>NZ_OZ255835.1:0-2500 GCF_965277665.1 Lichenicoccus sp.
GCGACTTCCATCAGCGTCTGGCGCCCGAGCACCTGCTCAAGGCGCTGCTCGACGATGAGCAGGGTGCCGCGGCAGCTCTGATCAAGGCGGCCGGAGGCGATCCGCAGGCGGCGAAGACGGCTGTCGAGATCGAGCTGGCGCGTCAGCCCAAGGTGCAGGGAGGCGGTGCCGGCCAGCCGCAGGCGACGCCGGACCTGGTGCGCGTGCTGGATAATGCGCAGACGGCGGCGACCAAGGCCGGCGACAGCTTCGTGGCGCAGGACCGTCTGCTGGTGGCCCTCGCGGCCTCCGATGGGCCGACGGCCAATGCCTTGCGACAGGCCAATGCTCCCGCCCAGGCGCTCGAGCGGGCCGTCGACGAGATACGCAAGGGCCGCAAGGTGACGAGCGAGAACGCCGAAGCCGGCTTCGATGCGCTCAAGAAATACGCCCGGGGACGTGACCGAGATTGCGCGGAACGGCAAGCTCGATCCGGTCATCGGCCGGGATGAGGAAATCCGGCGCGCGATTCAGGTGCTGGCACGCCGCACCAAGAACAATCCGGTGCTGATCGGCGAGCCCGGTGTCGGCAAGACCGCCATCGTGGAGGGGCTGGCGCTGCGCATCGTCAATGGCGACGTGCCCGAGGCGCTGAAGGGCAAGCGGCTGCTTGCTCTCGACCTCGGCGCGCTGGTCGCCGGGGCCAAGTTTCGCGGCGAGTTCGAGGAGCGGCTGAAGGCCGTGCTCAAGGAGATCGAGACCGCCGCCGGCGAGGTGGTCCTGTTCATCGACGAAATGCACACGCTGGTCGGTGCCGGCCGCGCCGACGGCGCCATGGATGCGTCCAACCTGCTCAAGCCCGAACTGGCCCGCGGCACCCTGCATTGCATTGGCGCCACCACGCTGGACGAGTACCGGAAGTACATCGAGAAGGATGCGGCGCTGGCGCGGCGCTTCCAGCCGGTCTTTGTCGGCGAGCCTTCGGTGGCGGATACGATCTCGATCCTGCGTGGCATCAAGGAGAAGTACGAGCTGCACCATGGCGTGCGCATCACCGATGGCGCGCTGGTAGCCGCTGCAACCCTGTCCAATCGCTACATCACCGACCGGTTCCTGCCCGACAAGGCGATCGACCTCATGGACGAGGCCGGCAGCCGCCTGCGCATGCAGGTCGACAGCAAGCCGGAAGCGCTCGACGAGCTCGACCGTCGGCTGATCCAGCTCAAGATCGAGCGCGAGGCGCTCAAGCGCGAGGACGATGCTGCCTCGCGGGACCGGCTGGGCAAGCTGGAACAGGAGATTGCCGATCTCGACGAGCGATCGGACGCGATGAGTGCGACGTGGCGCAGCGAGAAGGAGCGGGTCAACACGACCCAGAAGCTCAAGGAGCGGCTGGATGCGGCGCGTTCCGAGGTCGAGATCGCGCAGCGGCGCGGCGATCTCGGACGGGCCTCGGAGCTGATGTATGGCGTGATCCCGGCGCTGCAGAGCGAGATCGCCGCGACGGATGCCGGCAAGGACAACGCCCAGCTGGTGAACGAAGCGGTGACCGAAGAGTCGATCGCCTCGGTGGTGTCGCGCTGGACCGGCGTTCCGGTGGACCGGATGCTGGAAGGCGAGCGTGCCAAGCTGGTCCGCATGGAGGACGAGCTGCGTCGGCGGGTCGTCGGCCAGGAGGATGCCCTGCAGGCGGTGGCACACGCCGTGCGCCGGGCCCGGGCCGGCTTGCAGGACCCGCACCGGCCGATCGGCTCCTTCCTTTTTCTCGGTCCGACCGGCGTGGGCAAGACCGAGTTGACCAAGGCCCTGGCGCAGTTCCTGTTCGACGACGAGCGCGCGTTGCTGCGCATCGACATGAGCGAGTTCATGGAGAAGCACGCGGTTTCGCGCCTGATCGGGGCGCCCCCGGGCTATGTCGGGTATGACGAGGGCGGGGGTTCTCACCGAGGCGGTCCGGCGACGGCCCTACCAGGTCATCCTGTTCGACGAGGTGGAAAAGGCGCACCCGGACATCTTCAATGTGCTGCTGCAGGTTCTCGATGACGGCCGGCTGACGGACGGCCAGGGACGGACGGTGGATTTTCGCAATACCATCATCGTGCTGACCAGCAATCTCGGCAGCGACATCCTGGCACAGCAGCCGGAGGGTGAACCGGCGGCTCTGGTGCAGGCGCAGGTGATGCGGGTGGTTCGGGAGCATTTCCGGCCGGAATTCCTGAACCGCCTGGACGAGATCATCCTGTTCCGTCGTCTGCAGAAGTCGGACATGGCGACGATCGTCGATATCCAGATGCAGCACCTGCTGACCCTGCTGGCGGATCGCAAGATCACGCTGGTGCTCGACCAGCCGGCGCGGGGACTGGCTGGCGGATGCGGGCTACGATCCGGTCTATGGAGCGCGGCCACTCAAGCGGGTCATCCAGCGCAGCCTGCAGAACCTGCTGGCCGGGCTGATCCTGGACGGGAAGGTGCATGACGGCGAGACGATCCATGTCGGGGCCACGCGGGACGGCCTGACGAT
>NZ_OZ255835.1:5000-3605000 GCF_965277665.1 Lichenicoccus sp.
CGACTTGTCGTGATCTTTGGATCATGGCGCGTTTGGGGCTTTGTCTGTGCTCGTGTCAAAGCGGGTGTGGATGGTTCCTGTGCGTGTTGTGGTGGTTTTGAGCGCGATAAGGGCATTCGGTGGATGCCTTGGCACCAGGAGGCGATGAAGGACGTGGCACGCTGCGAAAAGCCATGGGGAGCCGCGAGCAGGCTTTGATCCGTGGATATCCGAATGGGGCAACCCCCCCAGCGATGGGGATCATCATCTGAATTCATAGGATGATGAGGCGAACCCGGGGAACTGAAACATCTCAGTACCTGGAGGAAAAGACATCAATTGAGATTCCGCTAGTAGTGGCGAGCGAACGCGGAACAGGCCAGTGGTTGACATGAAGCAAGCAGAAGGGTCTGGAAAGGCCGGCCGGAGCGGGTGATAGCCCCGTATGCGTAGGAGCATGTCGATCCTTGAGTAGGGCGGGACACGTGAAATCCTGTCTGAACATGGGGGGACCACCCTCCAAGCCTAAATACTCCCTGGTGACCGATAGTGAACAAGTACCGTGAGGGAAAGGTGAAAAGCACCCCGACGAGGGGAGTGAAATAGACCTGAAACCGGATGCCTACAAGCAGTCGGAGCCTCCTATGGGGTGACGGCGTACCTTTTGTATAATGGGTCAGCGAGTTTCTGTTTGCAGCGAGCTTAAGCCGGTAGGTGTAGGCGCAGCGAAAGCGAGTCTGAAATGGGCTATGAGTTGCTGGCAGAAGACCCGAAACCGAGTGATCTAGCCATGGCCAGGCTGAAGGTGCGGTAACACGCACTGGAGGGCCGAACCCACGCCTGTTGAAAAAGTCGGGGATGAGCTGTGGCTAGGGGTGAAAGGCCAATCAAACTCGGAGATAGCTGGTTCTCCGCGAAATCTATTGAGGTAGATCGTCAGGTGTTTATCCCGGGGGGTAGAGCACTGGATGGGCTAGGGGGGCCCAAAGCCTTACCAAACCTAACCAAACTCCGAATACCCGGAAATATAGCCTGGCAGACAGACGGTGGGTGCTAAGGTCCATCGTCGAGAGGGAAACAGCCCAGACCACCAGCTAAGGCCCCCAAATCGTGGCTAAGTGGGAAAGGATGTGGGGATTCCAAAACAACCAGGAGGTTGGCTTAGAAGCAGCCATCCTTTAAAGAAAGCGTAATAGCTCACTGGTCTATTAGAAACCCTGCGCCGAAGATGTAACGGGGCTCAAGCCACGTGCCGAAGCTGTGGGTGTATGCGCAAGCATACGCGGTAGCGGAGCGTTCCGTAGGTCTGTGAAGGGGATGGGGTGATCCTCCCTGGAGATATCGGAAGTGCGAATGCTGACATGAGTAGCGACAAACAGTGCGAGAAACACTGTCGCCGAAAGTCCAAGGGTTCCTGCGCAAGGTTAATCCGCGCAGGGTGAGCCGGCTCCTAAGGCGAGGGCGAAAGCCGTAGTCGATGGGAATGAGGTGAATATTCCTCAGCCTGCCAGAAGTGACGAATGCGAGATGTTGTCGGGTCTTATCGGATTGATCCGGCTTTTTGAGCATTCCGGGAAATAGCTCTGGCATACAGACCGTACCCTAAACCGACACAGGTGGACTGGTAGAGCATACCAAGGCGCTTGAGAGAACGATGCTGAAGGAACTAGGCAAATTGCTCGCGTAACTTCGGGATAAGCGAGACCACCGTGTGGGCAACCATGCGGTGGTGGCACAGACCAGGGGGTAGCGACTGTTTAGTAAAAACACAGGGCTCTGCGAAGTCGAAAGACGACGTATAGGGTCTGACGCCTGCCCGGTGCCGGAAGGTTAAGAGGAGGTGTGCAAGCACTGAATTGAAGCCCCGGTAAACGGCGGCCGTAACTATAACGGTCCTAAGGTAGCGAAATTCCTTGTCGGGTAAGTTCCGACCTGCACGAATGGCGTAACGACTTCCCCGCTGTCTCCAGCATCGGCTCAGCGAAATTGAATTCCCCGTGAAGATGCGGGGTACCCGCGGTCAGACGGAAAGACCCTATGAACCTTTACTGCAGCTTTGCAGTGGCATCAGGAAAATGCTGTGTAGGATAGGTGGGAGGCTATGAAGCCGGGGCGCTAGCTCAGGTGGAGCCATCCTTGAAATACCACCCTGAATTTTTCTGATGTCTAACCGCGTCCGGTCAGCCCGGACCGGGACCCTGCATGGTGGGCAGTTTGACTGGGGCGGTCGCCTCCCAAAGTGTAACGGAGGCGCGCGATGGTGGGCTCAGGCCGGTCGGACATCGGCTGCTGAGTGCAATGGCATAAGCCCGCCTGACTGCGAGAGCGACAGCTCGAGCAGAGACGAAAGTCGGCCATAGTGATCCGGTGGTCCCGCGTGGAAGGGCCATCGCTCAACGGATAAAAGGTACTCTAGGGATAACAGGCTGATCTCCCCCAAGAGTCCACATCGACGGGGAGGTTTGGCACCTCGATGTCGGCTCATCACATCCTGGGGCTGGAGCAGGTCCCAAGGGTTCGGCTGTTCGCCGATTAAAGTGGTACGTGAGCTGGGTTTAGAACGTCGTGAGACAGTTCGGTCCCTATCTGCCGTGGGTGTTGGAGACTTGAGAGGATTTGTCCCTAGTACGAGAGGACCGGGATGAACGCACCTCTGGTGCACCGGTTGTCGCGCCAGCGGCACCGCCGGGTAGCTACGTGCGGACAAGATAATCGCTGAAAGCATCTAAGCGAGAAACTTACCTCAAAACCAGGTCTCCCAGAGGGCCGTGATAGACCATCACGTCGATAGGCCAGATGTATACGTGCAGCAATGCACTCAGCTAACTGGTCCTAATCGCCCAATAGGCTCAAAACACAAATACACCACCACACGCACAGCAGTCATCCACATCACACAACACCGCGCACCAACCCACTCACTCGCCCGAACCTCCCCCAAAGGTTGGCTCGGACGACCTGGTGGCCATGGCGGGGAATGATCCACCCGATCCCATCCCGAACTCGGCCGTGAAAACCCCCAGCGCCCATGATACTGCATCTCAAGATGCGGGAAAGTCGGTCGCCGCCAGGTCTTCCGAACCAACCTATTACACACACATCGAGGCCGCATACTCACAGCAGCCTCACCACCGCGGGGTGGAGCAGCCCGGTAGCTCGTCAGGCTCATAACCTGAAGGTCACAGGTTCAAATCCTGTCCCCGCAACCACCAATCGTTGACTCCCCGTGCCACAAGGCGCGGGGAGTTTTTCGTTGGGCCGCGCGCCGCCGATGCCAGGGCCAGGATCGTCGCAAGCGCACCCCGCAGCTCGATGCGCAGACCGTCCGCAGCGCCCGGATCCGGGGTCAGCGTTACGCTGTCGATCAGGCCGCGTAGCGCCTCGGCCGCCTCCAGCTTGATCTCCGGTGCCGACAGCGAGGCTTCCAAGCCGGCCACCTTGTCGCGGTGGAGCGCCGCCGCATTCGGATGCAGTCGGAACCACAGTGACCCTGCGAGCAGCACCTATCTGCCGGCCGGTCGTTCGCTGGAGTGCAAGCCCCAGGTGTGGGAGTGCCGCCGGGTCTAGCCAAGCAACCTCCCTGCCGGTCGAGCAGCCGCCGTTGTGGCGAACTCGCTACCCTTGTCAGATGGCCGACTTAATCCGACCGCGGGTGTCTCGACCTAACTGCTCTGCTACCGCATGAAGGTGCTCGATCCGGAAGGCGATGGAGAACAAATGGACGGGAAGACGACCGAGGGTCACGTCGACCCCTCTGTGGCGAATGCCGCGGTTGCGCAGCCGTCACACCGACCACCGCCCGCTCCCGATCCAGCGGAGGAGCTCGAGGAGCGGCGCATCGCTCTGCCGCTGCTCTGCTGTTGCGCTGTGTTGATCGGGGTTGTGACCGGGATCGGAGCGGTAGTATTCCGGGACCTCATCGGTCTCGTCCACAATCTGTTCTTTCTACAGACCTTTTCGGTCGACTACGATGCGAGCGCGTTCACGCCGCGGGATCCGTGGGGTCCGCTCGTGATCCTGGTGCCGGTCGTGGGCGGCCTCGGCGTCACATGGCTGGTCTCGAACTTTGCACCCGAGGCGAAAGGTCATGGCGTCCCAGAGGTGATGGACGCGATCTACTACAAGCGGGGCTTGATCCGGCCGGCGGTCGCGGTGGTCAAGTCCTTCGCTTCCGCGCTCGCGATCGGGTCGGGTGCCGCCGTCGGCCGTGAAGGGCCGATCATCCAGATCGGCTCCGCGCTTGGCTCAACGCTCGGTCAGATCGTGCCGATGCTGACCGGGCAGCGGATCGTGCTCGTCGCGGCCGGCGCCGGCGCCGGCATCGCGTCGACCTTCAACACGCCGATCGGCGGCGTGCTCTTCGCGACCGAGCTCATGCTCCCCGAGGTCAGCGTCGACACGTTCCTGCCCGTGGCGCTTGCGACCGGCACCGCGACCTATGTCGGGCGGCTGTTCTTCGGCACCGCACCCGCCTTCATCGTGCCGCCGGACCTCATGTTGACCGGCGCGCATGCCGCGACCCTGAAGGCGCTCATGCTCTACGCCGTGCTCGGCGCGATCACCGGTGCTGCCGCGGCTCTGTTTGTCCGGACGCTGCATTGGCTAGAGGACCTGTTTGACAGGATCGACGGACGCTACGCACGCCACGCGCTCGGCATGGCAATCGTCGGCGCCCTGTTCTATGGACTTCATCTTTTCGCCGGCCACTACTACGTCGAAGGCGTCGGCTACTCAACGATCCAGGCGGTGCTCGGACGCCAGCTCGATGGCGCAATCTTCCTGCTGTTCCTGTTCGCAGCCAAGCTCGTAGCGACCTCCGTCAGTCTCGGTTCCGGTTCGTCGGGAGGGATCTTCTCGCCCTCGCTCTTCATGGGAACCGCACTCGGCGCTGGTTTCGCCGCTCTCGTCCGGGCCGCCGACCCGAGTGCCGACATCAGCCTTTCCGCCTTTGCCATGGTCGGAATGGGCGCCATGGTCGGCGGGGGCACCGGGGCAGCGATGACCGCAATCGCGATGATCTTCGAGATGACGCGGGACTACGACATCGTGCTGCCCATGATCATCGCGGTGGCCGTGGCGCTCGGCACTCGCCGCCTGCTGTCGCGCGAGAACATGTACACCGCGAAGCTGGTCGGGCGTGGCCATCCGATCCCGAAGGCGTTGCACGCCAACATGTTCCTGGTCAGGAGTGCGACCGAGCTCATGGACCGCGACGTTCTCGTGCTCGACGAGGCCACGCCGTTCAAGGCCTATCGTGCGGAGGCTGGTCCGGACCTTCGCCATGCGATCCTCACCCGAGGCATAGACCAAGGCGTTCTTGTGTCCGGCGTCCTTCATGTGGACGCGACCTTGGCGCTCGTGCTCGGCACCACGGCCGCGGACGCGTTGACACTTCAGGCTATTGCAGTCACGCCGTTCGTGATTGTGCGCCCAAAGATGGTCGCTTTCGACGTGATCACCACAATGGAGCGGCGAAGAGCCGAGGCCGCTGTCGTGGTCGGACCGCCACCCCCGGGTGGTCCCGACCAGGTCCTGGGTATCATCACGCACGAGTCGATCGCGAGCGCAGTTGCGGCATCGATCCGTATCTATCCACGCTAACATGCGAGGCACCGTCGGTGGTGAGCGCCCAGCTCCCGGATGACGGCACCAGTGAAGGAGTCTAGGATACTCCGAAACAGAACGCTGCCGTCATCTCCAGGCCGGGTCGGCGGGAATTGCCGGCGGCTGTCTGTCAATGCACCAGATCGTGGGCAGTCCCGGCAAGAGCGCGCACGTCATCTCCTGTACAGGCGGTTCCGCAAACGCGGCGTCTCAGCGTCATTTCTCACGGACGTGCGCAGAAATGACAGGCAAAATGCGTGCAAGCCCTGCGTCTCCGGACGTGTGCGCGAAGATCAGCCGAGCAGGTCGATCGCCAACAACTGGTTGTCGCCGCCATGAACAAGCGTCTTCTGCCTGAGCCGCCGAAGCACAGGTCGGATACCGTCTGCGCGGTCGGAATGAAGCCGAGCCGTTCTCGCTCTGCCGACCAGACGTGAACTCCGTCGGCAGCGGAGGTCCAGACCCAGCTACGGCGATCAATCGCAAAACCGTCCGGGTGTCCATGGTCGGTGTGGCAGAAGAAGCGCCGGTTGGAGAGGGCGCCTGCCTCGGCCACATCAAAGGCAATGATCTCATGCGTGACGCCGGTGCCGGCATTCGGTATCTGGCCCAACCAAAGTGCCGTATCCGAGACGTAGAGCACGCGTCAGTCCGGAGAAGCCGACACCCTTCAGCTGCTGAAAGTCCGCCATCCGGCGCAAGTCGTCCGTGCATGGGTCGAAGCGGTAGACGCGGCGATGTTGCACCTCCGGCTCGACAAGGCTGCCCCTGGTTCGGCATCAGAATGCCGAAACTCGGGTCGGTCGACCAGATTGCCCCGTCCGGCGCCACCGTCAGGTCGTCGGGCAAGTTCAGACGCCGGCCTTCATATTAGATGACGATCGGACGCGGCTGTGCTCCGGGGTTTCCGAACGGCTGATGCAGTGAAGGCCGTACTAGCAAGGCACGAGACGCCATCGGTGTCGATTGCGTTGCCGTTCACGAAGAGGGTTCCGTCGAGCGCCGCCTCAACGCGGCCGTCTCCATGCAGCGACAGCAGGCGGCGGATGGGCAGATCCGACCAGAACAGGAGGCCGCGTGCGAAGTCCAGACCCGACCCACCTCACGCAGCGTGCCGTTGTAAAGCGCCATCAGCTTCCAAATGGGAGGCAGCACTTCGGCCAAACGAGAATCGTCCACCTGAACGCCGAGAGGGGACCTCGCCGGTTTCCGCGGACCGAGGCGACGCAGCAGGCCTCCACGATCCGGCGCATCTCCGCGCAGGCCGTGTCCGATCATCTAGAGATCACGCTCCGGCATATGCTTCGAGGCTGGAACGCCAAGGACTGGCCGGCGTTCCATCACCGATAAGCGAGAAGTCGCGCTTGGCTAGAATATGCATAGGCAAGCCGTGACAACTCGTGTCGTCTAAGGCCATGACGCTCCACTCCAGCCACTCGGACCGCTCACGCCTGTTCCGCACAGCTCCCGACCGGGCGCGGAGAGCGGTGTCGTTCGCCGTCCTGACAGGCGCCGTTCTGTCACTGGCTGGATGCGCCCTTAATCGCGGCTTCCTGTTTCCAGCCGGTCCGATCGCTGGCGCAATCCGCCATGAATGGCTGGTGGTTTGCCTCATCATGCTGTTCGTGATCGGCCCGGTGCTGCTGCTGGTGCCTCTGGTCGCTTGGCACTACCGGTTGTCAAACACCAGGAGCGCCTACCGGCCGCAATGGGGCTTCAGCTGGTCACTCGAGGGCCTGATCTGGATCCCGCCAACCGCCATCGTCGTAATTCTGGCCGTGTTCCTGTGGCGCGACACCCACCGGCTGGATCCGTACAAGCGGCTGCCCGGCCACGCGTTGGAGATCCAGGCGATCGCCGCGGACTGGAAGTGGATCTTCATCTATCCGGAACAGGGCATCGCCAGCGTGAACCGCCTGGTGATCCCGGTCGAACGGCCGGTGCATCTCAGCCTTACCAGCGCCACCGTGATGCAGTCGATCCTGATGCCCCGACTGGCCGGACAAATCGCCGTCATGGCGGGAATGCGGACGCAGTTGTCGCTGCGGGCCGACCAGTCCGGCCGCTTCCTCGGCGAGAACGTGCAGTTCAACGGCATGGGTTTCCAGAACGAGAAGCTCGCCGTCGACGCCATGAACGGTGCCGGCCGCCGCTGACGGTGGCGACCTCGCTGCTCGCCGCCGACCGCTACCTCGGAATGCATTTCTTCACCGATGACCTCGGTGGGAACATGATGAACTATGTCAATCTGTTCTGGCTGTTCGGCCATCCTGAAGTCTACATCGTGGTGCTGCCCTCCTTTGGCGTCTATTCAGAGGTCGTGTTGGCCTTCTCGTCGAAGGAACTCTACGGCTACAAGTCACTCGTCATCGCCACCATGGCCATCGGCGTGTTGTCCTTCACCGTCTGGCTGCACCATCTCTTCACCATGGGACAGGACGCCGACATCAATGCGGCGTTCGGCATTGGCACCATGACCATCGGGATCCCCACCGGCGTCAAGATCTACGACTGGATCTTCACCATGTTCCGCGGGGAGGTGCGTTTCACGCCGCCGATGGTGCTGTCGCTCGCCTTCATGGTCACCTTCGTGCTCGGTGGCTTCACCGGCATCCTCCTGGCAACGCCGCCCCTAGATTACATCGTGCACAATACTCTCTTCCTGGTGGCGCATTTCCACAACATGCTCATTCCAGGCACCCTCTACGGCCTGCTGGCCGGCTACATGTACTGGTTCCCCAAGGCGTTCGGCTTCCGGCTGAACGAGCGTTGGGGCTGGATCAGCGCTGGCTGCTGGATCACCGGCTTCTATCTGGCCTTCTTCCCGCTTTACGTACTGGGAGCCTCGGGAATGGCTCGGCGGACGCAGCAGGTTTCCGACCCGGCGTTCCGGCCCTGGCTCTACGTGGCCCTGTTCGGCGCCTTCGTGTTGTTCACTGCGCTCGTCACGCTGTTCGTCCAGCTCTTCGTGTCCATCCGCGATCGGCACGCCAACATGGTTCCGGTGGGCGACCCCTGGGATGCGCGCGGACTGGAATGGTCAATCGCCGCCCCGCCGCCGGAATGGAACTTCGCCACCATCCCGCAGGTGAGCAGCCGCGACGCCTTCTACTGGCGCAAGCGCAATCGTAAGGCATACAAGCCGGCTGATCATTACCAGGATATTGAGCTGCCGAAGGCGAGCGCCTGCGGCGTCATTATTGGCCTGTCCGCCGCAGCCTGCGGTTTCGGTCTGGTCTGGCGCATCTGGTGGCTGCTCGCGTTGTCCGGGGCCGTCGTCATGGCCACCGTGATCATCCGCTCATTCATGCGTGACGTTACTCGCACAATTCCAGCTGCGGAGGTGGAGGCGTTCGATCGGCGCTGGCTGGCCCAGGCGCAATTTGCGAAGCCGGTCTCGCGCCAGCGCGAGATGTCCCGGCGCAACGAGGGGCTGGCCGAATGGACAGCGTAGGCCCCCAGCTCCGCCATGCCGGGCTCAATCTGGAGAACGACCCGCGCGAGACCAGGCACCAGGTCGAGATCGACGTGTTCGGCTTCTGGGTCTTCCTGATGAGCGACGCGGTGGTGTTCGCGCTGCTGTTCGCGCTCTACGGCACCATGCTGGGGGCGCGGGCCGGCGGGCCGGGCCCGACGGACGAGTTCAAGATCGGATCCGCCTTCATCGAAACGTTGATCCTGCTCAGTTCCTCCCTCACTTTCGGGATGGCCTCCCTGTACCTGAAGCGGGACCACCGGCCGCTGCGACTGATGCTGTGGCTGGCGCTGACGCTGGCACTCGGGCTCGCCTTTCTCGGCATGGAGATCCACGACTTCGTCACCATGGTGTCGCAGGGCGCCACTGCCGGCCGCAGCGCCTTCCTGTCCGGACTTTTCGTTCTGGTGGGAGTGCACGGGCTGCATGTCACCACCGGCGCGCTCTGGATCGCGGTGATGCTGGTGCAGGTGGCGACCTTCGGATGCGACGAGAAGGTGGAGATCAACCTGATCCGGCTGTCGCTGTTCTGGCATTTCCTTGACGCGATTTGGATCGCGATCTTCTCGGTGGCCTATCTCCAGGGTCTGATACCCCCCGGAGGCAACACATGACAGCGCCGTGCATGCAACGGGGGGAGGCGCTTCCGTACTTCATCGGCTACGGCCTGTCGCTGTTGCTGACGTGCGCCGCCTCCGGCCTGGTGTGGCAGCACCTGCTGTCCGGCCATAGCGCCCTCTACGTCGTGCTCGCCCTCGGCTTGGTGCAGATGCTGACACATTTCCGCTGCTTCCTGCACATCAGCCTGCGGCGCGACAGCCGGCCCGACCTGCAACTGTTGCTCCTCTCCTCCCTGATCGTGGCCCTGATGGTCGGCGGAACGCTCGTAGTGCTGTTCAACCAGCATAACCGGATGATGGGGCCATGAGCGCGGCGGCGAAAGCCGCTCGAGGCGCATGGTCGGTCTGGGTGCTTCATGCAAAGGCCGGTTTCGCCTGCAGGCCATAGTCGCGGAACCGCTGTGGTTCGGTTTCTACCGGGGAGGACTTATCTTGGGAAAAGTCGTTGTCATTACTGGGGCTGGAGCCGGCGTTGGCCGTGCAACCGTCGACGAGTTCGCCCGACAGGGATACGATGTCGGCCTGCTTTCTCGCGACCAGGACAGGCTCGACCAGGCTGCCGTGCAGGCGCGTGGACGTGGCGTGCGGGCGCTACCGATCTCGACCGATGTTGCCGACGCTGGTGCGGTCGAGGTCGCTGCTACCAGGATCGAGGACGAGTTGGGCCCGATCGACGTCTGGGTCAATGTCGCAATGGCAACCGTGTTCGCGCCGGTCAGCAAGCTGACGCCGGAGGAATTCGAACGGGGCACGCGGGTGACCTATCTGGGACAGGTTCACGGCACGATGTCGGCGCTGAAGCGGATGCGGGAACGCAACCGCGGCACCATCGTCAATGTCGGTTCGGCGCTCGGCTACCGGTCGGTGCCGCTGCAGTCGATCTATTGCGGTGCGAAGTTCGCGATCCGCGGTTTCACCGACGCGCTGCGCTCGGAGATCATCCACGACAAGCTCGACGTGCAGCTCACCATGGTCGATCTGCCGGCCGTCAACACGCCGCAGTTCGACTGGGCGATGAACAAGATGGGGTTCAAGGCAAAGCCGGTCGCCCCGATCTATCAGCCCGAGGTGCCGGCGCGGGCGATTTTCTTTGCGGCCACGCACCGTCGTCGTCAGGTCTGGGTCGGTTATCCGACGGTGCAGGCGATCCTGGCGAACCGGATCGCGCCCGGCCTGATCGACAAGTATCTGGCCAAGGCCGGATATTCCGGTCAGTTGACCGACGAGAAACTCGGTCCGAACGCGCCTGCGAACCTGTTCCACCCGGTTCCGGGCGCCTATGCGGCGCATGGCCGGTTCGACAACCGGTCGAAGAGCCGCAGCTGGGAAATGTTCACCGATCGTCATCGTGCGGCGTTCTGGGCGGCGGCCGGCGTCGGCTTTGCTGCCATCGTCCACCAGATCGCCAAGCGACTTGATATCTAGCCGCAGTCGCTCGCCTGCCACGGCGAAGACGCGCGTTCGATGTCCATCGGCGCGCTGCTGCCGCCGTCCCTGCAGTTCAAGTTCGTAATCCAGATTGATGTCGTTCCGCAGGCCCTCATCACCGGGCCGGGTTTCCTCTCGTGAGGTCTTGACGGTCGCGATGGCCACCCCGATCGACCGGCGGCTGGACGGGACTTTGGGTTCAAAGGCGCTGTCCGGGGCCAGGCCGCACCGTCCGCGTGACCGCGACCACAATTTCCATCACCAGATCGGACATAGCGATGCCACCCACAGAACAGCCTCCGACAGGTCGCGCGGCATGAGCAGCCCAATCGAGGATTATGCGCTGATCGGCGACGGAGAGACCGCCGCCCTGGTCAGCCGGAACGGCTCCATCGACTGGCTGTGCTGGCCGCAGTTCGACAGCGACGCCTGTTTTGCAGCCCTGCTCGGAACCGCGGAGAACGGTGCATGGTCGATCGCGCCGTCCTCCGGCGTGATGCGGACGAGGCGTCGATGCCAGGATGACACGCTGGTGGTCGAGACCGAGTTCGACACCGCGGACGGCACCGCGCGGCTGATCGACTTCATGCCGATGCGCGATGCCGGCACGGTGTCGTCGCTGGTTTGGATCGTCGAAGGCGTGACCGGAACAGTGGCGCTCCGGTTCGACCTGCGTTTGCGCTTCGATTATGGATCGCTGCCGCCCTGGTCGGAGCCGCACGGAAACGGGCTTGTCGCAAGACTGGGCTCGGCCGCTTCGACAGCGCGAGGACGGATTGGCCGGGCGTGGTGAAGCGGTCCCTGATCACGCGGCGGGCGCTGGTCCATCAGCCGAGTGGGGGGATAGTGGCCGCGCCCACCACCTCGCTTCCGGAAGCTCCCGGCGGCACGATGAACTGGGACTATCGCTATAGCTGGCTGCACGACGGGACGCTCACGCTCGGCGCTCTGCTGAATGCGGGCTTCAAGCAGGAGGCCGTGAGGTGGCGCCACTGGTTGCTGCGGACCATCGCCGGATCGCCGCAGCGGATGCGCATCATGTATCGCGTCGACGGGTCGCGGCACCTGTCGGAATGGAACGTCGACACCCTGGCCGGCTATCGATACGCCTCGCCGGTGCGGATCGGTAATGCAGCGTCGACGCAGCACCAGATCGACGTCAACGGGGAGGTTCTGAACTCGCTGCATCTGGCGCGTCTCGGGGGTATCGAGCCCACCACGCAGGGGCGTTCCATGTCGCTCGCGATCGTCCGGCATCTCGAGACGGTGTGGAACAGCGAGGGTTCCGGCGTCTGGGAATCCCGCGACACGCCGCGGCAATATACCTACTCGAAGGTCATGGCGTGGGTCGGCGTCGACCGGGTGCTTCGTATGCTCGAGCAGGACGGTCCTGGATCCGGGGACGTCGACCGCACCGAGCTCGAGCGTCTCGAGGCGCTGCGCCAGACCATCCATGACGAGGTCTGCCGCGAGGGCTGGAACGAGGGGTTGGGAACCTTCACGCAGCATTATGGCGGCCAGGAGATCGATGCCAGCCTGCTGCTGATCCCGCTGGTCGGCTTCCTGCCGGCGGACGATCGGCGCATCGCGGCGACGATCAAGACCATACAGCGCGAGCTGTCCGAGGATGGGCTGATCCGGCGCACCAGGGCCAAGGCCAGCGGTCCAAACGAGGGGGCTTTCCTGGCCTGCTCCTGCTGGATGGCGGACTGCCTGAGCATGCAGGGGAGGGCCGAGGAAGCACGGGCGCAGTTCGAGCGAGTCCTCACGGTCTGCAACGACGTCGAGCTGCTGGCCGAGGAATACAACGTACCGGCTCGGCACCTTGCAGGCAACTTTCCGCAGGCGCTGACCCATTTGGCTGTCGTCAACACCGCGCTCGGGCTCTGTGGCCCGGTGCTGCACCGCGGCGGCGGCTGAGCGTCGAACAGGCAGGCATCGAAACTGGACGGGTGGATTCATCACATGGCGTCAGAAGACCACTACGACATCATCGTCATCGGTAGCGGTCCCGGCGGCGGCTCGCTGTCGCACCGTCTGGCGCCAACCGGCAAGCGTATCCTGATGATCGAGCGCGGCGACTACCTGCCGCGGTCGCGTGCCAACTGGGATGCCAAGACGGTATTCGTGGATGGCGCCTACCAGGCACCGGAGACGTGGTACGGCCGCGGCGGCAACAGCTTCCGTCCAGGGCTGCACTACTATGTCGGAGGCAACTCGAAGGTCTATGGCTCGGCCCTGTTCCGCCTGCGCGAGCGCGACTTCGGTACGCTGCAGCACGCGGACGGCATCTCGCCGGCCTGGCCGCTCGGCTACGACGTGTTCGAGCCGTACTACTGCCAGGCGGAGGAGCTGTTCCATGTCCACGGCCAGCGCGGCGAGGACCCCAATGAGCCCTGGTCCAGTAAGCCCTATGCCTATCCCCCGGTCTCGCACGAGCGGCGTATCCAGGCGCTGAGCGACACGCTGCAGAAGGAGGGGCTGCATCCGTTCCACCTTCCGCTCGGGATCCTGCTCGACGAGAAGGACGGCAAGCCGACACCGACCTCGCCCTGCATACGCTGCGATGCCTTCGACGGCTTCCCGTGCGCGATCAACGCCAAGGCGGACGCGCAGGTGATCTGCGTAGACCCCACCCTGGCCGCGCATCCCAACTTCACCCTGCTCACCAATGCCTATGTCGAGCGGCTGGAGACCGATGCTGCCGGCCGCTCGGTCACCGGGGTGCACCTGAGGCGTGACGGCGCGCATGAGGTCTATTCCGCCGACATCGTCGTGGTCGCGTGCGGCGCGCTCAGCTCGGCCCTGCTGCTGCTCCGCTCCGCGAGCGACGCCCACCCCACCGGCCTCGCCAACGGCTCGAACCAGGTCGGCCGCAACTACATGCGCCATGACATGAGCGTTCTGATGACGATCCTGAAGGAGCCCAACCACACCGTGTTCCAGAAGACGCTCGCCGTCAGCGACTATTATTTCGGTGACGGGGACTGGCCGTATCCGATGGGTTTGATCCAGATGTGCGCGACCTCTCACGGCGGGCAGATCCGGGGCGAGGCGCTGCCGGCCTTCATGTCCTGGGCGCCGGAGATGCCGTTCAACAAGATGGCCGAGTACTCGATGGACTTCTGGTTGCAGAGCGAGGATCTGCCGAGGCCCGACAACCGCATCGCCTACGATGGTGACAAGGTCGTGCTCTCAATCGCCGAGGGCAGGGAGGAAGCGGCGCACCGCCTGAAGCACAAGCTGGAAGGTCTGCTGGAGCCGATCGGCGCGTGGCCGATCCTGCTCGATCGCAGCCTTTATCTCGGCAAGAACATCCCCATAAACGGCACAGCGCATCAGGCCGGCACCTGCCGCTTTGGCCCGGATCCGAAATCGTCGGTGCTCGATCTGGATTGCCGGGCGCACGAGGTCGACAATCTCTACGTCACGGATGCGAGTTTCTTTCCCTCGATTGGCGCGGTGAACCCAACGCTGACGATCATCGCCAATGCGCTGCGTGTTGCAGATCGTATCAAGGAGCGCCTCGGCGCCTAGCCCCTTCGGGAGCATCAAGCATGTCATCCACATCCACCCCTTCCTGAACTCCGTCCTGGGCGCCGCTGCTGGCCCCCAGGCCCGGCTCAGCCGTCTTCCTCCAGGTCATGTCCTATGCGCGGGTGCTGGCGGTGGCGATCGCCATACTGCTGACAGTGCTGTTCCAGCCCGGGGTCAAGGCGAACAGCCCAGCCGGTGGCGTCACCGCCGTCGTGCTGGCCATTGGGCTCGAGACGGCAAACTGGCAAGGTGCCGCCAGGCTGGTGGTCGGGATTCAAGGGTGCGGTGCGGCAGGCTCTCCAGGTGTTCAGCTCGCACAGCGTGGCGGCCGCGCTGATCGTCGTTGGCATCGTGATCGACCTGGTGATGCCGACCGGGATATTGTCCGGCGTGTCGGACCGCCGCGCTGCCTTCATCCTGGCAGGCTCTTGCGGGGTGACGGCCGCGCTGTTCAAGCGGTTCTGGCAACCGAGCGACTTCCGGCAGTCCGGAGAGAGCCAGCGGCGCGAGCCGTTTCGGAATTTCCTGAAGAACCTTCGCTCGCGTCTGGCTTTCTGCTCATCGTCGTGGGGCTGGATGGCCATTCCTGGTTGAGCTCGATCACTGCCCCTGGTCGTCCTCGCATCCCTACGCAGAGGTCGCACGCCCCAGCTGAGAACGGAACGACATGATGCGCAGCCCGATCGAGATCATAACCGGCACCGACATCGCGGACGAGAAGAGCGGACCGAAGCCCAACGTGCCGTACTGGCACCTCTGGACCGACGAGTCCGGCATCAGCCACCAGAAAGCGTGCTCATTGACCAATTATTCGCTTAAGGGCGTGGGGGCCGCCGATCCGCAGTGGAACAACAAGCAGGAGACGGTGTCCTCGACCGTGGTGTTCACGGTGCAGCCGGTTGGCTGGGTCGGTGACTGGCACGAGAACCCCGCGCCGCAATGGATCGTCGTGCTGTCCGGCCGGTGGTGGATCGAGAGCATGGATGGCACCCGGATCGAGCAGGGGCCCGGCGAGTTCTCGTTCGGCGAGGACCAGGGCTGCACGATGACGGAGGGCCGGAAGGGGCATCGCTCGGGAACGGTCGGCGATCAGCCAGCCGTGTTGATGACGGTGCAACTGCATGTCGATCCCCGGTCCGAACCCTGCCACATCCGCTGAGGCGTTCACGGTGCTTCAGATCCCGGCTGCTTCCAGGACAGCGCGATGAGCAGACGCCGACTGCCCGAGGTGCCGGCCTCCACGACATGAGCGAAGCATAAGCTGGCGCTGCGTCAGTCATCACGGCTCGGATCGGGCGGGGTTTAGCGTGCAGCGCCGTACGACGCCGGTGCGACCGGGCCGGAGGCGAAGCAGAGCGCCCGCATGCGGCTCGGCGCGCCGCTGCGCATCGGACAGCTTGTCGGCGGCACTGGTGATGTACAGCGTGTCGAGCTCCGGACCGGCAAAGACACACATGGTCGGCTGGCTGACCGGGAGCACGATATCACGATCAACGCTGCCATCCTCGTTGAAGCGGCGCAGCAGGCCGGCGCCGTGCAGCGCGCACCAGTAGCCACCATCGGTATCGACGGCAGCGCCGTCGGGCAGGCCGCCCGCCTTGGGGATGACGGCGAAGGTACGGCGATGGCTCAAACGGCCGCTTCCCGGCTCGAAATCGAAGCTCCAGATCGCCCCGGACCGACTGTGCGAGAGCAGGAATTGCCGACCGTCCGGGCTCCAGGCCATGCCATTATGCAGTTCTGCCGCGTCGGGTTCCGCCCTCAGGCCGCCCTCCCTGGTGAAGCTGTGCAACGAGGCCGCGATCGGAACGTACACGTCCGGCTGCAGCGGGTCGAACATCACGCCGACCCAGAAGCGGCCGGTCGCATCGCAGGCGCCCTCGTTGAAGCGGTGAAACGCCGGGTCGAACGGGGGCGGCGCGAGAAGCGTCAGCCTTCCGGATGCGAACTCCAGTCCAAAGATACCGCTGCGGAGCGCCACGACGGCGCCGGAGAGGTCATCGTCGAGCGCGAACGCGCCGATGTCCGACGGAAGCGACCATTCCCGCTGCGCCCCGCTGTCCGGATGATACCGGTAGAGTGCCGGTTTCTTGACGTCGATCCAGTAGAGGGCCGCCTCGGCTGCGCACCAGGTCGGCGACTCCCCGATCGTCGCGCCGGCATCCAGAACCAGCTCGATCCCATGGTCAGACATGCAGCGGTCTCCTGGTCGCCGATACAGCATAGCAAACGTCGATCGGCTTCCCCTGTCCATCCGCGGAACCGGGCGTGGCAGACAGCGTAGAGCCGCTAGACCTCGGTCGGCGCGCAGCCAGTTGAGGCAGGGCAAGGCTCGGAGTGCAGCCATGAGCATGACCGTCAGCGATTTCGTATGGAGCCGCCTCGGCGAGTGGGGCCTGAAGCGGGTGTTCGGCTATCCAGGCGACGGTGTCGGTGGCCTCGATCTGGCGCTGGAGCGTGCAAAAGAGAAGATGGCCTACGTGCAGGTCCGGCACGAGGAGATGGCTGCCTTCATGGCGTCGGCGCATGCCAAGTTCACCGGTGACGTCGGTCTCTGCTACGCGACCTCGGGACCCGGTGCTATCCACCTGCTGACCGGCCTCTACGACGCAAAAATGGATCACGTGCCGGTCGTGGCGATCGTCGGCCAGCAGGCCCGCACCGCGATCGGAGCGCACTATCAGCAGGAGGTCGATCTCCAGACCTTGTTCAAGGACGTGGCCAGCGAATACGTCGTGACTGCGACGGTGCCGGAGCAGATCCGGCACTGCATCGATCGCGCGGTGCGGATCGCCGCGACGACGCGCAGCGTGACCTGCGTCATCATTCCGAACGACCTGCAGGAGCTTGCATATCAGGATCCACCGCTGGCCCACGGCACCACGCATACGGGCGTGGGTTATGCCGGCCCGGCGAAGCTTCCCGAACTGTCGCTGCTTCAGCGGGCGGCCGACGTGCTGAACGCCGGCAAGAAGGTCGCCATCCTGGTCGGTTCCGGCGCCCTCGGCGCGACCGACGAGGTGATCGCTGTTGCCGAAAAACTGCAGGCGGGCGTCTCGAAGGCGTTGCTCGGCAAGGCGGTGCTGCCCGATGCCCTTCCCTGGTGCACCGGTGGGCTCGGGTTGCTCGGCACCAAGCCATCCTGGGACCTGATGCAGAAGTGCGACACGCTGCTGATGATCGGCTCCTCCTTTCCCTACAGCGAGTTCCTGCCAAAGCCCGGCTCCGCCCGCGGCGTGCAGATCGATCTCGACGGCACCAGGCTGAGCCTGCGCTACCCGATGGAGGTCAACATGGTGGGAGACTCCGCCACCTCGCTGAAGGCACTGCTGCCGCTGCTCGAGCAGAAGAAGCCGGGGCGCTGGCGCAAGGAGATCGAGAGCAACGTCGAGACCTGGTGGAAGACGCTCGAGCAACGCGCCATGGAGCCGGCCGACCCGATCAATCCTCAGAGGGTTTTCTGGGAGGCGTCGAAACGCTTGCCGGAGAACTGCATCATGACCGGTGACAGCGGATCGGTGGCGAACTGGTATGGCCGTGACATCAAGATGCGTCGTGGCATGATGGGCTCGCTGTCCGGCAGCTTGGCCTCGCTCGGTGCCGCGACGCCCTATGCCGTTGCGGCGAAGTTCGCGTTCCCCGATCGCGTGGTGCTGGCCTTCATCGGTGACGGCGCGATGCAGATGAACGGGCTCAATGTGATGATCACCATCTCCAAATACTGGAAGGAGTGGTCAAATCCGAAACTGGTAGTGATGGTCCTGAACAACCAGGACCTGAACCAGGTGACCTGGGAGGAGCGCGTGCAGCTTGGGTCGGGCAAGACGGAGTCGACCCAGGCTATTCCGGACTTCGCCTATGACAAGTATGCCGAGTTGCTCGGGCTGAAGGGCATCGTCGTACGCGATCCGGAGCAGCTCGGTGCCGCCTGGGACGAGGCATTCGCTGCCGACCGACCGGTCATCATGAACGTCTACGCCGATCCGAACGTGCCGCCGCTGCCGCCGCATATCACCTTCAAGGACGCCAAGAACTTCGTCACCATGATGGGAACCGAACCGGAGCTTGGCAGCGTGCTCAAGAACAGCGCAAAGGAGCTGCTGGCCAGCATCCTGCCAGGCAAGCACTGAGCCCCGTTCGACATCATGCTCTTAAAGGGGGCGCCGGTGCCCCATGATGACATGAGCACGCCCGACCCGGAGCAGCCCGGTCTGGGGATCGCCTTCAGGGCCCAGGACGCCGCATCTTTCGCAGTCAGGATGGGGAGTTAGGATGGCGGGCGACAGGGCGGCTCTGGTCGGTTCCGGCATGGCCCTGATAGGGTTGGCGAGCCTGGCTGCGACCCGGTTCAAGCAGCAGGCGACGTCCCGTCTGGCAGGGACGCGAAGGCAGTCGGCCGCCCTTATCGGCACATCGGACCAGCTTGATCCGGATGCGGCTGTCCACGCCGCACGTCGGCTCAATCGCGCGGCCGGGGTGCTGGCGGCATCGGTGCTGGCCGACAGCGCGGTGGAGCATTATCGCGGGCAGTTCCACAACAATGCCATGTTCACGCCGCTGGTGACGGCCAGCCTGTCGCTCGCGGTGAGTGCGCACGGCAACGCGGACAAGCGGCCGCTCGCGCACCACGCGCGCGACGCCGTCTACCTGCTGGCTGCCGCGACCGGACTGGTCGGCACCGTTTTCCACTCCTACAACGTGCTGAGCAAGCCCGGCGGATTGACCTGGCAGAACCTGTTCTATTCGGCCCCGCTCGGTGCGCCGGCGGCGCTCTCGCTGTCGGGTGCGACGGGCTTCCTTGCCGAGCGGGTGCGGGACACCCCGCCAGGCATGCCGCCGACAATCGCCGGCGTGGCGGCGGGCCGTGTCGTCGGCGTCGCAACGAGCGTTGGCCTGCTCGGCACGATGGGCGAAGCCGGATTGCTGCATTTTCGCGGCAACTACCAGAACCCGTTCATGTACGTGCCGGTATCGCTGCCACCTTTCGCAGCCGTGGCCCTGGGGCTGGCGGCACTCGGCCGCACCGGGCAGCGCAGCCGGTGGACACGCGCGCTGCTGCGGCTGACCGCAGCGATGGGCTATGCCGGCGCCGGGTTTCACCTGCGCGGCGTGGCGCGCCAGATGGGCGGCTGGCGCAACTGGAGCCAGAATATCCTGAACGGACCGCCGGTGCCGGCGCCCCCTAGCTTTACCGGGCTTGCCATGGCGGGGCTGGCGGCGCTTGGCCTGCTGGAGGACCATCCTGATGACTGACCATGACGGCGCACGCAATCCGGGCCGCTATCCGGACTACGACGTGATGAGCAAGCAGTCCTCCCCCTCCTGGAACGCGGTTACGCGAAATGTGGTGCATGCGCGCCTCGCCGTGCCGCGGGAGCCACGTTTCTTCGATCCGCGCGAGTGGGAAACCTTGCAGGCGGTCTGCGCCCGGATCATGCCGCAGCCCGCGACCGGAGCGACCATCCCGCTGCCCGCCTATGTCGACGCCAAGATCACCGAGAAGCACGAGGACGGCTACCGGTATGCATCGCTGCCAAGCCAGGGCGAGGCGTGGCAACGCGGGCTGGCAGCCCTCGACCAGGAGGCGGTGGACTCGCACGGTGCCCGCTATCATCTGCTGACGCCGGAGCAGCAGGACGCGTTGCTGCAGCGGATGCAGGACGGCAAGCTGGAGTGCAGCGCTTGGCAGGGAATGCCATGCAAGCCGTTCTTCGAGCACCGCGTCATCGCCGACATCACGCACGCCTATTACGCCCACCCGATCGCCTGGAACGAGATCGGCTACGGCGGCCCGGCCAGTCCGCGTGGCTACGTCCGCATGGGGCTCGATCGCCGCGATCCGTGGGAGGCAGCAGAGGCGCAACCCGGCGAGGATGCGCGCGCGCGCCGGGAGAACAAGCGTGTCGGCTGATCCGTTCGCGGCACCACGGGGTGCCAATGGCCGCGCCCCGGACATCTTCTCAGAAGATGGCTGGATGCCGATGCGTCAGTTCCGCGAGGACGAAGCCGTCGATTTCGTGGTAATCGGAACGGGCGCCGGTGGCGCGCCGCTGATTGCCGGACTCGCGGAAGGAGGCTTCTCGGTCGTGGGTTTCGATGCCGGCCCATGGTTCCGCCCGCTCGAGGAGTTCGCCTCCGACGAGCAGGAGCAGAACAAGTTGTACTGGACTGACACCCGCGTGGTCGATGGCGCCAATCCGATGGTCATGGGCGGCAAGAATAGCGGCAAGGCGGTTGGCGGCAGCACCGTGCATTTCGCCATGGTGTCGCTGCGGTTCAGGCCGGACTGGTTCAAATCGCGCACGACGCTGGGCTATGGCGCCGACTGGCCGCTCGATTGGCGCGACATGTGGGACTACTACACGAAGGCCGAGCAGGCCCTGAAAATATCCGGCCCGGTCGTCTATCCGTGGGGCCCGAAGCGGCCACGCTATCCTTATCGCGCGCACGAGCTCAATGGCGCAGCCGAGTTACTTGCCCGCGGCGCCGAGGCGATGGGGATCCGCTGGACGCCGACGCCGCTCGCAACCGTATCAGCGCCACGCGGCGAAAGCCCGCCTTGCGTGTATCGCGGCTACTGTCGGTTCGGCTGCTCGACCAATGCCAAGCAGAGCGCGCTGGTCGCGTTCGTGCCCCGTGCGGTCAAGGCCGGCGCAGAGATACGCGACCTGGCCATGGTCGGGCGCATTGAGGTGGACGGCGCCGGACTTGCCACCGGCGTGCACTACGTACGCGAGGGCAAGTGGCGGTTCCAGCGCGCGCGCAACGTGGTCGTGGCGGGCTACGCGGTCGAGACGCCGCGTCTGCTGCTGGCATCTGCGACCGACCGCTGCCGGGACGGGCTCGCCAACAGCTCCGGCCTGGTCGGCAAGAACCTGATGACGCAATCCAACCAGGCGGTATTCGGGACGATGCAGCAGGAGGTGCGCTGGAACAAGGGACCGCCTTCCCTCTCGATCACCGAGCACTGGAACTACGACGACCGCAAGGACTTCTCGGGCGGCTATTGCTGGATGGCGCAGGGCCCGCTCCCGGTCGAGTGGGTCACGGTGCAGACCGGTTCGCGCGGCCTATGGGGCCAGAAGCTCATCGACGAAATGGAGAAATACAACCATCAGGTCGGGCTCAAGATGGTTGGCGAAATGCTACCGGACGAGCGCAACACTGTCACTCTTGACGACGAGGTAGACCAGTACGGGCTGCATGTGGCTCGCGTCACCTACAGCTGGGGCGACAACGACAAGGCACTGATCCAGCATGCGCTCGGCCAGATGCAGACCAGCCTGGAGGCTGTCGGTGCAGCCGATATCTTTCGTCAGGAGAACGACACCAACCATCTCGGTGGCACCGCGCGCATGGGTGAGAACCGCAGCACCAGCGTCGTCAACGCCGATTGTCGAAGCTGGGACGTACCAAACTTGTGGGTCTGCGACGGATCGATATTTCCGACCGTCGGCGGGGTCAATCCGTCACTGACCATCACAGCAATTGCGATGCGGACGGTCGATCGCATCAACCAGATGGCGAAGCGCGGGGAGCTTTGATACTAGAGCAAGACCGGCTCAAGTTGAGCCGGTAAACTTGCTCTACCAGATTGATTTAGAGACTGATTCACGTCTCAGGCTGGTTCAGCCTGAGACGATCAGGCTCTAGGATCATCGCGCTTCAGCGACGACCCTGTCTTGGGAGCGAGGGAGTCGAGCAGAAGCTGGCGCAGGTCTTTCCGGTCGATCTGAGGTCCGGGATCTTCGTGGGTTTCGTCCCCCATCCCAGGCAGCTCCTTGCCCTGGGAGTCGATCATCCGAAAGGCCTTGGCTTCATCGCGAGAGAAGCGGGCGAAAACATCGCCGAACTCGGCCGTGTAGGTCAGCTTGATTGGGATGCGCCGAGCTGCCGATGAGGCGCTCCTAATTGCCCGAGCCGATGGCGGCCTTATCCGCCTCGCCCAGCGGCGCATTCTTCAGGAAGGCCCTCGCTGTGCCGCCGCCTGTGTCCCTGAAAGGGTAGTCAGTGGAGTATATGATGCGGTCGGTACCGACGACCTCGGCGCTCCAGCGCAGATAGCACTCACTGTACAGGCCGCTGCCCGTCCCCCACACATTCTGCCGGAAATAGTCCGTCAAAAGGCGGTCCAAGCGGAGGCCCATCGCCTGCATGACGGCCGTGTGCTCAAGGTAGAACAGCACCAGTTCGCCCCAGTGTCCGACAATCACCTGCAGACCCGGATGCCGGTCGAAGACGCCTGAAAAGATCATGCGCAACAGCTGAACGCCGGTCTCGTAATACCCGCCGATACCGAAGTTCGCCAACATGGCATCGATCTCGTCGCCGTATCCGGAATAATAGGCCTCGCGGACCGGCGCGACGGGCGTTTGCGGATGCAGGTAAATAGGCGAATGAAGTCGGCCGTAGCGTAAAGGCCGTCAAACCGACGGTCATCGGCGTTCGTGGTTCCTGTGCGGCCGTACAGCATCGCCCCTCGAAAGCCGAGCCGGGCCACGGCTCGCCTCAGTTCCTCTCCGGCGCTGTCGGGCTCTGGAGTCGGGATGGCCGCGAAAGCCTGAAACCGCGCCGGGTTGTGGTTGACGATTTCGGCGAGCGCGTCGTTGGCTTCGCGGGTGACGGTGACGGCATCCGCTGGTGCGAGGTTCTGCACCCTAGGGATGGTCAGCGACAACACCTGCGTGTCCGCGCCCTGGGTGTCCATGTCGGCAGGCGTCGGTCGCCCACGTCCCTGAGCCTCTGCGCGAGCGGATCGTCGCCGAAGCCCGCCCCGGGGACTTGTTGCATCCCGGGTAGCCGCGACCAGGCGGCCAGCAGTTCCGGCACCACTAGGTGCTCTTCAAGTCCTACAATCTGCATCCGTGGGCTCCGTCGCTGCAGACTTGCCGATGAGAGAACGGGGTGGCCGGGTTTCACGGCCTCCCCCGCCCAGATCTCATCCGAGGAGGTCGGGACCTGGCTATGCCGCGCTTGCGCTCGCGGCCGCGTGGCCGAGGGCTTCGCCGAGCGCCTGGATCTTGTTGGCGTTCTTGCCATCGGTCTTCTTGCCGATCGAGGCCGTCTCCTTGCCGAGCTTGACCACCAGCTTGCGGATCGCCTCGCTGTCCAGCTCCTTGGCGTGCAGGTGCTTCTTGAGGCTTTCCAGATCCTTGACGATGGTCTTGGCGGCTGGCTCCTCGACCTTCTCCAGCGTCGCCTCCCAGCCCTCGATGTTCTTGACCGCGGCACTCACGGTCATGCTTTTGATGCCCTCCCTGAGGTGCTTGATGGTCGCGTCGAACTGCGGCATGGCCTTCTCCTGACAAAGGTATGCCGAAAGATTACGGGCACACCAGACCGGACCGTTCGGTCCGGTGTCTGGTAAACTCGTGCGCCGTGCCATAGTTTCAAGGGTGGCCGCACATGGACGGCCGGAGCTGAAGATGCCGACGCCTGCCGCCCTGACAGCCGAGAAGCGCGAATCCATTCTAAACAGCGCGCGGGACGCCTTTGCCGAGCACGGCTATGAGGGTGCGAGCATGTCGGCGATCACCCACGCCGCCGGGGTGTCGAAATCCACCGTCTATAACCACTACCGCAGCAAGGCCGAGCTGTTCGGCGCCTTCGTCCAGCGCGAATGCGCTCAGATGCTGGCGCAGCATTTCGACGATGGACAGATGCCGTCTGGGGATACGGCTCAGACGCTCCGCACCATCGGGATCGGAATGGTCGAACTGATCACCTCCCCGGTCTGCTTGATGATCGACAGGGTCGTGACGTCCGAGGCCGAGGCCTTCCCCGAGCTGGCAGAGTCGTTCTACGCGGCAGGGCCGCAGCAGGCGATCACGCACTTGTCTGGCTGGCTCATGGCACGGACGGAGGCCGGCGACTTAGCCGTGCAAGACGCGGAGTTCGCGGCCGATCAGTTTTTCACGCTTGTGCAGACCAGCATCTACTATCGGTGCCGCCTGCGCCTTGGCCGACCCTCACCGCAACAGACGGCGCACGTCGTAGACTCGGCCGTGGCCATGTTCCTTGGCCATTATGCGACGGAACGGGCTTCTACGGAATTCGCCAGCATGGGGTAGCAACGAAGCCTAAACGTGCACTTTAGCTTGCGTGTTCAGATCTGGAGCTGCCTACGTTCTTAGTGCCTGCCGCAGCAAAACCTCGAACTTGATTGATGAATGCTCTCAATGCGGGGGCCATCTGCCGTTGCTCGGGGTAGCACAAGAAGAAGCCGGGAAACGGCGCAGACCACTTCTGCAAGAGCGGGATCAACCGTCCCTCGCCGATCAGCGGCGTCACCATCTGCTCCACCACGAAGGCCAGTCCTACACCCGTCACTGCCGCCTGCCGCTCCAGGTCGCGGCTGTTGACGATGAGCGGCCCATCGACCGCCACATCGAACCAGCGTTCGCCGTCCCAGAACTCCCAGTCGTACGGCGTCGCGTGACCGGGCCAGTGCCAGCGTATGCAGCGATGATGCTTGAGGTCCGCTGGATCGGTCGGCGCACCGTGCCGCGCTAGGTAGTCGGGCGAGGCGACCACGATCTGGCGAAGATCGGGGCCGAGGCGCACTGCGATCATGTCGCGCTCGATGACCTCGCCCACGCGGATCGCAGCGTCGTAGCCGCCCCTCACCATGTCCACGACGGCATCATCGAGCGTGATGTCGAGCACGATATCGGGGTAGATGTCGGTGAACGATCGCAGCATCGGCGTCAGGAACAGGTTCGCCGCGACCCGGAAGCAGTGGACACGCACGCGCCCGGCAGGCCGCTCCCGTGATTGCCTGACCTGTTCAACCGCCGCGCCGAGATCGACGACAGCCGGGCGCACGCGCTGCAGCAAAGTCTCGCCGGCTTCCGTCAAGGACACGCTGCGGGTAGTTCGGTTGAGCAATCGCAGGCCGACGCGCTCCTCGAAGCCGCGCACCATCTGGCTGAGTGCCGAGGGAGAAACGCCAAGGGCAGCGGCGGCGCGGCTGAAGCTGAGTTCCTCGCCGACGGCAACGAAGGCGCGAAGCTGGCCGAAATCGCTGGTAGAGAGCATCGCGGCAGAAAAAGCATTATGTAGCGCGACTTACAAGTCCCGTTAGCTAGCCGGGTATTCTGAACGTGCCCGGCCAGTGCGAAGTGGACCTCCAACCAAGAAGAGTGTCATGAAAACCTGGCTCATCACTGGAATCTCGCGCGGCCTCGGGCAGGCGCTCGCCCAAGCGGCACTCGATCGCGGCGATACCGTCATCGGCACTGTGCGCGACGGCGCGGTCGACCTGGATACAGGCATGGGCAAGCTCCACGTCCTGCCTCTCGATATCGCCGAAAGGGGAGCGGCCGAGCCCGTCATGGCGCGTGCCTTCGAGTTGGGCGGTCGCATCGACGTTATCGTCAACAACGCAGGCTATGGCCTTCTCGGAGCCGTCGAGGAGGCGACCGACGCCGAGATCGATCATCTCTTCGAGGTCAACGTGTTCGGGCCGATCCGGCTGATCCGGGCGGCCTTGCCCCGGCTGCGCACGCAGGGGAACGGCCATATCCTCAACGTCACTTCGATCGCCGGCCGGGCGCCGATGGCCAGTTCCGGCGTCTACGCCGCCGCCAAATCGGCCATGGAAGGCCTGTCGCGGAGCTTGTCGCAGGAAATCGGGCCCCTTGGCATCAAGGTGACGGCCGTAGCGCCGGGCGGCTTTCGTACCGACTTCTTGTCCGATCACTCGATCCGGAGAAGCTCGGGAACTGGGGACGCCTATGCCGGGACGGTCGGCCGAGCGCTTGCCCACCTCGCCGAGATCAAAAGCAGACAGATCGGTGACCCGGCGCGCGGGGCCAGGGCTATCCTGGCCGCAGTCGATGCGGAGGCTCCGCCCCTGCATCTCCTCCTCGGCTCGGACGCGCTGCGCCGGGTCCGCGAGAAGGAGGATGCGGTGATCGAGGAGCTGGATCGTTGGGAAGAGGTGACCCGTAGCACCGATTTTCCGGCACAGGCGTAAGGGACACATAATGACGTTACCGGAGAGCTGGAGCCTGGCGGGCAAGGTAGCGATCGTCACAGGTGCCGCGCGGGGGATCGGCCGGGAGGCGGTCGGCATCCTCCGCGCGCGCGGCGCCAGAGTGGTGGCGAGCGACCTGAGCCAGGCCGTGTGCGACTTGGCGACGGACGAGGTCGCCACGGTCACGGGCGACATCTCGGAGGAGGATACGGCGCGACGCACCGTGGCGTTGGCGCGTGAACGCTTCGGCAGCCTCGATATCCTCGTCAACAACGCCGGGCGGACCATGAACAAGCCGCTCGTCGAAACGAGCGTTGCCGATTGGGACAACATCATGGCCGTGAACGCCCGCGGCAACTTTCTGCATGCGCGCGAGGCGCTACGCGTGATGGTCGAGCACGGCGGCGGCACTATTGTCAGCGTTGCCTCGATCGTGAGCGTGGTGGCCATGAAGGACACTGCCGCCTACGCCGCCTCCAAGGGCGCCATCGCCCAGCTCACCAAAGTCATTGCCGTCGAGTATGGCGGCCGTGGCGTGCGCGCCAACGCCGTGGCCGCGGGGGTGGTCGAAACCGACATCCTCGAGGGCATCGTTGATGACAGCCGGGCGACGCTGGCCAGCTACGGCAGCGTCCACCCGATTGGCCGGATCGCACAAGCGATGGAGATCGCCGAGGTGATCGCGTTCCTTGCGTCACCTGCGTCGAGTTTCATCACCGGAGCGCTCGTCATGGCCGACGGCGGCTACACTGCGCTTTGAGCGGCTGGGCAGGTGGACAACCGACGGCAAGCGGCTGGGTGAGTTGGCTGGCTGCGCCTGTCCATCGCACGAAGGTCAGGCAGACACGATCAGGCTGTCAGGCGACAACGTGGACGTCACCATAGCCGGCCAGGCGCGTAGCGCAGCCTGCACGATGGCCAGTAGCGACCCCTGCGTCGCGCCATCGCGCGCGAGCACGGACATGCCCTGCATGACCGCCAACACCAGCCCTGCCAACGCGGCAGCTTGCGTTCCGAGCGGCAACACGCCGTGTTGGATGTCGCGTTCGATGCGTGTCCTTAGCCGGCCATCGACACCGCGGCGCACGTTGGCCACAGCCTCCTGCACATCGGCGGAGTCCGCCGACCCGCTCGCGGTCGCGCTCGCGAGCAAGCAGCCCCTAGGGGTGGCCTCGCCAGTATAGGTTTCCACGGCGGCGGTCATCAGGTCGCGCGCGGCCTGATAGGCTGTCGGCGCGTCGTCGATCGCGCGCCCCACGTCCTCCGGGTCGCCCGCATAAAGCCGCATGGCTTCAAGGAAAAGCTGCTTTTTGTCCCCGAAGGCGGTGTACAGGCTAGGGGCGCTGACCCCCATCGCGGCAATCAGCTCGGCCACCGAGGTTGTCTCGTAGCCGTGACGCCAGAAGGTCAGCATAGCCTGCCGCAACGCGACGTCCCGGTCGAAGGAGAGTGGCCGGCCGGTCCGGCGAGGTGGGGCGTGCATGGAGACTTCCATAATGACCGCTAAGGAACAGATTGACTTGGTGGCCATAACGAGCCATTTCTTCCATAGCATCCATTACGGAAGTCCGGGAACCTAATGTCACTTACGAAATTTCGCACGCTCGGTCGCTCGGGCCTGGTGGTCAGCCCCGTCGCGCTCGGAACGATGACCTTCGGGCCGGGAGAATGGGGCGCCGATGACGCGACGTCGCGCGCGATCTTCGACGCCTACCGAGACGCCGGCGGCAATTTCGTCGATACGGCCGACATCTACTCGGGAGGCGCAAGCGAAATCCTCGTCGGCCGGTTCATCAGAGAAACCGGCTCGCGTGACGAGGTGGTGCTGGCGACCAAGTTCGCCTTCAACGGCTCGGCCAGCCCGCTGACCGCGACGCAGGCCGGCGGTGGCAACCCAAACGCGGGCGGCGCGGGCGCGAAGAACATCCATCGCGCACTGGAGGCGTCGCTGAAGCGCCTCGATACCGACTACATCGACCTGTACTGGATGCACATCTGGGACGGCGTGACGCCGGTCGAAGAGATCGTGCAGACGCTGGGCGACCTCGTCCGGGTAGGCAAGATCCGCTACTACGCCTTCTCTGACATGCCCGCGTGGCTGGCGATCAAGGCCGCGACAATCGCCGCCGAGCGGCGCATTCCGGGCCCGATCGCAATTCAGGTCGAGTATTCGCTGGTCGCGCGCGATGTCGAGGGCGAGCATATCCCGGCCGCGCGCGAGTCAGGCATGGGCGTGATGCCCTGGAGCCCGCTGGCGGGCGGTTTCCTCACCGGAAAATATCGGCGCGAGGACACCAGCGGCTCCGGCCGGCTGAGCGGCGCGAACCCGTTCGGCAACAGCAAGTTCGTCGACCGGAACTGGGACGTGCTGGACGTGCTGAAGGCCGTCGCCGCTGACCTCGACCGCCCGGCGGCGCAGGTCGCATTGGCCTGGGTCATGGCACGTCCCGGCATCACCGCCACCATCATCGGCGCGAGCAAGCTGCCCCAGTTAGCCAGCAACATCGCCTCGACCGAGATAGAGTTGAGCGAAGTTCAAATGACACGCCTCAATGAGGTAAGCGCATCGGCGCCGGGGTTCAGCGTGGGACTGACCTCGCCAATGATCCGTCGCATGGTGTTTGGCGGCAATGACGTGATCGGGTGGGCTGAATAGGGCAGGCGGATGGTCCGCTCTCGGCAATATCTGAGGCCGCGCTGAGCTGTCGGCTAAACCACCCGTGACCGGACCGGCTAACTCCCGCCGAGCGATCTCAACCTCTGGCGGTTGCGCCCGCGGGGAATAGGATCAGTTTGCCGTGGGCGTGCCCGCTCAGGCCGAGGTCGAGCGCCTCGCGCCACTCCTCAAGGAGAAACGTGCGCGCGACTGGCACGGCGAACCGCCCCTCGGCCGCGAGCTTCGCGAAATCGCCAAGCACATTGTACCGCAGCTCGCTTTCGAAGCTGTTGCGCGCTCCCAGCTCCTCGGCGGCGGGACCGTGATTGCTGACCGTGAGCACGCGGCGCCCATCGCCACCGGCGATCGTGACGAGGTCGGGCAGCACGTCGCTGATCGGGCCGGCATCCAGGATCAGGTCCAGCGCGCCCCCGCCGATCTCAAGCACCAGCTCGACCATGCCATCTCCATACGGCGTTACCTTGGCGCCGAGCGCGGAGCCGGCCGGCGAAAGTGTCTCCCGCGGCTACGATCACCCGCGCTCCACGCATGAGCGCCATCTGCACGGCGGCGAAGCCGATCACTGTGCCCGCGCCTCAGAGGCGGTCAGCAGCTTCCGTCCAAGCCCCGCATTTTGTTCTCGGGGATCGACTGTCAGCGAGCTGAGAAACCAGACGCCGTAATCCTCGGGTTCGAGCCAGACGCACCCAAAGAGCCCATCGAAGCTCGGCCTCCGCCAGACCAGGAGCGAGGCTCGCTCCCGGCTCGAAAGCTCATTTAGAAGCTGGGCTACGGTTGTCCGATTACCCTTGATGTAGTCTGCCTCAGAGTTACTGTCTTCGCGGCATCACATGTCGAACATGTGGGTCATGTATCGAGCTGTCGGGCCGTCGGCATAGCGCGTTGGGATTGTGAATCGGATGCCGTTATCGGTCAGCACGGTGTGGATCTTGTATGGGATCGCGCTCATCACCTGAGTCAGGAAGGCGGATGCTGAGGACCTGCCGGTCCTTGTGACGAGCTGCGTCACGGCGAACTTGCTGGTGCGGTCGATCGCGACAAAGAGGTAGAGCCTGCCTTCAGCGGTTTGCGCCTCGGCGATATCGATGTGGATGTAGCCGATGGGATAGCCCTTGAACTTGCGCTTGACCGGCTTGTCGCGCTCCACCTCGGGCAAGCGGGTTTGGCGGCAAGAGACCGCCAGACGTGGCGCTGCAGGCAGCGTTGCAGGGACGAGCGTGTCAGGTGCGGGATCGTGGCCAGCAAGGCATACAGGCAGTCGTCGAGTGGAAGCAGCGTTTGTCGCCGGAAGGCGACGATGACCGCTTCGTGCTCGCGGGGCGCGCGCGTTCCTCGTTAAGCATCTGGTCGATGATGCCGCGACCAGACCCAGCTTCGGCTGCGCCCGCAGCGGCTAGCGACGGACCGGCGGTAGGGCCCCAGCAATCGCCTGGCGCACCATCCGCCGCTGCACGCCGAACTTAGCCGCCACGCCGGCGACCGTGCCGACACCGAACTCATCCTCCTGACGAAGCTGCTCGAGCAATTCCGCTCTGGATGCCCAATCCGCTTCGAGGCTTCTGGCTGAAGCAGGATGACGGTAGGTCGAGGGACGGAGGAGGGCCAAAATCCGTCAGCAGCTAAGGCCGGAATTCGGTAGCAGAGCCAAACGGCTATCAAATGCTGCACTGCAAAACGGCTTGACGCCGACGCGTTATAATATCCATGCGCCTGGGCATCCGCGGCCATCGGCTCGGCATCCAATCACGAAGCCCCGATCGCGCCGGAGCATACTTTCGGTTGTGCTTGACTCACAAAACCAAGCCGCCTATCAAAACCGTGCCGTACGGTTTTGATGACTGCTTCTAAAGCGCAAAAAAGTCTCAAGGGAAAGCGGAGGTTCAAGTGGCGACCAACAAGTATAAAGCTTCAGCAGCGTCCGCTGCGAAGACTATCTTATCGTGTGCCTGCAGCCTCGCCTAAGTAGATGCCTGAGATGTATAGTGGGACTTCGGACAACGACATTCTGGCGAGAGTCGCAGTAATCGCGGAAACCTTGCGCTTTGGTGCTGCACAGTCCGACCTGCAAGGGAAGCTTGTAGGTGCTTCGGTTGACGCGCTTCGCTCAAGTGGACTGTGGAGCATGCGGCTTTGCCGGGAGCTAGGCGGCCTAGAGTTACCGATCGTTCTTCAGATCCGGGTATTGGCCAGGTTGGCCGCCGAAGATGCATCCAGTGCTTGGTGCACGATGGTGGCAAATAACGCGGTTGCCGTGCTTGGAGGGACGATGCCTCCGGCCGCGATCAAGCGGATCTTTGTAGATGGCGTGCCGACGTGTTCCATCGTTGCCGGCCCCGGCGGTTCTGCGGTGCCGGTTGAGGGAGGGTTTCTCCTGACTGGCACCTGGCGGCTGGCAAGCTCCATCCACCATGCGCGCTGGGTCCACGCGACCGCCCTGGTCGAGCGGGATCCCTCCCGGGTGCTACCCTTGGCTATCCCTGCTGGCGACGTCACGCTGGTTGAGTCGTGGAATGTAGTTGGACTGGCCGGGACGGGATCAAACGACTTCAAGCTCGACGGTTACTTCCTGCCGACGGAGCTCACCGGCCGGGAGGAGAACCCGTATGGACAGCTTCGCGGCGTGCGCCGGTATGACCTCGTCGATTTCGATCATGTCGAAAGCTATGAGCATCTGGCATTCGCGCTGGGCCTGGGGTGCCGGGCATTGCGCGAGTTGCGTATGGTGCTGACCACTGCGTCAGGGGCCCGCCATGTCGCTGACCGCGAGATGGTGCAGGGACGATTCGGGCAGTTGGTCGTCTCGCTCCAGGCCATCGAGGCGTTGGCTTACGCATTCTACGAGCGGGTCGATGCGCTGGCCATTGGGGAGAAGCTGGGATGGTCGCATGACGACCGTTACCGGCCACGTGCCCTGGCTGTGCATGCGACGCAAGTTGCGCTCGAGTGCGTGCAAATGGCGTTCCATCGATCCGGCTCCGCCGGCCTACGCCAACCCAACGTCTTTGAGAAGCTCCTGCGCGACATGAGCGTGGCCGCAACACATGCGGTCGTCGATGACACGGCCTTTGCCTCCTATGCGCAGCAGCTCATCGAAACGGGAGGGCCAGTCGAGTTAGGCGGCCACGTCGGCAGTCTTTGGCCCGGAAAGTGATCACCTTGGATCCCCAACGCTATCGTGAATTCTTCGGGCAATTGCCGACTGGCGTGACGGCCATCGTGGCGCGGGGACCGGAAGGCCCGGTCGGGCTCATCGTTGGGACGTTTTCTTCCGTATCGCTTGACCCTCCACTCGTCAGTTTCATGGTGACCAGGAATTCCCGATCATGGCTGGCTGTCAAAGCCGAAGGGCGCTTCACCGCCAATATTCTAGCAAGCGACCAACGGTCGTTGAGCCAGAAACTGGCGGGATGGTCGCCCGACAAGTTCCGCAATGTGGCGTTCGGAGAGGGAGACGACCGAGTGATCCATGGCTGCCTCGCCTGGGCCGCCTGTACTCTCGATCGAGAGGTCGAGGCTGGCGATCACACGATCGTCCTCGCCTCGCCCCACGAGCTCGTGGTCGCACGGGCGACCCGGCCTCTGATTTTCTTTCAGCGCGCCTACCACCGTACGCTTCCTGTAGAAGACTTTCGCGCTCCGGGTTGGGCGTAAAGGCAGGCCGCAGGAACGACTCGGGGATTTCGCACCTAACGCATCCGAAGCCACATCAGCTCTCGGACATCGGAGTAACCGCAATGAACAGCCTTAGCCCGATCAGCACAGATCTGGACCGCGAAGACCTGCTTGAGAAGGCCCGCGTCGTCAGCGAGTTCGCGTGGAGCCGTCGCGCCGAGACTGAACGGGACCGGCGTCTGCCGGATGAGGTCATCGACGCGCTACGGGCGAGCAAGCTGATGAGACTTTGCCGTCACAAGCGCTGGGGTGGACCGGAAGCCGACCCGATGACCTTCCTCGATGTCGGGCGCGAGATTGCGCGCGGGTCGGGCGCCCTCGGCTGGCTGTTCAGCGTGTTGGGCTTCCACGAGTGGTACATGAGCTTTGCCTCGGAAGAGCTGCAAAAAGAGGTGTGGGGCAATGACTTGCATGCCATGGTTTGCGACTCCTATGCCGTGGTGGGCCAGATCGACCGGGTCGCTGACGGTTATGTCGTGAACGGCAACTGGCGGTTCTGCAGTGGTATCGAATGGTCGTCCTGGGTGGCGGTTGGCGGCATCGCCGTGGCGCCAGACGGCGAGCATCCGGAACACATCATGTTTTTCTTGCCGAAGTCGGAGTGCGTCATCATCGACGACTGGAACACGATGGGCCTGCGCGGTACGGCAAGTCGGACGGTTTCGATACAAAAGGCTTTCGTACCCAACCACCGAGCCTTTGCGATGGGCCGCATTGCGGGTCCAGGCCGGAGCAAGGTGACGGAGGACGGCCCGCTGTGGCGCGTGCCGCTGATGACGATGCAGGGTCTGGCGATCCTGACGCCCTCGACGGGCCTCGCCCAGCGCATGGTGGACGAGTTCACCGTGTGGACCAAGGCGCGGGTGCGTCCATACGAGCGCAACGCCCCGGCCAAGGAAGCGCCAGCGCCGCAACTGATCCTGGCCGAGGCGGCGACTCAGTGGGATGCGACCTGGGCCTTGGCGCAGAAGTACGCGCAGGACGGTTGGGACCGTGCGATCCGTGGTGAGGACTGGGTGATCAGCGACGAACTTCGCGCGCAATGGTTTTCGTGGCGCGGCTACATCGGCCGATCGTCCATCGAATTGAGCGACCAGTTGTTTACCAGCTCGGGAGCCATGGCATTGTTCGAGACACACCCGATGCAGCAGGTGTTCCGCGATATCCATGCAACGGGCGTGCATATCGGCGTGGACCGGGCCGATGCCTACACCAGCCGCGGCCGCGTCGCGATGGGCTTCCAAGGTAACAGCTTCCACTAAATGACCCAGGTTCGCAGCATGTCGAAAGGAGACAGCGATGCTCGATAGCATCACGCCGCTAGAGCACAAGCCGACCCTAGGCGAGGTCATGCAGCGGGTTCAGGCGCTGATGCCGGCCATCCGCGAACGTGCCGGCCGCACGGAAGAGAACCGCTCGATCCCGCCTGAGTCTGCTCAGGAGTTCCTGGACATCGGGCTGGCCCGGGTCCTCATGCCGAAGCAGTTCGGCGGGTGGGAGATGGGCCTGCGCGCCTGGGTCGAGATCTCGACAGAGATCGCCAAGGCCGATGCGGCCCACGCCTGGTGCGCCTGCATGATCATGCACCACCCGCACTACCTGGCCCAGTTTCCGGAACCGGCGCAGGCGGAGGTGTGGCGCCATGGCCCGGACGTGGCGATGGCCTGTACTTTCACGCCGACGTCCAAGGTCGGTCCTGTCGAAGGCGGCTACCGAATTTCCTGCGAGATCCCGTATCTGAGCGGGATCAATCACTGCTCGCGTGTGGTGGTTGCAGGCATGGTGCCGCGTCACGACGGCCCACCGGATTGGACGTTGTTTCTGGTGCCGGAGAAGGCATTCGAGATACGCGACACGTGGCACACGGTCGGCATGCGCGGCACCGGCAGCAATACGGTGATCGTAAAGGATGTGTTCGTCCCCCACGAACACACACTCAAGGTCACCGACATGCGCGACCAGAGAACCCCAGGCGCAGCGCTGCACAAGACGCCAATGTTCAACTCGCCCTGGATCACCTATGCGACGCTGACGTTCCTGTCGCCGATGCTGGGTTCTACGCGCGGCGCATTGGAGGAGTATCGGCGCTGGACCGCCGACCGCGTGAGCTTGTTCGGCGCGCCGGTAGCCAAGTACACCAGCCAGCAGGTAAATATCGCAAGGGCGGCGGCCAGCCTGGATGCGGCAGAGATGCTCATGATCCGCTCGGCCGAGGTGGGGGAGATGGCCGAGCCTGTCCCCGAGGAGCTACGCGCACGTTGCTATCGTGACCAGGCGCGTGCATCGGAACTGATCGTGGAGGCGATCGACACGATCATGAAGATCTCCGGCGCGGCCGGTTTTGCCTCGACAAGCAGCATTCAGCGGGCGTGGCGCGACGTGCATTTCGCATCCAGCCATGTCAGCCTCAACCCGGAGACAAGCATGGCGGCCTGGGGCCGGATGCAGTTCGGGCTCGAGCGCGATCCGCAGCAGATGATGTTCTGAGCGGCCGAGCCGGCCCATGACGGATCGCTCGAAAGAGCCAATCTGCCGCGCCGGATTTGTCTCGAGCCAGGTGCTGGTGCTTGGTGGACGTCGTCGTGGGCGTTCTTTCAGGGGAAGAGGTCTGTAATGAACGACCTGGCGCGCATCGATGTCCATCAACATCTGATCCCGCCCGAGTTCCGCGAGGCGCTGGGCCGCCACGGTATGGCGGGATGGGCTCCCTTCGAGTGGAGCGAAGCAGGTGCGTTGGCGATGATGGACGATTTCGGAATCGCCACCGGTCTCCTGTCGTTGTCGACGCCAGGTCCGCACCTTGGGGACGATCTCGAAGCGCGTGAACTCACCAGGCGGATCAATGAACGGATTGCGGGTATGGTGCAGCGCCGCCCGGACCGCTTCGGCATGTTTGCGTCTGTGCCTCTGCCCGATATCGAGGGATCCCTGGAAGCGATCGCCTACGCCTATGACCAGTTGTCGACCGACGGGGTCGTGCTGCTTGCAAACACGCGGGGGACCTATCTTGGCGATCCGAAGTTCGAGCCGGTCATGGCGGAGCTGGGCCGGCGTTCAGCCATCGTCTCCATCCATCCGGCACACCTGGAGGGGCGGCCGGTCCCGGGTCTCCACCCATCACTGGCCGACTTCCTACTGGACACCACGCGTTCGGCGATAAACCTCGTGCTGCAGGGCGTTACGCGCCGCTACCCCAACATCCGGTTCATCCTGTCCCATGCGGGCGGCTTCCTGCCCTACGCGGCACATCGCATCGCGACCCTGGCCAATGTCGTCGATCCAGCGGTCGACCGGGTCGCAATGCTCGAGGACTTGTCGTCGTTCTACTTCGATACGGCGCTGTCCGGCAGCCCGACTGCACTGCCAAGCCTGGGCGCCTTCGTTCGCCCCGGCCACGTGCTGTTCGGCTCCGACAGTCCTTACGCTTCCGGCAAGACAATCGGGTACTTCACGAACAATCTGGATCGCTTCGCCGGCCTCGATGAGGCGGCACATACTGCGATCAACCGCGCCAACGCCGAAATCCTGTTTCCGCGGCTTGCCCTCCGGCGACACGAGATCGAGCGCTCGCAATCATGACCTCGCAAGCTTCGACACTCCGGTCGACGTGCCTCTGTCTCAGGAGGAACAGATGCGCGTAGACGTCCATGCTCATCATGTTCCAGCCGCCTACATGGAGATGCTACTGCAGGGTGACGGACCGACTTTCGGCGCCCCCCAGGACGACACGACCCTCCAGAAGATGGTCGAAGCGCAGGACACAGCGGGCATCGACGTTCAGCTCCTCAGCACCGGCCCGAACAGTCCATATCTCCGCCATCCGGAACTCGCAGCGGCGGCCGCGCGGGAGGTGAACAACCACTACCGCGACATTGTCGACCGGTATGCCGGCCGTTTCGCGGCATTCGGCAGCGTGCCGCTTCCGCATACCGAGGTGGCAGCAGCCGAAGCGGTGCGATGCCTCGATGAACTGGGCTTTGCCGGCATCCACCTTGGGTGTTCGGTGTTGGGCCGCGCCCTCGACGATCCCAGTTTCTCGGAAATGTGGGCCGAGCTCGACCGGCGCGAGGCAGTGATCTACGTCCATCCCGGCGGGGTCATGATGGGGTGCGAGCCCGGCCTCTCCGGCATGGACGATGCTGTGATCGCGGTCACCATCGGCAGCGCCGCTGAACTCGCGACAGCGGCGCTGCGGCTTGTTGCCCTTTGCCGCACCCACCACCGGCTGCGGGTGATCCTCGGGTTGTTGGGCGGCGCGTTGCCGTCCCTGGTACAACGGGTCAGTTGGATCGCGGGCCGCTGGAAAGGCCCCTCGATATTGTCCACTACCGACAGGGCTGGCTCCCTTATCGAGGAGCTGCAGCGGTTCAGCTATGACACGAATTTCCTGCCTGACCCGGCAGCTCTTGCAGCCGCGCAGGCAGCCTTCGGGATCGACCGGCTGTTGTTCGGCAGCGATGCGCCGGCCCTTGCGCCGGATGTAACATCTCGCTTCATGCGGCAGGCCGGGCTGAACGACCTGCAGATGGCAGCCGTGCTGAGCGCCAATCCAGCCAGGGTTTTCGGTGATCGGCTGTCTCGCGGCTGAGCCGAGCCAGAGCACCATGTCGAGACGAAGGAGAGAGAAAGATGGGATCACTGACGAGAATTACGCGCATGCCGGGAAGCGATTTCTCCGTGGATGCCATGCTGCAGCAGATCGAGCGCCTGGTCGCCGAGTTGCAGCCGGGATGCCTGGCCGAAGAGAAGGCGGGGCGTCTCAGCGAAGAGTCCGTGACCAAGCTCGACGAGATCGGCGTGTTTCGCATCAGCACCCCCTTCGAGTATGGCGGACTGGCATTGTCCACGGCCGAGCAGCGGCGGGTTTACACCGCTGTCGGCAAGATCGCCGGTTCAACCGGGTGGGTGAGCTGGGTCACCACCACGCATGTCCGATGGATCGCGATGTTCTCCGAGCAGGCCCGCGAGGAGGTGTACGGAGCAGACTGGGTCGGCCCGCTGGTCTCCGGCGTCATCTCCGCGCATGGGCCAGGCCGCGCCCGCCGCGTGCAGGGTGGCTATATGCTGAGCGGCCGGTGGCCCTTCTGCAGCGGCTGCCGGCATACGGCGTGGTCGATCCTGGGCGCCATGACCGAGGCGCCAGATGGAACACCGGACGTGATCATCCTTCTGGTCCCCGCGGCTGATCTCGAAGTCCTCGACGATTGGGCGGTCAGCGGCATGAAGGCCAGCGGCAGCAACACGGTCCAGATTGGCGCCGATGTGTTCGTTCCCGCCTATCGGACACTCAGCATCAAGGATGCGGCCGTGGGCAAGTGGGCGTCAGAGCCGCCGCTTGGACAGGTGCTGTATCGCAACCAGTTCATCGCCTACACGACCATCCTATCCGGTTCGACCCCGCTCGGCATTGCCAAGGGCGCGCTTGATTATTTCAGGGCGCGCATGGACAAGCGTGGGATCGTCGCGACCGACTACCGCGTGCAGGCGGAGGCAGCCGTCACGCACTTCCAGCTGGCCGAGGCAACGTCGCGCATCGATGCGGCTGAGCGGCTCCTGACGGCTGATTGCGAAGAGCTTGACCGCCGGGCTGCCGCTGGCGAACCCTGCGACGACCTGTTCCAGGCCAAGCTCAAGTTCGACGTCGCGTCCTCCGTGCGGAGCTGCGCCGAGGCCGTTGAAAGCCTCCACCGGGGCAGCGGCGCATCGACGATCCATGAGGCGAACCCGATGCAGCGCTACGCCCGGGATATCCGCGTCGCGACCGTGCACGCGCAGTTCAACTACGAGACGTGTGCCGAGAACTACGGTCGCGTCCTCTCTGGTAGGCCGCCTTTCGGTAACTTCATGGCCTTCGAGAAGAAGCCTGGAGCCTGATCGAGACAGGGACCCGGTGAGGGCTGCTTTGCAGCCTGACCGGGTTTAGCAAGGGCAGAGTGATGACGGCACATCAGGTGACAAATCGTATTCGCTCACGCCAGTACGATGCTCCATCGAAGACCCGGCTGAGCGACGGATCCGATATGCTTGCAACCTGTGAATGGCCCGGCGCGACGGTCGGGACCCCCGTTGCCCTCATGGACCATCATATTCCTCGGGTCGAGGATGGCAGGCCGTTGCCGCCGGAGCTCCAAGGTGCGGTGATCGCTCTCGGCAATTTTGATGGATTTCACATCGGTCACCAAGCGGTTGTCAGTCGGGCTGTCGAGATGGCACGTGACCGAGGCGTGGCCGCCATCGTTGCAACGTTCGATCCCCATCCGATACGGCACTTCTCACCCGACATCGAGCCATTCCATCTCACCACGCTCGATCAGCGGCAGCGCCTGTTCGCCAAGGCGGGCGCGGACGCCATGATGTTGTTCCGCTTCGGTAGTGACCTCGCCAGTGTCAGTCCGGAGCGATTCATCCAGGGCTATCTTGCCCGTGCGGGCGGTGTGGTGACAGGAGACGGTTTCAGCTTCGGTCGCGGGCGTGCCGGCACGGTGCAAATGTTCGCCAGGCTCGCTGCTCAACAGGGGATCGCCTACGAAGCAATAGACTCGATTTCTTTTGGAGACGTTCGGATCTCATCGACGCGTATTCGAGACGCCCTGCGGCTGGGCGACTGTTCCACAGTACAGGCGTTACTGTCCCGCCCGTTCACCATTCGCGGAGCCCTTCAGTTGCATGGTCAGATAGACATGCAAGGGGGACCGTTGCTCGCCTCCGTCGGCATGCAGGGCTACCTGCGCCCGCGTCAGGGGCGATATGCGGTGATCGCTCGGTTAGCAGACGGCCGCTCGTTGCGCTGCACGGCGCACGTCAGTCCGCGGGCCGCAGACGCCGCGGGGCAAGATCGGCTCTGGCTCACCGGGCGGCATCTGCGGAACGACATGCGGGGGCGTCTCACCGAGATTGAGTTCAAGTCACTGCTATTGGAAACCTCGTCTCAATCCCTCAGTCAAAGCCGGGCCCGGTTAGGTCGATGTTGGCATCGGGGGAGGCATCAGCGACGAGGACTCGGAGGAGCGTGACAGGCTTTTTGACGCAAACTGAAGCATAACACATCGGACGAAGACCACGAAGAAGTAAAACCCAAGGCGGCATCAGATCGCCTAAGGTAACGGGGGAAACATACAATGCCGTGTAAGGTCTGGCTTACCCTGGCGCCGGCTATTCTCATCGCCGGGCTGCCAACTACTACCGAATACGCCTTTGCGCAGAGCGCCGGAAATACCTCCGGTTTGAGTCCAGTTGCCCCGGCCACATTGGCGTCTCCGGGGAATATTGGGAGTGCCTCCGGAATCTCGACCAATCCGAGCAACAACACGACCGGAGATCTGTCACTGCAGCAGCCGCCACTACCAATTTCAGGACCGCCACTATCGGGCCTCTTTCCGGCTTTCGGCCAAACACTGCTCGGTGACGGCATCGACATTCATGGGCTTGCTGTCGACCATTTCCTTGCCAACCCGTCGGCCGGCAACATCACCGGACAGACCTATAATCTCGGGTTCATCGCTCCGGCGGTCGATCTGGACCTTGGCAGGATCGCCGGCATATCCGGCGGCAACGTTCATGTACAGGTCACGGTGTTCGGCCTGCGCAGCAACATTCCCAACATCATTACGGACGTTGGCGGGTTCTTGACGGGTTACCAGACCACGCCGGCGCCAAGCACTACTCCCGTCGCGCTCACCTCCCTGACCTACGAACAGAAGCTGCTCGATGATAAGCTATCGGTTGAGGTCGGCAGAACCAACCTCTACCATTACTTTTTGCTAGGCAACGGCCTGGACATTTTTACAAACGCCTCCAGCACGTTAAGCGTCGATGGCGACTTCAACTCGTACCCGTTTCCGGTCTGGGGGGGGGCGCGCCACCTATCATTTTACACCGAGCTGGTATGTGCAGGGCGGCTCATTCGAGGACAACTACTTCCGAGCTGTCTACAACCCGGACAACTTCGGTGACGACGGGGCGGCTGGTGCTCAGATCATCGGCGAGGTCGGCTACCGCAGTGAATTCAGCAATGCGGCGTATCCGGCAAACTTCGAACTTGGAGCGGAGTGGAATACGAGGACCGGAGTGGCCAACGTGAGGGGAGCGGCTGTCCTCGCCACGCCCCAGAACGAGGCAACCGATTATCCGGGCGGCGGTGTCCTGTTCTTTCAGGGACAGCAGGTGCTCTGGCGGGGTGCGAAACCGGCCTATGGGCCGCCCGCCAATATCGCGCTCTATGGCTCGATCGATGCCTCGGTGGACAAGCCCCAGCCCATCGACATGGACGCGATCGCCGGCGTGAACTTCACCGGCCTGATTCCTGGCCGCCAATTTGACGCTCTAGGCCTGCAAGTGCATTACCAGAGATTGAGCGCCATCGAGGCCAATTACGAGAGCTCGATTCAAGACATCTTCGCGGGCCCGGGCCCAAAGCAGAGCCGGAACGGGTTCGTCTTCGAGGTTGTCGGTGCTTTTGCTCCGGTGCCATGGCTCAGGCTTAACCCGACCGTCCAGTATTTCGTTCATCCCGACAACCTATTCGACCCAGCGCAGGCGAGGCGACCGAGCGACGGCGTGGAGGCCGGTATCTTCGCGGTCATTCCGTTCGGACCGCTCCTTGGCACGAGCAACAAGCCCTTTTGAGCAGGCCAGCGGCCGTAAGACTTCCGATCGTTTCAAGGAGAGATCCTCATGCAAAACACCCATGCGGTCGAAGACATGGTTAAGAACGCGGGAGTCGGCGCCTTCGACATCACTAGAGTACTCGATGAGGCGCCGGTCGGCAGGTTGATGGTCCGGGTCGGACTCCTCTGCGGCCTGGTGGCACTCTTGGACGGAACCGATACCACATCGATCGGTGTGACGGCATCGTTGATCCTGGACGAGCTCGGACTATCGCCGGGGCATCTAGGTCCCATCTTCTCCTCTGCCCTTCTCGGGGCGATGTTGGGCGCCGCGACGTTTGGATCGCTTGCGGACCGACTTGGCCGAAAGAGCATGTTGCTCGTTGCGACGGCGTTATTCAGCGTCTTTACCGCGATGACGGCCCTTGCCGGATCGTTTTCGGCTCTGCTTATCATTCGCTTCCTGCTTGGGATCGGTCTGGGCGGTGCTGCACCCTGTTTCATCGCACTCACCTCGGAATACGCGCCCAAATCGCATCGACGCTTGATTACCGGACTGATCTGGACCGCCTTTCCATTCGGCGTAATCCTCGGGGCGATGGTGAATGCCTATCTTCTGGCTCATTCGAGTTGGCATGCGGTCTTCTTTTTTGGGGGGGCGCTCCCATTGGCCGCCTGTGTCGCGGTTGCCCTTTGGCTGCCTGAGTCGTTGCGGTTTCTGCTGGTGAAGCGGCCGGATTCGGAGGAGATCGGCCGCATCATGCGTCATGTGGCGCCGACGCTGCCGCCGATGGCGCGGATCGTCGGGAGCGAGCTCAAGTCGGAGGGGCCGGCGACCGGCCTGTTCCACGGGGGCAGGACGCTCGAGACGGTGCCCCTGTGGCTCGCGTTCATGGCGGCCTTCGGCATGACCGCGGCGACTTTTTTCTGGTCGCCCATTCTGCTGCATGGTCACGGCATCTCGCTGCCCAAAGCCTCGCTCATCGTGGGGGTAGGCGGCGGTGTTGGTTCTCTCTTCGGCGCAGCCGGTGCCGGGCGCTTGATGGAGAAGTTCGGGTCAGAGACAATCTTGGCGACGACCTTCCTGTTGGCGACCCTGACCACAGCGACACTCGGTTACGCAGCTAGGTTCCCCGTGCCGATGGTGCTCGACGTGTTGGCCAATGCCGTTCTGATGGCGGGCATCAGCACGGCGGGCATGCTGGCCCTCTCGGCCGGTCTCTATCCAACTGCCATCCGGTCGACGGGCGTCGGCTGGGCGATGGGCGCTGGGCGGCTTGGGGAAGTGATAATGCCGCTGCTGATCGGCGCCTTGATGGTCAGGATCGGGACGCTTGGCGAGACGGTTTTCCTGCTGGTCGCAATCGCTCCTCTCATAGGTGCCCTCTCTATCCTTTTCCTGAAGTGGTGCGCTTCGCGAGGACGAACGGCCGGCCGATTATCAGCGACTTGAGAGCGTCGAACGGCGGCAGTAACGAGTCTTGATCTGAGCCGTTGTTGATGAGGCGGTTTGCGATAATGATCTGCCTTTCGGCATCAACGGCGGCCTGTGTCTTGCAGTCCTATCTAAAGCCGCCTGCACCCTCATGACCCGGCGCTGCGGGTCGGGGAGGCGGCACCGCAATTTCGGTTTGGGTCGCCCGAGCTTTGGTTCCGGGTTGCCGTCAGTATCGGTCGGGAGGCGGCGGCCAAGACCCCTCAGCTTGCCGGGATTCGGCTTTTGCCCCGCGTCAGCGGGATCTGGTTCCCGCGTGTTCACTCTCGCAGCTCAGTCCCGCGTTAGTCCTCTATGATGTGCATTAGCATCGCTCCTGTTGCTTGAGCCATCGAGAAACGGTAGAGGGCGGCTCGGCCGGGTGAGGTACCGACATGCGGGTGAGAACCGAAGATCGGAAACAGGTGATCATCGAGGTCGCCTTGGAGGTGTTCCGGGAAGTTGGCTTTGAGCGAGCGAGTATGACGATGATCGCGCGCCGTTTGGGTGGTTCCAAAGGCACCCTCTACGGCTACTTCCAGTCGAAGGAGGAGCTGTTCGAGACGGCGATGAAGGCGGCCTCGGAAGGTCGAGGAGACCAGATCATGGATCTTCTCGATCCGGAGTCGCGCGATCTCCGCAAGAACCTTCACTGCTTCGCGAGCGCCTACCTCGACTTTATTCTTGACAAGGACGTGTTGGCGATTACACGCACGGCGGTTGCTGAGGGAGCCAACTCAACGCTCGGAGCCCATCTGTTTGAGCAAGGACCTCGACGGGCAGTGTTGATGCTCACGCGTTTCTTCGCAGATCAGATGAAGCGTGGACGGTTGCGCAAGACGTCGCCAGTGATAGCCGCGCTCCACCTGAAAGGTCTCATCGAAGTGGACTTTCTTGAGGCGGCACTTTATGGGGCGAACTTCCAGATTAAAAAGAGCGAAGCCATTCCGAAGGCGATCGATACCTTCCTCCGGGCGTATGAAAACCGTTGAACCTTCTTTTACTGGGCTCTTGGAGTCTATTTTACTTTCCTGCCTAAGGCCGCTTCTACAGATCCTTCACTTCCTCGCGGTCTGTTGCATAAAATCAGGCCATCATGACTATGCTGCGGTCTGGGAGTCGGGGTCTATATCGGGCTTCCAGGTCGGCGTCGAACCCCGTGGATTTATACCCGCCCGGCTACCTCAACCTCAGGAGCCCATCCCGGAACCGCTCCGGTACGGCCTCTTGGCGCTCAACGCATGGCCTCCGCGTAGCTGGAACATGTTCTACACGGCTCGGACCTGCCGTATGCCCGCGAGGGCGCGACGAACCACTTCACATGTAGGGTCTGGACGATTATGCCGGTCTGGACGAAGCCGGTCATGCCGCGATCGGCCGGAAGAACTCCGAGCTGCTGCTGCCGCGTTTGGCTGCCCGAGCCTAAAGCTGGGCTCCGGGGTAAAACCCTGGCGGGTCCAGGGGTGTCACGCGACAGCGTGCTTCGCACGACGTGCCTGGCCCGTTCCTGTTCTTTTTAATTCGCTCGTGCCAAGCCGGTAGGGGTCATCCGCATCGGCAAGCTCTGCAGCCCGAAAAGGCCGCGATTGGCGCTGAACACTGGCTCGTCGGCTTCCATCGTCTCGATGTTCTCGACCAAAGCCTCCAGCAGGACCTCCATCTCCAGCCTCGCCAGGTGCAGCCCGGCGCAGATATGCGGTCCGGACCCCCAACCGAGCTGATCCTGCGGGTTGCGGTCGACCTTGAAGGCGTCCGGGTCGGGATAATGCCGTTCGTCGCGGTTTGCCGAGCCGAACATCAGCATCACCCGCGTGCCCTGCGGCAAGAAGATGTCGCGGCGCTGGTAGTCGGTGCTCGTCACGCGGGCGAACCATCGCACCACCGCGCTGTGGCGCACGCCTTCCATGACCGTGCTCGAGATCAGTGACGGGTTCCGTCGCAGCTTGTCCCACTCGGCGGGATTGATCGCCAGGTTATAGAGCAGGTTCGACTTGGCGTTGATCGTCGTGTCCAGGCTGGGTGCGACGAAGCCGCCCAGCACCGCCTGAGCCTCCGCGACCGTGAGCTTGCCGTCCCGGGCGGCATCGAACAATGCCTTGGCCCAGCCGTTCTCGGGCAACTGCGCCGGGTCGACCGAGAGCATGTAGTCCCTGAACTCGAGCAGGATCTGCAGGTCCTCGTTGAGCGCTGGCGATGCCGGTCCAACCATGTTGAAGATCGCAGTGGCCCAGCGCAGCATGTTCTGCCGCCCCGCCTCCGGCAGTCCGACCAGGTACGAGATCGCCGCGAGCGGGAGGTGCTTCGCGATGCCTTCGATCGCCTCGAAGGTGTTGCCATCGGCCAGCTTGCGGACCTGGTTGGTGATCATCGTCTTGAGCATGTCGCGGTGCTGAGCGAGGGCCGCCGGCGTCATAGGCTGAGTCAGATGGCGTCGCAGCCGGCGATGCTCCTGCCCGTCCATCCTGATCAGCTCGGGTCCCTTCGGCATGTTCCAGACGTCGTTGAAGCCGTTGCCTTCTCCCGAGATGAAGATCTCGGGCGTCTGCAGCGCGGTCCTCACGTCATCGAACCGGCTGAGTGCGACGGCCTCCACCCCCTTCAGGCGAACGACCGGACCAAGGTCGCGGATGCGACGGTAGTGCCCGAATGGTCGCTTCAGCGCTTCGCTGGAAAACACGTCCTCCGGATAGGCCGGATACTGGCTGGTTATCATGTCCGTTGCCGACCGCATGATTCAATTCCTTCACAGGAAGCTGACATGTTCGTCCTCGTTGACTCTTTCTGCGTTGCCGCCGCGAGCCAAGGGCGCCCTCGATCGGCCGGACCCGTCTTCCTTCGGCAACTACATGTCGTCGAGCGGCACGGTGATGTTGGCCAGCCGCAGCGGGTCGATCGCGAGACCATCGGCGACCAGGCGCTTGCCCTGCACGAAGTCCTTCGCGGCGTTCACGCAGTCGAGCGCCACTACCCGGCCTTGCCTGGAATAGACGATCGAGAAGCTGCGCTCCTCCATCGACCCGCGGATAACGGTCGCATCGTGGCCGCCAGATAGGCCCACGGTCTGCAGCCGCAGGTCATACTGGTTGGACCAGAACCACGGCACGGCGCGACAGGGCTCCTCGTCCCCGGTCATTGCGCGGCCGACCATGACCGCCATGTCGCTCGCGTTCTGCACCGATTCCAGCCGGATCGGCTGGCCGGTGGAAAAGCGACTGGCTTGAAGCGCGCAATCGCCGAGCGCCCAGATGTCCGGCAGCGATGTCCGGCCGAACGCGTCTACCGCCACGCCGTTGGCACCCTCCGCTCCCGCCTCGCGCAGAGGCTCGACCGCCGGCACGATGCCGATGCCGACCACCACCATCTCGGCTGGCACGACCTCGCCGTCCGTGAGCCGAACGCCGGCCGCGCGTCCGTCGGTCTCCTCGATGCAGGCAACGGCGCTGTTCAGCCGCATGTCCACGCCGTGGGCACGATGCTCGGCCTCGAAGAAGCGCGACAGTTGCTCGCCGGCGACACGCGCGAGCACGCGGTCGCGCGCTTCGAGCACCGTCACCTGCTTGCCGAGCTTGCTGAGGACCGCCGCCGCCTCCAGTCCGATATAGCCGCCGCCGATGACGACGACGCGGGACGTTGTCGCGAGCTCGCTCGTCATGCGGTCGACGTCGGCGCGGCTGCGCACCGAATGCACGCCGCGAAGGTCGTGGCCGGAGCAGGCGAGGCGGCGCGGATGTCCACCCGCCGCCCAGATCAGCCGGCCGTAGCCGATGGTCGTGGCGTCCTCGGCAGTCGCGGTGTTCATCGTTGCAGGGCGTGACGTCGCAACGTGCGTGGTCACGTTGTGCGCTTCTGGGCTGACCGCGACGACGCGGCGGCCGGTCAGGATAAGGACACCGCGCTGTTCCCAGAACGCCGGGGGCCGGATTAGGATGCGCTCGAAGTGCTTCTCGCCGGCGAGGTAGTCCTTGGACAGCGGTGGCCTCTCGTAGGGTATTTCGGGTTCCTCGCCCAGGATGGCGATCGAACCGGTGAACTTCCGCTGCCGCAAGGCGATCGCCGCCTGGGCGCCCCCATGGCCCGCCCCGACGATCAGCACGTCGTAATGCATGCCCGAGGCGTGGTCGCCCCGTTCGCCCGTCGGCACCGCTCAGCCCTCCGGAGCTATGGTGACCGCCAGCCCGGCCAACCCGTCTCCGAACGGGAGCTGACAGGAGAGACGGGAGCGATCGGTGCGTTGAGACGATCCGTCCAGCAGGTCGTTCTCGTCCTCGCTCATCGCACGGACGACGTCGGCGAAGGCAGCGTCGACATAGACGTGACAGGTGGCGCAGGAGCAGCATCCGCCGCACAGCGCCAGCAGTTCGCCGACGCCATTGTCGCGGATGATCTCCATCACGGACAGACCGGCCTCACCATCCAGCACCGTCTGGGTTCCCTCCCGGGTGGTTACGAGCAACGTGGGCATTCTGTCGCCTTGTTCGAGACGTGGGGCGTGCCAGCCAGGTTGGTCCGCCGTACAAGTCGGGATGACGTCGTCGCCGGGATCATCGCCCTCTCGCCGGCCGGCGCGGGACCGGTGCCGTGGCAGGCCGCCCGAAGTGGCTCGATCCTGCGCCGCCGGTCGGAGCGCGGTTCTCCCCAAGGGCTCGACCATGACCCACGGGGTGGCGCGGTCGGATCATGCTCTAGTGTCCTGAACCCGAAGTTCGCTTGAGAACTCTTGTACTCGACCTTTGTGTATGGGATACTCCTTTGGTTGGTGAGGAGCGGAACATGAGAGGTCGACCGCCTGCCGCCATAGTGTTGAGCGATGCGGAGCGTGCGGAGCTGCTGACGTTAAGCCAGCTGCGGTCGACCGCTCAAGGCCGGGCGATGCGTGCAAGGATCATTCTTGCTTGCGCCGATGGTGGCTACGGCAAGGACATCGCAGCGTCCCTCGGCGTGGATCAGGTCACCGTCAGCAAATGGCGGCGACGCTTTGCAGCGCATCGCATGGACGGGCTGCTGGACGAGCCACGCTCCGGAGCGCCGCGCACCCTTGACGATGCCCGGATCGAGGATGTGATTGTCCGGACCCTTGAGAGCCTGCCGCTCGGCGCGACCCACTGGAGTTCGCGCAGCATGGCCCGCGCCTCGGGCTTGTCGAGCACGAGCGTGCAACGGATCTGGCGGGCGTTCAGCCTGCAGCCGCACCGCGTCGAGACGTTCAAGCTGTCGACCGATCCGGATTTCGTCGCCAAGACCCGGGACGTCGTCGGCCTCTACGTCTCGCCGCCCCGGCATGCGGTTGTGCTCTGCGTCGATGAGAAGTCGCAAATCCAGGCGCTCGATCGAAGCCAGCCGATGTTGCCGTTGAGGCCGGGGCAGGTCGAGCGGCAGACCCATGATTACAAACGGCACGGCACGACATCGCTGTTTGCTGCCCTCGACATCGCCACCGGACATGTCATCGGCCGTTGCTATCCCCGGCATCGTGCTGGCGAGTTTCGCAAGTTTCTCGACGAGATCGAGGCCAATGTTCCGGCCCAGCTCGATGTCCACCTGGTGATGGACAACTACGCTACCCATAAGACGCCCTTGATCCGCAACTGGCTCGCCAAGCGCCCCCGGTGGCACATCCACCTCACGCCGACCAGCGCGTCGTGGATGAACCAGGTCGAGCGGTTCTTCGGTTTGCTGACCGAGAAGCAGATCAGACGCGGCGTTCACCGTAGCGTCGCCAGCCTCCACCAGACGATCGAGACTTTCATCAACCAGCACAACGCCGACCCGAAGCCGTTCCGTTGGACGAAGTCCGCCGACGACATCCTCGCAACCATCGAGAGGTTCTGCACCCGAACCACTTATACAGTTAATGAGCGAACTTCGGGTTCAGGACACTAGAACACGACGACGCTGCGGATGCTCTCGCCCGCGTGCATGAGCTCGAAGCCGGTGTTGATCTGCTCCAGCGTCAGGACATGGGTGATCATCGAATCGATCTCGATCTTCCGGGTCATGTACCAGTCGACGATCTTCGGGACGTCGGTGCGTCCCCGCGCGCCGCCAAAGGCGGAGCCGCGCCAGACCCGTCCGGTCACAAGCTGGAACGGACGAGTGCTGATCTCCCGGCCGGCCTCGGCGACGCCGATGATGATGCTCTCGCCCCAGCCGCGACGGCACGCCTCCAAGGCGGTGCGCATGACGCCGGGATTGCCGGTGCAGTCGAAGGTATAGTCGGCGCCGCCGTCGATAAGGCCCTGGAGATGCGCGACCAGCTCGCCGTCGATCTCGCCGGGATTGACGAAATGGGTCATGCCGAACCGTCAACACCATTCCTCCTTGCGCGGCTTTACGTCGACGCCAATGATCTTGTCGGCACCAACCATTCGCAGTCCCTGGATAACGTTAAGCCCGATCCCGCCCAGGCCGAACACGATGCAGTTGCTGCCGGGCTGGACCTTGGCGGTGTTCACCACCGCGCCGACCCCGGTCGTGACGCCGTAGCCGATATAGCAGGCCGATTGGAACGGCGCGTCCGGCCGGATCTTGGCGACTGCGATCTCCGGCAGCACCGTGAAGTTCGAGAAGGTCGAACATCCCATGTAATGGAACACCAGCTTGCCGTTATGGCTGAAGCGGGTGTTGCCGTCGGGCATCAATCCCCTACCCTGCGTCGCGCGGATCGCGGTGCACAGGTTGGTCCGGCCGCTGAGGCACGACTTGCACTGGCGGCATTCCGGCGTGTAGAGCGGAATAACGTGGTCGCCGACGCCGACGTGGTGACGCCGGCGCCGGTCTCGCATACTATGCCTGTCCCCTCGTGACCCAGCACGCTTGGGAACCGTCCCTCGCTGTCGAGGCCGGCCAAGGTATAGGCGTCCGTGTGGCAGAGGCCGGTCGCCATGATCTCGACCAGAACCTCACCCTGCTTCGGGCCGTCGAGGTCCAGTTCGACCGCCTCGAGCGGTCGATTTGCCTCAAACGCGACAGCGGCCCGTGTCTTCATTCAGCCTCCAGATTCTCGGCGTTCATCCACCAATAGGGGAACGCCGGATGCGAGACCTTCGACAACTCCTCGGACATGCCGATCGCGCTCAGCATGCGGTACATCTCGTGATCGATGCAGACCGCGCGCGGCAGCGCATGACGCTGCTTCCATCGCTCGAACACCGCCACTTTGCGGCCCTGGCGCCCAGGGCGGCCGCCAGCACCTCGCTGACCGGTCCGTAACCGACCTGGATGACGTCGTAGAGCGCGTTGTCCATCAGCGTATGGCTTCGTGATTGACGATGAAGTCCGACGGCGCGTCGGGACCCCAGAGGTACAGGCTGTTCTCCGGAGCCGGATAGCTCGCCTCCCACTCCTGATCGACCGGGACATAGTCGATGTCGAAGCTGTATTCTGCGTAGCTGCCCCAGGGATCGCGCACGTAGTGGAAGAAGTTCGAGCCCAGCACGTGGCGGCCGAGGCCCCATCCGCGCCGATGGCCGCGATCGGCCATCTGCATCGCGCCGAGACCGACCTCGTTGATCGAGCTGACGTCCCAGGCGCTGTGGTGGTAGCCGATGCCGTCCGACGACATCGCGAACGCCATCAGATGGTGGTCGCTGCCGTGCGGCCCATGCATGAACGCAACCGGACCGGGATGGTCCGACAAACGCAGGCCGAGAGCCGCCGCATAGAAGCGGATCGAGCCTGCAACATCAGGAGAGAAGCACAGCGCGTGCGCCAAGCGGCGCGGCTGCACTGGCCCGGTGGTGCCACGCATCGGCGCGCCACGCTGGCCGGCTGCCACATCGATGCCCACGATTGGCGCCTTGCTGTCCGGCATCACCTTCTCGGCGACGCGGATCTCGACCAGCTGGCCATGCGGGTCGCGGAACCACAGCCCGTTGGTCTCCTGGTCCGGCGGCGGGTCGAGCCGCACCACACCGAGCTCCTCCAGGCGCTGGCGGAAGCGGTCGATATCGTCGGCATAGCAGCCGAAGCTGACATGCCCGATCGCCTTACGGCCGCCTTCGCTCAGCCGGCCCCAGATGTGGTCCGACCCGAAGGTTCGCAACTCGAGGCGATTGCCATGCTCGCGCACGTCGAGGCCGAACGACTGGTAGTAATCGCGTGCGACCGCCAGGTCGGGAACGGATAGCGCGAAATGGTCAAGCGAGTGGACGCCGAGCACGCCGGGACGGCGGGCATGATAGACGGTGGATAGTGTGGTGATCTGGTTCATGACGGTTCCTCAATGACCGACGCTCTGCGGCGCCTTGATCGCACGGTTGGTTCTCGATCAGGCCGCGCGTGCGACCTCCTCGATAATCGGGTTGGACAGGCGGCCGATGCCCTCGACCTCGACTGCGCAGATGTCGCCGGGCTGCATCCACAGCGGCGGCTTGCGTCCGACGCCGACGCCGGCTGGCGTGCCGGTCACGATGATATCGCCTGGGGCCAGGGTCATGACCTCGCTGATCAGCACCACCAGCGCCGCTACGTCGAACACCATGTCGTCGAGAGCGGCGTTCTGCACAGTGGCGTCGTTCAACGTGGTGACCAGGCGCAGGCCCTTGCAGCCGACCGGCAGTTCGTCGGCAGTGACGAACTCTGGCCCGAATGCGCCGGTGTCGTCGAAGGTCTTGCCCATGATCCACTGCGCGGTCTTGAACTGGTAGTCGCGGATCGAGGCGTCGTTGAACAGCGAGTAGCCAGCGACGTGATCGAGTGCATGGGCGGCATTGATGCCGCGACCGCCGGTGCCGATCACCGCTACGACTTCGCCCTCGAAGTCGAGCTGCTGCGAGACTGACGGGCGCACGATCGGTGCACCGTGGGCCACGAGGCTGGAGGCGTAGCGGGCAAAAATTGCCGGATACTCCGGCTGCTTGAAACCACTTTCCGCCGAGTGGTCGGCGTAGTTCAAGCCGACGCAGATGATCTTGCCGGGCGTCGGAAGCGGCGGCAGCAGCGTGACCGCCGCCGGATCGACCACCCGGCCCTGACCGAGCGCCTGGCCTGCCCGACATAGTGCTGCATCGCCCTGCTCCAGCAAGGAGTGCAGGTCGCCTGGATATTCCGGCTCATCCTCCAGAAGTCCGAGATAGCCGTTCGGGCTTCGTATCCCGATCCCGAGCCTGCCGGACGACGAGTAGGTGATGAAACGCATGCGCGGTCTCTCCTCGATCAGGAGAAGTGCGCCTGATCAGAGACACCGTCAACAAAAAATATATTTTCTAGCCGCAAGTAGATCAGGTTAGAAGCTATGTATGGAGATCGCGGCCCCTCTGACCCTGACCGAGACGGTCTATCGTGCGATGCGGGCAGACCTGCTGACGTGCCGCGTTCCACCGGGTGGCAAGCTCAAGATCGCCGACCTCTGCACCAGCCATGGATCCAGCCTTGGAGCGGTTCGCGAGGCGCTCTCCCGGCTGACGGCCGAAGGTCTCGTAGTCTGCCTGCCGCAGCGCGGCTTCCAGGCCGCGGCGATCTCGATGGCAGAGCTAAAAGACCTCACCCTGGCGCGCGTCGAGATCGAGGCGCTCTGTCTCAGCATGGCGGTGAAGCAAGGTGATCTGGCCTGGGAGGAGCGGCTGCTGGGGATCTCTCACCGTCTCGCACGCACTGAGAAGCGTGCACCGGGCGACGCGGAGCGCCTCAGCGATGCCTGGGCGCTCGCGCATGGTGCCTTCCACGAGGCACTGGTTGCGGCCTGCGGCAGTCTCACCCTGCTGCAGATCCGCCGTCAGCTCTATGCGCAGTCGGAACGCTACCGGCGCCTGTCGATCCCGCTGGCGGAAACCGAGCGCGACGTGGATCAGGAACATCGTGATCTGGTCACGGCGGCACTCGACCGTGATGTTCCCCGTGCGCTCGATCTGATGAAGGCGCATATCGAACAGACGACCAAGATCCTGCTCCACGCCCTTAATGACCGGATCAGGCGCGTTGCGTAGCAGCAGACTGCCCAGATATTCCGCCGCGATCTTGGCCTTGATGCCTTGGACATGATCGACAGCCGGGTTCGGCTGAGTCCGGACGCGAACCGAGGTTTCCCTCCCGTCCCGACCCTGAGCCCTATGCTCCGCATCCGGGCAAGAAGCCCTGGCCAGAAGGGGTCGCTTATGGAGAAAATTGAAATTGACGACTGACATCGTGATTGTCGGTGCGGCGCGCACGCCGGTCGGGACGTTCAACGGCGCGTTTGCGGCGACGCCGGCGCATGTGCTGGGCGCGGTCGCGATCCGGGCCGCGCTGGAGCGCGCGGGGGTCGGGCCCGGCGAGGTCGACGAGGTCATCCTGGGCCAGGTGCTGACCGCCGGCCAGGGCCAGAACCCCGCCCGGCAGGCGGCGATCGGCGCCGGCTTGCCGCACGCAACGACGGCCTGGGGCGTGAACCAGATCTGCGGCTCGGGCCTACGCGCGGTAGCCCTCGGCCTGCAGCAGATCGCTGCCGGCGATGCCCGGATCGTGGTCGCCGGCGGCCAGGAGAACATGACCATGGCCCAGCATGCAGCCTATCTGCGGGCCGGCCAGAAGATGGGTCCGGTCGCCTTTGCCGACACGATGCTGACCGACGGGCTCTGGGACGCCTTCAACGACTACCACATGGGGATGACCGCCGAGAACGTGGCCGCGCAATGGCGGATCGGCCGGGCGGAGCAGGACGCATTCGCCGTGTGCTCGCAGAACAAGGCCGAGGCGGCGCAGAAAGCCGGCCGCTTTCGCGACGAGATCGTCTCGGTGACGGTCGCCGGACGCAAGGGCGATGTCGTGGTCGGCGATGACGAGCATCTGCGTGCCGGCAGCACGCTCGAAGCCTTGGCGAAGCTCAGGCCGGCCTTTTCAAAGACCGGCAGCGTCACCGCGGGCAACGCGTCGGGCATCAATGACGGCGCCGCCGCCGTGGTGCTGATGCGGGCGGCGGATGCCGAGCGCCGCGGCCTGGCGCCGCTCGCCCGTATCGTGTCCTGGGCGACCGCGGGCGTCGATCCCGCCATCATGGGCACCGGCCCGATCCCCGCCTCGCGCAAGGCGCTGGAACGCGCCGGGTGGTCGGCCGGCGATCTCGACCTGGTCGAGGCGAACGAAGCGTTTGCCGCGCAGGCCTGCGTGGTCGATCGCGAGATGGGCTGGGACCCGGAGATCGTGAACGTCAATGGCGGCGCGATCGCGATCGGCCACCCGATCGGCGCGTCGGGGGCGCGGGTGCTGGTGACCCTGCTGCATGAGATGCGTCGCCGCGACGCGAAGCGCGCGCTGGCGACCTTGTGCATCGGCGGCGGCATGGGCGTCGCCATGACAATGGTGCGATAGGAGGTTACGATGCAGAAGACATATCCGGATGCCATCTCCGCATTGGACGGCCTGCTGCATGACGGCATGCTGATCGCGGCCGGCGGCTTCGGCCTGTGCGGCATCCCGGAGCGCCTCATCGAGGCGATCGAGCGGGCCGGCACCAGGGGCCTGCGGATCGCCTCGAACAATGCCGGCATCGATGGCGCCGGCCTCGGCAGGCTGCTGCGGTCGCGGCAGGTCGCGCGCATGATCAGCTCCTATGTCGGCGAGAACAAGGAGTTCGCCCGGCAGTATCTTGCGGGCGAGCTGGAGGTCGAGTTCTGTCCGCAGGGTACACTGGCCGAGCGCATGCGCGCCGGAGGCGCCGGCATTCCCGGTTTCTACACCCGCACCGGCGTCGGCACGCTGGTGGCCGAAGGCAAGGAGCACAAGCAGTTCGGCGAGGAGACCTATATCCTGGAGCACGGCATCTTTGCCGACCTCGCCATCGTCAAGGCCTGGAAGGCCGATAGCGCCGGCAACCTGGTGTTCCGCAAGACGGCCCGCAACTTCAACGTCCCGGCTGCCATGTGCGGCCGCGTCACGGTCGCCGAGGTCGAGGAGATCGTCCCGGCCGGAAGCCTTGATCCGGACGCCATCCATCTTCCGGGCATCTTCGTGCAGCGCATCATCGACGGATCGCCGTACGACAAGCAGATCGAGTTCCGCACCACGCGTTCGAGGGAGGAAGTGTAATGGCCTGGGGCCGTGACCAGATGGCGGCCCGCGCCGCCCGCGAGTTGCAGGACGGGTTCTACGTCAATCTCGGGATCGGGATACCGACCCTGCTCGCCAATTACATCCCCGCCGGCGTGACCGTCACCCTGCAGAGCGAAAACGGCATGCTCGGGATCGGCCCGTTCCCGCATGAAGACGGGATTGATGCCGACCTGATCAATGCCGGCAAGCAAACCATCAGCGAGCTGCCGTCCTCGTCCTATTTCTCCTCGTCGGACAGTTTCGCGATGATCCGCGGCGGCCATGTCGACCTGACGGTGCTGGGCGCCATGGAGGTGTCGGAGAACGGCGACATCGCCAACTGGATGATCCCCGGCAAGATGGTCAAGGGGATGGGCGGGGCGATGGACTTGGTCGCCGGCGTCAAGCGGGTGATCGTGGTAATGGAGCACTGTTCTAAGGATGGCGGAGCGAAATTTGTTCCTGCCTGCACGCTTCCGCTGACCGGATTGAACGTCGTCGACATGATCGTGACCGATCTCTGTGTATTCGATCGTCCCGACCATAAGAGCCCGTTCCGCCTGGTCGAGCTCGCCCCCGGCGTGAGTGCGCAAGAGATCGCCGACAAAACGACGGCGCATTACCTGGGAGGCGCCGTCTGAGATCGGCGGCACGCCTTCGCCGAGGTCTTGTGGCGGTGAGTGTCGGCACAGCTTTTCAACTCCGTTCAGTGAGGCCGTCACTCCAATCTCGCGCCGACGCACCGGACCGGAGCTGCTGGCCACCATCCTCGAGGCGAAGTTCGGCCAGCATCTGCCGTTGAACCGGCAGAGCGAGACGTTCGCCCACGAGGGGATCAACCTCGACGTCTCCACCCTGGCCGATTGGGTCGGAGCCTGCAGTACGGCCCTCACGCCGTTCATCGAGCTGATCCGCGTCCATGTGCTTGCAGCCGAGCGGCTGCACGGCGACGACACCACTGTGCCAGTGCTGGCCACGAAGCGGACGAGCATCGGCCGATTGTGGACTTACGTGCGCGACGACCGGCCATTCGGCGGCCCCAGCCCACCAGCGGCGATGTTCCACTACACGCCCGACCGGACGGCGGCTCATCGGCGACGGCATCTCGCGCACTATACGGGGATCCTGCAGGCGGACGCCTATGTCGGGTTCAACGAGCTCTATCGCGAGGGGCACGACCTACGGGCCTATCGTCGAGGCGGCGTGCTGGGCGCATGGCAGGCGCAAGCTGTCCGTCCTCGCCGATCTGGCCAAGGCGCCGCTTGCGATCGAGGCGGTGCGGCGGATCGACGCGATCTTTGACGCAGAGCGAGGGATCCTCGGACACCTGCCGAGCAGCGCCTCGCGGCACGGCAACCCGTGATCGCGCCGATGGTCAGCGAGCTGGAAGCCTGGATGCGCACCGAGCGCGCCCGCGTGTCGAGACACAACGATGTCGGGCGCGCGATGGACTACATGCTAAAGCGATGGACCGCATTTACGCGGTTCCTCGAGGACGGCCGGATCTGTCTTACCAACAACGCGGCGGAAAGCGCGCTGCGTGGCATCGCGATCGGTCAAGGCCTGCTGTTCGCGGGATCAGACCGTGGAGGAGAACGCGCCGCCGCGATCTACAGCCTGATCGTGACCGCGAGGTTCAACGACGTTGATCCACGAGCTTGGCTCGCCGACACGCTACGCCGTATCGCCGACCATCCCGCGCAGCGCCTGCACGAACTGCTGCCGTGGAACTACTCGAACACGCCCAACGCCAAGCAGCCCGCCGCCCGAGCCGCTACAGGGCCCTCACCAGAGGGATACGACCCAACTGCGTGCGCGGCTGATCCTGCCGGCAGCCGGGCCGGAGGTGCAGGCGGCGGCACGCGAGGCAGAGGGGCTGCGGCGGCAGCTGCCCAGCCGTCGTCACATCCAGGCTGCCGCCGACTGGCTCGGTGATGATCGCACCGAGCTGATGCGCACCTGTCTGGTGGCCCTGGCGCTGCCGGACCAGCTAACGGACGTCTACCGGCTGACCGGCTGCCACCGCGCACACTATGGTCGGTGCAGACCCCTATCGCGCGCATCCACAACTGGCTGGCGGTGCTGCAGGATGGTAGCGCGCTGGCGGCGCTCCTGCCGGACCTGAAGGTGGTAGAGGCGGACAGCTTCCGGGCAGGTCAGCCCTGGCCAGCACCTTTATTGCTGGCCTGGAACTCGCACGCAACGGTTAGCTGACGCTGGCTCAAGAGCAAGCGTGGCAACCATTTGAGGTTCGCGACGCGGCTCAGTCCAGACATTCGGCGACGTTTGAACCTGGTCATCTTGTTCCAAGTCCTTCGGGCAAGAGGTGATCGTCTGGCTCCGGTCATGGCATGCGTATGGCTTTGACATGCCGAATATGGCCGAGACAAAGAAGAGCGGCCGCACTGACGAGGGTGATACCTGAGCCTACGCCCAGGGCGTTGCGTGGACCCGCATAGTGAGCCACCGGACCACAAAGCGCGAAGCCGATAGGGCCGAGGCCGGTTGCCACCACGCTGAACAGCGCGTTGATGCGAGAGAGCACATCTTCGGGTATGCGCTCCTGTATCGTCGTCTGCACCGTGACGTTCAGGATGGACAAGGCCAAGCCGAAGACAGCACTGCTTGCCATCAGCACCGGGACCGAAGCATGGACGGCGAGCACGACCAGAGGAGCCGCAAGGAGCGCCGCGGAGATTTCGTATGCGACAAGTGGTCGCGACGGACGGATCTTGAGGATGAGCAGGCCGCCCAAGACGCCTCCCACGCCTGTCGCCGAGGCGATTAACCCCCACGAGCGAGCTCCATGTGGCATCGAGGAAAAGATGACGGGCCCCAGGACGAAGAAGGGCGCAAACGTGACGAGGTTGAGGAGACCATATTGGGCCGTGACCAGCAGCAGCCACCGGTGCTGCCGGAACTCGGACCATCCCTGCCGCAGTTCGCTGAGGAACGACGTCGAGTCGTGCTTCTCGTGGGCAGGGATGCTGATAAAGGCGAGACAAGCGGCGCTGGCGGCGTAGGAGAATGCATCTAGGCCGATTGCAAGGGGCGCGTCTCCTAGTCCGACAAGGATGCCGCCGATCACTGGACCCAGGATGGCTGAGAGCGAGTTGGAGATCCCAAGGAGGCTGTTTGCGGCCTTGATCCGGCTCTTCTCGCCAGCGATCTCGGGGATCAGCCCGCTTTCGGCGGGGCTGAAGAACGCGTTCCCGACGCCGAGGCATCCCGCCAGCAGCATGAGGAAGAGGAGCGACGGATGTCCTGTTGCCAGGAGTGCGGCGAGGCCGCTCTGGCAGAGGCATCTCAAGGCGTCTGCTCCCATCATGATGCGACGCCTGGGCCACCGGTCACCGATGACGCCTCCCGCTATCAGAAGGATGACCGTAGGTGCTGTCTGAGCTGCCAGGACCAGCCCAACAGCGGTCGCGGTGTACCCGATCTGGAGGAGCGCAAAGGTCAGGGCAACCGGTACTACCGCCGATCCCAGAGTTGAGGCTGTCGTGGCGGCAAAGAACAGGCCAAAACCCGGCTGGCGCAAGAGGGCACGGTAGCCAGTTTCGGAGCCGGCCTGAAGTGAAGGGGACAATCTCCTTGGTTGTACCATCTGCGCCTGCCTTACCCTTTAGACCTAGATAAACGCGCGGGGCAACTCGAAGGCTTCATGGTCGCGAGCCAAATCAGCCAGATAAACTACGGACTCAACTAGAGGCCGATGCTCTTGATCGACGTGGTTGTCTGACCTTCCCCGACCTAATGAACCTGCTCAATCGTCCGGGCGTCTTCTTCTCTATGCAACCCTGAAGGGAAAGCGTTGAGGTTTACCCGGATTCTAATGCCCGTGACCCTGCCCCCTATGTGCCCTCGTTCATAAGCAGAATCCCGTCTCCGTATGCCGCTGCTCGCGGCGTGTTGCAAAGGCTGCTGGTGTGAGGCCGTTCAGGCTCGTGTGTGGGCGGGTGTGGTTGTAATCGATCCTCCATGCCTCGATGATCCGACGTGCCGCAGCCAGGCTCCTGAACAGGTGCTCGTTCAGGCACTCGTCGCCGAACCTCCCGTTGAAGCTCTCCACGAACCCGTTCTGCTGCGGCCGCCGCACCCCCTTGGTGCTCCTTGAGCACCGCGATGACCTGCTCCTGTGTAAACCTTGATCGCTTCATCATCCGTCTCCTGGTGACGGATTCTAGCTCAGACTGAGGGCATTCCAGGGGGCAGGGGCAGGCTCCGCGTGGAAGCTCGCAGGCGTGAACAGCCGACGCTCCAGCTCCGCGTCGTCGATCTCGGCTGCCACCGGCCACGTGATCCCGATCACCGCCGTGCGGCGCAGGTATTCAGCGACCGTCGTATGGCCCACCCCGACCGACCTCGCGATCCTCCGCACGCTCGCGCCGCATGCGTGCCTCAGGCGAAGAACCTCCCGAACTTTTCGCATCGACAATCTCTCGGCTGGCATCGTGTCCCCCCTGGTCAGAGGGCCACGCTACCGGTCACTGGATCGCCGACTTCAACCGCCAGTCCCGCCTCAGGGCTGTCCGGGATCGAATGGGATCACTGTCCGGCTTCCGTCGGAATCAGGGTCCGCCTTGCGTCGGGAATCGCCGTCCGCCTTCCGTTCGAAGTCGCAAACAGATTGCGGACCGTCATGTCCTCGATAGTGCGGCGGCGCGAGGGGCTTATCTCGCTCATCGGGGGTCTCCCGTTCCAGGGTCACGGGGAAGCACCCGAACCCTGGCAGACCAGCTAGCCCATCCATCCAAACGGAGCCGCAACCACCGCATCACTGGTTTAGTTCAGTCCCGTTCCGACTCACTCAGGTCGGAATTGGCTCTAGACCTGCGGACAACCCGACAAATCAATCGTAGGATCGGGCGGATACTTCCTCGTTCGTACCAGCCGCGCCGGCGCGCCGACGAGCACCGAACCCGCCGGGAAGCTCTTGGTGACGATCGCACCGGCTCCCACCACACAACCTGCTCCCAATGTCACACCCGGCATGATCATCGCCCGGCACCCGATCCAGACATCGCGAGCGATGTGGATGTTGCTCTCTTTCATGGGCTGCTTGGTGACCGGCGTGCCCTCGTTGTAGCGGTATGTCGCCGCGGTGATGAGCACCTCCGGGCCGAGCAGGACGTCGTCTTCCAGGATGATCGTTCCCTGCGCCGGCCCCGCCCATAGGAAGCAGCGGGAGGCGAGACTGACGCGGTCGCCGAGGAAAATGCGCTCGCCATGCATGAAATTGACATCGGGGCTAATGGAGCATGCCTGCCCGGCCGTTATCCTGCGCCGCGGGGTCACATGGGAGTGGTTATAGAAGTTCACTATGCGCAGGAAATGCAGATAGGCGCGAGGATCGACAGAGCTCCTCAGGAAGCGCGCCAGGCGCCTGATCCGGGAAATCCTGTAGCTGAAGACCGGGGAAGCCGGCGTAGTCATGGAAGGAGTCTGAGTCCCATGCATTGCAGTCAGAGCGGAGCGGGGGCCGACCTCTGCCAGGCAGGAAGCCCGGTCGTGAGATTGCGGCAGCCGTGTCATCGAAAACAAGGTCCGACCTGCCGTCGGCCAGGACCGGGTCACCAGGCGGCGCCACGGAAGATCTGGTGCGTCGCGGACCGCAGGGAGGTCAGTCGGAAACTGTCGCCGATATTCAGGTTTCCGACATATCTCGCGGCTCCCCACATCCCCAGCAGAAGCAGCACGGCCTCGGACGCGATCGACGCGATGATGGCGCCGGTCAGGCCAAGCGTCGGCAGCAACAAGAGATTGAGTGCAAGACTGCAGGCCGCGCTGACGCCGGAGAACATCACCCGCTTGCGTACGTTCGCCTCGGACACGAGCATCGAACTGTAGGCACTTTGCACGAAGCGCAGCGGGATGGTCGGTGTCAGGTAGATCAGCACCATCGTCGTTCTGGCGTAGCGCGCACCGAAGATGACCGGCACGGCGAGTGGCGCGCCGACTGCCACGAGCACCATCACCATGACACCCAGGACGATCATGCCGGCGGCGCTCAGATGCAGGATCGCGTGGAAGCTTGCGTGATCATGCTCGGCCCATCGGCAGATCCGGCCCATCAGGAACTTCGTGAAGATTATGTTCGGGACGAGCTGGATTGCGGAGATGACCAGCAGCGCGCCGCTGAACACCGCAGTATCGCCGGGCCCGATGAAAAAGGTGATTAGCAGGAGGACGCTCTGCGAGTAGACCAGATAGAAGATCGTAATGAAGGCGAACGGAAATGATAACTTCGCTGTGGTCAGCGGGCTTGGCGGCTCGAGGATGCGGTCGCCCTCCGCCGGTCCGTGCCCTGCCAGCTTCAACCGCCTAGTGTGGAAGCTGCGTATGATGACCGCGCTGCCGAGCAGCAGGAGCAGCCCGACAAAACCATATCCTTCCATTACCGCATGCAGCGACCGCGCGTGGTAGATCAGCGCGAGTGCCACCAGGAAGCGGCCCAGCTGCGACAAGGCCTGCCACAAGGCGAGCTGGCCGAAGCGCTCTTCGAGCTGGAACTTGACCGACGCGATCTCGACGGCGCACTGGCCGAGCAGCATCAGGCTTGAGAACAGGACGACCAGGCCCATCGAGTGTCCGGCAAAGCCCCCGGCGGAGACGATGTAGCCTGCCAGGGCAAGCAGGCTCAGTAGGTTCGTCAGGCCAAGAAGGCTGAAGGAGGGCCCGACCCAGCGGAAGCCGCGATAGCCCTCGCGCCCGAACGCCTGGATCCAGAACCAGTTGACCCCGAAGCCTGCGAACGGCGACAGCAGGTTGACGGCAGCCAGGATGGTAGCGAGGCGGCCGTAGTCCGGAACCGTCAAGGCATGAATGAGCAGCAGCTGCGCGCCCATGGACAGGAGCGCCGCCCCGAACGTGCCGCCGAAGAGCATCAGCAATGGCCGCAGCTTCAGCATCATGGGCGACATCTACAAGGCCTCTAACGCACCGGACCGTACCGACGGATGCTCGGACATGACCGAAGCGAACAGTCCGCGATAGGCTTTCGCCTGCCCGAGGGCAGAGAAGTTGACGCGGGCATGGTCGATCGCCGCCGTGGTCAGTGTCTGCCAGAGGCTGTCCGAGGTCAGCAGGCGGGTGATGGCGCTCGCGAAGCCCCTTGCATCCCCGACCGGCGCGAGCAGTCCGGTCATTCCGGCGCGCACGATCTCGGAATTGCCAGGTATGTCGGACGCGACGACGGCGACCTGCAGCAGCATCGCCTCGGCCAGCGAGACCGGCAGGCCTTCCCACAGCGAGGGCAGTACACAGACACGCGCCTGCGAGAGCAGTCTGAGCGCCTCGTGACGGCGCTGCGGGCCGGCGAAGACGATCTGCTCACCCACCCCGGTGACCTCGATCTTCGCCCGCAGTGCCTGCTCGAGGTCGCCGCCGGCGACGATCAGCATGCTCGGCCGTCGCGGCCGCATGGCGAGCAGGATCTCCGGGAGGATGAGCGGGTCCTTCTGGACGTGCAGGCGTCCGATGAAGGCGATATCGAACCGTCGGTCTGCGAGGCTGCGGACAAGGCCGGGCGGGACCGCCACACCGTTATGGATGACGTCGTGCCCGGCACGGCCCAGGATGTGGTGGCGCCTGGCCATCGCCTCGTCGGCATTCGCCACGAAGACGGTGCGGTCGGCCCGCGAGACGCAGAAGCGTTCGGTCGCGCGTCCCAGGACACGCGTCAGGAAGGGCTTTCTGGTGTAGTGCAGGCCATGGACGACATGGACCAGCGGTGGCCTCCGGTTGCGCCTCAGGAGGGCGGCAGGTAGGGTCGAGCGGGCGCCGTGCGCCAGCAGCACGTCGGGGCGTGCCTCCTCGAGGATCTCGTGCATCCGGCGGCCAGCCTGCCATGCCTTCATCCGGTGCGAGAAGTCCGCCTCGAAGGTTCGAATGCCGGCCAGACGCGCTTCGCGTGACAGATGGCTGTTCGTCTGCGTGGCGACCGCGGCGTCGATGCCGAGATCGCCGAGCGACTTGCACAGGATCTGCACAACGGTCGGGCCGCCGCCTGGAGAGCCGTCCGCCATGATGTGCAGAACCCGCATCAGGCAGGCCCTGCCCGAACCGCAAGGTTGTGTCCCGACAGCGTGGCCAGCGCACGGCTGCCCCGGAATGCGGCGGGCAACGACGACAGCACGACCAAAGCCGCCATCCCTAGGGAGCCCATCGGGTTGTTTGGACGGAACGTGACCTCGGAGAAGGCCGACACGCTCCAGCAGATCAGGAAGCCGGACAGCGTCTCGATGAGCAGGGCTGTCTCGCTTTTCGGGTCCCAGGCCTTGATGGCACGGTAGATCGCGGTCGCCACCGCGCCATAGAGCAGCGCCGATCCGATCACGCCGCCCGACAAGGCGAGATCGAGATAGCCGTTATGGGTGTGAGCGACCTTGAAGCGGTCGACCAGATAGGGAACCAGGCCACCCATCGTTGCTGATCCGTAGCCATTTCCATAGACCATGTGCTGCTGGATGATGCGCCAGGCCGCCGCCCAGATTTCGGTGCGCCCGGACAGATCCGCATTGCGGCCGAGCAGCGCAAGGAACTCGTCTTTCAGGCCGCTTGCGATCGCGATGACGAGCGGCATGGCCAGCAGGGCGATCACCCGCACAATCCCGCCGAGGACGAAGAGCAGCACGTACACCGAGGTACCGAGGGCAATGATGGCTAGCGCCGCCGCGGACTTGCTCGCGACGGCGAGCAACAGGCTCACCCCCAGGGCCCCTATCCAGACGAGGCGGGGACGGAACAGCTGGCTGCCCTTGACCAGGTAGACCACCGCAAAGGCGGCCATGACCTGGCCGAGCTCGTTCTTGTCGTCGTACACGCCGCGCCATGCGCCCGCCGAGATCTCGCTGGGCTGATGCACGCCGTAGGCCGGGAACAGCGCGATGACGCCGAGCGAGACGACGCCGATGGCGAGCCCCCCCAGGGCGAATATGCGGGCCGCGTCGCCTGGCGAGCCGTAGATCGCAAGCGCCATTCCGGTCAGCAGCGCGGTTGCGAGATAGACAAGGTCGTTCAGGGAGTTCGCCGGCGTGTCGGACCAGAGCAGTGAACAGGCTGCGTATGCGAAGAACATGCAGAGCATCGGCGCGCGCATGAGGATCCGCCAGCCGATCGCGGGGTTCAGCAGGAACGGCAACCCGCTTGACCCCAGCACCGCCATACGGATCAGCGTCTGCAGGTATTTGTTCGCATAGATCACGCGAGACGTCGTCGGATCGACCAGGCCGGCAGCGGCTGGGTTAATCCCCTTGATGGCGAGTTCCAGCGGGTTGCTAAGCCAGAACATCAGGATCACGCCCGCGCAGAGCAGCAGGATCCGCGGCTGGCAGCCGAAGACCAGACGTCCGGTGGCGGCCACGCTTATGCTCATTGCGCCGGCCGCACCATCAGCTGCCAGAGCCTTGGCGGCAGCATATGACGGGCCAGGATCACCGCGATCTGTCTCGGAGACAGCACGCGCTGCCGCAATCCGAACAGGAAGAGCTTTATGGCGTCGCGCGGCCTGCGCCGGATGAGCACGCCTCCGAGCGCGCGCAGCCGGAACGCAACCTGCACGCCGGGATCCAGCACGTCCGTTGCGGCAGCGAGAAAGGCCTCTCCGTTGTCGAGATCGTCCTGCCGACTCAGCCTGTCCTGCCGGACATCGTTGCGCCAGACCGTCAGGACCTCTGGCACGACGATGTAGTCCGCACCGCTCGCATGCAGTTCGATGAACAGCAGATGATCCTCGTACTGGCGCAAGTTCTCGTGGAACCGGTTCGCCAAGGCAAGGAAGCGTGGCAGCAGCAGCGAGCTGACCTGGGCGAAGCCGCCCTGGACATAGAGATAGTGGCCGAACGACTTGCTCTGCTGGGGTGGGAAGTTCGGGCGCACGCGCCGCCAGCCGCCGGGCATCACGACAGAAGTCAGGGTCACACAGAAGGCTCTCGCATCGGCGGGCAGCAGCGCCATGACGGCGAGCTGGCGGGCGAGCTTGTCCGGATGCCAGCCGTCGTCGGAGTCCAGGAACGCGACATAGCGGCCACGCGCTTCCGACACACCACGATTACGCGCGGCGGAGGCGCCACGGTTGCGCTCGAGCCGGACCGCGCGCACCCGCGTGTCGTCCAGGAACGGGCAGATTGCCGCAAGCAGGTCGACGTCGGAGCCGTCATCGACGAAAATCACCTCCCAGTGCGTGAAGGACTGTCCACGCAGGCAGGCGATCACGCCGGCTACGCTCTCCGGTCGGTTGAAGACCGGTACGACGACGCTCACCGCCGGAGCGTCGCCGCCTCCGTGCAGCTGCGATGCCGCACCCGCTCGGCTAGTCGTCGAGGACATTCAACGCGCCGCCACCGTCCGGTAGGAGCTGTACTGCTCCTGGTAGGAAAAGCGCCCAGCATCGCCCATACGGCGCTGCTTGCGCAGATCGACCCGGGTCAGGATCGCGCCTGAGGCACGAACCCCGATTTCGTCGAGAAGCTTCACTGTGGCCTGTACTCCTTGCGGTCGCGTTCTCGCCCAGCGCACCGCGATCACCAGCCGGTCGGCCGCACGTGCCAGATAGCGCGCATCGGCGGTCGCCAGGAGCGGGGCCGCATCAAGGAGTACGATATCGAAGCTCTCCCGCAGCTCGAACAGCAGCTGCGGCATGCGCGGATTCGAGAAAGTACCCGCGCGCCCGCTCCCCTTGCGGACACCCATCCAGTGCATCCCGGAGACCTCGTCGAACTGCAGCGCAGTCTTGATCGTGGCCGTCCCTTCGATGGCCTCGACGAGGCCGTAGGTCACCTCGGGAGACAACATCGTGGTCAGCGAGCGCCTGAACAGGTCACAGTCCACGAGCAGCACGCGGATGCCCTGCAGCGCCAACGTCCGGCCCAGCGCGATCGCCGTGGTCGACTTGCCCTCGCCAGTCACGGCCGAGGTCAGCATGACGGCAAGGCGGCGCTGTTCGTTCACCATGAAAGGTTCGCTGGCCGCGATCCCCCGCACCATCTCCGAGAAACCCGAGAGGCGGTCGTACAGTGGAACGTCGATGGTTCGCAGGCCCGGACGCATCGTGCTGCCGCTGGTGTCCTCCAGTTCGGGCACCGACCCTAGCCAGGGCGCCCGAACCATTTCGGCCAGCTGCTCGGAGCTGTAGATCCCCCCCTTCAATAGCTCGACACCGGCGATGACGATCAAGCCAGTCACGCAGCCGAGAAGCAGGCCGCCGGCAACGATCAGCTTCCATCCGGTCGAGCTTGGCTTGAGCGGGCTCGTCGCGACACTCACAATGCGCGCGTCGGCACGCTCGGTGCCGGCCTCCGCGATCGTCTGCTTCAGGCGGTCCAGTGACTTCCTGTAGACATCGTTGTCCGCACTCGCCTGAATCTGCAGCTGCATTTCCTGGCCCGATGCCCGGCTGGCCTTCTGCGCCGCCGCCAGCGCCGCATTCAGCGACCCGCGAAGTGACGCCGTGCGTGAGGAGGCAACGTCCAGCGCGGTCTGCAGGGATTGATGGATGCGTTCGACTTCCTCGACTCGCCGCCGGTTGATATCTGCGATGCCGTGCTGCTCGGCGACCGCCTCCGGATAGGCTGAGCCGTAACGTGATTGAAGCTGCGCAAGCCGTGCACTCGCGGTGTTGCGGTCCCGCTCCAGGTCCTGGATCACCGGTGAGCTGAGGGTGTCGCCGACGCTGTCGTAGCGGCCCGTCCGGCCGAGGCTGCCCTGGAGCTTGCCGCGGGCCACCGCCTCGTCATCGCTGGCGCGGGAAAGGTCGATCGTGATGGCGTTGATCTGCTGTTGCGCCAATGTCGAGCCCGTACTGCTCTGCAAGCCGATCAGTCCGTTCGACGCCTGGTACTCCTTCAGCGCTGTCTCCGAGCGCGCCGCGTTCTGCTGGAGGACCACGAGTCTGGACTCAAGCCAGCTCACGAGTTGTCTGGACTCGTCTGCCTTAACGGACAGCTGGCCACTCATGTATGCCTTCGCAACCGCGTTCGCGATGCGCGCCGCATCGTCGGCATACTGATCATGGTAACTGACCGAGATAACCGAGGACAGCCCGAGGCTGTGGACGTCGAGATTCTGCGCCAGCGTCTCGACGGTGGCCTCCTCCCGGGCCTTCGGGTCGGTGCGCGCCTGTGATCCGAACCAGCGGCTAAGTCGGGAAGGGGCGGCGAAGCGTAGGTCGTCGACAAGCTTCAATTCGCGCATCACGGTCTGGGCGATGTCGCGCGATTTCAGCACCTCCACCTGGCTGTCCACTGCCATCGGGTCGACGCCGTTGCCAACCGTTGCCGCAGAGGAGGCATCGCTCCCGGGTCTGGGATCGAGAATGATCTGGGTGGTCGCGGTATAGGTGGGCGGCTTGACCACCGCGTAGCCGGACGCCAGCGCCACAGTTGCGATGAGCACCGCCAGGAACAGCCACCAGCGCCGGCGCAGCGCAGCGGCGCTCCACTTCAGGCCACCCGGCCTGCGTGACGCATCCTGGGCAAGCAACTCGCCAATTGAATGCGCCTTGACCAGAGTACCTTCTCTCGCGCGCAGTTCAGTCTGCGTTGCCAGGCTTCGGTTGGTCGGCTCGGATATCATCATCGTCGTCATCCGGGAACGCGCATGAGTCTGGCCTCGAGGGTCTCGGCGATTGCATTCCAGTCCAGGGTCCTAGCCGCCTTCCGGCCGTTCGCCGAATACAGATCCCAACCGTTGCGCAGGCGCTCCATGCCCGCAGCGAGCGCCTCGGCGCTCTGGCTGGTGACGATGCCGGACCCGAACGCCTCCACGACCGCCCGGGTGCCGTTCTCCGGATAATCCGCCGTCACGATCGGCAGGCCGCAGCTCATCGCTTCCGAGAGGGCATGCGGAAAGCCCTCGCGCTTGCTGGGCATGGCGAGAACCTCGCAGCGGCTCATCAGCGAGAACTTTTCCGCCTCAGTAATGCGGCCGAGCAGGTCGACGCCGCTCCGCGCAGGCGAGCTCGCGACACGTACGCGCAGCGCTCCCATCGCCGGGCCGTCACCGGCAATCTTCAAACGGCCCGCATAGCCATGCTGGCGCATGATTTCGAACGCCGCGACAAGCATCACGAGATTCTTGTGCTCTGCGATGCGGCTCACCGCCAGGATGTCGCTGCGCTCGTTGCGCGGCAGGTAGCTCGCCTTTTCGAGGTCGAGCCCGCTCGGCAGCGTCATTGCCTCGCAGCCGGACAACGCGCGTATCCGGCGTCCGACACTCTCGCTGATCGCGCCGTTCAACCAGGTCTGCCTGGGCAGATAGCTCTGCATCATCCGGAAGAACCCGGATTCCCGGATCTCGCACCAGTGCAGTAGCGCCCGCCGGCGCGCGTGCCGCGGCAGGGTCACGACATGCATGAACGGCCACTGGTTCAGCAGGTAGAAGTCATGCTCGCGCCGCTGTGCGATCCTGCGCGTGTGCAGCGCGAAGCGGGACAACGCTGCCCACTCGCGGCGCATCGCGGCAAACCGTGGCCTGGTGTAGTTTGGAGCGGTCAGCGTGCGATGAACCCAGACCCCGTCGAGCACCTCGGAGGCGGGGAGGCCCTTCTGGTGCGCGATGCAATAGACGTCAAGCTGGTGGCCACGACGCGACAGTGCGCGGCCGAGGCCTGCGAAGAAGACCTCCTGGCCGCCGACACTCGGCGCGTAGAGTTCGGTGAAGATGGCTATGCGCATGACGGCAGCAGGGACATGGCGCTGGGTGCAAGGCCCAGTCGTTCCGCCAGGTCGTCGCTGAGGTCCGGGTCGCGCCACAGGTCGCGGATGGCGTCATCGACCGTCAGGCGTGGCGCCCAGCCGAACCGTGACCAGATCTCCTTGATTACGGCCCCTAGGAACGGGCGATCGACTGCCCGGGCCCGGCCCGGGTCGTGACGGACGGCCAACGGATACCCGGAGACGCTGCGGAGTTTCGCGATCATTTCCTCGACCGAGTATTGCTTCGCGGTCCCAAGATTGACCGTGACGGTCTCCCCGGCCTGAACCGTCCCGTTCAGCGCGACCGCCGCGAACCCCGCCGCGGCATCATGCACATGGATGTAGTCGCGCTTCGGCCAGAGGTTGCCCAGTGCCACCTGGGTATGGCCGGATTTCATCTGTGCCACGATCTCGGGAAGCAGATGCGGGTTCGTCTCTCCGGGCCCCACCACATTGAACAGCCGCACCACCACGGACGCAATCCCGCGGAGCTTCGCGAAGTAGCGGACGTACTGTTCCCCCTGCAGCTTGGTGAACCCATAGACCTCGCGGGGGCCGATCTCCGACCGGCTCTCGTCATGCAGTGCCTGGGACGGCGCATAGACCGCGCCGCTGCTGGCAAAGACGAAGCGGCAGTTCGGTGGACACGCCATCAGCAGATTGGCTGTCCCGACCACATTGGTTTCGACGGCGGACCCGGGAGCGCGCTCGCAGAGGGGGATGAAATGAGCTGCAGCGAGATGCACGATGACGTCGGGCGCGAAGCGGTCGAGGGCGGCCGCAACGCCTGCGGCATCCCGCAGGTCTGTCCGGCTCAGTTCGAACCTGGACAATTCCTCCGGCCGAAATCGGTTGATCCCGAAGTCGAGGCGGTCGAGAACCAGGACGTCATGCCTGTTGTAGAACTCGCGCGCCAGCAGGCGTCCGACAAATCCCGCACCGCCAGTGATGCAAATGCGTTCCGACATGTTCTCGACGCCTCTGATCTGGTGGATCTCTCATGGAAATCCGGTTCCGTGACATGGACGAGCATCGGCAATCTTATCTGAGAAGACTGACGACTTAGGCACATCTAGTCAATGCGCATTCGTAAGTCTCGACACTGAATACCCAAACGCATTTCGTTAGCAGGAGCGCAGCAAGCGTAGCTTTCCGTTCGCCTCCGTGGCATTAAACTTTCGTGTTCGCTACGCGGCATTTACCTCCAGAAGCGGCTGCAGCCCGTGTTGTGGCGATAGCGTCCGGTTTTCCAGGAAGGTGATGATGCGGCCGATCGCGACCTGCCGCATCTCCCGGGTCGAAAGTGCGTGGTCAAGATCCGCAACGATCTGCACGATCGCGCCGGGGGGCTCCAAGGCTGGCCCGAATTCGCGCGACAGCATAGCAATTCCCTCGTCCCCCTTCGACATCAGGAACAGCGTCCTTGCCCGCAGAGACAGGACCTGCATCTGGTCCGTGATCGTGGCGGGGCCCGCAGGCTCCCTGATGTGCCACTGGCCCGGGCCACCCGTCAGCCGTCGAACCTCGTTGGCAAGGCGGCCGACCTGGGCCGCAACGATGCCAGCCACATCGAACTTGCCACGGATGAGGTTCACCCAGACCACTCGGGACCCGAGCTTCTTCAGGAAATGAGCCGGATGGCGCAATGCGTAGCCCTTGAGCTCTACCCGGTCGCCGTTGTCCCAGGAGAAGTGCTGCAGGTTGACCAGCAGGAGCGTGCTCACCCTCGGGTCGGCGAAGGCGCCATGCAGGACGTGATAGGCGCCGGAGCAAAGTCCGTGGGTCGCGAACCGGCGATAGCCCCGTGTCGTGAGCAGATCGATTGCCGACCGGAGCTCCTCCCTGCGATCGGCCTCGAAGATATGGGCCGGACCGTCATCGGGCGTGGTGCTGTCACCCAGTCCCGAGAAATCCATGCGAAGCGAGGCGATGCCGGCGGCGGCCAGGCTGCGTGCCAGCTCGACCCCGAACCGGCCAAAGCCGTAGCTCGGATTGCCGCTGCTGTTGGTGACGACGACGGCGACTTCCGCGGCGGAGCGCTGCACTGGCTCGCACAGAATGCCGAACAGGCCCTGCGGGGACCCGAAGCGCACTGATGTTTCCATGAAGGCTTCGTTCAGAAGAACGCCCTCGGCCGGTAACCGGTCGAGGGCGAGTGTCACCGAGGTCACCGACTGGGATCTTCCGAGCCAGGCCAGGATCGCGCTCGCATCGATTGACGCCGTATGGCTCATCAGGACGGGACGCAGCATCGCCTCCAGGCCGTCGAAAGCCCGGCTGTCCACCTTGGCGCCAGTCTCGCGCCATGCCGCGATGCACTCCGAAAGGAGTTTCGTCGGAGTTCGGATGAATACGCCGATCGGGCAGGACGGCGCAGGCCGGAACCGCCGCAGGTCGATCTGGCTCACGCGCTCGACCGTCTTTGCGGACAGCCTGAGTTCATGCACCGCAAGCGGACCCGCAGAGGCAAGGTCTGTCGCCTTGCCGCCCGCTTCGATGGCGAGCTGACGGAGGTAGGAACGCCCGCGCAGGACAGGTTCAAGCAGCAGTAGGCCGGCAACGTCGCCACACGTCGCCGAGGCCTCTATGGCCAGCGTCGCGCCTGCCCGCAGGCCGCAGAGAACCACTCGGTCCGCGAGACCATGGTGCCGCAGCCAGTCAACCGCGTCGTGGATGCTCTCCTGCCAGAGCAGCCAGACATCGTCGGCGTCGCAATCGCTCGAATTGCCGGTTCCGGGATAGTCGAAGCGCAAGGCCGGATATCCAGCCCTGGCTAGGGCCGTCGCCAGAAGCCGGAATGGCCGGTAGCCGGTCAGTCCGTCGGTCGAGAGACCCGGACACAGAATGACGGCCACACCGTTGGACTGACCGCTCGATGGCGTATGCAGCCATCCGAAGCACCCTGCAAACCGGATCACCTGCAACACCGGCTCATGCTTCATTGTGTGCTGAACACTCTTCGGTGGCGCTGACCAGCCCGCTGAGTTCGTCGATAGGACTGAGTGGCTTGCCAAGTCTAGTATTATGCCGGTCCCGAAACGCCGTCGACGTTGCTCAGGGTTAATTGTGCGTCAATACCTATCCATAGCGACCGTTGCCCTTCTCCGACGAGCGGACTTCTGATTTATTTTATTTATCCGAGACCGAATCCGGCGTGCTTGCCTGCATGCGCATGATTGCAAAGATCTGCGTGTAAGGCTGCATAAGGGCCGATCGCATGCAGTCGAGCAATCAGAGCATCGTCGACGGGACGATCGTGCAGGTCGGGGGCCTCGCGCCTTCGTTCCTGGACACGCTGAAGCCCGGAATCCGGCACCCGGTCCGGCCGCACGTTGGGCCGCTGCATGCCGGTCTGAAACGCCTCATCGACTTTCTTGTCGCCGGGCTCCTTGGGCTCTTCGCGTTGCCGTTGCTGGTCGGCATCGCCCTGCTGATCGGGTTACGTGGTGATCGAGGACCTCTCCTATTTCGTCAGCAGCGCATTGGCAGGCGGGGTCGTCCGTTCACGTGCCTGAAGTTCCGGTCGATGTGCCTGAACGCCGATACGGTCCTGACCGACCTGCTGGCGCGGGACGAACAGGCCCGGATCGAGTGGGCCGCGACGCACAAGCTCAGGAACGATCCACGTATCTCTAGGATCGGCAGGTTTCTGCGTTCGACGTCGCTCGACGAGTTGCCGCAGATCTGGAATGTCCTCGTCGGCGACATGAGCCTAGTAGGACCGCGACCAGTTACCCAGGCCGAGCTGGAGGGATTCTACACGAGGTTCGATGGGCGCCAGCAATATCTCGCGGTGCGGCCCGGCCTGACCGGCCTGTGGCAGGTCAGCGGGCGCAACGCGGTCTGCTACGAGCGGCGTGTCGAGTTCGACAAGATCTACGTCCGGGATATGTCGTTGCTCCGTGACGCGTTGATCCTCTGGCAGACCGTTTGGGTCGTGCTTCGCCGCGACGGCGCCTGCTGAGGAGGATGCCTGGAGCGAGCGGATGCCGGCAGGCCACAAACTGCTGATACTAGGCGGTGTTGCCGGCGTCCACGGTCATGACGGTACCGGTAATGTTGCAGGCCTTTTCGGTGAACAGATAATCGACGAAGGCGGCAACGTCCTCGACCTCGGCCATGCGCCCGAGCGCGCTGCGCCGTTTGATCTTGTCGCGGTCGGTGATGCTGAGGCCGTCGGTCATCTCGGTTGCGACGAAGCCCGGCGCCACGGCGTTGACAGTGATCCCGACCGGTCCGACCTCCCTTGCCAGCGCGCGGGTGAAGCCTTCGAGGGATGCCTTGGTCGCGCTGTAGGCGGACAGTCCGCTATATCCTGTCCGGGCGACGATGGACGAGACGTTGACGATCCGGCCGGCACCAGCCGCCAGCATCGAGCGCACGACATATTTCGTCAGCATCATAGGCATCAGCACGTTGAGCCGGACGAGCCGCTCGATATCGTCGTCTTGCATGGTCGCGAGGACGCCGCCGGTTCCAAGGCCGGCATTGTTGACCAGTCCATAGAGTGGTCCGAACTCCGCCCGAAGCTGCTTGACCAGCGCAGGAAGCGCGGGCAACTCCGAGAGATCGTGCGCACGGAAGTGCAGCCTACCCCGCTCGCGCCAGCTGGCATCCGCAATCGCATCGTCAAGCTGGGCGGTGGTGTTTCGGGCAATCGCAATGACATTGAAGCCCGACGCGGCAAGCGTTCGCGCAATGCCCAGACCGAGACCGCGGCTACCGCCGGTGACGATGGTGTTAAGCATGTAGGCGCGTCATCTTGCCGGACGACGCAACCTCGAGGGAGCCGACCTCGCGAAAGTTCATCGGGACCTGGTGGCAAGGCAGCCGGTTCCGGCACAGCTCGAGGAGCTCGCGCCGGACGCTCACGAAACCGGAGGCTCCTGGGGCAGCTACCTGTTTCATGACGATTTCGGCCACCACGAGTGCCCCTATTATCGGGCTCGCGCGGCCGGAGACACGTGACGCGTGGACTGCGGGATGCTCGTTGATCACAGCTTCGACCGCCTCGGGATGCACCTTGAAGCCGCCGACATTGATGACGCCGCCTCTGCGGCCGATGAAATAGTAGCGCTTGTCGCGCAGCTCGAGCAGGTCGCCGGTATCGACGAACCCGTCGCGGTCCGGCAGCGGCTTGCCGGACGCGTCTCCGAGATAGCCGCTGGCGGTCCGTGACGAACGGATACGCAGAGAACCGTCCTCGACACGCATCTGCACACCGGCCCGTTCCGGACCGATGAGCGAGGCCGGGAAGCCGGCGAGGCCGTCCTTGACGTTGAAGCCTACGCCGGCCTCGGTAGAGGCGAAGGCATGGGTAATGGCGGCCCGCGGATAGGCGAGCTTCAGCCGGTCGAGAACGGCTTGGTCGCACGCCTCTCCGGAGAGGCGCAGGTAGCCTGGCGCGATGCACCCGGCGGCGGCACTCATCAACACGCGGCGCCAGTGCGATGGAGTGCCGGAGATATGGGTAACCTTCTCCGCGCCCGCGCGCGCCAGGAACGCGTCAACCGGTTCGCTGGCATCCGACAGAACCATCGAGCCGCCACCGACCAGGGCCCTGAGAAGGATCTGCAGCCCGCCATAGCGGCGTATGTCGTAGAACGTGCTCCAGACCGGGTCTCCCGGTGGCACGCCAACTCCGATTGGCGCGACCAGGCTTTCCAAACTGTGCAGGGCAAGTTTTGGCAGCCCGGTTGTGCCGGAGGTCAGCAGGACCCACTCGGTCCCGGTGTCGCGTTCGGTGACCCCGGCAACCGGCTGGAGCTGGTCCGGGCAGACCGTGATGCCGGCGCCACCCAGATGCATGTCCTCAGGAAGGCTGCCTTCGGGGAGGTCGTCATCAACGATGACGGCGTCGACCTGAGCATCGCGCATGGTCGTCTCGACATAGGCGGTAGCGAGCCCGGGCGTGCAGAGGACGATGCGCCGAGCGACCCCGTCGATCTCGGCGGCGGCCAGGGCCGTGCTGATCTGGCGCCTTGCCATGATCATGACGCAACGCCCGCGGAGCTCGTGGAGCCGACCGCCGAGGCTCGTCTGCCCGGCGAGCGACACGACAGGAAGACGTGTGCGACTGTCGGCGATGAAACGATGCCGCGAAGTCGCTTCAGGCGAAAGCAGGTCCCAGAGCGCGAGCCGTCTAGATAGTGGCATGCTCGTACAGCCGTATGAAATCACCGATGGTGACAGGAAATGCGTGGGCTTCGTTGGAAAGCGGATCCAGGCCGAGCTCATCATCCAGCCGGGCTACCAGGATCGCGAAACAAAGTGAGTCGAGACCGGAATCAAAGAGTTTTAGATCGTCGGTCAGCGGGGCCAGCTGCCGGCCTTGCTCGTCTGCAACCCGAGCGATCTGTTCCAGGATAACCGGGCGGACTGGCATCTTGCGTTCCCGATGGAGCGTCATGTCTGTGGGCAACGAGATTGGAAGTGCGGCAGGGGACTGCCCTAGAGAAACGTCAGTCGATGTTTGCGCTTCCTAACAATTTGTAGTTGCGGCTGGCAAACTGTGAAGAAAGCGACCCTTAGACCGGCTGCATGTTGATGGTACTAGTCAAGAACCCGCAAGCCTAATTATCATCCGAGCGCGAGCGCCCGCGGACGAGTTCAAGGAACGTGCTGTCAGCGCAACACCGGACCGGCAAGCAAAAGTCTAGTCATACGAACGACAAGTCCGTTATATGTGCGTGAAATAACAGACGTGAGCCGTTGCCGAATTGACCTCTCGTTGCTGACCCGCTACCTGCAATATTGTGTGATTAATCAATGGTCACTAATGCAGATATTAGAACAGCCGTAAGTCGTAGATAGGCGCCTTCATCGCCTGCTCGTGCGCAACTCCGGTCGTGTGTTCGGCACCCGTCATTGCTCCCCTGCATTGGACTGGTGACGTGAGCATATGGTCTCGCCATCGTTCGGGGCATCTACCGACGGCCCGCATAGGCAGCGATAGCCATTGTTCTCGTCGAGAAGGTCGGGTGCGGAAGATCAGGTCCGGCGATTTCTGAATTCGTGAGGCGTGGCGCCGGCGCGCCGGCAGGATAATGTGCGAAATGCGTATCGAGACACTGGCGCTGCATGCCGGCTTTGATCTGGACCCTACGACCCGGGCGCTTGCAGTGCCTCTGTATCAGACCGTGGCGTACGGCTTTGACAGTTCCGAGCACGCGGCGGCGCTGTTCAATCTCGAAGTGGACGGACATCGCTACAGCCGGATCAGCAATCCAACTAATAATGTTCTCGAGGTTCGGATCGCTGCGATGGAAGGCGGTCTTCAGGCACTGAGCGTGGCCTCGGGGCAGGCGGCGTTGCATTATGCTGTTTCCAACATATTGCGGCCCGGCCGAAATCTTGTATCGGTCCCGCAGCTCTACGGAACCACCCATTCGATGTTCGCCCATTATCTGCCTGATTTGGGCATTGAGGTTCGCTTTGCGGACAGCGATCGACCCGAGGACGTCGAAAGCGTCATCGATGACAATACCAGGGGCGTGTACTGCGAGAGCGTCGGCAATCCGGCCGGCAATGTCGCGGATATCGCCGGCCTGGCGGCGGCGGCACATCGGCACCATGTGCCGCTGATCGTCGACAATACCGTGCCGACGCCGGTCCTGTTGCGGCCGATCGAGCATGGCGCGGACATCGTCGTGCAGTCGCTGACCAAGTTCCTCGGCGGCCACGGCACTTCGATCGGCGGAGCCATCATCGACAGCGGACGCTTTCCCTGGCGCGACTTTCCCGACCGCTTCCCGATGTTCAGCGAGCCGGACCCGTCCTATCAAGGCCTGGTCTATACGGAGCATTTCGGCGATGCCGCCTTTATCGCGCGCTGCCGGAGCGTGCATCTCCGGACCACCGGGGCTGCGCTCTCGCCTTTCAACGCCTTCATGCTGCTGCAGGGCATCGAGACGGTCGCTGTTCGGGTGGACCGTCACGTCGAGAATGCGAGGCACGTTGCCGAGTTCCTGCGACGGGATCCGAGAGTGCAATGGGTCAGCTACGCCGGCTTTGCCGACAGCCCGCAATACGCGATGGTGCAGAAGTATCTCGGCGGACGCGCGTGCTCGCTGCTCACATTCGGGGTGCGCGATGGCTATGCGGGCGGCGTGCGGTTCTATGACGCCTTGAAGCTTGTCAAAAGGGTTGTGAACCTGGGTGACTGTAAGTCCCTGGCCTGCCACCCGGCCTCGACCACCCACAGGCAGATGTCGGCGGACGAGCAGAAGCGTGCCGGCGTCACCCAGGAGACGATCCGGCTCAGCATCGGCATCGAGCATGTCGACGATATCATCGCGGATCTGGACCAGGCGCTCGAGGCCGCGGTCGATGGCGCCGCCAGCCACCCGCGCGCCGCTCCGGTCTCCTGTACACCGCTCGAGATTGTGTCGTGAGAGATGTCGTCCGGACCCTGGGTGGACCGCAGGCCATGCACCGGCCTCGACCACTGGTTGTCGGACTGGTCAACAACATGCCAAATGGCGCGCTGAAGTCCACGCAGGAGCAGTTCACCCGGCTGCTGCGAGCAGCCTGCCCGCAGCGCGAGATCTCCCTCGAGCTGTTCAGCTGCCGGCCAAGTCGCGGGCAAGGCGACGGCCCCCCCAGCGGCGGCGCACCCGGCGCGCTAGGGGAGTACAGGGACCTCACGGAGTTGTATGGCGCGCATCTCGATGCGGTGATCGTCACCGGCATGGAGCCGCAGGCCGCGCACCTGCAGGACGAGCCGGCCTGGGCGTGCCTGACGAGATTGGTCGACTGGGCCCAGGAGACTGCGGTTCCGGTGATCTGGTCCTGCCTTGCCGCCCACGCGACTGTCTTCTACCTCGATGGGATCCGTCGCTCCCGGCTCCCTGCCAAGCTGTCCGGTGTGTTCGCGTGCGACCTGGTCGGTGTCGACCATCCACTGGCCGAAGGCCTCCCAGGCCGCTGGAGCACGCCGCATTCGCGCTATAACGGCCTGTCGGAGGGGGCGCTGGTGCGGGCGGGCTACGAAATCCTGTCGCGGGCCCAGGAGGCTGGCGTCGATAGTTTCCTCAGGCCCGGACCAGCTCCGTTTCTCTTCCTCCAGGGGCACCCGGAATACGATGCGCGCACTCTGCTGTACGAGTACACGAGAGACATTCGCCGCTATCTTCTGGGCCAGCGGGATGAATACCCGCTGGTCCCGCGCAACTATTTTGCGGCACCGCTCGAAGCGGCGCTCGACGATTACCGCTGCCATGTCTTGGCCGCACACCGCGGCATCGCCGCGCTGAAGGAGGTCTTGCAGCTCGTCGCGAACGCTTCGCCCGCCAACCCGTGGGATCGTCCGGCAGTCCGGCTCTATGCGAACTGGATCGCGCGCCTGGTCCGCGGCGCGCCGGATCGACATCCCGGAACTTTCGTGCCGGGCCTGCATGGTGTTTGCCATCCCGATCCGGCAGTCCTGGGCGAGTGCTGACCGATGGATGTCGCAAGCGCCGACCTGCAGATCCCGACGCCGTTGTTTCCAGCCGCATCCGATCGCAAAGCGCTCGATGACTACCTGACCGCACGGCTCGGGGAGAGCGCCCGGCGCGTGGCGTCCGGCAGTGTCGTGCCGGACATGGACCGGTCGGTATTCGCCGAGGGCCTCGCGGGCTTCGACTTCGAGACGCCGAGGCCGCTGGCCATCGTGCTGCCCTGGGTCATCGAGCAGTTGGAGCACGGGATCGTCCACCTGACGCATCCTCGCTATTTCGGCCTCTTCAACCCGGCTCCGACATTCCCGTCCGAGTGCGCCGAGCGGATCGTTGCGGCGTTCAATCCGCAACTGGCGAGTTCGAGGACATCTCCGGTCGCGGTCGACATGGAAGCCCACCTGATCGGAGCCATCGCGCGCCGGGCGGGCCTGCCACCGCAGAGCGTCGGCCATTTCACGTCGGGGGGCTCCGAGGCCAACTTTACCGCTCTGACCTGTGCGTTGACCCGGGCCGATCCCCGCTACGCATCGGAGGGCGCGCGTGGGTTCTCCAATCCGCCTGTTCTCTATGTTTCGCAAGACGCCCATTCGGCGTGGCACAAAATAGCGCACCAGTCGGGAATTGGCCGCGCCGCAGTCCATGTGGTCGCGACCGACGGGTCGGGTCGCATGGACCCACAAGCTCTGGTCGCTTGCATCGCCGACGATGTCTCGCAGGGTCGTCTGCCGGTGATGATCGTGGCCACGGCCGGCACGACCGGGGCCGGCATGATCGACCCGCTGAGTGACTGTGCGGAGATAGCCCGTGCCGCCGGCGCATGGTTGCATGTCGACGCCGCGTGGGGCGGCGCGCTGATCGTCTCGGATCGGCTGCGCAAACTCCTTGACGGCATCGAGGCGGCGGATTCCGTCACCATCGATGCACACAAGTGGCTGGCGACGACGATGGCGTGCGGCGTGTTCATCACCGCCCATGCCATCGTCCTGGGCGAGGCCTTCCACGTCGCACCCTCGGCGGCGAGCTTCATGCCGTCGAACATCCGCAGCCTGGACCCGTACGTGACCACCGCGCAGTGGTCGCGACGGTTTCTCGGGCTGCGGCTGTTCCTCTCCCTGGCCGTCGCCGGGTGGTCGGGCTATGCCGATCATGTCGAGAGGTCGATCGATCTCACCGCGCTGCTCAGGGAAGAGTTGCGCCACCTGGGATGGGGCGTGGCAAACGACTCCTCCCTGGCGGTCCTGTGCGTGGATCCGCCTGAAGGCTTCCCCGCTGCAGCCTCGATCGCCGCCGCGGTCGTGTCGTCGGGAGAGGCCTGGGTGGCGGCCACACGGTTTTGCGGCCGCGACGTGCTGCGGATCTGCCTGACCAACGGCCAGACGATGCCACAGGACGTCCTCGCGCTGGCCGGTATTCTGCAGGGTATGGGTCCTGCCTCAACGCCTGACATCAATCGGGCCTGAGAGCCCACGGAGTGTTTTCCATGACGAGCCCACGGGACTTCCGCTATCCGCAGGTCATAGCCGAGATCTGCAACCTGGATTGGCAGGGGATCAGCGGCGAAGACATGACCTCCATTGCGTGGGCCTATCATTTCTTCTCCATCCAGTTCCGGGAGAATCTCAAGACCGCCAGGCGTCTGCATCCGCATGACGAGAAGCTGCGCCAGCTGGAGGCAGAGGAGTGCGACACCGACAACCTGGCGCCCTGGCCCGGGGTCGCCGCGGTTGGTGAAAAGATGAACCATGACGAGTTCATGCGCCGCACGCTTGATCTGATGCCGATCGACACCGTGAAGTTCCAGCGTCTGCAGACGATCGGACACCGCTACCTGAGAGAGGCGCGTGCGCTGAATGCCACCGTCCGGGCTGCCAGTATCGCGAGCTACGAGGATGGCGGACTCGAGCGGGTGTTCAAGGCGATCCTGGGCTTCTGCGACTGGAACACTCCCTTGCTGCAGGCTTTCGAGCACTTCCTTGCCGAGCACGTGCGCTTCGACAGCGATCCTGACCAGGGGCATGGTGCGCTGAGCCGGCACATCGAGGTGGATGACCGTATCCTGCCCCTCTGGGAGGGCTTCAGGGAGTTGCTCGTGACCTGTGTTCCCAGCCTGCTCGGGAAGACGGCAACCGGATCGGCGAGGCTGCATGAGCTTGACAATGGATTCGAAGCCCTCCCGCAAGGCGCTGAACGAGTGGTCGCGTACGCTCCAGTGCATGCAACAGCTGGACTTGTCGGGGCACACGACGATCCTGTCTGTCATTCGTGACGTCGCTGCAGTCCAGGGCGACAAGCCGGCGCTGATCGGAGAAACCGAACAGCTCGGCTATCGCGGGCTCGTCGACCGGTCCGAGGCCTACGGATACTGGGCAACCGCTCGAGGGGTGGACGCAGGCGAGGTGGTCTGCCTGCTGATGCCGAACTGCCCGGACTATGTCGCGATCTGGCTCGGGCTGAGCGGAGTTGGCGTTGCGGTCGCCTTGATCAACACCGGTCTTGTCGGTGCGGCACTCGCGCATTGCATTCGCGCCGCCGGATCGCGCCGGATCATCGTCGAGGCCTCGCTCGTCGCGCGCCTCGAGGCGATCACGTCGCAGCTTCCCGCCGGCCTGAGGATATGGGTCCATGGCGAGAGCCGAAGCCAGGATGAGACCGAGGATGGAGAGGGCTGCCTGTCGCGGATCGATATCGGATCGGCGCCGGCCGGAGCGCTTCCTCGCCTGCGGCTGCCTGGACGTTCGGACCGTGCCCTGCTGATCAGCACCTCGGGGACCACCGGCCTGCCGAAATCGGCGACCATCACCCATGCGCGCGTCCTGGAATGGAGCACGTGGTTCGCCGGCATGATGGATGTCCGGCAGGAGGACAGGCTGTACGACTGCCTGCCGCTGTACCACAGCATCGGTGGCGTGGTGGCCATCGGATCGATGCTGAGCCGCGGTGGGTCGGTGGTGATCCGGGCACGCTTTTCGGCGCGCGGCTTCTGGGACGACATCATCGAGACCGGGTGCACGATCTTCCAGTATATCGGCGAACTCTGCCGGTATCTCACCCGCGCGCCGAAGCATCCGGCGGAGACCGCGCACCGGCTCAGGCTGTGCTGCGGCAACGGTCTGCGCGGCGATGTATGGCAGGAGTTCCAGGATCGCTTCCGCATCCCGAGGATCCTCGAATTCTATGCAGCCACCGAGGGCCACGTGTCGCTCTACAACTGCGAGGGCAAGCCGGGCTCGATCGGACGCATCCCGGCCTTCCTCGCCCACCGCTTTCCGGTCGAGCTCATCCGCTCGGACACCGACACGGGCGAACCGATACGCGACGCCGCCGGCCGCTGCATGCGTTGCGTGGCGGACGAAGCCGGAGAGGCGATCGGCCAGATAAGCGAGAACAGGTCGGGTCCGGCACGCGGCTTCGATGGCTACACCAACGGGCAGGCAACCGATCGCAAGATACTTCGGGATGTCTTCGTCGAGGGGGACCGCTGGTTCCGGACCGGCGACCTGATGCGGCGCGACAGTGCCGGCTACTTCTACTTCATCGACCGCATCGGCGACACCTACCGCTGGAAAGGCGAGAACGTGTCGACGATGGAGGTGGCGGCGGTCATCGAGGCCTGCCCCGGCGTTACCGGCGCGGTGGTCTGCGGCATCGCGCTCCCGCGCACCGATGGCCGCACTGGCGTGGCGGCGGTCACCATCGGCAAGGACTTCGACTTTGCCGCGCTTAGGGCACACATGTTCGCCAACCTGCCGGACTATGCGCACCCGATGTTCGTGCGGATCTGCAGCGCCATCGCGACCACCGGGACCTTCAGACCGACGAAAGGCCCGCTCGTGCAAGCCGGCCTGACGCTGTCGCCGGAAGTCGGCGCGCTCTGGTTCAATGACCGCAGCGAGGGACGCTTCATTGCCTGCGACGACCGTCTCCTGTCCCGCATCGAAGACGGTGCGCTGCCGCTCTAGCCGGCCCGGTCGCCGGCATGACCAGACCTACCGGGACCAGACCCACCTGTAGCAGACAAGGTTGCACGCCATGGCGCACGAACTGCAGTTCTACATCGACGGCGCCTGGGTCGACCCGGTCACCGCGAACTCCCTCGACGTCATCGATCCCTCGACCGAGGGGCGGTTCGCGACGATCTCGATCGGCTCGGCGGCCGACATCGACCGCGCGGTGCGGGCGGCGAGGACTGCCTTCGAGAGCTTCGGATGGTCGGACCGCCAGGAGCGGCTCGACCTCCTGCACAGGATCATCGACGTCTATGACCGGCGGCACGGCGACCTTGCTGCGGCCGTGTCGCGCGAAATGGGGGCGCCGCTGAAGTTCGCGCATGACGTCCAGGTCGGCATCGGGCGCGCCCACCTCAAGAAGATGGCCGAGGTGCTCGAGGACTACGCCTTCGGGGTCAGCAAGGGGTCCGGCTACGTGGTCAAGGAGCCGATCGGCGTCGTCGGCATGATCACGCCCTGGAACTGGCCGCTGAACCAGATCCTCTGCAAGGTCGCGCCTGCACTGGCGGCGGGGTGCACCATGGTCCTCAAGCCGAGCGAGATCGCGCCACTCAACGCCGTCGTGCTGGCGGAGATCCTGGATGAAGCCGGCGTCCCCAGGGGTGTCTTCAACCTGGTCAATGGCGAGGGTGCCACGGTCGGCGCGGCGATGGCAGGCCATCCCGGGATCGACATGGTCTCGTTCACCGGATCGACGCGGGCGGGCATCCAGGTCGCGAAGGCTGCCGCCGACACCGTCAAGCGGGTGTGCCAGGAACTCGGTGGCAAGTCGCCAAACATCCTGCTGCGCGGCGCCCCACTCGAGGCGGCGGTGGAGAAGGGTGTCGCCGGCTGCTACCGCAACAACGGCCAGTCCTGCAACGCACCCACCCGGATGCTGGTCCCGGAGGAGTTGCACGACCAGGCGGTGGCGTATGCGGCCGCGGCAGCCGGGCGATACCACGTCGGCACCGCGGACGATCCCGCGACGACGATCGGACCGGTGGTCAGCCAGGCGCAGTTCGACAAGATACAGCGCCTCATCGAAAGCGGCATTGCCGAGGGCGCCACCCTGGAGGCGGGCGGACCCGGGCGGCCCGACGGCTTGAAGCTGGGGTATTTCGTCCGCCCGACCGTGTTCGGCAACGTCACGCCGGACATGGCCATTGCGCGCGAGGAGATCTTCGGGCCAGTCCTGAGCATCATGCCGTACGGCTCGGAGGACGAAGCGGTCGCCGTCGCCAACGATAGCGAATACGGCCTGGCCGCCTATGTCCAGTCCGACGATCTCTCCCGTGCGCGCCAGGTCGCGCGCCGGCTTCGTGCCGGCACCGTGCACATCAACTATCCGGCCTGGGATTCCGGCATGCCGTTCGGCGGCTACAAGCGGTCCGGCAACGGACGGGAATTCGCGGAATACGGGCTGGAGGATTATCTGGAGGTCAAGGGCATCCTCGGCTGGAGTGCCGCGTGAGAAAACGCCCTGGACCGGAGGATGATGCATGCATCATCCTCCGGTCCGGGCTGACCCGCCGCGAACCTCGGGAGCCTTCAGGGTGTCAAGGGCAACGAGCACATCGGTCCGAAGATGTTCGACGGACCGCTATAGTTGGGCTGCGGCGTAACCGCGACCGCATTCGGTGCGCTCGAGTAGATGTGGATGTAGTCGACCACGTAGCTGTTCGGAAACACCGTCTTGCTGTCCACAACGTTGTCGTTCCATCCCCCAACCGCGCTGTTGAGGATGGTCTGCATCGGGGTGTTTGGGATCTTGACCATGGAGCCTTTGTAGATCTCGCCCTGCATCAGCTGGAAGGTCTGCACGCCGTCGATGAACCAGGTGAGGCTGGTTGGCGTCCACAGCATCCCGTAGACATGGTATGCGGTGGAGAGGTCGGGTCCCAAGGCGATAGTTCCCAGCCCGACGCCGCCTGTGAGGGATGCATCGTTGGACGGATGGTAGGTCGACCACTGCTGGCCGGGGTTATTGCCAAGCCACTCGAAGACGTCGATTTCCGGATAGTTGCCGTTGTTGTTCATCCAGAATGCCGGCCACATGCCGTGGCCATTCGCCGGCATCATCGCTCGTTCCTCGAAGTAGCCATACTGGAAAGACTGCTTGGTGCTTATGAAGCCCGCGCTGTACGGCCGGCCTGAGGGCGAGCCTTTGGTTGCGGTGAGCTGGAGCGATCCGTTGGCGACGGTCGCGTTGCTCGGGGTGAACTGGTCCAGGCCGTAGCCGCCGCCGATCCAGCTGTTCGCCATGACGTTCCACTTTGCGGTGTCGACGCTGGTTCCGTTGAATTCATCATCGAAAACAAGCTTGTAGGACGTATTGATGGCGGAAGTCTGGGTGATATTCTGGGCCCGAGCAACCGATCCGGCTGCGAGGCAGGCCATGGCCGAAATAAGAGCGATCCTGTATTGCACGATGTATCTCGATTTGAAATGTTGGCGCGGTATGTTCGTTAGAAACGATATCCGGTCAATCGATGTCAACATCTTTGCACCAGAGATAGTAATCCAATTCTTTGGTTCAGTCCAACTGACCAACCGTTTCTTAACCGGATCGTAACTCCCCGCTGCGGGGGCCCTGCCATAGCAAGGCTGCCGGTCCCGAGGCCGCCTCCGGTTGAACAGCTTGAAGAAACGTCTATCGTCCGGCGCGACAGCTTGCTGTCCCATATTCTGGCAGGCGGGAAGCGGATGGATGGAGCTGACGGCAGCGACCTGCCGGATCCCTGGACGAGCCCTCGTCTTCTGATACCGACCAGCGTCGAGGGGCTGTATGGCAAAGGGGTAGACCTCGAGAGCCTGGTGGCATTCCTCAGCCGATGGATCATGCAGGCCGGAGCAGACGAGCACGCAGAGGTTCTGCGCTTTCCGCCGATGCTGCCGCGCCGCGACTTCGAGGCGTCGGGCTACTTCCTGTATTTCGCGTCCCTGGCGGGGACCGTGCACTGCTTCTGTGGTGACGAGGAGTCGCACCGCGCGCTCTCGCGTGCCCACGACGCGGGAGAAGACTGGACGACAGCCCAGGCGGCCACCGATCTCGTCATGCTTCCAGCAGCATGCTATCCGGTCTATCCGGCGATCGCCGCACGCGGACCGGTTCGGACGGACGGCCAGGTGGTCGATGTCTGCAGCTACTGCTTTCGCCATGAGCCGTCTCGCGATCCAACCCGCATGCAGATGTTCAGACAGCATGAGAGGGTGTTCATCGGCACGCGCAAGGGAGCCGAGGATTTCCGGGATCGCTGGATCGGGCTTGCCAGTGCGCTGGCTCGGCTGCTCGCGCTGCCGCACGATGTGAAGTTCGCAAGCGACCCTTTCTTCGGGCGGATCGGACGGGTCATGGCGCGCAGCCAGCGTGAGCAGGCCCTGAAGCTGGAGCTTCTTGTGCCCATCATGTCCGAAGCCTCGCCCACCGCTTGCGCGAGCTTCAACCTCCACCTCACAAAGATGGCGACGTCCTTCGGACTCATGTTCGAGGATGGAACGCCGGCCTACACTGCCTGCGCCGGCTTCGGTCTCGAGCGGCTAGCCCTGGCGGTGCTGCGCCATCATGGGGCGGACCCTAGCGGCTGGCCGCAGCCATTACGGAGCCAGCTTTCGACCTGATCCGGCGGTTCGTGGGGCCGCCCCAGGGTCGGGATCATAACCAGAAGCTGACGATGGCGGCGAGGCGGACGCTGTTGGCGAAGTCGGTTTCGAGCTTGTCGGAGCGGGTGGCGGTCCTGCGGTAGTCCCTGAGCCGACAGAACATGCGTTCGATGGCGTTGCGGCCACGATAGAGCCCTCTACTGAAGCAGCTTTTCCAGATCCGGGTGCGCTTGGGTGGGATGTTCGGGACGGCACCCTGCTGTTCGATCTGCTGGCGGATGGCGTTGGTGTCGTAGGATTGATCTGCCATGACCAACCCGTTGTGTGGCAATCCATGCCGCAGGTCCGTAACCGTCATGGCGACGACATAGGGTGCGTGATATGCACTCGGTAATCCGGGCTGGGGATGGGCACGCTGCTGCCGGAGTTGGTTGTTGATGCTGGGAGCGCTCATACGATTGGTTGTAAGAGGGCGCGCAGTCCTCGGGTCGAAGTTATAGAAGCTGAGCACCGTCGATCAGGGGCCGCGGAGCAGAAGCGCTAGATCGTGGGCGAGAGCCTCGGGTCAGAGCTGACGTCGACGGCGGTCGCCCGCAAGCACGGGATCAGCGCGGCCCAGCCCTATACGTGGCGGCAGCAGATGGTGAGCGTTCAGAGCGCAAAGGTGAGCCGGCCTGGACCGCGGTTCACGGTGGTGGAACTGTCCCGGCCTGTGCCCGATCCCGCGCCCGCTTCGCGGGCTTCACCGTCGATCCCCGCGTTTCCTGAACACGCCCCGTCTCTGGCTGCGAGATTGATCGAGATCCTGCTGCCGAGCGGCGTGTCGCTCCGTGTGGACGTCCAGGCGGACGGCCGCGCGCTGCACCGTGTGCTGCGCGCGTTGGAGGGTCGATGATTGCGTTGCCGGCCAGCGGGCGTGTCTATCTGGCTTGCTGGGTGACGGACATGCGCAAGGGGATGACGGGGCAGCCCCGAGCGGCGCTTCTCGCGCAGCCGGTAGCTGTCGCCGCGGGGCCGTGCAGCGAGCGATGACGAGCGGGCTATGCAGCTTGCGCGGTATCTGACGCTGGAGTCCTTCATACCGCTAGCGATGATCGCATCGTCAGCCTGCCATCGATGGCAGGCTGACTACGCAGCCAACGCTGCCCAATCACACCGCTCCAGCAGCACGCGGTGGAACACGATGATCCCTACTTATGATTGTGCGAGATGAACCTACGCGCCGCCTCGGTGTAAGGGTTGGCGAAGAAGGCACCGGTTTCGGCTTCCTCGCCAATGCGACCGTTCTGCATGAAAACGATCCTGTTCGAGACACGTCTGGCAAATTCCATTTCATGGGTCACCACCAGCATGGTGACGGACAGGGACGCGAGCGCCGTCATCGTCTCGAGCACTTCTCGAGCTAGCCCCGGATCAAGCGCCGAAGTCGGCTCGTCGAATAGAATGGCTACTGGCTCCATCGCAAGAGCACGCGCAATCGCCACGCGCTGCTGCTGGCCTCCCGACAGCTGCAACGGATAGCGGTCGGCGAAGGCTTGCAGCCCGACCTGATCCAGGGAGGCAAGGCCACGCTTCCTTGCGTCCTCGGAAGACAGCTTACGTACCTGCACCAGCCCCTCGATGACATTCTGCAGCGCGGTCAGGTGCTGCCAGAGATGGAAGCCCTGGAACACCATGCCGATACGCGCACGCATCGCAGCGAGTGGCCGGGCGCCGGCGCGCGGATCGATTATCTTGCCCTCGATCAGCAACCGGCCGGCCTGATGCGTCTCGAGCTGGTTGACGATGCGAAGCATGGTGCTCTTGCCGGCACCCGAAGGACCGATGATGCTGACGACGTCGCCGGCCTGCACATCGAGCGTGATGTCGTCCAGGACGACCGTCGTGCCGTAGAGCTTGCGTATGCCGTCGAGGCGTATGAGGGCGCTGGTCATCCGGCCTGCCTTCCACGCCGCATCAGTCGCCGCTCGAGCCAGATCTGGAACAGCTGCAGCATCGACGTCATCGCGAGATAGAGCACGCCGGCGACGCCGATCGATTCACCCAGCCTGTAGGTGGAGCTGTAGATCGACTGGCTGGTGAACATGAGCTCCTGCACAGAGATGACGGAGACCAGAGAGGAATTCTTCAGCAGGTTGATGGACTGGCCGATGTAGGGCGGAAGGGCCGGCAGCAGCGCCTGCGGCAGGACGATGCGCCGCATGATCTGCGACGGCATCATTCCCACCGCACGCGCGGCTTCCGATTGGCCGATCGGCACCGTGCCGATGGCGGCGCGGAAGATGTCGACGTAGTAGGCCGCCGCGTTGAGGCCGAGCACGAGCGCCCCGGCGGTGAAGGCGGGCAGGCGTATGCCGAACGAGGGCAGCCAGTAATAGACGGCGAAGATCTGCAGCAGCAGCGGCGTGCCGCGTATGAGCCACACATAGGCTCCGATGGCGACGCGTGCCGCGCCGCTCCTGGCCAGACGCAGCAGCGTCAGGCCCAGGCCGAGCAGTGTGCCGCCCACCAGCGCGAGCCCGGAGATCGCCAGCGTGATCCCGGCGGCCCGCAGCAGGTAGGGCAGGTAGGTGCCGAGCAGCGTCCAGTCCATGCCGGGCCCGGTCAGAGGGCCGCGGTGGCGGCCGAGCCGGCCATGGCGGCGATGGCGTGGTAGGCCGAGCGTATGGCCCCCTCCTGCCAGCCATTGACGTTGGTCAGGTAGTCGGCGGCGAAGAAGAACGGGCCGTCCGGCTTGTTGAGCCGCTCGTAGGCCCACTGCGTCGCCGGCGTGAACACCGCGCCGGTGCCGAGGCTGTACGGAATGTTGCCCCAGGTGACCGAGACCGGCCGCGTGAGGGACGCGGCGTGCCCAGGGTAGATGGCGTCTATCGCGGCCCTGGCAAGGTCTGCCTGCCGGTCCAGCGGCTGCGGGCTGATCTCCTTCTCGCCGCCGTACAGTACGAGCACGCCCTGATCGGACATCAGGTCGCCGCTCGGATGCCAGATCACCGCGTCCGGCGATTTCAGGTACGAGATGCCGCCATAGACATGGTAGTCGCGCTCCCAGAAGCGCGGCCCCTGGAAGGCCATCTTCTGGCGCATGTGGCTGCCGGGGGCCGCGATCGCCCGTTTCACGTCGGGCGAGAAATCCGACGGGATGTTGGACAGCACGGCGAGCGGGATGGTGCACAGGCACAGATCCGCCTCGACGGCATGCGTCCTGCGCGACTTTTCGTTGGTGTAGGAAATGGTGACGCCGGCGCCGGTCCGGGCGATCCTGGTGACGATGCAGCCGGTGCGTATCGCGCCGCCGAGCCGGTGCGCGAAAGCCTTGGCGATCCGGTCCATGCCGCCGACCGGTTGCAGCATCGTGGTCTGCATGACGAACAGCTCGTCGAACATGATGCCGTGCCACATGCCGGCATCCAGCAGCACGTCCATTGGCAGCGGCTGCTCGATGACGCCGGCATCGTCGGCGGCACCCGGCAGCGAGACATAGCCGGCGCGCGGCGAGCCCTTGTAGAGTAGCTCGGGCGACAGGTCGCCGTACTGCCGCAGGAAGTCGATCATGCGCGAACGGTCCTCGGCGGTGATCGACTGGTCCAGCGCGTGCTGGTTGACGCTCTTGGCCAGCAGTTCGGACACGTGGCCCCGCGTGTCGGTCCAGACCCGGCGCAGCGTCATCGGCTTGCCGTCGTACACCGCATTGTCCTGTACGGCGGCGTTATGGTTCGAGTTGATCTCGACCTCGAGCGGTACGCCGAAGGCGCGGCAATAGCCGATGAGGGCGGTATGGTGGCTGGGGATGCGACCTGGGCCGGCGTTGAAATACTGGCCTTCGTCGAAGCGGCAGGCCTGGGTGCGGCCATCGGTGAAGCGGACCTCGTCACCGCCGCGTATCGTCCAGCTCTTGCCGCCGACGCGGTCGCGCGCCTCGAGCACGGTGCAGTGATAGCCGGCGCGACGCAGTTCGTGGGCTGCGGTCATGCCGGCGATGCCGGCGCCCAGGATGACGACGTGCCTGCCGGCGCCGGAGCCAGGGGCAAGCGCGGGCAGGCGGGTCTCGGCATGCGCGGTCTCGAGGCCGAGACCCTGCAGGGCGATCTGCGCGGCGCCGAATCCGCCCGCCAGACCTACGCCCATGATCCAGTCGCGTCGTGTCATGGACATGACTGTTATCTCCTCCGAAGATGTGACATGCCGGCTGGGATGCTCGGTGGCCCGGGTGTGCGCGCTACGGCGCCGACAGGTTCGGCGGCTGCATGTGGAAATATTGCAGATACAGTTTTAGGTAGGTTCCGTCTTCGAACTTCGCATCGATGATGGGATCGATGGCGGCCTTGAGGTCGGAGGCGCCATGCGGCAGCACGATGCCCTGCGGCGTCGGCCTGGCACCTTCGCCCACGACCTTGATGTCGCTGAAGCCGCGGCTGCGGTAGAAGGCGACGCTGGTGGCGCCGAGCACGGCCACCTCGGCATGGCCGGTGCGCAGAGACATGAAGACGTCGCTCGCACCCGGCAGCGCCATGACGGAGGCGACCCCCGGGGTCGCGCGCACGATCTGCTCCTGGAAGGACCCGGCGACCACGGCCACATCGTGCCCGGCGATGCCTGCGAAATCGTGGATCGTGCTGTTGGCGGCGGGAGCGACCGCCACGGTCGCCTCGTAGGAATAGGGTCGCGAGAAACCGAACATCGCCGCGCGCTGCGGCGTGATCCGGATGCCGGACATCAAGGCATCGACCTGTCCGGCCTGCAGGGCGGCCATCAGCCCGCGGAAATCGATCTTGACCCAGTCGGGTGCCACGCCGAGCCCGTGAGCGACCAGTTCGCCCCAGGCGATGTCGTAGCCAGTCAGGGTGTTGCGGAAATCAACCCCGGTATAGGGAGGGGCGTTGCCGGACGTGCCGATGCGGATCCGGCCGGCCGCCCTGATCGCGTCCAGGAGCCCGGCACTGGCGCGAGCCCGGACGGCGCGTCCCGAGACCAGCAGGCCGGCTGCGCCGACGAGCAGCCGGCGTCGCTGAAGGAAGGGCATCGTCATGATCTCCTCGTCCCGGCGCAGGAAACGGCGGCGTCGCGGTGGCAACGGATCGTGCCGCTCAACCCGCCGCCCGGTCCCGTGCCAGGGTGAGCGGGAATTCCGGCAGCTGGTAGTCGAGGATGGTTTGCCGGTGCATCGCGAAATCCTCCCGGAACAGGTCCTCGGTGAGCGCCTGGACCAGACGAGGCACTGCGAATTTCATGCCGCTGATCGAGGAGCCCGATGGTCCCATGCTGAGCGTCGCGCCGAAATTGAAGCAATGCACATTGGCGAGCCAGGGTGCGGCGCCTGGCTTGCGTTCGATGAATTGCATGCCCCGGCCAAGATACGGATACGAGCCGATGCGTTCGTCGCGCTCGGAAGCGGGCGGCGTGTAGCGGTCGCGCCAGAGTGCGGCGTGCTGCGACAGCAGGGCGAGCTCCGGACGCAGCGACAGGTCGATCTGCAGCCCGGTGCCACAAATGACGAAGTCCGCGGCGAGGCTGCCGTTCGGCGTGCGGAGCTGCACGACGCCGTCCAACAGGCTCGCCTCCTGCACCGGTGCGCCGGTCTGCAGGACGAAGCCCGGATGGCAGGTCGCCCGGTTCCAGGTTTCCAGAGTGAGCGCCTCGCGCACATTCAGCAGGTAGCGCATCATCGGCCAGCGCATCGCGTCCGGCATTGCGCCAAGATGTCGCAGGAAACCGGCATTGGCGATGATCTTGTAGGGCTGCACACGCTGCAGTTCCTGGCGCCGGCACAGCAACGTCACCGTTGCCGCACCGTGCTCCAGCGCCACCGCGGCATTGTCGAACGCCGACGCTCCGGCACCGAGAACCGCGATCCGCTTGCCGCGCAGGCCCGGGAAGTCGATGGCGTCCGCGCTGTGGGCGCGGACGGAGCGAGGCAGCCCCGCGATCTCGGGCGGCATCCACCATCGTCCGCTCGCATCGATGCCGTTCGCCAGCACGAGCTTGCGCGCGAGCACCGACACCGTGCCCTGCGGTCTCTCGAGGGTAATGCGGAGCAGGCTACCGTCCGGAACCACGCCGGTGAAGCGCGTCCGGTTCTGTACCGGAATGTCGAGCACGTGGCGGAGCCAGCAGAGATAGGCGTGCCAGTCCTGCTTGGCGATCTTGTGCAGCGTCTCGTAGGCGGCGCCGCCGTGCTGGGCCTCGAACCAGGCCTGGAAGGTCAGCGACGGCAGGCCGAGATCTGGCCCGGTCACCGATTTGGCGGTTCGCAGCGTGTGCATGCGGGCGTAGCCGGTCCAGATGCCTTCGCTGCCGGCTTCGGCACCGTCCACGACTAGGAAGTTGGTGACGCGCTCGCGAAGCAGCTGTGCCGCGATGGCGAGCCCGCCCTGTCCGGCGCCCACCACCAGCACGTCCAGCACGCGGGTCCCGTCGGCCTCGCGTGGAGGCACCCATTCGAGATCGGGATAGGCGACGAGCCTGAGGTCGCGGGCAACCTGACGCTCGAGCGCGGGCAGTCCGTCGGTCATGGCCCGGAGACCCTCTGCATGTAATCGTCGAAGGCGGCGTCGAAGTGATGGCACGGCATGTTGGCTTCGGCGGCGAAACGCTGCCATGAGAGCAGCCCACCATCACTTCTGCCCCACAAATCGATGATGTCGGCCGGGGCCGCCCTGTCGGTGTCGCCGACCGAGAAGGAGAAGCGCGGGTAGACCTCCCGCAGCCGGGCGCACCAGTCGGCCAGCGCGAACACGTGCGGCGTACCGAGATTATAGAGCGTGTGGAGCGGCGCGGGAAGGTCGAGCAGCGCGACCAGGGACGCGGCGGCGTCGGCGGCGTAGTGCCAGTTCTTCAGGCACGGGCGCGGGAGATGCGCATGCAGCCCGGCCTTGGCGCGCGTGGTGACGGTGTGGATCTGGCTCAGCGTGTCGCGCACGCCGCTCTCGTATTCCATCGGGCCGAACACGCGCCCGAGGCGACCGATCCGGCAGTCGAGGCCGAGCGAAGCGGCCAGATGCGCCGAGAGGGTCTCGCCGCTCGCCTTGGTAATGGCGTACAGGGTCGCGGGTGCGGTCGGGCGCTCCTCGTCCAGCCACTCGCCGTCCGGCGTCGACGCGCCATACACCGCAACCGAGCTGGCCAGCACCAGGCGCGGGACGCCTGCCTCGGCCATGCCGCGCAGGAGCCGGGTCAGGCCGCCGAGATTGACCGTCACGCTGTCCCAAGCGCGCTCGGCTTCCATGGCGATGCCGCTGGTGACCGCCGCCAGATGGATGATTCCCGTCACCGGGGCGGCGGCGAGGGCCTGCCGTATGTCCGCCGGCTCGCGTATGTCGCCCAGGCGCTCGACCAGCCGGCCCGGCTGTGCCGCCAGCCGTTTCACTGCCGTCAACGGCAGCAGAGACGACGACAGAGCGACGACGTCGCGACCAAGCGCCAGCAGGTGTTCCAGCACCGACAGACCGACGAAACCGGAAGCACCGGTGACGAGGACCGGCGCCGAGGTCAAGCCGACGGCTCCGAGGCCAGCCATTCCCGATAGGCGGCCATCGTCGCCTCGTCCGGCGGATACGCGACGTCGATCGGCACCCCGGTGCGGACACGGGCGATGACGAAGCGTTCCAGGCGCTCCTGCTCCGCGGCCCGTGTCGCGATCTCGTCTGCAAGGTGGCGCGGCAGGCAGACGGCGCCGTCGGCATCGCCGACGATGATGTCGCCCGGGAACACCGCGACGCCCTGGATGCCGACGGCTTCGTTGCAGCCCACCACCATGACGGCGGCAAAGGAGGACACCGCGTCGCGTCCGGCGCAGACCACCGGCAGCGCCATCCCGGCCACCAGCGAAGCGTCCGACACGCCGAGATCGAGCACGACGCCGGCGACCTGCCGGGCGATCAGCGCGGTGGTCATGATGTCGCCCATGAAGGAGATGTCGGGGTGGCCGCCGGAGCCGCAGGCGACCACGCAGCCGGCCGGTGCGGCATCAAGGGCCAGCCGGTTCAGGCTGGGAGCCGTGCGTGCGGCCATCGCGGCCCTGATGTCCTCGCGCACCGGAATGGCGCGCAGTGTCCAGGCCGCGCCGCAAAAGCGCGGCTTGCCGGCATCAAGCGGGCGCAGGCCGCGGAAGAAGCGCGTGTGCAGGCCCATCTGGAACATGACCGCCGACAGGGTCGGGACCGACACTGCGAGCAGGCGGTCGCGCAAGGCCGGTTCGACGGGTTGGCAGGTGGCGGACGCGAGTGTGCCCAGCGGAGGCAGGCGGAATGGCTCGTCTGAGGTCATCGTCACTCTCGTATCGCCTGCATCAGAACCGGTAGGTGCCGTGCAGGTAGTAGAAGCCGCCGCTGATGCCATAGGGCGAGTTCGCGTTGTAGATGCCGGCGCCGTTGAAGGTGCTCGTCGAGAAGTTCAGGGCGTTGGTGCGATCCGGATAGGCATTGAACAGGTTCTGCGCGCCGATCGAGATGCGCAGCCGCGGCAACGGCATGTAGCCGATATCGAGGTCCGTGGTCCAATGCGGGCTGAGGAATGAGTCGCCGCCGGTCACCGTCGAGGTGGCGACCAGCGACCCCCAGCGATGTTCGCGGATGATGACGCTGAACGGGCCGCGCGACCAGTTGGCGCCGAGGGAGAGATTGTTCTTCGGACTAGTCTCGGTGAGATTATGCTGCGCCTGGCTGTTGAAGACCTGCGTGCCGAAGACGGTTCGCCTGGCGAGGTCTGTCAGGCTCAGGATCCGGGCCTCGTTCAGGTTGAGGCCGAGGCTCCAGAGCACGCGCCCGTAATCCCTGAAGTCGCTGCGATAGTCGGCCACGATGTCGACTCCGCGGGTGCGGGTGCGGGCGCCGTTGAGGAAGTAGCGCGCCGCGTCGACGCCGCTCACGCCTTCGCTCTTCAGCAGGCTCGCGACGCCCGGATCGAGCACGCCGCTCGGCGACAGGCCGATATAGCCGCTCTCGACGATGCGGTTGGCGATGCCGACCTGATAGCCGTCGACGGTGACCGTCATGTGGCGAACCGGGTTGAGGACGATGCCGGCGCTGTAGTCGATGGAGGTCTCCGGCCGGAGGTTCTGCGCGCCGAGGGCCTCCGCGCCCGGGGAATAGACCGGCAGGTTGACGGAGTTGTAGGGGACGCCCTTGTAGAAGCTGGTCGTGCTGGACTGGAATCCTTCCTCGCCGAGGGAGGGTGCACGGAAGCCGTTGCTGATCGCGCCCCGGAAGGCCAGCCACTTTGCGACCTCGTAGCGCGTCGAGACCTTGCCGATCTTGTTGTTGCCGAAATCGTTGTAGTGCTCGAAGCGGCCGGCGACGCCGAGCTGCCATTGCGGCAGGATGCTGGTCTCGAGATCGACGTAGCCGCCGACATTGTTGCGCCAGAGATTGGCGGTCTGGCTCGGCAGGAAGCCGTTGAAGGATTGCGAGCCCGGCACGTCGAGGAATTGCCCACGGTTCGGTCCGGTCAGGATGGGCACGCCGCCGTCGTTGTAGGAGGCAGGCTCGCCGGCGACGATGCGATAGTTGTCGACTCGCTGCTCGACGCCCATGGCCACATTCAGCGGCTTGGCCAGGAGCGGCACCTTGAAAGCGCGGGTCAGGTCGAAATCGTTGGTGATCTCGCTGGATTCCCAGGCACCGTTGCGGAACTGGGTCGGGCTGTTGACGCCGTAGGTCGGATTGACCGAGTTCAAAACCAGGATCTCCGCATAGTTGCGGCCATAGGTCGAGCTCAGGTCCCATTTCCAGCCGAACAGGTCGTCGCCGCGCAGGCCGACTGTCGCGCTGACATCGTCCTGGATGACCTCCTCGCGCGGCTGGTAGCCGTCCGGAAACAGTCCGACTACGGCATTGTTGTTGTTCGGCTGCCGGTAGTTCTCCCACTGCATGCCGACATTATGGGAGTAGGTGCCGAACGCATACGCCTCGATCCCCCGGGTCAGCGGCTTGTCCAGGTTGGCGGCGAAACTCTGCGTGTTCTGCTGCGGGATGCCGTAGCCGCTATAGGTGACCCGCTTCGGCAGATTGTTAAGTGGATCACCGTTGTAATAGTACTGCAGAGTCGAATCGATGGCGCGGCTGGTGTGGTCCTGCCGGATGCCTTCGTAGGACAGGTGGATGAAGCCGTCCTTGCCCAGCCGGTACCCGACATCGTCGTCGGTCTGCCAGGTGATGCCGTCGCCCTCGCCGTAGGCGCCGCCGCTGCCGAAGATGGTGCCGCCGTGGTCGGAACTCTTCAGGATGATGTTGATGACGCCGGCGATGGCATCGGAGCCGTACTGGGCGGCCGCGCCGTCGCGAAGCACTTCGATATGGTCGATGGCCGACATCGGGATCAGGTTCAGGTCGACCGCCTGCGATCCGGTACCCACGGTGCCGGAAACGTTCACGACGCTGCTGACGTGACGACGCTTGCCGTTCACCAGCACCAGGACCTGGTCCGGGCTGAGGCCGCGAATGGTCGCGGTGCGGACGATGGAACTGACGTCGCCGCCGGCTTGGCTGGGCAGCGCCACGGACGGCAGCAGGTCGGCCAGCGCTTCCTGGAGGCCCGCCTTGCCGGTCTTCTGCAAATCCGCTGACGTGATCACGTCGATCGGGGTGGCGCTGCTGCCAACCGACCGCTTCACGCCGCGGGCGCCGGTCACGACGATGGCCTCCGACTGGTCGGATGAAGCGGCGGCGGTGGGGACCGGCGCGGCCTGACTTCGGGTGGCGTCGAATTCCGCGCCTGCCGACTGCGCCAGTGCGGGCGCCGGGCCGAGCACGGTGAGGGGCGCCATGAGGCCAAGGGTGCAAGGCAGGCAGGTCTTGCGGCGTCTGGTCATCGGCACTCTTCCCCACTTGCTCTGATTACAGGCACAGATGCCTCATTGTGTGATTACTTCTTGAGCACAAAGCCCAGTAAAAACGCACTCAAGGCTTCTCTGCAAGTCGAGTGCCCTTAAAACCGTCGTTCGCAGGGCATTTGCAATAACCTGATCTTGTAGCGGTGCGCAAGAGGTATACCAATTGGATGCAGGATTTTGCCGCCCCTTGCTGGCGTTCCCGGCCGGCTTGCGCCGGGCCGCGAAGAGCATCTGCGCAGTCTCTCCGCGATCGAGGCGCGGATCAGATCCGGGCCTCGATGTTGATGCGCGAGCACTTGCAGACTGTGGCGGCTGGCATCCTTGCGTCGCTTGCACGAGGCTGGCGCGCGTAGGCGATCAATCCCCCTTTGAGTCGGCGTTTGGGGCTAAAGGCACCAACAGGTCCAGGGCGGAGCCCTGGCCTGTGCTATCCAAGTCGCTCGACAAGCCGGGGGCAGTAGCGGCCCCAGCCGGGCTCGGAGGCGATCCGGCCGCTCCGCACGCCGGCGCTGCCGCGCAGGTAGGTGGCCGCGACACGCACGCCGAAATCCATGCCGTCGAACGGGCTCCAGTTGAGTGCATCATGGGCCTGCGAGGCGTCGTATGGAAAACTGCCGCGCTCCAGAACGGCCACGTCTGCATCGGCGCCGACGGCGAGCGCGCCCTTTCGTGGCCAGAGGCCGAAGAACTTCGCAGGCGCCTCCGAAAGATACCGGGCGCAGTGGACGAATGCCGTCTCGCCGGTGCCGTGCGCGGCGGCGATCGTGAAGAATCCGGGCAGCAGCGTCTCCAGCCCCGGGACGCCGGCGCTGGCGTCGAAGATGGACGGTTTCTGCTTGCGCTCCAGCGGCCAGCCGGCGTGATCCGACGAGACGAAGGCGACCTGGCCCGCTTCCAGAGCGCGCCAGAGTGCGTCGCGCACGCCGCCGCGTATCGGCGGGTTGACCTTCATGAGCGCGCCCAGGAGCGGGCCGTCGGCTTCGTCGTCCAGCAGCAGGTAATGCACGCACATCTCGCCGGTCGCCCTCGCACCGGAGCGGCCGTATTGCTCGACGAGGTCGAAGCCGCGCGGCACCGAGAGATGCACGATATGCGTATGCGCGCCGGTGGCGACGCCGAGTTCGAGGAACTGCGCCGTGGCACTCAGTTCCGCGGCTTGCGGACGGCTCGGCGAGTGCGCCGAGATGCCGGTCTCGCCGGCTGCCTGCAGACGCGCGGTGGCGGCGCGGACGATCTCCTGGTCTTCGTTGTGCAGGCCGACCACGATGCCGGCGCGGGCGGCGGCCTGCAGGACGTCGAGGGTCCGCGCGCTGTCGATGCGGGGGAACCGGGTCGGATGGTTTTCGAAAGAGGAGATCTTGATGGCGCAGATGCCGGCCTCGACCAGCGCCGCGATTTCGGAGATCGGCTGATCCCGCGAGACCGTTGCATAGAGCGCCACGTCGCAATGGGCTAGGCGGCCGATCGCGGCCTCCTTGCGCCGTAGTTGCGCGACGCTGGCGAGCGGTTCCGGCTCGTCATAGGGCATGTCGACGATGGTGGTGACGCCGCCGGCGATCGCCGAACGCGTCGTCGACTCGATGCCGTCATAGCCGCGCACGTTACAGGCATGCACCTGCCCGTCGATGACGCCCGGCAGCAGCCAGGAATCGCCATGATCGATGGTCTCTGCGGCCTCCGGCGCGGCGCCGACGCCGAGTGCCGCGATGCGTCCGTCGCGAATGGCGAGCCAGCCGCCGGTAAGGATCTCCCCCGGCGTGACGAGGGTGCCGCGCAGGACGGTGTCGAAACGCGTGGAGATGCTGGACGCCATGGCAGGTCCTTACTCAGATCGACCGGATCGCGCCGCCATCGACACGAACACGGCTTCCGGTCACGTAGGAGGCACGCTCGCTGCCCAGGAAGGCGACGACGCTCGCGAACTCCTCGGCGGTGCCGTATCGTCCGGCGGGAATGCTGGCGCGCGATGCGGTCGCGACGGCCTGCATGGTTTGCTTGCTGCGCGCGGCGGCGGCGGCGTCGAGTTCGTCCACGCGCTGCGTATGGATGCGGCCCGGCAGCACGACGTTGACGGTGATGCCGTCGCTCGCGACCTCGTTGGAGAGCGTCTTCGACCAGCCGACGATGGCGGCGCGGACGGCATTCGAAATCCCAAGATTCGGGATCGGCTGCTCAACACCCGACGACGCGATGGTGATGATCCGTCCCCATCGGCGCTCGATCATGCCGGGCAGGATCAGGCGCGTCGCCTCGAACAGGTTCGCGGCCATGGCGGCGAAGTGCTGCTCCCACACCTGTGCTTCGACCGCACGCACCGGGCCGGGCGGCGGGCCGCCGGAATTATTGACCAGGATGTCGATCGGACCCTGCCCGAGTATTGCGGCAATCGTCGCGGTCAGCGCCGCGCGGTTGGAGACGTCGACGGCTATCGGCCGGACAAGCGCCCGCACCTCCTCGGGCAGCGATGACGCACCGTCCGACCGTGCCGAGCGGGATCCCGCCAGGACCGTCACACCTTCCTGCGCCAGCGCGTTCGTCACCGCGGCGCCCAATCCCCGGCTGGCTCCGAGTACGAGCGCACGCCTGCCTGCGATGCCGAGATCCATCAGCTCAACTCCTCGATGCGTACAAGTTGATCGAGACGTCTGGCCTGCCGTGCGATCAGCCGCTCGACCTCGGCAGTTTCCATCCCGCTCAGCGCTCGTCCGGGACGCCGGATACGCGCCGAGGCGATCACCCCGCGAGCGTGCAGTACATGCTTGCGCGTGGCAAGGCCGATGCCCGGTTGCTGCTCGTAGCGCACCAGCGGCAGATACGCGTCGAACAGGTCCGACGCCGCGTCGGTATCGCCCATCGCGTGCAGCCGGCAGACCTGCACCATCATCTCGGGATAGGCGAAGCCGGTCATGGCGCCGTCGCCGCCGCGTGCCAGCTCCTCTGGAAGAAACAGGCCGCCATTGCCGACGAGGATGCTGATGCGGCGGCCACCCTTTGCTTCCGCCTGGCGCAGCGCCGTGATCTTGTCCAGGCCCGGCCAGTCCTCGTGCTTGAGCATGACGCAGGTGGGGATCTCGTCCGCGATCGTCCGCAGGATGGGTGCGGCAATTTGCACTCCTGTCGCCAGCGGAAAATCCTGCAGGGCGAATGGCACCGGACCGAGGGTCTCGGCCGTCATCCGGAAGTAGTCGACGATCTGACTGTCAGTGCGCAGGGTGGCCGGGGGCGCCACCATGACGCCGCTGGCGCCGGCGCCCATCGCCGCCTCGGTGAGTTCCTGCATCGAGGCGAAGCCGGGGCTGCTGACGCCGACGACCACCGGCACCGCGCCGCCGACCCGCGCGCACACCGCCTCGACGAAAATCCGCGACTCCGACGCCGAGAGCTTGGGAGCCTCGCCCATCATGCCGAGGATGGTGATGCCGGCCACGCCCTTCGACAGGTAGAAATCCACCAGCCGGTCGACGCCCGCCAGGTCGAGAGCGCCGCGTTCGTCGAACGGCGTGACCGAGACGATGAAAACGCCGGATGAGGTTTCGTCGAAAGTCAGCATCAGGCCTCTTCGAGGGTAGTGCACGCGCAGGAGCCGGACCGGCTCAGACCGGTATACCAAACTTATGCCATGAAAGGGAAGCGGCGGAGGTTCGGGTGTTCGCATCCCGAGGCGACGTATGGCGGGCGCCCTTGACAGGCGCGCGGGGAGCCGCCCTTACAGCCTGCTACGGCATGTCGCAGGCATTCCAGGACAGTACAGACAGGCCCGGAGCCGCCGTCCAGAGCCGGCCGGGTGGGGAGCAGAGACCGGTGAGCAGCCTCTTCACGTCACAGAAGGATCTCGGGGACATCGCCTATGAGAGGCTGCTCGACATGCTGTTGTCGGGTGAACTCGAGGGCGGAACGATCCTGCAGGAGAGGCGCCTGGCGGAGATCCTGAACATCTCGCGCACGCCGGTGCGCGAGGCGCTCGGCCGTCTGGAGGCGGAGGGATTGATCACTCGGCATGGCGGCCGGTTGATGACGGTCTTCAAGGTCTCCCCGAAGGAGTTCATCGAGGTGTTCGACGTGCGCAAGCTCCTCGAGGTGGAGGCCGCCGGACGCGCCGCCGACGAGCGCATCGACAAGGCGCTGGCCGAACACATCCGGGCGACGCTGCTGGGCCTGCTCGACGCCACGGCTCCCACGGCCGCGGAGCATTGGGCGGTCGATGATCTGGTGCACGGCGCCATCGCCGAGGCGGCGCAGAACCTGCTGCTGGCGACCATGATCCGCGACCTGCGCAGGCGCACGCATATCTTCAACACCAGGCGGATCCCGCGTCGGCTGCGTCCAGGCACGCTCGAGCATCTGGCAATGATCGACGCGGTTACCATCGGCGATAGGCTGCGGGCGCAGATGCTGATGGCGGAGCATCTGGAGAATGCCAAGCAGGCCGTGGTCGCAAGCCTCATCTCCGGTCGAGGTGCCGGGTAGGCTCCATCCGAAACCGCTTCTGTCAGCTCTCGTGCCGGAGAAAGCATAGTCGATTGATTTCCAACGTCAGCATTGACGCCAGTGGTGGCAGAGGAGCCCATTGCGGTCAGCAGGCCGTCCTAAGAGGCGTCAACTGACGGCCAAATGCTGTCCCCGCAACCACCTTTGCCGAACTCGCAAGCGCATCAGGAACGCCAGCCAGATTGGCCGGCGTGAGCGCGTTCCGCTCACCAGCCATCCCGAGCCGCAGCTTCCACAGAACAGCTCGGTCGGACAATGCTTCAGCCCAACGCAGACTCCGCCAGGCCCCTCCCGCGGCTCGTCCCTTGCGCTGAGGAAATACCCGCCCCTGCGAGCACTCCTCGTCAATCGCATACTATGGAAACTGCGGATAGGCGATCGCACCGGCCCTCGATCTCGTCCTTGCCTCTTCACGCCGGGAGAGGATCTAAGTCAGATCGCCTGGTAGGTCTTGTTGACCATCTCCATGATGTGGTCAGCATAGGAGCAGGGCGGGGGCACCGGCTCGCCCGGTTTAAGGCATGTCGGCGCCACCTCTCTCGCCAGCATCAAGCAGCCAGGGGCTGTTTGCGAACCCCTGCTGCTGGCGATCCGACGCGCCTTTTCTCCGCCCCGCTGCCCACGGCCAGACGGCCGCTGCGCTGCGGTGCTCGAAAAGCCACGCCGGCCGCGGTCCTGCGGACCGCTCTCATCCAGCATCAGCTGTTTGCAAACAGCATCTCAGGCCGGTGTGGTCACCCGAAAGACGCTCCCTTCAGAATCCAGCAGCGCTCAAGTCGCAATTTCGTCTAGCTCGAACAGGCAGGCATAGAAATCGGTGATCCTTTCGACATCGGTGCTGATCCAGGTAACGGAGGTGAGAACCTTCATGCGTTAATCTGCCGCAGCGCGATTTGAGACCCCGCGCAGCTGCGACCATGCATTGCGGTAGCGCGGCACCAGCCAGCTGTTGAACGCCTGCTGTGCGCCCTCCTGCCAGGAATAGCGACCACGCGGCGCGAAGCGGGAGCGCAGCCCGATCTGCACCAGCGCATCGACATGCAGGTCCTGCGAGACGATCTCCATTGCCGCGCTCATGTTCATCGCCATGCGATGCGAGAAGGATGGATCCTTCATGGCACTCGGTGCCACCAGCACGCCCTGGTCGAGCAGGTGTGTCTCCGGCCCATCCGGACGCAGGATCATGTAGATGACCATGTCGCTCGTCAGCACCAGGGACAGCGTCGGCGGGATGTTTGCGAACACCATCCGGTGCCGCTCGGTGTCGTTCAGGGTCGGGAACACCGGCAGCAGCGCACGCTGCGTCGCATTGAAGCTGGCATCGGGATGCAGCGTGCCGTTCAAACGGTAATAGCCGGCGGTATCGGCCGGAAGCGGCGGAAACTCGGCCAGATGGCTCGGCACGAAATCGTGCAACGCACCGTGATGCAGCTTGTTGGCGTGATAGCCATCATTGTTGTTCTCGAACATCACCTTCCAGTTCCACGCGAAACGGTTGGCCTCGCCGGGCCTCGGGCCCTCCGCGGTGGCAAGCGCATAGCCGGCGATCGCGCTCGCGACCGCTTCCAGCCGGGGTCCGAGAGGCTGCGCATCGCGATCGAAATTGATGAACACGAAACCCTGCCATACCTCGACGGCGAAGCTGGGCAGTGCGTTGCGGGACTTGTCGAACGCGCAGGACCGGTCCATCGCCGGGGCGCCGATCAGGCTGCCGTCCAGGCCATAGGTCCAGTGGTGGTACGGACAGACGAACGCCTTCTTCTGGCCATGTCCCTCCGCCACCAGCATCGCCCGGTGCCGGCAGACGCTCGACATCGCCCGCAGCGTCCCCTGGCGGTCGCGTACGATCAGGATCGGCTCGCCGACGATCATGGTGGTGAAATACTCGCCGGGCTGCATCGCCCAGGATTCGCGACCCACGCACAGCCATTCGCGGTCGAACAGCGCCGCCTTTTCGAACTCGTAGAAGGCGGGGTCGGTGTAGCAGAGCGGCGGCAGGCTCTCGGCGTTTTCGGTGGCGACGATCGAGCTTTCCAGCCCGTCGAAGAGGGCGTCGTCCAGTACCCGGCTCACACTCAGGCTCATCGCGGTTGTTCTCCTCGAGGCGCGTCCTGTAGCAGGCTACACGCGCCGCCTCTTGCCTCGGCGCGTCGCTGCTCTTGCGCCGGGATGCGGGGTCGGCCGCCGCTCAGACTGGCCGATCGCCGGCGACCGTCACGCGGTATCCGGAACGGACGTCCGGAAAATAGTCCCAGATCGCCTGGTGCTGGGTGCAGCGATTGTCCCAGAAGGCGATCGAGCCGGCCTCCCAGCGAAAACGCACCTGGAAGTTCGGGTTCATGCAATGGACGTAGAGGAAGTGCAGGATCGCGTCGCTTTCCGGCTTCGGCAACTGGTCGATCTTGGTGACGTAGGACGAGTTCACGTAGAGGCACCTGCGCCTGGTGATCGGATGTGTCCGCACCACCGGATGGCTGTTGCAGGGAAAGCGCTTGGTCGGGTCGTTGGTGATCGGCCGGTAAACGTGCTCGGCATCGTGGGTCGCGGTCAGCCCCTCGAGGTAGGTCTTCATGCGCGGCGACAATGCGTCGTAGGCCGCGTACATGCTGGCGAACATGGTGTCGCCGCCGTTCTCCGGCACCCTATGCAGAGAAAGGATGCTGCCCATCGGCGGCTCGGCGTCACAGCTGAGATCGGTGTGCCAGGTCTCGCCGGCGACGAACTTGGAGTTCGCATCCGCATGGATGGCGACGATCTCGGGATGGTCGGGCAGCCCCGCCACCCCGGAATGGATGGCAAGCCGGCCAAACGCCAGACCGAGCCGCTTGTGGTCGTCATGGCTCAATGTCTGGTCCCGGAAGAAAATCACCTGGTGCCGCATCAGCGCGTCGTGCAGCGCCTCGAGCCGCGCTGCCGTGAGCGGCTGCGACAGGTCGATGCCGTGGATCTCGGCGCCGATGCGCCGCGTCAGCGGGTGCACGGTGATGGACGCATCGGGTCGGGTCAGCATCATAGGCCCTCCATCAAAGGCTCTCCGGTCAGCTGTTTTCTTGGGGTGCCGCGACGCCGCAGATCTCGATGGCGGTCATGGCGTAGAGACGGGCGCAGTCGACCAGGTCATGCAGGGTCGGCCGGTGCCGTGGCGGCCCCATGGTGACCGCTGGCACGCGGTTCATGTTGAACACGTTATGGTCGCGCCACATCGACGAATAGACCGGGCTGGCGATGCGCAACGTCTCGCCGCGCACCGTCTGCAGCGCGTTGCCCAATGCCTGCCGCAGTGGCCGCACCTGCGCCTCGTCGGCGGCGAAGGCATTGCGTACCGTCATCGGCTGCAGGTCGAAATCCGAGAAGCCGGCCTGTTCCAGGGTCTCGCCGATTTCGCGTCGCACCGCCTGCAGACGGCTCGCCGGCGTCAGCCCGACCTCGACATAGAGGGCGCAGACCGCGGTGCCCCCGCCGATGGCGTGCGGCACGCCGGCGCGAACGGCGCCGATCTGCACCTTGGGGACGGCGATGCCGCCGGCGCTCTCGTAGCGGTGCGCGTGCTCGTACTGGCGTCCCCAGTGGTTCAGCGCGGCGATCGCCGCGCCCAGATGGTAGATCGGATTGGGGTGGGCGCGCGGGTCGGCGGGGCTGTCCAGGATCGGGGTGTAGGCCTCCTCTCCGAACAGGCGAATGCGGAAGATCGCATAGCCGCTGCCGACGGAGGTGACGCCGAAATCGGTGCCCTCGGCGGCGATCATGTAGTCCGGCGCCACGCCGCCATGGTGCAGCATGTACAGCGCGCCCACATCCTTGCCGGAATTGGCCACACCCTCCAGCTCCTCGACCGGGTCCGGACCGATCTCGCCCGGGCAGGCGGTGAGGATCATCTGGCCGGCGAGGCGGATCCCGGCGGTCCGCAGCGCCTTGGCGGCCATCAGGAAGCAGCTCATCGGGCCGCGATCATTGGCGATCGCCGCCCCGATGAAGGTTCCGTCCTCGATGCGGTTCAGCTCCGGCGGAGGGGTGTCGGGCCGCTCGCGCCAGGCGTCGTGGCGGTCACCCATCGGACCCTCGGTGTCGAGATGCGAGCTGAACAGCAGGTCGCGGGCGGAGCCGCGTCGGCCGAAGCCGCCATAGGAGCCGACCACGCTGAAGCGGTGCGGTACCGCGGCCACCTTGCGCGGACCGAAGCCCTCGCGCGCCATCCAGTCGAACACGTAGTGTCCGGCCTGTTCCTCCCGGCCCTGGCTGGAGGGAATGTTGCTCAGTTCCAGGACCAGCGCCTGCAGTTCCTGCGCATCCAGGGCCGCATCGATGCGGGTGAGCAGGTCGTCCGGCATCAGGCGGCGACCGTGGTCAGGAAGCGCTTGCGCAGCGCCGGCAGGATCTCGTCGCCGAAGCGGCGCAGGCCGAGCTTGTAGTCCGGAAAGATCAGCATCATGCCGTCGAGGTCGCAGCGCTCCATCATCTGCGTCATTCGGCGCGTGACCGTGTCCGGACTGCCCGCCACATAGGGCCCGGTGATGCCGGTGCGGGCCCGGGCGGTGAACGCGTTCTCGCGTCCGATCTCTGCATCGATCATCCCGTAGGACCGCAGCATGCCCTGGAACGCGCCCTCGTCGAAGCCCTCGCGGAAACGGGCTACGGTGGCATCCCCGGCCGCGTCGCTGTCCTCGATGATCAGGATCAGCATGGCATAGGTGCGCAGGTGCCGGCCGGCCTGGCGGGCAAGGTCCTTGGCGCGCAGGCTGACGCTGCGGAGTTCGTCGTCATCGCGGCCGCCGATGAAAATCGCGTCGGTCTCCTCGACGGCGAAGCGCATGCCGCGCTCCGACATGCCGGCCGCGACGATGAACGGGCGCGGGGTCTGCACCGGCTTCGGGAAGGACTGGCAGTCCTCGAGGGTGAAGTAGCGGCCATGCGCGGTGACCGATGGTTCGGTCCAGAGCCGCTTGATGTCGCGCAGCCATTCGGTTGCCAAGTCGTAGCGCTCGTCATGGCCGATATCCTGCGGCCACGCCCCCATCTGGGCGAACTCGCCCTTGTAGGCGCCCGGCACGACGTTGAGGCCGACGCGGCCATGGCTCACGTGGTCCAGCGTCGCGATCATCTTGGCGGCGACCGCGGGGTTCTGCAGCAGGGTGTGGAAGGTGGTCCAGATGCGCACCCGCTCGGTCTGCGCCGCCAGGGCAGACATCAGCACCAGGCTGTCCAGCGCGCAGTGCCAGTGCTCGGTGCGGCCGCCATAGCCGCGGAACTTGGCCATCGACATGATGAAGTCGAGGCCGATCTCCTCGGCCAGCAGCGCGGCCGTTCGATTGTACTCGTAGGAGCCGTCGATCACCGGCGTGGTCGAGGACAGGATCCAGCCGCCATTGGCGATCGGCATGAAGATGCCGAGATCCTTGCCGCCGGTATCGGATGGCAGGCCGAACGCGGTCGGCTGAAGCAGCGTATCCATGATTTTTATTCCATCGCATACTGGATGCAGGCCAGGCCGACCGGCGAGCGGCTCCTCAGGGTCGGCCAAGCTGGCCGGCGGGCAGGCCATCGTCGGCGACCTTGGCACGCAGGGACATGCCGGGCTCGCGACGCAGAAGGATGGCCGGGATCAGGGCCACCAGGCACAGCCCGCTCACCACCAGGAAGATCGGCGAGAAGCTGCCGGTGCGATCGGCGACGAGGCCGGCCGCCGACGGCCCGATCACGGCCACCGTGGTGATGCCGGTCGCCACCCCGACCAGGGCCGGCGTCACGACGCGCCCGAAGCGGCGCAGCAGCAGCAGGTGCGCGCTCAGCCACGACGTGCCCCAGCCAACGCCGAAAAGTCCGGCGGCCAGGAAATTGAGCGGGATCGACCGTGACAGCCCGAACAGCGCCAGCGCGATCCCGTTCAGTGCCAGGCTGGCGATGAGCATCTGCAGCGGGTGGATCCGCTCCGTCAAAGCCGCGGCGCCCCCCTTGGCAAGGGTGCCGGCCAGAGCCACCAGCCCGATGGCCATCGCACCGGAGCTGGTGGTGGCGCCAAGCAGGTGCATGTGCGCGACCAGCGAGCTGTTCAGAACCGTGAGCGCGGTCTGCACGACGGCCATCGCGAAGGCGGTGACCAGGAAGGGCCGCGTCAGCATGGCGCTGCGCGTGGTCCAGCTTGGTACCGGCGCCGCGTGCACCGCGGCAGACTCCGCGGCGACCGCCTGCTCGCTGCGATCGCGCACCAGGCAGGCGCAGATGACCGCCAGCACGACGGCCGCGCCCGCCATAAGCGCCCAGTGCAAGCGCCAGTTCTCGGTCCAGGCGACGCTGGCATTGACCAGGATCGGCCCGAGCACACCGCCGGCGGAGCCACCCATGAAGTAGAAGCCGACGATCCTTGGCGCATGGTCGGCAAACCACCGCGGCACCAGGAACATGCCAGGCACCGGCGCCACCAGGCTGAAGGCGGTGCCCATCAGAATGATGGCCACGAAGAATTCCATGATCCCGCGGGAGACGGAAGCGATCAGGAACGCCGCCGCCATGAGCAGACATCCGCCGGTCGCGGTCCATCGCGGCCCGATCCAGCGGATCACCACCGCCGGCAGCGGGCTCGACAGGCCGCAGGCCAGGCCGAGCAGCGAGAAGCTGAAGCCTGCCTCCGCCAACGACCAGTGCAGCTTCGCGCACATGGTGAACAGGACGACGGCGAGAGAGGTGAAGGTGGTAGCGGTCACGAAGAAGAACGCCAGCGACAAGGCGCTGAGGACGGTCCACCGATTCTGCATGTGCCACTCCCTGTGATCCGCACCATGTCGGCTGCAGCGGCGACCGGGACGGTGGTCGCGGCCGGATTTTTCTTGGACTTCCAGCTCCAGCGACCTTCGAACCTCCAGGGGCTTCCGGCGCTCCAGCGCCGTGCGAGTGTCACACACGCTGGCGCTCCGGCTCTTGCCCCAGCGCGTCCGCTGCTTGATCGCGCCGGAATTTCAGTTCGCCGCTGCCTAGCAATGAGGCAGATGTGAGAGGGATCAGTGCGGATGCCGACGTCAGCCCCTGTACGCCCACCCGGCCAACACGGTATCGCTCGCCACCAGCACCGCGCAACTGGAGCCCAGGGCGGCCAGCGCATGGACGTGCGCAGCCTCGCTGTAGGCGATACAGGCGTCGGCTGCGACAAAGACGTTGAGATCTCGATGGAAGGCGTCGCGCACCGTGCTGTCGACACAGCATTCGGTCGTCATGCCGGCGACGACGAGCGTGTCGATGCCGCGCGCAGCCAGGAAGTCGGCCAGTTCGGTGCCGACGAAGCAGGAGTACAGCCGCTTGGCGATCTCCAGATCGCCGGGTTGCGGCCGTAGCCGGTAGTAGTCCGCGCCCGCGGTGCCTTCGCGGCAGATCGCGGCCGCGGACGCGTCGCGTCCGGTGCGCGCGTGCAACAGGCGAAGCGCGCGGGGGTCCGTCTCGGGCGCTGTCACGACACGGGCGAACCCGACCGGCACACCGGCATCGCGCGCCGCAGCGACCAGCGTCTGGGTGCGGTCGATCATCGTCTCGACGCCGGACAGGTCAAGGCCGCACCGGCCCATCGCGCCGTGCGGGCTCGCGAAATCCACCTGGATGTCGATCACCAGCAGCAGGGTCCGCGCGGCGGAGGCGGCCTCGGCCATCACTGCCGGCGAAAGAGGGTTCAACTCCGGAAGGACAGGGGTCATGACCGGGAGAACCCGTGCCGGCGGACGGCGGCGGACCGGAAGGTTAGCATGGGCCAGGTCCCTTGAGGTGGCGGCTGCGGTCGTTCCCAGGGTAGCGTCCGTAGCATGCTGGCGCGGATCAGGTCATGAAGGCTTGGAAGTTCGACATTGAGTCGCAGGGGCATGTCCGCGATCCGGCCGAGCGGCTTGCCCTCTGGCAGGATGTGCTGGGCCGGCTGTCGCTGCCCGCATCGCGCCCACTGGCGAACGGCGGCGAGATTGCCGGCCGTGTGACGTGCCTCGTTTCGCCGCTTGGCATCGAAATGGCTCGCCTCGATGCCGGCCCGCAGGAAATTTCCGGGCGCTACGCAAAGCAGCCGGACGGCATCTGGCTAGCGCAGTTGCTGAAGGGCGAGGGCACGCTGCGCGGTGATGGTGCCCCGATCGCGCTGCAGCCCGGTGACATCGCGTTCGGTCCGGTCGCGACCGACAGCGCGCTGTCGCTGCCGGTCGATTTCTCGCTGCTGTATATCCGCTTGCCTCGCCTTGCACTGCATCCGCGTCTGCTGGGTCCTGCCCCCGTGCGCGTCGGCGTGTTGCCGCGGCAGAGCGGCATCAAGCAGATCTTCGCCGGGATGCTGGCAGCACTCGCCAACACGCTCGAGGACCTGACCGCCAGCCATCTGCGCCCGCTCGAACTTGCAATCTCCGAGTTCCTGATCGGGGCGGTCCTGGGCGATGTGGCATCGAATCCGGTGCGGGCTGCCTCGAGCGTCCGGATCGCGTTGTTCCATCGCATCTGCCAGACCATCGAGGCGGAACTGGGCGACCCTGAGCTCAGCCTGACCAAGGTCGCCAAGCAGCAGGGCATCTCTCCGCGCAACATGCAGAAGCTGTTCGAACTGGGCGACCAGAGCTTCGGACACTACGTACGGGTCCGCCGACTGGAACGTTGCAAGGCCGACCTCGGCAGTCCGCTGCAGGCGCATCTGTCCATATCCGAGATCTGCTTTCGCTGGGGTTTCAACGACGCCGCGCATTTCAGCCGGGCCTTCCGCGAGCAGTACGACACCACGCCGCGGGCGTGGCGGAATACGCAGCGGGCCGATGCCCAGGTCGATGCAGAATCCGGGCCGGCCAGGCCAGGCGAGCCGCCTGCCGCGGCCGATCAGGGTTCCGGCGCAAAACCGATGATCAGAACGAGTAGCTGATCCTGCCGATGGCCTGGAACGGCGGGATATATTCGTTACTCGTCTGTGCGGTACCATACGGATCGGTGTAGCGCGAGGTCACGCCGGCCACGTTGCCAAGGTTGGTGAGGGCCACTGACACGAGCCAGCGTGTATGGTCCGGCTTGTAGCTGAAATACAGGTTGTACAACGGATAGGACGGCACCGAGTCGATGCCGGCATCGTTGAACACCCGGGCGACCTCCGTGCCCCGATAGACAAACTCGGCGCGCGACAGCAGCGCACCCGGACCGACGTGCATCGTGTATTCCACGTTGATCTCGCCCTGCACCCGCGGCAGATCGGGCGGCAGGGTGCCCTTGATGTTCTTGGCGGCAGTTTCCACCGCGGCCCAGCATCCGGGGTTGTAATACTGGCCGCCATAGGCGCAGGCGGGGCTACTGGCATAGACCGAGGTGGTGGTGGCCGAGTCGATTGCCTTGTAGTTGCCGATGACCTCGCCGTTCTCGAGGCTGAACTGCCCGTTGAAGCGCAGCCGTCCCTCGAGCATGCGGTAGCTGGCCTCCGCCTCACCGCCCCAGACATGCGTGTTGGGCACGTTGGCAATGCCGTAGGCATATGGATACGGATCGTTCTCGATATATTGCATGTTGCGGTAGTCATAGAAGAAGCCAGCCAGGTTCAGGATCAGGTGGTCCTGGAGCAGCCGGTTCTTGGAGCCGATCTCGAACGAAGTGATGCCCTCGGGAGCAAACGTCAGGCCAACCACCTTAGCGTCGGCGTTGCCGTTGACACCACCCGGCTTGTAGCCCTCGGTCACGCTCCCATAGAGCAGGTTCCGCGGCGTCAGGTCGTACTGGAGGTTGACGTTTCCGGTCGGGCGTTCGGTGGTGTAGGTCGTGTTCGCCTTGCTGGCACTGAACGCGGAGAAATTATCATCGAACGCGTTGTAGTGATCGACATTGTAGCGGACGCCGCCGGTCAGGCGTAGCGCGTTCGTGATATGCAGTGTCGCCTGCGCGTAGCCGGCCGCCGTATCCCGGGTGACCGCGGTGACGTTGCCGTAACCCAGGTTGGACGGTGGGTTGGTCTCGATGTCGGTGCCGGTCGACAGGTCCGGGTTTGGATTGGTGCCCTCAAGCTCCGATACGAACTGGTTGCTGCGGGTCGTGAGCAGGAAGATGCCCGCCACGGCGTCGATCCGTCCTCCAGGCAGCGTGGCAACGCTGAGATCCTCGGAATAGCTGTCGATCCCGGTGTTCCAGGCCGCGACGTCGTCATACGAGTGGAGAATTGCATAGGACAGGCGCGAACTGTCCTCCGACTGGTCGTTGTAGAGATGCTGGTACCCGGTGACAGATGTCAGCGTTCCGAACGGCAGCGTCCAGGCAAGGTTGATGTGGTAGAGGGAGGTGTCGAGGTTGAACTGCCCCGGGTAATCCTGGTTCACGAGCCGCGGGTTGGCCTCGGGATCCAGGATGTCCTTCTGTTCCGCTCCGTCCTGTTCCGCACGATACCACTGGGCACTGAACGTCGCGGAGAAGTTGTCGGACGGCTTCCACAACAGGGCGACCTTGCCGCTAATGTCGTGAGCGTCGTCGAGCTGATATCCGGCAATCGGCGGGTCGATGGCTTGGCCAAAGCCGTCATGGTCGTATTTCTGGAACGACAGCCGCACCGCTACCGTGTCGGACAATGGCACGTTCACTTCGGCCCGTTCCTGGAACAGGTTGTAGTTGCCGATCCCCCAGTCTGCCTTGCCGCTATAGACACCCAATGTCGGCTGATTGGTCACAAGGTTGATCACGCCGCCGGTCGAACTCTGCCCGTACAGGCTGCCCTGCGGGCCACGCAGCACCTCGACGCGATCGATATCGAAAAACGTCTGATCCAGCGAGATCGAATTCGCGAGATAGACCCCGTCGACAAAGAACGCCACGCCAGGCTGCGTCGTCAGCGCATTCTCCGGAGTCGACGACCCGACGCCGCGGATATTGACCAGGTTCTCGAAGCCGGCGGCCCTGGTGACCGTCAGGCCCGGAACCTCCCCGTTCAGCCCGGCCGCGTTGTTGATGTTGGACTTGTCGAGCGTGGTGCTGGTGACCGCGGTGATGGCAGCGGGCGCCTTCTGCAGGGTCGACCGCTGTCTGAGTGCCGTCACCGTGACCTGCTCGATGCCGCCGCCCGGCGCCGGCTTGTTGCTGCCCTTGGTTGTGGTGCCGGCACTCGGCGCTGCCTGCTGTTTCGCACTGGACGGCGCTTTGGTCTGGGGCGCTATAGTCTGGGGCGCTGTAGTCTGGGGCGCTGTAGTCTGGGGCGCTGTAGTCTGGGCTGCCGCCGCGTCCGGATGGCCGATCATTCCGACGCAGAGGCCGGGAATGGCCAGTGCGCCTGACATTGTCCTGAGTGATGCTGGCATGGTCAACCTTTCGGGCGAGGGTGAACCCAATGCGCGGCTGCACATCGCGGCGCTCCAGCCGGACAGGCTCACGGCCCGTCAAGACCCTTTTTAGGGCAGTGCCTTCCGACCGGACTATGACCTGAGGCACTTTTGTTTGATCGAGACACCGAACCGCACCAACAGTCCTCGAAAATTGCACGGAGTTTAGACATGGGTGACGCGGAAAGTACAAAATAGCGGCAGGTCCGGAATCGTGTCGTACCGATCGTCGTCGCGATCCCGACGAACCAGGCCGCAAGCGCGGTTCCGGGTGTCAGGCGCCCGGCGGAACCAGGCGTCCCGCGCTGGCGTTCCCGCAGGCGGAGATGCTGCGGCAGTGCGAGGACGCTCCGGCCATTGCGGCCAGGACCATCTTCCCGCTAAGTCATGCGCGGGAAGATCCCTCGGTCGATGCGGACATGCACACCCTGGCGCCCGTCGACCACCTGCGTCACGCCGAAATCCGCAGCGACGCTCATCAGCGAGTAGGCGTCGTTGCGGCTCAGGCGGCGATGGTTCGTGAGCAGGTCGAGCATGTCGACGGACGCGTTCCGCATCGCCTGGTTGAGATCCTCGTGGAAGCCGTGAACGATCCAGTGCTTCGGGGTCTCCAGCAACGGCGAGTTGAAGGTGAAGTCGCGCCGCAGCACGATCTGCATCAGAACGTCGAGCGATGCCTCGATCGCGGTGCCGGAAATCTCGCCGTCGCCCTGGCTGATGTGCGGATCGCCGACGGAAAACAGTGCGCCGTCGACCTGCACGGGATAGTACATCGTCGCGCCTGCGCCGATGCGCCAGTTGTCGATGTTGCCGCCGTGTCGTCCGGGCGGGATGGTGCTGGTGCGGCCGGGACTGTCCGGCGCCACTCCGGCCGTGCCGAGATGCGGCCGTACCGGCACCCGGATGCCTTCCAGCGCCTTCTCGCGGTCGCATTCCGGGCAGCGCGTGATGGTGCCCGGAACCACATACTTGCCGGGGAAGTCGTAGGCATAGACGGCGCTCGCGGTGTGCGCGTTCTCGTCGAGCTCGTAGATGGTAACGCGCTCCCTCTCGTCGAACTCCTTGTAGAGATAGCCCCAGTTGGCGGCGAGGTTGGAGCCGTAGCGCGAGCGCGGCGTCATGCGCAGGTAGCGTACTTCCAGCATGTCGCCGGGTCGCGCATCCCCGATCGCGATCGGACCGGTCATGATATGGACGCCGGGAGTGCGGTCGGCTTCCGGAACCTCACGGAAGATCCGCGCGATGCTGTCGTCCATCATCAGGTCCGGCGCATCCCCGGCGTGATGCGTGACCGCCTGTACCTGCACCAGATCGCCGCTGCGTATGGTCAGGGCGGGCGCGAGAGCGGGATCGAAGTAGCCCCAGTGCACGGTCTCTGGACTGGCGCGCAGGCTATGCAGCGCGCCCGGCAGGGTCTCGGAGCGACGTTCCGCGGAATGGCAGATCAGGGCCATGGGGCCTCCGGCTGGACGGGGACGGGTGGACGCGACGGAGGCATGCTAATGCACGCCCGGTTTAATGCACGCTCGGTGCCAGCAGGATGCTGGTCATGCTCAGCGACCCGTGCTCGATGTGGTCCGGTCCGAATTCGACGGCGTCCCCAATGTCGCGTGCGCCGAGGACGTAGAGCAGCGGCCAGTAATGGTCCGGGTCCGGCACGCTCTCCTGTGCGTCCCGGCCGAGCGCCGCGTACTCTATTGCGGATCCCGGTGTGTCGGTCAGGATCGCGTTGCGGACATGGTCGTTGAAGCGCATCGCCCAGTCGAAGGGCGCGGCGTTGCGGTTGTAAAAGTCCATGCGACGCAGGTTGTGCACGATATTGCCGGTCCCGACGATCAGCACCCCCTCGTCGCGGAGTGGCAGCAGGCGGCGTCCGATATCATAATGATAGCCCGCGTCGCGACTTGCATCCATGCTCAACTGCACCACCGGCATGTCGGCGTTCGGGTAAGCCTTGCACAGGACCGACCAGGTGCCGTGATCGAGACCCCACTCGCTGTGGTCCAGGGCGACCGGCATCGGTGCGATCAGATCGCGCACCCGCGCCGCCAGCGCCGGGTCGCCCGGCGCCGGGTATTGCACGTCGAACAGGGTCTGCGGGAAGGCGCCGAAATCGTGGATGGTCCTCGGCGCCGCCATCGCCGTCACCGCGATCCCCTGCGTCATCCAGTGCGCAGAGATGCACAGGATTGCCCTCGGACGGCCATACTCCCGCTCGATCCGCGCGGCGGTCGCGGCCCAGCGGCGCGTGGTGGCGTTGGTCTCGAGGGCGATCATCGGGCTGCCATGCCCGAAGAACACGACCGGCATTCTCGCCATGGTTCACGGCTCCTGCTTGCTCCACAAAGGCAAAGCCTATGCAGCGTCCCGGCGCGAGTCTTGCATCAGGACGCACGGGCATCAGGACGCACGGGCATCAGGACGCACGGCACTTGTTCGGGCTCATGCTAAAGACCGGACGCCTTGAGGCAAGCGCCCGGCGCTGGATGGCCGTAGCCTGCTTCGACCAGAGCAGGAGTTCGCGGACATGCAGGCAGAGACCGCTTCGGCCAGTATCTCAATCTCGCCGATGCAGCCGGGCTTCGGCGCGGTAATCCATGGCGTCGACGCGGCGCACGCCGATCCTGTCACCATGGCCGGCGTGGTCGAGGCGTTCCACCGCCACGGTGCGATCCTGTTGCGCAACCAGACCATGACACCCGACGACCTCATGCGTTTCGTGCGACTGTTCGGTGAGGCGGAGGGACACAGCCTCCGGCACTTCACGCTGCCCGGTTATCCCGAGATCTTCGTGCTTTCCAACCGCATCGAGAACGGTCGGCCGATCGGCGCGCATAATGACGGCGTCGGCTGGCATACCGACTACTCCTACAAGGAGAAGCCGGTGATGTGCACCATGCTGTATGCGGTGGAAGTGCCGCCGGAAGGCAGCGACACGCTGCTGGCCGACTGTTGCGCCGCCTATGATGCGCTTGCCGAACAGCGCAAGGCGGAACTGGGACACCTGCAACTGCATCACAGCTACGCCCACTTCATGGCAACCCGTGAACATGGCCGTGCGACACTCACCGAGGCGCAGAAGCGGGAGAACCCGGACGTGGTGCATCCGCTCGTTCGCACCCATCCCGCCGATGGCCGCCTGGCGCTCTGGCCGTCCACCGGAACGGTCGTCGAGATCCTCGGACAGGACGAGCCGTCGGATCTGGCTCTGCTGGACGAGCTGGTCGAGTTCCTGACGCAGGAGCGCTTCGTGCACCGCCACAAATGGCACGCCGGCGATATCCTGATGTGGGACAATCGCTGCACCCTGCATACCGGCACGTTGTTCGACGACACGCGGTATATCCGCACCATGCATCGGCTCTGGGTCAAGGGCGACCGGCCGGTCTGAGACGCGAATGACGGAGCCGAGCGCATTGCCCTATCCGAATGCTCTCAGCTTCGTCGATCTTGCATCCGACGATCCGGCGGCAGCCGGGCGCGTTCTAGGGCTTCTCCCTCAGACGACGGCGAGCGGGCAGCATGCCGCCTCCAGCCAGGCGGTCATGCCTGTATCCAGCATGGGCGAGAGGCGGGTCTGGATCAGGGAGTGATAGCTGTCGATCCAGCGCCGCTCCGCGTCGTCCAGCAGTGCCGGCAGGATCATCCGGCGCTGGAACGGCACCAGGGTGAGCGGCTCGAAACGCAGGAACGGCCGGTTCCTGGCACCGACCGAAGCGGGCACGACCTCCATCGCGTTCTCCAGGCGGATACCGTGCGAGCCCGGTTCGTAGTAGCCGGGCTCGTTGGTCAGGACCATGCCGGCATGCACCGGCTCCGCGCTCGGTCTGGATGTGAAGGCCAGCGGCCATTCATGCACCGACAGGAAACTGCCCAGGCCATGTCCCGCCCCGTGATCGAAATCCAGGCCGGATCGCCACAGGGCGAGCCGTGCCAGACTGTCGAGACGATGTCCGCTGGTCCCGTCGGGAAAGACTGCCTCTGCAAGCTGGATGTGACCCTGCAACACGCGTGTGAACTGTTCGCGCAGATATACGGGCGGCACGGCATCGCCAAGCCAGACGGTTCGCGTGACGTCGGTCGTGCCGCCGGGATATTGCCCACCGCTGTCGATGAGGTAGAGCTGTCCCGCCTGAAGGCGGGCGGCGGTTGCGGCTTTCGGGTGATAGTGCATCAGGGCCGCATTCGGACCGGTCGCCGAGATCGCTTCGAACGACGCCATGACGCACTCGCTCGATTGCATCCGCAGCGCCAGCAGTTGATCGGCTACCTCAAGCTCGGTCCGGCCGATCCCCTCGGTCTCGACCCAGCGCAGGAAACGGCACAGGGCGGCGCCGTCGAGCCGGTGGGCGGTACGCATTCCGTCCCGTTCCGCCTGCGTCTTGCAAGCGCGCGGCAGAAGGCAGGGGTCCGGGGCCCTGACTGGCCGGGCGCCGTGCTGCTCGAGAGTCTGCGTGAACCAGAGCGGCGTGCGCTCCGGATCGACCCGCACCTGCTGGCCGCTCAGCGCAGCGAGCATCTCCTGCATGCGGGCGGCCTCCACCACATCCACCTGCGGCCCGAGTCCGGACCGGACCGCAGGGGCAATCCGGGCAGGATCGACGAAGAGGGTGGCGGTCGCATCCGCACGCACCAGGGCATACGCCAACAAGACGGGCGTATGGGCCAGATCGGTACCGCGGAGGTTGAAAAGCCAGCAGATCGAACTCGGGTCCGCCAGGATCACGGCATCCTGCCCGTCGCGCCGGAGCGTCTCTGCAAGGGCCACGCGCTTCGCGTCGGCCGAGCGTCCGGTCCAGGCTTCCGGCTGCGCCACGGCCGGGCCTGTCGGGGGAGCCGGTCGGTCGGTCCAGATGCCATCGACAAGGTTGCCGGCGACCGGCACCGGACATCCCCATGTTCCGGTCAGCGTCTCGAGCCGCGCGGCACTCAGCAGCATCGGGTCGTAGCCGATCCGCAGCCCGGCGCGGTCAAGTGCATCCAGCCAGCGTCCGGGCGGATGCTCGTGAAGATGCCAATGCTCCCATAGCGCGCCATCCGTCTCTTCGGCGATCTGCAGCATGTAGCGGCCGTCGGTGAAGAGTGCGGCGCGATCAGCCAGCACGATTGCCGTCCCGGCGCTGCCGGTGAAGCCGGTGAGCCAGGCCAGCCGTTCGGCGGAGGGCGCAATGTACTCGCCAAGAAACGCATCGTTCCGAGGCACGACGTAGCCATCCAGGCCGAGTTCTGCCATGTGCGCGCGAAGGGCGTCCAGTCGAGCGTGAGCACTGGCCATTACAACGTCGTCTCCGTATTTGCCGGCAGGCAGGTCACGCCGAACACCGGCCCGGCGGAATGATCGGCCAGGGGCTCGAAGCGGACCAGGATGCTGTTCTTGCTTGCAGTCAGTGCCGGCGGAACATCGTATGCGCGATCGAAGAAGATGCCAGGCCGGCTCGCGTCGAGCTGTTCGAGCGCGATCTCGGTGCCTTCCACCAGGATGCGGAATCTGTGGTCGCGCTCTTCCCCCCAATATGTCGCCAGCAGCTTGATCGGGATGGACCGCGTGTGCATCCGAAACGAGAAGAACCCGCCCGATCTGGCATCCCGCCCGCTCCGGCCGCGATACATAACCGGATAGGAGCTTTCCGCCAGAAGCCCATGGCTCTGCTCGGAGTGCTTCTCGCCGGCCCGGAAGACGTCCGTCGCATCGGCCGCGATCGCCAGAAGCTGCGCCTTCCGAGCCTTCAGGAGCGTCTGCTCGGCCGCCCACGCCGCCTCGGTCAGAACCGGGAAATAGACGGCGCTGCGCCGGTCGTGCTGCCGGGTGAAGGCGCGCAGCGGTAGGCCTTGTGGACGACACATGACGGCCCAGCCGCCGGTGCCATCCTGCACAGGGCGCACGTGCGCCAGTACGTCCATGCCAACCAGCGCCGGCGTCGCACCCTCGAAAGCTGTCGCCGCCGGTCCCAGATCCGCGGCCAGCACCGACGGTCCGCGCAGGATGGACACCAGCGCGTCGGAACCCGGCGCATATTCGAGACGCAGCCGCATATCGAGGACCAGCACGACCCAGTCGCCGGGCCGCCACGCGCGCCGGAGCGTGAGATAGCCATCCGCATCCGGTCTGATCGGGATGAACTCGCCGTTCAGGCGGGCTGTCGTGCGGTTCGACCAGGCCGGTATGCGCAGTCGCAGCGTCCAGGGAAGCAGGCGGGCGCACTCTGCCACACCGAGCGTGATCAGGCCCGAGTTCGGGTAGTCGGTCTCGAGAGACAGCTTGATCCCCTCCCAGTCCAGCCGACTGGGAATGAAGAGATTGACCAGCAGCGTATCGCGCCCGGCATGCCAGTAGATCGAGTCGCCATGCTTGCCGTGGCTCTCCATTCCGGTACCGACGCAGCACCAGAAGTCGTCGAATGGCGACGAGTAGATACGGCTGGACCCGGACATCAGCGGCGTCATATAGGCGAACATGCCGGTGCGCGGGTTCTGCTGCGCCAGGATGTGGTTGAGGTGCGCGCGCTCGTAATAGTCGAAGAACGACGAGCGGGGCGTTGCCGCATAGAGCTGGCGCGTCAGCTTGAGCATGTTGTAGGTGGCACAGGTCTCGCACGTCTGCTCGGTGACGTAATTGGCCACCGTGTCAGCTTCGGTGAAGTATTCGCGGTCGCCGGTGCCACCGATGACGTAGCTGTGGTGTTCCGTCACTGCCGACCAGAATGTCCGGCTCGCCACCGCATAATCCGCACGCCCGGTGATCTCGTGCAGGTGGGCCAGGCCGATCACCTTGGGGATCTGGGTGTTGGCGTGCAGGTTGCCGAGATTGTCCTCGCCGCGAGCGAGCGGATCCAGCGTGCCCCTGTCGTAGATGCGCTCGGCCAGTCGCAGCCAGCGCCGGTCTCCGGTGCGCAGGTACAGCTCCGCCAGGCTCTCGTTGAGGCCGCCGTACTCGCAGGCAAGCACCTGCTGCATCTGCGCGACGTCGAGCCTGTCGAAGACGCCGCCGAGATAGCCCGCGATTCCGGTGCAGACGCCAATTGCAGCGCCGCTGCCGCAGAAGCGGTGCGCGTCGAGCAAACCGGCGAGCAGCTTGTGCCAGTTGTAGAGCGGCGACCAGGCGCCGTTCAGGCCGAAGCCGGTGGAATGGATGTGGCCGCTGGCAATCTCGGCGAACACCGCGCGCCCGGGCTCGACCTGGCCCTCGCGGCTGCGCGTGAACCCGGCGACATAGCCGTCCGGGGTTTGCTGCTGGCCCCGGGTTTGCTGCTGGCAAAGGACGAGTTCGGAGACGATGTAGATGACGCGTCTCTGCGCCTGCGCGTCGCCGGTCTGCGCATGCAGCAGCGAAAGCGCGCTCAGGTAGTGACCGAGCGTGTGCCCGGCGATCGTTTCCGACTCCCACCCGCCATAGACGGCGCCCTTGGGCGGCAGGCCGGCTTGCGCTCGATAGTTGTGCAACAGGCGGTCGGGTTCCAGGCGCATCATGTAGGCGCGGTTGGCGAGCATCGCGTCGTGATAGGGCGAAGGCGACAGCCGCACGGCCTGCATCGGAACCGGCGCGACGCAGGGCGGCACGGATGCTGCCGCCCCGAGGCCGGGCGCCAGCACGGTCGTGGGCACGCTCCTGAGCAAGGCCCGCCGCGTCAGCGCAAGCGGGTCCGGCGCCCCTGGCCGGTCGCTCAGCATCGGCTTGAGTTTCGCGGCGGTCGCCCGGAATAGGGCAATCCGACGGCTCGCCCGGGAAGCCGACTTCGTCCAAAGCGATCCGGACGGAACGGCGTCAGCGCGACGGGCGAGTGTTGCCCGGTCATCAAGGCCGCGATGATCTCCGCGGTGCGCGGCGCCAGGGTCAGGCCGAGATGCTGGTGTCCGCAGGCGACGAATAGGCCGGCTGCTGAAGGGCATCGCCCCAGTCCCGGCAGGTGACCCAGTGCCGGCAGGTAGTCGGGAAGCGTCGGACGGGCACCGACCCAGCGACTGAAGGGGGAGGCGACCGGCAGCCCAAGGGCGCGCACGTGCGCTTCCAGCCGGGCCCACTTCCGACGATCCGGAGGGGCGTCCTCGGCGTCGAACTCGACGAAGGAGGAGGCGCGCAGGCGTGCGCCGAAGCGGGTCACGATGAGCGAGCGCTCCTCGAACACCAGCGGTGGCAGCTCGTAGTCGCTGCCATGGCTCCACTCGACATGGTAGCCTCGCTCCGCCACCACCGGCATCCGGATGCCGATCCCGCGCAGCAGCCGGTTCGACTCGACGCCGGCAGCGATCAGGATCTTGTCGGCCCAGAGGATCTCCCCGGCGGCGGGTCCGGACAGCTCGACGCCGAGCCGCCCATCGCGCATCACGACACGCCGGACCCGTACGCGCATCCGCCGGACGCCCGCGCAGCAAAGAGCCGCCCCCAGGCGCCGCATCGTCTCGGCCACATCCCGCACCTGGCCGGTGTGCTCGAAGCGCAGCCCGATCGGCGGACGGACCGACAGATGCGACGCCACGCGGTCCAGTTCGGGTGCGCGCATCGATACCGCGAGCGCCGTACCGGTGTCGGCTCGCTGCCAACCCGCGGCCGCCGCTGCCCCCGGCCTCGCCTTGTGCCAGAGCATGAGATGGCCGGCGTTGCTGACAAGCGCGGGCGCGCCGAGATCGGCAGCTAGCCGCTGCCACGCGGGCATGGCGTCGGCGAGGAGGCTGGTCAGGGCGCGCTGACCCGACTTGGCTCTGAAGCAGGCGGCGGCAGCGCGACCGGCCCAGGGCAGCCATGCTGCCGGACGTCGCCAGCCGAAGTCGAGCGCCCCGCCGGCAAGGAACAGACGGCGCGGCAGGGTGAGGAGAAAAGCCGGATTGGTCAGCGGCCGCACCTGCTCGACGGCGATATGGCCGGCATTCCCGAAGGACGCGGGGCCGGAGGTCGCCAGGCCCGGATCGGCTGAACCGAGGCCGGTCGAGGCGGGGACCGGGCAGGACGCCACGTCAGGATCGAGCAGCACCACGTCGAGACCCGCCTCGCGCAGCCGCAACGCCGACACCCTGCCGATGATCCCGCCGCCGACGACGATGACGGGCGCCGGCGCGCGGGAGGGTTGCGTGTCCATCACGATCCGTTCCGAATGACGCCCGGCAGACAGCGTTTGTCCCTTGCCGGAAAATTTCGTATACGGTAAACGAAAAAGCGCAACGTGCAAGCGAGGTTCGATCTTCCATGCATTGGCTCGGCGTGTTCCCTGCCGCGACCACACAGTTCAGGCAGGATCTTTCGATCGATCTCGAAGCCACCCAGGGCGTTCTCGATGCGCTGGTTCGAGACGGGGTACATGGCCTCGTCGTTCTTGGCACCTGCGGAGAGAACAACTCACTGGAGCCGGACGAGAAGCTGAGCGTCATCGCCGCTGCGTGCGAAGCGGTAGCAAAGCGTGTCCCGATCGTGGTTGGCGTATCGGAGTTGACGACGCCGCGCGCCGCGGCTTTTGCGCGCAACGCGGAGCGGATCGGCGCCGACGCTCTCATGGTGCTGCCGGCCATGGTCTATGTGCCGAAGCCGCATGAGCTGGAGGCGCATTTTCGACATGTGGCGGCGGCGTCCTCCCTGCCGATCATGCTCTACAACAACCCGACCGCATACCGGGTAAATATCACCATCGACGTGCTGGCGCGGCTCACCGATGTCGAAACAATCGTTGCGGTGAAAGAGAGTGCCGCGGATACCCGCCGCTTCACCGACCTGCACAACGCCTTCGGCGACCGCTTCACCCTGATGGCAGGCCTCGACGACGTGGCGTTGGAGGCGCTGATGCTGGGGGCCGCGGGCTGGGTCTCCGGGCTGACCAGTGCCTTTCCGCGAGAATCAGTCGCGTTGCTGCAGGCGGTGCAAGGCGGCAATTTCCCCAGAGCGCTTCGCATCTATCGCTGGTTCATGCCCCTGCTGCACCTCGATGCGGACCATGATCTGGTCCAGTCGATCAAGCTTGCCGAGCAGGTGATGCAACGGGGCAGCGAGCGGGTGCGTGCGCCTCGTTACCCGCTCGAAGGCGCGCGACGGGCGGAAGTGATCGCCATGGTTCAAGCCGCTGCAAGCTCGCGGCCAGAGCTCTCGGCGCCCTGAGGGCCTTCCGCACGCAGAGGCTTCGCAAGACCATGAAGCAAACCTTTTTCTGCATCGACGGTCATACCGCAGGCAATCCGGTGCGGCTGGTGGCGGGCGGCGCGCCGTTGCTACGCGGCGGCTCCATGAGCGAGCGGCGACAGGACTTTATCGACCGGTTCGACTGGATCCGCACGGGCCTTTGCTTCGAGCCACGCGGGCACGACATGATGTCTGGCGGCTTCCTGTATCCGCCAACCCGGCAGGATACGGATGCCGGCATCCTGTTCATAGAGACCAGCGGCTGCCTGCCGATGTGCGGCCACGGCACCATCGGTCTGGTCACGTTCGCGCTCGAGCACGGCCTGCTGCAGCCACGCGAGCGGGGTCGAGCCAGGCTGGAGGTTCCGGCCGGCTTGATCTCGGTCTCCTATCAGGAGGATGAGAGCCGGGTGACGTCCGTGTCGGTCCGCAATGTGCCGTCCTACGTCGCCGCTACGGGTATCGAGGTCGACGTGCCCGGTCTTGGGCCGCTGGTCGTCGACGTGGCCTATGGCGGGAATTTCTACGTGATCGTGGAGCCCCAGGAGGGCTATGCCGGCCTCGATGCGATGGGCGCCCCCCGGCTGCTTGCGCTAAGCCCGCTGGTGCGCGCGCGAGTACAGGAAAAAATCGTGCCGGTGCATCCGCTCGATCCGACCATATCCGGGGTCAGCCACGTGCTATGGGCGGATGCAGGTGGCGATGCGGGGCATGGCCGCAATGCGGTGTTCTATGGCGACAAGGCGCTTGATCGCAGCCCATGCGGAACCGGAACCTCGGCCCGCCTCGCGCATCTGTGGAGCAGAGGTCGACTGAAGGTCGGTCAGCCGTTCCTGCATCAGAGCTACATTCATAGCCGCTTCACCGGCATCATTGCCGAGGAAACCGATCTTGCCGGTATGCCCGCGATTGTCCCGCTGATCGAGGGATCCGCGATCTCGACCGGCTTCAATACGATCTGGATCGACCGGAACGACATGTTCTGGAGAGGTTTTCAGGTGCTATGACCGGCCTCGGGCCACGCCAGGGACACCAATATTCCATGCTAGCCGCCACCGCCGCCCTCAATCGCATGCAGGTGCGGACCCTCGGTGACCGTATCCATGACCTGATGCGCGACCGGATCCTGTCGGGTAACCTCGTCGGCGGCGAACCGATCCGGCAGGATACGATAGCCGCTGAACTCGGCATCAGCAAAATTCCGCTTCGCGAGGCGCTGACCCGGCTGGAGCAGAATGGCCTCGTCAGTTCGCATGCCAATCGCGGCTACGTCGTCTCGCTCCTGTCGGCCGAGGAGGCGGAGGAGGTCTTCGCGTTGCGACTGAAGCTCGAGCCTGATGCGGTCGTGCGCGGCAGCCGACATGCTGTGTCGGCGGATCACAAGATGGCGGAAGCGGCGCTACTCGAACTCGAAGCCAGGATTCGCGCAGGCAGCCTCGAACAGGGTACCTACAACCGTCTGTTCCACATGACGCTGATCCAGCCCAGGGCCGGCCGCCTCACGGTTTCCCTGATCGAGCGGCTGAACATCATCGCCGATCGCTATGTCCGGCTTCACCTCAAGCCCGATGGCCGCAAGAGCCGCGCCAATGCCGAACATCGCGAGATCCTGGCCTGCTGGATCGGCCGCGACCTGCGTCGGCTCGACGCGCTGGTGCAGAGCCACATTCGCAACACGCTCAACGATCTGCGCCGGCAGCTCGGTTAGAACCGGCTGCGCGGCCCGGGGGAGCCGGATCCAGGGAGCACCGCTTGCACACCATGATGTCTGCCGAGCTTGCCGCACCGCCTCAGGCCCCGGCCGCCGACACGGCCTTCTTCGGCCATCCACGCGGCCTGGCGGTCATCGCCTTCACGGAAGGCTGGATCGGCTTCTCGCTGTACGGCACCCAGGCGTGCCTGATCCTCTACATGACGAGTGACCTGCTGCGCCCGGGCCATTCGGCACACATCATCGGCTTCAGCACGCTGCTCGCGCTCCTCAGGCCGGTTTACGGGAATCTGCAAGGCGAGCCGCTCGCCTCCGCAATCATGGGGCTCTACATCGCCCTGATCTGGGCCACACCGATTGCAGGCGGGATTCTGTCCGACCGCTGCATCGGACGGACCCGGACGATCCTGCTGGGCTGTTTGCTGATGACGGTCGGACATTTCCTGCTTGCCTTCGAGGCGAGCTTTCTCCTGGCCCTGCTGTTTCTGATCGGCGGCGTGGGCTGCGGCGCATGCGTCCAGGCACAGCTCGGATCGCTCTACGCGACGTCGGATCCCCGCCGCACGGACGCCTTCCAGATCTACTCGATGGCGGTCTGCCTGGCCGTCATACTGGCCCCGCTGATCTGTGGCACTCTCGGCGAGGCCTATGCCTGGCACTGGGGCTTTGCCGCCGCAGGATGCGGCATGCTGATCGGCCTGATCGTCTATCTTGCCGGCCGGCATACCCTGCCGCCCGAGGCGCCTGTCAGACGCCTGCCGCAGAGCGGTCGGTCCTCCGAGTTAAAACCAGGTGATCGCCAGGTCTTGCTGCTGCTCCTGCTGCTGCTGCCGATCGTGGCGCTGGTCCTGCTCGGCAACACGCAGCTCTTCAACGCCTATCTCATCTGGGCGAGAGAGAATTACCAACTCGTCTTCTTCGGCCACAGGATGCCGACAAGCTGGCTCCTGTCGATCGACGCCGCGATCAGCGTTGTCACCATACTGGTCTCGGTGGTCTTCTGGCGGTGGTGGGAGCGACATCACGCGGCACCGCACGAGCTCGCGAAAATGGCGATGGGAGCCGGGATAATGGCGACCGCTCCCCTGATCCTTGCCCTTGCGGCCTGGCAGGATGGCGGCCGACACGCGATCGGTCTGGAATGGGGGCTCGCCTTCCATCTGGTCAACTCGTTTGGTTTTGCCAACATCTATCCGATCGGGCTGGCGCTGTTCTCCCGCGTCGCGCCCAGCGCCCTTGGGGCAACGATCGTGAACGCCTACGGCTTGAACCTGTTTCTCTCGAACCTGCTTGCGGGCTCGCTGGGAGGACTGCTGCCCGATCTATCCGGTGCGCATTTCTGGTTACTGCATGCCGCCCTGATCGCCGTAGGCGCACTGATGCTGTTCACCGTGTTCAGGTCGTTCTCGGCCCTCCTTGTACGGCCGGGTCAAGCAGCCGAGTGGAGGGCCAGTGAACCGGCCTGCACGAAGCCGGCGACGTCGCCCGCATCGCCGGACTCGCCCGGAAGCGATCATTCCTCGTCGCTTGGTCCGGCGTGACGTGACCGCATGACGCTCAATTTCTTCTTCATGGCGGCGAGACGCTGCTGATGATCGCTGCCGCGTCGCATCGCGACCCCGACCGCCAGGATGTCGACCAGCACCAGCGCCGCCAGCCGGGAGATGGTCGGTGTATAGACGTCGGTGTTCTCGAGCGTCTCGATGACCAGGAGCAGGTCGCACAACCGGCTCATCCGGCGACCGGCGCGCCCGGAAATGCCGAGCACGCGCGCACCCGTCTCGTGCGCGGCCCGCATGGTTTCGAGCAGGGCCGAGGTCTGGCCGGTATTGGAGATCGCGACCGCCACGTCGCCTGGCTGCATCATCGAGGCCGCGATGAACTGCTGGTGCGAGTCGGAGTGCACGCCGCACGGCACGCCGAACAGCGGGAACTTCTGCTGCGCGTCCGCTGCCACGATCCATGACGCGCCGAAGCCGAAGAACTCGATGCGCCGCGCCGCAGCCAGCAGGTCGATCGCCTGCGCCACTGCCTCATGGTCGAGCTGGCTGCGGGCCCAGTCGAGACTGGTCATGGTGTAGTCGAACACCTTGTCGGTCAGCTTCTGCGGCGTGTCGGTCGCATCCAGCACCGACTGCGTGGCCGGGACGCCGAGTGCTACGCTGTGCGCCAGCTTGATCTTGAAATCCTGGAAGCCCTCGAACCCGAGCGCCGCGCAGAACCGCATCACCGTCGGCTCGCTCACCCCGGCGCGGCGCGCGGTCTCGGCGACGGTCGCCACCAGCGCCGCCTGCGGATCGGACAGGATATGCTCGGCGACCCGTCGGTCCGACTTCCTGAGCTCCGGCAGCCGCACCAGGATCAGTTCGAGAACGTTGCGCCCCGAGGGTGCCGGCCGCTCCGCGACGGCAACGCTCCTGTCCTCTCCGCTCGACATCGCGCTCCTGCTGACCTGTGGATGCTCCGCCTCGGGCGACGGGGAGCCACGCTAGAGCATGATGCATACATCATGCTGCTCTACCGTCCGGCATCCGGCGTTTCGCGGCCAAGCAGGAATGCATGTCGCGTGTCGGGCCGCAGAAGTCCAGGCCGCAACCCGGCTTCGGCCTGGCGCGCCGCCATTGCGTCGATTGCCGCGGGATCGGCGGTATTGAAGGCAAACAGCCCGAAATGATGCGCGATCAACGTCGCGATCCCGGTCTCGCCACAGAGCGCCACCGCTTCGTGCAGGGTGAAGTTGCCGGGCACGCCCGCCGCCGCGCGCTCACTGTCGCGCCCGTTCACCGGCAACAGCGCGAGCTCCGGAGTCAAGGCTCGAACCAGGGCGGCGAGCCCGGCAAACGGGATGCAGTCGCCACTGTGATAGAGCCGCCTGCCGTGTGCCTCGATGCCGTAGCCGAGGAAATGGTGCCGTCCGCGCGCATCCTGCTGCAGCCGCTCGTGCGCCGCCGGCACCGGGCGCAGCACCAGGTCGGTCTGCGGGAGCGGCCGCAGTGCCTGCCCGGCCTCGGCCAACACCAGCCGCCGGGCCTTCAGCCCCAGCGCCACGGCGTGGTGCTGCTCGGGCGCCGGGATCACGAAGCGGCAGTCCGGATGGCGCTCTGCCAGCACAAGCAGGGTATCCGGATCCATGTGGTCGCCGTGGCGGTGCGTGCAGACGACGAGATCGACACGCGGGACGGCGTCCGCTGCGATCGGCGCCGGCATCATCCGCGTATGCGGGAACCGCGTGTCGCGGTATTTCGTGGCCAATGAGTCGGACAGGTACGGATCCACCAGAACCACCGCCGCACCGATGCGCAGCACGAATCCCGCCTGCCCCAGCCAAGCCAGCGCCACGCCTTCATTCGGTTCGGCCAGCCAGCCGGCGAGCCCGTCCGGCAACGCCTGCCGGTCGATCCTCATGACGGCGGATGCGGCTCGCGCAGCGCGCGCCGCAGATTGGTGACCGCTGCGATGGTCGCGCGCCGCACGCTTTCGGCCGTCAGCGCGCCGATATGTGGCGTCGCGATGACCCGCGGATGCGCAAGCAGGGGCGATTGCATCGGCGGCTCGGCCACGAAGACGTCCGTCGAGTAGAAGCCGATCCGGCCGCGCTCGAGCGCCGCCAGCATCGCCACCTCGTCCACCAGCGCCGCCCGCGCCGTGTTCACGACAACACAACCCTGACGCATCCGCCGGATCGCGGCCGCGTCGAGCACCGCCGTCCCGCCTGTCGGCATCGGGCAGTGCAGCGACAACATCTCCGCCTCCGCCAGCACCTGTTCGAAGGGCGCCCAGCCGAAATCGCCGCCCGGGGTGAAGCCCTGGTCCGGATAGGGATCGTACACGCGCACGCGTGCATCGAGCGCCAGCGCGAACCGCGCGACCAGCCGCCCGACGGCGCCGCAACCGATCAGGCCGAGAGTACGGCCCTCGATCTCCAGCCCGGGCCGCCTCTCCCAGAGGCCACGCTTCAGCGCCATGCTCTGTTGCGGGATATGCCGCAGCGATGCCATCACCAGCCCAAAGGCGAGTTCCGCGACGCCGCGTGCGTTGGCACCCTCCGCCCGTAGCACCTTGATGCCGAGCCGCCGCGCCGCCTCCACCGGCAGGTTGTCCGAGCCGGTGCCGTTGCGGCTGATCGCCCGCAAGCCGGGCGCTGCCTCCAGCACGCGCGGGCTGACCGGCTCGACCCCGGCGAGCCAGCCGACGCAGCCGGGCAGCAGCGCCAGCAGGGCCGCCTCGTCCGGGGTCTCGCCGGCCCGGCTGAAGACCAGTTCGTAGCCGTCCTCCTCCAGCGCCTGCAGCGCCGGATCCGGATTGCGGGTCAGCGAGCGCGGCGTGATCAGGATGCGGTTCACGATCTCGTCCGCGGCCGGCGCGGCGCGCCGCCGGCGAGCGCCGACAAGGCGTCGAACGCCCGACCCGACGACGGGATGTCGATCGCGAAGACCTCTCCGATGACCTGCGTCCAGCCATGCAGGAAGTAGTTCCAGCCATCGAAGGTCGCGAGCCCGGACGCCGCCGCTTGCGCCTCGGCCTGATCAAGGAACAGCAGGTTGCCGCGATAGTTGAGCTCCCAGACCAGGCCGCCGGACGGGAACCGGGCGTTCGGACCGAGCGGCGATCCCGGCCGGTCCTTGCCCAGTCCGGTCGCATTCACCGTCAGCGAGCCGGGCGGCAGGTCATGCAGGATCTCGTCGTTCCGGACGCTGGACCGGCTCAGCACGTACTCGACCGCGAGGTCGCTGCCGAGACCGGCATGGAACCGGCGCAGACCGTCCAGACGCGCTTCGTCGACATCGGACACGATCATGCGGCGCGGCCGGCGCTCGCCGTGGCGCCGCTGCATCAGGTTCCAGCTGATGGCGGTGGTGGCACCGCCCGCGCCGATCAGGAAGGCATCGGCACCGCGCCAGTGGCCGGGCGGCACGATCGCATCGAGCGCAAGCCGTGCCGAGATCGGGTCCTTGGCATGGCCGATCAGCCGTCCGTCGCGCTTGGACAGGCAGCTCACCTCGTGCAGGGACAAGGCGTGCGGGTCGAGTGCGTCGAACAGGTCGGCCGCGGCATGCAGCAGGTCGATCTTGTGCGCCGTGACCAGCGCGCCCGCCGATCGCGGGTCGCGGCGGACGAACGACACCACCTCCCGATACGCCTCCGGCGACGCATGCAGCGGCAGGTCGATGCCGTTGATGGCGCAGGTCCCGAGCCCGAGTGCGTCCGCCCAGCGCGGAAAGATCGTCATGATCGACGACTGCCCGGTGCTCACGCCGATGAAATGCAGGGTCGGCACCGTGGCCGGAAGTGGACGCTGCATCACGCCGCCCCCGGGGCGGTGGTGCGCGGTCGGTAGCGCGGGTTCGGCACCTGCTTCCAGCCGCCGGCGCCGTCCACCACGATCAGGTCGCGCATGCCGCCGGCACGGGCGATGATCTCGTAGTCCTGGCCGGCATCCGCCGGATAGCAGAACAAGGTGATGAGCGGTTCGTCGCCGACATTGATGCTGCGATGGATCCAGTGCGGCGCCACATAGACCACGCCGTTCGGCGTCATCGCCTCGGCGCGGGTGCTGCCGTCGGCGAGCTCCATCAGCATGACGCCATGGCCGGACTGGCAGAAATAGATCTCCGGTCGATCGCTCACGGCATGGATGTGGCCGCGGGTAAAGATGAACTCGTGGCCGATCCTGCCCGGATACAGCGTGCTGGTGCCGAAGATGAGGTCGCCCGCCCGATCGGAGGGGCGGAACTCGTCGACCCGGTAGGCGACGTCGCTGCCGCGCGCTCGCGCGATCGACGCGAAGGCGGCCTCGTCCAGGAACAGGCCATCGAGGTCGCTGTAGCGCTTCTCGTAGCGACGGGTGCGCCCGGTCATCTCGCCGCCGGGCGCGACGAGCAGGGACGCGGGGAGAGGAGATGACATTGGCAGACCTTCCAGCGCATGACATACGCTACGCAATTACGTAGTCCTATTACGTGCAGGTGCGGCAAGGCAACCAGATTGCCGTCTTTTGCACCGCAAAACCCGGATTTGGCCTTGCCGGCCAGTCGGCAAGATGTTGTATTGCTCCCTTATAAGGGGGCGAAGCTACGGAAGCTGTTTCCGGCCGTGCCTCAGGGAGAACAGGGTCCATGAAGACGATGCTCGCGGCCGCCGCCCTCGTCGGCGGCGTGGCTGTTGCGGTCCAGGCCGCACCCGCGCAGGCCAGGACGATCAAGCTCGGCCTGTCCATGCTCACCCAGGATGCGCCCTACTACGCGGCGCTGCAGGCCGCGGTGCTGAAAGAGGCCAAGCTGCTCGGCGCGCAGGTGATCACCGCGGATGCCAACGGCGACATGCTCAAGCAGATCTCCGGCGTCGAGGACATGCTGTCGCAGAACATCGACGTGCTGGTGATGGATCCCAAGGATGCCAAGGGCCTGGTCGGGGTCACCAAGGAGGCCGCCGGCGCGCATGTTCCGGTGATCATCGTCGACAGCTCGATCGATCCGTCGGCGCCGGTGCTGACCACGATCCAGTCCAGCAATGCCGAGAACGGCCGCCTGATCGGCGACTGGCTGGTCGGCCACGTCAAGGGCGAGGCGCTGCATATCGCGCTGCTCAGCGGCGACCAGGGCAACGTGGTCGGCGAGGCGCGTCGCGATGGCGTCATGGAGGGCATCCTCGAGGCGCAGCTGCGCCAGATCGGCCATGCCGGCTTCACCGTTGTCGGACAGGGCTGGGGCGGCTGGACCCAGGAGGGCGGCGTGAAGGCGATGGAGGATCTGCTGACCGCGCATCCCGACATCAATGCCGTGCTGGCCGAGAACGACAGCATGGCGCTCGGGGCCATGCGCGCGATCCAGGATGCCGGCAAGGCCGACAAGAATATCCTCATCTTCGCCGCCGCCGACGGCCAGAAGGAGGCCGTGAAGCTGATCGAGGACGGCAAGTACGGCGCCACCGGACTGAACGATCCAGCCGTGATCGGCAAGATGGCGGCCGACCTCGCGGTGAAGGCCGCCGACAAGCAGGTGCCCGCCGGCTATCCGAAGATCACCTATACGCCGCCGGTCGCCATCACCAAGGCCAACGCCGCGGCGTACTACAAGCCCGACGCGCTGTTCTGACGCGGGGCGCCGGGATGTCGACCGAGCAGCTCCTGGTTGTTGCCGATGCGGCCGGTGCCCCCGCCCCCGCTTCTGGCGTGGGCGTCGAGATGACCGGGATCTCCAAGCTGTTCGGTGGCGTCCGCGCCCTGGACGAGGTGTCGTTTTATGCCAGGCCGGGCGAGGTGCACGCGCTGCTTGGCGAGAACGGAGCCGGCAAGTCGACGCTGATGAAGATCCTGGCCGGCGCGCATCAGGCGACCGGCGGCGAGATCCGCATCGGCGGCGAACGGGTCGCGATCACCTCGCCGCATGTCTCGCGCGCGCTCGGCATCGGTATCATCTATCAAGAGCTGGCGCTGGCGTCGGACCTGACGGTCGCCGAGAACATCTTCCTGGGAGAGCTGCCCGGCCTGGTGAACCCGCGTGCCCTGCGCGCGCGGGCGAAGGCGCTGCTTGACGATCTCGGCTTCGCCATCGATCCGGGCGCCATGGTGTCCAGCCTGCCGCTCGCCTTCCAGCAGGCGGTGGAGATCGCCAAGGCGATGTCCCGGCAGGTGCGTATCCTGATCCTCGACGAACCGACCGCGGTGCTCGCACCGCCGGAGGTGGAGCGGCTGCTCGACGTGGTGAAGGGGCTGTCGCGGCGCGGGGTCAGCGTGGTCTATATCTCGCACCGCCTCGACGAGATCTTCCGGATCGCCGACCAGATCACCGTGCTCAAGGACGGCCGCACCGTCGGCACCTATCCCGCCCACGAGATGAACGAGCGCCGGCTGATCTCGCTCATGGTCGGCCGCGAAGCCTCCCAGCTGTTTCCCAAGGTTGCGCGCCGGACGGGCGAGGCGCTGCTTCGTGTCGAGAAATTGTGCGCCTCCGGACTGGTCAAGGACGTCTCCTTCACCCTGTATGCCGGCGAGGTGCTGGGCATCGCCGGCCTGATCGGCAGCGGCCGCACCGAACTCGCGCGCGCGATCTTCGGCGCCGATCGCCCGGACAGCGGCACGGTCAGCGTCGCCGGCAAGCGTGTCAGCATTCGCAACCCGCGGCAGGGTGTGGCGGCGGGCATCGGGCTGGTGCCGGAAGATCGCAAGGGCCAGGGTCTGGTGCTGGCCCTGCCGATCCGACAGAACATGACCTTCACCACCCTGGCCCGGTACACCAGCAGGCTCGGGCTGCTCCGCGGCAGCGCCGAACGGCGCGCCGCCGAGGATGTCGCGCGCCGGACCACGATCCGCGCCGGCGATCTCGACCTGCCGGCGAGCAGCCTGTCCGGCGGCAACCAGCAGAAGGTGGTGCTGGCGAAATGGCTCGATGCCGGCTGCAGGATCATCATTCTGGATGAACCGACACGCGGCGTCGATGTCGGGGCGCGGGCCGAGATCTACCAGCTGATCGAGACCATGGCGGCGAGCGGCCTCGGCGTGATCGTCATCTCGTCGGACCTGCTCGAGGTGATCGGCGCCACCGACCGGGTGCTGGTGATGAGCGGCGGCCGCATCAGCGGCGCCTTGTCGCACGAGGACTGCACCGAGGCGCGCATCATGCAGCTGGCACTGCGCAGCGCCGCGCATGTCGGCGCCGATCCCGCCCAACCCGTGTCCAGGGAGGCCTGAATGGCCACGACCCGGATTGCCGAGGCGGCCAGCAGTGCCAGCCGCAAGCGCCGTATCGACCTGCGCTCGTTCGCGGCCAGCTACAGCACCATTGCGATCTTCGTGGTGCTGGTCCTGGTCGCAAGCTTCATCTCGACCAGCTTCCTGAGCAGCCGCAACATCGAGAACGTGCTGCGCCAGGTGGCCAGCACCGGCGTGATCTCGATGGGCATGCTGCTGGTGATCCTGACCGGCGGGATCGACCTGTCGGTGGGCTCGGTGGCCGCCCTCGGCAGCATCACCTGCGCCTCGCTGCTGACCTCGATGTCGCTGTGGGAAGCGGTGCCGCTCAGCCTCGCGGCCGGTGGCGCGATCGGCGTCATCTCCGGCTATTTCGTGGCGGTGCGCCGGATGCCGTCCTTCGTCGTCACCCTCGCCGGCATGACGATCGCGCGCGGCATCGCGCTGATCGTGTCGGAAGGACGGCCGATCTTCATGAGCGACAACGGCGCCTGGCTCGGCGACGGCTTCAACCGCGGCAGCCTCCTCGGCATTCCCCTGCCGGTGCTGCTGATGCTGCTGGTGTTCGGCGCCACCGCCTTCGTGTTGCGCCTGACCGCCTACGGGCGGCTGATCGTGGCGATCGGGTCCAACAGCGAGGCGGTGCGTCTGTCCGGCGTCAGGGTCACGCCGCGGGTGTTCTCGGTCTATGTCATCTCCGGCGTGCTGTCGGCGCTGGCGGGGATCATCATCACCGCCCGTTCCGGCGTCGGCTCCCCGGTGGTGGGCATCGGCACGGAACTCGATGTGATCGCGGCCGTGGTGATCGGCGGCGCCAGCCTGATGGGCGGCCGCGGCACCGCGCTCAACACGCTGATCGGCGTGCTGACACTCGGCGTGATCGGCAACATCATGAACCTGCTGAATGTGCCGGGCTATCACCAGGAGGTGGTGAAGGGCGTCATCATCCTGATCGCGGTGCTGCTGCAATCCTCGGTGTGGCCGCGCCGGGCCTGATGTTCATCGCAGCGCGCGCCGCTGCCGGTTTGGAGCGATGACGCGCGATCGGCTGCTCGGCCTGGCGGTTGCCGCGGGCATCGGGGCACAGGCCCTGCTGATCCGAAGGCCGCACCGCACGGACCCGAGGCTTCATGGCCGGGATTCGAATTCGACAGCAAGAAACGGGATGCCGATCTCACACCGGGCTGCTCCAGTCAGACACCAGCGCAGGAGAACCCCATGACCTTCCGCATCTCCGGCCTGTCATCGCAGCCGTTCCAACATCTGTTCGGCCTACCCGACGTCGCGTTAGCCAAGCACGGCGTGACGCGTTGCACGGCCGACAAGAGGCCGGGTTTTCCCGACCGGATCGAAATGCGCGATGCCGAGCCGGGCGAGACATTGCTGCTGCTCAACCACACCTGCCAACCCGCCGATACGCCCTACCGTGCCACCCACGCCATCTTCGTCCGAGAGGGAGCGTTCAACACTTATGACGCGGTGGGCGAGGTCCCAGACGTTATGCGAATTCGGTTACTATCGCTGCGGGCGTACGATGTCCTTGGTATGATGATCGATGCTGACGTTGTAGATGGCGTCGCGGTCGAGGCGTTGATCGACCGTATGTTTGCCAACGCTGCCACGAGTTACATCCACGTCCACAATGCCAAGCGGGGCTGTTACTCGAGCCGGATTGACCGGGCACCGTAGCCCAAGGGCGAATCATCGGTCTGTTGATCGAGAATGGCCTGCGGCTCTTGCCGACGCTGGGGATGGCGTGGCGCAGTTTTCGCAAGGGGGCGCCATTGCAGTGCGCCGGATCGCCGACCGCGGCGCCGCATCGGAGTCCCACCCATGGTCCATTCCGACGCGCCTGCCCAGGAGAAGCACGACCTCGACGATGCGACGCTGCGTGACCGCGCGGTGGCCGCCGCCCTCGGACACGCACCGTTCGATATCCTGCTGACCGGCGGCCGGGTCGTCGATGTCGCGACCTGCACGGTGCGTGCCGCCGATGTCGGCCTGGTCGGACCGTTGATCGCCAGCGTCCATCCCCCAGGCACGCGCTCCGACGCGCAGACCACGAGCGCGCTGCGCGGCGCGCTGGTCGCCCCCGGCCTGATCGACACCCACCTGCATGTCGAGAGCTCGATGGTGACGCCGCGCGGCTATGCGGAGGTGGTCGTGCCGCAAGGCACCACGACGATCTGCTGGGATCCGCACGAGGTCGGCAACGTCGCCGGGCTGGCGGGCGTCCGCTGGGCCTTGGAGGCCTCGCGCGCGCTGCCGCTGCGGATCCTGGTGCTGGGGCCGTCCTCGGTGCCGTCTGCGCCGGGACTGGAACGAGCGGGGGCGGCATTTCTCGAGGACGAGATGCGCGCCATGCTGTCCTGGCCGGAGGTGGCGGGCGTCGCCGAGGTGATGGACATGCGCGGCGTGCTCGGCCGCAGCCGGCGCATGCGCGGCATCCTCGATGCCGGGCTGGCGAGCGGCAAGCTGGTGTGCGGGCACGCTCGCGGCCTCGAGGGCGCCGAGCTCGTGGCCTTTGCCGCGGCCGGCATCCAGAGCGACCATGAGATCACCTCGGGCGAGGACCTGCTGGCCAAGCTGCAGGCCGGCTACACCGTCGAGCTGCGCGGCTCGCACGACGACGTGCTGCCCGGCGCGGTGGCGGCGCTGAACCGGCTGCCGGTCATTCCGCAGACCCTCACTTTGTGCACCGACGACATCCTGCCCGACGATCTGGTGGAAAAAGGCGGCATGGTCGACCTGCTGCGCCGCCTGGTGCGCTACGGGCTCGATCCGGTGCAGGCGTTGCGGGCCGCCACGCTGAATGCCGCCATGCGTCTGGGGCGGCGCGACCTGGGGCTGGTGGCACCGGGCCGGCGCGCCGACCTGGTGGTGCTGTCGGACCTGGAGGCGATGCGTGTCGATCAGGTGATCGCATCCGGCCGGCTTGTGGCGGCGGCCGGCCGGCTAACCGAGGCGCTGCGGCCGGACACCGCAACCGCGCCCACGGGCACGATGCGGATGTCATCCCTCAGCGCCGGTGATTTTTGCATTCGGGCTCCGGCTGCATCGGGCAGGGCGTGGCTACGCGTGGTGGATCAGCCGCGTTTCACCCGCTGGGCGGAGCGGGAGGCAGCCGTTGCCGATGGGGTCGTCGTGCTGCCGGACGACCTCACCCTCATGGCGGTGTCGCACCGGCATGGGCGGGCGGCCGCGACACCGGTGCTTGGCGTGCTCGGTAACTGGGGCCATTGGACCGGGGCGCTCGCGACCACGATCTCGCATGACAGCCACAACCTGACGGTGTTCGGCCGCGACGCAAACGACATGGCGCTCGCCGCCAACGTGCTCATCGCCTGCGGCGGCGGCATGGCGGTCGCGGCGGGCGGACGGCTGCTCGCGGTGGTGGAGCTGGAAGTCTGTGGCCTGCTCTCGGAGGCGCCGGCGGAGCAGGTGGCAGCCGCCTTCGCCTGCGTGCGAGAGAGCGCGATGCAAATCGCCGACTGGGGGCCGCCGCCGCTGGTATTCCGGGCCTGCACCGGCGCCAGCCTCGCGTGCAATCCGGGTCCGCATGTCACCGACCTTGGCATCACCGACGGCAGCACCGGCGCAGTGTATCCGGGCAGCATCATCCGCTTCGAAACGTCTCGGTGACCAGGACGACATAGCCGATCAGGATGATATCGATGCAGAGCAGCATCGGCGTGATCCGGTCCCAGGCGCGTGTCGCCAGGACGATCAGGGTATAGGCCAGGCAGCCGGTGGACAGACCCATCATCAGGTCGGTCGTGGTCACCGTGACGAGCAGGATCAGGATCGTGGCGATCGCATCCTCCGGACGCTCGCGCCCGAGGTCACGGATGCCCTCCATCATCAGCACGCCGACGATCACCAGGGCGGGTGCCGTCGCCTGGGCCGGAACGATCGCGATCAACGGCCAGAAGAACAGGCTGGCGCCGAACAAGGCGGCCACCACCACGGCTGTGAGTCCGGTGCGGCCGCCGCTCTCCACTCCGGCCGCGGACTCGACGTAGGCGACGACCGTCGGGCTGCCGAGCATCGCGCCGATGACGGAGGCGATGCCATCCGCGAGATAGGCGCGGCGCGCGTTCGGGATGCGTCCGTCGGCATCCATCATGCCGCCGCGCCGGGTCACGCCGATCAGGGTCGCGGTGGCCGAGAAGAAATCCGACAGGAAGAAATACAGCGTGATCGGCAGGACCAGGAAGACGTGCGACGTGAACTGGCGGACGTCGAAGGCGAACAGCAGGCTGCGCGGGATGCTGGGCAGGCTGACGATATGGGTCGGGTAAGGCGTCATCATCCGGCCGGCGCCCGCGGGCACGAACAGGCCAATGATGCTGACCGCCACGATCGACAGCAGCAGCGCGCCAGGAATGCGCAGCGCCAGCAATACAGGGGTGAACAGCATGCCCAGGAACACGACCAGGATCGCGGGGTGCCGCAGGCTGGCGAACGAGACGCCGCCATGGGCGTCATGCATGACGATGCCGCCATTCTTTAGCCCGAGATAGGCGATGAACAGGCCGATACCACATTGCAGTCCCAACCGGATGGCTTCGGGAAAGCCCTGCACGAGCCGGTCGCGGAACCGCGTCAGCGACAGGCAGACGAAGATCAGCGCGCCGATCAGCACCATCGTGAGCGCGGTGCCGTAGGACAGTCCCATGCGCACCACGACGACCTGCGCGAACACGATGTTCGAGCCCATGCCGGGCGCGAGCGCGATCGGCAGCCGCGCGAACAGCGCCATGATGAGGGTGCCGACCATCGCAGCGAGGGCGGTGACCGTGATCAGGTCATGCACGTTGGCGCCGGTTGCCGACAGGATCGCAGGGTTGACGACGACGATGTAGCTCATCGCGCCGAAGGTGGTGAACCCCGCGATGACCTCACGGGAGATCGTGCTGCCGCTGGCGGAAATCCCGAAACTCAATGCGGCGCCGCGTGCCCGAGGTCGCATAACCTTGGTCAATCCATCAACTCCGCATTCGCCGGCCTGTGCTGGCCCGGTTCGTGCAAGATCCGCGCCGGAGCGGATCGCTGCTCGACCCGCGTTGCAGCCGGCAGGTGAGCGTAGATGCTGCCCAATGACCTGATTATCGGTGACCTGATCATCGACGCCGCCGACGAGGTCCGCATCCGACAGGATCTCGTGCTGACGGCACTCGGCAAGCGCCCTGCCGATGTGGCGCTGCGGGTCGGCCGGCTGCTCGATGTGCATACGCGCCGCTGGCTGCTCGACCAGGACATCGTCATCAAGGGCCGACGCATCGCCTGGGTCGGCCCGGCCGGCTACTATCCCTGCGAGGTGCGGGCTCGGCATGAGCGCCCCGACCTGTCGGCGGTCCCGGGCTTCGGCGAGGTGCACAAGCATATCGAGAGCACGCATCTGACGCCGGAGCACGAGGCGGCGCTGGTGCTGCCGCGCGGCAATACATGGACGTGCGAGGCCAGCCACGAAATGTCCAACGTCGATGGTCCGAACAACCTCGATTTCTGGCTGCAGGCGCGGCGGCAGGGCTCGCCGCTCAAGATCTTCCCGCTGCCGGGATCGGCGGTGCCGCCCACGGCATACGAGAAGAGCGGCGGCCATTTCGGCTATGCCGAGCAGTCGGGTTTCCTCCGCGACAGCCTGATGGTCGCCGGTCTCGACGAGGTGATGGACTGGCCGTCGGTCTGGAACCCGGACAATCCGTCCTACGGGCGGCTCTGGGGCATGATCCGGGCAACCTTCGAGCAGCGCGGCGTGGTCGAGGGGCACGGCGCGGGGTTGCGCGACCGGTCGGTGATCAACGCGTTCGCGGCCGCCGGCCTCGCCTCCGATCACGAGGTCGCGACCGTCCAGGAGGTGCTGGAGAAGCTCGCCGCCGGCATCTTCGTCGAGCTGCGCCCGAGGGCGATGGGCACGGTGATCCCGGCGTTGCTGGCAGCGGGTCTCACCGATTTTTCGCAAGTCGCGCTCACCACCGACGACCGGTCGGCGACGGATACGCTGCGGGACGGCGCCAGCGACCATAATGTGCGCGTGGCGATCGCCGCCGGCCTGCCGCCCGAGATCGCGATCCAGTGCGTGACGATCAATCCGGCGCGGCACATGCGGCTGACGCCCTGGGTCGGCAGCCTCTCGCCCGGACGGTATGCGGACGTCGTCCTGCTGTCCGATCTGGCCCGCGTCGATATCGCGGAAGTCTGGGCCGACGGCGCGCAGGTCTCGCGCGGCAAGCAGTATGTCGGCGCGACCCCGTCGATCGACTGGCCGGGTTGGGCCCGGCAGACGATCCATATCGGTCGCACGCTGCAGACTGCGGATTTCGCGATCAGGGCCGAGCCGGGTCGCGAGACGATGCAGGCGGCCGTGCTGCGTCCGTTCCATTGGGCCGACGATTTCCTGACCGAGACGCTCGCTGTCGCGAACGGCGAGGTGCAGCGTGACGAGGCGCGCAACATCACCAAGTTCGCGCTGGTCGACCGGTTCTCGGGCCAGGGCCAGGTGTCGCGGATGTTCTGGCGTGGCTGCGGCCCGCGTGATCCGGACACCGCCTTGGGCTGCTCGGTCGCGCATGATGCGCACAATATCTGGGTGGTCGGATCGTCCGACGCGGCGATGGCGCAGGTGGTCAACCAGATCGCGGTGCAGCAGGGTGGCTGGGCGCTGGTGCGTGGCGGCCGGCTGGTGGCCAGCGTCACCTTCGAGATCGGCGGCCTGATGACCGCCCGCCCCGCCGAGGCGCTGGATGCGGAAATGCAGGCGCTGTACAGGGCCGCGGACGGCATCGACTGGATGTACGAGCCGACGTTCCAGGACAATTGGCCGCCCGGCTTCCCGGAACGACTGATCTTTGCCACGCTGACCTGCGCGCCGTGGCGCTGGGTGCTGGTGGCGCCGCACTCACGAGCGCCCGAAGGCTTCGTCAATGTGCAGACCGGAGCGACGCATCCGGTCGTCTGGTAGGAATGGGAAGGTGCCTGTTGGCATGAACGGGATCACTCTCGGCAGGCGCTCCCTGCTTGCGGCCGCCACGACGCTTGCCTCGCCGGTGCCCTGGTGTCGCGCGGCCGACCGCGGCAAGCCGCTGCGGCTGCTCACCAACTGGTTCGCCCAGGCCGAGCATGGCGGCTTCTACCAGGCGCAGGCGCTGGGGCTGTACGACAAGGCCGGTATTGACGCCGTCATCGGCATGGGCGGCGCGCAGGTGAATACGGTGCAGCTGCTGCTGGCCGGGCAATGCGACGTCGCACTCGCACAGCCCGAGCAGGTGCTGGATGGGATCGCGCACGGGCTGCCCCTGGTCGCCGTCGCGACCACCTTCCAGAAGGGCATCGGCGGCCTGCTCGCGCATCCGGACATCACCGACCTCGCGCAGCTGCGCGGACACCCGATCCTGATCAGCCCGGAGGGGCGCATCACCTACTGGCCCTGGCTGCGGGCCCGCTACGGGTTCACCGACGACCAGGCGGCGCCGTACACCTTCAACATCCAGCCGTTCCTGTTCAATCCGCGGCTGGCGATGCAGGCGTTTGCGACCTCGGAGCCGTATGCGGTGCAGCAGCGGCATGTGCCCTATCGTTTCTTCCTGCTCGCCGACGCCGGCTATCCCGGGTTCGGCAACATGCTGGTCACCACGCGGGCCACGCTCGCGGCACGCGGCGCGGCGCTGGCGGCCTTCCTGCACGCCAGCATGACCGGCTGGAAGGACGTGCTGACCGGCGATGCCGCGCCGGCCCGCCGCGCCATCATGGCGGCGAACCCGCAGATGACCGCCGACCAGATCGACTGGTCGTTCGCCGAGCTGCGCCGGCTGCAGGCGGTCGCCGCCCCCGGCCAGTATATCGGCCGCTTCGATCCGGCGGCCTGGCAGCGCATCCGGGACCGCGACATCGTCACCGGGCTGATACCGGCCTCGCTCGACTGGCGCTCGGCCTTCACGACGGAGTTCGACAGCGCGATGGATGTGACGCTGTGACGGCCCAAGGAGTCGCAAAACGCCTGCCTGCACGGCTTTGGCAGGAGATGAGCTGGCCGGAGTTCCGGCGGCTGCCGGCCGACACCGTGGCGGTGCTGCCGGTCGGCGCCATCGAGCAGCACGGGCCGCATCTGCCGGTCACTGTCGATAGCTGCATCAATGCCGCGCTGCTGGCCCGGGCACTGGCGGCAGCGCCGGACGACCTGCCGGTCACCGCCCTGCCGATCCAGAGCGTCGGCAAGAGCGAGGAGCACATCGCCTACCCGGGCACCCTGCTTCTCTCAGCCGAGACCCTGACCCGCGTGCTGGTCGAGCTGGGCGAGAGCGTCGCCCGGGCCGGGGTGCGCCGGCTGCTGCTGCTGAACTCGCATGGCGGCCAGCCGCAGGTGCTCGACATCGTCGCCCGTACGCTGCGCCGGACGCACGCGCTGTTCGTGGTCAATGCGAGCTGGGGCGCGCTCGGCATGCCGGATGGATTGTTCAGCGCCGGGGAGCGCCGGTTCGGCATCCATGGCGGCGAGATCGAGACGTCGCTGATGCTGCATCTGCGCCCGGACCTGGTGCGCATGGACCGCGCGCAGGATTTCCGTTCGGCGGCGATGGACCTCGCGACCGAGGGCGCGGTGCTGGAAGCGGAGGGCCGGATCGGCTTCGGTTGGCTCACCCAGGACCTGCACGTTGCAGGCGCTTGCGGCAACGCGCTGGCGGCCACCGCCGAGAAAGGACGCCTGGTCGCCGAACACCAGGTCGGGCACTTCCTGCGCCTGGTCGGCGAGATGGCCGCCTACGACCTCCGGCGGCTGCGTCCGGACGACGCGATCGATGCAGGAGAGGGCGCACCATGACCGAGAGTGCCTGCACCAGGACCGGGGGCAACATCGACGCCTTCCTGGCGGCGCTGGGCGGGGTGCCGGCGCACACCGACCCGGTGCTGGTACGTCGCAAGAGCCGCGACTTCTTCTGGTACAGCCCGGTGCTGAAGCGGCAGCTCGACGGGCTGGTGGCCGACCTCGTGGTGCAGCCGCGCGACGAGGCCGAGCTGCTGCATGTGGCGGCGTTGGCCCGGTTGCACGGCGTGCCGCTCACCGCGCGCGGCGGCGGCACCGGCAATTACGGCCAGGCGGTGCCGCTGCAGGGCGGCGCGGTACTCGACATGGCAAGTTTCGACCGCCTGCTCTGGGTGCAGGGCGGCGTCGCCCGGGTGCAGGCCGGCATGAACCTGCTGGCGCTGGACCGCGCGCTGCGCGCCCAGGGCCAGGAGATCCGCCTGTATCCCTCGACCAAGCGCACCGCCTCGATCGGCGGCTTCGTCTGCGGCGGCTCCGGCGGCATCGGCTCGGTCACCTGGGGCGGGCTGCGCGACCGCGGCAACCTGCTGGCAGTGCGGGTGGTGACGCTGCAGGACCCGCCGCGGGCGATCGAGCTGGCCGGGGACGAGACCGATGCGATCAACCACGCCTACGGCACCACCGCCGTCGTCACCGAGCTCGAGATCCCGGTGCAGCCGGCCGTGCGCTGGCGCGAGGCGGCCTGGAGTTTTCCGGAGTTCCCCACCGCCGCCGGCTTCGGGCTGGCGCTGGCAGCCCAGGCCGGCATCGAGACGAAGCTGGTCACCGTCACCGACGCGCCGCTGACGCCGTTCTTCGCGCCGCTGCGCGAGACCGTGCCGCAGGACCATTCGCTTGCCATCACGCTGGTGGCGCCGGGCGGGATGCCGCCGGCACGCGCCCTCGCGCAGCAGTTCGGCGGCACGTTGCGCCACGAGGGCGATCTCGCCGAGGCGGAGGACGATCCGGCCCGCACGCCGCTGTACGAGCTGACCTGGAACCACACCACGCTGCAGGTGCTCAAGCGCGACCGCGGCTTCACCTACCTGCAATGCCTGTATCAGCCGGACCGGCTGCTGGAGCGGATCGAGCGCATCCGTGCCCGGTTCGGCGACGAGCTGATGATGCATCTCGAATTCATGCCGTCTGGCAGTGCGGCCGGGCGCATGACCTGCTCGGCGCTGCCGGTGCTGCGCTACACCAGCGAGGCGCGGCTCGACGAGATCATCCGGCTGCACGAGGCGGATGGGGTGATGATCGCCAACCCGCACGTGTACACCGTCGAGGATGGCGGCATCCACCGCGTTGCCTCACCCGACCTCGCGGCGGCCAAGGCACGGTTCGATCCGCTCGGGCTGCTCAACCCGGGCAAGCTGCGCGGCGCGCCGGCAAGGCCTGGCGCCGCCGCAGCATGAGCCGTCTTGCCGTGCGGCCGCCGCGCACGGATCTGATGACCGCGCGCGACGGCATCACCCTGGTCGCCGACATCTGGGAGCCGGAGGACGGCGGTCCTTACCCGGTGCTGCTGATGCGCCAGGCGTACGGCCGCCGCATCGGCACCTCGTTGTGCTACGCGCCGCCGGCCTGGTACGCGTCGCACGGCTTCATCGTCGTGCTGCAGGATGCGCGCGGTCGCGGCGACAGCGGCGGCGCGTTCGAGCTGTTCCGGTTCGAGGCGCAGGATGGCGCCGACAGCGTGGCCTGGGCGGCAGCCTTGCCGAACGCCACTGGCCGGGTCGGCATGTTCGGCTTCTCGTTCCAGGGCACCAACCAGCTGCTGGCGCTCAGCGAGCCGTGCCCGGCGCTGCGCGCGGTGGCGCCGGCGATGATCGGCTGGGACCTGCGCACCGACTGGGCGTACGAGAACGGCGCGTTCGCGCTGCGCGCCAACCTGGGCTGGGCCATGCAACTGATGGCGGAGACCGCGCGCCGGGCCGGCGATGATGCGGCGCAGGCCGAGCTGTTCGCTGCCAGCCGCGCCCTGCCGCTGCACGGCGAGCGGCCCGGACGGCCGGACATCATGCAGCGGCTCGGCCATTGGGGGCACTATGCTGGCTGGGCCGACCGCCCGGAGGACGATGCGGACTGGCGCGCGATCTCGCCGGCGGCGCATGTGGACGCCATCGTCGCCAACCGCCCGGCGGTGTTCCTGATCGGCGGCTGGTACGACAGCCATCTGCCCGGCACGCTGGCCGCCTGGCGCGCGCTGCACGAGCGGCTGCCGCTGCGCCTTGTGGTCGGGCCGTGGGCGCATTTCCCGTGGGACCGCCGGATCGGCGACCGCGATTTCGGGCCTGCCTCGATCACCGACATCGACCAGCAGCAGGTCGCCTGGTTCGATCGCTGGCTCAAGGGCGACGATCTCCCGGATCCGGAAACTGTCGTCCGGCTGTTCGACATGGGCGCGCTGTGCTGGCGCGAAATGCCGGCACTCCCGGACCCGTCGAGGGCACTGTGGCCGACAGCCAGCGGGCGCGCCGCGATCGACATGCGCGACGGCCGGCTCGAGGCGGAGCCGGGGGCGCCGTCGGAGGAATACCTGGTGCACGATCCGTGGCGGCCGCCGGCGCCGTGCGGCGGCCGCTTCGGCCAGCCGCCCGGTCCGATCGACCGCCACGCCACCGACGCGCGTGCCGACGTGCTGACCTTCACCACCGAGGCGTTCACGCAGCAGCACCTGCTGTGCGGCGCGCTCGCGCTGGAGCTCGACGTCGCGGCCGACGGCGCCTTCGACCTGCATGCCACCGTGTCGGTGGTCGCCACCGGCGGCGCCAGCTGGGCGCTGGCGGAGGGCTATGGCAGCTTCGACCGCCCCGATGCGAACCGGGAGCCGTGTTGTCTGCCGCTCCGCGCCACCTGCATCACGCTTGCGGCCGGCGAACGGCTGCGGCTGTCGGTCGCCGCCGCCTGCTTCCCGGCCTTTGCGGTCAATCCAGGGTCCGGCGAGCGGCCGTGGGATGCCTCCCTCGCATCGCTCCGTGTGGTGACGCTGACCCTCCGGACCGGCGCCAGTTCCGTGCTCCGGCTGCCGCTCGGCCCGGCATTTGCATCGACCACGTCGAGTTCCAGCGAGGTTTCGCCATGATGCCCGTCTTCAGCGAGCACCCCGTCACCAGGCGTCCCGTCTCGGAGGTCGAGGCGTTCCGCATCGCGCCTGGCGACAGCAACTATTTCGCGCTGCTGCTGGACAAGACGGCCGGGGGGACGAATGCGGTCTGCGTCGTCGAGATCTTCACCGTGGGCGGCCGTACGCCGCCCAACACCCATGCCGCTGCCGACGAGTTCTTCTATGTGCTGAGCGGCACCGGCATCGCCCGCTGCGACGGCAGCGAGGTGCCCTTGCGCAAGGGCGACGCGCTGCTGGTCAAGCCGGGTGCCGAGCACGTGGTGGAGAATACCGGCGACGCGAAGCTCTACACGCTGACGGTGATGACGCCGAACGAGGGCTTTGCCGAACTGATCCGCGGCGGCGAGCGCGTGCATCTCGATGCCGAGGATCTCGCGGTGCTGTGCGAGGAATGAAGCAACGTCACTCATGAAGCGCCTGGGCAGCGTCGGGCATAATGCCTGGCACGTCTCTCCGGATCAGGTCGACATGGCGCGCCGGCGACGCGCGCCGGTGCCGCGCCTGGTCGCTGCCCTGCCGCGTCCGGTGCGGATCGATCTTGCTGCCTGCGCGATGATCGTGATCGACATGCAGAACGATTTCTGCCACCCGGGCGGCTGGCTCGCCGGCATCGGAGTCGACGTGACGCTGACGCGGGCACCGGTCAAGCCGCTGCGCCGCCTGCTGCCGGCGCTGCGGGCACAGTCGGTGCCGGTGCTGTGGGTGAACTGGGGCAACCGGCCCGACCGGCTGAACCTGAGTCCGTCGCTGCACAACGTGTACGATCCGTGTGGCGACGGGGCAGGGCTGGGCGCACCGCTCGCGGAGGACGGATCGGGCGTGCTGGAAGCGGGCAGCTGGGGTGCTGCCATCATCGACGAGTTGCAGCCCGCGCCTGAGGACGTGCATGTCGCCAAGTATCGCATGTCGGGCTTCTGGGACACGCCGCTCGACAGCATCCTGCGCAACCTGCGCATCGACACGCTGCTGTTCGCCGGCGTCAATGTCGACCAGTGCGTGATGGCGACGCTGCAGGATGCCGGCTGCCTCGGCTATGATTGCCTGCTGGTCGATGACTGCGCCGCCACCACTTCGCCCGCCTTCTGCCTGGAGGCGACGCGCTACAATGTCCGGCAGTGCTACGGCTTCACCACCGACGCGGACGCGCTGATCAAGGCGGCAGACGCGTCCGAATGACGCCGAACCGTTCCGCCCGCACCGCCAAGATCGGCATGGTGTTCAGCCTCGCCGCCTTTGCGCTTCTGGTCGCGTTCAACAACGTCACCGACACCCGATCGAACTTCCTGTTCGTGCAGCATGTGCTCGACATGGACACAACGTTCCCCGGCAGTGCTTTGCGGTGGCGCGCGCTCCGGCTGCCCCTCGAATGGCACGCGGCCTACCTCGCGATCATTCTTGGCGAATTTGCCACCGGCCTGTTGTTCGCCGTCGCCGGCGTCCGGATGCTGCGTTCCCGCGCGGCCACATCCGAAATGTTCGCAGGTGCCAGCCGGCTCGTGCATTATGCGACGCTGGCCGGCTTCCTGGTCTGGTTCACCGGCTTCAGCGTGGTCGGCGGCGAATGGTTCGCGATGTGGCAGTCGCAAAGCTGGAACGGCCAGGAGCCCGCCTTCCGCTTCTTCATCACGATGCTGGCGGTCGGGCTCTATGTTCAGCAGCCAGAATGAAACAGCCCGTCCAGCTCGCGATAGCGTGGCGGCGTTGTGGCGGTGGGGCGCCCGCTTCGGATCACCAGACGGTCCGCCTGCGGACGCGAGAGCAGCTCGTTGAGGCTGCGTGCGTCGAACACCACGAGATCTGCCGGGCCGCCGATGGCCAACGGTGCCGGGCGCCCCATCCATTCGGCCGGCCGCGTCGTGATCGCGCGCGGCCAGTCCAGGAACGGGTGATCCAGATGGCCGATGCGGACCGACTGGCTGAACACCTCCAGCATGTCGAGATCGCCGTAGGCGAAGAACGGGTCGCGCGTGTTGTCGCTCGCCAGCATGACCGGCACGCCGGCGGCGGCGAGTTCGTGCAGCAGCGTGATGCCGCGCCAGCGCGGCGTGGCACCCGGCTGGCGGTCCTGCAAATAGAGGTTGCACAGCGGCAGGCTGACGATGCCGAGCCCGGCCTCGGCGACCAGCGCGATGGTCTCTCGCCGGCGCGGCTCCGGCTGCACCGCAAGGCTGCAGCAATGCCCGCACAGCACGCGACCGCGATACCGGTGCCGGAGGGCCGCGCGCGCCACCTGCTCGAGCCCGGTGCCGGTCTCGACGCCGTTCTCGTCGACATGCAGGTCGAGATCGAGGCCGTGCTCGCTCGCCAAGCCGAACAGCCGGTCGAGCGCGTCCGCGAGACCGGGCTCGTGCACCACCAGGCCGCCGAGCATGCCGCCCTCGGTCGCCGCCACCTGGCGCGCGATTGCCCGTCCGACGTCGCCGGCAAGCTGCCCCAGCAGACAGAGCGAGGCCGCCTGCAGATCGATGCGTCCGCGCCAGCGCGCCTGCAGTTCGCGGAACAGCGCCCAGACGATGTCGAGATGCGGCGCGAAGCTGTCGAGATGGGTGCGGATCGCCGAGGTGCCGTGCGCGTACGCCGAGCGCAGCGCGAACTCCATGCGCACCGCGATATCGTCGCGCGTCCAGTGCGCCTCCCGGTCGGTCGCGGTCGCCGTCAGCGCCTGCGCGAACGTGCCGTCCGGATTCGGCGCGCGCTGCCAGATCTGGCCCTTATCGAGATGGGTGTGGATGTCCTGGAAGGTCGGCCAGACCAGGGCGCCGTCCAGTTCGACGGCTGGCACGCCGGGTCTCTCGAGGCCTGCGCCAAGAGCCGCCAGCCGACCGCCTTGCACCAGCAGATCGACCCGCACCAGGTCCTCGGTTCCCCTCGCCTGAACAAGGCAGGCCGGCACCCGCGCGTCACGCAGGATGTAGGTGTCGCTGTCCGGGAGGTCGAGGAACGGCGTGATCATCCGTGCGAGCAGACCAAGCCGAAACCGGCGATGCAAGCGGGCGTCGCCAAAGCCGGGGCCGCATGAACCACTCGGAGCCGCCGCCGGTGGTGGCACTGCGCGCGGCCGGGATGGTGTTCGGCAACGGGGTGCGCGCGCTGGCGCCGACCGACCTTGCGATTGGCGCCGGCGAGTTCGTCAGCCTGATCGGGCCGTCCGGTTGCGGCAAGAGCACGCTGCTCAAGCTGGTGGCGCAGCTGCACGAGCCGACCGACGGGCGCATCGCGTGGTGGGGCCGCGATGTGCGCCGCGTCGGCGAGGCCGGGCGGCGGCTCGCCTTCGTGTTCCAGGACCCGACGCTGATGCCGTGGGCGGACGTCGCCACCAACGTGCGGCTGCCGCTCGATCTCGCGCGCGTCCCGCGCGGGGAGGCATCCGAGCGCGTCGTGGCGGCGCTGCGCCAGGTCGGACTGGCGGACCGCCACGCCGAACGGCCGCACCGCCTGTCGGGCGGCATGCGCATGCGTGTCTCGATCGCGCGCGCGCTGGTCACCGACCCGGACCTGCTGCTGATGGACGAGCCGTTCGGCGCGCTGGACGAGTTCACCCGCAACCGGCTGGACGAGGACCTGCTGGCGCTGGCGGCGGATCGGCAGCTCACCACCCTGTTCGTCACCCATTCGATCGGCGAGGCCGCGTTCCTGTCCTCGCGCGTGCTGGTGATGGCGGCCGCTCCGGGCCGGATCGTCGCCGAGTACCGGATCGAGCAGCCGCCGCACGACGCCGCTACCAGGCTCGATGAGCGCTACGCCGAGCATTGCCGGTGCCTGTCGCGCTTGTTGCACGAAGCCTCCGGCGGGGTGGGAGGCCGGGCATGACGCCGCTGCTGCACCGGCCGGCGGTGTCGCGCGTGCTGGCGCCGGCCCTGGTCGGCCTGCTGTTGCTCGGCCTGTGGCAGGCCTGCTGCACTGCCTGGCAGGTGCCGTCCTATATCTTCCCGGCCCCCACCGCCATCGCCGGCAGCCTGCGCGCGAACCTGCCGGCCCTGCTGCACGCCCTGCTTGCCACCATGGAGGTGACGCTGGTCGCCCTGGCGATGGCGGTCCTGGCCGGCACGCTGATCGCCTTTTTGTTCGTGCAGAGCCGGGCGATCGAGCTCAGCCTGATGCCGTATGCGATCATGCTGCAGGTCACTCCGATCGTCGCGGTGGCGCCACTGATCATCATCCTGGTGAAGAACATCTTCTGGTCGCTGGTGCTGTGCGCCACGGTGATTGCCCTGTTCCCGGTCATCTCCAACACCACGCTCGGATTGCGCAGTGTCGATCCGGGATTGCTCGCCTTCTTCCGCATGAACCAGGCGAGCCGGCTGCAGACGCTGTGGCGCCTGCGGGTGCCGAGCGCGCTGCCGTTCTTCCTCGCGGGTTTGCGGGTGTCCGCTGGCCTTTCGCTGGTGGGAGCCGTGGTGGCGGAGTTCGTGGCCGGCACCGGCGGCCGCAGCGCAGGCCTCGCCTACGAGATCCTGCAGGCCTCGTTCCAGCTCGACATCCCGCGCATGTTCGCCGCCCTGTTCCTGATCACGCTGGCCGGCATCGCCCTGACGCTGGCCACCGCGGCGATCAGCCGCTGGCTGCTGCGCGATCGCCAGCCGGACTGACAGGACGTGACGGCCAGGGGCTTTGCCCCTGGAACCCCAGCAAAGGCTCGCCTTTGCAAACCTCTATTTTAAATGCGGGTCTGGGGTCTCAGGCCCCAGCGGGTCCAGGGCAGAGCCCTGACCTTGCTCTGCCTGGATATCGGCCAACCAGCCGCGCGCCTGCCTGATTGCGTCCCAGGGCGGCGTGCCGAGCGGAAATTGGCCGGCCATGATCATGCTCAGGATGGCATTCAACCCGTCCAGGCGCTGACGTCTCTGCGCGATGTCGCGGGCGGCCACCTCGTCGCGCAAGGCACTCACCTGCACCAGAGCGTCGGAAAAGGCAGCGCCGTCGCGTTCCGGGGCCGCCGCGATCGCCTGGTCCAGCGACGCCAGCGCCCGGCCGATGCGCTCTTCCGGCCGCTCATCCGGCAAGGCGCTGGCCTCCCGGACGCGCCAGTCGTCCCGGCCTCAGGTTGCAGGTGATCGCCTTGGTGGTGTGGATGCTGACATTCGGATCGCCGCTGATGGCGAACAGCACGTTGGCGATGTCGCCGGTGGCGTAGCCCTCGTGCCCGAATATCCAGGGCATGCCGATCTGGTGCACCGTGCGACCGCCCAGCTTGAACGCCCGCATGCGTTCGGTGACCAGGGCGCGCACCTCGATCTCGCCGCGCAGTGTCGAGAGCACCGTCCAGTCGAGGCTTTTCAGCCCGTGCTCGGCCGCAAGCTCGGTCGAGATCTCGACGAAGCCCTCGGGCTGCAGTTCCGCGGTATGCGGCATCACCCGGCTCGGAATGCCGCCGCAATGCATCTCGGTCAGCCGGTAGGTGGTGAAGATGTAGGGGAACCGCGGGTCCTCGGGCGGATGCATCTCGTTGCCCGGCCGCGTCCACAGCTTGGCCACCGGATTGTAGGACCGCGAGCTGTACATCAGGTTCCTCACCGGGCTTTCGACCGGCTCGTAATGCGCCGGAAGCGGGCCGTCCTTCAGGCCCGTCGGCACGAACAGCATCGCGCGGCCGTCGGCTTGCATGATGAACGGGTCGGCACCACTATGCGCGTCCATGCCGTGCGGGCGGGTGCTCCAGTCCGGGCGATAGCCTGGTGGCTTCTCCTCCTGGAAATCCGGCACGTCGTTGCCGGTCCAGAGCTGCTTGCCTGCGTCCCACCAGATCGACTTCTTGCGCTCCGACCAGGGCCTGCCTTCGGGATCCGCCGAGGCCCGGTTGTAGAGCGTGCGCCGGTTCGCGGGCCAGGAGAACGCCCAGCCGGCATGGCTGTTCGGGCCGCCGGGCAGGTCCGGCCGGCGCGATCGCGCGACGTTGTGCCCCTCGCGCGGGAAGACGCCGCAATACATCCAGCCGCCGCATGCGGTGCTGCCGTCGTCCTTGAGGTCCTTGAACGTCGCGACCTGTTTGCGATCGCTCACGGTATAGCCGTTGATCTCGCGCAGCACGTCTTCCGGATCGGGCTCCTGTCGCTCGCCACGCAGCGTGTAGGTCCAGGTCAGGGCCTGCAATCCGCGGTCGCGCGGCTCGGTGCTGTTGGCGTACAGTTCTTTCAATCGGCGCCCGAGATGAGTGATGAACCAGAGATCGGACCGGCTGTCGCCCGGTGCCTCGCATACCATGTCGTGCCACTGTACCAGACGGCTGGTGTTGGTGACGGTGCCGTCCTTTTCGCCCGGCATCGCCGCCGGCAGGAAGAAGATTTCGGTGCCGATCTGCGCCGAGGTCAGTTCGCCACGCTGCACGAGGCGGCTGTTCTTCCAGAAATTGCCGGTTTCCGTCATCGCGAAGTCGCGAACGACCATCCATTTCAGCTTCGAGAAGCCGCGCACCACCATGTCGGAATTGACCGCGCCCACCACCGGGTTCTGGCCCAGGATGAACTGGCCGCGCACCAGGCCGTCCGCCATTGCCAGCGTCATCGGCTCGTAGGACACGTCGCCGGTCAGCTTCGGCAGATAGTGGTAGCCGTACTGGTTGTCGGCGGTGGCGCCGTCGCCGTACCACGCCTTGAGCAGGCTGACCACGTATTTGGGCATGTTGGCCCACCAGCCGGTGGTGGGCGTCTCGGTGTGCAGATAGTCCTCCAGCGAGCCGTGCTGGCTGAACACGTTCGGCTGCGGCAGGTAGGTGGGCAGCATGTTGTAGAGCGTCGGGATGTCGGTCGAGCCCTGGATGCTGACATGGCCGCGCAGCGCCATGATGCCGCCGCCGGGTCGGCCGACATTGCCCAGCAGGCCCTGGATGATCGTGGACGCCCGGATGATCTGCACGCCGACGGAATGATGCGTCCAGCCCACCGCGTAGCAGAACGCGCCGGTGCGATCGCGGCCGGAATTGCGCGCCAGCGCGTCGGCCACGCGCAGGAACGTCGCGGCCGGGCAGCCGGTGATCGCCTCGACCATTTCCGGGGTGTAGCGCGCGAAGTGCCGCTTCATGATCTGATAGACGCACAAGGGATGTTCGAGCGTCATGTCGACCGGCGGCCGGCTTTCGGTCATCGACTCGAAATCGCCGTCCCGGTCCTGCTCCTGCATCGTGGCACGATGTTCGGAGACCGAGGAGGGCACGATTTTGCCCTTGTACTGCCAGGTGTCGTGGCTGTACGACCCGGTCGCCTCGTCGAACCCCGAGAACACGCCGTCATTGTCGTCCGGCCCGAGATAGCCATCCTCGATGATGTGGGCGATGTTCGTGTAGTTCAGGGCATAGTCCCTGAACCACAGATCGTTCTCGAGAATGTAGCGGATTATCCCGCCCAGGAACGCGATGTCGCTCCCGGCGCGGATCGGCGCGTGGATGTCGGCGAGCGCCGAGGTCCTGGTGAAACGCGGATCGACATGGATGACGGTGGCACCCCGACGCTGCGCTTCGACCACGAAGCGGAACGCGATCGGATGGTTCTCCGCCATGTTGGAGCCCATGATGACCACGCAGTCGGCACTTTCCAGGTCCCACAGGGACATGGTGGCGGCGCCCCGGCCGAAGGAGGTGCCCAGACTGGGCACCGATGAGGAGTGTCAGATTCGGGCTTGGTTCTCGATACTGGCGATGCCCAGGCCACCGGCGAACAACTTCTTGATGAGGTAGTTTTCCTCGTTGTCCATGGTGGCGCCGCCGAGCGATGCGATGCCGAGCGTGTGGTTGATCGCGCGGCCGTCCGGCAGCGTCTCGGCGAAGGTGTCGTCGCGTGTCTGCTTGGTGAGCTGGGCGATCCGCTCCATGCACCAGTCGAGCGGCTTTTGCTCCCACTTGTCCGAATGGGGCGCACGGTAGAGGGCGGTCGAGATACGCTCCGGCGACAGCAGCATGCCGAGCGTGCCGGCGCCCTTCGGGCAGAGCGTGCCCTGGTTCACCGGGCTGCGCGGATCGCCCTCGATATGGATCGGCTTGCCGTTCTTGGCGTAGATCAGCTGGCCGCAGCCGACCGCGCAGAACGGGCAGACGCTGGTGCCGACGCGGTCGGCGTCCTCGAGCCGCGGACGCAGCGTCTCGGAGCCGTGGCTGCGGGAGGCATCGGTGAACAGCTTCTGGCCGGCGAGCTGACGCGGCAGGCTCCAGTCGCGCAGGAAGTCTCGGGCCCGGGCGGCCACCCCCTTGTTGAGCTTCTTCATCACCGTCTCCCGAGACCGTCCACGATCTTCGAACCCAGCCTATCATCGGGAGTTGAACCGCGTGAGCGCACGGCTGCGTGAGGATGTGGGGCGATGCCGACGATGACGGGGACCGTGACGATCGTGCAGGAGAGCCGCTTCCAGCTGACCGATGACGCGGGCGTCTCCCACCTGTTCCTGCTCGGCCACGCCTCGATGGCGGAACCCGGGCAGCTGGCACCGTTGCAGCACACACAGGCGCGTGTCCGGGTGACGTATTTCCAGCCCCGCAACATCATCGGTATGGTCGCCAGATCCGTCGAGGTCGCAGACGCGTCCGGCCACTAGGAAGCACGATCTTGGACATGCATCCCCGCCTGCAGGACTACACCCAGTCGAGCCTGGACCGGGTGATCCCCAACGAGTCCGAGCTGACATCGGGCGCGTTGATCGAGCCGGGCAAGTCGTACGGCTTCTTCACCGACACCACGGTGTGCATCGGCTGCAAGGCGTGCGAGGTCGCCTGCAAGGAATGGAACAACCTGCCGGCCGACAATATCGGCCTGACCGGGCAGAGCTATGACAACACCGGCGCCCTGTCGGCCAACACCTGGCGCCACGTCAACTTCATCGAGAAGACCGGCGACGGCTGCGGCACCAAGGAAGGTGGCGGGTGCGGCAGCAGCAATGGCGGCGTGCGCGACAACGACCAGCCGGCGTTCCAGAGCGGCTGGCTGATGATGAGCGACGTCTGCAAGCACTGCCACAACCCGCCCTGCATGGAGGCCTGCCCGACCGGCGCCCTGTTCAAGACCGAGTTCGACACCGTGGTGGTGCAGCAGGACATCTGCAACGGCTGCGGCTACTGCGTCCCGGCCTGTCCGTTCGGGGTGGTGGATCTCAGCGCGCTGGACGGCAAGGCGCATAAATGCACCCTCTGCTACGACCGGCTGAAAGGCGGACTGGAGCCGGCCTGCGCGAAGTCCTGCCCGACCGATTCGATCATGTTCGGCGAGATCGGCGACCTCACCGTGCGCGCCCGCAACCGCGTCGCCCAGCTGCATGAGCGGGGCGTGGAGAGCGCCTATCTCTACGGCGCCCCGGACGAGCCAGGCGCCACCGGCGGCCTCGAATATCTCAACGCGTTCTTCCTGCTGACCGATCGTCCGGAGGTCTACAACCTGCCGGTGGCACCGACGCGGGCCGCGCGTCGCGTGCTGCCCGGCCTGCTGTCGGGCTTTGCCGCCATGACCGGCCTCGCCGTCGCCGCGGCGGTGTTCCTGGGTGGCAGCTGGGACGCACGCTGATGTCGACGTCGTACCAGGCGGCCAGCCTCGGCGCCGAGGACAGGACCGAAGTCCCGGCCAGCACCGCCGAGCGCGACATGCCCGCACGTCCAGGCTGGAGCGGCCCGACCTATTATGGGCGTTCGCAGCTCAAGGCGTCGCCGTTTAACGAGTGGGTCGTCGGCGGCTACATCTTCCTGGCCGGGCTGTCCGGTGCCTCGATGCTGCTGTCCACGCTCACCGACCTGGTGCAGCCCGGGCGCGGCCGCGCCACGGTGCGCAACGGCCGCTATCTGTCGTTGCTGGCGCCGGTGCTGGGCTCGCCGTTGCTGATCTGGGACCTGCACACGCCGCAGCGGTTCTACAACATGCTGCGCATCGCCAAGCACACCTCACCGATGTCGATCGGCACCTGGATCCTGATGGGGTTCTCGGGCTTTGCCGGGGCGAGCGCGGTCGCGGAATTGCTGTCGACCCGGCTGCCGTGGCTGCGCTTTGCTGCAAAGGCGGCGCAGGTCCCGGGGGCGCTGACCGGAGCGGGGCTGGGCTCCTACACCGCGACCCTTCTCTCGGCCACCAGCACGCCGTTCTGGGCCGCGGCACCACGCATGCTGGCGGTGCGCTTCGCCTCGAGTTCGATCGCGAGTGGCGCCGCCGCCCTGGCCCTGCTTGAGCCCGACCACGCCATGCGCCGCCGGCTCGGCGCCATCGCCACCGTGGCACTCGCCACCGAACTGGTCGCCGGCGCCGTGGCGGACCGCACCTACGAGCGCACCGGCGTCGCCGACGCCCGCCAGAGCTTTTACGGGCGCATGGAGCGCATCGGCGTGACAGCCTTCGGCTGCGCCCTCCCGATCGGGCTGCACCTGGCCAGCCGGTTCACCGACCGTCGCACCGCACGCCAGCTCGGTGCGATCGCGTCGGGGGCGACGCTCGCCGGCAGCCTGCTGTTCCGGGTCTCGCAGATCGGCATCGGCGACGAGTCTGCCCGCCGCCCGGAGATCAGCTTCCGCTTCAGCCAGCCGGAGAACCTGCCCGACAAGCGGCAGGGCTACGCGATCCGCGAAAAGCTGCGCAAGCTGGCCTACGCAAGGAACAAACGATAGGACACGTGGCGGAGGCGGATGGGAATCGAACCCACCGCCCGTTCTTGACGGGCCGCTGGTTTTGAAGACCAGGAGGGCCACCAGACCCCGATCGCCTCCCTGGGCTCTGCCCTAACAGTTTTGTCCGGGCCCACCAAGCACGCGTCGGTCGCCGACCCGGCGGGTGACCTGGATCGCATCGAGATGTTCCAGCAGCGGCACGCTGAACTTGCGCGAGATGCCGAGCGCCGTGCCGGCCTCCTTCACCAGCACTCCGTCCCCCGCTGCCAGCAGCGGCGCCAGCATACGGCGCGCCAGCTCGATGGCGTCGCGATGGAACAGCACGTCGCGCTTCTGCACGCGGTCGCGGGCGCGCACCACCACCCCGGCGCGCACCAGCCGGTCGAGCATGCGGCGCAGCTGGAGGTCGGTGGCCTCCGGCATGTCCGGCGGCGTGAGACCGCCGCGCCGCAGCGCCTCCGCCAGCCGCAGCATCTGCTGGTCCTCGCGCTGCGCCTGCGCGCGCTCTTGCGCCGGCTGCGCCACGCGCACCAGGCCACCCTCCTGGCGCAGCGCTCCGGCCGCCACCAGCCGCGCCACCGCCTCGTCCAGCACCGCGGCGCCCGCCGCCGGAACCAGCGCGCCGAGCCGTTCGCGCGACATCCCCTGCGGATGCGTCGTCGCATGCTCTGGCGCGCGCGCGCTCAGCAGGCGAGGCAGGGCGCCCATCAGCTTCTCGAACACGGCGCGTCCGACTACCCCTTCGCCGCGCGTGCGGATCACGTCGAGGCTCGCCAACGCCGGGGCCACCAGCGCCGGGCTGCTGCCGGCCAGCCGCGACAGCGCCGCCAGCGACAGGCCCGCGCCGCCCGCGCCCTCGACCGCCTCGAGCAGGATGCCGTCGCCGGTGGCATCGGCCAGCGCCTGGAGGCGTTCGAGGCCGCGCGGCGTATGACGACGCAGCCGACGCGCCGCCGGATCGAGCACCGGGCCGCCGGCGACCGTCGCCGCCGGGGAGGCGGTGCGCAGGATGAAGCGCTCGCGCGCCGGCACCGCAACCATGCGCGAACAGTGCAGCTGCGCCAGGGCGATTGCGCCGGGCTCCAGCACCTCGCGGTCGAGCAGGCGCACCCGGGCCTCCACCTCCTCGGTGCCGAACAACAGGTGCAGGCGCATCGTGGTCCGGATCGGCGGTGCGCCGGCGACGCTGTTGAGCTGCACCGAGAGCCAGTCTGCGGGAAGCAGCAGTGCCGGCTCGCAGAGGGCCACGCCGCGCGGCACCTCGCTCGCTTCCACGCCGCGCAGGTTGAGGGCGACGCGCTGCCCCGGCTCGGCCGACTGCACCGCATGGCCATGCACCTGCAGCGACCGGATGCGCACACGCCGACCCTCCGGCACCACGTCCAGGGCGGTGCTCGCCTGCAGCGACCCGCGCCGCAGCGTTCCGGTCACCACCGTGCCGTGGCCGGGCATCGTGAAGGCGCGGTCGACCGGCAGCCAGGCGAAGCCGCATGCCAGATGATGTCGCCCGTCCACCAGCGCCGCGCCGATCGCCTGCCGGACCGCATCGAGTCCGGTCCCGGTCACCGTCGAGGTCAGGATCGGCGGCATGGCGCTCCGCAGCCCCGCCTCCGCCGCGAAGGCGGCAACCGCGTTCGCAACCGACGCCGCCTGGTCCGGCGACACCAGATCGGTTTTGGTCAGCACGATCACGGCGCGCCTGAGCCCGAGCAGCACGGCGATGTCGACATGCTCGACCGTCTGCGGCTTGACCCCCTCGTTCGCCGCCACCACCAGCAGGACCGCATCGATCCCGGTGGCGCCCGACACCATGGTGCGTACGAACCGTTCGTGGCCCGGCATGTCGATGAGGTCGATCTCGTCGGTGCCGAGGCGCATGTGCGCGAAGCCCAGCGCGATCGAGATGCCACGCCGCTGCTCCTCCGGCAGACGGTCGGTCTGCATGCCGGTGAGCGCCCGCACCAGGGCGGTCTTGCCGTGATCGACATGGCCGATCACGCCCAGCAGCAGCCGTCTCATGGGTTCAGGCTGGCCCGGACTGCGGTGGCGACCACCGGGATCTCGTCGTCGGTGACCGTCAGCATGTCGAGCAGCAGCCGGCCGCCGGACAGCCGTCCGACCACGGCCGGATGGCGCAGGCGGAGCCGCGCGGCCAGCGTCTCAGCGGTAAGGGCCTCGGGAAGCAGCGCCACGGCCTGGCTTGGGATGACGGTGTCGGGCAGCGTGCCGCCGCCGGCATAGCCGGTGCTCGCCTCGCTGGTAGCGGCGATCGCGTCACCGAGCCAATCGCAGAGTTTTTGTGCCCGCGCCTGCAGCGTCGCCTCCTCCTGGCCGAGCATGCGCAGCACCGGGATCTGCGTCACCGCCGCGTCAATGTTCCCATACAGGCGGAGCGTGGCCTCCAACGCCGCCAAAGACATCTTGTCCAGCCGCACTGCACGCAGCAGCGGATGCCGGCGCAGCGGCGCCAGCGTGGCGGCACGCCCGACCAGCAGTCCCGCCTGCGGGCCACCCAGCAGCTTGTCGCCGCTGAAGGCGACGATGTCCGCACCCGCCGCCAGCGCTTCCTGCACGGTCGGCTCATGCGGCAAGCCGAACCGGCGCAGATCCACCAGCGCGCCGCTGCCGAGATCCTGCATCAGCACCAGGCCGTGCGTGCGCGCCAGCGCCGAGAGCTCGGCCATCGACGCCGCGGCGGTGAAGCCGACGATGCGGTAGTTGCTCTGGTGCACCTTGAGCAGCATGCGCGTGCGTGGCGTGATGGCGTCGGCATAGTCGGCGATCCGCGTCTTGTTGGTGGTGCCGACCTCGACCAGGCGCGCGCCACCCTGCCGGATCACGTCCGGGATGCGGAAGCCGCCACCGATCTCCACCAGCTCGCCGCGCGAGACGATCACGTCTCCACCCTCGGACCCGCCGGCGAGCGCCCCCCCTGCAAGCGCACTCAGCGCCAGCAGCACCGCCGCCGCCGCGTTGTTCACCGCGAGCCCCGCTTCGGCGCCGGTCAGCGCCGTCAGCCACGGCTCGATCCCCTGCGTGCGCGACCCGCGTATGCCTGCGGACAGGTCGAACTCCAGGTTCGAGTAGCCGCGCGCGACCGCGACCACCGCTTCCACCGCCGCCTCGGCCAGCGGCGCGCGTCCCAGGTTGGTGTGCAGCACGATCCCGGTGGCGTTGATCGCGGGACGCAGCCGCGGGCGTCCCTGCTCCGCCAGGAGGCCGGCCGCGCGCGCGATTAGCTCCTCCGAGGAGGGCGGCGGATGCGGGCTGCCGCCGAGCAGATCCGCCCGCGCCTGCTCCAGCACGAGGCGCAGCGCCGTCACCAGGGCCGAACGGCCGGCCTGCCGCTCCAGCCCCTGCGACTGCCCCAGCTCCAGCAGCCGCTGCAGCTGGGGCAGGGCGCGCAGTCCCGCGCGCGCATCGGTGATCCTGTCCAGCCTTGCATCCTCCTGGCTTGCGCGGGACTCCAGTCGTAGATGAGCCCCCGAAGTCGTAAATGAGCCCCCGAAGTCGTAAATGAGCCCTTGAGCGCGTCAACGCGAGGAACGCCGAATGACCGAAACCGACGTTCGGCTGACCGCGCTGGCGCACGGCGGCGGCTGCGGCTGCAAGCTCGCCCCCTCGGTGCTGCAGCAGATCCTCGCCGACATGCCGCTCGCCGGTCCGTTCGCCAACCTGCTGGTCGGCACCGAGACCGGCGACGATGCCGCGGTGTATCGCCTGAACGACACCCAGGCGCTCGTCGCCACCACCGATTTCTTCATGCCGGTGGTCGACGATCCGGAGCTGTTCGGCCGGATTGCCGCGACCAATGCGCTGTCCGACATCTACGCCATGGGCGCAACACCGATCCTCGCACTCGCCATCCTCGGCATGCCGCTCGGCAGGATCAGCATCGCGGCCATCCGCCGCATCGTCGCGGGGGGTATGGCCACCTGCGCCGAGGCCGGCATTCCGGTCGCCGGCGGTCACTCGATCGACAGTCCGGAGCCGATCTACGGCCTGGTGGCACTCGGCCTGGTGCATCCGGAGCGGCTGATGCGCAACAGCAGCGCACAAGCCGGCGACAGGCTGATCCTGACCAAGGGCCTCGGGATCGGCATCTACAGCGCGGCCCTGAAGCAGGGCCGGCTCGATCCCGCCGGCTACCAGGCGATGATCGCGTCCACGACGCAGCGCAACGATGTCGGCATCGCTCTGGCCGGCATGCCCGGCATGCACGCGATGACCGATGTCACCGGCTTCGGGCTGCTTGGCCATGCGCTGGAGCTGTGCCGGGGCTCGGGGCTCGCCGCGACGCTGCGGATGACGGACGTCCGGCTGCTGCACGGCGCGGCAGGGCTGGCGCGGGACGGGGTCAGGACCGGGGCCGGGTCGCGCAACTGGGCGAGCTATGGCGAAGACGTGCGGCTCGAGCCCGACATCGGGGAGTGGCAGAAGGACCTGCTGTGCGACCCGCAGACCAGTGGCGGCCTCCTGCTCGCGGTTGCCGCCAGTGCGGTGGACGGCGTGCTGGCCCTGCTGCGCGCGCGCAACTACCGATTCGCGAGCGTGATCGGCGAAGTGGCCGTGGGTTCACCTTCCGTCATTGTCGGGTAGCGGCCGTCAGCCCATCACCAGTCCCTCGATGTCGTGCTTCTGGGTGATCGGCACCAGCTGCTCGACGACGCGGCAGACGAGGTGCTCGCGCAGGGTGGCCGGCAGCGCCTCGTAGAAGCCGCGGGTGACCATCATGTCGTGCAGCGCCGCGTGGCCGGCGCCGGGTGCGTCGAAGCCGAGCACCAGCACCGGGCGGGCGATCGGCGACGGGTGCGCCGTGCCGCGATGCACGGTGAGCGCCGAGCGGCAGGAGATGTCGCCGCGCTGCGGAAACTTGCGCACGCCGCGCTCGGCAAAGCGCTCGCACGCGGCTTGCGCCGGAAACATCTCGTGCGCCCACTCGCGGCCATCGTCCCAATGGGTCCCCGTTGCGATCTCGAACGGACCCATATCCGGGGTCACATCGACGCCGGTGATGTTGAAGGCGAGCGACGTGATCCGGTGGTCGGCATAGCTGTCGGGCGGCGAGGGGAAGTCGCGATGCCAGGGCTGGTTCCTGGCTCCCTGGAACGGGGTGTCGAAGCCGACCTCGACGATCTGCCAGTCCTGTCCTAGCACCGCCTCGGCCATTGCCGTGATCCACGGGTGGGTGGCGAAATCGACGAAGCCGCTCAGCGCCTCGGGATGCAGCTCGACATACCAGCGTCGCGGCCCGCGTCCGACCGCCCCGCCGGGCCGCTGAATGGAATCCCAGAACGCCGTCATCATGTCGTCGTGCAGCCGATCCACCCACGCGCGGGACAGGCCGCCCTTCAGCCCGACGACGCCGTCGCGCTGCAGCGTCGCCGCATCCTGGCTGAGATCGAACTCCAAAACCTGTTCCGATGCGGTGGTTGGCATGCCGTCTCTCCTCGTCAGTCGAGCTTGTCGCTCGCCTGGACGACTCGCGCCAGGGCCTGGCGCGCATCCTCGCCGGCGCTCTCAAGCAACGCGCGCATGCTCGATCCGGCCCGGTCCGCATCGCCATCGCGTATAGCGGCCAGCACGGCCTCGTGCTGGGCCAGCGACAGCTCCGGCGCTGAGGCATGCGAGCGCCAGTTCAGGCGGAAGGCGGCCATGAGCGAGGAGCCGATCACCGCGCCGAAGGAGGAGAGGAAGGCATTGTCCGCCGCTGCGAGCACCGCGACATGGAAGCGCAGGTCCGCCGCCACCGTCTCCGTCACCTCGTCCGGATCCGCCACCTCGTCCGGATCCGCCGCGCCGTCCGGGCGCGCCGCCGCCTGGGCCTGGCACATCTGCAGGAAGGCCGAGGCGATGGCGGCGATCTCACCTTCGCCGCCGCGCCGGGCGGCCAGTGCTGCGGCAGCGGGTTCGACCACCATGCGGGCCTCGAACAGCCGGCCGATATAGGCGTCGCTCGGCTCCTGCTCGAGATGCCAGGCCAGCACCTGCGCATCGAGCATGTTCCAGCCGGCCCGCGGGCGCACCTGGGTGCCGACCTTGCGTCGCCCGACGATCATGCCGCGGGCGCCCAGCAGCCGGAAGCCCTCGCGCAGCGCCGGGCGCGAGACGCCGAGCTCCGCGCAAAGCTCGTGCTCCGTCGGCAGCAGGGCGCCCGGCGGGAAGCGGCCTGCCACGATCCGCAGCCCGATCGCGTGGGCGACATGCTCGCTGACATCGCGCCTGCGGGCCTGTTCTCCCTTCCAGATTGGACGCGATGCCGGGGCTGGTCTTTTGTCTGACATAAGGTAGATTAACATTGAAGAGGCGATGGTTCACCAGGGCCTCGACGACATGCGGACACGCCGGATCAAGGCAAGCCGCCCAGGGAGCTCGACGATCATGATTTTTTTCCAACCCCGGTTCCGGTTCGGCAGCCTGATGGCTGCCACCGCCCTGATGGCTGCCACAGCATTGACGTGCGCACTTGCGGGCCCGGCGTTTGCCCAGGCGGGCGAGCAGGTTGTCGGCAGCACGTCCTCGGCGGTGTGCACCAACTCGGCCGGCACCCACGCGTCGCTGGCCGGCATGGTGGTCGGCTTCTCCCAGTCGGAGAACGAGCAGAACCCGTTCCGCGCGGCGGAGACCAACTCGGTCAAGGCGGCGGCGAAGAAGGCCGGCGTGGCGCGCCTGCTCTACACCAACGCCAATGACGACCAGGCCAAGCAGGTCGCCGACATCGAAAGCATGATCAGCCAGGGTGCGAAGGCGATCATCGTGGCACCGCTGAACGCGACCGGCCTGCAGCCCGCACTGGAACAGGCGGCGTCGAAGAACATCCCGGTGGTGACCATCGACCGCGCCACCGCCGGCACGCCTTGCCGCAACTTCATCACCAATATCGGCTCGGACTTCTATGTCCAGGGACAGCGCTCGGCCGATGCGCTGGCGGCGGCGACCGGGGGAAAGGCCGAGATCGTCGAGATCCAGGGCGCTTACGGCAACGCGGTCGAGACGCAGCGCACGGCGGGATTCGCCGATGCGCTGAAGCAGCATCCCGACATGCACCTGCTGGCGGCGCAGACCGGCAACTGGTCGGCCACCGACGCACAGCGCGTGATGGAGCAGATGCTGCTGGCGCACGCGACCGCCACGGCGATGTATTCGCATGCCGACGTGATGACGCTGGGGGCGATGCGCGCGATCCAGCAGAGCGGCAAGCAGCCCGGGCACGACATCGCCATCGTCTCGATCGACGGCACCAAGGCACTCGTCCAGGCCATCACGGCAGGACGCGCGCAGGCCGACGTCGAGACCAACCCGCGCTTCGGGCCGCTTTCCTTCAAGGCGCTGGGCGACTGGTTCGCCGGCAAGCCGGTCTCGCAGAAGTTGATCATGAAAGACGCATTGTACGACAAGGCAAATGCCGCGTCGGCACTCAAGCACGGCGCGCCGTACTAGCCACCACGTTCCCGAGACGATTCTATGCTTCTGAGAACGCGTGACGTGGGCAAGAGCTTCGGCAACGTGCCCGCGTTGCGCGACGTGACGTTCACCGTCGAGGCCGGCGAGGTGCACGGGCTGATGGGCGAGAACGGTGCGGGGAAATCCACGCTCATCAAGATCCTGACCGGCTTGCATCAGCCGAGCAGCGGCGAGATGTGGCTCGACGACAAGCCGGTCGCGTTCGACAGCCCGCGTGCGGCGCAGCGCGCGGGGGTCGCCGCGGTGTATCAGGAAATCAACCTGATCCCGGAGCGCAGCGTCGCCGCCAACATATTCCTCGGCCGCGAACCGCGCCGCTTCGGCGTGCTGACCGACCAGGCGGCCATGTGGCGGCAGTCCGGCGCACTGCTCCGGCGCTACGGCCTCGACATCGATCCGCGCCAGCCGCTGCGCAGCCTGGGCTTAGGGATCCAGCAGATGGTCTCGATCGTCCGCGTGGTCTCGCTCGGCGCACGCGTCGTCATCATGGACGAGCCGACATCGGCACTCAGCGGCGCCGAGGTGGATCTGCTCTACACCGTGGTCGAGCAGTTGCGGCGCGAGGGCAAGGGCATCGTCTATGTCAGCCACCGTCTGTCCGAATGCTACCGTCTGTGCGACCGGCTGACGGTGCTGCGCGACGGGCGCATGGTCGAGACCGCCAAGGTGGCGGACCTGCCGCGAGCCCGCCTGATCGCAGCCATGCTCGGCCGCGAGGCGATGGCCGCCGGACCGTCGGCCGGCGAACGTGCGGCGCGCGCGCAGACCGTCCGCGCACAAGGCGATGTCGGGGCGAAGGCGCTCAGCGTGCGCGGGCTGTCGTGGCGGCGCCGGGTGCTGGACGTGTCGCTCTCGGTGCGGCGCGGCGAGATCCTCGGTCTCGCCGGCCTGCTCGGCTCCGGCCGTACCGAGACCCTCAAGGCGATCTACGGCGCCGAGACGCCGGAGAAGGGCGAGGTCCGGCTCGGCGAAAACGCTCTCGCGTCGCCTACACCGACGCGCAGCATCCGCCAGGGACTGGCCTTCCTCTCGGAGGATCGCCGCTCGGAAGGCATCTTCCCGCGTCTGTCGGTACGCGAGAACCTGACCGCGGCGGTGCTGCCGCGCATCTCCCGCCTCGGGGTGGTCTCACGTCGCCGGCAGGATGAACTGGTTGCGCGCTATGTCCGCTCGCTCGGCATCAAGACCTCGGGGCCGTCGGCGCTGATTTCCGAACTCTCGGGCGGCAATCAGCAGAAGGTGCTGATCGCGCGCGCGCTCTGCACCGAGCCCGCGGTGCTGATGCTGGACGATCCGACGCGCGGCATCGATGTCGGCGCCAAGGCCGAGGTGCATCGCACGGTGCGGGCACTCGCCGGCGACGGTCTCGGCGTGCTCGTCACCTCTTCCGAAGTCGAGGAACTCATGGAACTTGCCGACCGGCTGGTGGTGCTGACCGAGGGCGCGGTGACCGGCGAGCTCGAGACCGCCGGACGCGAGTCCGAGGACGTGCTGGCGCTGCTGGCGGGCGCCGACGGCACGACAGGCGGCAAGACGGGCCTCGTCTCGGCGTGAGCGGTACCGGAGTGACATCCGCGGGCACGTCCCGGCTTCCGGCCGGCTGGGTGCGGCTGTGGAGCGTCTATCTCGCCTTCGTCGCCCTGGTGCTGTTCGATCTCGCGGTGACGCCCGGCTTTCGCAATCCGGCGGTTATACGCAGCCTGCTGTTCGAATCCGCACCCGTCATCCTGATCGGCCTCGGCCAGAGCCTGGCGATCGGCACGCGCGGCATCGATCTTTCGGTCGGCTCGGTGATGGCGCTGAGCTCGGCGGTGATCGGAGTCACGCTGGCGTGGGATCCTGTCGGTGGCCAGGCGACCTCGATGGCACTCGGCATCGGCGCCGGCCTGTGCTGCGGGCTGCTCAACGGGCTGCTGATCGCATTCCTGCGCATCGATCCGCTGATCTCCAGCCTGTCGCTGCTGGTGGCAGCCCGCGGCCTGGCCCAGGCGCTGCTCGGCGGCGCGCGCGCCGACCTGCCGTTCGACGGCGCGATCCCCTGGCTGGGTGCCGCCACCGTCTCGGTGCTGCCGGTGACCGCGCTGCTGGCACTCGCCATCGCCGTATTGTTCTCGTTCATCGTGCGCCGCACGACCTTCGGCCACTACGCGATCTTCGCCGGCGCCAGCCGCACCGCTTCGTTCCTGGCCGGCCAGCCGGTGCGGGCGACGCTGGTGTTCGTCTATGGCCTGAGCGGCCTGCTCGCCGGCATCGCGGGCCTGTTCGCAACCGCGCGTCTCGGCGCCGCCGACCCCAACTATATCGGCGTGCAGTTCGAGCTCGACGCGATTGCCGCCTCGGTGATCGGCGGCACGCCGCTGTCCGGCGGCCGCGTCTCGACCATCGGCACGGTGTTCGGCGTCCTGCTGCTGGAGGTGCTCGATGCGAGCTTCATCATGAACAACGTGAACTCGACCTACGCCCAGATCCTCAAGGCGGGGTTCATCATCGCAGCACTCTACCTGCAGCGGGCAGGTGGCTAGGCCGGTGGCGGACGGGCTCGGGCAGGCCACCCTCGACCGCCGCCGCTTCGGCGGCGCGCAGCTGATCGCGCTGATCCAGGCGCGTGGCGCGATCGTGGTGCTGGCGGCGGTCGTGCTGGTCGCGGGAGTTGCGTTTCCCGACTTCCTGCACGCCGGCAACCTGCAGGACATCGTGACGGCGGCGACCTTCCTGGGCCTCGTCGGCATCGGGCAGACCTTCGTCATCATCCTGGGCGGCTTCGATCTCGCCGTGGGATCGATGGTCAGCGTCGGCACCGTGCTGGCCGCCTATGCGCTTCCGTACGGCTGGGCCGCCGCCCTGCTGCTGCCGGCCGTCGCGGGCGTCCTGGTCGGCCTGATCGACGGGCTGCTCATCGCGCGGGCCCGGATGGCGCCGTTCATCGTCACCCTGTCGGCGCTGCTGGCGCTGAAGGGCGTCGCCGTGGCGCTGGCCGGCGAGAGCATGGTCATCGCCCATTCGGGCTTCTTCGGCCGCATCGCCAACGGACAGATCGCGGGCATCAACACCTTGATCCTGATCCTGCTGGGCGCGTTCGGGATCGCCGCCATCGTGCTCAACCGCACCTCGTTCGGCGCCGCGGTGTTCGCCATCGGCGGCAACGAGGAGGCGGCCCGCATGCTCGGCATCCGGGTCGAGCGTGTGAAGATCCTCACCTACTGCCTCAGCGGCGGCCTGAGCGGCCTGGCCGGGGCGTTGCTGGCGGCCCATCTCAGCAGCGGTCTCTCGGCCGCCGGCAACGGCTACGAGCTGCAATCGATCGCAGCCGCCGTGATCGGCGGCGTGCTGCTCACCGGTGGTGTCGGCACCATGGCCGGAGCCCTCGCGGGCGTGCTGCTGCTGGGGCTGATCAACAATATCATCAACCAGATCGGCAGCCTGAGTGCCGCCTACCAGGGCCTGGCCGGCGGCGTGTTCCTGCTGCTCGCGGTGATCATCCAGTCTGGCCTGAGCCGCGGGCGCCGATCCTGAGGCAGCGCTTCCGGCGGTGCCGATCAGGTCGGCGCCGCCGGACCGAAGGGCCTCAACTGAACTGATACCCTCATGAGCCGCCTTGCGCGCAGGCCGGTCGCCAGGCACCGGGCGCCCCGCAACCCGAGCAGGGCAGTTTGAACCGCCCATGCATAACCGGCGTGCGCATAGCAGGTGCGCGTGCAAGTTAGGCATGCGCATTTGTCTGTGGCGCTGCGGGTAGCTGCCCACCAAGTCTCCGCTCGCTTCGAACGATATTCCTTGTTCGGAGCAGGTTGGGACTTCACTATGTCGAACTACACCAAGATGCCTGAGCTTCGTCGTGATCGAGTGTCAGTCATCACCAACGTCGCGACTGTCGCGGTCGTGGCCATTGTTTCTAGTGGCCTGTGGATGCTCGTTCGCTGACGCAAATTCGCGCATGTCTCGGCTTTGGGGGTGGGTATGGCTCACCCCCTGGCTGGGGCGGGGACGTTGGGGGCACGGCGTCTCGAAGCTTTCGGCGCCCGCCGGATGAAGGTCAGGCGCTCGGAAGGCGCGTTATGGATGCGACGCAAGTTCTCGCTCGCTCAATGAACTCGCGTTCAATGTCTCCCGACGGGGGAATGGCTGCGAGATAGAGCTCGGCCGCTCCCTTGATGCGGTCGCGCAATGCCGGATCGGTCGAGCTTGCCTGCTCGATCAGCGCGCGTATCGCCGTCTCGATCGCTAAAAGTCGCGGGCCGAGCCCGACATCTGGTCTGCCTGACATTCTGCCCTCATCCCGTAAACCGGTGGCTCGCGTGGGGAGCACCCGCGAATGATGGAAGAAGCTGTGGAACGGGGCGACCCCTCGCGTCGACGATCCGGGCTTTTATTCTCGCTGACCCGTTGGAATCTGGCGCACCCGGAAAGACTCGAACTTCCAACCCCCAGATTCGTAGTCTGGTGCTCTATCCAATTGAGCTACGGGTGCCTGCCTTGGGCGGGGGACTTAGCCCGAAAGGTTGAGGGCCGCAACCCTTGCAGTCTAACGCCCGAGGGCGCGCTGCAGCGGCCGGTCGCGGGCCCGCAGCAACAGCACCTCCGCCCTGCAGCTCGGCGTCCCGTAAAGCCCGACGATGGTCTTGTCCTGCGAATGGCCATCGAACACCATCGGCACCGGCTTGTGGTCGACGCCCGGCAGCTGCAGCTGGGCGTACAGGTGCTGGCCGTCCGGCTTCACCTTGCCCTCCAGCACCAGCACCCCGTCTGCCGGCGCAAAGCTGACCTCGCCGGCATGGATGACCAGGGTGGAGGGACGCAAGGTGGGGCAGGTGCCCTGCAGGGTGCGGAGCGTTCCCGACCAGGAGCCGTGCAACACCTCAGCGGGGACGGCCTCGGCCGGGGTGGCGACCACGGTGGCAACGGCGACGAACGCAAGCAGGACTGAGCGCATGGCGCCAGGCTAATTCGGCGGCTCGGCGACCGCCAGGGCCGGCAAGGCTTGCGCCGGGTCGGAGTGTCGTGCTGCAAGCCACACCCTGGGCCGCTCACCGGTTCCTGACCTCGATGGGGTATCCGCCATGAGCCTTCCGCTGGAAGCCGTCCTGCACGAGGATCGGGTGCTGATCCTGGATTTCGGCAGCCAGGTCACGCAGCTGATCGCCCGCAGGGTGCGCGAGAGCGGCGTGTACTGCGAGATCTGGCCGTACAGCGCCAGTATCGAGCGCATCCGCGGCTTCGGACCGCGCGGCGTCATTCTGTCGGGGGGGCCCTCCAGCGTGCCCGAGGCCGGCTCGCCGCGCGCGCCGGAGCAGGTGTGGGCACTCGGCGTGCCGGTGCTGGGGATCTGCTACGGCCAGCAGACGATGTGCCAGCAGCTGGGCGGCGAGGTGTTGCCGTCGGACCACCGCGAGTTCGGCCGCGCCCATGTCGACATCCTCGAGGACTGCGCGCTGTTGCGCGGCGTCTGGCAGCGCGGCGGCCGCGAGCAGGTCTGGATGAGCCATGGCGATCGGGTCAGCCGCCTGCCGCCGGGCTTCCGGGCGGTCGCGGTCAGCGAGGGCGCGCCCTATGCGATCATCGCCGACGAGGGGCGGCGGCTCTATGGCGTGCAGTTCCATCCCGAAGTGGTGCACACCCCGCATGGCGCGGCACTGCTGCGCAACTTCACCCACGACGTCGCCGGCTGCCGGGGCAAGTGGAGCATGGCCGGGTTCCGGGACATGGAGATCGACCGCATCCGCGCGCAGGTCGGCAGCGGCCAGGTGATCTGCGGGCTTTCCGGTGGGGTGGACTCTTCGGTGGCGGCGGTGCTGATCCACGAGGCGATCGGCGAGCAGCTCACCTGCATCTTTGTCGATCACGGCCTGCTGCGCGCCGGCGAGGCGGAGGAGGTGGTGCGCACCTTTCGCGGCCGCTTCAACATCAAGCTGGTGCATCGCGACGCGAGCGCGCTGTTCCTCGATGCGCTCGAAAGCGTCACCGACCCGGAGACCAAGCGCAAGACCATCGGCCGCCTGTTCATCGAGGTGTTCGAGCAGGAGGCCAAGACCCTCGGCGGCGCCGATTTCCTGGCCCAGGGCACGCTGTATCCGGACGTGATCGAGAGCGTCAGCTTCACCGGTGGCGCCTCGGTCACCATCAAGTCGCACCACAATGTCGGCGGTCTGCCCGAGCGCATGCGCATGCAGCTGGTCGAGCCGTTGCGCGAGCTGTTCAAGGACGAGGTGCGCGCCCTCGGACGCGAGCTCGGCATCCCCGAGAGCATCGTCGGCCGGCACCCGTTCCCGGGCCCCGGCCTGGCCATACGCATTCCCGGGGCGATCACCCGGGACGGTCTCGCCTTGCTGCGCAAGGCGGACAGCATCTTCCTGGAGGAGATCCGCGCCGCCGGGCTGTACGATGCGATCTGGCAGGCCTTCGCGGTGCTGCTGCCGGTGCGCACCGTGGGCGTCATGGGCGACGGCCGCACCTACGACCAGGCTTGCGCGCTGCGCGCTGTGACCAGTACCGACGGCATGACGGCGGACGTCTATCCGTTCGACATGGGGTTCCTGAACCGGGTGGCCGGGAGGATCGTCAACGAGGTGCGCGGCATCAACCGGGTGACGTACGACATCACGTCCAAGCCGCCGGGAACGATCGAGTGGGAGTGAAGGGGGCGTACCACGGAGTAGTGCCGGATCGCAGAGGACACGCGGGCGAATCCCTAGGCCATGGATTGATTATTGCTCCTTCTTGAACAAATCCTGGAAGATGAGCGGGCCCCAAGTGCGGCCGCGTGCGTGCACCAGCGCGCCGCCCTCGTTGAGCTTTCCCAGCTTGACGGGTGCGAACCCGAGTTGTTTGGCCAGGGCCGCCACGGAAGCGGTCGCGTCCTCGTCGTCGCTCGACAGAAAGACGACCCGGTGGCCGCCCTCGACGATCGGATCGGCAGCCAGGGTGGCCGCAATCAGGTGATTGAAACCTTTCACGAGCTTGGCGCCGGTGAACGCCTTCGCGACGAAGGCGGACGACAGGAGGCCGTCCATCTCGTCGAGCGGAACTAAAGCGTTCATCGCGTCGATGACCGTCTTGCCTTTCCAGCTCGGCAGGGCGTTGGCAACCTCAAGATGCTCCCCAAACGGGACCGCCAGGATGATCGTGTCGGCCTCGAGTGCATCCCGCAGCGACTTGGCGACGACCGTGGGTCCAATCGCCTGAGCCCGTGGCGCCAACGCCTCGGGCGGCCGGTGGCTCGCGACGGTCACGTCGATGTTTTTACGGGCGAAAGCGTGGGCGAGGGCCTGGCCTATCTTGCCGAATCCGACAATCGCATAGCTCATGATGCTTCTCCGATCCGTGTTGGTATTGGTCCCCCGGCCTGCAACGGCGTTGGGTTTTCCGTTCCGCCGTGTGGCGACCTTCGCGTCGTCGTCCTGCCGTGAACGACTTCCACGCGGCCGGACTGACCGTTCAGCAGGAAGTCGTTCCACGATGGACCTGCTGGTTCCCGCCGGTCAGCTGCTTGCCGCGATCCGGCGCGAATTCAGATGGCCGAGAAGCCGCCGTCGACAGACAACTCCACCCCATTCACGAAGCTCGAATCGTCCGAGGCAAGAAACAGCGCGACCGCCGCAATTTCCTCAGGGCGCCCCATCTTTCCCCGCGGGATCAGGGATTCGAACATCCGCTTCGCCTCCTCGGTGAGCACTTGGTCCTGCATCGGCGTGGCGATCGGCCCCGGGCTAAGCACGTTCACCCGGATATTCCTGCCCTTCAGTTCGTTGAGCCAGGTGCGTGCGAATGAGCGCAACGCCGCCTTGCTCGCCGCATACACGCCGTAACCAGGAAAACCTTTCACCGAAGCAACTGACCCGGTCATGAAGATCGATCCGCCATCGTTGAACAGCGGCAACGCCTTCTGAATCGTAAACAGCGTGCCGCGCGTATTCAGGCCGAAGGTCACATCGAAATGCCGCTCGGTGATCTCGCCCAGTGGGACGGCCTCGCCCATGCCGGCGCTCGCGTAGAGAACGTCGATACTGCCCTTCTCCCGCTTGACCGTGTCGAACAGGCGGTCGAGGTCGTCGAGATTGGCCACGTCGCCGCGCACGCCGGTCACGTTCCGGCCGATCAGCTTGACGGCCTCGTCGAGCGCCTCCTGTCTCCGGCCCGTGATGAACACATAGGCGCCTTCCTCAACGAACCGCCTGGCGCTTGCCAGCGCCATGCCGCTCGATCCACCCGTGATGACTGCAACCTTACCGTCTAGCTTTCCCATAACTTCCCTTTCAGGCTCCGTCCTTGGTTGTTCGGGGAGGCCCCGAGAACCCCGAAATGGGTCTGCCGGCGTCAGGCGTTGAGTGCGGAAGCGCGCACATCGGTGGTGCGAAATCGATCCGGCTGGACGCTCGCGCCAGCCGCGACGATCGGTTCGCCGTTCGGAATTGGGCCGCGTCGGTCGACATAGGCCATGATGGCCGCCCGTACTGCTGTTCGATGTGCTAGATACGGGCTTTGGAAGGCGCACCGCACCGCGCGGTGCCAGACTGCACCATGATCGACTGGGATGACGTTCGCTACTTTCTTGCCGTTGCGCGCGGAGGCTCGGTGCGGGCTGCCGCCGAGGGCCTCGGGGTGTATCACTCGACCGTGCTGCGACGCATCGCACAGCTCGAGGAACGCCTCGGGGCGAAGATGTTCGAAAAGCGGCCGGCGGGCTACCGCCTGACGGAAGCGGGCGAGGAGGTCCTCGAGCTCGCGAACCAGATGGAAGCGTCGTCGCACCAGCTGGAGACGCGCGTCTTTGGGCGCGACCAGAGCGTGCGCGGGCTTCTGCGGGTGACGTTGGCTCCGACCCTCGCGACACACCTGCTCATGCCGGACTTCGCCGATTTCGTGCGTCTGCATCCGGACATCGAGATGGAGATCTTGTCGTCCGGCGAGCTGGCAAATCTGACCAACCGAGAGGCCGACGTGGCGATCCGCGTCGTTTACGACCGCAAAACCCTGCCGCTCAATCTTCACGGCCTGAAGGGACCGGAGCTGTTCGGCGGCGTCTACATGTCCTGCGATCAACTAGCCGCATGGCGTGCGGGCGCGCCTGATCCCATCCGGTGGATCGTCATAAGCATTCATGGTATTCCAGATTGGTCCAGCGAGGGTGAGGTTCGCACCACGGGGGTTCCATTCAGGACCACGGACGCCGAGGGGCAGATCGTTGCTGTACGGCAAGGGCTCGGGATCACGACACTGCCGTGCTTCGTCGGAGATGCCGACCCCCACCTGGTGCGGGTGCCGGGCACCGACCTGCACATGTACGGAACGCTCTGGCTTGTCACACAGGGGGAGACACGCAAGACGAAGCGCGTGCGGCTCTTCACGGAGTTCGTATCCCGCAGGCTCGCCGCGTACGCGCCGCTTCTCGCGGGGCTGTCCATATCGCCCGACTGACGCGCGGCAGGTCACCGATGGCGCTGTCTCGGGCGTAAGGCTGTATCAATTACGCAGCCCGATGTAGATCTCGCGACGGAGTCTGGTGGTAGACAGCCTCGCGACCGTCTTTTTTGGGAACTGCCGGCACGGCTCGGTCGGCGGCCGTCAGAAAGAAATCGACCGGTTGATACAGATAGTCGCTGAAACCGAGCAAATCGTGGACCCTCAAAACCGGTGTTTGAAATCAAGAGCGCAACTTGCTGACGGATCGGCAAGACGGTTCTTCATCGTGCACCGAAAAGACTTGCGCTGCTAATCAGCGAGTTACCATAGCTGTGAACCATCGAGTGGGAGTGCTGGGATACCATAGGCAGCGACAGCTCAGGTTCGGCGGGATTTCCTCCGCCTGTCACCTGGCCGCTAGTGGCCTCCGCTCGGTCCTTCCGCTCCGTCTCAGCGCCTATGAACTAAAGTGGGCCCGGCGTTGGTCGACGGCCGCATCTGCCTGACGAACAACGCCACCGAGGCATTGGCTCTCGGCGAGCCTCATTGCCTGTCCTATCCATGAAGGACGATTGCCACCGACGCCGCCGTCAGCACGATGGCGCCCGGTAGGTGCGTCCAGTCGCGATGACGGACCAGCGTCATCAGCGCGGCCAGAAGGATCGCGGTGCTGCCGACCGCGCCGGCACGCGATGTTGCCGGGATCAGCAGCAGCAATCCTGCGGTTATCTCAAGCGCGCCGGTCACCCGATGAAAACCGGCCGGGTAACCCCAGCGCCCGAAGGACTCGCGGACCGATCCGGGGCCGACGAAGTTGATCGCCTCGGCCCCGACCATCGCGACGCCGAGCGCCATTGGAAGCCAGACAGTGATAAGTTGGCTCGCATGCATGGATGCTTGCTCCTCGTCTCGTTGGCCGCTGCATCGACTGCGCTACGATGGCTGGCGAAGTGGCGGCACGGCGCCGACTTGGGCGAACATGTCGAGCGTATTGAGCTCGTCCCAGTGCCCGACGAAGCGTCCGTTCTCGACCCGCCAGATATCGATCGAGCGCATCGCAAAGGCGTTGCCCGTCGCGGGATAGCCGAGGAAGTTCCCGTGTGCGTTCCCTCATAGCGGTAGCGGCCCACCACGGGGGCGCCTGTTTTGGGAGGCAGGGCCGCGTCAGGTCCGGGCCGTGATCGCGCAGCTCTGGGCGGAAAATCATGATGCCGCAACAGCGCCCAGCATCGCCGAGCAACTCGTCCAGCTCGCGCTGGGCGACGCCTATCAGGAGCTGGTCCTGGGAACCGGATCGCCTGCGCCCGAGATCTTTGAGCGGCAGATTGACGCGGCACTCAGTCTCTTTGAGCCGAGTTCTCGTCGGCGTCGGCCGCGACCGGACGATGAAGATTAAGCGTCGGTCACGACCCGATGGCTGCCAGGGTCCCGGGGGGTGATCGATGCGGTATGGATAGGCTGGTTTTCCAAGGAAAACAGCCCCTTGCGAGACTCAGGAACAATCGAGTGGGAGTGACCCGATTCACCAATCGTTCATCTTGGTCTCGTATCAATCAGAGGCTGCATCCTTCACCGCGCGGAGCGCGACCAGCGAATGAACAGGCCATGACGATCGATGCCGAGCAGGAAAAACGGTTCAAGGCCTTCGGCATCGTGCCCGCCGATATCCAGCGGCTGAAAGGCCAGGCCGGGTTCGCGACCTCGCGACTGCCTCGCTTGCTCGAGGAGCTGCACGTCGCCTTCGCGAGCTGGCCGGAGATGCAGACCGCGTTGATGGATCCCGTGGTGCACGCGATCCGCGTGAAGCACTGGACACGCGTCGCCAGCGGCGCGCTCGAGGAGGGCTTCCTCGAATCCGCGCAGGCGCTCGCCTCGGCGTTCTACAACAACAAGGTCCCCGGCTACGCCGCGGCGATCTGCCACGCCAGCGTGATGAACGGGATCATCAAGGATCTCGGACTGGCCGAGGGCGGTCGCACCGGCTTCGGCGCATGGTGGGGCACGAGGCGGCGCTCGGCCGAGCAGGCGCTGCTCCGTGCCAGCTTGAACAAGGTGGCCTGGCTCGACCTGGAGGTTCTGCTCGAGACCTATACGGAGGCGGAACGGCAGAGCCGGGAGCTGGCGCTGACCGGCATGGCCGAAAAGATCGAGCACGAGGCCGGGGTCGCGGTCGAGAGGCTGAGCGCGCTGACCGGCGAGATGTCGGCCATCGCACGGGCGATGTCGAGCACCGCGACCCATACCGGCCAGAACGCCTCTGAGGCGGCGCTGGAAGCCGGCCAGACCCTGCTCACGGCGCAGACCGTGGCGAGTGCCGCGGAACAGCTGACGGCCTCCATCCGCGAGATCATGCAGCAGGTGACCAGTTCCAGCATGGCGGCGCAGAAGGCGGTCGCGGCGGGCCGGGGGGCGCGTGCGAGCATCGAGGCGCTGTCGCATCAGGCCGAGCAGATCGGTCAGGTCGCCGACATGATCGCCGACATCGCGTCGCGCACCAACCTGCTGGCCCTGAATGCCACCATCGAGGCGGCGCGCGCGGGAGATGCCGGCAAGGGATTTGCCGTGGTTGCCAGCGAGGTCAAGCAGCTCGCCAACCAGACCGCCCGCTCCACCGAGGATATCGGCCGCCAGATCAGCGCCGTGCGCAAGGCGACCGGACTTGCGTCGGAAGAGGTCACGCACATGGTGAGCATGATCGGCGAGATCGACAGCATCAGCGCGTCGGTCGCGGCCGCGGTCGAGGAGCAGAGTGCTGCGACCGCGGAGATCGCGCGCAGCATCGGCGAAACCGCGGCTGCCGCGAATCGCATGGCCGGTCGTGTCGAGGATGTGCGTAACGCCGCAGGGGAGACCGACAAGCAGGCCGCGACCGTTCGCACGACCGCCGGCGTGCTGGAAGCGGCCGTCCAGCAGCTGCGTCAGACGGTGATACGCGCCGTGCGCACATCCACCAGCATCGTCGATCGCCGGAAGGCGGCGCGGGTCCAGGTGGATCTGCCGGCGCGGCTGTCGCTCGATGGCCGGCCACCTGCGGACGTCCGCGTGCGCGACTTGTCCGAGACCGGTGCCTTGCTGTGCGGCAACGCCGGAGCGGTTCGCGGCGCATGCGGCAGGCTGTCGGTGAGCGGGATGGATTTCGCGGTCAGCGTGCTCGCCGTTCAGGGGTCGGATCGGCTCAGCGTCGGCTTCACCCTGCTCGAAGCCCAGCGCAGCAGGATGGCGATGTTGCTGGAACGAGGCGATCAGGAGCTCAAGCAGGTCGCGTAGCGAGGCGTCAACCATGGTCTCCCAGCCGCAGGTGATCGCCAACCTGATCCTCAGAGCAGCCGATCGCGGGCAGTGAAAACCGGCGGAATGCCGACCGCTCGAAGGCCTGGTCGATCAGCCGTCAGCACCTCCGATCCCGATTGTCGAGCTCGGAGGCCATGCTCACGTCGCCCCTTGGCTGTTGACGAACACGGCGTAGAGGCCGTGTCCGCACGCCATGAAGAGGCGGTTGCGGTGGCGGCCGCCAAAGCACAGGTTGGCGCAACGTTCCGGCAGGCCGATCCGTCCGATCGGAGAGCCGCCCGGCTCGAAGACCATGACACCGTCCAGTGCCGGATCGCCCATGCCCCAGCCGACCCAGAGGTTGCCGTCGACGTCGCACCGCATCCCGTCCGGCGTTCCTGGCCCTGCGTCGATCAGCACCCGGCTGCCTCCGAGCCTGACATCGCCGACCACATCGAAGGACCGGATCTTCCGGGAGGGCTCGCCACGAGACTCGACGACGTGCAGGACGCGCTCGTCGGGCGAGAAGCACAGCCCGTTCGGCCCGAGCACGTCGTCGGCGACGACGCTCGCTTGTCCGGAGTGCGGGTCGATCCGATAGACGCAAGCCGGCAGCTCCTGGGCCTCCACGGCTCCCTCGTAATGCGTCTGCAGGCCAAAGGGCGGATCCGTGAACCAGATGCTCCCATCGGACTTGACCACCACGTCGTTTGGCGAATTGAGGCGTTTGCCATTCCAGCGATCGAGCAGAACGGTGATCGAGCCGTCATACTCGGTCCGGGTCACGCGCCGGCCACCGTGCTCGCAGGTGACGAGGCGCCCGCTCCGGTCGCGGGTATTTCCGTTGGCGAATCCGGACGGGCTGCGGAATACGCTGGTCCGGCCACTCGCCTCGTCCCATCTGAGGATACGGTTGTTGGGAATGTCGCTCCAGAACAACGACCGGCAATCACCGAACCAGACCGGCCCCTCACCCCAGCGCGTTCCTGACGCGAGGCGCTCGATGCCGGCATTCATCAGGCGATAGCTCGCGAAGCGCTTGTCGAGGATCTCGATGGCGGGATCCGGATAGATCTCGCTCGGAAGCCATCGTGTCATGACTGCCTCCCGACGGGAACGCCGAGGGCAGGACCTGCAGGTCGCCGGGATCGGGTGACCCTGCCATACAGCAGAAGCGAGATGCCACCCAGCAGGACGAGCGCGCCGAGGACCATGAAGCCCACGGTGTAGGAACCCGTGCTGCTCCTCAGGAGCCCGACCAGGAAACCGGCGATCGTCCCACCGGCTCCTGCACCCAGCCCGTTCATGATCCCCGATGCAGGTCCGACGGCCGAAGGCGCCACACTGTCCTGCAGGATCGTCCAGATATTCGGCGTGTAGCTGCTGGCGTAGAATCCCAGGGCAAGCGTGATCAGCACGAGCTTCGGATAGGCGGCATCGACCAGCGGAAGCAGGAGCAGCACGACACCGGGAAGCAGCAGGCCGAGGGCCGCGATCAGCACGCGTTGCCCGGTCCGGTCGCTCAGGATCGCCATGGGGATGGCCAGCATGATGGCAAGGAGGTAAGGCAGCGCGGTCGCTAGTCCCTGGCCCGACCCTGTAAAGCCGAGCGAGCGGACGACCAGCGGTAGCCAGAGCGTGATGCCCCAGAACAACATGCCCTGGGTGACATAGCTGAAGACCAGCAGGCCGAAGGCGGGACCACCAAGCAACCGCAGGCTCAGCGGCTCGCGATACGGCCGTGTCGCCTGCATCCGGTAGGGTGCCTGCGACGCCGGCCGAAGTGCGATGCTGTAGAGCGGGACGATCACGACGAGCCCGGTGGCGCCGGTGGCAAGGAACAGGATACGCCAACCGAACGCGTTATAGATCGGGGTCAGTGCGATGAAGCCCAGGGCCAGCGCCAGGAATTGCCCGTAGTACTGGATCAGGCCGTTCGCCCTGGTGCGCTCGTGCGGTGCGAACCAGTTCTGGGCGAAGCCGGACTGCTGCGGCCAGTAGATGCCCTCCGCGACACCGAGGACAAGTCGGCATGTCACGAGCACGGCGACGGAGGATGCGAGGCCGATGGCGAGCGTTGCGACCGCCCAGATCGAGATGCAGGCGATGACACCGTGTTTCGGATCAAACCCGCGGGTCGCGACGCCGCCGACGACGTTCGCCGCGGCATAGCCGATCAGGAAGGTCGTCAGAACCCAGCTCGACGTGACGGCGAAGCGGGCTCTGGCAAAGCCCGTGTCGCGCGCGATCTGCGGCAGGCCCACGGAGAGGTTGGTCCTGTCCAGGTAGGCGACGAACAACCCCAGCATCAGCGTTCCGCCGATACTGAGCCACCTCGATTCGTTCACGCCGCCATCCTCCCGATTTCACTTTGAGGTCCGTCGCACGCCGATTTTTCGATGCGCGGCTGTCGCCTCTCTACCGCACCAGGCAGGGCCGCTTGTTGTCGAACACCCAGCCCGGGATCAGGAACTGCATGGCGGCTGCATCGTCCCGGGCACCAAGCCCCATCGAGAGATAGGCGCGGTGCGCTGCCTCCAGCGCCTCCGTGTCAAGCTCGATTCCGAGACCCGGCTTCGGCGGTACATGCACCATGCCGTGCTCGATCTTCAGCGGCTCACGCGTGAGCCCTGTCCCGTCCTGCCAGATCCAGTGCGTGTCGATGGCCGTGACGTTGCCCGGCGCCGCGGCGCCGACATGGGTAAACATCGCCAGCGAGATGTCGAAATGGCTGTTGGAGTGCGAACCCCAGGTGAGGCCGAACATCTGGCACAGCTGCGCGACGCGCACCGACCCCTGCATCGTCCAGAAATGCGGATCGGCCAGCGGAATGTCCACTGCCTGCAGCTGGATGGCATGCGCCATCTGCCTCCAGTCGGTCGCAATCATGTTGGTCGCGGTCGGCAGCCCCGTCGCGCGGCGGAACTCCGCCATGACCTCGCGCCCGGAGAACCCGTGCTCGGCGCCGCAGGGATCTTCCGCATAGGCGAGCACGTCCTGCTTGTCGCGACACAGGCGGGTTGCCTCGGCCAGCGACCAGGCCCCGTTGGGGTCGAGCGTGATGCGAGCATTGGGGAAACGCTCGTGCAGGGCGATGACTGCCTCCATCTCCGCATCGCCCGCCAGCACCCCGCCCTTCAGCTTGAAATCGTTGAAGCCGTATCGCGCCTCGGACGCCGCCGCGAGACGAACGATCGCGTCCGGCGTGAGCGCCTCCTCGTCACGCAGGGCGAACCAGGCGTTCGCCGCGTCCGGCGCTGCTCGATAGCCGAGGGTGGTCCTGCGGCGGTCGCCGACAAAGAACAGGTAGCCCAGCATCTCGACCTTGTCGCGCTGCTGGCCTTCACCCAGCAGGGCCGCCACCGGTACGTCCAGGAACTGGCCGAGCAGATCGAGCAGTGCTGCTTCCACGGCGGTCACGGCGTGGATGGTCGTGCGCAGATCGAAGGTCTGCAGCCCGCGGCCGGATCCGTCACGATCGGCGAACGCGGCACGGATGGCGGCAAGCACACGGTTGTAGGTGCCGGTCGGCTGGCCCACGACCAGCGGACGCGCTTCCTCGAGTGTCAGGCGGATCGCTTCTCCGCCGGGCACCTCGCCGAGCCCGGTCCGGCCTGCGCTGTCCTCAAGAACCACGACATTGCGCGTAAACCAAGGGGCGTGCGCGCCGCTCAGATTGAGTAGCATGCTGTCTTGTCCTGCCACGGGGACCACCCGCATGGCGGTAACGATGGGCGTACCGCGATCCGTCGCGTGCATGAGAACCCCCTTTGCCGTTCAGCGGTCCAAGGCGGGACGCCTGCGGTCGAAGCGCCAGCCCGGGATCAGGTGTTGCATGGCGATCGCGTCGTCCCGATTGCCTCCAGGCAGGCTGCGATAGAGCCGGTTCGCCGCATCGACTTTCGCCATGTCGAGCTCGATGCCGAGCCCCGGGGCAGCCGGGACGGCGATCGCGCCACCGACGATTGTCAGGGGATCGCGCGTGAGGCCTTGGCCTTCCTGCCAGATCCAGTGCGTGTCGATCGCCGTCGGGCGACCGGGCGCCGCCGCGGCGACATGGGTGGACATGGCCAGCGAGATATCGAAGTGGTTGTTGGAATGACAGCCCCACCTGAGGCCAAGGTCATCGCAGAGCTGGGCCACGCGCACAGCCCCCGTGAGCGTCCAGAAATGCGGGTCCGCCAGCGGGATGTCGATGGCGCCGAGTTGCACCGCATGGACGAGCTCGCGCCAGTTGGTCGCGATCATGTTGGTCGCCACCGGAAGACCTGTCGCGCGACGGAACTCCGCCATGATCTCGCGTCCCGAGTAGCCGGGCTCGGGGCCGCAGGGGTCCTCGGCATAGGCCAGCACGCCGGACAGGCCGCGACAGAGTCGGATGGCTTCGTCGAGCGACCAGGCGCCGTTCGGATCGAGGGCGACGCGGGCCCGAGGGAACTGGCGGGCAAGTGCGGTGACCGTCTCGATCTCTGTCTCACCTCTAAAGACGCCGCCCTTGAGCTTGAAATCCCTGAAGCCATAGCGGTCCTGGGCGGCCTGCGCGAGACGAAGCACCGCCTCGGTATGCAGCGCGGGGGCACGGCGCAGCCGATACCAGTCATGGCTGCCGGCTTCGGCCTCCGCATAGGGCAGGCCGGTACGACGGTGGTCGCCGACATAGAACAGGTAGCCAAGCACCGTGACGGCATCGCGCTGCTTGCCGGGGCCCAGCAGCTCCGCCACCGGCACGCCCAGGAACTGGCCCAGCAGGTCGAGCAGGGCGGCCTCGACTGCCGCCACGGCATTGACACGGAGTTCGAAGGTCCAGGCGCCGCGCCCGAATGTCTCGACATCGGAGCCCTGCGCCGCGCTCTGCAGGGTCGAGATCAGGCGGTGCAGCCTTCCGATCGACTGGCCGACCACTTGCTGGGCCGCCATCTCCAGCGTTCGCAGGATCACCTCGCCGCCCGGCGCTTCGCGTACGCCGACATGGCCTGCGCTGTCCTCCAGTACGACGAGGTTGCGCGTGAAGCAGGGGCTGTGCGCGCCGCCGATATTGAGCAGCATGCTGTCATGGCCGGCCACCGGGATGACCCGCATACCGGTGACGATGGGGGTGTCCGGGGTGCTCATGATCGGGAGGGTCAGGTTACCGGGGCGGGGTTGAACAGGGCGAGCGCGTTGTGGAGCTTCCAGCGCTCCGCCCAGCTTTGCTTGCGACCGCTTGCCACGTCGAGGATCAGTTCGAAGAGCTCCAGCCCCACCTCGTCGATGCTCGCCTCGCCGGTGGCGATGCGCCCGGCATTGAGATCGATGAGATCGTGCCAACGCTCGGCGAGCGCGTTGCGGGTTGCGACCTTGATCACGGGTGCGGCGGCGAGGCCGTAGGGCGTGCCGCGGCCGGTCGTGAAGACATGCAGGGTCATGCCGGCGGCGAGCTGCAGCGTTCCGCAGATGAAGTCGCTCGCCGGGGTCGCCGCGAAGAGCAGCCCGTGGCACTCGGCGCGCTCGCCTGGCGGCACCACCCCGGAGATCGGCATCGTGCCGGATTTCACGATCGATCCCATCGCCTTTTCGACGATATTGGCGAGACCCCCGGCCTTGTTCCCCGGCGTCGTGTTGGCCGATCGATCGACGCCGCCGCGCGCAAGATAGGCGTCATACCAGCGCATCTCGCGAACCAGGGCTTCGGCGACCGCGGGGGTAGCGGCGCGCGCGGTCAGTTGGCCGATGCCGTCGCGTACTTCGGTCACCTCGGAGAACATGACCGTGGCACCCGCCCGAACCAGACGATCGACGGCGACGCCGACCGCGGGATTGGCCGTCATCCCGGAGAGCGCATCGCTGCCGCCGCATTGCACGCCGACGACGAGGTCCGACACCGGACAGGGCTCCCTGCGCCGTTCATCGAGTTCCGCTAGACGGCCGTCGGCTGCTTGCAGGATCGCGCCGATCATCGAGTCGAAACCGACATGCGTCTCGTCCTGCAACCGGACGAGCGGCAGGTCCTGCAACGGCGCGCCGATCAGCCGCTCGGGCTGCAGCTTCTCGCAACCCAGGCCGACCAGCATCGGCCTGCCGCCGAAGTTCGGATTGCGCAGGATATTGCGAAGCGTGCGGATGGGGATGTCGGCGCCGGGCGCATCGATCGCAACGCCGCAACCATAGACGTGATCCAGCGCCACCACGCCGTCGACGTTCCTGTAGCGCGGCAGCAGCTCCTCGCGGATGCGCCGGGCCGCATGGTCCACCACGCCGGCCACGCACTGCACCGTGGTGCCGATCGCCAGCAGGTTGCGGGTGCCGACCGTGCCGTCCAGGTTGCGGTAGCCGTCGAACCAATAGCCGTCCAGCGGCGGCAGACCCGGCTTCCCGGAAGGCGGCGCAAGCCGGTCCAGCGAGGGCGGGGCGGGCATCAGCAGGGCCGCGCCATCGACCCAGTCGCCGCAGGCGATCGGCCGGGCGGCATGGCCGATCACCGCGCCATAGCGCCGGATCGGCTCGCCTTCGGCAATGTCGCAGAGCGCCACCTTGTGGCCCTGCGGCACCGGGCGGCGCAGGATCTGCCCGCCCGAAAGATGGGTGCCGGCGGGAAGGCCGCCGCTGTTGCCGATGGCAGCCACGTTGTCGGACGCATCGAGGCGGAGGACGATCGGGTTGCGTGGCTCGACCATGGCAGATCTCTCCGCCATCAGCGCAGCTCCAGCCGCCTGATGGGACCGACGATCACGAGATAGCTCATGACGGCAAGGACCGCATGGGCGCCGACAAACGCGAGGCCGCCATCGAAGGACCCGGTTCCCTGGACGATGTAGCCGATCGCGATCGGCGTCACGACCCCCGAGAGATTGCCGATCATGTTGAAGACACCGGCGCAGACGCCGGTCATTTCCTTCGGTGCGATATCGGCCATGACCGCCCAGCCGAGGGCGCCGACCCCCTTGCCGAAAAAGGCGAGCGCCATCACCGCGATGACCACGGCGTCGAGCGCCACGTAGTTCGCGACCACGATGCTGGTCGAGAGCAACATGCCGGCCACGATCGGCAGCTTGCGCGAAACGGTGAGGGAGTACCCCCGGCGCTGCAGGCCGTCCGAGACCAGGCCGCCGAGGATGCCACCAAGAAAGCCGCACATTGCCGGGATCGCCGCGACGACGCCCACCTTGAGGATCGACATATGGCGAACCTGGACGAGATAGACCGGGAACCAGGAGATGAAGAAATAGGTGAGCGCGTTGATGCAGTACTGGCCGATGAAGACGCCGACCATCATGCGCGAGGCGAAGAGTTGCCGGACCGTGCTCCATCGGAAGGCCCGCGGCCGGCCGGCGGCTGTCGCTCCCTGCGCCGCATCGATGCGCACAAGGGCGCCGCCCTGCTCGATATAGGCGAATTCCGCCTTGTTGACCGATGGATGCTTGTCAGGATCGTAGATCACCCGCAGCCAGACGATTGACGCGAGGATGCCGGCTCCCCCCATCACGAAGAAGACCGACTGCCAGTTGATGGCGTGGATGATCCAGCCCATGATCGGCGCGAACAGCACGGTCGCGAAATACTGCGCCGAGTTGAAGATCGCCGACGCGGTGCCGCGCTCGTTGGCGGGAAACCACGCGGCGACGATCCGGCTGTTGCCCGGGAAGCTCGGCGCCTCGGCGAGGCCCACCAGGAAGCGCAGCAGGACGAGCGTGGTGACCACCAGCCCGATGCCGTGCAGCAGGCCGACAAAACCCTGCAGGAGGGTGACGCCGGACCAGGTCAGGATGCTCCAGAAATAGACCCGCCGCGATCCGAACCGGTCGAGCAGCCAACCGCCGGGGATCTGGCCGATGACATAGGCCCAGGAGAATGATGCAAAGATGTAGCCGAGCCCGACCGAACCCAGGCCGAGCTGCTTGGACATCGGTGCGCCGACCATGGACATGGTGGCGCGGTCACCATAGTTGATCGCCGTCACCAGGAAGAGCATGGCGACGATCGTATATCGGATGTTGCTGCGCCTTGTGGAGCCTGCGGCCACTATGTAGCTCGCCATTCTTTTTATCCCTCGGACCTTTTCGTCGATCGGCGGACGGCCTGCGGCACTCCCTGCTGTCATGTCCCTCACGGACGTCTCGTCCGACGCAACCGCTCTGCGGTGGCCGCTCGATCAGGAACGGGACCCGATGAGACCTGACAGGGTTTCGAACTCCTCGGAGGTGAGATCCGTGAGGGGAGACCTCACCGGGCCGGCAGGCCGTCCGATCACACGCATTCCGGCCTTCACGATTGAGACCGCATAGCCCTTCCGGCGATTACGCAAGGCGATGTATGGCAGGACAAAATCCCGCAGTTCCTGATAGACGGTCGCGTGGTCGCGTCGGCGTACCGCTGCGTAGAAATCCTGTGCCCAAACCGGCATGAAATTGAAGATTGCCGAGGAATAGGTTGTCACGCCCATTTCCAAGTAGGGCAGCGCGAATGTCTCGGCCGTCGGCAGTCCACCGACATAGGTGAACCTGTCCCCGAGCCGGGCATAGATCCGCGTCATCATCTCGATGTCGCCGACACCGTCCTTGAAGCCGACCAGGTTCGGGCAACGGTCTGCGAGGCGGGCCAAGGTCGTGTCGTCGAGCTTGGCATTGGCCCGGCTATAGAAGATGACGCCCAGCCTGGTTGCCGCGCAGACACGCGCGACGTGGTCCGCAAGACCGCTTGCATCGCAGTCGGTGAGGTAGGGTGGGAGGAGCAAGATGCCATCGGCCCCGGCTTCCTCAGCCGACCGGGCGAGTTCGCTTGCCATCACCGTCCCATACCCTGCCGGCGCGATCACCGGGATCTTGCCGCCCACCTCTTCGACGGTGGCTTTCACCAGGAGCGCCACCTCACCGGGGGTCAGCGAGAAGAATTCGCCGGTTCCTCCGGCGGCGAACAGGCCCGCCGCCCGATGCTCGAGCAGGACGCCGAGGTGCTCGCGGAACCGCGACAGATCGAGCGCGAGCCTGTCGTCGAAGTGGCTTACCGGGAAGGACAGGAGGCCGCTGCCGATCGCGGCCGCCATCTCCTGCGGGTTGTAGGTGCTCATGGCTCTGGCCTCCCTTGGTTCGCGTCCTGAGGGAAACCCTAGGCGGCCGATCGACATAGGTCTAAGACTAAATCGGTATTGATCGATGCGGGAATTGGATTGATGCTCGACCTTCCGCAGCTTCGTGGCTTCCTCGTGCTGGCAGAAGAACTCCACTTTGGCCGTGCAGCGGCCCGGCTGAACATGACGCAGCCGCCGCTCAGCCGGCAGATCCAGTTGCTGGAGCATGCTGTGGGAGCGGCTCTCTTCAGCCGCAGCAGCCGAGTGGTGCGGCTCACACCGGCGGGGCGATCACTGCTGCCGGAAGCGCGCACCATTCTGCGGCTGGCCGAGAATGCTGCGCTTTCGGTGCGTGCGGTCGCCCAGGGCTCGCTCGGCGACGTCGCGATCGGCTTTACCGCTGCCGCCGGCTACGGCACCCTGCCGAAAATCGTCGGCCTCTGTCGCAGCAGCCTGCCCAAGATCGAGCTGCGCCTCAAGGAGATGGTGACGAGTGTGCAGATCGACGCCCTCATCGCCGGGCGGCTTGATCTCGGTCTGCTGCGGCCACCGGTAGCGCGCGACGGGTTGCTCTGGCGGGTTGTGGAAGCCGAACCGCTGCACGCGGCTCTTCCGGCCCAGCATCGGCTGGCCATGCGGTCGCAGCTGACGCTGCAGGACTTGAACCACGAAGACTTCGTGATGTATTCGCCCGATGAGGCGCGGTATTTCTACGACCTTCTTGTGGGTATTTTCAGCCGCGCCCGGGTCAGCCCTCGATTCGTCCAGCACATCAGCCAGATCCATTCCGTCCTCGCTCTCGTGCGGGCAGGTCTTGGAATCGCTCTCGTGCCACAGGGAGCGTCGAGCCTGCGCTACGAGGGGATCGTGCTGCGCCCGATCGTTGATCTCGTGCCGGTCGATCCTGTCGAGCTCTGCATGGTTTGGCGGGAAGACCACGACAACCCCGCGCTGACCCAAGCCCTCGCGCTGATCGAGATGGGTCCGGAGTCTGACAAGGTGCTGTAGGCGAATTCCGATATGAGCCTCGGTAAAGGACGAAGCCGGCCGCGTCACCGGCTATACCGGGCTCGAAAAAGCCGGCCAGACGCTGTCGCCGATCATGATCCGCCGCCGCAGGTCGTAGGTCTTGCGGCAACTCCCCAGCCGGACCGACCAGAACTTGCTGATGCCGATGACCGAGATGCAGATGGTGCACCACGAGGACAATGCCGAGAGTGTCAGGAGGATCGTCGTTCGCTGGCGCAGGACCCGCTTCCTGTCGACCGATGCCGGCAGCACCGGCCTCAATCTGCAGCATGCCTCGACGCTGGTGAACATGGACCTCCCGTGGAATCCGGCGGTTCTCGAGCAGCGTATCGCGCGCATCCATCGCTTGGGCCAGAAACGCCCGGTCCGGGTCAGCAATTTCGTGGCGAAGGGCACCATCGAGGAAGGCATGCTGTCGGTGCTGGCGTTCAAACGCTCGTTGTCGGCGGGCATTCTCGACGGTGGCAACGGCGAGATTTCGCTTGGCGGCTCGCGCCTCAACCGCTTCGTGAAGGACGTGGAAAGCGTCACCGGCCAGAGCTGGGCGAGGGCGAGGCCGTGACGGCCGTCGAGGAAGCGGCCGGTGTCGCCAACGACGAAGCTGCCACCACGATGGATGCGGCGGGGACACTTGCCGACGTCGCATCGGTCGAACCGTCGCTCAAGCAAAGTTCCGATCCCTTGCAGGCCCCGGATCCCTTGCAGGCCCTGGTGCAGGTCGGCGCGCAGTTCGTCGCCGCTCTCGCGACCGCCAACGATCCCAAGGCGCCGGCGCCCCCATGGATCGAACGCGATCCGGTGACCGGCGCGCGGAACCTCAAGATGCAGCTGCCGCCGCCGGAGACCATGCGACTGCTTGCCGGGGCGCTTGTACAGCCGCGCGCCCTCGCGCTCCACCTGCAAGATCCAGCCTGTCTCGCGCAGGAACCACTCGCGCAACGCCTCGCTCTGGCGGCGTATTGCGGCGAAATCATCATTGGACGGGCTCATCAACGGGGTCATCAACAGGGCGCGCACGCAGGCACGGAATTCCTCGCGCTGGACGCGTTGCTGCTGTCGGCTGAGGCCGCTCTCGTCGCCATAGCCGTCCGCTTCCGTCATCGGCCGTCCAAGGGCGTGATGGTGATCATATGATCACGTCCGGCGAAGACTCCGCGCGGCGTGGCGATCCTGGCGTGACTGTCCGGGGCAAGCGGCTGCAGGTGAATGTGCACCAGGCCGTCGCTGGTCTGCCGTTGCACAGTCGCCTCCGGCCGGGTCTGTTCACTCAGCGCTTCTCCGAGCAGGCTCAGGAACAGGCCGAAGGCATGCAGGTCGAGGTCCTCCAGGTCCGACAGTCGCGCCGGCCGACCAGTGGCAAGACGCCTGCGCGCCGCTTCCACCTGAGCCGCTTCCTCCGCGAACTGTCGGGCTAGGGTCGCGCGATCGTCGGCGCGATCCCGCACCCGGGGCAGCGGTCCGCGCGGAGCGGCTTCGCCGTATTCACGCAGACGGGGGTGGATCCTCAGCGGCCGGGCGTCCGCCCACGCCGTGCTTGCCGGCGGGTCTGCTTCGGCATCGGTGTTGAGCGAGAAGTGCCTCGCCGGATTGAGGGCGAAGGCGGCACGCGCAAGCCGGTGCGCCTCGCCGTCATCGCCGCAAGCGGCAAACCAGCCAGCGAGCACGCGAAAATCCGCCGACCGATCGCTGCGGCCGCTGCGCCGCTCATTGAGAGCGGCGATCGTAGCCAGCAATTGCGGGATCGCGGACCGTGCCCGGGCCCGCAGAAGCTCCGCTTGCGGCGGCTCGTGGCCTGTGGGGAGGAACCAGCCGCGCAGGCCCCGCCAGCGCTCTCGCCACGCCTGCAGGGTGCGGCTTTGCTAAGCGGCCTGGGTTCGCGCGTCACCGGGCGCCGCGTCGCGCGCCTCGCGTTCGGCCACATGGCCCAGCAAGGCGTCGATGCCGGGCTCCAGGGCCAGGATCAGACGGGCGATGGTGTCGAAGCGGCGCACCAGGTCTCCCATGAATCGCTCCAGATACTCGATCAGCCGCGTCTTGTATGTGGCGATGGCGCCGGCTTCGGCCTGCTGCAGCTCGATGCTGCGGACGACGCCCGCCATGAACGCCTGCGCGTTCTCGGCGAGGCCTTCGAAGACGCGCACCAGATCACGCAGCGTCTCGTGGATCTTGGCGATGTCGGTTTCGGCTGCGCTGGCCAGCGCGTGCAGGGCCTGCAACTGGCTCGCGATGTCTTCGAGCGCCACCGTCTGCAGTTCGGCGCGGCGTTGCAAGGTGCGCGCGAACACGGCCAAGGCCGATTCCACCGCCTCGCCTCCCTGAGACAGGCGGTAGAGGAAGCGGGCGCGGTAGAAATCGCCGAGGCTGGAGACCCGCGCCGTGTCGTGTTGGGATTCGAGATTTCCCCATTCCGCCAGCTGTCCGAGCGCTGCGTTCACTTCCTCGATGCGCGGTCGGTTCGGCCAGTCGCCTCCGGCGAGCACTTCGTCCAGCCGCAACTGCAACCGATATTGCCGCTTGGCCGCGGCGAAGACGTCCATGATTCAGCGGTAGAACTTAGCCTTTTCCGCGCTCACGTGCCGGAACAGATCGGCCGGGTCATTGGCGACTTGCGACATCAGTCGTTTTCACTTTGTTCTTTCGCCGGGTCAAGAACCCGGAGGTCGATCCTACGTCGATCGGGCAGAAGCCGACTCCGGGGCGTGCAGCAGGCATCCCCGGAAAGCGGTTCACCCTCGCGCCGGGTTGGCCTAACACTACCGGTCTCAGCGCCCCTGCTTTCCGGGCGCGACCAGGCCAGGACCCGACCGATGCCCGCATACCGCTCCCGCACCACCACGCACGGACGCAACATGGCCGGCGCCCGCAGCCTGTGGCGGGCGACCGGCATGCAGGACGGGGATTTCGGCAAGCCGATCATCGCCATCGCCAACTCCTTCACCCAGTTCGTGCCCGGCCACGTCCACCTCAAGGATCTCGGCCAGCTGGTGGCCGGCGAGATCGCGGCGGCCGGCGGGGTTGCCAAGGAGTTCAACACCATCGCGGTCGATGACGGCATCGCCATGGGCCATTCCGGCATGCTGTACAGCCTGCCGTCGCGCGAGCTGATCGCCGATGCCGTCGAATACATGGTGAACGCGCACTGCGCCGACGCGCTGGTCTGCATCAGCAACTGCGACAAGATCACGCCCGGCATGCTGATGGCGGCGATGCGGCTCAACATCCCGGCGGTGTTCGTCTCCGGGGGGCCGATGGAGGCCGGCAAGATCATGGCCGAGGGCAGCATCCGCCGCGCCGACCTGATCACCGCCATGGTTGCCGGCGCCGACCCGAACGTGACCGACGCCGAGAGCGACGTCATGGAGCGGTCGGCCTGCCCGACCTGCGGCTCCTGCTCGGGCATGTTCACGGCGAACTCGATGAACTGCCTGACCGAGGCGCTGGGTCTGGCCCTCCCCGGCAATGGCAGCCTGCTCGCCACCCACGCCGACCGAAAGCGCCTGTTCGTCGAGGCCGGCTGGACCATCGTCGACCTCGCCAGGCGCTGGTACGAGCAGGAGGACCCCGCGGCCCTGCCGCGCGGGATCGCCACCATGGCGGCGTTCGAGAACGCGATGTCGCTCGATATCGCCATGGGCGGCTCGACCAACACGGTGCTGCACCTGCTGGCCGCCGCCCACGAGGGCGAGGTGGGGTTCATGATGGCCGATGTCGACCGGCTGTCGCGGCGGGTGCCGAACCTGTGCAAGGTGGCGCCGTCCAAGGCCGACGTGCACATGGAGGACATCCACCGCGCCGGCGGCATCATGGCGATCCTGGGCGAGCTCGACCGTGCCGGGCTGATCGACACCACCACCGCCACCGTGCATGCCGCCAGCATGGCCGAGGCGCTGGCACGCTGGGATGTCCGCGCACCCGGCCGCGAGCCGGACGACACCGCAAGCACGCTGTTCAGCGCGGCTCCGGGCGGCGTGCGCACGACCGAGGCGTTCAGCCAGGACTGCCGCTATGTCGCGCTGGATACCGACCGCGCCACCGGGGTGATACGCGACCTCGAGCATGCCTTCAGCCGCGACGGCGGCCTCGCGGTGCTGTTCGGCAATATCGCGCCCGAGGGGGCGATCGTGAAGACCGCCGGCGTCGATCCGGCCTCCCTGGTGTTCAGCGGCCCGGCGCGCATCTTCGAGAGCCAGGACGACGCGGTTTCCGCCATCCTGGGCAACCGGGTGGTGGCAGGCGACGTGGTGGTGATCCGCTACGAGGGCCCCAAGGGCGGCCCGGGCATGCAGGAGATGCTGTATCCGACCAGCTACCTGAAGTCGAAGGGGCTCGGGACGTCGTGCGCCCTGATCACCGACGGGCGTTTCTCCGGGGGCACCGCCGGGCTGTCGATCGGCCACATGTCGCCGGAAGCGGCCGAGGGCGGCGCCATCGGCCTGATCGAGGAGGGCGACCGCATCGAGATCGACATCCCGGCGCGCCGCCTGGCGGTGGCGCTGTCGGATCAGGCGCTTGCGGCGCGACGAGCCGCGATGGACGAGCGCGGTGCGGCCGGATGGCAACCAGATCGAAATCGCACCGTCTCGCCGGCACTGCAGGCCTATGCGGCGCTCACCACCAGCGCCAGCCGCGGCGCTGTCCGGGACGTGACACAGGTGCAGCGGCGCAGACTTTGAAGCGCGTCGCGATTCGCGGGTCCATCCACAGGCTGTGGATAGAGGGGATCGAACGGCCAGCGTGTTGCGCCTGCAACAGCGGCAACCTGCGCGGTCATCAACTGCTTGCACCGACGGCTTGAACCTTATCTAGTGGTTCGCGTCGTAACCGGGCCCATCATCTAGCGTTTTCTCTCATTTCTGAGAGGGGTGTCGGTGGGCCTCACGGAGAAGCCGATGACCTTGCACGAAGCCGGGACCATGCCGGACACCCGCACCCTCGCGGCGGCCAATCCAGACATGCTGGTCGACGCCGTGCAGATGCCGGGCCGCCACCAGGTGCGGGTGGATCGCGCGCGGGATGCGCTGCTGACCGATTTCGGCCGGGCGACGCTGGACAACCGCTACCTGCTGCCCGGCGAGAGCTACCAGGACCTGTTCGCCCGCGTTGCGAGCTTCTACGGCGACGACCAGCCGCACGCTCAGCGCCTCTACGACTACATGTCGCGGCACTGGTTCATGCCGGCGACCCCGGTGCTGTCGAACGGCGGCACCACGCGGGGCCTGCCGATCTCGTGCTTCCTGAACGAGGCCAGCGACAGCCTCGAGGGCATCGTCGGGCTGTGGAACGAGAATGTCTGGCTGGCCTCGAAGGGCGGCGGCATCGGCTCCTATTGGGGCAACCTGCGCTCGATCGGCGAGAATGTCGGCCGCAACGGCAAGACCTCGGGCGTGATCCCGTTCATCCGGGTGATGGACAGCCTGACGCTGGCGATCTCGCAGGGCTCGCTGCGGCGCGGCTCGGCGGCGGTGTACCTGCCGGTCTGGCATCCCGAGATCGAGGAGTTCATCGAGATGCGCCGCCCGACCGGCGGCGACCCGAACCGCAAGGCGCTCAACCTGCATCACGGCGTGCTGATCCCGGACGGCTTCATGCGCGCGGTGGCGGCCGACGAGGAGTGGGCGCTGGTGTCGCCCAAGGATGGCGGGCACATCCGCCACGTGTCGGCGCGCAGCCTGTGGATACGCATCCTGACCGCGCGGATGGAGCAGGGCGAGCCGTACATCATCTATTCGGATCACGTGAACAATGCGCGCCCGGAGCACCACAAGCTCGCCGGCCTCGAGGTCAAGACCTCCAACCTGTGTTCCGAGATCACCCTGCCGACGGGGATAGACCAGCATGGCCAGCAGCGCACCGCGGTGTGCTGCCTGTCGTCGGTGAATTTCGAGACCTGGTTCGAGTGGAAGGACCATCCGCTGTTCGTCGAGGACGTGATGCGCTTCCTCGACAACGTGCTGCAGGATTTCATCGACCGCGCCCCGGACGAGATGGCGCGCGCCAAATACGCGGCCGCGCGCGAGCGTTCGGTCGGGCTCGGGGTGATGGGCTTCCACTCGTTCCTGCAGGCCAACAACATCCCGTTCGAGAGCGTGATCGCCAAGGTCTGGAACAAGCGCATGTTCCAGCATCTGCGCAGCCAGGCCGACGCGGCATCGCGCATGCTCGCCGAGGAGAAGGGCGCCTGCCCGGATGCCGCCGAGTACGGCGTGATGGAGCGGTTCTCGCACAAGATCGCCATCGCGCCCACCGCGTCGATCTCGATCATCACCGGCGCCACCAGTCCGGGCATCGAGCCGATCGCCGCCAACGTGTTCCTGCAGAAGACGCTGTCTGGTTCGTTCACCGTGCGCAACCGGCATCTGCAGAAGCTGCTGGCCCTGAAAGGCCAGGATCGCGACGAGGTCTGGTCGTCGATCACGCTGACCAAGGGCAGCGTGCAGCATCTGGACTTCCTGACCCAGCAGGAGAAGGACGTGTTCAAGACCGCCTTCGAGCTCGACCAGCGCTGGGTGATTGAGCATGCCGCGGATCGCACGCCCTACATCTGCCAGAGCCAGTCGGTGAACCTGTTCCTGCCGGCCGACATCCACAAGCGCGACCTGCACCAGATCCACATGCTGGCCTGGTCGCGCGGCCTGAAGTCGCTGTACTATTGCCGGTCGCTGTCGATCCAGCGCGCCGACACGGTCAGCGAGATGGCGGTCAAGACCGACATCCTGCAGAAGGAGGCAGCGCTGCCGCCGGTGGTCGCAGCGCCGCGGCCGTCGAGCACGGATTACGAGGAATGCCTGGCCTGCCAGTAGGGGTGGGGCGGGGGCCTGTTTAGAGACAAACCCGCCCCCGGGATGAGCCCGATCACGACACTCGGTATCTCGGGATACCGCTCGCTACGCGACGTACGGCTCGAGCTCGGACCGCTCACCGTCGTGACAGGGCCGAACGGCAGCGGCAAGTCCAGCCTCTATCGCGCCGTCCGACTGCTGGCCGACGTTGCACAGGGGCGTGTCATCCCGTCGCTCGCGCAGGAAGGTGGTCTGTCCTCGGCGCTCTGGGCCGGCCCGGAGACGTTCTCTCGCGCCATGCGGCAGGGCATCGAACCCGTCCATGGCACGATGCGCCGCAACCCGGTCAGCCTCCGGCTCGGCGTCTCGTCCGACGACCAGGGCTACGCGATCGATCTCGGCCTGCCGCCGCCGGTGCCTCCGTCCCGGTTCGACCGCGATCCGGAGATCAAGATGGAAAGCCTGTGGACCGGGCGGACATGGCGACGCGGCGCCGCGTTTGCCGAGCGCCACGGCCCGTCGGTCCAGATCCGCGACGGGCGCGGGGCATGGCGGGAGGCCGCGCAGGCGCTGGCGCCGTACGACAGCATGCTGACCCACTGCGCGAACAGCAGCGACGCCATCGAGCTGCTGCAGTTCCGCGAGAGCCTGCGCGCCTGGCGCTTCTACGATCATTTCCGGACCGACGCCGCGGCACCGGCCCGCCAACGCCAGGTCGGCACCAGGACGGCGGCACTCGCCTCCGACGGCGCCGACATCGCGGCGGCGATCGCCACGATCATGGAGGTGGGTGCGGACGCCGACCTCGCCGACGCGGTGGAAGACGCGTTTCCCGGCACGTCCATCGATGTGTCGGTCGGCCATGGGGCCTTCGAGATCGAGATCCGGCAGCACGGCCTGCTGCGACCGTTGCACACCGCCGAGCTGTCGGACGGGACGCTGCGCTACCTGCTGCTGATCGCAGCACTGCTGACGCCCCGGCCGCCGCCGTTGATGGTCTTCAACGAACCGGAGACCAGCCTGCACCCCGATCTGGTGCTGCCCCTCGCCCGTCTCCTGGTTCGTGCCGCCACGCGGTCGCAGATCCTGGTCATCTCGCATTCCCAGGATCTGGTGTCCGCGCTGGTCGAGGGCGACGCGGTGGCGGTTGCGCTGGCAAAGGAGCTGGGGGAAACGGTCGTCGCGGAGCAGGATGCTCCGGCCTGGATCTGGCCGTCTCGCTGAACCTCGCAAAACCAAGCGCAAGGGCTCCGCCCTTGACCCGCTGGGGCCCCGTCTTGGAGCAGTGGGGGCCCCAGACCTCATTCTTTCAAAAGAAGGGATTTCAAAGGCTTGCCTTTGATGGGGTGCAGGGGCAAAGCCCTTGCATCTTTGCTCGCGATCACTCCTCGATCGCCGTCCAGACCCCACCGGCCTGGCTGGATCGCAATGCCGCCATGATGAAGGCGACGCCGCGCACGCCGGCGTCGATGCCCGGCAGCAGGTCCAGTTCGCTCTCTGCCCGGCCGCTCTCGGCGTGCGCCCGGATGACCGCGGCCGCGTCGGTGTAGAGCTGGGCGAAGGCTTCCAGGTAGCCTTCGGGATGGCCGGCCGGCACGCGCGCGCCGGCAACCGGGGACAGGCCCTTCATGCCGAGGAACAGCGTGCGCGTGGCGTCGCCGAGCGGCGTGTGCAGCAACTGGTTCGGGGCCTGCTGCACCCAGGCCAGTGAGCCGCGTTCGCCATAGACGCGCGCGCGCAGGCCGTTGGGATCGCCGGGTGCCACCTGGCTGGCCCAGAGCATGCCGCGTGCGCCGCCCCTGAACCGCAGCAGCATGCCGGCATTGTCGTCGAGCACACGCCCCGGCACCATGCTGCTCAGCTCTGCCAGCAGGGTCTCGACCGCGAGGCCGCTGACGTAGCAGGCAAGGTGGTGGGCGTGCGTGCCGATATCGCCGGTGCAGCCGGTGGGACCGGATTTCGCCGGATCGAGCCGCCAGTCCGCCTGCTTGCTGCGCACCGGCTCGCTGAGCCAGTCCTGCGGATATTCGACCTGCACCAGCCGGATTTTCCCCAGCACGCCGCCGGCGACCATCGCGCGCGCTTCGCGCACCATCGGGTAGCCGGCATAGGTGTGCGTCACCACGAATGGCAACCCGGTCTGCTGCACCAGGCTGCGGAGCGCGCGTGCATCCTCGATCGTGGTGGTCAGCGGCTTGTCGCAGATCACGCCGATGCCGGCTCGCAGGAAGGCGCTGCAGATGACGTAGTGGCTGTCGTTCGGCGTCACCACGCTGACCACATCGATGCGATCGGCGCGAGCCCCCTCTGCCCGGGCCATCGTTTCGAAATCCGCATAGATGCGGTCTGCCGGCACATGCAGCGCCTCGCCGGAGCGGGCGCTGCGCTGCGGGTCGGAGGAAAAGGCGCCGGCGACCAGCTCGTACTGGTCGTCCATGCGGGCGGCGAGGCGGTGCACGGCGCCGATGAAGCTGCCTTCGCCGCCGCCGACCATGCCGAGACGCAAGCGGCGTGCGGTCATGGTGATGTCTCCGCAAGGCCAAGCATGCGGCGGTTGGCGGCAAGATCGGTGCCGCTGTCGGCAAAATCATCAAAGGCGCGGCCGGTGACCGGAATGATGTGGCGGCGGATGAAGTCCGCACCTTCGCGCGCGCCGACGTCCGGCGCTTTCAGGCAGCATTCCCATTCCAGCACCGCCCAGCCGTCGAAGTCGCAGGCGGCGAGCCTGGAGAAGATGGCGCCGAAATCGACCTGTCCGTCGCCGAGCGAGCGAAACCGCCCGGCGCGCTGCAGCCAGGGCTGGTAGCCGCCATACACACCCTGGCGCGGGCTCGGGTTGTACTCGGCATCCTTGGCGTGGAACATGCGTATGCGCTGGTGGTAGATGTCGATGAAGCCGAGATAGTCCATCACCTGCAGCACGAAGTGGCTCGGGTCGTACAGGATGTTGGCGCGCGGATGCTGCCCGACCGCATCGAGGAACATCTCGAAGGTGACGCCGTCATGCAGGTCCTCGGACGGATGCAGCTCGTAGCAGAGGTCGCAGCCGGCGGCGTCGAACGCATCCAGGATCGGCCGCCAGCGCCGGCCGAGCTCCTCGAAGCCGGTTTGCACCAGGCCCGGAGCGCGCTGCGGGAACGGATAGAGGTACGGCCAGAGCAGGGCGCCGGAGAAGGTCGCATGCGCGGTCAGGCCGAGCCGGCGGGAGGCGCGGGCGGCAAGGTGGAGCTGCTGCACCGCCCAGGCCTGCCGGGCGGCTGGATTGCCATGCACCTGCGGCGGGGCGAAGCCGTCGAGGCTGGCGTCGTAGGCCGGGTGTGCCGCGACCAGCTGCCCCTGCAGGTGGGTCGAGAGTTCGGTGAGGGCCACGCCCGCGTCGGAGAGCGTGCCGCGGACCTCGTCGCAATAGGTATCGCTATCGGCGGCGCGCCCCAGGTCGAACAGGCGGGCATCCCAGCTCGGCACCTGCACCCCGTCGAAGCCGCTGCCGCGGGCCCAGCGCGCGATGCCGGCAAGGCTGTCGAACGGCGCCTGGTCGCCGGCGAACTGGGCGAGGAAAAGTCCCGGACCCTTCAGGGTCTTCATGGTGTGCCTCCGCCCGCAGGCGATGCGGGTGCAGCAGTCCAACGCCGCCGCTCCGGATGGTCAAGTGCCAACTGGTATGCTTAGCCTACCTCCGGAGCCGGACGCAGATCCGGTTGATCCTGGTGATGACAAGCAGGGGAGAGCTGCCGTGGCCACGATGAATGAACCGGTGCGGGCGGTGCCTGTCCGGGTGGCGCAGAGCCAGGACCGCCGGTACCTGGTCTATCTGATCGCGATCGCGCTGGCCGGCTGGAGTCTCGCCTCCTACGACGTGAATTTGCTGGTGCTGGCGCTGCCCGACATCGCGCGCGACCTGCATATCTCCAGCACCGGCCTCGGCGTCCTGGGCTTCTTCGTGTTCGGCGCGCAGTTCATGATCACGATCTTCGCGGGCTACGCGATGGACCGGCTCGGCCGCCGGCGGGTCTGGATGTTCTGCCTGACCGGCACGGCTATCTTCACCGGCCTCACCTGCCTGGTGCAGGGCTTCTGGGAGCTGGTGCTGGTGCGGGCGCTGGCCGCGGGGCTCGCCTATTCGGAGCTTGCCGTGTCCATCACCATCGTCAACGAGCAGGTGCCGGCGCGCAATCGCGGCTTCCTGTATTCGATCGTGCAGGGCGGCTGGCCGCTGGGCGTGTTCCTGGCCTCCGGCGTGTATCTGGTGTTCGGCCAGTACGGCTGGCGCTTCGTGTTCCTGCTTGGCGTGCTGCCGGTGCTGGCGGTCATCCTCGGCCGGATCTTCATTCGCGAGTCCGAGCGTTTCGAGCATGCCCGCGGCACCACCGCCGATCCCGACCATGTGCCGGTCAGCGAGATGCTGATGTCGCCCGGACCGGTGCGCCGCCAGCTGGTCTGGCTTGCCTTCACCTGGGTGTTCTACGGCGCCAGCTACGTCGCCACCAATTTCTACATCACCTACTGGCTCACCCAGTACAAGGGCTTCACCTCGTCGCAGGCCAGCGAGCTGCTGCTCGCCTGCGGCGGCATCGGCTTCTTTTTCTACATCATCGGCGGCTGGCTCGGCGAGAAGCTCGGCCGACGCGAGGTGATCATCGTCTCCGGGATCCTGGTCGCCCCGCTCACTGTGCTGTTCCTGTACGTGCAGGACCATGTTGCCGTCGTGCTGGTGTATTTCCTGCTCTACCAGGCCACCAACGGCACCTGGTCGGGTGCCGGCTACGCCTATCAGGGCGAGAGTTTTCCGACACGGGTGCGCGGCACGGCGGTGGGCTTCCTGTCGGCGATGCAGGTCGCGGGCTTCGTGGTCGGCAGCATCCTGTGGACGGTGATGTCGCACTACGGCCAGCCGACGCTGACCTGGCTGGTCGTGGCGACGGCGGCCTCGCTTGGCATGTGGGCGACGCTGTGCCTGCGCCGCATTCCGCCCGGCCAGGAACTCGAGGCGACCGCCGGAGCGTGATCGCGGTCCGTTCAAGCCGGCGTGCGGAGGCGGGTCGAATCGTTGGAGGCGGCACGGGTCGCGGCCTAGGATGCGGCATGGACATTGCCGACAACCTCCCACTGAGCAACCCGCCTGCCTCCCAGCCGGAGCAGCGCTTCGACCTGCTAACTTCGAACCCGGTCTATAAACCGTTCCGCTATCCGTGGGCGTACGAGGCCTGGCTGACCCAGCAGCGCGTGCATTGGCTGCCCGAGGAGGTGCCGCTCGCCGACGACGTGAAGGACTGGCACCGCAGCCTGTCGGCCGGCGAGCAGAACCTGGTGACGCAGATCTTCCGCTTCTTCACGCAGTCCGACGTGGAAGTAAACAATTGTTACATGAAGCACTACAGCCAGGTGTTCAAGCCCACCGAGGTGCTGATGATGCTGTCGGCGTTCTCCAACATCGAGACCATCCATATCGCGGCGTACAGCCACCTGCTCGACACCATCGGCATGCCGGAGCTCGAATACTCGGCCTTCCTCAAATACAAGCAGATGAAGGACAAGTACGACTACATGCAGAGCTTCACGGTCTCGTCCAAGCACGAGATCGCCAAGACGCTGGCGGCCTTCGGCGCCTTCACCGAGGGGCTGCAGCTGTTCGCCTCGTTCGCGATCCTGCTGAACTTCCCGCGGTTCAACAAGCTCAAGGGCATGGGCCAGATCGTCTCCTGGTCGGTGCGCGACGAGACGCTGCACTGCCTGTCGGTGATCCGGCTGTTCCGCGTCTTCATCCAGGAGAACCCGGAGATATGGACCGACGCGTTGCGCGCCGAGTTGACCCAGGTCTGCGCCACCATCGTCGAGCACGAGGATGCCTTCATCGACCTCGCCTTCGAGCTGGGCTCGGTCGAGGGGCTCGAGGCGCAGCAGGTCAAGACCTACATCCGCTTCATCGCCGACCGCCGGCTGACCCAGCTCGGGCTGGATCCGCTCTATCACATCGAGAGCAACCCGCTGCCCTGGCTCGACGACATGCTGAACGCGGTCGAGCATGCGAACTTCTTCGAGAACCGCTCGACCGAATACAGCCGTGCCTCCACCGCCGGCACCTGGGAAGAGGCGTTCGAGAGCAGCGTCTTCGCAGGCGCCTGATCCTGCAGACACGGCTCCGGGGGTTGGCCGCGGTCGGACCAGAGCGTCCGCCTGGAGCGCCTTGACGTTGCTGGTCATTGCGGGTTCGAGCCTAATAAGGTGAGACCCGGTGGCGGTTTTCCTGCATCACATCGAAAAAAAGTGCTATCACGGAAGCGAGAGCAATTTCTTTATTCAAGTTTAATGATTATATACCGTCCAGCCCGCTAGCGACGGGTGATCTGGCCACGCAACAGCGCGAGACGAGGCGCACTATGCAGACGGACATGCGGGCTTCTGAAGCCCTTGCTCTTGCCGAGATCATGAACGGATTGCCGGCGGCGGTCACCCGCACCCTCGGCGTCCACGCCGGAGCGGCGCCCCGGCAGAGCCGGCGCCTGCCGGAGCGCATCCTGGTCGCGGCGCACCAGGCCTGCGACCTCGGTGATCTCGACATCGCGCTGCAGCTGCTTTCGATCCTGGAGACGGTGATCGGCCAGCGCAGCGCCGTGATGGATCCCGGGCGGCGCCGCGTCATGGAAAGCCTGATCGCCGCCCATCAGCGGCTCTGGCATCTTCGCCATGCCGAGGCAGCCGGCGAGGACGTCGCCACCCGCGCCAAGCAGCCGCTGCACCCGCACGGCCTGCATGAGAGCCCGGAGCCGGCGGACTTCACCTTCGATACCGGCCGCTACTGAGAGGCTGTTTGCAAATGCCTGTTGCTGGCGATCCGACGCGTCTTTCCTGTGCTCCGCTGCTCACGGCCAGACGGCCGCTGCGCTGCGGTGCTCGGAAAGCCACGCCGGCCGCGGTCCTGCGGACCGCTCTCATCCAGCATCAGGCATTTTCAAACAGCCTCCAAGGCGCTGAAAGACTGGGGCTTTAAGAGACTGGGGCTTTAAGAGACTGGGGCTTCCAGGCGGCTTACAGGTCCAGTGGTGCCCCGTCCCGCAGGACCCGTTCGGCGTCTGGCGTATAGCCGCCATCGTCGCGGTGCAGGATCAGGCCCGGCAGGATGGCGGCGGCGGCGCGTGACCCCCGGCGCCCGCGCAGCAGCACGATCTTTGCCGGGCGGCCGGCCTTGGGCCAGAACGGCATCAGGGTCAGACCGCCGATCATCCCGGACCGGTGCAGCGCAGCGCAGGCCTGGGCATGCAGCGACGCCGGCAGGATCAGGCTGAGCGTCCCCCCCGGAACCAGCATCGACGACAACAGCTCGGTCCACTCCGTCAGCAGGCCACGATCCGCCCGCCGTGCCAGGTCGCGCCGAGGCACCAACGAGGCGGTGGCGTCCGCGCGATGCCAGGGCGGGTTGGCCAGGATGTGGTCGAAGCTGCCGCGTCGCGGCTGTCTTGGGTCAGGCCCGACCGGCAGCGCATCCGCCGCCGGTCCAGGCCCCGGCAAGGCGGGCAGGATCGCCTGGTGCAGCCGCGCGTCGAGCCCGTTCAGCGCCAGGTTGCAGCGCGCCAGCGCGAGCGTCTCCGGGTCCGCCTCGATGCCGTGCGCCGCCAGCGCCGGGACCCGGTGGCACAGGCAGAGCAGGGCGGCTCCTGCGCCGCAGCCCGCGTCGAGGATCCTCTCGCCGGCCCGCGCCGGGATCGCGGCCGCCAGCAGCACCGGCTCGATCCCGGTCCGGTAGCCGGTGCGGAATTGCCGGTAGGTCAGCCGTCCGCCGAGCAGGGCGTCTTCGGACGTTGCCTGCCTCATGCCGCCCGCCGCCGGGGGGCCATCGGCTTGACCACCCCACCGCCGCCGCTCATATGTGCCACGCGCTCCCTGCCGGCGAGGAGGCAGCAGAAGGGGGAGGATCGTGCTTGCGTCTTGCCGCCAACCTCGCTGCCGCTCCGGCTGTCAGGCCTGCTGACATCCTGCCGGATAGCCCCAGCACCGGCCAGGATGCGCTGCGCGACCTGTCCCACCTGCTTGCCGACGACATGGCGGCCTGCAACCGCACCATCGTGGCGCGCATGGACAGCCCGGTCGCGCTGATCCCGCAGCTGGCCGCCCATCTGGTAGCCGCCGGCGGCAAGCGGCTGCGTCCGTTGCTGACGCTGGCCGCGGCGCGGCTGTGCGGCTATGAGAAGGACCCCGCGAGTGCCACCGCGCGTCATGTGGCACTCGCCGCGTGCGTCGAATTCATCCACACCGCCACCCTGCTGCACGACGACGTCGTCGACGAGAGCCTGCTCCGTCGCGGCCTGGCCAGTGCCAACGCCGTGTTCGGCAACAAGGCCTCGGTGCTGGTCGGCGACTTCCTGTTCGCGCGCGCGTTCCAGTTGATGACCGAGGACGGCTCGCTGCGGGTGATGGCGATCCTGTCCGCCGCCTCGGCCACCATCGCCGAGGGCGAGGTGCTGCAGATGGCGACGCAGAACGACCTCTCGACCCCGATGGACCGCTACCTCGACGTGATCCACGGCAAGACCGCGGCGTTGTTCGCCGCCGCCTGCCAGGTCGGCGCGGTGGTGGCCGGGCGGCCGGAACGCGAGGAGCTGGCGCTGGAGGCCTATGGCGACAATCTCGGCATGGCCTTCCAGCTGGTCGATGACGCGCTCGACTACGCCGCCGACCAGGCCGAACTCGGCAAGACCGTCGGCGATGATTTTCGCGAGGGCAAGATCACGCTGCCGGTGCTCGCCGCCTATGGCGCCGGCGATGAGACGGAACGGGCCTTCTGGCGTCGGGTCATCGAGCTTAGCCGCCAGGACCACACCGATCTCGACCACGCCATGGCCCTGATCGCGCGGCGCGGCGCCATCGAGACCACGCTGGAGCGCGCGCGCCACTACGCCACAGCGGCGCGCGATGCGCTGTGCGTGTTCCCCGAGAGCCGGCTGCGCCGGCTGATGGGCGACATCGCCCTCTACACCGTCAGCCGCGGGCGGTAGCCTTCCGGCGCTGCCGGCAGGTCGCTGACCTCCAGCAACGAGAAGCCGCCGTAGCCGAACTCGCCGATGCGGCGAAGCAGCCGCTCCGGATCGCCTGGTGGCGCGGTGAACAGCGCGCGGCCGCCACCAGCCGCGACCGCGGCCGCGACATCGCGTTCCGCCAGCACCTCTGCGGTTCGCCTGGCGACCGCCTCCGCCGGGTCCAGCCAGAGTATGCCGGGTGGCGATCCGGCGCGCAGCGCGTCCAGCAGGAAGCTGTAGTGGGTGCAGCCAATGCAGACGACATCCACCAGCGCTCCGCCCGGTTGCTCGAACAGTGCATCGAGTTCGCGCCGGATTGCGTCGCGCGGCACGGGCGCGCCACGGAACGCCGCTTCGGCAAGATCGGCGAGGCCCCGCGCGCCGTGCGCCACCAGCGTGCAGTCCGGCGCGAAGCGGGCCGCGAGGTCGCGCAGATAGGGCCGCCGGACCGTGGCCGCCGTCGCCAGCAATCCGATGTGCCGGGTGCGGCTCAGCGAGGCCGCCCACTTGATCGGCGGCACGGTGCCGACGAACGGCACCGCGAAGCGCTGCCGCAGGGAGGCTAGCGCCACCGTGCTGGCGGTGTTGCAGGCGATCACGACAGCGTCGGGGGCCATCTCGGCGATGGCCGTGCCGATCACCTGCTCGATGCGCGCCAGCAACGCCGCGTCGGGCACCTCGCCGTAGGGATAGACCGCGTTGTCGGACAGCATGGTGACGGTTGCAAGCGGCAGGCGAGTGCGCAGGGCGCCCACGATTCCGTAGCCGCCGATGCCGGAGTCGAAAGCGAGCAGGCTCGCCATCGCCGAGGATCAGCCCTCGGCGTCCCTGGCCGCCTTGCGCGCCATGGCCTCCTCCGCCGAGCCGACGCCGCCATGCCGGGCCGACCAGGCACAGGGGTCGTCGAGGAAGCGGCGCACCTCGGAGGCGGCGCCCTCCGAAAAATACGGCCGCCCGGCGCAGGCCTCGAGCACATCCCACCAGGTGCACAGCGAATGCAGCGCGATGTCCATGTCGGCGAGCGTGCGATGCGCGCCCGGGAAGACGCCGTAGAAGAACACCACGAAGGCGTGGTTGACGATGGCGCCGGCATCGCGCAGCGCCGTGGCGAACTTGATCTTCGAGGCCCCGTCGGTGGTCAGGTCCTCGACCAGCAGCGTGCGCTTTCCCTCCGGAACGTCGCCCTCGATCAGCGCGTTGCGCCCGAAGCCCTTGGGCTTCTTCCTGACATAGGCCATCGGAGCGAGCATGCGATCGGCGATCCAGGCTGCGAACGGAATACCCGCGGTCTCGCCGCCGGCGACCACGTCGATGCTCTCGTAGCCGACATGGCGGCCGATCTTCTCGACCCCGAGCTCGACGATCTTGGCGCGGGCGCGCGGAAAGAAGATGATGCGCCGGCAATCGATATAGACAGGCGACCTCCAGCCGGAGGTCAGCGTGTAGGGCTCCTCGGGACGGAAGTTGACCGCCTTGATTTCCAGCAGCAGCCGCGCCGTCGTCAGGGCCGCATCGCGGTCCCAGTCGGTGGAATTCCCCGCCGCCATGTCGGTGCCGGATTCCGGACCAGCCGCCTTGCTTGCCATCTCGCCATCCCTCATCTGTTCGGGCAGCGATAGCTGCATGACACCAGGAAATCCATCATGCTCACGGCCAAGCCGGGATCTGAACGCCCGGATCTGCTAGCCCGGATCTGCAGGCAATGAGCCTGGCCCTGCTGCCGCAGCCGCCGGTCTGGGTGCTGGATGATCCGGGTTCGGCCGTCGCCGGACAGGCGAGCGCCATCGCGGGAAGGCTCGGCATGCCGTTCCGCCGCCTGAACGCGACCCCGGGTCAGCCGCACCGGCCGGGCGGACCGGGCCCCGGCCTGGTGATCTCGGCCGGTCGGCGTGCCGGCCTGCGCGCCCTGCTGCTGCGCTCGCGGCACGCCTGCCGGGTGGTGCATTGCAGCCCGACGCGGCTGTCCGCCATGCTGTCCTATGACCTCGTCGTGCTGCCGCAGCAGGCCTGCCGCCCTGCCGAGATCCGCGAGGCGGGCCGCCTGGTGCCGGTCCTCGGCCCTCCGCACGTGGTGTCCCCGGCGCTGCTCGGACGGGCCCGCGAACTCTGGACCGAGCGGCTGTCGCACATGCCGCATCCAAGGCTGCTGCTGATCTTCGGCAGCGCCGACGGCAAGCTCGCGCTGCAGGTTGGCCGCCATGTCGCAAGCCTCGCCCGGGAGCGCGGCGGCTGCGTGCTGGTCTCGGTGCTGGCACCGGGCCTGGTGGCCGCGGACGCACTCTCGGCGGCCCTGTCCAATTGCCTGCACCTGCTCTACCGCGCCGGCGAGCCCGGCGAGAACCCGACGCTGGGCTTCCTGAGCCACGCTGATGCGGTGGTGACCGTGCGCGTCGGTGCGCTCACCCTGTCGGAGGCCTGCGCCGGTCAGGCACCGGTATTCGCGGCGCACGCGGATGGCGAGACGGGGGCGGCCGGGCGTTTCCTTGCGGATCTGCAGGCGGCCGGGCAGGTGCGCCCGCTGCAACACGACCTGTCGCGCTGGTCGCGGCAGCCGCTCGACGAGGCCGGCCGGATCGCCCTGATGATCCAGTCGCGCTTTGGCCACGCCCGGCCGACCATCGTGGCGGTGCCGCAGACCATTCTGAAGTCGTGATCAGCAGCGAGCCGGTATGGCTTGCGCGGCCTGGACCGTAACGTCTAGCCTGTGCCGCATTGTTGAGAATGATTTGCAGAAAGGGGTCGCCTGTGGTCATCAAGACGAGCCAGATCGCTCGCAATTGTGAACGCGCCGTTGTGACGGCTTATCGCGAGTTGCGCGGCTGCGGCACGGCTGACCTGCGCGCCTTCCGGTCCTGCACCACGCTGTATCGCATCCACCATCCGGAAGCCTCGATCGACGAGGCGCGGCGGCTGGTCTCCGAGTGGATCGACCATCATGTGGTGAGGGAAGACAACGGCCCCACCAGAGGCTGCGACTGCTGAGCCGGCTCGATAACGCACTACGGCGGTCATCCGACGCGGCCGTCTGCGCTTCCGGTGCTCACGGCCAAACGGCCGCTCCGCTCCGGTTCTCGACGGCCACGCCGGGCGGCGCCAGGGGCGCCTCTGACTCGCCGTAGCACGTTCTCGAACCGGCTCCCCCGAACCATTTGGATGACGTTAGAGGCTGTTTGAAAACGCCTGATGCTGGATGAGAGCGGGCCATAGGCCCGCGGCCGGCGTGGCTTTCCGAGCACCGGAGCGGAGCGGCCTCCTTGGCCGTGAGCACAGGAGCGCAGGAGAGGCGCGTCGGATCGCCAGCAGCAGGCGTTTGCAAGCAGCCTCTCAGCCGCGCTGGTGTAGGGGGACAAAGTCTCGCTGCCTGGAGCCGGTGTAAATCTGGCGGGGGCGGCCGATGCGCTGGCCGGGTTCCTCGATCATCTCCTTCCACTGGCTGATCCAGCCGACCGTGCGGGCGACGGCGAACAGCACGGTGAACATGCTGGTCGGGATGCCCATCGCCTTGAGAATGATGCCCGAATAGAAATCGACGTTCGGATACAGCTTGCGGCTGACGAAATACTCGTCCTCGATGGCGATCTTCTCGAGCTCGACGGCGAGTTCAAGCAGCGGCTCATCCTTGATGCCGAGTTCGCCCAGCACTTCGTGGCAGGTCGCCTGCATGATCTTCGCGCGCGGGTCGAAGTTCTTATAGACCCGGTGGCCGAAGCCCATCAGCTTCACGCCGCTGGTCTTGTCCTTCACGCGGCGGATGAAGTCCGGGATGTGGTCCTTGCTGCCGATCTCGTTCAGCATCTTCAGCACCGCCTCGTTGGCGCCGCCATGCGAGGGGCCCCAGAGCGAGGCGATGCCGGCGGCGATACAGGCGAACGGGTTGGCGCCGGTCGAGCCGGCCAGGCGCACCGTGCTGGTCGAGGCGTTCTGCTCGTGGTCGGCGTGCAGGATCAGGATGCGGTCCATCGCGCGCGCCAGCACCGGACTCACCTTGTACGGCTCGCTCGGCATTGCGAACATCATGTGCAGGAAGTTCTCGGCATAGCCGAGATCGTTGCGCGGATAGACGAACGGCATGCCCTGGGCATACTTGAACGCCCAGCCGGCAATCGTCGGCATCTTGGCGATCAGGCGCAGCGCCGAGAGCTCGCGGTGCGCCGGGTCGTTGATATCCAGGCTGTCATGGTAGAACGCCGACAGCGCGCCGACCACGCCGCAGATGATCGCCATCGGGTGCGCGTCACGCCTAAAGCCGTTGTAGAAATGCCGGAGCTGCTCGTGCAGCAGCGTGTGGTTGGTGATCTGGGCCACGAAATCCCGGCTCTGGACCGCGTCCGGCAGCTCGCCATGCAGCAGCAGGTAGCCGACCTCCAGGAACGTCGACTGCTCGGCGAGCTGGGCGATCGGATACCCGCGATGCAGCAGCACGCCCTCGTCACCGTCGATGTAGGTGATCTTGCTCTCGCACGCGGCCGTGCCGCCATAGCCCGGATCGTAGGTGAAGATGCCGAGGTCGGCGTGCAGCTTGCGTATGTCCGCGACCGCCGGCCCCAGGGAGCCGCTCAGCAACGGTAGCTTGGCGGATTGTCCGGTCTCGTCGAGGCTGATCGTGACCGAGGAAGTTGCTGTCCCGCTCATGCAATGTTCCTGTCCTGACCGGACCCGTCGGCCGTTGGTTGAAGGATCTGGGGGTAAAGGATCTGGGGGTTCAAATGATCCTGGCAGATTTATGGTCAAGCGTGTGGTATGGCAACACGTGCCCGGCTCACGGTACAAGCAGGTCGCTCAGGCGGGCATGACGCGCCTGCAGGTCCGTCCAGGCGCCATCGATGTCGAACAGCGCCAGCATGCAGGTGACGAAGCCGCCCCGCAACGCGGCAGCCTCGCCGGACAGCCGGAAGGCCAGCTCGTGCAGGCCCGGATTGTGCCCGACCAGCAGCATGCTGTCGGCCTCCGTCGGTGTCTCGCGCAGCGCGTCGAGCAGGCTCGCTGGGTCTGCAAGATAGAGCCGGTCGGAATACACCACCACCGTCTCACCCGCGGGCGGCTGCAGGCCAAGCCGGGTGAAGGTCTGGCGCGCCCGCGTCGCGGTGCTGACCAGGGCCCGCTGCGGCTGCAGCCGGCGTTCGCGCAGCAGCCGGCCCATCGACGCCGCCTCGGAGATGCCGCGATCGGCGAGGGGGCGCGGATGGTCCCAGTCATCCGGCGCGCCGGGTGCTGCCGCCAGCGCCTTGGCGTGGCGCAGCAGCAGCAGCCTGCGCCGGGCGGCGGTCATGCCTCCCGCCTGGTCCGCCCGGCAGTCCGGGGCGACGCATCGAGCGCTGCCGCCTCGTGATGGCGGATCACCTCGCGGATGACGAAGGCAAGGAACTTCTCGGCAAAATCCGGATCGAGGCGGGCCTGCTGCGCGAGCTGCCGCAGCCGGGCCACCTGGGTCGCCTCGCGGGCCGGGTCGGCGGGCGGCATCGCCTGCCGCGCCTTCAGCTCGCCGACCTCCTTAGTACAGCGGAACCGCTCGGCGAGCATATGGATCAGCGCCGCGTCGATATTGTCGATGCTGTTGCGCAGTGCCTGCAGCTGAGCAAGGCCGGCCGCCTGGTCGTCCAAAGCCGCTCCTATTGCATCGAGGGAACAAGCCGGAACGGGCCCGGCAGCCAAGTGTGTAGGATCGCGTATGCAGCGACAAGTGAGCCTGCGGAGCCCGCCTGAGAATGCCCTACGCTGAGTGAGAGGCGCCAACGGCGCCGGCCGTCGCGTCTTCCGAGAACCGGAGCGGAGCGGCCTTGATGGCCGTGAGCACCGGAAGCGCAGGAAGGCGCGACGGATCGCCAGCGTAGGGCATTCTCAGGCGGGCTAAAGGTCGATCCAGGCTAGGTGGCCGCCCTTGCCCGCACCCGTATCGGTGAAGATCGCGGTGCCGCCGTTGCGGCCATGCTTGATCCAGGGCCGGCCATCCGGGCTGCGTCGGTCGTGGCCGCAATAGACGGTGAACCCGCGCGGGATGTGGTCGACCCAGCTCAGCCGCCGTTCCGGATAGCCATCCTCCTGCATCCGGCCGGTGGTCTCGCCGAACAGCGCGCGCGACAGCAGGTGCGAGACCGCTTCGAGCCCGGGCGGCGGGTCCTGCTCCAGCATGCCGGTATGGAAGCCGCCATGCACGAAGGCGCGCTGGCCCAGCACCATCCAGGCCGGCGCCCGGCCGATCTCGGCCAGTGCGCGCGTTTGCAGCGTCTCGTCGAGCTGCGCCAGGGTCGCCTCCAGCGGCGGGTCCGGCCGCATCCGCCGGCCGCCCAGGGCGCGTCCCAGCTTGCGGTCGTGGTTGCCCAGGATGAACATGCCCCGGCCCTCGTCGATCAGGCGGAACATGATGCGCAGCGTGCCGGCGCTGTCCGGGCCGTGATCGACCAGGTCGCCGAGCTGGATGATGAAGCGGTCGGTCGCGACCGCATGGGTGAAGGCGCGGGTGTCGCCGTGCACGTCGCCGACCACGCGCAGCTTGCGCCCGCCGAGATCGGGAAGGACCGGATCGGGCGGAACTGGGCCGGACCCGCTCATGAGGCGGCACGGACCTCGTTGCGGAAGGCGCTGAGCGCACGGTCGCGGCCGGCCTCGAGCGAGATCACCGGCTTCGGATAGTCTTGGCCGAGCCTGATGCCGGCGCGGTCCAGCTCGGCCGCCGGCGCCTCCCATGGGGCATGCAGCCAGCGCGGCGCGAGGTTGCCCAGTTCCGGCACCCAGCGCCGGACATAGGTCCCCTCGGGATCGAACTTCCGGCCCTGGGTGACCGGGTTGAAGATCCTGAAGAATGGCTGGCTGTCGGTGCCGGTGCCTGCGACCCACTGCCAGCTGGCGCTGTTGGTGGCGAGGTCGCCATCGACCAGCGTGTCCCAGAACCAGGCCTCGCCCTCCTGCCAGGACACCAGCAGGTGCTTCGTCAGCAGGGAGGCGGTGATCATCCGCACGCGGTTGTGCATCCAGCCGATATGCCAGAGCTGCCGCATGCCGGCATCGACAATCGGCACGCCGGTCAGCCCGCGCTGCCAGGCCTGCAGCCCGCGCGGATCGCGCCGCCAGCGCAGCCGGGCATAGGCCGCGCGCAGGGGCTCATCGGGCATCGCCGGATTGTTGTGCAGCAGGTAGGCGGCAAATTCGTGCCAGAGGATCTCGTTCTGGAACGTCTCGAAGCCGGACCTTGCGCCCCCGGCATCGGGCTTGCGGCCAGGTGCGGCCGCATGCGCCGCGCGCGCGGCGTGCCAGACCTGCACCGGCGACAGCTCGCCCCAGCGCAGGTGCGGCGACAGCATCGAGGTGCCGCGCTCGTCGCCGGGGATGTCACGGCTGCTGCCGTATCCCTCCAGGTGGTCAGCCAGGAAGCGTCGCATGCGGTCGTGCGCGCCGGCCTCCCCGGGCGTCCAGGTGTCGCGTAGGCCGCCCGCCCAGTCGGGGCGCGTCGGCGGCAGGTGCCACTGCTCCAGCCGGTCGGAGGCAAAGGCGCCGCGGGGCGCCTGCAGCCGCGTCACCGTCGGCAAGGGTGGGTCCGGGTCCGGCAGGCTGCGGCAGGTGCGCGCGAACGGCGTGTACACGCCGTAGATCTTGCCGGACTGGGTGCGGATCGCGTCGAGATCGAACAGGGTCGAGACGCGATGCGACCTCAACGCGATGGCGCGCCGTGCGAGCGCCTGCTCCACCCTGCGGTCCAGCTCCTGCAGCGCGGGCTCGTGCGACCGCCCGCAATGCACGCTGGCAGCGCCGGCCTGCTCGGCCAGGGCCGGGATGATAGTCGCCGCGTCGCCTTCGCGCAGCACCAGGGTTCCGCCCGCCTTGCGGATCGCCTCGGAGAGCGCCGCCAGGCTGTGGTGCAGCCACCATAGCGCGGCCCCCCCGACCGCCCAGGCCCCGCCGGCGCTGCGGTCGAGCACGAACACCGCGAGCACGCGTGCCGCCTCGCGCCGCGCCTCGGTCAGCGGCCGGTGGTCGGAGAGCCGGAGGTCGTTGCGGAACCAGACGATGGCGGCGGTGTCGTCAGCGGCGGGGTCTGCGCGCCTCGCTGTCATCGTTTCGCCACGTGGCATCCGGCACTTCCTGATCTCGACGGTGAGGTCAACAGTTGAGACGGGCGTCGGTTCTGGCCTCCCGGGGCCCCGGTGGTGTGCCGCCCAGGGCGAAACTGAACAAGCGTTTCGAGCCGAGCAGGAAGGCGCGGCCGCCGCGCGGGAACAGCCGGGCGATCGGGGCGCTGGCGACGTCGAGGCCGCCGGTGTAGGCGCCGAAGGCGGGCAGGATCATCCGCCGGCTGTCGGCCACGAAGCAGGGCCGGGAGACGGCGCCGCCGCGCGTCGCGATGGATGCCTTGGGATGGTGATGGCCGCAGAGTTCCGCTTCCCCGGACGCCAGGCCGTCGAGCGCCTGGTGGCGGAAGCGCAGCGGACCGAGTGCCCAATCCTGCGCGCTTTCGCCCGGCAGGCCATCCGGCGGCTCCGGGTCGTGGTTGCCCAGCACCCAGACCAGCCGGGCGAGGCTGCCCAGCCGGCGCACCCGCTCGGCATCCGTGGCCGCCAGCCGGCGCGACGCACGCCGGTCGTGGAAGCTGTCGCCGAGTGCGACCACGATCTCCGGGCGCCAGTGCTTAACGCGCAGCAGCAGCCGGTCGAGCGTGATGCCCGTGTCCCAGGGTGGCAGCAGCGCGCCGCGTCCGGCGGCCGCCGTGCCCTTCTCCAGATGCAGGTCGGCGACGACGAGGAGCTTCGCCGACGGCCAGTACAGCACGCCCGCCGGATCGAGCATCAGCCGCTCGCCGGCCAGATGCAGAGGGGCAGCGTTCACGAGCGCTCCGCGCTCCGCGCCGGTCGGCCTGCGCCACTCCGGTAGGGCCGGGGCCGGCGTCCCCCCTTCTGGGAGAGGGGTTGGCGGGTCAGCCGCCGCAAGTCCTGCGCATGGCCGGGTGCGATACGCATCTCCTCCGTCGAGGGCTCGGCCTGCCCGGTCGCCTCCGCGATCAGCGCCTCGGTTTCCGCCAGCAGGCTGTCCTCGGCATCCTCGTCGCGCACATGCTCGCGGCCGATATCGAGCATCACCGGCACCGCCAGCGGCGACACCCGGTCCAGCCGCATCACCCGCACCCGGCCCTCGACGCGCGCCAGCAGGTCGCCCAGCCGGCCGATATCGGTCAACCCGCCGGCCGCCTCCTGGCGGGTCGCGCGCAGCAGCACATGGTCGGGCTGGTGCCGGCGCAGCACATCGTAGATCAGGTCGGTATTCACCGTGACCTGGCGGCGGCTGGCACTCACGCCCGGATGCTGCCGCTCGATCAGGCCGGCGACGACGGCCACATTCCGAAACGTCCGGCGCAGCATCGAGCTCTCCGCCATCCAGGCCTCCAGGTCGTCGCCCAGCATCTCCTGGGCGAACAGCGCGCCGATATCGGCGGGCGGCGCTTCGGCGCACCAGATCGCGATGGCATAGTCGCTGGCGACGAAGCCGAGCGGCGCGGCACCCGCACGCGCCAGCCGGCGGGTCAGCAGCATGCCGAGCGTCTGGTGCGCGAGCCGCCCCTCGAAGCAGTACGCCACCAGGAACATCCGCCCGTGGCGAGGGAAGATCTCCACCAGCAGGTCGTCCGGCCCCGGCAGCACCGAATGCGCGAGCTGCAGGCGCAGCCATTCCTGCACCGGCTCGGGATACAGCCGCCTCGCGTCCGGGTCGTGCAGCATGCGCCGCACCCGCGCTGCCAGGCCGGAAGTCAGCGGGTTCCTCGAGCCGGCCCAGGTCGGCACCAGCGGATCGACGCTGCCGCCCTCGGCGACCTCCACATTGACCTCGCGCAGCCGCAGGAAGCGCAGCTTGCGGCCGGCGAACATGAACGCGTCGCCTGCGCGCAGATGGCTGGCGAAGCTCTCCTCGATCTCGCCCAGCACCAGGCCGCGCGGGCCGCCGAGCCGCACCTTCAGCACCGGCGCCTCCACGATGGTGCCGGCATTCATGCGCGCCTGCCGCGCCACGCGCTCGCCACGGATGTGCACCATCCCCTCGGCGTCACGGAACAGCTTGCGGTAGCGGTCGTAGGCGGCGAGCGCGTAGCCGCCATCCGCGACGAAGCCGAGCACGTCGTCGAAGTCGCGTCGCGACAGGCCGGCATAGGGTTGCGCCAGCCGCACCTCGTCGTACATCGGCTCGATCGCGAACGGCCCCGAGGCCGCCATCAGCAGCAGGTGCTGCGCCAGCACGTCGAGGCCGCCCGGCACCGGCGGGTCGCCATCCAGCTCGCCGGCGGCGACGCCCTGGATCGCCGCCTCGCACTCCAGCACCTCGAAGCGGTTCGCCGGCACCAGCAGGGCGACGGAGCTCTCGTCCATGCGGTGGTTGGCGCGGCCGACCCGCTGCAGCAGGCGCGACACCCCCTTCGGGGCGCCGACCTGGATCACCTGGTCGATGCCGCCCCAGTCGATGCCGAGATCGAGCGACGAGGTGGCGATGACCGCGCGCAGGCCGTCCTTCGTCCCCCCGTCCTTCGTCCCCCCGTCCTTCGTGCCGATCCCACGCGCCATCGCCGCCTCGACCCGGCGGCGCTGGTTGATGTCGAGCGAGCCGTGATGCAGCGCGATCGGCAGGGTCGCCTCGTTGATGCGCCAGATCGCCTGGAACAGCAGCTCGGCCTGGGCGCGGGTGTTGACGAACACGATGGTCATGCCGGCCTGGCCGATCCGCTCGAGGATCGCGGACGCCCCGGCGAGCCCCATCCGGCCGGACCATGGCACCCGCTCCTGCGGCAGCATCAGGCCGATCCGGGGTGCCGCACCCGCCGCGGCCTCGATCAACCGGGCCGGGCGGTCGAGCCCGACATAGCGACGCAGCAGGTCGGGATCGGCCACGGTGGCGGACAAGCCGATGCGCCGCGCCGCCGGTGCGAGCTTCGACAGCCGGGCCAGGCACAGCGCCAGCTGGTCGCCGCGCTTGGTGCCGGCGAGCGCGTGCGCCTCGTCGATCACGATCCGTCGGAGGCCGGCGAAAAAGCCCGCTGCATCATGCCGCGACAGCAGCAGCGCCAGGCTTTCCGGCGTGGTCAGCAGGATCTGCGGCGGCCGCTCGCGCTGCCGCGCGCGGCGGTCTGCGGGGGTGTCGCCGGTGCGGGTCTCGATGCCGATGCCGAGCCCCATCTCGCTGGCGGGCACGATGAGGTTGCGGGCGATGTCGGTGGCCAGCGCCTTCAGTGGACTGACATAGAGGGTGTGCAACCCATCGCAGGCGGTCCCGGCGAGGGCGACGAGGCTGGGCAGGAACCCGGCGAGCGTCTTGCCGCCGCCGGTCGGCGCGATCAGCAGCACATCCTGGCCCTGTGCTGCCGCGTCCAGCACGGCAAGCTGATGGTCCCGTGGCGCCCATCCGCGCCGGGCGAACCAGGCCTCGAAGGCAGTCGGAAGGAGCGCGTTCATACTCTGTTCACAATAGCCCGCAGCGTGGGCTCCGCAAGGCGCTGTGCTACGCGACAGAGGAACAAGAGCGCCTGGGCTTTAATTTGCGGATGCGAAGCCGGACATCGCCTGACACTATCTCGATCGTCAGATAGAGGGCGGATGATGCGGATCAGAGGACTGCTTGCGGCTACCCTTCTTCTCGCCGGATGCGCCGCCGAACCGGGACCGGGCGCGCAGCTGCAGGGAGGGGAGCGCGACCTGTTCAACCCGAATGCGGACCGGGCGAATGGCCACCATTTTGTGATCCCGTTCGCGGTCGCCGCCAACACGCGCAGCCAGATCAACAGCTGGTTCAGCCTGCATGCCGACTGCAGCCTGCATCAGTACTGGACGGTCCAGCTGCTGACGCTGCCGCAGCACGGCACCGCGAGCATCGAAAAGGGCCGCTTCTATCCGAACTATGCGCCCCAGAACCAGCGCGCCGCCTGCAACCTGCATCCACAGGATGGTGTGTCGGCCTCCTATCAGCCGCAGCCCGGCTATGTCGGTCCGGACCTGCTGACCATCCAGGTGATCACCCCGACTGGCCAGTCCTGGACCACCGACTTCCAGCTCTCGGTCAAGTAGCTGCTCTAGCAGGCTGCTGAAAAAGCAACGTCAGGGCGCTGCCCTGGTCCCGCTGGGGCCGAAGGCCCCGGACCCCGATTCTAAAAATACAGGGATTTCAAAGGCTAGCCTTTGATGGGGTCCAGGGGCGAAGCCCTTGGCCTGCTTTGGTTTCATAGCGACTGCATCGTTCTCGGGTTTTTCAGCACCCTGCTAGAGCCTGATCCGATCGATCAGGCTCAGCTTGTCGCTTGAGAGAGCAGCTTTATCCGATACTTGGCATCGCGAAGCGATTCCAATTGATCGGATGCTGCTCTAGCCGTGCAGCCGCTGTAGCTCCATCATGTTGAGGGTCTCGGCGTCGTAGGCCTGTCCGGCGGGACGCTGCGGGAACGGCTGCACCTGGGCGAGCGCCGTGTCCATGTCGGCAGCCGGGCCGCTGACCCCCGGCGTGGCCGCCGCTGCCTTGCCATGTCCGAGATGCAGCAGGTGCAGGGCCGCATTCACCGCCATGCGGGCCGGGTCGATACCGGTGATCTCCTCGGCCGCCGTGACCGCGACGCCGACCGGGCCGCCGAGGGCGAAGCTGGTGCCGATCGAGGCCACGAAGCGCAGCGTCGCGTTGCCCTGGTCGCCGGTCACCGCCCGGTAGATCGTGCCGACGACCGGGATGTATTGCAGCGGGTTGAGGTCGGACAGGATTTCGTGGAACAGGCCGCCATGGCCGGCCCCGGCGGCCGGCGCCGGGCGCGCGCCCGCCTGTTGCACCCCCGCCTGCTGGACCGTTCCGGTGGGTGCCATGTCCGCCATCCGGGCATCCTGCGCCCGGAGCATCACCCAAGGGTTAACGCGCGGCGGTTCTCAGGGTGCGCCGTGGATGAGCTGGTCCCGGCGCACCACCGGCAGGATGCGCGCCGGCATGTCGGCTTCCGGCAGCAGGCGGGCCAGTTCGTTGTACAGCGAGGCCGACAGCCGCCGCAGCGACTGCAGCAGCAGCGGATGGCTGGCCAACGCCGGATCGTCGAGCGGCCCGGAGTCCGGCGCCGGCTGCAGGTCCGGTACCTGCCCGGTGCCGGCCCCTGCCGCGTGGCGCTCGACCAGCAGGTCGAACCGGGCGTCCTGCGCATACGGCGTGGCCAGGAGCATCGTCGAGCAGCCCTGCGCCGCGCAGAGCGCGGCGATTGCCGCCGGATCGGAGCCGCCGGCGCCGCGCGGTACTTGATAAGGGAGCGGTATGTTATGGAAGAATTCGGGACCCGAGGCCGGCCGGTCCGCCACGACCTGCAGGGCCACCAGCCGGCGCACCTCGCGCACCAGCATGGAGTCGACGGCGCTGGCGATCAGGCGGTGCGCGGCGATGTCGGCGGCAAGGCGCGCGTCCGGCTGCGCCCGCAACAGGACCCGGCCGGGCCGTCCGGCGGCCAGCCACCCGCGCAGCGCCTCGACGCTGTCGAGCGATGCGGCCGGCAGCGATACCGCCTGCGCCGACGCCGGCTTGCCGAGCACGACGTCGCAGCGGTAGCGCATCATCTCCAGGGCGTCGTCGCCCGGCTTGAGACGAACCGCCACGCTGGCCCCGCAGGCGCTTGCGAAGCGATGGAAGAAGGCCGGGTCCAGGGCCAGGTCGGACTGCGCGAGCCAGGTGGCGTGGATCGACTGGCGCAGCGCGTGCACCGGCGTACCGCCCGGCGCCCGTGCCAGTGTGCTGGCCGCGACCAGGGTGGATTGCAGCCCGAGCAGCCGGACGTCGCCCACGACCAGGTGGCCGCCGGGCGCCACGTCGCGCCAGGCGGCGTCCAGGACGGTGCGCAGGTAGTCCGCATCGGGGAAGTGCTGCGCGACCGCGTTGATCACCACCAGGTCGAAGCCGGCCGCGGCACCGCCGCCTTCGTGCGCCGGCTGGCGCCGGGTGCGCACGTGCCGCAGGTCGTCCCGGGTCGCGAGCCAGGCCCGGAGCTGCGACACCGCCACCGCCGAGACGTCGGAGGCCTCGTAAACGCGGCAATGCGTGGCCAGTTCGCGCACCAGCAGACCGGTGCCGCAGCCGATCTCGCGCACCCGCGCGTGCGGCAGGGCGAGCAGCCGGGACGCGATCGCGTCGAGCCACACGCGCATGGCGCCGTCCGAAGGCGGCCGCCCGGTGAAGCTGTCGGCCCAGCCGTCGAGGCCCGGCTGCGGCGCCCGTTGCGGCACCCGGTCGGCGAGGTCATGGGTGCTCTGCCAGCCGAGCAGCGAACGGCTCGCCGCCACCGAGGCGTGCCGGGTCTGCGCCTCGAGCCAGCGCGGATCGGGCAGCACGCGGACGCTGTGCCGGTGCCCGGAGGTCTCGATGCTGGCCGCCCCGGCGACACGCGGATCGTCCATCAGCAGGTCGGCCGTGCTGGCATGACCCGGTTGGGTGAATAGGCTCATCGCGGCCTCTCGACCTTGATCGTACGCAATCGTTTCCAGAAAGTGACGATAAACAGATGGCCAGCGCTTGTCGCGCGCGATCCTTCGGCGGCCGTCAGACCTGCCGTGCGCCGGCTGCATCGGCGCCGGCCGCATCCGCGTGCGGCGACGGCGCCTCCGGCAGCCGCACCCTGACCCGCCTGATGTGCCGGGCGTCCGCATCGAGCACCCGGAACTCGATGCCGCCCGCATGGGTCAGGATCTCGCCACGCGTCGGCACGTGGCCGGCCAGCATGAAGACCAGGCCGCCAACCGTCTCGATGTCGCTGTCGCGCTCGTCCTCGGTCAGCACCGGTCCGAGACGCGCCTCGAACTCGTCGATCTCGAGGCGCGCATCGACGTCGAAGGTGCCGTCATGCCGCTCGACCAGCATCACCACGGCCGGCTCGTCATGCTCGTCGGCGATGTCGCCGACGATGGTCTCGACCAGGTCCTCGATGGTCAGCAGGCCGTCGATGCCGCCATATTCGTCGACCACCAGGGCAAGATGGATGCGTCGCTGGCGCATCTGCAGCAACAGGTCGAGCACCGGCATCTGCGGCGCGATCATCAGCGGCTGGCGCAGGATCAATCGCAGCTGGAAGCTGGCCGGATCACCGGAAAACGCCAGCAGGTCCTTGATGTGCACCATGCCGAGGATGTCGTCGAGCTGCTCGCCATAGACCGGCAGGCGCGAGTGGTTCTCGCGCCGCAGGAAGGTCAGCGCCTCGTCCAGGGTGGTCGCGGCGGCCATCGCGACGATATCGGCGCGCGGCACCATGACGTCGTCCGCGGTGATGCCGCGCAGGCGCAGCACGTTGGCGATCAGCGCGCGCTCCTGCCGGTCGAGCTCCGGCGGCTCGCCGCCGGATTGCGGCGCCTCGGCCGCCTCCTGCACCAGGGCGGCGATCGAGGAGCGCAGCCGCCCCTGCTCGACCCGCCGGCGCCCGAAGAACGAGATCAGTCCGCGCCGTGGCGATGGCGGCGCCTGCTCGGGCACGCCGTCCGGCATCTGGCTCACCGCGGCCCCGTCCCGCCGGGTACCGGCCTCGGCTTCCAGGGGTTCGGGACGCGGAGCCGGTGCAGGATGCGGGCTTCGCGCATCTCCATGCGACGCGCCTCGCCCGCCAGATGATGGTCGTGGCCGCGTAGGTGCAGCGCCCCATGCACGACAAGGTGCGCCAGATGGTGCGCCGGGCGCCGCGTCGCGGACAACGCCTCGCGCCGGACCGTCTCCAGCGCCAGCACGATATCGCCTCCCGGCATGCCCGCAGGCGTCTCGAAGGTCAGCACGTTGGTGGGCCTGTTGCGGCCGCGATGGCGCGCGTTCAGGTGGCGGACGCGCAGGTCGCGGTCCAGCACGACCGATCCGGCGCCTCCCGCGGCGGCGGCGGCCCGGCGCGCGATCCGCTCGGCGCCCGGCACCAGCCTGCGCCAGCGCGCATCGATGACGATAATCTCGGGGGCGCCCGCCGGGATCTCGGCGGCCTCGCAGTCTGCTGATTTCGCTCCCGCGAGGGAGGATCTACTTCGAGGTTCCATTGTGCTCCCGGCGCGTCCTGCTGCGGGAATCCCGCTCGGCCGCCGCCCGCTGGTCATAGGCATCCACAATACGCGCCACCAGCGGATGCCGCACCACATCTCTGCTCTCGAAGCGCGCAATGCCGATCCCGGGCAGCCCTTCCAGCGTCTCCACCGCCTCGCGCAGGCCGCTGGTCACCCCGTGCGGCAGGTCGATCTGGCTCAGGTCGCCGGTGATCACCATGCGGCTGCCCGAGCCGAGCCGCGTCAGGAACATCTTCATCTGGGCGGCCGTGGTGTTCTGCGCCTCGTCTAGGATGACAAAGGCATGTGCCAGCGTGCGCCCGCGCATGAAGGCGAGCGGCGCCACCTCGATCTCGCCGGCGGTCATGCGTCGCACCACCTGGTCGCCCGGCATCATGTCGTGCAGCGCGTCATACAGAGGTCGCAGGTACGGGTCGATCTTCTCCTTGAGGTCGCCCGGCAGGAAGCCGAGCCGCTCACCCGCCTCGACCGCCGGCCTGGAGAGCACGATGCGGTCGACCTGCCCGGCCAGCAGCATCGCCACCGCCTGCGCCACCGCGAGGTAGGTCTTGCCGGTGCCGGCCGGCCCGATGCCGAACACCATCTCGTGGCCGGTCAGCATTTCCATGTAGCCGGCCTGGCCCGGCGAGCGCGGGCTGATCGCGCCGCGCTTGGTGCGTATCGCCGGCAGGTCGCTGAACGGCAGCCGCGGGTCGTTGTCGGCGGCCGGCGCGAACAGGCCCGAGGCGCTGCGTAGCGACGTTGCGCGCTCGTTGCCACTTCCAGGGGGACCACTCCCAGCGGGCGCCCGGCGCAGGTCGAGCACGTCGCCGTGCCGGCCGGACATGCGGATCGCGGCGTCCACCTCGGCACTGTCGACGCTGCCGCCCTCCTCGATCCGCCGGTACAGCGTGGTGATGGCCGAGCGCGCCAGCGCCACGCGTCCCGGGTCGCCGGAGATGGCGATGCGGTTGCCGCGGCATGACAGCCGCACGCCCAGCCCCTGCTCGAGCCGGACCAGATGCCGGTCATGGTCGCCGAGCAGCATGGCCAATCGGGCATTGTCGCTGAATTGCAGGGTGGCATTCCGGGCGCCGGGGGCCAGGGCGGCCGGCTCGGATTGGGTGTGCAGGGGTGCAGCTGACAGATCGCTCAAGCGCAGGCTCTCTCCCGTAAGAGTGTTCCGGTCAGTGAATTGGTGCGCATCGCCTCGATCGTCACCATGGCCTGGGTGCCGATCAGGGTTTCGGGGCCGGCGGCGTGCACGGCCTGCAGCCAGGGCGAGCGGCCGCCGATCTGGCCCGGGTAGCGGCCGCGGCCGGTGAACAGCACCGGGACGCGCGTCCCGACGCTGGCCGCATTGAAGCCGTCCTGCTGCTCGCGGATGAGCGCCTGCAGCCGCTGCAGGCGTTCGTCCTTGATGGCCTCCGGCGCCGCATGGCCGGCGCCCGCGGCCGGCGTGCCCGGCCTGGGCGAGTATTTGAAGGAGAAGGCCTGCGCGAAGCCGATATCGCGCACCAGGGCGAGCGTCGCGTCGAAATCCGCCTCGGTCTCGCCGGGATGGCCCACGATGAAATCCGACGACAGCGCGAGGTCGGCGCGCGCCCGGCGCAGCCGGTCCACCAGGGCGCGATACGACGCGGCGTCATGGCCGCGACGCATCGCCGCCAGCATGCGGTCGGAGCCGGACTGGACCGGCAGGTGCAGGAACGGCATCAGCGCCGGCAGGCTGCCATGCGCCGCGATCAGCGCCTCGTCCATGTCGCGCGGGTGCGAGGTCGTGTAGCGCAGGCGGGCGAGGCCGGGGATGTCCGAGAGCGCGCGCAGCAGCCGGGCGAGGCTCCAGATGCGCCCGTCCGGACCCTCGCCGTGATAGGCATTCACGTTCTGGCCGAGCAGCGTGATCTCGCGCACGCCCTGTCGTGCCATCAGGCGGGCTTCCGCCAGCACCGAGACCGCCGGGCGGCTGGCTTCGGCGCCGCGCGTGTACGGCACCACGCAGAACGAGCAGAACTTGTCGCAGCCTTCCTGCACGGTGAGGAAGGCGGTGACGCCGCCTGGGAGCTGCGGGCCGGTCGCGTCGGGCAGGAAGTCGAATTTCTGCTCGGCGGGGAAATCGGTCTCGATCACGGCGCCTGCGGCACGCGCCGCGCGCGCCACCATCTCGGGCAGCCGGTGGTAGGTCTGCGGGCCGAGCACGATGTCGACATAGGGCGCGCGGGCCAGGATCTCGCGCCCCTCCGCCTGCGCCACGCAGCCGGCGACGGCGAGGATGGTGTCCTGCCCGGCCTCGGCGCGCGCCTGCTTGATTGCGCGCAGGCGCCCGAGTTCGGAAAACACCTTCTCGGCCGCGCGGTCGCGGATATGGCAGGTATTGAGGATCACCATGTCCGCCGTCGCGGCGCTCTCGGCCGGCGCATAGCCGAGCGGGCGCAGCACGTCGGCCATGCGCGCGCTGTCATAGACGTTCATCTGGCAGCCCCACGTGATGATGTGGAGCAGCTTCGGTGCGGCGGCGGGAGCGGGCAGGGAAGTGGCATTCATCTGAGCAGCGGTCCGGCAGCGGACGGGTCAATCCCGTTCTCTGCCGGAGCAATCCGGGTTGACCGCTCAGAGGTCAAGGGCGGCTCATTTCGTCATGCGGGGCGTCATGCTGGCGAAGCGGTCGCGGGCAAACCAACGCACGGCGGCATCCGACGGCAGGTCATGCGATGGCTGGTTTCCTGGGCCCGGGTTCGGAACGATCAGGCAAAGGAAGCCGTGGGTTTGTCAAGCACGGAATGCCCGGGGCGGAGGGATCGGCCGGCCTGCCGGTCCGCCGCGGCGGCGACCGGGCGGGGCGAGGCCCCGGGTGCCGGCACCGAAACCGGCACCGGGCGATTCTGGCGCAGCTCCGCGGCGCCGGCGGCCACCGCGTTCCAGGTTGCCTGGGCCAGTGCCTTGCGCGTCGGGAAGTCCGCCGGATCGAGCGGGGCATGCAGCAGGATGGTCGCGCGCATCGTCCGCCACTGCGCCAGCTGCCAGAAATGCGACGCCAGATCCATGTCGCCATACCAGGAGAACACCGGCCGGCGGGCATGGTTGACCGGCAACCCCGCCAGGCGGTCATAGACCACAGAGACCGGCTGCACGAGCGGACGGATCGCGTTCGCGGCCTGCAGGCCGGAGGGCTTGGCGGCGGCGAAGAACGAGGAATGGAAGGCGAGCACCCGTGCGCCGTCCGAACTGGTGCCCTCGGGGAACAGGATCAGGTCGTCGCCGGCGCCGAGCCGGTGGCGCATCGCGTCGCGCTCACGTCCGGTGGTGCCGCGCTGGCGGCTGACGAAGATGGTGCGGCCCAGGCGGGCGACCTGGCCCACCACCGGCCAGTGGCTGACATCGTCCTTGGAGACGAAGCAGGCCAGCAGCCGGCCGCCCAGCACCGGCACGTCGAGCCAGGAGGAATGGTTGGAGGCATAGACGACAGGCCGCTCGCCGACCTTGCCGGCCGCCTCGCCCAGCACCCGCACCTGCAGTCCGAGCAGGCGGCACACGACGCTCCAGTAGGTCCGCGCGAAGCCGGCCTTGCCGCGTCCCGGCATGCCGAGCAGCGCCGACTGCACCACGCCGCAGAACCCGGTCCAGGCGATGATGACGATCCCGCGCCGGATGACCCGGATGCGCCGCAGGATGCGCCGGGCGGGCGGCAGCCGGGCCGGATGATCGCCCGGATGGTCGAAGCTCGGCGGCGTGCCGATCCGCGTGCCCGGTCCCGCTACCCCGAGCTGGGGCGCCGGGAGTCGGGGTGTCCGGAGTTGGGGCGCCAGGAGCTGGGGCGCCAGGAGGTCGGGGACACCGTTCTGCCCGGATCGCCGGCCGAGCCGGCGTGGAATGGCCTGCATCGGCTCGACATAGCCCGAAGCCCGGAGGGCCACAATCTGCCGGGCCGGGCGCGCCCGCCTGCGATATCGTCTAGGATGACTGCTGGTATCGCTTGCGCCGGGTCATCCGGAACCGGCAGGTTCCGGCTTCCTCTGCAGTCGAGATACGATCCTGCCTGCCTGCCGCTTCCGAGACCTCGCAAGGATCGCCCTGCTGCCGATGGCAGGCTCGCTGTGCCTGCAGCCGGCCCTGGCCGCCGATCCGCAACCCTACAAGACCACCATCGCCAAGACCGGCAATGCGGCGCTCGATGCGGCGCTGTCGGCCTCCTCGAGCCTGCTCGCGCTGCAGAAGCTGCATCCGGTGGGACCCTTCGCCCTGTCCGGTCGGGCACGTGCCGACTACGCGCGCCTGCGCACCGCCCTGGAGAGCTTCGGCTACTATGCCGGCACCGTCACGATCAGCGTCGCCGGCCATCCGGGCGACGATCCGGGGTTGCCCGACGCGCTGGCCGCAATCCCCAAGGGGCAGACCGCCCCGATCCGGCTCTCCTTCACGCTGGGTGCGCAATTCACCCTCGGCCGCGTGACCCTCGACGATCCGGACCACGAGGCGCTGGCGCCGGCCGCCCGCAAGGCGTTCGGCCTCGCATCCGGGCAGCCGGCCATCGCCGCCGACGTGCTGGCGGCGCAGGGGCGGCTGCTCGGCGCGCTGCGCGAGGACGGGCATGCGCTCGCCGAAGTCGCGCCGCCGGTCACCATCCTGCGGCAGCACGAGCGGACCATCGACGTCGCCTACAGCGTGCATGAAGGGCCGCGGGTCGATATCGGCACCATCAGCCTGGACGGGCTGAAACGGGTCAACGAGGAGTTCATCCGCCGTCGGCTGCTGCTGCATCCGGGGCAGCTCTACCAGCCCAGCGCCATCGAGGCGGCGCGGCAGGACCTCGCTTCGGTGGGCGTGTTCTCGGATGTCGCGGTGCGCACCGGTCTGGGTCCTGACGGGAAGCAGCTGCAGCCGGACGGCCGCATCCCGCTGGTGTTCGACTTCACCGAGGGTGCGCGCCACACCGTCTCGGCGCAGGTCGGCTATTCGACCGATCTCGGTGGCAGCGCCGGTGTCACCTGGACGCACCACAACCTGTTCGGCAATGCCGAGCAGCTCGACCTCACGGCGCTCGTCACCGGCCTCGGCGGCTCGGCGGAGCAGGGGCTCGGCTACGATGTCTATGCCAACCTCAACAAGCCGGACTTCTGGCATCGCGACCAGAGCCTGGTGGTGCGCGTCGAGGGCCTCAAGCAGGACCTGGAGGCCTACGACCAGACCGCCCTGCTGGTGCGCGTGGGTCTCAACCGCAAGCTGTCGACGCACTGGAGTGTCGCCGCCGGCATCGGCGCCGAGCAGGAGCAGATCATCCAGGAGGGGGTCACCCGCGACTACACGCTGGCCTCGATCCCGCTGAGCGCCAGCTTCGACAGTACCGATCTCGCCAATCCGCTCGATCCCGCGACGCACGGCATACGCGCCTCGCTCGGCGCGGCGCCCACGGAATCGTTCGTGAACGGCAGCGCCTTCTTCACCATCCTGCAGGCCACCGGCGCCACCTACTACGACCTCGCCCACCTCGGACTGACCAGTCCCGGCCGCAGCGTGATTGCGGTGCGCGCCACCGTCGGCAGCGTGCAGGGCGCCTCGACCTTTGAGCTGCCGCCGGACCAGCGCCTCTATGCGGGCGGCAGCTCCACCGTCCGCGGCTTCAAGTACCAGGGGGTCGGACCGCAGTTCCCGGACGGCAATCCGGTCGGCGGCACCGCGCTCGATGCGGCGAGCTTCGAGTTCCGCCAGCGCCTGTTCAAGAGCTTCGGGGCGGCGGCGTTCGTGGATGCCGGGCAGGTCGCCAGCAACTCGGCGCCGTTCGAGGGCACGCTGCGGGTGGGTGCCGGCGTCGGCGCCCGCTACTACACCCCGATCGGGCCGATCCGGCTCGATGTCGCGGTGCCGCTGAACAAGCCGCCCGGCGGCGACAGCTTCGAGCTCTATATCGGCCTCGGAGAGACGTTTTGATGGCCGACGCAAACCCCGCGAGCGGCCGCCGCCTGCGCCGCATCGTGCTCTGGCTCGCCGGGCTGCTGGTCGCGGCACCGCTGGCGCTCATCGCGCTCGCCCTCGCGGTGCTGCTGGTCGGTGCCAATACCGGCCCCGGCCGTCGCCTGATCGAGCAGCAGGCGGCGTCGCTGAGCGGCGGCCTGGTGACGCTGACCGGCCTCGGTGGCCGCTTCCCGGACGAGCTCCGCGTCGCCCATGTCGAGGTGCACGACCATCTCGGCACCTGGCTCACGCTGGACGGCATCCGGCTCGACTGGCATCCGCTGGCGCTGCTCGGCCGCAGCGCCCGCATCGACCTCGCCTCGATCGACCGCATCGCGGTGGCGCGCAAACCGGTGCCGGACCCGAACGCGAAGCCAGCACCGCCCGCGAAGTCCGGCGGCAGCTCGGTCCCGAACTTCGCCATCGACCTGCGCGCCCTGCATGTCGGCGCGCTGGAGGTGGCGGCTCCGGTGACCGGGTTCGCGGCCGATGTGGGCATAGACGGGCATGTGCAGGTGGCCGGGATCGCGCCGCTGCTGTCAGGCGTCTCGGTGGCGACGTTGCCGGACAGCGACATCGCACTCGACGTGCGGCGCCTGGATCATCCGGGCGCGGTCTCGCTCACCACCGTGACGACGGCCGACCGGCTCGGGCTGCACCTGCGCGCCGACGACCCGCAGGGTGGCATGGTGGCGGCACTCGCGGCCTTGCCGATGCTCGATCCGCTGACCCTGTCGCTCGATCTCGACGGCCCGCGCAACGCCAGCGCGGTCGATCTTGCGCTGCATGCCGGGCCGGTCACGCTGGCAGCGCGCGGCACCGCCGACCTGCTGACCCGGCATTTCGACCTGCGCACCACCGGGCGGGCGCCGGCGATGGCGCCGCGTCCGGGGATCGCCTGGAACGGGCTGTCGCTGGATGCGCATGTGTCCGGCACGCCGACCGCGCCGGCGGGAAGCGGCCGGCTGGTGCTCGACAACCTGACGGCACCCCGCGTCGGGCTGAGCCGCCTCACCGCGGACTTCACCGGCGAGGCCCCGAACGCCGAGAAGGGGGGTGGTGCGGCCATCGGACCCGCCACGCTGCATGCGGTGCTGGACGGGCTGCGCATCCCCGGCCCGCGTCCGGCCCTGCTGGCGCAGTCGCCGGTGATCCTCGATGCCACCCTGCATGACGAGCAGCCGGGGCGTCCGGTCGATTTGACCATCTTCCACGACCTCGCGCAGATCCGGGGCCGCGTCTTCCTGGCCCCCGCGCTGCACGGCCATCTCGGCATCACCCTGCCGCAGCTCGCACCCCTGGCCGAGATGGGCGGCGTCGCACTCGACGGCCATGCCGCGATCGGCGCCGATTTCGAGCAGCGGGCCGGCGCCGAGATCCTGGGCCTGGGCGGCACGGTGGCCATCACCGGCGGCCAGCCGCAGGCGGTCGGGCTGATCGGCCAGGCCGGCCGGATCGCGCTCACCGCCTCGCTCGCCGGCCAGACCGTGCGCGTGTACGGCCTCACCGTGGATGGAAGCGCGCTGCATCTGGACGCATCCGGCTCCGACCTCGCCAGCATCCTCGACCTGCACGCCAGCCTGCGCCTGCCCGACCTGCAGGCGGCGCTGCCGACCCTGCGCGGCACGCTCGGGCTGCAAGCCGGCGTGCATGGTCCGCTCGACGATCTCGCGGCCTCGGTGCGCGCCGACGGCGATGTCGGCTCCAACATCATCCCGCAAGGGCCGCTGCGGCTGGCGCTCGATGCCACCCACCTGCCGAAGGCGCCCGAGGGCCGGATCACCCTGGACGGCACGCTCGACAGCGCGCCGCTGACGCTGGCGGCCAACGTGGCGCGGTCGGCGGCGGGCGCCACCCACGTGACGCTGGACCGGCTCGGCTGGAAGAGTGCCACCGGCCGCGCCGACATGACGCTGCCGGCGGGTGCGAGGCTGCCGCTCGGCACGCTCGACATACGCATGACCCGCCTGGCCGATCTCAGCCGGATCGCCGGCCAGGCGATCAGCGGCAGCCTCAAGGCGCTCATCCAGACGCAACAGCCGCCCGGCCAGCCGCATCCTGTGGCGCGCGTCGATCTGTCGGGTTCGCTCGGCGCCAAGGCGGCGCATGTCGGGCAACTGGCGCTGCGCGGCACGGTGGTCGATCCGGCCGGCAGCCCGGACATCGACCTTGCGCTGCGCGCCGACCAGATCGCGGCCAGCGGCATCACCGGCCATGCCCGGATGACCGCGAAGGGGCCGCAGACGGCGCTGGGCGTGGTGCTCGGGGGCGCCTTCGAGCATGTCGCGGGTGCCCCCGCCAGCATCGATACCGCACTCATCCTGGACCTGCCCGGAAAGCATGTGCAGGTGACGCGCCTGGCCGCGACGGCGAAGGGCGAGGCGCTGCGGCTGCTCGGACCGGCGCGGATCGGCTTCGGGGCGCCGATCGCGGTCGACCATCTGCGCGCTTCGCTGGCGGCCGCCGGCGGCATGGGGGCGCCGGCCCTGCTCGACATTGCCGGCCAGGTCAGCCCGCGGCTCGATCTCACCGCCTCGCTGGCTAATGTCACGCCCGCCCTGGCAAAGCCGTTCGCCCCGAGCCTGGATGCGACCGGCGTGATCGCGCTGCAGGCGCGGCTGACCGGTAGCACCGCCAGGCCGAGCGGCACCGTCACGCTCACCGCTCGCAACCTGCATCTGCGCACCGGTCCCGGCGCCTCGCTGCCGCCGGGCACACTCGATGCCAGGGCGGTGCTCGCCGCCGGAGCCGCCCGGATCGCAGCAAGGCTCGATGCCGGCCGGCAGATCGCGCTGGCGCTGGACGGCACCGCGCCGGTCAGCGCCGCCGGCGCGCTCGGCCTGCGTGCCCGCGGCAATATCGACCTGGCGGTGGCCAACGCGGTGCTGGGGGCGGAGGGACGCCAGGCCGGCGGCGAGCTGGCCCTCGATTTGGGCGTCAGCGGCACCGTGCAGGCGCCGCGGCTGGATGGCACCATCCGGCTGGACCACGGCCAGATCCAGGATTTCGCACAGGGCGTGCGGCTGACCGACATCGCGGCGCTGATCGCCGCACGCGGCCAGAGCATCAGCATCGAGCGTTTCGTGGCGCATGCCGGCGACGGCACGCTGGAGGCCTCGGGCACCGTCGGCGCGCTGCTGCCCGGGCTGCCGGTCGACCTGCACCTGACTGCGCATCACGCGCGTCCGCTGGCGAGCGACCTGCTGACCGCGGTGCTGGATATGGACATCACCGCCAAGGGGCAGGCGCAGTCTCGCCTGGACATCGCCGGCACGGTGACCATCGACAGCGCGTCCATCAACATCCCGAACAGCCTGCCGGCCTCGGTGGCGACGCTCGACGTGATCCGGCCCGGCGAGACCCCGCCGCCGCCGGCGAGTGCCGCCGGCAGCCGGGTCATCGGGCTCGACATGGCGGTGAACTCGCCCGGCCAGATCTTCGTGCGCGGGCACGGGCTGGACGCGGAGATGGCCGGCCGCCTGCATGTCGGCGGCACCACCACGGCGCCGCAGGTCAGCGGCGGCTTCGACATGCGGCGCGGCACCTTCAGCCTGGCCGGCGTGACGCTCACCTTCACCCGGGGGCGCGTCGGCTTCAACGGCGCCGGGGTGACCAACGCGATCGACCCGTCGCTGGACTTCACCGCGGAGAGCTTCGTGGACGCCGATGTGGCAAAGCTCAACATCGGCGGCTATGCGTCGGCGCCGAAGATCACGCTGTCCTCGAACCCGCCCTTGCCGCAGGACCAGGTGCTGGCGCTGATCCTGTTCCAGCAGACCACGACCAAGCTGAGCACGACGCAGCTTGCGAGCCTGGCCGCGGCGCTGGCCGAACTGAGCGGCGGCGGCAGCGGCGGCGGCGTGCTGGATACCGTGCGCGGCACCCTCGGGCTGGACCGGCTGTCGATCGGCAGCGGCGGCGCCAACACCTCCGGTGCGAGCGTGGAGGCCGGCAAGTATGTGGCAAAGGGCGTCTATGTCGGCGCGCGGCAGGCCACGTCCGGCTCGGGCACCCAGGCGCAGGTGCAGATCGACCTGACCCGGCGCCTCAAGCTCGACACGGTGGTCGGCACCGGCGGCCAGGTCACCGGCACCACCACGCCGGAGAACGATCCGGGCAGCAGTGTGGGGTTGAAGTACCAGTTCCAGTATTGAAGTTGCTGAAACACCAAGGCCAGGGCGCTGCCCTGGTCCCGCTGGGGCCTTAGGCCCCAGACCCCGATCCTTATTAAGGAATTGCAAAGGCGAGCCTTTGCTGGGGTCCAGGGGCGAAGCCCTTGGCCTTCACTCGTTGCGCTCCAGAAAACTCAGGTCCGAGTTTTTCAGCAGGCCGCCCTCATGGCGCGTCGAGCGGCACCGCCGTGATGCTGTTGTACGGGCTGCCGCCGGTGGTCATCGCCTTGGTGGACCAGACCAGGTACAGCAGGACCCGCTTCTGCGCGTCATAGAGGCGGGTCACCCGGATCACCTTGAAGAAGAAACTGCTGCGCTCGTCGAAGACGACCTCGCTGGGCGGCAGCTCGCCATGCACCACCGGGTGGCCGGTCGACCGGCAGGCGATCGAGAACCGGCTCGGGTCGGTGGCGAGGCCGAGCGAGCCGCGCACGCCACCGGTCTCGGCATGCGACATGTAGCACGACACGCCCTCGACACGCGGATCGTCATAGCGGTCGACCACGATCTGGTCGTTGCGGCCGAGCAGGCGGAAGGTGGTGCTGACCGCGCCGATCCGGGTCTGGTCGGCCTGCGCCGGCGGACTGGCGATCCCGCCCGCCAGGACTAGCATCGTTGCGAGAAGCCGGTAACGCATCATTCGAACACCTTGCGTATGAGTTGGCCGGCGATGCCCGCAGCCGCACCGGCCTCGGCACCTGCCACGGGACCGGCGCCGCCGAGGTAGGGCGACAGCGCGTGCGCGAGGTTGGGCAGGGTCAGGGTCTGCAGCCAGATCCGGCCCGGTCCGGTCAGCCGGGCCAGGAAGAAGCCGTCGCCGCCGAACAGCTTGTTGCGTATTCCGGGCAGCATGGTGATCTCGAACCGCACGCTGTCCTCGAACATGCCGATATGGCCGGGATGCACGTCGATCTGTTCGCCGGAGCCCAGCGTGTGGCTGACGATCTCGCCGCCGAGTTCCACCCAGAAGCGGCCCTGGCCCGCGACCTGCTGCAGCAGGAAGCCGTCGCCGCCGAAGATGCCCGCACCCAGCGAACGCTGCAGCGCCACCGACAGCGCGATGCCCGCCGTGCCGCACAGGAAGCCGTGCCGGTGCACCAGATAGGAGCGGCCGGGCTGCACCGCATGTTCCTCGATATGGCCGGGGATTTTCGCGGCGAGGGCGACGAAGCCGGGACCGCCCTCGGCGACATACTCGGTCATGAACAGGCCGCCGCCGCCGAGCGAGCGCTTTATGGCACCAAGGAAGCCACCGGCCCCGCCGCCGCCGATGCCGGTGCGCAGGCTCACATTCGGGCTTTTCCAGGACAGCTCGCCGGTCTCCGACAGCAGCACCTCGCCTGGATCGAGACTGACATTCAGCACGGGCAGGATCGTGCCGATGATGCTGGACTGCATGATCAGTGCCCCGTTTCTTGTGTGTGGGCGGCAGGCGAGGACGAAACCGGCTGGATCGGCCGGTTCAGGGCGTTGTTGGACCGGTCGATGTCGGGCAGCACATGGTCGGGATCGATCACGGCGCCGACGATACGCGCCGCGCCGGCGACACTGACGGTCGCCTGCGGCCCCTGCTGCCAGATCTCGGCCGGGATGCGCACCCGCCGGCTGCTGCCGTCGGCGTAAGTCACCTGCAGCGTGGCGGGCAGCACCAGGCCGCCTTTGCTGACCAGGGTGACGCTGCCACTCTGCGCGTCGATCGCGGCCACGCCCAGATCCAGCGGCCAATTGCGGGCAAACCAGCCGCGCCAGAACCAGGACAGATCCTCGCCGCCCTCGCTGTCCATCGTGCGAAAGAAATCCGACGGCGACGGATGCTTGTAGGCCCACAAGGCGATGTAGCGCCGGAACGCGGCATCGAAACGCGGCGCGCCCAGGATCTGCTCGCGCAGCAGCCGCAGCCCGAGCGCCGCCTTGAAATACTGCACGGTGTGGCTCCACCGGTACGGTACCAGGTCCGCCTCGTCGAGGATGGTCGGTGCGTCCGGTCGCAGCAGCAGCGGCACGATCTCGTCCACCGGATTGCCGCCGCCCGGCGCATATTCGGAATCGCGTTTCGGCGCGAACTCGCCGTGGTTGAAGTCGTCCGACGCGTAGGTGTCGATGAAGGTGTTGAACCCCTCGTCCATGAAGGCCGCGCGACGCTCGTTCGAGCCGACGAGCATCGGGAACCAGCTGTGCCCGATCTCGTGCGTGGTGACCCAGAACAGCTTCTTGCCGGCATCCGCGATGCCGTCGAAGACGATGCCGGGATACTCCATGTTGGCGCCGTGGCCGGCCATGTTGATGGCGTTCGGCCAGGGATAGGGGAACCACTTGGACGAGAAGTAGTCGATCGCGTTGCGCACATATTCGGTGGAGCGGGCCCAGTGCCCGTCTCCCGCTGCCTCCACCGGATAGACCGACATGGCGAGACGCGGCTGGCCGGCGATGTCGGGCAGGTCGAGATGCGCCGCGTCCCACACGAAGGCGGCGGATGCGGCGAACGCGACATCGCGTGTGTTGTGCATGAGGAAATGCCAGATGCGGGTGCCGGATGCTGCCGGCTTGCCGGATCCGGCGTTCGCCTCCTGGGGTGTGCGGATCATCAGCGTCCGGTCGCTGTGCCCGGCGCGGGCGAGCCGTTGCCGCTGCAGCGACGACAGCACCTCGCCCGGGTTCTGCAGCGCGCCGGACCCGACGACGATGAAGTTCGCAGGCACGGTCAAGCGGTAGTCGATGTCGCCGTATTCGAGATAGAACTCGTTGCCGAGATAGGGCAGCGTGTCCCAGCCGCGCAGGTCGTCGTACACCGCCATGCGCGGGAACCATTGCGCGATCTCGTAGATGTCGCCGTTGCGCGTCGGCGTGACCGCGGTGCGGCCGCCCCACGGGCCCGGGATCGTGTAGTGCCAGCGTATGTGCAGGGCGATCGTGCCGCCGTGCGGCCTGAGCGCTTGGTGCAGGGTGACCCGCATGCGCGTATCGTCGACGAGGAACGCGAGCGGGCTGTCGCGGCCGCCCTGCTCGATCGAGACCGCCTCGATGACGTCACCCGCGGTGTGCTGGCGGCCGAAGTAGCGCGACACGAAGGCGGCGCGCGCATCGGCGCGATAGATGTTCTGGTCGAGTTGCACCCACAGGGCGTCGAGCGCATCGGGGCTGTTGTTGGTGTAGCGGATCACCTCGTCGCCCGAGAGGCTCTTCGTCGTCGTGTCGATTGCAGCGGCGATCCGGTAGTCGGCGCGGTTCTGCCAGTAGGCCGGCCCCGGCGCGCCGCTGGCAGAGCGATAGGCGTTGGCCGGGTAGAGCTGCTGGTAGGGCGCGAAGATGCTCGAAGCCGGAGGCGGCGCGGCCGCGCCGGCGGCCGTGGCCAGGACGAGAAGGCCTGCCACCGGAACGGCGGGGCAGCGGGGGATGCGCCGGGTCTTGATCATGCGGCATGGTTGACGCGTTTGCGCCAGGCGGCAAGCAGGCGCGGACGGCACGCCTCGTTCTTGTGGACTTGAGAATGCAAACGGCTCGCAGCAAGTAGTGGCCAATCAACAATCAGTATAGATCGACTGCCTCCTTTGACTTTGTTGCTGAACTGCGCTCAAAGCGACCCATGCGAATGTTCAAAGATCTGTCCGAGCGGGAAGTGCTCGCACTTGCCATCTCCAACGAGGAGGAGGACGGCCGCACTTATGTCGATTTCGCCAAAAGCCTGCGCGAGACGTATCCCGACAGCGCCCGCCTGTTCGACGACATGGCCGCCGAGGAAAACGGTCACCGGCGCGCGCTGATCGACCTGTTCGAGACACGCTTCGGCGACCACATCCCCGACATACGCCGGCGCGACATCAAGGGAGCGCCGTTGCCCAAGCCGGCCTGGCAGATCGTGCCCAAGGGCATTGCGGTCATCAGGCGCCAGGCCCGGCAGATGGAGGCCGATGCGAGCCGGTTCTATCTGCAGGCGGCGGCGCGCTCCTCGGATCCGGCGATCCGTCGCCTGCTCGGCGACCTGGCGGCGGCCGAGGCGGAGCACGTGCAGACCGCCGGCCACATCGAGGAGACCCGCCTGCCCGGCGAGGTGCGCGAACGCGAGGACGAGGATGCCCGCAAGCGCTTCGTCCTGCAGGTGATCCAGCCCGGACTGGTCGGGCTGATGGACGGCTCGGTCTCCACCCTGGCCCCGGTGTTCGCCGCCGCCTTTGCCACCCACGATCCGCACAAGGCCTTCCTGGTCGGCCTCGCCGCCAGCGTCGGCGCCGGCATCAGCATGGGGTTCGCCGAGGCGCTCGCCGATGACGGCAAGCTGTCCGGGCGCGGCACGCCGATGGTGCGCGGCGTGGTCTGCGGATTGATGACCGTCGCCGGCGGCATCGGCCACACGCTGCCGTACCTGATCCCGCGATTCTGGACCGCCACCGCGATCGCCGGCGTCGTCGTGGTGATCGAGCTTGCGATCATCGCCTGGATCCAGTTCCGCTTCATGGAGACGCCGCCCTTCTCGGCGGCTGCCAAGGTGATGCTGGGCGGCGCGCTGGTGCTGGCTGCCGGGGTCGCGATCGGCAACGGCTGAGGCCGGCCGGCGTTGACGTCGGGAGTTCACCGACAGGAGGTCCCATGTCCGGACAGATGCCGCTGCCAAACCCCCCCGTGCGCTTCGCGCCCGCGATGGAAGTGCCGGCGGGGAACGAGGCGGAGATCAACCGGGCCCTGATCGACACCATGGGCAAGATCAGCCAGACCACGCTGGAGCATTCCGGCCATGCCACACGCAGCGTCCATGCCAAGAGCCATGGCGTGCTGCGCGGCGAGTTCACCGTGCTGGACGCACTCCCGCCGGCCCTGGCCCAGGGTCTGTTCGCGTCGCCCGGCCGCTATGACGCCATCCTGCGGTTCTCGACGATACCGGGCGACATCCTCGACGACAGTGTCTCCACGCCGCGCGGCCTGGCGGTGAAGCTCGTCGGCGTGCCGGGAGCCCGCCTGACGGGCAGCGAGGCGGACAGCACGCAGGACTTCATCATGGTCAACGGGCCGGCCTTCACCGCGCCGACGCCGGAGAAATTCCTCGGCAGCCTCAAGACGCTGGCCGCGACCACCGACCATGCGGAGGGCCTGAAGAAGGTGGTCTCCGCGGTGGCGCGCGGCGCCGAGGCGGTGATCGAGGCGTTCGGGGGGAAGAGTGCGACCATCACCACGATGGGTGGACAGAAGCAGACCCACATCCTCGGCGAGACCTTCTATTCCCAGGTGCCGATCCTGTACGGCGATCACATCGCCAAGGTCTCGCTCGTCCCGGTCGGCGACCTTGCGACACTTACGGGCGCGCCGATCCATACCGCTGACGATCCGAACGCCCTGCGCACCGCGGTCTCGCAGCATTACGCCACCAGTGGCGGCGAGTGGGAGTTCCGCGTGCAGCTCTGCACCGACCTCGAGACGATGCCGATCGAGGACGCCTCGGTGGTCTGGCCCGAGGATCAGAGCCCGTATGTCACGGTCGCTACCCTGCGAACCGCGGCGCAGGAATCCTGGAGCCCCGAAGCCGTTGCCGCCTATGACGAGGGGTTGTCTTTCAGCCCGTGGCACGGGCTGGCCGCGCACCGGCCCCTGGGCGGGGTGATGCGGGCACGCAACAGCACCTATGTCAGTTCCGCGGAGTTCCGCTCGCGCCATAACGGCTGCCCGATCCACGAGCCGAAATCACTCTGACCGCGCCATGTGGTCGAAACCGCCATCACGCGGCGCCAGCGGCCACTTATCGCGACCGCTGACCAACCAACTGTCCCGGTCGGATCGGCTTGATCTGGAATGTTTAGCAATCACAATAGGTTAAGCGTGCCAGGAAGGCTGGCATGACCTCTGCAACGCTGGTGGCATGGAGGCCAACGGGGCTTCCGGGCAGCAGAGGAACCCGGCCATGACCATACTCAGCATGACTTCCGCCAGCATGACGTCCCGCACCAGCGTCAGCGACGATGTCCGTGCCATGGTGCCACCGTCGCTCGCGGCGTTGCCGAGCGTTTTCGCGTCCGCGATCGACCGTGCAACCGGGCGCGTCAACGACTGGGCGCTCGACCATCTGCTGGACGCCGCCGGCGGCCTGTCGCTGGCCCTCCTGCCGGTCTCGTTCCTGGCCTGGATGTTCATCACGCGCTGAGAGCCTGTTTGCAAACGCCTGCTGCTGGCGATCCGACGCGTCTTTCCTGCGCTCCACTGCTCACGGCCAGACGGCCGCTGCGCTGCGGTGCTCGGAAAGTCACGCCGGGCGCGGCCTTGCAGGCCGCTCTCATCCAGCATCCGGCGTTTTCAAACAGGCTCTACGAGCCTCGGCGTTGCGCGCCGCGAGCATCGGCAGCAGCCGCTCGACGACGCCGCTCCAGTCGCCTGGACGGCTCTGCCGGATGATCCGAACCGTCGGATACCAGGGGCTGTCCTCGCGGCCATGCAGCCAGCGCCAGCAATTGTCCCAGCGGTCCAGCAGGATCGTGGGCCGCCCCAGCGCGCCGGCGAGATGCACGACGGCGGTATCGACCGTCACGATGAGATCGAGGCCCATCATCAGCCCGGCGGTGTCGTCGAGATCGCGGACCTGCGGCATCGGGTTGCGGATAGCGAGCCCGGGCGGCGGCGCATCGAGCTCCGCCTCATACGGTCCCTTCTGCAGGCTGACCCACTCGACGCCGCCGAGTGCTGCGAGCGGCGCCAGCGCCGCAAGGCCGATGCTGCGGCGGCGGTCGATGCCGGCTGCCACCGGATCGTGCGAGCGCGGCGCCCCGCCCCAGGCCAGACCGATCCGGCGCGGTGCAAGCGAGGCGGCGGGCGAGACGGGGGGTGGCAGCAGGGCGCGCATCGCCGCCACCCGGTCCGGATCGGCCTGCAGGTAGGGCGCCGGCTGGCCGAACGCCTCCGGCGTGCCGGAGAACGCGCGCGGCAGGCTGATGAACGGGCAGTGCCAGTCGAAGCCGATCCGCGGGACGTCGCCGCTCAGGACCTCGGCGACCCCCTCCACGCGGGCCGCCAGCCGGCGCAGCGCCTCCGGAACCCAGAGCACCATTTTCGCGCCGCGCCGGGCCAGCAGCGGCACGTAGCGCAGGTACATCAGGCTGTCACCGAGACCCTCCTCCTGCGTCACCAGCACCGTGCGGCCGGAGAGGTCGCGCAGGGATGACAGGTTCGGCAGCATCCGCTCGCGCGGCAGGTCGGTGTGGCCCGGCAGCGCCAGGCGCCATTCATGCTCCGCCCAGCCCTGCGTCATGCGCCCGGCCTTGAGCAGGCAGATCGAGTGGTTGAGCCGGATCTGCGCCTCGTTCGGCCGCAGCCGGATGGCGCGGTGGTAGCTCGAGAGCGCGTCCCCGAACAGGCCTTCGTTGGCGAGCGCGCAGCCGAGATTGGCCCAGGCGGTATGGTTCGCCGGATTGGTCGCGACCACGTCGCGGAACAGGCCGAGCGCTTGCTGGGTCTGTCCGAGTGCCGCCTTGACGATGCCGAGCTGGTTCATCGTGGAGAGGTCGCGGGGCCGCACCTGCAGGCACTGGAGCAGCACCGCCTCGGCCTCCTCCGGCCGGTGCCAGGCGGCGACGAACGCGCCGAAGGCCAGCAGCAGGCGTGGCTCGTCCGGCGTCAGCCGCAGGGCGGCGCGAAACAGCGGCTCCGCCTCCCGGCCGCGCTGCTGGCCGGACAGCAGGGTGGCGAAATCCTGCACCGGATGCAGGGCCTGCGGCGTCTCGCCCGCGATCCGGCACAGCAGCAGGGCGGCCGCCTCGGTGTCGCCCGCGCCGGCACGCGCCAGCCCGTGCAGCAACCGGCCTTCGATGTCCGCCTCGATCGCGAACGGGCCGGTCAGCGCCGCAGCATTCGCGAAGCGCCCGGCATGCAGCGCCTCGAGGGCGGCGAGCAGGATGTCGCGCCGGTCGCCATCGACCAAGGGTCGCCGGTCGTTCGACGACCCGGCTGCCGACGCCCCCGCTTCAGGCGCCATCCCCGCTTCAGGCGCCATCAAGGATCTGGCGCACCCGGGCCGACAGCGCGATCGGCGAGTATGGCTTGTTGACGTAGATGTTGAGCGGATCCGGGTCCGGCCGGCTCTGGGACTGTCCGCTCATGAAGATCACCGGCAGGCCGGGCTTCTGCTCGCGCACCTTGCCTGCCAGCGTCTTGCCGTCGATGCCGCCGGGCAGCTGGATGTCGGTCAGCATCAGGGCGATCCCCGCCTCCGAGGCCAGCAGCGCCAGCGCGCTGTCGCCATCCTCGGCCTCGACGACCTCGAAGCCATCATCGGTCAGGACCTCGGCGAGCGTCATGCGTATCAGGAACTCGTCCTCGACGAGCAGCAGGCGATGGGCGGCCATGAAGTCCCTGCGAGTCCGATCCGAGTGCCATGCAACTCGCGATGTTCCAATGCCAATCGTGAAAGCGGTCAAGCCAGGATCGCAACCGGGCTGCGACGCGCACGCGATCGTGCTAACCAGGCCGGCATGATCGACCCGTTTGCCTGGATCGCCGGCTGGATCCACGAGACCTTCCTGATCCCGGTCCTGTGGCGGCTGGGCTGGATGCAGTGGGAGGACGTCTCCTTCATGTGGGCGCTGTTCGCCGTCTATGGCGTGCTGCAGGTGGCGATCAACTGCGCCATCTGCATGCCGCTGGAGGCATGGTGGCCGTTGCAGCGCTTCCCGCGCGATCCCGGGCGCCACGGTCTCGGCCGATATCGGGCGGTGACGATGGACATACTCTACACCGTGCTGGCGCGGATCGGCATCTTCCCGCTGGTCAGCTTCTTCGCCTTCTACCAGGTGCAGACCTGGATCAACGGCAGCCTCGCCGACCACGGCATCGTGCCGCCGACGCTGGAGACGCTGGTGCCGGCGCTGATGGGCATGCCGGTGCTGAGCTTCTTCATCTACGCTGTCCTGCTGGATTTCGCCGACTACTGGCGGCACCGCTTCTCGCACAGCTTCGGCTGGTGGTACGGACTGCATGCCGTGCACCATGCGCAGCGGCAGATGACCTTCTGGTCGGACGACCGCAACCATGTGCTGGACGACGCCATCTCCTATGTCTGGTTCATTGCCGCCGGCCTGCTGATCGGCGTGCCGCCGATGCAGTTCCCGCTGCTGGTGCTGAGCCTGCGGCTGGTCGAGAGCCTGTCGCACGCCAACACCCGGATCGGCTTCGGCTGGTTGGGCGAGCGGCTGCTGATCTCGCCGCAGTTCCATCGCGCGCATCATGGGCTTCGGGCCGCGGGTCGCAACTCCTGCAACTTTGGCGGCGTGTTCCCGTGGTGGGACATGATGCTCGGCACCGCCGACTTCAGGCACGATGTCGTGCAGACCGGCGACCTGCAGGCGGGCGAGGCGATGGCGACCGGCGGCTGGTGGGCGCAGCAGAGCGCCGGACTTGTTCTCGCCTGGCGACTGGCACGGCGTCGCCGACCGCAGCGGGTCGCGGCCGAGTAGGCAACCGCGCCGGTCCGTTGCGCGTCTGCAGCCGGATGGCGCCGCATCCCGAAACCTGGCTCAAGGTGCTCCCCGAGGGGCTGTTCTGCGAGCCCGGCGGGTTCTTCATCGATCCTCCCGGTCCCGTCGAGCGGGCCATCATCACCCACGCGCATGCCGACCATGCCCGCCCGGGCCACGGCGCGGTGCTGGCCAGCCCGCAGACCATGGCGCTGATGGATGTGCGCATGGGCGAGGGGCGCTCCGGGGCAGTGCGGCAGGTGCTGGACTATGGCGAGCCGCTCCTGCTGGACGGGGTGCGGGTGTGGTTGCAGCCGGCCGGTCACGTGCTCGGCAGCGCCCAGGTGGCGATGGAGTGGCAGGGCAGCCGGGCGGTGGTGTCGGGCGACTACAAGCGCGTGCCGGACCCGACCTGCCGCGGTTTCGAGCCGATCGCCTGCGACGTGTTCGTGACCGAGGCGACCTTCGGGCTGCCGGTGTTCCGGCATCCGCCGCCGCTCGGCGAGGCGCTCAGGCTGCTGGACAGCGTGCGGCTGTTCCCCGAGCGCACCCATGTCATCGGCTGCTACGCGCTCGGCAAGTGCCAGCGCCTGATCGCCCTGCTGCGCGAGGCCGGCTGGGACGGGCCGATCCACCTGCACGGCGCGCTGATCCCGCTATGCCAGGCTTACGCGCGCATGGGTGTGGCGCTCGGCGAATTGCGCCCGGCCACGGTCGCGGCCAAGGCCGAGCTGCGCGGTGCGATCGTGCTGGCGCCGCCGTCCGCCATCGCCGATCGCTGGGCGCGCCGGCTGTCCGACCCGGTGGTGTGCCTCGCGTCGGGCTGGATGCGGGTGCGCCAGCGCGCGCGCGCGAAGGGGATCGAGCTGCCGCTGGTGATCTCCGATCATGCCGACTGGGACGAGCTGTGCGCGACGCTCGCCGAGGTCGATGCGCCGGAGATCTGGGTGACGCATGGCCGCGAGGAGGCGTTGATCCACGCCGCCGAGCAGCAGGGCCGGCGCGGCCGGGCGCTGCGGCTGGTCGGCTACGGCGACGAGGACGAGGCGGGAGTCGAGGCTAACGCAGGCGACAAGGCGGGGGCATGATCGCGTTTGCCGAACTGCTCGAACGGCTGACGCTGACACCCGGGCGGCTTGCCAAGATCGCGCTGCTGCGCCGGTTCTTCGAGACCGAGCCGGATCCGGACCGCGGCATCGGGCTGGCGGCGCTGACCGGGGAGCTTGCCTTCGATGCCGCCAAGCCGGCGCTGATCCGGCAGCTCGCCGAGAGCCGCACCGACCCGGTGCTGTTCGCCTGGTCGTATGACTATGTCGGCGACCTTGCGGAAACCGTCGCCCTGATGTGGCCCGAGCGCAGTGCCGACGCGCCGCCGCCGCTGCTTGTCGAGGTCGTGCGGTCGCTGGCGACGACGCCGAAGGCCGAGCTGCCGGCACTGGTCGCGGGCTGGCTCGATGCCTCGCCCAGCACCGTGCGGCTTGCCATCCTCAAGCTGATCACCGGCGGCCTGCGGGTCGGCGCCTCGGTGCGCATCGCCAAGATCGCGCTGGCCGAGCTGAGCGGCGGTCGCATCGCGGCCGACGACATCGAGGAGGTCTGGCACGGGCTGTCACCGCCGTACACGGGGTTGTTCGCCTGGCTCGAGGGGCGCGGCGAGAGACCGGACCCGGCGGGTGCGCCGGTGTTCCGCCCGCCGATGCTGGCGCATCCGCTGGAGGTGCAGGACCTCGCGGCGCTGGACTACCCCGGTTTTGCCGCCGAATGGAAATGGGATGGCATACGCGTGCAGCTCGTCGCAACGCCCGGCGGCCGGCGGCTCTATTCGCGCGGCTCCGAGGACATCTCGGCGGCCTTTCCCGAAATCGTCGAGGCGATGGATTTCGACGCGGTGCTGGATGGCGAGCTGCTGGTGCTCCGCCACGGCGAAGTGGCACCCTTCGCCGACCTGCAGCAGCGGCTGAACCGCAAGGCGCCGACGGCGCGCATGATGCAGCAGTTCCCGGTCGGCATCCGGCTCTACGACATGCTGTTCGAGACCGGCGAGGATGTGCGGCCGCTGCCGTTCGACGCCAGGCGGCGGCGGCTGGAGGACTGGTATGCCCGCACGGCGCCGGCCCGGATGGACCTCTCCGAGCTGATCGACGTGCCCGACCTGCCCGCGCTGTCGGCGCTGCGCGATGCGGCGCGGGCCGCCTGCATCGAGGGTCTGATGCTCAAGCGGCGCGACAGCCCCTATCTGCCGGGACGCCCGAAAGGGCTGTGGTGGAAGTGGAAGCGCGACCCGCTGACCATCGACGCCGTGCTGATGTATGCCCAGCGTGGCCACGGCAAGCGCAGCTCGTTCTATTCGGACTACACGTTTGGTCTCTGGCGCATCGGTGATGGCGGCGGCGAGGAGCTGGTTCCGGTCGGCAAGGCGTATTCCGGCTTCACCGATGCCGAGCTCGTGATGCTGGACCGCTGGATACGCAACCACACCACGGCCCGCTTCGGTCCGGTGCGAGAGGTGGCGCATGGCCACGATAGCGGGATCGTGCTCGAGATCGCCTTCGACGCGGCGCAGCGTTCCACCCGGCACAAATCCGGCGTGGCGCTGCGGTTTCCGAGGGTGTCCCGGCTGCGTACGGACAAGCCGCCGCGCGACGCCGACCGGCTGGACATTCTGATGCGCCTGCTTGACGGTGAAGCAACCATCGCGACTTGATCGTGTTGTGAGCCCTCATTCGCGAGCATGGCATGTCCGAGCTTAAGCCGACCGCCCACCGTCCCGCAGTGCAGGAGCACTGCCGAGCGGTCCGGGCCTACACGGAACATCTCGCGAGTGGCCTCTCGCCCGAGGATCAGTGCGTGCAGTCGATGCCCGACGCCAGCCCGGCGAAGTGGCACCGCGCCCATACCACCTGGTTCTTCGAGCAGTTCGTGCTGGGGCCCAACCTCGCCGGCTATGCGCCGTTCGATCCCGCCTTCTCGTTCCTGTTCAATTCGTACTACGAGGCTGTCGGACCCCGGCATCCGCGCCCGATGCGCGGCCTGCTGACCCGTCCGGATGCGGCCCATGTCACCTCCTATCGGGCCCATGTCGATGCGGCGCTGGACCGGCTGCTGCAGGCGTCGGACGCGGATGGGCTCGCAGACCTGGTGACACTCGGCCTGCATCACGAGCAGCAGCACCAGGAGCTGCTGGTGACGGACGCGTTGCATGCCCTGGCGCAGAACCCGCTCGCCTGGCTGGACGCAGGGATCGCGGTGATCCCGGGCTGGACCGCGCCGCCGGCGCCTCCGGGTCCGGCCCGGTTCATCGAGCGTCCCGGCGGCCTGGCGGGCATCGGCCATGCCGGCAGCGGCTTCGGCTTCGACAACGAGTATCCCCGGCACCAGGAGATCCTGCTGCCGCATGCGCTGGCGAACCGGCTGGTGCGCAACGCTGCGTGGCTCGAGTTCATGCGCGACGACGGCTATGCGCGGCCGGACCTCTGGATGTCCGACGGGTGGGCCGAGGTGTCGCGGGAAGGCTGGAGCGCACCGCTGCACTGGCGTCCCGACGGGGCGGGTGGCTGGCGGCAGGTCACGCCGGGCGGCTGCGGCGCGGTCGATCCCGATGCGCCGGTCACGCATGTCAGCTGGTACGAGGCCGATGCCTTCGCACGCTGGGCGGGTGCCAGGCTGCCGACCGAGGCGGAGCTGGAGGCGGCGCAGCCGGAGCTGCCCGACTTCTTCGGCCATGCCTGGCAATGGACCAGCAGCGCCTACCTGGCCTATCCGCGCTTCAAGCCGGTCGCCGGCGCCATCGGCGAGTACAACGGCAAGTTCATGATCAACCAGATGGTGCTGCGCGGCAGCTCGCATGCGACCTCGCCGGGCCATGCGCGGGCGAGCTATCGCAATTTCTTCCAGCCCGACAAGCGCTGGCAGGTCACCGGCTTGCGCCTGGCGCAGGATCGCTAGGACAAGTCATGCCCGATCAGATGGCTGTTTCGGGGTCGCAGCGCGACCTCGATCTTCTCAACGGTGCGCCGTCGCAGCGCGACGCCGACCTCATGGATATCGTTTCAGGTCTGAAAGCGCGCCAGAAAACGCTGCCGACGCGGCTGTTCTATGACGAGGCCGGTTGCGAACTGTTCAGGCGCATCACGATGCTGCCTGAATATCACGTGACGCGGGCAGAGACGGCACTGCTCGATCTGCATAGGGACGAGATCACCGCCGACGTCGCCCACGACACGAGCCTGGTCGAGTACGGCGCCAGCGACGAGCGCAAGGGTGTCGCGTTGATCGACGCCGCCCCCGACGCGATCACGACCTATGTGCCGATAGATATTGCCGGACCGGCCCTTGCCGCCCTGGCGGCACGGCTGGAGACCAGCCATCCGACGCTGCGTGTGCAGCCGGTAGAAGCGGACTTCACCGGCCCGGTGAGCTTGCCGGCGGCTGGTGGCGGCGGACGGCTCGGCTTCTTCCCGGGCTCGACGATCGGAAATTTCGATCCGCCTCTGGTGCGGCGATTCCTGGAGCAGGCCCGTTCTGACCTCGCGGATGGAGTGCGCGACGCGCCAGTACGTTTCCTGATTGGCACAGACCTGTTTAGAGACCGTTCGGAACTCATCCCCGCCTATGACGACGCGGCCGGCGTGACCGCGCAGTTCAACAAGAACATCCTGCGGCATGTCAACCGCATCACCGGGGCTGCTTTCGACACGGCGCGGTTCAACCACCGCGCGGTCTGGAACCAGCAGGCTGGCCGTATCGAGATGCATCTGGTCAGCACGGTGGCCCAGGTGGTGGAGGTGGCGGGACATGGCGTCGCCTTTGCCCGCGGCGAGACGATCCATACCGAGAGCAGCTACAAGCACACGCGCGAGGGCTTCACGGCGCTGGCCAACCAGGCCGGCTGGCGGGCGGAGCGATTCTGGACCGATCCGGACGGATTTTTCGGCCTGCACGGGCTGCTTGCGGCCTGACCACGGGCGGTGCCGCACCTGCTGCGTGATGGCCTGGTCTATGCCTGCGCCGCGGTGGCGGAAATCTCCGGCTGCTTTGCTTTCTGGATGTGGTTGCGGCTGGGCCAAAGCATCCTGTGGGGCATCCCGGGCCTTGCCGCGCTGCTGGGGTTCGCCTGCCTGCTGACGCTGATCGACGCCGCGGCGGCGGGGCGGGCGTATGCTGCCTATGGCGGCATCTACATCGCGGCCTCGCTGGCCTGGCTGCGGGTCGTCGAGCAGGTCAGGCCCGATCGATGGGACCTGGCCGGCGCCGCCCTGTGCCTGCTAGGCGTGCTCGTCATCATCGCAGGACCACGATAAAAAGGATTTCAAAGGCGTGCCTTTGATGGGTTCCAAGGGCAAAGCCCGTGGCCTCGCCTTGCGTCCTACCCTTGCGTCGAGATGAACTCGCGCATCGCCGCGAGCTGGATCTGCATCGAGATCGCCCCCGGATCCGGGTGACCGAGCGAGCGCTCGCCGAGCGCGCGCGCCTTGCCGGTGGTGGCGATCATGGCGCGGCTGGCCTCGACGCCATCCTGGGCCGCCGCGGAAGCGGCCTGCATCATCGCCGCCAGCCCGTCCGCCTGAGCGGCCCGCGCCGCTTCGGCCGCCGGGGCCAGGGCGTCGATCATCGTCTTGGCGCCCGGCATCGCGCCGCCGCGTTTCTGCACCGCCGCCAGCCCCTGGTCGAGGAACGCGAGGAATGCGGCTGCATCGAGCGCAGTGCCGCTACAGGCGGTGGCGCCGCTGCGGTAGAGGGTGCCGAACACCGCGCCCGAAGCCCCACCGGTCTGCGACATCACCGCGGTGCCGACTGCCTTGAACGCATCCGCCGCGGTGGCCGGTTCGGTCTCGGCGAGCTTGTCGCGGGCGGCGGTGAAGCCGCGCCGCATGCCGATGCCATGGTCGCCGTCGCCCACCGCCTGGTCGGCCGAGGTCAGCCGGTCGGTGTTCTCGATCATGCGCGTGCAGACGAGCACCAGCATCGCGCGGACGGCGGCGGTCCCGAGTTCTTGAGCCATGAGTTCCTGAACCATGAGTTCCTCGGCCATGCTGCTAGCCTCTGCTGTAGGCGACCGAGCGGGCCGGGGCGTCGAGATGCCGCTTGAGCTCGTCGTCCAGCTTCAGCAGCGTGATCGAGTAGCCGGCCATTTCCTGGGTGGTCAGGAAGTGCCCGATCTCGGTACGGTGCACGCCGATCCCGGCCGCGTCCAGGCAGTGGCGTATGCGACGGTTGGCGATCAGCAGCTCCATCATGGTCGAGGAGCCGAGATTGTTGATCAGCAGCGCCACCTCGTCGCCGCGGTTGAACGGCAGGTCGGGAAGGAGGGCTGCCATCATCTGGTCGACGACGGCATCCGCCGGTCCGATCTTCTGCCGGCTCACCCCGGGTTCGCCATGCGCGCCCATGCCGATCTCGATCTCGTCGTCGCCGAGTTCGAAGGTCGGCCGGCCGGTCTCCGGGATCGAGCCCGCCGACACCGCGACGCCGATCGAGCGGGTATTGGCCTCCGCCTTGGCGGCGATGCGCCAGGCCTCGTCGAGCGTCTCGCTGCTCTCGCAGGCACTGCCGGCGATCTTGACCACGAACAGGTCGCCGGCGATGCCGCGGCGGTCGTGGTGGCGCTCGGGCGGGGCGGCTGCGACGTCGTCTCGCACCCGCACCGTGCGCACGGTGATCGCCGCGTCGTCGGCAAGCTCGGCCCCCATGTCGAAGTTCATGACGTCGCCGGCGTAGTTGCCATAGACATAGAGCACGCCGGCGCCGTCATCGATGGCCTGGGTCGCGGCCGCGATGGCATCCGGGCTGGGTGCTGCAAACACGTTGCCGCAGACCGCGGCGTCCGCGAGGCCCTGGCCGACCAGACCGGAGAATAGCGGCTCGTGGCCGCTGCCGCCGCCGACCAGGAGGGCGACCTTGCCCTGGCGGCCGCTCTGCTTGGCGGAGGGCTGCCGCAGCAGCACGGCATGCCCGTCCAGCAGTCGCGTGGTGCCGTCGGAGGCGAGCACCAGGCCGGCGATGGTCTCGGCGACGATGTCGGCGGTGTCGTTCAGGATCTTCTTGACGCGTTTCATCCGCTACCCCCGTTCCGGCGCTCTGCTGTCGCCTGGATCTCTCTCGCAGGCCAGCATATCGCGCGCGGGGTCGGGGTAAAGCACCCGCTCGTTTGCCGCGCGCGGCGGCCTCGTCTAAACGCGGCGGCACATGGCACGAGGCTGACCGACATCATGCGACGCAAGCGCGGACGCGCCCTGGATGGCTGGCTGCTGGTCGACAAGCCGTCCGGCCCGACCAGCACCGACGTCGTGAACCGCGTGCGACGGGCTTTCGATGCGCAGAAGGCGGGGCATGGCGGCACGCTTGACCCGCTGGCGACCGGACTGCTGCCGGTGGCGTTCGGGGCGGCGACAAAGACGGTGCCGTACATCATGGACGGCACCAAGCTGTACCACTTCACCCTTCGGTTCGGCGAGGCGCGGGACACCGACGATGCCGACGGGGAGGTGATCGAGACCTCGGAGCTGCGGCCGGACGATGCGCGGATCCGGGCCGGGCTCGCCTCCTTCCAGGGCGACATCATGCAGGTGCCGCCGATCTTCTCGGCGATCAAGGTGGCCGGCGAGCGCGCCTACGACATGGCGCGCGAGGGCCGGCCGCCGGTGCTGGAGCCGCGCCCGGCCAGGATCGACCGTTTCGAGCTGATCGAGCGGCCGGATGCCGACCGCGCGGTGTTCGCGGTGCAGTCCGGCAAGGGGGTCTATATGCGCAGCCTGGCGCGCGACCTGGCCCGGGTCTGCGGCAGCGTCGGGCATGTCTCGGCGCTGCGCCGGCTGCGGGTCGGGCCGTTCCTGGTCGAGGACGCGATTTCCCTGGACAAAATCATCGAGGGAGCGGACAACGCGCCCACCTCACCGGCGCTTCTGCGTCCGGTCGCGACCGCGCTGGCCGACATCCCGGCGCTGGCCCTGACCGAGATCGAAGCGGAAAGCCTCTCACACGGCCAGGCGATCAGTCTGGTCACGATGATGGGCCGGATCCCTGACAGCGCAAACCCCGCAGGGGGCATCGCGCGGGCCATGGACGGGGGGCGCGTGATCGGACTCTGCCGACTCGAAGACGGGTGGCTGCGTCCGGAGCGCCTGCTTTAACCCCCTGCGTAAAACCCAGGCATCACGGAGCATCACGATGTCGATTACAGCCGAGCGCCGGACGGCGCTTGTCGGCGATTACGCCAATGCCGCCAACGATACCGGTTCGCCGGAAGTGCAGGTGGCCATCCTCAGCGAGCGCATCGTCAACCTGACCGAGCACCTCAAGACGCACGCGAAGGACTTCCATTCGCGTCGTGGCCTGCTGATGCTGGTCGGCCGCCGGCGGCGCCTGCTCGACTATCTCAAGCGCAAGAACCAGGGCCGCTACGAGACCCTGATCGGGCGCCTCGGACTGCGGCGCTGAGTCTGGCCCGATAGGCGCCGCTTGAACCCGCAACCAGGGATGATTTCGGCAGGCGGGGTTCATCCCCTGCATGTCGTCATCATCCCTGGAGGCATTTTACCGGCACGGGAGCAAGGACCAGGGGTCGCCCGGCGTTTCAGGCCACATGGGGTGCTGCTCCATGCCGTCCGAGACGCCGCAGTCGCTCCGCCTGATGTCCTTCGTCCCCCGCCACAACTGAAAGGGGAACGCAATGTTCGACTTCTATCGCAAGGAAATTGACTGGGGCGGCCGCGCGCTGGTCCTGGAGACCGGCAAGATCGCCCGTCAGGCCGACGGCGCGGTGATGGTCTCGTATGGCGACACCATCGTGCTGTGCACCGCGGTCGGCGCCAGGAGCGTCAAGCCGGGGCAGGATTTCTTCCCGCTGACCGTGAACTACCAGGAAAAGGCGTTCGCCGCCGGCAAGATCCCGGGCGGCTTCTTCAAGCGCGAGGGTCGGCCGTCCGAGGCCGAGATCCTGAACTCGCGCCTGATCGACCGCCCGATCCGGCCGCTGTTCCCGGACAATTTTCGGAATGAGGTCCAGGTGGTCGCCACGGTCCTCAGCCATGACCTCGAGAACGATCCCGCGATCGTGGCGATGATCGGCTGCTCGGCGGCGCTGACCCTGTCGGGCATCCCGTTCTTCGGTCCGATCGCCGGCTGCCGGGTCGGCTATGTCGATGGCCAGTACGTGCTGAACCCGACGCTGGCCGAGACCAAGGCCGGCCAGCTCGACCTGGTGCTCGCCGGCACCACCGAGGGCGTGCTGATGGTGGAGAGCGAGGCGTCCGAACTCACCGAGGCGGTGATGCTGGGGGCCGTCACCTTCGGCCACGCTGCCTTCCAGCCGGTGATCCAGGCGATCATCGCGCTCGCCGAGCATGCCGCCAAGGCGCCCTGGACACTGGCCGAGCCGGACGCCGAGCTGGTGGCGCTCCGCCACCGCGTCGACACGCTGGGCCGCGCCTCGATCGGCGAGGCCTACAAGGAGCGGGTCAAGCAGGCCCGCTACGAGCGCGTGGGCGCCGCCAAGAAGCAGGTGAACGAGGCGCTGAAGCAAGCCGGGCTCGACGTCGACAAGGCCAAGCCGCTGCTCAAGGAGCTGGAGGCCGACATCGTGCGCGGTGCCGTGCTCGAGACCGGCCTGCGCATCGACGGGCGTGACCTGCGCACGGTGCGTCCGATCGTGGCCGAGGTCGGCATCCTGCCGCGCGCGCACGGCTCCGCGCTGTTCACCCGCGGCGAGACCCAGGCGCTGGTGGTCACCACGCTCGGCACCGGCCAGGACGAGCAGCTGATCGACGCGCTGGAGGGCGAGTACCGCTCGAACTTCATGCTGCACTACAACTTCCCGCCCTATTCGGTGGGCGAGGCCGGCCGCATGGGCTCGCCCGGCCGACGCGAGATCGGTCATGGCAAGCTGGCCTGGCGCGCCATCCATCCGCTGCTGCCCGGCAAGGAGGCGTTCCCCTACACCGTGCGCGTGGTCAGCGAGATCACCGAGAGCAACGGCTCGTCCTCGATGGCGACGGTCTGCGGCACCTCGCTGGCGCTGATGGATGCCGGCGTGCCGCTGAAGCAGCCGGTGGCCGGCATCGCGATGGGGCTGATCAAGGAGGCTCGCGGCTATTCGGTGCTCTCCGACATCCTGGGCGACGAGGATCATCTCGGCGACATGGACTTCAAGGTGGCCGGCACCGAGGCTGGCATCACCTCGCTGCAGATGGACATCAAGATCACCTCGATCACGCCGGAGATCATGCAGGTGGCGCTGGAGCAGGCCCGCGAGGGTCGCATCCACATCCTCGGCGAGATGGCCAAAGCGCTGACCGAGGGCCGCGCCGGCGTGTCGGCGACGGCGCCGAAGATCACCGTGATCAATGTGCCGAAGGAGAAGCTGCGCGACATCATCGGCACCGGCGGCAAGGTGATCCGCGAGATCGTCGAGACCACCGGCTGCAAGATCGACATCAACGATGACGGCACGGTGAAGATCGCGGCCAGCTCCGACGAGCAGGCGCAGAAGGCGATCGACCGCATACGCGGCATCGTGGCGGAACCGGAGGTCGGCGTGATCTATAATGGCAAGGTCGTGAAGGTGGCCGATTTCGGCGCCTTCGTGAACTTCCTCGGGGCGCGCGACGGGCTGGTGCATATCAGCGAGCTGGCGCAGGGCCGGGTCGCCAAGACCGCCGACGTGGTGGCGATGGGCGACGCGGTGAAGGTCAAGGTGCTGGGCTTCGACGACCGCGGCAAGGTGAAGCTGTCCATGCGCGTGGTCGACCAGGCCACCGGCGCCGACATCAGCGAAAGCGTCGGCTCGAAGGGACGCGAACGCCGTCCAGAGGACGCGGCGTAAGAGGCCAGGCGCGCCGCCGCCTCTGAAATCCATTGCTAAGGAGCGGGGTTTGGGGCCCCCTCTCCTGAGCGGCGGGGCCCCAACGGGTCCAGGGCAGCGCCCTGGCCTTCCCTTGCAAGATTATGCCATCCTCACGATCTGTAACCGAATAAGACAAATCTTCCGGAGTATCCGGAAGCAGGGCCGGAACGGAGCGCGCACGCCGTGATGAAGACGATCAATGCGATCAGGATGGCGGGTCAGGAGATCCTGCCGCTGATCGAGGGCGGCAAGGGGGTCTCGGTCTCGACCGGAGTCTCATCCGGACACTGGGCGGCCTCGGGCGGCGTCGGCACCGTCAGCGTGGTCAACGCCGACAGCTATGACGAGCAGGGCCGGGTGATCCCGCAGGTCTATCACGGCCGCACTCGCCGCGAGCGTCACGAGGAGCTCATCAGCTACGCGATCGCGGGCGGCATCACCCAGGCGCAGGCGGCGCACGAGCTCGCCGGCGGCCAGGGACGCATCCATGCCAACATCCTGTGGGAGATGGGTGCTGCCGAACGCATCATCACCGGCGTGCTCGAGGGGGCGAAGGGGCTGATCAACGGCCTGACCTGCGGCGCCGGCATGCCATACCGGCTGTCGGACATCGCGGCCCGCTTCGGCGTGCCCTACTATCCGATCGTCTCCTCGGCGCGTGCCTTCAACGCGTTGTGGAAGCGGGCCTATTCCAAGGCGGCCGACCTGCTCGGCGGGGTGGTCTATGAGGATCCGTGGCTCGCCGGCGGCCATAACGGCCTGTCCAACGGCGAGGACCCGACCCGGCCGCAGGCTCCCTATGAGCGCGTGCTGGAGCTGCGCCGCCTGATGCGCACCTTCGGTCTCGGCGACACCCCGATCATCATGGCGGGCGGCGTCTGGTGGCTCGACGAGTGGGAGGACTGGATCGACAACCCCGATCTCGGGCCGGTCGCGTTCCAGTTCGGCACCCGACCGCTGCTGACCCGCGAGAGTCCGATCCCGGACAGCTGGAAGCAGACCCTGCTGCACCTGAAGCCGGGCGATGTCTATCTCAACAAGTTCAGCCCGACCGGCTTCTACTCCTCCGCGGTGAACAACAGCTTCATGCGCGGCCTGCGCGAGCGGTCCGAGCGTCAGGTCGCGTTCTCTAGCGAGCCGCTTGGCGCGCACGTGGCGGCCTACGGGGTCGGCGCCCGCAAGCGGCTGGTCTATCTGGCACCGGCCGATCTGGCGCGCGTGCAGGCCTGGGAAGCGGAGGGCTTCACCGAGGCCCTGCGCACGCCGGACTCGACGCTGGTGTTCGAGACCCGCGAGCATGCCGCCGAGATCATGGCCGACCAGGTGGCCTGCATGGGCTGCCTGTCGGAATGCCGGTTCTCGAACTGGAGCCAGCACGGGCCCGATTACAGCAACGGCCGCAAGGCCGACCCGCGCTCGTTCTGCATCCAGAAGACCCTGCAATCGATCAGCCATGCAGCCCCCGAGGATGTCGAGGCGACCGAGAACAACCTGATGTTCGGCGGCCAGAGCGCGACCCGGTTCGCAAGCGATCCGTTCTACTCGAACGGCTTCGTGCCGACGGTGAAGCAGCTGTTCGAGCGCATCCTGACCGGACGCTGACCGGGCGGATCTTGTGTCAGGCAAGGGCCAGGGCTCTGCCCTGGACCCGCTGGGGCCGGAGGCCCCAGGCCCCGATTCTTTGAAATCTTTCTTCCTGCCGCATGGACAGACGGCCTTAAGTGATATCGTATAACATAGCTTTGCTACGTTATACGGTTGCTTTTGGCTTCCGCTGTCGCCTTGGAAGGACCTTGCATGTCACGCTGGTCGAGCCTGCTGTCCGCACTGATGCTGGGTTCGCTCTTCGTCGCCGGAGTGCCGGCCAGCGCCGCCGCCCAGAGTGGCCAGCCCCACACGCCTCCAGCGTCGCGGAGCCGATCTACGGACACCATCGACCCGGCTTCGGGCATGGAACAGGTGACCGTGCGTCTGGATCGCGCGCGCAGCGCTCTCGAACCCGATCTGGGAGCGACCGTCTATCGCCTCAGCCGGGCCAGCCTCCAGACCCTGCCGCAGGGTGACAATACCCCGCTCAACCAGGTGCTGCTGCAGGCGCCTGGCGTGGCACAGGATTCCTACGGCCAGATCCATATTCGCGGCGACCATAACGAGGTGCAGTTCCGGCTCGACGGGGTGCAGCTTCCCGAGGGCCTCTCGGTGTTCGGCCAGGCGCTGCAGACGCGCTTCGCCCATTCGCTGTCGCTGATCACCGGAGCCCTGCCGGCGCAGTACGGCTTCGACACCGCGGCCGTCATCGACATCACGACCAAGAGCGGCATCACCGATCCCGGCGGCGAGATCTCGCTCTATGGCGGCCAGCGCGATGACTTCCAGCCGTCCTTTTCCTATGGCGGCCATGTCGGCAACGTCGACTACTTCGTCACCGGTGATGCCCTGCATGACCGCGTCGGCATCGAGAACCCGGCCGGCACCCTCGATCCCATCCACGACTTGAGCAACCAGACGCATGGCATCGCCCACATCGCGTGGACGGTCGATGCCGATACCCGGGTCAGCCTGCTCGCCGGCGCGTCGAACGAGTTCTTCGAGATCCCGAACAATCCCGGCCAGACGCCGTCCCTCGGCCTCACCGACGGCACCGTCAGCCATGTCAACAGCAGCGACCTCACCGAGCATCAGCGCGAGATCACCGATTTCGCCATCCTCTCGCTGCAGAAGGAGATCGGCGCGCTCGACCTGCAGAGCTCCGTGTTCACCCGCTACAGCAGCCTCTCCTACACGCCCGATCCGCTCGGCGATCTGCTGTTCGACGGGGTGTCGCAGACCGCCTCGAAGTCGGTCCTGTCCACCGGGATCCAGACCGATGCCAGCTGGCGCGTGAGCGACCAGCACACGATCCGCGCGGGGCTCCAGATCACCGGCGAGCGGCTGGTCTCGAACACGGTATCGACGGTGCTGCCGGCCGGCGGCAGCGGCGGCGACACGCCGTTCCAGATCTTCGACGGGCAGGGCAAGACCGGCGGCCTGTACGGCGTCTATGTGCAGGACGAGTGGCACATCCTGCCGCACGTGACCCTCAACTACGGGACCCGCTTTGACGTCGTCGACGAATACACCCACGAGAACCAGCTCAGCCCGCGCGTCAACGTGGTCTGGCAGCCGTGGCAGACCACGACCATCCACGCGGGCTACTCGCGCTACTTCATCCCGCCGCCATTCGAGTTGGTCGGCGGCAAGGACATCGCGCTGTTCAACGGCACGTCCGCCGCGGCAGCGGTCACGCAGGACAGCATCGTCAAGGCGGAACGCGACAACTACTACGATGCCGGCATTACCCAGATCATCGTGCCCGGCCTGCAGGTCGGTCTCGACGCCTACTACAAGGAGGCGCAGAACCTGATCGACGAAGGCCAGTTCGGGGCGCCGATCATCCTGTCCGCCTTCAACTACGCGCATGGCGACGTTCATGGCTACGAGGCGAGCGTCACCTACGACCGGGGCCCGCTTTCGCTCTATGCCAACGTCGCGCTGTCGCGCGCGGTGGGCCGCGACATCGTCTCGTCGCAGTTCAGCTTCTCGGCCGATGAACTCGCCTACATCTCGCAGCACTTCATCTATCTCGACCACAACCAGACCTGGACCGGATCCGGCGGCGCTGCCTACACCGCGTTCTCCAGGACCGACCATCCGGCCAGGTTGTCGGCAGACTTGATCGTCGGCAGCGGCCTGCGCGCTGACGGCACGATCCCGAACGGCCAGGCGCTGCCGGGCTACGCCACGATCAACCTCGCGGCCGTGCAGACCTTCAATTCGGCGCCGCTGCGCGCAACGCAATTTCGCCTCGACGTGATCAACCTGCTCGACCGCGTCTATGAAATCCGCAACGGAACCGGCGTCGGGGTCGGCGCGCCGCAGTTCGGCTTGCGCCGGACACTCCTGGTCGGGATTGCGGAACGATTCTGAGCCGGTTCCGATGGCCGACACGTTGCTCTAGCAGGCCGCTGAAAAACCCAGAAACTCATCACGCCTTGCGCGACGAGTGAAGGCCAGGGGCGTTGCCCCTGGACCCCATCAAAGGCGAGCCTTTGAAATCCTTTAAGTTAAGAATCGGGGTTTGGGGCCCCCACTGCTCCAAGACGGGCCCCCAGCGGGTCAAGGGGAGAGCCCTTGCGCTTGGTTTTTCAATACCCTGCTAGGCCGCAGCCGGCCGGATCTCGCCGACACGGGTGCCGCTCCAGTTGGTCAGCACCGGGTTGAGCAGCGCCTGGAACGCGGCGCCCGCCCGCTCCTCCGGAGCCAGATACGGCGCGATCAGGGCCGTCATCGCCACCTCGGCGGCGCGCGCGGCGCCGTCACGGCACTTCACCGCGAACCCAAGGCCGAGCTCCGGCATCGCCGCCGCCACGATGCCTTCCGCGCCGATCTTGCTGAACAGTCGCGCGCCGAGCAGCGTCATGATCGTGGTGTCGTACCGGTTGCGGCCCGCGACCAGGAAGGGATCGGATGCCACCGCCGCCCGCAACCGGGCCGCGGCCCGGGCGCGGTCCGGCGACAGGCCGGCGCCGCAACCGACGCGGGCAAAGCCGGTCGCCAGCGCATGCAGGGGGATGGCGTAGGTCGGGATCCCGCAGCCATCGATCCCCCGGTTGCGGTCGTCGAGCACCGTTCCGACGAGGTCCGCGAGTGCCGCCGTGGCGGCACGCATCGTCGGATGGTCGGGGCCGACATAGCCGGCAGGATCATCGCCGGCCTCGACGGCCGCGCAGATGAAGCCGGCATGCTTGCCGGAGCAGTTGTTGTGCAGCGGCCCGGGGAACCGGCCGGCAGCCGCCAGCGCCTGCGCGGCGCTGCGCGAGGTCGGCCAGTGCGCGCCGCACTCCAGGCAGGCGTCGGTGCGGCCGGCCTTGCGGAGCATCGAGGCCGCGACGGCGACATGATGTGCCTCGCCGGTGTGCGACGCGCAGGACAGCGCCAGTTCAGCATCATCGAGCCCGAGACGGTCAGCGGCGCCGTTCTCCACCAGCGGCAGCGCCAGGATCGCCTTGACCGCCGAGCGCGGAAACTCGGCGGCCTCGATGTCACCGGCGGCGTGGATGACCCGGCCGCCGGCGTCGGTGACCACGGCGGCGCCGCCGTGCCGGGATTCGATACGGCCACCCCGCATCACCTCGGCGAGCGCCGCGTCAGCCATGCCGGAAAAGGCTCAGGCGATCTTCTTCAGTACGTTCAGGTCAATGCCGCCGTCCGCATTCTCCTCGACCGCCGCGACGAACGCCTGCAGGTGCGGCGTCTGCATGTGCGCGTCGAGCGCCGCTTTGCTCTGCCAGGTCTCGATGAAGACCAGCTTGCCCGCCTTGGTCGGGTCGGTGGTCAGCACGTAGGAGATGCAGCCGGCCTCCGCGCGGGTCGGCGTGATGCAGGCCTTCCCGGCCGCTTCGAGCGCCCCCTCGTGTCCGGGCTTGGCTTGAATGATGGCCACCACTTCGACTTCCTCGGACATGTTCCTGATCCTTTCTTGTGCAGGGCCAGGGCATGATCAGGTCGATCACGCCCTACTTGTCGCCTGAGGCGACAGAGTAGCGCCGGATGCCTGTTGCGGCGAGGCCGGATGCCCCCTACACCGCGCCTCCTGCCCGTGACTGCCCACCCCCGGAGTGCCCGCCGTCGTGAACGCTTCAGAGATCGCCCGTGTCCAGGCCTACCTGCGCAAGCTGCTCGGGTCGGACCGCATCCGTGTTGTCAAGCCCGTACGGGCCGGCATGTCGGTCGAGGTCGCGGTCGAGGAGGAGACCATCGGCACGCTGCACCGCGACGAGGACGAGGGCGAGGTGTCCTATGCGATGCATGTGACGATCCTGGAGGAGGACCTGCCAGCCGCCGCCCCGGTCCCGGGCCAGCCGACGAAGCCGACCCGGCGCTAGCGCTCCGGCAGGCATCCTGCGGCGAACAGCGCGAACGAGCGGGCGCGGTGGCTGATGGCGTTCTTCTCCGCGTCGTCCATCTCGGCGAAGCGCCTGGTGTCGCCGTCCGGGACGAAGACCGGGTCGTAGCCATGGCCGTTGCCGCCTCGTGGCGGCCACGCAAAGCTGCCGTCGATGCGGCCTTCGAAGCTGCGTGCCTCGGCGTCCGGCCAGGCGAGGCAGAGCACCGAGATGAACCAGGCGCGGGTGTCCGCGGGGTCGGCGCTCGCCGCCACCGCGTCACGCACACGCTGCATGGCCACGCTGAAATCGCGTCCGGGGCCGGCCCAGCGCGCCGAGTACAGCCCCGGGGCGCCCACGAGGGCCCGCACGCAGAAGCCGCTATCGTCGGACAGCGCCGGCAGGCCGGACGCGGCGGCGGCGGCGTGTGCCTTCAGTGCGGCATTGCCGGCGAAGCTGTCGGCGGTCTCCTCGGGTTCCGGCAACCCGAGCCGCGCCGCGCTGACCAGTTCCACCCCGGTGCCGGCCAGCAGCTGCTCGAATTCCGCGAGCTTGCCGGCATTGTGGCTCGCCAGCACCAGGCGGTCGCCGCGTTCGAGGCGTCGGCTCATGTGGCAGGCGCCTCCAGGGCGCGCGCGACCGCCTCGCGCTGGGCGGCGAACAGGGTCTCGGTGCCGAGGCGCGCGAGCCGCATCAGGTCGCCGAACTGCACGTCGTTGAACGGCGCCTGCTCGGCGGTGGCCTGGATCTCGACGATGCCGCCGCCCTGGGTCAGCACGAAGTTGGCATCGGCGATGGCGGCGCTGTCCTCGTCATAGTCGAGGTCGGCGACCGCGGTCGCCGCCCCCCAGGAGCCGACCAGGCCGCAGGAGATGGCCGCGACCTGCCCGGTCAGCGGCACCGCGGCGATCACCTTCTGCCGGACCAGCCGGGCGAGGGCGAGGTTGAGCGCCACCCACGCGCCGGTGATCGAGGCGCATCTTGTGCCGCCATCGGCGTTGAGCACGTCGCAATCGAGCGTGATGGTCATCTCGCCGAGCGCCTTGCGATCCACCACGGCGCGCAGCGACCGGCCGATCAGGCGCTGGATCTCCTGCGTGCGGCCGGACTGCTTGCCCTTTGCTGCCTCGCGCGACCCGCGCGTGTGGGTCGCGCGCGGCAACATCCCATACTCCGCGGTGACCCAGCCCAGGCCCTGGTTGCGCAGGAACGGGGGCACCCGCGGCTCGACGCTGGCGGCGCACAGCACCTCCGTGCCGCCCATGCGTATCAGCACCGAGCCTTCGGCATGATGCGCGAAGCCGGGTTCGATCGAGACTTTGCGGATCTGGTCGGGAGCACGGCCGGAGGGACGCCCGGCGTGGCCGGAGGCAGACCCGGAAGCGGGCATAAGGCGGGACATCTGGCATGGCTCCGGAGGTTGGCGGGTGCGCCATCGCATAGCCCGCGGCGGTCTGCCGTGCCAGATCATGTCCGGTTCTATGCAGGGCTGGCGGCAGATCGCTTGCTTTGCGTCCCTGGACGGGCCCGGGCGGTGTAGAGAGATAATGATGGAGATCAAGAGCCTGCCGCAGCGCCCGACCTTGCCGCCTAGCCTGGATGCGCGCTCGGCCGCGATCCTGCGCGAGATCGTCGAGCAATATGTCGAGACCGGCGATCCGGTCGGCAGCCGCACCTTGTCGCGCCGGCTGCCGCTGCCGCTGTCGCCCGCCACCATACGCAACGTGATGGCCGACCTGACCGATGCCGGGCTGCTGTTCGCGCCGCACACCTCGGCGGGCCGGCTGCCGACCGAGAAGGGGCTGCGGCTGTTCGTGGACGGGCTGCTGCAGTTCGGCAGCCTCTCGGACGACGAGCGGGTCACCATCATGCGCTCGCTGGACAGCCGGGGCCGGTCGCTGCAGGACACGCTGGCCGATGCGTCGGCGATGCTGTCCGGGCTGTCCGCCGCCGCCGGCCTGGTGCTGGCGCCCAAGAGCGACGGCCTGATCAAGCATATCGAGTTCGTGGCCCTCGGCCATGACCGGGCGCTGGTGGTCCTGGTCGGCGCGGACGGCCAGGTCGAGAACCGCGTCATCGAGACGCCGCCCGGGCTGCCGCCCTCCGCCCTGGTCGAGGCCGGCAACTACCTCAACGCGCGGCTGACCGGACGCTCGCTGGGCGAGCTGCGCCGGCACGTCACCGAGGAGATGGCCGCCAACCGCACCGAGCTCGACCATCTCTCGGCGGGCGTCGTCGAGACCGGACTCGCCACCTGGACCGGCGAAGGCAGGGGCGGCTCGCTGATCGTGCGCGGCCAGTCGCGCCTGCTGGCGGACGTGACCCAGATCGCGCGTATCTCCACCATCCAGATGCTGTTCGACCGGCTCGAGACGCAGGAGACGATGCTGCGCCTGCTCGACCTCGCCGAGCAGTCCGACGGGGTGCGTATCTTCATCGGCGCTGAGAGCGGCCTGTTCGGCGTGTCCGGCGTGTCGATGGTGGTGGCGCCGGCGCGCAACGAGGCCAATCGCATCGTCGGCGCGATCGGGGTGATCGGGCCGACTCGGATCAACTATGGCCGAATCATCCCGGTGGTGGACTACACCGCCCGGGTGATCGGGCGTCTGCTTGGCTGAGAGCCGGCACTTGCCACGCTACTTAGCGAGATGCCGGTCGAAGAACGCGGCGATTTCTGTGAAGGCTTCGCGGGCCTCGGGCAGGCGGTCGTCGAACTGGTACTGCGCGTGCGACTCGCCTTCATAGACTTCCAGATCCGCCTGGACCCCGGCGCGATGCAGCGCGCGGTGCACCCTGACGGTGTTGCTGAGCAGCAGGTCGCGGGTTCCGGTGGTCAGGATCGCCGGCGGGAAGCCGTGCATGTCGCCATTGACCGGCGATAGCAGCGGATCCTTCAGGTCATGGCCCTTTGCGTACACGACCGTCGCCGCCTGGCAGAAACCCGAGGGCGAGACCAGGACGTTGTCGACAAGCTTGTTGGTATAGAAGCTGTCTCCGACCATCGTCGCATCCGACATCGGCGTGCCCGGCGCAATCGCGCCCGGCAGCGGAAGCCCGAGCTGCTTGGCGCGCAGCACCATCTCCAGCGTCAGGGCGCCACCGGCCGAGGTGCCGAAGATGCCGATATTCGCCGGGCGCATCGTTTTCAGCAGCGACTTGTACACGGTCATGGAGTCGTCGAGGGCTGCGGGGAAATACGCCTCCGGCGGCATCCGGTAGTCGGGCATGACGACCTTGATGTGGCCGAACCCGGCCATCATGATCGCCTCGGTGGCGCCGGTCTCGCCGGGAAACAGGACGTAGCATCCGCCATGCTCGTGCACGAGCACCCGGTTGCGGTTCTCAGGCGCGATCTCGTCGGGGGTGACCGTGTATACACGGACACCGTCGATCGTCGAGCGTGCCATCGTGACATGCATCCGCTGCATCATGGCCGGGATGGTCGCATTGATCTTGATGGCCTGGTGGTCGGCAAACTTGCGCCACGCCGCTCCGGTATTGAACTGGTCGTTCCAGGCCGGATTAAGCGGGGCGGCGATGAATTTCTGCATCCCGGGGCTCACGTCGGCGGTCGGCACCTGCAAGGTCTTCGCAGGCACCGCGCGCGGGGCCTGCGCCGCGCCGTCGGCGTGGGCCGCAGGCGGCAGCAGCATCATTGCGCCAAGCAGCACGAATGGCGCCGCTCTTCTTCTCGTACGATCCATGGATGTTCCGAACCTTCTTGCTGAGGTTGCAGGCACCGTAGGCCAGGATGGTAGCGCTGTCATCAGCCTTTCGCAGTCGTACTCGATTATGTTCCGGGGGGCATGACAGGCTACGGCTGACCTGGTCGCGCCGCCTTCGCCTCGCTGCGGTTCATGAGGCCGAAGCCGGTGGCAGGGGCGACGCGTGCCAGCAGGCGGCCCAGTCGGGACACGCCGATCACCACCTCCTCGTCGCCGCGCTGCAGTGCGCGCACGATCCGGTCTGCAACCTGCGCCGGCGCCAGCTTCGCGCCGCCATAGTGACGCGCCATCGCCGTATCGACGGCAGGCGGCATCACCTCGATAACGCGGACCCGGGTCCCCCTGAGGTCGAAGCGCAGCGCCTGCGTCATCGCGTGCAGCCCCGCCTTGGTCGCGCTGTAGGTCGCAGCCCGGGCACTCGGGAGGAACACGTAGCCGGTGGTGACATTCACGATCGCGGCCTCGGGCTGCCGCAGCAGCGTGGGCAGCAGCAGGTTGGCGAGGGCCACTGGTGCCAGCAGGTTGACGGCGAACTCGGCCTCGAGCTCGCGGGTCAGCGTCGCTCCGCGCAGATCGTTGAGATGCAGCAGGCCGGCATTGTTGACCAGGATGTCGAGCTTCGGGAAATCCTGCGTGACGCAAGCGACCAGGCTGCGGCACCCGGCATCGGTGGCGACATCTGCCTGGATGGTGCGCAGTCCGGGACAGGTCGCCCGCGCTGCATCCAGCCTGCCCTGGTCGCGCCCGCAGGCAATGACGACGTTGCCTGACTGCACCAGGCGTGTCGCAAGTGCCAGCCCGATGCCGCTTGCGCCACCGGTAATCAGGACGGTGTTGGGGCTGCGGCGCATCAAGGGGGGCAGCGCATCTGGGGGGCGGCGCATCGGGGGGGTCAGAGTGGCAGCAGCGACGGGTTGCGCCAGCCCTGGACGCCATCGACGGTCACCCGCGGCTGTCCGCCGTGCAGCGCGAAGATCGCCGGGCGCTCGATCTCCAGCAGCCAGCCGGCCCGCAGCAGGGTGTCCATGATGCGGCCCTCGATCTGCCGCGAATGGGTGCCGACTAGAACATAGGCGATCTTCTGCTGCATCACCGGCAGGCAGCCGGCGATGAAATCCGCCTCGCCGCCCTGGATGTCGATATGCAGCAGGTCGATGCGGGCGTGCGGCGCCACCAGGTCCGAAAGTGCCACCATCGGCAGCTCGTCGTGGCTTCCCGAACGCGCCGCCTCCTGGCGCTGGCGCGCGGTCGCGCCGAACACCGGCTCCAGTCCCCAGTGCCGGCCCGCATCCGGTTGCCTCGGAAACAGCGCCACACCCGCGTCGGGGGCGGCAATGCCGCGCTGCAGGGTGATCTGCTCCGGCGTGAAGCCGTTCTCGGCGAGCGCCGCCCGGGCGAAGCCGATATGGCCCGCGTCGCCCTCCGCGCCGACCAGATGCACCGCGAGCCCGGCGCGGCGCGCGGCGACGCCGGTATTGTTCATCCAGCAGCCCCAGCCGCAGCCAAGCTCGATCATGGTGAACCGGTCGCGCGCCAGGTCGACGGCGCGCAGCGCCGCACCCCACTCGGCGATGTCGGCGTGCCAGTTGGCCGGGATCGGCAGGCCCTCGACCTGTCCGGCGCGGCCGGCCAGCGCGGATGGGAGAAAGCCCGGGTCGATCCGCACGCCGAGGAAGTTGGTCAGATGCCGCGGCGAGGGCCGCAGGTCCGGCGCCGCATGCCGGGCGATGACTTCCAGCGGGTCGAACAGGTGGTTGTAGTGGTCGAACGGGCTGCCGGCCGGCAGCGGCGGCAAGGCCGGCGGCGCTCGCTCGTCACCGGCGCCATGGCGCTGCGCGGCCAGGATGTTCTGCGTGTCGAGCAGCTGCCGCTCGCGCGCAGCCAGCCTCGCACCCAGCTCGTTGCGCTCCCTGAGCAGGGTGTCACGCGCCTCGCGCAGCCGCCGCATCGGGGGAACGGCGAGGATGGTGCTGCGCAGGAGGCTCATGGTTGCGTCATATCAAGCCGCCAGAGGCGCCACCAGTGGCGCCCGATCAGCCGGAGAACTTCCGGCGCCGGCTCAGGTTTAACCCGGCATGAAGACGAACCGCCGCCTGCCCGCCGCCCTGATGTCGCTCCTCGTAAGCACCGCCGCCTTCGCCCAGGGCGCGCCCGCCACCGCGCCGAAGATCCCCCCGTCGCAGCGCCTGAAGACCAGCAAGGGCATACAGAACGACCAGATCTCCCCCACCCCCGCCGCCCCCGGCAGCACCACCGACCACACGAAGAAACCGCAGAAGACCAAGCCCCCTTCGTAAATCCGGAGAGGCCTGCCGAGGTTGTGTCAGGCTGAGGCAGCCTGCAGCGCCGCCCGGGGTGGATGTCGAGAACCGGAGCGGAGCGGCCATCTGGCCGTGAGCACCGGAGGCGCAGACAGCCGCGTCGGATGCCCAGCCTGGCGCAACCTCGGCAGGCCTCTCAGCCGTTGTCCGCGAAGCCCGGGTAGAGGGTCATGCCGCCATCGACGAACAAGGTGGCGCCGACGATGTAGTCGGAGAGGTCCGAGGCAAGGAAGACCGCCGCGTTGGCGATGTCCTCGGCCGCCCCGATGCGCTTGTACGGGATCAGGTCGAGCAGCTTGCGCCCGGCATCGCCCTCGGTCGCCGCCCGGTTGATGGCGGTCCGGATCGCCCCGGGCGCGATCGCATTCACCCGGATGCGCTTCGGCGCCACCTCCTGCGCCAGGGTGCGCATCATCAGCGCGATGCCGCCCTTGGAGGCGGCATAGTTCACATGCCCGGCCCACGGGATCACCTCATGCACCGAACTCATGCACAGGATCTTGCCGATCGACCTGGAGACGCCACGGTCGCCTTGCGCCTCGAAATGGCGGATCGCCTCGCGCGCGGTGAGGAACTGGCCGGTCAGGTTGACGTCGATCACGCGCTTCCAGTCGGCGAGGCTCATCGAGGCGCTGGGCGCGTCCTTCTGCATGCCCGAATTCGCCACCACGATATCGATGCCGCCGTAGCGGCTCGCGGTCTCCCGGAACAGCCGGGTCACGTCGGCCTCGTCGGATACGTCGGCGCCGATCGCGAACGCCCGGCCACCCCCCTGCTCGATCTCGCGGACCAGGGCCTCGGCAGGGTCGCGCCGCGAATTGTAGTTGACGGCGACCGCGGCGCCGGCCTCGGCCAGCGCCTTGCCCACACCCTGGCCGATCCCGGAACTTGCTCCGGTGACGATGGCGACCTGCCGGTCGAGGCGGCATTCCATGGCATTGACTCCAGATATTATGTCAAAACGCCGGCTCCGCTGGCGGGTTCGCGTTACGCGGCGCCGGTGCTAGAGAGCCTGCCATGAACGATCCGAGCAAAGCTGGTCAGGAGCCGCGCCGACACGGCGAGAACCCGCGTGCGGCTGGGGTGGCGGTGCGCCGGCCGCGCTACCGCTTCGTGCGTCGGCTGGCGGGCGCCAGCCTGGCGGTCGGGCTGCTCGCCGTCAGCACCGGCTCGTTCATGATCTGGCGCAAGTACGAGAGCATCTCGTCGGACATGCCCACCGTCGACGGCCTGCGCGACTACCAGCCGCCGGTGATGAGCCGGATCTATTCCGGCGATGGCCGGGTGATCGCGGAGCTCGCCTCCGAGCGGCGCATCTTTGCGCCCTACTCGGCGATCCCGGACAATGTGAAGTCCGCCTTCATCTCGGCCGAGGACCAGAATTTCTGGAGCCATGCCGGTGTCGATCCGCTGGCGATGCTGCGCGCCGCGGTCACCGACGTGCAGACCATGCACTCGCACAGGCGGCCGATCGGCGCCTCGACCATCACCCAGCAGGTGGCGCGCATCATGCTGCTGGGCTCGAACACGGTGAGCTTCGAGCGCAAGGCCAAGGAGGCGCTGCTGGCGATGCGCATCGAGCAGACGCTGACCAAGGAGCGTATCCTCGAGATCTACCTCAACGAGATCTATCTCGGCGCCGGCGCCTACGGCATCGCTTCGGCAGCCCAGACCTACTTCAACAAGCCGCTCGACCAGCTCGACGATGCCGAGGCGGCGTTTCTCGGCGCGCTGCCGAAATCGCCGACCAACTACAACCCGTACCGCTACCCGGCTGCCGCCACCGCGCGGCGGGACTGGGTGCTGGGGCGCATGGCCGAGACCGGCGCGATCACCCGGGCGGCGGCGGACGCGGCGCGCGCCGAGCCGCTGATCCCGAAATCCTTCCGCCGCCCCGGGCCGGTGCCCGGCTCGGAATGGTTCTCCGAGGAGGTCAGGCGCGAGCTCATCGACCGCTACGGCGCCGACCAGACCCAGCAGGGCGGCCTGGTGGTGCAGACCAGCCTGGATGCGCACCTGCAGGACGTCGCCACCCGCGAGCTGCGCGAGGGGCTGATGCGGTACGACCGCAAGCATGGCAGCTGGCGCGGTCCGATCACCCGCATCGATGGCATCGGACTGCGTCCGCGCCGGGTGCGCCGTGGCGAGACCGCGCCGCCGCCGGTGGACTGGCAGTCCATGCTGGCCGCGGTGCCGCGTCCGCCGGGGATGCTGCCGGAATGGCGGCTGGGCGTCATGCTGTCGGCCGCGACCGGCACCGTCGGCTGGATCGAGCCGGGCGCCGGCGACCAGACCGGCGCCGACCAGCCGGGTGCGACCCATACCGGAGTGCTCGGCTGGGCCGACATCGCCTTCATGCGCCAGAAGCGGCTGCCGCGGAACGGCGACGTGATGATGGTCGAGCCGGCCAGTGCCACAGGCGTATCAAGTGCCACAGGCGTATCAAGTGCCACCGGCGTGTCCGGTGCCACCGGCGTGCAAGGCACCACCGGGGTCCAGCTCCGGCAAATCCCCGAGGTCGAGGGCGCGATGGTGTCGATGAACCCGCTGACCGGCCGCGTGCTGGCCATGGTCGGCGGCTGGTCGTTCGACACTTCGCAGTTCAACCGCGCCACCCAGGCGCTGCGCCAGCCCGGCTCCTCGTTCAAGCCGCTGGTCTATCTCGCCGCGATGGAGCAGGGCATCTCGCCGGCCGACAAGTTCCTGGACGCGCCGTTCGTGCAGGGCAACTGGCGGCCGAACAACTACGAGCTCACCTTTGGCGGCCCGACCTCGCTGCATGACGCGCTGCGGGAGAGCCTCAACCTGGTGACGGTGCGGCTCGCAGCGCATATCGGCATGGCGGCGGTGGCCAAGGTCGCCATCGATACGCACGAGGTCGATGCCATGCCGAAGGTGCTGCCGGCGGCACTCGGCGCGGTCGAGACGACGGTGCTGCGCGAAGCCGGCGCCTATGCCTGCATGGCGTCGGGTGGCCGCGAGGTGCTGCCGAGCCTGATCGACGACGTGCAGGATCGCGACGGCCATGTGGTGTGGCGGCCGCAGGGCCTCGCTTTGCAGCCGTCGGCGGTGGATCCGTCGCTGCCGCCGGTCATGGTGGACAGCCGCCGCCAGGTGACCGATCCCGACAGCACCTACCAGGTGGTGCGGATGATGCAGGACGTGATCGCGCGGGGCACCGGCGTGCCGGCCGGCGAAGGGATCGACCGGCCGCTGGCCGGCAAGACCGGCACCAGCCAGGACTTCAACGATGCCTGGTTCGCGGGCTTCTCGCCCGATCTGCTGACGGTGGTCTGGATCGGGTTCGACAACCCGGACAGCCTCGGCGAGAAGGAGGATGGTGGCCACGTCGCGGGCCCGGTCTGGAACCGGTTCATGAAGCAGGCGCTGGGCGATACGCCGAAGCTGGATTTCCGGGTGCCCGACGGCATCACGCTGGTGCGCTACAATGCGGGCCTGGGCAGTGCGATCGACGGCTTCAAGCCGGGCCAGGAGCCGGGCCTGGGCAGCATGATCGCCAGCGGCACCGGCTCCGACCAGCTCGGCGCGCAAGATACCGGCGCCGAGAACGTGCCGGACCAGGAGGACCAGATGGCGGCATTGCCCGGTGCTTCCGGATCGCGCAGCACCACCTCGATCGATCCCTCGAACCCGGCGCTCGCCTCGCCGGCCAGCGCGATCCAGCCTGGGGCCGCACCCGCCGGCGCGCCCCCTGCGGTGCTGGCCGGCACCACGCCGCGTCCGGTGGCGCCGCCGCGTGCGAGTGGTGGTGACATAGGCATGGGCGGCCTCTACTGAGAGAGACGGTCTGCCAACGCCTGCTGCTGGCGATCCGACGCGCCTTTTCTGCGCTCCGGTGCTCACAGCCGAAAAGGCTGCTCCGCTCGGTGCTCGAAAAGTCACGCCGGCCGCGACCCCGCGGGTCGCTCTCATCCAGCATCAGGCGTTGGCAGACCGCCTTCGAGAGCCATAAACTGCCTTTCCTGATGGATAAAGACGATGTCCGCCGAGACTGAAGCGCTTAACGAGCAGATCAGGCAGTCGGTGGCGCTGCTGAGGAGGCATCTTTGACTGGGATGCCGCCATCGGCCGCCTCGCGGAGCTGAACAACCAGGTCGAGGACCCGGCGCTCTGGAACGATGCCGCCGCCGCGCAGAAGCTGATGCGCGAACGCACCCGGCTTGCCGGCGGCATCGAGGGCGTGCAGCGTCTGGAGCGCGAGGTCGCCGATGCGATGGAGCTGGCGGAGCTGGCCGAGGCCGAGAATGACGCGTCCATGGTCGCCGATGCCGTGCGCAGCCTGCGGGCGATGGCCGACGAGAGCAAGCGGCGCGAGATCGAGAGCCTGCTGTCCGGCGAGGCGGACGGCAACGACGCCTTCCTGGAGGTGAATGCCGGCGCCGGTGGCACCGAGGCGCAGGACTGGGCCGAGATGCTGCTGCGCATGTATTCCCGCTGGGCCGAGCAGCACGGCTACAAGCTGACGCTGATCGAGGAGAGCCAGGGCGAGCAGGCCGGCCTGAAGTCGGCCACCGTGCAGGTGAGCGGGCCGAACGCCTATGGCTGGCTGAAGACCGAGGCGGGCGTGCATCGGCTGGTGCGGATCAGCCCGTTCGATTCCGCCGCGCGCCGGCAGACCAGCTTCGCCTCGGTCTGGGTGTATCCGGTGGTGGACGACACCATCGAGATCGAGATCAACGAGGCCGATCTCAAGGTGGACACGTTTCGTGCCTCCGGCGCGGGTGGACAGCACGTCAACAAGACCGAGAGCGCCATCCGCATCACCCATGTCCCGACCGGGATCATCGTCGCCTGCCAGACCGACCGCTCGCAGCATCGCAACCGGGCCACCGCGATGGGCATGCTGAAGGCCCGTATGTACGAAGCGGAACTGCAGCGGCGCGAGGCGGCCTCGGCCGCCACCGAGGCGGCGAAGACGGATATCGGCTGGGGCCACCAGATCCGCTCGTACGTCCTGGCGCCGTACCAGATGGTCAAGGACCTGCGCACCGGGGTCGAGACGGGCAACCCGGACGCGGTGCTCGATGGCAGCCTGGACGACTTCATGGCGGCCTCGCTCGCGGCGCGGGTCGGGGCCACGCGCTCCGAAGCCAGCGCCACGGCGAACTGACATGACGCATCGGCGCTACATCCGGCTGGCCGGGTTGCTCGCAGTGGCGGCGCTCTGTGCACGGCCGGCTTACGGCATGGATCCGTCCGCCGTGCCGCCCGGGAGCTACGTGCTCGACCCGCAGCACACGCGCATCGCCTGGTCGGTCAGCCATCTCGGATACTCGACCTATACCGGGCTGATCCCGTTTGTGCATGGCACGCTGCTGCTCGACCCGTCGCATCCCGGGGCGACACGGCTGGACGCCGAGATCCCGATGGCGGGCATCACCTCGCTCGACCCGGCGCTCGATGCGCGGCTGCATGGCGGACAGTTCTTCGCGGTCGATCGCTACCCGAGCGCCTCGTACCAGGCGCAGGGCCTGGTCATCACGGCGCCGGGGCATGCGCGCCTGGACGGCCTGCTGACGCTGTGCGGGGTGACGCATCCGGTGACGATGAACGTCGTGTTCGGCGGCGCCGGGATCGATCCGGTGGATGGCCGGCTGACCGTCGGGTTCGAAGCCAGCGCGATCGTGCGGCGGTCGGCGTTCGGGGTGGTGGCCTACGTGCCTGTGGTCGGCGACGACGTGACACTCATCCTGGAAGCGGAGGTCAAGCCGAAGCCGGAACAAAAAATGCCGTGATGCAACAATTTTTTCCTGCACGGCATCTGACGCGCAAATAAGCGCACGAGGGGGCCGAAGCGCGTGTGCTTGTAAAGATCGCGACGGGAGTGGTTGATATTGCTGCGGTCACGCAAACTTGTGTGAGCCCGCGATGACTGGCGCAATTTTAGGCCTTTGCTGTTCTTCGGTGCGCTTGAAATCAATTTCGATATGCTTCTTGACAGCAACACAGCGAAAACCCTCAATTCGAGGCACGTGCCTGCATCATCGCTGACATTCGGCAGGTGAGGGGCACCGCGAACAGAGACGCCGCATCGGCCGATTGACCGGACACGTGGTCATGCGGGTCAACCATACGGTCCGCGGCACGCGGATCGCATGTTGGCCTGCTGCACCGGTGCCCGGTTTGGTATCGAGTGGGGCAGGACGCGAGCAAGGAGGCTCTTGGATGGATTACGCGCAACAGCAACGCAGTCCGACGCGACACATCGTTGGTTTTGCGGTCGTTGTCGCGCTGCATGTCCTGCTGATCTGGGCGCTGGTGGAGGGTCTCGGCAAGAACATCGTCGAGATCATCAAGGCGCCGATCGAGACCAAGATCATCAAGGAAACCAAGCCGCCGCCGCCGCCGCCACCGCCGCCGCCGCCGCCGCAGCTGACCAACCCGCCGCCGCCCTACATTCCGCCGCCGGAAATCCAGATCCAGCCGCCGCCGCAGCCGCACGCGATCCAGCAGGTGACGCGCACGCCGCACCCGCCGAGCCCGGTGCCGTTTCAGGCGAAGCCGCCGACTCCCGGGCCGGTCGTGCCGGACAGCTCGGTGTCGGCGCGTCCGATCGCGGGTCCGGCACTCGAGTATCCGCCCGCCATGCAGGATGCGCAGCGCGAGGGCCGGGTGGTCGTGACCTGCGACGTCGAGACCACTGGAACCACCAGCAACTGCGCCATCCAGAGCGTGGCCGGAGGAGCGGCCTTCGGGGATGCCGCGCTGCGCTGGGTGCAGCGGGCCCGCTACCGGCCCGCGGTGCATAACGGCGTGCCGGTGGCCGAGCCGCACCACGCCTTCAACATCACCTTCAAGCTCAACAACGACGACGACCAGTAGTCCGTCACGGCCAGTTACCCGTCGCAGGATGAGACCAAGCCGGGGCGGCCCTCCGGCAACGGGACGATTTCAAAGGATCAAGGCATGACCGCAATGCACCGTCACCCCGTTCTAGCGCCGGCCGTCGCCGTCATGCTCGGCTTTGCCGGACCGGCAATGACGCCGGTGCTGGCATTGGCCCAGGCCGCGCCGGCCCCCGCCCAGGGGCCGGCCAGTCCGGCACCTGCCGCTCCGGCCCCGGCTGCTTCGGCACCTGGGCCGGCTGCCGGCGCTCCTGCCCCTGCAGCCGGCGCCCCGGCTGCCGGTGCTCCCGCCGGCGGCGCTCCCGCACCGGATGCCTCCGCGACCCCGAGCGCTCCCGGCGCGCCGGCACCCGGTGCGGCGCCTACCGCGGGTGCGGGCGCTCCCGCAGCCGGCGCCCCGGCACCGGGCGCTCCAGCACCGGGCGCCCCGGCACCGGGCGCTCCAGCACCGGGCGCTCCGGCCCCCAATGCCATGGCCGCTGCCGCCCCGGCTGCGCCGGCCGCCGAAGCGCCGAAGACCGCGGCGGTCGACAATCCCTACGGCCTGGATGCGTTGTGGAATGGCGGCGACTTCATCGCGCGCGGCGTTCTGATCATCCTGGTGATCATGTCGCTCGGCACCTGGTACATCATGATCACCAAGTATATCGAGCAGGCCCGCCTGCTCAGCGCCGCCAGGGCCACCGGCAAGGCGTTCTGGACCAAGCCGACGGTGCGTGACGGCGCGTCGAGCCTGAAGCCGAGCTCGCCGTTTCGCTACATCGCCGACACCGGCATCTCGGCGACCGACCACCATGAGGGCTCGCTGACCGAGAGCATCGACCTCACCACCTGGGTCACGATGTCGATCCAGCGCGCGGTCGAGACCATCCAGTCGCGCCTGCAGGGCGGCCTCGCCTTCCTCGCCACCGTCGGTTCCACCGCGCCGTTCGTCGGCCTGTTCGGCACCGTCTGGGGCATCTATCACGCGCTGACCGCCATCGGCATCGCCGGCCAGGCCTCGATCGACAAGGTGGCAGGACCGGTGGGCGAGGCGCTGATCATGACCGCGATCGGCCTCGCCACCGCGGTGCCGGCGGTGCTCGGCTACAACTGGCTGGTCCGCCGCAACAAGTCCGCGATGGAGAAGGTGCGCTACTTCTCGTCCGACCTGCACTCGGTGCTGATCGGTGGCAGCCGCGTCGGCCAGCCCGGCCTCGCGACGCCCGCGATGTCGGCAGCGCCGTCGACCGCCTCCGCCGGCGTGACGCGGGTTGCCTGACCGATGGCGATGAATGTCGGCCCTGCCGAGGGCGACGAAGAGGACGAGGTGGTGTCGACGATCAACACCACCCCGCTCGTCGACGTGATGCTGGTGCTGCTCATCATCTTCCTGATCACGATCCCGGTCGTGACCCACACGGTGAAGGTGCAGCTCCCGAAAGACGTCAACCAGCCGACGCAGACCAAGCCGGAGAACGTCATCATCGCGGTCACCGATGACGGCTCGACATACTGGAACGCGATCCCGGTGAAGAGCAACGCCGACCTGCTGGCGCGGCTCGAGAAGTTCGCCGTGCTCAAGCCGCAGCCCGAGGTGCATATCCGCGGCGACGCGCGCGGGCGCTACGAGTTCGTCGGCCGCGTGGTCACCGACTGCCAGCGCGCCGGCATCTTCAAGGTCGGCTTCATCACCGAACCGCCACCCAAGGGAGGTTGAGCGCGCATGTCCATGAATGTTGGGTCGGGCGGCGGCGACGCCAGCGGTGATCCGGAGGTCGTCGTCGACATCAACACGACGCCGCTGATCGACGTCATGCTGGTGCTGCTGATCATGCTGATCATCACCATCCCGATGCAGACGCACGCGGTGAAGCTGGACCTGCCGCAGGGCAACCCGCCGCCGCCGCCGGTGCCGCCGCAGGTGGTGACCATCGATGTCGATTTCGACGGCACGATCTCCTGGAACGGCGACGCCGTGCCGAACGAGCAGCAGCTCCAGGCGCGTTTCGTGAATGCGTCGCTGATCCCCGACCAGCCGGAGATCCACCTGCGTCCGAACCGGCTGGCGCCGTACAGCGCGGTGGCGCACGTGATGGCGGACGCGCAGCGGCTCGGCATGACCAAGCTCGGTCTGGTCGGGCAAGAGCAGTACATGGGAAACAACTGACGATGCTGTCTAGGGTGTCTCGCGCCGGCCTGTTGGCCGGCGTTTTCTTTGCGTGCGTGCCGGTCGGTGCCTTGGGCCTGCTCAGCCCCCCGGCGCAGGCGCAGGAGGCCTTGCGTCCGGTCGTCGGCAAGCCGCTGCAGAAGGCGCAGGCGCTGGCGCACCAGGGGAACTTTCCGGGCGCCCTGGCGCAGATCAACATCGCCGAGGCGGCCCGCGACAAGACCGCCAACGAGAGCTTCGTGATCGACGAGATGCGCGCCGCGGTGGCGCAGCAATCCGGCGACTTCAAGTCGGCGATCGGCGCCGATGACGTGCTGCTGAAGTCGGGCCGGGTTCCGGCGGCGGAACAGCAGCGGCTGCTGATGGCGGAGGCGTCGTCGTACTACCAGCTGCGTGACTATGCCGGCACCATTGCCGCCATCGACCGCTACCACAAGGCGGGTGGCGCCTCGCCGGCGCTCGAGACGCTGCTGATCCAGTGCTACTACCTGCAGAAGGACTATGTGCGCGCCGCCGCGGTGCAGAGCGCGCAGATCCAGGCCGAGCTGCGCGCGCGGCAGACGCCGCCCGAAGGGCAGTTGCAGCTGCTGGCGAACTGCCAGTTGCAGTCGCGCGACAATGCCGGCCTGACGCATACCATGACCCTGCTCGTCACCTATTATCCGAAGCCCGAATACTGGGCCCAGCTCATGCAGGGGCTGCGCGCCAACCCGAACGTTCCCGACCGGCTGCAATTCGACATCGACCGGCTGCGTCTCGAGGTCGGGCTGCTGACCAGCACCCAGGACTTCATGGACATGACCGAGATGGCGGTCCAGAACGGTCTCCCGCACCAGGGCCTTGTGGTGATGGACAAGGGCTATGCCAGCGGCGCGCTCGGGCGTGATCCGCAGGCGGCCCGCGAGACCAGGCTGAAGGCACTCGTCGAAAAGACCGTCGCCGAAAAGCGAGCCAGCATCGCCACCGACGAGGCCTCGGCGCGTTCGCAACCGAACGGCAACGCGCTGCTCGCGGTGGGCTACAGCTATGTCGATCTCGGTCAGTATCCGAAAGGGATCGCAGTGATGAAGGAGGCCGTCGCCAAGGGGGGCCTGCTCAATCCCGAGGATGCGCAACTGCACCTGGGCCTTGCCGAACTTGCATCCGGCGACAAGGCCGCTGCCACGGCCACCCTGCAGAACGTGCACGGCACCGACGGCGCGGGAGACCTCGCACAGCTCTGGCAGCTGCGGATCAGGGGCTGATCCAGCGGGGACGCCTCGCGTGAGCCAGGGTCTGGGCGCCGCATTGGCCGGCAGGCTCTGGCTTCCCTATACGCAGATGAAGACCGCTGCTGCGCCGTTGCAGGCGGCGGCCACCGGCGGCAGCCGCATCGAACTCGCCGACGGCCGGGTGCTGATCGACGGCATCGCCTCCTGGTGGACCGCCTGCCATGGCTACAACCACCCGCACATCGCCGACGCGGTGCGGCGGCAGCTCGCCGCCATGCCGCATGTGATGTTCGGCGGCCTGGTGCACGAGCCGGCCCTCCTGCTGGCCGACCGGCTGGCGGCGCTGCTGCCGGGCGACCTGGAGCGGGTGTTCTTCTCGGATTCCGGTTCGGTCTCGGTCGAGGTCGCCATCAAGATGGCGATGCAGTACTGGCTCAATCGCGGCGTGCGCACGCGGCACCGGCTGCTGGCGTTCCGCGGCGGCTATCATGGCGACACCATCGCCACCATGGCGGTGTGCGACCCCGAGGAGGGGATGCACAGCCTGTTCGCCGGCGTGCTGCCGCAGCATCACGTGGTGGCGCTGCCGCGCGACGCCGACGAGCGCGCGGCCTTCGACCGGTTTCTGTCGGAACAGGCCGGGGGCCTCGCCGCGATCCTGGTCGAGCCGCTGGTGCAGGGCGCCGGCGGCATGGTGTTCCACGACCCCGGCGTGCTGCGCCATCTCCGGCAGGCGGCCGACCGGCACGGCCTGCTGCTCATCCTCGACGAGGTGTTCACCGGCTTCGGCCGCACCGGCACGATGTTCGCCTGCGAACAGGCCGGCATCGTGCCCGACATCATCACGCTCTCCAAGGCGCTCACCGGCGGCACCATGGGACTGGCCGCGACGGTGGCGCGCCGGCATGTGTTCGAGGCGTTCTGGTCCGACGATCCGCTGTGCGCCCTGATGCACGGCCCGACCTTCATGGCCAACCCGCTGGCCTGTTCGGCGGCGCTGGCCTCGCTGGAGCTGTTCGCGACCGAGGACCGGCTGGGGCAGGTGGCCGGCATCGAGCGCCAGCTGGCGCTCGAGCTCGAGCCTTGCGCGGCGCTGCCCGGGGTGCGGGACGTGCGGGTGCGTGGCGCGATCGGCGTGGTGCAGCTCGACCGGGCGCCCGCCGACATGAACGGGCTCAAGCGCCGGCTGGTGCAGCAGGGCGTCTGGGTGCGGCCGTTCCGCGACATCATCTACCTGACGCCGGCCTTCACCATCGCGGCGCGCGACCTGTCGCACCTCACGCGCGCGATCCATGCCGTGCTCGCGGACAGCAGCGTCATGTTGACAACTCCCGCATAATGGAAAATATATTCCATTAAGGAGACTGTCTGGCACGTATGCTCCATGAAGGAGCGAATTCCACCAAGGAAGCGGGCGGGCAGGCGTTCAGGGAGTGCCTCGTGCCGTCACCGACGTTCGCGCTCAACCACATCACCGCGCCGTACGAGGATTTTCCGGGCCTGCTCGAGCTGGCCGGAACGCTTGGGCTGCGCGCCGTGGAGATACGCAACGACCTCGACGGCGTGCCGATCGCAGACGGTACTCCAGCCACCGAACTGCGCGAGCAGGCGGCCGAGGCGGGCATTTCCATCCTGTCGATCAACGCTTTGCAGCGCTTCGAGCAGTGGAACCGGGCGCGCGAGGCGGAGGCGGTGGCTCTCGCCGGTTACGCGCGCGACGCCGGCGTTGGCGCCCTGGTGTTGTGCCCGACCAACAGCGTCGATGACGAGCGGGATGCAGGCGAGCGGCGCCGGGATCTGCGCCGCGCCCTGGCCGGGCTGGCGCCAGTGTTGGCCGACCACGGCCTGGTCGGCCTGGTCGAGCCGCTGGGCTTTGCCGAGTGCGCGCTGCGGCGCAAGCGCTGCGCCCTGGACGCGATCGACGAGACCGGCACCGAAGGTCATTTCAGGTTGCTGCACGACACCTTCCACCACGCAATCTCCGGCGAGCAGGAAATCTTCCCGGGCCGCATCGGCCTGGTGCACGTATCGGGCGTCGAAGATGCGGCGGTTGCCGTCGAAGCCATGCGCGATACGCACCGTCTCCTGGTCGGCCCGGCGGACCGCCTGGACAATGCCGGGCAACTTCGCGCCCTGATCGCGGGCGGCTATGCCGGCGCGATCTCGTTCGAGGCGTTCTCGTCCGAAGTGCACGACGCCGACGACGCACCGGCGGCACTCGAACGCAGCCTCGCCTATCTCTGCGCAGCAATCCGCTAGGAAGCCAGCCCATGTCGGCAGCAAGGCCGCTCGATGCGCCGGGACGGGACGATCCCTTCGTCCTGGAAGTGCTCGACGTGTCCAAGCAGTTTCCCGGCGTGCAGGCACTGGACCGTATCACCCTGCGCCTGCGTCCGGGCAGCGTGCATGCGCTGATGGGCGAGAACGGCGCCGGCAAGTCGACGCTGATGAAGATCATCGCCGGCGGCATCCGGCCCACCTCGGGCGAAATCCGCGTCAAGGGCGTGGCCCGGGAGTTCCAGGCGCCGGCCGACGCGATGCGATGCGGCATTGCGATGATCCACCAGGAACTGAACCTGGTGCCGCACATGACGGTGTCGGAAAATATCTGGGTCGGGCGCGAACCGCGCCGCTTCGGCTTCGTGGACCACGGCGCACTGCGCAGGCAGACCGTCGCGCTGCTTGCCCGTTTCGGCATCGCGCTCGATCCGGACGTCGAGGTCGCGAGCCTCGCGGTCGCCAACCAGCAGATGGTGGAGATTGCCAAGGCGGTGTCCTACGAGCCCGATATCCTGATCATGGACGAGCCCACCTCCTCGCTGACCGAGCAGGAGGTGCAGCATCTGTTCACCATCATCCGCCGGCTGCGCGACCAGGGCCGCGCCATCGTCTATATCTCGCACAAGATGAACGAGATCTTCGCGATCGCCGACGAGGTCTCGGTGTTCCGCGACGGCACCCACGTCGCGACCGGCAACGCCTCCGAGTTCACCCAGAAATCGCTGATCGGGCTGATGGTCGGCCGCGAGCTGACGCACATGTTTCCGAAGGCCGATGTCGCGATCGGCGAGGTCGTGCTGCGCGCCACCGGGCTCACGCTGCCCGGCGTGTTCCGGGACGTGTCGTTCGAGCTGCGCCGGGGCGAGATCCTCGGCTTTGCCGGCCTGATCGGCGCCGGCCGCACCAATGTCGCCGAGGCGATCTATGGCGTGACGCCGGCATCCTCCGGCACCATCGAGATCGACGGGAAGCCGGCCCGCATCCGCTCGCCGACCGACGCCAAGCAACACGGCATGGCGTTTCTGACCGAGGATCGCAAGGCCAGTGGCCTGTTCATGATGCTCTCGGTGCTGGAGAACATGCAGATCGCCTCGGTGGCGGACTACTGCCGTGGCGGCTTCGTGCGCCAGGATGCCTTGCGCGAGGCGTCCGAGGGCATGCGCCGGGCGCTGCAGGTCAAGACGCCCGACATGGATACGATGATCGAGAACCTCAGCGGCGGCAACCAGCAGAAGGTGCTGATCGCGCGCTGGCTGATGACCGGGCCACGCATCCTGATCCTCGACGAGCCGACCCGCGGCATCGATGTCGGCGCCAAAGCGGAGATCCACCGGCTGATGTCGGAACTGGTCCTGAAGGGGCTCTCGATCATCATGGTGTCGTCCGAACTGCCGGAGATCCTGGGCATGAGTGACCGCGTGGTGGTGATGCAGGAGGGCCGGGTCGCCGGCATCCTCGACCGAAGCGAGGCAACCCAGGAACGCATCATGGAACTGGCCGCGCGCTGAGAGGCTGCATGAGAACACCTGCTGCTGGCGATCCGACACGCCTTTCCTGCGCTCCGCTGCTCACGGCCCCCACTTTTCAAGGATGGGAGGCCGCTGCGCTGCGGTGCTCGGAAAGTCATGCCGGCCGCGGTCCTGCGGACCGCTCTCATCCAGCATCAGGCGTTCTCAAGCAGCCTCTACGCAACTAGGCAGCGAGGGAGAGACATCATGGCCACTGTCGCCGATACCGCTCTGCCAGCCACACGGCGCCGGCCGCGCAAGCTGCCGGTCGAGGCCAGCATCCTCGGTGTGCTGGTGGGGATCGCGCTGATCTTCGAACTGCTCGGCTGGACCCTGCGCGGCCAGAGCTTTCTCGGCAATCCGAGCCGTCTGCTGATCATCATCCTGCAGGTCTCGATCGTCGGGCTGCTGGCGGTCGGCGTCACCCAGGTCATCATCACCACCGGCATCGACCTCTCCTCCGGATCGGTGCTGGCGCTGAGCGCCATGGTGGCGGCCAGCCTGGCGCAGGAAGGCGACTATGCGCGCGCGGTCTATCCGAGCCTGGGCGACCTGCCGATCATCATCCCGATCGCCGCCGGCCTTCTGGTGGGCGCCGTCGCCGGCCTGTGCAACGGCACCCTGATCACGCTGGGGCGGTTGCCGCCGTTCATCGCGACCCTGGGCATGATGGTCACCGCGCGCGGGCTGGCGCGCTACTACACGCACGGCCAGCCGGTCAGCATGCTGACCGACAAGTTCACCGCCATCGGCGGCGGCGCCAACCCGGTGCTGATCTTCCTGGTGGTGGCGGCGATCTTCCATGTCGCGCTGCGCTACACGCGCTACGGCAAGTACACCTACGCGATCGGCGGCAACATCCAGGCGGCGCGGGTCTCGGGCATCAACGTCACCCGTCACCTGATGCTGGTCTATACCATCGCGGGCGCGCTCTCGGGCCTCGCCGGCATCATCATGGCGGCGCGCGCGACCAGCGGACAGGCCGGCATGGGCGTCTCCTACGAGCTCGATGCGATCGCGGCCGCGGTGATCGGCGGCACCAGCCTGTCGGGTGGCATCGGCCGCATCACCGGCACCGTGATCGGCACCCTGATCCTCGGTGTCATGACCAGCGGCTTCACCTTCCTGGGTGTCGATGCCTACATCCAGGACATCGTGAAGGGCCTTATTATTATCGCGGCGGTGATGGCGGACCAGTTCCGCCGCAAACGCCGGTGAGACCGCTCGATAATGCGCTACGGCGGTCATCCGACGCGGCTTTTCTGTGCTCCGATGCTCACGGCCGAAAAGGCCGCTCCGCTTCGGTGCTCGAAAAGTCACGACGGGCGGCGCCTAGGGGCGCCTCTGACTCGCCGTAGCACATTCTCGAACGGTCTCTTCAATCCAAAGAAGCAAACGGGGAAACATACCAATGAAGAAGTCCATGCTGGCAGCCGCCTGTGCGCTCGCTTTGACCGCGTCGCCGGCGCTGGCCAAGCCGCTCAATATCGGCGTGTCGATGGCGCTGTTCGACGACAACTTCCTCACCGCGGTGCGGCAGGCGATGGCGACGCATGCGCAGTCGGTGCCGGGGCTGCAGGTGCAGTTCCAGGACGCGCAGGGCGATGTCGGCAAGCAGTTGAGCGAGGTGCAGAACTTCATCTCGCAGAAAGTCGACGCAATCATCGTGAACCCGGTCGATACCGCCACCACCAAGCGCATGACCTCGGCGGCGAGCGCCGCGCACATCCCGATCGTCTATGTCAATCGTCGTCCCGACGAGACCGGCCTGCCGCCGGGAGTCGCCGTCGTGGCGTCCGACGACAAGCTCGCCGGCCGGCTGCAGATGACCGTGCTGGCGAAGAAGATGGGCGGCAAGGGCAACCTCGTGATCATGCTCGGCGACCTTGCCAACAACTCGACCCAGGGCCGCACCGCCGGCGTGAAAGAGGTGGTGGCAAAATATCCGGGGATCAAGATCGTCGAGGAGCAGACCGCGAACTGGGAGCGCACCAAGGCGATCGACCTGATGAACAACTGGATCACCAAGGGCGACAAGATCACCGGGATTGCGTCCAACAACGACGAGATGGCGCTGGGCGCGATCATCGCGCTGCACTCCAACGGCGTCGATCCGAAGACGCTGGCGATCGGCGGTGTCGATGCCACCGCCGACGGGCTGGACGCGCTGCGCAAGGGCGCACTCACGGTGACGGTGTTCCAGAACGCCAAGGGCCAGGGTGCGGAGGCGGTGGACGACGCGGTGAAGCTCGCGAACGGCCAGAAGGTGACGCAGTACGACACCATCCCGTACGAGCTGGTCACGCCGCAGAACTACAAGAGCTTCCTCAACCGGTAGGAGATCAGCCGGATCGTACGATCCACTCCGCGGTGGCGGCGAGGCCGGCTTCCCATTCCACCAGGGGCGCCCAGCCGGTCTCGCGGGCAAGCCGGCTGCTGTCAAGGATGTTGACCGGAACATCGGCGCCGCGGGCTTCGCGGCGGACCAGCCGGGGCGTGCGGCCGGTGATGCGGGCGGCGTCGGCCAGCACCTCGCCGACGCTGCGGCCGATGCCGCTGCCGACATTGAACACGCGGCCGGGTCCGTCATGGTCGAGGCAGGCGAGCATGGCGGCGACGACGTCGTCGATGTGGATGTAGTCGCGCACGATGCGCCCGTCGCCCCAGATCTCCACCGGCTCGCCCGCCAGCAGGCGCCGCAGCAGCGCCGCCACCAGCCCCTGGCCGTGGCGTGCATCCTGGTGCGGGCCATAGGCATTGGCGATGCGCAGCGCGCGCGCCTCCAGGCCGTACAGGTGGCGGTAGAGTGCGAGGTATTTCTCCACCACCAGCTTGCCGATGCCATAGGCCGAGATCGGCTCGGTCGGCGCGTCCTCGCTGACCGGCGCGGTTCCGGTGATGCCGTACACGGTGCCCCCCGAGGAGGCGAACACGTAGCGCCGTACGCCCTCGGATCGGCAGGCTTCCAGCAGACGCACCTTGGCCGGCACCGCGTCGGCGACGATCTGCGCCGGATTGTCGTTCGAGCTGTTCGGCAGCCCGGCGCCGATCAGGTCGAAGACGTGGGCATGACCCGCCACCAGCCGCTCCGGCCGACCCTCGTCGAGCCTGCCGCTGATCCAGTCGATGCCAACGAGTGCGGCCGGCGGCGCGCCACGCCCGAAGCCGGTGACCGCAACGCCGAGCCCGCGCAGCTTCAGGCACAGGTTGGTGCCGATGAAGCCGCCGGCGCCGAGCACCAGGCTTCGGTCGCCAACGCTCACGCCACCCGCTTCCGGGCGGCGCGCATCCGCAGCCGCAGCCAGGGATGCCGGGCCTCGACGAAGGCGACCATCGCCTGCTTGTTGGCGGACTGCTCGGTGATCGCATTGACCATCGAGCTGCCATGCACGCGATATTCGGCGAGGACCTCCGGCACGGCGACGCCGAACTGTCCCAGCTCGACCAGGTTGAGCCAGAGGTCGTAATCCTCCCAGCCCATCGCGTCGCGCCGCACATAGTAGCCGCCCGCCGCCGCCCAGGCCCACTTCGCGACCAGCGCCATGGCGTCTATGTAGTTGCCGATCTGCAGCCGCCGCGGCTCGAACGCATGCTCGCCCATGATGGCGTCGCTGTCGCCGAACTGGCGGATGCGCGGATAGGCGAAGGCGGCGCGTGGCGAACCCCGCACCGCCGCCAGCAGCGTGGCGCAGGCCTCGGGCAGCAGGCGGTTGTCGGAATCGAGCGCCATCAGCCACGGCGTCTCGGCCGCATCGCACACGACATTGCGGGCGCCGCCGAGGCCGGCATTGTGCACGGTGCGCAGGATGCGGATGCGGTTGAAGCGATCGCGATGCCGTCTCGCCCATTCGAGCACCAGCGGCACCGATTGGTCGGTGGATCCGTCATCGACGACCGCGAGATCGAGGATCCCGAGTGTCTGCGCCCTGACTGAATCCAGCGCCGCCAGGACATGCGCCTCATAGTTGTACGAGGTCATCACCACGGTGACCTCGGCCTCGCCGAGCGTGTCGTGTGCGAACAGCAGTTCGCTCTCGGGCACCTCCGGCACGCCCCGCGCCAGGTAGTCGCCACGGCGCAGGCCGAGCTCGATGCAGCGGGCGACCTCGGCATCGCCCGCGCCGGCTGGAGAGAATCCGCCGATCAGGGTGGCTGCCAGCGCTGCCTGCCGCCACGGGCCGAAGCGCCAGAGCACGTCGTGATAGGCGCGCCGCGCGGTGGCACGGCGCAGCACCGGATCGTCGACCAGGCGCAGCAGGGCGGCTTCCCAGGCCGCGTCGTCGGATGCCAGAAAGCCGGTGACGCCGTCCTCGATCGCCCGGCGATAGGGCCCGGTCGGGCTGGCCACCGTGCAGGCCCCCGCCAATGCCGCCTCGAAATATTTCAGCTCGCTCTTCGCCTCGCAGAACACGTTGCCGGTCTCCAGCGGGCAGAGCGAGATGTCGAAGCGGACCAGCTCGTCCGGCAGGCTGTCGAGTGCCACCATGTCGCGCCACTCGATCCGGTCGGCGAGCCCGGCAAGCTCGGGAAACTCCTCCATCTGCAGCAGGCCGCGCCGGTTGGCCGCCTCGCGGAACAGCACCAGCACGGCGTGCGGCCTTGCCGCGAGCACCCGCGCCAGCGCCGGCGCCACCTGCGCGAAGTCGCGCTGGTGCGTGCGGGTGCCCCCGGCATAGCCCAGCCGCACATGGCCATCGTCGCCCGCTTCCTGGCGCCGCCGCAGCGCATAGCGGGCGCGCCGCTCGGTGGCGGCCTCGAACACGTTCGGCAGCACGTGCACGACGTCGCATTGCCGGCGCAGCTCGACCGCCAGCTCAGCGGTGGTGGTGAGGCAGAGATCCGCCGCCTGCATCGTGCGCAGCATGCCCTCGAAATAGCTCTGGGTCGCGACCTCGGTGGTGCCGATGGTGCGTATGCCGTCGATGATCTCGATGCGTGCGAGTTCCGGCCGGGTCATCAGGTCGTCGACGTCGAAGGCGATGCGGGTGCCGGCGGCGCGCGCGAGGCGGAACATGGTCTCGATGTGCGGGCTCATCGCCGCGCGCCACACCACCAGCAGGTCGGCGCGAGCGAGGATCGCGGGATCGACGTCGAACAGGTCCACCACGTCCGCGGTGTAGCCGGCATCGCGCATGGCGGCGGCGTTGCGCCGGCAGCGATAGGTCGCTCCCGGCGTGCCGGGTTCGCCGACCACGAACAGCACGTGCCCGATGACGCGGAATGGCGGTCGCGCCGGCTCGGCCAGGGTGGTTTCCTGCGGCTCCCGGTCCTGCGGCTCCGGGACGGGAAGATCCGGCGGCGCTTCCGGCGGCAGGCCATCTTCGAACGCTGCCGGCAGGTCGTCCGGAGCCGCCGCGGGGCCGGCGAGTGCCGGCCCCGGACCCTGCGGCCGTATCGCGTCGAGGACACGGCGCACGGGGCCGGTCAGCCGCCAGGACAACGAGCCCCGGATGATCCCGACCTCGCCGCGATGCTGCTCGGCGGCCTGCAGCGCCGCGTGGCACTCCCTGCGCGCGGCGTCCCGCTCGACCTGTGCCGCCTCGAGGGCGAAGCGCGCCACGTCCCTCTCGGCCACTGCCACGTCCCACTCGGCCAATGCCTCGTCGCGCTCCGCAGCGAGCTCGCGGCGCACCATCTCGAGCCGCTCCGCGGCCGCCTCCCTCTCGCGCCCGGCCGCCAGCTCCGCCGCATGCCGCGCGGCTTTCGCATCGGCCAGAGCGCTGCGCTGCAGCCCGAACGCGACGGACTGGCTCCTGAGAAACTGGTCCGCTTGCTGCAGTCGCTCGCCCAGCGCGCCGAGGGCTGCGTCATGCGCGGCGGCGACCTCGCGCAGCGTCGTCGCATGCCGCCGCTCGCACATCGCGAGCGCGTACTCGACCTCCCAGCGCTCGCCGAGCAAGGCGAAACGCTCGCGCAGCAGGGCGGCGTCATGGCTGCCGGACGCGGCGCAGAGGTCGAGCACCGCAGCCGGCACCTGCGCGCCCACCGCCAGCACGCCCAGGCCGTGCGCGTGCAGGAACTCGAAGGACGGATGCTGCCGGCGCTGCTGCTCCCAGAACCGCCAGACCCCGAAATCGCCTTCCCGGACATTGGTGTCGTGCAGCAGCACGACGGCGCGGTCGGACAGCTTGGGCCGCCAGTGAGCGAAGTCATGTGCGACATCCTCCAGCCGGTGCCGGCCGTCGATGTGCAGCAGGTCGATGCTGCCGTCGGGGAAGTCGTCGCGCGCCTCGTCGAACAGGCAGCGCAGCAGTCGGGAGAAGCCGCCATAATGCTGCGCATGGAAGCGGGCGAGATCGGTGAACACGTCCTCGCCGTAGAAGCCGGCATGCTCGTCGCCGGTCCAGCCGTCGATGGCAAAGCAGCGCGTCGGCAGTCCTTCCGCCAGGACGGCGTCGCAGAAGCCGGCATAGGACACCCCCGCATGGGTGCCGAGCTCGACCAGCAGGAGCGGCCGCAGCGCCCGCACGATCCAGTGCGCGAACGGCAGATGGCCATACCAGGCACTGTCGGCATCGAGGCGCGTCGGGCGGCGGAACCACGGCGCCAGGCCCGGTGCGACGAGGTCCGCCAGCGGTCCCTGATCAGGCTGTGCCATGCGCGATCACCTCGCAGGATCCGGCTGCCCGGAATCCGTTATGGTTAAGTAAAGAAACCTGAATACAGGTAGAAAACTTAAGCTTCATAGCAACATCCAGCGCATAACTCAGGATATTAACCGAATATCAACCTATACGTCTCAATAAATACATCGTTAATCGAGGGGCTGTTTTTCATTGCGCTTCAGAAAGCCCTCCTGATATTCAGCGGTCTGGCCCCGGTTCCGAGTGGGTGCCGGTAATGGTCTTCCGCATGACTATTGCTTAGCAGTGTAAGGTGACAGTCATGGCCAATGTAGTAACGGTTATGGGCGCGGCCCAGCATCAGGTCCCGGTTACGGTCAATGGCAGCGTAGCCTTTACTCTGGCCCAGGCCTACCAGACCGCGGTCAGCCAGCTGGGCGCCACCCTGTTCGCGCAGAACCTCGCCGCTGGCGTCACCCCGGCCAGCGTCCCCGGCGGCAAGGTCGGGGAGGGGGTGATCGGCACCAGCGGCAGCTACACCTTCCCCGGCGGCTACAGCTACGTCGTCGACAACGCGGCCTCCGGCGTGGTGCTCAATGGCTCGGCGATCGGCTCGTCGGTCAGCGTGCTGGCCGGCTTGGGCGGCACCACCCTGTTCGGCGGTGCCGGCGGCGGCGAATTTATCGCCGGCGGCGGCAACAACGTCTTCGAGGGCCTCAGCACCGGCGGCGGCAACTATGTGATCTCCACCAGCCCCGGCAACGACAGCGTCTTCGGCAACAGCGGCAACGACACGATCTATACCGATGTCGGCCACAACCTGGTGTTCGCCGGCACTGGCAACGACACGATCTATTCAGCGGGCACCGACAGCATCATCGCCGGCGCCGGCGACAGCACCATCGCATTGATCGGCGACAGCAGCACGGTGTTCGGCAGCACCGGAGCCACGACGCTGGTCGATGTCGGCACCGACAACCTGTACGCGGGTGGAACCGGATCGACCCTGCTGTTCGACGGGACGGACGGTACCTACTACCTGAACGGCCCGAGCACGGTGATCGGCGGTGTCAACGACACCATCAGCGCATCCGGCAACGCCACCATCTTCAGCGGCAGCGGCACCACGGTCTATGAGAGCGCCAGCGTCTCGCTTGCCTTCATCGCCAATTCGGGCACGTCCTCCACCGTCAATGGCGGCGGCAACGCGACGGTCTTCGGCGCCAGCGATGCCAGCGTCACCTATAACGGCTCGTCCGGGCTGAGCTACCTGATCGCCAGCACCGGCAACGAAACCCTCAACGGCTCGCTCGCGTCCGGCCCGCTGGTGCTGTTCGGCAACGGGGCCGCCACCGAACTCGATGGCGGCGCCGGCAACGACACGCTGGTCGCCGGCTCCGGCTCCAATAGCCTCACCGGCGGGCAGGGCAACAACACCTTCGTCTTCTCCGACAGCAGCGCCGGCGGCAGCGACGTCATCACCGACTTCGGCAGCTCGGCCGGAAACCTGGTCGGCCTGTTCGGCTACGGCGCCAACGAGGCCCAGGCCGTGCTGGCGGCGGCGGTCAATAACGGCAGCGGCGGCTCCAGCATCACGCTCTCGGACAACACGGTCATTACCTTCAACAACCTCACGGCCGACCAGCTCAAGGCGCACGCCACCCAAATCTTCTCCACCTGAGAGACCGTCCGATAAGGCTACTACGGCGGTCATCCGACGCGCCTTTCTGCGCGTCCGGTCCTCACGGCCATGAAGGCCGCTCCGGTCCGGTTCTCGAAAGGCACGCCGGGCGGCGCCTTTGGCGCCTCTGACTCGCCGTAGCGCATTCTCGGACGGTCTCTTGGAGGCATACGTCGCGAATTGCTGAGGGCGGCGTTTGCCTTGTATGACCTTCGGCATGACCGAGGTTGGGCAGCCGTTACCCGATAGGGACGAGGACGTCCTGCTTGACAGCTATCGCAACTCCCTGCGGCTGCAGCAGATGCGGATCGCGGCGCTGCAGACGGCGCTCGAGGAGCGGCAGCTTCGGGTTTCGGGTCTCGAGCGATCCACCTCCTGGCGGCTGACCATGCCGCTGCGCCTGGCAGGCGGCCTGGCAGCGGGGCGGCTGCCGAACGGCATGCCGATCACGGCCGCCGCACGACGCGTGCACGACATCGTCACGCATGACGGGATCGCGGCGCTGGCACGCCGGATCGTCGGCCGGCCCCTGCATCCCGCTCGCAAGCCAGCCATCGTGCCGATGCCCCCGGCTGCATCGGCAATCCCCGCGATGATGCGCCGCTCGGCTTTGATCGTGGCCGAGCTCAGCGTGCCGCAATGCGCGAAATACCGGGTCTGGCAGAAGTGCTCGCATCTGCAGCGGCTCGGCTGGCCCTGCTTGGTCGTCGACTGGCATGCGACGCAGGACGCGATGTCGGCGCTGTCCTGCGCGACCGAGGTGATCTTCTATCGCGTGCCGGCGACACCGGAGGTCCTGGGCCTGATCCGCGCGGCACGCCGCCTGGGCCTGCAGCCGTTCTGGGAGGTCGACGACCTGATCTTCGACGAGCCGCTCTACCGCCGCAACACCAACCTGGCCCGGCTCGAGCCCGCTTTGCGCGAGGAGCTGCTTGCGGGCGTGCGGCTGTACCGGCGCGCGATGCTCGAATGCAACCGCGCCATCGCCTCCACCCCGGTGCTGGCGCAGGCCATGCGCGAAGCCGGCGTCGCCGAGGTGCACTGCATAGAGAATGCCCTGGACGACGAGACGATCGCGACGGCCTGCGCCCTGCGTGCCAGGAAGCGGCCTGCCTCTTGCCCGATGATCGTCTATGGCTCCGGCACCCGCACGCACGATGCGGATTTCCTGCTGGTCGCGGCAGCGCTCGGCCGGCTGCTCGCGCGCCATCCGGACCTGCGGCTGCGTATCGTCGGCGAGTTGACCCTGCCGGAGAGCCTGCGCCGCTTCGGCAGCCGGATCGAGGACCTGCCCGGCACCGACTACCGGGCCTATCTCGGCTTGCTGAGCGAAAGCGACATCGCCATCGCGCCGCTTGAAGCGACCCGGTTCAACGACGCGAAGAGCAACATCAAGTTCCAGGAGGCGTCGATCCTGGGCCTGCCCTGTGTCTGCTCGCCAAGGGCGGCGTTCGCGGGCGTGATCGAGCATGGCCGCAACGGCATGCTGGCCGAAACCGAGCGGGACTGGGAGCAGGCGCTGGACGCGCTGGTCCGCGATCCGGACCTCAGGCGGCGCATCGGCGAGGCAGCCCTGCTCGACGTCTCGCGGCGTTATGCACCCGAAGCGGTCGCGCGCACCCAGGTGCTGCCGCTGTTCGGGGCGCCGGACGCGGACTTGCCGGCACGCCCGGCGCGTCCGCTGCGCGTGCTGATGGCCAACGTGTTCCTGTGGCCGCGCAGCTTCGGTGGCGCCACCATCGTGGCCGAGGAGATGGCGCGCCGCCTGCACGCCCGCGATGACACGACACTGGCGATCTTCACCTCGCACGGCGATGTCGCCGATTACCCGGGCGCCCTGCTTCGTTACGACTGGGACGCAATCCCGGTATTCGCGACCGGCCTGCCGCCGCCGGATGATCACGTGGCGAGCTTCGACAATCCCGCGGCGGTCGCGCATTTCGCCGCGGCACTGGACGCGGTGCGTCCGGACATCGTGCATGTCCACTCGATCCAGGGTTTCGGCGCCACCATCCTGCGCCTGTGCCTCGAGCGCGGCATTCCCTACGTGGTGACGCTGCACGATGCCTGGTTTCTCTGCGACCGCCAGTTCATGGTGCGCGGCGATGGGCGCTACTGCTTCCAGACCCGGATCGACCTCAAGATCTGCCAGGCCTGCCTGCCGCACGCGCGCCATCTCGAGGCGAGGCGCGCGATCATGCAGCAGGTGTTGCGCGATGCGCGCCACCTGCTCAGCCCGAGCGCCTCGCACCGGGCGCTGTTCCTGGCGAACGGTGTCGAGCCGGACCGCATCAGCGTCAACCGCAACGGCCTGCGGGCGCCGGACCGTGCGCGCCTGCGACGTCCGCGCGGCTGCGCGCCGCGCTTCGGCTTCGTCGGCGGCAACGAGCGCATCAAGGGCTTCCACCTGGTGCGGCAGGCGTTCGAAAGCCTAGCGAGCGGCGAGTGGGAACTGATCCTGGTCGACAACACGCTCAATCTCGGCTTCAGCTCGATCGATGTCGAAGACTGGGACGTGCGTGGCCGCATCACCATCATTCCGGCCTACCGCCAGGACGGGCTGGACGATTTCTTCGACCGTCTCGATGTCCTGCTGTTCCCGTCGCAATGGAAGGAAAGCTACGGCCTGTCGGTGCGCGAAGCCCTGGCCCGCGACGTCTGGGTGATCGCGACGGCGCCGGGCGGCCAGTCCGAGGATGTGGTCGACGGCATCAATGGCCGTCTGATCCCGCTGGACGCAAGACCGCATGGGCTCATCGCCGCGATCGAGGAGATACTCGCAGGAGCGGACCGCCTGGACGACTATGCCAACCCGCACCGGGACGCGCTTGCCGATCATGCCAGCCAGGCCCGCGAGCTTCATGCGGTCCTGGCGCGGGCAGCCCGCCTGGAACCGGGACCCATGGCGCGCAGTGCCGACATCCTGTCGCGGGTCAACAAGACGTAGAGCAGGCACATGGTCAGGCTGGCACGAGGTCCGTCGGAGACCGGCCCGATCCGCGCGCAGATCCACGCCATCGGGAACTGTCCCGACCGCACGGCGGACGAGCGCAATGCCAGTTCCGGCCAGCGGTGCAGCCACGGCACCCGCATCGGGTTCTCGCGCAGCAAGGCCACCTTGATGAAGGGCACCGCGCCGGAGCCGAGGATCGACATCCAGTCCAGATGCATGGGATTGATCGCCAGCAGCCTGCGCAGCCCGCGTCTGTGATCCGGCCAGCAGGCCGCCCAGCTCAGGCCGGCGGCCGTGATGGCAGCCCCCAGCCCGACCTCGCCGTGCAGGATGATCTCCGCGCGATCCATATCCCGGAACGGCAAGGCCAGGATGCGGGCGATCTGCGGCGTGTGCCAGGCGCGTTGCGTGAAGCAGAGGAACCAGGATTGCAGGTGCCAGGCCATCTCGTGCGACTCGACCATGCCCCAGACATCGCATCCGAGGCGCTGCATGCGCGCGAAGATCGGGGCCAGCGGCTGTAGCGGGCCGATCACGCTGTCATTGGCCAGCACGACGAAGTCCGCATCCGCGACGCAGCCGAGCTCGACCAGATGCTGCCAGGCCGCGAAATCCAGGCCGCGGTTCGCACGGAAATGACCCACCGCGCCGGCGTCATCCAGCGCCGCCCGATCCTCGGGATGCAGGGCTGCCATGCCGGAGAGGGCGACGTGGACCGCAAGGCCGCAGCCGCCGAGTTCCCTGAGATAGTGCAGGACGCAGGCGGGCAGGCGTCCGTCGGCGGAATGCATCGCAAACAGGCACACGGCTTGTCCCAACGCATGGTCCTCCTGTGTTGAACCAGAGCCTGATCGATCGGATCATGCTCAGGCAATCACTGTTGCCGATTGGCCGCGCTCTTGCAGAGCATGTCTGGTGTTTTGCTCGCCTGGCGAGTTACGTCTGGTGCATCGCATCCTGCGGCTGTAATACCCGCTTCCAGCGACGGGCGGGCCGTGTCATCCGACTCGAGGCTGCCGAGTTCCATCGCCATCAGTGGGATTGAGAAGATTTCATGAGCAAGGCTTTCATTGCCGGCGTCCTGCAGGACTCCATCGATTGCACCGGGGTTGCCGCCAACCAGGCAGCGAGCGACCTGATTGCTTCGATCGTGCGCGAGCTCAAGAAGGAGGGCGGCTTCACGCTGCCGTCCTTCGGCACCTTCACGGTGCGCAAGACGAAGGCCCGCAAGGCGCTCAACCCGCGGACCGGCGAGCCGGTCAAGGTCAAGGCCGGCAAGACCGTGCGCTTCAAGGCCAGCCCGAACCTCAAGAAGGCGATCTGATCAAGCGCGCGGCGTGGCTGGGGCGGGAGGATTCGAACCTCCGCGTGGCGGAATCAAAATCCGCTGCCTTACCGCTTGGCTACGCCCCACCGGCCGCGCCCACTGTCCTGCCTGTGAAATTCGCACGCGAATTTTGGCGATAAGCAGGTCACTATCTTGTTGAGAAGCCTAGTGCCCCGAACCAGAAGTCCTACGAACTTCTGGTTCGGGGCACTAGATAGGGCTGTGCGCCGCCCTTCGTAAACCCCGACGGGCCTGCGGAGGGCCCAAGACGTGTGCTCAGACCGGGGGCGGTTCCGTGACCGGGCCCGGCGGGCTGAAGGGCGCATCGTCGCCGGATGTCTGTATGCCGGAGGTCGGCGTGGCACTCGTCTCGCCGAGCATCCGAGCCGCCCATCCGGCCCGGTCGAAGCTGCGGTCGAGGGCGGCCATCGTCCCCGCCAGGTCCGGGCTCTCGTCGCGTTCCCAAGCCCGCACCGCCTGCAGCCAGATCCCGACCAGGCCGCCGACACGCAGCGCGCCCGCCAGTCCCTGCGTCTCGAGCCCCGCCGCCTGCGCCATCCAGGCCATGCTCGAACGCGTCGCGGCGACCAGCAGCACGGCCAGGCCCAGGTCGAGGGGTGCTGCGCGCAGCACCGCGCGCACGCCTTCGCGATATTGCTGCAGCACGTCGAAGCGGCGCATCAGCATGTCGAACAGCCGCTCGCGCGCGGTGCCCTCGGAGCCGTCATCGATCAGCGCCGCCTGGTCGGCGAGCACGCCGAGCCGCAGCAGCATGCAGCCGGCGGATGGGTAGCGCACGCGCGCCCGGTCGAGCGGCAGCCCGGCCTCGCGGGCCGCCTCGGCGACCGAGACCCGTCGCCACCCATGCAACTCGGCCTGGGCCATCGCAGCGCGTATCAGGGCGGTATCGAACTGCTCGTCTGTCATCTTGGGTTCCGGCCTTTCGCCGCCTAACGCGCCAGCACCCGGGATCGCTGCGTCGCCGCTTCGATCGCCGCCGGGATCGAGGCCGGCCACGCCGACGGGCCCATCAGGATGTCCAGCGCGCTCGCGGTGGTGCCCCCCGGGCTGGTGACCGCGCGCCGCAGGGAGGCGGCGTCCTCGTGCGGTGCGGCATCGAGCAGCGCGCCGGCGCCGCTGACGGTCAGCCGGGCCAGCTGTCGGGCGAGCGGCGGCGGCAGGCCTTGTTCGATGCCGGCAGCCTCCAGCAGCTCGGCCAGCAGGAAGACATAGGCGGGACCACTGCCGGAGAGCGCGGTGACCGGGTCCAGCAGCGCCTCGTCCTCGACCCAGGCGGTAGCACCCACCGCCGCCAGCAGCCGCTCGCACAGCTCGCGCTGGGACGCGCGCACGTCAGGCCCGGCACAGGCCACCGTGATCCCGCGCCCGATGGCCGCCGGCGTATTCGGCATCGCCCGCACGATGGCGGCCGCCGGGCCGAGGGCGCTGGCCAAGCCCGAAATCGACCGCCCCGCCATGATCGACAGCACCACCGCGTCACGCGCGAACGGCACCACCGAAGGCAAGATGGCATCCACCGCCTGCGGCTTGACCGCCAGGATGACGATCTCCGGCTTGAAGGAGGCGGCCACCAGGCTCGCATCCTTGACCCAAAGATGCGGCGCCGGCACCTCGGCCGCTCCCGGATCAACCACTACCGATTGGGATAAACCCTGAGCGTCCCAACCGCGCAGCAGCGCCGTCCCCATACGCCCACAACCAATCAGCAGCAGCGGCGGGATCGCCACCAGCTCAGAGCCCGTTCGAGAATGTGCTACGGCGAGTCAGAGGCGCCCCCATGGCGCCGCCCGTCGTGACTTCCCGAGCACCGGAGCGGAGCGGCCGTCTGGCCGTGAGCACCGGAGCGCAGGAAAGGCGCGTCGGATGACCGCCGTAGTGCATTCTCGGACGGGCTCTAGGCTTCGCCGGCGCATTCTAGCATGGCGGCTTCTAAGGCGTCGGTCGGCGACTTGCCGCCCCAGAGCACGAACTGGAAGGCCGGATAGAACCGCTCGCACTCGGTGATGGCGATATCCACCATGTCCTCGAGGCTCTCCGCCGAGGCACCCGGGGCGCCGCGCAGCAGCACGGAGTGGCGGAACAGCGGCATGCCGTCCTCCGGATCCATGCCGAAATGCCCGATCCAGAGCCGCTCGTTGGCCAGTGCGAGCAGCTCGAACAGGGCGCGGCGCTGCGAGGCTGGGACCTTCAGGTCGAACGCGCAGGTGAAGTGCATGGCGCTGATCTCGCGCGACCAGGAAAAATACAGCCCGTAGTCGCACCATTTCCCCGGCGCCTCGACGGCCATCTCGGTATCGGTCCGGCGGTCGAAGGTCCAGTCGTAGCCGCCCACGATCTGTTCCATCAGGTCGAGCGGGTTGGCGGCGGTGGGCTGGCTCTCGATTGTCAGAGCAGGCATGCGGGGCTCCCCAATGTGGAGGAAGGCCCGGCGCGATCCGGGCCCCTACGTCTGCGTGTCAGGCGGATGGACGCGACTCCGACGCTCGCGCCGCTGCCCTACCTGGGAGGATGACCCCCAAGTTCAGCCTATGGATGCGCTGCGCGCACTGCAAGCCGCATCAAGGCTCTACCGGAAAACCGGTGCAGGCTAGCCGGGCGGTCCGCCCGGGGCACCGTGGCTGGCGTGCGGGTCATGCGCGGCGGGAGGCAGCGCGTCGCCGTCGGCCGCATCATCAGGCGCCGCCGACGGCTCCGGTGCCGGAGTCGCGTCCAGGTCGGCCTGCGGAGTCGCTCGCAGGGCCGCGAGATGCGCGTCCAGGCGAGCCTCGAGGGTAGCGATCCGCAGGTCGGCGGCTTCCTGGCCGGCGCGCGCCTGGGCGGCAAGCTCGCCCACCACCTCGAACTCCTCCCGGCGCACCAGCGAGAGCGAGGCCAGCGCCTCGTCGACCCGGGTGCGCACCAGCGCGCCGAGCTCCTCGCCGATCCCGGCGATGGCGGAGAAGGCGCCACCTGCGACCCCTGCGATGTCATCGAAGAATTTGCTGCGCTCGACCATGACCGGGCTTCCCTGCCTGAACCCAGGTCATATCGTGCGGCCCCGACGCTCTGCCAATCGCTGTCGTGCGCTTTTGGATGCGCTTTCGGGCGTGATTCCGGGCGCGGTTTTGCCGGCCCCGCCGCGACCCCCTATAAGCCCGGCGATGATCCTCATCACCGGCGGTGCCGGCTTCATCGGTTCCTGCCTGCACGCGGCGCTGGCGGCGCGCGGCGTGCCCGCCATCGTCTCGGACTGGCTGGGCTCCGCCGGCAAGTGGCGCAACCTGGCCCGGCATCCGCCCGAGCGCATCGTCCCTCCCGAGGCGCTCGACCGCTTCCTGGCCGAGCCGATGGGGCTGCAGGCAGTGGTGCATCTGGGCGCGATCAGCGAGACCACGGCGCGGGACGGCGACCTCGCCTGGCAGACCAATGTCGAGCTGTCGCGCCGGCTCTGGGACTGGTGCACCGAGCGCCAGGTGCCGTTCCTCTATGCCTCGTCGGCAGCGACCTATGGCGCGGCCGCGGGGGCTGGCGCCTTCGATGACGATCCGGCACGACTCGACCGGCTGCGGCCGCTCAACCTGTACGGCTTCACCAAGCATGCCTTCGACCGGTTGGTGATGGCCCGGCTCGCGCGCGGCGAGCCGCACCCGCCGCAATGGGCCGGGCTGAAGTTCTTCAACGTCTATGGCCCGAACGAGCTGCACAAGGGCAGCATGATCTCGGTGGTGAAGCTCAAGTACGACGAGATCGCCGCCGGCGGGCCAGCCCGGCTGTTCCGCTCGGACCAGCCCGGCCTCGCCGACGGCGCGCAGAGCCGCGACTTCATCTGGGTCGGCGACATCGTGGAGATCATCCTCTGGCTGCTGGAGCATCCCGCGGTCAGCGGCCTGTTCAACTGCGGCACCGGCGTCGCGCGCAGCTATGTCGACCTCGCCACCGCCGTCTGCACCGCGGCCGGCCAGCCTGCGCGCATCGAATTCATCGACATACCGCAGGCCCTGCACGGCCAGTACCAGTCCTTCACCCAGGCCGACATGGGCCGGTTGCGGGCGGCCGGCTACGACCACCAGTTCACCTCGCTGGAAGCCGGCGTCGCGCGCTATGTGCAGGATCATCTCCAGCGCGCTGATCCCTATCTTTGAGCGATCCTCCTGAACCATCCTCCAGCCGGACCGCGCGATGCTGCCTGTCCTGATATTTCCGCAGTTCGACCCGGTGCTGGTGCATCTGGGGCCATTCGCCATACGCTGGTATGCGCTGGCCTACATCGTCAGCCTGGTCATCGGCTGGCGGGTGATGCGCCGGCTGGCGGCCTGGACGCCGGTCGCGGCGACCCCGCTGGAGGTCGACGACTTCCTGACTTGGGCGACCCTCGGCGTCGTGCTGGGCGGCCGGCTCGGCTACGTGCTGTTCTACCAGCCCGGCCTCTACTTCACCCACCCGTCGGCGATGCTGGAGCTGTGGCATGGCGGCATGAGCTTCCATGGCGGGGCGCTGGGGGTGATCATCGCGCTGCTGCTGTTCACCTGGCGGCGGCGCATCCCCCTGCTGCCGTTCGCCGACCGGCTGTGCACGGTGGTGCCGATCGGGCTCGGCTTCGGCCGCGTCGCCAACTTCATCAACGGCGAGCTGTGGGGCCGGCCGGCATCGCCGTCGCTGCCCTGGGCGATGATCTTCCCGGATGTGGACACCATCCCCCGGCATCCGTCGGAACTCTATGAGGCGCTGCTCGAAGGCGTGCTGCTGTTCTGCATCCTGCTGGCGCTGGCCACCCGGGCGTCGGTGCGGACGCGGCCCGGCTTTCTGTCCGGCGCATTTCTGGCCGGCTATGCGGTGGCGCGGATGGTCGGCGAACTGTTCCGGCAGCCGGATGCGTTCCTCGGATTTCTCCCGTTCGGCGTGACCATGGGGCAGGTGCTGTCGGTGCCGATGCTGCTGGTCGGGCTCGCCTTGATGCTGAACGCCCGGCTCCGAACGCCGGTGCCGGCTTGAACGAAGCGGTTCCCGAACGGCTCGACCGGTTCATGGCGCGTGCCAACACCGCCTACTATGCCAGGCACGACCCATTCGCCGACTTCACCACCGCGCCCGAGATCAGCCAGGCCTTCGGCGAGATCCTCGGCGCCTGGGCCACAGTGGTCTGGCGGTCGATGGGGCGGCCGGATCCGGTGATCCTCGCGGAAGCCGGGCCTGGGCGCGGCACGCTGATGGCGGATGCCCTGCGCCTGGTCGCGCGACTGGCGCCGGATTTCGCCGCCGCCCTGCGGCTGCACCTGGTCGAGACCTCGCCGCGGCTGCGCGCGGTGCAGGCCCGGAGCCTGGCGGCTCATGCCGCGCCGGTCTGGCACGAGACGATTGAGGCGCTGCCGGACGGTCCGCTCATCCTGCTCGCCAACGAGTTCCTCGACGCCCTGCCGATCCGGCAGTTCGTGCGGGTGGCGGCCGGGTGGTGCGAACGCCATGTCTCGCCGCGGGGCTTCGAACTGCTCGCCTGCGCCGAGCCGCCGCTGCCGCGCGGGCGTCTCGATTTGGTACCGGACGGCGGCGTGATTGAGGTCTGCGCGCCGGCCTTGCAGCTGACGGCGCGGCTCTGCGGCAGGCTGTCCCGGCAGGGGGGTGCCGCGCTGTTCCTCGATTACGGGCCCGGGGTGGCAGGCCACGGCGATACGTTGCAGGCGCTCAGGGACGGCGCGCCGACCGATCCGCGGCATGCGCCGGGGGAGGCGGATCTCACCGCCCATGTCGACTTCCCGGCGCTGCTTGGCGTGGCCGGCGACGCCGCGGCCTATGGTCCGTTGCCGCAGGGAAGGTTCCTCTCGAGCCTGGGCCTGTTCGCGCGGATCGAGCGGCTGGCCCAGGCGCAGCCGCCGGTCCAGGCAGGCGGCCTGGTCGAGGCGGCGCACCGGCTGGTGGATCCGGCGCGCATGGGCAGCCTGTTCAAGGCGATCGCCTTCTGTCATCCCGCGCTGCCGGTGCCCCCCGGCTTTGCCTAGTTCCAGCATGGGAGCTTCCAGCATGACTGCAAGCCTGCCGGTCCCCGTTCTCGCCAGCCCCCTGCTGGACGGCGTGCCGCACGGCTTCTTCACGCGTGCGGGCGGCGTCTCGCAGGGTTCGTTCGCGAGCCTGAACTGCAGCATCAACTCCGGCGACGACCCGGCCGCGCTGGCGGAAAACCGGGCCCGCGTCGCCGCGGCCATGGGCGTGGCACCGGAGCGGCTGCTCGGCCTGACCCAGGTGCACGGCACGGACTGCGTGAACGTCGCGGAGCCGTGGCCCCCCGGGGCCGGACCGCGCGCCGATGCGATGGCGACCCGGCAGCCCGGCCTGGCGCTGGGCATCATCACTGCCGATTGCGCGCCGGTTCTGCTGGCCGACCGCGGGCATGGCGTGGTGGCGGCGGTGCATGCCGGCTGGCGCGGCGCGGCCGCGGGCGTGCTGGAGGCGGCGGTGCGGGCGATGCTGGATCTCGGCGCGAGCCGGGAAGCGATCGTGGCGGCGGTGGGACCGTGCATCGGCGCCGCTTCCTACGAGGTCGGCGAAGACCTGAGCGACACCGTCGAAGCGGCCGGCTTCGAAGCCGGCCGCTTCTTCTCCCCGGGCCGGCGCCCGGGCCATCTGCAGTTCGACCTGCCGGGCTACTGCGTGGCGCGGCTGCTCGCGTGCGGCATTGCGGCGGCCGGCTGGCTCGGCTGCGACACCCTGCCGGACACGGCGCGGTTCTTCAGCCATCGGCGCCGGACGCTCGCCGGCGGCGGCGCGATCGGCCACCAGATCTCGGTCATCGTCTCGGCAGGCCCGGCATGAGGCCGCTCGCGACTTGCCTGGGCATGGCCGGCCTGCTGCTGCTCGCGGCGTGCGGCGACCTGCCGCATCCGTTCGCCGGCGATCCGGGCGGGATCGGGCCGCGGCTCGCGGTGCCCCCGCCGACGCGCCTCGCGGTGCCGTCGCCCGATGCGGCCATGCTGCCGGCCAGCGGCGCCACCCTGTTCGCGGCCGATATCGCGCAGTCGCTGCTGGCGCAGGAGGTGCCCGCGGTGCAGCAGCCCGCCAGGCCCGGCGACTGGCGGCTGCAGATCGCGGCCAGCCGGCAGCCGGGGGGCGTGGTGCCGAGCTACAGCGTGTTCGGACCCGGCAACGACCTGCGCGGCACGGTGCAGGGCGCGCCGGTCACGACGGCCGCCTGGGCGGCGGGGAACGCGCAGGCGCTGGCGGCGGCGGCGTCGGAAGCCGGCCCGAAGCTCGCCGACCTGCTGACCGGCATCCAGGCGGCGCAGATGCAGTCCGACCCGCACAGCCTGATGAACCGGCCGGCCAAGGTGTATTTCACCGGCGTCACCGGAGCCCCGGGGGACGGCGACCTCTCGCTCGCGCGGCAGATGGCGGTCTCGCTGCCCGATGGCGGCAACGTCATCCAGAACACCGCCAGGGGGGCCGACTTCACCCTGCGCGGCGTCGTCACGGTGAAGCATCTCGATGCGAGGACCGACCATGTCGAGATCGTCTGGACGGTGACCGGGGCCACCGGAGCGGAGGCCGGCAAGGTGGCGCAACTGAACGACATCCCGGCGCATACGCTGGACGCCTACTGGGGCGATGTCGCCGTGGTGGTGGCGCGCGAGGCCGCCGGTGGCGTGCGCCAGGTGATCACCAACAATTCCGGCCGCGCGCACAAGCCGATCCCGCCACCCAAGGCCGGGACGCCGAGGCCTGGGACGCTGCCGAAGGCGTGACAGTCCCATGACGTGTTGCTAAAAGGCGCGGCGTTCCGGAGCCGCCGAGATGAAGATCGTTGCCTGCAACAGCAACCGGCCGCTGGCGGAAGCGGTCGCCGCGGCGCTCAACCTGCCGCTCTGCCGCGCCCTGGTCCGCCGATTTGCCGACATGGAGATCTTCGTCGAGATCCAGGAGAACGTCCGCGGCGAGGACGTGTTCGTGGTGCAGAGCACCTGCTACCCGACCAACGACAACCTGATGGAACTGCTGATCATGCTGGACGCGCTGCGGCGCGGCTCGGCCCGGCGGATCACCGCGGTGATGCCGTATTTCGGCTATGCCAGGCAGGACCGCAAGTCCGGCCCGCGCACCCCGATCAGCGCCAAGCTGGTGGCCAACCTGATCGTCGAGGCCGGCGCCAACCGCGTGCTCACGATGGACCTGCATGCCGGTCAGATCCAGGGCTTCTTCGACATCCCGGTGGACAACCTGTTTGCAGCACCCCTGTTCACCCGCGACATCCGCGAACGCTACCCCGCGCGAGACCTGATGATCGTCTCGCCCGACGTCGGCGGCGTGGTGCGGGCGCGCCAGCTCGCGAAACGGCTGAACACCGATCTTGCCATCATCGACAAGCGGCGCGAGCGCGCCGGGGTGTCCGAGGTGATGAACGTGATCGGCGACGTGTCCAAGCGGCACTGCATCCTGGTCGACGACATCATCGACAGCGGCGGCTCGCTGTGCAATGCGGCGAGCGCCCTGATCGGCGCGGGTGCCAGTTCGGTCAGCGCCTATGTCACCCACGGCGTGCTGACCGGCGGCGCGGTCGCCCGCGTCGCCGCCTCGCCGATCGAGATGATGACCATCACCGACAGCATCCTGGGCAGCGAGGCGGTGCGCGTCTCCGCCAATGTCCGCCAGATCAGCATCGCGCAGCTGCTCGCCAACGCCATGCGGGCGATCTCCGACGAGAGCTCCGTAAGCTCTCTGTTTGACTAAAGGGGGCCGACTGATGGCGATGCTCGAGCCCCGGAAATTCTGGTATCTGCGCCATGGCGAGACCGACTGGAACGCGCGCGGCCTGTCGCAGGGCCGCTCCGACATTGCGCTCAACGCCACTGGACTGGCGCAGGGCGAACAGGCCGGGCGCATCCTGGCCGAGCGTTCGGACCGCTACGGCCGCATCGCGCGCATCGTCTCCTCGCCGCTGCAGCGGGCGCTGCGCACCGCCGAGATCGCGGCGCGCGACATGGCTCTCACCGGGCATCCGGAGGTGTCGGTGAGCATCGACCCAGACCTGCAGGAGGTCTGCTTCGGGGTCCAGGAAGGGCAGCCGATGGGCGACTGGTACGACAGCTGGATCGCCGGAGAGTACACGCCCGAAGGGGCCGAGCCTTTCGCCGAGCTCAAGGCGCGCGCGGCAGCTTCGGTCAATCGGGCCACCGCCCGGACGACCGACGATGGCGGGGGCGTGGTCATGATCGTGGCGCATGGCGCGCTGTTCCGGGCGTTGCGCGCGGCGATGCACCTGCCGGCGAACGTGCGGCTGCCGAACGCCGTGCCGCTCTGGCTGGAGCCCGGGCCGGACCCGGAAGCGCCATGGTCACTGACCGAGCTGAGCCAGGTCGCCTAAGCCTGGGCAACCCTGCTCCTGACACCCGAGCCTTGCCCCTGCCGGGGGATTTCGCTACACCGCCGCACCGCGCTGGCACCCCTGGAGGCCGGCGTGCGCTAATCCTCGGGAGAGTTTTGTGACGAATTTCACGACGATCGAAGCATCGGCGCGCGCGAAGGCTGGTAAGGGGGCAGCGCGTGCGACGAGGCGTGACGGTCTGGTTCCGGCCGTCATCTATGGCGCCAAGCAGGAGCCCAGCCTGATCGCGCTCGACCCCCGCCTTGTCATGCGCGAGCTGGTCAGGGCCGGCTGGCGTTCCCGGCTGTACGAGATCGCGACGGATGGCGCCAACAGCGGCGGCACGCGCGCGCTGATGCGCGAGGTGCAGCTGCATCCGGTCAGCGACCGTCCGATCCATGTCGACTTCCAGCGCCTGGCGCCGGGCGAGAAGATCAAGGTCGCGGTGCAGGTGGTGTTCTCCGGCGAGGAGAACTCGGTCGGCCTCAAGCGCGGCGGCGTGCTGAACGTGGTGCGGCATGCGGTCGAGGTGAATGTCGATCCGGACCACATCCCGGAGAGCTTCGCGGTCGACCTGTCCGAGCTCGACATCAACGACAACGTGCGCTGGTCCGACATCAAGGGCGCCGAGCACGCAACCCCGGTGATCGCCGACCGTGACTTCGTGATCGCGACCGTGGCGGCGCCGACGGTGACCGAAGAGCCCGAGGCCGAAGCAGCGCCTGCCCCGGTTGCCGTCCCGGCCAAGGGTGCGGCACCCGCCAAGGGCGCTCCGGCCCCGGCAAAGGCCCCGGCCAAGCCCGCCGCCAAGAAGTAGTCGATCCGGACCGGCGGGCTCCGGATCGGCTGGCCCGGCTTTGACGCAGGGGGCGACGCTGCTCTGGGTCGGGCTCGGCAACCCCGAGCCCGGCATGCTCGGCCAGCGTCACAATGTCGGCTTCATGGCGCTGGACCGGATCGTCCGGCGGCACGGGTTTCCGCCGTGGCGCCGGCGCTTCAAGGGCGCTTTCGCGGAAGGCAGCGTCGACGGCGTCAGGGTGCTGGCGCTCAAGCCGCTGACCTACATGAACGAGAGCGGCGTGTCCGTGCAACCGGCAGCCGCCTTCTATAAACTCGCGCCATCGTCGATCACCGCCTTCCACGACGAACTCGATCTCGCGCCCGGCAAGCTGCGGGTCAAGCTCGGCGGCGGTGCGGCCGGGCATAACGGGCTGCGCAGCATGGACCGCATGCTTGGCACGCCGGACTACTGGCGGGTTCGCCTCGGGATCGGCCATCCGGGCAGCAGGCAGCGGGTGCTGGGCCACGTGCTGGGGGACTTCGCCAAGACCGACCAGGGCTGGCTGCAGGTGATGCTGGACGAGCTGGCCGCCAATGCCGGTCTGCTGGCGGCCGGCGAGCCGGAGGCCTTCATGAGCAGGATGGCGCTGCAGGCCGGCGGCAGCCCGGCAAAGACCGGCAGCAACGCGCCAGGTGGCGGTGCGGAAAGGAACGGCTGATGGGTTTCAACTGCGGCATCGTCGGGTTGCCGAACGTCGGCAAGTCCACCCTGTTCAACGCGCTCACGGCGACGGCGGCGGCGCAGGCGGCAAACTACCCGTTCTGTACGATCGAACCGAATGTCGGGCGGGTCGCGGTGCCCGATCCCCGGCTGGCGCCGCTGGCGGCGATCGCCAGGTCGCAGAAGATCGTGCCGACCAGCCTGGAGTTCGTCGATATCGCCGGCCTGGTGCGCGGCGCCTCGCGCGGCGAGGGGCTCGGCAACCAGTTCCTGGCCAACATCCGCGAGGTGGATGCCATCATCCACGTGCTGCGCTGCTTCGAGGATGACGACGTGGCGCATGTCGAGGGTTCGATCGACCCGGTGCGCGACGCCGAGACCGTCGAGACCGAGCTGATGCTGGCCGACCTGGACAGCCTGGAGAAGCGCCTGCTGCCGGCGCAGAAGCGGGCGCGCACCGACCGCGAGGCGGCGGCGCAGGTGGCGCTGATGGAGCCGCTGCTGGCGGCACTCCGCGAGGGCCGGCCGGCGCGCAGCGCGATCCCGCCGGGCCAGGACGAGGCGGTCCGGCGGCTGCAGCTGATGACATCCAAGCCGGTGCTCTATGTGTGCAACGTGGCGGAGGCGCAGGCGGCGTCCGGCAATGCGTTCTCGGCACGCCTGGCGGAGCAGGCCCGCGCGGAAGGTGCGGGGGTCGTCATCGTCTCGGCGGCGATCGAGGCCGAGGTCAGCCAGTTGCCCGAGGCCGACCGTGGCGAGTTCCTCGACGGCCTCGGCTTGTCGGATAGCGGCCTCGACCGGGTCATCGCGGCCGGCTACCGGCTGCTCGGGCTGCTGACCTACTTCACCTGCGGCCCGAAGGAGACGCGAGCCTGGACCATCACCAGGGGCATGCGCGCGCCGCAGGCGGCCGGCGTAATCCATAACGACTTCGAGCGCGGGTTCATCGCCTGCGAGACCATCGCCTACGACGACTATGTCCGCTATCGCGGCGAGCACGGCGCCAAGGAGGTCGGACGCATGCGCATCGAGGGGCGCGACTACCTCGTGCATGACGGAGACGTGCTGCTGTTCCGCTTCAACGTGTGACCTCATGCTAGAGCATGATCTGATCGATCATGCTCTGCTTGTCGTTTCATAGAGCAGCCTTATCCGCTGCTCTCGCCCGCCGTGGCAACCCTGAGTGTTGCAGTTTCGCAATGACTTGGCCCGGGCCAAGACGGCGCCGTCGATTTTACCAAATGTTGCCGAATTTACGCTACAAGACGGTCGTTGGTGGCGATGGATGAGCCGTGACTGCTGATGGGTCCTTTATACGACCGGATACGACCTGAGACTACCACCCGCGTGCGGTGGCTGGTGGCCTGTTTCGCGCTCCTCGTCGCCTTGTTCTCCGGCCGGCCGGCCGCTGCCCAGCATCTCGATTTCCGCCTGTTCGACGAGGATAGCGGCCTGTCCGACCTGGCGATCAACGCCCTGGCACAGGACCAGGCGGGCTTCATCTATGCCGGCACCGAGAACGGCCTGTTTCGCTATGACGGATCGCGCTTCACCCTGCTCGGCAAGTCGCTGGGGCTTCCGGTGGGGGGCACGGTCACCGATGTCGAGGCCGACCCGGACGGCCGCGTCTGGGTGCTGTTCGCCGACCGGCTCTACATGTCGCGCGGCGCCGGATTTACCTCGGTCGCCCTCGACCTGGCCAATAATGACGATATCTACCATCACCTCGCACCATCCGGGCACGACATGCTGGTGCTCCGCAACGGCCGCCTGTTGCGCGCGCAGGTGAAGGCGGACGACACCATCCTGGTCCGGCCGTATTTCGACAGCCAGCCGGTGGGCGGCGCAGGCCGACGCGCCGGCGGCGCGGGGCAGGCGGCGCTACAGGCTGCGATCAAGGCCGGGTTCCTGTCGGTCCATGTCGATCAAGGCGCGATCTGGCTGCAATGCGGCGACACGATCTGCCGCCTGCAGAATGGCCTCCTTACGATGACCGGGGATCAGGCCGGCCTGCCGGCCGACCGCTGGACCGGGCTGCTGCGCGACGACCGGGGCACGTTGTGGCTGCGCAGCCCGGAGCGGATCGCGAGCCTGGCGGCCGGTGCGACCCGCTTCGCGGTGAGCGACATCCCGGGAGGTTCCGGCCGTTTCGGTACCGACCCGGGCCGGCTGCAACTGGTGGAGGATGCCGCGCACCGGCTGGTCACGCAGAGCGCCTCCGGCCTGCTGGTGCACGAGAACGCAAGCTGGCTGGTCTATGGCCATGCCGCGGGGATGCTGTACGGGGCGCCGAGCAGCATGCTGCTCGACCGGGAGGGCTCGCTCTGGGTGGGCAGCCACGGCCGTGGGCTGGCACAGGCGCTCGGCTTCGGCATGTTCGAGAACTGGACCCGCGAGGAGGGGCTCGAGGACGACCTGGTCTGGAACATGATACGCGACGGCGCCGGCACGATGTGGGTGGCCACCGACCTGTCCGTCGACCCGCTGGACGAGCATAGGCGACCCGGAAGGGCCGAGGCCTCGCCCAGGCTGGGCGCGCCGGTGCCAGCCGCGCCGGTGCCAGCCGCGCCGGTGCCGGGCGGCCCGGTGCCGGAAGCCGGTGCCGCGGCCGGACGCTATCCCGGGCGCGCCTATGCGCTCGCCCGCTCGGCGAACGGCAGCCTGTTCATCGGCTTCATCTCCGGGGAATTGCTGCGGCGCGATGTGGCCACCGGTCAGAGCCAGCTCTTCGCGAGGCTGCCGCAGATCCGGACCCTCGCGACCGCTCCCGACGGGGCGCTCTGGATCGGCACCGCGGAGGGCGTCCTGTCGGTCCCGCAGCCGGACCGGCCCGGCCCCGCGATCTTCTCGATCGTGCCGCAACCCGCCGGGCGTGTCTTCGCGCTGGTGTTCGACCAGGCCGGCACGCTGTGGGCGCTGACCAGCCACGCCTTGCAGCATCGCAGCGCCGACGGGTCCTGGCACGTGGTGATGCCGACCGACTCCGATGGCGGCTACCAGGTCCGCTGCATGGCCTTCGCCCCGGACGGGACGCTCTGGCTCGGCAGCTTCATCACCGGCATCACCCGCCTGCACCTCGCCGGCAACACGGTGACCGGGAGGGACAGCCTGCCCTCGACGCATATCGCGGGCCTTGATGTCGAACTGCTGATGCGTGATCCGACCGGCCGCATCTGGGTCGGCACCGATCGCGGGCTGGATGTCACCGACGGAGTGTCCTGGCGCCACATCGACACCGATGACGGGCTCGCCTCGAACGATATCGCCGAGATGGCGACGATAACCGACCGCGACGGCTCGCAGTGGTTCGGCACCGCCGCCGGCCTCTCGCACCTGATCGACAGCAGCAACCTGTTCAGGCCGATGCTGCTGCACCCGGTCATTCTGCAATCCACCGTGGGCAGCCGGGTCACCAGCGGCGTGAACGATATCGGCGCGACCATTCGCCTGAACTGGTCACGGGCACCGCTGGTGATCGACTTCTCGACCCTGGACTTCCGCTATTCCCGCTCGCTGCGGTTCCGCTACCGGCTGAGCGGCGTCGATGCCGGCTGGGTGGAAACCAGCGCGCACGAGGCACGCTATCCTGACCTGCCGCCGGGCGCGCTGACCTTCGAGGTTGCCGCCTTCGACCCGCTGCATGGCCTGACCTCGGAGCCGATCGCCTTGCGGTTCCAGGTGCGGGCGCCGTGGTGGCGCAGCTGGCCGTTCTATAGTGCGGCCGTGCTGCTCTCGCTGCTGGCCGTGGCGGTGATCTGGCGCCTGCGCGTCAGCTACCTGCTGGCGCGGCAACGCCATCTCGAGGCGCTGGTCGCCGAGCGTACGCGCGAGATCGAGCAGGCCAGGCTGATCCTGTTCAACCAGGCGACCTATGACGGCCTGACCGGGCTGCTCAACCGGGCCGCGTGCCTGGAGAGCCTGCGGCAGGCCATCGCCCATGCCGGCACGACGGGCTCGCCGCTGGCGATCGCCCTGGTCGACCTCGATCATTTCAAGCAGGTGAACGACCGCTATGGCCACCTGTCCGGCGATGCGGTGCTCAAGGAGATCGGCCACCGGCTGTCGGTCTGCATACGCGAGACCGACTTTGCCGGACGCTATGGCGGCGAGGAGCTCCTCGTCGTGCTGCCCGGCCTGCGCGTCGGCGCCTTCGGCCGGGTGCAGGCGCTGCGCAAGCAGGTGTTCAAGGAGCCGTGTCCGATCGAGAACGGCGCCATCGCGCTCACCTGCAGCATCGGCATGACCTGGCTGCGCGACGGCGACGACGTCACCTCGATGATCCGCCGCGCCGATGCCGCACTCTACGAAGCCAAGCATCGCGGCCGCGACCGCATGGTCTTCGACCCGCCGTTGCTGGATTGGACCGCCTGAAGCAGGAGTACAGAATCCACGGATCGGCAGGCGCTGCATGCAGACCATCTTCGTAAACGCCCGTGGCCTGCGCTTCGAGGTGCTGCAGGCGGGCAGCGGCGACCGGCTGGCGCTCTGCCTGCACGGCTTCCCGGAGCATGCCGTGTCGTGGCGCCACCAGATGCCGGAACTGGCGCGGATGGGCTACCGGGTCTGGGCGGTGAACCAGCGCGGCTACGGCCGCACCTCCCGGCCCCGGGCCCTCGCGGCCTATGCGCTGGGGGAACTGGTCGCCGACGTCGCGGCGCTGATCGATGCCTCCGGGGCGGTGCGCGTCACCCTCATCGGCCATGACTGGGGCGCGATGGTCGCCTGGTGCTTCGCGGCCGGACAGGTGCGGCCGCTCGAACGCCTGGTGGTCATGAACGTGCCGCATCCGCTGTGCTTTCGCGCCGCCCTGCGGCACTGGCGGCAGCTGCGCCGGTCCTGGTACATCGCGTTCTTCCAGATCCCCCGCCTGCCGGACCGGCTGCTTGCCGCGAACGGTGGCGCCGCGGTGCGCCGGATGTTCGCACGCCTCGCGCTGCCGCCGGACATCCTTGCGATCTATGCTGACCAGATCGCCGAGCCCGGGGCTGCCACCGCGATGCTGAACTGGTACCGCGCCATGCGCCTGCGCGATACGCCGAGGCCCGACCTGTCACGGATCATCGAGACACCGGTGCTGGTGGTCTGGGGAGAACAGGACGTGGCGCTCGACCCGATCTGCCTGCGCGGCACCGAACGCTACGTGCGGCACCTGGCGCTGGAACGATTGCGGGGCGTCTCGCATTGGGTGCAGCAGGATGCGCCCGATGCGGTCAATGCTCTGCTGCGGCGCTTTCTAGAGCAGCATCCGACCAATTGGAATCGCTTCGCGATGCCAAGTGACGGATAAAGCTGCTCTCTCAAACGACAAGCTGAGCAGCATCCGATGCTGCTCTAGCCTGATCTCGAGCGCCCGCCCAACTTTGGAGACCATCATGCGTGTCGTGTTCATCGTTCTGACAGTGACCGCCGTCGCCTCGCTCGGTGCCTGCGCGGGCCCAGGCCCGACGGCGGATCAGCGCCGGGCCGCTGCCGACGAACTCAACCAGTCGGGACACCCCTATGTCGGGCCGGCGGGCATCCGGGCCTCGGGGCCGCCGGCCGACAACAACATCCAGGATCCGCTCATCTGCCACCTCGAGGGCCCCGGCACGGTGTGCGGGCGCGCCAACTCCGACTGAACAGGCTCTCAGAACTTCACAACGCCGCGCAGCCAGAACACCTCGCCCTCCCGGCGGTCATAGGCGAACACCTCGTGCTCGTAGTGGAAATTGAACACGAAGCGCTGCGTTGGCGCGTAGTTGACCGCGGGTCCGATGGCGAAGACCTGTCCGCGGTTGCCGGGCCCCTCGTTCAGCGGATCGAACGGAACCAGGGGATCGGGTGAACGGACGGTGTTCACGACCACGCCGTTCTGGGTATCGTTGGTGAACTGGTCGTAGAAATATCCCTCCGCGCCGATCGCGAAGGTGGGCGAGAAATGCTGCTGCAGCAGGTAGGTGAACGACAGCTCGTCGCCGGACTTGTATTTGGTGGCGTCGTTCTGCGAATTGAACGACATGTTGTAGTTGATCGTCGCTTCCTGCCCCCAGCGGTTCAGGTAGGTGACGACCACGGCCGGCCGATAGCTCCAGTAGTTGGTGCCGATGCTGTTGCCGATCGCATCATTCGGGTTGTACTGGCCGGTGGGCGCGGTGAACTCGAGCGGCGAGAGGGTCACATAGAGATCGGTGTGCGGGATCGCCGCCTGCAGGAAGATCGGCACGACGGTCATGTCGCCGAAGCCGCGCCGCGTCTCGCCGCTGCCGGAGGTCTGCCCGAAGATCGTGTCCTGCGCCTCGGCGCGTGACGACGCATATGGCAGATAGAAGCCGGTGCCGACGGTCGCATTGATGACAGGGATCTTGAAGGGCGGCACGTAGAGCGCTGTCAGCACCTCGGCTGTCGTGCTCTGGTAGTATTTGAGAGGATACTTGCCGAGAATCCCGGCATTCACCGTCACCGGGTTGCCGTTGCGATCGTTCAGCTGGTCAGAATAGATGTAGTTCACATCGCCGCGGAGATAGAACCCGCTCGGAAGCGGATAGCCGCCGAGATTGTCGATGAACGCCAGATCGACATGCGTCTGGTCGTTCTCGGTTGCCTGTGCAATGCCTGAAGCCGACATGAGCATGGCCGCCGCACCGACAGCCGGCCACCATTTGCTGGTTCCCATGAAACGCACGTCTTTCTTCTGGTGATCGGACCGTTCAGCCGATCGATTTTTTTGGATGAGAAGCGGCTATTTGCGCACCACGTATGGTGGGCCGACCTGGATTTCCGCGGCGCAGCATGGACCGTTGGCAGCCGTCATGCCGGCCTGATCTGACCAGATGCCCGATGCAACAGATGGCTGCCGAACCACGCTCCTTCCGGATCACCCCTTGTTCGAACTTTAGGTATGTTGCAGGTCCGCGTCAAACGGCGTTCATATGTCAACCGTTGTTCGGGGCTGCATGGCCAGGTTGTGTGTGCTTCATGCATCAGGTACGGCCGGCAGCAATCCATCGAACAGCGTCGAGCTGTACAGGATGACGGCGCGGCCCTCGGGCACCCGGGTGGCCCGTCCGCGCAGTTCGTAGGCGGCGTTGATCGTCGACATCAGGACCCGACCGGCGATCAGCGGATCGACCGGCGGGATCGAGCGTTCGGTGATCGCATCGATCAGCAGGCCGGTCCAGCGGCGGGTGATGCGTTCGGAGCGGTCGACGACCTCGGCGCGCAGCTCGGCCGGCAGCGCCAGCAACGCCGTGGTACGCAGCAGCGGCGTGCGGTCGGAGAGCTGGATGCCGAGCAGCGCGGTAAGCGTCGCGGCAAGCTGCGACAGGCAGGTGCCCGGCCGTTGCAGCGCCGCATCGAGCGCCTGCGAGACGGTGTCGAGGCTGCGGCGGAAACATTCCAGCACCAGCCCGTCCTTGCCGTCGAGATGATGGTAGAAGCTGCCCTTGGTCACGTTCAGCCGCGAGGAGATCTGGTCGACCGAGGTGCCGCGATAGCCGCGCTCGTTGATCAGCCGCGTGGCCGCGCCGAGGAACCGCTCGCCCGGATCGTCCGCCGGCGGCAGCGCGAGCGCCAGGGGAGGCGGCGCCGCCATGCCCTGCGCCGCCATGCCATGCGGCGCCATGCCGTGCTCGAGCAGCTGCACCAGCCGCTCCTGCACACGAGGGTGCTCCTCCGGACCGTACTGGTCGAGCCAGGATGGCAGCACATAGAGGCTGTCCAGCAGCACATGCGTGCGCATCAGGCGCAGCAATTGCTGCTCCTCGTCGCCGCCCTCGCCGAAGAAGCCGCGTGCCCGGCGGAAGATGCTGAAATAGCGGCCGACCAGGGCAGCGCGCACCGGATCCTCGGTGGCCCGCAGGTCGCTCAGGCGCACCACCGGATGCACCGCGGTCTGCACCGCCTGCCGGGCGAGGGGCCATGCCGCGTCGAAGCTCAACTGCACGAGGCGCCTGATGCGCGCGGATAGATCGGCCTCCCGTCCGGCCTCGGCCACCTGCTGCGCCAGTTGGTCCAGGGCGCGGTCGAAGCAGGCCGCTGCCAGCTCGTCCTTGCGCCGGAAATAATAGGTGATGCTGGTGTTGCTGAGACCGATCGCCGCCGCCACCTCGGCCAGCGACAGCCCCTTCACGCCATGCTCGTTGATCAGCATCGAGGCGGCGTCGATGATCATGCCGCGCCTGGCGACGAAGCGCGTGGTGGCAGCCGGCTGGGGCGCGGCCTTCGGCAGTGAGCCGGTACTCATGCTGGTGTCATTAGGCGTTTTTTTCTTGGTCCGGTATGGTCACGCATGGGGCAAAGCACGATAAGGCCGTAAAGGGAGGCTACAACGTGGACTTCGCGCCAAGCGAACGCCAGAGCCATTTCAGAGACCGGGTACGGCAATTCGTGATCGCGCGCATCCGGCCGCGGCAGCCTGAATATCGCGCGCAGGTGGCGTCCGGCGAGCGCTGGAAGGTGCTGCCGGTCGTCGAGGAACTCAAGGCGGAGGCACGGGCGGCCGGGCTGTGGAACCTGTTCATGCCGCCGGCCGGCCTGCATGTCGCGGCGGCGGACGGCTTCACCTTCGAGGGCGAGCCGCTCGGCAACCTGGAATACGCCCTGTGCGCCGAGGAGATGGGGCGGGTGCACTGGGCCTCCGAGGTGTTCAACTGTTCGGCGCCCGACACCGGCAACATGGAGGTGCTGCACCGCTACGGCACGCTGGAGCAGAAGCGGGCCTGGCTCGGGCCGCTGATGCGCGGCGAGATCCGCTCGGCGTTCCTGATGACGGAGCCCGATGTCGCGTCCTCCGACGCCACCAACATCCAGGCGCGGCTGCTGCGCGACGGCTCCGGCTACCGCCTCAGCGGCCGCAAATGGTGGTCGACGGGTGCCGGCGATCCGCGCTGCCGGCTCGCCATCGTGATGGCCAAGAGCGACCCCGAGGCCGAGCGCCATCGCCGGCAGAGCATGATCCTGCTCGACCTCGCCTCCCCGGGAGTACGCATCGAGCGGCTGCTGCCGGTGTTCGGCTATGACGACGCCCCGCATGGCCACGCCGAGATCGTGCTCGACGACGTGCACATTCCGGCCGGCAATATGGTGCTCGGCGAGGGACGCGGCTTCGAGATCGCGCAGGGGCGGCTCGGTCCGGGCCGCATCCACCATTGCATGCGCACCATCGGGGTCGCCGAGGAGGCGCTCGACGCCATGGGACGGCGGCTGGTCTCGCGGGTCGCGTTCGGCAAGCGCATCGCCGACCACTCCATCTGGGAGGACCGGGTGGCGCGCGCCCGCATCGACATCGAGATGTGCCGCCTGCTCTGCCTGAAGGCGGCCGACATGATGGACCGGCTCGGCAACAAGGCCGCGCGCAATGAGATCGCGATGATCAAGGTGGCAGCCCCGAGCATGGCGCTGCGCATCATCGACGACGCCATCCAGGCGCATGGCGGCGCCGGCGTCTCGGAGGATTTCGCACTCGCGGCGGCCTACGCCGCGGTGCGTACGCTGCGTCTCGCGGATGGCCCGGACGAGGTGCATCTGCGGGCGATCGCGCGCTCGGAATTCGCGCGCCATGCCGGGCCTGCGCCGGTGCTGCCGGCATGACAGCCCCCGGCACCAGCGACGGCATGCACGATCTCGACGAGGCGGCGCTGACGCGATGGCTGGCCGCAAACCTCGACGGCGTCGCCGGCCCGATCCGGATCGCGAAGTTCCCGGGCGGCCAGTCGAACCCGACCTATCGCATCGAGACCGCGGGCGGCACGATCGTGCTGCGGCGCAAGCCGTTCGGGCCGATCCTGCCCTCCGCCCACGCGGTCGATCGCGAATACCGGCTGATCTCGAGCCTGCACCCGGCCGGGCTGCCGGTGGCGCGGCCGCTTGCCCTGTGCACCGACGACGGCGTCATCGGGGCGATGTTCTATGTCATGGACCATGTCGAGGGACGCAGCTTCTGGGACGGCACGCTGCCGGGCCTGGACGCTTTCGATCGGCGTGCCATCTACTTTGAGGCGATCCGCGCGCTGGCGTCGCTGCACCGGCTGGATCCGCGGGCGTTGGGGCTGCAGGATTTCGGCCGGCCGGGCAATTATTTCGCACGCCAGGTGGAGCGCTGGACGCGCCAGTATCGCGCCGCGCAGACCACGTCCATCGAGCCGGTCGAGCGGCTGATCGAGTGGCTGCCGCGCACCGTGCCGGCGCAGACCGGCCAGGCGATCATCCATGGCGACTACCGGCTCGACAACCTGATCTTCGATCCCGCGAGGCCGGTGCTGCGCGCCATGCTGGACTGGGAGTTGTCGACCATCGGCGACCCGCTTGCCGACTTCGCCTATCTGGCGATGAACTGGACGCTGCCGGCGGATGGCCGGTCCGGCCTGGCGGGCTGGATTTCCAGGCGAGCGGCATTCCTGATCTCGACGAGGCGGTGGCGCTCTATTGCGCCGAGACCGGCCGGGACGGCCTGCCCGACCTGCACTGGTATTTCGCCTACAACCTGTTCCGCCTGGTCGGCATCGTGCAGGGCATACGCAGGCGCATGATCGACGGCAACGCGTCCAGTGCCGAAGCCGAGGCGTCCGCCGCGCGCGTGGTGCCGCTGGCGGAGGCGGCGTGGCGCGAGGCGCGCCTTGCGGGGGCGCATTGACCGGAGCGCGAGAGTGAGCATGGAACTGTTCGATCTCACCGGGAAGGTCGCCATCGTCACTGGCTCGACGCGCGGGATCGGGCGGGCGATCGCGGACGCGCTGGCCGCCTGCGGGGCGCGGGTGGTGGTCTCCAGCCGCAGGCAGGAGGCGTGCGACAGCGTTGCCGGCGCGATCAACGAGCGGCATGGCGCAGGCACCGCGCTGGCAGTGGCGGCGAGCATCTCGTCGAAGGCGGCGCTGCAGGGTCTGGTCGAGCGTACCATCGCAGGCTTCGGGCGGATCGACGTGCTGGTCTGCAACGCGGCGTCGAACCCCTATCACGGCCCGATGGCGGGCATCTCGGACGAGCAGTTCCGCAAGATCCTCGACAACAACGTGCTCTCGAACCACTGGCTGATCGGCATGGTGGCGGGCGGCATGATCGCGCGCCGCGATGGTGCGATCGTGCAGATCTCCTCGATCGCCGGCCTGGCCGGTTCGGCCACCATCGGCGCGTATGGCATCTCGAAGGCCGCCGATTTCCAGCTCGTGCGCAACCTCGCCGTCGAATACGGCCAGCACAATATCCGCATCAATGCGATCGCACCCGGCGTCATACGTACCGAGTTCGCGCGTGCGCTCTGGGCCGATCCCGCAGCCGAGGCGGCCCTGAACCGCACCAACCCGATGCGCCGGATCGGCGAGCCGGACGACGTGGCCGGCGCCGCGGTGTTCCTGGCCTCGCGCGCCGGCGGCTATGTCAATGGCCAGGTCATAGTAATCGATGGCGGCGGCACAATCCGAGAGCCGGTTCGATAATGCTACTATGCTGGCGATCCCCCGCTTTCCAAGGATGGGCGGCTTTCCTGCGCTCCGGTGCTCACGGCCATGAAGGCCGCTCCGCTCCGGTGCTCGCAAAGTCACGCCGGCCGGCGCCGTTGGCGCCTCTCGCTCAGCGTAGCGCATTCTCGAACCGGCTCTAAAGCAGATGGAATCTTCAATGATTCGAATCGAACAGCACGGCGCAGTCCGTGTCATCGTGATCGAGAATCCGCCGGTGAATGCGCTCGGGGCAGTTGTGCGCAAGGGGCTTGCGCGCGCGGTCGCGGAGGCCCAGGCCGCTGCGGGGGTCGATGCGACCGTGATCCGCGGCGCCGGTCGCCTGTTCTCGGGCGGTGCCGACATACGCGAGTTCACGCGGCCCTCGATCGAGCCGCACCTGCCGGAGATGCTCGACGTGATCGAAGGGGGCGCCAAGCCGGTGGTCGCCGCCCTGCACGGCACCGTGTTCGGCGGTGGCCTCGAGCTGGCGCTGAGCTGCCACTACCGTGTGGCGGCGCCCTCGGCGAGACTGGGTCTGCCGGAGGTCAAGATCGGGCTGCTGCCGGGAGCCGGCGGCACCCAGCGCCTGCCACGTCTGGTCGGCATCGAGGCGGCGCTGTCGATGATCCTGAGCGGCGATCCGGTCACCGCCGAGCGGGCCGCCGCCCTCGGGCTGGTCGATCGCGTGGCCGCCGAGGTGCTGCTGACCGAGGACGCCGTCGCCTTTGCCCTGGAGGTGGCAGCGCCGGGCGGCGCGCGTCGCACCAGCGCGCGGGCGGTGCGCGTGGAGGAAGGCGCGGTCGAGCGGTGCATCGCCAGCCAGGGCGATCGGCTGCAGCGCCTCGATGCGCCGGCCGCCTGCATCCAGGCGATCCGGTACGCCACCGAATTGCCGTTCCGCGAGGGCCTCGCGCGCGAGCGCGCACTGTTCGACCAGCTTGCCGCGGGACGACAGTCCAAGGCGCTGCGGCATATTTTCTTTGCCGAGCGCGCCTGCGGCAAGGTCGACGGGCTGCCGGGCGACGTGCAGCCGCTACCGGTCGCCAGCGTCGGCATTGTCGGCGCCGGCACCATGGGCGGCGGCATTGCGATGACCTTCCTGTCCGCCGGCATTCCGGTGATCCTGGTCGAACGCGAGCAGGCTCCGCTCGATCGCGGCGTCGCCACCATCCGCCGGAACTACGAGCGCCGCGCCGCGCGGGGGAGCCTGACGCAGGCGCAGGTCGAGGCCGCGATGGCGCTGCTGTCGCCCGGACTTGCGCTGGACGCGCTGGCCGGCTGCGATCTCGTCATCGAGGTGGTGTTCGAAACCATGGCGGCCAAGCAGGAGGTGTTCCGCCGCCTGGACGGCATTGCGAAGCACGGTGCGATCCTGGCCAGCAACACCAGCTATCTAGACGTCGATGCGATCGCCGCGGTGACCCGCCGGCCGGCGCAGGTGCTGGGGCTGCATTTCTTTTCGCCGGCCAACGTCATGCGTCTGCTGGAGGTGGTGCGCGGGGCCGCGACGTCGCCCGCGGTGCTGGCCACCGCGATGGCGCTGGCGAGAAGGATCGGCAAGGTGGCGGTGGTCTCCAGGGTCTGCCACGGCTTCATCGGCAACCGCATGCTGGAGCCGCGCCAGCGCCAGGCCGAACGGCTGGTGCTGGAAGGGGCCCGGCCGCAGGATGTCGACCGGGTGCTTTTAGAGTTCGGCATGCCGATGGGACCGTTCCAGATGGCCGACCTGGCCGGGCTCGATCTCGGTTGGGAGGCCGGCCGCTCCTCGGGCTCGACCTTGCGCGAAATCCTGTGCGAGCACGGCCGGCGCGGCCAGAAGAGCGGGCAGGGCTATTACGACTACGATTCCGACCGCAGGCGTTCCCCCTCGGTCGCGGTGGAGGCGCTGATCAGGGGGTTTGCCGAGCGGTCCGGCGTCGCGCAGCGGCAGGTCGGCGACGACGAGATACGCGAGTGCCTGCTCTATCCGATGGTGGACGAGGCGGCCCGCATCCTCGACGAGGGCGTGGCGCAGCGAGCGTCGGATATCGATGTCGTCTGGGTGAACGGCTATGGCTGGCCCGCCGCCACCGGGGGGCCGATGTTCTGGGCCGACGGGATCGGCCTGGCGACGATCGCCGCCGGGCTCAGGCGCCACGGTGGAGATACCGCGGTGTCGAAGGCGCTTGCCGACCGGGCCGCCGCCGGCGAGACATTCATCCCGCAGGTAGGTAGGTAGTCAAGTTATGGCGATCCGGTCTGGTCGAACGTCGGCATACCGGTTATTCTAATTTGCGAACAAGCCCGGGGCAACACCGGCGATCAACAGGGAGGGTTTGCCATGCGCCAGGTCGCGGCGAGGTCTGCATCGCGTCCAGTGCTCCAGCGGGAGACGCCTGATGGCGCTGCGTTTCGCTGAAAAGGCCGAGGCGGCGCACGACGTCCCGCTGACAATCCGGCACCTGCTCGACACCGCGCTGGTCACGTCGGCCGACCAGGAGATTGTCTATCGCGGCGATGTCCGCATCACCTATCGCGAGTTCCGCGCGCGGCTGGGCCGCCTCGCCAATGCGCTCACTGCGCTGGGAGCCACCGAGGGCATGACCATCGGCGTGCTCGACTGGGACAGCCACCGCTACCTCGAATGCTATTTCGCGGTGCCGATGCTCGGCGCGGTGTTGCAGACGGTGAATGTGCGCCTGCCGCCGGCGCAGGTCGCCGACACCATCAACCGGGCCGGTGCCGAAATCCTGCTGGTGCATCGCGACTTCCTGCCGCTGGTCGAGGCGCTGCGTGGCGCGCTGCCGAAGGTGCGTGTCATCGTGGCGCTGATGGACGGTGAGGCGATAAATGGAGAGGTGGGGGCACCCGACTATGCCGCGGGCGAATACGAGCGGCTGCTGCAGGATGCCGATCCGGGCTTCGCGTTCCGGGACTTCGACGAGAACGCGATGGCGACGATCTTTTTCACGACAGGCACCACCGGCAGCCCGAAGGCGGTCTGCTTCACCCACCGCCAGATCGTCCTGCACACGCTTGCGGCAAACGGGGCGTTCGGCGTGCTGAGGAGCCGCGGCTTCGGCGCCGACGACGTGTACATGCCGCTCACCCCGATGTTCCATGTGCATGCCTGGGGCGTGCCGTACATCGCCACCATGCTCGGCGTGAAGCAGGTCTATGCCGGACGCTACGACCCCGACACCATCCTGGACCTGCGCGCCCGCGAGGGCGTCACCTTTTCGCATTGCGTGCCGACCATCCTGCAGATGATCCTGAGCGCCGCCGACCGGCGCGGCGACGATCTCACCGGCTGGCTGATGACCATCGGCGGCTCGGCCTTGACCCAGGCGTTGTGCCGGGACGGACGCCGCCGGGGCATGGACCTGATCGCCGGCTATGGCATGTCGGAAACCGCGCCGACGCTGGCGGTCTCGCGGCCGCGCCGGACTCGCGGCACGAACGGCCCCAAGGATCGCGAGGCCGACGAGGTGGAGGCGCTGACCATGGCCGGGGTGCCGCTGCCGCTGGTCTCGGTGCGTGTCGTCGACGAGGCCATGCGCGACGTGCCGGCGGATGGCGTCACCCGCGGCGAGCTCGTGGTGCGCGCGCCCTGGCTGACCGGCTGCTATGTCGGCGACGCCCGCGCCTCGGACGCGTTGTGGCGCGGCGGCTGGCTGCACACGCAGGATGTCGCGACCCTGAATGCCGAGGGCTATGTGCAGATACGCGACCGGCTCAAGGACGTCATCAAGACCGGTGGCGAATGGCTGTGTTCGGTGACGCTGGAGGACCTGATCGCCGATCTCCCGGGGATCGAATCCGTCGCCGTCATCGCCGTGCCGCACCCGCGATGGGGGGAGCGCCCGCTTGGGGTGGTGGTGCCGGCACCGGGCCATGCGGTGACGCTGGAGCAGGTCAACCACCGTCTGGAGACGGCCATCGCGGGCGGCGAGATCAGCCGGTATGGCCGCCTCGATGCGCTGGAGCTTGTCGAGACCATGCCCAAGACCAGCGTCGGCAAGATCGACAAGAAGGCTTTGCGCGCACGCTTCGCCGCCGCGACCGGCGCGCCTGCGTGAGCCGGCCCGCATTCCGGTCGGAGGTTCCGGTCGCACAGGAGAGTGCCGCATGGACCTGAATTTCACCCCCCAGGAGGAAGCGTTCCGCGCGGAGGTGCAGCACTTCCTGGCCGAGAAGCTGCCACCGCGTACGGCGGAGAAGGTTCGCACCAGCAAGCGGCTGAGCCGTGACGATCTTGCAGGCTGGCACGGCATCCTCAACGAACGCGGCTGGCTGGCGGGACATTGGCCGGCCGAGCATGGCGGTCCGGGCTGGAACGTCGCCCAGCGCTACATCTTCGACTACGAGACCGCCCGGGCGCACGCGCCGCGCATCGTTGCGTTCGGTGTCAACATGCTCGGCCCGGTGCTGATCAAGTACGGCACCGAGGCGCAGCGGCGAACCTATCTGCCACGCATTCTCGACGGCACCCACTGGTGGTGCCAGGGCTATTCCGAACCGGGTGCGGGTTCCGACCTCGCCAGCCTGCGTATGAGCGCGGTGCGCGAGGGCGACCACTATGTGCTGAACGGCCAGAAGACCTGGACCACGCTCGGCCACTTTGCCAACATGATCTTCTGCCTGGTGCGTACCGATCCCGCGGCCGCGAAGCAGCAGCAGGGCATCTCGTTCATCCTCGTGGACATGCACTCGCCCGGCATCGAGATCCGGCCGATCATCACGCTCGACGGCGAGCATGAGGTCAACGAGGTGTTCTTCACCGATGTGCGGGTTCCGGTGGCCAACCGGGTCGGCGAGGAGAACCAGGGCTGGACCTACGCCAAATACCTGCTGACCTACGAGCGCACCAATATCGCGGGCATCGGCGGTTCGGTGGCCGCACTGGACTGGCTGCGCCAGGTGGCGGCGCAGCAGCTGCAGGGCGGCCGGCCGCTTGCACAGGATCCGTATTTCGCCGCCCGCCTCGCCAGGGTCGAGATCGACCTCGAGAACATGAAGACCACCAATCTGCGCGTGCTGGCGGCGGCGGCGCACGGTGGCGCGCCCCAGGCGGAGAGCTCCATGCTCAAGATACGCGGCACCGAGATCCGCCAGGAGATCACCAGCCTGACGCGGCGCGCGCTTGGCCCGTACGCCCAGCCCTTCGTTTCGGAAGCGCTCGACGCCGACTATAACGGCGAGCCGATCGGGCCCGACTACGCAGCGTCGGTGGCCGTGGAGTATTTCAACAACCGCAAGCTCTCGATCTTCGGCGGCTCGAACGAGATCCAGCGCAGCATCATCGCCAAGACCATGCTGGGGCTGTAACGAAATGGACTTCGACCTCAGCGACGATCGCCGGATGCTCGCCGACACGCTCGTCCGCTTCCTGGGCGACCGCTACGGCTTCGGCCAGCGCGACCGCATCGCCGCCTCCGACGACGGCTTCAGCCGCGAGGTCTGGTCGCAATTGGCCGGACTGGGCATGATCGGCGCCCTGTTCGGCGAGGCGGCCGGCGGCTATGGCGGCGGCGGCTTCGACATCAACACGGTGTTCCAGCCGCTTGGCCGCTTCCTGGTGGTGGAGCCCTTCCTTGGCACCCTGCTGGCGGGACGCGTGCTGCAGGCGGCGGGCGGCCACCAGGCGCTGCTCGACGAGGTGATCGCCGGCACGCGCCTCATCACCGCGGCGTTCTATGAACCACACGGCCGCTACGATCCCTCGGAGGTCACCATGCGTGCCACCGCGCATGATGGCGGCTTCGTCCTCGACGGCGCCAAGGCGGTGGTGCCGCACCTGGCTGCGTCCGACTTCATCCTGGTGAGCGCGCGCCGGTCCGGCGGCCCCGGCGATGCGGAAGGGATCTCGCTGTTCCTGGTCCCGCGCTCGGCCCCGGGTGTCGCGATCCGCGATTACGGGCTGATCGAGGGCGGCCGGAGCGGCGAACTGCTGCTGCACGAGGTGGCACTCGGCGCCGGGGCGCTGGTCGGGGGCGGCCGCCCGGCGTACGCCCTGGTCGAGCACGCGGTTGCTGCGGGGGTGGTGGCGCTGGCCTCCGAGGCGGTCGGGATCATGGAGTTCGCCCGCGACGCGACGCTCGACTACCTGCGTACGCGCACCCAGTTCGGCGTGCCGATCGGCAAGTTCCAGGCGCTGCAGCACCGCATGGCGACGCTGCTGATCGAGATCGAACAGGCCCGTTCCGCCACCATCAATGCGGCGGCCTGCCTGGACGGCGACCGGCTGGCGCGCGAGCGCGCGGCATCGGCCGCCAAGTTCACCATCGGCCGGGTCGGCACGCTGGTCGCCGAGGAGGCGATACAGATGCATGGCGGCATCGGCATGACCTGGGAGCTGCCGCTGCCGCACTACGCCAAGCGGCTGACGATGATCGACCATCAGCTCGGCGACGAGGACTACCACCTCGCGCGCTATATCGGCCTCGGCCTGGCGGCCTGACGCCATGACCGCCCCGATGACCCTCGAAGGCCGCACCGCCCTGATCACCGGCGGCGCGGGTGGCATCGGCCGCGCGATCGCCCAGAGCCTGGCGCAACGCCGCTGCAATCTGGCCCTCGCGGACATCGACGCGGCCAGCCTCGCCGAGACCGCGCGCGCGCTGGCGGCCACCGGCGTGCGGGTCAGCACGCATGTGCTGGACGTGGCCGATGCGGCGGCGATCGCAGCCTTGCCGCCCCTGGTGCTGGCGTCGCATCCCGGCCTCGAGCTGCTGTTCAACAATGCCGGCGTGGCCCTCGGCGGACGCTTCGAGGAACTGGCGGAGCGCGATTTCGACTGGCTGCTTGCGGTCAACCTGCAGGGTGTCGTGCGCATGACACGCGCCTTCCTGCCGCTGCTCCGGCAGTCGGGCGAGGCGCGGCTGGTCAACGTCTCGAGCCTGTTCGGGCTGATCGCGCCGCCCGGGCAGAGTGCCTATGCCGCCAGCAAGTTCGCGGTGCGCGGCTTCTCCGAGGCGCTGCGGCACGAGCTGGCCGGCTCCAATGTCGGCGTGACGGTTGTGCATCCCGGCGGCGTCAACACGTCGATTGCCCGCAACGCGCGTATCCATGCCGCTGCCTCCGCCGTGGAGATCGAGCGTTCTCGCGCGCTGTTCCAGCGTGCCCTGACCTTGCCACCCCAGGTGGCCGGCGAGATCATCGTGCGCGCGGTGCAAAGGCGACGGTCGCGGATCATTGTCGGCCGCGACGCACGGATCGCCGCGGCACTGGAGCGTCTCGCGCCGGTCTCGTACTGGGGCCTGCTCGAACGGATCTCGAAGTCGCAGGCGCGCCGGCCGAAACGTGCCCCCGCTTTTGAACAGAACTAGGAACGGCGCATGATCAGGCTGGTGAAGTGGCTTCTGGGCGCGCTCGCGCTGGCGACCGGCGGCCTGGTCGCGTTCACCTGGCGCACCGCGCGCAAGGTCGAGGTGGCGCTCCCGCCGCACGGGCGGTTCCTCGATATCGCCGGGACGCGGCTGCATTATGTCGAGGCCGGCGAGGGGCCGCCGATCCTGCTGATCCACGGTCTGGGCGGCCAGCTGCTGAACTTTGCCGGCGACGGCCTCGCACCGCTCGGCCGCGACCATCGCGTCATCGCCCTGGACCGGCCGGGCAGCGGCTACTCGACGCGACCGTTCACGGCCTCGGCGGCGCTCGGCGCGCAGGCGGCGACCGTGGCGGGCTTCATCCGCGCCCTCGGGCTGCAGCGGCCACTGGTCGTCGGCCACTCGCTAGGCGGTGCGCTGGCACTCGCGCTGGCGCTGGACCACCCGGACAGCGTCGGCGGTCTTGCCCTGCTGGCGCCGCTGACCCGCGTGCAGGATCGGGTGCCGGCGCCGTTCCGCCGGCTGGTGGTGCGCTCGCGTATCCTCCGGCTGATCATGGCCTGGACGATCGCGACTCCGCTCGCGATCCGCCATCGCGAGGAGGCGCTGGACACGGTCTTCGGTCCGGACCGGGTGCCGCGCGACTTCCCGATGGGCAATGGCGGTCTGCTGAGCCTGCGGCCGTCGGCGTTCTTCGGCGCCTCGACCGACCTTGTCGCGATCAACCGTGACCTGCCCGGGCTCGTCGCCAGGTTCGGCTCGATCAAGGTGCCGGTCGGCATCCTGTTCGGCACCGCCGACCGGGTGCTCGACCACGCCGCCAACGGCATCGCCATGCGCGATGTGCTGCCCGATCTCGACCTGGAGCTGATCGAGGGCGCCGGCCACATGATCCCGGTCACCGCACCAGATCGTACCCTGGCCTTCATCCGGCGGATGGCGAAGCGCGTGGCGTCCGCAGGCCGATGAGCGCTGCATCGACCGGGACCCCCGCCGCCGGCAGCGTCGAGCATTTCGACGTCATCATCATCGGAGCCGGGTTGTCCGGCATCGGGGCGGCGTGGCACCTGCAGCATCGCTGCCCGGACCGGCGCTTCATCATCCTGGAGGCGCGCGACAGGCTGGGGGGCACCTGGGACCTGTTCCGCTATCCGGGCGTGCGCTCGGATTCCGACATGTACACGCTCGGCTACAGCTTCCGCCCGTGGCGCGAGCCGAAGTCGATCGCCGACGGCGCCTCGATCCTGGCCTACGTGCGCGAGACGGCGGAGGCGTTCGGGATCGACCGCCGCATCCGCACCCGGCAGCGGGCGGTGCGCGCCGCCTGGTCGTCGACTGAGGCGTGCTGGACATTAGACGTCGAGATAAGTGCGGCGGACGTCGAGGCAGGTGCTGCGTGCGCGCCGGTGCGCTATACCTGCAATTTCCTGCTCACCTGCAGCGGCTACTACGACTATTCCGGCGGCTACACGCCGGATTTTCCCGGGCTGGACCAGTTCGCCGGCACCATCGTGCATCCCCAGGCGTGGCCACAGGATCTGGACTGTGCCGGCCGCCGGGTGGTGGTGATCGGCAGCGGTGCCACCGCGGTCACGCTGGTGCCGGCGCTGGCGGCGGCGGCCGGGCACGTCACGATGCTGCAGCGCTCGCCGACCTATGTCGTCTCGCTGCCCTCGGAGGATGCGCTGGCCAACCGGCTGCGCCGACGGCTTCCGGCCTCGCTCGCCTACAGCCTGATCCGCTGGCGCAACGTGCTCGTCGGGACCTTCTTCTACACCCAGATGCGAAACAAGCCGGCGCAGGCGAAGGCGCGGCTCATCGGCATGGTCCGGCGCCAGCTCGGGCCCGCTTTTGATGTCGAGACGCACTTCACCCCGACCTACAACCCATGGGACCAGCGCCTCTGCCTGGTGCCCGACGCCGACCTGTTCCGGGTGCTCAGGACGGGGCAGGCGGATGTCGTGACCGACCATGTCGCGGGCTTCACCAGGACCGGCATCCGGCTCCGCTCCGGCCGCGAGCTGCAGGCGGACGTGGTCGTGACCGCGACCGGGCTGCGCCTGCAGATGCTGGGCGGCATGCGGGTCAGCGTCGACGGCGTGCCGGTGGATCTCGGGCGGACCACCGCCTATCGCGGTGTGATGTACAGCGACGTCCCGAACCTCGCGACCTCGTTCGGCTACACCAATGCGTCCTGGACCCTGAAATGCGACCTGACCTGCGCGTATGTCTGCCGTCTGCTCAACACCATGCGGCGGCGCGGCTACGTGTCCGCCACGCCACGCCTCGGACCAAGCGACCAGGGCGTGCACCCGCTGGTGGACTTCACCTCGGGCTACATCCAGCGCGGCATCGGCCTGTTCCCGACCCAGGGCGCCCGCCGCCCGTGGCGCCTGCGTCAGAACTACCTGCTAGACCGCCTCGACTTCCGCTTCCGCCGCATCAACGACGGCAGGCTGGCTTTCAAGCGCAGGCGGAGGGCCTAGCCCCGAAAGCCGGTTCGAGAATGCGCTACGCTGAGCGAGAAGCGCCAACGGCGCCGGCCGGCGTGACTTTCCGAGCACCGGAGCGGAGCGGCCTCGATGGCCGTTAGCACCGGAGCGCAGGAAAGCCGCGTCGGATCGCCAGCGTAGTAGCATTATCGGACAGGCTTTAGCTGGCGCCGACGTAGGCGCGCATGTTCTCCACCTCAAGGGTCTGCTGGTCCAGCAGCGCCTTGACCACGTCGCCGATGCTGACGACCCCGATCACCGCGCCGTCCTCGAGCACGGGCAGATGGCGCACCCGCTTGTCGGTCATCATCTGCATCGCGTCGCTGATCGTGGCGTCCACCGACGTGAGCGCGCGCGCCGGCGTCATCAGGCTCTCGGCGGTGAGCGGACGCACGCCGCTGGGCTGCCTGGCCATGGCGCGCACGATGTCGCGCTCGGACAGCACGCCGTGCAGTTCGGGGCCATCCATGACCAGGACGGCGCCGATCTTGTGCTGTGCAAGCACCAGCACGACCTCTGATATTGTGGTTTGCGGCGCCACCTTGATGATGCCGGCGGTCTTGTTCCGGATTATGGACGCGATCGTCATGGCCAAGCCTATCACCTTGCTGATCTGCGAAACGCCCCTGTCCCCGGGGCGAAGGGTGGGGAGCGACGCTAGCATGGGCCGGGCCGCCGACAAACTGTCCCTTAACGCCGGCGCGCCACTGCGCGATCATGCCGCCCGCGCAGCCACCAGGCAGGATTCCAGCCGGTCATGATCATCCACGACATCCGCGTGCATCCCGAGAGCGACCGCCTGCCGCGCGCGGACCAGCTGGCCTGGAAGATCGCCCGGGTCGCTGCCGACCCGGTCGCGGTCGAGCCGGCGGCGGCCGAGATGATCATCAACCGCATCATCGACAACGCCGCGGTGGCGATCGCCGCGGTGAACCGGCATCCGGTGGTCACCGCGCGGGACCAGGCGCTGGCGCATGCGCGCCCCGGCGGTGCCGCCGTCTTCGGCTGCGATCCAAGGGTGCGGGTGCATGCGGAATGGGCCGCCTGGGCGAACGGCACGGCGGTGCGCGAGCTCGACTACCACGACACCTTCCTGGCTGCGGAATATTCGCATCCCGGCGACAATATCCCGCCGATCCTGGCCGCTGCCCAGCAGACCGGCCGCAGCGGCGCCGACCTGATCCGGGGGATCGCGACCGGCTACGAGATCCAGGTCGACCTGGCGCGCGCGATCTGCCTGCACCGGCACAAGATCGACCATGTGGCGCATCTCGGCCCGTCGGCGGCGGCCGGAGTCGGCACGCTGCTCGCCCTCGCGCCGGAGCTCATCTTCCAGGCGGTGCAGCAGGCGCTGCATGTCACCACCGCGACACGGCAGTCGCGCAAGGGCGAGATCTCGTCGTGGAAGGCGTTCGCGCCGTCGCATGCCGGCAAGCTGGCGATCGAGGCGGTGGATCGCGCCATGCGCGGCGAGGGGGCGCCGAGCCCGATTTACGAGGGCGAGGACAGCGTCATCGCCTGGATGCTCGACGGCCGCGACGCCCACTACAAGGTGCCGCTGCCGGCCGAGGGTGAGGCCAAGCGGGCGATCCTCGACACCTACACCAAGGAGCATTCCGCCGAGTACCAGAGCCAGGCGCTGATCGACCTGTGCTTCCGGCTCGGCCGGCAGGTGCCCAGCCGGGACGGAATACAGGATTGGGATGCGGTGCGGGACGTGCTGATCGAGACCTCGCACCACACGCACACCGTCATCGGCACCGGTTCGAACGATCCGCAGAAGTTCGATCCCACCGCGTCGCGCGAGACGCTGGACCACTCGATCATGTACATCGTCGCGGTCGCCCTGCAGGACGGTGCCTGGCACCATGTCCGGTCCTATGCGCCGGAGCGGGTGCTGCGTGCGGATACGGTGGCGTTGTGGCGCAGGATACGCACGGTCGAGGATTCGAGATGGACCGAGCGCTATCACGCCACCGATCCCGCCATCAAGGCGTTCGGCGGCCGGATCATCATCACGCTGCGCGACGGCCGCGTGATCGCGGACGAGCTTGCCGTGGGCAATGCGCACACGCTGGGTGCGACGCCGTGGCAGCGGGCCGACTACATACGCAAGTTCGAGATCCTGACAGAGGGCATCGTCGAAAGCCCGGAGTCGCGTCGCTTCCTTGACATCGCCCAGCGCCTGCCGACGCTCGACGCCGAGGAGTTGCTGCGGCTCAACGTGGCGATCCCCGCAGCCGATCTCGCGGTGGGCCTGCCCGGGCTGTTCGGCTGAAGAACGCGCTTCGCGAAGGAGTTTGCCGATGAGTCCCACAGACAATCCGCAGCCACTGCCAAAGCCGAAGAAATCCGTGGCGCTGTCCGGCGTCGCCGCCGGCAACACCGCCTTGTGCAGCGTCGGCCGTACCGGCAACGACCTGCATTATCGCGGCTACGATATCATCGACATCGCGACCGGCTGCGAGTTCGAGGAGATCGCGCATCTGCTGGTGCACGGCCGGTTGCCGAACCGCGCCGAGCTTGCCGCCTACAAGCTTCGCCTGAGGCGCCTGCGCGGGCTGCCGGCCGCGGTGCGCAGCGTGCTGGAGGCCTTGCCGGCGGCGGCGCACCCGATGGACGTGATGCGCACCGGTGTCTCGGCCCTGGGCTGCGTGCTGCCGGAAAAGGACGACCACTCCGCGGTTGGGGCGCGCGAGATCGCCGACCGGCTGATCGCCTCGCTCGGCTCGATGCTGCTGGCCTGGTATCACCACTCGCACAGCGGCATCAGCATCGGCGTGGAAACCGACGACGACAGCATTGGCGGCCATTTTCTCAGCCTGCTGCACGGCGAGGAGCCGCGCGAGAGCTGGGTGCGCGCGATGCACACGTCGCTGAACCTGTATGCGGAACATGAATTCAATGCATCGACCTTCGCGGCAAGGGTGATCGCAGGCACCGGCTCGGACATGTATTCCGCAATCGGCGGCGGCATCGGCGCCTTGCGCGGCCCCAAGCATGGCGGCGCCAACGAGGCGGCGCTCGAGATCCAGCAGCGCTACGCCACCCCGGATGCGGCCCAGGCCGATATCCTTCGCCGGATCGCGGCCCGCGAGGTGGTGATCGGGTTCGGCCATCCGGTCTATACCGTTGCCGATCCGCGCAACGTGGTGATCAAGCAGGTGGCCCGCGCGCTGTCGGAGGAGCGCGGCTCGCTCGCGCGCTATGACGTTGCCGAGCGCATCGAGACTGTCATGGCTGATGCCAAGCGGATGTTTGCGAACCTCGACTGGTTCTCCGCGGTCTCGTACCAGCAGATGGGCGTGCCGACCGCGATGTTCACGCCGCTGTTCGTCATCGCGCGCACCGCGGGGTGGGCCGCGCACGTCATCGAGCAGCGCGAGGACGGCAAGATCATCCGTCCCTCGGCCAACTATGTCGGGCCGGAGAACCTTGCCTTCGTACCGCTCGACCAGCGCCCCTGAACATCCGGAAAGCCGCACCCCATGCCCTACCTGCTCGGATCGGACACGCCTGCGGAAACTCCGGGCCGCAGGTTCCGGCATCTGCTTGAACGCGGTGGCATCCTGCAGATCCCGGGCGCGCATAACGGCATGGCGGCGCTGCAGGCGAGGGCGGCCGGCTTTACGGCCTGCTACCTGTCGGGTGCCGCGATGACCGCCTCGATGGGACTGCCCGATCTGGGCATCATCACGGTCGACGAGGTCGCGTTCTTCATACGCCAGGTGGCACGCGCCTCGGGCTTGCCGGTGCTGGTCGATGGCGATACCGGCTATGGCGAGGCGCTCAACGTCATGCACATGGTGCGCACGTTCGAGGAGGCGGGTGCTGCGGCGGTGCATCTGGAGGACCAGCTGCTGCCGAAGAAATGCGGCCATCTCAATGATAAGAGACTTGCCGATGCGCGCGACATGGCGGCCAAGGTCGCCGCCGCGGCCCGCGCGCGGCGGGACCTGGTGATCGTCGCGCGCACCGACGCGGCCGCCTCGGAGGGCCTCGACGGCGCGCTGGCCCGGGCCAGGCTGTACGTGGAAGCCGGTGCGGATGCGATCTTCCCGGAGGCGCTGAACACCGCCGAGATGTTCCGGGCCTTCGCCCAAGGCATGCCCGGCGTGATGCTGCTCGCCAACATGACCGAGTTCGGGCGCACGCCGTTCTTCACCGCGTCCGAGTTCGAGGCGATGGGCTACGGCATGGTGATCTGGCCGGTGTCCTCGCTGCGCGTCGCCAACAAGGCGCAGGCGGAGCTGTATGCGTCGATCCGCGAGCATGGCGGCACCCAGGCGATGCTGGACCGCATGCAGACCCGGCAGGAACTCTACGACAGCATCGGGCTGCACGACTACGAGGCGCTGGACGCCTCCATCGTGCGGACCATGCTGCCGGACGGCTGACGCTACCCCAGAGACGGAGTTGCGGCCGCCTTAACCGGCGATCAACCAAAGCCGCGTCTAATGGCGCTCCAGGAGGCGGTGCAATGTTGGACGCCATGACGTGCGAGATCATTCCTTTTCCGGTCGCCGAGAAGACCATGGACGTTCTGCGCCGGGTGGTCTGGCAGCTCGACCACGGCGACCTGCTCGCGGTGGCTGCCAGCCTCGTGGAACTGGCAGCCGAGGCCTCGCGGCGCGGCAGCGAGGCGGATTTCTACGACCGCGCCAAGACGGCCTATCTCGCGCTGGAGCGCGTGCTGCTCGAGGGTGGGCGCATCTGACGATCAACCGCGCCGCGCGGCAGTGCACCAGACGGCGGGGCGGCGCGGGATGTCATCTGCAGGCCAACGGCTTCGTCGCCACCGTGCGCGCCGCGTGATACGACAAAAGGCCGCCCGGGGCAGCCTTGCCTGCCGCCCGGCGGCGGAGACGCGATGCGGTTGCCCGGCGGCGGAGACGCGATGCGGTTGCCCGGCGGCGGAGACGCGATGCGGTTGACCGTCCTGGCAGACGCGGCATCGGTCGCAGAGGCCGCGGCGCTGCATATCGCGGCGCGGCTGCGGGCCGAGCCGGCGCTGGTGCTCGGCCTGGCCACCGGGCGCACCATGGAACGCGTCCATGCCGGGCTGGCGAGGCTGCATCGCGACGCAGGCCTGAGCTTCGCGCGGTGCCGCAGTTTCAACCTGGACGAGTATGCCGGCCTGCCGCCCGACGACGCCAACGCCTACCGGCGAACGATGAATGCCGGCCTGTTCGACCTGGTCGATATCGCGTTGCCCGACACCCATGTCCCGGACGGCATGGCGCCCGACCTCGACGCGGAGGGGCGGCGCTACGAGGCGCTGATCGCGGCCAGCGGCGGCATCGGGCTGCAGGTGCTGGGCCTCGGCGAGAACGGCCATATCGGCTTCAACGAACCGGGCTCCGCGCATGACAGCCGCACCCGCGCGGTGACGCTGACGCCGGCAACGCGCAGGCAGAACCAGGCGCTGTTCGGCGGCGCGCTCGACCGCGTGCCGCGACGGGCCATCACCATGGGGATCGGCACCATCCTGGAGGCGCGCGGGATCCTGCTGGTCGCCACCGGCGCGGCCAAGGCCGCGGCCCTTGCCAGGGCGATCGCCGGCCCGCTCGACCGGCAGGTGCCGGCATCGGCCCTGCAGCGTCATCCGGACAGCATCGTCATCGCGGATGCCGAGGCCGCCGCGCGCCTGTAGCATCCGGGCGGGGATTGGGGATGCCGGAACGATGCAGGTGACAAAACGATGCAGTTGAGCGGGCGGATTGTGCTGACGGACCGGGTCATCGACGGCACCATCAGCTTCGGCGCGGTGATCACCGGCATCGAGCCGGGCGACGCTGCGGGCGAGAGCGTCATCCTGCCGGGCTTCATCGACACGCACGTGCATGGCGGCGAAGGCGGCGACACCATGGACGGGGTGGCGGGCATCGCCGCAGCTGCCCGCTACCACCTCCGGCACGGCACCACCACGCTGCTGCCGACGACCATGACGGCGCCGTGGCCCGATGTGCTGGATGCGCTGCGTGCCGTCGGCGAAGTGCGAGGCAGCGGCCTGTATGGCGGTCCCGACCTGCCGGGGGCGCATCTGGAGGGCCCGTTCATCAGCCCGCACCGGCTCGGAGCGCAGCCGCCCTTCGCCATCGAGCCGGAGCCGGCGCTGGTGCGCGAGGCGCTGGCGCTCGACGTGGTCCGGGTGGTGACCATCGCGCCGGAACTGGCCGGCGCCGCAGCAGCCATGCGGCTGTTCGCGCGGGCCGGCGTGCGGGTCAGTGCCGGCCATACGCGCTGCGGCTGCGAGCAGGCCCTGCACGCCTTCGCGTCGGTGCGCGCCGCCGGGGGCACCGCCGGCGCCACGCACCTGTTCAACGCCATGGGTGGCATCGAAGGCCGCGCGCCCGGCCTGGCCGGGGCCGTGCTGCATGACGGCCATGCCTATGCGGAACTGATCCTGGACACCCATCACGTGCATCCGATGAATTTCGCCATCGCCCGCGACATCCTCGGCGACCGGCTGCTGCTGATCACCGACGCGATGCGCGCTGCCGGCCAGGGCGAGGGGCCGAGCGAACTCGGCGGCCAGCCGGTCACGGTCCGCGACGGCATCGCCCGGCTGGATGGCGGCGCGCTCGCCGGCAGCGTGCTGACGATGGACGCCGCCTTGCGCAACGCCTGCGCGGCATCGACCGGCCTGGCGCAGGCATCCCGGCTGGTGAGCGGCAACGCGGCGGCCTATCTCGGCCTGCAGGACCGCGGCGCGCTGCGGCCCGGCCTGCGCGCCGATATCGTGGTGCTGGATGCGGCGCTGCGCGTGCAGGAAGTCTGGGTCGCGGGACGCCGCGTGGCCTGACGATCAGCGGGCCGGACCGCGGTCGCATCGTCGCCCGTTGCGCGACTACAACCGCGTCCGGAATGATCTTGTGCGCCGCACAATATGCCTTGCCGATCGTCATTCGCGGGTTATATTGCGGTGCATAAACACGCTAACGGAGCATGCACCGATGGCCCGCGCCTCTGTCACCACCCTGGATGTCACTGTCAGCCGCAGCGGCGGCCGCAGCACCGGACTGGTCGTCTCGCTGCTGGAGCGGGTGCGCTCCTATCGCCACCAGATGGCCGAGCGGAACCGCATCTGGATGGAGCTGGAACGCTCCAGCGACCGCCAACTGGCCGATCTCGGCATCGGCCGCGCCGACATCCGCTCGATCGCCGAGTGCTGCGACCTGCGCTGACCGCTTCGGTCGGCGTTGTCGGCAGCGTGAAATAAGAGTGCTTGAGCCGACCGGCCGATGCTGCGCCAGTCGTGTACGAACAGGTCCGCGGAGCGCGAGTGGCAATCGGCCGTGATCGGTCCGGGACCGTCTGCACAAGGGCGGGCTCGATGAAGATCAAGACACTGGCGGCTCTCGTACTGGTCGCTGCAGGGGCCGCGGGCAGCATCGCGGGACCGGCACGGGCCCAGCTTCTCGACAACCTCAAGGGGGCCGCGGGCAACTACGGCGGCCGGACATCGGGCCTGTCTTCCGAGGGGGGCATGTCCTCCGGTGTGGGCATGTCCTCCGGCGGAATGGGCGGCCTGTCGATGCCTTCGGTGAATTCCGCGAGCAGCAGCAACATCGGCGGGGTGTTGCAATATTGCATCCGCAACAAATACCTGGGCGGCGGCAAGGCCGGCTCGGTCAAGAGCGGGTTGATGAGCAAGCTCGGCAGCCAGACCGGGGACCGCCAGTTCGCCGCCGGCAATCGCGGCCAGCTCGAGACCGGGCCAGGGCAGAGCTACGGCCTCGGCGGCGGCGGCGGCATCAAGGGCCGCGTCACTGACAAGGTCTGCGGCATGGTCCTGCAGCACGCCAAATCGCTCATCTGACCCGGCTGGGCCCGGCTGGGCCTGCCTGGGGATCGTCTCAGCCGACGCCGTTGCGGTGCAGCCAGGCCAGCATCCGGTGCCAGCCATCCTCCGCGGGTCCCTGCCGGTAGCTTGACCGGTAGTCGGCATGGAAGCCGTGCGGCGTGTCCGGATAGACGACGATCTCGACCGTCCGTCCGGCGGCCCGTGCTGCCGCTTCGGCGGCGCGGATCTGGTCCGGGGTGGTGCTCGGGTCGGCACCGCCATACAGACCGAGCAACGGGCATTTCAACTTCCCCGCCATCTCGCCGGCATTGTGCGGCTGGATCGCACTGGTCTCTCCCCCCAGCGGGCCATACCAGGCGATCGCCGCCTTCAGGCTCGGGTTGTGCGCGGCATAGAGCCAGACGTCGCGGCCGCCGCGGCAGAAGCCGGTCACCGCGAGATGCCGGGGGTCGCCGTCGCCGTTGCCCGACGCCCAGGCGGCGGTCGCGTCGAGATCGCTCAGGATGGTCGCGTCGGGCGCCCGGCTGATGACGTCGCGGACGATCAGATGCGGGTCGGTCATCTTGGAAAGATCGCCCAGGCGAGCATACAGCTCGGGTGCCACTGCCAGGTAGCCGGCCTTGGCCAGCCGCCGGCAGACATCCTTGATGTAGTCGTGCACCCCGAAGATCTCCTCGATCACCAGGACGATCGGGAACGGTCCGGCGCCTGCGGGACGGGCCGCATAGGCGGGCAGCGTGCCGTCGGCGACCGGCACCTGCACCTCGCCGGCCACCAGCCCCGCACCGTCGGTATGGATCGGCGCCGCGTCGGCATGCCGGGCCGCCAGCGTGAGCCCGGTCATCAGCGACGTCATCACGAAGCCGCGCCGGGCCAGGGGCGCGCCGGCCGGCGCGCGCAGCCCATCCAGTCCGAAGCGTGCCACCATGCGTGTCCTCCCTGTCTATCCGATGGGCGGGAGCTTGATCCCGCCCGGCCGTCCGATCAACCGGGTCGCGCGGCGCCGGTATCGAGCAGACGCGCCTCGTGCGGCGTGCCGCTCGTGGTATTGGGCAGGGTGTCCAGGCGAGCCGGCGCCGGATAGCCGCCGCGTACCCAGGCCAGGCGCTGCAGCGTGTCGAACCAGAACGGCGCGCCGACCAGGGCCGCCGCCGCCGCGACGCCCCAGCCGGACAGCATCGTCAGCACACCCGGCCAGCCGTTGCGCGGATCGGTGGCCCAGTCGGTCCAGCCGATCAGGCTGCTGCGCTCGAGTCGGGCGAGCGCATTCTGCAGCGTCACGGCGTCGCCCCCCAGGCTGGCGTCCCCCAGGCTGGCGCCGAGCAGGTTGACCAAGGCCGGCCGCTGCCACACCTCGGCGGTGACGTGCAGCACGTCGGCATTGAGGATGGCCGCGACGGCGAAGGCGGCGACGAACGCGATCAGCTGGGCGCGGCGCCGGTACCAGCCGCTGAGCCGGAGCATCGAGCCGTCGAACCAGGCAGCCATCGCACCCTGGAACAGCCCGAGATCGCCGGAGGCCTGTCGCAGCAGGGTCTGCAGCACGCGGCGCAGCCTGTCGTCGGGAAGTGCTGCGATGCTGCCGGCCAGGTCATGCTCGGTGTGCCGGGCCTGCAGCACGTCGGTGAGCGCCAGTGCGAAGTCGCGCGGGTGGATGAAGGCGGGGCGATTGGCGGTGCGGCCGCCGTGCGGCGGCCGCACGCAGGCGAGCGGATCGACCAGGGCATGCTCGTACACGGCACGCGCCATGCCGTCGAAGTCCGGATCGCTCAACAGCCGCGAGATGCCGCACAGCAGCGTGGTCTGGCGCAGTCCCAGGAGCGCGGCGATGGCTTCCGTGATCGCGCTGGCGGCGAGGCTGACGCCGAGGAACGTGAACACCACGGCAAGCAGCACGTCGAGGATGGTACTGCCGAACATGCGTTGCGCCCCCGCTCACCGAGTTGACGATCATGCGCTGTCCCCGCGGCGGCCGTGAGCTTATTGCCGATCCACCGCGGCCCGCGCGACACGCGGCCAGCGTCGCACCACCAGGTCCCAGGCCTGCTGCGCCGACTGCGGCACCAGCTCGTCGAGCTCGTCGAGCAGCGCATCGGGCAGACGTGCCAGCAGGGTGGCCAGCGAATAGATCCGCCCGTCATGCTCGACGGCGAGCAGCGAGGTCCCGGCCTGCGCCCGGCGCGTGTTCCCGGCCGGCTCGACCCGCAGCGGCACCACCGGCGCCGGGAATGCAATGACGTTGTCGTCCACGGCCTGATCCTCCCGCACCGGCTTACGAGCAGGACCATGTTCTCTTTTCGTTCTGGATGCAAGATCGCTCGGAGCTTTGGCGCCGGCTTGGTCGCGTGGCGGCGATGCGCTACTGCTGCCCCGGCTGAGAACGGACGATCCGGAGGGTTGCGCAGTGTCTGAAACGCCGTCGCCGGATGGGCGCGTCGCCGACCCGCAGGCCGATTTTGCCGCCACCGCGCTCACCTCGCTCGACGGCCGCTATCGCGCCGCCACCCGGCCACTCGCCGAACGGATCTCAGAATTCGCGCTGATGCGCAACCGTGTGCGCGTCGAGGTCGAATGGTTCGTGTTCCTGTCGGGCATCGAGGCCATCGCGGAACTGCCGCCGACCGATGCCGCGACCGCCGCGCGGTTGCGGGCTCTGCATGTCGGCTTCGACGATGCCGCATTCGCGCGGATCAAGGCCATCGAGCGACGCACCAACCACGACATGAAGGCGGTCGAATACTACGTCAAGGAACAGCTCGACGGCACGCCCTTGCAGCCGTACCGCGAATTCGTGCATTTCGCCTGTACTTCCGAAGACATCAACAACATCTCGTACGCGCTCATGCTGCGCGACGCGGTGCGCGAGGTCTGGCGGCCGCAGGTGCAGGCGGTGCGCGAGCGGCTTGCCGGCATGGCGCTGCAGTGGCGCGACGTTGCGATCCTGACCCGGACGCATGGGCAGCCGGCCACGCCTTCGACACTGGGCAAGGAGATCGCGGTGTTTGCCTTTCGCCTGCAGCGCCAGCTCCGGGCGGTGGACCAGCTCGAGTTCCTGGGCAAGATCAACGGCGCCACCGGCACCTTCAGTGCGCACGTGCTGGCCTATCCCGGACTGGACTGGGAGACGCTCTCGCGGGCGTTCGTCGAGAGCTTCGGTCTGGTGCATAATCCGCTGACCACCCAGATCGAGCCGCACGACTTCATGGCCGAGGCGTTCCACGCCATGCAGCGCGTGCACACCATCTGCACCGACCTGTGCGTCGATGCCTGGCTCTATATCAGCATCGGCTATTTCCGGCAGCGCCTGGTGGCCGGCGAGGTCGGCTCCTCGACCATGCCGCACAAGGTGAACCCGATCGACTTCGAGAACGCCGAAGCTAATTTCGGGCTGGCGAACGCCACGCTGCAGCATCTTGCGACGAAGCTACCGGTCTCGCGCCTGCAACGCGACCTCAGCGACAGCGCGACGCTGCGCAGCATCGGCTCGGCGATCGGCCATGGCTGCGTCGCGCTGACGGCGTTGTTGCGCGGCCTGGGCAAGCTGGAGCTGGACGCGACACACATCGCCAGGGTTCTCGATGGCGCCTGGGAGATCCTCGGCGAGGGCGTGCAGACCGTCATGCGCAAGGCCGGCGGCGACGACCCCTACGACCAGATGAAGCAGCTCACCCGCGGGGGCACCCTGACACGCGAGAGCTACCTTGCCTTCATCGCCGCATCGGATCTGGACGCGGCCGAGAAGCGGCGCCTGTCGGCGGTGACACCAGCGGACTATACCGGTCGCGCCTCCGCCCTGGTGGACAACGTGACATGACGGCGCCGGTCCCGACCGCCACGATCAGGAACTACCACGCCCACATCTATTACGATCCTGGCGTGACCGAGGACGCGGCCGCCCGGCTGCGCGACCGGGTCGCCGAGGCGTTTCCAGGCGCGTTGCTAGGCCGGTGGCACGCGGTACCGGTCGGACCGCACACCAGGGCGATGTTCCAGATCGCGTTTCCCGCTGCCTTGTTTGCCAGCCTGGTGCCCTGGCTGCTGCTCAACCGGGACGGGCTGGACATCCTGCTGCACCCGGAAACCGGCGACGATCCAGCCGACCACACGACGCACGCGGCATGGCTCGGCGAGAAGCTGCCGCTGCACATCGAGGCATTGCAGGGCAGGAAGTAAGGCTCTGCTACCGCAGCGCCGGCGTGAGCCGTTTCACCAGCCGCCATTGCCAAGCGGACGTCATCGGACGATTGACGAGGTCGCGCCTCCATCGTCGGTGGAAGCTTCTGAACCGCAGGTCTTGTCTGCGGTGAGATAGGTGCCGCTTCATTTCAAGCCGCCGTGTTCATGTTCGCGGCAGCCATAGTGGGCGCATTGAGCAGTTCTGCCAACTCGGCCGATGCCGCCGCTGCCTGCTCCATGCCAAGCTCACGGTAGCTCTCGAAGGTGAGCTCGGTGAAGAACTGGTCGGTCGTGCTGACGTGCGGAAAATCCGGATGGCTTGCCTTGTAGGCCTGTAGCTGCGCGGAGGCGAAATAGGACAGGCACGGCTTGATGCAGATGAGTTCCCCGTCTGGCGCATCTTTATACTTGATAGCCGCCCGCCTGGCCTTGTTCCAGAATCGCCTGGATGGAATTTCAACCAGACCGTCGAACTTCACCGTCGCAACGCCGTCGATCTCGGCATATGCGATGGTCCGGCAGAGGTCCGAACACTCGAACTCGGCATCGGCTCCGGCATCGATGACCACGATGCGTCTGCATTTGCGCCTCAGCATTTCGTAGAGCCCGAGATTATCAAAATGGCCTCCATCCGACAGATAGAGCGAATTGCCGGAATCATCGCTACGGCCGGTGAGATCTCCGAGAAGCGAGGCCAGAGCCGAGACCGGGTTTGTCTTCTTCATTTTGAGTTCGTCCGCGCCGGCCATGGCGGGGTTCGGCAGCCATGCGCCGAGCCGAAGGTTGAACAAGGTCATGATAAAGGCAGCGAGCGGCGAGCTGTAGTAACCCATGTTCGGGCTGACAGCGGCTCCCGAAATGGTCATGGCGGTTCCGAGCGAAATGCCCAGCATCTTGTCCTCCGGGCCGGTCTCCATCTCCGTGCCACCCGCATAGTAGCAGGAGTGGACGTAGCACCCTGATCTTTTGCCATCCGGGTCCAGCTTGCGGCCGGGCTTTAAAAGCCAGTACGATCCGCAGTGCTGCGGCGTGATTGTGAACGGCGCCCCCTTGCGATCCAGATGGGCGGTATCAGGGCTCGCGGTCAGGTTCATGGTGACGTTGATGACCGGGAACAACCTGTCGACCCCCGTGCGGTCGATGCAGTCCCACATGCGCAGGTTATCACTCGGATCAAACCCGGTGTAGCTGTCCGGCCGCCGATCTGTGGTCTTGACAGCCGTGCCGAGAAAGCCGCGGATCAGGCGGTTACGGTAGTAGGCATGCAACGAAAACCGGTTGACCTTTAGATACAGGTTCAGGAGAAACAAGCAAAAGCCCAGCAAGATGGCTATCTCTAAGATGGCAGGGCCGTAGAATGCCTGCGTCCAGTAGCGTGATCCGAATAGTGCCGGCAAGCGCATAGCAATCCCCATCGCGAGCCGACCGCACAGCATCAGGGTTGTCGTCAGGAAGATCAACCCGATCGCCGTGATGAAGACATTCAACCGGAGCCAGCCCTTGCCCGATCGTGCAATGCCTGTTCCGCCTGGGCGGCGCGCCGTCGCCTCCGGCAGGAGCTTGGCACTGCTGGCAACGAAGGCCACGACTGGGCCGGTGGCAAACCCGGCCACCGAGATGAGCGCGGTGTACGCATCCCGTGGGAAAGCCCACTCGGAGAACTTCAGGCTGGACACGGCAATGAACGTGTACATCATGACGTAGAGCAGCTTATTCGCGTTCAGTCTGGCGAGCCATTCCCGATCGAGATCGGCTCGGATGCCACCAGAGCGTATGGCGACATAGAACGTCGTGCGCAGGATATCCGAGATCATGACACAGGCCGGACCAAGGACCGCAACCCAAACGGCTCCGGTCATGCTGGCGAGGCAAAGGCTGCCATACAGCAGGCCTGCAGACAGGGCCGATGCCACAGGCCATCCGATCAGGTTGCTGTAGAACGTCTGGCGGTGCTCGCGAGCCAGGGGCAAGCCCCGCTCGCGTTTCAAGACTCTGCGCCATGCGATCAGGTAGCCGCACACGCTCGCCATCAGCGCAATGCCAGGCAGGACGAGGAGGGACACTCCCGGGCGGCCGTGCAGAAACGGGACATCGAAACTCCCGTGGGCGATGGCGGGAACCCCGGCCAGCGGTGCGAGCAGCACCCATGCAAGGGCAGGGAGCACGACGCGCTCGGTGACCTCCGCTTCCGTCGGCCCATATCCTTTGGTGCCGGATGACGGTGCGCTAGCGGGTTGCGCCCCCTCGTCCGGATGCCGGTGGCTCGGCAGGTGGCAGGCACCGGCATCGATCGCGCAGGTCAGGCTGGCGAAGGCCGCGATCAGCAGCACGATCTGCAGGATTCCGGAACCTGGCTGCAAGGCAAGCATGCCGATCGTCCAGGCGTAGAAAATCGGAAAGCAGACGAGCAGGAGCATGAGCGGCGCGATCGCCGACAGGTTGATCAGAGTGTTCCGGCACCAGATCAGAGCGCTCTCCCACGTGTCGAGGCTGAACAGTCCGGGAGTGGGGGTCAGGAAGTTCGTGTAGCGCCGGAGGGGGCGTATCGACGACGGCCCGATGAGCAGCGGCTCGGGTGGAGGGGTCTTTCCGGCCCAGCGCCGATACGCGCGGCTGCGCGTAAGCCAGCTGCCAATGAAGCCGCCGCCGGAGACGGTGGACAGGTAGTGGAATTTGTCCAGCAGGCCCTGAGCTTCAAGCGACTGCAGGACCCCTAGGCAGAACGCCGCGCTGCGAATGCCCCCTCCGGACAGGCACAACGCATTTGCCTGTTCAGGGTCTTCCAGGCCTATCGCCTTGCGTTCCTCCTTAAGAACGTCTTCCCAGGCCAGCTGGGCGAAAACTGGCTCGGGCGGGTTTCCTGCGGGATCATTCGGCAGGCCGGTCGGATCACCTGGCTTCGTTCCGTCCATGACCTTCTCGCTTTCGAACGATCAAGACAGACGCGGGAACACGCCGGATGTGGGTAAAGCCGGACGACCACAGGCCAGGCAGCCGCAGCCAATCCGTTTCGACTATCGCGAGAGTATGGGGACGGCAACAGCATTTCTGCGGGGCGTCGCATAATCGTTCGCGGGGTTCCGACATCGAGGCGGAGCCCCGAATCAGCGGCCCCGACGGTTGTTTGCAGGCGTGATAATCCTGAACCGTCCAGCCTGCTACCGCAGCACCGCGGCGAACTGCTCGACCAGCCAGTCGACCTCCGCCTCCTTGATCACCAGCGGCGGCGCGATCCGGATGGTGTCGGTGTGCGTCTCCTTGCACAGCACGCCTCTACGGCGCAGCGCTTCGCAGAACCGGCGCGCGCCGCCGCGATCGGGGTCGAGTTCGAGGGCGATCATCAGGCCGCGGCCGCGTATCGCGCGCGCGCGGTCCGCACTGGTCTCGCGCAGGCCGCGCAGCAGCCGCTCGCCCATGCGGGCGGAATTGCCGATCATGTCTTCCTCGACCAGCACCCTGAGCGCCATTCGCGCCACTGCGCAGGCGAGCGGGTTGCCCCCGAAGGTCGAGCCGTGTTCGCCCGGCTTCAGCACGCCCAGCGCCGCCTCGTGCGACAGCACCGCCGATACCGGATAAAAGCCCCCCGAGAGCGCCTTGCCGATCAGCGTCAGGTCGGCCTCGATGCCGTCATGCTCCTCGGCCAGCAGCGTCCCGGTGCGTCCGAGCCCGGTCTGGATCTCGTCGAGGATCAGCAGCACGTCATGCCCGGTGCACAGATCACGGGCGCGCTTCAGGAAGCCGGCCGGCGGGATCACCACGCCGGCCTCGCCCTGGATCGGCTCGACGAGGAAGGCGGCGGTGCGCGGGGTGATGGCACGCTCGAGCGCATCGGCGTCGCCGTACGGGATCACCTTGAAGCCCGGCGTGAAGGGTCCGAAGCCGTGTCGGGACGCATCATCGGTGCTGAACGAGATCACCGAGAGGGTGCGGCCGTGGAAATTGCCGTCGCAGACGATGATCTCGGCCTCGTCGGCGGCGACGCCCTTCACCTGGTAGGCCCATTTGCGCGCCACCTTCAGCGCGCTCTCCACCGCCTCGGCGCCGGAGTTCATCGGCAGAACCTTGTGCGAGCCGGTCAGCTTGCAGAGCTCTTCGTAGAAGGGTGCGAGCTGGTCGTTGTGGAAGGCGCGCGAGGTCAGTGTCAGGCGACCAGCCTGCGCGGTCAGCGCGGCCAGGATGCGCGGGTGGCAGTGGCCCTGGTTGACCGCGGAATAGGCCGACAGGCAGTCGAGGTAGCGGTTGGCGTCGACATCCCACACCCACACCCCGAGGCCGCGTGTCAGCACGACGTCGAGCGGCTTGTAGTTGTGCGCACCGAGGCGAGCCTCGGTCGCGAGCAGGGAGGTTGCGAGACCCGCGCTGCCAGGAACGAGATCAGGCACGAGGTCGGCGTAGCTCATGGAGGACGATCCGTTGCTGCCGGCTGCCGCTTGAAACGGGGGCGTTAGCCTAGCGGCAGCCGGCACCCCGGGGCGAGGACTGATTTGCCATCCAAGCAGCCGGCACGCCGGTGCAGCTCAGCCTGCCCTGCGCAGCGTGAAGGCGGTCCAGGCCCCGATACTGTAGTCGGCGGTGGTCGGCGAGACGGTATAGACGCGCCAGGCGTAGCTTCGATGCCCCGGCGCGACATGCACCAGGGCCGCCGTCGCGTCGGTATAGGCGGCGTAGATCTCGCGGCTCTTGCTGCCGTCGCGCGCCACCACCTGCAGGAAGAAGCGGACCGGCACCGCCTGGGACGGCGCGGTCCAGACGATCTCGACCGCGTTCGGCGCCAGCGTCGCACCCGGCCTCGGCGCCACCGGATGCACCGGGCGCAGGCTGGCGCTCGGCGCGCCGCTGGTGCCGGGATGCGAGGACAGCGCCTCGACATGGTCTGCGGCCGCGGGCAGGCCGCCGATCGCCGCCAGGTGGAACCAGGCCCGCGCGACCGGCTTGTTCCGGGGCACGCCATCGCCGGTGCTGTACAGCAGGCCGAGATTGTACTGCGCGCGATGGTTGCCGTGTGTCGCGGCGCGGGCGTACCACTCGGCAGCGAGCGCCGTGTTGTGCGGCACGCCACGGGCGCTGTCGGACATCACGGCGACATTGAATTCTGCCGGTGCATAGCCCGCCTCGGCGGCCCGGCGGTACCAGCGGAAGGCGTCGGCGGCGTTCTCCCGGGTGCCCTGGCCCAGATCCGACATCAACCCGAGCCGGTAGGCAGCGTCGGCGTCGCCGGCGGCGGCGAGTGACGACCAGACGCCCCGGGCCTGCGCATAGTCGCCGTTCGCGTAGGCATGGGCGGCATCGGCACGCGGGCTCGCAAGGGCCGCACGGCCGGCTCCGGCCTGGACGGCCAGCAGGCCGAGCACCGCAACCGCGGTGCGTCCGACCCGTGTCCGTCCAGGCACCGGCACGCGCAAGTCCCAAGGCCGGGCGGTCAGCGCCAGGTGAGATCGACGCGCCGGTTGTCGGGATTGGCGACGCCGCTGTCGGTCTGCACCGGGAGGTCGGAGACGCCCTTGGCCAGCACCTGGAACCGCTCCGGCGGGATGCCGCGTGCGACCAGTCCCTGCAGCACGCTGTTCGCGCGCGCCTGCGACAGCTTCAGGTTGCTATCGGGCGAGCCGACCGTATCGCTGGAACCGGCCACGATCATGACGATCGGCTTGCCGTCACGATAGAGCCGGGACGCCTTGTCGAGCAGGGCGACATCCTCGCCGCGTATCGTGCTGCTGCCGGGCGCGAAATAGAAGTCGAGCGAGTCGGGCGCCTTCGGCTTGGCGGGCTCGGAGGCCTGCGCCACCACCGGGGCCGGGGGCGCGCTGGTCGCCACCGGCGTGGCCGGCGCCTGGCTCTGGGCGCAGGCGGCCAGCGCCGAGAGCATCATGAAGGCGGGCATTGTTCGCAGCAGCGCGGGTCGCAGCAGTGCGGGTCGGGGCATCCGTCGGCTCATCGAGGTTCTCCTGGTGGTCGTGCTAGAGCCTGATCCGATCGATCAGGCTCAGCTTGTCGTTTGAGAGAGAGCAGCTTTATCCGACACTTGGCATCGCGAAGCGATTCCAATTGATCGGATGCTGCTCTAGTCCCCGACGCCGGATCGTCCGGACGACGGTTAGTGGGCGGCGGCACTGTCCGACCCGATCGTCACGATCAGCTCGCCCGGCCGCATCATCGGACCCGCTTCAGCGCCGAATGGCGAGCGGATATGCACGAAATGCGCCGGAAGTCGGTGTGCCAGCCGGTCGGCGGCGCCGCGATCGGCATTGAAGAAGTAGCCGATGTTCGATGGCCCGCTGGCATCGGCGGCAGCCGCCGGGCCATCGACGGTCGCTCCTGCGGCTCGCAGCATCACCGCCACCCGCTGCGCATGGGCCTGCGCCGCATCGCTGCCCTGGCTGTAGCGCAGGATGATGTGCAGCATGCCGGCTTCCGGCAGGACGAAAGCCGCCTCGGGGGCGCCTGGTGCCGGAGCCGGGAGCGCCGTCACCGGTGGCGGCACGCTCACGGCGGCCGGCACGCTCGTGGCGGGCGGCGTCAGGGCGGGGGCCGGCGGCGCCAGGGCGGGGGCCGGCGGCACCAGGGCGGGCGGCTCCGGTGCCGGTTGCGGCAGGTCCGGCAGCGGGAGCGGCATGGGCGCCACCGCGACCGGGGGCGGCGGGGTGGCGGCGGACAGATCCGGCAGCGGCCGCAAGGGTGCGGCGGGGGCTGCCGGCAGCGACGGGATCGGGGCGGCGACCGGCGGGGTGAGGCGCGCGGACATCGGCACGGCGGGAGGCGCCCGGTGGGTGGCGAAGAGCGCGGCCAGCACCGCCGCGCCGCCGATGGCGATCCCCGCAGGGATGACCACCCGTGCCCGGCGCGGCCGGCGCGGCCGCACCGCGGGGGCCGTCGGCTGGGAAGCGGGCGCGTGAGGGAAGGCCGCCCGCGGAGCGGGTGCTTCGGGCGAGGGCGCCTGGGGCGAGGGTGCCTGGGGAAATGGCCTGCGCGGCGGCGGCGGCTCGGGGTGCAGCACGTCCGGCTGGAACATCGCGGACGGCGCCAGCCGGATATGCGCCGCGTCGTCCTGCTCCAGCGCGCCGAGGCCGATCGTGGCGAGGCCTGACCACAGCGCCGGCTTGCCGAGCAACAGGAAGCACAGCACCGGCCGGCCGCCGCGCTGCAGCCCGGCCAGGGCCGGCAGGCGCAGCATCGCGTCCGGCTTGAGAGCGTCCGCCTGCCGGACGATCACCACCAGCGGGCGCTCGGTATCGACCACCACCGACAGCGCTGTGCTGATCGCGCGGGTCAGGGCCGCCAGGCTGGGGAGCGGCGCCTCAATGGTGGTGGTCTCGATCTGCGCCGCATGCAGGCGATCCACGGTCGCCATCACCAGGTCGCCGGCGATGCCCTGCGCCCCGGTGACGACCGTGAAGGCGTGGCCGGCCTGGATCGACCCGAGCGCGCGTCCGGGGACGTCCACGCGGGTTCCGGTACCGGCCAGCCAACCGTCGCGGGCGGCCCCGGAGGGCCCTCCGCGCTCTTGCACGTCGCTTGTCATTGAGTGTTACTACTGACCAGCGGCAGGAGTGGTTGCAAGCAAGCCCCTGTGAAATCAACGTCAAAAGTTCGACTAGAGTAACGAATCGGTCACAGTCCTGACCGTGCGAGCCGCCGGAGTTTAGTGTTTGACGCCCGGACGGCGGCCATTCTTCCAGCGGTCGAACAGCACCGCCAGCAGCAGGATGCCGCCGCGGACCAGATACTGGTAGAAGGTCGGCACGTTGAGCAGGCCCATGGCATCCTGCACGCAACCCAGGATCAGCACGCCGACGATCACCCCGGAGATGCTGGCGATGCCGCCGGTGAGCGACACGCCGCCCAACACGCAGGCCGAGATCACCGCAAGCTCCAGCCCGATCGACGTCTTCGGATCGCCCAGCCCCATGCGTGACGACAGCAGCACGCCGCAGAAGCCGGCAACCAGCCCCTGCAGGGTAAACACGGTGATCTTGATGCGGTCCACGTTCAGGCCGGCAAGACGGGCCGCCTCGGTGTTGCCGCCGGTGGCGAGCACGTCGCGTCCGAACACGGTGCGGTTGAGGATCACCCCGAAGACCACGAACATCGCCGCCATGATCCAGATCGGCGCGGTCAGGCCGAACAAGGCGGCGCTGGCCAGCCGGAAGAAGCCGGGCGAGGAGATCATCACCGCATCGCCATGTGCCGTGATGTAGGCGAGGCCGCGCACGATCTCCATCGCGGCCAGCGTCGCGATCAGTGAATTGACGCCGGCCTTGGCGACCACGATGCCGTTGCAGACGCCCACCGCGCCACCAGCCAGCACGCCCGCCAGGATGCCGAGCGGCAGTCCCAGCGCGTCGGTCGCGACCGACGCGACCACGCCGGCGAAGGCGACGATGGAGGCGATCGACAGATCCACCTCGCCGAGTGCCAGCACCATCATCATAGTGGAAGCCAGCGTGCCGGTCAGCGTCACCGACAGCAGCAGGCCGGTGATGTTGCCAGGGGTCAGGAAGTCCGGCACCGAGGCCGCCAGCGCCGCGAACAGGATCAGGAACACCAGCACGATGCCCGACTGGCTCATCGCGCGGCGGATCATCGTGACCCCCCGGTTCGGCTGTGCCGTGGTGCCCGCCGGGGGCGGGTTGGCGTTCAAGGTCGCCTGCGACATGGAAGTCTTCTCTCGTAAGGGGCGTCTGGTGCAGAAGCGGCCACGCGCGCGGCCAGGATCATTGCGGGAGCGCCATCTGCAGCAGCAGCTCGGCGGTGATGTCGCGTCGCGCCACCGAGCCCACCATTCGACCCTCGCGCATGACGATGACCCGGTCGCAGACCGACATCACCTCGGCGAGATCGGACGACACCACGATCACGCCCTTGCCGGCATCGGCGAGGTCGTAGAGTATCCCGTAGATCTGCGCGCGCGCTCCCACATCGATGCCGCGTGTCGGCTCGTCCAGCACCAGCAGCTCGATATTCTCCGACAGCCAGCGGCCCAGGATCACCTTCTGCTGGTTGCCGCCCGACAAGGTCGCGATCGGCGTGTTGCCGTCGCGCGTGCGCACGCGCAGACGCTTGATGATGTCGGCGGTGTTCGAGGCCTCGATGGCGCGGTTCACGAACACGCCGCCGCGCGCGATCCGGCGGCGCAGGCTGACATTGATGTTCTCGCCGACACCCGCGATCGGGAAGATGCCCTCCGCCTTGCGGTCCTCCGGGCAGAGGGCCACGCCCTGGCGTATCGCCTCGCGGGTCGAGCCCGGCCGCAGCCGCTTGCCTTCCAGCATCACCTCGCCCGCGGTCGGCATCACGCTGCCGCAGACCAGGCGCATCAGCTCGGTGCGCCCGGCGCCGACCAGGCCGAAGAAGCCCAGGATCTCGCCGCGACGCACTTCGAAGCTGACCGGCTCCACCACGCCGGGCCCGACCAGCGCCTGCGCCTGCATCAGCACCGCGCCGGGCTCGCGCGTCCGGTAGCCGTAGATATCCTCGATCGAGCGCCCGACCATCTCGGAGACGATGCGGTCGTTGGTGACGCCGGCCATGTCGGCGTGCTGCGCAATGCAGGCGCCGTCGCGAAACACCGTGACCGCGTCGCACAGCTCGAACACCTCGGCCATGCGGTGGGTCACGTAGATGATGGCGCGGCCGTCGTCGCGCAGCCGGTGCACGATGCGCTTGAGGTTGGCAGTCTCGCGCACCGACAGGCTGCTGGTCGGCTCGTCGAAGGCGATCACCCGGGCGTCGCGCAGCAGCGCCTTGCCGATCTCGACCATCTGCCGCTGGCCGATCGACAGCCGCGCGACCAGCGTGTCGGGCCGGATGTCCTCGCCAAGGTCGCGCAGCACGCCCCACGCGCGCTCAAGCAGCCGGGCGCGGTCGACGAAGCCGGCGCGGCGCGGCAGCTGCCCCAGCATCAGGTTCTCGGCGACCGACAACTCCGGCACCAGGTTGAGTTCCTGGTAGATCACCGCGATCCCGGCATCGAGTGCCGCGGCGGCGTTGCGGAACTGCAGCTGCTCGCCGCCGACCGCGATGCTGCCGGACGACGGCGTGTTCACCCCGCTCAGCACCTTGAGCAGGGTGGACTTGCCGGCACCGTTCTCGCCCATCAGCGCATGCACGGAGCCGCGATGCACCGACAGGTCGACCCCCTTGAGCGCCTTGACGCCCGGGAACTCGACCGTGATGCCGCGCAACCGCAGGAAGGCCTCACCCTCCTGCGGCAGTCCCTCCTGGGGCCGCGCCGCGTGCTCGCCTTGATGCGCGGCGCCCGAACTCGTCGCCAGCGCGGCGCTCATGCCTCCAGCTTGGCCTTCACCGCCTGCCAGTTGTCGTGCGTCATCAGAACGCCGGTGGTCTCGGTGTTGGCCGGCGGCCTGGTGCCGGTGCGGATCCAGTTCACCAGGTTGATGGTGCTCTGCCGTCCATGGAGGAAGCTCGACACGCCAACCGTGCCGAAGAAGCCGGTCTGCTGCGGCTTGGAGAACTCCGCGAAGGCGGCGCCGGTGCCGTTGATGCCGATGCCGATGACGCTCTCGGCCGGCAGGTGGAACGCCTCGCTGGCGCGCACGCCGCCGAGCACGGTCTCCTCGTTCAGAGCGTAGATCAGCCACTTCTTGAAGTTGCCGTGCCGCGCGAACACCGGCGAGGCAGCGTTCGAGCCGCCCTCGGTGTCGGTGGTGCGCTGCGGCGCGTCGAAGATGTTGGCGGCGAGGAAGCCATGCTTGAGCAGCGCGTCGGTGGCGCCCTGCACGCGCTCGCGCGCGGTCGGCAGCTCGGCGTCGGTGATCCGGCAGGCGGCGACATCGGCCGGGCTCCAGCCGCGATGCTGCATCTCGGCGGCAAGCGCCTCGCCGACCTGCTGGCCGATCTTGTAGCCCGACATGCCCAGATGCGGCACCTCGGCCATCGGCTGGCCGTCCGGGCCGAGGAAGCGGTCATCGACGCTGACCACCTTCATGTTCTGCGCGGTGGCGCGGGCCAGGATCGCCGGACCGAGCTTGACGTCGGGCGGGCAGATCACGAAGCCCTTGGCGCCCTGCGCCGAGAGGTTGTCGATGGCGGTCATCACCATCTCGCCGTCCGAGCCGGCCAGCTTGACCACGGTCACGCCATGCGCGGCACCCCAGGCGGCCGACGCGGTCTGCTCGTTGATGAACCAGGCCTGCTCCGGCATCTTGACGATGAAGCCGATCTTGAGCGGTGCATCGGCGGCAAAGGCGCGGCCGAAAGCCCCCGGCGCGCCGACGAGCGACGCCGCGGCGCCGGCAATGCCCAGCTTGGCGAGCTGGCGCTTGGTGATCTGCATGAGGTTTCCTCCTGTGCCCGCTTTGGGCCTGGGCTCTAGTCTGGTGCCAGAATGAACGCGACAAACACTAGTCGTGGCGCCGATATACGTCCAATCGGATTTGTGCGACAAATCAAATTCGCAGGGCTATGCCAAAATCCCGGGATCGGTGGCCTGCCTCCGGAACTGGCCTGCCTCGGGGCATACGTACGCGTCGTCCGGGCGCACGGTCTTGACCGGCAGCACCCGTTCTGCGCCGATTTCCGTCATGACCGACAGCAATCCGCTCCTCGCCGCCGCTCTCCTCGAAGCTGGGACCACGCCGTTCGGCGCCCCTCCGTTCGACCGCATCCGCCCGGAGCATTTCGAGCCGGCCTTCGCGCAGGCCATGCGGACGCATCTGGCCGAGATCGCCGCCATCGGCGCCGATCCCCGTCCGCCCAGCTTCGCCAACACCATCGAGGCGATGCAGCGCAGCGGCCGCGACCTCGAGCGCATCGGCATGGTGTTCTCCAACCTGGTCGCGAGCCTGGGCGGCGCGGCGCTGGAGGCGGTGGAGGTGACGATGTCGCCCCGGCTCGCCCAGCATGGCATGCGGGTCTCGCTCGACCCGGCGCTGTTCGCGCGTGTCGCGGCCCTGCATGCGGCGCGCGACGCGCTGGCGCTCGCCACCGACCAGAGGCGGCTGCTCGATCGCGTGCATCTGGGGTTCGTGCGCAGCGGCGCGGCGCTGGACGCCGCGGGGCGCGCCCGCATGACCGCGATCTCCGAGCGTCTTGCCGTGCTGCATACGCAGTTCGGCCAGAACGTGCTGCATGACGAGAAGGCCTGGCAACTCGAACTCGGACCCGACGACCTCGACGGCCTGCCCGATTTCCTGGTGCAGAGTGCCGCACAGACCGCAGCCGAGCGCGGCGCCCGTGGCCATGTGGTCACCCTGTCGCGCTCGCTGATCGAGCCGTTCCTCAGCTTCTCCGCCCGGCGCGACCTGCGCCAGGTGGCCCACCAGGCCTGGATCGCGCGCGGCATGCATGCCGGGCCGCACGACAACCGGCCCTTGATCCCGGAGATCCTGGGCCTGCGGGCCGAGCGCGCCCGGCTGCTCGGCTACGCGACCTACGCGGATTATGGCCTCGCCGACACCATGGCCGGCACGCCGGATGCGGTGGCCGGGCTGCTGGGGAAGGTTTGGGAGCCGGCGCGGGCAAAGGCCGCGGCCGAACGCGACCGGTTGCTGACGGCGGCGCGCGCGGAAGGCTTCAACGACGCGCTCGCCGCGTGGGACTGGCGCTACTATGCCGAGCGCGTGCGCCGCGCCGACTATGCGCTCGACGAGACCGAGATGAAGCCATACTTCCTGCTGGAAAACATGCAGCGGGCGGCCTTCGATACCGCGACGAAGCTGTTCGGGATCGCCTTCACGCCGCGTCCCGAGGTGCCGGTCTATCATCCGGACGTGCGTGCCTACGAGGTGACCCGGAGCACGGAGCATGGCGGCGGCGAGCATGTCGGCCTGTTCCTGGTCGACCATTTCGCGCGTCCGGACAAGCGCTCCGGCGCCTGGATGAGCAGCTACCGTGACCAGGAACGCCTCGATGCACCGGTATCGCCGATCATCGTCAACAACAACAACTTTGCCAAATCCGATCCGACCCTGCTCAGCTTCGACGATGCGCGCACGTTGTTCCACGAGTTCGGCCATGCGCTGCACGGGCTGTTGAGCCAGGTGCGCTATCCCGGCCAGTCCGGCACCTCGGTCCGGCGCGACTTCGTGGAGTTCCCCTCGCAGGTCTATGAGCACTGGTTCTCGCTGCCCGAGACGCTGCAGACCTATGCGCGCCACCATGCCACCGGCGAGCCGATCTCCGAGGCGCTGGTGGCCCGGCTACTGGCGGCGCGCGGCTTCAACCAGGGCTTCGGCACCATCGAGTACACCGCAGCGGCCCTGATCGACATGGAGCTGCACAGCCACCCGGCGCCGGAGACGATCGACATCGAGGCGTTCGAGCGCCAGTTCTGCGCCCGGATCGGCATGCCGGAGGAGATCGGCATCCGGCACCGGCCGGCGCATTTCCAGCATCTGTTCGCGGGCGGCGGCTATGCCGCGGGCTACTACTCCTACATGTGGTCGGAGGTGCTCGATGCGGACGGGTTCGAGGCCTTCACGGAAGCGGGCGATCCGTTCGATCCGGCGATTGCCGCCCGGCTGCACGCCGTGCTGAGTGCCGGCGACACCGAGGATCCGATGGCGCTGTATGTCGGCTTCCGTGGCCGCGCGCCCAGCACCGCGGCGCTGCTGCGCGCGCGTGATCTGGTGGAGGACAATGTCGCTTAGGGTGCGATGCAATTTAAGCCCGTCTTTCCCTTGCGGCATTCCGGCAACAGGTCAGGACTGTAACCGGCTGGCGGAACCGCGCGGTGCTGACGCCTGTGTTCCGACCTGCCACACTTGTCTGGTTGGCTGTGCGCCGCTCTTCCGACAAAAGAGTTCCGGCGGCCGCAGGAAGCTGGAAGACCGGACCATGATTACTCGCATCCGATCGCTTCGCCTCGCGGCAGCCACGCTGTCGCTGGGTTGTCTTGCTGTGCCCGCTCTGGCGCAGACCTCGCTCAACCCGAGCACGCGTGTTGCCACGCCGCTGGGTCAATTGAACGGCGCCAGCTCGGTGCCGGCGCTGCCGCAGCCGGAGGCGTTGTTTCCCGACCTGTTCGGCCTGGGGCCGACGCTGCGCGACAATGGCATCGCGATCCTGCTCGACAACACCAATGAGTTCGACGGCATCATCTCGGGGCCGCAGAAGGGCACCACCAATTCCGGCCAGTATGCCCTCGAGACCGACATCGACTGGGAGCGCCTGGCCGGCCTGCGCGGCTTCTCGACGCACAGCGTCGTCGTCGGCCGCTACGGCATTCCGGCCAGCCGCATCTTCGGCGACAACATCGATCCCAGCCAGGAGATCTACGGCGCCGGCGGCAACGTGGTGGTGCATCTGGTGTATGCCTACGCCGAGGAGACGGTGGCGCACGGACGCTTCGACGTGGCCGCCGGTCGCATCCCGTTCCTCAACGACTTCTCGTCCTCGCCGCTCTATTGCAACTTCCAGAACAACGCCTTCTGCGGAAACCCGAAATCCTCGTCGGACAACATCGCGCATTCGTCCTATCCGGATGCCGGCTGGGCGATCCGCGTGCGTGGTCGCCCGACGGCTGCGACCTATATCGAGAGCGGCATCTATTTCGACGAGAGCGGGATCTACACCAACACCTTCCAGCGCACAGGCTTGCGCTTCGACGGCGCGCAGATCGAGGGCGAGACCTTCCCGGTCGAGCTGGGCTGGGAGCCGAGCTTCGGGGCTCGCAAGCTGCCGGGGCACTACAAGCTCGGCTTCGCCTACGACAACATCAACCACGCCGACAACTATGTGGCGGTCGATGGCAGCGCGATTGCGCAGTCGGGGCTGGCGGCGCGACAGCTGCACGGAACCACCGCCGAGTGGGCCGAGTTCGACCAGATGCTGGTCCGCAACGGCGCCGGCGCCACCGATGGCATCATCGCGTTCGGCGGCTACTACCATAACGACCCGGCATCCGCGACGCGCGCCGACCAGTACGAGATCGCGGCGCTGGACCGCGATTTCTGGCATGCGCGGCCGTTCGACACCATCGGCGTCGCCTTCAGCTATATCCAGGTGGCCGGCTCGCTGACCCGTGCCGAGGAATTGCAGCAGGAGCTCGGGCTGCCGATCACCGGCACCGGGACGACATTCTATGATTCCAGCACACCGGGCATCCAGAGCCACACGATGAACATCGAGGCCAACTACCAGATCCACGTGTTCCGCGGCGTCACCTTCGCGCCGGATTTTCAGTACTTCATCCGCCCGAACGCGCAGACCAACCTGCACGACGCGGCATTGCTAGGCTTCAAGAGCCACATCGAACTCTTCTGACGGGAGCGCCGGCATGGGCCGCGAGGAACTGACTGCCTGGGCGTTGTCGAATGGCTGGCAGATCCTCGGCGGATGCCCGAGCCTGACCAAGCCGTCATCGCCAAAGGAGGCGATCGTGCGTATGGTGTTCAAGGCGACGGTGGTCAATCTCGAGGTCAAGAAGCCGGCCGGCAAGTGGGAGAAGATCGCGGGCGAGGCCTATGCGAAGGTGCTGCCCGACGAGGACGGACAACCGCAGGGGCTCGGCTTCGACCGCATCCCGAGCTTCTCGATGCTGATGCGCGACAACCGCGACCGACAGGTGTTCAAGGGCTTCGGCAGCTGAGAAATCACCGTCTGCGGTGCACGTTGTTGGCCGGCCGCAGCCGATCCAGCGCCTGCCGGGCCGCCTGCACGGTGGACATGTCGGCACCCGGCATCATCGCCTGCGCCAGCCACGCGCGCGCATCGGCCGTGTCGGCGCGGGCGGCCGCACTCTCGCCCGCCTGCAGGGAAAGGTCGGCCGCTTGCCGCGCGTCGCCCTGCTGCAGACGAGCGCGGGCGGTAAGCTCTAGGGCCTGTTCCATATCGGCATAGTCCAGCGTCTGGCGCCGCAGGGCGGCGGCGGCGAGCGCGCTCGACCCGGCATCGGCGGCCCTGTCCTGGCGAAGCGCGAGCCGCGCCGCGAGTTCGTCGCGATCCGCCCGCCAGTCCGCCGATGGCAGGGCCTTGCCTGCCGCGGGTTGCCGGAACATGGAGAGGGCGGCCGCGAGGGCCGCCGTGTCGCCACGGGCATCCGCGATCACGCCGCGTACGTAGCTGGCGCGTGCAATCGTCGCCTGATCCGGCGCGGTGGCCTGCGCGCGCGCGGCCCAGCCGTCCGCCAGCACCTCGTCGCCCAGCCGGTGCAGCGACGCCGCCTGCGCCAGGTCGAGCTCGGCGAAGTCGGGCGCGCTGCGGGCTGCAAGCTCGACCCGGGTGCGCTGGATGGTCGCGAGCGCTGCCGCCGGATCGCCGGCCGCCAGTTGCGCGGTCGCGAGATCATAGCCGATGTCGCCGACCGCGTCGGCATCACTGCGCGCCAAGGCGAGGTCGAAGGCGCGCCGATACTGCTGCACTGCCTGCTGCGGCCTGCCGAACGCGAGTGACTGCTGACCCGAGTGTGCGGCCTGCTGCAAAGCGGTATCCTCAGGCGGCAAGGCTGGCGGATGGCCACCGCAACTCGTCAAACAGAACGTCATCAGGACGATCCCCAGTCCAAGAGACTGTGTGAAAACGCCTGATGCTGGATGAGAGCGACCCGAAGGGTCGCGCCCGGCGTGAATTTTCGAGCACCGGAGCGGAGCAGCCTCCTTGGCTGTGAGCACCGGAGCGGAGAAAAGGCGCGTCGGATCGCCAGCAGCAGGCGTTTGCACACAGTCTCTCACGGGTGCACCTCGCGCGGCGGCAGCCGCAAGGGATCGGGGGGTGGGGTGCCGCTGCCGCCGAGCAGCCAGTTGCCGCGCAACTGCACCAGCAGCTTCTCAAGCTGTTCGGTCGAGGCCTGTGCCTGGGTCAGCAGCGCCGGCAGGTTGGCGGTGGTGTCGGCCAGGTTGTGCGTGATCGCCGGCAGTTGCGGCGTCGCCTGCTTCAGGTCGCCGGTCGCCGACTGCACGTTGGCGAGGATCTGTCCGGTGCGCTGCTCCAGCCCCGGCACCCGGCCGACGATCGGATCGAGCTGCGCCACGACACCCTTCAGCGTGGTGACCGTCGCCTCGGCCTGCCGGATCAGCGTGTCGTCGCTGAGCAGGCGCCCGGCGCTGCCCTTGCCCTGGTGGATGCCGGCGACGATCGCATTCATGGTCGCCATGGCGGCATTGGCGTTCGCCAGCGTCGGCAGCAGCAGGGCGCGCACCTGGGCAAGGGTGGCGATCAGCGTGTCGACCGGGTTCGGCTCCGCGGTGGCGTCGATCACCGCGAAATCCCAGTCCATCTTGGTTCCGGTGCCGCGCGAGATGTCCACGAACGAGGCGCCGGCGACGCCGTACTGGCGCTTGATCACCGCCTTGCTGTCGCGCCGGATGTATGGGTCGGCATCGTGCTCGATGCTGGCCACCGCATACATCTCGCCCTGGCCGCTCGGGTTCAGCACCAGCCGGCGGACGGTGCCGGCATGGGTGCCGAGCACGTCGACATCGTCGCCCACCACCAGCCCGGCGACGCCGCCCTGCGGCAGCACGATGCGCAGCGTGGAGTCCGGCCGCAGCCACTTCTTGAGAATGCCGGCCTCGAAGACCGCGCCGAAGAACAAGGCGGCGGCCAGCAGCACCAGCGCGCCGACCCATTCGTCGGTGTGGCGCAGGTCGAGCAGGCGGCTGCGATTGTCCGGGCGGCGTGTCTGCAACATCTAGAGGCTCCGCATGGTTTGCACGTTGCTGCTCCGCATCGGGGGCATTCAGGGGCTCCGCACGGACCTGAGGCCGTCCTCGAGCAGGTGCAGGCGGTGCGCGACCGGAAACGCCTGTGTCCGCCACAGCCTGCTGTCGCGGGTGAAGCAGATCGCCGCCGCGCCGCGATCGAGCGCTCGGGCCAGCAGGTTGAGCAGCGGCGTGATGAGCTCGTCGCTGTCGCTGCTGATGCTGTGCTCGAGCAGCAGCAGGCGCGGCTCGCCCATGAAGGCGCGCACGCAGGCCGCCCGCATCAGGTCGGCGTCCGGCATCGTCTCAGGCCGGCTGACCGGCAGCCCCGGCAGCCCGACCTGGCGCGCCAGCTCGACCGCCTGGCCGACGAGAGCACCCAGCGGCTCGCGCGTGTGGTGCAGTTGCGGCAGCATGATGTTGACGTGCGTGCGCAGCATGCCGATCCAGGCGCCGCGCTGCGGCAGGCGGCCGATCCGGCCGCGCAGGGCGAACACGCGCTCATGGCCGAGCGTGCTCCAGTCGAAGCCCATGAAGCGCGCGCTGCCGCGGCGGAGGTCGAGCATGCCGCTGCACAGGTCCGAAAGCGCCGTGGCGCGGTCGGCATCGTGCGTTACCACCAGCGCGCATTCGCCCGCCATCAGCCGCAGGTCGAAGCTGGTGTTCGGCAGCGCGCTCTGGTCGAAATACGGCCGCGCCGCGTCGAGCTCCAGGACCGGGTCGGTTGCCTTCATCGTTGCGCTCACACGGCCAGGGTCAGCAGGATGCTGGTGACCATGATGACGAGGATGCCGCGCACGAAGCCGCGTGGCATCAGGCTCGCGAGGTCGTCCTCCGGCTTTGCGGTGAGGCCGGTCAGGCAGGAGCTGAGCCCGACCAGGTAGCCGATGGCGAACAGCTTGGCCGGGATCACCATGTAGTCCTGCACCGTCATCGCCGAGACCACCTTGTCGAGGAAGGTCCACAGGCTGTCCTGGGTGGTGCCGAGGGCGGCGCTGACGATGAAGCCCATCACCAGCGCCACGGTCGCGAACAGGATGCCGAGCGTGAAGCCGCTGAGCGACATCGCCAGCGTGCGCGGCAGCACCAGCAGCAGGAACGGGTCGATGCCCTGCGAGATCATGGTGCGCACCTGGCCGCCGACCTTCAGCATGCCGAACTCGGTCAATGTCAGCATGCCGCTGCGCCCGAGCAGGATGAGCCCGACCAGCAGCGGGGTCAGTTCGCGCACCAGCACGGTGACCAGCAGCGAGCCCGCCAGCCCCGCCTGGCCGGCGACGCCGAGCCAGTACAGCGCCTGGCTCACCATCGCGAAGCCGGTCAGCGAGGCGGTGACGAAGGTGGTGGCGAGGCCGCCGATGGTGGCCTGCCGCATCGTGATGCGGAACTCGTGGCGCACCGTGCGGCGCCATGAGAGCGGCCGCACCGCCTCGCGCAGCACCCCCCAGGATGCCGCCGCGAGCACGCACAGGAAGCTGATCCGGCGCTTGGCGAAGCGGCCGGTGGCGGCCAGCCCCCGCCGCCACGGGGGTGGTGCGTCGTCGCGGCGTCCGGGGGCCGCCGGCGGCGGTGCGACCGCAGGCGCCTCGCGCGGCTGGGCGCCCTGGGCCAGGCCGCCGCTCATCGGCGGCCCGCTACCGGGAAGAGGCCGCCGCTCATCGGCGGCCCGCTACCGGGAAGAGGCCGCCGCTCACCGTCGGCCGGCCAGGATGAAGGTCCGCGCGGTGCCGATGCGCGGCACGTAGAACATGCCGCGCGGCCGGAACAGGAACTGCCGGTTCAACGCCTCGTAGGCGCCTTCGCTGACCTGGATGCTGCCGGGTTCGGTGGCACTCTGCGCCATGAGCTCGGCGGTATGGATCACGTCGCCCCACAGGTTGAACAGGCGCGGCTGCTGGCCGAGCGCGCTGCCGAGGGCCGCACCGAAATCCATGCCGATCCTGAAGACCGGGTCGAGGTCGCTGCGCGACAGCAGCGCCAGGCACGCCTCGCGCGCCGCCAGCGCCGCATCGGCGAGACGCAGTGCTGCGGTCGGGTCCGGGCTCTCGGTGCAGCCGGCGGCAGCGACCAGGTGGTGGCCGGTCAGCTTCATGTAGGGCAGCTCGAACCGCGTCGCGAGCTCCTGCATGGCGCGCGCGATCTCGTCGGCGACGCCGCCCATGGCATCGGCATCGCGGGTGTTGAGCACGACCGCATCGTCGAAGCGGAGCACCATCGCGGCCACGCGCGGATAGACGCTGGCGGCAAGGTCGCGGCGCTCGCCGTCGCCGTGCGCCAGCACCGGACTGAACCGGCCCGGCGCATCCTCGGGCGCGTGCCTCGCCCCGGCGGCGGGGCCCGGTGCCTCCGGGTCCTCGGCATCCGGATCCCCGGCCTGCGTCCGGGCCCGGCGACCGACATGCCGCTCCTCGACCTCCTCCGGGTCGCGCATCCGGATCGCCGCGATCCCGGTCACCGCGGCGTTGAAGTTGCGCGCCGGCTCGCCGACATCCGCGTCCTCCAGCAGCAAGGCTCCGTTGACGCCCTCCTGTCCGCGCACAGGCAACACCGACAGCGAGCGGCTGCCGAAGCTGCGCATCAGCAGCCGGTGCACGTCGGCGGTGCGCGCGTCGCGGCCGGCATCCGCGACCGTGATCGGCTTGCCCGCGCCGAGGCTGTCGAAGAAGCCCGGCGCTTCCGACCGCGCCAGCTCGAGGCCGCCGGTATGCGACCCCTGCCGGCGGTCGAACAGGTCCTCGCAATGCAGGATCAGCCCGTCGCCGGCCAGCCGCCAGACGCTGACCCGCTGCGCGCCGTTCATTTCGGCGAGCGTCTCGCTCAGGGCCGGCAGCGGCCGTCCCGGGTCGAACAGGCCCGGCTGCACCGCCAGCGCCGACAGCGCGCGGCCTTCGTTGACGCCGATCTCCTGCTGGCGCCGGAGGCGTCGCGCCATCCGGTCGGCGCGGCGGTTCTGCCGGATCAGCATGACGCCGAGCAGGCTGGCGAGCGCGATCGTGATCAGCGACAGCAGCAGGTGGCGGCGCCCGTTGGTCCCGGCGAAGCGGGTGAAGTCACGCTCGGGGGCTGCGATCAGCAGCACCCAGTCCTCGCCCGCCGCGGGCAGGCGGGAGGCGATGGTGACGTAGCGCTTGCCGTGGATGGTGAGCGTGCGGTTGCCGTAGCCCTGGACGCGGAACCGGTCGTAGGCAGCCTGCAGGGCCGGATCCGCGAGCGCGCCCTGGGTGGCCTTGTTCGCGCTCCTTGCCTTGGCGCGCGCCGGCCTTGCCATCTCCGGCGCCGCGATCACCTGCCCGTCGCGCCCGACGATCGCCGCCCGGCCGGTCTGGCCGATATGCAGCGACGTCAGGAACTTCGACAGCTCCTCGAGGGTGATGTCGACCCCGAACACGCGCTGCTCCGGCCCGGATCCGGGGGCGGCGGCGCCGGGTTCGCCATAATGGATGGACGCGGTGATGCCCGGCGTCTGCGTCGTGAAGAAGACGTAAGGCTGCGACCAGTACACGCCGCGGGTGCGCAGCGCGCCCGTGTACCAGTCGCGCGTGCGCGGGTCGAAATCGTCGCCGGGCACCAGGGTGTGGTCGATCGGGTTGCCGGCCTCGTCGAGATGCACCGAGGCCACGTGCCGGCCGCCAGTATCGTGCCAGATCAGCTTGGTGTCGGTGCCGCGCTGCGGATCGCGGCGCACCATCATGAAGTCGCCGTCCGAAGTGCCGATGAAGAAGCCGGCGAGGTTGGGCACCTGCCGCAGCATGCTCGACGCGTACGCCTCCATCGCGGCGCGCCCGTCCGGAATCGCGTTGCGGGCGACCATGTCGCGGGCGATCAGCGCCGCCCGGGTGGCGGGCGCGAGATAGTTGTCGACCTCGTGCGCGATGCGCGCCTGCAACGTGTTCAGCACATCGTGGGTCAGGTCGAGCGCCGACTGCCGGCTGGCCTCGTAGGTGTAGAGCGTCACGCCGAGGATGGAGAGGATGACCAGCACCACGCCAAGCAGAGGCACGCCGACGGACGCCCGCAACTGGCGACGGCGCTTCAGCCGGGTCTGGCTGATGTCGACGATTTCGTCGATCGGCACCCCGCACTCTCCCCGGTCACGGCCGTCTCGGATTTAAGACGCCACGAGCAGGCTGCCACACGCCGCCGGTTTTACCAATGTGACCGGCTGTTACCGAACCGGCGCCGGCAGCGGGCCTTGTAATGCGGGTCCGCCGCGCCCCTCTCTATGAAGCAAGAGGTGTCACGCGCCATGATCGTCCCGCTGATAGAGATGTCCCTGCTGCCGCTCCTGGTGCTCTCGTACTGGGTCATGCTGCGGCGCAACCTTGACATGCGTCCTGTCCTGGCTCCGGTGCGGGCAACGCCAGCGCGGCGCGGCGCGGGCATGCGGCGCGACTAGGTCATGTGGACGGATTTGGACAAGATGAGGCCGCAGGCGAAGGCCACGATTGACTCGTAGTTCTGCCGGGTTTTCTCGCATCGCAATGTTACTCGCTTGAAGCGCTTGAGCTTGCCGACTGCCTGCTCGATACGGGCGCGAGTTTTGTAGAGCAGCCTCGGGAAGTGCCTGGGGCTGTGGACGGTGATCTTGCGGACCGGAATCAGTGGGACGATGCCAAGCTCTCGTGCTGCGCTTCGGTTGCTCTTGGCGTCGTAGCCTTTGTCAGTCAGCACGGCACGCGGCTTGATGTCGGGACCGATGCCGAGCAACAGGGGGAACTGCGGGCTGTCGTTGGCCTCGCCGCCGGTCAGATGGAAGGCGAGTGGCTGCCCATCGAAGTCGGTCTTGAGGTGGATTTTGGTCGAGAAGCCGCCGCGCGACCGGCCAAGCGCCTGATTTTGCTGCCCCCTTTTGCACCTGCGGCCGAGACATGAGCGCGAACCGTAGTGCTGTCGAACATCTGCACGAGGTGCGCTCTGGGGCTGAGTTCGGCCAGCGACTGAAAGAATGCCTCGAAGATACCGCTGTTGCTCAGCCGCGAGAACCGCTTCCAGACCGTGTTCCAGAGCCCGTATTCGGCTGGCAGCGCCCGCCACGAGACGTTCTGCAGCGTGAAGAAATGCAGCGCCTCGAGAAAGCGTCTGTCATCACGAGCCTTGTCGCCCCGCCTCGGAAGACAGCCCCGGAAGACCTCCAGAACGATCTCCCAATCCTCCTCGCTCATCCGCGTCAGCATCAAACAGGTCCACTTCTGCCGACCCGCTATGAATCACTGATCGACCGTCTTGTGAATCCCTGGCCGATTCCGTCCACATGACCTAGTGCAGCCCTGGATGCCGGACGCGGCGGCTTCCGCTTAAACCGCTTTTTACTGGCCGGCGGCGTGTCTGCACGGGCAATGCTTGAGCATGACAGCCGTGGCCATCGTGATCGTGCCCGACATGCTTCCGGCCTCGAGCCCGCGCCTCCTGCTGATCGAGGATGACGGCAAGCTGGCGCAGGATATCGCCGAGGAACTGGCGGCGCGCGGGTTCGCGGTCAGCATGGCCGAGACCGGCCCGGACGGCCTGGATCGCGCCGGCGGCGGCGGCTTCGACGTGCTGGTGGTGGATCGGCTGCTGCCCGGGCTCGACGGGCTGGCGCTGATCGAGCAGTTGCGGCGGCAGGGCAACCGCACGCCGGTCCTGGTGCTCAGTGCGCTCTCCGCGGTGGACGACCGGGTGAGCGGCCTGAAGGCCGGCGGCGACGACTACCTCACCAAGCCGTTCGCGATGGCGGAGCTGGCGGCCCGGCTGGAGGCCCTGCTGCGGCGGCCGATCGAGACGCGCGAGAGCGTGCTGCATGTCGGCCCCCTGGTGATGGATCTGATCGAGCGCACCGTGCTGCGCGACGGCCGGCCAGTCGAGCTGCTGCCGCGCGAGTTCCGGCTGCTGGAATACCTGCTGCGCCGTCCGGATCGTGTGCTGACCCGCGACATGCTGCTGGAGGATGTCTGGCGCTACCGCTTCATTCCGCAGACCAACCTGGTGGACGTCCATATCGGCAAGCTGCGCCGCAAGGTGGACGCACCGGGGGAGACGCCGCTGATCCACAGCATCCGGGGCGCCGGCTTCATGCTGCGCATCGGCGGCTGAAGTTCAGGTGCAGCGGCCTCGTGCAGCCGGCTCGATCTTCAGCACCGGCACGTTCCGGCTCTCGATCGGCGCGACGGCGTTCCTCGCGGCCGCGCTGCTGCTGCAGTCGGCGCTGATCTTCTGGCAGACGACCAGCTACCAGATCATGCGCACCGACCTGCTGCTGGCCCGCGAGGCGGCGCTGATCACCGCGCAGACCCGTCCGGTCCTCGACCAGCAGCTTCGCATGCGGGCCTCGGACGATCTGCACCTGCTGATCGCCGGCGCCGGCCTGTTCGACGCGCAGCACCGGGTGCTCAACGGCAACCTGCCGACATGGCCCGAGGGCCTGCAACCGGACGGCCCGGTTCGCCAGCTCGTCGTGCATCCGACCGGGCAGGGCCCGCGCGCCGTGCGGGCGCAGGCCTTGCGGCTGCGCAACGGCGATATCCTGGTCCTGGCGCGCGGCTTGCGCGACCTCGAGGAGGTCCGCCAGGTGGTGCTGCGGGCACTGCTGCTGTGCGCGGTGCCGTCCGTCGTGCTGGCCGTCGCCGGGGGCGCCTGGCTCAGCCACCGCGCTCTGCTGCGGGTGGGCATCATGCATCGTGCCATCGACCGGATCATGGCCGGCGACCTGCACGAGCGGCTGCCGGCCGGGCGCGAGCGCGACGATCTCGACCGCCTGGCCGGCAGCGTGAATCGCATGCTGGATCGGCTCGAGCACCTGCTCGACGAGATCAAGGGCGTCGGCGACGACATCGCGCACGACCTGCGCACCCCGCTGGCCCGGGTCCGCACCCGGCTGGAGCGGGCGCGCAACGCGTCACCCGGCGCCGAGCCGATGCCGGCCAGCGCCGAACTCCTAAACGAGGCGGTCGATCGCGCCATCGTCGATCTCGACCAGTGCTTCGCCGTGATCACCGCGCTGCTGCGCATCGGCGAGATCGAGAACGGACGCCGGCGCGCCGCCTTCACCAGCGTGGCGCTGGACGAACTCGTGGCCGACATAGTCGACCTCTACGAGCCGATCGCGGAAGCGCGGCAGATCGCCCTGGTGGTGGAAGGCTGCGAGCCGGTGCGCGTGCCCGGCGACCGCGACCTGCTGATCGAGCTGCTCGCCAACCTGATCGACAACGCCATCAAGTTCACGCCGGAAGGCGGCCGGGTGGCAATCGGCGCGTCGGCGCGCCCGGGCGAGGCGGTGCTGCGTGTCGGCGATACCGGGCCCGGCATCGCGCCCGCGGAGCGCGAGGCGGTGCTCGGGCGCTTCTACCGCTCCGACAAGAGCCGCCACATCGCCGGCAGCGGTCTCGGCCTCAGCCTGGTCGGAGCCATCGGCCACCTGCATGGCGCCCGCATCGCCATCTCCGACGCCGGGGCGTCACCGCGGCCGGGGTGCCTGATCGAGGTGACGCTGGCGGCACCCTGAGGCCCATCACCCTTGATGGTGGTGTGCCAGGTAAGCGTTCGGAAGTATCCACCGACAGCCGGAACTGTGGTTCATGCGGTGGCGTATCGATCAGTATTGGATCCGGGCACAGCCGGGAGTATTCGCCAGCGCCGTTTCATACAATCGGTTTTACCGGCCGCGCCTCGTGGCGGCCGGTGGCGTGACCGCCGGCGCCGCCGCCGCCTGCCGGGCATCGCCTAAAAGTTAATTTCATTGGCGGCCCGGGGGGCGTCGGCTATCTGGCGTCCGCGTCGGAAAAAGCCCATGCCTGCCACGATCCGCGTCCTGCCCGAGAGCGACATCACCGCATGAAATCAGCCCGATGAATGCCATTGTCGTGGTCGCCCTGCGGCGGCCGCTGACCTTCGTGGTGATGAGCATCCTGATCCTGCTGTTCGGGATCATCGCGGTGTTCAAGACCCCGACCGACATCTTCCCCAACATCAAGATCCCGGTGGTCGCCGTGGTCTGGACCTATACCGGCCTGCTGCCGCAGGACATGTCCGGACGGGTCATCTACTATTACGAGCGGTCGCTGACCGCGACCGTCGAAAACATCGAGCACATCGAAAGCCAGTCGCTGTACGGCCGCGGCATCGTCAAGATCTTCTTCCAGCCGGGCACCGACATCGCAGCCGCCCAGGCGCAGATCACCTCGATCTCGCAGACGGTGCTCAAGCAGATGCCGGCCGGCATCACCCCGCCGCAGGTGCTGTCGTACAACGCCTCCTCGGTGCCGGTGCTGGACCTGCAGGTCTCCGCACCCGGCCTGACCTCGTCGCAGGTCTACGACATGGCGTCGAACCTGATCCGGCCGCAGCTGATCTCGGTGCCGGGGGCGGCCATCCCCACCCCCTATGGTGGCGCCTCGCTGAATGTCGAGATCGACCTCGACCAGCGCAAGCTGCTGGCGCATGGCCTGACCGCGGTCGATGTGGGCCGCGCGCTCGCCACCCAGAATGTCGTGCTGCCGGCCGGCGACCAGAAGATCGGCGCCATCGACTACATGGTCGAGACCAACTCGACGCCGCTCAAGGTGGAGAGCTTCAACAACCTGCCGATCAAGCAGGTCGGCAATGCCGTCATCTATCTGCGCGACGTGGCGCACGTCTATCGCGGCTCGCCGCCGCAGCAGAACGCGGTTCTGGTGCACGGCAAGCAGGCGGTGCTGATCGAGGTGCTCAAGAGCGGCGACGCCTCCACGCTCGCTGTGGTCAGCGGCATCAAGGCGATGCTGCCCGGCATCCTCAAGACGCTGCCGCCGGGCACCACCATCACGCCGCTGAACGACGCCTCGGGCTTCGTGCGCGACAGCGTGCGCGAGGTGGTGCAGGAGATGGTCACCGCCGCCTTCCTGACCGGCATGACCGTGCTGCTGTTCCTCGGCAGCTGGCGCTCGACGCTGATCGTGGCGACCTCGATCCCGCTCTCCATCCTGTGCTCGGTGCTGGCGCTGTCGTGGCTCGGCCAGACCATCAACGTGATGACGCTGGGCGGCCTGGCACTCGCGGTCGGCATCCTGGTCGACGACGCCACCGTGATGATCGAGAACATCGACGCCCATCTCGAGCACGGCGCCGAGCTGGAGCCGGGCATCATCGAGGCGGCGAACCAGATCGTGGTGCCGACCTTCGTCGCCACCTTGTGCATCTGCATCGTCTGGCTGCCGCTGTTCCAGCTGTCTGGCATCGGCGGCTGGCTGTTCATGCCGCTGGCCGAGGCCATCATCTTCGCAATGATCGCCTCCTTCATCTTGTCGCGCACGCTGGTGCCGACGATGGCCGCCTGGCTGCTGCGCGCCCAGGTCGCCAATCACGCGAAGGGGCCGTCCGCCAACCCGGGTCCGTTCACCCGCTTCCACCGCGGCTTCGAGCGGCGCTTCACCAGTTTCCGCGAAGGCTACCAGCGCGTGCTCGCCGGCATCGTCGCCATACGCGGCCGTTTCATCCTGGGCTTCCTGGGGGCGGCGCTGGCCTCGCTGCTGCTGATCCCGTCGCTCGGCCGCGACTTCTTCCCGAGCATCCGGTCGGGCGAGATCGACATGCACATGCGCGCGCCGATCGGCACCCGCCTCGAGGACGCCTCGATGATCTCGGTGCTGGTGAACAAGTCGGTGCGCGAGTTGCTGCCCGGGAAGGTCAGCAACCTGGTCGATAATTGCGGCCTGCCGGCCAGCGGCATCAACGAGGCGTACAACTCGACCGGCACCATCGGGCCGCAGGATTGCGACATCACCATCAGCCTCAGGAACGACGCGGCGCCGGTGGACGCCTATCGCGCCGTGCTGCGCCGGCAGCTGCCGGCCCGCTTCCCGGGCACCGTGTTCACCTTCCTGCCCGGCGACATCACCGCCAAGATCCTGAATTTCGGCCTGCCGGCGCCGATCGACGTGCAGGTCTCCGGCCGCAATCTCGACGCCAACCTCGCCTACGCCAACCAGATGGTGGCACGCCTGCGCCGGATCCCGGGCATCGCCGACGTGCACATCCAGCAGGCCTTCAACGAGCCCACCGTGCGGGTCGCCTCCTCGCGCTCCTATGCGCTGGGCACCGGCCTCACCGAGGCGGATGTCGCCAACAATGCGCTGGCCACCCTGTCGGGCAGCGGCCAGACCGCGCCGACCTACTGGCTCGATCCGAGCAACGGCATCTCGCACCTGGTCAACACGCAGACGCCGCAGAACCAGCTCACCAGCATGAACGACCTGGAGACGATCCCGATCGACAAGGGCGACGGCGATCCGGGCGGCAACGGCACCCAGCTGCTGGGCGGCCTCAGCCACATCAGCCAGACCGGCAGCGCGCTGCTGAACTCGCACTACAGCATCCTGCCGGTGATCGACATCTTCGCCACCAACCAGGCGCGCGATCTCGGCGCGGTCAACGATGCGGTGGCCGTGGTGGTGAGCCAGATGAACGGCAGCGTCCCGCACGGCGCCAGCGTCAATCTGCGCGGCCAGGCGACCACGATGGGCACCGCCTACGTACAGCTGATCGAGGGCCTCGCGCTGTCGATCCTGCTGGTCTATCTGGTGATCGTGGTGAACTTCCAGTCCTGGCTGGACCCGTTCATCATCATCTCCGCCCTGCCGGCGGCGCTGGCCGGCATTGTCTGGAGCCTGTTCCTGACCCACACCACCCTGTCGGTGCCGGCGCTGACCGGCGCGATCATGTGCATGGGTACGGCCACCGCGAACTCGATCCTGGTGGTGGCGTTCGCCCGCGAGCGCCTCGCCGAGCACGGCGACGCGGTGCGCGCCGCGGTCGAGGCCGGCTACGGCCGCATCCGCCCGGTGCTGATGACGGCGCTGGCGATGATGATCGGCATGCTGCCGATGTCGTTCAGCAACACCCAGAACGCGCCGCTCGGCAAGGCGGTGATCGGCGGCCTGCTGGTGGCGACGTTCGCGACCCTGCTGTTCGTGCCCTGCGTGTTCGCGCTGCTGCACCGGGGTGAGGCAAAGGCTTCCGACCGCGAGAAGACAGAAGTACACCCGGAAGGGGCGCTGCACACATGACGATCCAGCAACAGGTTCGCCAGGGCCCATTTGAGGGCCGCTCCTCTCGCAAGCCGAAGAGCCGGATCGGCCTGATCGCCCTGGTCGCCATGTTCCTGGCGATCATCCTGGCGGCCTGGGGTCTGTGGGACCGGCACAGCCATCTCGCCGACCTGCGCAGCTCGGCCGACGAGAATGCCGTCGACGACGTGCAGCTCATCTCGGCCACCAGGGGCCCCGCCTCGCGCACGCTCGACCTGCCCGGCACGATCAACGCCTGGTATGCGGCGCCGATCTACGCCCAGGTCTCCGGCTACGTGCAGATGTGGTTCAAGGACTACGGCGCGAGTGTGCAGAAGAACGCGCTGCTGGCGACGATCGATGCGCCCAGCCTCGACGAGCAGTTCGAGACCGCGAAGGCGAACCTCGCGGTGGCGCAGGCGCGCTACAACCTCGCCCGCGTCACCGCGCATCGCTGGTCGGCCCTGGCCGGCACCCAGGCCGTCTCGCAGCAGGAAGTCGACGTGCAGGTCGCCAACGCCACGGCCCAGAAGGCCGAGGTGGATGCGGCGCAGCACGAGGTGGCGCGCTACCAGGCGATGGAAGCCTTCAAGAAGGTGGTGGCGCCGTTCGACGGCGTGGTCACCGCGCGCAACACCGATGTCGGCAGCTATGTCAGTGCGGCCGGCGGCGACCTGCATTCGACCGGCGGCTCGAGCGAGCTGTTCAGCGTGTCGGACATCCACAAGCTGCGCATCTATGTCTCGGTGCCGCAGGATTATTCGGCGGTGCTCAAGCCCGGACTCACCGCGAGCTTGTCGCTGTCGCAGTTTCCGGGCCGCAGCTTCCGCGCCGCGTTTCTGACCACCGCGAATGCCTTCAACCCGCAGACCCGCACCGTGGTCACCGAACTCACGGTGGACAATCCCGACCATCTGATCTGGCCGGGCACCTACACCGACGTCCGCTTCGTCATCCCGTCCGACCCCGACATCCTGATCGTGCCCGAGCAGGCGCTGCTGTTCCGTGACCAGGGCATGCAGGTGGCGCTGGTGCGGCCGGACGGCAGCGTGCATCTGCAGAACGTGACGCTCGGCCTCAATCTCGGCCAGACCGTGCAGGTGGTGGCCGGGCTGAAGCCGACCGACCGCTTCATCAACGATCCGTCCGCAGGCCTGCTCGAAGGCCAGCATGTGCATGTGGTGACCGGGGTGCCCGGGGTGGCGTCGCCGAAGGCTCCGCCGCCGACGCCCGATCCGGCGACGTCGCGCAGCGCGCGCATGAGTACGGCGCAGCGCGAGCGCATCGAGGCCGCACGCGGGGGCGCGCCCGATCAATGAGGCAGATGAAGGGAATGGCGCGGGTCGCCTGCCTCACCGGGCTGGCGGCGCTGACCTGCTGCGACCTCGCGGGCTGCGACCTGGCGCCGGCCTACCGGCCGCCGCATCCGATCCTGCCCGCGAGCTACCAGGGTTCCGGCCCGTTCACCGTGGCGCGGCCGCTCGACCAGCTGCCACGCGGGCCCTGGTGGCAGGCCTTCGGCGATCCGGTGCTCGACACCCTGGAAGCCCAGCTCGAACTCGACAACCCGAACCTCCAAGCCGCCTACGAGGCCTATACCCAGGCGCGCGACCTGGCCGGCGAGGCCCGCGCGGGGCTGTATCCGCAGCTGAACGCGCAGGCCGGGACCAGCGACAACAAGCAGTCCGAGCACCGGCTGTTCCGCAACAGCAGCGTCGGCGCGAACGAGCAGTCGTCCAACGCCATCGGCGCCACGGTGGCGTGGGATCCGGACTTCTGGAGCCGCATCCGCAACGAAACCAAGCTCTACAAGCAACAGGCGCAGGCAACGGCGGCGGATCTCGCCAACGCCCGGCTCAGCCTCGAGGTCGAGCTGGCGTCGGACTACATGGCGCTGCGCGGCCTGGATGCGCAGCATGGGGTCTATAGCCAGTCGATCGCACTGTATCGCCGCGCGGTCGGCATCACCGCGATGCGTCTGGCCGGCAAGATCTCCTCCGGCCTGGATGTGGCGCGTGCGCAGAACCAGCTGTCCGCCGCCGAGGCCGAGGACACCGCGACGCTGGCCAGCCGCGCCACCCTGCAGCATGCGATCGCCGTGCTGACCGGCACCAACCCGAGCAGCTTCGTCATCGGCCCGGTCGCGGAGCCGCGTCTCGCGGTGCCGGTGATCCCGGCGGGGGTGCCGTCGACGCTGCTGCAGCGCCGCCCCGATATCGCCCAGGCCGAGCGCAGCATGGCGTCGGCCAGCACCTCGATCGGGGTGGCGCGCGCGGCGTTCTATCCGGACGTCACCATCAGCCTGCAATCCGGCTTCGAGGATTATGGCTGGTCGCTGGCCAGCCTGCCGAACAGCCTGTGGGCGGTCGGCGCCTCCGCGGTGCTGCCCTTGTTCGAGGGCGGCCTGCGCCGCGCGGAGCTGCAGCGGAGCTGGTCGCAGTACGCGCAGACCGCGGACAACTACCGCGCCACCGTGCTGACCGCGTTCCAGCAGGTTGAGGACGGGTTGTCGCTGACTGATATCCTGGCGACGCAGTCCACGCAGCAGATCGCCGCCGTGCAGTCGGCGGTGAAGGCGCAGAACATGACGCTCGCACTCTATACCGGCGGCCTCGACAACTATCTCGACGTCACCGTGAGCCAGGTCTATGCGCTCACCGCGCAGATCGCCGCCGTGCAGGTCGAGACCGCGCGGCTGCAGGCGGCGGTGAACCTGATCGGCGCGCTGGGCGGCGGCTGGAGTACGAACGAGCTGCCGACGCCCGACCAGACCCTGCCGTTCAATCCGCTGACCCCGGGGCGCTCGCCGGGCGACGTGCATACGCCAGGCTGACATCGCCAGCTTTCCCATACCTGGAGCCTGCACCCGGCGAGCCCAGAGCTCCGTCTGACCGGGCTCCTTATTTGGTTGCGGAGTCGGCCATGACACCGTTCGGAAGAACGCCTGTAAGAGGTGGCATTCCATCCTCCAGCCGCGACCTGGAAATCTCTTGCGGCTGATAGCTGGCATCGCAACCAGCCAGTCCGTTCAACGACATGGTTGCTGCGAGCGCCAGTAAGGTCTTCATGGCACGGCACCACTTTCAGACTACGACGACGCCGGCGACGACAACTGCTTGATCTCAGGTGCCCGAGGCGGGCTGTGGGATCTATTGCGGCCGGCCTGCCGTGGATGGCTGGCTGCCGCCCTGGGTCTGGCTCGCCTGCGCATGCTGGTCCCGCGGACTGTAGGCCTTGCGCATCGCGCCAAGGCGGTTGATGCGAGGAGCGCCCGGCGGGACCGAGAGATCCCGGCTCGGTTGCTCGCCGACCCCATGGTCCAGGGTCTGAGCGTGTGACGCGGCAGGCATCGATGCCCCGCCGGCGATCAGCATAAACGCGGCCGCAACTCGGCCAATGAGGGCATTACTGTTACGCATGATACTATACTCCGCTTTGAGATTTGAGTTTGACGTCGAAGCTTGCCGACGCGTTGCTCAGGCTGGTGGATTTCTCAACAGCATCGAACGGTAGCCGGGCAACCTGCTGTTCTTATTGTCTGGCAATCTCGTCGAGATCGTAAACCACTTCATCGTCTCCCGCCGCATTCTGTGGCCTGCCGAAGCAAGCCATTGTCTTGTCGGGGGTGATGGGGCAACGTCTCCGTGCGTGATCAGTATAACGTCGTTCGCGGCCTTGCGATTGTAACCGATCACTAAAATCGCTTTTAGTTTGTGCCGCCCCCGCTCGCTGGTGATGAAGTTCCGTGTCCTCGCCGCTCGGTGTCTGCAGAGGCAGTCGTTCCCTAAGAGGGATTTTAATTGACGACGACAAGAGTTCATGTGACGGACACTTCGGGTCAACGCACTGATCTGTCGGCTTCGAGACGGACTAAATCGACCTCTCGACGTCAGGGTTCGGCCTGATCGTCCGGTGCTGCGCCGGTCGGCGCAAGCGGCGGAGCGCGGCCCAAAGGAAGAAGCAACAATAGGCTCTCTGGGGGGATATGTTGATGCTGAAGTCTCAAACTCGCGGCCGGTGGCGAGAGGGTCAGGTCCTGCTAGTAAGCAGCGCCATGCTGTCCCTCGCCGCGGTTCCGGCGTTCGCTCAGCTTGATACTGGCACAGGGACTTTCGCCAGCTCGAAGATAAACATCACGCCGGGTGCGGATTTCGGAGCACCTCCGCTGCCAAAACCTGAAGCGCTCGTGCCAGAGGTGAATGCCACCCTGCAGCAGTACGGAACCGCTCTGCTGCTTGATAACACCAACGAGTTTCTCGGGGTGGTGAGCGGGCCTCATCAGGGCTCGACGAACGCGGGTCAGTATGCGCTCGAATGGGACCAGGACTGGAATATCCTCGCGGGTATCCCGGGCTTGCAGACGCATGCAATCGCGGTCGGGCGCTACGGCAGCCTGGCGGGAAATCTGTTCGGCGATAACGGGTTCAATCAAAGCCAGGAGATCTATGGCGCCGGAGGCAATGTCGCCGTCCACCTGGTATTCTTCTATGCTGAAGAAACCATGGCGCACGGCCGGTTCAACATCGCGGCCGGGCGAGCGCCGATGGAGAACGATTTCGACTCCAATCCGCTGAACTGCAACTTCATGAACAACTCGCTCTGCGGGAACCCGAAGGGCGTGACCGACAATAACGCAAATGCCTCATATCCGGACGCGCAATGGTTCACCCGCCTGCGTGTCCGCCCGATTTCTCCGGTATATATCCAGTCTGGGATCTATTTCACCGAGAACAACACCTACAGTGCCACGGACGGCTACCGGTCCGGGTTCCATCTCGACAGCTCGCACATCGACGGCGAGGCGTTCCCGATCGAGGCGGGTTACGAGCCGACCTTCGGACCGGACAAGCTGCCGGGCCACTACAAGCTCGGCGCCATGTACGAGAACACCAGTCACGATACCTGGGAACTCCCGACGCAGCCGGTCCAGTCGCGCAAGGGCGGCACGCAAGCCTGGGCGCAGTTCGACCAGATGCTCGTCCGGCAGGGACCTGGCGCCACCGATGGCATCATCGTGACCGGCGACTACGTGCATAACGACGTCCGCTATTCGACGAGGGCGGACCAGTTCATCCTGGCTGGTATCGATCGCGACTTCTGGAAGGCGCGACCGCTCGACACCATCGGCGTGCTGTTCGCCTACCAGACGGTGTCCGGACAGCTCGGAAAAGTCCAGGGAGAGGAGGAGGAGCTCGGATTACCGATCACGGGCAGCTTTGGCGGCGTCCCGAATGCCGCGGGTATCCAGACCCACGCGATCAACCTCGAGGTCGACTATCAGATCCATGTCTTTCGTGGCGTCACGCTTGCACCGGACTTCCAATACTTCATCCGCCCGAATGCCGAGGCACAGCTTCCGAACGCCGCGCTGATCGGGTTCAAGACACACATCGAGCTGTTTTAACGTTTGCTCTCGTCGGCGCCGGAAGGCAGTTACATAATTGAACCTGCCGCTCGGGGAGCGAGCGTCAGGATCGGACCACCAGGCTCGGGGAGGAGGGTTACAGTGCCTGCTTACGTTCGCGGCTTCAGTCTTTGTCTGCGCGCGGCAAGCGCAATCGCGTTGTGCCTGCAGCTTTCCGCCTGTTCGGGATATAGCGGCCAGATCACCAACGCACCGCCTCCCGCCGGGCAAGAGGGACCACCGTTGCTGACGAATGGCTTTGCGCCTTGAGCAGAAAAATGCCGGCTACCGCCGCCCTGTTCTCGCTCTGAATTCGGAAAAACAGTTGTTGCGGAATGATGTAAGCTTCGTGCAGTGACTCCTGCCGGGGAGATGCGCAGACTGCTCGGCGCCTCTATCAACCGAACCGGATCCCCGCGTCCTTGATCTCACCAATCCTGGCGCGGCGCGACGCCGCCGGTTTCTGGATGGCCGTCCTGCTGACCGGGATCGGCACCGGCCTGAGCGCCGCCGCCTTGACGGAGCTGTTGGAGCTGGTCCAGCACACGCTCTGGTCCGGGAACGGGGTCGACCTGCTCGACGCCGCGGCCCGGACCGCCGCCTGGAAGCACATCGTCATACTGCTCGGCGCCGGCCTGCTGACCGGCGCGGGACAGCTTCTGCTTGTCAGGCTGTCGGCGGCCAACAGCATCGATATCACCGCGGCGATCTGGTTCCACGCCGGACGCCTTCCGGCGCTGCGCACGCTCGGCAGCGCCGTGCTCTCCATCCTTGTCGTTGGGATGGGTGCATCGCTTGGCCGGGAGGGCGCGCCGAAGCAGGCGGGTGCCGTCGTCGCGAACGTGCTGTCGGACCGGGTGCGGCTCTCCGACGACCAGCGCCGGCTGCTGGTCGCCTGCGGCGCCGGCGCCGGGATGGCGGCGGCGTATGGCGTGCCGCTCGGAGGCGCCCTGTTCGCGCTGGAGGTGCTGCGTGGCGAGCTGGCGCTGCGCTTTGTGCTGCCGGCACTGCTGACCTCGCTGATCGCGACCGGGGTGTCCTGGGCCTTCCTGCCCGACGCGCCGACCTACCAGATCCCGTCCTATGCCGGCTCTGCCGGCAGTGTCCTATGGGCGCTGCTGGCCGGTCCGGCCATCGCCGTTGTGTCGGTCGGCTATGTCCGCGCGGTTGCTTGGGCCGACCGTCACCGGCCGCAAGGGCCATGGCGTCTCGCGGCACCGGCTGTCGCCCTGACCGTGCTTGGGATGGTGTCCATTGCCTTTCCGCAGTTGCTCGGGAACGGCCGTGACATCGCGCAGCTGGCGTTCACCAATCAGGCCGCCCCGTTGTTGCTGCTAGCCCTGCTGCTTCTCAAGCCGGCCGCGACACTGCTCTGTCTCGGCAGCGGCACCCCAGGCGGCCTGTTCACCCCAACTCTGGCGATCGGCGCATTGCTGGGCGGTGTGCTGGGCGTCCCGTGGTCGCATATCTGGCCCGGGACCGCACCCGGGTTGTGCGCAGTGCTTGGTGCCGCCGCCCTGCTGGCGGCGACCACGCAAGGCCCGCTCTCGGCGATCGTGCTGATGATGGAACTGACCGGCCATGCTCGCGCCTTCATCGTGCCGCTACTGCTCATCGTCGCGATCGCGACCCTTGTCGCCCGCACCATCGAGCCACGTTCAATCTACGATGCCCGGCTGACCGATGCCGAGGTGCTCAAGCGGCAACGCGAACGCGATCCCCCATCAATCACCCGTCGCAGGCGGCCTGAAGACTGATTCCAGGGGAAGAGACGACCGGCCCTGCAAGACGAACGCCGTGCGGCTCAGCTCTCCTTGCCGAGGATTTCGGCGGTGGCGCGGGTCAGGATGCCGGCGATGCGGCGGGCCTCCTCCGGCGAGCAGCCGCGCTTGCGCATCAGCGCGTGCTTGATGGCGTGCCGCGCCTGGTGCAGCTCGTCGGCGGCCTGCGGGTCCGAATCCTCGACGCCGGCGAAGGCCTCGCGCACCTGCGCCATGCGGCCGCCGATGCGCGCCAGCGTCTGCAGGATCAGCGTGGCCTGGTCGCGGTTGGCGTCCAGATGCGCGCGTCCCGGATCGGTCAGGGAATAGAGCTTGCGGTTGCCGTCCGGCGCGACCGCGGCGTGGCCGATCTCCTCGAGATAGGTCAGCGCCGGATAGACCATGCCGGGGCTGGGCGCATAGAAGCCACCGGAACGCTCCTCGAGCAGGCGGATGAGTTCGTAGCCGTGCGCCGGCTGCTCGGCGAGGAGGGCGAGCAGCACCAGCTGCAGCTCCGACGCGCCGAGCCTGCGGCGGCCGGGGAAGCCGTCGCCGCCCATGAAGCCGCCGCCGCGGCGATGGCCGAAGCCGCCGCGGCCGCGATGCGGGCCGATTGCGTACAGCCAGTGCTGGATGTGGTGGGGGATAGAGTTTGTTCTGTATGACATGTCTTACGATATATCTTGTGATCTCTAGAGGTCAAGACATGATCCGGAGGGAGATGCCTTGACTGGCGGAGAGCGTGCGGGCGTCGTCTTGACAAGCTGGCCGAGGGAAGGCTAGGAGCGCGCCTCTCATGGAACGCGGGAGACCTGTCCTGTCGACACCGGATCATTCCGGCGCGGCGGCTAAGGGTCGTACGGACCGCGGTCCTGGCTGGAAGGAGCCAAGGATATGGCGAAGAAGATCACCGGCTACATCAAGTTGCAGATCCCGGCCGGCAAGGCGAACCCGTCGCCGCCGGTGGGTCCGGCGCTCGGCCAGCGCGGCCTGAACATCATGGCGTTCTGCAAGGAATTCAACGCGCTGACGCAGGGCCTCGAGGTCGGCATGCCGATCCCGGTGGTGATCACCGCATTCGCCGACCGTACCTTCACCTTCATCACCAAGACGCCGCCGAACACCTATTTCCTGCTCAAGGCCGCCAAGATCAGCAAGGGCAGCCCGACGGTTGGTAAGGGGGCCGCAGCAGGGCGTGTAACAACCGCGCAGCTGCGCGAGATCGCGCTCGAGAAGATGAAGGACATGAACGCCAACGATGTCGACGGTGCGATCCGCATGCTCGCAGGCTCGGCCCGCTCGATGGGCCTGACCGTCGTGGAGGGCTGAGATCATGGCCCGTGACAAGCGCCTGCATGCCGCCCGCGCCAAGCTGACCCACAACAAGGCGTATGGCCTCGATGATGCCATCCGCCTGGTGAAGGGCAACGCCACCGCCAAGTTCGACGAGACCGTCGAGATCTCGCTCGGCCTGGGCATCGACCCGCGTCATGCCGACCAGATGGTGCGCGGCCTGTTGAGCCTGCCGAACGGCACCGGCAAGACCCTGCGCGTCGCCGTGTTCGCGCGCGGCGCGAAGGCCGAGGAGGCGCTCGCCGCCGGCGCCGACGTGGTGGGCGCCGACGACCTCGCCGAGAAGGTGCAGGCCGGCGAGCTCGGCTTCGACCGCTGCATCGCCACCCCTGACATGATGGCCCTGGTCGGCCGCCTGGGTAAGATCCTCGGCCCACGCGGCCTGATGCCGAACCCGAAGCTCGGCACGGTCACGATGGACGTGAAGGGCGCGGTCACCGCCGCCAAGTCCGGCCAGGTCGAGTTCCGCGCCGAGAAGGCGGGGATCATCCATGCCGGCATCGGCAAGGCCTCGTTCGACGAGGCCAAGCTCGCCGAGAACATCCGCGCGCTGGTGGATGCGATCCAGAAGGCCAAGCCCACGGGTGCGAAGGGCGTGTATCTGCAGCGGGTGGCGCTGTCGTCCACGATGGGGCCGGGCGTGAAGGTGGACCTGGCTTCGTTCACCGGCTGACTGACGCAATGCGAGCCCGTCCTCCCGGACGGGCCTGAGCAGGGGCGCCGGCGGTTCGGCCGGCGTTCCCGAACCTGTCCAAGACCGCACGTGGCTTCGGCCGTAATGGTGCCTTCCGGCACCGCGCGCGCAAGACGGGAGATCCGGATGCGATCGGCCATGCGCCGGGGCCCCCCTCTTCAAGGAGGAACAGGGTCCGGCACGGGTCCACGCACTGGTGGTTCCGGCTGCAACAGGACAGGCGAACCGGATCGTGCGCGCGCCCCCCTTCGCAAAAGAGGGCAAGGTGCGCGTGACGGTCCTTGGGCAACCCGGCCCGCCGGTCTGATCCGGTGGGCCACGACGGAGACGGGATTTGGACCGTACGGAGAAGCGGGAGTTCGTATCCCTTCTCGGCGCCGTGTTCGCAGAGACGTCGATGGTCGTCGTCACCCGCAATGACGGGTTGACGGTGGCGGAGGTGACGAAGCTGCGGGCCCGGATGCGCGAGGCGGGTGCGACCTTCAAGGTCGCGAAGAACCGGCTGGCCATCCTCGCCCTGGATGGGACCAAGTTCGACGGCATCGCGCCGCTGCTGAAGGGACCGACCGCGCTCGCGTGGGCGACCGACCCGGTGGCGGTGGCGAAGGTGGCCGTCGAGTTCGCCAAGACCAACGAGAAGCTTGTCGTGCTCGGTGGAGCGCTCGGAGCCCAGACGCTGAATGCGGACGGGATCAAGGCGCTGGCCGAGCTGCCATCCCTGGATACCCTGCGCGCGCAGCTGGTGGGCCTCATTGCCACGCCGGCCACGCGTATCGCGGGCGTGCTCCAGGCACCGGCGGCGCAGCTCGCGCGGGTCTTTGGCGCCTACGCCAAGAAGGACGAGGCGCAAGCCGAGGCAGCTTAGGCTGTTGCACACGATTTGGTGAGCTCGGGAACCGGGCTTGCTTCGAACCCACCCCAGACTTGCTTTCCAACCACCAGTGTCTAGATTAGGAAGACCAATCATGGCCGATCTGTCGAAACTTGTTGACGAGCTGTCCACCCTGACGGTTCTCGAGGCGGCTGAGCTGTCGAAGCTCCTCGAGGAGAAGTGGGGCGTGTCCGCGGCGGCGCCGGTTGCCGCGGCAGCCGCTCCGGCGGGCGGCGGCGCGGCTGCGGCTCCGGTCGAGGAGCAGACCGAATTCACCGTCATCCTCGCTACCATCGGTGACAAGAAGATCAACGTCATCAAGGAGATCCGCACCATCACCGGCCTCGGGCTGAAGGAAGCCAAGGATCTGGTCGAGGGTGCGCCGAAGACGGTGAAGGAAGGCGTCAACAAGGAAGACGCCGCCAAGTTCAAGAAGCAGCTGGAAGAGCAGGGCGCCACTGTCGAGATCAAGTAAGCATCCTGACACGCCTGCTGCTTCTCGGGAGAGGCAGCCGGTTTCTCAGGAGAACCGGTTTCTGCAGAAGAGCCGGTCTCTGCAGATGAGACAAAGGGCCGGCGACTAGCGCGATGGGGGGCGGGTGCCGAGGTTCGGTGCCCGCCCCGTTGGCCGTGCGGCATCCGGATGCTGATACGGACAGAGGGTGATTTTGCAACCGATTTCGGTGGCGCCCAGGAGCGGGCCGCAGTGCCGGGGCGCCGGATGACGGCGTGTCCCAGGTCGCGCGGCGACGGTTCCCGGGTCGAGCAGGGCAGGACAGGGCAGGCGATGAACGCAATTATCGGGAATGCTGGGGCGTTTTCTGGGGCAAAGTCGTTCACGGGGCGCAAGCGCATCCGCAAGAGCTTCGGGCGCATCCCCGAAGTCGCGCCGATGCCGAACCTGATCGACGTGCAGCGGTCCAGCTACGAGGGCTTCCTGCAGATGAACGTGGCGCCGGACAGCCGCACCCAGACCGGGCTGCAGGAAGTGTTCCGTTCGGTGTTCCCGATCAATGATTTCGCCGGCCGCGGCCGTCTGGAGTTCGTGCATTACGAGCTCGAGGAGCCGAAATACGACGTCGAGGAATGCATCCAGCGCGGCATGACCTTCGCGGCACCGCTGAAGGTGATCCTGCGTCTCATCGTATGGGACGTGGACGAGGATACCGGCAGCCGCTCGATCCGCGATATCAAGGAGCAGCCCGTCTATATGGGCGACATGCCGCTGATGACGGAGAACGGCACCTTCATCATCAACGGCACCGAGCGCGTCATCGTCAGCCAGATGCACCGCTCGCCCGGCGTGTTCTTCGACCACGACAAGGGCAAGACGCACTCGTCCGGCAAGTTCCTGTTCGCCGCCCGCGTGATCCCGTATCGCGGGTCCTGGCTCGATTTCGAGTTCGACAGCAAGGACATGGTCTATGTCCGCATCGACCGGAAGCGCAAGCTGCCGGTCACCACGCTGCTGTACGCGCTCGAGGGCGCCGCTTCCGAGGCGGCGCGCGCCGCCAAGATCGCCGAGGGCGGCGATGTCGATCAGCTGGACGTACGCGGCATGGATGCCGACGAGATCCTCGGCACCTTCTACGGCCAGGTGATCTTCGTGCGCAGCGCCAAGGGCTGGGCGCGCCCGTTCGACCCCGATGCGTTCCGCGGCATGAAGCTGCTGGAGCCGCTGGTCGATGCCGAGACGGGTGAAGTCGTGGCCGATGCGGATGCGAAGCTGACCGCGCGCGCGGTGAAGAAGATCGCCGAACGGACCCGTGAGGTGCTGGTCGGCCGCGCCGACCTGCTGGGGCGCTACGTGGCGTACGACCTCGTCGACGAGGCGACCGGCGAGCTCTACGCCGAGGCCGGCGAGGAGCTGACCGAGCCGCGGCTGGCGGCGATCGAGGAGCTCGGCATCGGCCGGCTGCCGACGCTGGCGGTCGATAGCGGCACCGGGCCGTGGATACGCAACACCCTGGCGGTGGACAAGAACACCTCGCGCGACGATGCGCTGATCGACATCTACCGGGTGATGCGCCCAGGCGAGCCGCCGACCCCGGACACCGCGGAAGCTTTGTTCCGCGGCCTGTTCTTCGATGCCGATCGTTACGATCTTTCGGCCGTCGGTCGCGTGAAGATGAACATGCGTCTCGGCGTCGACGCCGAAGACACCATCCGGGTGCTGCGCAAGGTCGACATCCTGCGCACCGTCAAGATCCTGTGCGAGCTCAAGGACGGCCGCGGCACCATCGACGACATCGACAATCTCGGCAATCGGCGGGTGCGTTCGGTCGGCGAGCTGATGGAGAACCAGTACCGGGTCGGCCTGCTGCGCATGGAGCGCGCGATCCGCGAGCGCATGGGCTCGGTCGATATCGACACGGTGATGCCGCACGACCTGATCAACGCCAAGCCCGCGGCGGCGGCCGTGCGCGAGTTCTTCGGCTCGTCGCAGCTCAGCCAGTTCATGGACCAGACCAACCCGCTCTCCGAGGTGACGCACAAGCGTCGTCTCTCCGCACTTGGCCCGGGGGGCCTGACCCGCGAGCGCGCCGGCTTCGAGGTGCGCGACGTGCATCCGACGCATTACGGCCGCATCTGCCCGATCGAGACGCCGGAAGGGCCGAATATCGGCCTGATCAACAGCCTCGCCACCTACGCCAAGGTGAACAAGTACGGCTTCATCGAGACGCCGTATCGCCTGGTGAAGGACGGCGCGCTGCAGAGCGGCTGGAAGTATCTCTCCGCCATGGAGGAGGAGAAGCTGGTGGTGGCGCAGGCCGACTGCGCGCAGGACACCGACGGCAACCTGACCGACGAGCTGGTCTCGGTGCGCCGCGGCGGCGATTTCCGGCTGGTCAAGCCCGAGGACGTCACCGCCTGCGACGTGTCGCCGCGCCAGCTGGTGTCGGTGGCGGCCGCCCTGATCCCGTTCCTCGAGAACGACGACGCCAACCGGGCGCTGATGGGCTCGAACATGCAGCGCCAGGCGGTGCCGCTGATCCGCTCGGATGCGCCGCTGGTCGGCACCGGCATGGAGGCCGCGGTCGCCCGCGACTCGGGTGCGACCATCGTCGCGCGCCGTCCCGGGACCATCGACCAGATCGACGGCGCGCGCATCGTGGTGCGGGCCACCGACGAGAGCGGCTCGACCCAGGGCGTCGATATCTACCGGCTGCGCAAGTACATGCGCTCGAACCAGTCGACCTGCATCAACCAGCGTCCGCTGGTGCGCGTCGGTGATAAGGTGCATGCCGGCGACATCATCGCCGACGGCCCGTCGACGGATCTCGGCGAGCTGGCGCTGGGGCGCAACGTGCTGGTCGCGTTCATGCCCTGGAACGGCTACAATTTCGAGGACAGCATCCTCATCTCCGAGCGCATCGCGCGCGACGACGTCTTCACCTCGATCCATATCGAGGAGTTCGAGGTCATGGCGCGCGACACCAAGCTCGGCCAGGAGGAGATCACCCGCGACATCCCCAATGTCGGCGAGGAGGCGCTGCGCAACCTTGACGAGGCCGGCATCGTCTATGTCGGCGCCGAGGTGAACCCGGGCGACATCCTGGTCGGAAAAGTCACCCCTAAGGGTGAAAGCCCGATGACGCCGGAGGAGAAGCTGCTCCGCGCCATCTTCGGCGAGAAGGCGTCGGACGTGCGCGACACCTCGCTCAAGCTGCCGCCCGGCACCACCGGGACGATCGTCGACGTTCGGGTGTTCTCGCGCCGCGGCGTCGACAAGGACGAGCGCGCGATGGCGATCGAGCGCGCCGAGATCGAGCGCCTGGCCAAGGACCGCGACGACGAGCGCGCGATCCAGGAGCGCAGCTTCTACAACCGCCTGCGCGAGCGTCTGCTCGGGCAGAAGGCGGGCGCCGGGTTCAAGGGCATCAAGTCCGGCACCGAGATCACCGAGGAGCTGCTGGCCGAGCATCCGCGCGGCGCGTGGCGCAACATCGTGCTGTCCGCCGACGCGGCGGTGGCCGAGATCGAGGTGCTGAAGCGCGAGTTCGATGCCGCCGTCGGCCGCATCCAGGCGCGCTTCGAGAGCAAGGTCGAGAAGCTGCAGCGCGGCGACGAGCTGCCGCCCGGCGTCATGAAGATGGTCAAGGTGTTCGTGGCGGTGAAGCGCAAGCTGCAGCCGGGCGACAAGATGGCCGGACGGCACGGCAACAAGGGCGTGGTGTCGCGCGTGGTGCCGGTCGAGGACATGCCGTTCCTCGAGGATGGCAGCTCGGTCGACATTGTGCTCAACCCGCTCGGCGTGCCGTCGCGGATGAATGTCGGACAGATCCTGGAGACGCATCTGGGCTGGGCCTGCGCCAATATCGGCCGCGGTATCGGCGAGCTGGTCGACGAGTACCAGCGCACCGGCCATGCCAAGCAGGAGCTGCTCGACACGCTGCGCGAGGTCTATGGCGAGCAGGTCTATGCCGAGGATATCGCCACGCTGCCGAACGAGCAGCTGGTCGAGCTGGCGCATAATTTGCGCAAGGGCGTGCCGATCGCGACCCCGGTGTTCGATGGTGCCCGCATGTCCGACATCGAGGACATGCTGACCCGGGCCGGGCTGGACACGTCTGGTCAGGTTCAGCTCACCGACGGGCGTTCGGGCGAGCCGTTCGAGCGCAAGGTGACGGTGGGCTACATCTACATGCTGAAGCTGCACCATCTGGTCGACGACAAGATCCATGCGCGGTCGATCGGGCCGTACAGCCTGGTCACCCAGCAGCCGCTGGGCGGCAAGGCGCAGTTCGGTGGCCAGCGCTTCGGCGAGATGGAGGTGTGGGCGCTCGAGGCGTATGGCGCCGCCTACACGCTGCAGGAAATGCTGACGGTGAAGTCGGACGACGTGTCCGGCCGCACCAAGGTCTATGAGGCGATCGTGCGCGAGCAGGACGACTTCGAGGCCGGCATCCCGGAGAGCTTCAACGTGCTCGTCAAGGAGCTCAAGTCGCTCGGCCTCAACGTAGAACTGGAGCAGGGCGGCGACTGAGAGCTCGGTTGATAATGCTACTACGGCGGTCATCCGAGGCGGCTGTCTGCGCTTCCGGTGCTCACGGCCAGACGGCCGCTCCGCTCCGGTTCTCGACAGGCCGCCCCGGGGGGCGCCAAAGGGCGCCTCTGACTCGCCGTAGCGCATTCTCAACCGGCTTTGAGGTAACTGCCTTGGCCGTCTGCCACCCGGTTTCGATTTTCACCCTCTCAGGGGTCACGACGCATGAATGAACTGATGAAGATCCTTGGCCAGACCGGCCAGGCGCAGACGTTCGACCAGATCAAGATCCAGCTCGCCTCGTCCGAGCAGATCCGCTCCTGGTCGTATGGCGAGATCAAGAAGCCGGAGACGATCAACTACCGCACGTTCAAGCCGGAGCGGGACGGGCTGTTCTGCGCGCGCATCTTCGGGCCGATCAAGGACTACGAGTGCCTGTGCGGCAAGTACAAGCGGATGAAGTTCCGCGGCATCATCTGCGAGAAGTGCGGCGTCGAGGTGACGCTGGCCAAGGTGCGCCGCGAGCGCATGGGCCATATCGAGCTGGCCTCGCCGGTGGCGCATATCTGGTTCCTCAAATCGCTGCCGAGCCGCATCGGGCTGATGGTCGACCTCACGCTCAAGGAGCTGGAGAAGATCCTGTATTTCGAGAACTACGTGGTTCTCGAGCCGGGCTCGACCGACCTCAAGCTGCACCAGCTGCTGACCGAGGACCAGCTGCTCAACAAGCAGGACGAGTTCGGCGACGACTTCCGCTACGGCATCGGCGCCGAGGCGGTGAAGTCGATCCTCAAGGAGATCGACTGCGACGCCGAGAAGGTGAAGCTGCGCGCCGACCTCAAGGACACCACCTCCGAGGCCAAGCGCAAGAAGCTGGTGAAACGGCTGAAGCTGGTCGAGGCGTTCGCCGAGAGCGGCTCGCATCCGGACTGGATGATCCTGGACGTGGTGCCGGTGATCCCGCCCGAGCTGCGTCCGCTGGTGCCGCTCGATGGCGGCCGGTTCGCGACGTCCGACCTGAACGACCTGTATCGCCGCGTCATCAACCGCAACAACCGCCTCAAGCGGCTGATCGAGCTGCGCGCGCCCGACATCATCGTGCGCAACGAGAAGCGCATGCTGCAGGAGAGCGTGGACGCGCTGTTCGATAACGGCCGTCGCGGCCGCGCCATCACGGGGGCCAACAAGCGTCCGCTGAAGTCGCTGTCCGACATGCTCAAGGGCAAGCAGGGCCGCTTTAGGCAGAACCTGCTCGGCAAGCGGGTCGACTATTCCGGCCGCTCGGTGATCGTGGTCGGTCCGGAGCTGAAGCTGCACCAGTGCGGCCTGCCCAAGAAGATGGCGCTCGAGCTGTTCAAGCCGTTCATCTACTCCAAGCTGGAGAAATACGGCCACGCCACCACGATCAAGGCCGCCAAGCGGATGGTGGAGAAGGAGCGTCCCGAGGTCTGGGACATCCTCGAGGAGGTGATCCGCGAGCATCCGGTGATGCTGAACCGGGCGCCCACGCTGCACCGGCTCGGCATCCAGGCCTTCGAGCCGGTGCTGATCGAGGGCAAGGCGATCCAGCTGCACCCGCTGGTCTGCACGGCGTTCAACGCCGACTTCGACGGCGACCAGATGGCGGTGCACGTGCCGCTCAGCCTGGAGGCGCAGCTCGAGGCGCGCGTGCTGATGATGTCGACCAACAACATCCTCAGCCCGGCGAACGGCAAGCCGATCATCGTGCCGAGCCAGGACATCGTGCTCGGGCTGTACTACCTGTCGCTCGAGACCGCCGACTTCCGCACCACGCCGGATCAGAACGAATACGACAAGGACGGCCACGTCACCGTCACCGGCGCCTCGGCGTTCGGCTCGATCGGCGAGATCGAGTTCGCGCTGACCGCCAAGGCGATCGAGCTGCACGACAAGATCCGGGCGCGCTACGACACCGTCGATGCCGAGGGCCGCCCGGTGCGCCGGACCGTGGTCACCACGCCGGGCCGCATGCTGATCGCCCAGATCCTGCCCAAGCACCCGATGGTGCCGTTCGAGCTGCTCAACAAGCAGCTCACCAAGAAGAACGTCTCGGACGTGATCGACGCGGTGTACCGCCATTGCGGCCAGAAGGAGTGCGTGATCTTCGCCGACCGGCTGATGGGCCTCGGCTTCGGCCAGGCGGCGAAGGCGGGCATCTCGTTCGGCAAGGACGACATGATCATCCCGGCCGAGAAGAAGCCGCTGGTCGAGAAGACCCAGGCCGAGGTCAAGGAGTTCGAGCAGCAGTACCAGGACGGGCTGATCACCGCCGGCGAGCGCTACAACAAGGTGGTCGATGCCTGGTCGCGCTGCACCGACGAGGTGCAGGCCGCGATGATGAAGGAGATCTCCAGGCAGGAACCCGGCAAGCAGACCAACTCGGTCTGGATGATGAGCCATTCCGGTGCGCGCGGGTCGCCGGCGCAGATGAAGCAGCTGGCCGGCATGCGTGGCCTGATGGCCAAGCCCTCGGGCGAGATCATCGAGCAGCCGATCATCGCCAACTTCAAGGAGGGGCTGTCGGTCCTCGACTACTTCACCTCCACTCACGGCGCCCGCAAGGGCCTCGCGGACACGGCGCTGAAGACGGCCAACTCCGGCTACCTGACCCGCCGCCTGGTCGACGTGGCGCAGGACTGCATCATCGTCGAGAACGATTGCGGCACCGAGCGCGGCCTGACCGTGCGCGCGGTGATGGATGGCGGCGAGGTGGTCTCCAGCCTGGCCGAGCGCATCCTGGGCCGTTCGACCGCCATCGACGTGCTGGACCCGGCGACCGGGGGGGTGCTGCTGCCGCGCAACACGCTGATCGGCGAGGCGGAGGCGGAACGCGTCGAGACCGCCGGCGTCGAGAGCATGCTGATCCGCTCGGTGCTGACCTGCGACAGCCGGGTCGGCGTCTGCGGCTGCTGCTACGGGCGCGACCTCGCCCGCGGCACGCCGGTCAATATCGGCGAGGCGGTCGGCGTGATCGCGGCGCAGTCGATCGGCGAGCCGGGCACGCAGCTCACCATGCGCACCTTCCATATCGGCGGCGCGGCGCAGCGCGGCGCCGAGCAGTCGATGGTCGAGGCGTCGCATGACGGCGTGGTCACCATCAAGAACCGCAACGTCGTGCAGAACAGCATGAACGTGCCGGTGGTGATGTCGCGCAACTGCGAGATCGTGCTGACCGACGAGAAGGGCACCGAGCGCGCCCGCTTCCGGGTGCCGTACGGCGCCCGGCTGCTGGTGGACGAGGGGGCGACGGTCACCAGGCAGCAGAAGCTGGCCGAGTGGGACCCGTACACCCTGCCGATCATCACCGAGCAGGCCGGCCGCGTCGAGTATCTCGACCTGATCGACAGCATCACGCTGGTCGAGCGCATGGACGAGGTGACCGGCCTCACCTCGAAGGTGGTGGTGGACTACAAGCAGGCGGCCAAGGGCATCGACCTGCGGCCACGGCTGCAGCTCAAGGACAGCAAGGGCGAAGTGCTCAAGATGTCCAACGGCGGCGAGGCCCGCTACTTCCTGACCTCGGACTCGATCCTCTCGGTCGAGAACGGCGCCGTGGTGCATGCCGGTGACGTGCTGGCCCGCATCCCGCGCGAGGGCAGCAAGACGCGCGACATCACCGGCGGCCTGCCAAGGGTGGCCGAGCTGTTCGAGGCACGCCGCCCCAAGGACCATGCGATCATCGCCGAGACCGATGGCCGCATCGAGTTCGGCAAGGACTACAAGGCCAAGCGCCGGGTCATCGTCAAGAACGACGAGACCAGCGAGGAGACCGACTACCTGATCCCGAAGGGCAAGCACGTCTCGGTGCAGGAAGGCGACTTCGTGCGGCGTGGCGATCCGCTGGTCGACGGGCCGCGCGTGCCGCACGACATCCTGAAGGTCCTCGGCGTGGAAGCGCTGTCGGACTACCTGGTGAACGAGATCCAGGACGTGTACCGGCTGCAGGGCGTGAAGATCAACGACAAGCACATCGAGGTCATCGTCCGGCAGATGCTGCAGAAGGTGGAGATCCTCGAGCCCGGTGACACGACCTACCTGATCGGCGAGACGGTGGACCGTATCGAGTACGAGGGCGAGAACGCCAAGCGCCTGCAGGCCAACGAGCGGCCGGCCAACGCGATGCCGGTGCTGCAGGGCATCACCAAGGCCAGCCTGCAGACGCACTCCTTCATCTCGGCGGCCTCCTTCCAGGAGACCACGCGGGTGTTGACGGAGGCGGCGACTGCCGGCAAGGTGGATACGTTGAATGGCCTCAAGGAGAACGTCATCGTGGGTCGTCTGATCCCTGCCGGCACCGGCAGCGTGATGAACAAGCTCCGCGCCGTAGCCGCCGGCCGTGACGCCCAGCACAAGCTGGGCCAGACCACGCCAGCGGTGACGGGTCGCGCGGCAGAATAAGCCGCAGACCTGCTCCAAGACTGGGCCGCTGAGGGGATCCCCTCGGCGGCCCATTTCTTTTGAGCCCGTCCGACAATGCTACTACGCTGGCGATCCGACGCGCCTTTCCTGCGCTCCGGTGCTCACGGCCACAGGAGGCCGCTCCGCTCCGGTGCTCGGAAAGTCACGCCGGGCGTGCCGCTGCGCAGCACTCTCGCTCAGCGTAGCGCATTCTCGGCCGGGCTCGCCCTGGAAGGCTTGCAGAAGATCAGGAACGCTGCCCAGGACCCCGCCAAAAGCCGGCCCTCTGCGATATACTTATATTAGTGGGGGTCTGGGGCCTCAGGCCCTAGCGGGTCCAGGGCAGAGCCCTGGCTGCTTGTGTTGCAACGACCGCATGACTGAGCTTCGCTCCTGCGCCCAACGCGGCTTGACTCAGCACCAACCGCTTCGTAGGTTCCGCGCCCTCGGCTGACCTTCACCAAGGTCGTTTGGAAGCCGTCGAATGCAGCACCGATTAGCGTGCGGCGCCGCTCCTCTGGCTACCAGGGTGCTCAGGCCGAACGTGATCAGGACGCCGCGCGGAGGGCTAGCCCGTCCGATGCGGTTTTTGTGTTGCGATCGGCGGGTGCAGGCGAAGGTCGGCGCAAGCACGGGCCGGGGACGGCACAAAGAGGATCGGGACAGAGGCGTATGCCCACCATCAACCAGCTGATCGCCAAGGGGCGCGAGCCCGCTGCCAAGCGCAACAAGGTGCCGGCCCTGCAGGGCTGCCCGCAGAAGCGTGGGGTATGCACGCGCGTCTATACGACGACCCCGAAGAAGCCGAACTCGGCGCTTCGCAAGGTTGCCAAGGTGCGCCTGACGAACGGCTACGAGGTGGTGAGCTACATTCCGGGCGAGGGCCACAACCTGCAGGAGCACAGCGTGGTCCTGATCCGTGGCGGCCGCGTGAAGGATCTTCCGGGCGTGCGCTACCACATCCTGCGCGGCGTGCTCGACACGCAGGGGATCGCCAAGCGCCGCCAGCGTCGTTCGCTCTACGGCGCCAAGCGCCCGAAGTAAGAGGATATCGAGGGATGAGTCGCCGCCGCCGCGCCGTCAAGCGCGAGATCCTGCCGGACCCCAAGTTCGGTGACGTCGTCGTCACGCGCTTCATGAACGCGCTGATGTATGACGGCAAGAAATCCACCGCCGAGGGCATCGTCTATGGTGCGTTCGAGTCGATGCGTCGCCGCGGGGGTGCCGCGGCCGATCCGGTGCGGATGTTCCACGAGGCGCTGGAGAACGTGAAGCCGGCCGTCGAGGTGCGCTCGCGCCGTGTCGGTGGCGCCACCTACCAGGTGCCGGTCGAGGTGCGCACCGAGCGTCGCCAGGCGCTGGCGATCCGCTGGCTGATCGACAGCTCGCGCAAGCGCGGCGAGCACACCATGCAGGAGCGTCTCTCCAACGAGCTGCTCGACGCGGTGAACAACCGCGGCACCGCCGTGAAGAAGCGCGAAGATACGCACCGGATGGCGGAGGCGAACAAGGCCTTCAGCCATTACCGCTGGTAAGGCTCAAGGCGACTACAGGCTTTCACACCCTTCAACCCTGCGCCCGGTCACAGGCTGCGGTAACGGAGAGACGACGATGGCTAAGGCGAAATTCGAGCGGAACAAGCCGCACTGCAACATCGGCACGATCGGCCACGTGGATCATGGCAAGACGTCGCTGACGGCTGCGATCACCAAGACCCTGGCGAAGGTCGGCGGCGCCGTCTACACGGCGTATGACCAGATCGACAAGGCACCGGAAGAGCGCGCCCGTGGCATCACGATCTCGACCGCGCATGTCGAGTACGAGACCAAGGCGCGCCACTACGCCCATGTCGACTGCCCCGGCCACGCCGACTATGTGAAGAACATGATCACCGGCGCCGCCCAGATGGATGGCGCGATCCTGGTGGTGTCTGCCGCCGACGGCCCGATGCCGCAGACCCGCGAGCACATCCTGCTGGCCCGCCAGGTCGGCGTGCCGGCCCTGGTGGTGTTCCTGAACAAGGTCGACATGGTCGACGATCCCGAGCTGCTCGAGCTGGTCGAGATGGAGGTGCGCGAGCTGCTCTCCTCCTACCAGTTCCCCGGCGACGACATCCCGGTGATCAAGGGCTCTGCCCTGGTGACGCTGGAAAATGGCGACCCGGTGCTCGGCGAAGATGCCGTGATGGAGCTGATGAATGCGGTCGACACCTACATCCCGCAGCCCGAGCGGCCGATCGACCGTCCGTTCCTGATGCCGATCGAGGACGTGTTCTCGATCTCCGGCCGCGGCACCGTGGTCACCGGCCGCGTCGAGCGTGGCATCGTGAACGTGGGCGACGAGATCGAGATCGTCGGCCTGAAGAACACGGTGAAGACCATCGTCACCGGCGTCGAGATGTTCCGCAAGCTGCTGGACCGTGGCCAGGCCGGCGACAATATCGGCGCGCTGCTGCGCGGCACCAAGCGCGAGGATGTCGAGCGCGGCCAGGTGCTGGCGAAGCCCGGCTCGATCACCCCGCACACCAAGTTCAAGGCCGAGGCCTACATCCTCACCAAGGAGGAGGGTGGCCGCCATACGCCGTTCTTCACCAACTACCGTCCGCAGTTCTACTTCCGCACGACCGACGTGACGGGTGTGGTGCAGCTGCCGGAAGGCACCGAGATGGTGATGCCGGGCGACAACGTGTCGATGGATGTCGAGCTGATCGCGCCGATCGCCATGGATGAGGGCCTGCGTTTTGCGATCCGCGAGGGTGGCCGCACCGTCGGCGCCGGCGTGGTGGCTTCGATCACCGCCTGAAGCCGGCGCCAGGCGTCCCGGACCCCGCCCCGTATTGATGAAGTTGGACTGACCGCAAGATGGACAACCAGAACATCCGCATTCGCCTGAAGGCGTATGATCACCGCGTGCTGGACAACAGCACGAAGGAGATCGTGAACACGGCGAAGCGTACGGGTGCGCGGGTTCGGGGCCCCATCCCGCTGCCGACGCATATCGAGCGGTTCACCGTGAACCGCTCCCCCCACGTGGACAAGAAAAGCCGCGAGCAGTTCGAGATCCGGACGCATCGCCGGCTGCTCGACATCGTCGAGCCGACCCCGCAGACCGTGGACGCCCTGATGAAGCTCGACCTCGCCTCCGGCGTGGACGTCGAGATAAAGCTGTAAGGTCCAGACGATGCGCACCGGATTGATCGCAAAGAAGCTGGGCATGTCCCGGTTGTTCAAGGACGACGGCACGCACGTGCCGGTCACCGTCCTGCACCTGGACAACCTCCAGGTGGTGGATACCCGCACCGAGGAACGCGACGGCTACACCGCCGTGCAGCTCGGCAGCGGCAATGCCAAGGTGAAGAACGTCAGCAAGCCGAACCGCGGCCATTTCGCTCGCACCAAGGTCGAGCCGAAGAAGAAGCTGGTCGAGTTCCGCGTGGCCGCCGATGCGGTGCTGGAGCCGGGTGCGAGCCTGTCGGCGGCGCATTTCGTGGTCGGGCAGAAAGTGGACGTCACCGGCACCAGCAAGGGCAAGGGCTTCGCCGGCGGCATGAAGCGCTGGAACTTCTCGGGTCTCGAGGCGAGCCACGGCGTGTCGGTGAGCCATCGTTCGCTGGGTTCGACCGGCAACCGGCAGGATCCCGGCAAGACCTTCAAGAACAAGAAGATGGCGGGGCATCTCGGGCACGAGCGGATCACCACGCTGAACCTCGAGGTCGCCCTGGTCGATGTCGAGCGCAACCTGCTGATGATCCGCGGCGCGATCCCGGGTGCGAAGAACGATTTTGTTCTCGTGCGCGATGCGATCAAGAAGGTCCGGCATGCGGATGCGCCGTATCCGGCCGGCTTGCACGGGGCCGAAGTCGCTCCGGCCGCGGCCGAGTGAGGAAGAGGGCCATGGATTTCGACATCAAGACCCTCGATAACGGCAGCGCCGGCACCATCGGCCTGCCCGACGAGATCTTTGCCACCACCCCGCGCACCGACATCATGGCGCGTGTGGTGCACTGGCAGCTGGCGCGCCGCCGCAGCGGCAACCACAAGGTCAAGGGTATGGGCGAGGTGTCCGGCACCACGCGCAAGCCGTACAAGCAGAAGGGCACCGGCAACGCCCGCCAGGGCAGCCTGCGCGCGCCGCAGTTCCGCACCGGCGGCGCCGTGCACGGCCCGGTCGTGCGCGACCACGGCTATTCGCTGCCGAAGAAGGTGCGCCGCCTCGGCCTGATCTCGGCGCTGTCGCAGAAGGCCTCCGAGGGTCGGCTGGTGGTGCTCGACGAGACCGGCGCCGGCGGCAAGACCGCCGAGCTTGCGAAGAAGCTCAAGGTGCTCGGCTGGAACTCGGCGCTGATCGTGGACAGCGTGGTGAACGAGACCTTCCTGCGCGCCGCCCGCAACCTGCCGCGTATCGACGTGCTGCCGGGCGTCGGCGCCAACGTCTATGACATCCTCAACCACGACGTGCTGGTGATCACGCGCGCAGGCGTCGATGCCCTGAAGGCCCGCCTCTCTCATGAGCATACGGCTCATGGCGATGCGCACGAGGAGCACGCGGCATGACCAACATCCTGGCTATTCGCCGCAAGGCGGAGCGTCTGTCCCGCGAGGCGATGTTCGACATCGTTCGCGCCCCGGTGATCACCGAGAAGGCGACGGCGCTATCCGAGAAGAACCAGGTCGTGTTCAGCGTGGCCCTGTCGGCCAGCAAGCCGCAGATCAAGGCGGCGATCGAGGGGCTGTTCGGCGTCAAGGTGCTGGGCGTCAACACGCTCATCCAGAAGGGCAAGACCAAGCGGTTCCGTGGTCGTCCGGGCGTCAGGTCCGACGTGAAGAAGGCGTTCGTGCAGCTTGCCGAGGGACAGTCGATCGACCTGTCCGCGAAGCTGGCCTGAACGCGAGGTAGCATCAGATGGCACTCAGGCATTTCAACCCGGTCACTCCCAGCCTTCGTGGCACGGTCCTCATCGACCGTAGCGAGCTGTGGAAGGGCAAGCCGGTCAAGCTGCTCACCGAGGGCAAGAACAAGTCCGGTGGCCGCAACAACCATGGCCACACGACATCGCGCTTCCGCGGCGGTGGCCACAAGCAGACCTACCGCTTCGTCGATTTCAAGCGCCGCAAGTTCGATGTGCCGGGGGTGGTCGAGCGGCTCGAATACGATCCGAACCGCACCGCGTTCATTGCGCTGGTCAAGTATGCCGATGGCGAGCTGGCCTACATCCTGGCGCCGCAGCGCCTGAAGGCCGGCGACCCGGTGGTGGCCGGCGCGCGTGTCGACATCAAGCCGGGCAACGCGATGCCGCTGTCGGCGATCCCGGTCGGCACCATCGTGCACAATGTCGAGCTCAAGGCGGGCGCCGGCGGCAAGATGGTGCGGTCCGCGGGGACCTATGCGCAGCTGGTCGGCAAGGATTCCGGCTACGCGCAGATCAAGCTGCAGTCCGGCGAGTTGCGCCTGGTGCGCTCGGAATGCATGGCGACCGTGGGCGCGGTGTCGAACCCGGACAACATGAACCAGTCGATCGGCAAGGCCGGTCGCAGCCGCTGGCTCGGACGCCGGCCGCATCAGCGCGGCGTGGTGATGAACCCGGTCGACCATCCGCACGGCGGCGGCGAGGGCCGTACTTCGGGCGGCCGTCATCCGGTGACGCCGTGGGGCAAGCCGACCAAGGGCTACAAGACGCGCGTCAACAAGCGCACCGACAGCCTGATCATCCGCCGCCGCAAGACCGGCAAGTAAGGGGCAACAGAGATGGCACGTTCCGTCTGGAAGGGCCCGTTCGTGGACGGGTATCTGCTGAACAAGGCCGAGACATCGCGCGCCTCGGGCCGCAACGAGGTGATCAAGATCTGGTCGCGCCGTTCGACGATCCTGCCGAACTTCGTCGGGCTGACCTTCGGTGTCTATAACGGCCACAAGTTCCTGCCGGTGCAGGTCAACGAGAACATGGTCGGGCACAAGTTCGGCGAGTTCTCGCCGACCCGGACCTTCACGGGGCATTCCTCCGACAAGAAGGCGAAGCGGGGCTGACATGAGCAAGCCGAAGCATCCGCGCATCCTGGGCGATACCGAAGCCCAGGCCGTGACGCGCAACATCCGCATCAGCCCGCGCAAGCTGAACCTGGTCGCCGGCCTGATACGCAACAAGCCGGCCTCGCAGGCGGTCGCGACGCTGACCTTCAGCAAGCGTCGTATCGCGCTGCAGGTGAAGAAGACGCTGCAGAGCGCGATTGCCAACGCCGAGAACAACCACCAGCTCGATGTCGACCAGCTGGTCGTGACCACCGCCGAAGTGGGCAAATCCATCGTCATGCGCCGCTTCCATGCGCGCGGCCGCGGCCGGTCGGCGCGGGTCGAGAAGTTCTTCAGCCATCTGAAGATCGTGGTGGCGGAGCGCACGCCGGAGCCGGTGGTGCCGCGCACCCGCAAGCCGGCTCCCGACGCGAATCCAGGAAACGCAGAAGCACAGAAGGCGGCCTGAACCATGGGTCACAAGGTCAATCCAATCGGTCTGCGGCTCGGCATCAACCGCACCTGGGACAGCCGCTGGTATGCCGGCGCCGACTACTCGAAGCTGCTGCACGAGGACCTCAAGCTGCGCGCGCACCTGAAGCGCCGGCTGTCCGGCGCCGGCATCTCGCGCGTGGTGATCGAGCGCCCGGCCAAGAAGCCGCGCGTGACGATCTATGCGGCGCGGCCGGGCGTGGTGATCGGCAAGAAGGGGCAGGACATCGATGTGCTGCGCCGCGACCTCGCGCGCATGGCGAAGTCGGACGTGACGCTGAACATCGTCGAGATACGCAAGCCGGAGATCGAGGCGCAGCTGGTCGCCGAGAACATCGCCCAGCAGCTCGAGCGCCGGGTGGCGTTCCGCCGCGCGATGAAGCGCGCCGTGCAGTCGGCGATGCGTCTCGGCGCGCAGGGCATCCGGATCAATTGCGGCGGCCGTCTCGGCGGCGCCGAGATCGCCCGGGTGGAATGGTACAAGGAAGGCCGGGTGCCGCTGCACACGCTGCGCGCCGATATGGATTACGGGGTCGCCACCGCCAAGACGACGTACGGCACGTGCGGCGTGAAGGTGTGGATCTTCAAGGGCGAGGTCCTGGCACACGACCCATCGGCCCAGGACCGGCGTGCCGCCGAGCAGGCGCCGCAGCGTTAGAAGTCCGGCTTTAGGAATTTAGATCATGCTTTCTCCGAAGCGGACCAAGTACCGCAAGGCCCACAAGGGGCGCATCCACGGGCTGGCCAAGGGCGGCACGGCGCTGAACTTCGGCGCGTTCGGCCTCAAGGCGCTGGAGCCCGAGCGCATCACTGCCCGCCAGATCGAGGCGTCGCGCCGTGCCATCACGCGTGCGATGAAGCGTGCCGGCCGCGTCTGGATACGCATCTTTCCGGATGTCCCGGTCTCGACCAAGCCGGCCGAGGTCCGCATGGGCTCCGGCAAGGGGTCGCCCGAGTTCTGGGTGGCGCGGGTGAAGCCGGGCCGCATCGTGTTCGAGATCGACGGCGTGTCGCCGGAGATCGCCAGGCAGGCCTTGGCGCTCGGCGCCGCCAAGCTGCCGATCAAGACCAAGGTCGTGACCCGGCTCGGGGAGGCCTGAGATGGCGAAGGCAAGCAAGCCCGCGGACCTGCGGGCGAAGACAGCGGACGAGCTGCAGACGCAGCTCCTGGACCTGAAGCGCGAGCAGTTCAACCTGCGCTTCCAGCGTGCGACCGGCCAGAACGAAGGTGCCGGCCGGGTGCGCGAGGTGCGTCGCGAGATCGCGCGCATCAAGACGGTCCAGCATTCCAAGAAACTCGCGGGAGCCACTGCTCCTGCGGCGCATTCCTGAGAGGAGAAGGGCGATGCCGAGGCGCGTCCTGACGGGCCGTGTGACGAGCGACAAGATGGACAAGACCATTACGGTCCTGGTCGATCGTCGCATCATGCACCCGCTGTACAAGAAGTTCATCCGCCGCTCGAAGAAGTATGCGGCGCATGACGAGGAGAACCTGTGCAAGACCGGCGACACGGTCCGCATCGTCGAGTGCCCGCCGATCTCCAAGCGCAAGACCTGGACGGTGGTGATGCGCAACGGCGAGACGCTGGGCGAGGCGCCGCCGGACGCGGTGGCGGTCGTCGACAACGCGCAGCATCTGGGGCTCTGAGACATGATCATTCCCGAGACCAACCTGGATGTCGCCGATAATTCCGGCGCGCGTCGGGTGCAGTGCATCAAGGTGCTGGGCGGCTCCAAGCGGAGGTCCGCCTCGGTCGGCGACGTGATCGTCGTCTCCATCAAGGAGGCGATCCCGCGCGGCAAGGTGAAGAAGGGCGACGTGCACCAGGCGGTGATCGTGCGCACCTCGTTCCCGGTGCGCCGCGCCGACGGCAGCGCGATCCGCTTCGACCGCAACGCCGCCGTGCTGATCAACAAGCAGTCCGAGCCGATCGGCACCCGCATCTTCGGGCCGGTCGTCCGCGAACTGCGCGCGCGGAAATTCATGAAGATCATCTCGCTGGCGCCGGAGGTGATCTGATGGCCGCCCGTATTCGCAAGGGTGACCAGGTGGTCGTCATCACCGGTTCCGATCGCGGCAAGCAGGGCGAGGTGCTCAGCGTGCTGACCACGGCCCGGCGCGCGGTCGTGCGCGGCGTTGCCATCGCCAAGCGCCACACCAAGCCGCGTGGCGCCGGCGAGCAGGGCGGGATCATCGAGCGCGAGGCCTCGGTGGACCTGTCGAACCTGAAACTGGTCGATCCCAAGAGCGGCAAGCCGACCAAGGTCGGCTACCGGGTGCTGGACGATGGCCGCAAGGTCCGGGTCGCTCGCGCGACCGGCCAGATCATCGAAGGCTGAGGAGGCGGACATGTCTGACGCGACCCCCCGCGCCAAGCCGCGCATGCAGCAGCGCTACGAGAGCGAGCTGCGCGCAGCACTGCGCGAGCAGTTCGGCTACAAGAACGTGATGCAGGTTCCGCGTCTCGAGAAGATCGTCATCAACATGGGTGTCGGCGAGGCCGCCGGCGACCAGAAGAAGCTCGATGCGGCGGTCTCCGAGATGATGCTGATCGCCGGCCAGAAGCCGGTGAAGACGGTGGCCAAGAAGGCGATCGCCGGCTTCAAGATACGCGAGGGCCTGCCGATCGGCTGCAAGGTGACCCTGCGCCGCAACCGGATGTACGAGTTCCTCGACCGGCTGGTGACGATCGCGATGCCGCGCGTGCGCGACTTCCGCGGCCTGCCGGCGAACAAGGGCTTCGACGGCCGCGGCAACTTCGCCATGGGCATGAAGGAGCAGATCGTGTTCCCGGAGATCAACTACGACAAGGTCGACCAGGTGCGCGGCATGGACATCATCTTCGTGACCAGTGCCGCGACCGACGCCGAGGCGAAGGCACTGCTCAAGGGGTTCGACCTGCCGTTCGTGCCGTAAGGCCGGGCGCGTCGGACTGCTTCGTGGCACGGAACGTTAAACTGTTTAGGAAGACCACCGGGACGGGCCCGGCAGGTTCCGGAGGATAGAACAAGGCATGGCCAAGACATCCGCCATCAACCGCAACCTGAAGCGGACGCAAATGTCGGTGCGCGACAAGCCCAAGCGCCTCGCACTGAAGAGCATCATCATGGACCGCACGCTGCCGGTCGAGGACCGCTTCGAGGCGTCGATGAAGCTGGCCGAGCTGCCGCGCAACGGAGCGCGCGTGCGCGTCAAGCTGCGCTGCAAGCTGACCGGCCGGTCGCGTGCGAACTACCGCAAGTTTGAGCTGTGCCGCATCGCCTTGCGCGACCTTGCCAGCAGCGGGCAGATCCCCGGCATGGTCAAGTCGAGCTGGTAAGGGAGAAGACCGATGTCGATGTCCGATCCCCTGGGTGACATGCTCACCCGCATCCGCAATGCGCAGCACGCGCGTCATGCCGCCTGCGTGGCGCCGGCGTCCAAGCTGCGCGCCAACGTGCTCGAGGCGCTGAAGCGCGAGGGCTATATCCGCGGTTTCAAGGCCGAGGAGCTGCGGCCGGGCATTGCCCAGCTGCGCATCGAGCTGAAATACACGGATGGCGAGCCGGTCATCAAGGAGATCCACCGGGTCTCCAAGCCGGGCCGCCGCGTCTATTCGAAAATCAAGGAGCTGCCGCGGGTCTATGCCGGCCTGGGCGTTTCCATCCTGTCGACGCCACGCGGCGTCCTGAGCGATGCAGAGGCTCGCGCCGCCAATGTTGGCGGCGAGGTCCTGTGCCGCGTGTTCTGAGGGGGGCATCATGTCACGTGTAGGCAAATACCCCGTCGAGATCCCGCAGGGCGTGCAGGTCGCGATCGTGGACGGCATCCTGACCGCCAAGGGCAAGCTCGGCGAGCTCAAGCTGCCATTGTCCGAGCATGTCGAGACCACGGTCGAGGGTGGTCGCGTCACCGTGGTGCCGCGCAGCAAGGCGGCGCCGTCGCGGATGATGTGGGGCACCACCCGCTCGCTGGTCGCAGCCATGGTGCAGGGCGTCTCGGCCGGCTACAGCAAGACGCTGGAGATCACCGGCACCGGCTACCGCGCGTCGGTGCAGGGCTCGAACCTGGTGATGAATCTCGGCTACTCGCATGACATCGTCTATGCGATCCCGGCCGGCATCAAGATCACCACGCCGCGTCCGACGGCGGTGACCATCGAGGGCGTCGACAAGCAGCGCGTCGGTCAGGTGGCGCTGGACATCCGGAATTTCCGGGCGCCGGAGCCCTACAAGGGCAAGGGCGTGCGGTACAGCACGGAAGTCATCCGTCGCAAGGAAGGCAAGAAGAAGTAATGAGCACGCAACAGGATCTGCGGGAGCGTCGGCGGATTCGCCTGCGCTACCAGCTTCGCCGCAAGGCCGGCGGACGGCCGCGCCTGTCGGTGTTCCGCTCGGGCAAGAACATCTATGCGCAGGTGATCGACGACCTCGCCGGCCGCACCCTGGCCGCCGCCTCCTCGCTGGACAAGGCGCTGCGCGAGCAGCTCAAGACCGGTGCGGATTCGGATGCGGCCGCGGCAGTCGGCAAGCTGGTCGCCGAGCGGGCGATCGCCGCCGGCGTCGGCCGCGTCGTGTTCGACCGCGGCGCCTATCTGTATCACGGACGCGTAAAGGCGTTGGCGGAGGCGGCCCGCGAGGGCGGCCTCGCGTTCTGAAGGAGGTCTCTCGCATGGCACATCAACCCAGAGAGAGCGGCCGCGGCGGGCGTGAGCGCGATCGCGATGGCGACGACCTGATCGACAAGCTGGTCACCATCAACCGCGTGGCCAAAGTGGTGAAGGGTGGGCGTCGGTTCGCCTTCGCTGCCCTGGTGGTGGTCGGCGACCAGAAGGGCCGGGTCGGCTTCGGCGCCGGCAAGGCGCGCGAGGTGCCCGAGGCGATCCGCAAGGCGACCGAGCGAGCCAAGCGCACCATGATCCGGGTGCCGATGAAGGAAGGCCGCACCCTGCATCACGATGTCACCGGCCATTACGGCGCCGGCAATGTGGTGCTGCGGTCGGCGGAGGCCGGCACCGGCATCATCGCCGGCGGCCCGATGCGCGCGGTGTTCGAGAGCCTCGGCATCGGTGACGTAGTGGCGAAGTCGCTCGGCAGCCGCAATCCGCACAACATGGTCAAGGCGACCTTCAACGCGCTCGAGCGCTGCGCCAGCCCGCGCTCGGTGGCGAGCCGCCGCGGCAAGAAGGTGTCGGACATCCTGGGCAAGCGCGACGGCGCGCCGATGCTGGAGACGGCCGATGTCTGAGACGCCGCATTCTTCCAAGACCCCCCACTCTTCCAAGACCCCGGTTTCGACCAGGACCCTGATCGGACTGATCGAGGCCAAGGGCGAGCGCATCCGCATCACCCAGGTTGGATCGGGCAATGGCCAGAAGCCGGGTCAGCAGGCGACGCTGATCGGGCTCGGCCTCAACAAGCTGGGCAAGACCCGCGAGCTGGAGAATACCGCATCGGTGCGCGGCATGATCCGCAAGGTGTCCCACCTCGTGACGGTGGAGGGCTGAGAGATGGACCTCAATCAACTGCGCGACAACGAAGGCTCGCGTTACCGCAAGAAGCGTCTCGGGCGCGGCATCGGGTCCGGCAAGGGCAAGACGTCGGGCAAGGGGGTGAAGGGCCAGAAGGCGCGCGAGGGCGTGTCGCTGAACGGCTTCGAGGGCGGTCAGCTGCCGATCTACCGGCGGCTGCCGAAGCGCGGCTTTTGCAACATCTTCCGCAGGGTGTATGCGCCGATCAATCTCGGGACGCTCGACCGCGCGATCGCCGACGGCAAGCTCGACGGCGGCCAGACGGTGACCGAGGCGAGCCTGCGTGCGGCCGGCCTGATCGGCAGCGGCAAGTGGTCCGGCGTGCGGCTGCTGGCCGGCGGCGAGATCACCCGCGCGGTGACGGTCGATGTTGCGGGTGCCTCGGCGGCGGCGATCGCGGCGGTCGAAAAGGCCGGCGGCAGCGTCAAGGTGGCAGCACCCAAAGCTGAAGTCGCTCCAGGTTAAGGCCAGGGGCTTTGCCCCTGGACCCCATCAAAGGCTAGCCTTTGAAATCCTATCGGGGTCTGGGGCCCCCACTGCTCCAAGACGGGGCCCCGGCGGGTCGAGGGCAGAGCCCTTGGCTTGGCTTTCTACGCTAGGGTTGCCTGGCAACAAACATTGGGGAACCGGCGCATGGCCTCCGGGGCCGAGCAGCTTGCAGCAAATCTGAATTTCGGCGCGCTCTCCAAGGCGACCGAATTGTGGAAGCGGATCTGGTTCACCCTGGGCGCGCTCGTCGTGTACCGGATCGGGACCTACATCCCGGTGCCCGGCATCGATGCGACCGTGATGGGTCAGTTGCTGGCGCAGCACCAGGGCGGCATCCTGGGCATGTTCGACATGTTCACCGGCGGGGCGCTCGGGCGCGCCACGGTGTTCGCGCTCAACATCATGCCGTACATCAGTGCCTCGATCATCGTGCAGCTGATGTCGTCGGCGATCCCGTCGCTCGAGGCCCTCAAGAAGGAGGGCGAGCAGGGGCGCAAGAAGCTCAACCAGTACACGCGCTACCTGACCCTGTTCATCGCGCTGTTCCAGGCGTACGGCTTCTCGGTCGGGCTCGAGGCGATGCACGGCCGCAACGGCGCCGCCGCGGTGATCGATCCGGGCCTGTTCTTCCGGCTGTCCTGCGTGATCACGCTGGTCGGCGGCACCATGTTCCTGATGTGGCTCGGCGAGCAGATCACCGCGCGCGGCGTCGGCAACGGCATCAGCCTGATCATCTTCGCGGGCATCGTCGCCAACCTGCCGCACGCGCTCGCGACCATGCTGCAGCTCGGCTATACCGGCGCGCTGTCACCGGTGTTCGTCGCGATCTTCCTGCTGATCGCGGTCGGCGTGATCGGCTTCATCACCTTCATGGAGTCCGCGCAGCGTCGTGTGACGATCCAGTATCCCAAGCGCCAGGTCGGCAACCGCATGTATGGCGGCGACAGCACGCACATGCCGCTCAAGGTGAACACCTCCGGGGTGATCCCGCCGATCTTCGCCTCCTCGGTGCTGCTGATCCCGGCGACGATCTCGGGGTTCGCCGCCAGCGGCGGCGGCAATGGATGGCTGGCGACCGTCGGCCGGCTGATCGCGCACGGGCAGCCGGTCTACATGCTGCTCTATGCCGCGATGATCATCTTCTTCTCGTATTTCTATGCCGCGGTGACCTTCAATCCGCAGGAGACCGCCGACAACCTGCGCAAGCAGGGCGGCTTCCTGCCGGGCATCCGGCCCGGGGCCAACACCGCGACCTATCTCGACCGGATCCTGACCCGGCTCACCACCATCGGCGCGCTCTACCTGGTGGTGGTGTGCCTGCTTCCTGAGTTCCTGATCAGCCGCTACAACGTGCCGTTCTATTTCGGCGGAACCAGCCTGATCATCATCGTGTCGGTGGCGATGGACACGCGGGCCCAGATCACCTCGCACCTGCTGGCGCACCAGTACGAGGGGCTGATACGCAAGTCGCGCGGCAGGATGAGAATGCGGTGAACCTGATCTTTCTGGGGCCGCCCGGCGCGGGCAAGGGCACGCAGGCGAAGCGGCTGGAACGGCTGCATCGGATCGTGCAGATCTCGACCGGCGACATGCTCCGCGCAGAGGTGGCGGCAGGCAGCGAGATCGGGCAGCAAGCCAAGGCAATGATGACCAGCGGCGAGCTGGTGCCCGACCATGTGCTGGTCGCCATGCTCGGCAGACGCGTCCGCCAGGACGACTGCGCGAACGGCTTCATCCTGGACGGGTTTCCGCGCACCGTCGGGCAGGCGGCGGCGCTGGATGCGATGTTGCACGAGCTCGGCCTGAAGGTCGATGCGGCGCTGGCGCTGGACGTGGACGAGGCGATGCTCGCCGATCGCATCGCCGGCCGCTACACCTGCGCGCAGTGCGGCGCCGGCTACCACGACAGCTTCAGGCAGCCATCCGTCGTGGGTGTGTGCGACGTCTGCGGCAGCCACGACTTCATCCGTCGGGCCGACGACCGGCGCGAGACGGTGACGGCGCGGCTCGAAGCCTACCGCCGCGAGACGGCACCGATCCTGCCGCATTACGATCGGCAGGGCCTGCTGTTCCATATCGATGGCATGGCGACAATCGACGCGGTCAGTCGCCAGATCGATGCCGCGTTGCAGCGTGCGGTCACGACAAGTTGATCTACCGAGATTGACTCGGCAGTCTGTCGACGTATAGTGCGCGCCCTCAGACCGGCGCGTGTCGGGGCGCCTGTTTCGACAGGCTGGCTCAACTGCCGGACCAATCGGATCATGCGCAAGCGGGGCCTGTAAAGGGCCTTCTCGCGGAACGCGACGAGGCGCCCTACTGGCTTCATTTCCAGGGTGGGCGAGGTTTTCATGCCCGGCTGCGGCCGGGCGTACGAGGAGTGACTGGCGTGGCGCGTATTGCCGGCGTGAACATCCCGACCAACAAGCGGGTCGTGATCGGCCTGCGTTACATCTACGGAATCGGCCCGGCAAAGGCAGACAAGATTGTCTCCTCGCTCGGCATTCCGGCTGAGCGCAGGGTGAACGAGCTGTCCGACGACGAGGTGCTGCGCATCCGCGAGCTCATCGACCGTGACTTCCGCGTCGAAGGCGACCTCCGCCGCGAGGTGGCGATGAACGTCAAGCGGCTGATGGATCTCGGCTGCTACCGCGGCCTGCGCCATCGTCGCGGCCTGCCGGTGCGCGGCCAGCGCACCCACACCAACGCACGCACCCGCAAGGGCAAGGCGGTTGCGATCGCCGGCAAGAAGAAGGTCACGAAGTAGGGCTCGTCCCACTTCCCTCCGTAAGGCTCGGCGCAGCAAGACCCAGGCGCAGCAAGACTACCGCGCAGCAAGACTCTGGCGCATCAAGACTCTGGCGCATCAAGACTCTGGCGCATCAAGAACAGGCAGGACGAACACACATGGCGAAAGCCGCCGCACCGCGCGTACGCAAGAAAGAACGCAAGAACATCATCTCCGGCGTGGCGCATGTGCTCTCCACGTTCAACAACACGATGATCACCATTGCCGACGCGCAGGGCAACGCGATCGCCTGGTCGTCCTCCGGCAGCCAGGGCTTCAAGGGCTCACGCAAGTCGACCCCGTATGCCGCGCAGGTCGCGGCCGAGGATGCCGGCAAGAAGGCGCGCGAGCACGGCATGGAGACGCTGGAGATCGAGGTCTCCGGGCCGGGTTCCGGTCGCGAGAGCGCGTTGCGGGCGTTGCAGGCGGTCGGTTTCTCGATCACGGCGATTCGCGACATGACCCCGATCCCGCATAACGGCTGCCGCCCGCGCAAGCGCCGCCGCGTCTGAGCGGGACCGCCGGTAACCAGCCGGCGGCGGATTGAATTCGATGCCGCTCCTGCCGTCTGGCAGGGGTTCCGGTCGCAGTTGCTCCCGAGCCGCGACCTTCTGTTACGAAAGGCCACCACCTTGGTCCTCCAGAAGAACTGGCAATCCCTGATCAAGCCGGAAAAGCTGGAAGTCGAGCCCGGCGCGGAGCCCACGCGCACCGCGACCGTCGTGGCGGAGCCGCTGGAGCGCGGCTTCGGCATGACGCTCGGCAATGCGATCCGCCGCATCCTGCTGTCCTCTTTGCAGGGCGCCGCCGTCACCGCGGTCCAGATCGACGGCGTGCTGCACGAGTTCTCCTCGATCGCCGGCGTCCGCGAGGACGTCACCGACATCGTGCTGAACATCAAGCAACTGGCGCTCCGCCTGCATGGCGAGGGCCCGAAGCGCATGACGCTGACCGCGACCGGCCCGGGTGAGGTTCGTGCCGGACAGATCCAGGTCGGCCACGATATCGAAGTGATGAATCCGGACCTGGTGATCTGCACGCTCGATGACGGGGTGAAGCTCGGCATGGAGTTCACCGTCAATCTCGGCAAGGGCTATGTGCCGGCGGCGGCGAACCGTCCGGAGGATGCGCCGATCGGCCTGATCCCGATCGATGCGATCTACTCGCCGGTCCGGCGCGTCTCGTACAAGGTCGAGCCGACCCGCGTCGGCCAGGTCACCGACTACGACAAGCTGCTGCTGACGGTGGAGACCAACGGCGCCGTCAGTCCCGAGGATGCGGTCGCACTCGCCGCGCGCATCCTGCAGGACCAGCTGCAGCTGTTCATCAATTTCGACGAGCCGCGCCCGGTGCGGACGGAGGAGCCGCAGGACGACCTGCCGTTCAACCGCAACCTGCTGCGCAAGGTGGACGAGCTCGAGCTGTCGGTGCGGTCGGCGAACTGCCTGAAGAACGACAACATCGTCTATATCGGCGATCTCGTGCAGAAGACCGAGCAGGAGATGCTGCGCACCCCGAACTTCGGGCGCAAGTCGCTCAACGAGATCAAGGAGGTGCTGACCTCGATGGGTCTCGCACTCGGCATGAACGTGCCGACCTGGCCGCCCGAAAACATCGAGGATCTAGCCAAACGCCTGGACGAACCCTTCTGAGATCGCCCGATAATGCTACTACGGCGGTCATCCGACGCGGCTTTCCTGCGCTCCGATGCTCACGGCCGAGGAGGCCGCTCCGCTTCGGTGCTCCAAAAGTCACGCCGGACGGCGCCTTTGGCGCCTCTGACTCGCCGTAGCGCATTCTCGGACGATCTCTGTGCTTTCGCGATTAGCCGACAACAGGAAGAAGTATTATGCGTCACGGAGTTGCCGGCCGGAAGCTCGGCGTTACCTCGTCCCACCGGCTCGCCATGTTCCGCAACATGGCCGTGGCCTTGATCAAGCACGAGCAGATCACTACCACCCTGCCGAAGGCCAAGGAACTGCGGCCGGTCGCCGAGAAGCTGATCACGCTGGGCAAGCGCGGCGGCCTGCATGCGCGCCGGCAGGCCTACGCGCAGCTTCGCGACGACGTCATCGTCGCCAAGTTGTTCTCCACGATCGCCGATCGCTACAAGACCCGCCAGGGCGGCTACACCCGCGTGCTCAAGGCCGGCATGCGGCACGGCGATGCCGCAGACATGGCGGTGATCGAGCTGATCGATCGCGACTTGGCGGCCAAGGGCCTCGATAGCGGCCCGAAGCCCGAGACGGTCGAGGCCGAAGCGGGTTTCCCGAGCTAAATTCTTTAAGTAATGGTTTTCAAAGGCGCCGCCTTTGATGGGGTTCCAGGGGCAAAGCCCCTGGCTTAGCCAGCGAGACTACGCAGCGGCACCGGGGCGTTCGGCTCCATCTGCAGCACCATGTCGGCACGTGCGATCGTGGCGGGGCGGTGCGCCACGATGATCCGGGTGATGTTGAGGTCCTGCAGGGCACCGGCGACCAGCGCCTCGTTGGCGTCGTCGAGGTGGCTGGTCGCCTCGTCGAGGAACAGGATCTCCGGACGCCGGTAGAGGGCGCGCGCCAGCACGATGCGCTGCTTCTGGCCGCCGGAGAGCGCGCTGCCCATGTCGCCGACCAGGGTCTCGAAGCGCATCGGCATGCGAACGATGTCGTCGATGATGGCGGCGCGGAAGGCGCAATCCTCGATCCAGGCTTGGTCGGGATGCTCGTCGAAGCCCGCGATGTTCTCCGAGATCGATCCGGCGAACAGGCCGTCATCCTGCAGCACGCCGGAGATGCGGCTGCGATAGGCGTCGAGCCCGAGGCTGCGTATGTCGACGCCGTCGAGCCGTATGCTGCCCTCCTGCGGCGGGATCAGGCCCATCAGGACCTTGAGCAGGGTAGTCTTGCCGCACCCCGACGGCCCGACGATGGCGACACTCTGGCCCGGTGTGATGTGCAGGCTGAGGCCGCGCCAGACCCAGGGGTCCTGGGCCCCGTAGCGCAAGGCGAGCTCCTCGCCGCGCAACCCGTCCGGCTCGCGTCCCTCCGGGTGGCGTCCCCCCGGCGGGCGTAACGCCGACGCGACGGTGGCGCGCGGCTCCGGCTCCGCCTGGGTGATGTCGGAGAGGCGGCTGGTCTGCACGTCGAGCATGCGCAGCTCGAACCAGCCGTTGATCAGGCTGCCGGCCCGGATCGAGAGCTGGTCCTTGTAGGTCAGGAAGGCGACCAGCATGCCGACGCTCATCTGATCGTGCATCACCGCGCGTGCGCCGAGTGCGAGCATGACGATGCGGTCCAGCCCGAAGATCAGCTCGTTGGCGCGCGAGAACACGATGTCCAGCCGCTGCAGCCGGAGCCTGGCGTTGAGGCTGTCGACCAGGTGGTTGAGCCAGGCGGCGCGCCGGCGCTCGCGCAGCCCGAGCAGGCGGACGCTGGCGGCGCCGCGAATGGTCTCGATCAGATGGGTCTGCTGGCGGGCGTCATGGATGATCGCCTCCTCGCTGCTCTCGCGATACGAGCGGAACATGACCAGCCGCAGGCCGAGGTCGAGAGCGGTCGCGATCAGCGCGATCCAGCCGAGCCAGCCGCCGTACAGGAACAGCATCCCGACCATGCCGATAGACATCACGCCGTCGAGCAGGGCCTGCACGAAGCCGGTCGTCAGCGTCTTCTGGATGATGGCGAGCGAGCCGAAGCGCGACAGGATGTCGCCGACATTGCGCTTCTCGAAATATTCGAGCGACAGCCGGCTGAGATGGTCGAACAGGCTGCTGTACCATTGCAGGCTGACCGTGGTGCCGATCAGCATGATCGCCCAGCTGCGTGCGGTGTTGATCAGCAGCTGCAGCAGCAGCAGCAGCCCGAGCCCCATCGTGACCGTCAGCAGCAGGTCGTGGTCGGCGGACACGATCGCCTCGTCGATGATCACCTGCGAGCCGACCGGCAGCATCAGGGCCGCGACCTCGACGCCGAGCGACAGCAGGCCGATCCGCAGCAGCGCCGGGCGCAGGCCTGCGATGTGCCGGAACAGGTCGCGCAGGCGGAGTCCGCTGCGCTCGTCGCGGCGGGTGAAGTCGCGGGTCGGGATCGTCTCCAGGGCGACGCCGGTGAACTCGCGCGAGACCTCGTCGAGCGCCACCGACCGCCGGCCGCGGGCCGGATCGTGGATCACGATGCCGCTTCTGCCGACCTCGGCCAGCACGACGAAATGGTTCATCCCCCAATGCAGGATGCACGGCCGCTGCAACTGCCCGAGCGCCTCGATATCGAGCCGGAGCGGCCGCGCGGTCAGGCCGACGGTCTCGCCGATCTGGATCAGCGTGCGCAGCGTGGTGCCCTTGAGCGACACCGCGTGGCGCTGGCGAAAGGTGGCAAGGTCGATCGGCCGCCCGTGATAGCCCAGCACCATGGCGAGACAGGCCAGGCCGCATTCGGCTGCCTCCGCCTGCAGCACGATCGGCAGCCGCCGGCCGAAGCCGAAGCGCAGCGCGGTGGCGTTCATCGCCCGGCAGGGCCCGCGACCGCGCCGACGCTGCGGCCCAGCGAGGCGAGTGGGTCGAACAGCCACTGGTAGAGGCGGCGATGGTCGAGCGCGATGTCCGCCTCGACCTGCATGCCCGCCTCGAGCGGCCGGTGTTCGCCATAGGTCAGGACGTAGGGCAGCTCCGGCATCACCACGATGCGGTAGAATTCCCTGCTGCCGTCCCCGTCGACCGACATCGGCGCGCGGGTGATCTGGGTGACCCCGCCACGGTAGAGGCCGAAGCGCTGGTAGGGAAAGGCGGCGTAGCGCAGCAGCACCGGCGCGCCCTCGCGGATGAAGCCGATGGCGGCGCTGGTGACATAGAGGTCGGCCTCCAGCGTCTGCGAGCGCGGCAGCAGGGTCAGCAGCGTGCTGCCGGCCTCGACATGCTGGCCGATATGGGCGCGGATGGCGGTGAGGGTGCCATCGTCCGGCGCGAGGATGCTGACCGTCCGCTTCGCCTCATTTTCGGCCACCTGCTGGTCGAGGCTGGCGACCTGCCGGTCCAGCTCGGCCAGCTCGCGGGCGAGATCGCTGTCGAACCGGCGATACCGCGCGGCGGCATCGGACAGCCTGCCATCGACCTCGATGGAGGACTGCATGAACTGCGCATGCGTCGAGAGCAGCTCCGTATAGGTGTAGATCTGGCTCTGCAGCTGGGCGTCGGTGGCGATGTGCTGCTGCGCCGCGTCCTGCAGGCGGCCGAGCGAGCGCTGCACCGCGGGCAGCGTCTGGTTGTCGAGGTCGATCTGCAGCCTGAGCTGCCGGCGCTCCTGCGCCAGGTTCTGCATCGCGCCCGCCAGCGCCTGCTTCTCGATGGCGGCGGCACCGATTCGCAGGCTGCGCTGCTGCAGGAGCAGCCTGCGCTGGTTGGCAAGGTCGCCCAGGATATGCAGCTGGGTCGGGCCGCTCGCCGACGTCGCCTCCATGTCCAGCACGAACAGCGCCTCGCCGCGTCGGACCCGGTGGCCTTCAACGGCGATCTGGCGTTCGAGGATGCCGGAGGCGGGGGACTGGACGGTAATGAGGCCGGTCGGCGGCAGCATCTCGCCCGTGGCATGCACGCGGCGGGTATAGGTTCCGGTGAACCCGAACAGCATGGTTGCGGCCAGGAAGCCGGCCACGATGAAGCCCGCGACCCTAATCGGGATCGGCTGCACGACCTGTACGCGGCCGAGCCAGGCATCCCGCCTGGCATCGAGCGCCTCGGTGCGAAACAGCATCTCATTCATGCGGCAAAGCCGGCCGCGATCCGGTCGGTCTGGCCAAAGCCCCGTGGGCTGCCGGAAAGAGCGGTCGACAGCACCACGGAAACCGGGACGGTGTTCGTGTCCTGCCTCCGAAATACGCGTGCGTATTTCGGAGTTGAGCAGGCCACTAGCTTGTTGATGAGGCTAGTGTCCACTCAGAATCTGAAGTCTGAAGGACTTCAGATCAGGGGCATTAGTACCCGTCGGGGTGGTGGATCGCCGGCGTCAGGTAGCCGTCGGGATGATGGATGGCCGGGGTGACGTAGCCGTCCGGATGGTGGATCCCGCCGACGACGTGCTCGATCTCGTTCAGATCAAGCACGCGGATCTGCGGCTGCGCGGCCTTAGCGTTGTTCTCAGACATCATGAGGTCCTTTTGACTGACATGTCGTTCAGTTGAAATGAGCCCACGGCACGACAGCCCGCTTCGGGAATGCCCGGTCGTGATCTCGGGAGAGCGGATAACACAGGTTTAGCAGGCAAGGACAGACCGTTTCGGAGCCGTGTATAAGGTTTGTGGTCTATCTTAGCTTTTTGGACACAGGCGGATCGAGAGCGTTTTTTTTGCAGGGCATGCGAAGCGCTGCACGTTGCGAGGGCTTGTCGTGCACGAGGCATTGGCGGCACTGCGATGGCGTGGGATCAGTACTGTCAGCGCCGCCTTCCGGGAGATGCCGCCTCGTGACGCTCCATGTTAGCCTGACCCATCGCACCAGCTATCGATATAATCGCGCAATAAGCCTCGGGCCGCAGACAATTCGTCTGCGTCCGGCGCCGCATGCGCGCACGCCGATCCTGGCCTACGCGCTGAAGATCGAGCCGGCTCAGCATTTCCTGAACTGGCTGCAGGACCCGCAGGGCAATTTCCTGGCACGCGTGGTGTTCCCCGAGCGGGTCACGCATTTCGACGTCACCGTGGATCTGCTCGCCGACATGGCGACGATCAATCCGTTCGACTTCTTCCTCGAGCCCGAGGCGGAAATCTGGCCGTTCGCCTACGACCATGTGCTCGATGCCGAACTGCTGCCGTTCCGCACGCCGCTGCCGCCCGGCCCGCTTCTGGTCGCGCTGCTGGCCGGCATTGCGCGCGACAGCCAGCGCACCGTGCCGATGCTGATTGCGCTGAACGCCGCGCTGCGCGATCGCGTCGACTATATCGTGCGCATGGAAGCCGGGGTCTGGACCCCCGAGCAGACGCTGGCCGAGGGGCGCGGGTCGTGCCGGGATTCCGCCTGGCTGTTCGTGCAGGTGGCGCGCCATCTCGGGCTCGCCGCGCGGTTCGTCTCCGGCTACCTGATCCAGCTCAAGCCCGACCCGGACACCCAGGGCAGCGGCCCGCAGGGGGCGTCGGCGGATTTCACCGACCTGCATGCCTGGGCCGAGGTGTATCTCCCGGGTGCCGGCTGGGTCGGCTTCGATGTCACCTCCGGCCTGCTGACCGGCGAGGGGCACATCCCGCTTGCCGCGAGCCCGGAGCCGGCCTCGGCCGCGCCGATCAGCGGCCTGGTCGAGCCGGTTGAGACCGAGTTCGGCTTCGAGATGAGCGTGCGCCGCGTGATCGAGACGCCGCGCACCACCGCGCCCTACGACGAGGCAACCTGGCAGGCGATCCTGAGCTCCGGCCAGGCGGTGGATCGCGTGCTGGCGAGCGGCGACGTGCGCCTGACAATGGGCGGCGAGCCGACCTTCATCGCGGCGGACGACCTGGATGCCGAGGAGTGGAACAGCGCCGCGCTGGGCCCCTCGAAGCGGCGGCTGGCCGGGCGCCTGCTGCGCCGCCTGGTGCCGCTCTGGGCGCCGGGTGCCGCCCTGCAATACACCGTCGGCAAGCACTATCCCGGCGAGCAGCTGCCGCGATGGGCGCTGCAGGCGCACTGGCGCCGCGACGGCGTGCCGGTCTGGCATGATCCGGCGCTGCTGGCGTCGGACGATGACGCAAACGATGACGCAAACGATGACGCGGACGATGGCCGGGGCGGGGGCGGGGTCGACGCGGACGCCTTCGCGCGCGCGCTCGCCAGCCGGCTGCAGGTCGATCCCGACCGGGTGCTGCCGGCATACGAGGATATCCACTACTATCTGTGGCGCGAATACCGGCTGCCCGCGAACGTCATCACCGAGGCGGCCAGCCTGGCCGATCCGCTGGAGCGCGCGCGGCTGGCGCGGGTGTTCGGTGCCGGCCTCGCGGCGCCCGTCGGCAGCGTGCTGCCGCTGCGCCGGGTGCGGCGCGGCAGCGAGACCGGTGACGCGAGCACGGGGCGCGTCTGGCAGACCGGGCGCTGGCTGCTGCGCTCGGACCTGCTGTTCCTGGTGCCGGGCGACAGTTCGATCGGCTTCCGGCTGCCGCTGCAGAGCCTGCCCTGGGCCGATCCCGCCACGATCGAACAAGAGGTCGAGACCGACCCGTTCGCGCCGCGCGGCCTGCTGCCGGATGCCTCCACGGGGAGCGCCGTTCATGTCAGCCCGACGCTCGGGCGCACCCATGTCGCAGGCGGCAGCTTCCAGCCCGAGCAGCCGCCGGATGCCCTGACCAGCCCGGACCAGCCGCCGGATGCCCTGACCAGTCCGGACCAGATCGACGGCGGCCAGCTGCCGCCGCGACCGCCCGAACCGCTGGCCAGCGCCGACTTCGCCGGGCAGTCGCTCGACGCCATGCGCCCGCAGCCGGCCGCCGAGGCGGACTATCCGGAGGCGGAGGCGGCACCGGACGACGCGGCCCGCATGGTGCGCACCGCGCTGACGGTGCAGAGCCGCGGCGGCCTGCTGCATGTCTTCCTGCCACCGCTGTACGTCGTCGAGGACTGGCTCGACCTGGTGGCGGCGCTGGAAGCGACGGCGGCGGAGACCGGACGGAAGATCATCATCGAGGGCTACGCGCCGCCGCACGATCCGCGCCTGCAGAGCTTCTCGGTGACGCCGGATCCCGGCGTGATCGAGGTCAACGTCCATCCGGCGACGAGCTGGGCCGACTATGTGGAGCGCAACCAGCAGCTCTATGACGAGGCGAGGGCGATCGGCCTCGGCACCGAGAAGTTCCTGCTCGACGGCCGCCATGTCGGCACCGGCGGCGGCAACCATGTGGTGATGGGGGGAACTGCCGCGTCCGACTCGCCGTTCCTGCGCCGGCCCGACCTGCTGAAGTCGCTGCTCGGCTACTGGCACAACCATCCGAGCCTGTCCTACCTGTTCTCCGGCCTGTTCATCGGCCCGACCAGCCAGCACCCGCGCATCGACGAGGCGCGCCAGGACAGCGTGCCCGAGCTGGAGGTCGCGTTGGCCCAGATCAGGCCGGGCGCGCATGTGCCGCCCTGGCTGGTCGACCGGCTGCTGCGCAACCTGCTGGCCGACATGACCGGCAACACCCATCGCACCGAATTCTGCATCGACAAGCTGTATGCCCCGGAGACCAGCTCGGGCCGGCTCGGCCTGATCGAACTGCGCGCGCTCGAGATGCCGCCGCACCCGCGCATGGCGGTGGCGCAGTCGCTGCTGCTGCGCGCCGCGATCGCCGCCTTCTGGCAGCATCCGTACGAGCGCCGGCTGATACGCTGGGGCACCCGGCTGCATGACGAGTTTATGCTGCCGCACTTCGTGTCCGAGGACCTGCGCGACGCGCTGGAGGATCTCGCCGGCTTCGGGCTGCGGCTTGATGCGGCCTTCTTCGCGCCGCACCACGCCTTCCGCTTCCCGCTGATCGGCGACGTGCAGGTAGGCGGCATGACGCTCGCCCTGCACCAGGCGCTGGAACCCTGGCCGGTGCTGGGCGAGACCCCCGGCGTCAGCGGCACCGTGCGGCATGTCGACAACTCGGTCGAGCGCGTGCAGGCGACGGTCACCGGCTTCTCGCCGGAGCGCTACGTGCTGGCCTGCAACGGCTCCGAGGTGCCGCTGTCGGCGACGGCGGAGGCCGGCACGTATGTGGCCGGCGTGCGCTTCAAGGCGTGGCAGCCGGTGTTCGGCCTGCATCCGGTGCTGCCGGCGCAGACGCCGCTGGTGTTCGACCTCTACGACCGCTGGTCCGGCCGCTCGATCGGCGGCCTCACCCACCACACCGCGCATCCGGGCGGCCGCAACTACGAGACACGGCCGGTGAATGCGGCGGAGGCCGAGGCGCGGCGGCGGGCGCGCTACCAGCCGTTCGGCCACACCCCCGGTCCGATGGCGGCGCCGAAGCCGGAGCGCGCGCCGGAACTGCCGCGCACGCTCGACCTGCGGCGGGTGGCGCTCGGCGCCGGCTGATCAGGGTGCCGCTTGATCCGCCAGGGCCGCGGTGCCGGGCAGGTCCTGCCGGGTTTCCTGCAGCATCCGGTGGATGAAGCCGAGCTTGGCGCGGACCGGATCGGTGATGATGAAGGGATACAGGTCCGACAGGCCCATCGAGCGGTTCAGGTTGTTCATCGCGAAGGTCAGCGGCAGCCACTGATCGACGATCGGCTCCATCGTCGCCGAGCGGTAGGGGTCGATCGCCACGTCCACCGTGAGGTCCTCGGACTGGCTGACCTTCGGATGCACGCCCATGCCGAAGGCGTTGGCGGTCTCCAGCGTATCCATGATGTGCAGGTAGTGCGCCCAGGTCTCGGCGAAATCCTCCCAGGCATGGCTGGTGGCGTACGAGCTGATATAGCCCTGCTGCCAGTCGGGCGGCGGCCCCTCCCGGTAGTGCCGCTGCAGGGCGGCGGCGTAGTTCTCGGTGTCGTCGCCGAACACCGCCCGGCAGGCCGCCAGCCGGTCGCCGTCGCGCACCAGCCGGTCCCACACCCAGTGCCCGACCTCGTGCCGGAAATGCCCGAGCAGGGTGCGGTAGGTCTCGTGCATCTGGTTGCGCATCTCCTCGCGATGCGCGTCGTCCGCCTCCTGGGTGGCGATCGTGATGACGCCGTTATTGTGCCCGGTCAGCACCTTGGGCTTGCCGGACCGTTCGTCGAGGAAGTCGAACACCAGCCCCTCGCCGGGGTCGTCGATCCGGTTGGCGAGCCGCACCCCGAGCCGGATCAGCGAGTAGAACAGCCGGTGCTTGGCGATCTCGAGCTTGCGCCAGAGCAGCAGGTCGTTCGGGTCGGCAAGGTTCGGAATGGTGCGGTTGTGCCGGCAGGCCGCGCAGAACGTCTCGTCGCTCGCGTCATCGACCAGCCAGTTGCAGACATCGTGCCGCGCGTTGCGGCAGCGGCGCACGCGCAGCGAGGGGTCGGAGACCAGGGTGAAAGCGTCCCCGTCGGGTGCCAGCGCTTCCAGCGCGCCACGGTCCGGCCGGTATCCGAGCGGCGACCGGCAGGTCTCGCAGGTGTGGTTCTCGAAGAAGAGCAGCGCGCTGCAATGCTGGCAGTTGAACAGCTTCATGACGCGTTACCTGACATGCTCCGCCGCAATGCCCAAACCGGCCCCGACATTCCTCGAATCGGCGTCCCTGGCGGCAGCCCGGGGGCGCTGCACGTTTCTACAGCGTTTTGACGTGCAGCATGGCGCATCCACCGCAACCGTGGCGCGTTGTCAGGCCCGTGCGGCGCGTCCCGGTCGGAGCGCACGCAGCGAAGACAGTCACAGGAGCAAGCAGCAATGGTCGATACCAACCGCATTCAGGGCGCCGCCGAGGAAGCCATCGGCCGGGTGCAGGACGGCGCCGGCGGCTTGCTGGGCGACACGGCGTCCCAGGTGCAGGGCAAGGCGCGCGCGGCGGCCGGCCAGGCGCAGGGCGCCTATGGCGAGGCGCTGGACACCGTGCGCGACCTGGCCGCCGACCAGCCGCTGCTGGCACTCGGCGTGGCCACCGGGCTGGGCTTCATCCTCGGCGCGATCCTCGCGCGCCGCTGAAGTCCGCTAGAGCATCGCCCGATCAGACGGACCGGCTGATCAGATTGAGATGCTCGCCAAAACAAAGAGCTAGAGCCTTGTCTGTGAACTAGTGTGAACGGACAAGGTTCTAGGTCAAAGCCCGCCCGTCCATCGCCTCGGAGTTCCGCTCAATGCTCAAGCTCGCCCTGCTGTTCCTGGTCATCTCGATCATCGCCGGCATCTTCGGCTTCGGCGGCGTCTCCGCCGCGAGTGCCGGCATCGCGAAGATCCTGTTCTTCATCTGCATCGTGGTGTTCGTGATCTTCCTGGTGCTCGGCGTCATGGCCGGCAAGGCGATCTTCTAACCGGCGCCGCCCGGCCCCCTTCACCCCGGGCTTTCTCGTGAGAGGCTGCTTGCAAACGCCTGCTGCTGGATGAGAGCGGTCCGCAGGACCGCGGCCGGCGTGGCTCTCCGAGCACCGGAGCGGAGCGGCCTTCTTGGCCGTGAGCACCGGAGCGGAGGAGAGCCGCGTCGGATCGCCAGCAACAGGCGTTTGCAAATAGCCTCTCAGCCGCGGCCGACGAACGGCATGTTGGTCGCCATCACCGTCATCGTCTGCACGTTGGCATCCGGCGGCAGCGAGGCCATGAACAGCACCGACCGTGCCACCTCGGCGACATCCATCACCGGCTCCGGCATCATCTCGCCATTCGCCTGCGGCACGCCGCCCTTCATCCGGGCCGCCATCGGCGTCAGCGCATTGCCGATGTCGATCTGCCCGCAGGCGATGCCGTGGCGGCGACCGTCGAGCGACAGCGACCTGGTCAGCCCGGTCACGGCGTGCTTGGTCGCGGTGTAGGCGATCGAGTTGGGGCGCGGGGCGTGCGCCGAGATCGAGCCGTTATTGATGATCCGGCCACCCTGCGGCGCCTGCTCGCGCATCAGCCGGAAGGCGCCCTGGGCGCACAGGAACGAGCCGGTCAGGTTGATCGAGACCACACGCGACCAGTCCGCGAACGAGAGCTCGTCCGGTGCTGCGGCCAGGCTGATGCCGGCATTGTTGAACAGCAGGTCGAGCCGGCCGAAGCGCGCGCGCAGCGCGGCATAGAGCGCATCCACCGAAGCGGGGTCCGCGACGTCGGTCGCATGCACCAGGATCCGGTCGCGTGCGTCGCTCGCCTGCTCCGCGGTCTCGGTCAGGGTCGCGGGCGTGCGGCCGGAGAGTGCCACGGACCATCCATCCGCCAGCAGGGCCAGGGCGACGGCGCGACCGATGCCGCTGCCGGCGCCGGTCACCAGGGCGATCCTGGCGGCTGCCGGGGATGCGGTTGCGTCAGGCATGGAGAACTCCCCTGTGCTCATGCGATGTCGCGGCCGTGGTGCGCGTGGTGCCGCGTGCCAGCAGGTTGAAGCCGATGTCGAGGCGTTGGTCGAGAGCGGGCACCGCGGCGGCCGCCGCGAGCAGGTCGATGATCATCCGGCCGGCGCTGTGGCCCATCCCGGGGAAGTCGGTCGCGATGGTGCTCAGCGGCGGCACCAGCTGCTGGCCGACCTCGAAATCGCCAAAGCCGAGCAGGGAGATGCGGTCCGGTACCGCGATGCCCCGCCGCTGGCACTCCATCAGGGCGCCGACCGCGGACAGGTCCGAGATCGCGAACACCGCCTCCACCTCCGGCGCCTGCAACAGCAGCGCCGCCATCGCACTCGCACCCTGGCTGTACGAGTTCGGCAGGCCGCCTTCGGCGAGAGCGACCGCGGTCGGCATCTCGGCCTCGCGCACCGCGGCCACGAACCCGCGCAACCTGGCCTCCCCCCTCGTATCGATGCGATCGCCTGCGCGTCCCGGGCCGATGGCGCCGAGCCTGCGATGGCCGAGGCCGAGCAGGTAGCCGGCGGCGGCGCGGCCCACCGCCTCGTTGGAGATGCCGATCGCATGCGCCAGCGGCCGCGAAGGCAGTTCGGCGATCTCGATCACCGGCAGACGCTGGTGATCCAGCAGCCGGCGTGTCGCCGGGCTGTGGTTGGTCGCGGCAAGCACCAGGGCCTCCGGACGCCGGGCCAGCATGGTGCGGATCTGGCGTTCCTCCTCGGCGACGCTGTAGGTCGTGTAGCCGATCAGCACCTCATAGCCGGCCGGACGCAGCGCCTCGGTCAGTCCTTCCGCCAGCGATGCAAAGTTGCCGTTGTTCAGGGTCGGCAGCACCAGTCCGACGAACCCGCTGCGCCGCGTGGACAAGCTGCCGGCGGCGCGGTCCGGCACGTAGCCGAGCGCCGATACCGCCTGCTCGACCCGAGCCCTTGTCGCCGGCCGCACGAGATCGGACCGGTTGAGCACGCGCGCGACCGTCATCCGCGACACTCCCGCGAGCAGGGAGACGTCGCGCAGGGTGGCCTTGCGCGTGATCATCTCCTACGTCGGGACGGCGCCGCGTGTGTTCAGATAGATCGCATGCACCTCGGAGGTGGCGCAGATGAACAGCCGCGAGCGGGCGCGGCCGCCGAACACCACGTTCGACACCGTCTGCGGCGTCCTGAGCTTGCCGAGCAGCTCGCCCTGCGGGGTGACGCAATGCACGCCGTCGCCGGCGCTGGTCCAGATGTTGCCGTCCTCGTCGGCGCGAAAGCCGTCCGCGATCCCGATGTCCGGCTTGTAGAAGAATCGCGCCTCCGAGAGCCGTCCGGCATCGCTGTCCAGCACGTCGAAGACGCGTATCTCGCGGGCGCCGCCCTCCTCGTTCATGCGTCCGGTATTGGCGATGTAGAGCTTGCGCTCGTCGGGCGAGAAGCACAGGCCGTTGGGGCCGGCGAACGCATCGCTGACCACCCGCAGCGCCCCGGTGCGCGGGTCGAGCCGATAGACGTTGGTGGACAGCTCCTCTTCGGCGCGACCCTCGCCCTCGTAGTCCATGACGATGCCGTAATGCGGGTCGGTGAACCAGATCGAGCCGTCCGACTTCACCACCACGTCGTTCGGCGAGTTCAACCGGTGTCCCTCGAACCGGTCGGCCAGCACCGTGACGCTGCCGTCATGCTCGGTGCGCACCACCGCACGCTGGCCGTGCAGGCAGGAGATCAGCCTGCCCTCGCGGTCGCGCGTGTGGCCGTTCGAGTAGCGGCTCGGCTGCCGATACACCGACATGCCGACGCCCTCGATCCAGCGCATGATGCGGTTGTTCGGGATGTCGCTGAACAGCAGGCAGTCGGCGTCGGCGATCCAGACCGGGCCCTCGGTCCAGCGAAACCCGTCGCCAAGGCGCTGCATGCGCACGCTGTGCACCAGGTAGCGCCTGAAGCGCGGATCGATGATCTCGCAGTCCGACACCTCTGCTTCAGCCATCCGTCATTTTCCCCATATCTTGGCGTAGGCGTCACGGTAGCCGTTCGCCGGATCGTAGAAATCATGCTTGCCGCCGTCGGCATCGACGTTCTTCGCCACCACCAGATGCACCGGCGCGACGTAGCCCGAGGGCGGCTTTCCCGCGAAGGCGCGGTTGAGCTCGTCGACCGCCTGCCAGCCCTGCAGCAGCAGCGGCTCCGGCACGGTCGCGGCCTGGTACTGCACGCTGCGAATACGCTCGTAGGCGGAGTTGCTGCCGTCGCCGGCGCTGATGTTGACCGGCGGTCCGGCGGCGTCCGCACCCGCCGAGATCAAGGGCGGCCCGATGAAGTCGTAATAGAGGTCGTTGATCGCCAGCGTGTAGGTCCATGTCTTGCCGAAGCGCTGCAGCAGCGAGGTGGTGAGCTGCGACATGCGGGTCGAGGTCTCGGCCAGCGGCGTGTCCTCGAACGACAGCACGCGGCAGCCCGGGCAGCGCTTGATCGCCGTCTCCATCATGCGCGCCTTGGACAGCGCGATCGCATAGGCGCTGTCGGTGAAGATGATGACGCCGGCATGGCCGTTGCTCTGCGCGATCGCGTAGTCCGCCGCCACCTCGGCGACGCGCGCGCTGTCGCTGCCGATGTTGGTGAACACGTGCTGCGCCGCGACCGGACCGGGATGTGCGGCGCCATGCCAGGCCACCACCTTGATGCCCTGCGCCTCGGCCTGGCGGATGCTCTCGGCGTTCTGCACGATGTCGAAACCGCCGATGACGATGCCGTCCGGCTTCAGCGCGATCGCCTGGCTGAACACCGAATGCACGCCCGACACGCTCCCCTGGCCGTCCAGCACCCGGATGGTCCAGCCGATGCGCTGGCCGGCCTGCTTGACGCCGTCGCCGGCTTCCTGGATGCCGCCGTTGCGCATGTCGCCGGCGATATACACCACCGTCTTGCCGGCCGCCGCCTTCGGGCCGCTGGTCGGACCATCCCAACTCGCCGCCGGTGCGGTGGCCGCCTGGACGGTCGCGCGCGCCTGCGCCACCGCGTCCTGGGCGCGGGCGGCAGGCGGCGCGGCGAGGCAGAGCCCGACCGCGATCGCGACTGTCGTGCCCACCAACCCCTGGCGTCTTCGCGTGCCCTGGATGCTCATATGGTTTGTCCCCCCTTGTCGTGACCCGCCCGCGGCGGTGCCTGTTATGCCTGCTTGCCGGCGGCCTTGACGCGCACCTGCAGCCGGCGGCGCCCGGTCCAGCCGGCCAGCCCGATGGCGAACAGCAGGGTGGCGCCGTTGAAGGCCGGCTCCACCCAGAAGGCGCCGCCGAGCTGTTCGATGCCGGAGATGCCGATCGCCAGGATCACCACGCCGACGATGGTGCCCCAGATATTGACCCGGCCCGGATTGATCGTGGTCGAGCCGAGAAAGGCGCCGACCAGGGCGGGCAGCAGGTAGTCGAGCCCGACGCTGGCCTGCCCGACGCGTAGCCGCGAGGCCAGCACGACGCCGGCGATCGCAGTGATCAGGCCCGACGCCATGAAGGCCAGCATCACGTAGCGCCGGGTCGGGATGCCGTTGAGTTCGGCGGCGCGCGGATTGGCGCCGATCGCGTAGAGATAGCGGCCGAGCGGCGTGTAGGCCGAGACCAGCCAGAGCAGGAAGGCGAGCCCGATGACGTAGAAGGCGGGCACCGGGATGCCGGCGATGCTGGCGGTGTCGATCAGGAAGAAGTCCGGCGACAGGCGGCCGATGACCTGCCGGCCGCCGGTCCACCAGAGCGCCACCGCATAGGTGACGGTGCCGGTGCCGAGTGTTGCGATGAAGCTGTCGATCTGGGCCACCTCGACCAGCAGCCCGTTCAGCAGTCCGAACCCCACGCCGAGTGCGAGCACGATCAGCACCGCCAGCGGCCAGGGCACGCCGTTGATCTGCAGCGAGATCGCCAGGATGTGCCAGAGCACCACGCCGTAGCCGACGGTGAGGTCGATCTTGCCGGTCATCATCGGCACCGTCGCCGCCAGCGACAGCATCGCCACCACCGCCTTGTCGCTCAGCATCGAGCGCAGGTTCAGCCAGGTCGGAAACGAGTCCGGCAGGATCAGCGAAAAGGCGATCGCCAGCAGCACCGCCAGCACCACCAGGCCGTACACCGGCAGCAGCACAGCGATACGGCGGCCGAGGCTCGCACCTCGCAGCGCACCCGGCTGCGGTTCCAGCGCTGTCGATCGGAGCGAGTTCATGTCGGAGATTCCTGGAGAGGCGGGGGCGCCTGGCCGCCGGCCGAGGCGGCCTGCAGCAGGCTGGCGACGGACAGGTCGGCGCCGGCGATCTCGGCGCACACCCGGCCCTGGCTGAACACCAGCGCGCGGTGGCAGATATTGGCGACCTCCTCGAAGTCGGTCGCCACCACCAGGATCGCGAGCCCCTGTTCGAGGGCGGTCTGCAGCAGGGCGTAGATCTCCGCCTTGGCGCCGACATCGACGCCCGCGGTCGGCTCCTCGAGGATCAGCAGCCGGGTGGCGAGCCCGAGCCAGCGGGCGAGGACCACCTTCTGCTGGTTGCCCCCCGAGAGCGTTTCCACCGGCAAGCGCGGGTCGTTCGGCCGCAGGCTCATGCGCGCGCCGGCCTGGATGGTGTCGGTCCGTTCGCGCGCCGGCGACAGCAGGCCCAGCAGGGCATGGCCGCTCGCACCCGGGTTGAGGAACAGGTTCTCGCGCACGCTCAGCTTCATGCCCAGGCTCTCGGCGACACGGTCGCCGGCGACCAGCCCGACGCCCCCCTGCATGGCGTCCGAGGGCGAGCCTGGATGGTACGGAGCGCCGGCCAGCGTCGCCGTGCCGGCCTCGATCGGCCGGCAGCCGAACAGCGCGCGGCCGATATGGTCCTGGCCGGCGCCGCGCAGCCCGACCAGGCCGACGATCTCGCCACGCCGCAATGTGAGATCGACCGGTCCGGCGTCGCCCGCGACCAGCCCGTGCAGCGTCAGGCAGGCTTCGGTGCCGGCGGTGCCGGGCCTGGCGAACACCTGCTCGGGCGGTCGGCCGACGATCATTGTCACCAGGTCGGACGGGCTGGTGTCGGCGATCCCGTGGGCCGCCACCAGCCGCCCGTCGCGCAGCACGGCGACCCTGTCTGCGACCCGGAACACCTCGTCCAGCCGGTGCGACACGTAGATCATGCCGATCCCGGTGGCTGCCAGATCACGCAGCACGGCGAGCAGGCGCAGGGCGTCGTCGGCGGGCAGGCTGGCGGTCGGCTCGTCCAGCACCAGCACCTGCGCCTGCGCCGCCAGCGCCCGGCCGATCGCCACCAGCGAGCGCTCGGTGCGGCTGAGATGCATGATGCGCGCGTCCGGATCGATGTCGGCACTCATCGTGCGCAGCGCGTGGAGCGCCTGCTCCCGGCTCTGCGACCAGGAGATCAGCCCGAACCGGCGCCGGTAGCCGACCCCCAGCGCCACGTTCTCGGCCGCCGTCATCCAGTCGATCAGCCCGAGATCCTGGTGGATGAAGGCGACCTGCCGGCCGTCTCCCGCCGCGGCGCGTCCACGGCGTCTCGCAAGATGCCGGTACGGCTCGCCGCGGAACAGGATGCGGCCCTGGTCGGGCGTGTGGATGCCGGCCAGCGCCTTGATCAGGGTGGACTTGCCGGCGCCGTTCTCGCCCAGCAGCGCCAGGATCTGCCCCTCGTGCAGGGTGAGCGAGACGTCGTCGACGGCGAGCGTGCCGCCGAAGCGCTTGCTGACCTGCTCGAAGGCCAGCAGGGCGGGCACGGTCCGGCTGGTCTCGGCGAGTGCGGCACTCATCGACGTGGTTCCCTGCGTCCGCCGGTCAGGCGAGGTCCAGATGCACCTTGATGGCGCGCTGCCGGTCGCCCGCGAGCCGGAACGCCTCGTCGGCGCGGCGCAGCGGCATCGTGCCGGACAGGATCGGGGCGATGTCGATGCGCCCGCTGGCGAGTGCGGCCACCGCGATGGCGAACTCCTCATGGAACCGGAACGAGCCGACCAGGTCGATCTCGCGCGCCATCAGCAGGTTGGCCGGCAGCGGCACGCCGCCCTTGGGCAGCATGCCGAGCTGGACGATGCGGCCGCCGGGGCGCATCAGCGCCGGCATGCCGACCAGCGAGGCACTGGCCCCGGTCGCCTCGAAGGCGGCGTCGAACCCGCCGCGATCCGCGGCCGCCTGCTCCAGCGCGGCCGGATCGGCGCGGACGTCGATCGTGCGCAACGCGCCCATCTGGCGCGCGATCCGCAGCGGCGCCTCGAACAGGTCGGTGACATGCACGCTGGCCGCGCCTGCGAACAACGCGGCGGCAAGGCAGAGCAGCCCGATCGGCCCGCAGCCTGCGACCAGCACATGGCGTCCGGCGAGTTCGCCGGCCCGGCGCACCGCGTGCAGGGCCACGGCGAGCGGCTCGGCACAGGCGGCGAGCGTCAGCGTCATGCTGTCGGGCACCGGCACGCACTGGTCGGCGCGCACCACCACGCTCTCGCTGAACGCGCCCTGCACATGCGGCATCAGCGCGGCACTGCCGAGGAACCGCATGCTGCGGCACAGGTTCGACCGGCCGGCGCGGCAGGCCTGGCAGTGCAGGCAGGGCCGGCTCGGATTGATCGCGACACGCGAGCCCACGGCCAGCCCGGGTTCGGCCAGACCGAGCGGGTCCGCGGCCAGCTCGGCAACGGTGCCGGACACCTCGTGGCCGAGGGTGAGCGGCTCGCGCACGCTGAAGTCGCCGACGCCGCCCTTGTTGTAATAGGAGAGGTCGGAGCCGCAGATGCCGCCCATGGCGACCCGCACGCGAGCCTCCCCGGAGGCAAGCGCACGGTCCGCGACCTCCTCGACGCGCAGGTCATGCGCGCCATGCAGCCTGGCTGCAAGCATCGATAGCCTCCCGGTAGGCTCTGGCCGTCCCGCCTATGCTGCGGGTTGGATGTGACCGTGCACATCGCTATGCCACCGTTTCGCGAAACGCGGAAGTCCCCCGTGCGGCGCCCCACTTGCGGAGGATTCTAAAGCGGCAATGATGCGGCCCGCATGGACAAGGGCTGGTGAACATGACCTCCGACCTGTTCGACCTGAGCGGACGCCTTGCCCTGGTGACCGGCTCGAGCCAGGGCATCGGGCTGGCGCTGGCGCGCGGCCTGATCGAGGCCGGGGCACGCGTGGTGCTGAACGGCCGCGACCCGGGCCGGCGCGCAGCCGCGGCTGCGGCCCTGGGCGAGGCAGCGATCGGCGCGGACCACGGCATCGGGGGCTTCGACGTCACCGATCCGGATGCGGTGGCGGCCGGCATCGCCCGCATCGAGGCCGAATGCGGCGCCATCGACATCCTGGTCAACAATGCCGGGATCCAGCGTCGCACCACGCTGGAGGACTTCCCGGTCGAGACCTGGCGCGAGGTGATGCGTACCAACCTCGACAGCGTGTTCTTCGTGGGCCAGGCGGTGGCGCGCCGGATGATCCCGCGCGGCCGCGGCAAGATCATCAACATCGCCAGCCTGCAGAGCGAGGCGGCGCGCCCGACGATTGCGCCCTACACCGCGTCCAAGGGGGCGGTGAAGATGCTGACCCGCGGCATGTGCGCAGACTGGGCGAAGCACGGGCTGCAGATCAACGCGATCGGCCCCGGCTATTTCGAGACCGAGCTGAACCGGCCGTTGCGCGACGATCCGGCCTTCGACGCCTGGCTGCGCGGCCGCACGCCGGCCGGGCGCTGGGGACGGGTCGAGGAACTGTGCGGGGCTGCGGTGTTTCTCGCCTCGCGCGCGTCGGATTTCGTCAACGGCCAGGTGATTTATGTCGATGGCGGCGTCCTGTCCGTCCTGTGAAAGGCTGCTTGCAAACGCCTGCTGCTGGCGATCCGACGCGCCTTTCCTGTGCTCCGGTGCTCACGGCCTGAGGCCGCTCCGCTCCGGTGCTCGGAAAGGCACGCCGGCCGCGGCCCTGCGGGCCGCTCTCATCCAGCATCAGGCGTTTTCAAACAGCCTCTGCGATAACAACTACTTTCAGGGAGACCATGATGGGTCCGAAGTTGCTGCAGCTCTGCACGTTGCTGCCGTCCACGCATGACACGCTGGCCGCGCGCTACGAGGTGCACCAGTGGCCTGCCGAGCCGGCGCGGGAGGACTGGCTGCGTGAGCATGCCGCCGGCGTGCGCGCAGTGGTCACCGGGGGCCATCTCGGCATCACCAACGATCTGGTCGATCGGCTGCCCGATCTCGGCATCGTCGCGATCAATGGCGTCGGCTACGACCGGGTCGATCTCGATCATGCCAGGACGGCGGGGGTCCGCGTGACCAACACGCCCGACGTGCTGACCGACGACGTCGCCGACCTTGCCGTGGCCCTGATGCTCAACGTGATGCGCCGGCTGCCGGCCGCCGACCGGCATGTGCGCGACGGATTGTGGCCGAGCGGCCCGCAGGCGCTCGCGCGCAGGGCGTCCGGCCTGCGCTACGGCATCGTGGGCCTCGGCCGGATCGGCCACGCGATCGCAGCCCGGCTGGCCGGCTTCGGCGGCCGGATCGCCTATAGCGGGCCGAACCGCAAGCAGGTGCCGCATGACTACCATGCCGACGTCACGGCTCTCGCCGCGGCCTCCGACGTGCTGTTCGTCGCCACCGCGGCGTCGGCCGCGACCCGCGCCCTGATCGACGGCGCGGTGCTCGCGGCACTCGGCCCCGAGGGCGTGCTGGTCAATGTGGCCCGCGGCTCGGTGGTCGACGAGGACGCGCTGGTCGCCGCCCTGTTGGAAGGCCGCCTGGGCGGCGCCGGGCTGGACGTGTTCGCCGACGAGCCGCATGTCCCGCAGGCGCTGCTGGGGCTGGAGAACGTCGCACTCGCGCCGCATGTCGGCAGCGCCACGCGCGAGACCCGCGAGGCGATGGGCAACCTGATGCTGGACAACCTGGACGCCTATTTCGCCGGGCGCCCGCTGCCGACGCCGGTCGTCTGAGGAGCGCAGGGATGCCGGTTCGCACGATCCTCTGCTACGGCGATTCCAACACCCACGGCACCAAGCCGCTGCACACACCGGGCCTGTTCGGCCGCTACGGCGAGACCGAACGCTGGCCGGGCCGGCTGCGGGCCTCGCTCGGCGAGCGATGGCGGGTGATCGAGGAAGGGTTGCCGGGGCGCACCACGCTGCATGACGATCCGATCGAGGGGCGGCACCGCAACGGCCTGCGTACCCTGCGCGCCTGCCTGGAGAGCCATCTGCCGCTCGACCTGGTGGTGATCATGCTGGGCACCAACGATCTCAAGGCGCGCTTCGCGATGACGCCGGAGGACATCGCCGCCTCGGTCGGCGTCCTGCTCGCCGAGGTGCGCGTCGGCACCGCGGGGCAGGACGGGCAGGGGCCGCTTCTGCTCGTGGTCTCGCCGGTGCCGATCAAGGAGACCGGCTGTCTCGGCGCGATGTTCAGCGGCGGGGCGGCGAAATCCCGGCGCCTGGCGCCGCTCACCCGGACCATCGCCGAGCGCTGCGGCGCCGACTTCCTCGATGCCGGCGCGATTGCCCAGGTCAGCGCGGTCGACGGCATCCATTTCGAGGCAGACCAGCATGCGGCCCTGGCGGCGGCGCTGGCGAGCAGGATCGGAACGATGTTCCGCGACTGACGCGGCTGGCTAGCCGGCGGAGGCGGTAGCCTTCAGGCGGCGACCGGGATCATGACGGCGTCCTCGTCCTCGTCCCCGACATCGGCATCGGCGAAGAAGCGGCCGCTGAGATGGCGCACCACGTCCTGGACGCCGTAGAAGCCGGCGATCGCCTCGGCCTTGATCACCGTTGCGAACAGGTCCTCCAGATGCAGCACGACCTCCATGAGGTCGATGCTGTCGAGCTCGAGGTCCTCCTCGAACCGCGATTGGGCGGTGATCTGCACGTCGCGCAGGAAGCAGGTTCGATCGATGGCGCCGATCACCTTGCTGAGTATCGAGCTTTCCAGAAGTTCGGTCATGGGCGGATGCCTTATCGTCACAACTTCGTTATAGTGCCAGATCACGAAACCGTGTGCAAGGCCCCATCCGTCTCCGCCACCGATTTTTCGTTACAACCCTGAATTTAAATCTTAGCGCCGTGCGGCCATCGTTGTAGCTATAACGAAACGACATCCCGCAACGCAAGCCGCCGGTAGCCCAGGATAATGTTGGCCATTCCAGACCCCGCCTGCGCCCGTTCGCAGACCATCTCGTTTCCGGTGATTGCCAGCCTGGTCCGCGTCTTCGACCTGGTCCTGCTGATCGTGGCTGGCTATCTCTCGATCAGGATCGAGACCGCGGTCTATGGCAGCTACCCCAAGGGCCCGATCGAGCCCGCCGCCTGGGCGGCGGCACTGGCTGCGAGCCTCAGCCTGGCGCGAGCCGGCGGCTATTCCCAGTCGGTGCTGATGTCCGGGATCGCGCAGATCCGGCGTCTCGTCCGGCCGCTGGCCTTCGGGGCATTCTGCCTGATCGCCTGCCTGTTCGTGCTGTATCACGGCAACCTGCCGTTCCGGAGCTGGCCGTTCGTCTGGGGCGCGGTGGCGGCCGTGCTGACCGGTGCCAGCCGCCTGCCGCTGGTGCGCCTGCTGCGGCGCTGGAGCCGCGGTGGCAGGCTGGCGCGCAAGGTCGCCATCGTCGGCGCCGGCGAACACAGCCGGGTGTTCATGGAGCGGCTGCGCGAGGAGCCGGGCGCCTACCGGGTGATCGGCCTCTATGACGACCGGATGTCGCGCATGCCGGAGATGCCGCTCGACGTGCCGCTGCGTGGCACCGTCAGCGACCTCGTGCAGCATTCGCGCGAGGAGCGGGTGGACGTCATCGTGGTCGCCCTGCCATTGACCGCCGCCGAGCGCATCAAGACGATCATGGAGCAGCTCAGCTCCACCGTCGCCGACATCGTGCTGACCACCGAGCTGCCGCGCCTGGGCCTGGACTACACCCAGTTCGACGTGGTCGGACGCAACCCGGTGGTGGCCGTGCGCGAGGCGCCGCTGAAGGACTGGCAGGCGATCGAGAAGGCGCTGCTCGACCGCAGCATCGCGCTGCTGGCGCTGCTGCTGCTGTCGCCGCTGCTGCTGCTCACCGTGATCGCGATCAAGCTCGACAGCCCCGGGCCGGTGCTGTTCCGGCAGCCGCGCATGGGCTTCAACAACCGTCCGTTCCTTTGCTACAAGTTCCGCTCGATGCACACCGCGATGACGGACCTGCTCGCCGACCGGCAGACCACCCGTGACGACCCGCGTATCACCCGCGTCGGCCGCATCATCCGCAAGCTGTCGATCGACGAGCTGCCGCAGATCTTCAACGTGCTGAACGGCACCATGTCGCTGGTCGGCCCGCGGCCGCACGCGCCGAACACCAAGGCCGCCGACCGCCTGTTCACCGAGGTGGTGCAGCAGTACGCCCTGCGCCACCGGGTCAAGCCCGGCATCACCGGCTGGGCGCAGGTCAATGGCTGGCGCGGCGAGACCAAGACCGTCGACCAGATCGAGCAGCGCGTGGCGTGCGACCTGTTCTATATCGAGAACTGGTCGATCCGTTTCGACATCGAGATCATGATCCGCACGCTGCTCGGAGAGGTGCGCAGCCGGACCGCGTTCTGAGAGGCCGCTTGCAAACGCCTGCTGCTGGCGATCCGACGCGGCTTTCCTCCGCTCCACTGCTCACGGCCAGACGGCCGCTGCGCTGCGGTGCTCGGAAAGCCACGCCGGGCGCGTCCCTGCGGGCCGCTCTCATCCAGCAGCAGGCGTTTTCAAACAGCCTCTCTGGGACAACAACGTTAGAGTGATTCTGGACACGAGGAGTGGCCCTCTGCTAGGTATCTAAAGGTACTACCTTGGAGATGGGGTCATGGCGGTATCCATCAAGCTGGACGACGCCTTGAAGGGGCGGGTGCAACATCTGGCCGCCAGCCGGCGCCGATCCGCGCACTGGATCATGCGCGAGGCCATCCAGCAGTTTGTCGAGCGCGAGGAGGCGCGCGAAAGCTTCCGCCATGAGGCCTTGGCATCCTGGGTGGGATACCGGCAGACGGGCCAGCACCTGACCGGCGACGAGACGCGAGACTGGTTGCGTCGTTGGGGTAGCGAAGAGGGTTCCGAAGCGCCGGCGTGCCACGAGTAGTCGTCACAGCCGGGGCGATTGCGGGGCTTGAGAAATGTCGGGCATTCCTACTGGAGAAGGACCTGCGTGCGGCCAAACGGGCCGGCGCGCTGATCGAGCGCCAATTCCTGCTGCTGGAGAGTGCACCCGACATAGGCCGCCCGGTCGACGATCAACCGGACCTGCGCGAGTTGGTGATCGGCTTCGGCGAAGCCGGCTACGTGGCGCTCTATCGGTATGTGCCTGATGAGGAAGCTGTCTTCGTGCTGGCATTCCGGCATCAGAAAGCAGCCGGCTACTGACCCTGGCTTGATCAATTCTTTTCCAGGAACGCCGGCACCAGCGGATCGCTCGTCTGCAGCGAGCCCTTGCTCGGCAGGTCGCGTATGTTCCAGCCGCCACCCATCTGTTCGATCAGGCTGACGCTGTCGACCATGCGGTCCTGCTGGATGGTGAGCAGGGTCTGTTCGTTGCTGAGCGCGGTGGCTTCGCTGGTCACCACGGTGGTGTAGTCGACCGTGCCGGCATTGTACTCGTTGAACGCGACCGTCACCGCCTGCTCGGACAGCGACACCGCGCGCGCCTGCGCCACCGCCTGGCGCTCATAGATGCGCAACGCCGACAGGTCGTCCTCGGTGGTCTGAAAAGCGCCGAGCACCGTCTGCCGGTAGGTGGCGACCTGGGCATCATACGCCGCCTGCGCCGCCTGCACGCTCGCGGTGCGCAGGCCGCCCTCGAACAAAATCTGGCTGGCGCTGGCGCCGAGCGACCAGACGCGGTTCGACGCCTGGATCAGCGAGCCGATCGGGTTGCCGCTCCAGCCATACAGCGCCGACAGGCTGATGTCGGGATAGAACGCCGCCACCTCGACCCCGATCAGCGCGTTCTCCTCCTCCATCGTCCGTTCCGCGGCCGAGATGTCCGGACGGCGCTGCAGCAGGGTCGCCGGCAGGCTCACCGGGATCGCCGGGATCACGGTGGTCAGCGGCGCCGGAGCGATGGTCAATTCCGCCGGCGGCCGGCCGGTCAGCACCGCGATCGCATGCTCGTACTGGGTGCGCAGCACACCGACATTGACCGCCTCCGCCCGGGTCTGCTCCAGCAGCGTCGCGGCCTGCAGCAGCGCCGAGGGCGTCGCCGCCGTCAGTCCCGCATTGTACTGGTTCTGGGTGACCTGCAGCGAGCGCTCGTAGCTGGCGACGGTGCGGTCGAGCAGCATCTGCAGGCTGTCCTCGGTGCGCAGGTCGAAATAATCCGTCGCCAGCGTCGCCTGGTAGGACAGCGTCGCGTTGGCGAGATCGGCGGCGGACGCCTGCGCGCTGGCAACGTCGCTCTCGATCTGGCGGCGTATGCGTCCCCAGACATCGAGGTCCCAGCTCACGCTGGCCTCGAGCTGGTAGTTGGTGATCGTGCTGCCGCCGAAGCCGGTGCTGCCGGTGGTGCTCGCCCCAGTCGTACTCGCCCCGGTCGTGCCGCTCGAGAAGCCGCTGCTGCTGCCGCCGGATGATTGGCGCGTGATCGCCGGGGTGCCGGTGACGGTCGGGAACAGGCTGGCGCGCGCCTCGTCGACGATCGCGCGCGCCTGCCGGTAGTCCGCCTCCGACACCTTGACGTTCTGGTTCGAGATGCTGACCTGCGCCTCGAGCGCCGAGAGCACCGGGTCGTTGTAGAGGCGCCACCACTCGCCCTTGGGGAACGCTGCCGCCTGCGGCATGGCGCGTTGCCAGCCCGGCGCCGGCTGCAGCTCCTTGAAGCGCTGCGAGACGATCGCCGGCCTGCGGTCATAGTCCGGCCCGACCATGCAGCCGCCGACGCAAAGGCCCAGCCCGAGGGTGCAGCCAAGCATCAGCCTGGCGCGATTGGAGGTGCGCATCATCGGGCGGGAGATCATTCGGCGGGAGCGTCCTGCAGTGGCCGGTGGCCGCCACGGCGCCAGCGCCGTGCGTTCCACCAGTGTCGCATCCGGTCGAGATACAGATACACGACCGGGGTTGTGTAGAGCGTCAGCGCCTGGCTGACGATGAGGCCGCCGACCACGGAGAGGCCGAGCGGCCGTCGCAGCTCGTTGCCGTAGCCATGGCCGAACACCAGCGGCAAGGCCCCGAGCGCTGCCGCGAAGCTGGTCATCATGATCGGCCGGAAGCGCAGCAGGCACGCCTTGTGAATGGCGTCGAACGGCGACAGGCCTTCGGTGCGCTCGGCATTCAGCGCGAAATCCACCAGCAGGATGGCGTTCTTCTTCACGATGCCGATCAGCAGGATCACGCCGATCATCGCGATCAGCGAGAACTCCTCGCCGAACAATTGCAGCGCGAGGATCGCGCCGACACCGGCCGACGGCAGCGTCGAGAGGATGGTGATCGGGTGGATATAGCTCTCGTACAGCACCCCGAGGGTGACATAGACCGCGACCAGCGCCGCCAGGATCAGCAGCGGCTCGTTGCTGACGGTTTTCTGGAACTGCGCCGCGGTGCCGGCGAAGCTGCCGTGGATCGCCGCCGGCATGCGGATCGCCACCATCGTGTCCTGGATGATGCTGGCGGCATCCGACAGCGACTTGCCTTCGGCGAGGTTGAACGAGACCGTGGCGGCCACGAAGTTGCCCTGGTGGTTGACCTGCAGCGGCGTGGTCGACTGCACGATCCGGGTCACCGCCGACAGCGGCACCATGGTTTCCGCCGACGACGACACCGCCGAGCCGTTCGAGGTGCCACGCCCGTTGGCGAGGCTGTTGCTGATGCTGTTGGCCAGCGACTGGGCGCTGGTCGATTGCGTGCCGGTGGTGGGCGTGCTGCCCGAGGCGGTACCCGCCGTCGTTGACCCCGCACTCGAGGTGCCCGTGCTCGAAGTGCCGGTGCTCGAAGTGCCGGTGCTCGCGGTGTTCGTGCCGCTGGCGGCGGCCGCGCCGCCGGCGGTGGTGCTGCCGGTGCCCGTGCCCCCGGTTCCGCTGGCCGGTGTCGCCACCCGGATGGTGTTGCTCGACGTGCTGCCGTTGGCGGTGCCCCCCGCCGTGCTGACCCAGATCTGCGACAGGATGGCCGAGCTCTGCCAGTAGCGCGGCGCCACCTCCATCACGACGTGATACTGGTTGAGCGCGTTGTAGATCACCGAGGCGCTGCGCTGCCCGAAGGCGTCGTACAGCGTGTTGGTGATCAGCTGCGGCGTGATCTGCAGCTTGGCCGCGGTGTCGCGGTCGATCTGCACCTCCGTCGCCGGACCGCCCTGCTGCACGTCCGAACTGACATCGGTCAGCTCCGGCCGCCGTTGCAGCGCGCGTTCCAGCTTCGGCATCCACTCATAGAGCAGGTCGGAATTATCCGCCTGCAGCGTGTATTGGTAGTTGGCGTTGCTCTGCCGGCCGCCGGCCCGCACATCGGCCGCCGAGCGCAGGAAGAAGTCGGCGCCGGTCATGTGCGACAGCTTGGCGGTCAGCCGCGCGATGGTGGCATCGGTGCTGTCGAACCGCCGCGCGATGTCCTTGAGCTGGATGAACACCATGCCGGTATTGGCGCCGTGGTCGCCGCCGCCGGTATAGCCGGACACGCTGTCGATGTCCGGATCGGCCATGATGACCTGCTCGACCTCGCGGAGCTTGCCGCTGATGTTCTGGAACGAGATCGACTGCTCGCCGCGCACGGTGCCGATCAGCAGACCGACATCCTCGTTCGGGAAGAACCCCTTCGGCATCCGGTTGAACAGCAGCACGGTGAGCCCGATGGTCAGCGGCAGCGTCAGCACCACCAGCCTGCGATGTCGCAGCGCCCAGGACAGGCTGCGCTCGTAGCCCTCCTGCATCGCCCCGAGCGCGATCTCGACCCGCGAGGACAGGCCGGCAAAGAACCGCCCGAGCCGTCCCACCGCGCGCGGTTGCGGCAAGGCCCCGTGCGGGCGCACCTGCAGCACGAGCGCGCAGAGCATGGGGACCGTGGTGAGCGAGAGCACGAACGAGACCAGGATGGTCAGCGTCAGCGTCATCGCGAACTCGAAGAACAGCCGTCCGGCGATGCCGCCGAGCAGCAGGATCGGGGTGAACACCGCGACCAGCGAGACGGTGATGGACAGCACCGTGAAGCCCACTTCGCGCGCGCCCAGCAGCGCCGCTTCGCGGCGGGGCATGCCGGCCTCCATGTGCCGCGCGATGTTCTCCAGCACGACGATGGCGTCGTCGACCACGAAGCCGGTGGCGATCGTGAGCGCCATCAGCGAGAGGTTGTCGAGCGAGAAGCCGAGCAGGTACATCGCGGCGAAGGTCGAAATGATCGAGGTCGGCACCGCCACCGCCGGGATCAGCGTCGAGCGCCACGTGCGCAAGAACACCAGCACCACCATGATCACCAGCGCCACTGAGACCGCGAGCGTGAACTGGGTGTCGGCGAGCGAGGCGCGGATGGTGGCCGAGCGGTCGATGGCCAGATGCAGCTCGACGCCGCCGGGCAGCGCCGCGCGCAGCGTCGGCAGCATCGCCTTGATCTGGTCGGTGGTCTTGACGACGTTGGCGTCCGCCTGCGGATAGATCAGCACGATCACCGCGGGGATGCCGTTATACAGCCCGAGATTGCGCAAATCCTCGACGCTGTCGGTGATCTCCGATACGTCCTTCAGGCGCACCGGGGAGTTGTTGCGATACGCGATGATCAGGTCGCGATAGTCGGCGGCGCGGCGCGCCTGGTCGTTGGTGTCGAGCTGGTAGCGCCGCGGACCCTGGTCGATGAAGCCCTTCGGACTGTCCGCATTGGCGGACGCCAGTGCCGCGCGCACGTCCTCGAAGCCGATCCCGTACTTGAACAGCGGCAGCGGATTCATCTCGACGCGCACCGCCGGCAGCGAGGAACCGCCCGGCTCGGTGCGCCCGACGCCACGGATCGAAGACAGGCTCTGCTGCAGCACGTTGGTGGCGTAGTCGAACAGCTCCGGCATGGTCCTTGTTGCCGAGGTCAACGTCAGGATCATGATCGGCGAGTTCGCCGGATTGAACTTGAAGTAGCTCGGATTCTGCCGCAGCGAGGTCGGCAGGTCGACCCGCGCCGCCTGGATCGCGGCCTCCACGTCGCCGGCGGCGCCGTTGATGTCGCGCGAGAAGTCGAACTGCACGACGATCTGGACCTGGCCCTGCACGCTCTGCGAGGTCATCTCGGTGACGCCGGCGATCTGCCCGAGATGGCGCTCCAGCGGGGCGGCCACCGACGTCGCCACTTCGTCCGGCGAGCCGCCCGGCTGCTGCGCGCGCACCAGGATGGTCGGGAAATCCACCTGCGGCAGCGGCGCCACCGGCAGCTTCACATAGGCGAAGGCGCCGGCGAGCAGCAGTGCCAGCGTCAGCAGCGTGGTCGCCACCGGGCGCAGCACGAACGGGCGCGAGATGTTCATTCGGCGGGACGGCCATATGGCGGTGCGTCCGGCTCCGGCCGCGCGGCGTCATGGCGCGCGAACCAGCGGCGTCCACGCTGCCCGAGCCGGTCCATGTAGAGATAGATCACCGGCGTGGTGAACAGGGTCAGCAACTGGCTGAGTGCGAGCCCGCCGACGATCGCCACACCCAGCGGCCGGCGCAGCTCGGAGCCGGTGCCGGTGCCCAGCATCAGCGGCAGCGCGCCCAGCATGGCGGCCAGCGTGGTCATCAGGATCGGCCGGAAGCGCAGCGTCGCCGCCTGGGCGATCGCCTCGCGCGGCGCCAGCCCGTGCTCGCGCTCGGCGGACAGCGCGAAGTCGATCATCATGATCGCGTTCTTCTTCACGATGCCGATCAGCAGCACGATGCCGATGATCCCCATCACGTCGAGATCCATGCCGAACAGCATCAGCGACAGCAGCGCGCCGATGCCGGCCGAGGGCAGGGTGGACAGGATGGTGACCGGATGGATGAAGCTCTCGTACAGCACGCCGAGCACGATATAGACCGCCGCCAGAGCCGCCAGCACCAGGAACGCCTCGTTGCCCAGGCTGGCCTGGAATGCCGCCGCAGTGCCCTGGAACGAGGTCTGGAAGCTCGCCGGCAGGCCGATCGCGCCCTCCACCCGCTCGATGGCGTCGACCGCCTCGCCGAGCGAGGCCCCGGGTGCGAGGTTGAACGAGATCGTGGTGGACGGGAACTGGCCGAGATGGCTGATCAGCAGCGGCGCCGTCGCCAGGCGCACCGAGGCCACCGCCGGCAGCGGGACCAGGCCGCCGGTCGGCGAGCGCGCCGCCGTGGTGCCGGTGGTGCTGGTGACGCTGGTGCTGGCCGCGGTGGCGCCGGTGGCCGTGGTGCCGGGCAGATAGATCTGGTTGAGGTTGGCGAGGCTGGCCTGGAAGCGCGGATCGGCCTCCAGGATCACCCGGTACTGGTTCGACTGCGTGTAGATGGTCGAGACCTGGCGCTGGCCGAAGCTGTCGTAGAGCGCGTTGTCGATGGTCTGCGGGGTGATCGAGAAGCGCGCGCCGGTCGAGCGGTCGAGGTCGATGAAGGCGGTCAGCCCCGCCGCCTGCAGGTCGGACGCGACATCGGCCAGCGACGGCTCCTGGCGCAGCCGGTCCATCATCTTCGGCACCCACTCGCGGAAGGTCTGCGCGTCGGGGTTCTCGAGCGCGAACTGGTACTGCGTCGCCGAGGTGGCGGTGTCGAGCGACAGGTCCTGCACCGGCTGCATGTAGAGCCGCACCCCGGTGGTCCCCGCCACCTCCTGCTGCAGGCGCGCAATGACGCCCTGGGCGGTGTCCGCCCGGTCGTCGTGCGGCTTGAGGTTGATCAGGAAGCGCCCGGAATTGAGCGTCATGTTCTGGCCGTCGACGCCGATGAACGAGGACAGGCTCACCACGTCGGGATCCGAGAGGATGGCGCGCCCGAGCGCCTGCTGGTGCACCGACATCGCGGCCAGCGAGGTGGTCTGGTCGGACACCGAGATGCCCTGGATTACGCCGGTATCCTGCACCGGGAAGAAGCCCTTGGGGATCACCACGGCGAGTGCGAGGGTCAGCGCCAGCGTCAGCAGCGCGACCACCAGGGTGATGGGCTGGTGCCGCAGCACCACCGCCAGCGCCCGCCCGTAGGCCGCGATCAACCGGTCGAGCATGTATTCCAGGCGCCGCGAGATTGCATTGCCCGAGCCGTGCGGCTCCTCGCGCAGCATCCGCGCGCACAGCATCGGCACGAGCGTCAGCGAGACCACCGCCGAGATCACGATGGTGACCGCGAGCGTGATGGCGAACTCGTGGAACAGCCGTCCGACCACGTCGCCCATGAACAGCAGCGGGATCAGCACCGCGATCAGCGAGACCGTCAGCGAGACGATGGTGAAGCCGATCTGGCCGGCCCCCTTCAGCGCCGCCTGCATGCGGCTCTCGCCCATCTCGATGTAGCGGGCGATGTTCTCGATCATGACGATGGCGTCGTCGACCACGAAGCCGGTGGCGATGGTGAGCGACATCAGCGAGAGGTTGTCGAGCGAGAACCCCATCAGGTACATCGCCGCCAGCGTGCCGACGAGCGACAGCGGCACCGACAGGCTCGGGATCAGCGTCGCCGGCAGGTTGCGCAGGAAGATGAAGATCACCAGCACCACCAGCGCCACCGCCAGCATCAGCTCGAACTCGACGTCGGCGATCGACGCCCTGATGGTGGTGGTGCGGTCGGTCAGCGGCGTGATGCTGATGCCGGCCGGCATCGTGCTCTCGAGTTCCGGCAGCACCGCCTTGATGTCGTCCACCACCGCGATCACGTTGGCACCCGGCTGGCGCTGCACGTTCAGGATGATGGCGGGCGTGGTGTTCGACCAGGCCGCAAGCTGGCTGTTCTCCGGCCCCTCGACCACGGTGGCGACATCGCGCAACCGGATCGGCGCGCCGTCCTGGTAGGCGATCACCTGGTTGGCGAGCGTCTCGGGGGCGGCGATCTGGCCGTCGATCTTGAGCTGCGAGGACCGCAGCGGCCCGTCGAAGGTGCCGGTCGGCGAGTTGACGTTGACGTTGGCAATCGTGGTGCGCAGGTCGTCGATGGCAAGCCCGCGCGCGGTCAGCGCGCGGGTGTTGACGCGGACCCGGATCGCGCGGCGGTTGCCGCCGGTCAGCGTTACCAGCCCGACGCCGCTGACCTGGCTGAGCTTCTGCGCCAGCCTGGTATCGACATAGTCCTCGACCTCGGTCAGCGGCAGCGTGCGCGAGGTAATGCCGAGCGTCAGGATCGGGCTGTCGGCCGGGTTGACCTTGGCATAGATCGGCGGCGCCGGCAGGTCCGAGGGCAGCAGCGAGTTGGCCTGGTTCAGCGCCGCCTGCACCTCCTGCTCGGCGACATCCATGCTCTCCGTCAGTCCGAAACGCAGCGTGATGACCGAGGCGCCACCCGACGAACGCGAGGACATCTGGTCGAGCCCCGGCATCTGGCCGAGCTGGGTCTCGAGCGGCGCCGTGACCGACGTCGCCATCACGTCCGGGCCGGCGCCCGGATAGAAGGTCTGCACCTCGATGGTCGGATACTCGACCTGCGGCAGCGCCGAGATCGGCAGGAAATGGTAGCCGAGCAGGCCGCCCATCAGCAGGGCCAGCATGAGCAGCGTGGTGGCGACCGGCCGCTCGATGAACAGGCGCGACGGGTTCACCCGCAACGGTTCCCGAGGCCGCAACGGTTCCCGAGGCCGCAACGGTTCCCGACGCCGCAACGGCCGCCGGTGCGCGACGCCCCGCCCGAGGACGGGGTCAGCTGTGGGAAGCGCATCGCTACTGGGCGGCCTGCCGGTGGTGGTGGCGGTGCTGACCGGGTGCCGCGGCAGCACCCGGCGGCGGCGGCACGACGACCCGCGAACCCTCGCGCAGATGCTCGGTGCCGTCGGTGACCACCACCTCGCCGGCCTGCAGTCCGGACGTGATCACCGTCTCGGCCGACGAGCTCACGCCGGCGGTGATGTTGCGCACCGTGACCGTATCGGACGCACGACCGGCCGGTTTCGCGGCTTCGGGCTTCGCGGCTTCAGGTTTCGCGGCATCAGGTTTAGGGTTCGGCGGAGCGGGCGCGGCCTCCGACGCGGCGGTGCCCCGCCTGACCACATAGACGAACTGCCCCTCCGGCCCGGTCTGCACCGCGTTCGTCGGCACCAGCACCGCGTCATGCACGGTGTCGAGCAGCAGGCGCGCATTGACGAACTGGCTCGGGAACAGCCGCTCGTCCTTGTTGTCGAACACCGCGCGCAGCTTCACGGTGCCGGTATTGACGTCGACCTGGTTGTCGACGACCGCGACGCGGCCGCTGGCGACGTGCGCGGTGTCGGTCCGGTCATAGGCCTCGACCGGCAGCACCGCGCCGGCGCGCAGCCGGGTCATCAGGGTCTCGAGATTGTCCTCGGGTACGGAGAAGATCACCGAGATCGGATGCAGCTCGGTCAGCACCACGAGGCCGTTGGCGAGGCCAGGCGTCACGTAGTTGCCGGCATCCACCTGCCGCAGCCCGACCCGTCCGTCGACCGGCGCGGTGATGTGGCAGTAGCCGATGTTGAGGCTGGCGCTGTCGATCTGTGCCTGGTCCGAGCGGACCGTGCCCACATACTGGTTCACCAGGTATACCTGGTCGTCGGCCTGCTGGGACGCGATGCTGTGCTGGCGCAGCAGCAACTGGTAGCGCGCGAGGTCGATGCGCGCCTGGCCGAGCAGCGCATTGTCCCGGGCCAGCTGGCCGACATACTGGTCGCGGGTCGCGATATACGGCCGCGGGTCGATCAGCGCCAGCTGGTCGCCGCGATGCACCTCCTGCCCTTCCTGGAAGTTGACCTGCATCAGGTAGCCCGAGATCTGCGACTGCACCGTCACGGTCGCGAGCGGGGTGACGGTGCCGAGCTCGGTGAGCGTGACCGGCATGTCGCCGGTGCGCGCCGCCTGCTCGGTGACGGGTTGCGGTGCCTCGCCGGCGGCGCCGTGCTGGCCGCGATGGCCGCCGGCGCGCTGGCCGCCTTCGGTCTTGGCATGCGGCCGCAGCAGCGCGAACGTGATGGCGCCCACCACGACCAGCAGGATGATCCACGGCAGGATCGGGCGCCTGCGCCGCGGGGCGTCCCGCGGCGGACCGCCGGGAGGCGTCTGCCCGGGGAGCGCGCCCGGCGTCGGACCAGGTGTCCCCGGCGTCGGACCAGGTGTCGTAGGGCGGGTGCGGACCGGCGCCTCGCTCATCGGTGGCCCGGATCGTGCGGCAACCGGTGCCACGCCGGCGCGCGGGACCAGGCCGTGGCAGTCGTCGGCTTCGTCATGGGGGCCGAGACTATCAGAATTGCCGGCGGCGGCGAGGCCTGTGTAACCGGCCCGCCGTTCCGAATTGTGACGAGAGGACGCGCAGGAGGTGCCATGCTCGCCGCCCTATTTGTCGAAACAGCCGGGCCAGAACAGACAGTTGGGCCGCAACCCGGCAGGCAGCCCGGCAGAAAAATCCGCACTATTCGGCAATCAGGAACATACAACGAACAGAACACGGCTGCGTGAAAACATCGCGGCAAGATTGTGGCGCCGGTGCGGCGGTGCTATGTCAGTCGGCATCGGGACGGGAAACCGCCCATCGAAATTAGCCCAGGACAACGCCAATGTTCCGCAAGCTTTTCGCTCTCGAGACCGCAGCCCTGATGTCCAGCGACGAGTTCTCCGGCCGAACCGACCGTGGTGACGGCGAGAAGGTGGTGAGCCTTCGCGACGTGGTTTCCGCCCGCACCGGGAGCTATGGCAGCATGTGGAACGCGCGCTCCTTCAACTGAGCGCTAGTCCAGACGCACGATTTTCCATTTCGGGAGCGCCCGGAGCCACCAGGCTCCGGGCGTTTCCATGTCTGCGCCTTATTGCAGGATCAGGTGCCGGTGCGCAGGGCACAACCGCCACCCGCCCGGTGGCCGCTGATCTCGTTGCCGGCATCCGGGCGCAGGCGCGCCGAGACCGGGGCCGCCAGCAGGGCCAGGGCGCCGACCACGCAGAAGGCGACACTGAAGTCGTCGAGCGTCAGGGTGGCGCGTCCCGCGATACCCCTGGAGAGTGCCATGCTGCCGGCGGCGATGCAGATGCCGAGCGTCAGCGTCATCTGCTGGAACGTTGTGTAGAAGCTCGTCGCCGCACTCATCCGGCCGCCCTCGATGTCGGCATAGGCGATGGTGTTGTACGAGATGAACTGCAGCGACTGCGCGACGCCGCTCAGGAACAAGATCAGTGACAGCGTCCAGAACGGCCATCCCGGCCGGAACAGCGCGCAGGCGAACAGCAGCAGCCCGGCCGACAATCCGTTCGCGGTCATCAGCGTCCTAAAGCCGTGGCGACGTAGCAGCCGCCTGGTGAACAGGCGCATGCAGAGCGCGCCCATCGGGCCGGTGAAGGTGATCAGGCCGCTCTGCGCCGCATTCAGGCCGAAGCCGAGCTGCAGCATCGACGGGATCAGGAACGGCGACGCGCCGGCGGCCAGCCGGGTGGCCGAGCCGCCGAGCACCGAGAGCCGGAAGGTGGCCACGCGCATCAGCCGGAAATCCAGGATCGGGTTCGGCGTGCGCGCGGCATGGCGCGCATAGAGCAGCGCCGCGGTCAGCCCCACCGCCAGGATCACCAGGGTGATGGCGAGGTTGCCGGCGCCGCGGCTGGCCGATTCGAGACCGAAGATCAGGCAGGCAAGCGAGACGCCCGACAGCGCCATGCCCGGCAGGTCGAAGCCGCCGCCGGGGCACTCTCGCAGCTGCGGAATGAAGCGGGTGGTCAGCGCCATGCCGAGCACGCCGATCGGCAGGTTGATGTAGAAGATCCAGCGCCATGACAGGTAGGTGGTCAGGACCCCACCGACCACCGGACCCAGCAGCGGGCCCAGGGAGGCGGGCAGCAGCATCCAGAACATGGCCGCGACGATCTGCGCCTTGGGCACCGTGCGCAGCAGCACCAGCCGGCCGACCGGCACCATCATCGCCCCGCCCATGCCCTGCAGCAGCCGCGCGGCCGCCAGGAACGGCAGGCTCGGCGCCTGCGCGCACAGCAGCGAGCCGATGACGAACAGCGCGATCGCGCCGCGGAACACGGTACGGCTGCCGAGCCGGTCGGCGATGCGGCCGCTGGCCGGGATGAACACCGCGAGCCCCACCAGGTAGGAGGTCAGCGCCACGCTCATGTGCAGCGGGTCGACCCGGAAGCTGCGCGACATCGCGGGCAGGGCCGTGGTGAGCACCGTCGAGTCGAGCTGTTCCATCAGCAGCGCGCTGGCGACGATGAGCGCAGTGGTGCGCTCGCGGCCGCCCAGCGGGACGCCTCGCCCGGTGCCGGGCGCGCGCGGCGGGAGGATCGCAGGCAATTTCATCTCGGCGCTCGCATCCCGTCACCCGCCCCCAAGCCATGCGCTTTCTGGGCCATGCGCTTTCTGGGCCATGCGCTTCCGGGGCCATCCACTTCCAGGGCCATCCGTGCCGGGACCAGAGCCCGGCAGGTGGGGAACTTGCGGACCGGGTGCTCGTTCCGGGTCGAACAGCACCCATACCGGCGAGGACGATATACCATGGCAGACGAGAACAGCGTCGAGGGCCTGGTCACCCAGGGCGCCGGAAAGCTCAAGGACGCGGCGGGCGGCCTGACCGGTGACAGCTCCCTGCAGGCGGAAGGCAAGTTCGACCAGCTTACCGGCAAGGCGCAACGGCAGTTCGGCGACACGCTCGACGAGGCGCAGGACCAGATCGAAGGCTTCGCCGGCTATGTGGCGGACCAGCCGCTGGCTGCACTCGGTATCGCCACCGGCATCGGTTTCCTGCTCGGCTACCTGCTGATCCCCGCCCGGAAGCGCTGACCGGAAGCGCTGAACCGGACCCACCCCACGCCGCGGCGTGCACGTCGCTTGCACCCGGGGCCGGGTTGGTGGTTTCCATGACCCCATGATGCGCCGGTCCGATTCGCGGCCGGCCGGCAGGGTGGGGGCCGGATGCCTGACTATGCGCGTGAGCGCCAGCATGGCGGCCGTGTCGCCGGCGTCGACGAAGTGGGTCGCGGGCCACTGGCCGGGCCCGTCGTTGCCGCGTGCGTCCTGTTCGGCCATGGCGTGCCACGCCGCCTGTCCCGGCTGATCGATGATTCCAAGAAACTGACCGCGGCCGAGCGAGAAGCGACGCTGGCCGTCCTGCGGCGCTGCCCGGGGATCGAGATCGGCGTCGGTGCCGCTTCGGTCAACGAGATCGCCCGCCTCAACATCCTGCATGCCAGCCTGCTGGCGATGCGCCGGGCAGTGCTGCGTCTGCCGGCAGCGCCTGACCTGGTCCTGGTCGACGGCAACCGGCTGCCCTTGCTCGACTGCCCCGGGCAATGCGTCATCGGCGGCGATGCGGCCTGCCTGTCGATCGCGGCGGCCTCCATCGTGGCCAAGGTGCTGCGCGACCGGCTGATGTCGCGGCTTGCAGCGCGGCTGCCGCATTACGGCTGGGATCGCAATGCCGGCTACGCCACCAGCCTGCATCGGAGCGCCCTGATCGATCGTGGGCCGAGCCGTCACCATCGCGCGGGCTTCGGACTGGTGCGCGAACTGGCTGTGCAGGCCGCGGGCACAATACCGGCCGGATTCTGAGGGACAGCCCTTGGAACTGCCGCTCGACCAGATCCTGGTAGGCGACTGCGTGCAGTTGATGCGGCTGCTGCCGGCTGCCTCGATCGACTGCGTGTTCGCCGATCCGCCGTACAACCTGCAATTGCGGGGCGAGCTGCGCCGTCCGGACGACAGCGTGGTGGACGGGGTGGACGACGACTGGGACCGGTTCGGCGACTTTGCCGAGTATGACCGCTTCACGCGGGCGTGGCTGGTCGAGGTGCGCCGCCTGCTGCGCAAGGACGGCACGCTGTGGGTGATCGGCTCGTATCACAACATCTTCCGCATCGGCAGCATCCTGCAGGATCTCGGCTACTGGATCCTGAACGACGTGATCTGGCGCAAGTCCAACCCGATGCCGAACTTCCGCGGCCGCCGCTTCACCAACGCGCACGAGACGATGATCTGGGCCGCGCGCGGCCGCGACAGCCGCTACCGCTTCAACTACCAGGCGATGAAGGCCCTGAACGACGACGTGCAGATGCGCAGCGACTGGCTGCTGCCGCTCTGCACCGGGCCGGAGCGGCTACGCAACCAGCATGGCCTGAAGCTGCATCCGACGCAGAAGCCCGAGGGCCTGCTGCACCGCGTGTTGCTGGCCAGCACCGGCGTGGACGACATCGTGCTCGACCCGTTCGCCGGCACCGGCACCACGCCGGCGGTGGCGCGGCGGCTGCGGCGGCGGTTCATCGGCATCGAGCGGCATCCGGACTATGCGGAGGCGGCGATCGGCCGGGTGCGGCGCGAACGCCCGCTGCCGATGGACAGCGTGATGACCACCGCGACACGCCGGGAGGTGCCGCGGGTGCCGTTCGGCAGCCTGGTCGAGCGCGGCCTGCTGGCAGCCGGCACGGTGCTCACCGACCGCCAGCGGCGGGTGGCGGCGACCGTGTCGCCCGACGGCAGCCTGGTGTCGGGCAGCGTGCGCGGCTCGATCCACAAGGTCGGCGCGGCGCTGACCAACGCGCCGTCCTGCAACGGCTGGACGTTCTGGCATTTCGAGGAGGCGGGGGTCCTGCAGCCGCTAGACGTCCTACGCACCCGCTCCGTGGAGACCGCCTGATGATGCTACTACGGCGGTCATCCGAGGCGGCTGTCTGCGCTTCCGGTGCTCACGGCCAGAAGGCCGCTCCGCTCCGGTTCTCGACAGCCGCCCCGGCCGGCGCCTGCGGCGCCTCTGACAGAGCCGTAGCGCATTCTCAGACAGTCTCCGCCCGGCAATCAAAGGCGCTGACTACTTCACGTTCTGGGCGAGCAGCTTGTTCATTTCGAACATGGTCACCTTGTCCTTGCCGAACACCTTCTTCAGCTTGTCGTCGGCCAGGATCTCGCGGCCGTCGCTCGGGTTCTGCAGCTTGTGCGACTTGATGTAGTCCCAGACCCGCTTCACCACCTCGCCACGTGCCAGCTTGCCCTCGCCGACCACCGCCGCCAGCGCCTCCGACGGCTGCAGCGGCTGCTGCAGGGCGTTCGGCTTGCTGCCGGGCTTCGGCTTGTCGACGCCGCCGCTCTTCACCGCGGACTTGCCGGGGGACGCCTTGGCGACAGCGGGCTTGGCGGCCGGGCTCTTGGCGGGGGCGCTCTTTGGCGCGGTCTTCTTCGTGACTTCGGTCATGGTGTCCTCCAGTGGGCGTTTGGCAGTCGGGCGACTCGGGCTCGGGACAGACTCTCGCCTGATATTCGTCGCCGCAACCATAGGTTTCTGAGCCCGGTTATCACGATCCGGGCGATCTGTGCCCGCCCTGTGTGTCCGAAGCCACGTCGGCGGCCCCGAACCAGGCTTCCAGGCGGCCCGCATCGACATCCTCGAGCCGTGCCGGTCGCCAGCACGGGTTGCGATCCTTGTCGATCACCTGGGCCCGCACCCCCTCGGCGAAGTCCGGCTGGCGCAGCATGTGGCGCACCAGCCGGCGCTCCTGCGCAAGGCAGGCGGCGAGGCCGGGAAGTGCGCGTGCGGCGCGGATCGATCGCAGCGTGACCGCGAGCGCCGTCGGCGAGCGCCGCGCCAGTGCCGCGACATCGTCCGCGGCCTCGGGCTCCGGGCGCGCGCGCAGCGCGGTCACGATGTCCAGCATCGAGGGCGCCGCATAGGCCGCGTCGACCCAGCTGCGGTGCGTCGCGAGCGGGCTCGCCGGCGGCGGTGCCGCCAGTGCCGCGATCGCCGCATCGGCGCCGGTTGCGCGCAGGGCCGCGGCCAGGTCCGTCAGCCGGTCGCTCGCCATGCAGTGGTCCGCGAAGCCGCAATGGATGGCGTCGCCCGCGCTCATCCGGCCGCCGGTGAGGCCCAGGCGCAGGCCGAGCTGCCCGGGAGCCCGCGAGAGCAGGTAGCTGCCACCGACATCGGGGGTGAAGCCGATGATGGTCTCCGGCATCGCCACCGCGCTGCGCTCGGTGACGATGCGGTGGCTCGCATGCGCCGAGATGCCGACGCCGCCACCCATCACCAGGCCGTCCATCCAGGCCACCACCGGCTTCGGGTAGCAGGCGATGGTGTCCAGCAGCCGGTATTCCTCGTCCCAGAACAGGTCGGCCCCGGCGCCGTCGCGTATGCTGTCCCAGGCGGCCCGGATGTCGCCGCCGGCGCACAGGCCGCGCTCCCCGGCGCCATCGATGAGCACGCTGCCGATGCCGGAGTCCGCCCGCCAGTCTTGCAGCGCCGCCCGCATCGTCTGCACCATGTCGAGGGTCAGCGCATTGATCGCGCGCGGCCGGTTCAGCGTGATGCGGCCGAGCGACCCGGTCTCGCGCAGGATGATGGGCGGATCGGCCCGCTTCATCGCTCACCGCTCATCGATCTGCCCCGCGAAGGTCGCGTGCGCCTCGATCTCGATATCGAGTTCCGGTCGGCAGATCTCGGATTGCAGGATTGCCGCCGGCGGCGCGAAGCCGGCCCCGGCGAGGCGCCGGGCGACCGCATCGCGATCCGAGGCATGCCGCAGATAGACCTTGAGGGCGAGGGCGTCCCGTCCCAGGCCGCCACCGGCGCCCGCCAGCAGGGCATCGAGGTTGCGTATGGTCTCGTCGGTCTGCCGCAGCACGTCGCCCGCATGCAGGCTCGCATGGCCCACGATGCTCGCGGTGCCGGACACCATCAGCAGGCCGGCGGCGATCGTCGCCCGCGCGAAGGCCGGCCGGCGCACGCCGTAGCGTTCGGGATAGAGGCGCGGGCTGACCTGCCTCGGATTGTCGATGTTGCGTCCGGGCTCGCGTCCGGCCAGGAACCAGACCAGCAACGCGTCGCCGGTGCAGCCGAGGCCACAGGCCGCCGGTGCCTGCACCGCGTCGTAGCCGAACGAGGCGAACGCCTGCTGGCGTCCGGCATTAAAGCTGCGATAGCGCTCCTCGCCGGCCTCGATGCGGGTGATGTGCGGCACGAAGTTGGCGATGCGCAGCAGGTTCGGGCAGCCGGCCTCCCGGGATGCTGCCAGCATGCGCGCGTACGCCGCCTGCGCCGCGTCCGAGAGCGGCTTGCGTGCCGCGCCGGGGGCGGGAACCGGCTGCCGGATCATGCCGAAGCAGTATCCTTCGGTGGTGGCGAGCCGCATGTCCGGCCGGCTCTCGCGCCGCACCACGGTCTCGCTGCGCCAGACCTCGCGGACGCCGGGGCGATCCAGCCCCGGCAGGCCGACGGCGAGATCGGCAGCTGCATGCCCCGCCAGCGCCACCACGCCGAGCACATGGTCCGGATCGTGCAGGGGCGCGGCATCATCGAGATAGGCGACAGACACGGCGGAACCAGGTTGATCCCCCATCTAGAGCAGCATCCGATCGACTGGAATCGCTTCGCGATGCCAAGTGTCGGATAAAGCTGCTCTATCAAACGACAAGCAGAGCATGATCGATCGGATCATGCTCTAGCGGTCGGTCTGTCGCTGCAGGGCGTCGAGGAATGCCGCGATGTCGTTGCCGTGCCGCGACAGGTAGGCGTCGAAGTCGCTGCGCTTGGCGAGCCGCAGGCTCATGCCCTCGGCCACCACATCGACGATGCGCATCGGCCCCGCAGGCCCAGCTTGCGGCGTGGTCTCCACCACCCACGACACCCGCGCCTCGGGCGTTCCCGCCCCCTTGACCAGGGTCGGCACCCAGGTGGTGCCGTCCGGATGCACGACCGGCGGCAGGATCGCGATCCGGCCGAGGCCGCCCTGGTAGCTCGCCATCCGATTGGCGATGTTGTTGACCAGCGATTTCAGGAACAGGGCCACGTAGCGCTGCCGCTGCGCCGGCGTCGCGGCCGCCCAGTGCCGCCCCAGGGCGAAGCGCGCCACCGCCTCGACATCGACCATGCGCGCGATGAACGGGGTCAGCCGGCGGCGCTTGTCGGCGAGCGTCGTGGCGCCGTCGAGCACCTGCGGGAACTGCCGTCCGACATCGCGGATGAACAGCGCGACCGGGTCCTGCGTCTCGATGCGGAAGTTCGGCGCCGGATCCGGCTGGCCCGCCAGCGCCGGGCGATCCGTGGCGGCAAGGACGGCCCCCGGCTGCAACCCGACGAGCAGGACAGCGGCCAGCAGGCGGGCTCGGCGCATCACGGTCCTCGTGCGGCGCGCACCGGCAACGCCCGGCGTGCGGTGTAGGTCTTGAGCAGTCCGAACTGGGTGTCGCATCGGGCCTCAGCGAAGCCGCTGGCGGCGAGCGACGCGAGGATCACCGCCTCCGGCACGCAATGCTCGATGGTGTCCCAGTAGTAGCGCATCATGCGGTCGGCGGCCGCACCCCCGCCGGTCAGCCGGCCCAGCAAGGGCACCAGGCGGCTCAGATAGAGCCGGGCGAGGCGGCGCCGGATGCGTCCGGGGGGAGAGGCGATCTCCATCAGCACCAGCGTGCCGCCCGGCCGCAGCACGCGGCGGAAGCCGGCAAAGGCGGCACGGAGATCGGCGACATGGCGCAGCGCATAGCCCATCGTGACCATGTCGAAGCCGGCATCGCAAATCGGCAGCTGGCCGGCGTCGCCCATCACCAGCGCGAGGCCCTCGCGGCCGGCGGCGACAGCGAGCATGCCGGCGCTGAGATCGAGGCCGACGACCAGGCCCTGCGACTGCACGATGCGCAGCGCCTCGCGCGCCACCAGCCCGGTGCCGGTGGCGACGTCGAGCACCCGGTCGCCCGGCCGCAGTCCGGCGCCGCGCAGCGTCCGGGCCCGGTAGCCGGCGCCGGAATTGAACGAAAACAACCTGTTGAGGCGGTCATAGTCGGGCGCGCCGGCGTCGAACAGGCGACGCACGAAGCCGGCCCGCGCGTCGGCCTTGCCATACCAGCCGGCCAGCACCGGATGCGGTGCGCCCGACAGGAGGCTCGCCGGACCTGTTTCGTCTTCCGGACGCTCCGCCGGCATCACATTCCCCGCCCGTGCTGCACAACCCGTGCTGCACAACTTGTCTGCAGCGGCCCTACAACCGAAGCGCGATTCGTGCTAGGCCGCGCGTTACATAAACGTTCGAGAACAATCACGTTCGAGAACAATGTCGGCCGACCCGGCCTCGGTGGATCAGGGGAGCGCGGTGTCCCAACCGGCACAGCCGTCGACAGCCGTGCGGAACCCGGTCGCAGCTACTCGGGTCGTACCTGGGCGGGCCGCGTTTCCCTTGGCTGCGCGGCAGTCCTCCGGCGCGACGATCGCGCACCGCGTCTGCTTCGTCGTCGTGCTGGCGCTGTGGGGTGCGGGGTGCCTGGGCTGGAGCCTCGCCGCGCCCGTGCTGCGCCTGCTGCTGCCGGCGTCGCGCCGGGAAGCGGTCGGCCAGTGGGGCATCCAGGCCGGGTTCCGCAACATGCTCGGCCTGATGCAGCGCCTCGGCCTGGCGCGCCTCGACCTCGCATCGCTCGATCTGCTGCCGCCCGACCAGCCGATGGTGATTGCCTGCAACCATCCGGGCCTGCTCGATGCCGTGGTGGTCACCAGCCGCCTGCGCGGCGTCGTCTGCATCACCAAGGCGTCGCTCTGGGACAACCCGTTCCTGGGCGGCGGCATCCGGCTCGCCGGCTACATCCGCAACGATTCCCCCATCGCCCTGGTACGTGCCGGTGTGGCGTCGCTGGCAGCCGGCAAGCGCCTGCTGGTGTTCCCGGAAGGCACGCGGACCCCGCGGGACGCGGCCGTGGGGGACTTCCGGGCCGGCTTCGCGCTGATGGCCAGCACGGCCGGCGTGCCGGTGCAGGCCATCCTGATCGAGACCGACACCCCCTACCTGCGCAAGGGTTGGCCGCTGCAGCGCATGCCGGCCTTCCCGATCGTCATCAGGGTGCGTGTGGGACGGCAGTTCCGGGTGGATCGAGACGTCAGGCTGTTCGTGGACACGCTGCACCGGTATTTCGAGCAGGAACTCGGCGACGGCGCCGGGGCCGGACAGGCGAGGCGGCCATTGGCCAGACACACTGCGTGAGCGGCCCGCGATGAGGCGCCCGACCGGCGGCCCGGATGCCGGGCCGCGGCACTCTGCGACCCACCTGCTGCTGATCCCGAGCTACAATACAGGTGCCCGCCTGTTCGAGACCGTGCGCGCCGCCCGCGCCGCCTGGTCGCCGGTCTGGGTGGTGGTCGATGGCAGCACCGACGGCACCGGCGATGCGATGCAGGTGCTGGCCCGGCAGGATCCGGACCTGCACGTCATCGTGCTGGACCGCAATCGCGGCAAGGGGGCCGCGATCCTGGCCGGGCTCGACCGGGCGGCGGCGGCCGGCTTCACCCACGTGCTGACCATGGACGCGGACGGCCAGCATCCCGCCGACGAGATCGGCCGCTTCATGCAGGCCTCGATGCTCGCCCCGGATGCGATGATCCTGGGTCAGCCGGTGTTCGGCGCCGAGGCGCCCGCGCTGCGGGTGCAGGGACGGCGGGTGTCCAACGTCTGCGCCGACATCGAGACCGGCGGTGCGGGCATCGGCGACACGCTGTTCGGCTTTCGCGTCTATCCGGTGGCGCCGCTGCGCACGGTCATGCACCGCACGCGCTGGATGCGCCGCTACGATTTCGATACCGAGGCGGCGGTGCGGCTGTGCTGGGCCGGCATCCGGCCGCAGCGATTGTCCGCCCCGGTGCGCTACCTGAGCGCCGCCGAGGGCGGCGTCTCGCACTTCCGCTACGGGCGCGACAACCTGCGGCTGGGCTGGATGCACCTGCGCCTGGCGGTGACCGGCCTGGTCATGCATCTGCCGGTCATGCTGCGCCTGCGGACGTGCCACGCCTCGCCCGCCGCGCCATCCGGCCGGCAGCCTCTGCCGTCCCGGCCGCAGCGGGCACCCGGCTCAGGCTGACACCAGGCTGAGGCCGGGCAGGTCGAGTGCCCGCATGCGCTCCAGCAGCGGCGGCAGGATGTCGAGCACCACGGGGCGGCCGGCGGCATCCCGGGCGCAGTTCCCGTCATGCATCAGCAGCAGGTCGCCGGGTGCCAGGTCCCGGGTCAGGCGGCGCAGCGCCGCTTCCGGCTGGCAGTGTCGCGCGCCATCCAGGGCGCGCCGGGTCCAGCTCGCGAGCCGCAATCCGCTCTCGTCGAGCACCGGCTGCAGCAGCGGATTGCGCAGGCCCATCGGCGCCCGGAAGAAGCGCGGTGGCCGCCCGGCCAGCCGTGTCAGCACCTCCTGCGCGCCCGCGATCTCGCGCCGCATTGCGGCCCGGCCGAGGGCGGCGAAATGCCGGTAGTGGTGCTCGGTATGGTTTTCCACCGAGTGGCCGCGACGCGCGATCTCGCGCACCAGGTCCTCGAAGGCGCGTGCGCGCTGTCCGAGGCAGAAGAAGCTGGCCTTGGCCCCGGCTGCGTCGAGCAGGTCGAGCACCCGTGGCGTCACGTCGGGATCGGGGCCGTCATCGAAACTCAGGACCAGTCCGCGCAGGTCCGCCGGCAGTCGCGCGAGGTTCGGCCCGAGCAGCCGGCTGCGTGGGCACATCCCGGCGGCGGTCAGCACCGCCTGGTTTGCCGCGACCGTCGCCAGCGCCCAGCGCCGCGCCGCGCCGCGCCGCGGCCCGGGCGCCAGGATCGCGGCGCCCAGGGCCGCGCCATGCAGGCCGATTGACGCCGAGAGCAGGCGGTTCACCCGGCGTGACCCCTCGGGGCGCCGCTCAGCCAGCGCCGCCGCGCGGCGTGCCAGCCATCCGCGAGGCTGGCCTGGCTTTCGCCACGCAGCCACCAGCGTCGGACGGCGAACTCGCCGAGAAACATCCCGGCCAGCAGCGGCAGGTCGAGCAGGTTGACGAACAGCGACCAGACCCGCAGCGGCGCCAGCGCAAGCAGCAGCATCGAGATCGCGACCTGCGCCGGGCCGTACAGCGTCCACACCCAGGTCACCCGCCGCGTATAGGTGAGCATGCGCGGGGTGAGCCGCGGCTCGACCTCGCGCGCCATCGCGGTCACCAGCGGAGTACGCCCGGGCAGCAGCGAGAGGCCGAACAGGGCGGTGAGGGCGACATACAGGACAGTGTGCGAGGCGAGCAGCGTCGCCACCAAATCCAGGCGCGGAACCGCAAGACAGGCCGGCCAGACGAGGCAAGGCAGCAGCAGCAGGCCCCCCCGCAGGACGCCGCCGCCGCGTCGACGGGCGCCGCGGGCCAGCGCCGCCGCGCAACCGGCCTGCAGGACTGCGAGGGCGGCGACGAGCCGGACCGGCGCGCCGGCATGGGCGAGAGCGAGATGCAGCAGCAAGGCGGTTGTTACGATCAGACCGGCGCGCGCCATCGTGGCAACGCCGGCAATCGTTGCGCGTTGTGGTTGCTGCGTTCCGGACCTTGCGATAAAGCGAGGCGACGTCCGGGATTGTGCTGAGCTAGAAGGTTCCATGAACGCCTCGACCGACCCACTCAAGACGGCCCGCACCTCGGAGCAGCTCCAGGCTTCGCAGCCGCAATCGCCGATCGAGGCCGAGGTTGCAAGCCTGATCGCCGAGACGTTACAGCTCGAGGATCCGCCGGGGTCGATCGCCCCGGAGCGGCCGCTGTTCAACCAGGGGCTGGGGCTGGATTCGATCGATGCCCTCGAGCTGGCCCTGGCGCTGTCGAAACGGTATGGCATTGAGCTCAAGTCGGATGACGACCGCAACGGCGAGATCTTCGCGAACCTGCGGAGCTTGGCCCGACACGTCACCCAAACCCGCACCCGCTGAGAGACTGCTTGCAAACGCCTGCTGCTGGAGATCCGACGCGGCTTTCCTGCGCTCCGCTGCTCACGGCCGGACGGCCGCTGCGCTGCGTTGCTCGGAAAGTCACGCCGGCCGCGAGCCTGCGGCTCGCTCTCATCCAGCATCAGGCGTTTGCAAGCAGTCTCTTGGGTAGGCGCCGGTACTGGATATTCCTCCGCTGAGTGTTCAGGAACCGCTGCTGGACCGCGAGCCTGGGGCGGTGCTGTTCCGGGACAGCTTGCGCACGGTCACCGCGGCGGCCTTCGTTGCCGACGTGGAGCGTAATGCGGCGCGGCTGCTTTGGGATCCCGATGCCCCGCACGTCGTCAACCTGTGCCACGACCGATACCGGTTCGCCGTCCTGTTCGGTGCCTGCGTCGCCGCCGGCCGGACCAGCCTCTTGAGCGGCGACCAGAGCCCGCGCGCGGTGGCAGCACTCGCCGCCCGCTACGGACAGGCACGCCCGCTTGGCGACGACTGGCTGGAGATCGCGCCCGCGGGCGCCGAGCCGGCGGCGGCGGCGGCGGCGATCCCCGCCATCGACAGCGACCGCGTGGTCGCCATCGTGCTCACCTCCGGCAGCACCGGCGAGCCGACCGCGAGCCGCAAGCGCTGGGGCGAGCTGGTCGCGCGCAGCCGGGCCGCTGCCCGGCGCTTCGGGTTCGTCGGCGAGCCGGCGCACGACCTGGTCGGCAGCGTCCCGCCGCATCACATGTACGGCTTCGAGACCACCGTGCTGCTGCCGCTGCACGCGGCCGTCGCCAGCTGGTGCGGACCGTTCTTCTATCCCGCCGATCTGCGCCTGGCGCTGCAGGCGGCAGCCGGCCGCAGCACCCTGGTGACCACGCCGGTGCATCTGCGCACATTGCTGGCGCCTGCGCCGGGCAAGCCTGTGCACCAGGTGATCTCGGCGACCGCGCCGCTCGATGCCGGGCTGGCCGGCCGTATCGAGCGGGAGTGGGGCACGCAGGTGCTGGAGATCTTCGGCGCCACCGAGGTCGGCTCGATCGCCAGCCGGCGCACCGTGACCGAGCCAGCATGGCGCCTGTATCCCGGCGTCACGATGGTCCCGGACGGGGAGACCGCTTCGGTGCAGGCTCCCTTCGCCGATGCCACCCGCCTGTCCGACAGCATCGCGTGCGCCGAGGACGGCCAGGGCTTCCGCCTGCTCGGCCGCGCCGGCGACCTGGTGAAGCTGGGCGGACGGCGCGCCTCGCTGTCCGGTCTCAGCCGCATCCTGAACCGGATCGACGGGGTCAGCGACGGCATCTTCGTGGCCCCCGACGACCTCGAATGCCGGCCCGGCGCACGCCTGCTCGCCTTCGCGGTGGCGCCCGGACGCGCGGCCCCGGATCTGCTCGCGGACCTCAGGCGCGTGATCGACCCGGTATTCCTGCCGCGCCGGTTGATCCTGTGCGAGGCCTTGCCGCGCAACGCCACCGGCAAGCTGGCGCGCGGCGCCCTGCTGGAGCTGCTCGGGGCGGACGCCGATGGATGACGCAGCGCCGGCTGCCGGCACCGCCTGCGGCAGCTTCCTGATCCCGGACACCCACCCCTGCCTGCCCGGCCACTTCCCCGGCAACCCGGTGGTGCCCGGCGTCGTGCTGCTCGACCAGGCGCTGGCGCTGCTGTTCGACGCCGTTCCCGACCGCCGGCTCTCCAGTCTGCGCGCGGTGCGGTTCCGCATGCCGGTGCTGCCCGGCCAGCGTCTCGACGTCCGGCAGCGTCCCGGGCGCGATGGGGCGGTGGCGCTGACCTGCGTGCGCGGCAGCGAGACCGTGCTGACGGCAACCGTGCTGCTGGCGTGACCTGGGCCGCCGACCGCGAACTGGGCAGCGCGTTGATGCTGCGCGTCATGCTGTGGATCGCGCTCCGGCTCGGGCGGCGCGTCTGCACCGCGCTGCTCTACCCGGTGACGCTGTATTTCTACCTGCGCTCGCGCAGCACGCGCGTCGCATCGCGCGACTACCTGACTCGCGCATTCGGCCGCCGGGCGCGCGAGGCCGACGTGCTGCGTCATGTCTTTACCTTCGCCTGCGTCATCCTCGACCGGGTGTTCTTCCTGACTGGTCGAAGCACGGACTACCATGTCGAGGTGCAGGGCCTGGCCGAGCTGGATGCGATCCTCGATAGCGGCCGCGGCTGCATCCTGCTCGGCTCGCACATGGGCAGCTTCGACGTGCTGCGCGCGTTCGGGCGGGGCGCGCCGGTCAAGGTCAAGCCGGTGATGTTCCGGCGCAAGCAGGGACCGTTGACCGGACTGCTCGAGCGCCTCGACCCGGAGATGGCGGCCTCCGTCATCGAGATCGGCCGCACCGATGCGATGCTGCGCGTGCAGGAGAGCGTCGCTGCCGGCGAGATGGTGGGCTTCCTCGCCGACCGCGACCCAGACGGCGGCCGCACCATGCCGGTGCGCTTCCTCGGCGATGCGGCCGAGTTCGCCTGCGGCCCGCTGATCATCGCCTCGGTGATCGAGGCGCCGGTCATGCTGTTCTACGGCGTGCGCACCGGGCCGTGCCGCTACACGGTGCGCTTCGAGCCGTTCGCCGAGCGGATCGTGCTGCGTCGCCGGGAACGCCAGGCCGACCTGCGGCTGTGGATCGAGCGCTATGCCGCCAGCCTGGAGCGAAGCTGCCGGGCGACGCCGTACAACTGGTTCAATTTCTACCTGTTCTGGTCAAACACCGACTATGCGGCCGGCCGTGCCGGGAACAGCTATGATTGATCGCCCTCTGCTGCTGTCGTTCGCCCTCTGCTGTGCCATCTCCGGCGTGCCGTCCCGTGCGTCCGACAGCGTGCTCATGCAGATCATGCAGGGACTGGCCGCGCAGCCCTCCAGGCAGGCGCATTTCAGCATGCAGAAACACCTGTCCAGCCTGACGGCGCCGGTGCTCAGCCAGGGCACGCTGGCGTATCGCCGGCCGGATCACCTGGAGCAGGACACCACCGTGCCGCAGCCGGAGCGGCTGCTGATCGAGGGCGACAGCGTCTCGATCAGCAGCCCCGGCCAGCCGACCCGGACGCTGCCGCTCGACGAGAGCCCGGCGCTGCGTATCCTGACCGATACCTTGCGCGGCACGCTGGCCGGCGATCTCGGCACGCTGCGTCGGCATTTCACCCTGGACGAGTCCGGTGGCATCGATCGCTGGCGCATCGTGCTGCACCCGGCCGGCAACGTGGCGGCCCAGGTGGTCAAGCTGGCCACTATCGACGGCGCCGGCAGCGACGTGCGCCAGATCGACATCGTGCAGGCCAACGGCGACGAGCAGCGGATGACGATTACCCCGTGATCAGCGGCGCCAAACGCTGGCCGCTTGCGCTCGCCATGCTGGCGGCGCTGGCCGTGGCGGGGCTCGTCTTCACCCACATCACCGTGCGCGGCGATCTCGGCGAACTGCTGCCGCATGCCAGTGACCCGGCGGCCCGGCTGGTCGACGAGGAGCTGCGCACCGGCACCGCCGCGAGCCTGCTGCTGATCGGCATCGAGGGCGCGCCGGCCGCCACCTTGGCCGCGGTCAGCAACCAACTGTCGGAGCGGCTGTCGCACGACCCCGGCCTGCTGTTCGTGCAGAACGGCCACCGGCTGCTCGATCCCGATGCGGCGCGCACCCTGTTCGCCTGGCGCTACCTGCTGGCGCCCCAGGCTGCCGACGCCTTTTCCGTCCCCGCCCTGCGCGCCGACTTCATCCGGCTGCGCGACGGGCTGGCCTCCTCCGCGTCGCCGCTGGTGCAGCAGTACGGCCTGCCCGACCCGACCGGGGCGCTGCCGGCGCTGCTCGCAGCGTGGCACGGCGGCGGCAGCGCGGTCCTGCGCGACGGTGTCTGGTTCGCGCCCGCGTCCGGACCGGGTGGCGATCGCGCCCTGCTGCTCGCCCGGCTCGCGGCGTCCGGCACCGACCTGCCGGCGCAGGCCCGCGCGCTGCATCGCCTGCAGGCGGCGTTCAACCACATCCCGGACCGGCGGGGCGCCCGCCTGCTGGTAACCGGGGCGCCGGTCTTCGCCCAGGCGGCGGAGGCAGCGGTGCGGCGCGACGTGCGCCTGCTGTCGATCGTCTCGGCGCTGCTGGTGGCGGGCTGGCTGAGCTGGCGTTTCCGCTCGCCCTGGGTGCTGGCGGCGATCGCGATCAGCGTCGCCCTCGGCCTGTCGGCCGCAGCACTCGCGGTGCAGCTGGCCTTCGGCTTCGTGCACGGCATCACGCTGGGCTTCGGCATGACCATGCTGGGCATCACCATCGACTACCCGGTGCTGCTGGTTGGCCATCGCAAGCAGGGCGAGCCGCCGGCCGCCACCATCCGGCGCATCGCCCGGCCGTTCACGCTGTCGGTGCTGACCGCGAGCCTCGGCCTGTCCGGCATGGCCGGCTCGGGTTTCCCGGGTGTCGCGCAACTCGGCCTGTTCGCCGCCACCGGGATCCTGGCCTCGGCGGCGGCGACGCGCTGGCTGCTGCCGGCCCTCATCGGGCGCGCCGGCCTCGCCCCTTCCTATGCCGGCGATCCGGGACGGCTCGACGGCATCGAGCGCTGGCGTCGCTGGCGGCTGTGGGGGGCGTTGCCGCCGCTGCTGGCGGTGCTCGGCATCGGGCTCGCCGGCGGTCCGCGCCTCGCGACCGATCTCGCCAGCCTGACGCCGGTGCCGCCGTCGCTGCTGGCACTCGATGCCAGCCTGCGGGCGCAGCTGGGTGGTCCCGATATCGGCCAGCTCGGGCTGGTGCGGGCGGCGACGCCGGACGGCGTGCTGCGGGCGCAGGAGGCCGTCGCACCCGGCCTTGCCGCCCTGGTGGCGCGTCATGCCATGGCCGGGGTCGAGGACGCGGCGCGGCTGCTGCCCAGCGTGGCGATCCAGCGCGACCGGCAGAGCGCCTTGCCCGACGACGCGACCCTGCGCCGTGCCATCGCCCAGGCGGCCGCCGGCCTCGGCTTCACGCCGCGGGCCTTCGAGGCTTTCGCCGCCGGCGTCGCGCAGGCGCGCGGCCAGTCGCCGCTGACGGTGGACGAGCTGCCGCCCGGCCTGCTGCGGACCCGGCTCGAGGCCCTGCTGTTCCGGCGCGACGGCGCCTGGTTCGGGCCGGTGATCCCGGCCGGAATCGCCGACCCGGTGGCAATGGCGGCGATCTTCGCGCGCGCCGGCTGGACGTTCATCGACGTGCGCCGCACCACCGAGGCGGTGGTGCGCGGCTATACAAGCCAGGCCTGGCCGTATCTCGCAGGCGGCGCCGGCCTCGGGGTGCTTGTGCTGCTGCTCGGGCAGCGCGATCCCGTCCGCTCGCTGCGCGTGCTGGCCGCAATCGCGGCCACGCTGCTGGTGACGCTCGCGGCCCTGGTGCTGTCCGGCACCCGCCTCACGCTGATCCACCTGGTCTCGCTGCAGTTCGTGGCCGGGATCGGGCTCGACTACGCGCTGTTCTTTGCACGCCCGCAACTCGACGCCGAGGAGCGCGCCCGCACCCTGCGCACCCTGGTCACCTGCAACGTCATGGCGCTGCTCACCTTCTCGCTGCTCTGCCTGTGCCGCACGCCATTGCTGCGCGAGATCGGGGGCACCGTCTGCATCGGCGTCGTGCTCGCCATGGTGTTCGGATTCCTGTTCGCGGGCGAGCGGCCGGACTATGGTGCATCATCCCCGGACACAGACAGCCCTGCATGACCCCGTTGCACCTCACCGCGACGACGCTCGCCAGCGCGCTCGGAGCCGGCGCGGGAGCCACCCTGGATGCGCTGCGCGGCGAGCGCTCCGGCCTGGCACCTTGCGACTTCGAGCAGGTCGGGATCGGCGGCCATGTCGGCCGCGTCGCCGGCCTGGAGCAGGCGGCGCTGCCGCCGGGCCTCGCGCAGTATGACTGCCGCAACAACCGGCTGGCCTGGCTCGCCTTGCAGCAGGACGGCTTCATCGAGGCGGTGCAGGGTGCTGTCGGCCGGCACGGTGCCGGACGCATCGCCGTGGTGCTCGGCACCAGCACCTCGGGCATCCTGTCGGCGGAGAACGCCTACCGGGCCCGCGATCCGGCGACCGGGCTGCTGCCGGACTGGTTCCGCTATGATGGCAGCTACGACCTGTTCTCGCTGTCGCGCTTCGTCGCCGACCTGCTCGGGCTGACCGGTCCGGCGATGACGGTGTCCACCGCCTGTGCCTCCAGTGCGCGCGCCTGCCTGGACGCCTCGCACTTGATTGCGAGCGGTGTGGTCGATGCCGCCCTGGTGGGGGGCGCCGACAGCCTGTGCCGCCTGACCCTGCACGGCTTCAACTCGCTCGAGCTGGTCTCGCCGGCGCGCTGCCGCCCGTTCGATGCCGCCCGACGGGGGATCTCGATCGGCGAGGCCGCCGGCTTCGCCCTGCTGGAACGCGAGCCGCGCCAGCCGGGCGGCGTGGCGCTGCTCGGGATCGGGGCGTCCAGCGACGGCTACCACATGTCCTCGCCGCAGCCGGACGGGATCGGCGCCGAGCAGGCGATGCGCCGCGCGCTGTGCAGCGCCGGGCTGGAGCCTGGGCAGATCGACCATATCAACCTGCACGGCACCGGCACCCGCGCCAATGACCTGATGGAGGCGCGTGCGGTCGGCCGGGTGTTCGGAACCGCCACGCCCTGCGCGTCCACCAAGGGCTGGACCGGGCACTGCATGGGCTCGTCCGGGATCGTCGAGGCGCTGATCGCCGGGCTCTGCATCACCCACGACCTGCTGCCCGGCTGCCTGGGGCTTGCGACACCGGATCCGGAGATCGCGCTCGACCTGCCGCTGCATAACCGCAGCGCCCGCCTCGACCGGGTGATGAGCAACTCATTCGGTTTCGGCGGGATCAATGTCAGCCTGGTGCTCGGACGACCGGCCTGATGCGACAGATGATGCGCGTGTCGCTGATCGGGAGCGCGGTGCGCGCGCCGGGCCTCGGCGCCTGGGAGCAGGCGCTCCCGGTGCTGGCGGGCGAGGTCGCGGCCGATCCCGAAGCCGCTCTCGACCTGCCGCCGCCGGCGCTGCTGTCGCCCAACGAGCGCCGCCGCAGCGGACTGCCGGTGCGTCTCGCCCTTGCGGTCTGCGAGGAGGCCTCGCGCATGGCGGGCCACCAACCCGGCGCGCTGCCGGGCATCTTCGGCAGCTCGAACGGCGACGGCGCGGTGGTGCACCACCTGCTCGAGACGCTCGCCGGTCCCGACCCGCTGCTCTCGCCGACCCGGTTCCACAACTCGGTGCATAATGCGGTGGCCGGCTACTGGTCGATCGCCACCGGCTCGTCGGCGCCGGTCACCGTGCTGGGCTGCCACGACGCGACCTTCGCCGCCGCCCTGCTCAAGGCCGCCTGCGAATGCGTTGCGGACGGGGTGCCGGTGCTGCTCTGCCTCTACGATGCGCCGATGCAGCTGCCGCTCGGGGCGCTGCGCACGACGACGATCGCCCTGGCCGCCGCCTTCGTGCTGGCTCCCGGCGCCGCTCCCGGGGCGCTGGCCAGCCTTGCCATCGACTTCGTCGCGGCCGCCAACGTTCCCGAGCCGGTGCCGATGGCGCCGGGCCTGCAGGCCCTGTGGCGGCAGAACCCGGTCGGACGCGCGCTGGTGCTGCTGGAGGCGATCGCCCGGCGCCGGCCCGCGACGCTTGCATTTCCGTACAATGCAGGCCACCTCGCGGTAAGCCTCGCATGATGATCGAGCGCGACCGGATCATGGCGCTGATCCCGCAGCAGGGCGCGATGTGCCTGCTGGACCGCGTCGTCGGCTGGTCCGCGGACCGGATCACGTGCGAGAGCAGCTTGCACCTGTCGGAGCGCAACCCGCTGCGCCGCGACGGCCGCCTCGGCATCGTCTGCGGCGCCGAGTTCGCGTTCCAGGCGGCGGCCCTGCACGGCGCGCTGCTGGCCGGCGGCGTGCCGCAGCGCCCGGGCTACGTCGCGGCGCTGCGGCTGTCGCTGGTCGGCGCCGATCGCCTTGACGATCCTCGGCATGGGCTGCTCAACATCTGTTCGATGCTGGAACTGAATGATCCGGGCGGCCTGATCTACGGCTTCGCGCTGCGCGGCCAGGATGGTCCCGCGCTGCTGCAGGGGCGCGGCACGATTGCGTTCCCGGGCTGCATGGCGGCTCCGGCATGAGCCGCAGGGCGCTGGTGACCGGCGGCGCCTCGCCGATCGGGGCCGCGATCTGCCGCAGGCTGGCGCGCGACGGCCTGCACGTCACCATCCATGCGCATCGCAACGCGGCGGCGGCCGAGCAGCTGGCGCGCGAGCTGTGGGCGGCGGGGCATCCGGCCAGCACGCTGGTCTGCGACCTGACCGATTGCGAGGCCACCGCGCGCGCGCTGGCGCCGCTGATCGCGCACGGCGTGCCGCAGGTGCTGGTGCATAATGCCGGCACGCATGACGACGTACCGCTGGCCGGCATGTCGTCGGCGCAATGGCGCGAGGTGCTGGCGGTGTCGCTGGACGGCTTCTTCGCGTTGACACAGCCGCTGCTGCTGCCGATGCTGGCGACACGCTGGGGCCGGGTCATCGCGCTGTCCTCGATCACCGCGACCCTGGGCAATCGCGGGCAGGCCAATTACGGTGCCGCCAAGGCCGGTCTCGAAGGTGCTGTGCGCTCGCTGTCGCGCGAGTTGGCCAGCCGCGGCATCACCGCCAATGCGGTGGCACCCGGCATCATCGCCTCGCCGGCAGTGGATGCGGTCATGGATGCAGAGGCGATCGCCGCCATGGTGCCGATGAAACGGGCCGGAACACCCGAGGACGTCGCCGGGCTGGTCGGTTTTCTCGCCTCCGACGCGGCGGCCTACATCACCGGCCAGGTGATCCACATCAATGGCGGGATGGCCTGACATGCGCGATCTCGACTGTGACGTCCTGGTGATCGGCGGTGGTCCGGCCGGCAGCACGGCGGCGGCCCTGCTCGCGCGGCGCGGGCGCGACGTGGTGCTGATCGAGAAGTCGGCGCATCCGCGCTTCCATATCGGCGAGAGCCTGCTGCCGCGCAACCTCGCCTTGCTCGAGCGCCTCGGCGTCGCCGAAGCGGTGCACGCGATCGGCGTGTTCAAGCCCGGTGCCGAGTTCGTCTCCGACACGTGCGGGCGCAGCGTGGCGTTCCCGTTCCGGCTGGCGCTGGCCGGCGGTGCTGCGCATTCCTACCAGGTGCGGCGCTCGGATTTCGACAAGATCCTGTTCGACAACGCGACATCCTCCGGTGCGCGCGGCTTCGAGCGCGTGCGTGCGACCGACATCGAGCGCCATGCCGGGCACAGCATCGTCACCGTGCGCTCCGAGTCCGGCACGAACAGCCGGATCACCGCCCGCTACGTGCTCGATGCATCCGGCCGCGACAGCTTCCTGGCTGCCCGCCGCGGCAACCGGCAGGCCGACAAGCGCAACAACACCGCCTCGGTGTACGCGCACTACCGCGACGTGGCGCCGCGCGATGCCGCGATGACGGGCTACATCTCGATCCATCTCGCACAGGATGGCTGGTTCTGGGTGATCCCGCTGCCGGATGGCGTCACCAGCGTCGGCTTCGTCGGCACGCAGGCGGCGTTCCGCGCGCGCCATGGCGACAATGCCGGCTTCCTCGATGCGCGCATCGCCGCCAGCCCGACCTTGCGCGCGCGCCTCGCCGGCGCCACGCGCTGCTCCGAGGTGACCGCCACCGGCAACTACTCGTACCGCGCCGCCAGGTCCTGGGACGGCAATGTCTGCATGATCGGCGACGCGTTCGCCTTCGTCGACCCGATGTTCTCGTCGGGCGTGCTGATGGCGATGACCGCGGGCGAACTCGGCGCCCAGACCGCGGATGCCTGGCTCGACGACCCCGCGCGCGGCCGGATTCTGGCGGCGCGGGCCGAGCGCCGCCTGGTGGCCGCGATCGATCGGATCAGCTGGCTGATCTACCGCATCAACGATCCAGTGCTGCGCGCGCTGTTCATGTCGCCGCGCAACACGCTGCGCATGCGCGACGGGCTGGTCTCGCTGCTCGCCGGCAATCTCGATCGCGACCTGCGCTCGATGCTGCCGGTGCTGGCGTTCAAGAGTGTGTATCGCGTGGCACGCGGGGCCGACCGGCTGCGCCGCGCCTGGCGCCGTCTGCCACGGACCGTGGCCCGACAGTCCGATCTCCAGGACAGGGTTGCTTGACCACCTGTGAGGTCGCGTATCGGGACGGCGCCTGGCATCTTGTCCGCACCGAGGGCGGACATGACCGCATCCTGCTGGCCGGCGAGCCGGTCGCGGCCTTCGAGCCGGGCTGGAGTCCGCGTCGCGCCAACCTCGCCTTCGGCCCCACTTTGTTCCTCGATCTGCGCCACGCGGACGGGCGACAGGCGACCTGGTTGCTCGATGCGCAGTACGAGCATCGTGGCAGCAGCCTGGCGCAACTGTCCGGCGATGCCGTCGCCGCCATCGCGCAGGGCGTGCGGCCGGTCGCCCACGCGGTCTGCCGGTCCATCCTGTGCACCACGCAGCCGACGCGTCCGGAGGCGCTCGACCGGCTGCGCGGGTTGAATGCCGGCATGATCGAGGCACTGCTCGATCTTGCCGTCGAGGACACCGAGATCGTCGAAATCGCACCGTCCGGTCCCGCCTCCGAGGGCATCGCCATCAGGCTCCCGGACGGTCGCTGCCTGCTGTTGCAGGCAATATCGCAGGCGCTGTCAGGCAACGTGCAGGACGCCTTCATCGATGCCATGTCGTCCGGCGCCATCGCCTGCGTATCGCCGGTCGACGGACGCATCCTGCAGTCGCGCGACAGCCTGGTGATCGGCGAGCACCGCAACGCCTACCGGTTTTTCGACGAGCGGCACGATCTGGTATTCTATCTCGGCACCACGCGATATCACCACGCATGGTCCGACCTGTTCATCCCGTCCGCCAACCTCGCCGTCACGCAGCATGCCGGCGACGGCGCGATGCTGCGACGGTTGCTGCGGAAGTTCGTCGGGCACGCGGTGCACGAGGCGGACGCGCTGCTGGCCTATCTCGAAAGCCCGTCGCGAACCTTCGCGGCCGCCTTCAGGGGTGTCGGCAACCTGCACATGGGCCATCAGCTCTGGAACGAGCTGACCGGACTCGACCGCCTCGTGGCCCGCGTGCCGCCGGAGCATCTGCCGGTGGTCATCGTGCCGGATGCCGACCAGGGTTCGGAAGTGTTCGCGCCGATCGATCGCATCTTTCCCGAACTTTCCGGCCATGTCGATCGTACCCTGGCCGGGCCGCGTACCCTGGCCGACTTCGTCTATCGCAGCGGCACCTGCATGGTCCGTGCACTGGACGACCATGTCAGCCTCGCACTGGCGGCGCGCATCCGGGCCGCGGCGGCGGTTGATGGACCGACCGCCTGGGATCTGTCGCTGGCGGCCCGGCTGGCACAGGAGCACATACCGGTGATCCTGCTCGGCGTGCGCGTCGAGAACCGCACCGCGGTGGATCTGGAGGCACTGCTCGGCGACATCATCGCGCATCTGCACGACCGGCTTGGCCGCGTGGCGATCGTGCTGGACGGCCACAATGCGCGCATCGGCCACGATCCGGTCAGCAGCTTCGACAGTTTCGGCCAGCAGCCCGGGCACGAGCATCCGGTATTCGTCGAGCTGCGACTGGCGCAGGCGCTGCGGCGGCGGTATCCGGGCCCGGAGGTGCTCCTCGTCAATCTGTTCGGAAGCGCGATGCCGCGCAGCCTGTTCTGGGCCGGACGCTGCGCGTTCTTTGTGGGCTTCTGGGGCGCGGGTTTGGCCAAGTATCGCTGGGTCTGCAACCGTCCCGGCCTGGTGCTGAGCAATGGATGGAACCTGCGCCACCGCCAGGACCTCGGCATCTACGACCAGCCGCGCTACCAGGAGGGCGGCACCGACCTGCGCTTCATCGACGCTGGCTGCATCACCGACGATGCGGCGGCTCTGGTGCTGTTCGCGCCGATCGACCCGGTGCCGAGCTACAGCAATTTTCACGTGGCGCGAGAGCCGCTCATGCGCGAGCTGGACGCGATGCTCGCGGATCATGTCATGGGCTGACGCCGGATCGGATCGGCCGGCGGCGCCCGTGCAGCCGGGCGGCAATGATCACAACGATGACGCTGAACAGGCTCGCCACCACCTGCGATCGCTGCGCCGGTTGCAGCACCATACTGAGCAGCACGCACGCGATCGCCGCAATCACCGCGCCGCTCAGCCACGGATGTCCCCACATGCGATAGGCCGGGGTCGCGCCGGAGGCCGCCATCGCCGACCGGGCGCGCAACTGGGCGGTGGCGATCACCGCGTAGATCGCCAGGATCACCGCGCCGGAGGCATTCAGCAGGAAGGCGAACACCAGGTCCGGTGACACCACCGAGGCGATGGCGGCCAGGAACCCGGTCACGCTGCCGGCGAGGATCGCCCGGGTCGGCACGCCGCGTCGGTTTCGCACCACCATCGCCTGCGGCGCGTCGCCCTGCAGGGCGAGCTCGTTGAGGATGCGCGAGGTCACGTAGAGCCCGGAATTGAGGCAGGACAGCACCGCCACCAGCACCACCGCCGCCATCAGCGTGGCGCCGCCCGGGATGCCCATGACATCCATCGCGGTGACGTAGGGCGAGTGGCCGGACCGGATCGCGCCCCAGGGCACGATGCACAGGATGACCAGGATCGAGGCCAGGTAGAACAGCAGGATGCGCAGCGCCACGGTGCGGGCCGCGCGGGCCACGTTGGCGGCCGGATCGCGCGAATCCGTCGCCGCGATGCTGGCGATCTCGGCCCCGGTCAATGAGAACATCACGCTCGGCACAGCCGCCAGCACCGCCAGGCCGCCATTCGGCAACGGTCCGCGAAGTGCGCCGCGTCCGCCGAACAGGCTCGACAGGGGATCGTGGCCGGCCACGCCGGCGTGGCCGAGCCAGGCGCTACCCACCAGGATGAACAGCACGATGGCGCCGACCTTGAGCAGGGAGAACCAGAACTCGAACTCGCCATAGGCGCGCACCGACATCAGGTTGCTCGAGGTCATCACGGCGATCAGCAGCAGGCCGATCAGCCAGACCGGCGCATGGGGTATCCAGTCCGGGGGCAGCCAGTCATGGATCAGCGAGGCACCCGCCACGGTCTCGGCACCCACCACGATCACCCAGAAATACCAGTACAGCCAGCCGGTCACGAAGCTGACCTGCGGGCCCAGGGACAGGCGGACATAGGCGTTGAACGACCCGGCCCCGGGTCGGGCCAGCGCCATCTCGCCCAGCATGCGCATCATCAGGAACGAGATCATGCCGGCCAGCAGGTAGGCGAGCAGGACCCCAGGCCCGGCGATGCCGATCGCGGTCGAGCTGCCGACGAACAGTCCGGCGCCGATGATGCCGCCGAGCGAGATCATCGCCACGTGGCGCGGGCGCAGCAGCCCCTGGTCGGTCATCCCGCAGCCTTTTCCGGTGCTGGCCCTTCGCTTGCCAGAGCCGTTGCCGAAGATCCAGGCCGCAGGCGGTTGCACCGATCCCGCCCCCATCGCAAACGTGGTTGCACCTTGCCGGTCAACCATGGACATTTAGGCGCAACCGCCATACCGGCATCCGGGAGTTCGTCATGCCCAGCACCACCATCGGGGTGAAGCTCGACGACCTGCTGCGTGGCCGCCTGCGCGAGGCCGCCCAGGCGCAGGGCCGCACCCCGCACTGGTTCGTCAAGCAGGCGATCCTGACCGCGATCGAGCAGGCCGAAGGCGGCGGTGCCATCGCCGTGGACGCGCCGCCGGCGGCACCGGACCCGGACCCGGCCGTGCGCCCGCCACAGCCGTTCCTGGAATTCGCCCAGGGCGTGCAGCCGCAGAGCGTGCTGCGTGCGCGCATCACCGCCGCCTGCCGCATTCCAGAGGAGGAGGCGGTGCCGATGCTGCTGCCCGCCGCCACGCTGCCCTCGGCGCAGGCCGAGGCCGCCGATGCGCTGGCGCGCGCGCTGGTGACGGCGCTGCGGCAGAAATCCGCCCGCGGCGGCGTCGAGGGCCTGATCAAGGAGTACGACCTCTCCAGCCAGGAGGGCATCGCGCTGATGTGCCTGGCGGAAGCGCTGCTGCGCATCCCGGATCGCGCCACCCGGGACGCGCTGATCCGCGACAAGATCAGCACCGGCAACTGGCAGGCGCATCTCGGGCGCTCGCCGTCGCTGTTCGTCAATGCCGCCACCTGGGGGCTGGTGGTGACCGGGCGGCTGACCGCGACCAGCAGCGAGCTCGGCCTGTCATCGGCGCTGACGCGGTTGATCGGGCGCGGCGGCGAGCCGGTCATCCGCCGCGGCGTCGACATGGCGATGCGCATGATGGGCGAGCAGTTCGTCACCGGCCAGACCATCGCCGAGGCGCTCGCCAACAGCCGCCGCCTCGAGAAGCAGGGTTTTCGACATTCGTACGACATGCTCGGCGAGGCGGCGATGACCGCCGAGGATGCGCAGCACTACACCGCCGACTACGAGCGCGCGATCCATGCGATCGGCCGGGCCTCGGCGCGGCGCGGCATCTACGAAGGGGCGGGGATCTCGATCAAGCTGTCGGCGCTGCATCCGCGCTACAGCCGCTCGCAGCGCGACCGCGTCATGGACGAACTGCTGCCCCGTCTGCGCGCGCTGGCGTTGCTCTCGCGCAGCTACGATATCGGCATGAACATCGACGCCGAGGAATCCGATCGCCTGGAGCTGTCGCTGGACCTGCTCGAAGCGCTCTGCCTCGATCCCGAGCTGGCGGGCTGGAACGGCATCGGCTTCGTGGTGCAGGCCTACCAGAAGCGCGCGCCCTTCGTGATCGACTGGATCATCGCACTCGGACGCGCGACCCGCCGCCGCATCATGCTGCGCCTGGTCAAGGGTGCCTACTGGGACAGCGAGATCAAGCGCGCGCAGCAGGACGGCCTCGAAGGCTATCCGGTGTTCACCCGCAAGGCGCATACCGACATCAGCTACATCGCCTGCGCGCGCCGTCTGCTGGCGGCGCCGGACGCGGTGTTCCCGCAATTCGCCACCCACAATGCGCGCACCCTCGCCAGCATCCACGCCATGGCGGGTGCCGGTTTCTATGTCGGCCAGTACGAGTTCCAGTGCCTGCACGGCATGGGCGAGCCGCTGTACGAGGAGGTGGTCGGGCACGACAAGCTCAACCGGCCGTGCCGGATCTATGCACCGGTGGGCACCCACGAGACGCTGCTGGCCTATCTGGTCCGCAGGCTGCTGGAAAATGGCGCCAACACCTCGTTCGTGAACCGCATCGGCGACGCCGAGGTGCCGGTCGAGGAACTGGTCGCCGATCCGGCGGTGCGGGTGGCAGCAGGGGATCCGGTCGGCAGTCCCGAGCCGCGCATTGCGCTGCCGCGGGCGCTGTTCGGACCCGAGCGGCTGAATGCGGAAGGCCTCGACCTCAACAGCGAGCAGCGCCTGGCCTCGCTGTCGGCGTCGCTGCTCGCCTCCTCCGGCGGCCCCTGGACGGCCGTCGCCCCCGGACTCGATGCGCAAGCCTGCGACACGCTGGTGATCACCAGCCCAGCACAGCGGCAGGACCGGATCGGGCTGCTGCACGCAACCCCGGACTCGGCGATACCGGCCCTGGTCGGCCGCGCGGCGGCGGGTGCCGAGCTCTGGCGCACGACACCGCCCGAGGAGCGTGCCGCGATCCTGTGCCGGGCCGCGGTGATGCTGGAGGGCGCGATGCAGCCGCTCGCCGGGCTGATCGTGCGCGAGGCCGGCAAGATCCTGGCGGACGCGGTCGGCGAGGTTCGCGAGGCGGTGGATTTCCTGCGCTACTATGCGGCGGAGGTGCGGTGCTGCTTCGACAACGAGACGCACCGGCCGCTCGGCGTGGTGGCATGCATCAGCCCGTGGAACTTCCCGCTCGCCATCTTCATCGGCCAGGTCGCAGCCGCACTCGCGGCCGGCAACGCGGTGCTGGCAAAGCCCGCGGAGGAAACGCCGCTGATCGCGGCCCAGGCGGTTGCCCTGCTGCATGAAGCGGGCATCCCCGCACCGGCGCTGCAACTGGTGCCGGGCGCCGGCGAGGTCGGGGCGGCCCTCGTGGCCCACGCCGATGTACGCGGGGTCATGTTCACCGGCTCGCTCGATGTGGCAGCCGCCATCCAGCTCGGCATCGCCGGACGGCTCAGCCCGAACGGTCAGCTGGTGCCGCTGATCGCCGAGACCGGCGGCCAGAACGCGATGATCGTGGACAGCTCGGCGCTGACCGAACAGGTGGTGGCCGACGTGCTGCTGTCGGCGTTCAACTCGGCCGGCCAGCGCTGCTCCGCCCTGCGGCTGCTGTGCCTGCAGGAGGATGTGGCGGACCGTACGCTGCGCATGCTGCGTGGTGCGATGGCCGAGCTGTGCATCGGCAATCCGGACCGGCTGCAGACCGATGTCGGGCCAGTGATCAGCGACGCGGCGCGCGAGCTGCTGCTCGCGCATGTGGCGCGGATGCGCGCGGCCGGCCATGCGGTGCATGAACTGGTGCTGGACGCGGCGTGCGCGCACGGCAGCTTCGTGGCGCCGACGCTGATCGAGATCGATGACGTGGCCGACATCGAGCGCGAGGTGTTCGGCCCGGTGCTGCACGTGCTGCGCTATGCCCGCAACGACCTGGACGCCCTGCTGGAGGATATCGCAGCCACCGGCTACGCGCTGACGTTCGGCGTGCATACCCGGCTCGACGAAACCATCGCCCACATCGCGGCACGCGCACCGGCCGGCAACATCTACGTCAACCGCAACATCGTCGGCGCCGTCGTCGGCGTGCAGCCGTTCGGCGGCCACGGCCTGTCCGGCACCGGTCCGAAAGCCGGCGGCCCGCTGCTGCTGCGCCGTCTCCTGGCGCACGCGCCGGCGGCGACGACACTGCCGGCAGGCCAGCCGACCGACGCCGCCATCCGCTATGCCGAGCACCTGGCCGCCGCGGTGGCGGAGTGTCCCGGCTGCGGCCTGGAGGCCGGCACCGCTGCCACGGTCCGCTCGATCGCCACGCGCAGTCCGCTCGGCGCCGAACTGGTGCTGCCCGGACCGGTCGGCGAGCGCAACGTCTATGCCCTGCGGCCGCGTGGGGTGGTGCTGTGCGTTGCCGAGACCCTGCAGGGTGCGGCGGTGCAGCTCGCCTGTGTGCTGGCAACCGGCAACCGCCCGCTGATCGACAGGCCGGAGCGGTTCGCCGTACTGCTGGAGCGCCTGCCGGCGGATCTGCTTGGCCAGGATGGGCCAGGCCTGGACGCAGCACCCTTCGCCGCTGCCCTGTTCGAAGGCGATGGCGACGAACTGGCCGAGTTCTCGATCAGGATGGCACATCGCCACGGTCCGCTGGTCACGATCTTTGCGTTCTCGTCACGAGAGATCCGGAGCGGACGCATCTATCCACTGGAGTTCCTGCTGACCGAGCAGTGCGTCAGCGTCAATACGGCGGCGGCGGGAGGCAATGCCAGCCTAATGTCAATCGGCTGAGAGACGGCTCGATAATGCTACTATGGCGGTCATCCGGCGCGCCTTTTCTGCGCTCCGGTGCTCACGGCCAGACGGCCGCTCCGCTCCGGTGCTCGAAAAGTCACGCCGGACCGCCGCCTCTGGCGCCTCTGACAGAGCCCTAGCGCATTCTCGAACCGTCCCCCGACGCTTGAAGCGGCCCATGCTGGAGCGGCGGTTGTTCTGAACGCAAGTTGATGGCATCTTCTTCTGGTGCTGCTGGAACCATGGGGCTCGTGATCGGTTCAGCGGGAGTTTGGCCAATCACTTGTTGATGAGAGACCCGCTCGGTATGGCCGCACACTATCTTGTGACCGGGGGTGCCGGGTTTATTGGTCGCCATCTCTGCACCGAGTTGCTGGAGCAGGGTCACAGGGTTCGCGTTCTCGACAGCCTGATCGATCAGGTGCATGGCGACGCGCCGCCGAGGCTGCCGCCGGATGTCGAGGTGCTGCACGGCGACGTTCGCGACATCGCATCGGTCGATCGCGCGCTCGCCGGCGTCGCCGGCGTGTTCCACCTGGCGGCCGAGGTCGGTGTCGGGCAGAGCATGTACGAGATCGCCCGCTATGTCGGCGCGAACGATCTCGGCACCGCGGTGCTGCTGGAGCGGCTGGCCTCGACGCCGGTGCGCCGGCTCGTCGTGGCATCATCCATGAGTGTCTATGGCGAGGGCCTGTATGCCGACGCGGCCGGCCGGCGCCATGACAACGTGCAGCGCATCGTGCGGGAGGGTTCGAGCCAGTGGGACCCGGTGGCGCCCGACTGCGGCGCCTTGCATCCGGTGCCGACGGATGAGAGCAAGCCGGTCGATCTTGCCTCGGTCTATGCCGTCACCAAGTTCGTGCAGGAGCGCAACTGCCTCATCGTCGGTCGCGCGTACGGCATCGAGGCGGTGGCGTTGCGTCTGTTCAACGTGTTCGGCCCGGGCCAGGCATTGTCCAATCCATATACCGGCGTGCTGGCGAATTTCGGCGCCCGCCTGCTGCATGGACAGCCGCCCTTGGTCTTCGAGGACGGCAGGCAGAAGCGAGACTTCGTTCACGTCCGCGACGTCGCACGCGCTTTCCGCCTCGCGATGGACGTGCCGCAGGCAGCCGGGCAGGTGATCAATATCGGCAGCGGCCGCTCCTACGAAATAGCGCAGATCGCCAACATGCTAGCCGATGCCATGGACGTTCCGCACCTCGCGCCGCAGCTGCTCGGCAAGGCGCGGGCCGGCGATATCCGCCACAACTTCGCCGATATCGGCCGCGCGCGGGCTGTGCTCGGCTATGCGCCGGAATACCCGCTCGAACAGACCATCGGCGAGGCCGCGGCCTGGATACGCGGCGCGCAGGCGACCGACCGCGGCGAGGACGCGTGGCGTCAGCTAGAGGCGCGCGGGTTGATGGCATGAACAGCGTGGCGGCAGCCAACGCCGGCTTGCGTCCGTTCGGCTTCGTCGAGTGGTTCCGCCCGGGAGAGCATCGGCGTGTCCTCGCTGCCATCGAGGGCATGCGCCGGGTCGGCGCCACCAGCCTGCGCACGCACCTGTCCTGGGCCGACTACCAGGCGCCGGGTGGCCAGGACTGGTACGACTGGCTGATCCCGACGCTCGGACAGGCTTTCGACCTGCTGCCCTGCATCCACTACACGCCGCCTTCGCTGTCGCGTACCGGTTTATGCACCGGCGCGCCCCGGCGGCTGCGCGACTACGCCGATTTCGTCGATCATGTCCTGACCCGCTACGGCAACAGTTTCCGGCATGTCGAGCTGTGGAACGAGCCGAACAACCTGCTCGACTGGGACTGGCGCGAGGATCACGACTGGCTGCTGTTTTGTGAAATGATCGGCGACGCCGCGCACTGGGTCGAGCAGCGTGGCTTCAGGGCGGTGCTCGGCGGCCCGTGCCCGTTCGATCCGAACTGGCTCGAACTGATGGGCGAGCGTGGCGTGCTCGGCAAGGTTTCCGCGGTCGGCTTCCACGGCTTTCCGGGAACCTGGGACAGCGAAGCCAGCACCTGGCGCGGCTTCGATGTGCACCTGCAGGCGATGCGGTCGATCCTCGACCGCTACCGGCCCGGCCTGCAGATCTGGCTGACCGAGACAGGCTACTCCACGTGGCGCAACGACGAGGCTGAACAGGTCGAGCGCTTTCGCGCGGCGCTCGCCGCACCCGCTGAGCGGCTGTACTGGTATGGCTGGCAGGATATTCCGCGCGACGTGGCCGTGCAGGAAGGGCTGTATTTCGATCCGCGCCATTATCATCTCGGCGTGAACGACGCGCAGGGGCGGCCAAAGCTGCTGCGCCGGTTGCTGGAGGCAGGCCTCGTGACACCGAGCCGCCCCTCGTCGTCGCCCGCATCATCGCCGGTCGCATCATCGCTTGCGGCGCCGGCGCTGCACGCGTCGCGTGGCCATGTTGCCATCATCGGGGGCGCCGGCTTCATCGGCAGCAATCTCGCCGATGCGCTGCTGCGCGACGGCGAGCAGGTGGTGGTACTCGACAGCCTCGCGCGGCCGGGGGTCGAGCGGAACCTGGCATGGCTGCAGGACCGGCACGGCTTTGCGGTGCAGCCGCTGCTGGCCGATCTGCGCGACGCCGGCGCTGTCGCGGCAGCGGTGGTGGGTGCCAGGGCGGTGTTTCACCTTGCGGCGCAGGTCGCGGTGACATCCAGCCTGACGGATCCGCGTCACGACTTCGCGGTGAATGCCGAAGGCACCCTGAACGTGCTGGAGGTGCTGCGCGAGCGCTCCCCAAGGACGCCCCTGGTGTTCGCCAGCACCAACAAGGTGTACGGGCAGCTTGCCGACCTGGACATGATGGAGGCCGGCCGCCGCCACCAGCCCAGCGATCCGGTGCTGCGTGGGCACGGCATCGCGGAACAACGCCCGCTCGATTTCTGCACGCCCTACGGCTGCTCCAAGGGAGTTGCCGACCAGTATGTGCTGGACTATGCGCACAGCTTCGGCCTGCGCACCGCGGTGCTGCGGATGAGCTGCATCTACGGCCCGCGCCAGTTCGGCACCGAGGATCAGGGCTGGGTCGCGCATTTCCTGATCCGCGCGTTGGCCGGCGAGCCGATCACGCTCTATGGCGACGGCAAGCAGGTACGCGACATCCTGCACGTCAACGACGCGGTGTCGGCCTACCGCCGCGTCATGAACGCAATCGATGAAGTTCGCGGGTCCGCCTTCAATCTTGGCGGCGGCCCGGCGAATGCGGTGAGCCTGGTCGAGGTGCTCGACGAGATCGCGATGATCACCGGGCGACGCAGCCCCACGCATCGCCAGGTGTGGCGCACCGGCGACCAGCCCTGGTTCGTGGCCGACACGCGCCGGCTTACTGCTGCGACCGGATGGCAGCTCGAGGTCGGCTGGCGGGACGGATTGCGCGATCTCGCCGGCTGGCTGCAGGGCGAGCGGCTGGGGCAGCCAGCCAGCCGGGCGGTCGCCTGACGCAATGCTGTCTAGACGCGTCCTGACGCGATGCTCTCTAGACGCGTCCTGACGCGATGCTGCCGGAACGCGTGCTGATCAGCACCGATGCGGTCGGCGGTGTCTGGCGGCATGCCATCGACCTCGCGCGGTCGCTGAATGGCGCCGGCATCGGCTGCCTGCTGGCCGGGTTGGGGCCACCGCCGCCGGACCGGTCGGAGGCCGAGGCGCTGGCCCCCGGCACCGCTCTGGTCTGGACCACGATGGGGCTCGACTGGATGCAGCCCGATGCCGACGCGGTGGCCGGCATCGGCGCGGAACTGGCGCAGATCGGGCGCCAGGGCGGCGTCGATCTGCTGCACCTGAACCTCCCGTCGCAGGCGGCCGGGGTGCCGGATGGCGTGCCTGTCGTGGCGATGTCGCATTCCTGCATTCCGACCTGGTGGGCGGCGGTCCGCGGCGAGGCGCTGCCGCCCGCCTATCGCTGGCAGCAGGCGGCGACCCGCCTGGGGATGGACCGTGCCTCTGCGGTCATGGCGCCGAGCCGCAGCCATGCCGAGGCGCTGGAGCGCGTGTATGGGCCGGTGGATGGCCTGACGGTGCTCTACAACGCCCGGTCCGACGCCGACGACTCTTCCGGCGGGGGAGGCCGGCGGCCGGTCGTGCTGGCTGCCGGCCGCTGGTGGGACGAGGCAAAGAACGCCGCAATCCTCGATCGCGCCGCGGCGCGGGCATGCTGGCCGATCGAACTGGCCGGCCCGCTGACAGGCCCGGACGGCATGCGCGTCGATCTCGCGCACGCGACCGCGCTGGGTGCGCTGCCGCCGGCCGCCTTGCGAGCCCGAATGCAAGAGGCCGCCATCTTCGCCTCCCCGTCGCTCTACGAGCCGTTCGGGCTCGCGGTGCTGGAGGCGGCGGCGAGCGGCGCGGCCCTGATGCTCGCCGATATTCCGACCTTCCGCGAGCTCTGGTCCGACGCCGCCTTGTTCGTGCCGCCGGAACGGCCCGAGGCCTGGACAGAAGCCATCGCGCTGCTGGCGCATGATGCGGACCGCCGTCGCACGTTCGCAGGCGCTGCACGCGAGCGCGCCGCCGGCTTCACCGCGGTGAGGCAGCTCGACGGTCTGCTCGGAATCTACGAGGCCGCGATGCAGCGCGGCATGCGCCGGCCGGACCGGATTTACTGACATGCGCTTCGTGCTCTACACGCACTCGCTGGTTTCGGACTGGAACCACGGCAACGCGCATTTCCTGCGCGGCGTGCTGCGCGAGTTGCAGGCGAGGGGCCATCCAACTCTCGCCCTGGAGCCTGCCGACAGCTGGAGCCGGAGCAATCTGTTGGCCGCGCAGGGATGCGCGGCGGCGGCGCGCTTTACGGCGGATTTTCCCGAGCTGACGAGCCTCACCTACGATGCGAGCTTCGACCACGAGGCGGCGCTCGACGATGCCGACGTGGTGCTGGTGCATGAGTGGACTGATCCCGCGCTGGTGGCCAGGCTCGGCGCCATGCGACGGGCCGGCGCCGACTTCACCCTGCTGTTCCACGACACCCACCATCGCGGCGTGTCCGACCGGCAGGCCATCGATGCCATGGCGCTGGACGGCTACGATGCGGTGCTGGCATTCGGCGAGAGTCTGCGCGAGCGCTACCTGCTGCAGGGCTGGGGACGGCATGTGTTCACCTGGCATGAGGCGGCGGACGTCCGGCTGTTCCGGCCTCCGGCGGCAGAGTGCGCGCGAACCGGCCTGATCTGGATCGGCAACTGGGGCGACGGCGAGCGCGAGCGCGAACTGCAGGAGTTCCTGATCGAGCCCGCACGGACCCTGGATCTGCCGGGTGTCGTGCACGGGGTCCGCTATCCCGCGCATGCGCTGCAGGCCTTGGCCACGACGTCGCTCGCCTATGGCGGCTGGATTGCGAATGCAGACGCGCCGGCTGCGTTCGCGCGACACCGGATGACGGTGCATGTGCCACGGCGGCCCTATGTCGAGGCGCTGCCGGGCATCCCCACCATACGCGTCTTCGAAGTGCTGGCCTGCGGAATTCCACTGGTCAGCGCGCCGTGGAACGATAACGAGCAGCTGTTCGCGCCCGGCCGTGATTTCCTGTCGGTCCGGGATGGCGCCGGGATGACGGCGCAGTTGCGCGCGCTGGACAACGACGCGGCGATGCGTGCGGAAATTGCCCGCAACGGCCGGGCGGCGATCCTGGCGCGGCATACCTGCGCGCATCGCGTCGACGAATTGTTGCACATCCTTGCGGCCCGAGGCAGCACGAGGGTGATGCGGCAGGTAGTACAGCTCGAGGCCGTGCCTTGAAGATCGCATTCTATGGTTCCAGCCTGCTTTCCTCATACTGGAACGGCGCCGCAACCTATTATCGCGGTATCCTGCGCGCGCTCGCGGCGCACGGACACGAGATCTGCTTCTACGAACCCGACGCCTTCGACCGGCAGTCGCATCGCGACATCGAGCCGCCATCCTGGTGCCGCGTCGTGGTGTATGAGGCCTCGCCGGAGGGTGTGCGCCGCGCCCTGGACGGGATGCGCGGCGCGGACGTCGTCGTCAAGGCGAGCGGGGTCGGCTATGCGGACGACGCGCTGCTGGCGGGCGTTCTGGCGGCCAGGCAAGCGCAGTCGCTCTGCCTGTTCTGGGACGTCGATGCGCCGGCGACGCTCGCCGACATCCGCAACGATCCGGAGCATCCGCTGCGCCGGGCACTGGGCTCGCTCGATCTCGTGCTCACCTATGGCGGCGGCGCTCCGGTGACGGACGCGTATCGCGGCTTCGGAGCCCGCGACTGCATCCCGATCTACAACGCACTCGATCCCGCGACGCACCATCCGGTACCGCCCGATGCGCGCTATGTCTCCGACCTCAGCTTTCTCGGCAACCGGCTGCCGGACCGGGAGGCGCGCGTCGAGGCATTCCTGCTGCGCCCGGCAGCCCAACTGGCGGACCGCCGCTTCCTGCTCGGCGGTTCCGGATGGGCCGACAAGCCCTGTTCCGGCAACGTGGTCAAGCTCGGGCATGTCGCGACCGGCACGCACAACGCGCTCAATGCCAGCGCCGGCGTCGTGCTCAATATCAGCCGTGACAGCATGGCGCGGATGGGGTTCTCGCCGGCGACCCGGGTGTTCGAGGTGGCGGGCAGCGGCGCCTGCCTGATGACCGATCATTGGGACGGACTGGCGGTGTTCCTCGAGCCGGGCCGGGAGGTGCTGGTGGTGCGTGACGGCGCGGACGTGGTCGAAGCGTTGCGTAGCCTCGATCCGCGGGATGCGGCACGCATCGGCCAAGCCGGCCTCGCGCGTATCCTGCGCGAGCACACCTACGATCGGCGCGCGGTGCAGCTCGATCGCCTGCTGGTCGATACCCTTGCTGCCAAACGCGCCGGCCTCCCCGCATGAGGGAGAGTTTGCGGATCGTCGTGCTCGGCCTGTCGCTCAGCTCCTCCTGGGGCAACGGCCATGCGACGACGTTCCGCGCATTGCTGCGCGGACTGCGCGGACTGGGCCACGATGTCCTGTTCCTCGAGCGCGACGTGCCCTGGTATGCATCGAACCGTGATCTGCCAGCACCGGATTTCTGCCGTCTCGCCTTCTACGATGACCTCGAAGCGTTACGTGGACATCATGCCGCCGCCATCGCCTCGGCGGATGCGGTCATCGTCGGCTCCTATGTCCCGGACGGCATCGACGTGCTCGACCTGGTGCTGCGTATCGCCCGCGGCACGCGCGTGTTCTACGACATCGACACGCCGGTGACGCTGGCCAGCCTGGATCGTGGCGACTGCGCCTATATCGCGCCGCTTCAGATCCCGCTGCTGGATCTGTACCTGTCGTTTTCCGGCGGTCGCATGCTCGACCGGCTGGCCCGGGATTATCGCGCGCGGCATCCGGTGGCGTTCTATTGCGCGGTCGACGAGACGCGCTACCGGCCCGGCGCCGGTGCCACCCGGCGCTGGGATCTCGGCTATCTCGGCACCTACAGCGAGGACCGCCAGCCGGCCTTGCTGCGGCTGCTGATCGAGCCGGCCCGGCGACTGCCGCAGCAACGCTTCGTCGTGGCGGGACCGCAATATCCGTCCGACATCGACTGGCCCGGCAATGTCGAGCGCATCGAGCATCTGCCGCCGTCCGAGCATCCCGGCTTCTATGCCGCGCAGAGATACACGCTGAACGTCACCCGTGCCGACATGATCGCGGCCGGCCACTCCCCGAGCGTGCGGCTGTTCGAGGCGGCCGCCTGCGGCACGCCGATCATCAGCGACGACTGGGACGGCCTCGCCGACCTGCTGCCGGTGGGCGAGGCCGTGCTGGTCGCGCATTCATCCGGGGATGTCGTGTGGGCCCTTCAGGAGATGCCCGAGGAACAGAGGAGCAAATTCGCCGCCGCGGCGCGCGACATCGTGCTGGCATCGCATACCGGAACCGCCAGGGCCGCGATGCTGAACGACGCCCTGGACCGGGTGGCCGCTCAGAGCCCGAGATCACTCAATCCGGGATGATCGGCTGGACGCGGCGAAGACCGATCCCACTGGAACTTGCGCTCGCCCGGCGTGATCGGCAGGTCGTTGATGCTGGCATGTCGCGCACGCATCAGGCCGTGCTTGTCGAACTCCCAGTTCTCGTTGCCATAGGCGCGGAACCAGCTTCCACCCGCATCATGGAACTCGTATGCGAAACGCACCGCGATGCGGTTATCCGTGAACGCCCAGAGCTCCTTGATCAGCCGGTACTCCCGCTCGTCCGCCCATTTGCGCGTCAGGAAGGCGATGATCGCCGGCCGTCCGGTGAAGAATTCGGATCTGTTGCGCCAACGGCTGTCCGGGCTGTAGGCGAGTGCCACCTTTTCGGGGTTGCAGCCGTTCCAGCCATCCTCGGCGGCACGCACCTTCTGCAAGGCGGTGTCCCGGGTGAAGGGAGGCAATGGCGGCCGGGTATCGCCCATCAGAAATGCTCCACCCACGGCCGCAGCGCGAGCTCCCAGCTCCAAGCATTGCGCGGCTGCCGCAGCATGTCGAGATAGCTCTGGGCGATCGCGTCGGGATCGAGGGTGCTGTCCGGCTGGTCCGCGGGATCGGCGCGGCTGTCGCTGCGCACGCCGCCATCGATCACGAAATGCGCCACATGGATGCCGGCGGGCGCCAGTTCCCTAGCCGCACTCTGCGCCAGCCCGCGCAGCGCGAACTTGCCCATCGCGAACGCCGACGAGTTCGGATACCCCTTGACGCTGGCCGACGCCCCGGTGAGCAGGATCGCCCCGTGCCGGCGCGGCAGCATGCGACGCACGGCCTGCTGCACGACCAGGAAGCCGCCGAACGCCGACACCTCGATGGCGTGGCGCACCGCGTCGGGATCGAGTTCGGCGATCGGTCCGCGCACCCGCCCGCTCGCATTGTAGAGCACGAGATCCGGCACGCCGACCTCGGCGTCCATGCGCTCGAACAGGGTCGCAACCGCGGCCGGATCGCGGGCATCGACGCTGTAGCGCGCCGCGCCGAGTTCGGATGCCAGCGGCGCCAGCCTGTCGATGCTGCGTGCCGCCAGGCCGACCTTCAGGCCCGCTTGTGCAAGCTGGCGCGCGACCGAGGCGCTGATCCCCGGTCCGGCGCCGACGATCAGCGCCGTCCGATACGGAACCGCGCTCATGCCTTGGCTGAGCTTTGGCCGAACAGGATCTTGCGCTCCTCCTCGGTGCGTATGCCGCCGGCGCCCGGATTGATCTGCTGGACCAGATCGTAGGCGCGCGTCGTCGCCGGGCGCGCCTTGATGGCGGCGTGCCAGCGGGCAAGGTGCGGAAAGTCGTCCAGCGTCTGGCCCTGGGCATCCGGCAGGATCCACGGATAGGACGCCATGTCCGCGATCGTGTAGTCCGGACCGGCCACGAAGGCGCGGTCGGCCAGCCGGTGGTTCAGCACGCCATAGAGTCGGTTGGTCTCCTTGACATAGCGGTCGATCGCATACGGGATCTTCTCCGGGGCGTAGTTGCGGAAATGGTGGTTCTGGCCGGCCATCGGTCCGAGGCCGCCCATCTGCCAGAACAGCCATTGCAGGATTTCGGCGCGCGCATGCAGCCCGGACGGGATGAACCGTCCGGTCTTTTCCGCGAGGTACAGCAGGATCGCGCCGCTCTCGAACAGCGAGATCGGCGCGCCGCCACCGGTCGGCGCCTGGTCGACGATGGCCGGGATGCGGTTGTTCGGCGCGATCGCCAGGAAGTCCGGCCGGAACTGCTCACCCTTGCCGATATTGATCGGAAAGATCTTGTACTCGAGCCCGGTCTCCTCGAGGAACAGCGTCACCTTGTGGCCGTTCGGCGTCGTCCAGTAGTAGAGGTCGATCATGCAGGGCTCCTGGTCATGCCGCGTCCCGTCATCAACGTCCGCTGGGAAGTGCGCTGGCGCCGGCGCACTGTCGCCCGGACGGGCTTTGGATCGGAGCACCCAATGAGAGCGGAGGCAAGACGCGCATGAGCGCTGCACGCAAGATGCACTTGGGCGCCTTCATACGGCCGGTGAGCATCCATACCGGCGCCTGGCGCTATCCCGGCGCCATCCCCGACGCGAACTTCAATTTTGCCCAGCAGAAGCATTTCGCGCAGACATTGGAGCGGGCCTGCTTCGATGCCTTCTTCATGGCCGACCACCTCGCGGTGCTGAACATGCCTCTGCGCGCGCTGAAGCGCAGCCACACCGTCACCTCGTTCGAGCCGTTCACCCTGCTCGCGGCGCTGGCCGCGGTGACCGGGCGCATCGGCCTGGTGGCGACCGCGTCCACCACCTTCGACGAGCCGTACCACGTCGCCCGTCGGTTCGCGTCGCTGGACCATCTGAGCGGCGGACGCGCCGGCTGGAACATCGTGACCACCGCCAATCCGAACGCCGCGCTGAATTTTGGCTACGAGGACCAGATCGACCACGATGCCCGCTACGTGCGGGCCCGCGAGTTCTACGACGTCGTCACCGGGCTCTGGGACAGCTTCGCCGACGACGCCTTCGTGCGCGACGTCGAGAGCGGCATCTACTTCGATCCCGGCCGCATGCACGTGCTCGACCACAAGGGGCCGGCCTTGAACGTGCGTGGTCCGCTCAACATCGCGCGGCCGATACAAGGCTGGCCGGTGGTGGTGCAGGCGGGGTCCTCCGAGCCGGGCCGCCAGCTGGCGGCCGAGACCGCGGAGGTGGTGTTCGCCGCCGAGCCGGACCTTGCCGCGGGACAGCGGCTGTATGCCGACATCAAGGGCCGCATGCGACGGCTCGGACGCAACCCCGACCACCTGAAGATCCTGCCGGCCGCCTTCGTCGTCGTCGGCGAGACTCTGGCCGAGGCGCAGGCCAAGCGCGCGCATCTTGACAGCCTGGTGCACTACGACAGCGGCATCGCGTCGCTGAACGGCATGCTGGGCCACGATGTCTCCGGCTACGACCCGGACGGTCCGCTGCCGGAGATCCCGCAGACCAATGCCGGCAAGAGTGCGCGGGCCCGCATCGTCGAGATGGCCGCCCGTGACGGGCTCAGCATTCGCGCCCTGGCGCAGCGGGCGGGCAGCTATGCCGGGCTCGCCTTTGTCGGCACCGCGCACGGCATCGCCGACGAGATGGAGGCGTGGCTGCTTGGCGAGGGCTCGGACGGCTTCAACATCATGTTCCCCTGGGTGCCCGGCGGCCTCGACGAGTTCGTGGCCGAGGTGGTGCCGGAACTGCAGCGGCGCGGCCTGTTCAGGCGCGCGTACGAGGGCACGACGCTACGCGAGCATCTCGGCCTACCCCGTCCGGCAAACCGCTTCTTTCCTGATTAGGGCTGCCTCCGTTGCGGGCGCGACTGAGGCGGCGTTCGCCGCGGGCCCGACCAGAGCGGCCTCCGCCGCGGGCCATGCCCCGAGCGCGGTTTCCACGGCCCGGTAGAGCGTGGCTCGGCTCGCGCCGGACGCGGCCTGCACGGCCATGCCCTGCATCATCGTCATCACATAGCTGGCGAGGGCGGCGGGGTCGGCTTCCGGCGGCAGGTCGCCCTCCAGGCGTGCCCGCTCCAGGCGCTGCCGCAGGGCCATCTCGCCGGCATTGCGGCGGGCCACCAGTTCCAGGCGGATCGGCTCGGTGGCCGTCGAGCAGGCGAGCGCGCCATTGGTGCCGAGGCAGCCGGGCGGATGCCGGGCATCGGTCTGCGCGTCGGCGCAGCCATACAGCATCCGCTCGGCGACCAGGCGCGCGGTCGGCTGCGACAGGGCCTCCAGGGTGAAGGCCATGCAGGTCGACTGGTAGCTGTCGAGGGCGCGGCGGAACAGCGCCTCCTTGTTGCCGAAGGCGGCATACAGGCTGGGCCGGGTGATCCGCATGGCGTCGGTCAGGTCGGTCATCGAGGCACCCTCGAATCCCTTGCGCCAGAACACGTCGAGTGCTGCGGCCAGCGCCTCGTCGGGATCGAATTCGCGCGGGCGTCCCATCGTCTCGTCGTCCCGTTCAGGTTGCACCGTCCGGATCGGACACTACCAGAAATCTGTAGGTGGAGTGATACGGCCGGGGCGCCGGCCGGTCCAATCACCAAAGCCGGCGGCCGCCGCCTCGTCCTACGCGGGCACCGGGGCATGCTCCGGGATCAGGCCGGCCTGTTTCAGGTCGGCCCACAAAGCGGCCGGGATCGGCGCCGTCATCAGCGCCGCGTTCTGCCGCATCTCGGCGACGCTGCGGGCGCCGGGGATGGCGGCGGCGACCACAGGATGCGCGGTACAGAACTGCAAGGCAGCGGCACGCAGGTCGACATCGTGGCGCCGGCACAGGGCGGCGATTGCGTCCCGCCGCGCCACCAGGGCGGCGGGCGCCTGCACATAGTCGTAGGTGTTGCCGCCGGTGAGCAGGCCCGAATTGTACGGGCCGCCCATCACCACGCTCACATCGCGCCCGGCACAGCGAGGCAGCAGCGTCCCGAGCGCACCGGTGTCGAGCAGCGTGTAGCGCCCGGCGGCAAGAAAAATGTCCGGGTCGGCCTGCTGCAGCGCGCGCAGGCACGGCTCGATGCGGTTCACGCCGAGGCCCCAGGCCTTGATCACCCCTTCCTCGCGCAGCCGCGTCAGGGCCGGCGCCGCCCCGGCCATCGCCTGGTCGCAGCGCTCCTGCCAGTCCGCCCCGTGCGTGTCCTCGCCGACATCGTGGATATAGACCACGTCGATGCGCGCCAGGCCGAGCCGTTGCAGGCTGTCCTCCACCGAGCGCCGGGCGCCGTCGGCGGAATAATCGTAGCGGATGCCGAACGGCAGCCCGCCGACGAAGGACGAGCGCTCCTCCGGCAGGCCGGGGCCCGGCGCCGGCACCAGCATGCGTCCGACCTTGGTGGACAACATGAACGCATCGCGAGGCCGCGGCCGCAGGGCCTGCCCGACGCGGTGCTCCGACAGGCCGAAGCCGTAGAACGGCGCGGTGTCGTAATGGCGCACGCCGGCCTGCCAGGCCGTATCCAGCACCGCCAGCGCCTCGGCGTCCTCCACCCGGCCGAACAGGTTGCCCAGGGGAGCGCCGCCGCAGCCGAGCGGTCCGGGTGGTCGATAGCGGGTCATGCCGGTGCCTCCGAGAACGGTCCGAGGCGATCATGGCCGCGAACGCGGCCGCGTGCCATCCTTGCGCGCGATGGCGGCGCCATGCCCGGGCCGCCCGGCGGTGGAGGGTCCGTTGACCGGCAAGACCGATGACGGGAGCGGCGAGGACGGCCAGAAGGCGCGGAAGAACAGCGAGCCCGCGCTGCCGCACGTCCCCGCACTGCCGGATGCCAAGGAGATCCACGACCTCGTGCTCGAGGAAGGCGAAGCCGACCTCGAACGCGGCTTCGGCTCGCTGGCCTGGTCGGGTCTCGCCGCCGGGCTCTCGATGGGTTTCTCGTTCCTGGTCATGGGCATCATGCGCGGGGCGTTGCCCGACCAGCCCTGGGCGATCCTGGTCGACGGCGCCGGCTACACGGTGGGCTTCCTGATCGCCGTCCTCGGACGCCAGCAGCTTTTCACCGAGAGCACGCTGACCGCGGTGCTGCCGGTGCTCAGTCGCAGCTCGTCCGGAACGATCGCGAAATTGCTGCGCCTGTGGCTGATCGTGCTGATCACGAACCTCATCGGAACGATCATCTTTGCCTGGCTCATCGGCCACCAGGGTTTGTTCAAGCCGCAGACCTGGGCCGCGTTGAACGAGATCAGCACCGCATCGCTCGATAGCGGCTTCTGGCCGATGGCGGTGAAGTCCCTGCTGGCCGGATGGCTGATCGCGTTGATGGTCTGGCTGCTGCCGGCGCCGGGCCGGCGCAGGTGCTGATCATCATGATCCTGACCTACGTGGTCGCGATCGGGCAATTCTCGCACATGGTGGCAGGTTCCGTCGAAGCGGCCTTCGCGGTGTTCAGCGGCCACGCGACACCGCTCGATTATCTGCTACGTTTCGCGCTGCCGACGCTCATCGGCAATACGCTCGGCGGCGTCTCCCTGGTCGCGATCCTGAACCACGCGCCGTTGCGCTCCGACGCGGAGGTCTAGCTAGCACGCGTCAGCTTGCATGCGCAGGCTGGACGCCTCTTGCATGGTGGGGCACGATCCGTCCGGCGTACAGGAGGTTCCATCGGGCATGAGGTGGCGTACCCATCCAGCCGTCCTGCAGTCGGTCCCCCCACTGCCAGACGCATGGCCTGGCGCAGCGCCTGACGCAGTCGAGGATGCCCTGGTTGTCGGCGCCGGCCTGGGGGGCATCGCCGTGGCGCTGCGGTTGCGCGCCCTCGGCTACCGCGTCACCATCCTGGAGCGATGCCGACAGCCCGGCGGCCGCGCCCGGGTGTTCTCGCAGGACGGCTACATCTTCGATGCCGGCCCGACAGTCATCACCGCGCCATACCTGTTCGAGGAACTGTTCGAATTGTTCGGCGAACGGCTTGCCGACCATGTCGATCTGCTGGCCGTGCGTCCGTGGTATCGGATCACCTTTCCCGATCGGCGGCATTTCGACTATGGCGGCACCGGGCGCGGCATGGAGGCGGAGGTCGAGGCGTTCGCCCCGGGCAACGGCGCCGGCTACCGACGACTGGCGCGGCGTGCGCGGCAGCTGTTCGAGGTCGGCTACGAGCGCTACGGGGGCACCTCGTTCGATCGCTGGCAGACCATGCTGCGGGCGTTTCCGGCGATCATCCGTCTGGGCGGCCTGCGCTCGCTGCACGCACTGGTGCGGCGTCATATACGCAGCCCCGAACTGCAGCGTGCGTTCACGTTGCAGACCCTGCTGATCGGCGGCCATCCCTATCGTACCAGCGCGATCTATGCGCTGATCCAGCATCTCGAGCAGCGCTGGGGCGTGTGGTTCGCGCGTGGTGGCACCGGCGCCCTGGTGGCAGCGCTCCTGGCACTCGCGGCGCGGCACGGGGTTGCGCTGCGCACCGCAACCACGGTGTCGCGCATCGTCGTGGAGCGCGGCACGGTGCGCGGCGTCGTGCTCGACGATGGCAGCATGCTCGCCGCGTCCGTCGTCGTGGCGAATGCCGACGCGCCCTACGTGCACCGCCATCTGCTCGGCCGCCGGGAAGGATGGCGGCGCTGGCGCTATTCGATGGGGCTCTATGTGCTGTATTTCGGCACCGACCGGCAATGGCCGGCGACCGCGCATCATACGATCATCCTCGGCGAGGACTACAAGGCGCTGCTCGACGAGATCTTCGACGGCAGCGCGGGGCTTCCGGACGACCCTTCGCTCTACCTGCACCGCCCCGGAGCGACCGATCCGTCCCTGGCGCCGCCCGGATGCGATGGGTTCTACGTGCTGGCACCGGTTCCCAACCTGCAATCGTCGATCGACTGGGAGCGGATGGAGCCGGCCTTCCGCGAGCGTATCCTCTCGATCCTCGAGGCGAGGGAGCTGCCCGGGCTGCGCGCCCACATCACCACCCTGCGCTGCATCACGCCGCGGGATTTTGCCCGCGATCTGCTCAGCACCCACGGGGCCGGCTTCTCGGTCGCGCCGAGCCTGCTGCAATCGGCAGGTTTCCGGTTCCATAACCGTGTCAGGCGGGCCGAAGGGCTGTATCTTGTCGGCGCCGGAACCCATCCCGGGGCCGGCGTGCCAGGCGTCCTGTGCTCAGCGAAGGTTGTGCAATCGTTGCTTGAAGCCGAGCGGGCCGGATCGCTGCGAAACCGGCGCGCACGGCCCGGAGCCCGGCCGCGACGCTCGGCGCGCCAGCCGGGCGGTTCGGCGCTGAGCACGCTGGCGCGGCATGGGCGAAGCTTCCGGCTGGCCGGCACGCTGCTGCGTCGCCGCGACCTCGAGGATGCAGCGACGCTCTACGCCTTCTGCCGCCAGGTCGACGATCTGGCCGACCTTGCGGATGACCCGGACGTGGCGCGGGGCGCCTTGCTGGATCTCCGCCACGCGGTCGCGGCGTCGGATGCGCGGCACGTGCGGGCCGCCCCGCTGCTGGAAATCGCAGGCCGGCGCGACATCGACCTGCACCCGGCGCTGGCCTTGATCGACACCATGATCCTGGATCTGGCGCCGCTTGCGGTGGCGGACGAGGCGGCGCTGCTGCGCTACGCCTACGGTGCGGCCGGCACGGTCGGGCTGATGATGTACGACATGCTGGGACTCCGCGATGCGGCCGGCCGGCGCTACGCGGTCGATCTGGGCATCGCCATGCAGCTCACCAATATCGCGCGCGACGTGGTCGAGGATGCGGCACGCGGACGCCTGTATCTGCCGGCGGCGTGGCTGCCTGCAGATCTATCGGTGCAGGGCATCGCGCTGACCCAAAATGCGGCCGCGGTGTACCGGGCGGTGCAGCGGCTGCTGGCACTCGCCGACCGGCATTACCGCAGCGCCGAAGCCGGGATGAAATTCCTGCCGTCGCGGCCGCGTGCCGCCATACGCGTGGCGGCTCGCCTCTACGAGGAGATCGGCCGGATGATCGTCGATGCGGGCGCGGGCTACCTCGCAGCGGGACGCGTCCGGGTTCCGACCAGCCGGCGGCTGTTGCTCCTGGCACGTGTCGTGTGCGGACCGCAGCCAGCCGGCAAAGCGGCGGATGCGCTCATCGATACTTATGTTGCAGTGCATGAATTACAGTAATGGCCGCGGCGAACCGTAATTGTGCGGCGCAACGATTCTCACGCGGCCGAAAGTTGTGAGATGTCCGTTATTGCGAGGCCCTATCACGTGGTTGTGACACATGCGCTTGCGCGATCGGCGTCATAACTAATTCTCCGTCACGTCGGACTTGTCGGCGATTTATTTTTCAAACGCAGCGGGTTGTGGCAACGCGTGGATTTCCCGATGGTCTCGGATCCCGACCAGGTCGCCAGATCGCAATGACTTGCGGGATACGCGAAGGCTGTCCATCGTTGCAGAACTTGATCGCGATGTTTCTCGACTAGCTCCAGCGCCGGCGCGAGGAGAATGGGCATGCGGATGGGTGAGGTTACCGGCGAGAAGCGGATGGCAGCGAAGCTGCGAACGTCTCCCGGCAGTCGCGGCCGCAGCAAGCCCGCCAAACCGCGCACGAAGCTGGTCGCGGGAGAAGAACACCAGCAATCCGGCTTCGAGGAAGTCATCGACCGCGACGGCGCCAATCTGCCATCGATCCTCCTGCTGGTCCTGATGTCATCGGCGCCGGCGCTTCCGCTGAGCGACATGCACGCCCCGGCGGTCAGCGCGCTCGACGATCTCTGGGGCAAGCGGAAAATGATCTCGGACAAGACGCGGCTCTCGTCCGAGACCGTCAAGATGAGCTACTCCATGGTCGACCTGATCAGGTCCGTCATCGACTGAGACCGGCAGAGCATGATGCCTGCATCATGCTCTGCCGGTCTCCCCGCCGCCGGATCATCGCCCGTGGAGCTCAGGGTCCGGGGAGCTCAGGGTCCGTGGAACTCAGAAAAAGAGCGGAACTCATAGAAAGATATCCGACGGCGCGCGCAGCTTGAGGCTGCGTCCGAGTGCCTCGCCGGCTGCTCGTGCCTCTGCATCCGCAGCCTCGATGCTGTCACGCAACAGGAACGAGCCGTCCTCGCGCGCAACCAGGCCGGTCAGCCTGATGCGCCCCGGCGCTGTCCGGGTGGTGACCGCGCCGATCGGCGAGCGACACGACCCGTCCAGCACCCGCAGCATCGCCCGCTCCGCATCGGCGGCGATCCGGCTGTCGCGGTCGTCGCAGGCGAGCATCAGGTTGCGCAGAACGATGTCGTCCGCGCGCGCGGTGATGGCAACGATGCCTTGCGCCGCGGACGGCAGCATCACATCGATGGGCAGCACGATGGAGGCCTCGTTCTCGAGGCCGAGACGCTTCAGCCCGGCCAATGCGAGCAGGCTGGCGTCGCAGCGGCCGGACGCCACCTTGTCGAGCCGCGATTGCACGTTGCCGCGCATCAGGGTGATCCTCAGGTCCGGCCGCGCGTGCAGCAACTGCGCCTGCCGCCGCACCGATGACGTGCCGATCAGCGCGCCATGCGGCAGCGCCGACAACGGATCGGCGGCGCTCGCGCAGGCGGCCGCATCGGACAGGATCAGCGCGTCGCGAGGATCCTCGCGCGGCAGCACGCAGGCCAGCACGATGCCGGGCGGCAGATTGGTTTCCAGGTCCTTCATGCTGTGCACGGCGAGGTCGATGCGCCCGTCGAGCAGCGCCTCGTGGATCTCCTTGGCGAACAGGCCCTTGCCGCCGATCTCCGCCAGCCGGCAATGCTGTACTGCGTCGCCGGTGGTGCTCATCACCTGCTCGCGAAACACATCCATCCCGCGCAGCGCCGGACAGGCGTTGCTCAGCATGGCGAGGAAGCCACGTGTTTGCGTCAGGGCGAGCGGCGAGGCGCGGGTGCCGACCTTGAGTGGCAGCGTCGGCGCGTGTGGCGTCACCGGGCGCCGACGTGCCGGGAGAGCCTTTTGGCGCTGTACGGCGAGCGGGCTCTCGAGACTCATGACGGTGAACCTTGCAATTCGATCCCGGGCGTGGCGGTCCCGGTATAAGCGGCGCCGGAGAAGGGTGGGTTGAGCAGCACGACCGCCCGGTTGAGCATCGCCGCGGTCGCCACCCAGACCAGGTAGGGCAGCAGCAGCCAGGTCGTGCGGCTGGCGGCAAGCGGGATGCGTCCGCGTGGCAGCCCCAGGATCAGGGCGAGGACCGAGAGCCAGAGCGGGACGGTCTCGATCATCGCCAGATCCGGCCGGCGCAGCTTGAAGAACAGCGCGCTCCACAGGATGTTCAATCCGCCGTTCAGCGCGAACAGGGCCAGCAGGCGGCGTCGCTCGGAGCGATTGAGCGCCTGCCTCCAGGACCGCACCGCGGCGATTCCGGTCAGGGTTCCGATCACCGTCCAGACCGGTCCGAAGGCCCATCCCGGCGGCTGCCAGCGCGGCACCTCCAGGCTCTCGTACCAGGGCCCGATCGTGGTCAGCGCCCCGCCCGCGCCCAGCACGGCGGTGACGCACGCCGCGGCGGTGAGCACGTCGCGTTTCATGCCCGACGCCTCATGTCGGTGCGAGGCCGGTGAGGTGCGCCATGTTCTTGGCAAAGATGCGCAGATGCACGAGCGGCTTGGCGCGCACCAGCTCCTTGGTCATGTAGGCGGCCCAGGTCAGCTGCTGCACGTCGGTGTCGCGGCAGATGGCCACGAACCGCTCCCGCCTGGCGTCGGAGGCATACCAGAAGCGCTGCATGATGCCGAGGATCCAGAACACCTGGCCGTGCGAGCGCATGAAGCGCCGCCGCGCGTGGCGGAGCGCCTTCGGGTTGCCGGTCCGGCAGAATCGCTCGACCGCGTCGGCTGCGAGCCGGCCGCCGGTCATTGCGTAGTAGATGCCCTCGCCGGATGCCGGCGCCACCACGCCGGCGGCGTCGCCTGCGAGCACGACATCGCGGCCATTGTCCCAGCGGCGCAGCGGACGCAGGGGAATCGGCGCGCCCTCGCGCCGGATGGTGCGGGCATGCTGCAGGCCGGTGGCAAGACGCAGCGCCTGCACCGCAGGCCGCAGCCGGAACCCCTTGCGGGCACTGCCGAGGCCGACACTGGTGGTCTTGCCGTGCGGAAACACCCAGCCGTAGAAATCCGGCGAGAGCGAGCCGCGATAATGCACCTCGCAACTCGAGCCGTCGAAATCCTCCGCCGGCGGCGACGCGATGATCTCGTGATAGGCAAAGACGTAGCGCATGCGCGACGCACCGCGAATCGCCTGCCTGGCCACCACGGAGCGCGCGCCGTCGGCGCCGATCACGCAGCGCGCGCGTATCACGAAGGCATCCGCGGCGGGGTGTGCCTGCGCATCGCGTCCGGCCGCGGCGAGACAGTGCACACGCACCACGCCGCCCGGCTCGCGCGCGATACGGTCAAAGGCCCCGTGCCGTCGCACCGCGCCTGCGGCGGCCGCGCGTTGCCGCAGCCACTCGTCGAAGCCGTCACGATCCACCATGCCGACATAGCCGTCGGCGATCGGCATGTCGGCCACGCGCGACGACGGCGAGAACACGCGCGCGCCGGTCGCGCGCGCCACCAGCAGCTCCTCGGGGATCTCGAACTCGCTCATCAGGCGCGGCGGGATGGCGCCGCCGCAGGGCTTGATGCGGCCATCGCGATCCAGCAGCACGACGCTGCGGCCAAGACGGGCGAGGTCGGCCGCGGCGGTCGCCCCCGCCGGGCCGCCGCCGACCACGACGCAGTCGAACACCATCTCGTCGGTCATGTTGTCAACGCCCCATCAGCGGGAAACGGAAGCGGCGGTAAGAGGTTGTCTGGAAACACCTGATGCTGGATGAGAGCGGCCCGCAGGGTCGCGGCCGGCGTGGCTTGGCGAGCACCGGAGCGGAGCGGCCGTCTGGCCGTGAGCACCGGAGCACAGGTAAGCCGCGTCGGATCGCCAGCAGCAGGTGTTTCCAGACAGCCTCTCATGGCCGGATTGCGAGTGCGGTGACCAGCATGCCGATCACATACAGCGTGGTGCCGGTGCCGTTGTACCAGGGCGCACGGGCCTGCGGCGCCTGCAGCAGCCGGCGCATCAGCACCAGCTGCGCGAGCAGGAGTGCGATCACGATCGCCGCATGCACCGGGCGTCCCCAGGCGACGAGCAGCGCCGCCACCACCAGTTGCGGCGCTGCCATCACCAGGCAGGCGACGCGGCAGGCGCGGTCCGCACCCAGGCGTGCCGGCAGCGAGGCAATGCCCATCCGGCGGTCACCCTCGATCGACTTGAAGTCGTTCAGTGTCATGATGCCATGCGCGCCGAGGCTGTAGAGCGCCAGCGATACAAGTACGTGTCCGTCGGGAAACGCGCCGCGCATGACGGCAGCGCCGGCGAACCACGGCAGGCCTTCGTAGCTGACGGCGACGGCAAGATTGCCGACCCAGCCATCGCGCTTCAGCCGCGCGGGTGGTGCGCTGTACGCCCAGGCGAGGAGCATGCCGAGGCCGGCGGCGACCGAGACCCACGGTCCGAGTGCCGCGGCCAGCCCCATCGACAGGCCGGTCCAGACGATCGCGATCGCGAGGCCCCAGCGGCCCGGAATGCGTCCGGACGGGATCGGACGATCGGGTTCGTTGATGGCGTCGACATGCCGGTCGAACCAGTCATTCACCGCCTGGCTGGTGCCGCAGATCATCGGACCGGCCAGCAGGGCGCCGCCCAGCGCGAGCGGCCAGCGCGTGCCGAGCGGCTGGCCCGAACAGGCGATGCCGCAGCCGAACGCCCAGATCGGCGCAAACCAGGTGATCGGCTTGAGCAGGGTCAGGATGGCGCGAGGCTGCGGCCACGCAAAGCGTGCTCCCGCCGGCCTCGACGAGAGGAGCGCGCGCGCGTCGCTCACTGGCGCACCTTCAGGCTCATTCGTTGTCGTCCAGGTTGCCGATGCCGAACCGGCGCATCTTGACGTACAGGCTCTGCCGGCTCAGCCCGAGCATCTCGGAGGCGGAGGCGCGGTTGTTGCCGGTCAGCTTCAGGGCGGCCTCGATGCAAAGCCGCTCGATCACGTCGGTGGCGTCGCGCACCAGGTCCTTGAGCGGGACGCGCCCGATCAGGTCCACCAGATGCTCGTTCGATGCGGGTGCCTCGCCGACGGTCTCGGGCGACACCTGCGTCAGCCGGCGGGCCACGTCGCGGATCGAAAAGCCGAGCCGCGCATGCTCGCCGCCATCGACGATGACAGCGGAGATCTCGACCTGGCGTTCGGCGCCGTGCTGGCCGCGCAACAGCGTGCTGAACAGCCGCACGGTGCCACGCTGGCGAAGGTTGGCCAGCAGCACGTCGATCTCGACGCTGCCGGTCGACTGGCCGAGCCAGTCGCCGAGCGAGCGGCCGCGCACCTGGTCGACATTGGCGAGCTGCACCATGTCGAGATAGGCGGCGTTCGCCGCCAGGATCAGGCCGTCGGCGTCGGTGAACACGAAGCCGTCCGGCGACTGTTCGAGTGCCTCGAGCAGCCGCCCGTTCAGCGCCTCGAGCGAGGTGCCGTCGCGTGTTGCGAGACCGGTGATGCGCGCCAGCAGCAGCAGGGTGCCCCCGCTCTGCAGCATGCCGCCGGTCATGCTGACCGGAGCGCCGGTCTCGCCGAGCGCCACGGTGGCGGCATCGGCGGTCCCCTTGTTCTGCAGCGCGGTGACGAAGCGCTGCACCTTGGGGTGGCTCGCCTCGCGGAACAGCTCGAGAAAGGCGCGGCCCTTGCGTATCTCGGTGCGGAACAGGCGGCTCGCAGCCGGATTGAACTCGGCGATCTTCAGCGTGGCGACGTTGACCGCGACCAGCGCGTCGCTCGCACCGTCGAACAACAGCCGCGAGCGGGCCTGCGCCTCGCGCAAGGCCGCGTAGTCGCGATCCAGCGCCTCCTGGGCGTCGATCAGCTTCTGCTGCAGATCCGAGAACAGGCGCAGATCCTGACCGAAAGCGGCGGTGACCTTGCCCTCGCGCAACCGGATAGTGGAATATTGTACCGCGACGTCGGCGCCACTGGTCGCCGGATGGTTGATGTGTCGCAGCCGCACCTCGTCATCACGCTGCGATGCGTCCAGCAGGGCTGCGACCTTGCCGCGGCTGTCGTTGGTGACGGTCTCGGCCCAGCTGCGCCCCAGCCAGTCGGAGGCGCCGCGCAGATCCTTCTGCAGGCGCTCGCTGCGGAACGAGATGTCGCGGATCAGGCCCTGCTCGTCGATCAGCAACGCGAGATCGGCCGCCGCCCCGACCAGGCGTCCGATCTCGGACGCCCCGGTCTCGGACACATCACCGAGCAGGGCGTCCGCGTAGGAGAACGAGTTCAACCAGACCATCCAGCAACTCCGGGCGACGCAGCGAGGCTCCCCAGGTGCCGCGCCGCCGGTGCCGGCAGCATCGAACGGCGGTCCAGCAGCGTCTCCGCTTGCAGCAGCGCGTCTTCCGCATTGTCGGCGACGGCGTCCACGTCCAGGCTTCCGGCGAGCCCTTCCTGCGCCATGAAGGCCGGGCCGCCGGCCATCACGATCACCTCGCGGTTGCGTGAGGTCAACCGGGCCGCGCGGATGCACTCTTCGAGCACATGGCGCTGCTCGCCGCAGCCCAGCGACAGACCGACGACATCGTAGGCCCGCGCCCTGAGGACGGCGGCGATCTGGAACGGATCATCGATCTGTCCATGCGCGACATGCCATCCGCGCAGCCGGAACACCTCGGCGAGCATGGCGACGCCGAACCGGTGCGTGCTGCCCGGGACAGCCCACAGCGCGATGCTGCGCTCGGAGCGGTGCGGCCGCGCGGCGCCGGGTGCCAGCGTCGCGAGCAGGATCTGCATCCTGGCCTGCAGGCGCATGACCCCCAGGGTCACGTCGCAGATCGTGCAGCGGTCCTCCATCCAGAGCCCGCCGAGATGTCGTGCCGCCGGCGCCAGCAGGTCGAGCAGGATATTCTCCGTGCTCAGGCCAAAAGCCAGGGCGGCCTCGACATGACGGCCGATCGCGGCGTCGTCCAGCCGCATCGCGTCCTCGGCGAGTGCTGCGATCGCCTCGGGGCCAGGGGCGTTGGCGCCAGGGGCGTCGGGGCCAGGGGCGTCGGGGCCAGGGGCGTCGGGGCCAGGGGCGTCGGGGTACGTCAGGACCGGGCCGTCCACCGTCGGCAGCACCGGGTGCGGCTCCGGGCTCGCCGGGTCCGTCACCGGGCGAGCCGCCGGCATGCCCTTGCGCCTGCCTGTCACGCGACGCTGCTGGCGGTCGCGGTAGGCATCGGCCAGACGGGGAACGATGGCGCTCTCGATCAGCCTCAGCACGGCCTCCCGGGTGGCAGGTGCAGGCTGACCCATGCTGCTACTCCGACCGTCGACGGCGCCCGGCCTGCTTCGCTGCTGCATCCGCAAGCCGTGCTGCACGGGTCCGTTCCTTCCGACCTGCCACACTGAAGCCTCTGCGGTGCAAAAGTGTCAACCTAGATTTGTGTCTAATCCGCTTGACACTTTCTCCCGACGGCTCCTAGCGTCGTCCCCAGTGGTGCGGGGAGCGGACCGTGGGCAGCACGACAACGACAAGTCTGGGATCCGCAGGCGGTCTCGCGGCGCTGAAGGCCCGGACCGGCTCGCCGCCGGCGTGCCGGCCGCTCTACACCGCCGAGCAGCGCCGCCGTCGTGACGCCTCCGTCTGGACCCTCGTGCAGGGGATCCTGGCACCCCTGCAATTCCTGGTGTTCCTGGTCAGCCTCGGCCTGGTCCTGCATGCCCTGGTCACCGGCCGCGGCGCGCAGGCGGCCAATGTCTCGGTGCTGGTCAAGGCCGCGATGCTCTGCGCCATCATGGTCACCGGCGCCATCTGGGAACATCGCGTGTTCGGATGCTACCTGCTGGCACCGGCCTTCTTCTGGGAGGATGTCGCAAGCTTCGGCGTGATCGCGCTGCATGCGGCCTATGTGGTGGCGCTGTTCGGATCGTGGCTGGACGAGACCGGCATGCTGCTGCTGGCCCTTGCGGCCTACGCCGCCTATCTCGGCAACGCGCTGCAGTTCCTGCTCAAGCTGCGTTCTGCGCGGCTGGCGGCTAGCGCATGAATATCAGCGTCAACCCAGCCGCCTGCGCCGCTCCGATCCTGAAAGAAAGAGGGCAGCGCGAGGTGTTCTGCGGGCTCACCGGGATCATCTGGCTGCACCGGCGCATGCAGGACGCCTTCTTCCTGGTGGTTGGCTCGCGCACCTGCGCCCATCTGCTGCAATCGGCTGCCGGCGTCATGATCTTTGCCGAGCCGCGCTTCGCGACCGCGATCATCGGCGAACGCGATCTCGCCGGGCGCGCCGACCTCGATGACGAGCTCGACCGCGTGGTGGGGCGCCTGCTGGCGCGCCGGCCCGAGATCAAGCTGCTGTTCCTGGTCGGCTCCTGCCCGTCCGAGGTGATCAAGCTCGACCTGTCGCGCGCCGCCGCGCGGCTGTCGCGGGTGAACGAGGCCGGCGTCCGCGTGCTGGCCTATTCCGGCAGCGGCATCGAGACCACCTTCACCGAGGGCGAGGATGCCTGCCTCGCAGCCCTGGTGCCGGAGATGCCCGACGCCGGCGCCGACGCTGATGCAGCGGGCCGACTGCTGGTGGTGGGGGCGCTGCCCGACACCGTGGAGGCGCAGTTCAGGAGCCTGCTGAACCAGGCCGGCATCGAGCATATCGACTTCCTGCCGCAGCGCCGGCTAGCGGAGCTCGCCGCGATCGGCCCGCGGACGCGGTACCTGCTGGCGCAGCCGTTCCTGGCGGTCACCGCCAAGGCGCTCGAGGCCCGCGGCGCACGCCGCATCCCGGCCCCGTTCCCGATCGGCATCGAGGGCACCACGCTGTGGCTCGAAGCCGCGTGCCGCGCATTCGGGATCGCACCCGCGGCCATCGGCAAACTCTCCGAGGCACCGCGCGCGCGCGCCATGGCGGCCATGCAGCGGGCGCGACGCGCGCTCGCCGGACGCAGCGTGTTCTTCTTTCCGGACAGCCAGCTCGAGATCCCGCTGGCGCGTTTCCTCGCCCGCGAGATGTCGATGCGGCTGGTCGAGGTCGGCACGCCGTACCTGCACCGCCAGCACCTGGCCGAGGAACTGGCGATGCTGCCGCCGGTGCAGATCAGCGAAGGCCAGGATGTCGACCTGCAGCTCGATCGCTGCCATGCGGCACGGCCCGATCTGGTGATCTGCGGCCTGGGTCTCGCCAATCCTCTCGAAGCGGCCGGCATCGCCACCAAATGGTCGATCGAGCTGCTGTTCAGCCCAATCCACGGCTTCGAGCAGGCGGCCGACCTTGCCAATTTGTTCGTTCGTCCGCTGGCGCGCCGCGCCATGCTGGAGGTCTGAGCCCCATGCTGGAGGCCTAGCCCATGGAGCTGTCGCTCTGGACCTACGAAGGACCGCCGCATGTGGGCGCGATGCGCATCGCATCCGCGATGCGCGACGTGCACTACGTGCTGCATGCGCCACAGGGCGACACCTATGCCGACCTGCTGTTCACCATGATCGAGCGCCGCAACACGCGGCCGCCGGTGACCTACACCACCTTCCAGGCACGCGACCTCGGCGGCGACACCGCCAGCCTGTTCAAGGAGGCCGCACGCGAGGCCTGCGCCCGCTTCAAGCCGCAGGCGCTGCTGGTGGGTGCGAGCTGCACCGCCGAACTGATCCAGGACGATCCGGGTGGCCTCGCGCGCGCGCTGGGTCTCGACGTCCCCGTGATCGCCCTCGAGCTGCCCTCCTACCAGCGCAAGGAGAACTGGGGCGCAGCCGAGACCTTCTACCAGCTGGTCCGCACCTTCGCGGTAGAGGCGAGCAAAGCGACCCCGGAGAATCGGACCCCGGAGAATCCTCCGAGCTGCAACCTGCTTGGCCCCGCGAGCCTCGGCTTCCGCCATCGCGACGATGTCCGCGAAATCACCGACCTGCTCACGCGGCTCGGTGTGCGGGTCAACGTGACGGCACCGCTCGGCGCGTCGCCGGCCGACCTCTCGCGGCTCGGCAATGCCGACTTCAACATCGTGCTGTATCCCGAGATCGCGGGTCCGGCCGCCCGCTACCTGGAGAAGCGCTTCGGCCAGAAGTCGGTGCACAGCATCCCCGTCGGCGTCACCGGGACGCGTGCCTTCATCGAGGAGGTGCTGCAGGTGGCCGGGCTGCCGGCGATCGATGCCGAGGCCCTCGGACGCGCCTGCGGCCTGCGGCTGCCCTGGTACTCGCGCTCGGTGGACTCCACCTACCTCACCGGCAAGCGCGTCTTCATCTTCGGCGATGCGACGCACGCCATCGCCGCCGCGCGTGTCGCGAGCCGCGAATTCGGCTTCACCGTCGTCGGGCTCGGGTCGTATTCCCGCGAGCAGGCCCGCGACGTGCGCGAGGCGGCATCCTCCTACGGCCTGACCGCCCTGATCACCGACGATCATCTCGATGTCGAGTCCGCCATCGAGGCGCTGCAGCCGGAACTGGTGCTCGGCACCCAGATGGAGCGCCATATCGCGAAACGGCAGGGCATCGGCTGCGCGGTGATCTCAGCACCGGTACATGTGCAGGACTTCCCGGCGCGCTACTCGCCGCAGATGGGCTTCGAAGGCGCGAACGTGCTGTTCGATACCTGGGTGCACCCGTTGATGATGGGACTCGAGGAGCATCTGCTGGCGATGTTCCGCGAGGATTTCGAGTTTCATCCCGACGCGCAGCCGTCGCATCTGGGTGCGGCAGCCCCGGTGGCCGTGGTCGCCGCGCAGCCGGAACCGACGCCGGCCGAAACCGGTTGGGCGCTGGAGGCCGAGCGCGAGCTGCGTCGTATTCCGATCTTCGTGCGCGGCAAGGCCCGCCGCAACACCGAATCGTTCGCCCGTGAGCGCGGGCTTTCCCTGATCACAGTCGAGACGCTGTATGATGCAAAAGCCCATTTCGCGCGCTGATGCGACGGCCGCGGCGCCGACGCCGACGCCTCCGGTGCGTATCGTCGTCGTCACGATGGACAGCCATCTGGCGCAGGCGGCGCAGGCCGCGGAGCAGATCCTGCGGCGCGACCTGCCCGGACTGCAGCTGGTGGTGCATGCGGCGGATGAATGGGGCCACGATCCGGCGGTGCTCGCCGCCTGCCACGAGGACATCGCCCGCGGCGACATCGTGATCGCCACCATGCTGTTCATGGAGGACCATATCCAGGCGGTGCTGCCGGCGCTGCAGGCGCGGCGCGAGCGGTGCGATGCGATGCTGTGCTGCCTGAGTGCCGGCGAGATCGTGCGGCTGACCCGGGTCGGGCGCTTCAACATGTCCGCCGAGGCGACCGGCATGATGGGCATGCTCAAGCGCCTGCGCGGCTCGCGCGGCAAGGGCAGTTCGTCCAGCGGCCGCGACCAGATGGCGATGCTGCGGCGGCTGCCGAAGCTGCTGCGCTTCATTCCGGGACCGGCGCAGGACGTGCGCGCCTATTTCCTCTGCCTGCAATACTGGCTGGCGGGATCGGAGATCAACCTCGTCGGCATGATGCGCCTGCTGGTCGATCGCTACGCCGACGGGCCGCGCCAGGCGCTGCGTGGCACGCTGCCGGCAGCCCCGCCCGTCGAGTATCCCGATGTCGGGCTGTATCACCCTGGCGCCAAAGGCGGGGCCGGCAAGGGACCCATCGTCGAGCGCATCGAGCAGCTTCCGGCACGCGTCGGCGAGGCGGGAACTGTCGGGCTGCTGCTGATGCGCTCCTACGTGCTGGCCGGCAATGCCGCGCACTATGATGGCGTCATCGCCTCGCTCGAGGCGCGTGGCCTGCGTGTGATCCCGGCCTTCGCCTCGGGTCTCGACAATCGTCCGGCGATCGAGGCGTATTTCCTGCGCAATGGTGTCAGCACCATCGACGCCCTGCTGTCGCTGACCGGATTCTCGCTTGTCGGCGGACCGGCCTATAACGACGCCAAGGCCGCCGAGGCGGTGCTGGCGCAGCTCGACGTGCCCTATGTCGCGGCCCATCCGGCCGAGTTCCAGACGCTGCAGCAATGGCAGCAGGACCCGCGCGGCCTGCTGCCGGTCGAGGCGGCGATGATGGTGGCGATCCCGGAGCTCGACGGCGCGATCTGGCCGATGACCTATGGCGGCCGCTCGTCGGAGGCCGAGGAAGGGCAGCAGCGGCAGATGGAGGTGCATCCCGAGCGGGCCTCGATGCTCGCCTCCAGGGTTGCCAAGCTCGCCGCCCTGCGCCGCAGCAAGCGCGCCGAGCGCCGCCTTGCCATCGTGCTGTTCAATTTCCCGCCCAATGCGGGGGCTGCCGGGACAGCCGCCTACCTCTCGGTGTTCGAGAGCCTGCAGCACACCTTGGAGGCGCTGGCCGCCGGCGGCTATGCGGTCGACGTGCCCGCGGATGTCGATGCACTCCGCGCCCGCGTGCTCGACGGCAATGCGCGGCTGCTCGGCACCGATGCCAACGTCGCGCACCGCATCCCGGCCGCGGAGCACGTCCGGCGCGAGCGCTGGCTCGCCGATATCGAGCGGCAGTGGGGCCCGGCACCGGGGCGGCAGAGCAGCGACGGCAGCGCGATCCAGGTGCTGGGCGCGCAGTTCGGCAACGTGTTCGTCGGCATCCAGCCGGCCTTCGGCTACGAGGGCGACCCGATGCGCATGCTGTTCGAGCACGGCTCCGCGCCGACGCACGCCTTCTCGGCCTTCTACCGCTACCTGCGCGAGGATTTCGCGGCGCACGCGGTGCTGCATTTCGGCACCCATGGCGCGCTGGAGTTCATGCCCGGCAAGCATGCCGGCATGTCGGGCGCCTGCTGGCCGGACCGGCTGATCGGCGACCTGCCGAACTTCTACCTGTATGCCGCCAACAACCCGTCCGAGGGCGCGCTCGCCAAGCGCCGTACCGGGGCGACCATGATCAGCTACATGACGCCGCCGCTCGGCACCGCCGGCCTGTATCGCGGCCTGCTCGACCTGAAATCCAGCATCGATCGCTGGCGCACGCTGGAGCCGGATGCGGACGCCGAGCAGCGCGCCTCCCTGGTGTCGTTGCTGCAGGGCCAGGCCGCCGCGGTCGATCTGTGCGCGGCCGAGCCGGCCTGGGCCGCCCATGATATCGCTCTGCGCATCGACACCCTGCGCGCCGATCTGCACGATCTCGAGCAGACCTTGATCCCGCATGGCCTGCATGTGGTCGGCCGGCCGATGGCTGCCGACGCCAGGAGCTCGATGCTGGACGCGGCGGGGCTGGCCGATCCGGAGCGCCGCGCCTCGATCGATGCGCTGCTGGCACAGGACCACGAGACACCGGCGATCCTGCACGCGCTCGATGCCCGCTACATCCGTCCGGTGGTCGGCGGCGACTTCGTGCGCAGCCCGGACATGCTGCCGACCGGGCGTAATCTGCACGGGCTCGATCCGTTCCGCATCCCCAGCGCCTTCGCGGTACAGGACGGCGCGCTGCAGGCCGAGCGGCTGCTGGAGCGGCATCGCCAGGAGGGCCATGCGCTCCCCGAGACCATCGCGATGGTGCTGTGGGGCACCGACAACCTCAAGACCGAGGGCGGCCCGCTGTCGCAGGCGCTGTGGCTGATGGGCGCCGAGCCGCGGCACGACAGCTATGGCCGCCTGACCGGCGCGCAGCTGGTGCCGCTCGAACGGCTCGGCCGGCCGCGTATCGACGTGGTGCTGACGCTGTCGGGCATCTTCCGTGACCTGCTGCCGCTGCAGATGCGCCTGCTCGCCGAGGCCGCCCACCTCGCCGCCAACGAGGACGAGGACCCGGAGCAGAATTTTATTCGTAAGCACGTGCTTGCATTCGTGTCGGCCAATGGCGGCTCGATCGAGGATGCGGCGCTGCGGGTGTTCGGCAACTCCAGCGACGCCTACGGGTCCAACGTGAATCTGCTCATCGGGCAGGGCGGCTGGAGCGACGAGAACGAGCTGGCCGACGTGTTCGTCAAGCGCAAGGGCCACGCCTACGGCATCGACGGCCGCGCTCGCCGGCAAGATGCGCTGCTGTCGCATATCCTCGGACGTGTCGACGTCGCCTACCAGAACCTGGAATCGGTCGAGGTCGGGGTGACGACGATCGACCATTATTTCGATACGCTCGGCGGCATCGGCCGCGCGGTGCAGCGGGCGCGTGGCACCCAGGCGCAGATCTACATCGGCGACCAGACCCGCGGCGCCGGCAGCGTGCGCACGCTGGGCGAGCAGATCTCGCTGGAGACGCGCACCCGCACGCTGAACCCGGCCTACTACGAGGCGCTGCTCGCGCACGGCAGCGAAGGGGTCCGCAACCTCGAAGCACAGGTCACCAACACGCTCGGCTGGTCGGCCACGACCGGCCAGGTGGCACCCTGGGTCTACCGGCAGATGACGGAGACCTTCGTGCAGGAAAAGCAGATGCGCGACCGGCTGTCATCACTCAACCCGACCGCCTCGGCGCAGATCATCAACCGCCTGATCGAGGCGAGCGAGCGGAACTACTGGTCACCGGATCCGGCGATGCTGGATGACCTGCACCATGCCAGCGAGGAGCTGGAGGATCGTCTCGAGGGCGTCGTTGCGGAAGTGGCAGCTTGAACATGGATGATGCACGGGAACTTCTTCGGAGCGCCGTCACCGGCTGCTCCTCCTGCGAGAGCCTGCCGCCTGGCGCCAAGCTTGGCGGCGACGGTGATGGCAGCGTGCAGGTCAAGCTCGATGTCGGGCGAGGGGCCAGGGCCGCGCGAACATTCGCGATCTACGGCAAGGGCGGCATCGGCAAGAGCACGACGTCTTCCAATCTGTCGCTGGCATTTGCCAGGCTCGGCCACCGGGTGCTGCAGATCGGCTGCGATCCGAAGCACGATTCCACCTTCACGCTCACCAAGCGGCTGATCCCGACGGTGATCGATGTGCTGGAATCCGTGGATTTCCATCCGGAGGAATTGCGGCCGGAGGATTTCGTCTTCGAAGGCACCGGCGGGGTGATGTGCGTCGAGGCCGGCGGCCCGCCGGCCGGCACCGGCTGCGGCGGCTACGTGGTCGGCCAGACCGTGAAGCTGCTCAAGGAGCATCACCTGCTCGAGGATACCGACGTGGTGATCTTCGACGTGCTGGGCGACGTGGTGTGCGGCGGGTTCGCCGCCCCCCTGCAGCATGCCGACCAGGCGCTGGTGGTGGCCGCCAACGATTTCGACTCGATCTTTGCGATGAACCGCATCGTGGCGGCGATCGCCGCCAAGGCCCGAAACTATGACGTGCGGCTCGGCGGCGTGATCGTCAACCGGAGCGCCGCCACCGACCAGATCGAGCTGTACAACCAGGCGGTCGGCATGCGCACCCTGGCGCACTTCCCCGACCTCGACGTGATCCGGCGCTCGCGGCTGAAGAAATCCACCCTGTTCGAGATGGAGGCGACGCCGGAGGTCGCCGCCGTGCAGGTGGAATATCTGCGGCTGGCGAAATCGCTCTGGGACGGCGTATCGCCGCTGGTGGCGCAGCCGATGAAGGACCGCGACATCTTCGAACTGCTGGGCTTCGAATGATGCTGGCCCCCGCTCTCATGCATGAGCCGTACATCCAGCGACGCGGCGAGCTGGAAACCTATTTCGACCGCACCGCGCTCGAGGCGTGGGCGAAGCTCACCTCCGATGCGCCGGTCGGCAGCATACGTGCCACCGTCCGCGCCGGCCGCGACCGCATGCGCGCAACCTTGCTGGATTGGCTGCCGGCCGATCTTACCGGCTGCCGCCTGCTCGATGCCGGCTGCGGCACCGGCAGCCTGTCGGTCGAGGCGGCGCGCCGGGGGGCCGAGATCGTCGCGGTCGACCTGTCGCCGAAGCTGCTCGACCTCGCCCGCAGCCGGGTGCCGGCGGGACTGCCGGGACGCATCACCTTCCAGCCCGGTGACATGCTCGATCCGTCGCTCGGCCGCTTCGACCATGTCGTGGCCATGGACAGCCTGATCCATTATCCGGCGCCGGAGATGGCGCGCGCGGTCGCCGAACTCGCTGGCCGCACCCGCCACTCGCTCGCCTTCACCTTCGCGCCACGCACGCCGATGCTCAGTGCGATGCATGCCGCCGGCCGGCTGTTTCCGCGCGCGGACCGTGCGCCGGCGATCGAGCCGGTGTCGCCGCGGCGTATCGCGCACCTGCTGGCCGGAACGCCGGAGGCCGCCGCCTGGCGCACCGGGCGCAGCCTGCGGGTCAAGAGCAGCTTCTACATCTCCGAGGCCATGGAGATCGTGGTGCGATGAGCCACGCCGAAAGCCGCAGCCGCGTCGTCCGGGGCTGGAACTGGGTCGGCCTGCGCAACCTGCCGATTGCAGAGGCGCATGTCGGCATCACGCTGCGGCGGCTGCTGCGGCTGTCGATGTTCCAGGTTTCGGTCGGCATGGTGCTGGCGCTGGTCATCGGCACGCTGAACCGGGTGATGATCGTCGAACTCGGCGTTCCGGCCCGCCTGGTCGGATTGATGGTCGCACTGCCGCTGCTGTTCGCGCCGTTCCGCGCTGTCATCGGGTTTCGCTCCGACATGCACATTTCGGTGCTGGGCTGGCGGCGGGTGCCGTTCCTGTGGATCGGCGCCCTGCTGCAGTTCGGCGGCCTCGCGATCATGCCGTTCGCGCTGCTGCTGCTGTCGCAGGGTACGCCGTCGACGGCGGTGGTAGGGGAAATGGGCGCCGGCTTTGCCTTCCTGCTGGTCGGCGCCGGGCTCCACACCACCCAGACCGTCGGGCTCGCGCTGGCGACGGATATTGTTCCGCCCAGGTCACGGCCGCTGGTGGTGGCGCTGCTCTGCGTCATGCTGCTCGTCGGCGTTCTGGTGAGCGCGCTGGTGTTCGGGGCGCTGCTGGCGAACTTCAGCGAGAAGCGACTGATCCAGGTGGTGCAGGGCGCCGCCACGGTCACCATGGGGTTCAATATCGTCGCATTGTGGAAGCAGGAGCCGCGCACGGCTTCGGTGAGGATCGCACGGGCCGAACGGCCGCGGCTGGGTGACGCGTGGCGCACGATGCGTCGCGAGCCCGACCTGCGCCGCCGCCTGGTGGCGGTCGGTCTTGGCACCGTCGCCTTCAGCCTGCAGGACGTGCTGCTCGAACCCTATGGCGGCCAGGTGCTGCATCTGCGTGTCGGCGCCACCACCGCGCTCACCGCGCTGCTCGCGGTCGGCGGCCTGTGCGGCTTCGGGCTGGCCGCCCGGCTGCTGCTGCGTGGCATGGATCGCTATCGTGTCGCGGCCATCGGCGCCCTCGCCGGGCTGCCGGCGTTCGCCGCGGTCATCCTGTCCGCGCCACTGGAGTCCGCCGCCTTGTTCGCCCTGGGCACCACCTGCGTCGGCTTCGGCGCCGCCTTGTTCCTGGCCGGCACGCTGTCGGGTGCGATGGATGCCGCGCAGGACGGCAGCCACGGCCTGGCGCTGGGCACCTGGGGCGCGGTGCAATCCTTTGCGGCCGGTGCCGCGATCGCGCTCGGCGCCGGCTTGCGCGACATCGTGAGTGCGCTCGCCGGCACCGGCATGTTCGGCAGCGGTCTCGCGCCGGACTCCGCCGGCTACGATGCCGTCTATGTCTTCGAGATCGCCTTGCTGTTCCTCACCCTGGCGGCCCTCGGACCGCTGGTCCGGTTCCGGCTCCCGTCCGGGTCGACCGGGTTCCCCACGCAACAGGAGATCAGCCGATGCTGAGAGGCTCGCTGACCGGATATGTCGATATCGCGCAGGTCACGCTCTACGTGTTCTGGGCGTTCTTTGCCGGCCTGATTTTCTACCTGCAGCGCGAAAGCCATCGTGAAGGCTATCCGCTGGTGTCCGCGGTGCCGGGCAAGACCGGCGATATCTCGGAATCAGACGTGGTGCCGCCGACGGCGCCGGTGAAGCGGTTCAAGCTGTTCCATGGCGGCTACACCTACACGCCCGATACCTCGCCGCCGCGCGGACCCGAGGGCGCGATCCCGGCGGCTTTGTTCCCCGGTGCGCCGCTGGATGCGACCGGTGACGCGCTCATCGACGGGCTCGGACCGGCCTCGTACGCGTTCCGCGCCGACCAGCCCGATCTCACCATCGAGGGCCATCCCAGATACATGCCGCTGCGCAGCGCGCCGGGCTACAATGTCGATGGGCGGCTGCCGAACCCGATCGGCATGCACGTGGTCGGCGTGGACGGCGTGCGGGCCGGCACCTGCATCGATGTCTGGTTCGACATCGTCGAGAACGAGGTGGTGTTTCTCGAGGTGGCGCTGCCGGAGCCGTTCGCCGGGCGCGTCCTGGTGCCGCAGGGTTTCGTGCGCTACCGCCCGAAGACCAACACCGCGTCGGTACGGGCGTTGGCCGCGGAACGGTTCGCCGGCATCCCGCAGCCGCGCATGGACGGCCGCATCACCCGGCTCGAGGAGGACAAGATCCTCGGCTATTTCGGCGGCGGCGCCTTCTACGGCCTGCCGCGTCGCCCGGGACGGGCGCCTGGATCGTTGCCGGGAACAGCACTCGGATCCGCCCCGGGAGCCGTGCTGTGAACCGCCGCATCCGCGTCGTCCGTGACGACCCCGCGCTGTATGCCCGCAAGCGGGCACAGGGTGCGGGCGGTACGGCACCGGAGCGGACGTTCGGCGGCCTGCCGGGGCCGTTGCCCGCCGGCGAGACGCTGCTCTGGCAGGGGTGCCCGGACTGGCGCGTGCTGCTGCGCCGCGCCCTGCATGTGCGGCTGGTGATCGGGTATTTCGCGATCCTGATGGGGTGCTGCCTGTTCGAGGCCGTGTCGCATGGCTCCTACCTGATGTGGTTCTCGCTGGCGACGCTGGCCGGCCTCGCACCGCTGGTCATCGGCATCCAGGCGTTGTTCGCCTATCTGGTCGCGCGCACCACCGTGTACACGCTGACCGACAAGCGGATCGTGCTCAAGCTCGGGGTGGCGCTCTCGATGAGCATCAACCTGCCGTTCAAGGCGATAGAAGCCGCCAGCCTGCGGCTCAACCCGGATGGCAGCGGCGATATCCCGGTGCTGCTCGAAGGCCTGACCCGGATCGGCTTCACCCAGCTCTGGCCGCATGTGCGGCCGTGGCGGATGAACCGGGTGCAGCCGATGCTGCGCGCGATCCCGGACGCCCGCCGGGTCGCGCAACTGCTGGCGGCGGCGCTTGCGGCCAGCACCAACCAGGCGGTGCAGCCGGTCCCGGCCACGCAGCGCGCACCGGAGACGGTTCCTCTCGCAGGCAGGCAGGTGGCGGCATGAGCGGCGTATCCTCCGCACGGCGTCAGACAGGATCGAGGCGGCGCATTCCGATCCCGCCTCTGATCGCTCTCGGTCTGGCCTCGATGATCGGGATCGTGGGGCTGATGCCAGTGAAGCCCTCGCCGCCGCCGGGCATCGTGATGCAGCGCAAGGTGCAGTTCCTCGATACCGCGGATGGCGGCATCGTGGTGCGCGACGCCGCCACGCGGCGGACGATCATTGTCATTCCAGCCAACGACGAGGGCTTCGGTCGCGCTCTGATCCACACGCTTGAGGTCATGCGCCGACGCTACGGCCAACCGCTCGATCCGCCCTACCAGTTGCAGCGTCTTGCTGACGGGCGCCTCGTGCTGAACGATCCGCTGTCGCCGATGCATCTCGACCTGGAAAGTTTCGGCACCAGCAACGAGGCAATTTTCAGCTTATATCTCGGCGAAAGGCCTGCACCATGAGCGTGCTTGCGCGCTGGACGGCGCCACGCCGCATCGAGGCGACCTGCGCGCTCGATATCGAGCGCAGCTTCGACAGCTTCCACGCCTACGCGGTTCCGGTGGATGTCGAGATCAACCCGGGTGACGTGGTCCGCCTGCAGCAGGCGCCGGCGCCGGTCGGCCCGGGCGAGCACATGACCGGCGAGTGCCGGATCACCGTGCAACGGGCCGGGCCGATCATGCAGGCCTGGACCCGGGCGATCTCGGTATTCTTTCTCACCAGCCTCTACGAGGTCGGTTTCGAGGCAAAGGAAATCCCATGAGCACCGCTGCGATGAATTCCGTCATCGACCGCGACCTGCGGGACCTGGTCGAGCCCGCGCGGAAGGTCAAGCGATCGGCCCAGCCGAGCGCCTCCACCCGGCTCGCGCAGCAGGACACCGTGCTCAGCCCGCGTTTCTACACCACCGACTTCGCCTACATGGACAGACTGGATGTCGAACTGGTGCGCCCCGAATGGGACGCGCTGATCGCCGAGATGAAGTCCGACCCGAATCGCGGGCACTTCGTGCGCGACGAACGCATGGATGCGGATTTCTCGTCGATGGCGCCCGAGCTCAGGCGCGAGCTGCTCGATTTCCTGGTCAGCTCGGTGACCGCGGAATTCTCCGGCTGCGTGCTCTACGCCGAAATACGCAAGCGCATCAGCAATCCCGACATCCACGCGCTGTTCAGCTGCATGGCGCGCGACGAGGCACGGCATGCCGGCTTCATCAACGACACGCTGCAGGATTTCGGCGTCGGCGTGGATCTGGGCTTCCTCGCGAAGGCCAAGAAATACACCTATTTCAAGCCGAAATTCGTGTTCTACGCGACATACCTGTCGGAGAAGATCGGCTACGCGCGCTATATCAGCATCTTCCGGCAGCTCGAGCGCCATCCGGAGCGGCGCATCCATCCGATCTTTGCCTGGTTCGACAAATGGTGCGGCGACGAGTTCCGCCATGGCGAGGCGTTCGCGCTGCTGATGCGCTCGGACCCGGCCTTGCTGCGCGGCCGCAACCTGCTCTGGATCCGGTTCTTCCTGCTTGCGGTGTTCGCGACCATGTATGTGCGCGACCACGCCCGGCCGGTGTTCCACGCCGCTCTCGGCCTGGATCCCACCGAATACGACATGCAGGTGTTCCGCATCACCCAGGAGATCTGCCAGCAGGTGTTCCCGGTGACGCTCGATCTCGACAACCCGAAGTTCCTGTCCGGCCTCGAGCGCCTGCGCCGCGTCTCGCTCGGCATCGATGCGGCCCGCGCCCGTGGCGGCGTCGTCGGGCGGGTGAAGCGGCTCGGCCTGACCGCCGCCGCCGCCGCCAATTTCGCCCGGCTGTATCTGCTGCCCGCAAAGCGTGACGCCTTGCCCGCCACCGTCCGCCTGCAGCCCTCCTGGTAGGATCGCGCCCCATGCATCTCTATGTCCTGCCGGCGCTGTTCGCGCTCTTCGTCTGGTGGTTCAGCACCGGCCTGATCATGTATCTCGACGGGCTGCCGCGCAAAACCTTCCGCCTCAGCATGCTCGGCGCCACCGTGCTGCTGTTCGCCTCGTTCTGGGGCCTGCAGGCCAGCAGCCACGATTCCACCCTGAAGGGCGCGTATTGCGCGTTTTCCTGCGGTCTGCTGGCCTGGGGCTGGCAGGAGATCTCGTTCTATATGGGCTTCGTGACCGGTCCGCGCCGGGCGCCGTGTCCCGAAGGCTGCAGCGGCTGGAAGCATTTCGGCCACGCGATCCAGACCAGCCTGTGGCACGAACTCGCGATCATCGCGTCGGGTGCGATCGTGGTGGCGCTGACCTGGGGCGGCCACAACCAGATCGGCACCTGGACCTTCATGGTGCTTTGGTGGATGCACCAGAGTGCCAAGCTCAACGTGTTCCTGGGCGTGCGCAACCTCAACGAGGAGTTCCTGCCGGACCACCTGCAGTTCCTGCGCAGCTTCCTGACCAAGAAATCGATGAACCTGCTGTTCCCGATCTCGATCACCGTCTCGATGGTGATCCAGGTCAAGCTGGTGCAGGCGGCCTTCGCGCCGCACGCGACCGCGTTCGATGCCGCCGGCTACTGCTTCCTCTCGACCCTGATGTTCCTGGCGATCCTCGAGCACTGGCTGCTGATGCTGCCGTTGCCGGCGGCGGCGCTGTGGGGCTGGAGCCTGACCTCGCGCAAGCCGGTCACCACGGTCGAGATCGAGGTGGTCGCCGGCTTCCTCGGCGCCGGCAAGACCACGGTACTGCGCGAGCGCATCGCGCAGCAAAAGGCGGGTGGCGGCGGACCGAGAACCGTGGTGCTGGTGAACGACTTCGCAGCCGCCGGCATCGACGGCAGCCTGCTCAGCGGCCAGGGTGCCGATGTCGTGGAATTGCCGAACGGCTGCATCTGCTGCTCCCTCAAGCAGGACCTCGCAAAGCAGCTCCGTACCGTGGTCGCCGATCATGCTCCCGAGCGGGTGCTGATCGAGCCCTCCGGTGTCGCCGATCTCGCCTCGCTGATCGCGGTGCTGTCGCAGCCGGACATCAAGTCGATGGTGCACCGGCTGCACGTCATGACGGTGCTGGATGCCGGCAGCTTCCTGCGCGATTTCGGCCGCATGCCGGAGCATATCGAGGCGCAGGCGAAACTCGCCGACGAGCTGATCCTGAACAAGATCGACCTTGCCTCGAATGCCGAGCGGGCGTTGATCGAGACCACCCTGCGTATGCAGAACCGCCAGGCGAAAATCCTGCCGGCGACCTACGGCGTGGTGCAGGAGGCGAGCGCGCTGCCGAGGCTGGTCGGAGGCACCGACGCGGTGGTCGCGGCCGCGCAACCGGCGCCGCATGCGCATGCCGACCATGTTCACGGCCATGACCACGATCATGGCAACGCGCATGCGCATGAGCACCCGCATGAGCACCATGACCATGACCATGACCATGACCATGACCATGACCACGAGCACGACCACGCGCACGTGATGGACTTCGAGAGCTGGAGCGGCGTGCTGGCGCTGCCGTGCAATCCGCAGCGCCTGCACGACCTGCTGGTCCGGCTCAATGCCGGGCAGTTCGGCGAGGTCGAGCGGCTGAAGGGCATCGCGCAGGCCGGTGGCGGCTGGGTGCGGTTCGACATCGCCGGCGGCCGGGTCAGCATGATGGCGTTCGCGGCACCCGAGGCGGAGACCGCGCGCGTGATTGCGATCGGCCGCCGTCTCGACGAGGCGAGGCTGCAACCCGCCTTCGACGACTGCGCCGCCCTGCTCTCCGACGCCGCCTGAAGGAGCCAGACGATGGAATACGAGGCGTTCTTCCGCCGCCAGATCGACCGCCTGCGCGCCGATGGCAACTATCGCATCTTTGCCGAGATCGAGCGCCAGGCCGGGCATTTTCCGCGCGCGGTGCTGCACAACCCGCCCGCCTCGCGTCCGGGCGAGAACGGCGCACCGCGCGAGATCACCATCTGGTGCTCGAACGACTATCTCGGCATGGGCCAGCATCCCGACGTGCTGGCGGCGATGCACGAGGCGATCGACCGGCTCGGCGCCGGCGCCGGCGGCACCCGCAACATCTCCGGCACCAGCATCGCGCATGTGGCGCTGGAGCGTGAACTCGCCTCGCTGCACGGCAAGGAGAGCGCGCTGCTGTTCGCGTCCGGCTACATGTCGAACTGGGCGACGCTCGGCACCATCGCGTCCCGCCTGCCCGGCTGCATCGTGCTGTCGGATGCGGGCAACCACGCCTCCATGATCGAGGGGATCCGGCACAGCCGCGCCGAGCGGCACATCTTCGCGCACAACGATCCCGCGGACCTCGACCGCATCCTGTCGACGCTGCCGCCCGACGCTCCCAAGATCGTCGCCTTCGAGAGCGTCTATTCGATGGATGGCGACATCGCGCCGGTCGCCGCCCTGTGCGATGTTGCCGAGAAGCATCGCGCGATGACCTATCTCGACGAGGTGCACGCGGTCGGGCTGTACGGGCCGCAGGGTGCGGGGATTGCCGCGCGCGACGGCGTCGCCGACCGGCTCACCATCATCGAGGGCACGCTCGGCAAGGGTTTCGGGGTGGTCGGCGGCTACATCGCGGCGTCCGATGCGCTGTGCGACTTCGTGCGCTCGTTCGCGTCGGGCTACATCTTCTCCACCGCACTGCCGCCGGCGATCGCCGCCGGCGCGTGCGCCAGCATACGCACCGTGCGCGCCGCCGACGCGCTGCGGGCACGGCACGCCGACCGGGTGCGCGCCGTGCGCCAGGCGCTCGGTGCGGCCGGCGTGCCGCACCAGGACAATCCGTCGCACATCGTGCCGGTGATCGTCGGCGATCCGGTGGCGACAAGGCTGCTGTCGGACCGGCTGCTGACCCGGCATGGCATCTACGTGCAGCCGATCAACTATCCGACCGTGCCGCGTGGCACCGAGCGCCTGCGCCTGACGCCGACACCGCTGCATTCCGATGCCGACATCGCGCATCTCGCGTCGGCACTCGGCGCGGAATGGGCGGAACTGCATTTCGCCAGGAGCGCCTGACCCCGTCATGAACGTCGCCCTGCTCGACAAGCGCCTGCACACAACCACCCGGCGCCGACGCGCGCCGGCGCCGCGTCGGGTATTTCCCTTCACCGCCATGGTCGGCCAGCAGGACATGACGCGGGCGCTACTGCTGGCGGCGGTCGATCCGCGCATCGGCGGCGTGCTGGTGCTGGGCGATCGCGGCACCGGCAAGTCGACCGCGATCCGGGCGCTGGCCGCCCTGCTGCCGACGATACGCGTGGTGGCGGACTGCCCGTACAACTGCGATCCGTCCGGCATCTCGCCGAACTGCCCGCACTGCAACGCGCGCGGTGCTGCGACCGCCTCGCCGCGCGTGCGCAGCATCACGGTGCCGGCCATCGACCTGCCGCTCGGCGCCACCGAGGATCGCGTGGTCGGTGCACTCGACCTCGAGCGCGCGCTGGCCGACGGCACCAAGCGGTTCGAGCCCGGCCTGCTGGCGCGCGCACATCGCGGCTTCCTCTATATCGACGAGGTCAACCTGCTCGAGGACCATCTCGTCGACCTGCTGCTCGACGTCGCGGCGTCCGGCGAGAACCTCGTCGAGCGCGAGGGCCTGAGCATCCGTCATCCGGCCCGCTTCGTCCTCGTCGGCAGCGGCAACCCGGAAGAAGGCGACCTGCGCCCGCAATTGCTCGACCGCTTCGGCCTCGCGGTCGAGGTGACGACCACCACCGATCTCGAGGAGCGCATCGAGGTCCTGCGCCGGCGCGAGGCCTTCGAGGCGGATCCCGAGGCGTTCATGCAGGCGTGGTCGCAGCCGGAGCTGGCGCTGCGCCAGCGCATCCAGTCGGCGCGCGCGCTGCTGCGGCATGTGGCGACGCCCGATGCGCTGCTGCGGAGCACGGCGCGGCTGTGCCTCGCACTCGGCACCGACGGGCTGCGTGGCGAATTGTCGCTGCTGCGGGCGGCGCGCGCGCTGGCCTGCCTGGAAGGCGAGCGCGTCGTACTGCCGCGTCACCTGCGTGCGATCGCGGTGCCGGCGCTGCGCCACCGCATGCGCCGCAATCCGCTCGACGAGGGCAGCGCCACGCCGCGTGTCGAACGGGCGCTGGCGGAGCTCACCGACGCGTGAGCCAGGGGGGCACCCCGCAAAGCTGGGACGACGCGATCCTGGTCGCGCGCCTGTTCGCGCTGCAGCCCTCCGGACTGGTGCTGCGTATCCGGGCCGGCGTCGGCGTCACCCGCGACGCGTTCCTGGCGGCGCTCCGGGCGCTGCTGCCCGAGACGGCGCCGATTCTGCGTTGCCCTGCGCACCCAACCTCCGAGGCGCTGCTCGGCGGCCTGGACCTGTCCGCGACCCTCGCCGCCGGTCGGCCGGTGCAGCGCCAGGGCCTGATCGCGCGCGCCGCCGGCGGCGTCCTGCTGATGGCCTCCGCCGAGCGTCTGCCGGGCGAGACCGCGTCGCTGCTGTGTGCGTCGCTTGATCGGGAGAATGCTCCCGGGCTGGTCGCACTCGACGAGGGCGAACCGGACGAGGACCTGCCTGGCGTGCTGCTCGATCGCGTCGCCTTGCGGGTGGAACTCGATGCGTTGCGACCGGGGCCGCTGCAGGCGCCTGGCGAGCGTGCGCTGCTGTCGGAGGCCCGGCGCCGTCTGCAAGGCCTGGTGACGCCGGTGCCGGTCGCCGATGCGCTGTGCAGCGCTGCCCTGGCTCTCGGCGTGTTCCCGATGCGGGCGACGATGCTCGCAGCCGGGATTGCGCGCCTGGCGGCGGCCCTGGCCGGGCACGCGCAGGTTGAGGCGGACGATGCGGCCCTGGCCGCAGCACTGGTGCTGGCGCCACGGGCCACGACCATCCCGATGCCGCCCGAGGCACCCGCCCAGGACCCGCCCCAGGCTGCTGAACCCCAGCCCGCCGAGCCGCCGGATGCGACGTCGCCGGCAGCTTCCGACGCGCCGCCCGATTCCGGTCCGCAGGAGGCCGAGACCCAGCCGCCGGACCCACCGGACAGCGGCAGCCGCGACGACAGCGAGGACCGGAAAGCGGCGCCCGACGACATGCGCGAGACCGTGCTGGCCGCCGCCGCCGCGATGTTGCCGCCGCACCTGCTGGATGCTCCGCCGCTCGCCGCCCGAGGCAGCGCATCGGGGGCGCAGGGGCGCGCCGGCGCGGGTGCGGTGCTCGGCACGCGTGGACGCCCGCTCACGCCGCGCCCCGGGCGCCCGGGCCAGGGCAACCGGCTCGCCCTGGTCGAGACCCTGCGCCATGCAGCGCCGTGGCAGAAGCCGCGTCGCGCCGCCGCATCGCGTCGCACCGGAATGTCCGAAGCCGAGGCGCCGAGGCGTCTGCTGGTGCAGCTGTCCGACCTGCATGTCAGCCGCTGCAGCCGGCGGCCGCGCAGCACCGCGATCTTCCTGGTCGATGCGTCCGGCTCGGCGGCGATGCATCGCCTTGCCGAAGCCAAGGGCGCGATCGAGCTGCTGCTCGGCGAATGCTATGTCCGCCGCGACCGCGTCGCCCTGCTGGCGTTCCGCGGCAGCGGTGCCGAGCTGCTGCTGCCGCCGACCGGGGCGCTGGCGCGCGCGCGGCGCAGCCTTGCGGCGCTGCCTGGCGGCGGTGGCACCCCGGTGGCGAGCGGCCTCGATGCGGCGCTGGCGCTGGCCAGCCAGCTGCGCCGGCTTGGCGAGACCGCGCTGATCGTGATGCTGACCGATGGCCGCGCCAACATCGCCCGCGACGGCACACCGGGCCGCGCCCGCGCCGAGCAGGACGCGCGGGCCAGCGCCACCAGGCTGCGTGCCGCCGGACTGCCGGCGCTGCTGGTCGATATCGCGCCGCGGGTGCAGCCGCATGCCGAGGCGCTGGCCGCGTCGATGGGCGCGCGCTACCTGCGGCTGATGCAGGGCGAGCCCGAGCGGCTGTCGCGGGCGGTGCGTGCGCTGGCGGCATGAACGCCCCTGCTGCATGAACGAGAGAAGCCGATGAAGTGGGACGTGCAGGGCCGGGACTGGCCGAACCGCGACAGCAGCCGCTTCGTGCGCGCCGGCGGCCTGCTCTGGCACGTGCAGGTGATGGGGTCAGGTCCGTCGCTGCTGCTGCTGCATGGCACCGGGGCCGCGACGCATTCCTGGCGCGACCTGGCGCCGCGGCTCGCGCGACAGTTCACCGTGGTCGCACCCGACCTGCCCGGGCACGGTTTCACCCAGGCGCCGTTGCCCGACTTCATGTCGCTGCCGAGCCAGGCACGACTGCTCGGACAGCTGCTCGAACGGCTCGGCGTCACGCCCGCGATCGGCGTCGGGCATTCGGCGGGTGCAGCGATCCTGGCCCGCATGGCGCTGGACGAGCGGATCGCACCGGACTTGCTGGTCAGCCTGAATGGCGCGCTGCTGCCTCTGCAGGGCCACGCCTCGCATCTGTTCCCGGCGGCGGCGAAGCTGCTCTCGGCGACACGGCTGGTGCCACGGCTGTTCTCGCTGCACGCGACCAACCGCGCCTGGCTGTCGCGCTTTCTCGACAATACCGGCTCGCGGATCGACGCCGCCGGCCTGCGCCACTACCAGGAGCTGCTGCGCGATCCGGGCCACGTGGCGAGCGGCCTGCGCATGATGGCGCACTGGGACCTGCGGCCGCTCGCGGCCGCGTTGCCGGATCTCGCCTGCCGGGTGGTGCTGGTCTGCGGCGAGGCCGACCGGATGATCCCGCCCGACGACGCCGCCAGGCTGGCTCGCATGCTGCCGGATGCCACGCTCGTCAGCCTGCCGGAACTCGGGCATCTCGCGCATGAGGAGCGGCCGGACCTGGTCGCGGACCTGGTCATGCGCCTGCGGCCGATGCTCCCGGCGCCGCCCGAAGCGGCGCTGCAGCCGGCGTGCTGAACCGGCTGTTCGCCGGCGGCGCCATCATCGACGCGATCCTGGTGTTCGTCGTGCTGGAAGGGCTGCTGCTCACGCTGCTGCATCGCCGGCTCGGCTGGAGCGGCGGCATCGGCAAATGGGCCGCAACCTTGTCCGCCGGCTTCCTGCTGATGCTGGCGCTGCGCCTGGCACTCGGTGGCGCCGCACCGGTCTGGCTGGCGCTGTGCCTGCTGCTGTCGCTTTGCGCGCATTTGGTCGATCTTTGGCTGAGGATTGGTCCGGAGCCCAGGAAGACAAGGCAACGGCTCTGCCCTTGACCCGCTGGGGCCTGAGGCCCCAGACCCGCTTCACAAAGTCATCAGAAGAAGGCGCGCGGAATCCTGAATGGCAGCATCGCCTGGGTGAGGGGTGCTGCGAAACGATCCAGATCCAGGCTCTCGTGCATGGCAGAGGTCGGTTCGCCGAGCAGGTTGGTGTGCAGCACCGAGCGCGCGTAGAACGGACTGTCCTGCAGCGTGCGTGCGATGTGAGCGCCGGTCGCATCCGAGCGGGTATGCCGCGGCAGCCGCCACCGCGTGCGCGGCAGCCGCACCTGCGCGGCTGCCTCGAACGGCGTTGCGCGGCCGCTGCGGTCGACCTGCAACGCCAGCTCCCGGGTCTCGCCGCTGCGGTCGGTCGCATCGTAGAGGATGGCGGTGCGGTCCTGCGACAGCGGCGCCCGGCACCAGTCCCAGCGCCGGAATGTCGCCCCCAGCGGCCCGTCGCCGTCGTTGCTGTCGAGATAGCCGTCGCCGGTCCAGTGCAAATCGGGCGTCTCCAGCGCGACCTCGACCCGGGGGGGGGGGGGGGGGGGGGGGGTGGGGGGGGGGGGGGGGGGGGGGGGGGGGGGGGGGGGGGGGGGGGGGGGGGGGGGGGTGGGGGGGGGGGGGGGTGGGGGGGGGGGGGGGGGGGTGGGGGGGGGGGGGGGGGGGGGGGGGGGGGGGGGTGGGGGGGGGGGGGGGGGGGGGGGTGGGGGGGGGGGGGGGGGGGGGGGGGGGGGGGGGGGGGGGGGGGGGGGGGGGGGGGGGGGGGGGGGGGGGGGGGGGGGGGGGTGGGGGGGGGGGGGGGGGGGGGGGGGGGGGGGGGGGGGGGGGGGGGGGGGGTGGGGGGGGGGGGGGGGGGGGGGGGGGGGGGGGGGTGGGGGGGGGGGGGGGGGGGGGGGGGGGGGGGGGGGGGGGGGGGGTGGGGGGGGGGGGGGGGGGGGGTGGGGGGGGGGGGGGGGGGAGGGGGGGGGGGGGGGGGGGGGGGGGGGGGGGGGGGGGGGGGGGGGGGGGGGGGTGGGGGGGGGGGGGGGGGGGGGGGGGGGGGGGGGGGGGGGGGGGGGGGGGGGGGGGGGGGGTGGGGGGGGGGGGGGGGGGGGGGGGGGTGGGGGGGGGGGGGGGGGGGGGGGGGGGGGGGGGGTGGGGGGGGGGGGGGGGGGGGGGGGGGGGGGGGGGTGGGGGGGGGGGGGGGGGGGGGGGGGGGGGGGGGGGGGGGGGGGGGGGGGGGGGGGGGGGGGGGGGGGGGGGGGGGGGGGGGGGGGGGGGGGGGGGGGGGGGGGGGGGGTGGGGGGGGGGGGGGGGGGGGGGGGGTGGGGGGGGGGGGGGGGGGGGGGGGGGGGGGGGGGGGGGGGGGGGGGGGGGGGGGGGGGGGGGGGTGGTGGGGGGGGGGGGGGGGGGGGGGGTGGGGGGGGGGGGGGGGGGGGGGGGGGGGGGGGGGGGGGGGTGGGGGGGGGGGGGGGGGGGGGGGGGGGTGGGGGGGGGGGGGGGGGGGGGGGGGTGGGGGGGGGGGGGGGGGGGGGGGGGGGGGGGGGGGGGGGGGGGGGGGGGGGGGGTGGGGGGGGGGGGGGGGGGGGGGGTGGGGGGGGGGGGGGGGGGGGGGGGGGGGGGGGGGGGGGGGGGGGGGGGGGGGGGGGGGGGGGGGGGGTGGGGGGGGGGGGGGGTGGGGGGGGGGGGGGGGGGGGGGGGGGGGGGGGGGGGGGGGGGGGGGCGCGCGGCGCGATCGGCGACCAGCGATGCAGCCCGGCCGCATCCAGCGCCAGACGCTGGCCGGTCAGCGCCTGCGGACGCACGCGCACGTGCCCACGTATGCCGCGCGGCAGCGGGCAGCAGCGCTCGCGTATTTCGATGTCGAGGACGCCGTCATGCCAGCGCAGAAGACTCGGGCCGATCGCCAGATGCTGCGCGTCACGCTGCAGCCGCCTTGCGCCCCGCTCGGTCATCGCCCAGCGCCTCTGGCGCCCGTACAGCGACACGTTGAGCGCGCAATGCGACTCGGCGGCTTGGGCACCAAGCCTGCGCATCCAGGCATAGTACGGCGAGAACACGCTGCCGATGAAGGCGATCAGCGTGAGGCCGGTCTCGCCGTCCGGTGCGAGCGCATCGATGTACCACCAGACGTAGCCGCCGGGTGCGACGAGCGCATCGAAGCGAGGTCCGCCAGCATCCGCGCCGCCGCCAGTCGCCCGGACAGCGTCGCCATCGGCACCCCCGGACCCGGATGCACGCTGCCGCCCGCCAGGTACAGGCCCGGCAGCGCCGACCGGCTGCCCGGCCTGCGGAACGATGCCGCCCATCCGTGCGATGCCGGGCCGTACAGCGCGCCCCCCGTCCCCGGGAACAAAGCCGCGAAGTCCGCGGGGCTGGTCCGCAGCGAGGCCTGCATCCTCAGGTGCAGGCCGCCGCGTGCCAGCCGCGCGATCATCCGTTGCGTGCATTCATCGAGCTCCGTGCTGTCGAGCGGCGTGGTGTCGTCGGTCGCGGGCGCGTTCACCAGGCAGAGCAGCCGCTCCGGCCCATCCGGCGGCGGCTGGCCGGTCTCGCGATCCTGCGCGCACACATAGACCGTCGGCGACACCGGCAGGCGGCCTTGTGCGAACAGGTCGTCGAATTCGCCGCGCGCATCGCTGCCGAAGAACACGTTGTGCCGGATCAGCTCGAACCCGGTGGCGGACGCCAGCACCGCCCACGTCACCGCGGACAGCGAGCGCGCGTGCGCTGGCGTGGGCGGCACCGCGCCGGCGCAGGCCGCGCCGAGCAGGCCGCTTGCGATGGCCGCGGTATCGCCGTTGCACAGCACCGCGTCGGCCGCGATCGTCTCGCCGCTGCCCAGCACGACGCCGCCGGCGCGGCCATGCCGGACGGCGATCTCGCGTACGTCGGTATTGTAGCGGATCTCGGTGCCGAGCTCTGCCGCACGCGCGGCCATCGCCAGGGCCAGCCGGTGCATGCCGCCTTCGACGAACCAGACGCCGTTCTGCTCGGCATGGGCGATCAGCATCAGCGTGGCCGGCGCCTCGTAGGGCGACGAGCCGCAATAGGTCGCATAGCGGCCGAACAGCTGGCGCAGGCGCGGATCGTGGAAATGCCGGGCGAGGGCGCTCGCCATGCGGGTGAACGGGCCGATGCCGAACAGCGCGGCGGGACCGGCCCGGCGGGTCAGCTCGACCACGCTCGGCCGGGCCGCGCGCATGAAGGATGTATCGAGCGTGCGATAGATCTCTGCGCTCCGCAGGCGGAACTGATCGTAGCGGCGCGCCTCCTGGGCACCCGCGAACGCGCCGATCGCATCACGCGACCGCGCCGGATCGGCGAACAGGTCGAGCGCCGGACCGTGGCTCCACGCATGCCGGGCGAGCCGCTCGGCCGGATGCAGCACGACATGGTCCTCGAGCGCGCTGCCGCTCTGGGCGAACAGCGCCTCGAACACGTCGCGCATGGTCAGCACGGTAGGCCCCGCATCCAGCACCGCGGCGCTGCCGGAGAGCGGATCCGACAGGGCGACGGTGCGCATCTTGCCGCCGGGCCCGCGCCCGCGTTCCAGCAGGGTGACCGCGATGCCGCGCCACGCCAGGTCGATCGCCGCGGCGAGGCCAGCCATGCCGGCCCCCACGATCGTCACCCGATGCTGCCGAAGTGCCGTCACCAGCCCATCCAGTTGTTGACGAGAGTGTCTAACATGATTGACAGTGTCGGACGACAGGCAAACCTGACATGAAGCCTGCCGCTTCGAGGGGTGGCGTCCGATGGACATCCTGATCCGGATCAAGCGTGTGCTGGAAGCGGCGCTCTCCCGCAGCGACCAGCCGGACGGCCCGCCCCTGCTGGCCGAGGCGGTCCGCCACGCGGTGTTCCCGGGTGGCGCGCGTGTCCGTCCGCGGCTCTGCCTCTCGGTGGCGCTGGCCTGCGGTGCCGACGCGCGGGCGGCCGCAATCGCCGAGGTCGCGGGTGCGGCGATCGAGCTGCTGCATTGCGCCTCCCTGGTGCATGACGATCTCCCCTGCTTCGACAACGCTCCAACCCGGCGCGGGCTGCCCTCGGTGCATCGTGCCTTCGGCGAGCCGCTTGCGGTGCTGGCGGGGGATGCGCTGATCGTGCTCGCCTTCGAGACGCTGGCACTCGGCATCAAGCGTCCGGCGCTGTTGGCGCCGCTGACCGCCCTGGTCGCGCGCGCCGCGGGTTCGCCGCATGGCCTGGTCGCCGGGCAGGCCTGGGAGTGCGAGAGCCAGGTGGTGCTGGAAACCTACCAGCGCGCCAAGACCGCCTCGCTGTTCGCCTGCGCCACCCAGGCCGGCGCGATCGCCGCCGGGGCCGATCCGGCGCAATGGCGCGCCCTCGGTGATTGTCTCGGCGAGGCCTACCAGGTTGCCGACGACATCAATGACAGCGTCGGCGACGCGGCGATGCTGGGCAAGCCGTGCGGCCAGGATCTCGCCCTCGGGCGGCCGAGCGCTGTGCTCCGGCATGGGCTCGACGGCGCGCATGATCATCTCGACCGGCTGGTCGCGGCCTCCGTCGCCTCGATCCCGGACTGCCCCGGCGCGTCGCTGCTGACCGCGCTGATCCGGCGCGAACTGCGGCGCCTGCTGCTGCCGGCCGTCGCCGCGTCCCAGGCCGCCTGACCGGCTCCTCTTGCGAGACTGCCGGCTTGGACTTCTGGTGGTCGCTGTCCGACCGGCTGCAGAGCAGTCCGCGGTTTCGCGCCATCGCCGGCGCCTTTCCGCCGTCGCGGCCGATCGCGCGGCGCCGGGCGCGCGCGGTGTTCGACCTCACCGCGGGCTTCGTCTATTCGCAGGTCCTGCTGGCCTGCGTGCAGCTCGACCTGCCGCGCATCCTGCTGCAGGGCGCCGCCACGACCGACGCGCTGGCGATCCGCCTGGCTCTGTCCCCCGCGGCCGCGACACGGCTGTTGAACGCGGCGGCCTCGCTCCGCATCGCCAGACGCCGGCGTGGCGGCCGCTTCGGACTGGGGCGTGCCGGCGCGGCACTCATCGACAATCCGGGCGTGACGGCGATGATCGCGCACCACCGGCTGCTGTACGACGATCTGCGCGATCCGGTGGCGCTGCTGCGCGGCGAGAGCGGTCCGACCCGTCTCGCCCGCCACTGGCCCTATGCCGCGAACGCGGCACCACCCGATGCGGCCGAGGCTGCCGCCTATTCGGCGCTGATGGGCGCATCGCAGGCGATGGTCGCCGAGCAGGCGCTGGCCGCCTACGATGTTCGCCGGCATCGGGTGCTGCTCGATGTGGGTGGCGGCGATGGCAGCTTCCTGGTGGCGGCAGGGCGGCGCGCCGCCGGGTTGCGGCTCGTCCTGTTCGATCTGCCGGCGGTCGCGGCGCTGGCGCAGGCGCGGTTCGCGCGGGACGGTCTGTCCGCGCGCGCGACCGTCCAAGCCGGCAATTTCTGCCACGATCCGCTGCCGGCGGGCGCCGACCTGATCTCGCTCGTGCGTGTGCTGCACGACCACGAGGATGAAACCGTGCGCGGCCTGCTGCGCGCCGCCCGCGCGGCGCTGGCCCCCGGGGGCACCCTGCTGGTGATCGAGCCGATGGCCGAAACACCTGGCGCGCAGGCGATGGGGGATGCCTACTTCGGCTTCTACCTGCTGGCGATGGGCAGCGGCACGCCGCGCAGCGCCCGGCGCCTGCAGGCGATGCTGCGCGCAGCCGGCTTTTCGAAGTCCAGGCTGCTCGCCACACGCCTGCCGCTGGTCACGCAGATGATCGCCGCGAGCTGACCTGTCAGCCTGATTTGTCGCCACAACCTGTCAAAGATGGTTGACACAATTTCCTGTAGCGCTAGCCTGACAGCCTTGGAGGGGATTCCATGCGCACATTGGCTGTCGTGATGAGCGCCCCCGGGCATGCCGCCCTCGAGCCGCTCGACCTGACGGCACCCGGCGACGCGGACGTGGTGGTCGACGTCGCCTGGAGCGGCATCAGCGCCGGCACCGAGCGGCTGCTCTGGTCCGGGCGCATGCCCGACTTCCCCGGCATGGGATATCCGCTGGTGCCCGGCTACGAATCCGTCGGCCGCATCGTGCAGGCCGGCGCCGCATCCGGTCGTACCGCGGGCGAGATGGTGTTCGTCCCAGGCGCGCGCTGCTTCGGTGCCGTGCGTGGCCTGTTCGGGGGTGCGGCGGCGCGGCTGGTGACCGGCGGCGCGCGCGTGGCGCCCATCGCGAACGATCTCGGCGACCGCGGCACCTTGCTGGCCCTGGCCGCGACCGCGCATCACGCCGTTGGCCAGCAGGCGCCCGATCTCGTGGTCGGGCATGGCGTGCTCGGACGGCTGATCGCACGCATCACGATCGCACTGGGCCATCCGGCGCCGGTGGTCTGGGAGGCGCTCGCCGACCGCAGTGCCGGCGCCGACGGCTACGTCGTCACCACCGCGGCCCAGGATGCCGGCCGCTCCTATCGCTGCATCGTCGATGCGAGCGGCGATGCCGGCTTGCTGGACGGCCTGATCGCGCGTCTCGCCCCTGGCGGCGAGGTCGTGCTTGCCGGCTTCTATGCCGGCGCGCTGTCGTTCAGCTTTCCGCCGGCCTTCATGCGCGAGGCGCGCCTGCGTTGTGCGGCCGAGTGGAAGCCGGACGATCTTGCGGTCGTGCAGCGTCTGATCGCGGAGCGGCTTCTGTCGCTGGACGGCCTGATCACGCATCGCCGGCCGGCCGCCGCCGCCCAGGACGCCTACCACACCGCCTTCAACGATATCGGCTGCCTCAAGATGATCCTCGACTGGAGCGCCTCGGCATGAACGCACACACCCAGATCGTGCCTGAGGCAGGCGCCGATGTGCCGGCAAAGCCGGAGACCCAGATCATCGCGATCTACGGCAAGGGCGGCATCGGCAAGAGCTTCACGCTGGCGAACCTGTCCTACACGATGGCGCAGCACGGCAAGCGCGTGCTGCTGATCGGCTGCGATCCGAAGAGCGATACCACCTCGCTGCTGTTCGGCGGCCGCTCCTGCCCGACCATCATCGAGACCTCGTCGCGCAGGAAGCTCGCCGGCGAGAAGGTCGAGATCGGCGATGTCTGCTTCAAGCGCGACGGCGTGTTCGCGATGGAACTCGGCGGACCCGAAGTCGGCCGCGGCTGCGGCGGGCGGGGGATCATCCACGGCTTCGAGCTGCTGGAGAAGCTCGGTTTCCACGACTGGGGTTTCGACTACGTGCTGCTCGACTTCCTCGGCGACGTGGTCTGCGGCGGCTTCGGCCTGCCGATCGCGCGCGACATGTGCCAGAAGGTGATCGTGGTCGGCTCGAACGACCTGCAGTCGCTCTACGTCGCCAACAATGTCTGCTCCGCGGTCGAGTATTTCAACAAGCTCGGCGGCCATGTAGGTGTCGCCGGCCTGGTGATCAACAAGGATGACGGCACCGGCGAGGCGCAGGCCTTCGCGCAGGCGGTCGGCATTCCGGTGCTCGCCGCGATTCCCGCCGATGACGACATCCGCCGCAAGAGTGCCAACTACGAGATCATCGGCCGGCCGGGCAGCCCGTGGGAGCCGCTGTTCATGTCGCTGGCGACGCAGGTGGCGGACGCCCCGCCGCTGCGTCCGAGTCCGCTCAGCCACGACAACCTGCTCGACCTGTTCAAGGGCGATGCGGTCGGGCGCGGCGTCGTGCTCGAGCCGGCCAGCATGTCCGACATGTGCGCCGGCATCGCGGCGATCGAGCAGCCCTCGCTCGAAGTCATCTACGAGGGCGTGTAGGCATGGATGACTACGATCCCGGCCTCTCGGTTCCCGCAACCTCGGTACCGGCGGCGTCTGATGCCGGCTGCCATGGCGGTCGCGAGACCCTGCTGGCGGCAGCACGCGCGGCCGGCAGCGCCGCGTCGGTGGATCGGCTGCTGGCGGATTATCCGCGCGGGCCGCACGACCAGCCGCAATCCATGTGCCCGGCTTTCGGATCGTTGCGCGTCGGCCTGCGCATGCGCCGCGTCGCCACCATCCTGAGCGGCTCGGCCTGCTGCGTCTATGGCCTCAGCTTCACCTCGCGCTTCTACGGCGCGCGCCGCAGCGTCGGCTACGTGCCGTTCAATTCGGAAAGCCTGGTGCGCGGCCAGCTGTTCGAGGACATCCGCGACGCCGTCATCGAGACCGCCGATCCGGCGAACTACGATGCGGTGGTGGTGATCAATCTCTGCGTGCCGACCGCCTCCGGCGTGCCGCTCGACCTGCTGCCGAAACAGATCAACGGCGTGCGCGTGATCGGCATCGACGTGCCCGGTTTCGGCGTGCCGACGCATGCCGAGGCCAAGGACGTGCTGGCCGGCGCCATGCTGCGCGCGGCGCGCTCCGAGATCGAGGCGGGGCCGGTGCAGCGGCCGCGCGGCCAGCAGGGCGACCAGCCCACCGTAGCGATGGTCGGCGAGATGTTTCCCGCCGACCCGATGGTGGCGGCCGGCCTGTTGGCGCCGCTGGGTCTCGGCATCGCCCCGCCGACGCCGGCGCGCGAGTGGCGCGACCTGTATGGCGCGTTGGACTGTGCCGTGGTGGCCGCGGTGCATCCGTTCTACACCGCCGCGTTCCGCGAATTCGCCGCCGCCGGCCGGCCGATCGTGGCCTCCGGCCCGGTCGGCGCCGTTGCCACCGAAGCCTGGCTGGGCTCTCTCGCCGCCGCCGCAGGAGTGCCGCAAGCGCGCCTGGATGCAGCCCTCGATGCGTCCCTGCCGGCGCTGCGCGCGACACTCGCGGCCAACCCGGTCAACGCCCGCATCACGCTGTCCGGCTACGAGGGGTCGGAGCTGCTGGTAGCCCGCCTGCTTGTCGAGGCCGGCGCCGAACTGCCCTATGTCGGCACCGCCTGCCCCGCCACCGACTGGACCGAGGCGGACCGGATCTGGCTCGAGGCGCGCGGCGTGCACGTGCAGTTCCGGGCCTCGCTGGAGCAGGACCTGCAGGCGATGCGCGTGGTTCGGCCGGATCTCGCGATCGGCACCACGCCGGTGGTGCAGAAGGCCAAGGAGCAGGGCATCCCCGCGATCTACTACACCAACATGGTGTCGGGCCGGCCGCTGCTCGGCCTGCCCGGCATCGGCGCGATGGCGCAGATCGTGCGCGCGCAGACCGGCGGCCGCGAGCGGTTCGCGCGCATGGTCTCGTTCTTCGGCACACCACCGTCCGCGGCAATACCCATCGCGAAGACGGGGGCCTGACGATGCTGGTGATCGACCATGATCGCGCCGGCGGCTACTGGGGCGCGGTGTATGTGTTCTCCGCCATCAGCGGACTGCGCGTCATCATCGACGGTCCGGTCGGCTGCGAGAACCTGCCGGTCACCGCGGTGCTGCACTACACCGACGCGCTGCCGCCGCATGAATTGCCGGTCAGCGTCACCGGCCTGTCGGAAGACGCGTTGTCGATGCACGGCACCGAGGCGGCGCTGAGCCGCGCCAACAGCGTCGGCGAGCAGAAAATGCCGGGCGTCGTGGTGACCGGCAGCATCGCCGAGATGATCGGCGGCGGCGTGACGCCGGAAGGCTCCAACCTGCTGCGCTTCATTCCGCGCACTATCGACGACGACCAGTGGCAGTGCGCCGACCGCGCCTTGTTCTGGCTGTGGACGCAGTTCGGCCAGAAGAAGTCCGGAGGTCCGCGTCCGGCGATCCGCAAGGGCGGCAAGGAGGTGGCGCCGGCGGCGGTCGCGGCGCGGCCGAAGGTCAACATCATCGGTGCCATCCACGGCACCTTCAACATGCCGTCCGACGTGCACGAGATCCGCCGGCTGATCGAAGGCATCGGTTGCGAGGTGAACCTGGTCTATCCGATCGAGGCGCACATCAACGACACGCCGCGGCTGGCGGACGCCTCGGTCAATGTCTGCCTGTATCGCGAGTTCGGCCGCAAGCTGTGCGAGGAGCTAGGCAAGCCCTATCTGCAGGCGCCGATCGGGGTGTTCGCCACCACCGCCTTTCTGCGCCGCCTCGGGGAACTCGCCGGTGTCGATCCGGAGCCGTTCATCGAGCGCGAGAAGCACACCACCATCAAGGCGATCTGGGATCTCTGGCGCTCGGTGACGCAGGACTTCTTCGCCACCGGCAGCTTCGCCATCGTCGCCACCGAGACCTACGAACGCGGGGTGCGGCATTTCCTGGCCGACGAGCTCGGCATTCCGTGCAGCTTCTCGGTCGCGCGACGCCCGGGGGTCAAACCCGACAACCAGGCCGTGCGCGCCTCGCTCAAGACGTCGCCGCCGCTGGTGCTGTTCGGCTCGAACAACGAGCGCATCTACGCCGTCGAGCAGAAGGCGCGCTGCATCTTCGTGCCGGCCTCGTTCCCCGGCGCGATCATCCGGCGCAGCACCGGCACCCCGTTCATGGGCTATGCCGGGGCCACCTATCTCGTCCAGGAATATTGCAACGCCCTGTTCGACGCGTTGTTCAACATGCTGCCGCTCGCCGGCGACCTCGACGCGATCGAGGCGACGCACGCGCGCGGTGAGGTCGAACTGCTGTGGGATGCGTCCGCGGCGCAGCTGCTCGACCGGCACCTCGAGCGCGAGCCGTTCCTGGTTCGCATCTCGGCGGCAAAGAAGCTGCGTGAGCGCATCGAGCGTGATGCACACGAGGCGCAGGAGACACGGGTGACGCTGGAGCGCGCACAACGCTCGCTCGGCGCCGCCGAAGCGCTCGCTCGGCACGCCGAGGCGACGGTCGCCGTGTCATGAGGCAACAGGGGTTTCATCGTATCATGGAGGAACAAACGGATGGCACTTGAACCGGACCGTCGGACAACCCTGTCCGGCCTGACGGATGGCGAGGCGAAGGAGTTCAACCGGCTCTTCGTGCTCAGCTTCATCGTCTTCGTGGCGATCGCCGTGGTGGCACACATCCTAGCCTGGCTGTGGCGTCCCTGGGGCGGCAGCTACCACACCGCAATGCTGGATCATACGCACCTGGCCAGCGCGCTCCAGATGCATCCGGCCATCATGCACGCGGCCGGGCATCTGCTCGCCGCCTTTGCCTAGGGAGGACATGCCATGTGGCGAATCTGGGTTCTGTTCGACCCGCGCCGGGCGCTGGTCGGCCTGTTCGTCTTCCTGCTGACGCTGGCGCTCATCATCCACTTCATCCTGCTCAGCACGGACCGCTTCAACTGGCTGGACGGCCCGAGCCATGACCGCTTCGGCGGTTCGCAGGTCCAGCAGATGACGCCGCTGCCGGAGCCGGCAAAGCCGTGACGACGACCGCACGATAGAGGACCGCCCCGGCAGGAGACCGCCCCCCTCGGGCAGGAGACCGCAACTATGGCGATGTTGAATTTCGAGTACAAGTATCGCGTTCGCGGTGGAACGCTCGTGGGCGGCGATCTCTTCGATTTCTGGGTGGGCCCGTTCTATGTCGGGTTCTTCGGCGTCACCACGGCGTTCTTCTCGCTGGTGGGAACATTGCTGATCATCTGGGGTGCGGCGATCGGCCCGACCTGGAATGTCTGGCGCATCAACATTGCCCCTCCCGACCTCAGCTACGGGCTCGGCTTCGCCCCGCTGCGCGAGGGCGGACTGTGGCAATGGATCACCTTCTGCGCCCTTGGCGCCTTCTGTTCCTGGGCCCTGCGGATGGTCGAGATCGCCCGCAAGCTCGGCATGGGGCTGCATGTCCCGATCGCCTTCAGCGGCGCGATCCTGGCCTACTTCACCCTCGAGGTGATCCGGCCGGTGCTGATGGGCGGATGGGGACACGGCTTCCCGTATGGGATCCTCAGTCATCTCGACTGGGTCTCCAATGTCGGCTACCAGCACCTGCAGTTCCACTACAATCCGGCGCACATGATCGCCGTGACGTTCTTCTTCACTACCACTTTCATCCTCGCGATGCACGGCGGCGCGGTGCTGTCGTCGCTCAATCCACCGGGCGACGAGCCGGTCAAGACCTCGGCGCACGAGGACGGCTTCTTTCGTGACCTGATCGTCTATTCCATCGGCCCGCTCGGCATCCACCGGCTCGGCTGGTTCTGCGCGATCAATGCCGGGGTGTGGAGTGCGATCTGCATCGTCATCAGCGGCCCGCTCTGGACCCGTGGCTGGCCGGAATGGTGGAACTGGTGGCTCAACCTGCCGTTCTGGAGGTAAGGTCATGTTCGATTATCGCGCGGCCTTCGGCCTCGAATATCAGAACTTGTTCAACCGCACCCATGTGGACGGTCCGTTCGATCCCGGGCCGCTGCTCAAGTCGGGCAACGAGTTCCGGCGCGGCCGGCCCCGCACCTCCATCCTGCTCGGCTTCATCGGATCGGCGCAGGTCGGCCCGTTCTATCTCGGTGCCGTCGGGCTCGCCTCGATCATCTGCGGCTTCATCGCCTTCGAGATCATCGGGCTCAACATGCTGGCCTCGGTGAACTGGGATCCGGTGCAGTTCATCCGGCAGTTGCCCTGGCTGGCGCTCGAGCCGCCGGCACCCGCCTACGGCTTGCACATCCCGCCGCTGGCGCAGGGTGGCTGGTGGCTGATGGCGGGCTTCTTCCTGACGCTCGCGATCCTGCTGTGGTGGGTGCGGGTGTACCAGCGGGCCAGGGCGCTGGGCATGGGCACCCATGTTGCCTGGGCCTTCGCATCCGCGATCTGGCTCTACCTGGTGGACGGCTTCATCCGTCCGGTGCTGATGGGCTCCTGGGGCGAGGCGGTGCCGTTCGGGATCTTCCCGCACCTGGACTGGACCGCGGCGCTCTCGGTCCGCTACGGCAATCTCTATTACGACCCGTTCCACATGCTCTCGATCGTGTTCCTGTATGGCTCGACGCTGCTGTTCGCGATGCATGGCGGCACCATCCTGGCGACCAGCCGCTACTGGGCGGAGCGCGAGATCGAGCTCACCACCGACCGCGGCACCGCGGCGGAGCGTGCCGCGCTGTTCTGGCGCTGGATCATGGGGTTCAACGCCTCCTTCGAATCCATCCATCGCTGGGCCTGGTGGTTCGCGGTGCTGTGCACGCTGACCGGCGGCATCGGCATCCTGCTCACCGGCACCGTGGTGGATAACTGGTATCTGTGGGGCGTCAAGCACGGCATCGCGCCGATGTATCCGCGCGTCTATCCGATGATCCCCGATCCCGGCCATCTGCGTGGAGTGCTGCAGTGATGCGCGCCCTGACGGCTCCGCTGGAACTGGTGGCGCTGGTCCTGCGCCGCAGCATCACCGGCATGGCGCTGCATCCCTGGCGAACCCGGGCCTGGATCGTCGGGCTGCTTGCCGCGGCCCTGGTGTTCGCCTTCGGCGCGACCCTGGAGCGACTGCCGGTCACCTCGGTGCAGCTCGGCTATCGCGGCACCGCGATGGAGGCGGAATATAATCCGCGCCTGCTGAAGCCGCAGTTCGAAGCCAACCGGCTGCGTCCGACGCTGCCCGCGGTGCCGGATGCCGGACGCTCCTCGGCCCAGGCCTATCACAACATCAAGGTGCTGGGGGCGGCGGATGCCAACCAGTTCCTGCGCCAGATGGGCGCGTTCGCGACCTGGATCAATCCGGCCGCCGGCTGCGCCTACTGCCACTCGCTGAACAACATGGCCAGCGACAGCCTCTACACCAAGACCGTCACGCGCCGCATGATCCAGATGACGCGCGAGATCAACACCAACTGGAAGAGCCATGTCGGCGGGGTCGGCGTCACCTGCTACACCTGCCATCGCGGCCACTCGATCCCGCAGGAGGTCTGGTTCACCGAGCCGCCGCCCGGAGCCGGACACAACATCGCCGATGCCGGCACCGGCCAGGGCGGGGTGTCCAAGGCATCCGGCTTGACCACGCTGGCCAGCGACCCGTTCACGCCGTTCCTGCTCAACGCCATGCCGATCCGCGTCACCGGGACCAGCGACCTCAATATCGGCAACAACGCCTCGACCAAGCAGGCCGAGTGGACCTACGGGCTGATGGTGCATTTCGCGACATCGCTGGGCGTGGGATGCACCTACTGCCACAACACCAACAACTTCGCGTCATGGGACCAGGGCACACCGAACCGTGTTCCGGCCTGGTATGGCATCGAGATGGTTCGCAACCTGAACCGGAACTACATGTTACCCCTGACCGACGTGTTCCCGGCCGGACGCCGCGGTCCCACCGGGGACGTCGCCAAGATCAACTGCGCCACCTGCCACCAGGGCGCCTACAAGCCGTTCTACGGAGCCAGCGACCTGGCTGCCTATCCACTCCTTGCCCAGAGGAACGCGCCGTGACTCGCAGCGATCGGGTAGCAAGCTTTTCCGGGCTGGCGGCGCTGGCCCTGCTGGCCTGCCTGCCTGGCCGGGCGATGGCCCAGACCCAGCCGGCCTCCGCGGACCTGATCGCCAAGGGCAAATACCTCACCGACATGGGCGACTGCGTGGGCTGCCACGCCGCCCCCGGCTATCCGAAATTCGCCGGCGGCCAGTACATGCAGATGCCGTTTGGCGACATCTCGACCCCGAACATCACGCCCGACCGCGAAACCGGCATCGGCTACTATACCGATGACGACTTCATCCGTCTGATGCAGCGCGGCATCCGCCCGAACGGCCAGCGTATCTATCCGGCGATGCCGTATCCATGGTACGCGACGGTGCCGAAAGCCGACCTGCTGGCGATCAAGGCCTACCTGTTCTCGCTCAAGCCGGTGCACGCACCGCGGCTGGAGAACAAAATCTGGTTTCCGTTCACCTTCCGGGCCGGCATCGCGCTGTGGGATGCGGTCTTCGTGCCGACCGAGGAGTTCAAGCCGGATCCGTCAAAGTCGGCGGAGCTCAATCGCGGCGCCTATATCTTCGGCGGCCTCGAGCATTGCGGCGAGTGCCACAACAAACGCAACTTCCTCGGCAACACCGCCATCGCCGGCAACGTGCTGGGTGCGCCGATCACCCGCTGGTACGCCCCGAACCTGCGCCCGGACAACATGACCGGCATCGGGCGCTACAGCGTCGACGACCTGGTCTCGTTCTTCAAATACGGGCACTCGAAGTCGATGGGTACCGTGGCCGGCCCGATGTCGGAGACGGTCGACTATAGCACGGCACACCTGACCGACAGCGACCTGCATGCGCTGTCGGTCTATCTCAAGTCGCTGCCTGCGGAGGCGGTCTACAGCCCGGTCGATTCCCGCTTCCGCCAGGATGCGATGGCAGCCGGGCGCGCCGCCTATCTCAGCCATTGCGCCTCCTGCCACCAGGATAACGGCCAGGGTGTCAGCGAGCGCATCCCGGCGCTGGACGGCAACGGCATGGTGCTGGCCGGCGGACCGCAGGACGTGATCCGCATCGTGCTCGGCGGCCTGCAGGCGCGCGGCCCGTACGGCCTGATGCCAGGCGTGGGTGCCGCGATGAGCGACAAGGAGATCGTCGCCGCCACCAACTATGTCCGCCAGGCCTGGTCGAACCGGGCGCCGGCGAACGCCACCACGCTGCTCGTGTCGCTGCTGCGCCGCGACACCCGCACCATCCTCAACGGCAGCCGGCCGAACGGATGCCCGGCGCTGGCGCAGGACGACCTGGCGAAAGTGCTGGACGACAGCTCGAACGGCATCGGCGCGCTGCTGCAGCAGACCACGGAGGCGAATCTGCTGCAGAGCTCGAATGCGATCATCAGCCGCGTCAAATCGGTGGCGCCGCAGATCAAGCGCGACGACCTGGTGAATGGGCTGACCGTCGCCTATTGCCCGGTCGTCGAGAAGATGCCCGGCCTGCAGCCGGACCAGCGCGTGTGGCAGCTCACGCACTTTGCCGAGCGGGTTTATGTGCAACTAATCACCAACGGCGCCTACTGAGAGCGCCCGTCCGATAATGCTACTACGCTGGCGATCCGACGCGGCTTTCTGCGCTTCCGGTGCTCACGGCCATAAAGGCCGCTCCGCTCCGGTTCTCGACAGCCACGACGGCCGTGCCGCAGCGCGGCACTCTCGCTCAGCGTAGCGCATTCTCGGACGGGCTCTTTCGGACGAAGGACAGAGGGGCGGCGATGTATTTCTGGTTGTTTGTCGCGGTGATCGTGGTCTGGCTCTGGCTCGCCGGCGGCAGTTTCTTTGGCTGGCGCAGGGGCACCATCGGCGGCTGGCTCTCGAGCCTGTCGATCCTGGTCTGGACGGGTGCTGCAGCAGCGGTGCTGCTCTTTGTCGGACCGTACTGGCAAGTCATCTACTGGGTGCTGCTGCAGCCGGGCTGAAGACGCCGACTTGATCAATCCGCGGGCGCGGCGCTGGGTGGCGCTTGCCGTCGCCCTGCCGGTGATGGCGCTGCTCGGCGCCGCCGGCTGGCTCTACACGCCCGACAAGCCGGCAGCCGAACTCGATGAGCTCTATCTGCGGGCGCCGTCGGATATCCGCGATGTCGCCGGACTGCATCTGCATGTCCGGGATACCGGGCCACGCGATGCCCCGGTCCTGATCCTGCTGCACGGCTTCGGTGCCAGCCTGCAGACCTGGGAACCCTGGGCCGCCCGCCTCGAGGCACGCTACCGCGTCATCCGGTTCGACCTGCCGGGCTTCGGCCTGACCGGGCAGGATCCGACCGGCGACTACACCGATGCGCGCAGCGTCGACGTGCTGCTCGCTTTGATGGACCAGCTCGCCATCGCCCGGGGCACGCTGATCGGCAACTCGCTAGGCGGCAAGATCGCCTGGAATTTCGCCCTCGACCATCCGGAGCGGGTCGACCGCCTGGTGCTGATCTCGCCGGACGGCTTCGCCAGCCCGGGCTTCGAATACGGCCGCCGCGCGAAGCTGCCGCTGATGGTGCGGCTGCTGCCCTATGTCATGCCGCGTGCCATGCTGCGCTCCAGCCTGGTGCCCGCCTATGGCGATCCGAGCCACCTGACCGAGGCGATCGTCACGCGCTACCGCGACCTGATGCTGGCCCCCGGCGTGCGCGTCGCCATGCTGGCCAGGATGCAGCAGGTGATGCTGCAGGACCCGGTGCCGCTGCTGCGCCGCATCCGGGCGCCGACGCTGCTGCTCTGGGGCGACCGCGACGGCATGATCCCCGTAGCCAACGCCCGAGATTATGCCGATGCGATGCCGAACGCGCGGCTGGTGACCCTGCCCGGCCTCGGCCACGTGCCGTTCGAGGAAGCACCGGACCGGTCGCTCGCACCGGTGCTGGAGTTCCTGGCCAGTCCCCGTAGCTAGTGCTGCCGGGTCAGAGACTGCCACCGATGGATTGCAGACGAGTGGGACCGCTTCTTCGGTGCGGCGCGCGCACTGGTCTGTTGCCCTGCCCGGACCTCCGGCGTCGTGGCGTTTGTGCATGGGGTGCCACTCGTCGGCGTAGAGACAGAGTTTCAAAGGATTGAACAGGTGAAGATCGGCGCTCCCCGAGAGACATTCAGAGGCGAATCGCGTATCGCGATGACGCCCGAAAGCGCGGCCCAGCTCCAGAAACTGGGGCATAGCTGTTTCGTGGAAGCGGGCGGGGGCGTCGCGGCGGGCTTCCCGGATGCGGCCTTCCAGGCTGCTTGTGTCGCGGTGATGCCGGATGCGCGCGCGCTCGTGCAAGCCGTCGACTTCGTGGTCAAGGTGCGTCCACCGGAACCCCCCGAGCTTGCCCTGCTGCGCAAGGGACAGACCCTCGTCTCGTTCTTCTATCCGGCGCAGAACGAGGCGCTTCTCGAAGAAGCGAAGCAGATCGGCGTCAATGTCGTCGCCATGGACATGGTGCCCCGCATCAGCCGCGCTCAGAAGATGGACGCGCTGTCGTCCATGGCGAACATCGCCGGCTATCGCGCCGTGATCGAGGCCGCCAACAATTTCGGCCGGTTCTTTACCGGCCAGGTGACGGCCGCGGGCAAGGTGCCCCCGGCAAAAATCCTGATCATCGGCGCCGGTGTCGCCGGCCTGGCCGCGATTGGTGCTGCCACCAGCCTCGGCGCCATCACCTATGCCTTCGACGTGCGTCCCGAGGTTGCCGAGCAGATCGAGAGCATGGGCGCGCAGTTTGTCTTCCTCGATTTCGCACAAGCCCAGCATGACGGCGCGGCGAGCGGCGGCTATGCCGCGCCCTCGAGTCCCGAGTTCCGGGACAAGCAGCTCGAGAAGTTCCGCGAGCTGGCGCCAGAGCTCGACATCGTCATCACCACCGCGCTCATCCCGGGCCGGCCGGCGCCGAAGCTCTGGCTGAAGGACATGGTGGAGGCGATGAAGCCCGGCTCGGTGATCATCGACCTGGCCGCCGAGCGCGGCGGCAACTGCGACCTCACCGTGCCAGACGAGAGGATCGTCACCGACAATGGCGTGACCATCATCGGCTACACCGATTTCCCGAGCCGCATGGCCACCCAGGCCTCCACCCTGTACAGCAACAACATCCGCCACATGATCGCGGATCTCACGCCGAAAAAGGACGGCATCGTCTTTCACGACATGGAGGACGACGTGATCCGTGGCGCAACGGTCGCCTTCGCAGGCGAGATCACCTTCCCGCCGCCGCCGCCGAAGGTGAAGGCGATCGCCGCGCAGAAGCCGAGGGCGAAGGAGAAGCAGCCGACGCCGGAGGAGAGGAGGGCCGCCGAGACGGGCGCGTTCCGCCGGACGACCCGATATCAGGTCGCGCTGCTGCTGGTGGGCACGGTGCTGACGCTGCTGCTCGGCTCGGTCGCGCCGCCCAGTTTCATGAGCCACCTCATCGTCTTCGCGCTCGCCTGCTTCGTCGGCTTCCAGGTGATCTGGAAAGTCAGCCACGCGCTACACACCCCGCTCATGGCGGTGACCAACGCAATCTCCGGAATCATCATCCTCGGTGCGCTCCTGCAACTCGGATCGGGCAATCGGCTCGTGCTGGGACTCGGGGCGGTCGCGGTGCTGATCGCCTCCATCAACATCGCAGGCGGCTTCCTGGTCACGCGCCGGATGCTCGCCATGTTCCAGAAGTCGTAGGGGGCGACCATGTCCTTCGGCATTGTGTCGGCCGCATACATTGCGGCGGCAATTCTCTTCATCCTTTCGCTCGGTGGCCTGTCGGGACAGGAGAGTGCCAAACGCGCCGTCTGGTATGGCATCGTCGGCATGGCGCTCGCGGTGCTGGCCACTGTCATCGGACCGGGCTCCGGGGGCTACGCCCTGCTCGTCGTCATGGTGCTGATCGGCGGACTGATCGGCTCCACTCTCGCGAGAAGGGTCGGGATGACGGAGATGCCGCAGCTGGTGGCGGCACTGCACTCCTTCGTCGGGCTGGCCGCCGTCCTCATCGGCTACAACGCCGAGATCGAGTACGGCCATGTCGAGGCGCTGCAGCATGCGGCGGATACCGATGGCCTCAGGGCACTCACCGGCTTCGCGTCCGTGCTGGCCAGCAAGACGCCGGCCGAGGTCGCCATCCTGAAGGTCGAGGAATTCCTCGGCATCTTCATCGGCGCCGTCACCTTCACGGGATCGATCGTCGCGTTCGGCAAGCTCGCCGGGAAGATCACCGGGAAGGCGAAGAAACTCCCCGGCGGCCATGTCCTCAATGCCAGCGCAGCCATCCTGTCCGTGGCACTCCTCGTCGCCTTTCTGAGCGGTGCCGGCATCTGGTCGGTCATCCTGATGACGCTCGTCGCCCTGTTCATCGGATGGCACCTGATCATGGGGATCGGCGGCGCCGACATGCCGGTGGTGGTCTCGATGCTCAACTCCTATTCCGGCTGGGCGGCGGCCGCGATCGGCTTCACCCTCGGCAACGACCTGCTGATCGTGACCGGTGCGCTGGTTGGCTCGTCGGGTGCGATCCTGTCCTACATCATGTGCCAGGCGATGAACCGCAGCTTCGTCTCGGTCATCCTTGGCGGTTTCGGCTCCCCCACCGGCCCGGCGCAGGAGATCGAGGGCGAAATGGTGGCCATCGACGTCGACGGGGTGGCAGCCGCCCTCAACGATGCCGGCAGCGTCATCATCGTACCCGGCTACGGCATGGCCGTGGCCCAGGCGCAGCAGGCGGTCAGCGAGCTGGTGCGCAAGCTTCGCGCCCAGGGCAAGGAGGTCCGCTTCGGCATCCACCCGGTTGCCGGCCGGCTGCCCGGCCACATGAACGTGCTGCTGGCCGAGGCCAGGGTGCCCTACGACATCGTTCTCGAGATGGACGAGATCAACCAGGATTTTCCCGCCACGGATGTTTCCATCGTCATCGGCTCGAATGACATCGTGAACCCCGCGGCACAGGACGATCCCAACTCGCCCATCGCCGGCATGCCGGTGCTGGAGGTGTGGAAGGCCAAGACCGTGATCGTCCTGAAGCGTGGCCAGGGGACGGGCTACTCGGGAATCGAGAATCCGCTGTTCTACAAGGAGAACACGCGGATGTTCTATGGAGACGCGAAGCAGTCGCTGGGAGAGCTGCTTGGTCAGGTCAACTGACCCGGTCGATACCCTGGCGACCCGCCTGTATGAGTGGAGCAGGACCTGGGTTGGTCGCATTCATGCTCGTTCCCAAAACCCCGGTTTGCGGTACAAAGTCGACGATGAGCTATCTTGGGACGGGGCCACTGTAACGCCTCTTCCCTGGTAGCAGTAGCCTGGTAATTCATAATCTATATAGGCGCAGAGAAGCGAAATATGGCACGAGCGTACATTGTGCATCTTGCAGCCATCCTGGCCCTCTTTTCGAGCTCAGCGAGCACTGCTGAAGAAGTCAGACGTTTAACGGGTTGGCAGAACATGCAGTTCGGCATGTCTGCAGAAGAGGTCCGAGCAGCAACCAAGTTACCGCTCAAATGCGTAGCACCCCTACACCGTCGCCTTCATGAGGCAGTAATGGTCTACTCGGTTTCCACGGATATCGACGGTTATCCGGTTGAGCTTCAACTCAACTTCAGCAGCATGCCCAGGACGATACAGGGCTGTACAGGGGGAAAGCTTTCGATAATAGTTATGGATTCCGGAACCATTCGTGAGCCTTGTACAATAATGAACGAGCTACGTCGCTATCTAAGCCAGACGTATGGCCAGCTTAATGTTGTCGACAGCGAAGAGAGCTTAGGCGGAACGGGAACATTTCCGGCAGCATTCGGCAGATATTTCGACAACTCTGCTAGGATTTTCGTCGAGGCTGCGGATAAAGCAGACGGGTGCAACTTCGAGATTACCTTCTCTGCACCCGTCACTAATTACTAGCTACTTCCTCCACTTTAATGGCACCTCAGGACATAGGGCGGGTGATAGGCAGTGCCTCGGCACTGACTGTTCCGCAAACCTCCATTTTCGGGACAAGATAGAAGACGGTTTTCTCCACGGGATTTAGCGTTGCGTAAACCCGTCCCGAAATGACAAGACCTCGCCGACGACCGCAGTTAATGAAATTCTGCCTCAGTGATGCTCGGACTGCGCGATGCGCTGCTCGGCCAGCAGCCGCCACGACGCATCCTTCGGCGCCGCATCCAGCGCCTGCCGGAACAAGGCCGCGGTCTCCGCGCTGACAACGCCGTCACCGCGCGCCTGCGCCTCGGCGGTCTGCGCCGCCAGCGTCGGCTCGAACGGTCCGTCCCGCAGCGCCTGCCGCCAGGCCACCGCCGCACTCGCCCAGTCGCCCTGCGTCGCCTCCGCCTGCCCGAGCAGGATATAGCCCTGGCGCGCGCTCGCCGCACCAGGCGGCAGCTTCGCGAGCTGCGCCTTCAGCATGCCGATCAGCTGGGCGTCCTCGCGCAGGCGGGCATCCGCCTCGCTCATGCGCAGCGCCGCCGGCTGCGCCGGCATCCCCGGATGCCCCTCGCTCAGATACAGCACCACCGCCGCAACCGGCACCAGCGCCAGCATGACCAGCACCGGCGCCCGGCCACCGGCCTGCGTCGCATCATCGCCGCGGTCGGCCTCGGCTAGCAGCCGGCGCTGGATCTCCAGCCGCGCCGAGGCATGCTCGCCGTCCGCGATCAACCCGTCTCCCCGGTCGCGGTCTAGCTCCTGTAACTGTGCCCGATGCAGCAGCAGCGCCGCCTCGTGGCGGTCTTGCAGGCCCGGGCGCCGCCGCAGGGCGACGGCGCAGGGCAGCAGCACCAGGGCGGTGAGCAGGATGATCGGGAGCCAGATCATGCTTGGGATTTAGCCTGGCAAAGCGAGGCAAGGGCTTTGCCTTTGACCCACTGGGGCCTCAAGGCCCCAGACCCCGATTCTGAAAACGACGAACTTCAACGACTTGGCTCTAGGAGGTCGGCGAGGCGTTTCTGCTCCGCCTCCGACAATGGCGCCGCCGCAGTACGACGGGCGCGCCAGGAGGCGGTGGCGGCGAACGCACCGACACCAAGAGCCAGCAACGGCATCGCCCAGAGCAGCAGCGTCACCTTGTTCAGCGGCGGCCGCAAACGAATGAAATTGCCGTAGCGCTGCACCATCCAGGCGATGATCTGCCGGTTGCTCTCGCCGGCCGCGACATGCACGCGCACCACATGGCGCAGGTCACGCGCCAGGTCGGCACCGCTATCCTCGATGCTCTCGTTCTGGCAGACCAGGCACCTCAGTTGCGCACCGATCGCCTCGGCGCGCGCCTCCTGCGCCGGGTTGGCCAGCATCTCCTGCGGATCGTCCACCGCGAGACTCGCCAGCGGCATCGCGACCAGGGCCAAAGCGAGCCAGAGCACGCCGGCAAGGCGGCGCAGGGCCTTCATCGCGACGACCCGCGTAGCGCCGGCAGCAGGCCGCCATCGATGATCTCCGGGGTCAGCGGGCCCGCGACGTGCCAGCGTATCAGGCCGCCGGGCAGCACCAGGAAGCTCTCCGGCACCCCGGACACGCCCCAGTCGATCGCCGACAGGCCGCTGCTGTCGGCGGCGAGGCGGGCATAGGGGTTGCCGGTGCGGGTCACGAAGCCGGCGGCGTTGTCGGCGTGGTCCTTGTAGGCGATGCCCCAGATCGGCAGCACGCGGCCGAGCCCGGCCAGCGTCTGCGCCTCCAGCACGCACGGGATGCACCAGGAGGCGAAGAAGTTCACCAGCACCGGCGCCGTCTGGGCCGCAAGGATCTGCGACGAGAAGCCGGTCCCGGGCGCCTGCGCCGGCAACGCGAAGTCGGGCACGTGCCGGTTCACCGCCGGGGCATGGATGTCGTGCGGATCGAAGCGGCCGCTGCCCATGCCCGACAGCATCGACCAGAAGCCGACGCCGGCGGCCGCCGCCACCCCGAGCGGCGCCAGCATCAGGACCTGCCGGCGCGAGAGGCCCGCCTCAGGCAACCTTGCCACCCACGACACCGACGGAGGCCGCGCGCCGCGGCGCGCCGACCCGGACCCGCCGGTCGCTCAGCGACAGCGCGCCGCCGATCGCCATCACCAGCGCGCCGAGCCACATCCACGGCGCCAGCCAGTTGTCGTGCAGGCGCAGCACCGCGGTATCCGGCTGACCGGCCACGCCGCGATGCTCGTCGCCCAGCACGGCATACAGATCGGTGATCAGGTTGGTGTGGATCGCGACCTCGCTGGTGGTGGTGCTCTGGGTGGCGAAATTGCGCTTCGACGGATGCAGCACCGTCACCGTCCGGCCATGCCGGCTCACCACCAGGGTGGCGACACGCGCGGTGTAGTTCGGGCCGGGCGCATCGGCGATGCCGACCAGGCGCCATTGGTAGCCGGCCATGTCCACGCTGTCGCCGGCATGCACCTCGACGATGCGGTGCGCGGCCTGCGACATGCCGGCCAGCCCGATCACGGTGACGCCGGCGCCGGCATGCGCGATGGCGGCCCCCAGCGCCGCACGCGGCAGCAGGCGCGCCCGCCGCCAGCTCTGCGCGGGCGGCAGCTGGAACAGCTGGATGCGCTGGGCGAGGTCGGCAAAGGCCGCCAGGATCACCCAGACCGCGAAGCCGAAGGCCAGCACCGGCAACAGGCCGCGCAGCCCGAAGGCCGCCCACAGCCCTGCTGCCAGGCCGCCGAGCGCTGCCCACCACAGCCGCATCAGCACCGGCGCCATGCGGGCGCGCTTCCAGGGCATCATCGGGCCGATCGCCATCGCGGCGAAGAGCGGGATCGCCATCGGCACCGCGGTCGCATCGAAGAACGGCTTGCCGACCGAGATGGTGGCGCCAAACAGCAGGCTCGCGAACGGCGGATACATGGTGCCGGTCAGCACCACGGCGCAGATCGAGCAGAGCAGGATGTTGTTCAGGACCAGTGCTCCCTCCCGGGAGAGCGGCGCGAAGATGCCGCCGGCCGCGAGGAGCGGCGCCCTGAGGGCGAACAGCAGCAGCGAGCCGCCGATCACCAGGCCGAGCAGGCCGAGGATGAACACGCCGCGCGCCGGATCGTTGGCAAAGGCATGCACCGAGTTGAGGATGCCTGAGCGCACCAGGAAGGTGCCGGAAAGCGACAGCGAGAAGGTGCCGATCGCCAGCAGCACGGTCCAGATCTTCAGCGCTTCGCGCTTCTCGACCACGATCGCGGAATGCACCAGCGCGGTGCCGGTCAGCCACGGCAGCAGCGAGGCATTCTCCACCGGGTCCCAGAACCAGTAGCCGCCCCAGCCGAGCACGTAGTACGACCACCAGGAGCCGAGCGCGATGCCGCAGGTCAGGAAGCACCAGGCGGCGACCGCCCACGGCCTGACCCAGCGCCCCCAGGCGGCATCGACGCGGCCTTCGAGCAGGGCGGCAACGGCAAAGGCGAACGGCACCGCAAAGCCGACATAGCCGGCGTAGAGGATCGGCGGATGGAAGGCGAGGCCCGGATCCTGCAGCAGCGGATTCATGCCATTGCCATCCGCCGGCGCCGGCCAGACGCGGTCGAACGGGTTCGAGGTGGTCAGGCAGAACAGCTCGAAGCCGGCGGCGGTCCCCCCCAGCACCGCGATCACCCTGGCGCGGAGTGCCGCCGGCAGGTTGCGCCCGAACACCGCGACCGCGCCGCCGCACAGGCCCAGGATCAGCGACCAGAGCAGGATGGAGCCCTCGTGGTTGCCCCAGATTCCGGTGATCTTGTAGAGCAGCGGCTTCGCGATGGCGCTGTTCTCGGCGATGTTCTGCACCGAGAAATCGTCGGTCACCGCAGCGCCGGCAAGGCACAGGAAACTGACCGCGAGGGCAGCGAGCTGCCCCAGCGCCAGCGCGGGTGCTGCCGCCATCAGGCGGATCTCGCGGCGATGCGCGCCCACCAGCGGCAGCACCGTCTGCGCCAGCGCCAGGCAGCAGGCCAGCGCCAGGGCGAAATGGCCGAGTTCCGGACCGTTCAGCACGATCTCAGCTGCCCCTCGTCGGATCGGTCTTGACGCTCATCCGGTTCCAGCTCGCAGCCGACGGCGCCGGGCCGAACTTCGGGTCCCACTTGCCGGAGCGGCGCAGCGCCTCGGCGACCTCTTTCGGCATATAGGTCTCGTCGTGCTTGGCCAGCACCTCGGAGGCGCTGAAACTGCCATCGGCGCCGAGCTCGCCGAGCGCCACCACGCTCTGCCCCTCGCGGAACAGGTCGGGCAGGATGCCGGCATAGCGCACCGGCACCGCCTTCTGGCCGTCGGTGACCAGGAACTGCGCCACCGGCTCGCCGCCCTGATGCGCCTCGTGCAGCGATCCCGCCACCACCATGCCGCCGAGACGCACGGTGCGGCCGGTGGCCGGGGTCGCCAGCAACTGCGAGGGTGCGACGAAGAACACGATGTTGGCGCTGAACGCGTCCAGCGCCAGCGCGCTCGCCGAGCCGAGCCCGATCCCGCAGGCGACCAGCAGCCAGAGCCGGCGCGACTTGCGGGTCATCCCTGCCGCCTTCCTGAACGGGTCCTGCCGACCTGCTGCTCGACCGCGCGCAGCCGCGCCCGGGCCCGGGACAGCCGCACCGCAGCCGACAGGCTGAGCCAGGCGGCGAGCCCGAGCGTCAGGCCGTAGGCACCGGCGATGTAGGGCAGGTGGGTCATGCGGCGCCAGGCGTCCCCTGGTTGCCGCGCGCCAGCAGCAGCACGCGCAGGCGCTGCTCCATCACCGCGGCACGCAGCCGGGCCGTGACGATGGCGGCGAAGCCGAAGCTGAAGCCGAGCGCGCTGATCAGCAGCGGCCACAACATCGAGGTCGACATGGTGGGCGCCCCGGTCAGGGTGATGCTGTCCGGCTGGTGCAGGGTGTTCCACCATTGCACGCTGAACTTGATGATCGGCAGGTCGATCGCGCCGACCAGGGCCAGGATGGCGCCGGCCCGGTAGCCGCGCTGCGGCTCGTCGAAGGCGCGCAGCAGCGCGATGTGCCCGAGATAGAGAAAAAACAGCACCAGCACCGAGGTCAGGCGCGCGTCCCAGACCCACCAGGCGCCCCACATCGGCTTGCCCCACAGCGAGCCGGAGGCAAGGCAGACGGCGGTCACGGTGGCGCCCACCGGCCCGATCTCGGCGGCGGCGAGGTCGGCGAGCGGATGCCGCCAGACCAGCGACAGCACCGAGCAGACCGCCAGTGCGACATAGCCGACGGACGCCAGCCACGCCGCCGGGACATGCACATACATGATGCGGACGGCGTCGCCCTGCTGCCAGTCGGCAGGAGCGAAGCACAGGCCCCAGATCAGGCCACAGCCGGTCAGCAGGATGGCGATTGCGTTGAGCCAGGGCTGCAGCCGCGCGGCCAGTCGCAGGAACCGCCCCGGATTGCCGAAGCGATGCAACCGCCCGCCGGTGCGTCTGCGCAGCACTTCGTGGCCCGGACCGGCAATCCCGGTTGCGCCCTCGGTTGCGTCTTCTGGGGCAACGGTCGTGGTGGCATCCAAGCGCGTGGACCCTGTTCCAGCAATTGAGGCGTCTCTGCCCCGGCTTCCTGCAGATCGACCGGCCCGGTTTGCGGGGGGCCTCGCCCGCTGCACTGTCAAGCGGAATACCGCCATCCTATGCTCCGCGCCATCCCTGATGGCCCGCTTCCGGGGCCCGCTTCCGGCCCGATGGCAAAGGAGAGCCGCATGTTGTTCACAATCCACTGCACCGACAAGCCCGGATCCCGCGATCTGCGCCTGGCCACGCGCGGCGCGCATCTGGCCTACCTGCAGGACCACGCCGGCTGCCTGGTGCAGGCCGGCCCATCGCTCGACCTGGACGGCAAGCCATCCGGCAGCCTGCTGCTGGTCAACCTGGCCGGGCGCGCCGAGGCGGAGGCGCTGGCGGCCGGCGACCCCTACGCCGAGGCCGGGCTGTTCGAAAGCACCGTCATCCGCGGCTACCGCAGCGTGTTCCGCGACGGCGCCCTGATCGAATGATCGCACCCCGGATGAACACCTGGCTGGTGAAGTCGGAACCGGACGCGTTTTCCTGGGCGCAGCAGGTGGAGCGCGGCATCGAGCCCTGGACCGGCGTGCGCAGCCACCAGGCAAAGAACAATCTTCTGGCGATGCGCCGGAACGACCGGGCGTTCTTCTACCACTCCAACCTCGGCCGCGAGATCGTCGGCGTGGTCGAGGTGGTGCGCGAGGCCTACCCGGACCCGACGCGCGAGGCTGGTGACTGGGTGTGCGTGGACATGCAGGCGATCTCGGCTTTCCCGAAGCCGGTGACCCTGGCGCAGATCAAGGCCGAGTCTGCCCTCGCCGACATCGCCCTGGTCCGTCAGTCGCGACTATCGGTGGTGCCGGTCGGCGCCGAGCACTGGCGCCTGCTCTGCCGCATGGGCGGCTGGAAGCCCTGATTGCCGGAAGCGGCGCCCGGACCTCAGGGCGCGCCGTCGATGCTCTGCTGCAGCACGTCGTCCTGGCCGCGCTGCGGCTGTCCGGCGAAGGTACTGTAGCTGCCGGCGCCGTTATAGGGCGCCGTGACCGGGGCGGAGACACGCAACGGCATGCCCAGGATGGAGACCGCGGACGGCGAGCCGGTGCCGGTCGAGATGCTCTGCGAGGCCGTGGCACCGGGCAGGCCGGTCGTGTTGGGGGTCGGCAACGAGTTGCGGTTGGCGGTCATGCCGGCTGCGGTGGAATTGGCCGAGCTCGCCCGCAGCGCCTGGGCTTGCGCGGGGAGACTGCCGATCAAGGTCGGCGCCAGGCTCAGGGCGGCGCCGAAAACGAGCGGAGTCGCAAGGCGAGAGAACAGCGTCATCGTGGGGGACTCCGGCGAGAGGGTTTGTGCTGATGCTGCAACGCACCGACCCGGCAGGATGATTTACGCGCGTAATCAATCTCACGCGAGAACAATGCGTTAATTTTTATGTTCGGCTTTGCCAACGCCACCTCTGCCGGTGCAAACTTGCACTCGCCCGTCCAAGTCGCGTGGTGGTAAAGTCTCCGTGAACTCTTTTTCGGGACTTTGACTCAGAAATTCGATCGAGGTTGAGGCAGGCTGGATGGCTGGTTCGGAAACGATACGACTGGCGGTTTTGATGCAGCCTCGCGGATTTGTGACAAGCGACATGCCTTCGTCTTCACCGGCCCTGACTCTCCCGGGCACGACCCTCCCGGGCACCCCGGCGCCGTCCGCTGAGACGGTGTTGCCGGCGCTGGCGGTTCCCGAGCTTCCCGCAGAGCCCGCCCCCGCGGCGCAGACGGGGCTTGCGATCGGCAGCCGCATCCGGATCCTGCGGCGGGCGCGTGGCCTCACCCAGGATACCCTGGCCATGTCGACCGGCGTGTCGCGCAGCGCCGTCGCGCAGTGGGAAACCGGGCGGGCCGGGCAGATGGGCAGCAAGCTGCGGCGCATCGCCGAAGCGCTCGGCGTGTCGGTCAGCATGCTCAAGGAGGGCTGGGAAGGTCTCGCCACCGACAGCGTGTTGTCGTCCGACGAGATGTCGCTGCTGCGCCTGTTCCGGGCCTGCAGCGCCGAGGATCGCAGCGTCCTGATGCACGTGGCGCAGAAGCTGTCCTCGGATCCGGGCGCGGAGTCGGATGCAGAGGCTCGCCGCTCCGCCTGATCGCATCGGCTGGGGCTGGGGTATTGGCCCGAGCCGTCGCCTCGCTAAGAGCTGCCGTCGCCTCGCTGAGAGCTTTCGCATCAAGGGGTGAAGCCCGGCCGTCGTCCACGCGTTGACCGCGCGGCATTGATGGAGACGGCGATGAGCGCGACCCCGGGCGGCGAACTGACACCTCTGGCTTCCGATCCGCATGCGCTCAGTGCCGCCTCGCTCGGCGCGCTGGAGCAGGCGCTGCACCAGGTCGAGACCGGACGCGGCTTGCTGGTCCGCCTGGCGGACCTGATGGGCGGTGCCGTCGGCCAGGCGACCCGCCTCGGCATGCGCGGGATCGGCCTCGCGCCCGGGCTGCAGGCCAAGCTGCGCGGTCTCGGCGAGGCCGCCGTCGTGCGCGCCTTCAACCTGGCGGTGCTCGGCCTGCGGCATTCGGCGCCGTTGATCTCGACCGGCGACATGGTGCCGCCGGAGCGCGGCTGGCGCGACCATGCCACCCAGGCCGCGGTCGCGGTCTCCGGCGCGGTCGGCGGGTTTGCGGGGCTGAGCGGACTGATCCCCGATATCGGCTTCACCACGCTGACCATCATGCGCGAGATCGCCCGCATCGCCCGCGAGGAGGGCGAGGACCTGTCGACCGCCGAAGGCCAGCGCGCCTGCCTCGAGGTGTTCGCCCTGCAGGCGCACGAGGGCACCGAGGAGCAGAGCGAACTCGGCTTCTTCTCGGCCCGCGTTGTGCTGCGTGGCCGGCCGGTGGTCATGCTGCTGTCGGAGGTCTCGTCGCACTATGGCCTGGCGCTGTCGCGCAAGGTGGCGCTGCAGATGATGCCGGTGGCCGGCGCCCTCTGCGGCGCATCGCTGAACGCGGCCTTCCTGGCGCACTACCGCGCCCTGGCCCGCGCGCACTTCACCATCCGGCGCCTCGAACGGACGTATGGCGCGATGCATGTGCGTGAGGCGGTTGACGGTATCCGCGCAAACCTGGCCCACCGCCCCGCGGCTGCCTGAGAGGCTGCCTGCAAACACCTGCTGCTGGCGATCCGACGCGGCTTTCCTGTGCCCCGCTGCTCACGGCCAGCAGGCCGCTGCGCTGCGGTGCTCGGAAAGTCACGCCGGCCGCGGCCCGCTGGGCCGCTCTCATCCAGCATCAGGCGTTTTCAGGCAGCCTCTGTAGGACCAAGGGCAAAGTCAGCCGTCGCTGCTGCTGCCTTGCGGGAGCAGGGCTAGGAGTGCCGAGATCACCGCCAGGAGCAGGTAGATCAGCATCATGTCGAGGGCGACGGCGCCGGCGATGTGCGGCATCAGCGCCCACAGGACTGCCGAGATCGCCGCGAACACCGTGAAGACCAGCATCATGCGCATTGGCACGCACCTAGAGCAGGATAAATGCATCCGACGCAAGCCGGCCCAGTCCCTGTGCAAGCCGGTGCAGTCCGAGCATCCGCAATTGCTTCGGCGGCCTCCCGGCCGGCACTATCTCCCGATGTTCAGACGCCGCGTCGAGGTGACACCGGAGCTGCTGCTGCGCCGCTACCGCGACGGGCTGTTCCCGATGGCCGAGACGCGGGACGCCACCGAGCTGTTCTGGCTCGACCCCGAGCCGCGCGGGATCCTGCCGCTCGATAGGTTCCACCTGCCGCGCCGGCTGCGGCGAACCGCGCTTGCCGGGACCTTCGAGACCACCACCGATCGGGCCTTCGAGGCGGTGATCGACGGTTGCGCCGGGCCGGCGCCGGGACGCGAGGAGAGCTGGATCAATCCGCAGATCCGGTCGCTGTTCCTGGCCGTGCACCGGATGGGAAGCGCGCACAGCATCGAGTGCTGGCGCGAGGGCACGCTCTGCGGCGGGCTGTACGGGATTGCCATCGGCGGCGCCTTCTTCGGCGAGAGCATGTTCAGCCGGCAGCGCGACGCCTCCAAGGTGGCCCTGGCGTTCCTGGTGGCCCGGCTGCGGCTGGGCGGCTTCCGGCTGCTCGATACCCAGTTCATCACCTCCCACCTGTCGCAGTTCGGCGCCGTCGAGGTGTCGCGCGCGCGCTATCGCGGGATGCTCGCGGATGCGACCGCCGTGGACGCGCAGTGGCAGCAGGAGCCGGCCGACCTCGTCGGCGCGATACGCCGGCTGGGGGCGGCGTGCGAGGATCGGGGCGTGCGGCCGATGTCTGAAGGCGAGGCGGGTGGTTGACAGCGAGCTTGGCGCGGCACCACTTCGAGGGCGGCTCCAGGCTGGAGCCGGGCAATCTTTTTCGGGATCCGCTGATGCGCCCAAGCCTGCTCTCCTCGGCCATTCCGGTGCTCGGGCTGGTTGCGATGACCACCGGCGGCCAGGCGCAGCAGCCGGCGCATCCGCTCACCATGCCGAGCCGGGACGTCACCGTGACCTACGATGTCGAGCCGGACGGCGCGCCGGCGCCGCAACAGGTGCGCGTGCTGTTCAGTGCGCACGGGCGGCTGATGCGGATCGATGCACCGGACGGGCAGGGCAGCACGATCATGGACCGTGACCGGCGGCTGATGCAGGTCGTGATCGGTGCGGCAAAGGTGTACATGGACGTGCCCGAGCGCGAGGAGCAGCGCAGCCCGTTCCTGCTCGATCCGACCATGCAGTACACCGCGACCGGCACCGCCGATGTGGCCGGCCTGCCATGCACGACCTGGTCGATCACCACCGCGTCCGGCAGCGCGCATGCCTGCGTCACGCCTGATGGCGTGGTGCTCAGCGAGGATGGCGTCGACAGCCAGGGCGCGCGCGGCCACCTCATCGCGCGCAGCGTCAGCTACGGCCCGATCGCGGCGGCCGCGTTCCAGCCACCCCCGGGCTTCACCCGCGTCGCCCATCCCGAGGGACCGGCTTCCTACGAGCGCGGCGGTGCGCCGGGGCCCGGCAATGCCGGGCCCAGTGATGCTGGACCGGGTGACGCAGGATCGGGAGCCCCGGCGATGGGCGATCCCGCGCATCCGTGACGAAGGCCGGGCTCGGCTGGCTGCTCGCCACGGCCGCACTCGTCCTGGGCGTTCCGGCCTGGCCGCAAGGCGCCCCCAATCCGTTCGTGACCCCGCAGCGCGACGTGGACGTGACCTATCTCATCGCCGGGCCCCGGTCGGCTGCTGTCGACCCCGGGTCCGCCTTGCCGCCGCCTTCGGTGATGACACAGCGCATGCGTTGGTCGGCGGCACTCTGGAGCCAGCGTCTCGATCCGGCCGGCAACGCCTACATGATCACCGACTACCGCGCCCGCCGCATTCTCGTGGTCGATCCGCGCCGTGCCACCGCCACGCTGCTGCCGTTGCCGGCGACACCGCCCGGCGGCGGCGTCCAGTCGCCCGGCCTGCGGGCCACCGGCCGCTACGATCGTCTCGGCGAGGACGCGGTGGCCGGCCTGCCCTGCACCGAGTGGCGCACCATCGACGACGGCGGCGCCGACAGCGTCATCTGCCTGACCCCGGACGGCGTGCTGCTGCGGGCCCGGCATGCCGGGCAGGTGCTGCTGCTGGCGTCGCGCGTCAGCTACGCCGCACAGGACCCGGCGCTGTTCGCGGCGCCGTCCGGCACCCGGGTCGAACAGCCGCCCTCGCAATGACGTGACCGCTGCACCGGGCCCGCAGACACTTTGAAAACATTCTGCCGCTTTGCCGCCTGCAAATTGCCACGCTTCCTGCGTTCTATGCATGGAAGGCAGCGATCCCCATATCGTTGCCGGGCCGAGCTGGCAGACAATGCCGGGATCGGTCCGAGCAGAGAGAGGCATTCATTCCATGCGTAGTTCGATGCGTCTAATCCTGGCCGTGCCACTGCTGGCCACCGGCCTTGCCGTGACCACCGCGCCGGCGGCGCAGGCCCAGTGGCGCCACGGCTATGGCGGCTATCACGGCGGCTACGGCTACCACGGCGGCTACGGCTACCGCGGCTATGGGTATCGTGGCGGCTTCGTCGGGCCGCTGGTTGGTGGCCTGGCCGCGGGTGCCCTGATCGGCGCCCTGGCGGCGCCCCGCTATTACGCGCCGCCGACCGTAGTCTATGCGCCCCCGCCGGTGGTCTATGCGGCGCCCCCCCCGGGCTATTACGGCCAGCCGTACGGCTACTGACGTGTGAGGGCCTGTTTGCAAACGCCTGCTGCTGGCGATCCGACGCGGCTTTCCGGCGCTCCGGTGCTCACGGCCATTGAGGCCGCTCCGCTCCGGTGATCGGAAAGCCACGCCGGGCGCGGCCCTCCAATGCTTGGGAGTGGGGGCCGCTCTCATCCAGCATCAGGCGTTTCCAGACAGGCTGTGAAATCGGCCGTCTGAAATCGGCCGGCGGGATATCGGCCGGCCGCCTCCTGTTCAGGTGAGGCTGCCGGCCGCCTTGACGACCTCGGCGGCGTGTCCGGGGACCTTCACCTTGGTCCAGATGCGCGCGATGCTGCCTTCGGCATCGACCAGCAGGGTCGTGCGCTCGATCCCCATGTAGCGGCGGCCATACATGGATTTCTCCACCCAGACGCCATAGGCCTCCAGGGTCGCGCCGGCGTCATCGGTGGCAAGCGGGAATTGCAGGCTGAACTTCTGTGCGAACGCCTCGATGGCCGGCATGGGATCCCGCGACACGCCGATCACCGGCAGGGATCCGGCCGCACCGGCCAGCGCGCCCAGCGCTTCCTGGAAGTCGCAGGCCTCCTTGGTGCAGCCGCTGGTATCGGCCTTCGGGTAGAAATACAGCACATAGGGTGAGCCCGAGAGATCCGATGAGCGCACCCGTCGATCGAAGCTCGCCGGCAGGTCGAAGCCGGGTGCCGCATCGCCGACCGAGAGCCCGGAGGCTGCACCGGATTTGGCGCCGGCTTCGGCTGGAGTCGGGGTGTTCGCCATGCGGTTCGTCCTTATGCTTGGTCGCATGTCATGTGCCGCTCCCCCGCGCGAAACACCAGCCCGGCCGGGCCTGATCGCTCGGCGGGCAGGCGCGCCCGCGGGGAATGTCGCGGCTGGATCGCCCACCAGCTCACAAAAGCTCTGTCGCACCGCGCGCGCCACCGCCTGCATCCGGAGACGCAGGTCGTCGAGGCTGCCGAGGCTGCCGATCCCGACCGGCCCGAGGCCGGCCAGCAGCGCGTCGCGCCCAACCGGCCGGAGGCCGGCCAGCAGCGCGTCGCGCACGGGCGGTGTCCAGGTCTCGTCGGCCGCCGGGATCGCGGTGCCGAACAGGAGCCGCAGCCTGCTCTGCAGCGAGCGCCAGAACCGATCGGCGGCGATGAGGCCCGCTTCCTGCGCCGGCGTCAGGCAGTGCGCGCGGCCCAACGCCCGCAGCGCATCCCGGGTTGCGGTCCGGGTGACGTGATGACGCAGAGACAGGTCGTCACAGACGAGTCGCAGGACCTGCGCGATGAACTCGACCTCGAGCAGGCCGCCGGCCAGCAGCTTGACGTCCCACGGACCGTGCGCCGGGTGGTCGCGGGCGATCCTGGCGCGCATCTCGCAGGCCGCCCGCAGCGTCCGGCGGCGCCCGCTCGGCGTCGGGCGCTGCGCGCCATCGATGGCCGCGCCGATCTCCTGGACCATGGCGCGGCCCAGCTTGCGCGGTCCGCCGACGATCCGGGCGCGGGTGAGGGCCATCCGCTCCCAGCTCCAGGCCTGCTCCGCGTGATAGCGCCGGAAGGCGCCGCGCGACACCGCGACCGGCCCCTTGCTGCCGGACGGGCGCAGCCGCATGTCCAGGGCATAGAGCGGCCCCTCCAGGCCCGGTGCCGACAGGGCTGCGATCAGCGCATGCGCCAGCCGGATGAAATACTGGCTGACCGGCAGCGGACGGCTGTGCAGGTCGTGCGCCGAGCGGGGCGCCATGCCGGACGCTGTCCGGAGCGGCAGCGTGCTGTCGGTGACGTCCTCCGGATGGTCGTACACCAGCATCAGGTCGAGGTCGGAGCCCGCCATCATCTCGCGCGAACCGAGCTTGCCGAGCGCCACGACCACCATGCCGCCGCCGGGCACCCACCCATGACGCGCCCGATGCGCGCGTTGCACCACGGCCAGCAGGCTGGAGATGACGTGGTCGGCGAGGTCGGAACGGGCCAGGCCGGCCTCGTCCGCGCCGATCCGGGCGTCGAGCTGGGCCAGCGACAGCCGGAACTCCTCGCCGCGCACCAGGGTTCGTGCCCGCGCGATCGCCTCCTCGACGCCGGAGGCCGCGCGGATCTGCCGGCCCGGCCGCCGCCCCGCCGCGTCCTCGGGCACCAGCAGCCCTTCCAGCGCGGAGGGCACCGCGGCCAGGTGGTCTGCCAGGAACGGCGCGGCTCCGAGCACGACGGCGATGCGTCCGAGCAGCGGCGGATTATGGGCGAGCAGCGACAGCAGCTGCACCCCGGCGCTCTGCCGCGCCAGCAGGCTGTCGAAGCGGACCAGCGCCAGCATCGGGTCCTGCTGCTCGAGCAGGGCGGCGAGCAGCGCGGGCAGGATGTCGCGCAGCAGCCCCTGGGCGCGATCCGAGCGCAAAGCCCGCAAATGGCGGTCGCGCCAGCGGCCCAGGATGGCGGCGGCGCGCGCCGGCTGCGCAAAGCCGGCGTGGCCGAGCAGGCTCGCGAGGTCCGGCGCATCGAGGTGGCAGAACGGTTCCGGCTCGCGGCCGGCCGGTCCGGTTGCGAACAGGTCGCCGAACGCCGCATGCGCGCGCCGCATCGGCTCGAGCAGCATGCCGGCCAGCGCCGCCCCGGCGCCTTCGTCACCAGCGGCACAGCCCATGAACAGCGCGAGGCGGTCAAGCCCGGCTCTGTCATCCGGCAGGCTGTGGGTCTGGCAATCGTCGCGCATCTGCAGCCGGTGCTCGACGCCGCGCAGCAGCCGGTAGGTCCGCGCGAGGTCGGCCGCAAGTCCGGCCGGCATGTAGCTGCCCAACGCCAGCCGGGCCAGCGCGCCGAGGGTGGTGGCGTCGCGCAGTTCGGGCGACCGGCCGCCCCAGACCAGCAGCATGGTCTGGGCCAGGAACTCGATCTCGCGTATGCCGCCATGGCCGAGCTTGAGGTCGTGGCCGAGCAGGATCGAGACCGGGTCCGGGGGCACCCTGCGCCCCGAGACTCCGGCCGCCGGCACGCCAAGCGGGGGGCGGCCGACGGTACCGCGATGCCGGTCGATGCGGCGCTTCATCGCGACGATGTCCTCGATGGCGGCGAAATCGAGGTGCCGGCGCCAGATGAACGGCCGGATCGTCGCCAGGAACTCCCGACCCAAAGCGAGGTCGCCGGCGACCGGACGCGCCTTGGTCAGCGCCGCGCGCTCCCAGGTCTGGCCCAGGCTTTCGTAGTAGGTGATCGCCGCCGGCAGCGAGACGGCGGGCGGGGTGGACCCGGGATCCGGCCGCAGCCGCAGATCCATGCGGAACACGTAGCCGTCGGCGTCGCGCGTCTCCATCAGGCGCACGAGATCGGCGCTCATCCGCGTGAAGGTGCGCTGCAGGTCGTCACGGTCGGGATGCGCGTCCGGGTCGTAGAGCAGCACCAGGTCGATGTCGCTGGAGTAGTTCAGCTCGCGTGCCCCGAGCTTGCCCAAGGCCAGCACGACGAAGCCGCATCCGGCCGGGCTGTCTTGCGGGCCCTCCGTCGAAGCCAGCGTGAGCTCGCCCCGGCGCGCGGCCTCCAGCAGCAGATGGCGGACCGCGGCCCCCAGGGCGGCCTCGGCCAGCAGGCTGAGGCTGGCGGTCACCTGCTCCAGGCTCCAGATGCCGCCGATATCCGCCACCGCGCTGACCAGTGCGACCTGGCGCTTGGCCTGTCGCAGCGCGCGCGCGACCGCGTCGCGCGGCTGCTGCGCCGGCAGCGCCGCGAGGCCGCGCAGGATCTCGGCCAGCAAGGCATCCGGTCCGGCGGCGCACAGCCTGGCGAAACAGGCCGGTTCGCGCCGTACCAGATCGGCGAGGTAGCGGCTGTTGCCGCCCAGGCAGGCGATCAGCGCCGCCTCGGCGGCATCACGCCGGCGGCCCGCGCCGCGCCCAGCCGGTTCGCCGAGCCACCACTCGGCCAGCAGGGCGGCGCGCGCCGGATCGGCCGGTGCCGGCCAGGTGGAAGGCAGGCGGAAGCATCGCATCGCGGGCCATCGCTTCGCAGTCAGGTCAGGGCAGCCGTCGGGGCATGCCGGGCACGGTGCGGAGCGTGAGCCGGCCGCGTCAAGTCGAGGCCGGCATGCCGCCCGTCATCCGGCTGCGCTACCGGCTGGGGCACGCGCTCGCGGTGGCGGCGCTGACCCTGTGCGTGCTGCCGCTGCTGCTGACCTCGGCGCTCGCGCTCCGGCTCTGCGGCGGCCCGATCGACGTGACCACCCTGGCACGGCATCTGACCACGCCGATGGCGCAGCAGTCTGGAGCTCTGCACGGCCTTGCCTTCGGCCGGGTCCGGCTGGCATGGCGGGACTACGAGGTTGGGGTGCTGCTCGACGAGGTCCGCCTCGCCGGCGGCAGCCATGCCGCCCATGTCGCGCTGGCGGTGCGGCCCTGGCCGCTGCTGCGCCGGCATGTCGTGCTGCTGCAGGCCGAGGCGACCGGTGCGGAGCTTCGGATCTGGCGCGGTCGCGACGGCCGGCTCGGCCTGCAGTCCGGCTCGCCGCCCGACGGGCAGGCCGGCACGCCGTTCGACGTCGACGCGGTGCGGTCGCTGCTGGTGGCACACTCCGCCGTCCTGCTGAACGACGCCGCCAGCGGCCGGACCTGTCGCCTCGACATTACGGATCTCGGCCTAGCGCCGCTGCGGCGCCCGGCCGCGGTCGGCGCCGCCGGGCAACTCGATGCCAGCCTGTCTTGCGGGGGCGCCCCCCTGCGCCTGCGCGGCGGTGGCCACGAGGCGCCCGACGGCAGCATCGCCTGGCGCATCGAGACCGACCCGGTGGTGCCCGCCGACCTGGTGCCGCCTGCCCTGGCCCGATCGGTGCCGGCGCTGGCCGGGCTCGACGATTTGCGCCTGCCGGTCGCGCTGACCCTGGACAGCGTGTTGACCGGCGGTTTCGGCGCCTACATGACCCCGCGCGCGGTGCGGATCGCGGCGCGGCTGGGGGCCGGCCGCGTGCTGCTGCCGGATCGCGCGCAATCCGACGCCCTGCCGGTGGCATCCGGCCAGATCGCGCTGAACCTGGCGCTGCCGGATGACGCAACCGGGCCGCTGCGCGTTCTGCTGGCGCCGTCCCGGCTGACGCTGGCCGGCACGGACGCGCCGAGCTTCCTGCTGTCGGGTCAGGGGCAGCTGCGCGGGCCGGCGATCCGCTTCGGCCTGGTCGCCGAGGCGCGGCAGATCGGCTTTGCCGGGCTGCAATCCTACTGGCCGCCGCTGCTGGCGCGCGGCGCGCAGAAATGGGTCGCCGGCAACATCACCGACGGCACGGCGCACGATTTCCGGCTCGACATCGGCATGGCGTCCACCACCGGACCGGACGGGTTGCGCCTCGACCGGCTGCAAGGCGGCGTGGATGCGGACGGCATGGTGCTGCACTGGCTGCGCCCGATGCCGCCGTTGCGGGCGCTGGACGGCCACCTCGTGTTCGACGGGCCCGATGCGCTGCACATCACCGTGCGCCACGGCGTGCAGGAGGTCCCGGGCCATGCGCCGCTGTCCGTGGCGGCGTCCTTGATCCGCATCACCGGCCTCTCGGTGCCGCGGCAGGACGCCCATATCGAGACCAGCCTGTCCGGCGGCCTCGCCGACCTGCTGGCACTGCTGGCGCATCCGCGCCTGCGGCTGCTGTCGCAGCACCCGCCGCCGTTCAAGGATGCCGCCGGACGGTTCGAGGCAAGGCTGCAGGTGGACCTGCCGCTGCTCGACAAGGTCAGCGTCGATGCCGTCGCGGTGCGCACCGCGGTCACCCTCACCGGGGTGCATCTCGGCGATGTGACGGTCGGGCGTGACCTCGACCAGGCCTCGCTGGCGCTGCAGGCGAGCCAGGATGGCCTGTCGGCGCATGGCAGCGGGCTGCTCGGCGGCATGCCGTCGACGTTGTCCTTCGACACCGACTTCCGCGCCGGGCCGCCGGACCAGCGCACCGAGAGCGCGCACGTGACGTCGCATGTCACCGACGCGGCGGTGCAGCAGGAGGGGCTGGACGAGGCGCACCGGTTCACCGGCGAGGCGCTGCTCGATGTCAGCTACGAGCACCGGCGCGACGGCGCCGCCCGGGTGGCGCTGGATCTGGACCTGACCCAGGCCGGGCTGGACACGCCGCTCTGGCGCAAGCGGCCGGGGGCGCGGGCGGTGGCGTCGGGCGTGTTCGGGCTGCAGGACCAGCATCTGGTCTCCATCGACATGCTGCATGCGACCGGCGACGGCCTCGCCTTCGATGGCCGAGCCGAGGTCGCGGGCGGCCATGCCAGGACCGTGGTGATCGACCGCTTCATGCTCGGGCGCACTCAGGGCAGCGGCCGCATCGCGCTGCCGTCGAGCCCGTCCCCGGGTCCGCAGGGAGGCCAGCAGAAGGGAGGCCAGCAGAAGGTCGGGCAGGCGCCAACACCGCTGCGTCTCAGCCTGCACGGGCCGGTGCTGGACATACTCCCCTATCTCAGCGAGGCCGCACCTGCCCGGCCGGCTGCTCGGTCGGCCGCGCGGCCGACCGGGCAGGCCGGACCGGTGCCGGATTCACCCTGGCAGGCCGATCTCGCCTTCCAGAAGGTCCTGTTCAGCCCGACCCGCTCGTTCAGCGGGGTGACCCTGCAGGCCGTGGCGCGGGGCAGCGTGGTCTCGGCGGGCCGCCTGCGTGTGGCCGGACCGACGCCGGTCACCGCGACCCTGCAGCCCGACCATGGGGTCCGGCGGCTGCGGCTGCAGGCGGACGATACCGGCGCCCTGCTCAGGGCCCTCGGGGTGGTGGACACCATCGAGGGGGGCGTGCTGCGTCTCGACGGCACCCTGGAGCCGGCCTCCCGCGGCACCCGGCTGAAGGCGACAGCCACCATCGGCCAGTTCACCGTGCATGACGCGCCGCTCGCCGCCCGCATGGCGCGCGACCTGTCCGGCTATGGCTTCCTGTTGGGCGTGCCGAGCCGGCAGCTCGTGGTGACGAAATTCGAGGCCCCGTTCGTGCTGAACGGCGACACGCTGATGCTGACCGATGCGCACGCCTCCAATGCCGCGCTGGGCGCCACCCTGCGCGGCCCGATCCACCTGGCGCGCGAGACGCTCGACCTCAAGGGCACCATCGTGCCGTCCTATCTGTTCAATGCGCTTCCGGGTAAGCTGCCGGGCGTCGGCGCGGTGTTCAGCCCCGAGAAAGGCGGCGGCCTGCTGGCGGCGACGCTGACCATCAAGGGTCCGATCGACCGGCCGCAACTCCGGGTCAACCCCCTGGCGTTGCTGGCGCCGGGCATCCTGCGCCGGCTGCTGTTCGACTGAACCCGAGGCTGCGCCGCGCGCCAGGCCCTAACCCAGGGCTCGGGCGGCAGGGCTGCGCCCGGAACCCGATCACTCCGCAAGAGCTAGTGCCCAAAGCCCATGCCCACAGCCGGCGCCCAAAGGGCCGTATCGGCAAGATGCCGGCTTGCTCCCCGTTCTGAAGCTTTCCAGGAGACGCTTTCGTGATACGCCGCCACCGGGCCTCGAGATTGACTGAGGGCCTGCCGCATCCGCTCGGCGCCACCTGGGACGGGCTGGGGGTGAACTTCGCCCTGTTCTCGGCCCACGCCACCAAGGTCGAGCTCTGCCTGTTCGACCCTTCGGGGGGCACCGAGCTCGACCGCATCGAGCTGCCCGAATACACCGACGAGGTCTGGCACGGCTATCTGCCCGATGCCCGCCCCGGCACCGTCTATGGCTACCGGGTGCACGGCCCGTACGCGCCGGATGCCGGCCACCGCTTCAACCCGAACAAGCTGCTGCTGGACCCGTATGCGCGCGCGCATGTCGGCCAGGTGCGGCATGCCCCGCAAATCTTCAGCTACACGATCGGCCATCCGGATGCCGACCTCTCGTTCGACACGCGCGACAGCGCCGCCTGCATGCCGAAATGCCGGGTCATCGACCCGGCCTTCACCTGGGGCCGCGACCAGCGCCCGCGCATCCCCTGGGACCGCACGATCTTCTACGAGACGCATGTGCGCGGCTACACGATCCGCCACCCGTCGCTGCCGTTCGGCCTGGGGGGCACCTTTGCCGGGCTCGCCGCCGACGAGATCGTGGCGCACATCAAGACCCTCGGAGTGACGTCGGTCGAGCTGCTGCCGATCCATTATTTCGCCGACGAGGACCACCTGATCAAGCACGACCTCACCAACTACTGGGGCTACAACACGGTCGGCTTCTTCGCGCCGGACCAGCGCTACGCCACCGGCAATTCATCGGTGGTGGCGGAGTTCAAGACGATGGTAGCCCGCCTGCACGATGCCGGCATCGAGGTCATCCTCGACGTGGTGTACAACCACACCGCGGAGGGCAACGAGCTCGGCTCGACGCTGTCGTTCAAGGGCATCGACAACGCCTCCTACTACCGGCTGATTCCGGGCCAGGAGCGCTACTACATCAACGATACCGGCACCGGGAACACACTCAACCTGTCGCACCCGCGGGTGCTGCAGATGGTCACCGACAGCCTGCGCTACTGGGTGACCGAGATGCATGTGGATGGCTTCCGCTTCGATCTCGCCACCATCCTCGGCCGCGAAAGCTACGGCTTCGACGAGGGCGGCGGCTTCCTCGACAGCTGCCGGCAGGACCCGGTGCTGTCGGACGTGAAGCTGATCGCCGAGCCCTGGGATTGCGGACCCGGCGGCTACCAGGTGGGCGGCTTCCCGCCGGGCTGGGCGGAGTGGAACGACCGCTACCGCGACACCGTGCGCGCCTTCTGGAAGGGCGACAGTTCCGGCGCCGAGCTGGCGCAGCGACTGTGCGCGTCCGCCGACAAGTTCAACCGGCGCGGCCGCCGGACCTGGTCGAGCGTCAACTTCGTCACCGCGCATGACGGCTTCACGTTGCACGACATCGTCTCGTACAACGACAAGCACAACGAGGCGAACGGCGAGGGCAACCGCGACGGCACCGACAATAACGGCTCGTGGAATTGCGGCGCCGAGGGCGAGACCGAGGACAGCACGGTGATCGCGCTGCGCGAGCGGCAGATGCGCAACATGATGGCGACCCTGCTGATGAGCCAGGGCACGCCGATGATCCTGGCCGGCGACGAGTTCGCCCGCACCCAGAACGGCAACAACAATGCCTACTGCCAGGACAACGAGATCTCGTGGGTCGACTGGAGCCGCCTCGACGACCACCAGGCGATGTTCCAGTTCACCCGGCGGCTGATCCAGCTCCGCAACGAATATCCGATCCTGCGCCGGCAGCGCTTCATGACCGGCGACTGGGACGAGGACCTGCAGGTGCGCGACGTCACCTGGGTGAAGGCGACCGGCTGCGAGATGCGGCAGTCGGACTGGCAGTCCGGTCCGCTGCACTGCCTGGGCATGCTGATGGATGGCCGCGCCAAGGTCAGCGGCATCCGCCGCCCCGGCACCGACGCCACCCTGCTGATGATCCTGAACGCCTACCACGACATGCTGGAGTTCGTGATGCCGCCCTGTGCCGGGGGCGTGCAGTGGCAGCTGCTGCTCGACACCAACCGTCCGACCATGCTGTCGGGGCGCTCGTACGCAATTGGCAGCGCCTGCGCGGTCACGGGGCGGTCGCTCATGCTCTTCCGGCTGACTGCATGAGAGCCTGTTTGAAAACGCCTGCTGCTGGCGATCCGACACGCCTTTCCTCCGCTCCGCTGCTCACGGCCAGTAGGCCGCTGCGCTGCGGTGCTCGGAAAGTCGCGCCGGGCGCGACCCTGCGGGTCGCTCTCATCCAGCATCAGCCGTTTTGAAACAGGCTCTGGGTGCTATTTCAGCCAGAGGCCGCGGCTGCGGTGCCAGTCGTCGATGGACTGCTCCGGGTAGAGGTCGAAGGTCTGGTCCTTCGGACCGACCTGCGGCACCACCCAGCTGGGCTTGTACTTCAGCATCAGGTGCACGGACGAGGGGGGCACCGGGAGGTCGCTGTCGATGGCCGATGCGAACGGGTGGATCAGCTCTGGCCACTCCGGCGAGAACAGCCACAACGCGGTGGCGCAGCGCGAGCAGAAATTGCGCTCGGCGGTGGAGCGCTCGCAGGCGCCGTCTTCCTGCATAATCTCCGCGTGGAACACCCGGATTGCCTTATGCGGATCTTCGACGTGCATGCCTTTGGTCAGCGCGCCGAGGTTGATGGCATAGCCGCCGCCGCCCGCGGTCTTGCGGCAGATCGTGCAGTAGCAGCGCTGATACGGCTGCGGCGTATGACTGTGCATGCCGAAGTGCACGGCCCCGCAGCGGCAGCTTCCTGTTAGAGTTTGCGGCATGCAGTCCCCCAAAAGGCTGTCTGAGAACGCCTGATGCTGGATGAGAGTGGCCTAAAAGGCCACGGCCGGCGTGACTTTCCGAGCACCGGAGCGGAGCGGCCTCAATGGCCGTGAGCACCGGCGCGCAGGAAAGCCGCGCCGGATCGCCAGCAGCAGGCGTCTACAGGCAGCCTTTCAGGTTTCGTGTTCGTCTCGGTCTGTTTCTACTTCAATGTCGCTGCCAATGGCGTCGGCATCGTCGTCCAGGTCGGCGGTGTCCTCGATGACGTCGTCGTCCTCGGTCTCCTCCTCGGCGGTCTCCGTCTCGGCGTCGGCCTCGTCCAGCTCGGGCGCCGGCTTCTTCGGGCGCCGGTCCTCGGTGACATTGCCGGCGGCGCGACGCGGACGCGGCTGGTCCAGCGGCTGCTCGGTGCCGCATTTCGGGCAGACGGCCGGCACCTTGGTCAAATCATAGAAGCGCGCACTGCAGGAGACGCACACGCGCTTCATGCCGAGTTCTGGCTTGGCCATCAGTGACCCTGTTTTGTGGTGGATTGCGGCGCCGGGCGCGCCCCATGCCACCCCGGCGCGCGGCTGTCAAACATCGGTCGTCCGCGCAGCGTCTCGCCGATTGACTCGTCGCCGCCCAGCAAGCACAGGAACCGCCATGCAAAGCAACGCTCCCGCAGACGGCCCCGAGCTTGCCGCTCCGCGGCTGACGCCCAAGCTTGCCGCTCCGCGGCTGGTAATCGCCGTCGATGGTCCGGCGGCCGCGGGCAAGGGAACGCTGGCCGCGGCACTCGCGGCCGCTCTTGGCCTGCCGTATCTCGATACCGGACTGCTCTACCGCGCGGTCGCCCGACGCATGCTCGATGCCGGGCTCGATCCGGCAGCCGACGCAAGCGCTGCCGCCGCCGCGCTGACCGCTCCCGACCTCGAGCGGCGCGACCTGCGCAGCCCGGAGGTGGATCGCGGCGCCAGCCGGGTGGCGGCGCAGCCGGCGGTGCGCACCGCGCTGCTGGCCTTCCAGCGCACGTTCGGCCATGCGCACGGCGCCGTGCTGGACGGGCGCGACATCGGCACCGTGATCTTCCCGGCGGCGGCGGTGAAGCTGTTCGTCACCGCCTCGGTGCCACGACGCGCGGAGCGCCGCTGGCTCCAGGCCGGCGGCGATCCGGCCTTGCCGGCGCCTGCCCGGGCCGAGGCGCTCGCCCGCGTCGAGGCGGAACTGGTGGCGCGCGACGCCGCCGATGCGGCGCGAGCCGCGGCACCGTTGCGGCCGGCGGACGACGCGATCCATATCGATACCGACAATCTCGACGCCGAGGCGGTGCTGGCACGGGCGCTCGAGATCGTCAGGCAGCGCATCGCGGCGCCCCCCCCGGTGACGGGCGGTGACGTGCCAACATCTTGACAATTGCGGGGGAACGGTGTTTCTCCGCCGCAAACAGGCCTCCAGCGCGCCGGGCATGGGTCCGGGCCTGCGACGAGAGCAAGCCGTGCTGCCATCAGGGCAGGGCGCATGACCGTCAGCCGGCAGAAAACGCCGGCATTCGACACAGGAACACCAGAGACACATGGCATCAGCCGCCCTTGCACGCGTCCCCGATGATCATTTCGGTGGCGAGGATTTTGCGACCCTGCTCGATGAGACGCTGGGCCGCGACACCGGCTTCGACGGCTCCGTCGTCACCGGCCGCGTCGTCCGCCTGACCGAGGAATTCGCCATCGTCGATGTCGGCCTCAAGAGCGAGGGCCGCGTCGCACTGAAGGAATTCGGCGTGCCCGGCGCGCCCACCGACGTGAAGCCCGGCGACGTCATCGAGCTCTATGTCGAGCGCTACGAGGACCGCGACGGCGCCATCGTGCTGTCGCGCGAGAAGGCGCGCCGCGAGGAGGCCTGGACCAATCTCGAGCGCGCCTTCGAGGGCAACCAGCGCGTCAACGGCACCATCTACGGCCGGGTCAAGGGCGGCTTCACCGTCGATCTCGGCGGCGCCATGGCGTTCCTGCCGGGCAGCCAGGTCGATATCCGTCCGGTGCGCGACGTCGGCCCGCTGATGGGCACGCCGCAGCCGTTCCAGATCCTCAAGATGGACCGCGCCCGCGGCAACATCGTGGTCTCGCGCCGCGCCGTGCTGGAGGAGACCCGGGCCGAGCAGCGCAGCGAGCTGATCCAGGGCCTCAAGGAGGGCATGATCCTCGACGGCGTGGTGAAGAACATCACCGACTATGGCGCCTTCGTCGATCTCGGCGGCGTCGACGGCCTGCTGCATGTCACCGACATCGCCTGGAAGCGCATCAACCACCCGTCCGAGGCGCTGCAGATCGGCCAGCAGGTCCGCGTGCAGGTGATCCGCTTCAACCCGGACACGCAGCGCATCAGCCTGGGCATGAAGCAGCTCGAGGCCGATCCGTGGGAAGGGGTCGCGATCAAGTATCCGCCGGGGGCCCGCTACAGCGGCCGCGTCACCAACATCACCGACTACGGCGCCTTCGTCGAGCTGGAGCCGGGCGTCGAGGGCCTGGTGCACGTCTCCGAGATGTCCTGGACCAAGAAGAACGTCCATCCGGGCAAGATCGTCGCCACCTCGCAGGAGGTCGACGTCATGGTGCTCGACGTGGACAGCTCCAAGCGCCGCATCTCGCTCGGCCTCAAGCAGGTCCAGCGCAATCCCTGGGAGCAGTTCGCCGAGGATCACCGCGTCGGCGCCACGGTCGAGGGCGAGATACGCAACATCACCGAGTTCGGCCTGTTCATCGGCCTGTCCGCCGACATCGACGGCATGGTGCACATGTCCGACCTGTCCTGGGACGAGGCCGGCGAGGCGGCGATGGCCGGCTTCGAGAAGGGCCAGGTGGTGCAGGCCCGCGTGCTCGACGTCGACGTCGAAAAGGAGCGCATCTCGCTCGGCATCAAGCAGCTGCATGACGACCCGGCCGCCGACACGCTGTCGCGCGTCAACAAGGGCGCGGTGGTGACCTGCGTGGTGACCGCGGTGCAGGCGAACGGCATCGAGGTGAAGGTCGACGAGGTGCTGAGCGGCTTCATCCGCCGCGCCGAGCTGGCCCGCGACAAGGCCGAGCAGCGTCCGGAGCGTTTCGCCGTCGGCGAGCGCGTCGATGCGAAGGTGATCTCGGTCGATCGCGCCTCGCGCAAGCTCTCGCTGACCATCAAGGGTCGCGAGGTCGAGGAGGACAAGGCGGCGATCAACGAGTACGGCTCGTCCGACAGCGGTGCCTCGCTCGGCGACATCCTGGGTGCCGCGATCCGTCGTCGCAACCAGACCTCGGACTGATCCCCAACATCCGGCTTCGGGCCTGATGCAGGAGGGCGGCGCCAGCGATGGCGCCGCCCTTTCCGCATTGACGCCGACGGCAGGGCGCGCGAGAGGCAGGCCATGAACGTCGCCGACGCCATCACCAAGGCCGATGTCTGGCTGCTGGACCGGGTGTTCCAGCCGTTCGCCGACCGGCTCGGCGAGAAGCCGACGGCGTTCGATATCGGCATGAGCATGCAGCTCGGCGCCATCGTGCTGGATGCCGCCGCCGTGGTCGCGATCTTCATGGTCGGCGGGCTGAGCATCGACAGCGCGTTGTGGAACGGCCTGACCTGGGCGCTGGGATTCGCGTTCTACCTGTCGATCAACCGCATGCGCCCGCTGATGCGGCCGGGCCACGCCAACCCGCTGCGCATGATGCTGCAGGGGTTCAGGCCGCTCTCGATCCCGTTCATGCTGTACAGCCTGTATCAGTCGATCGCAGCGAGGCCGCCCTTCGTGCTGGCGATGGGCTTCAACGGGCTGGCCAACCTGGTGTTCGTGGTCGGGATCTATCTGGTCTCGACGCAGCCGAAGCCGCCGCGGCAGCGCCAGACCGTCTGGTCGGGCCGGCGCCAGGAACAGGGCGCGCCATGACGCGCCTCGGACCCAATCAGAAGTCGATGCAGCGACCCTTGACGGTCCAGTCGCCGTAGCGGGTCGGGTCCTTCTCCTTCGGACCGCCGACTTCCTTCGGCGCCTCCGGTGCAGGACGAGCGCCAGTGCCTGCGTCATCCGGCGGGCGCGCGGCGTCGGGGGTTTTGCTATCGGCCATGCATCCCAGATGGGAGCGAGCCCGGCGTACGCCAAGGCGGCGGCCGGACACGCCTGCGGTGCCGCGCCCGCCTTCGCATGCGCGGTCGAACGCAGCCGTCGCCTTCGGGCGGGTCAGTGGCCGAGATGCGCCTTGATGGCGCGCGAGAGGCCGGTCGCGATATAGCGTTCATCCTCGAACAGGCGGACGATTCCGAAGCAGACATAGAACGAGACCGCGCAGAACGATGCCGGATGTCGCCGGCCCCAGGCTTCCAGCGGCCGCACCGCGGCCAGCGGCAACCTCGCCTGGGCGAGGCCCGTCAGCAGCACGCCGATCATGGCACCGGTGATGATGTCGGACGGGTAGATGAAGCCGAGATAGACCCGCACCAGGCTCAGCAGGAATGCCAGCACGAGGCAGGCCAAGCCGAGCGGCAGATCGACGCCGGCGACCGTCGCGGCCAGCCCGAACAGCAGGGCCGCGTGCTCGGCCGGAAAGGCCATGCCCGGGCTGAACACGCCCGGGTCGATCGAGGCCGGCGCGTGGAACCGCAGCCGCGGATCGTGCAGCGGCCGCGGATGGTCCGGGAAGACCGCCTGCAGGACAAAGCACAGCCCGATCGAGACGATGCAGGCGAGGGTGCCGGCGATGAGGCGCGCCCGATCGTCCTGTCCGCGCGTCCCGCCGCGGGTGCCACCGCTCCAGGCAAAGCAGACCAGGGCGGTCATCGGCAGGGTGGAGAAGCTCTCCTTGGTCATGTCGTGCGCGACATGGTCCAGCAGCGGCCAGCGGCCGGTCAGCCGGTTGAGGACGTGCATCACCGTCATGTCGAAGCCGTGCGTGCCGGGCTGCGACAGCACGATGCCGAGGACCAGCAGGCCGGTGGCGGCAGCCAGCGCGACCGGGCGCAGGCGGCTCTCCGGCTCGCCGATCACGCTCGGCGCGTGCAGGATGGCGGGGTCTGTCACGTCGTCCCTCGGTCTGCGGCGCCGGCACGATTCCGGCCGCTCGCGGGTTCCTATAGCGGCAGTTCGATGCGTTGTCAGACTTACCTACAAAGCGGGCCGACAAAGCGGGCGGCGTGGGGTAGATCCTGTCGCTGGACCAATCTTGCGAGGGCATTTCCATGATCCACGTCGTTGCGGTTGTCACAGCGAGGGCCGGCCAGCGGGTGGCACTCCTGGCGGCGTTCCACGCCAACGTCCCGGCGGTGCATGCCGAGGACGGGTGCATCGAATACGGGCCGGTGATCGATGTCCCCGATGCCGGGCCGATCCAGACCCCGCTCGGCGAGGACACCTTCATGGTGATCGAGAAATGGGCCAGCGCCGACGCGCTGCGCGCGCATGCCGGCTCGCCGCACATGCTGGCCTACGGCGCCCGCACCAAGGACATGATCGCCAGCCGGGTCATCCACGTCCTGGCGGCGGCCTGAAACCCCCGACCGGCCAGGCCTGCTCTAGCCGCGTTCGAGGCCGATAGCCGGCGCATCCGGCGACGGATGCGCCGGATCATGGTGCCTGCGCAGCAGGAAGCGGCGCACGACATCGGCATAGCCGTCATAGAGCAGTCCGCCATTCATCCGCACGAGCTGCTTGCGCCTGGCCCGATAGAAGGCCGGGATGCAATACCAGGCCAGAGCTGGCCGCAGATGGTGCACGACGTGCAGGTTGTTGTGCAGGAACAGCAGGCCGAGCACCGGCGCATTCTCGACGATGGCGGTGCGGTGGCGATGCTCCTCGGCGGCGCGATGCTCGGCGAACGAGCGCACCAGCGCTAGCGCATAGCCGGGATAGACGAAGCAGGCGACGTAGCGCAGCAGCGACATCCCGCAGGCGGCGTGCAGCCACAGCGTGATCGCGAGCCCTGCCGCCAGGTGCGGCAGCCAGACACGCAGGGTCGCGGCCGGACGCCGGCATAGCGCCCTGGCCTCGCGCGCCAGGAAGCCGGCGATGCCGCGCGCCGGGCCGAGCAGCACCCGCCCGGCCAGCGTGTTGCAGGTCGCCAGCAGGGCCCGGCCGAGGGGTCCGCGGCGCGAGAACGCGGCCTGCGTCACGTAGTAGCTTTCCGGGTCGTCGACCGGGTCGGTGAGGTTGCCGTCGCGATGATGGCCGAGATGGTCCTCCCGGTAACGGGCATAAGGCAGCCACAGGCTGAGCGGCACGAAGCCGATCAGATCGTTGAGACGTCTTGAGGCGGTCGGATGACCGTGCAGGACCTCGTGCTGCAGCGACATGTGCCAGGCCGTGAGCCAGGCGCCGGCCGGCAGCAGCAGCCACCATGGCACCGCCGCCTGCATCGCCGTCAGCAGCATCCAGCCGCCATAGATCGCCGCGGCGAGGGCCACGGTCGGCCACTCCACACGCTGCGGCAGCACGGGTTCTCTGGGCAGTCCGCTCATGGTGTCGGCTTGTCTCCCTCAGTGGCGGAGAATAATCTGACCTATGTGTTAGCAAGACCCTAATTGCACCTGCCTAGTCCGTCCTATTTTAGAAGTCCACCTTCCAATGCGTAATTCAGGCCCGCGGCGGCTGGCGCTGCCGATGTACGACCTGCCAGAACTGGAATGGGCCACCGGGGCGCTGGCCGCTTCCCTGCTGGCAGGTCTCTCGAATGCCGGGCTCGGTGGCTTGCCGCAGGCGCGTGAGCAGCCGGACGACCTGCCGGCGCTCTGGCGTGACCCGTCCTTGCTGCTGGCGCAGACCTGCGGCTACCCGCTGGCGACCACGCTGCGCGGACAGGTGCGTCTGGTGGCAACGCCCTGCTACACCGCGCCCGGCTGCGACGGCCCCCAAATGTGCTCGGCCATCGTCGTGCGTGCCGACGATCCCGCGCGCGACCTCGCCGGGCTGCGCGGCCGGGCGGTCTGCGCGCTCAACGGTCATGACAGCAATTCCGGGATGAACCTGCTGCGCGCCGCCGTCGCGCCGCTGGCAGGCGGCGAGCGGTTCTTTCGCGACATCGTCGTCACCGGCTCGCATGCGGCCAGCCTTGGCGCGGTGCAGGCCGGACAGGCCGATATCGCCGCCATCGATTGCGTGACGCTGGAGCTGCTGCGGCGGGTCCGGCCCGCGGCGCTGGCCGGGCTGCGCGTGCTGGACTGGACGCCGTCATCCCCCGGCCTGCCGCTGGTGATGGCGCGCGGCCGTGACGCCGCCGACCGGGCCGCGCTGCGGGCGGCGCTCGACGGGCTGCTGCTGGATCCGGCACTGGCGGGCGCGCGTGACGCCCTGCTGATCGAGCGCTTCGCGTTCCTAGACGAGGAGGAGTACGCGATCATCGCAGAGATGGAACGCGAGGCGGGCGCCCTCGGCTACCCGGTGCTGCGCTGACCCGCGGCCCGATGCGACGCAAGGGCGACCTGCCGAGCAAGCTTTGCGTGCAGTGCGGGCGCCCGTTCGAATGGCGCCGCAAATGGGCCCGGGTGTGGAACGACGTGCGCTACTGCTCCGACGGCTGCCGCGCAGCCGCGAAGCCGCTTCGTCCGCCGGTCAGAACGCCGACTTGACGGTGGCGATGGCGGCGAAGCCCTCGCCGATATTGTACAGCGGCGCCGAGCCAAGGATCGTGGTCCCGAAGACGCCGGTGGTGGTCTTGGCGTTGCTCGTAAGCGAATCGATGCCGGACAGGAAGCGGTTGTTGGTCAGGTTGATCAGGTTGAGCTGGATCGTCGGCGCCTTGGCAGGTCCGATATCGTGGAAGCGCATTCCAACGGTGCCGCCCATTTCGTAATAGGCGGGCAACACCTCGTCATTCATGAAGGTCGCGAACTGCCTGCCGACGTAGCGGACGGTGTAGTTGCCGAAGAAGCGGCCATCGTCATAGTCGAGTGCGGCCGAGAACACCCAGGCCGGGCTGCGCACCGCGGTCTTGCCGGTCGTCGGCAGATAGTCGCCGCCGGCCTCGATGTTGTTGTTGATGGTGGCGTGCAGATACTGCGCCGAGACGTAGGGGCGGAAATGTCCGATCGGTCGCGTGCCGGCCTCCATGTCGACGCCGTCCGAGGTCTGGCCGCCGGCATTGATGTCGGTGGTGACCCCCCCGTTGGTGCCGGGCACCACGCTCTGCAGCTGCCGGTTGGTGAAGTTGTAGTGGAAGTAGGTCGCCGACGCGACCAGGATGTCGCCCGCATAGCGATAGCCGAGTTCTTCGGAGATCGAATATTCGTCGTGGACGTTGTTGCCGCCGAGGAACGTCGTCGCGCCGTTGAGGTAGCTGTACGTGTTATAGAGGGTGGTATTCACCGGCGAGCGGAAGTTGGTGGTGACGCTGGCGAAGACCTGGTTCTTCGTATTGATCTGGTAACGGGCCGAGATCGCAGGCAGCGGCTGCGCGTCGTTGAGGACCGACTTGTATTGCGAACCGGGCAGCATATTGGTGCCGTCGCGGTTGACGATGGCTTCCTTGAAGCCGGCCTCGAAGGTCAGGCGGTCGTTCAGCAGGCTGATATCGTCGCCCAGGAACAGCGCGTGCACAGTGGTCTTGGTGTCGATGTCCTGGCCGAGCAGGCGCAGGCCGCTGAGTGTCTTGATATTCTCGACCTCGCCATAGACGTTGCTCGGCTCGCCCGCGTAGCTAACCGGGCTGTAGGGCTCCGTGTCATGATCGTTCGAGTAGTCGAACCACCAGCCGGCAAAGAAATTGTTGATGCCGAGACGATAGTTCGTCTTGGCGGTGAAGCCGCCGCGATACTGCGAGTCCTCAAAGGCGAGGATGCCCTCGGCGTTGGCATAGCTGTTCGCCGCCGTCGGCGTGATCGGATAGGGCAGCACGACCGGACTGGTTATCAGCTGCGCGCCCTGGTAGTTGCCGGTCTCGTACAGCCCGGTGCCGATGATGGCATTGCCGTAGCCGCGCCACAGGTATGGGGTGAAATCCGCACTCCAGTGGTCTGTCAGGGTGAAGTGCGCCGGCGCACTGAGATCGACGTTCCTGTACGGATTGCGGTTCAGCTTCCAGTAGTTGCTGTCACCGGGGTAATACGTGCCGTTGTAGTTGTAGGACGTTCCAAGTTGTCCCCACTGCGCCAGCGTCGGATTGGTGTAGCTGTTCTGCGTCGACCACTGATAGGCGCCGACGAACGAGACGTGGTTGCCCTGGCCCCAGTCCTTCACTGCCTTGAAGTCGAGATGATCCTTCTCGTCGGTGCCGGAACCGCGCCAGGAAATGTCATGCTGGTGCGAGTACGAGATGAACGCCTTGATCCCGGTGTTGCCGATCTCGCCGGAATTGAGCCGGATGAATTCGCGGTTGTATTTGTAGGTGCCATAGCCGTAATCGGCGAGGCCGCCGAACTTGTCCGTGGGCTCGCTGTCGTGGAACGTGAACAGGCCGCCGGAGCCGTTGATCGTCGGCGTGTCGATATTGGACGATCCCTGCTGCAGTGTGAGTTCTTCCAGGTTCTCGTTGTCGGCGAACTCCGATGGGTAGGTGGTATAGACGCCGACATCGGAGATCGGCGAGCCTTCCCAGATGAACGCCATCTCGGTGTTGTCGAGGCCGCGCATCGACAGCGAACCGCCGGACAGGCCCCAGGGATCGACTTCCGACACCACCACGCCGGGCAGCAGCTGGACCAGCATGAACGGGCTCTGCGCCGGCGCCTGCTTGGCGATGTAGTCCTTGGTGACCGAGCTGCGCGACTTCGGCGCCACCTCCTTCTTGATCAGCCCGCCGCCCGGCTGCAGCCCGGTGACGCCGTCCGCGGTGTGGTGGCCCTTGCTCGCCTCGACCACGATGGACTCGGCGCCGGTGCCGGCTGTCTGCGCCATCGCAACCGGCCCGAGACCCGACAGGGTGGTGCTTGCCAGGAGTGCTGCGATCGCGAGGCGTGGATGCATGGCCTGGAACTCCTGGCTACGGTGGCGGACGACCACAGCCGCGAAGCAAGCAAGATGCCAGGAACGTGTCCGGAATGGTGCGGCGCGCAAACAAGCACATCTTGTTGCGGATAAGTGACTATTCCTCAGAGCCCGTTCGAGAATGCGCTACGCTGAGTGAGAGGCGCCAAAGGCGCCGGCCGGCGTGGCTTTTCGAGCACCGGAGCGGAGCAGCCTTTTCGGCTGTGAGCACCGGAGCGGAAAAGCCGCCCAATCCTTGGAAAGCGGGGGATCGCCAGCGTAGTAGCATTATCGGACGGGCTCTCAGGGGAACAGCTGGCGCCGCAGGTGATCGAGCCGGTGCGCCAGGCCGTGCTGCGTCCTCTCGTCGACCGGCAGCTGCGTGTCGGTCAACCACACGCCCCGCCACCCGGCGCCGAGCGCCGTGTACAGACCGACCGCGTCCGTCAGTTCGGCAAGGTCGCCGAGGGCCGCGAGATCCTGCGACTGGTAGGTCGCCCGTTCCGCGGTCAGCACGTCGAGGAAGCCCACCAGCCCCGCTTCGTACAGCCGGCGCGCGCGATCCAGCGCCAGCGCGTTGTCGGCGGCGGCTGCCCGCAGCGTCGCATCGCGCAGGCTATCGTTGCGGTAGGCGACCAGCCGGTCCTCGACCTCGCGAAAGCCGGTGAGCACCGTCTGCCGGTAGGCGAGCCGGGCCGCCTCGGCCTCGGCCCGCGCCTGCCGCACCTGCGCGCTCAGCCGGCCGCCATGGTAGAGCGGCTGGGCCGCGCTGAGCACGAGCTGGAAGGCGAGGCTGTCGGCGGCGAACAGCTCGTGGATCATGCTGGACTGTACGCCCAGCGACAAAGGCAGCGAGAAATCCGGGTAGAGCTGCGCCACCGCGACGCCGATGCGGGCACTCGCCTCGGCATATTGCCGCTCGGCGCGCCGGATATCGGGCCGGTTGGCGATCACCATCGAGGGCAGCGCCACCGGCAGTGCCGGCACCTTTGGATACGGCGCGGGGCGCTCCAGCATCGTCTCCAGGCTGCCCGGCAGCTGTCCCACCAGCACCGCGATCGCATGCGTGAGCTGCGCGATGCGGGTCTGCAGCGGGGGCACAGAGGATTGCTCGGTCTCCAGCTCCGCCCGCGCCTGCGCCACCTGCAGGTTGGTGCCGAGCCCCTGGGTGAAAACGCGACCAGTCAGCGCCAGCGCCTGCCGCGCCGCCTCGATGTTCTGGCGTGCGAGCACCAGCTGGCGCTGCGTCGCGCGCAGGGTGACGTAGTCGTCGGCGAGCTCGCCCAGGATGGCGACCAGCATGCCGCGACGCGCCTCGATGTCGGCGCCGAGCTCGTCGTCCTGCGCCTGGATCCCGCGCCGTATGCGGCCGAACACGTCGAGCTCCCAGCTGGCGCTGAAACCCGGCGCCCAGTACCGGCTGCTCGACGAGATACCGGGCAGCGGCGGATATTGCAGGGTCGTCGAGAAGCGCTGGATGCCGGCCTGGTCCACGGTATCGACTTGCGGCGCGAGTTGGGCGGCGACCTCGTCGCGCACATCGTGCGCCGCCAGCAGGCGCTGGCCGGCGATCTGCAGGTCGAGATTGCTAGCGATGGCAAGCTGCACCAGCCGGTCGAGCACCGGGTCGTGGAACGTCGCCCACCAGGTTTGCATCTGCGCGCTCGTGCGCGCCAGCTCGGCCGCCGTCGCCGCATGCTCGGTCCAGTTGCCGGGGATCTCGGTGCGCGGCGGCACGTAGTCGGGACCGACCATGCAGCCCGACAGCAACAGGGCCAAGGCCAGGGCGCCGCCCTGGACCCGCTGGGGCCCCGTCTTGGAGCAGCGGCGGCCCCAGACCCCGATTCTTGAATTATTTGATTTCAAAGGCTTGCCTTTGATGGGGTCCAGGGGCAACGCCCCTGGCCTTGCTAGAGATGGTCCTCAAGCCAGGAGGCAAGACGGATCCGCCGGCGCTCGGCTTCGCGGCCGATGCTGATCGAGCAGGTCATGCCGGCCGCCAGAGTCACCCCCTTGGGCACCTGGTCGATATGGATGCGCACCGGGATCCGCTGCGCCAGCCGCACCCAGGTGAAGACCGGGCTCACATCCTGCAGCCCGATCCGGTCGGGATTGCCGTTCTGGTCGTTGATGCCACGGGTGATGCTCTCGACATGGCCGGACAGCAGCGCGTCGTAGCCCATCAGCTTCATGCGCGCGGGCTCGCCGACATGCACGCCGTGCAGCTTGGTCTCCTCGAAATAGCCGTAGATCCAGAAGCTGTCCGAATCGAGCACGGCGACGCGCGGCTGCCCGGCATTGACGTAGTCGCCGGTACGCAGCAGCAGGTTGGTGACGTAGCCGTTGACCGGCGCGTACAGCGTGGCCCGGGTCAGGTTGAGCCCTGCCAGGTCCACCGAGGCCTGCGCCGCGTCGACCGCGGCCTGCGCGGTGGCGGCGACGCTGGTGAAGCGCTCGCGCTCCTCGGCCGACACGATGCCGCTGAGGCCCTGTCGGCGCCGCGCGTCCGACTGCCGCAGGCGAAGCTCCTCTCGCGCGGTTTCGAGCTGTGCCTGCGCCTGGGCGATGGCGATGCGGAACCGCACCGGGTCGATCACGAACAGCGCATCGCCGCGATGCACGAACTGGTTGTCGTGCACCAGCACGTCGGTGACCGTGCCGGAGACTTCCGGCGCCACGTCCACGACATAGGCGCGCACGCGGCCGTCGCGGGTCCAGGGCGCGATCATGTAGGTGCGCCAGAGCGCGGTCCCGAGCCAGATGGCGAGTGCCACCACGGCCAGGGTGATTGCGACGCGTATCGCGCTGCGCAGCAGGGAGAGGGCAACGGGCATTGATCGCAACCTCTCAGAGACCGTTTGCAGGTGCGCTGCGCCGAGCAAGAGTGCCGGGACGCGACAGCGTCACGGCACGCCCGGCGCGGCATTCGAGAACCGGAGCGGAGCAGCCTTTTTGGCTGTGAGCACCGGAAGCGCAGAAAGTCGGGTCGGATTGCCGGCGGAGTAGCATCTGCAAACGGTCTCTCAGGCCAGCAGGACGAGCAGCGACAGCACGCTCAGATAGAGCGCCACCTCGAACAGGGCGAGGTGCCAGACCAGGCGCATGAAGCCGATTCGCCACATCAGCGCGCGCAGCAGCAGCGTGATCGGCAGCGCCGCCAGCGCATAGACCACGATGGGCGCGAACAGCACGCCGTCCAGGCTCGCCTCGCTCAGCATCGCCGCAGGCCCGTGACGGCCTCGCCGGCCAGGAAATCCGGCACCGCGTCGATCAGGATCGACACCTCGTGCAGCAGTCCGGCGATGCGGCGCGCCGTCGGACCGGTGCCCCCCGACAGCGCCGTCGCGGCGGTTGCCGTCGCCCGGGCGGCGGCGCGCGGATCACGCCGTATCCGGCCGATCGCGTCGAGCGCCTCCTGCACGGCTGCGCGTTCGCCGGACGCGAGCGCCGCCTCGTGCAACAGCAGCCGCAGGCGCAGCACGTCGCGGCCGATCTCGACACTGATGAAGGCGCTGTCGATGAGGTCGCGGCGCACCGGACCGGCCATCGCCTGGACGCGCTGGGTCAGCCGCAGCGTCTTTTGCAGCTGCAGGTTTTCCCAGACCTCGTGCGGCGGCGGCCGGCGCGTGCCGCCGAGCCTCGCTGTGGCGCGGCCGAGGGATGCGACCAGGCGTTCGGTATCGCGCGCGGGGTTCGGCGGCAGCACGGCGCGGAACACCACGACCAGCGCCGCGGTGCCCAGGATGAAGGCGAGCCAGCCATTGACCAGGGCGATGTCGTCGAAGCGGATCGGGTTGTTGACGCTGATCATCGCATTGAAAAACACCACGTAGCCGAAGGCCCGCAGGCCGTGGCGCGGGTGGAACTGCAGCCAGATGCCGGGCAGCAGCACCACCACGAGGCAACCGAGCAGCAACGGAAAGCCGGTGATCTGCGGCAGCATCAGCGTCTCGCAGACATAGCTCGCCGGGATCGCCAGCAGCGTGCCGAGCGAGAAATCGATGCTGGCGCGGGATGCGCTCGGGTTGGTCGCCAGCAGGCAGGCGGCCGGGACCAGGTAGGACAGCAGGGTCGGCCCGGACGGCCATTGCGTCACGTACCAGAACAGGCAGCCGAGCATGGTCACGATGCAGCCGCGCAGGCCGTTGCGCAGCGCCGTCGGCCAGTCCAGGTACGGGCGCAGCCGGACGTGGCGTGGGGTGGCGGTGCGCGACGGCTGCCCGGACAGGCGCGCGACCGCCTCGTGCAGCCGGTTGAGCAGGTCGCGCGCGCGCTCGACGGCGCCGAGCTCGGCGAGACCCGCGACGTGGCCCCGCTCGACGCTCTCCGCCAGGCGGTCATGCGCGGCCGCCAGGGCGGCCAGGTGCCGCGGCGCCTCGGCTGCGGTGTAGCGGCCCAGGGCGGCGATCGCCTGCTCGGCCTGCGCCGTGTCCTGCACGGAGCGGTGCAGCCGGCGATGCAGCGGATGCAGCGCGGCCAGCGTGCCGAGCAGGCTGGCGGCCCCCGCGCGCAGCCGCCCGGCCCGCCGGGCGACGTCGTAGCTGTCGGCGGCGGCATATTCGATGATCTCGACCAGCCCGCTCGCCTGTGCGAGCAGCGCGCCACGACTGTCATAGAAGGCCTCGGGCAGCGCGCCGGGACGCGGCATGGCGGCGGCCGCCGATTCGGTCGCGTCCGCGGGCGGGGCTTGTTGCCTGAAGCAGCCGCCCGCGTCGGCGAGCGAGGCCGCGGTGCCGCGTATCGTCGCCTGGGTGGCGTCGGCGAGGCGCTGCGGCGGCCGCACCGAGGTCAGCAGGAACACCAGGGCGGCCGAGGCGATGCCGACCGAGACCGCCGACAGCCGCGACAGTGCGCTGAGGAACACGGTCTCGGGATGCGCGAAGGCGGACGCGCAGACGATGATGATGGTGTAGCCGGCCAGCACCGCGCCGTATGCCTTGAAGAAGCGCAGCAGGGTCGAGAACACGCAGGCCGCGCCGATCCACAGCGACAGCGCGAGATAGAACAGGATCGGCGATTGCGCGAAGGCGGCCATCAGCAGGATCGCCGCCGAGGCGCCGATGAAGGTGCCGAACAGCCGCCAGACGCTTTTCGAGACCAGCGCGCCGCTGACCGGGTTGGCGACGATCAGCACGGTGATGACCGAAGACAGCGGCGCCTGCAGCTGCAGCGAGAAGGCCACGTACAACGCGACGCCGATGGCGGTCACGGTGCGCAGGCAATAGATCACCGTCGGCCCGTGGCGGCGGAACGGCACGATGTCGCCGAGTGCGATGCGCAAGGATCGGCCGGCCGGTGTGGCGCGGGGCAGCGTCATGCTTCGGTGCTACCTTGCCGGTCGCTCTGTGTCAGCCCTATCGCGGCAACCCGGTGGCATCCATGCCATCCCGAGGCTCGTCATCACGCGATCGCGACGCCGGCGCTTGATCTTTGGCCGCTCGGGCCTATCACAGCTTCCATACCTGACGGAGCCGACGATGCGCAGGATCCTTGTGCCGCTGCCCGGGCCCGAGGAGGCCGGGACCCTGCTTGACATCGCGTTGCACCTCGCCGCGCCCTCCGGCGCACAGATCGATGTCGCCTACGTCCCCGACCCCCTGGACGAGGCTGCCGAGGCGGAGGACGGCCTCGACGAGACCGAGCTGGAGCTGCCGCGCATCTACGAGCGCTGGGCGCAGGCTGCGGCCGGGCGCCACCGGCTTGCGACCCTCTGGCACGAGATCCCGGACGGCGTGGTCTATGCGAGCGCGTCCCTGGGGCGGGCCTGCGACCTGATCGTGGCGCGTTCGGCCGGGCGGCTGGTCAGCGAGGACGGCATCCGTGCTGCGACGCGTGGCGAGCGCGGCTTCCGCGACGCACTGCTGGCCTCGGGCCGCGCGGTGCTGCTGGCGCCGCTGGCGCGTGTCGACCCGGGCGGGCTGCTGGAGACCGTGGTGCTGGCCTGGGACGGCAGCGCCGGCGCCTCGCACGCGCTGGCGCAGGCGCTGCCGCTGCTGGCGCGGGCGCGGCGGCTGCGGGTGGTCATCATCGGCCGCAACACCGTCGGCGAGCAGGCGCGCGAGGCGGTATCAGCCTACGCCAAGCTCTGGAACGACGATGCCGCGCTGCGGGTGTTGGACAACGCGCACCGCCAGACCGGCCGCGCTTTGCTCGACACCATCCGTCGCGAGCAGGCGAGCCTGGTGGTGATGGGGGTCTGCGGCCGCTCGCATCCGCCGGGCAGCACCGGCACCGCCCTGGGGGGCACCCTGCTCAAGGTGATCGAGGACGGCCGCATCCCGATCCTGACCGCGACCTGATGGGCGGATAATCGGGCATGGGAGTATCAGTCGCCGGCTTCGATCGTGGTAGCCGGGCGCGCTCGACGCGCTATGATGGCGACCATGGGACAGGTCCGGGCGCGTGCCCCCGCACGCTTGCCCAAAATGCTTGCCCCAAACGCTTGCCGGAGACGTCGGAGGAAACCATACACGCCATTGCGGACCCGGCGTTCGCCAAGCCCCGATTTCGAGCGGCCCGATAACAAGAAAAACGATCTGCAGCACTCAGGCTGCATCTGGGAGGACAACAATGAAAAAGACTCAAGCCGGGACGGCACGCGGCCTCGCGATCGCGGGCGGCCTGATCGGCTCCGCGACCTTCGTGCTCGGACTGCTCGCGAGCGGCGCCACGCTTGCCGCACCCGTCTCCAACGCGAAGATCGCCTTCCTCATGCCCGACGAGGGCTCGACCCGCTACGAGGAGCATGACCGGCCGGGCTTCATCCTGGAAATGAAGACGCTCTGCCCGACCTGCACGGTGCTATACCAGAACGCCGACGCCGATGCCTCGCGCCAGCAGCAGCAGTTCAATTCAGTGGTCTCGCAGGGCGCCAAGGCGATCGTGATCGACCCGGTGGATTCCACCGCGGCGGCCTCCCTGGTGCACCAGGCGCAGAGCCAGGGCATCAAGATCATCGCCTATGACCGGCCGATCCCGCAGGCGCCGGCCGACTACTATGTCTCGTTCAACAACGAGCAGATCGGCCGCGTGATCGCGCAGTCGCTGGTGCGCCGCCTCAAGGCGGCCGGCGTGCCGACCTCCGGCAACGGGCTGCTGGAGGTCAACGGCTCGCCGACGGATGCCGCGGCCGGCCTGATCAAGAAGGGCGTGCACGAGGGACTGGCCGCCGGCGGCTATCGCACGCTGGCCGAATACGACACCCCGGACTGGACTCCCACCAAGGCGCAGCAATGGGTGAGCGGGCAGATCTCGCGGTTCGGCAAGAAGATCGTGGGCGTGGTGGCCGCCAATGACGGCACCGGCGGCGGCGCGGTCGCGGCGTTCAAGGCGGCGGGCGTCGATCCGGTGCCGCCGGTCACCGGCAACGACGCCACCATCGCCGGACTGCAGCTCATCATCGCGGGCGACCAGTACAACACCATCAACAAGCCGAGCGAGATCGTGGCCGCAGCGGCGGCGAAGGTCGCGGTCGCCCTGCTCGAGGGCCGCAAGCCCAAATCCGACCATACCCTGTTCGGCACGCCCACGCAGCTCTTCACGCCGACCCTGGTCACCGCGGAAAACCTCAAGGCCGAGATCATCGACCGGCAGGTCAACGGCAAGCCGATCGAGACCGCCGCCGTGCTCTGCACCGACCGCTATGCCGAGGGCTGCAAGAAGCTCGGCATCACGCCCTGATCGCTGGCGTCGTCGCGGAATTCCGAAAGGCAGGGCGGCCAGAAAAGGCAAGGTGGGCAGAATGCAGACTTCACGGCAGGAGCCGGACGCAGGCGAGCTGGTGCTCAGCCTGCGCGGCATCTCGAAGCATTTCGGAGCGGTCTCCGCGCTGACCGCAATCGACCTCGATGTCCATGCGGGCGAGGTGGTGGCGCTCGTCGGCGATAACGGCGCCGGCAAGTCGACCCTGATCAAGATCCTGGCCGGCGTGCATCAGCCGAGCGCCGGGACGATGCATTTCCGCGGCAAGCCGGTGACGCTGGCCGATCCGAGCGCGTCGCTCGCACTTGGCATCGCCACCGTGTTCCAGGATCTGGCGCTGTGCGAGAATCTCGACGTGGTCGCCAACATCTTTCTCGGCAAGGAGCTGCATCCGCTGCAACTGGACGAGGTCTCGATGGAGACCCGCGCCTGGACCCTCCTGCGCGAGTTGTCCGCACGCATCCCGAGCGTGCGCGAGACGGTCAGCTCGCTGTCCGGCGGCCAGCGTCAGACGGTGGCGATCGCGCGCTCGCTGCTGCTCGACCCCAAGCTGATCCTGCTCGACGAACCGACCGCCGCACTCGGGGTGGCGCAGACCGCCGAGGTGCTCGACCTGATCGAGCGGGTTCGCGACCGCGGGCTCGGCGTCGTCATGATCAGCCACAACATGGAGGATGTGCGCGCCGTCGCCGACCGCATCGTGGTGCTGCGGCTCGGACGCAATAACGGGGTGTTCTATCCCGACACGTCGAACCAGGAACTGGTCAGCGCCATCACCGGCGCGTCGGACAACTCGGTCTCGCGCCGGTCCGGCCGGCGTCGGGCGCAACAAGATCTCGCGCAGGAAGACCGGCCGTGACCGATATCAAGGAGGGGACCATCAAGGAGGCGGCGCCGGCCGCACCCCGGCTCGACCGCAGTGACGAGCGCGTGCGGCACGCCACCGGCCTCGGTGGCGCGCTGCGCGCCTTTGCCGACAGCGTGCGCTCGGGCGAGCTCGGCGCGCTGCCGGTGGTGGTGGGGCTTGCGATCATCTGGACGGTGTTCGAGAGCCTGAACCCGGTCTTCCTCTCCAGCAACAACCTGGTCAACCTGCTGTTCGACAGTTCCACCGTCGGCGTGATCTCGCTCGGCATCGTCTGCATCCTGATGGTCGGCGAGATCGACCTGTCGGTCGGCTCGGTGAGCGGCTTCGCCTCGGCGCTGGTCGGCGTGCTGTGGGTCAACATGGGCTGGCCGGTCTGGCTCGCGGTGCCGGCGGCGATGCTGGCCGGGGGCGTGATCGGTGCGCTCTACGCCCTGCTGTTCAACCGGTTCGGCATGCCAAGCTTCGTCTCCACGCTGGCCGGCCTGCTCGCCATCCTGGGCCTGCAGCTCTACATCCTTGGCCAGAGCGGTTCGATCAACCTGCCGTACGGCTCGGCGATGGTGAATTTCGGCCAGTCCCTGTTCATGCCGCATGTCCTGGCCTACGCGGCGGCGGCACTTGCCGGCATCGCCACGTTCACCACCGGCTTCAGGACCGCCGCCCGTCGCGAGGCGGCCGGCCTGTCGCCGCAATCGCTCGGCCGGCTACTGGTGCAGGCGGTGGTGATCACCGTGGTGCTGGAGCTGCTCGCCTTCTACCTGAACCAGGATCGCGGCGTGCCGTGGATGTTCGGCCTGTTCGTGGCCCTGGTGGTCGGCCTGAACTACGCGTTGACCCGGACGAAATGGGGCCGCTGGATCACCGCGGTCGGCGGCAACCGCGAGGCGGCGCGGCGCGCCGGCATCAACGTGCGGCTGATCTATACGAGTGCCTTCGTGCTCTGCTCGGTGCTGGCGGCCATCGGCGGGGTGCTGTCCTCGGCGCGTCTGGCCTCGGCGAGCCAGCAGGCCGGCACCGGCGACGTCAACCTCAACGCGATCGCCGCCGCGGTGATCGGCGGCACGTCGCTGTTCGGCGGCCGGGGCAGCGCGTACTCGGCGCTGCTCGGCATCATCGTCATCGAGTCGATCGCCAGCGGCCTGACGCTGCTCGATCTGTCGTCGTCGCTGCGCTACATGATCACCGGCGGCGTGCTCGCGGTGGCCGTGATCGTGGACAGCCTCGCACGCCGCTCTCGCGTTTCGCATGGTCGCGCCTGAGAACTTCTATTTTGCCGGCTCGGTTCCATACCAGCGATCCCGGGTCCGCCGGTAGTGCGCCTCGGGATCGTAGAGCGGCACCGGCAGGTCCAGTGCGGCCGCACTGAGGCCGCCGGTGACCGCGAGCAACTGCAGGCGCGCCACGTAGCGGTCGCGCAGCGCGCTCACCAGGTTGACCCGGGCGGAGAGCAGTTCCTGCTGTGCGTTCAGCACCTCGATCACGGTGCGCGCGCCGACCGATTGCTGGCGCGCGATGCCGCGCTCGGCCACCACGTTGGCATCGATCGAGACCTGCTGCTGCGCCACCTGCCGCTCGGCCGCCGCGAGCAGGTCGATCGCGGTCATCGCCTGCTGGCGGGTCATGCGCAGGATCGTGTCGACCTGCAGGCCACTGCGCAAAGCCGCCTCCTTGGCCCGCCTGGTGTCGGCGGCGACCGCGCCGCCCTGGTACAGCGGCAGCGTCAGTTCGAGCAGGCTTTCGGCGATGTTGTCGCGCTGGTGGAGCTGCTGGACGTCGATCTCCCTGAACCGCTCGCCCTCGATGACGATCGAGATTTTCGGCATCAGTCCCGCGCGCGCGATGTCGATGCCGGCCTGGCTCGCCTGCAACGCGAGACGCGCCTCGGCCACGTCGAAATTTGTCGTCGAGGCCAGTTCGAGGATGCGGTCGCGCTCGTCCGGCACCGCCGGCAGCAGCACCGGGATCGCGAGCACGCCCGGCGGGTGGCCGACCTGCTGCTCGAACACCGCGCGCGACTGGCCCAGTCCGCCCTCCACCTTGGCGGTCGCCGAGCGCTGGTCGGCGAGCCGGGCCCGGCCCTGGGCAACGTCCGCCTCAGTCACGGCGCCGGCTGCGGCGGCGAGTTCGCTCGCGTGCAGCGAGCGTCCTAGCACGGTGTCCTGGTGCCGGTTGAGGCTGACGATCATCTCGTCGCGCGCGACGTCGAGATAGGCGGTTGCCGCGGCAAGCAGCACCGCGGTCTCGCTGGCCTGCAAGGCCGCGCGCTGCGCCCGCACCAGGGCCTCGGATTGCGTCACCTGGGCCCGCACCTGGCCGCCGGTATAGAGCGGCTGGGTGATCGAGCCGACCGCCGCCTGCGGCAGCCGGCGTTCCGGGTTGTGCTGCACGTCGATGTTGTCGAACTGCGCAGACGCGCCGGCCTGCGCGGTGATGGCGACCTGCGGGCGCCAGCCGGACAAGGCGCGCGGCACCCCCTCGTCGATCTCGCGCAGCCGTTGGCGCTCGGTGGCAAGCTGCGGATTGGTGAGGTAGGCCTCGGCCAGCGCATCGGCGAACGGCGCATCGAGCGGCGTGGCGCGTGTTGGCACCGACAGAGCCAGGCCGCAGGCTGCCAGCAGCGCCAGACCGTATCGACCGGCGATCCGGCTCACGCCGGCCTCCGGGCGAGACGGATCTCGGCGATCGCCAGCGAGATCAGCAGGCCCACGGTCGCGATCGTGCCCAGCATGCCGTAGGCGTCCGCGGTCGCCATGACGGTGGACTGCGTGCGCAGGTGCGCGGCCAGCGTCGCCGGGCTGCCGCCTCTGAGAGTGATTTCGGCGCCTCGCACCAGATGGTCGGCCAGGGTCGTGGAATGCACCCGCTCGCGCACCGTCAGCACCGCGCCCACGATGGCGCCGCCGACGCTGCCGGCGAGGGTGCGTATGACGTTGAACAGCGTCGAGCCGGCCAGCGCGTCCTGCGGCTGCAGCGTCGAGGTCGCGGTCAGCAGCAGTCCCACCATGATCAGCGGCTGGCCGCAGGCGACCAGGATCGAGGAGGGCAGCAGGTCCGGCACGGTCCAGTCGCTGTCGATGAAGGTCGCGAGCCGGCACCCGAGTGCGACCAGGGCAAGCCCGCAGCCCAGCACCACGCGGGTGTCGATCCGGCGCATCAGGAACGGCGTCGAGGCGCACATCGCGACCTGGAACAGCGCCGCCCAGAGCAGGATCTCGCCGACCTGCAACTGCCGGTAGCCGCGCACCTGGATGCCGTACTGGGCCACCACGTTGGAGGTCACCAGGAGCGAGAAGCTGAACGGGATGATCAGCAGCAGGCCGCAGGCCAGGTTGCGCCGACGCAGCAGATTGAGCTGGATCAGCGGTTTCTCGATGCTGAGTTCCCAGACCACGAAGGCTGCCAGCAGCAGCGCCGAGGCCACGAACAGCGCGATGATCAGCGAGCTGTCGAACCAGTCGAGCCGCTGGCCGAGATCCACCGCCGTGGTCAGCGTGGACGCGCATACCGCCAGCAGCAGCATGCCGAGATAGTCGGCGCCGGGCAGGCCCTCCGGCTTCAGCGGTTCGACCGGCAGGCCGACCAGCACCAGCACCAGGGCGAGCGGCGAGATCAGCAGGTTGAGATAGTACACCGGCTGCCAGCCGAGGGTCTCGGTGACGATGCCGGACAGGGTCTCCGAGAGCAGCGGCGTCGCCGTGGTGACCAGTGCGTAGAAGGCGAACCCGACCACGCGCTGGTGCAGCGGCGTGAAGCGCAGCACGGTGCCGAGCAGCAGCGGGATCAGCGCGCCGCCGCCCAGTCCCTGCAGGAAGCGCAGCGCGATCAGCCCGCGATAGTCGCCTGCACCGGGGCAGGCGGCGCTGGCGACGGTCAGCAGCGCGATCGAGAATGCGATCGCGCGGCGCGGCGAGACGATGCTGGCGAGCCAGGGGGCCAGCGGCACCACGGCGATCTCGGCGACGTTGTAGGCATTGGCGACCCAGGCCGCCTCATCCGCGCCGACGCCGAAGCCGCCGGTGAGGTCGGCCAGCGCGAAGCTGGTCAGCCGGGTCGCGAGGTACGAGGCAAAGGCGGCCAGCACGGTGCCGGAGAGGCCGAGCAGAATTCCCCAGGTCAGCGGCGGCGGCCCGGCGGGGACCTTGCCGTCGGGCCCGGGGAGCAGCGGCCGGGGAGCGAGGAGGGCGAGGATCACGGCGACTTCGATGCCGGTCCGGATGAGCCGGTCAGGATGCGCACCTCGGCGGACAGTCCCGGACGCAGCCGTTCGAGCAGGTCCGGGCGCGGATCGAGCACGATCTTCACCGGCACGCGCTGCACCACCTTGGTGAAGTTGCCGGTGGCACGGTCCGGCGGCAGGCTGGAGCCCACCGCCTGGCTCGCCGGCTCGAAGCTGCCGACATGGCCGGAAAGGCGCACGCCGGGCAGGGCGTCCACCAGCACGCGGGCGCGCTGCCCGATCCGGATCCGGGTAAGCTGCACCTCGCGATAGTTCGCCACCACCCAGACGTCACGCAGCGGCACCAGGGTGATGAGCGCGCGCCCGGGCGAGACATATTCCCCGAGCCGGGCCAGCCGGCTGGTCACCACGCCGTCGAGCGGTGCGGTGATGCGGGTATAGCCGAGCTGCACCTGCGCGAGACGCAGCGCCGCCCGCTGTGCCGCGAGGTTGGCCTGGCTGGCCAGCACCTGCGCCTGTAGGGTTCCGAGTGCCGCCTGGGCCGCAGCCAGTGCGCGCCGGTCTCCCTCGACGGTCGCGGCTGCGCGCCGTTCGACCGCGACCGCATCCTCCCAGTCACGGGCCAGGAAGCTCTCGGTGTGCAGCAGCCGGCTCTGCCGGACGCGTTCCAGGCGTGCCCGCTCCAGCTCCGCCTCGCCGCCCTCGACCACGGCCGCGTCCGCCACGATCCGGGCCTGCTGCAGGGCGATGGCCGTTCGCGCTTCCACGATGCCGGCCGAGGCGGCCGCGACCTCGGCATTGGCACGCGCCACGCGGGCACGGGCGCCGCTGTCGTCGATGGCGAACAGCAGGTCGCCTGCATGCACGCGCGCATAGTCCCGCACCGGGACCGCGACGAGATACCCGGTGGCGCGGCTGGCGAGCGCGATCGGATCCCCCTGCAGCGTGGCATCGTTGGTCCAGCGGCCGCCGACCGGCGCGAGCAGGACGTTCCAGTCGATCAGGAACGCCGAGGCCGCCAGCACGACCAGCACGGCAACAATCGCGTGCGAGACCATGTTCTTGGTCATGATCCCTCCCGCGTGAACACGGTCGCGGTCACCGACATGCCGGGCCGCACCAGGCCGCGCAGGGGGCTGCCATTCCACAGGATGGCGATGCGCACCGGGACCCGCTGCGCCACCTTGGTGAAGTTCCCGGTGGTGTTGTCGGCCGGGATGGCGCTAAGCGCAGATCCGGTGGTCGGCGAGAGGCCGGTGACGCGTCCCTCCAGCGGCTGGCGCGGGAAGGCGTCGAGCACCAGCCGGGCCCGCTGGCCGATGCGTATGTCCGGGATCTGCCGCTCGGTGAAATTCGCGTCCACCCAGACGCTGTCGAGCGGCGTGAGCACGACCAGTCTGGTGCCCGGTGCCAGCAGATCGCCCTGGCGCACCAGCCGCGGGCCGAGCGTGCCTGCGACCGGCGCCGACAGCCTGGTCCAGCCCAGGGTGATGCGGGCCAGGCGCAGGTCGGCGCGGCGGCCCAGCACCGTGGCCGCCTGCTCGTCGCGCTGCGCCGCCAGTTCGTCGGTCTGGCGCTGCGCCACGCCGGTCAGCGCACGCGCCTGCGCGATGCCGGCCTCGTATCGGCGCTGGTCGGCCTGTGCCTGGTCGAGGTTGCGCTGCTGTCCGAGATCGGTGTGCAGCAGCCGGACCTGGCGGCGCAGCTCGGGCGCGGCCCGGCCGGCATCTGCGGAGGCGGCGACCTCGCCGGTGCGGGCCTCGGCGGTCTGCTCGGCGAGCTGCCGGAGCTGCGCATCGAGCGCCGTCAGCCTGGCCTCGGCGGCATCGAGCGCTGCCGCGGCCCCCGCCGCCTGGGCGCGGTAGTCGTCATCCTCGATGCCTGCCACAAGCTGGCCGGCCTGGACGACCTGGTTGTCGGCCACGGGAAACTCCCGGAGATAGCCGGTGACGCGTGCCGAAAGCGGCGTCGTGTCGCCGCCGACATAGGCGTTGGCGGTCTGCGGATCGCGGGCGCCGGTCTGCGGGTTGTCGAACGACAGCACCAGGATGGCGATGGCAACGAGCAGGCAGAGGGCGACCCCGAGGCCGACCGGCCTGGTCCATCGCGTTCGCGCATTCCGGATCGACCGGGCCAGATCCATCCGAAAACAGTATTTACGTAACGATCCGACAGCAAGTCGGTGGGGCGTGGCCGATTCCGTTCTCGGTCTCAGGCTTCGCCAGTTTGCCGACAGTGATCGAAGTCAGGCCTCAGTCCGCATCCCGGAGCGTGCGGTTGCGCTTGGTCGTGGCACGATGGTTCTTGGTTTCCAGCCGGCGCTGCCGCTCGCCGAAAGAGGGGCGGGTGGCGCGGCGGATGACCGGCGGCTGCGCGGCCTCGCGTATCAGAGCCAGCAGGCGCGCGATCGCATCCTGCCGGTTGCGCTCCTGCGAACGATACTGCCGGGCGGTGATGACGATGACGCCGTCGCGTGTCACCCGCTGCCCGGCGAGCGCCTGCAGCCTCGCCTTGACCGGGTTGGGCAGCGACAGGGTGGTGCGGGCATCGAAGCGGAGCTGGGCCGCGGTTGCGACCTTGTTGACGTTCTGGCCGCCCGGGCCGCCGGCCTGGATGTAGCTGATCTCGATCTCCGCCTCGTCGATCGACAATCCGCGGGCGACGTCCAGCCTCATTCCGGCCTGCCGTAGCCGCCGCCGCCGGGTGTCTGCACGCAGAGCAGGTCACCGGCCTGGAGCGCCATCTGGGCGATGCCCCCGATGGTCTCGATGTTGCCATCGGCGCGCTCGATGTGCTGCGCGCCGGTCGCACCGGCCCCGCCGCCCGCAAGGCCGAACGGGCCCTGCTCGCGTCGCGACGAGACCAGCACGGCGGTCATCGGCTGCAGGAAACGCAGCCGCCGCACCACCCCGTCGCCGCCGCGCCGGGCGCCGCTACCGCCGGATCCACGCCGGATGGCAAAGGCCTCCAGCCGCACCGGATAGCGCAGTTCGAGCACCTCCGGGTCGGTCATGCGGGTGTTGGTCATGTGGCTCTGCACCCCGCTCGCCCCGTCGAAATCCGGGCCGGCGCCGGCGCCGCCGCAGATCGTCTCGTAGTATTGCCGGGTGGCGTCGCCGAACAGCAGGTTGTTCATCGTGCCCTGGCTGCACGCCATGCGCCCGAGGGCGCCGAACAGCGCGACGCATACCGCCTGCGAGACCTCGGTGTTGCCCGCCACCACCGCGGCCCCCGGCGCCGGCGACAGGAACGTGCCCGGCGGCACCACGATCGCGAGCGGCACCAGGCAGCCGTCATTGAGCGGGATGTCGTCGCCGGCCAGGCAGCGGAACACGTACAGCACCACCGCGCGCACCACGGCCGGCGGCGCATTGAAGTTGCCCGGATGCTGGGCGGCGGTGCCGGTGAAGTCGATCACCGCGCTGCGTCGCGCGCGGTCGATGCGCACCGCAACCTGCAGGCTCGCGCCGCCATCCATGCGATAGCGGAACTGCCCGTCCTCGAGACGCGCGATCGCCCGCCGCACGCTTTCCTCGGCATTGGCCATCACGTCGCGCATCGCGCGCAGCATGGTGCAGCGGCCGTGCTGGCGGACGGCGGCAAGCAGCGCGCGCGCCGCATACGCGTTGGCGGCAACCTGGGCCGCGATGTCGGCGACATTGACGTCAGGGCTGCGGGCCGGATGCGGTCCCAGGGCCAGCAGATCGCGGAATTGCCGTTCGCGCAGAACGCCATCGGAGACCAGCAGGAAATCGTCGATCACGATGCCCTCCTCGTCGAGCCGGCGCGAGAAGGCGGGGGTCGATCCGGGGCTGATGCCGCCGATGTCGGCATGATGGCCGCGCGAGCCGACGAAGAACAGCGGCGCGGCCTCCGGATCGTCGAACACCGGCGTGACGACGGTGATGTCCGGAAGATGCGTGCCGCCATCGAAGGGATTGTTGAGCGCGATGGCGTCGCCGGGCCGCAGCGTGCCCGCCCGCCGGCGCAGCACCGTGCGCACGCTCTCGCCCATGGCGCCCAGATGCACCGGCACGTGCGGCGCATTGGCGACCAGGCGGCCTTCGGCGTCGAACAGCGCCACCGAGAAATCCAGCCGCTCGCGGATGTTGACGCTCTGCGCGGTGTTCTGCAGCACGCTGCCGGCCTGCTGGGCGATCGTCATGAACAGGTTGCTGAACAGCGCGATGCGCAACGGATCGAGATCGTCGGGTGCCGGTCCCGCAGCGGCGTCGTGCGGGACTTCGCCGCGGGTCAGCGCGAGGTCGCCGCGTCCGGTGATCGCGGCACGCCAGCCGGGCTCGATCACCGTCATGGCGTTGGCCTCGCTCACCAGCGCCGGCCCGTGCACGACATCGCCCTCGCGCAGTCGGGCCCGGTCGAACAGGCCGGCCTGCCACCACCGGCCGGCGCTGCGGAACGTGACGGCCTGCACCGGGGCCGGCGCGGTGCCGGGCGGTCGCGCCGGCGGGGCGATGAACGGCGGCGGCGCGCCGGGCTCGGCCGCCTCGACGGCGACCGCATCCACGATGATCGCGTCGGTCTGCGGCGCAAAGCCGAACCTGTCGTGGTGCTGTTGCAGGAACGATGTCCGGACCTGCTGCATCGTCTCGAACGCGACCACCAGCACCGCATCCGATCCGGCGCGACGCAGATGCAGGCGCCGGGTGACGGCCGCCTCGGCGACGCCCTGCTCGGCGAGCGCGTCGCGTGCCTGGCGCGCCAGCTCGTCCGCGAGCTCCCGCAGGCCGGGCAGCGCGTCGTCGTCCAGCGTCCTTTCCACCGCCTGCTCGCGCAGCACCACCCGTGCCGCCAGCGCCATGCCGAAGGCGGACAGCACGCCGGCCATCGGATGCACCAGCACCGTGCGCATGCCGAGTGCCGCCGCCACCAGGCAGGCGTGCTGGCCGCCGGCGCCGCCGAAGCAGTGCAGGGCGAAGCCGCCTGGGTCCTGTCCCCGGCGCACCGAGATCTCGCGGATCGCGTTGGCCATGTTGTCGACCGCGACGCGCAGGAAGCCCTCGGCCAGCGCGTGCGGATCAAACGGCGCTCCGGTCGCGGCAGCGACCTCGCGGGCCAGGCTCTCGAAACCCTCGCGGGCTGCCCGGTCGTCGAGCGGCGCGTCGCCGTCGGCACCGAACAGGCGCGGGAACTGTGACGGTACTAGCCGGCCAAGCTGCAGGTTGGCGTCGGTCATGGTCAGCGGGCCGCCGCGGCCGTAGGAGCAGGGTCCGGGATCGGCGCCGGCGCTGGCGGGACCCACGCGCAGCCGGGTGCCGTCGAAGCGCAGGATCGAGCCGCCGCCGGCCGCGACCGTGTTGATCGCCAGCATCGGCACCCGCACCGGGATGCGCAGGCCGAGCCCCGCGATCCGGGTCTCGTAGCTGCGCTCGAAGCTTCCGTCGTACAGCGCGACATCGGTCGAGGTGCCCCCCATGTCGAAGCTGATGATGCGCGGCAGCCCGGCGGCCTCCGCGGTGCGCGCGGCGCCGACGATGCCCCCGGCCGGCCCGGACAGGATCGCCTGGCAGCCGGTGAAGTGGGCCGCGTCCGCCAGCCCGCCGCTCGATTGCATGAACAGCAGCCTGGTGCCGGGGAGGGCTGCCGCGAGATGCGCGGTATGCCGGCGCAGGATCGGCGACAGGGCCGCATCCACCAGCGCCGTCTGGGCGCGCGGGATCAGCCGCAGCAGCGGGCTCACCGCGTGCCCGGTCGAGACCTGGGTGAAGCCCGCCGCAAGGGCCAGGGCCGCCAGGCGCTGCTCCAGGGCCGGATGCGCCCAGGCGTGGATCAGGGCGATGGCGCAGCTCTCGATGCCGTCGGCGCGTGCCGCCGACAGCGCCGCGCGGGCCTGCGCCTCGTCCAGTGGCGTTGCGATGCTGCCATCGGCGGCGGTGCGCCCGATGATCTCTACGACCGGTCCGGCCAGCGGCTCGGGCAGCCGGATCGCGAGCTCGAACAGGTCCGGGCGGCTCTGGTCGCCGATGCGCAGCAGGTCGGCGTAGCCGGTATCGACCAGCAGCAGCACCGGTGCGGTCCGGCGCTGCAGCAGGGCGTTTGTCGCGACCGTGGTGCCGAGCCTGACCTCGGCGACCAGTCCGGGCGGGATCGGGTCGGTCTCCGCGAGACCCAGCATGCCGGCGATCCCGGCCAGGGCGGCGTCGACATGGCGTGCCGGATCCTCGCTCAGCAGCTTGGCGGTACGCAGCGCGCCGGCAGGATCGCGGCCGACGATATCGGTAAAGGTGCCGCCGCGATCGATCCAGAACCGCCACGGCCCGGCCGCTTGTCGCTCCGGGGCAGGCGAAGTCTGCCGGGTCATGCGGTCTCCTCTGCTCGTGCTCCTTGGCCCTGCGCCGCTGATGGCCTGCCGTAGGCTGGCACGCTAAGCCTGTCCACTGGCTGTCGAAAACATGGCCCGGCGGAGATGGATGGCGCGATGTCGATGATCATGCTCGTGGCGGTCGGTGGTGCCGTCGGCAGCGTGCTGCGCTACCTGATCGGGCTGGCGACGGTCGCGGCCTGGGGCAGCGCGTTCCCCTGGGGCACCATCCTTATCAACATCGCCGGCAGCTTCGTGATCGGGCTGGTCGGCGCCGCCACCCTCGAAGGCGGCATGCTGCCGGCGAGCCCGGCGCTGCGTGCGTTCGTCATGGTCGGCCTCTGCGGCGGCTTCACCACCTTCTCCTCGTTCAGCCTGCAGACACTCGAACTCGTGCGCGGCGGGCGCACGAGCCTCGCCCTGCTGAACGTGGCGCTCTCGGTCTTGCTGTGCCTCGCCGCCGTGCTGGCCGGGTATCAGATCGGCGAGAGGCGCCCCGCGCAGAGCGTGTCCGGCCAGGGTCACGCGGCCGCCACGGGAGAGGTCATCCTCGTCGTGCTGGATCGGCCCGAGGACGCGAGCGCGCAGCTGGCGACTGCCGTCGGGCTGTTGCAGCGGGCCGGCCAGGGGACCCTCCGCGTGCTGGCGCTGCCCGCCCGGGCGCCGGCACCGGGAGCGCCGACCGAAGAGGTGTACGAGGCCGCGCCGGCGGACGAGGCCGTGCGCATGCGGGCGCTGCGACAGACGTTCGACGCCATGCAGGCGGCCGACCCCGCGATCCGCGCCGAGTGGCTGTCCCCGCGTGGCGATGCCGGCGGCATCGTCGCCGACCTCGGCAGGCAGGCCGACATGGTACTGGTCGGGCGACCGCATGGCGGGCGTTCGCAGCGCGTGGTGCATGCCGCCTTGTTCGAATGCGGCCGGCCGGTGCTGGTGCTGCCGCCGGGCAGCGGCAAGGTCCGGTTCCGCACGGTCGCGCTCGCCTGGAAGCCGGACGAGCACGCCCGCAAGGCTGTGCAGGACGCGATGCCGCTGCTGCGCGAGGCCACACGCCGCTGCGTGCTCCAGGCCGGCGCCGGGGCGCCGGACGCGTGCGAGCCGCTGGCATCCGCGGGCCTGTCGTTCGACAGCCCCGACATCGCGGCGAGTCTTGCGGGGCCGGGGGGCGGACACGATACGGGCGCGGCCCTGCTGCGGGCCGCCGAAGCCTGCCACGCGGATCTTCTCGTCATGGGCGCCTACGCGCATGGCGAGATACGCGAGCGCCTGCTGGGCGGCGTGACCCGCAGCATGCTGGAGCAGGCGAGCTTGCCAGTGCTCATGCGGCACTGAGCCCGCGGTCCGGTCGCGGACACATTCTGCGTCATCATGACGCGCTACCTGTATTTCAACTTCTTCGGTGATGACGGCCCGGGCAGCAGCTACGGGGAGGTATGCGTGATCCTCGCGACTATCTCGGTGTTCATCCTGTTTCCAGGCGTGACCATCTTTTGCCTCTATTCGATGCCGGAGGTCCCTGGCACGGACGCTCGACGGACCGAAAGCTGATCGGGCAATTCGGCTCCCACCGGGCTTGCGGCGCACGTATCTCCCCGGGCGCACGCCTTGACCTGCCTCTGGGGCTACGCGGCCGCCAACTCGGCAGCGTCCGGCTCGATTTCGCAGCGCAGGGCGTTGCCGTCGCGTTCCAGAAGTCCGAGCTTGACCAGCTCCGCAACGTCGGCATGAACCCCGGAATAGTCCCGACCCAACGCAAGCGAAAGGGCGCGCGTGCTCGCAACCATCTCGTGCGCGGCAACGTGCTCAAGGATTGCGATCCGGTTCGGCGTCATGCAGCGAAAGAAGGTTGTCCAGTTCTCAAAGCTGATGGTGCGCGTTACCTCGAAGCTCTCTCCCTTCCCAGCAGCCGCAACGGCCGCTTCGACATTGGCCGCGATCTCGCGGTCAATCTCCTCAAGGCTCATGCCAATACGGAAGACCAGTCTGCCAGCCATTCTCAGTCTCCTCTCTCTTGCTCGACAAGCTTCCGGAAGTCGGCCAGTAGCCTCGCGATACCCTGAAAGTCGTAGGGCGACTGCAAACCGTGCAGGTGACAGTGATCCCCCTTGCCGCGCTCATTGTCGAAGCCGATGACCCGGACACCCTCGACCACATAGACGAGGCTGTATTTGAAGTGATGTGTCGCAGGAGGAACCGGCTCCGGCACCAGCCAAATCCTGACCTCACGAATTGCTCCGTTCTCGAACCTGGTTTTGTCCGACTGGATCAGCCTCGCCCGCACAGCCCTGATCTAGCCCTGTGGACATATGGCGTCAAGAACATATGCCGCGGGCAACACACTTGCCGACCGTAGTCCTCAACCGGGCGCCCGGCCGAGATGCCCGATCGCTACCTCGGCGAAGTTCTTCGAGAACTGCGACAGCAGGATCGCGGTCGGCTGGTCCGCCCCCCACGGATTGAGCAGCTTGAGCGCGACGTATCAATCCGGACACTGGTCCGGAATAAGCGTGCAATGATTAACGGCCGGTGAACCCACTGCATCCTGGTTCCCGCCCCAAATGAAGGCACAGGCAGCCTGATTTATCCGTTCCACACGGGCCGTGAACCATTGTTGGATGCAGGCCGGCATCGAGGCATTGTGAATGGTCGTCGACATCTCCCTCGGCCTGGACAGTTTTGCGGCCTGCCTGGCGGCGGGCCTGCTTCCCGCCGAGCGGCGCGTGGGCTTCCGCCTGCCCGCGCTGTTTGGCTGCTGCGATGCCGGCGCCACGCTGCTCGGTGACGCCATCCCGCACCGGGTGCTGCTGCTCCCAGACTCCGCAACCTATCTCGGCTGCGCGGTCCTGCTCGGGCTGGCCGCACGGCGCAGCCGGTCGGTGCTGTACGCCTTGCCCGTGCTGCTCGGCCTCGACGATTTCCTGGCACCCGTCGAAGCCGATCCGCTCGGCACCGCGTTGCTGCATGGCGCCACAAGCTTCGTAATGGCGCTGGCCGGCTTTGGAGTTTCCGTCATGCTGCGCCGGGCCTGCAATCGGCTTCGGCCGGCGCTCGGGAAGACCGGCTGATGGGCGTTGCCCTGATCGCCTGGGGCCGCTTCATCATCGACGGGCAGCGGGTCACGGTTCCGGCGCCGAGCACCGATCCGGGCAAGCCCTGGCTCTGGGACTTCATCGCCGGACAGGCGGCGAGCCTGCGGCAGGCTGGCTTCACCGCGATCCAGATACCCCCGGCCGGCAAGGCGCAGGGCGGCGCCGGCCGCGGCTGCGACGGCTATGGCGTGTTCGATCCGCGCGATCTCGGCAGCAAGCCGCAGCAGGGCAGCACACCGACGCGATACGGAACCGCGGAGCAGTTGCGTCGCATGGTCGGGTGCTGCCACGCCGTGGGCCTGGATGTGTATCTCGACATGGTGCTGCATCAGCTGATCGGGGAGAACGGCGGACCCGGCGTCTTTCGCTACCTCGGCGCCGACGGGGAGACCCTGAACGGACGCGGTGCGATGCATCCGGGATGTTTTCGCGGCGACACGGGCAACCAGGATCCGGTGCCGCCATTCCGGCCCGAGGACGCGGTGCCGGCGCCCGGCGACGATTTTCCGTTCGGGCGAGAGAAGGTCTATCAGAACTGCCAGCCGCCCCGGTTCACCACCGAGGATGCACTCGATTACGGCGACTGGCTGTTTCGCAGCACCGGCGCCGACGGCATGCGCTTCGATGACGCGAAAGGCACCTGGGCGCCGTTCGTCGGCGAGTTCATGCGCAGCCGGGCGATGGCGTCGCGCTTCGCCTATGCCGAATATTTCGACGGCAACCCCGGGGCCCTGCAGGAGTGGGCGATGGGTGCCGCGATCTCGTCGCGCGCGCTGGTCGAGGATTTCACCCTGCATTGGGCGCTGCAGGCGGCCTGCGAGAGCGGCAATCCGCGCGGTCTCGCACAGGCCGGCTATATCGCGCACAATCCGTTCCTGGCCTGCACCTTCGTGGATAATCCGGATACCGACACCTCGCCGGGCGAGCAGATCGTGGCCAGCAAGCTGCTGGCCTACGCCTATCTGCTGACCGCGGAGGGGTATCCGTTCGTGTACGGCAAGGATTACTTCGGCGGCGACGTGTGGGACGGCGCCTATGGGCTGAAGCCCTGGATCGACAACCTGGTCTGGATCCACGAGACGCTGGCGGCCGGGGGCACCGTGACGCGATGGCTCGATGACAGCGTGATCGTGCGTGAGCGCACCGGCGGCGCGGGGCTGCTGAGCGCGCTCAACTTCGACACCTGGAACGCGCGCACACTGACCTGCCAGACCGGCTTCGGCGCCGAGTGCGAACTGCACGACTATACCGGGCGGCACGGCGATATCCATACCGCGGCCGACGGCACCGCGACGTTCACCATCCCGGCCAATGCCTATCGATCCGGGCAGAGCTATCTGTGCTTTTCGCGCAGCGGCCAGGGCTCGGCGCCCGCGCTGCTGCGGCGCGCGACGACGCAGAGCTTCTTCGGCGCCGACGACCTGGATATCCCCGCGCTGAGGAACGCGAGCCTTGCGGTCGGACGCGTCTATGGCGATGCCGGCCGGCCGGTGCGCGTGGAACTGCGCCTGGGCGCCGGATGGGCAGCCGGGGCGAGCGTCGTCCTCGAGATCGACGGTCCCGACGGCATGGCGCTCGGCAGCCAGCTCATCCGTCACGGCGAGGCGGCGCCGGCACTCGCGGTGCGGCCGCACGGCACCGGCTGGTGCACGATCCGGGCTGCCGGCGTCGGCCTCGCGGGGGCCGTGCCGTTCATCGCCACCGTCACCTACGAGGCCCCGCAGCGCCTCGAAAAGGTCTAGCAGGGTGCGAAAAACCCTAGAATGATGCGCTCGCTACGAAACGAAATCAGGCCAGGGGCTTCGCCCCTGGACCCCATCAAAGGCAAGCCTTTGAAATCCCTTCTTTTAAAGAGTGGGTCTGGGGCCTCAGGCCCCAGCGGGTCAAGGGCGGAGCCCTTGCTCTACCAGATTGATCCAGAGACTGATTCACGTCTCAGGCTGATTCAGCCTGAGACGATCAGACTCTAGTCCATGGCGGTCAGCGTGACCACGCGCTCCTTCGATGCGGCCCGCTCCGGCGCCAACACCGGCGAGACGATGCTGTCGCCGCAGGCGGTGCGCACACGCGGTATCAGGCAGGCGCGCATCCTGCGGATCGCGGACGATCCGCGGCTCGAGGCGCAGCCGCTCTATCTGCCCGGTCTCGCGATCGCGGGGGTCCGGCGCGACGTCCTGTTCCAGGCGACCATGGGCAACTGGGTGCACGCCTTCGATGTCCAGAGCGGCGCCGCGCTGTGGTCGCGCTGCCTCGGGCCGCCGATCCGCGGCTCGGGCGCGATCGACGCGCACGACATCAACATCGCCTGGGGTATCCTCTCGACGCCGGTGATCGATGCCGCGGCCGGAAGGCTGTATCTCTGCTACTGGTCCAGCGCCGACGGCGCCGCCGACGCCGGCCAGCATTTCGCCGCCGTGCTCGACGTGGCCACCGGGGAGCCGGTGCGTCCGGCGCTGTCGCTGGAGGGTGCCGGCTTCGATCCCGGCGACGGCCTTCCGGTGCAGCGCTTCAGGTCGATGCAGCGCAAGCAGCGTGCCGGGCTCTGCCTTGCCGGCGGCGTCGTGCTGATCCCGTTCGGGACCATCGCCGAGACCGCAACCAGCGCCCGCGGCTGGATCATCGCCATCGCTACCGACACGTGGAGCATCGCCGCCACCTGGTGCTCGACGGCGCGCGGCAGCGGCGGCGGCATCTGGATGAGCGGCGCGGCGCCCGCGATCCACAGTGACGGATCGATTTGGGTGGTCACCGGCAACGGCGATTTCGACGGCGTGCATGATTTCGGCGAGAGCGTGGTGCGGCTGCGCTACACGGCGCCCGAAGCCGGCCACGCGGCGATGCTGGCCGTCACCGGCTGCTGGTCGCCCTGGACCGACGCTGCGCGCACCGGCCAGGGCGCTGCCACCGTCGCCACCGCCACCGCCACTGCGCTGCTGCCACGCGGGCCGGTGCCGTCCAATTTCAGGCCGGTCGCGCATCTCGCGCGCGCGGGGATCATGCCGTCCGACATGGGTTCGGCCTGGGGCGACCAGGATCTCGGCGCCTCCGGCATCGTGCTGGCGGAGGAACTCGGCATCGGCCTGGTCTCGTCCAAGGACGGCATCCTCTACACCGTCAGCCTGGAGAAACCGGGCGAGACGAAGGCCGCCGACCTCACGCCGGCATCGACGCCGGCGAACTATGCCACGCTGGCAGCGCCACCGATCCTCTACACCTTCTTCGATCCGGCCGTGTCGCCGGCACCCGCGCGGCCGACCGGCCTGAACACCCTGTCCGGCAACGTCACCCACCACCTGCACGGCACGCCGCTGCTCTGGAAGAGCGACAAACGCGGCTGGATGCATTTCTGCGGCGGCGAGAACGGCAACCTGCGCGCCTGGCGGATCGAACCGGACAAAGCCTCGACCTATCTCGCCTGCAGCACCGCCTTCGCATCGCCGATGGCACGCGGCGGCGGGATGCCCGGCTGGAGCCTCGCACTCTCCGCCGATGGCGGCGCCGGCGGCATCGTCTGGGGCATGATCCCGTACGGCGATGCCAACATGGAGATCACCGGCTCGCGGCTGCTTGCCTACGACGCGGAGGATTTTGCGGGCTTCGCGGCCGGCGGCGACGAGATCGTGCCGCTCTGGGACTCGCAGCAATGGAACTGGACCATGCTGCATCCGAAGTTCAACCGGCCGATCATCGCCGACGGCCGGGTGCTGGTGCCGACCTATGGCGGCGAGGTGCTCGTGCTGGAACTTACCTGATCGCAGCGGCACTCTGGGCGGTTTGGGGGGTGCTGTTCGCCTACAGGGCTTCTGGTCAGGGCGGCCTTCCGGCCCGCTTTTCGAGGGCGAGCCGAGTGCAGCAACCCAAACAGACCGAATCGGTCTGTTTGAGTTAAACCTGCACTATATCAATGTTCTAGGGCACCTTTAACCCAGACAAAGCTGCTCGCTTTGTCTGGGTTGGTGCACTAGGTGCGCCCGCCGGCCACTCGGCGATGCTGGTCAGCACCGGCAGTCCCAGATCCCGTTCGATCCGGCCCGGATCGATGAACCCGCGCCGCAAGGTCGCCGACAGGATGGCGGTCGCGAGGCCGGCGAGCAGGCTCAGCCCGGTGCCGGCCGCCAGGATCAGCAGGTGCCGCCTGGCGGAAAGCTGCGGAATCTCCGCCGGCTGGATCACCCGGACGGTGGCCGCAGCCGGGCCGGTGGGGCCGGCGATGCGACTCTGGTCGAGCGCCTGTGCGGCCAGCTGGTAGCTCGCAGCGGCCAGGTCGCGCTGGCGCCGCAGGCTGAGGAACTCCGGCTCCTGCGCCTCGAGGCCGGCGATGCCGTCCCGGACCTGGGCGAGGCGCGCGGTCACGATCGTGCGCCGCGTCTCGACCCCCTGCACGTCCTGCCGGGCACCCGGCTGGTCCGAGGCAAGTCGCGCCTGCGCCTGGTCAAGGTCAATATCGGCCTGGTCGAGTTCCTGCTCGAGGCTGTCCTTGCGGTGCAGCAGGATATCGATCCGGGTGTCGTAGCGCGATCCGTGCGCGACGGTGAAGGCGGCGTAGGCCTGCTCCGCCGCATCGAGCTGGCGGCGCGAGGCCGCGACCTGGGCGGCCAGCAGGCGCTGGCGGTCGTTGTCGTAGAGCCTGCCGCGCATCGCGCCGTAGCTCGCCACCGCCTGGTTGACGGCCTGTGCGGCAACGGCCGGGTCGCGATGGCTGAAGCGCACGACGATGACGCCCGCCGCATCCGCGGTCGCGCCGAAACTGGCCGCGAAACGCCGGGCGGCATGCTGCACGCTTTCAGGCGCGCCGATGCCGGGATACAGGCGCTGCGGCCCGATCGCCGCGACCACCGCCTCGGCGAGCGGCCGGCTCTGCAGGATGTCGGTCTCGTTCCTGAGTGTCGCACCCGGCGACGCGCCGGGTTGCGGCAGCACCATCAGCTCGGCGTCCGCGGTGACCGTCGGCGCCACCAGCAGCTCGGCCATGCCGGTTGCGAGCAGGACCACGGCCATGGCGACCAGGATCTGCCACCGATCCCGGGTGGCCGCTTCCAGCATGGCCGTCGGCCGGCCACCGGCGAGGCCCGGCGATTGGCGCTGCCTGGCCGCTTGGTACTGGAGCTCAGCGCGCTCGACCGCTCGATCCATTCGTCCGCCCGCTCGTTCCCCGGACCCGGTATCGCCTGATCGGGCGTGCTGCAAGGGGTGGCACTCGGCCGGCAGGCATTGCCATCGCTTCCCGGTGTCGGCTACCCGCTGTGTCTGGCATGACCGGTGCGGGAACACACGATGGCTGATGGCCACGACCGGCCCCGGGCTGATGGCGCCACGGGACTGGAGGCCACGGGGCCGAACTCCCCGGGCAAGGCGAAAATGTCGGTGTCCACCGAGGTCCGGGCCGAGGCCGGCGAGCCGCCGGACCCGCAGATCCTGCTCCTGCTGCACGCCATCACCTCGCTCAACGAGCAGCACCGGCCGTTCGTGCTGCAGGTCATCGCAGCCCTGCAGGGCGAGGGCACCAGCCGCGTCGCCTCAGCACTCGCCGACGCGGCCGCCCGCGAGATCGGCCTGCCGGTTCTGCTGCTCGATTGCTCCGCGCCTGCCGCATCGCCGGCGGCCGAGATGGTGAAGTCGCCCTCCCTGATCGACGCGTTCCGCGACTCGGCATCCTCGGAAGCGGCGCTGCGCAGCCTCGGGCCGAACCTGCTGCTGGCGCGCTTGTCGAACGCAGCGAGCGGGGTGCTGGGCATGTCGCCGCAGGACCTCCAGCTCATGTTCGACGCCCTGCGCAAGCGGTTCGCGATGGTCGTGCTGGACTGTCCCGCCGCCCTGTCGAACCCGGGCGCCGTCGGGCTGGCGCGCTCCTGCGACGGCACCGCCCTGGTGGTGCGCGCCGAGACCACGCCACGCGCCGCCGTCATGCAGGCCAGGACGCTCATCGACCGGCTGGGCGGCCAGGTCATCGGCGTGGTGCTCAACCGGCATCGCTCGCACCTGCCGAGCTGGTTGCGGCGCTGGCTTTGAGGGCGGAGACGATGAAGCCGGGTGACCTGGTCGAGCTGGTCCGCGGCGGCCCGCCGATGACGATCCTGCAGCGCAACGCGGATCGCGGCTTCGAGGGCTGGCTCTGCGTCTGGCAGGTCAACGGCACCGCGCGTCGCGCCACGTTCCCGGAGCAGGCGCTGCGCCGGTGCGATCCGCAGCGTCTGGTGGCGCTGCCGCCGCCGCCGGTCCGGGCGCGCAAGGTGGTGGATATCGAGCCGCTGCCGGACCGCGCGCATGCCGAGCTGCTGGCCCTGATCGACAATGCCGACGCCGGCGGCTTCGACTTCTCGATCATCTGCTCCGGCGATCGCTGGACCGTGTCGGTCAAGCTGCCGGAGGCCGGCACCCACACCATCGGCGAGGGCGCCGACTTCCAGGAGGCCTGGTCCAAACGCAAGCCGGCCTGGAACCGTTGAGCCTGCGGCCGATGAGCCTCGCGGCGGCGAGGCGCCGATGATCCGGCTCGCGCTGCTGGCACTGGTGCCGATCGCACCGGTGCTGCACTACGCGCTCGCCCTGTCGCCGATCTGGGTGTTCGTGGCCGGCATCGCGGGCGTCGGCATCCTGGCCGACTGGATACGCGATGCCACCGAGCAGCTGGCCGGACATACCGGGCCCGCAATCGGCGGCCTGCTGACCATCAGCCTGGGCAGCCTGGCCGAGCTGCTGCTGGCGCTGTTCGTGCTGGCGCGCGGCGAGGCCGAGGTCGTGCACGCCCAGATCACCGGCTCGATCATCGGCACCAGCCTGCTCGGCCTGGGTCTGGCCATCGTCGCCGGCGGCATCTCGCGCGAGCGCCAGACCTTCAACCGCGCGCGCGCCGGCCAGCTTTCGAGCATGCTGGTCCTCATCGTGATCGCCCTGCTGCTGCCGGCGGTGTTCGATTTCACCAGCCGCTCGGTCGCCCATGCCGGCAATGTCGCGGCCCGGGACGAGGCGCTGAGCCTCGCCATCTCGGTGCTGCTGCTGCTGATCTATGGCGGCAACCTGGTCTATACGCTGGTGACGCACCGCGACCTGTTCGGACGCGGCGAGGAGAGCGAGCCGGCCTCGGCCCGGCCGTGGCCGCTCTGGCTGTGCTTTGTCGTGCTGGCAGGGGCGACCGCCGCTGCGGCGCTGGAGAGCGAGCTGATCTCGGCGGCCCTGGTCGCGGCCGCCGCCAGCCTGCATTTGTCGCCGGTGTTCCTCGGCGTCATCGTGCTGGCGCTGGTCGGCACCATCGCCGACCTGTTTTCCGCCGTCTGGTTCGCCCGCCGGGACCGCATGGGGCTGGTGATGAGCATCTGCATCGGCTCGGCCATCCAGATCGCGCTGGTGGTGACGCCGCTGCTGGTGCTCCTGTCCTGGCTGATCGGCAGCCCGATGACGCTGGTGTTCAGCAATCCGCTCGACCTGTTCGCCATCGCCGGCGCTGCCTTCATCGTCAACGTGATCGCCGGCGACGGCGAGACGACCTGGTTCGAGGGCGTGCTGCTGATCGGGGTCTATCTGGCGCTCGGGATCGCCTTCTTCTTCGTCTGAGCGGTGCCCGGGTCAGCCGCCGCTAGAGCAGCATCCGATCACTTGGAATCGCTTCGCGATGCCAAGTGTCGGATAAAGCTGCTCTCTCAAACGACAAGCGGAGCATGATCGATCGGATCATGCTCTAGCGGCAAGCAGCTGGGCATGCCGGTTGTGTTCGGCGACGACCGCCTGCATGGCCACCGTCACGATGCGGCCGTCCTGCACGACGATGCGCTGATCGACCACCGTCATGCGCGCCGGCTGCGGGGCGCAGAACACCACGGCGGCGACCGGATCGGCGAGGCCGCCGGCATAGCCGATGGTCTGCAGGTCGAGGGTGAAGAAGTCGCAGCGCCGCCCGACTTCCAGTGCGCCGATATCATCGCGGCCTAGCACCGCGGCCCCGCCGCGGGTGGCGAGTTCCAGGGCCTGGCGCGCCGACATCCAGGCCGCCGCTTGACGCTCGCGGCCAGGGGCGATGTTGGTCTCCAGGCCGAGGGCCAGACGCGCCAGAAGCATCGCCTGCCGGGTCTCGGCCAGCATGTTCGAGCCGTCGTTGGACGCGCTGCCATCGACGCCGAGGCCGATCGCAACGCCCGCCTGCAGGGCGCGCATCACCGGCGCGATGCCGGAGCCCAGGCGCATGTTCGAGGTCGGGCAGTGGCACACCCCGGTGCCGTGCGCCGCCAGAGTCGCGATCTCGCGGTCGTTCACGTGCACCGCGTGCGCGTACCAGACATCGGCATCGACCCAGCCGAGATCCTGCATGTACTCGACCGGCCGCTTGCCGAACCGGCCCAGCGTGTAGCGCTCCTCGTCCATGGTCTCGCACAGATGGGTGTGCAGCCGCACGCCGCGGCTGCGCGCCAGGGTCGCGCTGTCGCGCAGCAGCCGCTCGGTGACCGAGAACGGCGAGCAGGGTGCGAGCACCACCTGCAGCATCGCGCCGGGGCGCGGGTCGTGATAGCGCGCGATCACCCGTTCGCTGTCCGCCAGGATGGCATCCTCGTCCTCGACGCATTCGTCGGGCGGCGTGCCGCCCCGGCTCTGTCCGCGCGACATCGCGCCACGCGAGGCCGCGAAGCGCATGCCGATCTCGGCGGCGGCGGCGATCTGGTCGTCGATGCGGCAGCCGTTGCGAAACAGGTAGGCGTGGTCGAACACCGTGGTGCAGCCGGACAGCGCCAGTTCGGCCAGCCCGACCAGGGTGGCGGTACGCGACGCCTCCGGCGTGCGCCGCGCCCAGACCCGGTAGTGCGCGGCGAGCCAGGCGAACAGAGCGGCGTTCTGCCCGGCCGGCAGGTTGCGGGTCAGCACCTGGTCCAGATGATGATGGCAGTTCACCAGCCCGGGCAGCAGGATCTGGTGGCTCAGGTCGAGCACGATGTCGGCGGTGGCGGGAAGGGTTTCGTCCGGTCCGACCTGCTCGATGATCCCGTTCCGCGCGAACAGCCCGGCGTGGCGCAGCTCGCGCCGCTGCGCATCCATGCTCACCAGCATGGTGGCGCCGCGGGCCAGCAGGGTCGGCGCCGCAGCCTGCATCAGGCCGTCATCCTGGTGAAGCGGTCGCGCTGCGCCGAGGTGATCGGGTTGGCGTTGGCGACCAGCTCGTCGAGCCGGTGGTTCGCGATCTTGGCGATCTCGATCAGGGCGGCCGCATGCTCGACGCTCGGCGCATTGGCCATGCGATACCACCCGTTCGCCAGCACCCGGCCGTAGCGTTCGACCTCGCGGGCGCAGATGATCAGCGGAAAGCCGAACTGCTTGCGGTAGGCCGCCGCCAGCGCCTGGACCTCCTCGCGCTCGGCCGGCGCCAGTCCGCCGAGGCCGGCGCGGGCGTGGTCGGACCGGTAGGGATCCTCCGCGGGGTCCTCGTGCCCGAGATCGGCAAACGAGGTCATCAGCTGCATCTGCTGGGCCGGCGAGCCGGTCAGCAGCACATCGTGGAACGCGGCCCGCAGCGCGCTCGTATCGGCAAACGGCAGCATCGCGTAGGTGCGTTCCAGCACCCAGGGCGTGTTCTCGACGAGCACGCCGAAGGTCGCATCGAAGCGGGCGCGGTCCATGGCGTTCACATCGGCGAGCGTCACCAGCTGGTCGTTGGGGCGCCCCGCCACCGCCTCGCTGCCGCCACCGAGATGGTTGAACACCATGTTGAGAAGGATCGCGGACGACGCGCCGAGCGTGATGCCGCTGCCGAGGATGATGTGCGTCCAGGCCGGGAACGCATCGGCCACGAACGGCTGCGCGGTCACCAGCATGCCGAGGCCGATGCTGGTGCTGACGATGACGATGTTGGCGTGGCTGTTGAAATCGACGCGGCCCAGGGTCTGCACGCCGACCACGGCGACGGCGGCGAACATCGCCAGCGCCGCGCCCCCGAGCACCGGGAGCGGGATGCCGGCGACAATCGCAGCGGCCTTGGGCAAGGAGCCCAGGATGAGCATGATCACCGCGGCGGCCGCCACCACCCAGCGGCTCTTGACCTGGGTTAAGCGCACCAGCCCGACATTCTCGGCAAAGCAGGTATAGGGGAACGAGTTCAGCACGCCGCCGATGACGGTCGCCACCCCGTCGGCGCGTATCGCGCGCGCGATGTCCTCGGGGTCGATGCGCTTGCGGACGATCTCGCCGGTTGCGTACACGTCGCCGGTGGTCTCCACCATGGTGATCACCATGACCAGCAGCATCGAGATGACGGCCGTCACGCTGAAGCTCGGCATGCCGAAATAGAACGGCGTCGTGGCGCCGGCCCAGGGGGCGGCGACCGCCGCGCCGAACCGCGCGTCGCCCAGCACCCACGCCACCAGGGTGCCCCCCACCAGCCCGACCAGGACCGCGAGGGTGGCCATGAAGCCGCGGAACAGGCGCTGGATTGCGATGATCAGGCCGAGCGTGCCGAACGCGTACAGCAGGTGGCGCAGCGCCACCGGGTTCTGCATCGCGCTCGGGCTGCGGCCGAGCACGATGTCGTTGGCTGCCACCGGCAGCAGCGCCACGCCGATGATCAGGATGACGCTGCCGGTGACGACGGGCGGGAAGAACCTGACCAGCCGCGCGAACGAGCCCGCCACGGCGCAGGTGAACAGCCCGGCCACGATGACCGAGCCGTAGATCGCGAGCAGGCCCGAGGTGCCGCCACCCGCGGCCAGCCCGATGGCGATCATCGGGCTGACGGCGACGAAGGTCACGCCCTGCAGCAGCGGCAACCGGACGCCGATCTTCCAGACGCCGACCGACTGCAGCAGCGAGGCGATGCCGCAGGTGAACAGGTCGGCGTTGATCAGATGGATGAGCTGGCCGGTCTCGAGCTTCAGCGCGCCGGCCAGGATGATCGGCACCAGCACCGCGCCGGCATAGAAGGCGAGCACGTGCTGCAGGCCATAGAGGACGAGCTTGCCCGCGGGCAGGACCTCGTCGACCGGATGGATGGCGGCCCGCCGGGTCGGGGCGGCCGTGGCGATGCCGACGCCTTGCATGATGGCACGCATCGCGATGCCCTTCTCGATGACGCCCGGAGAGGCGCTGCTGGGTGGGCAGGCAAGATCCACGCCAGGGGCGGCCGCGTGGGGGCGGGGGCGAGGCTCTGGCATGACGATTGCGAGGCGAGGGTCTAGAATGGCGGCCTGCAAGGAGCATCCCGATGCCACTGGTCCGCAACAGCTACGGCAAGGGACGCGTCCGCGTCATGCGCGTGCATCGTGACGGCGATTATAACGAGGTGCGCGAGCTCACCGTGCACACCATGCTCGAGGGCGACTTCGCGGCCGCCTATACCGAAGCCGACAACCGCCAGGTGATCGCCACCGACACTATCAAGAACATGTCCTACGTCATTGCCCGCGAGGCGATGACGGACTCCGCGGAGCAGTACGGCGAACGGCTGGCCCGGGGTTTCCTGGAGCGCTATGCGCAGGTCGAGCGGGCGACCGTCACGATGCACGAGACGAAATGGCTGCGCGCGAGCTTCGGCGGCCGGCCGCATCCGCACGGCTTCGTCCTGGACAATAACGGCCGTTGCTATGCCCGGGTCGAGGCAACGCGGGAGGCGGTGTCGGTCACGTCCGGCATCACCGGCTATACCTTCATGAAATCCACCGGCTCCGGCTGGGAGAATTTTGTCCGCGACGAGTACACCACGCTGCCCGACACCAGCGACCGTATTGCCGCCACGGCGATGGATGCGACCTGGCGCTGGTCCAGGGTTCCGGCCGACTGCCCGGCCACCAACGCCGCCATCCTCGGCACCATGCTGGAGGTGTTCGCCACCACCTACAGCCACAGCGTGCAGGACAGCCTGTGGCGCATGGGCGAGGCGGCCCTGGCAGCCTGCCCGGCGCTCGAGGAGGTCAGACTGGCGTGCCCGAACAAGCACTACCTGCCGGTGAACCTGGCGCCGTTCGGCCTGTCGTCCGACAACATGGTCTTCATCCCGACCGACGAACCGTATGGACAGATCGAATGCATCGTCGGCAGGTCTTGAGCCTCCCGGCCGGTCTTGAGCTCCCGGATGGCGCGCGATGACCCCCCAGCGCATCGGCCTGGCGGCGTTGTCCGGGCTCGACCCGCAGTCATTCAGCGCCCGGCTCGGCCACGTCTTCGAGCGCTCCGCCTGGGTTGCCGACCACGCCTGGGCGGCGAGGCCGTTCGCCAGTGTGGAGGCCCTGCATGCGGCGATGGTGCAGGCGGTCCGCGAAGCCGGGCCGGACGCCGTGTTGGCGCTCCTGCGGCGGCATCCCGAGCTGGCGGCGCCTGGCCGCCTGACGGCGGCCTCGGCGGCCGAGCAGGGCGGCATCGGACTGACCGACCTCGACAGCATGGCGGTGGTCGCGTTCGAGGACACCAACCGGCGCTATCGCGAACGCTTCGGGTTTCCCTTCATCATCGCCGTGCGCGGCCAGCGCGATCCGTCGGCGATCCTCGCCGCCATGCAGCGGCGGCTGGCGAATGCACCCGACCAGGAATACGAGACGGCGTTCGGCGAGGTGGCGCGTATCGCCCGCTACCGGCTCGACGACATCGTGGCGCCGGACGATGACGATAGCGTGGCTCCGGGCAATCCCGGCATCGAGGCGGGTGATTTCCTGACGGTGCATGTCCTGGATGTGGCCCGAGGCTTGCCGGCGGTCGGGCTGGCGCTGGCGCTGAGCCGCGACGGTCAGCTGCTGTGCAGCCACGTCACCAATACGGATGGCCGTTGCGATGCGCCGCTGCTCGCCGGCCACGCCTTGCGACCCGGCATCTACGAGATCGGCTTCGATATCGAGGGCTGGCGCGCCGGCCAGGCCGATGCGGGCTTCTACGACCGCATCACGATCCGCTTCCGGGTGACGCCGAGCTGCGGCCATCTGCATATTCCGCTGCTGCTGTCGCCCTACGGCTACAGCACCTATCGCGGCAGCTGAGGCGGTGACGGTCAGGCTGCGGTCGCGGTCGTCCGCACGAGTGCTGCGACCGGCGCGATCAGGACCGGCGCGTTCAAGACTGGCGCGTTCAAGACCGGCGCGATCAGGTCCGCATGCATCGGGCGGCCCTTGAGGAATCCCTGGGTCAGCGTGCAGCCGGCGAGCGACAGCATCTCCTGCTGGGCCAGTGTCTCGACGCCTTCGGCGATCACGTCGATCTCGAGGGCTCGCGCCAGCTGCACGATGGCCCGGATGATCAGGTCGGCCTGCCGGTCATCCGGCAGCCTGCAGACGAAGCTGCGATCGACCTTGATCTTGTCGATCGGCAGACGCGCCAGGTAGCTCAGGCTCGAATAGCCGGTGCCGAAATCGTCGAGCGCGATGGTGAAGCCCATGCCGTGCAGGGTCTGCAGGGTGTGGCGCACCTCGGCATTGTTGGCGACCAGCACGCCCTCGGTGATCTCGAGCTCGAACTGGCGCGGATCGATCCCGGCCTGGGTCACCGCGTCATCGACGGAGGCGACGAAGCCCGGCAGCTGGAGCTGTCGAGCAGAGACGTTGATGGCGACCCGCAGATGCGGCCAGCGGCGGCTGTCGATGAAGGCCTGGCGCATGACATGCAGGCCGAGGGTGGCGATCAGGCCGCATTCTTCGGCAAGCGGCGCAAACACCGCCGGCGAGACCGGCCCGAGCGTGTGGTGCGTCCAGCGCGCCAGGGCCTCCACGCCGACCATCTGCTCGCGGTCGAACTGCGGCTGGTAGGCGACCGTGATGGCGCCGGTGGCCAGCGCCTCGCGCAGGTCGCGCTCCAGCATGTGCCGGCGCTCGAGCGCCGCATCCATGTCGATATCGAACAGTTGCAGGCCGCCGCCGCCCGACGACTTGGCTTTCAGCAGCGCGAGGTCCGCCTGCCGCAGCAGGTCGCCCGACCCGCGGCAATCCGGCCGGCTGACGCTGATCCCGATGGACGCCGTGGCGCGCAGGGTGGCGGCCGACAGGGTCATCGGTTCCGCGAGACGCCGCAGCACACGCTCGGCGAGTTTGCGCGCCGATGCTCCGACCGGGTTCGTCCGGCTGTCCTGCACGATGATCAGAAACTCGTTGCCGCCGAAGCGTCCGCAGATCTCGCCGGCCCGGCAGGACTGCACGAGCCGGCGGCAGACCTCCTGGATCAATTCGTCACCGCACTGATATCCGTAGGTGTCGTTGATCGGCTTGAAGCGATCGAGATTGAGCAGCAGGAGGCAGACGGCGCCGTCCGCCTGCCCGGTCTGCGCAAGTGCGAGGTCGAGGCGGTCGGTCAGGTGCCTGCGGTTCGGCAGCCCGGTCAGGCCGTCATGCAGCGACAGCCGGGTGGCGCGGGCCTCGCTGGCCATCAGGATGCGGGTGCCTTGCAGCCCTTGCCGGTAGGCGAGAAGCACCGCGCCGAGCAGCGCGCCGACGACGATGCAGATCGGCGGCAGCGCTTCGTGGAGCAGCGTCGTGCCGGGATGATCCGGCCGCCACGAGAAGACGGCGGCGAAATGTCCGTTCCCGTCCAGGAACGGGTACGACGCGCGGCCGACGCCGGGGACCGCCGTTGCCAGCTCGGCACCGTTCAGGTGCAGCCGGCGATTGACCTGCGGGATGATGGCGCTCTGCAGGTCCGATGCAAGCAGCAGGATCGGCGCGCGACGATGCGAGAGCGCGAGCGTCCCGGAATCGGAGCCGACCAGGCTCGCGACGACGAGAAACGGACGCCCGAGGATGAGCACGGTGCCGCTGTCGTCGATCCAGCCGGCGGCGTTCCGGGCCTCGCCGGCCGCGCCGCCAGGCGCGCGAGACGCCGCCCGTCGCGCCGCATCGCGCTGCCGGATCGTCCGGATCAGGCCCTGTGTCGCCTGCCGCACGGCCTGCGCCCTGCTGCCGGGGAGTGCCACGGCGCGTTCGCGGGCGAACAGGATCGAATCCTCGGCATCGAAGACGACAACCAGGCGGCTGGTGATGTCGCGGTCGTTCAGCGAGGTCAGTTCACTCTGTGCCCAGGCAGGGTCGAACCGGTAGTCGATATTTCTGACCGAGGGATCCCAGTTCGCGGTCGATCCGACCTGGTTGCGCAGCACGTCCGTCTCCCGGGCGATGCTGGCCGCGACGAACGTGCGTTCCCGCTCGCGTGCCTGGTCGTCGATCCGTGCGGACAGCACCGGCAGGCTGATGATGATGAGGAGGATGGCCGAGACCGCGGCCGCGGCCAGCGTCTTGATGGCCCTGAGGTCGAACGGGCGCGACATGTCAGCGTGATCCCCCTTCGCCGGAAGGCAGATTGAGGCCGCGAGCGTTACGATCTGCTTAATGGCGCCGTCGCGCCGTCGCGATCTTAAATCCCGGTTGCTTCAAGCCCGGGTGCCGCGGCCCCTGGAAGACGAGGGGATGGCCTCGCTCCGATTCCCGCTTGACGCCGGCTCGATCTCCCCGCAACCTGAATAGGAAATTCACCATGAATAGATATTCATGAGACGGGTAGGGTCACCGGGATGGGCGGACCGCCCGCGCCATCGGATCAGGAACAGCCAGCCATGACAGCGCCCGCCGCCATTTCGGCTGCAACCGCGTCCCAGGAGCGCCTGGCGCGGTTGCGGGAGCTCTCCGCCGAGACACGCATTGCCATCGTCAACACCATCACCGGTCCGCGCATGGGGCATATCGGGGGCGACTTCTCGGTCACCGACATCCTGGTCACGCTGTTCTTCGGGGTGATGCGCTACCGGGCCACGGAGCCGGACTGGGACGCGCGCGACCGCTTCATCCTCAGCAAGGGACATTGCTCGGCGGCGCTCTATTCGGTGCTGGCGCGCGCCGGCTATTTCGAGCCGGATCTGCTCGGCCGGTTCATGGCGCCGCTCTCGCCGCTGAACGGCCATCCGAACCGGCGCAAGGTGCGCGGCGTCGAAGCCAATACCGGCCCGCTCGGCCATGGACTGCCGATCGGCGTCGGCTGCGCCACCGGCGCGCGGATCGCCGGCGCCGACTGGCGCACCTATGTCGTGCTCGGCGACGGCGAGCTGCAGGAAGGCAGCAACTGGGAGGCCGCGATGTATGCCGGCCACCGCGGCCTGTCCTCGCTGACCGCCATCGTCGACCGCAACCGCCTGCAGCAGGGCGCCGGCACCGAGGCCACCAATACGCTCGATCCGCTCGACGCGAAGTGGCGCGCCTTCGGCTGGGAGGTGCTCGAGGTGGATGGCCACGACCACGCGGCCCTGCTGGCCGCCTTCGAGGCCCCCCCTGCCGGCAAGCCGCGCTGCGTGATCGCCAACACGATCAAGGGCAAGGGGGTCTCGTTCATCGAGAACCGCGTCGAGTGGCACCACAAGGTGCCTTCGGTCGAGCAGACGAAGCAGGCGCTCGCGGAGCTCGCGGCCCGATGAACGAGATAAGCACGGCAACGGGTGGGGCCACGCCGACCTTCGACTGCCGCGTCGCGTTCGCCGAGACGCTCGCCGAGCTGGCGCGCGCGGATCGCCGCATCGTCGCTGTCTGCAACGACTCTGTCGGATCCTCGAACCTCGTGGCATTCCAGAGGGAGTTTCCCGACCGCCTGGTCAATGTCGGGATCGCCGAGCAGAACATGGTCGGCGTCGCCGCCGGCCTCGCCAATGCCGGGTTGATCCCGTTCGTGTCCTGCGCCGGACCGTTCCTGACCGCGCGCGCGCTCGAGCAGATCAAGGCCGACATCGCCTACAACAACTACCATGTCGTGCTGTGCGGCCAGAGCCCGGGCCTGTCGTACGGCGAGCTCGGCCCGACGCACCACTCCATCGAGGATTTTTCCTGGATGCGGGCGCTGACCGACCTCACCATCCTGAACCCGGCCGATCCGAAGCAGACGGCCGATGCGCTGCGCTGGGCCGCCGGCGCGCAGCGGCCAGTCTATATGCGCATCGGGCGCTTCAAGGTGCCGGCGGTGACGCCCGAGGACGCCGCCTTCGTTCCGGGGCGTGCCCTGACGCTGCGGCAGGGCACGGATGTGACGCTGATCGCGACCGGCGTGCTGGTCTCGCGTGCGCTGGAGGCCGCCGAACGCCTGGCGGCTTCGGGCATCTCGGCCCGTGTGCTCAACATGGCGACGATCGCGCCGCTCGACGACGAGGCGGTGCTGGCGGCGGCCCGCGAGACCCGGGGGATCGTGACCGCGGAGGAGGCGATCGCGACCGGCGGCCTGGGCGCCGCGGTGGCGGAACTGGTGGTGCAGCAGCATCCGGTGCGCATGCGCATCCTCGGCGTGCCGCACTTCGCGCCGACCGGGAGTGCCGGCTTCCTGCTCGATCATTTCGGCCTGAACGCGGCCGGGATCGCCGATGCCGCACGCGGGCTGCTGGCCTGATCATGCCGGTGCCCTCGCGCCAAGGCCCGTTCATCCTGGCGATCGACCAGGGCACCAGTGCCACCAAGAGCGCGCTGATCGACGCGGCCGGCCGGTTCGTCGCACGCGGTTCGGCACCCTTGACCGAGCGGCATCCGAAGCCGGGCTGGGTCGAGCAGGACGGGCGGGAGATCTGGGCGAGTGTCCGCGAGGCGGTCCGGCGCTGCCTCGACGGCGTCGATGCAAGGGCCGTGCAGGCCGGGGCGATCGTGGCGGTCGGCCTGAGCACGCAGCGCGAGAGCGTGCTGCTCTGGGATGCCGCGACCGGCGAGCCGGTGTCCCCGGTGATCTCCTGGCAGGACCAGCGCGGCACCGAACTCTGCGATGCCCTGCGCTCGGACGCGACCGAGCAGCTGGTGCGCCTGCGCACCGGCCTGCCGCTCGATCCGATGTTTTCCGCGGTCAAGGCAAGCTGGCTGCTCGACGCGCATGATCCGGACCGGGTGCGGTCGAAGGCGGGTGCGATCCGCCTCGGCACCATCGATAGCTGGCTGCTGGCCTGCCTGTCGGGCGAGCATCTGATCGAGGCCGGCAATGCCTCGCGTACCCAGCTGCTCAACGTGGCCAGGGTGGACTGGGACGATGACCTGCCGGCCCTGTTCGGTATTCCGCGCGCCTGCCTGCCGCGGATCGTTGCCTCCACCGGGCCGTTCCCGGCGACGCGTGGCCTCGGACCGCTGCCGGACGGCACGCCACTGCATGCGGTGATGGGCGACAGCCACGCCGCCCTGTTCGGCCACGGCGCCCTGGCACCCGGCCAGGTCAAGGCGACCTATGGCACCGGCTCCTCGGTGATGGGGCTGCTGGCGCATCCCTCCGAGCTGCAGGCCGGCCTGTGCCTGACCATCGGCTGGATGACCGACCGGCCGGCCTACGCGGCGGAAGGCAATATCCGGTCGTCGGGTGCGACACTGCGCTGGCTGGCCTCGATCCTCGATGTCGAGGTGCCGGCGCTGGTCGCGATGGGCCTGGCGGCGGCCAGCGACGGCGTCGTGCTGGTGCCGGGGTTCGGCGGCCTGGGCGCACCCTGGTGGGATCGCAACGCGGTCGGCCTGCTCAGCAACCTCACCCTCGGCACGTCGCGGGCAGCGCTCGCGCGCGCCGCGCTGGAGTCCGTGGTGAATCAGGTCGGCGACCTGGTCGAGGCGATCGCGCACTCGGTCGGCGAGGTCAGCACCTTGTTTGTCGATGGCGGTCCGATGCGCTCGGATGGGCTGGTGCAGATGCAGGCCGACCGCATCGGCCGCCCGGTGCTGCGCGCCTCGGAACCGGAATTGTCGGCGCTGGGGGTGGCGCATCTGGCCGGTCTCGCCGGCGGCCTGTGGTCGCGCGAAGACCTCGAGGCGTTGCCCAGGCCACGTGACCGTTTCGAGCCCGGATCGGAGAGCCCCGCGAGCCGCGAACGAGTCCGGCAATGGTACGATGCGGTCGCGCGGGCCGGAAGCCGCGCCGTCAGGGAGATTGGCCCCAAGGAGATCGCGCGATGAGCGTCCAGGACAAGCCGGCTGCCATGCGGCCGATCCCGGCTCCCGGCCAGGAGGAGCCGCGGCAGGCCGGCCACAGTCGGCTGTGGCGCCTCGTCGGCGGCGCGCAGGGGCCGCTGATCGGGCTGGTGCTGCTCTGCGTGGTGTTCGCGCTGAGCAGCAACGTGTTCCTGTCGCTGCGCAATGCGCTGAACGTGGTCGATCAGATCACCACGCTCGGCATCCTGGCACTCGGCATGACCGGCGTCATCATCATCGGCGGCATCGACCTGTCGGTCGGATCGATCCTCGCCCTGTCGATCATGGTGCTCGGCTGGCTGCCGCAGGATTACGGCATTCCGTTCTGGCTCGGGCTGGTGCTGTGCATCGCCGCCGGTGGCCTGTGCGGCCTGGTGAACGGCCTGCTGGTGACACGGGCGCGGCTGCCGGCCTTCATCGCGACGCTGACGATGATGTCGGTGGCGCGCGGGCTTGCCAACATCACCACCGACGGGCAGCAGATCGTCGGCTACCCGGACTGGTTCACCGGGCTTGCCACCGAGCGGCATCTCGGGGTGCTGTCGGCGACGGTCGGGCTGTTCGTGGCGCTGTCCATCGCCGGCTGGATCTTTCTGCGGTATCGCACCACCGGCCGCAACCTGTATGCGATCGGCGGCAGCGTGGAAGTGGCGCGTCTCGCCGGGATCAAGGTCGCCAGGCTCACGGTCGCGGTCTATGTCGCATCGGGCCTGCTCGCCGGCGTCGCCGCCGCGGTGATGGCGGCCCGCCTCGACAGCTCGCAGCCTTCGGCCGGCCTCGGCTACGAACTCGACGCCATCGCCGCGGTGGTGATCGGCGGCGCGAGCCTCTCGGGCGGCATCGGCAGCATCGCCGGGACCGTCGTCGGCGTCTTCATCATCGGCGTCCTGCATAACGGCCTCAATCTTCTCGGCATCTCCCCCTTCATCCAGCAGGTGGTGATCGGCTGCGTGATCGCGGTCGCGGTAACCTTCGACACCATGCGCCGGCGCCAAGCATGATCCAATCGATCATGCTCCGCTTGACGATCTAGAACTTCCCCGGCGGCTTCAATCAAACAAGGAAACGACATGTCCAAGCTCGCATCGCTCGCCTGCACCATCCTGGCTGCGGGAAGTCTCGCCGCTGCACTGCCCGCTACCGCCCAGGCGCAGACCACCGTCGGCCTCGCGGTCGCCAACCTGCAGGCGGACTTCTTCAACCAGATCAAGCAGTCGGTATCCGCCGAGGCGCGCGCGCGCGGCGTGCAGCTGGTCGTGGTGGATGCGCACGGCGATTCCGCAACCCAGGTCAACCAGATCCAGGATCTGATCACCCGCGGCGTCAAGGCGATCATCTACATCCCGGCCGGCGCCACCGCCGCCGGCGTGCCGGTGCGCGCGGCGCAGGCGGCGCATATCCCGGTGATCGCGGTCGACCGCAACGCGCCGGACGCGCCCGCCAACAGCTTCATCGCCACCGACAGCGTGCATGCCGCGCGCATCCTCGGCGACTTCGTCTGCAAGACGGTGCAGGGCCGCGGCCGCGTCGCGATCATCCAGGGCCAGATCGGCACCACGCCGGAACAGGACCGTGCCAAGGGGTTCAACGCAGCGGTGCAGGCCTGCCCCGGCCTGAAGATCGTGGCGCAGCAGCCGAGCCAGGAATGGTCGCAGAGCGAGGGCTTCTCGATCGCGCAGGACATGCTGCAGCGTCATCCCGACATCACCGTGTTCTTCGGCCGCGCCGACGGGCTGGCGCTTGGCTCGGCACAGGCGGTGAAGGTCGGCAACCTCGACCATCCGGTGACGATCGTCGGCTTCGACGGCGATGTCGCCGGGTTGAAGGCGGTGCAGAAGGGCACGCTCGCCGCCACGATGACGCAGAAGACGCGCTATATGGGCAAGCTGGCACTCGATACGGCGCTCGACCTGATCGCCGGCAAGACCGTGCCTCCGCTGCAGCTGCAGGCGGCGGTGCTGACCACCAAGGCCAACGTGGCACCGTTCATCGCCCAGCACCCCTGAGAGCTTGTTTGCAAACGCCTGCTGCTGGCGATCCCCGGCTTTCAAGGTTGGGCGCCTTTCCTCCGCTCCGTTGCTCACGGCCCCACTGTTCAAGCATGGGCGGCCGCTCCGCTCCGGTGCTCGGAAAGTCGCGCCGGCCGCGGTCCTGCGGCCCGCTCTCATCCAGCATCAGGGGTTTTCAAACAAGCTCTGAGATCAAGGCGGCTTCTGCAAGGAACACCGACATGTTGTCACCGTGTTTGGAACCCGATCCCCGCCAGGCGGCGGTGCGGCTGTCGCTGCAGGGGATCACCAAGAGCTACGGCACGGTGCGGGTGCTGCATGGCATCGACCTCGAGGTGCACGAAGGCCGCATGCTGGCGCTGCTCGGCGAGAACGGCGCCGGCAAGTCGACGCTGTCCGCGATCATCGCGGGCCTCACCGCACCCGATGCCGGCCGCATGCTCTGGGAGGGCGCTGCATACGTGCCGCATTGTCCCGCCGATGCGATGGCGGCCGGCATCGGCCTGATCCACCAGGAGATGCGGCTGCTGCCGGATCTCAGCATCGCCGAGAACGTGTTTGTCGGAAGGCTGCCGATGCGCGGCGGCCGCATCGATCGCGACAGCATGAACCGCCGCGCGTCGGCGCAGCTCTTGCGGCTCGGTCTCGACGTGTCGCCGACGCGCAAGGTGCGCGGCCTCAGCGTCGCCGCCCAGCAGCAGGTCGAGATCGCCAAGGCGCTGACCCTGCGGGCACGGTTGCTGATCCTCGACGAGCCGACCGCAGCCCTCGGGCTCGCCGAGACCGAGCGCCTGTTCGAGCAGGTGCGGCGGCTGAAGCAGGAGGGCTTCTCGTTCCTCTATGTGAGCCACCGGCTGGAGGAGATCGCGCAGATCGCCGACGGCATCGCGGTGCTGCGCGATGGCCAGCTGGTGGCGACGCACGACACCGCCCAGGTGCCGGTTCCGGTGCTGCTGCGCGAGATGGTGGGCCGCTCGATCGATCGGATCTTTCCCGAACGCCGCGTGCCCGGAACAGCGGAGGTGCTGCGTGTCGAGGGGCTGACCTCGGCCGCCGGCGCGTTCCGCGACGTCGATTTCACCGTGCATTCCGGCGAGGTGTTCGGCATCGCCGGCATCGTCGGCGCCGGTCGCACGGAGCTGGTGCGCGCGATCGCCGGCGCCGATCCGGTGGCGTCGGGGACCATCACGCTGGACGGTCGCCGGCTGCGCACCGGCCATCCGGACGACGCGATCCGCGCCGGCATCGTGCTGGTGCCCGAGGATCGCAAGGGGCAGGGCGTGGTGCTCGACCATTCGATCACCGACAACCTCGCGCTTGGCAACATGGACCGGCTGGCGCGGGCCGGCTGGCTGTCGCCGCGCCGGGCGCGGGAGTTCGCGGCGGGACTGGTGCGCCGGCTCGGCGTCAAGGGGCGGCCGGAGCAGACTGCCGGGTCGCTGTCCGGCGGCAACCAGCAGAAGCTGGTGATCGCGCGCTGGGTCGCGCGCAGCCCGCGCGTGTTCATCCTCGACGAGCCGACGCGCGGCATCGACATGGGCGCACGCGCCGCAATCTATGACGTGATCGCAGCACTGGCGGCCGAGGGCATGGCGGTGATCGTGGTGTCGTCCGATCTTGAGGAAGTGCTCGGCCTCGCGCACCGGGTCATGGTGCTGGCGCGCGGCCGGCAGATGGGCGTGCTGGACCGGAGCGAGGCAAGCAACATACGTGTCATGGAACTGGCAACAGCATAGAGACCGTCTGAGAATGCACTACGGCGGTCATCCGACGCGGCTTTCTGCGCTTCCGGTGCTCACGGCCAATCAGGCCGCTCCGCTCCGGTTCTCGACAGCCACGACGGGCGGCGCCTTTGGCACCTCTGACTCGCCGTAGCACATTCTCAAACGGTCTCTTGGGGAGAGGATCAATGGAACTGTTCAGCCTTGCCGGGCGCGTTGCTCTTGTGACCGGTGCCGGTAGCGGGATCGGGCAGCGGGTTGCGGTCGGGCTCGCCGAGGCGGGGGCCGATGTCGGCTGCTTCGATCTCGCGTCCAGCGCCGGCCTGCAGGAGACCGTCGCGTGTATCGCTGCGATTGGCCGGCGCAGTCTCGCACTGGTGGGCGATGTCACCGATGGCGAAACGGTTGAACAGGCGGTGGCGACGCTGGAGGCGGGACTGGGGCCGCTGTCGGTGGCGTTGAACTGCGCCGGGATTGCCAATGCGGCGCCGGCGGAGGAGATGCAGCGCACGCAATGGCAGCGCATGTACGACATCAACGTGACGGGCGTGTTCCTGTCCTGCCAGGCGGAGGCGCGTGCGATGCTGCGGCACGGCGGCGGCTCGATCGTCAACATTGCCTCCATGTCCGGCATCATCGTCAATCGCGGCCTGCTGCAGGCGCACTACAATTCGGCCAAGGCTGCGGTGATCCATCTGTCCAAGAGCCTGGCGATGGAGTGGGCGGAGCGTGGGCTGCGGGTCAACTCGATCAGCCCGGGTTATACCGCGACCGCGATGAACATCCGCTCGGAGGTTGCCGACCAGGTCAAGCAGTTCGAGGCCGACACCCCGCTCGGGCGGATGGCGCAGGTCGATGAGCTGGTCGGGCCGGCGGTGTTCCTGTCGTCGAAGGCGGCGTCCTTCGTGACCGGGGTCGATCTGCTGGTGGATGGCGGTTTCTGCTGCTGGTAGGCTGATCCCGGATGGCGGCGCGCTCCGACGAGTTGCGACTGATCGCGCGGGTTGCGCGCATGTACCATCTCGATGACATCAAGCAGAGCGACATCGCAAAACGGCTGCGCATCTCGCAGGCCGGCGTGTCGCGCCTGCTGAAACGCGCCCGCGACGAGGGCGTCGTGCGCATCTCCGTCGAGGCGCCGTCCGGCACGTTCCCCGAACTCGAGGAGCGGCTGCGGTCGCGCTTCGGGCTCACCGAGATGGTCATCGCGGAATGCGCCGAGGACCGGGAGGAGCAGATCCTGGCCCGCATCGGCGAGGCGGCGGCACAATACCTGGGAATGACCTTCCAGCCGGGCGAGGTGATCGGGATCTCGTCATGGAGCGAAAGCCTGCGGCGGACGGTCGACAATCTCGATCCCGGCCGCCACAGCGCCGCCCGCGTCGTGCAGATCCTGGGCGGCATGGGCAATCCGGCGGTGCAGGCGCATGCCACGACGCTCACGACGCGCCTGGCGCGCTTGACCGGCGCCGCGCCGATGCTGCTGGCAACCCAGGGCGTCGCCGGCAGCGTCAGCGCGCGTGATGCGCTGGTGGCTGACCCTTACGTTGCAAGCACGATGGCGGAATTCGGGTCGCTGACCATGGCGCTGATCGGCATCGGCGCGGTTGAGCCGTCGAAGCTGCTGGCCGACAGCGGCAACATCTTCACCGACGCCGAACTGCGTGAATTGACCCGGCTGCGTGCGGCGGGTGATATCTGCCTGCATTTCTTCGACAGCGAGGGAGCGCCGATCCGTTCGCCGGTCGAGGGGCGCGTCATCGGCATCACGCTGGAGCAGTTGCAACGGGTGCCGCGCGTGATCGGCGTCGCCGGCGGGGCGCGCAAGGTGCGGGCGCTGCTGGGTGCGCTGCGCGGCCGCTTCATCGACGTGCTGGTGACGGACCAGTTCACGGCGGCGCGTCTCGACGCCGCCCCATCATGAGGGAGCAGAGCATTCCGGGAACCGCTGTCCTGGAGGGAAAAGTTGCCGTGATCACCGGCGCCAGCCGTGGCATCGGGGCCGCCATCGCCACGCGGCTGGCGCGTGACGGCGCGTCGGTGGTGCTGAGCGCCAACGAGGCGGCGGTGCACGACGTGGCAGCCGGCATCGCGCGTGATGGCGGCCGTGCGGTGGCCTGCGAGGCGGACGTGACGTCGGCGGACGATGTGGGCCGGCTCTACGACGCCGCGGAGGCGGCGTTCGGCCGGGTCGATATCTCGATCCAGAATGCCGGCATCATTACCATCGCACGCATCGAGGCGATGACCGAGGCGGAGTGGGACCGGGTGCTGGCGGTCAACATCAAGGGCGTGTTCCTGTGCTGCCGCGAGGCGATCGCGCGCATACGCCGGCACAAGCAGGGTGGTCGGCTGATCAACACGGCGTCGGGACAGGCGCGGCAGGGCTTCATCTTCACGCCGCCCTACGCCGACAGCAAGTTCGGCGTCGTCGGCATCACCCAGAGCCTCGCCAAGGAGGTCGCCCGCGAAGCGATCACGGTGAACGCGTTCTGCCCCGGCATCATCGAGACCGACATGTGGGCCTACAACGACGCCGCCTGGGGCAGGCTGCTCGTAGCGGCTGTTTGCAAACGCCTGCTACTGGCGATCCGACGCGCCTTTCCTCCGCTCCGCTGCTCACGGCCCCGTCTTTCAAGTATGGGGAGGCCGCTGCGCTGCGGTGCTCGGAAAGTCACGCCGGGCGCGTCCCTGCGGGCCGCTCTCATCCAGCATCAGGCGTTTGCAAACAGCCTCTGGGCACGCATTGCCTTGACCGATTGCCGTCGAGGATATACTCAGAGTGTTTCGTATATCCAATGGGGCTCTAATGCACGTCGCGAAGTGGGGCAACAGCCTGGCGGTTCGCCTTCCCGCCGCTGTCGTCGAGGCGCTGGAGTTGCGGGAAGGCGACGAGGTCGAGGTGCATGTCGCAGATGCCAGGCAGTTCGGCATCGCGCGCAAGCCTGGGCGCGAGGAGCTGCTGGAACGTCTTCGGGCGTTCCGCGGCCGGCTTCCCGCCGACTTCAGGTTCGACCGCGACGAGGCCAATGCCCGGTAGCTTTTTCGACACCAACGTTCTTGTCTATCTCGCGTCGGGAGATGCCGAGAAGGCGGACGGGGCGGAGGCGGTCGTGGCCGCCGGCGGCGCGATCAGCGTCCAGGTCCTGAACGAGTTCACGAACGTCGCGCGTCGCAAGATGCGGATGTCTTGGTCCGAAACGAATGCCTTCCTGACGACACTGCGTGGTCTGCTGACTGTCCATCCGCTTACGGTGGAGATCCACGATAACGGGCTGGCGCTTGCCGAACGCCACGGCTTTTCCGTCTACGACGCGATGATCGTTGCCTCGGCCGTACACGCCGATTGCCACACCCTCTGGTCGGAGGACATGCAGCACGGTCTGTTCGTCCAGGATGGACTGCGGATCATCAACCCGTTCCGCAATGACGACCAACCGATGCACCTGCATGAACCGCAGGCGCTCTTTGACTGATTGCCGACCAAGCTGGCTGGGGGACCTGGATTCGAACCAGGGCTGACCGGGTCAGAGCCGGTAGTTCTACCGCTAAACTATCCCCCAAGCGGCCCGCGCGGCGTCGCCCCGCGCGGGGGGCGGCATCTAGCATCCGGGCCTGGTTCTGGCAACTCCCGCCGGCTGGAGTTGCCATCCATGATGCGCCCGGCGCCCTGGGGTGCTAGAGCATGATGCATGCATCATGCTCCGCTTGAGAGTGAAATAGAGCAGCTTTATGAGTTAGTTGGCATCGCGAAGCGATGCCAACTAACTCATGCTGCTCTAGGGCTCGCGGCACCAGCCGTCACGCGCACTCCGCGCTCCGGCCTGCGCACGGGAGCTGCTTGATGAACCGCAAAGGCGGCAAGGGAGGCGGCGGCAACGGCGCCGCGATCGACGGCATCGGCGCCGCCCGCAGCAAGAGCGTCTCGCTGCGCACCGCGCGCGGCCGTACCACCGCCCAGCAGAAATGGCTGCAGCGGCAGCTCAACGACCCCTACGTGGTCGCCGCCCGCAAACAAGGTTTCCGGTCGCGCGCAGCCTTCAAGCTGATCGAACTCGATGACCGCTTCGCGCTGATCCGCCCGGGCCAGCGCATCGTCGATCTCGGCGCCGCTCCGGGCGGCTGGGCGCAGGTCGCCGTGCAGCGAGGTGCGCGCGAGGTGGTGGGGGTGGACCTGCTGCCGGTCGAGCCGGTGGCCGGGGCGACCATCATGCAGGGCGACTTCAACGACCCCGGGCTGCCGGACCGGCTGCGTGCCCTGCTCGGAGGCCCGGCCGACCTGGTGCTGTCGGACATGGCGCCCAACACCACCGGCCACGCCGCGACCGACCACCTGCGCATCATCGCGCTCGCCGAGCTGGCGCTGGAGTTCGCGCTCCAGGTGCTGGCCGAGGGCGGCGGCTTCGTCGCCAAGGTGTTTCAGGGCGGCTCCGAGAAGCACATGCTGCTGCCGATGAAGCAGGCCTTCGCCCAGGTGCGCCACGCCAAGCCGCCGGCGAGCCGCAGGGAGTCCAGCGAGCTCTACGTGGTCGCCACCGGTTTTAGGCCGGAACGCGCCGAGGCGCTGCGGGCATTGCTCTCGCAGCGTTGATACGAGATTGACCGGACGGCCCAGTACCCGCCTCATGCGGGGATGAGCGGATCACGTTCTCCCGACCACCGTCCGCGTGACGCCGAACGACGGCGACTGGATGAATACCGGCACGGCATGCGCAACTGGCGCCTGTGGGGGCCGTATCTGAGCGACCGGCAATGGGGTACGGTGCGCGAGGACTACAGCGACAGCGGCGATGCCTGGGGCTACCTGCCGCACGAGCAGGCGCGCTCGCGGGTCTATCGCTGGGGCGAGGACGGGCTCGCCGGCGTGTGCGACGACACCCAGCGCCTGTGCCTGTCGCTGGCACTCTGGAACGGCCGCGACCGCATGCTCAAGGAACGGCTGTTCGGGCTGACCGGACCGCAGGGCACCCATGGCGAGGACGTGAAGGAGCTGTACTGGCAGCTCGACGCGCTGCCCTCGCACACCTACCTGCGTATGCTCTACAAATACCCGCAAGCACCCTTCCCGTATGAGCGGCTGGTCGAGGAGAGCCGGCGGCGGTCGCGCCACGAGGACGAGTTCGAGCTGATCGAGACCGGCATCTTCGACGAGAGCCGGTATTTCGACGTGGTCATCGAGTACGCCAAGGCCGACGAGGCCGACCTGCTGATGCGCGTCACCGCGACCAATCGCGGTCCGGATCCGGCGCGGCTGCATGTGCTGCCGCAGATGTTCTTTGCCAACCACTGGTCGTGGCGCGAGAACCATCCGAAGCCGACCATGCGCAGCTACGGGCGCTTCTGCATCGTCGCCGAGCACCGCATGCTCGGCCACTACACGTTCCATGTGGAGCCCGGCACCGAGGTGCTGTTCTGCGAGAACGAGACCAATCCGACGGTGATCGGGCTGCCGAAGGGGGACGGCGTCTATAAGGACGGGTTCCACGAGTTCATCGTGAACGGCGACGAGCAGGCGATCCGCCGCGAGGGGCCTGCCACCAAATGTGCGGCGTGGCACCAGCGCGAACTGGCTCCCGGCGAAGCCTGGACGGTGCGTGTGCGGCTGGTGCGCGGCGAGCCGATCATCCCACCGTTCGCCGGCTTCGACAGCCTGGTCGAGACCCGGCGCGCCGAGGCGGACCGGTTCTACGCCTCGCTGCAGAAGGATATTCCCGATCCGGACGCGCGGCTGGTGCAGCGCCAGGCGCTATCCGGCATGATCTGGAACAAGCAGTTCTACAGCATGGACGTGTATCGCTGGCTGCGCGGCGATCCGACCCTGCCGGCGCCCCCGGAGAGCCGCCGGCGTGGCCGCAACCATGACTGGCGGCACCTGAACGCCGAGGACATCATCTCGATGCCGGACAAGTGGGAGTATCCCTGGTTCGCCGCCTGGGATCTCGCCTTCCACTGCCTGACGCTGTCGCTGATCGATCCGGATTTCGCCAAAGAGCAGCTGCTGCTGCTGGCGTCCGAGAGCTACATGCATCCGAACGGCCAGATCCCGGCCTACGAGTGGAACTTCAGCGATAGCAATCCGCCGGTGCAGGCCTGGGCGGCCTGGCGGGTGTACCAGATAGAATGCGAGGCCAATGGCGGCCAGGGCGATCGCGGTTTCCTGGAGCAGATCTTCCACAAGCTGCTGCTGAACTTTGCCTGGTGGGTCAACCGCAAGGACAACCAGGGCCGCAACGTGTTCCAGGGCGGCTTCCTCGGGCTCGACAATATCGGCGTGTTCGACCGCTCGCGGCCGCTGCCGATGGGCGGCTTCCTCGACCAGACCGACGGCACCGCCTGGATGGCGATGTTCGCGCTCAACATGATGCGCATCGCGCTCGAACTGTCGCTCGAGGACAACGCCTTCGAGGCTATCGCTAGCAAGTTCTTCGAGCATTTCCTGTATATCGCCCAGGCTCTGAACGATATCGGCGAACGCGGCGTCGGGCTGTGGAGCGAGACCGACAAGTTCTTCCACGATGTGCTCAACCTGCCGGACGGGCGCATGCAGGAACTCAAGCTGCGGTCGATGGTAGGCCTCACCCCGCTGTTCGCGGTCGAGACGCTGGAGCCGGACCTGCTGCGCCGCCTGCCGCGCTTTTCGCGCCGGCTGCATCTGTTCCTCAGCCGTCGTCCGGACTTGGCCGGGCTGGTGGCGCGCTGGGACGAACCCGGCCTGGGCGAGCGCCGGCTGCTGTCGTTGCTGCGCGGCCACCGCATGAAGCGGCTGCTGCTGCGTTTGCTCGATCCCGAGGAGTTTCTGTCGGATTACGGCATCCGGTCGCTGTCGCGCTACCACGCCGACAACCCGTACGTGTTCGAGAGTGATGGGGCGCGCATCCATGTCGGCTACGAGCCGGGCGAGAGCCGCACCGAGATGTTCGGCGGCAACTCGAACTGGCGTGGCCCGATCTGGTTTCCGGTCAATTTCCTGATCGTCGAGGCGCTCGACCGCTTCTACCACTATTACGGACGCGATTTCCTGGTGGAATGTCCGACGTCGTCGGGGCGCTTCCGCACGCTGCGCGAGATCGCCGACGAGATCGCGCTCCGCCTGACCCGGCTGTTCCTCAAGGACGAGCAGGGACGCCGCCCCGCACTGGGCGAGGACGCGCTGCTGCAGGGCGATGCGAATTTCGCCGGCCTGGTGCTGTTCCACGAATATTTCCACGGCGACAGCGGCCGCGGCCTCGGCGCCTCGCACCAGACCGGCTGGACCGGACTGGTCGCCAACCTGCTGGCCCGCAAGGCCACCCAGAAGCGCCCGGCCAGCCGTGCCTGATCGTCCGTCGGCCGGATTGCCTGGAACGGCGCAGCCGCCGCCGCCGTCGAGCATGATCCGCCGGCTCGGCCCGGGCCTGATCACCGGCGCCGCCGACGACGATCCGAGCGGGATTGCCACCTACAGCCAGGTCGGCGCGCAGTTCGGCTACGGCCTCGCCTGGACCATGCTGTTCAGCCTGCCATTCATGATCGTGATCCAGGAGATCAGCGGCCGCATCGGCTGCGTCACCGGGCGCGGCATCGCCGAGAACCTGCGCCGGCACTACCCGTCCTGGCTGGTGCGCGGCGTGGTGCTGCTGCTGCTGGTCGCCAACACCATCAATCTCGGGGCCGACCTGGGCGCGATGGGGGCGGCGCTGCGCCTGCTGCTTGGCGGCAGCTCCAGGCTCTACACCACCGGCTTCGGCATCCTCTGCGTCGTCGCCGAGATCTTCATCAGCTATGCGGTGTATTCCGGCGTGCTCAAATGGCTGACCCTGTCGCTGTTCTCGTACGTGGCGGTGGTGTTCACCGTGCATGTGCCCTGGGGATCGGCGCTGGCCGCGACGCTGCTGCCGCACCTGAGCTTCGATGCCGCCAGCGCCACCGCCCTGGTGGCGGTGCTCGGCACGACGATCAGCCCCTACCTGTTCTTCTGGCAGGCGGCGCTGGAGGTCGAGGAACGCGGCCGCCGCAAGCTGCCGCCGCTCTGCGTCACCCCGCGCGCCGCACCGGCGCAGTTCTCCCGCATCCGCTTCGACACGGCCATCGGCATGAGCGTCTCGAACCTGGTCGCGCTGTTCATCATCTTCGCCACCGCGGCGACACTGCACAAGAGCGGCATTACCGAAATCCAGACTTCGTCGCAGGCCGCCGAAGCGCTGCGGCCGATCGCCGGCGTTGCCACCTTTGCGGTGTTCGCGGCCGGCATCGTCGGCACCGGCCTGCTGGCGGTGCCGGTGCTGGCAGGCTCGAGCGCCTACGCGTTGTCGGAGGCGTTCCGGTGGCGCGAGGGACTGGATCGCCGGCTGCTGCAGGCCAAATCGTTCTATGCCACGATTGCCGTCTCCACGATGGTGGGTGTCGGCCTGAACTTCAGCACCCTGGATCCCGTGCGCGCGCTGTACTGGAGTGCGGTGGTCAACGGCGTGCTGTCGGCGCCGGTGATGGCGGTGATGATGCTGATCGGGGCGAACGGGCGGATCATGGGACGCCTGACCCTGTCGCGCCCGATGCTGGCCTTCGGCTGGATCGCGACCGTCGTCATGGCCGCCGCCAGCATCGGCTTCTTCGTGCTGTAGATCGCGGGCGGCCGCGGCCCACATGATCGGGCGGAGCGTCCACGCGGGGCGAGGAGACAGAGCATGACCGACCAGACTGCCACCGGACCGGGCCTTACCCTCTATGCGTACTGGCGGACGTCCGCGACCTACCGCGTGCGGGTGGCGCTGGCGCTGAAGGGGCTGACCGCGCAGGAGCGCCTGATCGACATCGACGCCGGCGAGCATCTCCGGCCGGAATTCCTCGCGATCAACCCGCAGGGCGCGCTGCCGGCGCTGGTGGTGCACGGGCATCCGCCGCTGACGCAATCGGTGGCGATCTTGGAATTCCTCGACGAGCTTTATCCGCAGCCGGCGCTGCTGCCGGATGACCCCTTTGGCCGCGCGCGGGTGCGTTCGCTTGCCGCCACCATGGCCAGCGACACCCACCCGTTGATCGTGCCGCGGGTCAGGAAGTATCTGAAGGAAGCAGCCGGCTTCGACGATGCGGCGTGGCGCGCCTGGCAGACCGCGTGGTTCACCCGCGGCCTCACCGACATCGAGGCACGGTTGCGCGATGATCCCGCGACCGGGACGTTCTGCCACGGCGGCACGCCGACGATGGCCGACATCTGTCTCGCCAGCGTCGAGGCGGTCGCACGCGTGTTCAAGATCAAGGTCGACGGCATCCCGACGGTGGATCGGATCGTGGCCGCGTGCAACGCGCTCGACGCCTTCAGCAATGCCGACCCGATGGTCCAAACCGGCGCGCCGCGCGCCTGACTTGTGACAGAACACGCGCCGCACGTCGCCTGAGCCGCCGCCCGGGCCTCAGTCCGCGGCGAGGTCCAGCACCTCCTCGAACTCGCGCACGTTGTCCAGTTCGGTACCCATCGCGATATTGGTGACGCGCTCGAGGATGAACTCGAGCACCACCGGCACCTGGTGCTCCTGCATCAGCGCGTGCGCGCGCGCGAAGGCATCCTTGAACTCGTTCGGGCTGGTGACCCGGATCGCCTTGCAGCCGAGCCCGATCGCCACCGCGACATGGTCGACGCCGTAGCCGCGCACGGCCTGGTCCTCGGCGGCGCTGTTGATGTTGTCGAAGGCGAGGCTGACCTCGAAATCCATCTCGTAGCCGCGCTGCGACTGCCGGATCAGTCCGAGATAGGAGTTGTTCACCACCACATGCAGGTACGGCAGCTTGTGTTGCGCGCCCACCGCCAGCTCCTCGATCATGAACTGGAAATCATAGTCGCCGGACAGCGCCACGATCCGGCGCGCGGGATCGGCGGCGCGCACGCCGAGTGCCGCCGGCAGGGTCCAGCCGAGCGGGCCGGCCTGGCCGCAATTGATCCAGTTGCGCGGCGCATAGACGTGCAGGAACTGCGCGCCGGCGATCTGCGACAGGCCGATCGTGCTGACATAGCAGGTGTCGCGGCCGAGCACCTCGTTCATCTCCTCATAGACACGCTGCGGCTTCAGCGGCACCGCGTCGAAATGTGTCCGTCGCAGCATGGTCTGCTTGCGGTGCAGGCAGGCCGCCGCCCAGGCGCTGCGGTCGGGCAGGGTGCCGTTCTCGCGCATCTCGCGCGCGACCGCGATGAAGGCGCGCAACGCCGCCCCGGCATCGGAGACGATGCCGAGATCCGGGCCGAACACCCGGCCGATCTGCGTCGGCTCGATATCGACATGGATGAAGGTCCGGCCTCGCATGTAGGTCTCGATCGAGCCGGTATGCCGATTGGCCCAGCGATTGCCGATGCCCAGCACGAAGTCGCTCTCCAGCAGCGTCGCATTGCCGTAGCGGTGGCTGGTCTGCAGCCCGGCCATGCCGGCCATCAGCGCGTGGTCGTCCGGGATGCAGCCCCAGCCCATCAGGGTCGGGATCACCGGCACCCCGGTAAGCTCGGCGAACTCCACCAGCAGCGCGCTGGCATCCGCGTTGATGATGCCGCCGCCGGCCACCAGCAGCGGCCGCTCGGCTCGGTTCAGCATCGCCATCGCGCGCTCGGCCTGCCGGCGCGACGCGGCGGGACGATACACCGGCAACGGCTCGTAGGTGTCGATGTCGAACTCGATCTCGCCGAGCTGCACGTCGATGGGCATGTCGATCAGCACCGGGCCGGGGCGCCCCGAGCGCATGACGTGGAAGGCCTGCTGGAACACCATCGGCAGCAGCGCCGGCTCGCGCACGCAGACCGCCCATTTCGTCACCGGGCGCGCGATCGTCTCGATGTCGACGGCCTGGAAATCCTCCTTGTGCAACTTCGCGCGCGGCGCCTGCCCGGTGATGCACAGGATCGGCACGGAATCGGCCGACGCGGTATAGAGGCCGGTGATCATGTCGGTGCCGGCCGGCCCGGAGGTGCCGATGCAGACGCCGATATTGCCGGCGCGTGCCCGGGTGTAGCCATCCGCCATGTGCGACGCGCCCTCGACATGGCGGGCGAGGATGTGCCGGATCGAGCCGCGCCGGCGCAGTGCCGCATAGAGCGGATTGATCGCGGCCCCCGGCACGCCGAACGCCGTGGTCGTGCCTTCGCGCTCGAGCACCAGCACCGCCGCCTCGATCGCCTGCATCCGCGCCATTGCCGCCTCCCGTTTCTAATCTCGCTAATCTGGCGCGTGCTCCGGCCTTGTGGGAATGCTTCCCGTATGACGGAACAGGCAGCAATAAAGCGTTTCAGCGAAGCGGTTTGGCATTTCCCGCAGCGCCCAGGTCGTGCGAGATCGACTGGGCGGCGCCCACCACCAGGCCGGCGAGCGAGGCCAGGCGCTCGTCGGTCATGCGCGCCATCGGGCCGGAGGCGGACACCGCGGCGATGACCTCGCCATTCTCGTCGGTGATCGGGGCCCCGAGGCAGCGCAGGCCGATGGCATGCTCCTCGTCATCGAACGCGTGCCCGGCCGCCCGCGTGCGCTCGAGGTCGGCGCGCAGCAGCGCCGGCGTGATGATGGTCTTGACCGTGAGCCGCGGCATGCCATGGCGATGCAGGATCCTGGATAGCGCCTTGTCCGAGCACGACATCAGGATGGTCTTGCCGACCGCCGAGCAATGCAGCGGCACCCGCGATCCCGGCCGTGCGAAGGCCCGCATCATCTGCCGGCACTCGACCTGCGCGAGATAGACCGCCATGCCGTCATCCTCGACGGCGAGGTTCACGGTCTCGCCGCTTTCCTCCATCAGCGCGCGCATGTGCGGCCGCGCCAGCCCGACCAGGCTGCGGGTCTTGGCGAAGGTGCAACCGGTGGCGAAAGCCTGCACGCCGATCGACCACAGCCGGCTCTCCGCATCGAAGCGCACATAGCGCTCCTGCTCCAGGGTGGTGAGCAGGCGATGGGTCGTGGACGACGGCAGCCCCGCCTGCTGGGCAAGCTCGGTCAGGCTCATGCCGCCTTCCCGGGACTCCGAGATGCGGTTGAGCAGCGACAGCGCCCGGACCAGGGACTGCACCTGGTCGGTGCCGGGACGGGAAAGCTTGGCCAGGGCGGCTGCCGGGCCGGCGGGTCTGGTTTTGAACGCGGCGTTCCGCATGATGCGCTCCGTGGCGGTCAAGGCACTGAGGGGAAAGCTGTTTTAGGGCCTGCTCTCAACATACGGGAAAATGTCCCACGATGCTGGTTGCCGTGATCGGATAAGTTTACCTGGAGCGTGTCAATGACTTCCGGGGCAAGGAGGAAACGATGACCATGACCTGGAAGGTGGCGACGGCCGCCGCTGGGGTGGTGCTGGCTGCCGGCGGTCTCGCGCGCGCGCAGGACGCGGCGTCGCCCGCACCCGGCAATACCCCGGCCGCCATGAACAAGCTGGAGGATTTCCACTCGACGGGTGCCAAGCGCATCCCGCTGATCCCGCAGGATCCGGACCAGGCGGCGGCGATCCGCAAAACCCTCGCCAACATCAAGCTGCCGCCCGGGTTCAGGATCAGCCTGTATGCGCAGGTGCCGGACGCACGCATGATCGCGGTCGGGCCGCAGGGCGTCGTGACCTTCGTCAGCACCCGCAAGGACAAGATCTATGCGCTGACCGACCGCACCCGCTCGGGGCACGCGACCGAGGTGAAGGAGTTCGCCAGCACCATCGAATTCAAGAACCCGAACGGGATCTGCTTTTCGCGTGACGGCATGCTGTACACCGTCGAGCAGAACCGGGTGCTGCAGTTCCCGGCCGCCGAGTTCTTCTACGAGAACGCGGACGTGGCGGTGACGCCGATCGTCAAGCAGGGCGATCTCATCCCGGCCGACGAGGAAAGCTTCAACCATTCGGCGCGCGTCTGCCGGATCGGATCCGACAACAAGCTCTACATCGCCGTGGGCCAGCCGTACAATGTCTATGCGCCGGCGAAGTACGACAAGTTCTACAAGGCGGGGATGGGTGCCATCATCCGCATGAACCAGGACGGCACCGGCCGCGAGGTCTATGCCCACGGCATACGCAACTCGGTCGGCCTGGATTTCGACTCCAAGGACCACACGCTCTGGTTCACCGACAACCAGGTCGACGGCATGGGCGACGACATCCCGCCTGGCGAGCTCAACCACGCCACCAGGATGGGCCAGAATTTCGGCTTTCCCTGGTATGGCGGCGGTCACACGCGGACCGTCGAGTACAAGAGCCAGACCCCGCCCACCGGGCTCGTGTTCCCGGTCGTCGAGGAGGTGGCACACGCGGCCGATCTCGGCATGTCGTTCTATCATGGCAGGATGTTCCCCAAGGAGTACCAGGGCGCCATCTTCTCGGCCCAGCACGGCTCCTGGAACCGCACGCAGCCGGTGGGGGCACGGGTGATGGTGACCTTCATCCGGCCGGATGGCACCGCGTCCGGCTCCAAGCCGTTCGCGGAAGGCTGGCTCAACGCGGATGGTGCCTATGACGGCCGTCCGGTCGATGTCGAGCCGATGCGTGACGGATCGCTGCTGGTGTCCGACGATTTCGCCGGCGCGGTCTACCGCATCACCTACGGCGCGAAGTAGGCTGCACCCGCGCGGTCCGATGCCCGTCCGGCATGGGACCACGCGGAGCAGCAGAGGAAGGAAACGCGACTTGATCAGAGCGACGACAATCCTGGTGGCCGCTGCCGCCATGCTGGTCTTCGGCATGCAGGCTGGTGCCGCCGATATCGCGGCGGGCAAGGCCATGGCCACACGATGCTCCGCCTGTCACGGACCGGCCGGCATTGCCGTGACGCCGGATGCGCCCAACCTCGCCGGCCAGAACGAGGCCTATCTGTCGGCGCAGCTGACCGCCTTCCACACCGGGCAGCGCCAGAACGAAATGATGTCGATGATGGCGAAGCCCCTGACCGACGCCCAGATCGCGGATCTCGCCGCGTACTACCACAGCCTGCCGGCGAAGTAGGGGGGCCGGCTCGGAGGACGCCTTTGCTCTCAATGCCAGTTCCGGACGGCGCCGTGCTCGCGCGCCGGTCCGAGATCGTCGCGGCACTGCGCCGCATCGTGCCCGGGGAGGGCGTGATCGACGCCGAGGAGGAGCGGCGGGTCTATGAGAGCGACGGCCTGACCGCGTACCGGACGCTGCCGATGGTGGTGGTGCTGCCCCAGACCGTGCAGCAGGTGCGACAAGTGATGCGCTATTGCGGCGAGCACGGCATCAAGGTGGTGCCGCGTGGCGCCGGCACGTCGCTGTCGGGCGGCGCGTTGCCGCTGGCCGACGGCGTCCTGCTCGGCATGGGCAAGTTCAGGCGCATCCTGGAGATCGACATTCCCAACCGCTGCGCGGTGGTGCAGCCGGGGGTCACCAATCTCGCCATCACCCAAGCGGTGCAGGACCAGGGCTTCTATTACGCACCCGATCCGTCGAGCCAGATCGCCTGCACCATCGGCGGCAATGTCGGCGAGAATTCCGGCGGGGTGCACTGCCTGAAATACGGCCTGACCACGAACAACGTGATCGGCATCGAGATGGTCACCATCTCGGGCGAGGTGGTGCGCCTCGGCGGCAAGCATTTCGACGCCGCCGGCTACGACCTGCTCGGCGTGATGGTCGGCTCCGAGGGGCTGCTGGGCGTGGTGACCGAGGTGACGGTGCGCCTGCTGCCGAAGCCGCCGGGCGCGCGGGCGCTGCTAATCGGCTTTCCGAGCGTCGTCGGCGCCGGCGAATGCGTGGCCGCGATCATCGGCGCCGGGATCATCCCGGGCGGCATGGAAATGATGGACCGGCTCGCGGTGCAGGCGGCGGAGGCGTTCGTGCATGCCGGCTACCCGCTGGACGCCGAGGCGCTGCTGATCGTCGAGCTCGACGGCTGTGCCGCCGAGATCGACCATCTCGTGGCCGCCGTCGAGGATATCGCAGGGCAGCATGGCGCGACCAGTTGCCGGGTCAGCCGCAACGAGGCGGAGCGGCTGAACTTCTGGGCCGGGCGCAAGGCGGCGTTCCCCGCGGTGGGGCGCCTCTCGCCCGACTATTACTGCATGGATGGCACTATCCCGCGCCGCCGCCTCGGCGATGTGCTGGCGCGCATGAAGCAGATGCAGGGCCAGTACGGCCTGCGCGTCGCCAACGTGTTCCATGCCGGTGACGGCAACCTGCATCCGCTGATCATGTACGACGCCAACAACCCGGGCGAGCTCGAGCGCGCCGAGGCATTCGGCAACGACATCCTGCGGCTGTGCGTCGAGGTCGGCGGCGTGCTGACCGGCGAGCATGGGGTCGGTGTCGAGAAGCGCGACCTGATGGGCACGATGTTCGACGAGACCGATCTCGAGCAGCAGCAGCGGCTGAAATGCGCGTTCGACCCGGACAGCCTGCTGAACCCGGGCAAGGTGTTTCCGCAGCTCTGCCGGTGCGCCGAGCTGGGACGCGTGCACGTGCATGCGGGGCGGACCCGGTTTCCCGAGCTGCCGCGGTTCTGACGGCGGCTCGTGGGATGACCAGGTACCGGCCAGCCGATGCCGCCGAGGCTGCCGAGATCGTGGCCTGGGCGGCAGCCGAGGCGCAGCCGCTGGAGATCGTCGGCGGCGGCAGCAAGCGGAGCCTCGGCCGCGCCATGCGGGTGGAGGATATGCTGGATGTCGCAGCACTCAGCGGCATCCTCGACTACGAACCGTCCGAACTGGTGCTGACCGTGCAGGCGGCAACGCCCATGCATGTGATCGCGGCCCGGCTCGACGCCGAACGGCAGATGCTGGCGTTCGAGCCGCCCGATTTCCGCCACCTGCTCGGGAGCACCGGCGAGCCGACCCTGGGCGGGGTGCTGGCGACCAACCTGGCCGGGCCCAGGCGCGTGCGGGCGGGTGCCGCGCGGGATCATTTCCTGGGTTTTGCGGCGGTGAATGGCCGCGGCGAAACCTGGAAGGCCGGCGGCAAGGTGGTGAAGAACGTCACCGGCTATGATCTGTGCAAGCTGCAGGCGGGCGCTCACGGCACGCTGTCGGTGCTCACCGAGCTGTCGGTGCGGGTGCTGCCGCGCCCGGAGCAGGAATGCAGCGTGCTGCTGGTGGGGCTGTCCGATGACGCGGCGATCCCGGCCCTCGCCGATGCGCTGAACACGCCGCACGAGGTCTCGTCGGCGGCGCATCTGCCGGCGTTGGTGGCGGCGCGGTCGGGCGTGGCCGAGGTGGCGGGCGCGGGCGACAGTGTCACGGTGCTGCGGCTCGAAGGGCCGGCCCCGTCGGTGGCGTTCAGGGCCGACGCGCTGCGGGCTGGTCGCGGCAGCTTGCGCCTCGGCCACGAGTCGAGCACGGCGCTGTGGGCCGAGATCGGCGCGGTGCAGCCGCTGCTCGCGGACCATGACAGCCTGGTCTGGCGCGTGTGCCCGACGCCGTCCTCGGCGCCGGCGGTGCTGCGCGCGGTGCGCGCCGCGTGCCCTTCGGCCGATGCCTTCTATGACTGGGGCGGCGGCCTGCTCTGGATCAGCCTCGACGCGCACGAAGCCGGCGCGGATTGCGGGGCGTCGCTGGTGCGTGGAACCCTGGCGCATGCCGGCGGCTTTGCCACGCTGCTGCGCGCACCGGAGGCAGCCCGTGCCATGGTGCCGGTGTTCCAGCCCCAGGCCGGTGCCCTCGAGGCGCTGGCACGACGCGTCAAGGCCGGCTTCGATCCCGTGGGCGTGCTCAATCCCGGGCGCATGCAGGAAGGCATCTGACCGTGCAGACCAGTTTCACCGAGGCGCAGCTCGCCGATCCGGATACCGCCGCCTCGGCCGGCATCCTGCGCTCCTGCGTGCATTGCGGCTTCTGCACCGCGACCTGCCCGACCTACGCGCTGCTCGGCGACGAACTCGACAGTCCGCGCGGCCGCATCTCCCTGATCAAGGACATGCTGGAGCATGACCGGCCGGCGACCGAGAAGGTGGTCAAGCACATCGACCGGTGCCTGTCCTGCCTGTCCTGCATGACCACCTGCCCGTCCGGCGTGAACTACATGCACCTGGTCGACCATGCGCGGCGGCATATCGAGCAGACCTACAAGCGCCCCTGGCGGGATCGCGCGCTGCGTCGGCTGCTGGCGCTGGTGCTGCCGCGTACCGGCCTGTTCCGGGCGGCCCTGCTGGCGCAGCGGCTTGGCCGGCCTTTCCTGCGCTGGATGCCTGCGCAGCTCGGCGTGCTGGCGTCCCTGGCGCCGAAGCGTGTGCCGCGCGCGTCGGCGATGGACCGTCCGCAGGTGTTCGCCGCCGAGGGCGCGCGGGTCAAACGGGTGGCGCTGCTGGTCGGCTGCGCGCAGCGCGTGCTGGCGCCGCAGATCAACGAGGCCACGATCCGGTTGCTGACCCGGCATGGCTGCGAGGTGGTGGTCAGCCGCGGAGCCGGCTGCTGCGGTGCGCTCACCCATCATCTCGGCCAGGATGCGCATGCGCCGGCGCGCGCCAACATCCTCGCCTGGACCCGCGAGATCGAGCAGCGCGGCCTGGACGCCATCGTCATCAACGCGTCGGGCTGCGGCACCATGATCAAGGATTACGGCTACATGTTCCGCAACGATCCGGCGCTTGCCGACCAGGCGCGGACCGTATCCGCCCTCGCGCGCGACATCACCGAGATCATCAGCGAGATCGGCCTGCGCACGCCCGCGATCGCGACCGGGCAGCGCGTGGCCTATCACGGTGCCTGCTCGCTGCAGCATGGCCAGCGGGTGCACGCCGAGCCCCGAAGGCTGCTGGCGGCGGCGGGCTTCGAGGTGGTGGATGTGCCCGACGGCCATCTCTGCTGCGGCTCGGCCGGCACCTACAACCTGCTGCAGCCGGAGATCGCCACGCAGCTGCGCGATCGCAAGGTGCAGACTATCGAGCGCATGCGGCCGGTCCTGGTCGCCGCCGGCAATATCGGCTGCATCACGCAGATCGCGGCCGGCACCGCGCTGCCGGTGCTGCATACCGCCGAGCTGCTGGACTGGGCGACGGGCGGGCCCCGGCCAGCCACGTTGCCATAAGCAAACAAGCAGCCGCTCTCGCACGTATTTTGTTAGGAGAAGCTTATGACCGGAGCGACGGAACGATCCGCCGATCGCAGCAAGCAGGCCGGGCTCTCGGTGGCACCCGCGCTGGCCGAATTCGTGGCGAACGAAGCACTTGCCGGGACCGGCATCGAGCCTGCCGCGTTCTGGAGCGGGTATGCCGCGCTGCTGGCGGAGTTGTCGCCTCGGCTGCACCACCTGCTGGCGGAGCGGGACCGGATGCAGGCCGAGCTCGACCGCTACCATGCGGCGCGGGCCGGGGCGTTACCCGATCCGGACGCGGAGATGGTGCTGCTGCGCCGGATCGGCTACCTGCTGGACGAGCCGGCGCCGTTCACCATCGACACCGCCGATGTCGACGACGAGATCGCGATCCTGGCCGGCCCGCAGCTCGTCGTTCCGGTCACCAACGCACGCTATGCGCTGAATGCCGCGAACGCGCGCTGGGGCAGCCTGTACGACGCGCTGTATGGCACCGACGCGATCGCCGACGACGGCGCATGCGCGCGCGGGCGTGGCTTCAACCCTGAGCGCGCGGCGGAAGTGGTGCGCCGGGCGGCTGTGCTGCTCGACCAGACCGCGCCGCTGGCAGCGGGCTCGCACGCCGATGTCACCCGCTATGCCTGCGACGGTGGTGCGCTCGCCGTGCAGCTCGCGGATGGGAGCGCCACCCGGCTTGCGGACCCGGCGCAGTTCGCGGGCTTCGACGGAACGCAATCCGAGCCGCGTGCGGTGCTGCTGCGTCATCACGGGCTGCATGTCGAACTGCTGCTCGACCGCACCCACCCGATCGGCCGCAACAGCGCGTCCGGGCTTGCGGATGTCATGCTCGAGGCGGCGCTGAGCACCATCATCGATTGCGAGGACAGTGTCGCCGCCGTCGATGCCGAGGACAAGGTGCTGGTCTATCGCAACTGGCTCGGCCTGATGCAGGGCACGCTGTCGGCGTCCTTCGAGAAGGGCGGCGAGACGCTGCAGCGCCGGCTGGCCGAGGATCGCCGCTACGCAACACCCGAGGGCGCAAGCATGACGCTGCCCGGCCGCAGCCTGATGCTGATACGCAATGTCGGCCACCACATGTTCACCGACGCGGTGCTGGACGCGGACGGCAGGCCGACGCCGGAAGGGTTTCTCGACGCGGCGCTGACCAGCCTGTGCGCGCTGCACGACCTCAAATCCGAAGCGCGCACACGCAACAGCCGCAAGGGTTCGGTCTATATCGTCAAGCCGAAGCTGCATGGTCCCGACGAGGTCGCGCTGACCGATGCGCTGTTCGCTTGCGTCGAGCGCCTGCTCGGGCTCGCACGGTACACGCTCAAGCTCGGCATCATGGACGAGGAGCGCCGCACCAGCGCCAACCTCGCCGCCTGCATCGAGCGCGCGCGGCACCGGGTGGTGTTCATCAATACCGGCTTCCTCGACCGCACCGGCGACGAGATCCATACCGCCATGCAGGCGGGGCCGGTGGTGCGCAAGGCGGCGATCAAATCAACGCCGTGGATCACGGCCTACGAGCAGCGCAACGTCGCCATCGGGCTGGCCTCGGGGCTGCGCGGCCGGGCGCAGATCGGCAAGGGCATGTGGGCCGCACCGGACCGCATGGCCGAGATGCTGAGCGCGAAGTCGGGGCATCCGAAGGCCGGCGCCAGCACCGCCTGGGTGCCGTCGCCGACGGCCGCCACGCTGCACGCGCTACACTATCACGAGGTCGATGTGGCGGCCCGGCAGGATGCCTTGGCGAACGACGAGCCGGCGCCGCTGGCGACGCTGCTCACCGAGCCGCTGCTCGGCAACGACCGGCCGGATGCGGCGTCGATCGCGCAGGAACTCGACAACAATGTGCAGTCGATCCTCGGCTACGTGGTGCGCTGGGTGGACCAGGGCGTCGGCTGCTCCAAGGTGCCGGACCTGGACGATGTCGGGCTGATGGAGGACCGCGCCACGCTGCGCATCTCCAGCCAGCACATCGCCAACTGGCTGCAGCACGGCCTGGTCGATGCGGCGCAGGTGGATGCGTCGCTGCGCCGGATGGCGGGTCTCGTTGACCGGCAGAATGCGGACGATGCGCTGTACCGGCCGATGGCGCCCGACTATGACGGGCCGGCCTTCCAGGCGGCGTGCGACCTGGTGTTCAAGGGTGCCGCGCAGCCGAACGGCTATACCGAGGCGACGCTGCACCGCTGGCGTCGGGAGGCGAAGCGGCTGCAGACAGTTGGCTGAACGCACGGCAGGGGTGGCGAATGCGAGTACTGGTCGTGGGCGCCGGCGCGACCGGCGGCTATTTCGGCGGCAGGCTGGCGCAGGCGGGGCGTGACGTCAGCTTCCTGGTGCGTGCCGCGCGGGCGGCGCATCTGCGCGCACACGGGTTGCAGATCGTCAGTCCGCATGGCGACGTCACGCTGCAGCCCAGGCTGCTGCTCGCGAGCGAAGTGCGCGACCCGTTCGATGTCGTGCTGCTGGCGGTGAAGAGCTTTGCCTTCGCGGCCGCGGTGGAGGATCTGGCACCGGCGGTCGGCCCGCAGAGCATGATCGTGCCGCTGCTGAATGGCATGCGCCATATCGACGGCCTGGTGGCGCGGTTCGGTGCGGCACCGGTCCTTGGCGGCGTCTGCAGGATCGCCGGGGACCTCGCGGCCGACGGACGCATCGTGCAGATGACCCCGATGCACGATGTCAGCTACGGCGAACGCAGCGGCTCGCGATCAGTCCGCATCGAGCGGCTGGACGCGCTGCTGCAGGGTGCCGGTTTCGACGCCCGCCTGTCCGAGGCGATCGAGCGCGAGATGTGGGAGAAATGGCTGGTGCTGGCGACTCTGGGCGGGATCGGCTGCCTGATGCGCGGCACCCTCGGCGATATCCTCGCCCAGCCCGGCGGCCGGGACTTCATCGGCCGGTTCCTTGATGAGGTCCTGGCCATCGTGGCGGCCCTCGGCCACGCCGCGGATGCCGCCTTCGAGGCGTTCGCACGCCGCATGTTCACCCAGCCGGGTGGGGTGCAGACCTCCTCGATGTATCGCGACCTGCAGAAGGGTGCGCCGGTCGAGGCCGACCAGATCCTGGGCGACCTGCTGGCACGCGGGCAGGGTGCGGGTGTCGATGCGCCGCTGCTGAACGCCGCCTTCACCCAGCTCTCGATCTACATGAACCGGCACTGACGTCGCTTGCTCCAGAGAGTTGAGACATGACAGAGCCAATCCATCCTGACGGATAGAGGTGGCCGTGCCAGCATCAGACGAGCGTCAGAAACGAATGGACGCTTTCCTCGCTCTCATTCGATATGCTGAACACGGCAAGCAGGACCGGCCCGACGCCAATAATTCACTATACGGCGGTGGATACTTTAGTGACCTCAGCAAGCATCCAAGACTGGATGTATCAAAGTGGAACCATAGATCGTCAGCGTCTGGCGCATATGGAATTGTAAAGGGTCTATATGACGATGCCGTGAAGGCGCATGTTGTCCACGATTTCTCTGAACGTTTTCAGGATGCGATCGCACAATGGCGCATCGCTAACAGAGTAGGTGCGCAATGGGATATCTGGGACGGGAAACTGGATGCCGCCTTCATGAAGCTTAACCAGACATGGTCTTCATTGCCCGGCGGGGCCGGCGAGGAGCTGACGTCTGACGAGGCCAAGCAGTACTTCTGGAACCGTCTGGGAGAAACCGCTCCATAAAGTGGGCGTTGACGTTCACCTGCCTGACGGGGTTTTGCTGGCCGCAGGTCCTTTGTGCGCACAGCTTGCGTGTAGAAATATACAAAGCAAGTCTGATCTGCGGCGGAACACGCTTCTCCGAAGAAACGAAGGTCGTCAATTCGGTGCCGGTGTCGGTGCCTGTGTCACAGGTGATTACAGCGCGCGCAGAACCTGGAATGACAGTATCTATAGATCTTAGACAAGTTAAAATACCGTACCCGTTTGAACTGGGATCTGCCAAGGGGCTGGCTTCGGTCGTGTCGGGTTGGCAGTGCAAAAAAACTCCGACAGGGCACGTTCTGGTATTGTACTATTATTGCCCTCAAGACCTTCGCGAAGACGTGCCGGCGGCGCTTTGCAGTTTCACCAGAGAATGGCTGCGATATGTCGCTCTGAATGGCAGCCTGCTGGATCGAGGCTTCTCCTTTGATGACATCCGCTATGACGCGCTCCGTGCCAAGCTGGGTTATCACGATAAACCACCGGACCAGGCGACAGACGATGATGGACACTTCATCGACTTCTTCCGCTGAGCCGTGTGGATCGCGGCGCGCCTCGCGTCAATATCGTTCGAGCCCATCGCCTCGCAGTCCCGCCGCGCGCGGGGAAGGCTCGGAGGCTTCGTCGGGTACTGCGCACAGGCCGGTGCGGATCATCCAGCCGCCGAGGCGGGGTCCGGCGGTGACGCAGGCGAACGGCACGCAGAGCAGGCAGCCGGCCAGTGTCGGCGCCGCCCAGGGCAGGGCACCCGGCGCCACGCGCAGCAGAACCAGCCCGAAGCCGATCCCGAACAGCAGTTGCGGCCACAGCCCGCGCAGCGCCTCGCGCACCGGCAGCGCCTGGCCGTCGCGTTGCTGCGCCTCCCAGATCACCCGCCGTCCGAGCAGCAGCCCGGCGATGAAGCGGGCCTGCGCCACCATCATCACCGGCCCGATCAGCACCGTGAAGGCGCCGTCCGCGGCCGCCCCTGCCAGCAGCCGGCCGGCGCCCCCCCAGCGACGTCGTTCGGCAGGCCGCAGCAGCACGTCGAGCACGCCGAGCAGGCGCGGCGCGAAACCAAGCCCAAGCAGGCCGAAATAGAGCCCGAAGGCGAGGCGGTCGGGCAGCTGGCCGCGCGCCGGCTCTACACCGTGCGCGATGCCGGCCGCCAGCATCAGCAACATCGAGGGCGCGCCGAGATACATCGCCATCGCGTTGACGAGCTGGAAGCGTCCCATCGGCCGCAGCCGCAGCCGGCCGATCAGGCGCAGGTACTGCATGTTGCCCTGGCACCAGCGCAGGTCGCGGCGGATGAAGTCGGGCAGGCGCGGCGGGTTCTCCTCCCAGGAGGCGAACTCGTCGGCGATCACCCGCACCTCCCAGCCCGCCGCCCGCATCAGCGCCGCCTCGACCTGGTCGTGGCTCAGCACGTGGCCGGACAGCGGCGAGCGGCCGGGCAGCACCGGCAGCGCGCAATGGTCCACGAAAGGCTGCAGCCGCAGGATCGCGTTGTGGCCCCAGTACGGCCCGCTCGAGCCCTGCCACCAGGTGATCCCGGTGGTGTGCGTGCGCATGCCGTGCCGCATGCCGAACTGGAAGATGCGGGCGAACGCAGTGGTGGCGGGACGCCCGACCACCAGCGTCTGCAGGATGCCGAGTCGCGGGTTGGCCTGCATCACCCGCACCAGCCGCAGCATGGCGGCGCCCGACATCAGGCTGTCGGCGTCCAGCGCCAGCATGAGGTCGTAGCGGCGGTGATGCGAGACGGCGAAGTCGCGCAGATTGCCGGCCTTGAAGCCGGTATTGGCCGGACGCCTGCGGTAGTGCAGCGCGGGGTCGCCGGCAAACGCGGCCCATTCGGCGGCCACGAACTCCGGCCGGCTGCTGTCGCTCAGCACGTGCAACTCGCAAAGCCCGGCGCCAGGGCGTGCCTGCAGGCTGGCGCGCATCGCGGCGATCCGGGACGCCACGCGTGCGACGTCCTCGTGCCTGATGGCGATGCAGATCGCGGTGCGCGCCACGATCGGCGCGTCGGGCGGGGTCCTGCGTAGCGCCGGGTTGGTGTAGCCGGCCGGATCGCGCACTGTGCGCAGGATCACGAAGCCGATCACCGCGTTCCAGAACGCCAGCAGCGTCCAGGGCAGGCCGAACAGGAACAGCGCCAGCACGATCACGCCCGGCCAGGACCAGCCGACGGCGGCGATGATCCGCGCCATGAGCAGCCCGAGCCCGAGCCAGCTCGCGAGGTTCAGCCCGAGCACCAGCGCGCGCCGCGTCCCGAGCTGCTCCTCGGGCATGGCATAAACGACCGGTTCAGCCTCGGCATCCAAGCGTCGTTCCTCCGGTCACCATGGCTGCCGCGGTCGTCCACATCCGGCGTCCGGCGCGCTGCCTGCTAATGGGCCGGAGCCTTGCCAGGTTCCGGCTTCGCGGACCGGCCAGCTCCCGCCCGGCTCCCGAAAGCCCGATTCTGCCGCTTGTCACTTTACTTACCGATGTATATTGGTGAAGTTGTTGGCGCATGGAGCACATCGAATGGACACTCCGCTTCAGTCATTGCCTTTTGCGACCCGGCTGAACTCGTTCGCCTCGAACCCACAGCTTTTCTGGCCTGGCATGGCCAGTAAACCAGCCATCCTCCAGATGGTCCAGCGCGCGGCGACGGTCGAGGGCCTCACGGTGCTCGACCTCAACTATCCCGATCATCTCGCCGGTATCGCCCCGACCGACCTCGCGGCCCGGATCCGCGACCAGGGACTTCAGATCAGCGGCCTGGCGATGCGCTATCACGGCATCCCCGAGATGCGCCTCGGCGCCTTCACCAACCCGGACCCGGCGGTGCGCCGCCGTGCGCTGGACCTGACCAGGCACGGCGTGGATGCCGCGTCTGCCTGCGGCGCGCCGATGCTGACCCTGTGGCTCGGCCAGGACGGCTTCGACTACGCCTTCCAGCTCGACTACGCGCGCGCCTGGGACATGGAGATCGCGGGCATCCGGGCAATCGCGGCGCACAATCCCGACATCCTGATCAGCATCGAATACAAGCCCAACGAGCCCCGGTCCTGGAGTCTGCTGCCGAATGCTGCGGCGGTGCTGCTCGCCATCAAGCAGGTGGACATGCCGAACCTCGGCGTCACCCTCGACATGGCGCATGTGCTGTATGCGGACGAGCAGCCGGCTTTCGCCGCCGCCATGGTGGCCAGGCACAGCAGGCTGCTCGGCATCCACCTCAATGACGGCTACGCCAAGCGTGACGACGGCCTGATGGTGGGCGCGGTGCATACCGTGCAGACCATCGAGCTGCTGCGCCAGATCAAGCGGGACGGCTATGCCGGCGCGCTCTATTTCGACACCTTCCCGGATTTGACCGGTCTGGATCCGGTCAAGGAATGCGAGACGAACATCCGCACCGTGCGGCGCATGATCGAGGTCGTGGACCGGCTCGATGCGCATAACGGCTTCAACGACGCGATCGAGCGCCAGGACGCCGTGGCCTCGCAGTCCATGCTGCAGGAAGCCATGCTGGGTGGCTGACGCAGCACATGCCTACGCCGTCGGGGCCCGCATACGGATGATACGCCCGACCCTGACCCCGCTCGAGACGCGCATCATCGACGCCGTCATCAACCAGCCGTTCGACCGCGGCACCTCGCTCCGGCAGGTGTCGCAGGATGCCAGCGTCTCGCAGGCCATGGTGGTGAAGACCGCCAAGAAGCTCGGCTTCGACGGGTTCCGCGACTTCCGCGAGCAGATCAGCCAGTACAACGGATTGCCCAGTGCGGCGCTGCATCAGGAGATCGCGCCCCACGACAGAGCGTCGGACGTCCTGTCCAAGGTCTTCAACACCGCGATCCAGGCGCTGCAGGAGACGCTGGCAATCATCGATATTCCGACCTTCGAGACGGTCGTGGACGTCATCACCCGGGCGCGGCAGCGCGACCTCTACGGCATCGGCGGATCGGCACAGATCGCCCGCGACGTCGCGCACAAGTTCCTGCGCATCGGCCTGCGCTGTGCCATCCACGATGACTGCCACATGATGCTGATGTCCGCGTCGCTGCTCGGGCCCGGGGACGTTGCGATCGTGTTTTCCCATTCCGGCCGCACCAGCGCGGTGATCGACGCCGCCAGGCAGGCGCGCGACTGTGGTGCCGCCACGATCGCCATCACCAACTTCGCGCACTCGCCGCTGGCCGATCTCGCCGATCTCGTGCTGTGCTCGACGGCCCGCGGCTCGCCGCTGCTCGGCGAGAACGCGGCAGCACGGGTGGCGCAGCTCAACATCATGGATGCGGTGTTCGCCGCGGTGGCTCAGAAGGACTACGACGGCGCCGAGCACAGCCTGCAGCGCACCACGATGGCGATCAGCGCGAAACGCCGGAGATAGCCATGGGTGCCTCCGTCGTCGTCGTCGGCAGCCTGCATTACGACATCATCGTGTCGAGCTCGCGGCTGCCGCGTATCGGCGAGACGCTGCCGGGGGAATCCTGGCGCGCGAAATGCGGCGGCAAGGGCGGCAACCAGGCGGTGGAAGCCGCGCGGCACGGGGCAGCCACGTCGATGATCGCCTGCGTCGGCGACGACGATTTCGGCAGGCGGCTGCTGGACAACCTCGTCGCCGCCGGCGTCGATCGCGGGCATGTCCGTGTTGTCGCCGCCGGTTCCGGCCTCAGCGTGGTGGTGTCCGAGGCAGCCGGGGATTATGCCGCGGTCATCGTCTCCGGCAGCAACGAGAGCCTCGGCGAGCACGACGTGGCCGGTGCGCAGGCGCTGATCGGCGAGGCGTCCGTGGTGATCCTGCAGAACGAGATCCCGGACGCGACCAACCTCGCCGCCGCGCGCCGGGCGCGGCAGGCCGGCGCGCTGGTGATCCTGAACGCCGCCCCGGCGCGTGTGCTCTGCGACGAGCTGGCCGCGTGCCTCGACATTTTGGTGGTCAACGCCATCGAGGCGCAGATGCTGGGTGCCGCGCCGGTGACCGACCCGACTTCGGCGGCGCGCGCGGCGTCCCATCTGTCCGATCTGGTGCCCGTCGTGATCGTCACCGCCGGCGGCGCTGGGGTCGCGGTGCAGAGCGTCGCCTATACCGGCGCCGTGTCGCCGCATGCGGTGCAACTGGTCAGCACGCACGGGGCAGGGGACGCCTTCATCGGCGCACTCGGCGCCCGTCTTGCCGCCGGCGAAGGTCTCGAACACGCCGTCGCCTATGCGAATGCGGCGGCGGCGCTGATCGTCTCCACCCGCGAGGAGCAGCGGCCGGGTCTGACCGTCGAGGGCGTGCATCGGCTGCTGGATCGCGCGTCAGCCTGACTGCGCCCCCCCGAGCCAGTCCGTCACGGCCTCGCGCAGGAAGCGTTCGTCGTCGGGATTGCGGCTCGGGCTGCCGGCCCGGTGGCCCCAGATCGACGGGATCGGCCGCAACTCGGCGTGGCGCAGATGCGGCAGTTCGGCCGCATTGTCGGCCACCCGGAAATACAGGTCGGTGGTCGCGGGCATCAGCAAGATCCGGGCCTCGATCGCCGCCAGCGCCCCTTCGAGGTCGCAGCCGTAGAGCGGATTGGCGCTGATGTCCGCCGCCTCCCAGGTGCGTGCCTGGGCGTAGAGATCGGCGGCGCGACACGAGGTGAAGCCCGGCTCCCACTCGCGGTCCAGGAAATCATCCAGGCTGGCGGCGTTCTGCAGATGCAGCCCGGCGCGATACCAGTCCTGGCTCATCGCCCAGCCGGCATAGAGCCGGGCGAACGCGCGCAGCGCCGCATGCGGAACGGCTGCGAAACGGCCGCCACCGAGATGCTCCGGCGCCGCCTCCAGCGTTGCCAGCAGCGCCTGCAGGAACACCCGGTTGTGGGTCGCCGTGCGCGCGCTGCCGCAGACCACGATGGCGCGCTCGACCTCGCGCGGGTGCAGCGCCGCCCAGTGGTAGGCCTGCTGCGCACCCATCGAGAAGCCGTACACGCAGGCCAGCCGCTCGACGCCGAGCCGCTCGCGCAGCAACCGGCGCTGGGCGGCGATGTTGTCGGCGGTGGTCACCAGTGCCGGGTAGTCGTCGTGGTTCGACGGGCTGGAGGACAGGCCGTTGCCGAACATGTCCGGTGTCACGATGAACCAGCATTGCGGGTCGAGGATTCGATCCGGCCCGATCAGCCAGTCCTGGTCGTCGTGCGTGGCGCTGTAGCTGGTCGGATACAGGATCACGTTGTCCCGGGCGGGCGAGAGGCTGCCGTAGCTCTTCCAGGCGAGGCGCGCGCCGGACAGGACGCCGCCGCCTTGCAGCGGCAGGTCGCCGAGGTCGAAGATGCCGGTCTCGGTGGGCCAGGTCGGAGGTGTGGGCATGCGGTGCCGTCCTATGCTGCGTTCCGGACACGCAGGAGGAAGGTCCCGGTTGCATCCTGAGACAGCCCGCGCCCTGTGGATCGTCGGGCCCGGCCGCGCCGAGATCCGGCCGGCGGCGGCCCCGAACCCCGCACCCGGCGAAGTCGGCGTGCGGGCGCTGCAGAGCGGGATCAGCCGCGGCACCGAGGCGCTGGTCCATGCCGGCCGCGTGCCGGCCGGCGAGTGGCAGCGTATGGCCTGCCCGTTCCAGGAGGGCGCGTTCTCCTTTCCGGTGAAATACGGCTACGCCATGGTCGGCAGCATCGAGACCGGCCCGCGCGAAAGGCTCGGCCAGCGCGTGTTCTGCCTGCATCCACACCAGGACCGCTTCACCGTGCCGGAGGATGCGGCGCTGCCGGTGCCCGACGACGTGCCGACCGCGCGCGCCGTGCTGGCCAGCCAGATCGAGACCGCGCTGAATGCGACCTGGGATGCGGCGCCGCGCATCGGCGATCGCATCGCCGTGGTCGGCGGGGGCAGCATCGGCTGCCTGGTGGCCTGGCTGTGCGCGTGCCTGCCGGCGACAGAAATCACCCTGGTTGACATCGATCCCGCGCGTGCGCCGGTAGCGGACGCGCTCGGCTGCGGGTTTGCGCTGGCCGCAGGCGCGCCGCGTGGCTGCGACCTGGTGTTCCACGCCTCGGGCACCGGCGCCGGCCTCGCGAGCGCGATCGACTGCGCCGGCTTCGAGGCGGAGCTGATCGAGCTGAGCTGGTACGGTGACGTGCCGGTGACGGTGCCGCTCGGCGGCGCGTTCCACAGCCAGCGCCTGACGCTGCGCGCCTCGCAGGTCGGCACGGTCGCACCCGCCCGTCGGAGCCGCCGCAGCCGCAGCGCCCGGCTGACGCTGGCGCTTGCCCTGGCCGCCGATCCCAGGCTGGACGTGCTGGTGCGCGACGCGAGCCGGTTCGAGGGCCTGCCCGCCGAGCTGGGCCGGATCCTTGGACGGCCGGGCGCGCTGATGCATCGTGTGCTGTACGGGGAGTGAGCCGCCATGTTCGCCGTCGAGGTGCGCGACCACATCATGATCGCCCACAGCCTGCCGGCCGAGATCTTCGGGCCGGCGCAGCGGCTGCACGGCGCCACCTTCGTGATCGACGTCGCCTTCTTTTGCGAGACGCTGCCGCCCGACAACATCGTGGTCGATATCGGCCGCGCCCTCGACGCCCTGCGCGCGGTGCTGGCGCCGCTGAACTATGCCAATCTCGATGCCGACCCGGCGCTCGCCGGCCAGCTCACCACCACCGAGTTCCTGGCCCGCACGATCTTCGAGCGCATGGCGCAGGCACGCAGCGACGGGCGGCTCGGGCCGCACGCCGGGGGCGTCACCCGGATGCGTGTCACCCTGAGCGAAAGCCACCTCGCACGGGCCTGGTATGAAGCCGACCTGCGGTGAGATCGGCTTCGCGGTCCCGGGGCCGCTCGCGACCCGCACCGGCGGCTACGGCTACGACCGGCGCCTGATCGCGGCACTGCGCCAGCGCGGCCTGCCGGTGCGGCATCTGCAATGGCCGTCCGCATTTCCCGCCCCGGATGCGCGGGCTCTCGCAAGCGTCGCGCGCTCGCTGGCAGCGTGGCCGGACGGTTCCGTCGTGCTCGTCGACGGGCTGGCGTTCGGGGCCATGCCGGAGCAGGCGGCCGCCGAGGCGCTGCGGCTGCGGCTGGTGGCGCTGGTGCATCATCCGCTGGCGCTGGAGACCGGTGCCCCCGCCGGGCTGCGGGCTTCGGAGCGTGCGGCGCTGTCGCGCGCGCGCGCGGTGATCGCCACCAGCGCCACCACCGCCGAGACCTTGGGCCGCGACTATGGCGTGCCGGCGGATCGCCTGCTGGTGGCGCCGCCCGGCACCGATCCGGCACCGGCCGCGCCCGCCTCCGGGCGGCCACCGGAGCTGCTCTGCGTCGGGGCGGTCACGCCGCGCAAGGGGCACGATGTGCTGGTCGCGGCGCTGGCCGCGGTTGCCGATCTCGCATGGCGCTGCACCGTCGCAGGCGACCTGGCGCGCGCCCCGGCGTTCGTGCGTGCGGTCGAGGCGCAGATCGCCGCCGCGGGCCTGGCGGGGCGCATCCGCCTTGCGGGCGAGGTGCCGGATGTCGGTTTGCTCTACCGGCGCGCCGACCTGTTCGTGCTCGCCAGCCGGCACGAGGGCTACGGCATGGCGTTCGCCGAGGCGCTGGCGCACGGGCTGCCGGTGATCGGCACCCGAGCGGGGGCGATCCCCGCGCTGGTGCCGGAAGCGGCCGGGGCGCTGGTGCCACCCGACGATCCCGCGGCGCTCGCGCAGGCGCTGCGGTGGCTGCTCGCCGATCCGGAGGCAAGGCGGCGGGGCGCCTGCATGGCGCGCGCGGCGGGGCAGGCGCTACCGGGATGGGATGTGGCCGCCGACCGGATCGAGGCCCTGCTGCGTCGGCTGAAGGCATGGTCGTAGCTCGAAATCGAACAGCACGTCGTCACCGAGGCGGTGGGTGGTGCAGGGTGGCCGCATGGCCTGCTCCATGCGCGCGATCGGCGGCAGGCACAGGCCGGTCGGGCCGGAGCCGATCAGCACCGGGCTGACGCAGACATGCAGCCGGTGCAGCGCGCCGGCGGCGAGGAACGCCGAGACCGTGTGGCTGCCGCCCTCGACCAGCAGGCGCCGCAAGCCGCGCCGGGCGAGGCTGGCGACCAGGTCGTTCGGATCGATCCGGCCGTCGCGCGCCGGCAGCACGCAGGGCTCAATGCGGGATGGTCGCGTGCCGGCCCCGGCCTGGATGGCGAAGCAGGGCACATCGTCTTCGGCCAGCACCCGGGCGCCGGGCGGCAGGCGGAAGTTGGGGTCGATCACCACCCGGGCCGGGCAGGGGCCCGCCACCAGGCGGACCGTGAGAAGCGGGTCGTCGGCGAGCACGGTGCCGATGCCGACCACCACCGCGTCGGCCCAGGCGCGCAGCCGGTGCAGGTGCAGGATCGCCTGCCTGCCGCCGATGGTGCGCGAGTGGCCGGTCGGCGTCGCGATGCGGCCGTCCAGCGACTGGCCGAGCTGGCCGAGCACGCACACGCCGCGCGCGTGCTCGATCGGATCGCCGGGCAGGTCGTTGCCGGGTGCCACTATTCCGCGGCCGAACGAAATGCTCGCGCTGGCGTTGGCAGGGGTGCTTCCATCGTTCCCTCGCCCCGGAGCCGCCGCATGCTGACCATCCTCATCGTCGTTCTCATCATCCTCGCCCTCGGTGGCGGCGGCTACGGCTTCCGGTCCGGCTGGTATGGCGGCTCCCGTGGCACCGGCTTCAACGGCCTCGGGCTGGTGCCGATCATCCTGATCATCGTGGTGCTGTTCCTGCTGTTCGACCACACCGGCACGGTCGGCCCGGCCCCCTGAGCCGCTGGTCGGGGGCCGCTAATCGGCGTCCGGGGGCCCGTCTTTCTCCAAAGCGGCGCCCCGGCGGGTCGAGGGCAGAGCCTCGCCCTACTGTGGCCGCGTCATATGGAAGAACGCCCCAGGCTCGACCTCGATATAGGCGGTAGGGCCGCCGCCGCGCAGGATCGGGTGTGCGGCCGCCGTGTCATAGATGCCGTCGCGTATCAGGCTGCGGTTGATATGCACCGCGACCACCTGCCCCAGGGTCAGCCAGGTCTGCACCGCCTCCCCCTTGAGGTCGTGCAGCTGGAACTGCTGCAGCAGCCGGCACTCGAAGGCGACCGGGCTTTCGCCGACGCGCGGCACGTCGACGAGCCGGCTCGGCACCGGCGTGAGGCCGGCCAGGGCGAACTCGTCGCTCTCCGGCGGCACGCTGGCGGCGCTGGCGTTCATCGCCTCGGCCAGCGAGCGGGTGGCGAGGTTCCAGACGAACTCGCCGGTGGCCGCGATGTTGGCGGCGCTGTGCTTCCAGCCGGTGGAGGCGAAACCGATGATCGGCGGCGTGTAGTTGAACGCGTTGAAGAAGCTGTACGGCGCCAGGTTGAGAATCCCGGTGCCGCTGCGGCTGGCGATCCAGCCGATCGGCCGTGGCCCGACGATGGCGTTGAACGGGTCGTGGCGCAGCCCGTGCCCGTCTGCGGGTTCATAGCTGTGCATCGCCGCGGTCTCGAAGATGCGTCGTATCGTGCTGTCCATGATTGCGGTGTTCCAGCCTCGTTGTGCGGGGCCTGAACGCCGCCACTCCCAGATCGGCTGCCTGAGCCGCGCATCTCAATCCGATCAGCCGGTTCCGTCTGATCGGATGATGCTCTAAACTTGCGGCAACGAAAACAAGAGGGAGGGCGCCACCATGGCCGGAACGGTGCAGGCAGCAGCACGGACACGCCAGCCGATGCGCACGCGCATGCCGGCGGCACGCTGGGTCATGGTCTGGCTGTGCTTCCTCGCCCTTGCGGTGAACTACACCGACCGCGCCAACCTCGCGGTCGCGGCCCCGAGCATCAAGCAGGCGCTCGGTGTCGACAACACCACGATGGGCCTGCTGCTCGGCTCGTTCTTCTGGACCTACGCGCTGATGCAGTTGCCGGCCGGCTGGCTGGTCGACCGCTACGGCGCACGCCTGATGTTCCCGATCGCGGTGTGCTGGTGGTCGCTGTTCACCGCGCTCACCGCGGTCGCCAACTCGGCGGCCACCCTGTTCGGCTTCCGGCTGCTGCTCGGCGCCGGCGAGGCGGGTGGCTACCCGGCCTCGGCGCGCGTGGTCTCGCGCTGGTTCCCGCCGCACGAACGCGGGGTCGCGTCCTCGATCTTCGATTCCGGCTCGCGGGTCGGCAACCTGGCGGCGATCCCGCTCTGCGCCTGGCTGATCGGCTCGTTCGGCTGGCGCGCCTCGTTCGTGGTGACCGGGCTGCTCGGCTTCGTCTGGGCCGCCGCCTGGCTGCTGATCTACCGCAAGCCCGAGCAGCATCCGGACGTGACGCCGGAGGCGCTGCGCGAGATGGAAGAGAGCCGTGCGACGCCTGCGTCGAGCGAACAGACGGGCGACGAGCCGCCGATGCGCTGGATCTCGCTGTTTCGCTACCGCACCATCTGGGGGATGATGATCGGCTTCTTCTGCCTGAACTTCGTGATCTATTTCTTCATCACCTGGTTCCCGACCTACCTGATGACGACACGGCACTTCTCGCTCAGGCAGTTCGGCACGCTGGGGCTGATCCCCGGCCTGATCGCGGTGCCGGGCGGCTGGCTCGGCGGCTTCACCTCGGACTGGCTGTACCGGCGCGGCTGGAGCCTGACCGCGGCGCGCAAGACCTGCCTGGTCGGCGGCATGCTGCTCTCGTCGGTGATCACGCTGGCCGCCGTGGTGCCGGCAGCCTGGATGGCGCTGGTGCTGTTCGGGGTCGCGTATGCCTCGCTCGCCTTCACGGCGGCCAGCATCTGGTCGCTGCCGGGGGACGTGGCACCGACGCGGTCGCAGGTGGCCTCGATCGGCGGCATCCAGAACTTCGCCTCCAACCTCGCGGGCGTGGTGACCACCAGCTTCACCGGGGTGATGCTCACCATCACGCATGGCTCGTTCGTGATCCCGCTCGCCACCGCCGGCGGACTGTGCCTGGTGGGGGCGGCCACCTACCTGTTCGTGGTCGGCCCGATCGCGCCGCTGCCCGTCATCAAGGCCCCTGGCCTGGTTGCGCAGTCCGGTAGGTAGTTTCCGAGGCTGCCGTCGACGATATCCTGCCGGTTACGGTCCGAGCCCGTGCCGCCGACCGCGCACTCCAGACAGGTTGGTCTGCCATATCACCGACCGCCACGCCCGGACTGCCCGAGCCCGACCCTCGATCGCGAGGAAGCGACGTGGTCGATTGCGCGCGCGAGCCGATCCACGCGCCTGGCCATGTGCAGCCGCACGGCGTGCTGGTGGCGACCTATCCGGGCAGCCGGCGCATCAGCCATGTCAGCGCCAATATCGACGCTTCGCTCGGCCTCGCCGCGGCGGCGGTGCTGGGTCGCGGGATCGACCAGCTCTTCGGTGCCGTCGCCGTCGCCGCCCTCGACCTGTCGCTCGGCAGCGAGACCTACGCCCCGTCGAACGTGCTGACCCTGACGCTGCCAATTCCCCGCCGACCGCGTCGCAAGATCGTGGCGCACCGGCACGCGGGCCGGCTGATCGTCGAGCTGGAGGATGCGCCGCTGGTCGACGATCATGGCGGCTCGCTGTCCCAGGCGTCGGCGATCATCGCCACGCTGCGACGCGCCGAGACGCTCGAGCAGCTCTGCGACAGCGCGGCGCGCCAGATCCGGCAGCTGGTCGGCTTCCACCGGGTTCTGGTGTACCGCTTCGACAGCGACGGCCATGGCACCGTGGTGGCCGAGGATCGCGCGCCGGGGCTCGGCAGCTACCTGCAACTGCGCTTCCCGGGCTCGGACATTCCGCCGCAGGCGAGGCGGCTCTCCCTGCTGCAGCGCGTGCGCGGCATCCCGGATGCGGGCTACCGGCCGGCGGTCCTGCTCGCGGCCGAAGGCGCCGAACCCGCCGATGCGCTGGACATGACCTTCTGCGCGCTGCGCGGTGTCGCCCGGGTGCATCTCGACTATCTGCGCCACATGGGCGTGAGTGCCACGCTGGCGATCTCGCTGCTGCGCGAGAACGTGCTGTGGGGCATGATCGTCTGCCAGCACCTGGCCCCGTTCGCGGTGGCCGCCGAGATGCGCGGGCTGTGCGACGTGATCGGGCAGCTGATCTCGGTGCTGCTGCTGCGTGTGTCGGAAACCGAGGAACTCGCCGGCCGGCTGCGGCGCCACTACACGATCGCCAGCCTGGGCCCCGATATCGAGGCGGTCGGCGGGGTGACGGAGGGGCTGCGGCATCGGTCGGCCGCGGTGCTCGACCTGATGCAGGCCACCGGCGCGCTGATCCGCTGCGGCGGCAGCACCAGCCTGATCGGCGAGACGCCGGACCTCGAGACCGCGGCTTCGATGCTGGGCGCGCTGCGGCGGCGGCATCAGGAGGACATCGTGGCCATCGACGATGCCGGCATCGCCGGCGGCCTCGCGGCGTCCTGCCCCGCCATCGCCAGCGGCATCCTGCTGATGCCGATGACCGACAGCCCCGAGGACGCCATCGCCTGGTTCCGGCCGGAGCGGGTGCGCTCGGTGCAGTGGGGCGGCGACCCGCGCGACCCGGCGACCCGGGACCCGCACGAGGCGCCGCTCCGCGACCCGCACGAGGCGCCGCTCCGCGACCCGCACGAGGCGCCGCTCCGCGACGACGGCACCACCGGCCCGCTATCGCCGGCCGCTTCCTTCGTGATCTGGCGCGAGCAGGTGATGGGCCGTAGCGATCCGTGGACCGCGATCGACCTGCAGGCGGCGCGCGACCTGCGCCGCACGGTCACCGGCGCGCTGCTGCGGCAGGCGGAAACGCGGCTCGCAAGGCTCTCCGCCTACGATCCGCTGACCGGGCTCGCCAACCGGCGCACCATAGAGGCGCATCTCGAGCGCTGGCGCGTGGAGGCGCTGCATCCGGTCGCTGCTCTGCTGTCTGTCGATATCGACCGCTTCAAGACGATCAACGACACGTTCGGCCATGCCGGCGGCGACGAGATTCTGATCCAGACGGCGGCGCGGCTGCGGCATGCCGCACCCGCCGGGAGCATCGTCGGGCGGCTCGGCGGCGACGAGTTCGTCATCCTGTGGGAGGGCGCGGGGCCGCAGGAGGCCGAGCGCCTGGCGCTGGCGCTGGTGCAGGAACTCGCGCAGCCGATCGTGCTGCAGGGCCAGGGACGGCATGTGAATACAAGCATCGGCGTCGCGAGTGCCGCGGCGGCTGGCCCCGACGTCCTGATGCGGCAGGCCGACGCGGCGATGTATGCGGCCAAGCGGGCAGGCGGCGGTCGGCCGGTGATGTTCCAGGCCGCCCTGCATGCCGCGGTGCTGACCAACATGCAGACCGAGCAGGACCTGTTCCGGGCGGTGGCGAGCAACGAGCTCGAGATCCATTACCAGCCGCAGGTGACGCTGCCCGACCGGCAGGTCTGCGGCTTCGAGGCCCTGCTGCGGTGGCGCCATCCCGACCGTGGCTGGGTGTCGCCCGACGAGTTCATCCCGCGCGCCGAGGAGGCCGGGCTGATCGCGCGGATCGGCGCCCGGGTACTGGCCGAGGCGATCCGCCAGATCGGCGTCTGGCGGCGGCTGCGGCCCGGGCTCACGATCTCGATCAACGTGTCGGCCCGGCAACTGACCGAAGGCGCGCTGACGACGCTGCTGGCGGCCATACTGGCGGCAGAGGACGTTCCGGGCTGCGCGATCTGCATCGAGGTCACCGAGAGCGCCCTGATGCACGAGGCCTCGGTGCGCGAGCTGCAACTGCTGCGCGATCTCGGCGCGCGCGTGGCGGTCGATGATTTCGGCACCGGCTACTCTTCGCTGTCCTACCTGCAGAGCCTGCCCGTCGATACGGTCAAGATCGACCGCAGCTTCGTCGTCCCGCTCGGTTCGAGCGCCAGGGCCGACCGTTTCTTTTGCGCCATCGTGGCACTCGCGCAGACCATCGAGCTGCGCACCATCGCCGAGGGGTGCGAGACGCAGGCCCAGTGGCAGGTCATTGCCGAGGCCGGCTGCGACGCGGTGCAGGGCTGGCTGGTGGCGCACGCGATGGATGCGGCCACGATCGGCGTCCAGCTGGAACGCGCGCAGGGCTGGGCCGCCCGGCCGGCAAGCGAGCCGCGCGCCTGATCGGGGCTGCGCGAGCCCAGGCCCGACCCCGGCCCATACCGGCTTCCGGGTCGGCTCAGGCGAGCCAGGCCGCAAGCCGCGGCCGGACCCGGAGAAAGCGGAGATACAGCCGCTCCAGCACCGCCATCACATGGCGGTTGCGCGCCGCGAGCCCGAACGGCCGCAGCAGCGGGATCTGTCGCCACATGGCGGCGAAGGCGGCGGCGCCGGAGAGCAGGTGGCCATCCTCCTCGGCATGGAAGCGCGCCAGCAGGGCGCCCCGGTCGAGCGGGCAGCCATCCGCGGCCGGCCCGAGGCCTGGTTGCGAGACGTCCCCGCCGCGCGGCGACACGTCACGAAACTCGATCGCCCGCGCGCGGTCGAGCCTGCGCATCAGCGCGACCTCGCGCCGGCAGAGCGGGCAGCCGCCATCGAACCAGACGATCACGGCGTGCGGCCGCACCTCTCAGATATCCTGGTTCTGGGGCAGGAGCACGAGGTCGCGTATGGTCACGTGCCGCGGCCGGGTCAGCATGAAGATGACCGCGTCCGCGACATCCTCCGAGCGCAGGCCCTCGCGAGCGGCGACCTTGGCGTCGATGGCGTCCGCGTCGTGGTAGCCCCAGAGCTCGTTCAGCACGATGCCGGGTGCGATCGAGCCTACGCGTACGCCGCTGTCCGCGACCTGCCGGCGCACGCCGTGCACGAAGGCCTGCACCGCATGCTTGCTGGCGCTGTAAACCGGCTCCGTGTGCAGCGCCTGGTGGCCGGAGATCGAGCTGGTCACCACGATGTCGCCGCGGCGCCGCTCGATCATGCCGGGCAGCACGGCGCGGACCGCGCGGAACACGCTGTTCACGTTCACCGACAGCATCTGGTCCCACCGGTCGGGGTCGGCCTCGACGGCGAGCCCCGGATAGAACAGCCCGGCATTGGCCAGCAGCACGTCGATGCGGCCGTAATGCGCCAGCGTCGCCGCGACCATGTGCTCGACATCGGCCGGAACCGCGAGGTCGGCCTGCACCACCAGTCCGGCCGCGGCCCCGATCTCGGCCTGCAGCGCCTCGAGCCGCGTCAGCGACCGGGCGGAAAGTGCCACATGGGCGCCGAGCGAGGCGATCGAACGGGCCATGGCCCGGCCGATCCCCGAGCTTGCGCCGGTGACAAGGACGACCTTGCCGGCCAGTTCCTGGTTCATGCTGTCTTCCCGCGGGCCCCGCTCGCGCCAAAGGACGCGCGGCGGGCTGTGTGGATCAGTCTCGACCGGCCGCAGGCCGCGGTAAAGCGGGTTCGAGCATCATCGTGCGGCTCGGCCGGCGCCTGGTCAGCCGGCGGGGTGCGGACGCTGCCGACGCTGCCATATCGTTTCTTGCGCGCCCCCGCTTTCTCTTGCGCGCCCCCGCTTTCTCTTGCGCGCCCCCGCTTTCTCTTGCGCGCCCCCGCTTTCTCTTGCGCGTCTGGGTTTTCGCGCAGTCGGGCCGGTCCCGCTCGCGCCGAATTCTTGCGGCGTCCATCGATGACCTGATCATCATGCTTGACATTAACTGAAAGCCTGGGCTCAAATATTGAGCCACCGATATATTTCGCGAAACGACTGACGTCTCTCACTAAATCGAGATGATTTTCGGAACGCAACCCGGGTCGCCTGATGACATCCCTAGTGGCGCTATCAGCAATCTCCGTGCTTCACGCCGAACCGGTCCCGCCCGAGTGGCAGTCCGGCGCCGGACGGGCTGCCTCGCCGCGGGATCCGCGCGACATGGCGCTCGATCATATCCGGCTGGGCCTGTGCGTCTTCGACGGGGAGCACCGACTGGCCATGTTCAACCGGCAATTCATCACGCTGTATGAGCTGCAGGATAGCGGGCTGCGGACCGGCATGACGGTCCGCGAGATCGTGGATCTGCGCTGTGTCGCCGGCACCGGGACGACCATGGCCGCCGAGCCATACGCCTGCTGGCTCGAGCAGATCGGCAGCGCGCGGCAGGCCTCGGACACCGAGGTGACGCTGAGCAACGGCCGCGTGCATGTCATCCATAACGAGCCGACCAGCGACGGCGGCTGGGTGGCAACCGTCGAGGACATCACCGAGCGCTGCTGGGCCGAGGCCCGTGTACGCCACATGGCGCACCACGACGCGCTCACCGGCCTGCCGAACCGCAACCTGTTCAGCGAGCGGCTGGAGCGCGCGCTGGCACATCTGCACGACCGCGCTTGCGCTCCGGCCGATCCCGGCGCGGTCTCCGACGAGCGCGCGCCGGCGGAGCCGCAGGACGAGCCGCTGGTCGCGGTGATGTTCCTCGATCTCGACGGCTTCAAGGCGGTCAACGACACGCTGGGCCATGCCGGCGGCGACGAGATCCTGCGGCAGGTGGCACGCCGGATCGCGCACTGCGTCCGCGGCCAGGACATTGTGGCCCGGCTCGGCGGAGACGAGTTCGCCATCCTGCTCGAAGGCCTGCGTTCGCCCGGGCAGGCCTCCGATGTCGCGCGCCGGGTCATCGACATCGTCTCAGAGCCGATCATGCTGGAGGCCAGCCAGACCGGCGTCGGTGTCAGCGTCGGCATCACGCTCTGTGCATGCGAGGATGCCGAAGAAGAGCCGGCCTTGCTGCTGCGGCAGGCGGACGTGGCGCTGTACCAGGCCAAGAGCGAGGGCCAGGGCACCTACCGGTTCTTCCAGGAGGGCATGCATGCGGCCCTGCACCGTCACCACGAGGCGGAGTGCGCACTGCGCCGGGCGCTGGCCAACGACGATTTCGAGCTGCATTTCCAGTCGATCGTGGCCCTGGACCGGCATCGCATCGTCGGCGCCGAGGCGCTGCTGCGCTGGCGCCATCCTGAACGTGGCCTGCTGCCGCCGGCGGAATTCGTGGCACTCGCGGAAAGCGCCGGCCTGATCGGCGAGATCGGCGCCTGGGTGCTGCGCACCGGCTGTGCGGCGGCGGCGCGCTGGCCGGGACTGTGCCTCGCGGTCAACCTCTCGCCGGTGCAGGTGCGCCAGCCCGGCCTCGTTGAGCAGGTGACCGCGGTGCTGGCGGCCACCGGCCTGCCGCCGCACCGGCTGGAACTGGAGATCACCGAAGGGCTGCTGCTGCATGACAGCGCCGGGACGCTGTCGACGCTGTCTCGTCTGCGTGCGCTGGGCGTCGGCATCGTGCTCGACGATTTCGGGACCGGCTATTCCAGCCTGAGCTACCTGCGACGATTTCCGTTCAGCAAGATCAAGGTGGATCGCAGCTTCGTTGCCAACATGTCGGCCGATGTCGGGGCAACCGCGATCGTGGAGGCGGTGGCGACACTCGGCCAGCGTCTCAACATGCTGGTCTGTGCCGAGGGCATCGAGACCGAGGCGCAGGTGGCCATGCTGCGCGCGATGGGCTGTGACGAGGGGCAGGGCTACCTGTTCGGGCGTCCCCGCGCCGCGGAGGCTTTCGAGGGGTTGCTGGCATCGGCCCGCACCATAGCCGGAAGCGGCGCTTCTCAACGAGTGCCGCAATCTCAAGAGTAACCCTGGCCCTCAGGATCGGTTCGCAGTATCATTTCGCGGCATCCGATCGGAATGGCTCTGTCGCACGACACTGCTGTGCATAGCGAAGATCTAGTACCCTCGATCGAAGCCGATCTGGCGCTTATCCAGCGGATAGGCTCGGTCCCCCTCATCCTGCGCATCCTGTGCGACGCCACCGGCCTCGGTTTCGCAGCACTCGGCCGCGTCGGCGGCTCGACCTGGACCGCGTGCGCGGTGCTCGACCGGATCGGGTTCGGCCTTCACGTCGGCAGCCAGCTCGACCTCACGACGACGCTTTGCCATAAGGTCACCGCGTTCGCGGCGCCCATCGTCATCGACCAGGCAAGCACGGACCCGATCTATCGCGACCACCCGACGCCGAAGCTCTACGGGTTCGAGAGCTACATCGCGGTGCCGGTCTTGCGTCGCGACGGGTCGGTGTTCGGCACGATCTGCGGCCTCGACCCGGCTGCGTTCGCCTTGTCGACAAGCCAGGTGCTGCCGACCCTGGAATTGTTCGCGCAATTGCTGACCATGCAGATCGACGCCGAGGAGCGGCTGGACCGAAGCCGCTCGGCACTCGGCCGGGCCACCGAGCTTGCCGGCCTGCGTGACCGTTTCGTGGCCGTGTTGGGACATGACCTGCGCAATCCGATCGCCGCCCTGTCGAGCGGGCTGGAGCTGCTGGGGCGGCATTCCACCGACCAGAAGATCGGCATGATCACGCAGCGGATGAAATCGAGCGTGCGGCGGATGACCGAGCTGGTCGACAACGTGCTGGATTTCGCGCGCGGCGAGCTCGGCGACGGCATCCCGATCGTCGTGCGCCCGTGCGAGAGCCTGGCGATGACGCTGCTCCAGGTCGTCGATGAATTGCAGAGCATCCATCCGCAGCGCGTCATCGTCACCGAGTTCGACCTGCGTATCGCGGTCGAGTGCGACAGCGCGCGCATCGCGCAGATCCTGTCGAACCTGCTGGCGAACGCGCTGACGCACGGGGATCATGCGAGGCCGGTGCGGGTCAGGGCCGCGAGCCACGACGACCGGTTCATCCTCAGCGTCGAGAACGAAGGCGAGCCGGTGTCCGCCGAGGTCATGGCCGGGCTGTTCCGGCCGTTCAGCCTGTCCGGCAGCGAGAACCGGTCCGCCGGCCTCGGCCTCGGGCTCTACATCGCATCCGAGATCGCCCGCTCGCACGGCGGCATGCTGCGCGTGACCTCGGACCGGCAGGCAACCATCTTCACCCTGGAAATACCAGCCAGAGCCTGATCGTTACCCGGCGGCGCCGGCATGGACGAACTTGAACACGAACAGGGCGGCGATGATCCAGGCGACCGGCTTCACCTCGCCGCCACGTCCGGTCAGCAGCTTGAGGGCGGCGTAGGTGATGAAGCCGAACGAGATGCCGTTCGAGATCGAATAGGTGAACGGCATCAGCAGCGCGGTGACGATTGCGGGGACGATCTCTGTCACGTCGTCCCAGTCCAGCGAAGCGAGGTCGCGCAGCATCAGGCAGCCAACGTAGAACAAGGCGGGCGCGGTCGCATAAGGCGGCACCGAGCCCGCCAGCGGCGAGATGAACAGGCAGGCCAGGAACAGCCCAGCCACGGTCGCCGCGGTCAGTCCGGTGCGGCCGCCGGCCTCGACGCCGGCCGCACTCTCCAGGTAGGCGGTGGTGCTCGAGGTGCCGAGCAGCGAGCCCAGGAAGATCGCGCTGCTGTCGGCGAGCAACGCGCGGTTGAAGCGCTCGGTGCGCACATTGCCGCGCTCGACCTGCCGGCTGTCCAGCAGTCCGGCCCGATGCGCGATGCCCATCAGCGTGCCGGTGGCATCGAACAGCTCGACCAGGAAGAACACCAGCACGACATTGAGCACGCCCTTGCCCAGCGCGCCGCGCACGTCCAGCGCGAACAGGGTCGGCGCGATCGAAGGCGGCAGCGAGACGATGCCCGCGAACCGGTTGCCGGCCACCAGGAAGCTCGCCGCGGTCACCACCAGGATGCCGATCAGCAGGGCGCCGCGCACGCGTCGGGCGGACAAGGCGGCCACGATGATGAAGCCGAGTATTGCGAGCAGCGCGCCCGGGCGGCGCAGGTCGCCCAGGGTCACCGAGGTGGCCGGGCTGGAGACGACGATACCGGCATTGCGCAGCGCGATCATCGCCAGGAACAGGCCGATGCCGACGGTGATCGCGATGCGCAGCGAGCCGGGGATGCCCTCCACGATGATGCTGCGCCACCGCAGCAGCGTGATCAGCAGGAACAGCACGCCGGAGATGAACACCGCGCCCAGCGCCTCCTGCCAGCGATAGCCCATGCCGAGCACCACGACGTAGGCGAAGTAGGCGTTCAGGCCCATGCCGGGGGCGAGCGCGATCGGGTAGTTCGCATGCAGCGCCATCACCAGCGAGCCGATCGCGGCCACCAGGCAGGTGGCGACGAACACCGCGCCCTTCGGCATGCCAGCATCGCCGAGGATGCTCGGGTTGATGAACATGATATAGGCCATGGTCAGGAAGGTGGTGAGCCCCGCCAGCACCTCGGTGCGCGGCGTGGTGCCGTGCGCCCTGAGCGAGAACAGCCGTTCGAGCATGTGACCCTCCCTCCATGTCGTTGTCGCGAGCTTGCATGCCGCAGCGCGGAAAGGTAAGGGGAGCCGCCAAGAGCCAATTGCCTGCGGCAGCCGGGGCCATTTGCCTGCGGCAGGCCGGGGTCAAACGCCTGCGGCAGGTCGGGATCGCCCCCTGTCAGGAGAGCCCCGCCATGTCAGCGCCCTTTCACACGGCAGCCCCGGGTCCTAGGGCAGCCTCCGCCGGTTCGCGGGCGCCGGTACAGGACCGCATACGCGAGGCGCTCGCCTTCGACGACGTGCTGGTGGTCCCCGGCTACTCTCAGGTGCTGCCCACCGCCACCGACACCCGCACCCGCCTGACGCGCCGCATCGCGCTCAACATCCCGCTGGTCAGCTCGGCGATGGACACCGTCACCGAGGACGGCATGGCGATCGCGATGGCGCAGCAGGGCGGCCTCGGGGTGATCCACAAGAATCTGGACATCGCCGAGCAGGCGCAGCAGGTGCGGCGCGTCAAGCGCTACGAGAGCGGCATGGTGGTGAACCCGGTGACGGTGTTCCCCGACCAGACGCTGGCCGAGGTGCATGCGATCATGCAGCGCAACCGCATCAGCGGGCTGCCGGTGATCGAGCGCTCCGACCAGAAGCTGGTCGGCATCCTGACCAATCGCGACATGCGCTTCGAGACCGATCCGGAGCGTCGCGTCTATGAGCTGATGACCCGCGACAACCTGGTCACCGTCACCGACGGCGCCGACCCGGAGGAGGCGAGGCACCTGCTGCACAAGCACCGGCTGGAGAAGCTGCTGGTGGTGGACCGCCAGGGCCGCTGCACCGGCATCATCACGGTGAAGGACATGGACAAGGCGGTCGCCTATCCGCTCGCCAACAAGGACGAGATGGGCCGGCTGCGCTGCGGGGCGGCGACCGGGGTCGGCGAGGACGGCTACCTGCGCGCGCGCGCGCTGATCGAGGCCGGGGTCGATGTCATCGTGGTGGATACCGCGCACGGCCATTCCGCCGGGGTGCTGGCGGCAATCGGCCGCATCAAGTCGGCGTCGAACGACGTGCAGCTGGTGGCCGGCAACGTCGCCACGCCGGAAGGGGCAAAGGCGCTGATCGAGGCCGGCGCCGACAGCGTCAAGATCGGCATCGGCCCCGGTTCGATCTGCACCACCCGCGTGGTGGCGGGCGTCGGCGTGCCGCAGTTCAGCGCGGTGATGGAAACCGCGGCGGCGTGCCACGAGCACGACGTGCCGGCGATCGCCGATGGCGGCATCCGCACCTCCGGCGACCTGGTCAAGGCGATCGCGGCGGGTGCCGATGTGGTGATGGTGGGCAGCCTGCTCGCCGGCACCGAGGAGGCGCCCGGCGAGGTGTTCCTCTACCAGGGGCGGTCGTACAAATCCTATCGCGGCATGGGCAGCCTCGGCGCGATGGCGCGCGGCTCGGCCGACCGCTACTTCCAGCAGGAGATCAAGGACACGCTCAAGATGGTGCCCGAGGGGATCGAGGGGCGCGTCGCCTTCAAGGGCGGCATGGCGGCGGTGGTGCACCAGCTCGTCGGCGGCCTGCGCGCCGGCATGGGCTATACCGGCAGCGAGGATATCGCGGCCCTGCAAACCGGCGCCATATTCAGGCGTATCACCGGAGCGGGACTACGCGAAAGCCATGTGCACGACGTGGCGATCACCCGCGAGGCGCCGAACTATCGGCAGGACTAGAGCAGGAAGGCGAGGGGTTTTACCCCTCGACCCATCAAAGGCTAGCCTTTGAAATCCATTCGAATCGGGGTTTGGGGCCCCCTCTCCTCAACGGCGCGGCCCCAACGGGTCCAGGGCAGCGCCCTCGCGCTTCATCCATGACTCCCCCCGCCCGGCTAGCCGCGGTCATAGACCTCCTGGCCGCCATCGAAGCGGCGCCACGCCGCCCGGCGGACGCCGTCGCCCACAGCTTCTTCCGCGAGCGGCGCTACATCGGTGGCGGCGACCGGCGCGACATATCCGACCAGGTCTGGTTCGCGCTGCGCCACTGGCGCCGTCTGGAATGGTGGCTGCAGCGTGGCGAGGGCCACGCCACTGCGCGGCTGCTGCCGGCCGCTGCCGCGATCCTGTCGGGCCGGCCGGTCGAGAGCCTGCAGCGCGCCTATTCCGGTGGCCGCTACGCGCCCGACCCGCTGCAGCCGGCCGAGCTGCGGGTGCTGCGCGCGCTGGAAGGGCACACGATCGAGCATCCGGAGATGCCGGATGCGGTGCGACACGAGGTGCCGGACTGGCTGCTGCCGCTGCTCGCCGAGCGGTTCGGGCCGGAGCTCGAGGCCGAGCTGGCGGCGATGACCGGCCAGGCGCCGCTGGACCTGCGCGTGAACCTGCTGAAAGGAACCCGGGAGCAGGCGGCCCGGGCCCTGGCGGAGGCCGGGATCGAGACCGAGCCGATGACGCTGTCGCCTTGGGGCCTGCGCGCGCGCGGGCGGCAGAACGTCACCGCCGCGGCCGCCTTTCGCGACGGGCTGGTCGAGATCCAGGATGAGGGCAGCCAGCTGGTGGTGGCGGCGCTGCAGGCGGCGCCCGAGATGCGGGTGGCGGACTACTGCGCCGGCGCCGGCGGCAAGACGCTGGCGATCGCGATGAGCATGGGCAACCGCGGCCACATCGTGGCCTGCGACGTGTCCGAGCCGCGGCTCGATGGCGCGGTGCGCCGCCTGCGCCGGGCCGGGGTGCATAATGTCGAGCGGCACCTGCTGGTGGCCGGCGATAAATGGGCCAAGCGGCGCGCGGCCAGCTTCGACTGCGTGCTGGTGGATGCGCCGTGCACCGGCACCGGCACGTGGCGTCGCAATCCCGACGCCCGGCTGCGGCTGCGGCGGCGCGATCTCGAGGAGCTGGTGGAGAAGCAGGCGACGATCCTGCGGGATGCCGCCCGCCTGCTGCGTCCGGGCGGCCGGCTGGTCTATGCGACCTGCTCGGTGCTGCCGCAGGAGAACGAAGCGCAGATCGCCCGCTTCCTGGCCGTCCAGCCGGGCTTCGTGCAGGTTCCGGCATTGCTGGGTCGCGACGTCATCAGCCTCACGCCGCGTCGCGACGGCACCGACGGCTTCTTTGCCGCCGCCCTCACCACCGGACCAAATCATGCCGGCTGAAGCACACGGATTCGTTACACTGTGAAGGGCAATCCCGCGGGTCGCCGCAGCAAGGGAGCCGCTATCATGATCCACGCCCTGCCGCAGGCATTGCCGTGCGGGTCGGGGCGCCGGGCTGGAGACGCTTCGATGCTCAGCAGGGACGATGGTTTCTCGCCCGGTGCGGCCGACCTGCCGGCCAGGGTGCTGCTGGCAGGTCAGTTCGCGCGTCCCGGCTGCCTGGACCGGACCCTCATCGAGGCCCTGATCGGCGCGGAGCACGACGTGCTGCCGGAGCCTGCCGGCCTTGCGCCGGCCTCGCTCGGCAATGACGGCGCCGCCGACGTGGTGGTGGTCGACCTGTCGGGCTCGGTGGCCTCGGTGCTGGCGCTGGTGGCGCAGCTGCGCGTTGCCGTCGATGCCGCGCAGGTGCCACTGCTCGGCGTCATGCCGAGCGGGATCGATCCGCGCAGCGCGATCTACCTCGCCGCCGTGGTCGACGAGACCGTGTCGCATGCGCAGATGGTCGAGCGGTTGCCCTCGGCGGTTCGCCGGGCCACGCGCCTCGTTGCCTGGCCGGTCGATGACGAGGCGCTGCGCATTTGGCACGGCGACGGCCCGACCGACATTCGGCACTGAACTAAGTCACTAGGCCAAAGTTCAGCCCCCGTAGTTCAGCCCCCGTATTTCAGCCAGGGGGGACTTCGATCGCCTCCAGGCCGGTCTGCAGCAGCCAGCGCAGGTCGGGAAGGGAGACCGCCACGCAGCCCGCGGTGGGCGCCTCGTCGGCTTGCGCGACATGCAGGAAGATCGCCGATCCCAGCCCGCGCTGCGGCGGATCGTCGTTGTAGGCGAGCACCGCCATCAGGTCGTAGAGGCCGTCATTGCGCCACAGGCGCTCGTGCCGCCCGTCATGCGGCAGCCGCACCGGGCGGTTGTAGTCGCGGTGGGTGACGTCATCGCACCAGCCATCCCCGGGCGCGATCGGTTCGCGCGGCAGGCTGCAGTCGGGCGGGGCGCCGAGACGGTCGGCGCGATAGAGCACCCGCCGCAGCCGGTGCAGCCCGGCGGGCGTGGTCTCGTCGCCTTCCTGCTTGTGCAGGCTGATGCCACCGGCTCCCAGCACGCAGGGCACCCGGCGCGGCCCGAAGGACAACGCGCCGATGCTGCGCCCGAGCATCAGGATGCCGCCTATCTGCATGGAACGGACCCCCGTCGGCGGAACGAAATCGGCTTTGAGTCGTCTATGTGCTGAACGCAGGCCTTGCACAGCACCCTTTCATCACGACATTGTGTGTGCGCGAACAAGGATGCCGTCGAAGTCACATTCACCGCGTTGTGAGCCGCAGCCGGAGCGCCGGATGCTCCGGAGGCAGCCGGACGATACCGAGGCTGCGGTCGCCCGGCGCTGAGATACATGTGCCCAGTTCGGGTCGATGGGAAAGAGGTTTCGATGGCGGGTGAACGCCCCATCCTGATTATTGACGATGACGATGCCCTGCGCACGACCCTCGTCGAGCAGCTCCATCTCGATGCCGAATTCACGGTGGACCAGGCCGCGTCGCTTGCCGACGCCACCGAGAAACTCGCCGGCATGAGTGCGCGGTTCGACGCGCTGATCCTCGACGTGACGCTGCCAGACGGTGACGGGCGCGACTTCTGCTCGGATCTGCGCCGCCAGGGTCGCCGGATGCCGATCATCATGCTCACCGGCTCGGACGATGAGAGCGACGTGGTGCGCGGGCTCGATGCCGGCGCCAACGACTACGTTGCCAAACCGTTCCGGATTGCCGAGCTGCTGGCGCGCCTGCGGGCGCAGATGCGCATCTTCGAGAACAGCGAGGATGCGGTCTTCAGCATCGGACCGTACACGTTCCGGCCGTCCGCCAAGCTGCTGCAGGAGACCGCACGCAACCGCCGCATCCGGCTGACCGAAAAGGAGGCCGCGATCCTGAAGTTCCTGTATCGCGCCGGCACCCGCCCGGTGCCGCGCCAAGTGCTGCTCAACGAGGTCTGGGGCTACAACGCCGCGGTCACGACGCATACGCTCGAGACGCATATCTACCGGCTGCGGCAGAAGATCGAGCCCGATCCCGCCAATGCCTGCCTGCTGGTGACGGAAGGCGGCGGCTACCGCCTAGACCCCGAAGGCAGCGCCTGAAAGGCTGTTCGCAAACACCTGCTGCTGGCGATCCGACGCGGCTTTCCTGCGCTCCGCTGCTCACGGCCAGACGGCCGCTGCGCTGCGGTGCTCGGAAAGCCACGCCGGGCGCGGCCCTGCGGGCCGCTCTCATCCAGCATCAGGCGTTTTCGAACAGCCTTTATTCTGAAGGCGAACCCTCGCTGCCTCTCAGTTGGTCCTGGCGGCGGCGACGGCTTGGCGTAGGGCGGCTAGGTCGAGCGCGCCGGGGATGATGCGGTCGGCGACCACGAAGCTTGGCGTGCCGGTGATGCCGAGCGCTTGCGCGAGGGCGATATTTCGCTGCAGGTCGGAGGCGATCGCCGGGTCCGCCATATCGCGCTCCAGGCGGTCGGCGTTCAGGCCGGCCTGCTGCGCGAGGCTGCGCAGGCGCACGCCGTCGGGCTGTCCCGTGTCGGTCATCAGGATGTGCTGCAAGGCCGACGCGCGGCGCTGCCGGCCGGCGGCGACGATCGCCCTGGCTTGCAGGACGCTGGCGGGGCCCAGGATCGGGATCAGCTTCTCGACCAGCCGCACCCGTCCGTCGGACGCGGCCAGCCGGTCGAGATCGGGCAGCACCTTGCGGCAGTACGGGCAGCGCGGGTCGTAGAACTCGACCAGCGTGACACCCCCCGAGCCCACCACCAGGTCGGCATCCGTCGGCGCGAGGGCGGCGCGGTTGCGGGCCAGTGCCGCTTGGGCATCGACCGCCTGCGAGCGGTCGGCCTCGGCGCGCAGCGACAGGATCGCGTCGTTCAGGATCGAGGGGTCGGACTTCAGCGCCCCGCGGATGATGGCGATGATCTCCTGGCGCTGGGCCGGGGTGAACTGGCCAGGCTCTGCCTGCGATCCGGGCGCGACAGGCGATCCGGCCTGGGCGCGGGCGATGCCCGGCAGGAGTGGCGCCGCGAGCAGCAGGGCGGCGGTCAGGATGGCGGATCGGGCGGGGAACCTCATGGCGCGCCTCTAGCATGGCCCGGACGCGCCCCCAAGTAGCCTGCCCTCAAGCCCCCAAGCAGCCTGCCCTCAAGTTGCCGTCATCCGCGAAGCCGTCTAATGCCTGCCGGGATCGTGGCCGCGCGCCGCGATGTTGCCACTCCACGGAGAGCTGATCCTTGCGGATTTCGACGCGGCACCTGAACAGCCTGGCCGCTTGCATCGGCCTGGCGCTCCTGGCCGGATGCTCCGGAGTGCAGAAGGTCAAGGCGCTGGTGACCGGCCCGTCCTCGCCCTACCTCACCGGCTATATCGGCGAGGTCGCCGCCGACGAACCGCGGGCCGCCCTGGTCGGGCGCGACATCCTGGCTCGCGGCGGCAATGCGGCGGACGCGGCCGCGGCCCTCGGCCTGGCCCTGTCAGTGACGCTGCCCTCGCGCGCCTCGCTCGGCGCCGGCGGCGCCTGCCTGGCCTACGACGCGTCCGGCGCCGCGCCGGATGCGATCCTGTTCACCTCGGTCGCCGGCGCGCCCGGGCTCGACGCCGACCGCCCGGCCGCGGTGCCGATGCTGGCGCGCGGCCTGTTCCTGCTGCAGGCGCGGCACGGCCATGTCGGCTTCGACGAGCTGACCCGTCCGGCGGCCGGGCTGGCGCGCGATGGCATCACCGTGTCCCGCGCCTTCGCCGACGATCTTGCGCAGGTCAGCCAGCCGCTGCTCGCCGACCCCGGCACGCGCGCGATCTTCGGCGCCGTTGGCGGCGGGACCGGAGGCGGTGTCCCGGTCGCCGGCGACCAGCTCGTGCAGCCGACTTTGTCGGAGACCCTGAGCCGCATCGCCCTGTCCGGGGTGGGCGAACTCTATACCGGCGCGCTGTCGCGCGATTTCGTCGCCGGCGCCGATGCGGCCGGCGGCGGCCTCGATGCGGACAGCATGCGCTCGGCGCTGCCGACCAGCCGCGCCGCGCTGCACCTGCAGAGCGGCCGCTACGAGGTCGGCTTCCTGCCCCCGCCGGCGGATGGCGGTCTCGCCGCTGCGGCCGGCTTCGCGGCGCTGGAACAGGGCCAGGGGGATGCCGTGGGCGTGTCTCAGGCCGCCGCCGCCGCCTGGCGGGCTCGTCACCCGCAGCAGGGCAACGGCGATCATCTGGCCGAGGCGGCGCAATTGGTGCTGGACGAAGCGCTGCATGCAGGTGCGTCCGGTGCGCCCCTGAGCCGGCTGCCGGCGTCCACCAGCTTCGTGGTGCTCGATCGCAGCGGCAATGCGGTGTCCTGTGCCGTCAGCATGAACAACCTGTTCGGCACCGGGCGGGTGGCGGGCGACACCGGCATCCTGCTCGCCGCCTCGCCGGCCCGCGTCCCGGCGCCCCTGCTCCCGGCGGCGATCGCGTACAACCCGTCCGGGAACAGCTTCCGCGCGGCGGTGGCGGGCTCCGGCCAGAACCAGGCCGCGGGCGCGGTGGCCGCGGCCATGCACAATGCGCTCGCCGGCGTGCCGCTCTCGCATCCGGTGACCGAGACCGGCCGGGTCAACACCATCTCCTGCCCGCAGGGTCTGCCCGGCGACAGCAACAGCTGCGCCGGCACCACCGATCCACGCGGCGCGGGCCTCGCGATCGGCAGCGAGTAGGCAGAATGCTCAAGCGGGGCGCGGCCGCCGCGATCGCGCCCTTCCTGGTGATGGACGTGATCGCCCGCGCCAATGCCCGGCAGGCGGCGCTGGCGCCCGGGGCGCCGGGCATCATCCGCATGGAGGTCGGCCAGCCCGGTACCGGCGCACCGCGCGGCGCGGTGCAGGCGGCCTCGCGGGCACTGCTGGCCGGCGAGCCGCTCGGCTACACCGAGGCCTTCGGGCTGCGGTCGCTGCGCGAGGCGATCAGCCGGCATTACGGCCGGTTCTATGACGGCCTCGCGTTGGCACCGGACCGGATCGCGGTCACCACCGGCGCGTCCGGCGGCTTCCTGCTCGCCTTCCTGTCGGCGTTCGACATCGGCGACCGCATCGCCATGGCGGCGCCGTACTATCCGCCCTACCTCAACATCCTGCATGCGCTCGGCATGGTGCCGGTGGTGCTGCCCACTGCGGCATCGACGCGGTTCCAGCCGACGATTGCGATGCTGGAACGGCTCGCGGCGCGCGAAGGCCTGCCGGACGGGCTGATCGTGGCCTCGCCGTGCAATCCGGCCGGCACCATGCTGCAAGCCGTGGACCTCGCAGCCCTCGCGCAATGGTGCGACACGCACGGCGTGCGGCTGGTCAGCGACGAGATCTATCACGGCCTGACCTGGGACTTTCCGGCCGCTACCGCCGCGTCGTTCAGCGACAGCGCGATCGTCATCAACAGCTTTTCGAAATACTGGAGCATGACCGGCTGGCGCGTGGGCTGGATGGTGCTGCCGCACGACCTGCTCGGCGCCGCCGAGCGGCTGAAGCAGAACATGTTCATCAGCGCGCCGCATATCTCGCAGGTGGCGGCCGAGGCGGCGTTCGCCTGCACCGACGAGATCACCGCCAACCTGGCGCGCTACCGCCGCAGCCGCGATTTCCTGCTCCACGAGCTGCCGCAGGTGGGCTTTCCTGCGCTGTCGCCGGCGCAGGGCGCCTTCTACCTCTATGCGGATATCTCGCAGCACGGCAGCGACAGCCTGAGCTTCGCCGATCGCATCCTGGAGACGGCCGGTGTCGCCGTCACCCCGGGCATCGATTTCGATGCCGAGCGGGGCCACGAGTTCCTGCGTTTCTCCTATTGCGGGCCCGAGGCCGACATGCGCGAGGCCCCGTCGAGGCTGGCGCTGCTCGGAGCCTGAGGGCCGGGTCGCCGGCGACCGCCTTCAGGGAAGATGGTTGCCACCGGTCACGCCGTAGATCTCGCCGGTCACGTAGCTGGATTCCTGCGACGCCAGCAGCACATAGACCGAGGCCAGTTCCGCCGGCTGGCCCGGGCGCCCGATCGGGGTCTTCGAGCCCAGGTCCGGGATCGCATCGGCGGGCTGCCCGCCGCTGGGCTGCAACGGCGTCCAGACCGGCCCGGGGGCGACCGCGTTGACGCGTATCCCCTGCTCGATCACCTGCTTGGCGAGCGCCTTGGTGAAGGCGGTGATGGCGGCCTTGGTCGAGGCGTACTCGAGCAGCGTCGAAGAAGGCTGGTAGCCCTGGATCGAGGTGGTGTTGACGATCGTCGAGCCGGGCGGCATCAGCGCGACGGCCGCCTGGCACAGCCAGAACATCGCCGTCACGTTGATGCGGAAGGTGGCCTCGAACTGCTCGGTGGTGAGGTCGGCGATCTGCTTCACCGCCGTCTGCTTGCCGGCGACGTTGACCAGGACATCGAGGCCGCCGAGCGTCGCATGGGCCTCACGGACGAGCGCCTTGCTGAAGGCCTCGTCGCCGATGTCGCCCGGCAGGGCCACCGCCTTGACGCCGGCGGCGCGGACCAGGGCCACCACCTCCTGCGCGTCCTTTTCCTCGGACGGCAGATAGCTCAGGGCCACGTCGGCGCCTTCACGGGCGAACGCGATGGCGGCGGCCCGGCCGATCCCGGAATCGGCACCGGTGATCAGCGCCTTGCGGCCGGCGAGCCGGCCGAAACCCTGGTAGCTCGCCTCGCCATGGTCGGGCTTGGGCGACATCTCCCGGGCGAGGCCGGGTGCGGATTGCGGCTGCCTGTCGAACTCGGGTTGCGGATACTGCGTGCGCGGGTCCTGCATCGCATACTGGTTCGTGGTGGTCATTGCGTCGCTGTGCCTTCTGCTGCGTCCGGTGGTGCGCCGCCAACGGAAGCGTCCGGACGCGGTTCGCTCACTTCGGCGCGCGTGGCGCACAGGCTTGCGGCGTGCAGGTCCGCTTGCGCGGCGGCCGGATTGCGACCAGAAGCGGCGGTCGCTTGCGGGGAGGCAGCCATTGCAGCAGCGCGTGGCGATCGTCGGCGCCGGCCCGGCGGGGCTGGCGGCGGCCGAGCGACTGTCCGGGCAGGGCATTGCGGTCACCCTGTACGAGCGCATGCGCACCCCCGGCCGCAAGCTGCTGATCGCCGGGCGCGGCGGCCTCAACCTGACCCACTCGGAACCGCTGCCGCAGGTCCTCGATCGCTATGGCAGCGCGCGGGACTGGCTGGCGCCGGCAATCCACGACTTCCCGCCGGATGCCCTGCGCGCCTGGGCCGAAGCGCTCGGGCAACCGGTGTTCACCGGCAGCAGCGGCCGGGTGTTCCCGCGTGCGATGAAATCCTCCGGGTTGCTGCGCGCCTGGCTGGCAAGGCTGCAGTCGCAAGGGGTGGTCTTGCGCACCGGCTCACGCTGGACCGGCTGGACCGAGGCGGGGGGCCTGCAGCTCGAGGACGGGGCTGCGATCGAGGCGGATGGGGTCGTGCTGGCGCTCGGCGGTGCCAGCTGGTCCCGGCTCGGCTCGGACGGATCCTGGGCCCCGCTGCTGGCGGCGCGCGGGGTCGAGATCGCGCCGTTCCGGCCGGCCAATTGCGGGTTCCTGGCGAACTGGTCCGAGCCGTTCGCCACTCGCCATGCCGGCCTGCCGCTGCAGCATGTCGGGCTGCGCTGCGGTCCGGTTGCCGCCGCGGGCGACCTCATGCTGACCAGGCGCGGGATCGAAGGTGGCGCGGTCTATGCGCTGTCGGCGCCGCTGCGCGATGCCATCGAACGCGACGGCGAGGTGCTGCTGCGGGTCGATCTGCGCCCGGAGCAGTCCGCGGACGCCCTGGCCGCCAGGCTCGCCCGCGTGCGGCGGCGCGAGAGCCTGTCGAACAGCCTGCGCCGCGCGCTCAGCCTGCCGCCGCAGGCCATCGGGCTGCTGCGCGAAGCGGCGCTGCAGGGTCCGCTCCCGCGCGAGCCGGGCGCCCTGGCGGCCCTGGTGAAGGCGGTGCCGCTGCGTCTCGTCGGCGCCGAGGCGCTCGACCGCGCGATCTCGACCGCCGGCGGGGTAAGGCGGGAGGCGCTGGACGCGCAGTGCATGCTGCGCGCGCTGCCCGGCCTGTTCGCCTGCGGCGAGATGCTGGACTGGGAGGCGCCGACCGGCGGCTACCTGCTGCAGGCCAGCCTCGCCACCGGACGCGCGGCGGCCGACGGCGTGCTGCGCTGGCTGCGGGCGTTTCCGGCCGGCCCGTCACCACGCCCGCCATGACGGTGGCCACAGCGATCGGCGCGGCCGGCGCCGATGCGGCGGCGTTCGATAGGGGTGATCGAAGACGGTTCCCGTGCGCCGACGCTGCATGACAGGAGCGTTTCGGGATCAAAACGTATAGTGGTTGCGTGAGTTCGACCCGATCAGCAGCTCCGTCGCGTGCGAGCAGGTGAGGGTACGTGATCTCGGCTTCTCCGGCGCGCAAAGGATTTCCAGGTGGGCACCTACAGCTTTTCAGGCGCGCCGGTCTTCGTGACGGTGGCGGCGACGGGCCTCTACGACATCGCCGCCTTCGGCGCGCAGGGAGGCCAGAATGAGCACGGCGCCGGCGGTCTCGGCGCCGAGGCGGATGGGACCTTCAGCCTGACCGCGGGCGAGACGCTGGAGATCGTCATCGGCGGCCGCGGTGCGCGTGCCAACGCGGAGTATGCCGGTGGTGGCGGCGGTGGGGGCACCTTCGTGTTCGCGAGCACAGGTGGCAGTGCCTACGCACCGCTACTGGTCGCAGGCGGCGGCGGCGGCGGCTACGGCAAAGGCAGATCTGGCGGCCCAGGCATGGTCGGCGCTGACGGTACTGGCGCCGGAGGCGCTTTCCCGCCGGGTCAAGGTTCCGGCGGCAGTGGCGCGGGGGTCAGGGGCGCCGGCAGCACAGGGGCCGGTCCCGGCGAAGGCTACGGCGGCGCGAGCCTGACGGGCCGTTTCGCCGGAGGTGCGGGTGCCAGCTCGGGCGGCTTCGGCGGCGGCGGCGGCGGCGGCTACGTCAACACCGGCGGCGGCGGCTACTACGGCGGCGGCGGCTACTATGGCGGCGGCGGCGGCGGCGGCGGCTATACCGGCGGCGTTGGGGGGTATCAGACCGGCGGCACCGGCGGCACGTCGTTCGATGCCGGCACCGCGGACGCCGGCAAAACGACAGCGGGCGCGCGGAGCGGCGACGGCAGCCTGGTGATCTCGCCCGATATTGCCTGCTACGTCACCGGCACGCTGATCCTGACTGCCGTTGGCGAGCGGCCGGTCGAGCAGCTGGCGATCGGCGACCTGCTTGTCACCGCGTCCGGCGCGCATCGCCCGGTCAAGTGGATCGGCCGGCGTGCCTATGCCGGGCGGTTCCTGGCCGCCAATCCGGGCGTGCAGCCGATCCGCCTGCGTGCCGGCTCGCTCGGCTGCGGCCTGCCGCGCCGCGACCTGCTGGTCTCGCCCGAGCACGCGATGGGCCTCGACGGCGTGCTGGTGCCGGCGCGCTGCCTCATCGACGACAGCACGATCGTGCAGGAACGCCGCTTGCCGCGGGTCGACTATGTGCATGTCGAGCTGGACAGCCACGACGTGATCCTGGCCGAGGGTGCGGCGTCGGAGAGCTTCGTCGACGACGACAGCCGCGGCATGTTCCGCAACGCGGCCGACTACGCCGCGCGCTATCCCGACGCGCCGGTTGGGCGAGGCGGCGCCTGCTTGCCGCGGCTGGAGCAGGGGCCGGGGCTCGACGCGTTGCGCCGCCGGCTGGCCGGCCAGACCATGCCCGCCGAGGCGATGGAGGGCCGGCTGGATGCGGTGGACGCGGACCGGATCACCGGCTGGGCGCGCAACCTTGCGGCGCCGGGGCGGCGGATCCGGCTGCGGGTGCGCGACAACGGCGCGATCCTGGGCGAGATCATCGCCGACAGCTTCCGGCTCGACCTGCTCGAGGCGCGCGGCGGCGACGGCCGGTATGGCTTCAGCCTGCCGGTATCGGGAGGGCTGTCCGCAGCGCTGCGGCATGTGATCACGGTGGAACGTGCCTCCGACGGGATGCCGCTGGACGGCAACGGATGGGTGCGCGAGGCGCAGATCATGCCTGAGCTTCGCGCCGTGCCGGCCTGCGGGGCGGCGGAGATGCGCGGCATGCTGGACCTGTGCACGCGGGAGCGGCTGACCGGCTGGGCGTATGCGCCGGGCAGCGACGCCCCGGTCGCGCTGCAGGTCCTGGATAACGGCATCCCGCTGGCGTGCGTATTGGCGAACGAGCCGCGCGGCGACCTCGCGATGGCGGGCATCGGCACCGGGCGGCACGGCTTCGACCTGCTGATCCCCGGCGGCCTGTCGCCCTTGCTGCGCCATGTGCTCGACATCCGGCGCGACAGCGACGGCGCCCGGCTGCCGGGCGCGCCGCTGCTGATCGAGCCGGCCGGAGCCTTCGGGGCCGGGCTGGAAGCGGCGGTGGCCGCCGCGGTGGCGGCGCTGGCCCCCGGCGAGCAGCAGGAGCAGGCACTCGCCTTCCTCCGTTGCCAGGCCGAACGCCTGCAGCAGGACCGGGCCGACCGTGATGCCGACCGGGGCCCGCGCGAGGCGGCCCGGCGGCATCGCCGGCGATGGGGCCGCGCGGCCGCCGATGCGCCCTGCAGGACCCTGGTCGTGGACAGCGCGCTGCCGCAGACGGGCCATAGCGGGGGAGACAACGCCATCCTGTCGCATATCGCGGCGCTGCAGCGTCTCGGCCATGCGGTGAGCTTCGCGGCGGCGGATGCGATGGCGGCAGGCGCGTCCGCGCTCGACGCGGCCGGCGTCACGCTGCTCAGGCTGCCATTCTACGCCTCCGTCGAGGAGGTGCTGCGCCGCCAGTCGGGCTGCTTCGACGTGGTGTATCTGCACCGCGGCGAGACGGCGGCGCGCTACAGCCACCTGGTACGGCGCTACGCCCCGCAGGCCAGGCTGCTCTACAGCGTGGCCGACCTGCACCATCTGCGGCTGGCGCGCCAGGCCGAGCTGCAGGACGACCAGGCGCTGCGCGCCGCCAGCGCCAGGGTGCGCTCGATGGAAGCCGCCGCCGCGGCGGCGGCCGACGCGGTGCTCACCCATTCGCATGTGGAAGCGGCCATGCTGCGTCGCCTGGTGCCGGGTGCCGCGGTGCATCGCATCCCCTGGTCGATGACGGCGCAACCCTCGCGCCCAGCCTTCGGCAGGCGCAGCGGCGTGGCGTTCATCGGCTGTTTCGACCACGCGCCCAACGTGGATGCGGCGATCTGGCTTGTCGGCACCGTGATGCAACTGGTCTGGCAGCGTTGCCCGGGGCTGGAATGCCTGCTCGCCGGCCGGGCGATGCCCGATGCCGTGCGCGCGCTGGCGCGCCCGGGTGTCGCGGTGCTCGGCGAGGTGGCGGATCTGCGGATCGTCTATGACAGGGTCCGCCTGACCGTGGCGCCCTTGCGTTTCGGGGCGGGGGTGAAGAGCAAGGTGCTGGAGAGCTTCGCCGCCGGGCTGCCCTGCGTCATGACGCCGGTGGCGGCCGAAGGGATCGAGCTGGGATCGGATCTGCAGCCGCTGGTCGCCGGCTCGCCGGAGGCCCTGGCCGACCGCATCGTGCGGCTGCATGAGAACGCCGGCGCCAACCGCGCCATCGCGGCGGCCGGCGTGTCGCTGATCCGGTCCAGCCATGGCGCGGAGAGCGTGGCCCGGGCCCTGCACGCGGCGATCACCGGGGAGACCACGACGCTGCCCCTGCAGCGCTTCGGATAGAAGTCAGGCCGCGAGCGCCGGGGCGTCGTCGGGCAGCGCGTAGCCCAGGCTGCGGAAGATCTCGGCATGCTCGCCGGCGGGCCAGGAAGTCGGGTCGGGTCGCCGCGTGCGCGGCGCATAGTCCCTGACCTCGTCGAGATAGTCGGAGAAGCCGATGCGGGCTGCGTCGTAGCCGGGCAGCTCCAGGACGGCGTGGATGCGTTCGAGCACCGCGAGCGGCTGCCGGCGCAGCGCGTCGTAGCCGACCTCGGCGAACCGGCCGGCCGGCAGCGCCGCCGTATCGCGCAGCAGCCGGGTCATCAGCCGCGGATAGACGTGCCGCACCAGGGCCTCGATGTTGGCGTCGGGTCTGCCGAGTGACAGCTCGCGCACCAGCGTCGAGAACATGCGCACCGAGGACGCGTACACCTCGGCCGGATGGCGGTGGATATGGATGAAGCGCGCCTCCGGCCAGATCGCCCGCAGCAGCGGGATGCGGGCGCTGTTGGCGGGATTGCGTATCAGCAGCGGCCGCCCGGCGGCGCGTGTCATCTTGCCGACATAGCCGCGCAGGCTGGCGATCCAGCGTCGCAGTTCCGGCGCGCCCACCGCGTCGAGGAACACGCCGCGATCGAACGCCTCGCGCAGGCGATGCGGAAAATAGATCCCGTGGTTGCAGGACAGGGTGGAGAGGTTGGCCATCGCCAGCTCGTCCTCCTGCGGCAGGTCCGCGGCGAGCGCCACCGCGTCGATCAGCCGGTTGCGCGGAAAGAACTGCTCGACGAACGGGCGTGCGATGCGGGCCAGCCCGAGCGCCTCCGCCGGCAGGCCGACTGCCATCGGCGACAGGATGCCGAAGGCCGGCGAGCGGCTGAGCAGGTTGGCGAGATGGGTGGTGCCGGAGCGCCAGTGGCCGACGATGAACACCGGCGCCGGCAGGCCGTCGTCCTGGTGGTGCAACGCCGTGACTGCCGCTTCACCGACGGTGAAGGGCAGCCGCAGCCCGGCCATCGCCACCGCGAGCGCCGCCACATGCAGGCGTTGCGGTGCAACGCCGCCGCGCACCAGCAGCCGCGCCAGGGTGGGCAGGGTGGCGCCGCAGAGCGGGTGGAACACGCGGTGCGCCCGACCGCGGCCACGCGACGAGTGTTTCGGAAGCTGCATGGCCAGCTCTACGCCGGCGGCTGCATCCAGTTCTAAAGCCTCATCTTTGAGTGTTCCGCGGGGAGCTCAGAGCCTTGTGTGGACGGCTCCCTTGACGCAAGGGCAATTTGACTTCGGCGCCGCGGTCGGGTGCGGTCATGTGTCCGGCCTGTTTGCGCGGCCCATGACCGCTGGCCTTGATGCAGTTCGCGGCCTGGCTCCCAATCAGTTTCGCGCGCTCGGAGGCGCAAGACTCTAAACGGGTTCTGCCAAGCCCCGGGTTCGACCGGTTTGCCATCACGTCGTTGCTGCCCTCACACCCTGCCAGCCGCGGCGTTGGCCGGCAGGGATCCTGTTACGCCGTCAAACCACGGCCGGTGTAGCTGCTGCCGGCGTGCAATAGCTTCCGCCCCGGGCCAGCAGCGCCCAAACGATGCGCGCCGTTTTGTTAGCCTGCGCCACGGATGCGAGCCGTGCCGGGCGACGCTCCAGCACACCCTTCAGCCAGGCCACCTCCGGTGTGCTCTTGGTTCGGGCGTGGCGGATTACCGCCGTTGCACCGAGCACAAGCAACCGCCGCAGGGTTCGATCGCCCTGCTTGGAAATGCCGCCTTGGCGTTGCTTGCCGCCACTGCTGTTCTGCTTGGGCACCAGCCCGATCCAGGCGGCAAACTGACGGGCGGAGTGGAACTGGGTGGGATCGGTGACGGTGGCCACGATGGCGGAAGCGGTGATCGGCCCCACGCCGGGAATGGTCGCAAGCCGGCGGCTGACCTCGTTGTCTTTGTGCCAGGCCAGGATTGCCGCCTCGATTTCCTTTACCCGGATGCCCACTGCTTCCAACTCCGCGGCCAGCCCACGCAGGGCGTGGCGGGCCAGCGTCGGCACGCTCGCCGTGTTCTCCCCCATGAGCACGGCGACCAGGTCCGCCACGCGGCTGATCCCTTGGGGAGCGATCACGCCGAGCTCGGCCATATGCCCGCGCAACGCGTTCACCAGCATGGTTCGCTGCCGCACCAGCAGCTCGCGCGTCCGGTGCAGCATCAGCACGGCCTGTTGTTCGGCCGATTTGACCGGCACGAAACGCATGGTCGGCCGGGTGACGGCCTCGCAGATTGCTTCCGCGTCGGCTGCGTCCGTCTTGCCGCGCTTGACGTAGGGCTTGACGTAGCTTGGGGGCTTGACGTAGCTCGCCGGCATCAGCCGCACCTCGTGGCCCAGCGCCTTGATCTCCCGTGCCCAATAATGCGCCGTGCCGCACGCCTCGATGCCGACCAGGCACGGCTTCAGGCTCTTGAAGAACGCCAGCACTTCCGCCCGCTGTAGCTTGCGGCGCAGCACCGCCTGGCCGGACGCGTCAACGCCGTGTGCCTGGAACACGCGCTTGGCGATGTCCAGACCGATCGTGGTAATCTCCATGGTGGACGGCTCCTTTTGCCCGTTGCCTCAACAGCTACGAGCCTGGCACATCGATGCCGCACAGGAGCCGTCCACCGCATCAGTTTGCAAACAGGCCCTCAGAACCGCTGCCGCAGCAGAGTCTGCTCGAAGTGGGTGAAGGCGGCCTCGAGCTGCCATTGCACCCGCGCCTTTTCGTCATGCGCCAGGAAGTCGGCGCAGCCTCCCTTGGCCGCCATGCCCGGCACGGTGCCGGCGCAGGCGCCGTTCAGGCGACCGTCCGCAATGTTCCACAGGCTGGCCCCAGGCAGGAACGAGTACGTCAGCGAATTGCGCGAGAGCTGCTTCAGGTCCCCGTAGTGCAGATGGTACGTGGTCGCGGCGCGCAGATATTCGTGCGTGAGGTCGATCCGCTCGACCCCCTCGTCGTCGGTGGACAGCGCCATGGGCACGCCGGCGGCGCGATAGGCCTCGAACGGATGCTCGTCGCCGCTGACGCCGAGGATCTGCGCGTTGCTGGTCAGGTTGATCTCGACGGCGACATGCCGTTGCGCCATCTCGGCGAGCAGGCCGGGCGCGTCGTCCTCGTAGGTGATGTCGACGCCGTGGCCGATGCGCTTCGCTCCCGCGATCTCGACGGCGTGGCGGATGTGGAACTGCAGGTCGGCGGTCGGCACCAGCCCTTCGGTGAGTTCGCCCGCATGCAGGGTCAGCGGCACCGACGGATACACCGAGCTGAGATAGCGGAAGGCGCGCATGTGCAGGTCGTAGTCGCGCAGCGCCACCGGGTCGTCCTCGGGCTCGACGATGTTGACGCCGAGGAAGCGCGGATCGCCTGTCACCAGCGCGTAGCTGTAGGCCATCTGCGCGAACACCGCCGGTGGCGGCATGGCGCGCAGCACCTGGGTCAGGTAGCGGATGCGCACGGTGCAGCCGGGTTGCGCCTGCCGCGTGCCACAATGCAGCACCGCGCGCATGCGCGCCTCGGCCTCGCCGGTGCGGATGCGCGCCTCGCGCACCAGGGTCGGCAGGCCGGGCCGGATCTCGTCCAGGTCGTGCGCGAAATCCTCGCCGTGCCAGGGATGCGCGAGGCCGAGCGCCGCGGATTCGCGCATCAGCGGATAGTGCATGATCTCGAGATACAGCACATGGTCGGCGGCCGCACGGTTCGCCGCCTCGGCCAGCATCTCGCCGGCGCGCCCGCGGCCGGCGGCGTCGAACTTGCCGAACGTGCTGAAGAAATGGTCGTGCCCGGACCGGTCCGAGGGGCTCGCCGCGAAGTCGCGCATGGACAGCGCATCGATCTCGCTGTCGTTCAGGCCCGGCACCTGCGCCAGCGCATCGGCGGCCGGCACCATCGGCGGCCGGCAGGGGGCGCCGCCCAGGGCATGTGTCGCCGGATCGAGGCAGAGGCCGCCCTGGCGCGCCCAGCCGAGATAGCTCTCGGCATAGATCGCCCCTGCAAGATGGTTGTGCAGGTCCGCCCCTTTCGGCATCTCGCGCAGCAGCATGCGCAGGCGCGCCGGCTGGCGGGCCAGGCTGTCGAACAGGCGGCTCGCATGCGGCCCGGCATCCTCGGCGGCGGCGGCAGGCCGGCCGGTGAGCAGCAGCAGACAGACGACGACGGCACGGATCATCGGGCGATGGTGGAGGAGCCGTTCGCGCGTCGCAACCAGCTCCCCTCCGGCGATCGCACCGGAGGGGGCCGGATCAGGAAGTCAGCGCTTCCACCAGCCGGTGCGGCGCATGACCGGGGCGTCGGTCGCGCCGACCAGGATCGGCTGGATGAGATTGGCCGGACGCTCCGGTTCCGGCGCGTCGGCCGGGGGATCGGCGACACTCCCCGGCACCGCGCCCGTGGCCGGTTTCGCCTTGCTCGGTCTTGCCCGCGGTGTGGCACTCGACTTGGCCGCGGCCCGCGCGCGCGGCGCCGGCTTCGTCTTCGCCTCGGTAGCCTCGGCTGTCGCGGCCTTCGTGGCCCGCTTGCGCTTCGGCTTCGCCGGAGCGGCATCGGGCGCCGCATCGGCCGCGACCTCCGGCTCGGCTGCGATCAGGACCATCCCGGCGTCCGGCACCGTCCGAGCCGTGACTGCCGGCAGTGGGGCCGGTTCCGGTGCCAACGGCTCCGGCTCGGCGGCTGCGCGCGGCGCCGGCTGCGCCACATCCTGGTCGATCACGTCGAAGATGTCGTATGCGCCGCCGAACGGATCGGCCGGGGTGGCTCCCCCATAGGGCAGCAAGCCACCGGCACCGACCCGGCCCGACTGTGTTGCGCCCGACTGTATTGCGCCCGACTGGGCTGCATTGCCCGCATCCGCATTCGACGGGCCGGCGGGCCGGCGATTGCGGCCACCGCGGCGGCTGCGCTTGCGCGGTGCCGGCTCGCCGCCATGCGCCTGCGCGCCGGCATCCGGGCCGGTTCCGGCGGTAGCAGCAATCTCGCCATCCTGTGCCGGCAACAGGTCGGGCACGAACTCCGGGACGTCGCCCCGCAGGTCCGGCTGTTCCGCATCCTGCGTCGCGACCGGGGGCGATGGCTCGGCTGCGTCGTCGCGACGGCCGCCACGCCGGCTGCGACGGCGGCGCTTGCGCCGGCGCTCCTTGTCGCCACCCTCGCCGGAGAAACCTGGGGCCTCGCCGGCGGCACCCGGAGTGTCCTCGAGATCGTCCGGCTCGGCCGCGACGTCGTCGGTCTCGCCATCGAAGGCCGCGACGCTCTCGAAGTCGTCGGCGGTGCCGTGCGAGATGACGCCGTTCGCCGGCAGCCGGCGCTCGGCGGCGACCGCGATGGCCGGCACCGGGGCCGCTGCCACCTGGGGACGCATGCCCTCGATCTTCAACGCCGGCGGGATCAGGCTGTCGTCGGACGCGAAATGGATCACCATGCGGTGCCGGCGCTCGATCTCGCCGAGCCAGACGCGCTTGTGGTTCAGCACGTAGAGTGCCACGGCACTCGCGACCTTGACCAGGATCTCGGCGTGCCGCTGCTTCCCGCCCTCCTCCTCGATGGCGCGCAGCACATGCAGCGCCGCGCTGTCGGTGCCGCGCATGAAGCCGGACCCGGCGCAATGCGGACACGGCACGAAGGTGCTCTCCACCAGGGACGGGCGCAGCCGCTGGCGCGACATCTCGAGCAGGCCGAAATGGCTGATCTGGCCGATCTGGATGCGGGCGCGGTCGCTGCGCAGCGCATCCTTGAGCCGCCGCTCGACCATGGCGTTGTGCTTGCGGCTCTCCATGTCGATGAAATCGACCACGATCAGGCCGGCTAGGTCGCGCAGGCGCAGCTGGCGGCCGAGCTCGTCGGCGGCCTCCAGGTTGGTGCGCAGCGCCGTCTCCTCGATGCCGCGCTCGCGCGTCGAGCGGCCGGAGTTCACGTCGATGGCGACCAGCGCCTCGGTCTGGTTGATCACCAGGTAGCCGCCGGATTTGAGCTGCACGGTCGGCTGCAGCATCGCGTCCAGATGGTGCTCGACCTGGTAGTGCGAGAACAGCGGCTGGCCGTGGTCGCGCCAGAGATTCACCTTCTGCGCGTTCGCCGGCATCAGCATGCGCATGAACTCGCGCGCCGCCTTCCAGCCCGGCTCGCCATCGACCGCGATCTCCTCGACGTCGCGGGTATAGACGTCGCGGATCGCCCGCTTGATCAGGCTGGCTTCCTCGTAGATCAGCGCCGGCGCCACCGAGCGCAGGGTCTGGTCGCGTATGTCGTCCCACAACCGCAGCAGATACTCGCAGTCGCGCTTGATCTCGGGTCGTGGCCGCTGCGCGCCCGCGGTGCGCACGATCATCGCCATGCCGCGCGGGATCTCGAGCTCGTTGGTGATCTCCTTGAGCCGCTTGCGGTCGGCCGCCGAGGTGATCTTGCGCGACACGCCGCCGCCGCGCAGCGAGTTCGGCATCAGCACGCAGAAGCGTCCCGCGAGCGAGATGTAGGTGGTCAGCGCCGCGCCCTTGTTGCCGCGCTCCTCCTTGACGACCTGGATCAGCAGGATCTGCCGGCGCCGGATGACCTCCTGGATCTTGTACTGGCGCAGGAACCGGGCCGCCTGGCGCGAGGTGCGGTTGTCGTCGCCGCCATCCTCCTCGCCGCCCATGGATTCCGGCGCCGGCTCGTCCGGACGCGACGGCGCCGCGTCGACCGCGTCGCCAGCCTGGCTGCCGGCTTCGTTCGCGCCCTCGTCGGTGCCGTCATCGCCGGAGGCGTCGGACGCTGGTCCCGCTCTGCCGTCATCCGCGGCGTCAGCGCCGGCGCTGTCGCTCGCATCCTCGCGGGCCTCCTCGGCGCGGGCCTCCTCCTCCTGCAAGGCCAGCAGGCGTTCGCGGTCGGCGACCGGGATCTGGTAGTAGTCCGGGTGGATCTCGCCGAAGGCGAGGAAGCCGTGGCGGTTGCCGCCATATTCGACGAACGCCGCCTGCAGGCTCGGTTCGACCCGGATCACCTTGGCGAGGTAGATATTGCCCTTGAGTTGTTTCTTCGCGGATGTCTCGACGTCGTAATCTTCGAGGCGGTTACCGTCCAGCACGACCACGCGGGTTTCTTCCGCGTGGGTCGTGTCGATCAGCATACGTTTGGTCATTAAAGCAGGGACTCCGATGCACCGCACCAGCGCCTCTGCCGGGCCGAGGCCGGGCGAGACCGCACGATGCAGCAGGATATGGGGCGGCAGGATATTGCGGTGGATGACCTGCATCGGGCCGGTGGAGGCGCCATGCCGAGAGCGGGGCAGGCAGCGGATTGCGATCCGACGCTGCTCGCGACTGCTTTTCGGCGTGAAGGCGAAGTCCGGCTTGCATGCAGGTCCTGTGCGAAGCGCGGCGCGGGCCACCGGGATGCGGGCCGCGACGCCCGGGTAGGCGTCTCGTGCCGCCCTGCGCCGCTCCGTTCATCGGGAAGGATCGCAAGACGCGGCCGCGGCCGCAAAGTCTCGCCAGCCGGACCGTTCCCGATGGAAAGGCGGCGTGCGCTGCGTGTGGCCAGCGTGCCGGGCAGCACTTGACGCGCCACCGCAAGCGAGGAGCATGACGCAATCGCCTGGCTACTGCAAGCGGCGCAATCCTGGATCGCGTGGCAGGCTGCCGGCGCAGCCCAGGGCGCCGCGGACGATACGCCTGCGAAATGCTATCAACGCGACCTGCAAAAGCGCATAATGCCGCAAGGTCAGGCCGGTGGAGCAGGTCGTGGAGTATTTAAGGCTTGGACGCAGGAGACTTGGGCGCAGGAGACTTGGGCGCAGGAGACTTGGGCGCAGGAGACTGGGATGGCTTGCCGCGGCCGGCGCGCTGATCGCGCCAGCGGCCGCTGCCCAGGCGCCGCCGCGCCATGCCGCGGCGCATCGCCGCGCGCATGGCGCGGCTCACGCAGGGCCGGCCGTGATCGGCCGGGCGTTGCCGCCGAAGCCGCTGGTGATGCTCGATCCCGGCCATGGCGGCAAGGATCCCGGCGCCATCGGCGTGTCCGGCACCTACGAGAAGCACATCGCGGTGGCAGCCGCCGGCGAGCTGCGCCGGCAGTTGCTGGCGACCGGCCGCTACCGGGTGGCCCTGAGCCGCGAGACCGACATCTTCATTCCGCTGGAAGACCGTGTCGCCATCGCCCAGGGGCGGCAGGCGGCGCTGTTCGTCTCCATGCACGCCGATGCGCTGCACGACCCGGCGGTTCGCGGCGCCAGCGTCTATACCCTGTCCGAGAATGCCTCGGACGCGCAGACCGCGGCGCTGGCCCGGACCGAGAACAGCGCCGACCGCTATGCCGGGCCGCATGTCCACACCACCTCGCCGGAGGTGCAGCGCATCCTGGCCAGCCTGGTGCGACAGGAAACCCGGGTGGGATCGGCGCAGATGGCGCGCAGCGTGGTCAGCGCCTTCCGCCCGCATATCGGGCTGCTCACCAATCCGGACCGTCATGCGGCCTTTGTCGTGCTCAAGGCGGCGGACATCCCCAGCGTGCTGGTCGAGATGGGGTTCATGTCGAACCGCCTTGACGAGACCGCGCTGCGCCAGGCCAGCCACCGGGCAAGCGTCGCCGGCGCCATGGCGCGCGCCATCGACCGCTACTTCGCCGAGGCCGGCTTTACCCGCCTCAGCAGCGGCGGTGCGGCCCTACCGGGATGAACGACTGCCAGCCGCCCTTCTACCAGCCGTCCTCTACCAGCCACCGTGCCAGCCATAGCCATAGCCGCCGCCGTAATAGGGGCCGTAGGCGTAGGGCGGCGGCGGATAGGCGTAGGGATAGGGCGGCGCCACCATGACCGGCGGGGGCGCCCCCGCCCCGACCGGCGGCGCGCCGTAGCCGGCGGCCATCTGCGGTTGTGCGACGCTCTCGCCCGAGGCGACCATGCACTGGGCATAGACCCGGTCGTAGTTGCCCTGCAGCGAGTTGGCCGAGGCAGCGGCGTTCTCGCCGCCGACCGACGAGCCGACCAGCAGGCCGCCGCCGGCGCCGGCGGCGGCACCGAGCCCGGGATTATGCGCCGCAGCGCCGAGCAGCGCGCCGATGCCCGCGCCGACCACGGTGCCGACGGCGGCACTGCCGATCGCGCTGCTGTTGGCGCCCTGCTGCGGGGTGACACCGTTATTGGCCGCCGTCGCATCCTGGCGGCAGCGCCCGTCATCGGCCCGGAAGGTGTCGAAGCTCTTGCCCTGCCCGGGCGCCGCCATGACGGTGGGACCGGGCGGCGGCGCCACGGTGCAGGCGGCAAGCGACACCCCCAGCGCGGCAGTGGCGGCCAGGGGCGGCAGCGGACCCAGAACCGAACCCAGAACCGAACGCATCGATTTGCTCCATGAAAGCCAGCTCCCGGATGATCAGGGATCTGGCGCGACCAGGAATTGGGGCGAGAGCGCGATCTCGCAATGGAAGCGGGTTTGCACGTGCGCAGGGCAATGGTAAAGTGTCGGAATGTCTCCGATGTTTGCGGGTCCGAGCGTTTGCGTTCCGCCGGTCAGCCGCCTCGTGCGCAGGACTGCGCCATGACGGTGCTCGGCCGCGATCTGCTTCGACTTACCCGCCCCTGAGCGCACCCGCCGTCAGACACGGCTGCGCCCAGGGGACGACTAGAGCGAGACCGGCTCACCATGAGCCGGTAAACTTGCTCCACCAGATTGATCTAGCAGGCTGCGGAAAAACCAAGCGCAAGGCTCCGCCCTTGACCCGCTGGGGCCCCGTTTTGGAGCAGTGGGGGCCCCAGACCCGTTTTTAAAAGAAAGGATTTCAAAGGCTTGCCTTTGATGGGGTCCAGGGGCAAAGCCCCTGGCCCTTACTCCTTGAGCTACGGGTGACTCGTTTCCGAGTTTTTCAGCGGCCGCCACGCGAAGCACTTCATCACGATCCGGACGACAGGGCCGGCGTGACCAGGGATCTCCAGCATGAGCATCGACCATCCGAGTTTCGGCCGCATCGCCGACGACCGCGTCATCCTGTTCGACACCACGCTGCGCGACGGCGAGCAGTCGCCCGGCTTCTCGATGAACCTCACCGAGAAGGTGCGGATGGCCGAGGCGCTGGCCGAGCTCGGCGTCGACGTGATCGAGGCCGGCTTCCCGGTCGCATCGGGGGGCGATTTCGACAGCGTCCGCGAGATCGCGCGCACGGTGCGTGGCCCGGTGATCTGCGGCCTGGCCCGCACCGGCGGCCGCGACGACATCGCGCGCGCCGCCGAGGCGGTGCGTCCGGCGGCACGCCCGCGCATCCACAACTTCATCTCCACCTCGCCGCTGCACATGAAATACAAGCTGCGCATGGCGCCGGAGACGGTGCTGGAGTGGGTGACGCGCGGCAACCTGGCGGCACGCAATCACACCGACGACGTCGAATGGTCGGCCGAGGATGGCAGCCGCACCGAGCCCGACTTCCTGTGCCGCTGCGTCGAAGCGGCGATCGTCGCGGGTGCGACCACGATCAACATCCCCGATACCGTCGGTTACGCGACGCCGGAGGACATGGCTGCGATCTTCACCATGCTGCGCGAGCGGGTGCCGGGCGCCGACACCGTGATCCTGTCCGCGCACAACCATAACGACCTGGGGCTGGCGGTCGCCAACACCATCGCCTCGCTCACCGCCGGGGTGCGCCAGATCGAGTGCACGATCAACGGCATCGGCGAGCGGGCCGGCAACGCGGCACTGGAGGAAATCGTCATGGCGCTGCGCACGCGCCAGGATGTGCTGCCGTATTCCAACAACATCAAAACGCCCAACCTGCTGCGGGTATCGCGCATGCTGGCGACCATCACCGGTTTCGACGTGCAGCCGAACAAGGCGATCGTCGGGCGCAACGCCTTCGCCCATGAGAGCGGCATCCACCAGGACGGCATGCTCAAGAACGCCGCGACCTACGAGATCATGACCCCGGAGAGCGTCGGCTGGACCAAGTCGTCCCTGGTGCTGGGCAAGCATTCGGGCCGCGCCGCCTTCCGCGACAAGCTGCACGCGCTGGGCTACGGGGAACTCGGCGACAACCAGCTCAACGACGCCTTCGCGCGGTTCAAGACCCTCGCCGACCACAAGAAGACGGTCTATGACGAGGATATCGTGGCGCTGGTCGATGACGAGGGGCGCGACCACGCGCATCTGCGCTTCGTATCGCTCGACCTGCGTGCGGGTTCGAAGCGTCCGGCGCAGGCCGAGCTGGAACTCGAGATCGACGGACGCCGGGTCAGTGTCAGCAGCAGCGGCAACGGCGCGGTCGATGCCGCCTTCAACGCGATCCGGGAGCTGTTCCCGCACGAGGCGACGCTGATGCTGTATTCGGTGGGGGCGATCACCGAAGGCTCCGACGCCCAGGCCCGGACCACGGTGCGCCTCGAGGAACACGGCAAGATGGTGGACGGGCAGGGTGCGGACGCCGATACCGTGGTGTCCGCCACGCGCGCCTATTTGCACGCCCTCAACAAGTTGCTGGTGAAGCGGGCGCGGCATGAGCCGGAAGCGATCCCGGCATGAGCCAATAGTGGGGGCCGCTGGCGGGGGCCACCAGATCGGCGGCGCCGACTGGCCGGGAGAGCCCTGTCAGTAGTTATAATAGCCCGGGCTCTGGCTGTAGTATCCCGGCGGCGGCTGGTTGTAGTAGCCCGGCGGCGGTGGTGGCGGTGGCGGCCTCGGGGTCGTCGCCGCACCACCGACGGCGCCGATCGTGCCTCCGGCCAGGGCACCGATCGCCGCCCCGCGTCCGCCGCCTGCCAGGCCGCCGAGCAGCGCGCCGCCGCCGGCGCCGAGCAGGCCACCGCCGACCGCCCGCTGGCCCGGATCATACGGGTCGGTGCAGCCGCCGAGCGCCAGCGCCGCAGCGAGGGCCGTGACCAGCAGCGCCGGCCGCAGCCCGATACCTGCGACAGGCTGAAGACCGGTTCCGGTCATGCGCCGCGCGGCTGTTGGGTTCATCAGTAGCCTCCCCGGTTCGGTGTTGTGGCGGCGCCACCGACGGCACCGACGGCGCCGCCCGCCAAGGCGCCGACCCCGGCATTGCCGCCAGCGATCCCGGCGATGCCGGCACCGGCACCGGCACCGATCAGGCCGCCACCCACGGCGCGCTGCCCTGGATCGGAAGGATCGCAAGCCGCCAGGGCCAGCGCCAGGCCGGCTGCGGCGGCAAGCAACGTCACACGCGACATCGAACGAACTCCCGCTTGCCTCGGCGCCGCGAGAGGGCGCCTCTCCTGAGGCTATAGACATTCCGAGACCCGTCCGGTTCCCGCTCCGGCCGGCTTTCCTTGCCGACCCGCCCTGCCCGCAGGGGACACGTCGCGTGTGCAATCGGCGGATGCGACGCACAGCGTGCTTGCCCGATCCCGGCGTGATCGCTAAGCGGTTCGGACTACTGCTTTTGTCTCGACTGCGTAAGGGTTACGCCGCGGGACGGGTCTCTTCCGGAGTGGCTCGATGTTCTCTCGCCTGCTCGGCTTCGTTTCCCGCGACATGGCGATCGATCTCGGCACCGCCAACACGCTGGTCTATGTCAAGGGCCGCGGCGTCGTGCTGAACGAGCCCTCGGTGGTGGCGATCGCCGACATCCGCGGCAAGAAGCAGGTGCTGGCGGTCGGCGAGGAGGCCAAGCAGATGGTCGGCCGCACGCCGGGCAACATCTCCGCCATCCGGCCGCTGCGCGACGGGGTGATCGCGGATTTCGAGGTCGCGGAGGAGATGATCAAGCATTTCATCCGCAAGGTGCATAACCGCCGCGGCGCCAGCCCGATGATCATCGTCTGCGTGCCATCCGGCTCCACCCCGGTCGAGCGCCGCGCCATCCAGGAGAGTGCCGAGAGTGCCGGCGCCCGCCGGGTGCTGCTGATCGAGGAACCGATGGCGGCCGCCATCGGCGCCGGGCTGCCGGTGACCGAGCCGTCGGGCAGCATGATCGTCGATATCGGCGGCGGCACCACCGAGGTCGCGGTGATCTCGCTCGGCGGCATCGTCTATGCGCGGTCGGTGCGCGTCGGTGGCGACAAGATGGACGAGGCGATCATCTCCTACATCCGCCGCACCCAGAACCTGCTGATCGGCGAGAGCACCGCCGAGCGCATCAAGATGGAGCTCGGCTCGGCGCACGCGCCACTCGATGGCACCAACGGGCCGATGCGCGAGGTCAAGGGCCGCGGCATGATGAACGGGGTGCCGCGCGAGGTGGTGGTCAGCCAGCGCCAGATCGCCGACGCGCTGGCCGAGCCGGTGAGCCAGATCCTCGAGGCGGTCAAGGTGGCGCTGGAGAACACGCCGCCGGAACTCGCCGCCGACATCGTCGACAAGGGCATCGTGCTGACCGGCGGCGGCGCGCTGCTGCACGGTCTCGACGAGGTGCTGCGCGCCGAGACCGGACTGCCGGTCATGGTGGCGGAGAACCCGCTCTCCTGCGTGGTGCTCGGCACCGGCCGGGCGTTGGAGGAAATAAAGCGACTGCGAAACGTATTGACCACCATGTACTGACCCCGACCGGCTAGCATGCGCGATCCCCACTGCCTTGGCGGGAGCCTGCGATGATCCGCCTCTCCATCCAGACGCGCCACGCGCTGTCGCGCACGACGCTGCCGGTGCTGGTCGTCTGGTCACTGGCCCTGATGCTGCTCGGACAGGCCGATCGCCGGCTGGCCCAGCAGGCGCGCGCGGCCGTGGCCGATGCGCTGGCGCCCGCTTATGCCGTGCTGCGCGTGCCGGTGTCCGGGCTGCGCTCGACGGCGGGCGAGGCGCTGGGCCTGTTCGATCTCGCCGCCGAGAACCATCGCCTGCGCGCCGACAACCGGCGGCTGCTGCAATGGCGCGAGGTGGCGCTGGCGGCGACGGCGGAGAATGCGGGGCTCAAGGCGACCCTGCACTGGCTGCCCGACCCCGCCGCGCATGTCGCGACCGCCCGCGTGGTGGCCGAGACCGGCGGCATCTATGCGCGCGCCTTCCTGGTCAATGCCGGCAGCCTGCAGGGCCTGCACAAGGGCGAGGTGGTGATGGACGCGCAGGGCCTGGTGGGTCGCGTCACCGAGACCGGGCCGCGCTCGGCGCGTGTGCTTCTGGTGACCGACATGACGAGCCGCGTGCCCGTCATGCTGGAGACGTCGCACGCGAGCGCGATGCTGGCCGGCGCCAACCGGCCGGCGCCCAGGCTGCTGTACTACCCCGACGACGTCCGTCCCGAGGAAGGCGAGCGGGTGCTGACCAGCAGCGAGGCAGGCGCCTTCCCGGCCGGCCTGCCGGTCGGAATCGTGCATTATCGCGGACCCGGCGACCCGGTGGTGCTGCCGGCAGCCGGCCTCGATCACCTGGATCTGGTTCGCATCATCGATTTCGGTCTGTCGGGGATCGTGCCGCCGGACGCGCCCGGCCACGTGGCGCCGGGCAACCGGCCGGGTGAACCGCATATCGGCCCCAGGGCTGCGTCAGGGGCTGCGTCAGGGGCTGCCTCAGGGTCGGCGTCGGGTGCCGGCCAGCGCCCGGTATCGATCGGACGTGGATGAGAGACGGCGGCGATGGCAGAGCCCGGGCCCGGCAGCGCAGGACGTCGCAGGCCCGGGCCAGGGGGCAGCCAGCCGGTGGCGCGGATGCTCGACGCCGCGGCGCGCCGGTCGGTGCCGCTGGCGGGCGCCGCCCTCGCGCTGCTGCTGCTGAACACCCCGCTCGGCCTGCCCGGGCAGGCCGAGATGCAGCCCGGCATCCTGCTCGGCTGCGTGTTCTTCTGGTCGGTGTTCCGGCCGGCCTCGATGCAGGCGGTGCCGGTGTTCGGGCTCGGCGTGCTGTGCGACCTGCTCGGCAGCCAGCCGGTCGGGGTCACCGCCCTGATGCTGCTGCTGGCCCTGGCATGCGGCCGGACCTGGCGCGGCAAGCTGGCGCGGCTCGGCTTCGTTGCCATGTGGCTGGTGTTCGCCGCCGTCGCGGCAGCGGCACTCGGGCTGGAATGGCTGCTGGTCTCGGCCATCCGGCTGCAGCCGATGCCGCTGCTGGCGCCGGTATTCGCCTGGGTGCTCGCACTCGGGCTCTATCCGCTGCTGTCGGCCGCCTGCACCTGGGCGCATCGCACCATAGCCAACCCTTAGAGGCTGGTTGCAGACGCCTGCTGCTGGCGATCCGATACGCCTTTCCTGTGCTCCGGTGCTCACAGCCAAGCAGGCTGCTCCGCTCCGGTGCTCGGAAAGCCACGTCGGCCGCGGCCCTTTGGGCCGCTCTCATCCAGCATCAGACGTCTGCAACCAGCCTCTTGGGTCCTGTTTGGACCAAGGCCCGTAAGCAAGCGGCGCCGCTCCCATGAGACGGCCCGAGGGTCCGCAGCGGGGGGTGTTTACGCGCCGGGCGCTGCTGATGATGGCGGCGCAGACCGGCGTGCTCGGCGTGCTCGGGCAGCGGCTGTGGAGCCTGCAGGTCAGGGATGGCCACAAATACGCGCAGATGGCGCTGGCCAACCGGATCAGCACCCGGCAGCTGGCGCCGGCGCGGGGCCGCATCGTCGATCGCACCGGTGCCACGCTCGCCGGCAACAAGGTCAACTGGCGGGCGCTGCTGCTGCCGGAGGAGACCAGCGACCTCGCGCTCACCCTCGCCCGCTTCTCCGCCATCATGCCGCTCGAGGCCCGCGACCACGCCCGCATCGAGCGCGACATGGCCCGGCAGCGGCGCTTCATCCCGGTGGTGCTGCACGACTTCCTGACCTGGGACGACATGGCGCGGATCGCGGTCGCCGCTGCGGATCTGCCCGGCGTGCTGATCGATGTCGGCACCACCCGGCTGTATCCGCAGGGCGGCCTGCTGGCGCATGTGGTGGGCTACGTGGCACCCGCCGGCGAAGCGGACCTGGCCGCCAACCCGCTGCTGGCGCTGCCCGGCATGCGGGTCGGCCGGGCGGGGCTGGAGGCCTGGTTCGACACGAAGCTGCAGGGTCATGCGGGCTCGGTGCGCATGGAGGTGAACTCGGTCGGCAGGGTGCTGGGCGAGACCGACCGGCAGGAGGGCGTGCCCGGCGAGGAGCTGCAGCTCGCACTCGATCTCGACCTGCAGCAATCGGTGCTGCGCCGCCTGGACGGCCAGTCGGCGAGCGCCGTGGTAATGGATTGCCGCAACGGCGAGGTGCTGGCGATGGTCAGCAACCCGTCCTTCGATCCCTCGCTGTTCGACAGCGGCGTCAGCGAGGCGCAGTGGCAGGCCTGGTCGAGCGATCCGCGCACGCCGCTGCTCAACAAGGCGGTGGCGGGCCTCTATCCGCCCGGCTCCACCTTCAAGCCGGCGGTGGCGCTGGCGGCGCTGGCGGCCGGCACGCTGTCGCCGCACGACCGCATCGACTGTCCCGGCTGGCTCGATGTCGGCGGCAGCCGCTTCCATTGCTGGCGCAAGCACGGGCACGGCTCGCTCGACCTGCATGGCGGCATCAAGAACTCCTGCGACGTGTTCTTCTACGAGGTGGCGCGGCGGACCGGCATGGAGGTGATCGCGCTGCACGCCCGGCGGCTCGGACTGGGGGCGCCGCTCGCCATCGAGCTGCCGCATGCGCGGGACGGGCTGATCCCGACGCCGTCCTGGCGGCGCCAGCACGGGCACCACTGGAACGGTGGCGACACCATCGTGTCGGGCATCGGCCAGGGCTACATCCAGGTCACGCCGCTGCAGCTGGCGACCTATGCCGCGCGCATGGCGACCGGGCGTGCGGTGCAGCCGCATCTGGCACGCCGCCTGGGCGGCACCGCGACGCCTGGCCGGGTGGCGTCGGACTGGCCGGAGCTCGGCATCCCGTATGGGCCGCTGGCGGCGATCCGGGCCGGCATGTTCTCGGTGGTGAATGATGCCGGCGGCACCGCGCCCAAGGCACGGCTGCCGCTCGCGGGCGTGCAGATGGCCGGCAAGACCGGATCCGCGCAGGTGCGCCGGGTGTCGCGCGCGGCGCGCGAAGGCGGCCACTTCGACAGCTCCAAGCTGCCCTGGGAATACCGGCCGCACGCGCTGTTCATCTGCTTTGCGCCCTATGACGCCCCGCAATACGCGGTCTCGGTGGTGATCGAGCACGGCAATGCCGCCGCCGAGGTCGCCGCCCCGGTGGCGCGCGACATCATGATGGACACCCTGCGGCGCGATCCGGCCAACCTGGCGCTGGCACCGGGACAGCGGGTCGCCGCGGCGGGGTAAAGCCGCCGCTGCCTGAAGGCTTTCTTAACCATTTCCTTGCTTAACAGGGGCTTCTCGTTGGGGGCCCGGTCATGACGGCGCATATCCTGTTCGGCGCCACCTCGGCGTCCGGGCTCTCCCTGTGGGCGACGCTCGGCAGCAGCCCCGGCGCCGTGAACCTCGGCGTGCCGATCACGGCGGATTTCGATCCGGTTCGTATCGGCACCGAGACCCTGTTCATCGGCGGCGCCGGCGGGGTGCCCCGGCTCTTCAGGACCGACGGCACCGCGGCGGGAACCAGCCTCGTCGGGTTGCCGTCCAGTGCGGGATCGATCACCGCGATGGCGGCGTTCGATGGCCTGGCCGCGGTCGCGACGACCGGAGCGGACGGCGCCGGCTCGCTCTGGATCTCGAACGGCACCACGTCGCTTTGCATCAGCACCGGCCTGGTCGTCAGCGCCATGCAGACGGTCGGCGGCCTGCTATATTTCACCGGCCAGTCGGTGGCGTCCGATGTCGGCAGCAAGCGGCTGTACAGCAGCGACGGCACCGTCGCGGGAACGCACCGGATCACCTCCCAAGGCGTCCCGCTGGCAGCCGACGCCATCGCGGCGCTGCCCGGCGGCGGCCTCCTGCTCGAGAACGCCGCCAGCGGCACCCTCTGGACCACGACCGGCACCGCCGCGGCGCCGATCGCGCCCTCTGGCCTCGGCACCGTCGCCGGGCCGGGCGGCTTCCTGGCGCTGGACGGCGCCTTGCTGTTCAGCTTCACCGACGCCACCGGCAGCATGGCGCTGTGGCGCTCGACCGGGACCGGCGCCGGCACGCAACCGGTGCCGAGCGGGGGCACCGTGTTCGACAGCATCGGCGACCTGGTAGCCCTCGGCGGCGTCGCCCTGTTCACCGCCACCGACAGCAATGGCGCGACCGGCCTGTGGCGCACCAACGGGGCGGCCAGCACGCTGGTCGGGCGCTTCGCCGATGCCCAGGACCTGACCGCGTTCGGCGGCGAGGTTGCCTTCTCGGCACTGGATGCGAGCGGTCATCCGCAACTCTGGATCAGCGACGGAACCGCGGCCGGCACCCGCATGGTGCTGCCGCAAGGCGCTTCGGCGAACGGGCTCGATCCGGTCGGGCTGTTCGCCTATTTCGGCATGATCGGGTGCACGGGGACCGACAGCGCCGGCCGGACCAGCCTGTGGCTCGGCGACGGCACCGCCGCCGGCACCACCGAGGTCGCCGCGGCAACCGCCACCAGTTTCCAGACCGGCACCGAGGCGCTCGCCGGCAGCGGCCGCCTGGTGTCGCTCGCGGGCGTCGCGCATTCCGGCCCGTTCGCAGCGCTCGACGGGGATACCGTGCTCGGCGGGGCATCCGGTGGCGCCATCCTGGCCCCGGCCGGCGACGTCTCGGTCCAGGGAGGCAGCGGCGCGCTGAGCTTCACCGGCGGCAGCGGCAGTTGCACCGTCACCGGGGGCAGCGGCGCCTGCACCCTGTTCGGCGGCGCCGGCGGCGGCCTGTTCAGTGCCGGCAGCGCCGGCGGCAGCGTGCTGGTGGCGAGCGGCGGCAACACCACGCTCACCGGCGGGGGCGCCCTCGACCGGCTGTTCGGAGCCCCGGCCGGCGACACCACGATGGTCGCACCAACGGGTCGCGAGAGCCTGATCGGCGGCGGCGGCAACAGCGTCTTCTGGGGCGGTGCGACAGCCGGTGCCGTGATCTTCACCGGTGCCGGCACCGCCGCCGTGCTGGGACAGGCCGAGGGCGGCGACACCATCGTCGGCGGCAGCGGCGCGCTGCAGGTGACCAGCCGGAACGGCGAAGCGGTGTTCGGCGGCAGTGGCCCCACCACCGTCACCGGCAGCCTCGGCGGGGCGGATTCGATCATCGGCGGCAGCGGCGGCCTGGTGGTGCAGGGCCGCGGCGGCAACATGCTGGTGGTCGGCGGCAGCGGGGCCGCGTCGATTGCCGTCGGCAATGCGGCGGCCCTGCTGTTCCAGGGCAGCGGACCGATGGCGGCCAGTGCCGGCAGCGGCTGGTTCGAGGTCGTGGCAGGCCCGGGGGCTGCCACCATCGGTGCCGGCAGCAGCGGCGTCTCCATCGACGTGGTGAAGGGGGCGGCGGGCGGCAGCGACGTCGTCCGCGGCTTCAATCCCGCCATCAACCGGATCGCGCTGTTCGGCTACCAGGCGTCAGACCTGCATCTGCATGCGCAGGGCGGCAACAGCACGCTCAGCGTATCCGACGGCACCACCATCACCCTGCTCGGCGTCGGGAACGCGGCGTCCGCGATCGACCGGATCGGGTAAATGTCGAATCGGGGTCTGGGGCCCCCACTGCTCCAAGACGGGGCCCCAGCGGGTCCAGGGCAAGAGCCCTGGCCTTGCTTCCTGGACAAGTCGATGCGAGCAAAGGCACGCTAATCTGCATGATCACCGAGCGACGCCTGCGTCCCGGCCCGGCGCGGTTCGGGCTGCTGGCCCGGCTCGGCCGCATCAACTGGCTGTACGTCCTGCTGATCTGCCTGCTCGGCGGCGTCGGCTACGGGGCGCTATTCTCGGCCGGCGGCGGTTCGCCGGCACCGTATGCCGGCCCGCAGACGATCCGCTTCGGGGTCGGCGTGCTGCTGATGCTGACGCTGGCGATGATCCCGCCACGCCTGCTGATGCGGCTGGCCTGGCCGCTCTACGGCATCGCGCTAGGCCTGCTGGTGCTGGTCCTGCACATGGGCCATGTCGGCAAGGGGGCAGAGCGCTGGATCGTCATCGCCGGCGTGCAGCTGCAGCCGTCCGAATTCGCCAAGATCGCGCTGGTGCTGGCGCTGGCCAGCTATTTCCACCGCATCGGCTGGGAGCGGCTGGGCAACCCGCTGTTCCTGCTGCCGCCGGCGGCACTCGTGCTGGTGCCGGTGGCGCTGGTGCTGAGGGAGCCCAATCTCGGCACCGGGGCGATCACGGGGCTGGTCGGGCTCAGCCTGTTCGTCGCCGCCGGCATGCGGCTGTGGCAGATCGCGGTGCTGCTGCTGCCTCTGCCGGTGCTCGGACGGCTGGCGTTCGCCCACCTGCACGACTACCAGCGCGCCCGCATCACCACCTTCCTGCATCCCGAGCAGGACCCGCTCGGGGCCGGCTACAACATCATCCAGTCCAAGATCGCGCTCGGCTCCGGCGGCCTCTGGGGGCAGGGCTACCTGCACGGCACCCAGGGCCAGCTCAACTTCCTGCCCGAGAAGCAGACCGACTTCATCTTCACCATGATCGCCGAGGAGTTCGGCCTGGTCGGCGGCCTGTCGGTGATCGCGCTGCTGCTGGCCCTCGTGCTGGGCGGCATGCTGATGGCGATCCGCGCGCGCAGCCAGTTCGGCCGGCTGCTCGCACTCGGCATCTCGATGAACTTCTTCCTGTACTGTGCGGTCAACCTGTCGATGGTGATGGGGGTGATCCCGGTCGGCGGCGTGCCGCTGCCGCTGGTCTCGTACGGCAGCTCGGCGATGCTGACGGTGATGTTCGGCTTCGGGCTGCTGCTCTCGGTGTACGTGCATCGCGACGAGCGGCTCGAGCCGCGCGACCCGGACGGGCTCTGACGGGCGCCCGGAGCCTGATCCGATCGATCATGCTCCGCTTGTCGCTCTGACCGGCATGGCCGTGCTGGCGCCGACGCCCGCCATCCTGCGCTCCTACCGCCTGAGCCGCTACGAGGCGGGGGGCGCCGTCCTGCACGTTGGCCGCATCGCGACCGGTCTCGACGCAGACTGGGCAGCACGGCTGGCGGGCGGCGGGCTGGTGCTGCTGAGCGCCTGCAATCCGGGCGGCCGCCGGCAACCCGATGGCTGGAACGACCGCATGATGCGTCGCCTGGCCGAGGCGCTCGGGCGCGTGCCGCATGCGCCGGGGCACGGCAGGCTCGGGATCTGGTCGGAGGCGCTGGTGCTGGCGGCGTTGGACCGGCGCCGCGGCATCGCCCTGGCGCGCCGGTTCCGGCAGAATGCGGTGATTCTGGTCGCACGCGATCGCCGGGTCAAACTGCATCTTCTCGTTGCGTAATCATGACGAAACGCTGAGCGCGGTATTTTCCGGTCAAGGTGCCCCGGTATCGTCCCGGGGCAGTTGCTTGCGCAGCACCAGCAGGGCGCGGCGCAGCCGGACGATGCCGCTGCGTATCTTGCCTGCGCCGCACAGCCCTTCGCCCTGCCGTTCGAGGTCGCTGACCTCGCGAGGCAGGGCGCCATGCGCATCGATCGCCTTCGACAATGTCCGGCAATAGGCGTCGCTGTCCGTGGTGATCACCAGCGCGCCTGCCGGGGACGCCGCCGCGGGCACGTTGCCCACCGGCTGCCCGGCGCCATGCCCGTTCCCGGCCACGCAGAGTGACCCCGCTGCAAGCAGGACAGCGCGGGCGGCGGGTCGTGCGCGATGCGGCATCCGGCTCAGCTTAGAGCCGCCGACTTGACCGGATCGTGGTCGCCGGATGAAGCAGCCGTCACCCTGTCCGCATGGGGGGCGGCAAGCCGCGGCTGCGTGTCGCGCGGCATGGTCGGCAAAGCGAGGATCGCCCGCAGGCCGGGGGCCGCGTCCTCGAGCAGCAGCGTGCCGCCATGCAGGTGCGCCACCGCCTGCACCAGCGACAGGCCCAGGCCGGAGCCCGGGGTGCTGCGCGCCGCCTCGGCGCGGAAGAAGCGGTCCGGCGCACGGGCGCGATCGGTCTGCGCCATGCCGATCCCCTGGTCGGCGACCGCGATGTGGACCTGCTCCGCGTCGATGCCGGCCTGCAGCCGCACCGTGCCGCCCGGACGCGAGAACTTCACCGCATTGTCCAGCAGGTTCGCGACCGCCTGCTGGATCAGCAGCCGGTCCCCCCAGAGCATGAGCGGCGCCGGCACCGAGAGCGACAGGGCCAGCTGGGCATCCTCCGCGAGCGCCCCGTACAGCTCGGCGAGGTCGGAGAGCAGCGGGGCGAGGTCGATCCTGGCGAAGGCCGAGCGTCGCGAACCCGCCTCGATCTCGGAAATCCGCAGCAGCGCCTCGAACACCGTCGTGATGCCGTCGAGATCCACCACGGCGCGCTCGACCGCGTGGCGCAACTCCTCGGTGGTGCTTGCATGCAGCGCCGCATCCTCGAGCCGGCTGCGGGCGCGGGTGATCGGCGTGCGCAGGTCGTGCGCGATCGCGTTCGAGACCTGCTTCACCCCATCCATCAGCCGGCCGATGCGATCGAGCATGGCATTGATCGTCTCGGCGACGCGGTCGAACTCGTCGCCGCTGCCCGACAGCGGAACGCGCCGGCTGAGGTCGCCCTGCGAGATCGCGGCGGTGGTCCGCGCGATGTCGCGCACCATGCGCCGGAACAGCCCGCGCAGCAGGAAGCCGCCGGTGGTGCCGAGTGCTGCCACCATCACCAGCGCCCACAGCAGCGTATCGGTGAGCAGGCGCTTGAGGATCACCCGCGCCCGCACGTCGCGTCCGACCAGCAGCCGGTAATTGCCGGGCAGCGCGAAGGCGTGCACCTCGGCCAGGCCGCGGGTGCCGGCGCGCGCGATCGGCAGCTGGTACCAGGCATCGACCCGGGTCACGTCGCGGGGCCAGGCGCGCAGGTTGCCGGCGACGCGCAGGCCGCTGCCATCGACCATCAGGTAGATCGCATCGTCATCGACATTTTGCTCGAGCCGGTCCTGGATGGTCAGCGCCAGCGTCGGCAGGCCGCCCTCCTGCCAGCGCTCGGACAGCGCCTGCGCATCGGCATTGATCGCCGCCTCGACCTGCCGCTCGAGCAGCCCGATGGTGGCCCACCATATAAAGGAGAGGAACAAAGTGGCGCTGATCGCGAACAGCGCGGCATAGACGATGGCGAGACGCAGGCTGGCCGAACGCACCGTTCGTCCCAGCCGGAAACCTCCCAGGCTTGGGCGCGCCATCATGCCGGATCGGGACACCCGGCCGGCCCGACCGGGTTCATTCCGGGCGCAGCATGTAGCCGGCATTGCGTATGGTTTGGATCAGCGCGGTGGGGAACGGCTTGTCGATCTTGTGCCGCAGGCGCGAGACGTGCACGTCGATGACGTTGGTCTGCGGGTCGAAATGATAGTCCCACACGCCCTCGAGCAGCATGGTGCGGGTGACGACCTGGCTGGCGTGCCGCATCAGGTATTCGAGCAGGCGGAACTCGCGCGGCTGCAGGTCGATCTTCTGGCCGGCCCGCTTCACCGCGCGCGACAGCAGGTCCATCTCCAGGTCGGCGACGACGAGCTTGGTCTGCGGCCCGCTCTCGCCGCGCCCGCGCCGGCTGAGCGCTTCCACCCGCGCCAGCAATTCGGAAAAGGCGAACGGCTTGGTCAGGTAGTCGTCGCCACCGGCCTTCAGGCCGGCGACCCGCTCATCGACCTGGGCGAGGGCGGAGAGCAGCAGCACCGGCGTCGCGTTGCTCTGCGCGCGCAAGGTCTCCAGCAGCCGCAGCCCGTCGATGCCGCCCGGCAGCATGCGGTCCAGGATGATGGTATCGAAGGTTTCGCTGACGGCGAGGAACAGGCCGTCCTTGCCGTTGTCGGCCTGCTCGACCAGGTGCCCGGCTTCCTTCAGGCCCTTGGCGACGAAGCCGCGCACCGTGGGATCGTCCTCGACCAGCAGGATACGCACCGCCTGAACCTCCATCCGTCGCACACCGCGTTCGACATAGGAGGTTTGTATCCGAGGCGACAGCGCACGTGTCTGACAAATCCGCCATGATCCAGGCTTGGGTCATCCGGCATTCTCCGCCGGGCGCCGCCCGACCAGCATCGGCACCTCGAAGCTGCGGCCGGCGCGTACTACCGAGAGGCGGATCGAGCTGCCGGGTGCCGCGGCGGCGATCGCGCGGATCAGGCTGCGCGCGTTGTCGACCTTGTCGCCGTTCACCGTATCGACCGTGTCGCCCGCCTTCAGGCCGGCGCGCATCGCGGGGCCCGCCCGGTCGATCGCCACGATGGTGACGCCGGGACCCTGGTCCGGCCGCTCCTCCAGCGTCACGCCGAGCCAGCCGCGGTCGATATGCCCCTTCTCGCGCAGCTGCGCCACGATCGGTGCCACGATCTCCGACGGAATGCCGAAGCCGATGCCGACCGAGCCGCCGGTCGGCGAGACGATGGCGGTGTTGAGCGCCACCACCTGGCCGCTCATGTTGAAGGTCGGGCCGCCGGAGTTGCCGGGGTTGATCGGCGCGTCGAGCTGGAGGAAGTCGTCGAAGGGTCCCGCGCCGATATCGCGTCCGCGCGCCGAGACGATGCCCGCGGTCACCGAGGACCCCAGCCCGAACGGGTTGCCGGCGGCCAGGATCCAGTCGCCGACCTCGACCCGGCGGCTGTCGCCCCAGCTCACCCAGGCCAGCGGCTTGCCCGGCTTGACCGCGATCACCGCGATATCGGTCAACTCGTCGGTCCCGAGCAGGCGCGCCGGCAGTTCTGTGCCATCAGAGAACGACACCGTGATCTTGTTGGCCGAGCCGACCACATGGTTGTTGGTCACGATGATGCCGGCGGGGTCGATCACGAACCCGGAGCCGGCGCCCAGCATCTGCTCGCGCCGCCGGCGCATGCGCTCGCGGAACTGCTTCTCGAAGGGCGTGCCGCGCAGGGCCTGCGGCACCTTGATCCTGGCGTCGCCGGACGCATCGCCGACAGCCGCGTTCTCGTCGTCGACATCCTGCGTCACCGCGATGTTGACGACCGCCGGCACCACATGGCGCACCAGCGGCGCGAAGCTGAGCGGACCGGAGCGCACCAGTGCCGGCACCGTCGGCAGGGTGGCGAGCATGTCCGACGCAGCCGCGTCCTGCGCCCGGGCCGGCGCGCCGGCGGCCGCCGTCAGCAAGATCGCGACCGGAACCAGCCGTGCCAGCCGGTGGACCCGCTTCGCTTTGCCGGCTACGCGCGTCGAGCAGGTCGTCATCGTCTCATCCTGTGATCATCTTAGTACCAAAACGAGGAGAACGGCAAAATAATGCGCAGGAAGCATCAGCGTTGCGGCGCCGTAGCAGGGTTTTCCGGCCAGTCGTGCTTCGGATAGCGGCCGCGCAGGTCCCGCCTGGTCTCGATCCAGGCGCCGGTCCAGAAGCTGGCGAGATCGCCGGTGATCGCCGCCGGCCGACCGGCCGGGGAGAGCAGCGCGAGTCGCAGCTTCACCCGGCCCTGCGCCAGCCTGGGCGTTTCGGTCAGGCCGTAGAAGGCCTGCGCGCGCGCCGAGGCAAGCGGCTCGGCGCCGGTATAGTCGATGGGGGCGCGCAGGGTCTGAAGCGAGAGGTGCGTCGGCAGGGCCCGGTCCAAGGCCGCCGCCTGGCGGTGATCGAGCTGCCCACGCAGCAGTGCATGCAGGTCCAGTGTCCTGAGATCGGCGACGCGCGTGCAGCCCGCGAGGTGCGGGACGAGCCACTGTTGCATTGCGGCTGCGAGGGCCGCGTCGGACAGGTCCGGCAACGCAGCACCCAGCCCGAGATCGTCGAGTGGCGCGGTCCGGGCGACAGCGACCCGCGCCTGGAACTGGCAGGCGGCCTCGCTCCAGTCCAGCACTCCGCGCAGGTTGCGCGACGCGGCAGCGGCCAGCAGCGTCGCCACCTCGGCCGGGTTGGCGGCGCGAGTGCGGTCGCGCAGGATAAGGGCGCCGAGCCGGGTGCGCCGCCGGCTCAGCACCGCGCCACTGACCGGATCGATCGCGCTCTCCACCTGCTCCGTGGTGCGCGCCAGCAGTTGCTGCGGCAGGTCGTCGGGATCGAGCGCCGCCGCCAGCCGGATCTGCGCCGCGTCGCGCACCTGCAGGCTTGCTGCCACCAGCAGGCCGGCACTGGCCAGCGCATCGTCGCGGCCGAGCCGGGCGCTGCCGCCGCCGGACAGCCGGAACGCGCCGGGCTCGCCCCGCCGCTGCGCGATGCGGTCGGGAAAGGCGGCGGCCAGCAGTCCGGCGACATCGCCATGCGCCGGTGCGGTGGTGTCGAGCCGGCGGCGGAACTGGTTGGCCGACTGGCGGATGCGTGCGAGCGCACCCCGGTCGGCGTGGCAGGATTCTGCTCCGGCCAGCAGCGCCAGCCGCAGCGCGATATCGACCGGCGGATCGGCCACGCCGCTGCCCGGACGCGGTCGTAGCGGATCGCGTTCCTCGAGCAGCGCCGCGAGATCGGCGGCGAGCGCGCGCTCGGCGGCGTTGCGCGCCGCCAGCATCATCGCCGCCAGCCGCGGGTGCGCGCCGAACGCCGCCATGCGCCGACCGGATGCGGTGATCGCGCCGGCCTCGTCCAGCGCGCCGAGATCGGTGAGCAGGGCGCGCGCGGCCTCGCTGGCGCCGTGCGGCGGCGGGTCGGGCAGCGGCAGTGCCGCCAGCGTGGTGCCCATCGCCTCGGTCCAGGCGGCCACGTCCAGACGCAGGCCGGAGAGTTCGGCATCCAGGATCTCCGGACGGTCGTGCACGGCGAGGCCGCGCTGGGTGGTCGCGGTCCAGAGCCGCAGCGCCAGCCCCGGCGCCTCGCGTCCGGCGCGTCCCGCGCGCTGGTCCGCCGCCGCCCGGCTGATGCGCAGCGTCTCCAGCCGCGACAGGCCGCTGCCGACATCGAGCCGTGGCGCCCGCCGCCAGCCGCCATCGACGACGATGCGCACGCCCGGCACGGTCAGCGAGGTCTCGGCGATCGAGGTCGCCAGCACGATCCTGCGGAGCCGGTCCCCGGAAGGTCGGCGCAGCTGGTCCCCGGCGGGCGCCTGCAGCACCAGGTCCTGCTGGGCCGGCGGCAGTTCCCCGTGCAAAGGCAGGATCTCGGCCGGCAGCCCGGCCAGGGCGGTGGCCACCCGCCGGATCTCGCCGACACCGGGCAGGAAGGCGAGGATGTCGCCGACAGGTGTGGCGGGGTCGGCGAGCAGGCCGCGCAGCGCGCGCGCCATCGCGTCGGGCAGGTCGCGCAGCGCGGCCGGATCGCGCGCGGCGTGGCGTATCTCGACCGGGAACAGCCGGCCCGCGCTCTCGATCACCGGTGCCTGCAGCCGCGCCGACAGCGAAGCGCCATCCGCGGTCGCCGACATCGCCAGCAGGCGCAGCTCCGGTCGCAGGCTGCGCTGCAGGTCCAGGCAGAACGCCAAAGCGAGATCGCCGTCCAGGCTGCGCTCGTGCACCTCGTCGAGGATGACGCAGCCGATGCCGTCCAGGAGCGGATCGGAGAGCAGCCGCCGTACCAGCAGGCCCTCGGTGACGACCTCGATCCGCGTCTGCGCCGAGACCGCGTGGTCGATCCGGGTGCGGTAGCCGACCAGCTCGCCGGCCCGCTGTCCGATGAGCGACGCCATGCGATGGGCCGCCGCACGCGTGGCGAGGCGCCGCGGCTCCAGCATCACGATCTTCTGGTCGCCGAGCCATGCTGCACCAGGCCAGGGGGCGCCCAGCAGGGCCAGCGGCACCAGCGTGGTCTTGCCGGCGCCGGGTGGCGCGATCAGCACCGCATTCGAGGCGGGCGTGGTGCGCGCCAGCGCCGCGAGCAGCGCCGGGAGCGCGTCCGCGACCGGCAGCGACTGCAGCAGGGCGTCGGAGAGGGTGATCGAAACGGACGTCGCTCCTACCAGTGCGGGCCTGTGTATGGCGCGCGCGCCGTTCACGCCATGCCATGCTATGTGCCGGTCATGCTGCTTTGCCTCAGAATCCTGCTCGCGCTGGTCCTGCTCCTCGCGCTGCCCCTGCATCCGGGCCGCGCCGCGGAAAGCAACATCGTCGCCACCGACCATGACAGCGTCAGCCTGGTCAGCGAGACCGATGGCTTCACGCCGGGCCGGGAGCTGACGGTCGGGCTGCGGCTGCGGCTGGCGCCCGGGTGGCACACCTACTGGTCCAACCCGGGCGATGCCGGCGAGGCGCCGACCGTCGACATCGTCGCCTCGGGCGCCTCCTCGGGCCATGCCACGCGCATCGACTGGCCGGCGCCGCTGCGGCTGCCGGACGGCCCGCTGATGAGCTACGGCTATGTCGGCGACGTGGTGCTGCCGGTGCGGCTGTCGCCGGCAACGACCGGCACGGCCGGCGGCGGACCGCTGCTGCTGAGCGCCAGCGCCGAATGGCTCGCCTGCGCCAGCGTCTGCGTGCCGGAGCATGGCAGCTTCAGCCTGCGACTGCCGCAGGGCACGCTGTCCGGTCCGTCCGCCCAGGCGCCGCTGTTCGCGCAGGCGGCCGCGCGCCAGCCGCTGCCGTCGCCCTTCAAGGCCACGCTGACGCCGGACGGCCTGGAACTGTCCGGCAGCGGGCTGGGTCCGGCGGTGGTGCATGACGCCTGGTTCTTCCCGGCAGCACCCGGCCTGATCGACCAGATCGCAGCGCAGCGGGTGACGGTCACGCCCGGCCTGGTCCGGATCGGCCTCAAGCCGCTGCCCGATCTCGCCCGCGCGCACGCGATCGACGGGCTGGTGGTGCTGCGCGATGCGGCCGGCAACGAGAGCATGCTGAGCGTGTCGGCCCCCCATGCTGCAACAGGCACTAAGGGCACCGCCGCCAGCCCCGGCGATGCCGGCGGCTTCTCGCTCGCCGCCTTGCCGCGCCTGCTGCTGCTGGCCCTGCTCGGCGGCATCGTGCTCAACCTGATGCCGTGCGTGTTCCCGGTGCTGGCGATGAAGGCGCTGGCGTTCAGCCGCATCGCCGGCTCCCACCATGCGGAGCAGAGGCTGAGCGCCGCCTTCTACACGGCCGGCGTGCTGGCCGCCTTCGCCGCCCTCGGCGCCCTGATGCTGGGCCTCCGGGCGGCGGGCTCGGCGGCGGGCTGGGGGTTCCAGTTCCAGTCGCCGTTGTTCGTGGCCGCCATCTGCTGGCTGCTGTTCGCGGTCGGCCTCAACCTCGCCGGGCTGTTCGAGATCGGCGGCAGCTTCGCGGGCTTCGGCCAGGGCCTGGCGGCGCGGCGTGGCCACGCCGGCGACTTCGCCACCGGCCTGCTCGCCGTGCTGGTGGCGACGCCGTGCACCGCGCCGTTCATGGGTGTCGCCATCGTGGGGGCGCTGGCCGCCCCCGCCGCCGTCGGCATGGCGGTGTTCCTGACCATGGGGCTCGGCCTCGCCTTGCCGTATGCGGTGTTCACCCAGCTGCCCGGGCTCGCGAGAAGGCTGCCGCGCCCGGGCACCTGGATGCTGGTGCTGCGGCAGGCGCTGTCGTTCCCGCTCTTCGCCGCCTGCGCCTGGCTTGCCTGGGTGCTGTCGATCGAAGCCGGCGACCGCGGCATCCTGGTGCTGGCGGCAGGCCTGGTGCTGCTGGCCTTCGCAGGCTGGCTGGTCGGCCTGTCGCAGCGCATCGGTGTCTCCGCCACCTGGCGCGCGCGTTCATGCCTGCTGGCGGCCGCCCTGAGCACCGTCGCAGCCTTGGTCCTGCTCCCCGCCCTGGCCGGAAGGCAGGAGGCCGGCGCATCCGCCCTGCCTGTCGTGACCGGGAGCGAGCCGTTCAGCGAGGCCCGGCTTGCCGAACTGCGGCGGCAGGGCCGGCCGGTGCTGGTCGACATGACCGCGGCCTGGTGCGTAACCTGCCTGGTCAACGAGCGGCTGGCGCTGACACCGCCAGCCGTCCAGCGGGCCTTCGCGTCGCACCACGTCGTCACCCTGCGCGGCGACTGGACCCGCCGCGACGAGCGGATCGGCAGCTACCTGCGCGACCACGGCCGCGACGGGGTGCCGTTCTACATTTTCTACCCGGCGGGCCGGGAGGGGCACGTGCTGCCGCAGATCCTGACCGCCGGCCGGGTGCTGCAGGAGGTCGATGGCGCCTGAGCGGGTAGCCGCATCCGGTGGCGCGGAGCGGCTCACGGTCTAGGTAGCCGGGCGAGCCAGCCGGCCGAAGTCGTCGATCACGCGAACCTGGTGCGGGCGTTCCCCCCAATTCCAGAACACGACGTTGACATCGGTGGTCGTGGCGCCGGACGCGAAGCTCGGCACGATGATGCCGGCACAACCTTGGGCAATCAGGCGGTCGGCGAGCACCCAGCTGGGCGGGACCTCTCCGCGCGTCGACAGGTCCTTACAGGGACCGGCAAGGTCGGCCCCGCCGACCCCGTGCGCCGATCGCGTCGCCGGATCGGTCAAGTCCAACACATCGTCGCAATCGACGTCATAGGCGCACAGCGTCATCGGCTGCGCCTTGAACGCGAACCCCTGTTGCGCCTCGAGCCAGGCGGTCTCGAAGCGCAGGGCGGTATAGAGAGCCCGAAGACCGGTCCGGTTGAAGCGCCCACCGGTGCCGGCAGCGCCCTCTCCCGAGCCAGGGCCGAAAGACCAGCGAGGATTATGGGCCCGATAGACGATGCGGCTCAGCCTCACGCATAGCCGCCGAGCGCGATCCCGGACAGGTAGCTCATGACGTGCCGGGCGCGGCCGGCCCGGACGAGGTCTTCCGCCGTCTGGTCCCCGAAGGCGGGAATCGGCTGCGAGCGATACCAGGCGAAAGCCTGCTGCACCGAGCCGCACCAGGGCAGGATGCGGTTGATGATCTCGGTCACCTCCCGCAGGCGGACCTGTGTCGCCGGCGTCCGCAGCCGGGTTGTCTTGGACACGGAATCCCGCGCCAGTCCGGAGGCGGTCGCCAGTTCGCCCCGGGTCACGCGAAGGATGCGACTGAGCCGATCGGGCGCCACGACGCCATCGGCGTCGATGACGGCATCGAGAAAGCCGGGTTGTGTCGCCGCTGACATTTGCCTCGCCTTTTGCCCCATCCATGGGACAAAACATGCGCTGGCTGAGAGTGGGGTGCAAGCCCTATCGCAACGCCATACTCGCCGCGCAGGCCGAGCCGAGGCAAAGCCGGCGCGCGCAGCTCCCTGTGATCCAGCGTGAACCGACCAGGCTCTAGGTCATGTGGACGGAATCGGCCAGGGATTCACAAGACGGTCGATCAGTGATTCATAGCGGGTCGGCAGAAGTGGACCTGTTTGATGCTGACGCGGATGAGCGAGGAGGATTGGGAGATCGTTCTGGAGGTCTTCCGGGGCTGTCTTCCGAGGCGGGGCGACAAGGCTCGTGATGACAGACGCTTTCTCGAGGCGCTGCATTTCTTCACGCTGCAGAACGTCTCGTGGCGGGCGCTGCCAGCCGAATACGGGCTCTGGAACACGGTCTGGAAGCGGTTCTCGCGGCTGAGCAACAGCGGTATCTTCGAGGCATTCTTTCAGTCGCTGGCCGAACTCAGCCCCAGAGCGCACCTCGTGCAGATGTTCGACAGCACTACGGTTCGCGCTCATGTCTCGGCCGCAGGTGCAAAAGGGGGCAGCAAAATCAGGCGCTTGGCCGGTCGCGCGGCGGCTTCTCGACCAAAATCCACCTCAAGACCGACTTCGATGGGCAGCCACTCGCCTTCCATCTGACCGGCGGCGAGGCCAACGACAGCCCGCAGTTCCCCCTGTTGCTCGGCATCGGTCCCGACATCAAGCCGCGTGCCGTGCTGACTGACAAAGGCTACGACGCCAAGAGCAACCGAAGCGCAGCACGAGAGCTTGGCATCGTCCCACTGATTCCGGTCCGCAAGATCACCGTCCACAGCCCCAGGCACTTCCCGAGGCTGCTCTACAAAACTCGCGCCCGTATCGAGCAGGCAGTCGGCAAGCTCAAGCGCTTCAAGCGAGTAACATTGCGATGCGAGAAAACCCGGCAGAACTACGAGTCAATCGTGGCCTTCGCCTGCGGCCTCATCTTGTCCAAATCCGTCCACATGACCTAGAGCAAGACCGGCTCAAGTTGAGCCGGTAAACTTGCTCTACCAGATTGATCTAGAGACTGCTTCACGTCTCAGGCTGGTTCAGCCTGAGACGATCAGGCTCTAGTAGCCCGGAGGTGTCGCTCCCGGCGTCGGAGAGACCCCGGCTGGCGCCTGCAGATAGCTCGGCGGCGCTGACCGCTGCGGGGCCGGAGCGGGCGTGGCGGCGTCGCCGGGAGGGGCGCCGTCCGGAAACACCGGATCGGGATTTGCGGCCGCGGCGGGGTCCTGCGACGGTGCCTCGACCGGCGCGGGAGCGGGTGCTGCAGGCGGAGCCTCGCCGCCGGGGGGCGCCAGCATGAGGGGACCGCCGGAGGGCGCGCCGGTGGTGTCCGGCCCGGGTCCGACCGGCACCGCGCCGACCGGGGTGGTGCCGACCGGTGCGCTGCCGGGCGGCCCGGCGGCGTAGCCGGGGTTGCCCGGCGGCGACAGGTTCTGCTGCTCCACGCTGCCGGCCAACGGCGCGCCCCCGGCATCCACCAGCCAGTCGCGCAGCGAGCGGCGCAGCTGGAACTCCAGTTCGACATTCATGTCCTGCATCATCTGCCGGTTCAGGTCGTAGAGCTGCCGGCGCGTGCCGGCCGCGGCATCGGGATCGCCGGGCACCAGCTGGCGCGAGACATGCGCCTCGGCGTAGCCCGCATGGCCGCCATTGGTGGTGACGATGTCGAGATGTACCGCCATGCGGCCATCGAGGGTGCCGCCGGGCTCCTCGATGATCGCGGCGCGATCGATGGTGAACACGGCGCTCCCGGAGTTGCCGGCGGCTACCAGCCGGTCCTGCGCCATGCGCTGCAGCGCCTGGTCCGGCGGCACCGGCGCCGTTTGGCCGATATCGCCCGGACCGGCGCCGCCGTCCTGGACATGATCCACGATGGACAGGGTGCCGACGTTCAGCCGCAGCTTCGACAAATAGCTGTAGTCCGCCGGCGGGAAGGTCGCGTCGGCGGTGTCCTCGGAGCCGCCGCACGCCGCCAGCGCCAGGCAGCCGCACAGCACCAGCCAACACGCAAAAGCGGGCGTCGGACGCAGCCAGGCCCAGGACGGAGTGCGCAACGCGGCAAGAGACATCGGGATACTCCAGGTCCGGGCGGTCTGCAGGAGGCTCGTTCAGCCGGCCGCATTTCCCTTAACGCTCTCGCGCGGAAACCGGAAATCCACCGCGCAGAACTCGCAGGTCATGACGATGTCGCCGCCGACGGTCATGTGGTCGAGGTCCTCGCTCGGGAAGCCCTCCAGGATCCCCGCCAGCCGGGCGCGCGAGCAGCGGCAGCCATAGGCCAGCGCGCGCGGCCGGTCGGCGGCGACGCCTTCGCTGTGGAACAGGCGGTATAGCAGCTCCTCGGCCGACAGCCGGTCGTCGAGCAGCTCGTCATCGGTCAGCGTCGCCGCCAGCAGCAGCGCGGTGCGCCAGCTCTCGACCGCCGCATCGCGAGAGCCGGCGGCGGCATCGACACGCGCGCGGTCGCGTTCGACGCCGTCCTGCAGCACCAATCCCGAGGCGGTGCCGGCGCCGTCGGCATGGCCGCCGCCATGCGCGATGCGCTCCAGCACGAGGGCGGCGGCGCGCCAGCCGGCATCGGTATGACGCGCCGACAGCCGCACGCTGCAATCATGCTGCTCGGAGGTCTCGAAGTAGTACTGCGCCATCTCGGCGAGGCTGTCGCCCGCGATGGCGACGATCCCCTGGTGGCGCTCTGCCTCGCCCCCCTGGTCGACGGTGAAGGCGAGGTAGCCGCTGCCGAGCAGGGCCGCAGCGTTCGGCTCCGGGTGCTTTGCCAGCAGAAGCGCGAAGCGCTCAGGGTCGGTGCGCGCATAGAACCGCAGGGCGCCGGCTTCGGTGCAGTCGGCCAGCAGGATCGAGACCGGGCCGTCGCCCTTGGCCTGCAGGCTGAATGAGCCCTGGAACTTGAGTGCCGAGGCGAGCCCGGCGACCAGGGCGAGCGCCTCGCCGGCCAGGCGGTTCACCGGCTCGGGATTGTCGTGCCGGGAGATCAGCGCATCGGCGAGTGCGCCGAGCCGCACCAGGCGGCCGCGCACCGGTCGATCCGGCATGTAGAACGGGGTGATGCCGCGCGGCACGACGATGTCGGGCACGTCGGGGCGGCTGCTATCGAGAAAGGCGGGGGTTTCGACCATGCCGCCAAGATAGGGAGCGCGCACCATGATCGCCAGGGAGCCCCCATTCAGCTTACAGGCTGTCTGAAAACGCCTGATGCTGGATGAGAGCGGCCGGAACGGTCGCGGCCGGCGTGACTTTCCGAGCACCGCAGCGCAGCGGCCGTCTGGCCGTGAGCAGTGGAGCGCAGGAAAGTCGCGTTGGATCGCCAGCAGCAGGCGTTTGCAGGCAGCCTCTCAGAGGTTGTCGCTGATGTCGGCTTCCAGCGCTTCCAGCTTCCGTTCCAGCGCATCCACCGTCGCCCGCGACAGGTGCTCCTCCTCGAGCAGCGCGGTCAGCAGCCGTCTGCGGCAGCGGTCATGGGTCTCGTCGAGGTCGCGGGTACGGCCCGCCGCGGCCAGGCAATCGAGGTAGCTGTTGCGCAGCGCGCGCAGCGCCGGCCGCTGCGGCAGGGTCGCCAGGATCTCGTCCACGCCCTGCTCGACCCAGCCCGGCGTTGCCGGCACGTCCTCGGTGGCGGAGGGTGTGGCGATCGGGCCGGATGGCGGCCGATCGGTGTCGCCGGGGTCGCTCATGATGCGTTCCTGACCGGCTGCGCGGCTACGGCCTGCTGGGCGGCTTCAGGCCGCTCCCCGGCGGCCTGCCGGGCAAGCTCGCTCCAGTGCACGCCGCCCAGCGCCCAGAGCAGCAGCGCCTTCTGGGCGTGCAGACGGTTCTCGGCCTCGTCGAACACCACCGACCAGGGACCGTCGATCACCTCGTCGGTGACCTCCTCGCCGCGATGCGCCGGCAGGCAGTGCATGAACAGCGCATCCGGCGCGGCCTGGCGCATCAACCTTGCATCGACGCGGTAGGGCTCGAGCGCATGCGACCAGTCCTCGGCCGGGTCGTCGGACATCGACATCCAGGTGTCGGTGACCACGCAGCCGGCACCCGCCACCGCCTCGGTGGCGCTGCGGGTGAGGGTGATCGCGCCGCCCTGGGACGCCGCCCAATCCAGCACCTCGGCCTCTGGCGCGAGCTCGGCGGGGGTGGCGATGCGCAGCGCGAATCCGAACCGCACCGCTGCCTCCACCCAGGACACCGCGACATTGTTGCCGGCGCCGCACCAGGCCACGGTCTGGCCCGCGATCGGCCCGCGATGTTCCTCGAAGGTGAGGATGTCGGCCAGGATCTGCACCGGATGCGAGCGCGAGGTCAGCCCGTTGATGACCGGGATCGTGCTGTGCGCCACCAGCTCCTGCAGCTTGCCGGGATCGTCGGTGCGCAGCACCAGCGCGTCGAGGAAGCGCGACAGCACCCGCGCGGTGTCCGGGATGCTTTCGCCGCGGCCGAGCTGGGTGTCGCGCGGCGACAGCACGATGACCTCGCCGCCGAGCTGGCGCATCGCCACCTCGAACGAAACCCGCGTCCGGGTCGACGGCTTTTCCATCATCAGCCCGAGGGTGCGACCGGCGAGCGGACGGCCGGGATGCAGCGGATATTGCCGTCCCTGCTGCGCGCGCTTCATGACCGAGGCCGCGTCGAGGATGGCGCGCAGGGTGGCGATGTCGAGGTCGCGCAGCTCGAGATAGTGCCGCACGGGGGTCATTTTCGGCGCAAGCGGCGAGCCGCTGTCGGGGTCACGCCGACAAGGCCGGCTCGGACTGCCGCACGCGCGCGGCGGCGGCGGCAAGACGCCGCACCGCGTCCAGGCATTCCTCCGGCGTCACCACCAGCGGCGGCACCAGCCGCAGCACGTTCTCGCCGGCCGCCACCACCAGCAGCCCCTCCTGCATGCAGGCGGCCTGCAGGGCGCTGTTCGGCAGCACGCATTGCAGGCCCTGCATCAGCCCGAGGCCGCGGACGCCGCAGAACGCCTCGGGATGAGCCGCGACCAGCGCCTCCAGCGCCTCGCGCAGCACGCTGCCGGTATGCACGACCTGGTCCAGGAAGCCCGGTGCCAGCACCACGTCCAGCACCGCGTTGCCGGCGGCGCAGGCCAGCGGGCTGCCGCCGAAGGTGGTGCCATGCGATCCCGCGGTCAGATGGCGCGCCACCGCCTCGGTGGCCAGGATCGCGCCGAGCGGGAAGCCGCCGCCGATGCCCTTGGCGCTCGACACCACGTCCGGGCGCACCCCGGCCCACTCATGGGCAAACAGCCTTCCGGTGCGGCCCATGCCGCATTGCACCTCGTCGAAGCCTAGCAGCAGCCCGAACTCGTCGCAGGCGGTGCGCAGGTCGCGCAGGAAGCGCGCATCCGCCGACCGCACGCCGCCCTCGCCCTGGATCGGCTCGATGATGATGCCGGCGGTCTGCGGCGTGATCGCGTCGCGCAAGGCGTTGAGGTTGTTGATCGGGACATGGTCGAAGCCGTCGACCGGGGCGCCGAAGCCCTGCAGGTACTTCTCGTTGCCGGTCGCCGACAGCATCGCGAGCGTCCGCCCGTGGAAGGCGCCGGAAAAGCAGATCATGCGGGTCCGCTCGGGCTGCCCGGTGGCATGCATCGCGCGCCGCATCAGCTTGACCATGCCCTCGTTGGCTTCGGCGCCGGAATTGCAGAAGAACACGCTGTCGGCGAACGAGGCATCGACCAGGCGTTGCGCCAGCCGCTCGGCCTGCGGGATGCGATACAGGTTCGAGACATGCATGACGCGCGCGGCCTGCTCGCTGATCGCGGCGACCAGGTGCGGGTGGCCGTGGCCGAGCGAGGAGGTCGCGATGCCGGCGCCGAAATCGAGATAGCGTCGCTGGTCCGCGCCGTACAGCCAGACGCCTTCGCCCCGCTCGAAGGCGAGGTCGGCACGGTTGTAGGTCGGCATCAGGGAGGCGATCATCGGCTTGGTCCTGCACGGATCGGCACGGGTCTCGCACCGTGCCGCCCAGGGCATGATGCCAGCCATCATGCCCTGCCTGGGAGCTGCTCTAAACGAGACGGCGCGTTGCTCACGCGCCGCCCGGCGCGCCGGATGATGCAGTGCACCGGCCGGTCTCGTCAAACTTCGGCCGGGGCCGGCGAACGGCTGCCGCAGGGGTGGGAATCAGCCGGGAAGGGGACCATACTACGCCTCTGTCGGCGGCCAATACGGTCGGCGCAGTGCTATGAAGCCCGGTCCGCGCGATGCTGCGCGTTCGGGTCCGTCAGAAGGAGAATCGATGGCGTTCAAGGTCAATTATGCCTTCCAGAAGGCCGAGCGCGACCGTGCCAAGCAGGCGAAGAAGGAAGCGAAACGGCGCGAGAAGGAAGGCCAGGATCAGCAGGAGGCCAGCTCGGCCGGTGGCCCCGCCGGCGGTTCGGCGCACGCGGCCGATGCGACACTCGATCCCAAGAGCGGCGGCGAGGAAGAGGGCAGCCCGTCCTGAACCGCGTGTGACGTTGCCCGGCGGCAGGCAATCGCAGCCTGCCGCCTTCAGAGTGCCGCCCCCTTCAGAGTGCCGCCCGCGGAGTGGCGCCAGGCTGAGGGCCGGGTGTTCAGGCTGCCTTCATGGTCGTGGTCAGGCGGTCCAGCACTGCCGTCTTCTCGACGCCCTCGACCACCGCGATCTCGGCGCCGAACCGGTCCAGCGCCAGTTCGAACAGCTTGCGCTCGCTGAAGCTGCCTTCGAGGTTGTCGACGTGGCGCTGCAGGTCGCGAACCACCTCGGCCACCTGCAGCAGGTCGCCGGAATTGATCCGGGCCTGGATCTCGACGGCGCGGCGCGCCCAGAGCGCCTTGCTGATCCGCGGCTTGCCCTTGATCACCGCCATCGCCTTGTCGACGACGTCCCGGCTCGCGATCTTGCGCAGCCCCGACGCGCGGGCGCGGGCCAGCGGGATGCGCAGGGTCATCTGGTTGTCGGAGAACGAGACCTGGATCACCTCAAGGGAGTGGCCAGCGATCTCCTCGGTGCCGATGCGGTCGATATGGCCGACGCCGTGCGCCGCATAGACGACGGCATCCCCTTCCTTGAACGGATCGTTGTCGAGAGTCTTCTCATGGCCGGCGGTATTGGCGGCGGCCTTGCGGACCTGGGCCTCGGTCATGGCGGTCCGTGTCGCCGGCTTGAAAACGTTCATGAGTGGCCTCCCGCCATCGTGGTTTGACGTGGAAAGCGTTGCCGCATCGTCATCCCCTGCTAGTGTGGGGCACGGACCGATGATCCGGGCGGCCACTTACATCATCCTCGCGAGGCAGCCGGCAATGCAGCCTGCTTCCCGCGCCAAGCATCATGCCATAAACCGGCGTTCGCGGATATGGTGGTGACACCGCAGCGCACCAATGGCTAGAAACCGCGTTCCACCAGAACCAGATGCCCGACTTGCTCACGCCGGTTGATGCCCGAACCGGGGAGCTGACGATCCGGGCAAACGGATAAAAGGATCCGACCATTTTCAAGCAGAACAAGTTCAGCGAGCGTCAGCAGACGTCCGCGACCGCCAAGGCGACCCTGCTCGCCAAGTTCAACGCCCGCCCCGCGCCCGACGACCCGGCCGTGCTGGAGCGCCAGGCCGAGCGCCGCGCCATCGTCGAGGCCCGCGAGGCCCGCATGGCCGAGCGTCGGGTGGAGCGCGAGCAGGAAGCCGCGCGTGACGCCGCCGAGCGCGCCGCCACCGCCGCCGCCGACGCCGCCCGTCTCGCCGAGGACGAGCTCGCAGCCAAGGAGGCCGCGCGCCAGGAGGCGCTGCTGAAGCTCGAGCAGAAGGCCGCCCGCGACAAGCGCTATGCCGCCCGCAAGGCGCGGCGCTAGGCCCGGCGCAACCGGCGCCGTCCACCCCGGCGCCGTCCCGGATGCCGGGGCGCTGCGCGAGGCGGCGCTCGCCCATATCGCCCGATTCTCCACCACCGAGGCCGGTCTCGCCCGGGTGCTGTCGCGCCGGCTGCAGCGCTGGGCGCAGCGGTCGATCGCGGCCGGCGCCGATCCCGAGGCTGTCGGCGCGCAGCGCGCGCAGGCATCCGCTTGCGTGGCCGCGACCGTCGCCGAGCTGAGCCGGACCGGGGCGGTCGACGACGAGATCTTCGCACAGTCGCGGGCCCGCGCCCTGGCCCGGGCGGGCCGCTCGCGCCGGGCCATCGGTGCGCATCTGGCACAGCGCGGCGTCGCCACACAGGCGGCGGCAGAGGCGGCCCTGGCTGCCGCCGCCGGACTGGGCAGCCCCGATGACGCCGAGTTCGCCGCCGCCCTGCTGCAGGCCCGCCGCCGCCGGATCGGCCCGTTCCAGCGCGCCGCCGGCCCAATCTCCGATGACAGCGTCTCCGGCGACAGCATCTCTGGCGACAGCCTCTCCGGCGACAGCCAGGACGCGCGGCAGCGGCGGCGGGCGGCGCGAATGCGGGCCCTCGCGGCACTGGGCCGGGCGGGCTTTGCCCACGATGTCGCCAGCCGCGCGCTCGACGCCGACCTCGCGACCGCCGAGGCGCTGATCGCCCGGTTGCGGAATTCCTGAAGGTGGCCGGTGGCGAGCGGCGCTGGCTCGCCCTGGCGGTGCTGGCGCTCGCCTGCCTGCTGTCCGGTTGCGCGGGTGGACCGCAATGCGCGCCGTATGCCAGGCGGTTGACCGGGGTTGCCCTGGCCGGCAATGCCGGCGGCTGGTGGACGCAGGCCGCCGGCCGCTACGCCCGCAGCGACTGGCCCGAGCCCGGCGCGATCCTGGTGTTCCGGCCCACCCGCCGCATGCCGGCAGGGCATGTCTCGGTGGTCCGGCAGGTGGTCGATGCCCGTACCATCCTGGTCGACCATGCGAACTGGGAGCCCGGGCGGATCGACCATGCCGCACCGGTCCGCGACGTCTCGCGCGACAATGACTGGAGCGCAGTGCGGGTCTGGTGGCGCGCCCTCGGACGGCTGGGAACCCAGGTGCATCCGACCTACGGCTTCATCCTGCCGACGCGTCCGGCGTCGATGGCGATCCCGGTTGCTTCCGGGGGCGGGGGGCTGCCTCCGGCAATCAGCGCTTGCATGGCCGCGCCGGGGGAGCCATGTGCTCCAGACACGGAAAGAATGGGTCCGCCTTTGGGCGGCAAGAGGGTGTGATGGGTAGTCTGAGCATCTGGCACTGGCTGATCGTGCTGGCGGTGGTCCTGCTGCTGTTCGGCGGCAGCAGCAAAGTGAGCTCGCTGATGGGCGACTTCGCCAAGGGCATCAAGTCGTTCAAGAAGAACATGAACGACGACGAGTCGATGGAAGCGCAGTCGTCGCCGGGGGCCCAGTCCCATCCGGTGCAGCCGAACAGCATCGCCTCGCCCGGCATCACCCAGACCTCCTTGCATACTCCGGCGCCCCCGGTCGGCTCGACCCAGGAGCCGGTGCGCCACAACTGAGGCCCGATGCCGGACGCAGGGTCGCGCGCGACCGGGGACGGCCGTCCGGACCTCGATCGTGTGGCATGGGATCGTGCAGTCGGCGAGATCATCCGCGCCGGCCAGCGCATGGACCGGCATGGCTGGGTGCCGGGCACCGCGGGCAATCTCAGCCATCGCCTGCCTGGCGGTGAGGTCGCGCTGACCCGCAGCGGCGGCCACAAGGGCTTCCTCGACCCAGGCTCTGTCATCGCCGTCGACCCGGACGGCCACGTCGTGCGCGGCGCCGGGCGGCCGAGCGCCGAGGCCCTGCTGCACCTGCAGATCTATGCCGAGCTGCCGCAGGCCAACGCGGTGCTGCACGGCCATTCGGTGCCGGCCACGGTGCTCTCGATGGCGACCGAGACCGCGGCGCTCGAGTTCGCCGGCTTCGAGTTGCTGAAGGTGTTCGAGGGCCAGCAGAGCCACGCCACCACGCTGACCCTGCCGATTTTGGACAACGACCAGGACATCGCCCGTCTGTGCACCCGCGTCGGGCCGCTGCTGCCAGGCATGACGATGGGATACCTGATACGCGGGCACGGCGTGTATGTCTGGGGACCCTGCATGGAGACGGCACTGGCGCGGCTGGAAGGCCTGGAGTTCCTGCTGGCCTGCGCCCTGGAACAGAGGAGATTGCGAGCATGAGCCGTCTGACCGTGTTTCGGGACGACACGCCCGGCACGCCGCTGCTGCGCACCGAGGAAGCTGCTGTGATCGCAGGCGAGCTGGCCGCGATCGGGGTGCGGTTCGAGCGCTGGGACAGTCCGGTGGACCTGTCGCCGGACGACAGTCCGGAGCTGATCCTGGAAGCCTACCGTCCGCATCTCGACCGGCTGATGGGCGACCTCGGCGCGGGCACCGCCGACGTCATCAAGCTCAACCGCGCAACGCCGGACCTCGCGGCCATCCGCCACAAGTTCCTCTCCGAGCACACCCATACCGAGGACGAGGTCCGTTTCTTCGTGCACGGCCAGGGCAGCTTCATCCTGCATGTCGGCGACCGGGTGTACGACGCGCACTGCACCCAGGGCGACCTGATCGCGGTGCCGAACGGCATCAAGCACTGGTTCGATGCCGGCGAGGCGCCGTTCGTGACCGCGCTGCGCGTGTTCACTGACACCAGCGGCTGGGTCGCGCATTATACCGGCGACACCCTCAGCGAGCGCTTCCCTGCCGCCTGAGCTGGTCCTCCCGCCTGACCTGGTCCTGATGGACATCGAAGGCACCACGACGCCGATCGCGTTCGTGCACCGGGCCCTGTTCGCGTATGCGCGCGCCGCATTGCCCGGCCTGCTGCGCGATCGCGCGCACGAGCCGGCGATCGCCGCTGCGATCGCGGCGATTGCGGACGTGGCGCCGGGATGCGACCCGCTGGCGCAATGCCTCACCTGGATGGACCAGGACGCCAAGGTCACCCCGCTGAAGGCGTTGCAGGGCATCGCCTGGGCGGACGGCTACGCGGACGGCAGCCTGCAGGGGGAGCTCTACCCGGACGTGGCCGCCGCCTTGCGGGCCTGGCATGCCGCAGGCGTGCGCCTCGCGGTCTATTCCTCCGGTTCGCAGGCGGCGCAGCGACTGATCTTCGGCCATACGCCGGACGGCGATCTGTGCGTGCTGTTCTCGGCCTTTCTCGACACCAGGATCGGCGGCAAGCGCGAGGTCTCCAGCTACGCAACCGCTGCATCGTCCCTCGAAACGGTGCCGACCCGCATGCTGTTCCTGTCGGATGTCGAGGCAGAGCTCGATGCCGCCGCCGGGGCGGGGCTGCTGACCTGCCAGCTCGTGCGGGCGGCCGACGCCACCGTCGCGGGCACCCGGCATCCGGTCGCGGCGGATTTCGGCGCGGTGGCGCTGCGGTTCGGCCTGCCGCAGGCATGAGTAAGCTCTACAACGACTGGCGGGCGCTGCCGGAGACCGCGCGCGGCGGCATCGTGGCGCTGGGCAATTTCGACGGCGTGCATCTCGGTCATGCCCACCTGCTGCGCACCCTGCATGCGGCCCGTCCCGACGGCGTGTTGAGCGTGCTGACCTTCGAGCCGCATCCGCGGCAGCTGTTCCGGCCGCAGGACCCGCCGTTCCGCCTGACCCTGTCGGGCGAGCGGCAGGCGGCGCTGGCAGCCCTCGCGGTCGCCAACATCTACGAGATCGACTTCGACGAGGCGTTCTCGCACATCACCGCCGAGCGCTTCGTGCGCGAGGTGCTGCACGCGGCCCTCGGGGTGCGGCACCTCGCCTGCGGCCGCGACTTCGCCTACGGGCACCGACGCGGCGGCGATGTCGCGAGCCTGGCGGCGCAGGCGGAGGCGCTCGGCATCGGGCTCACCATCGTGCCGGCGCTGTCCGACGCGGAGGGGCCGTATTCCTCGACGCGCATCCGCCGGGCGCTGCAGGACGGCTATCCGGAACGCGCCACCGAGGAGCTGGGCCGTCCCTGGGCGGTGCGCGGGATCGTCATCCACGGCGATGCGCGCGGGCGCCTGCTCGGGTTTCCAACCGCGAACGTGTCTCTCGGCCTGCATCTCGAGCCGGCACGCGGGGTGTATGCGGTGCGTGTGCGGCTGCCGGATGGCAGCGAGCGCCCGGGCGTTGCCAATATCGGCCGCAGGCCCACCGTGAGCAGCACCAGCGAGAGCCGGCTCGAGGTCAACCTGTTCGATTTCGACGGCGACCTGTATGGCCGGGAGCTGTCGGTGGCGCTGCACACCCTGCTGCGCGCCGAGCGTCGCTTCGAGGGTCTCGACGCGCTGCGGGCGCAGATCGCGCGCGATGCCGAGCAGGCCCGGCGCTATTTCGAGGCGGGTGCAACCGGACCATCCTGAAGCAGAACCTCGACGATCGCGGTCCATTCCTGCTCCGGCGGCTGCACGGGCCAGGGCTGGCGGGCGCGTCGATACCAGGTGCGGGCATTGCCCTCATCGCCTTCGATGCGGTGCAGGTACGCGTGCACCCAGTCACAGGCGCTGTTGCCCTCGTCCTGCTGGGCGGCCGCATGCGCACGCTCCCAGTCCGGCTTCGCCCCCCACCACAGCGCCTGCAGCGCCAGGCTGAGCCCGTCCGCAGGTGCCTCCTGAGCCAGGCTGTTCCGGAATGCCTCGATGTCCATCCGCGATACTCCCCCTGCCGTGCTTGACCATCAGATGGGGGGATGAGCATAAACCGCCATGCTCGCACCCGCATCCGCTCGGCGAATTGCGAACCCGGACGCGTCCTGAACGCGTCCGGGACGCCTGGAACTGTGCCTGAACCCTCCGCGGTTCAACCTTGCGAGTGGCTCCGATGACCAAGACCGATTACCGCGATACCGTCTTCCTGCCCAACACGACATTCCCGATGCGCGGCGATCTGCCGCACCGGGAACCGACGCTGCTGGCGCGCTGGGAGGCGATGGGCCTGGACGCGATGCTGCAGGCGGCGGCGGCCGGGCGCTCGCACTTCACCCTGCATGACGGGCCGCCCTATGCCAATGGCCACCTGCATATCGGCCACGCGCTGAACAAGATCCTCAAGGATGTCGTCAACCGCGCGCATCGGATGGCGGGCTATGCGGTGCGCTACGTGCCGGGCTGGGACTGCCACGGCCTGCCGATCGAATGGCGCATCGAGGAGCAATATCGCAAGGCCGGGCGCGACAAGGACCAGGTGCCGGTGCTGCAGTTCCGCGCCGAATGCCGCGCCTATGCGCAGCACTGGCTCGACATCCAGGCCGGCGAGTTCCGCAGGCTGGGTGTGCAGGGCGACTGGGCCCACCGCTACGCCACGATGGATTTCGCGTCCGAGGCGATCATTGCCGGCGAGATCGGCAAGTTCCTGCTCAACGGCTCGCTCTATCGCGGCCTGAGGCCGGTGATGTGGAGCCCGGTCGAGAAGACCGCGCTGGCCGAGGCCGAGATCGAATATCACGACCATACCAGCACCACGATCTGGGTGGCGTTCCCGGTGATCCACGACACCACGGCTGGGCATCTGCTGGACCAGGCGCGCGCGGTGATCTGGACCACCACGCCCTGGACCATGCCGGGCAACCGCGCCATCGCCTACGGCCCCGACATTACCTACGCGGTGATCGCGGTGCGCGAGGGCGGCGAGGCGTGCCTGGTCGGACCAGGCAACCGGCTCCTGGTCGCAGCCGACCTCGCCGCGAGCTTCGCGAGCACGGTCGGCATCACCGCCTATGACGTGCTGCACACGCTGCCCGGCACCGCGCTCGAGGGCGTGCTGTGCGCGCATCCGCTGCGCGGCCGCGGCTACGAGCACGAGGTGCCGATGCTGGCGGGCTCCTTCGTCACCACCGAGCAGGGCACCGGGCTGGTGCACATGGCGCCGGCGCATGGCGAGGAGGACTTCGCGCTCGGCGTGGCGCATGGCATCGCGGTGCCGGAGACCGTGCAGGGGGACGGCCGGTACGCCGATCACGTGCCGCTGTTCGCGGGACTGCATGTGTTCAAGGCCGCCGATCCGGTCTCCGAGGCGCTGATCGCGGCGGGCGGCCTGGTGCATCGCGGCACCCTGGTGCACTCGTACCCGCATTCCTGGCGCTCGCGCGCACCGGTGATCTACCGCGCGACGCCGCAATGGTTCATCCGCATGGACGGCGAGACCGACATCCGTGGCCGCGCGCTGGCGGCACTGGAGACGGTCAGCTTCGTCCCCGCGCAGGCCCGGCGCCGGCTGACCTCGATGGTCGCCGGGCGACCGGACTGGTGCATCTCGCGCCAGCGTGCCTGGGGGGTGCCGATCGCGGTGTTCGTCGAGCGCCGCACGGGCGAGGTGCTGCGCGATCCGCAGGTGATGCAGCGCGTGGTCGAGGCGTTCCGCGCGGAGGGCGCCGATGCCTGGTATGCGTCTGGCCCGCAGCGCTTCCTCGGCCGCGATCGCGATCCGGCCGACTACGAACAGGTGTTCGACATCGTCGATGTCTGGTTCGAGAGCGGCTCGACGCATAATATCGTGCTCGGCAGCGACGCGCTGCCGTTTCCCGCCGATCTCTATCTCGAGGGTTCCGACCAGCATCGCGGCTGGTTCCAGTCGAGCCTGCTGGAGGCGGTCGGCGCGCGCGGTGCGGCGCCATACCGTGCGCTGGTGACCAACGGCTTCGTGCTCGACGAGCAGGGCCGCAAGATGAGCAAGTCGCTCGGCAACGTCATCGCGCCGCAGGAGGTCAACGACACGCTCGGCGCCGACATCCTGCGCCTTTGGGTGATGAATTCCGACACCAACGAGGATCTGCGCATCGGCCGCGACATCCTCAAGCAGCAGGGCGAACTGTACCGCCGGCTGCGCAACACGCTGCGCTGGCTGCTCGGCGCGCTGGACGGCTTCGACGACAGCGAGCGGGTGGATTTTTCGGAGTTGCCCGAACTCGAGCGCTGGGTGCTGCACCGGCTTGCCGAATTCGGCGGCCAGATCGCGCGCGCGGTCGAGACGCACGAATGGGTCGGTCTGGTTCCGGCGCTGCACGGGTTCTGCGCCAGCGACCTGTCGGCGTTCTATTTCGATATCCGCAAGGACACGCTGTACTGCGACGCGCTGACTTCGCTTAGGCGCCGTGCCGCGCGCACCGTGCTCGACCATCTGCATCGCTGCCTGTGCACCTGGCTCGCCCCGGTGCTGTGCTTCACCGCCGAGGAGGCCTGGACGGCGCGGTTCGGCGAGACCGCCAGCGTGCATCTGCAGAGTTTCCCGGCGATCCCGGCGCACTGGCACGATCCGGCACTCGCCGATCGCTGGGCCAGCCTGCGCGCGGTGCGGCGCCTGGTCACCACCGAGATCGAGGCGGCGCGGCGCGTCGGGACCATCGGCTCGTCGCTGCAGGCCGAGATCGAACTGCCGTTCTCCGAACGCGAGGCGGCGGCGTTTGCCGGCATCGACTGGGCAGAGCTCGCCATCGTCTCGCGCGCCGCAATCGAGGTGCAGCCCGACGCGGCCTCGATCTATCTCGAGCCCCAGCCCGGCGACGGCGCGCCCACGCATCGCGCCCCGCGGGTAGCGGTGGCAGCGGGCAGCAAGTGCGCGCGCTGCTGGAAGGTGCTGGACGAGGTCGGCACGCATGCCTCGCATCCGGCGCTGTGCCTGCGCTGCGCCGCCGTAGTGGACGGCATGACCGCATGATGCGGACCGGCTTGCTGTGCGGCCTGGTCGTGCTGGCCGCCGATCAGGCCAGCAAATACTGGATCCTGAACGGCCTGGACCTGCCGGCGCTGGGCTCGATCGCGCTGCTGCCGGTGCTGAACCTCACCATGGTCTGGAACCACGGCGTCACTTTCGGCCTGTTCAACGGCCTCGGACGCAGCGGGCCGCTGCTGCTGACGCTGGTGGCGGCGGTCGTGGTAGGGCTGCTGCTGGCGTGGATGCGCCGCGCGCGTACGCGGCTGGTGGCGGCAGCACTCGGCTCGATCGCCGGCGGCGCGATCGGCAACGTCATCGACCGGCTGCGCTTCGGTGCGGTGGTCGATTTCATCCACGCGCATGCCTTTGGCTGGTCCTGGTACGTGTTCAACGTGGCCGACGCCGCGATCGTCTGCGGCGTCGGCGTCCTGCTGCTGGACAGCCTGCTGGATCGCAGGGCGAGCGCGGGCGTGGAATCGCAATAGGTAGATTCCGATCCTGCGTTTGCACCCGGACGCCGTGTAGCTCCACCTGGTGTCGCTCCCGACCCGGGACTGCTGGCGGCGTCCGTGCGCCGACTCTGCCTGAGGCAGCGAGCGCACTTGCGGGAGTGGGTGCATGCATATCGCCTTCATCGCCGCGACCGCCGCCCTCGGTGGCCTGCTGTTCGGGTACGACACCGGCGTTATCTCGGGCGCGCTGCTGTTCCTGCGGACCGCATTCCATCTTTCCCCCCTCATGCTGGGCGTCGTCACGAGTGTCGCACTCGGCGGCGCGGCGTTCGGGGCCGCCTTTGCCGGGCGTCTTGCCGATCGCTTCGGGCGCCGCCCCATCCTGCTGGTGACCTCGATGATCTTCGTGGCCGGCGCCGCCGTCTCGGCCCTGGCGCCGGAGCTCGCGGCGCTGCTGGCCGGACGTCTGCTCGTCGGCGTCGGCATCGGCGGTGCGTCCATGCTGACGCCGCTGTATCTCGCCGAGATCGCCCCTGCCCGGGAGCGCGGGGCGCTCGTGTCCTTCAACCAGCTCGCGGTGACGCTGGGCATCCTCGGGTCCTACCTGATCGGATACGCCCTGGCGTCGGCTGGCGCCTGGCGGTGGATGCTGGGGCTGGGCGGCGTGCCCGGCATCGTGCTGGCCATCGGCATGCTGTTCCTGCCGGAGACACCGCGCTGGCTGGCCGGACACGGACGCACGACCCAGGCCCGGGCCGCCCTGCTGCAGCTGCGCGGGCATGGCGTCGATATCGAAGCCGAGATGGCTCTGCTGCGCGACGACCTGACCCCGAAGGCGCAGGTCAGGCCGGAAAGCCATCTCGGTCACGCGGCCGCCCGGCTGCCGATGATCGTGGGCATCGGGCTTGCCATCTTCCAGCAGGTCACCGGCATCAACACCGTCATCTATTTCGCCCCGACGATCTTCCAGGCCGCCGGCCTGTCCTCCGCCTCGGCTGCCATCCTTGCCACCGCCGGCATCGGCGTCATCAACGTCATCATGACGATGGTCGCGATCTGGCTGGTGGACCGGCTTGGCCGCCGCGCGCTGCTGCTGAGCGGCCTCGGCGGGATGGGGATCAGCCTCTGCCTGCTGGCGGCGGGCTTCCTGCTCGGCACCGGCCCGGCCAGGGGATATCTCACCGCCGCCAGCCTGGCCGCCTATATCGGCTGCTTCGCGATCGGGCTCGGACCGGTGTTCTGGCTGCTGATCTCCGAGATCTTCCCGATGGCGATCCGGGCGCGCGGGATGTCGGCCGCCACCATCGCCAACTGGCTCGCCAACCTGGTGGTCGCGCTGACCTTCCTCGATCTGGCCGACCTGATGGGTCATGCCGGCGTATTCCTGCTCTACGCGGCGCTCACCTTCGCAGGGCTGGTCTTCGCATACGTCCTGGTGCCGGAAACCAAGGGGCTCAGCCTCGAGGCGGTCCAGGCACTCTGGGCCAGACGCGCAAAAGGCGAGCCGCATCCCGCGGTCCGGCACACGGCCGCCATGCCATGAGATCGGCGTTGCAACGGACATGATCCGGCCGGGCATCCGGCCGCCTCGATAGGCAATCCGATGGCTGATCGCCCACTCTCGATCGATATCCGCCACCCGCTCATGCTGAAGGCGAACGACCTCGTTCTGCTGACGCGGGAGGATGGCGAGATCCCGCAGCCGATCCCAGGGTTCGGCCTGTTCTACCGGGACACCTGCTATCTCGCCTGCTATGCGCTGCGCCTGCACGGGACGGCGCCCCTGCTGCTCATGTCGTCGGATGGCGAGGGCATGGCGGCGCAGATGAACCTCACCAACAGCAGGCTTGCCACGGCGAACGGACATGCCATCGCCGATCACAAGCTCAGCCTGCGGCGCACCTTCCTGGTGCTCGACGATGGCCCGATTCCGGACAGCGGGCCGATCCTCATCGATACGATCAGCCTGCGCAATTTCTCGGACGACACCGTCACGCTTCCCTTGTCGCTGGAGTTCGCGACCACCTTCGAGAGCATGTTCGCACTCCGCGGCTCGCCCGCGGGCAGGCGCGGCCAGCTGCAGACCCCGCAATGGGACGGGACGGCGTTGCGGTTCGCCTATCGCGGCGCGGACAAGGTCCTGCGCACGCTGCTGGTCGAGTTCTCGCTGACGCCGGTGGTGGCGCCGATGACGAGCGAGCAGAGCATCGCCCACTTCCAGCTGACGCTCGCCCCGATGGCGACAGAGGAGCTGATGGTGACCTGCAGGGTCGATGAACGGCCGGTCGGCAGCAAGGTCCTGTTGTCCGCCGGCGCGCCGCTGAGCGTGCCCGCGATGCGCCAGGCGCAGGCCAAGGCCTCCGCTGCGCTGCTGGACGGCTATGCCGGGATCGAGACCGCAAGCCAGGGCCTGGGCGAAGTGCTGGCGCGTTCGCTCTCGGACGTCGCCCTCCTCGAGGTCAGGCGCGGCGAGCACCGGTTCACCACGGCCGGCATCCCGTGGTTCGTCGGCCTGTTCGGCCGCGACAGCCTGCTGCCGACAATCCAGTGCCTCGCCTACAATTCCGCCCTGGGGGCCCGGACGGCGGCGGCGCTGGCGCACTGGCAAGGCACCCGCGACGACCCGGTCACCGGGGAGCAGCCGGGCAAGATCCTGCACGAACTGCGTGTGGGCGAGCTGTCGCATCTGCACGAGGTTCCGCAGACGCCGAGCTATGCCTCGGTCGATGCAACGCTGCTGTTCCTGATCGCCATCGCCCGGCACGTGCTCTGGACGGGCGACCTGCAGGTCTTCAAGTCGCTGCGCTTCAACATCGATCGCGCCCTGGCCTGGCTGGACCGCAAGTCAGCCGAGGATGCGTCGGGATATGTCACCTATGACGGCCTTGCCGATGGCGGCCAGCCCATCAACCAGAGCTGGCGGGATTCCGGGACCGGCGTGCTGCGTGCGGACGGGCGCTACCCTGCGCCGCCCCTTGCCCTGGTCGAGGTGCAGGGCTACGCCTACCAGGCCCGCCGGCTGGTTGCCGCCGTGCTGCGGCGGGCCGGTGAGGACCGCGAGGCCGACACGCTGGAGGCCGCGGCAGCGCGACTGCAGGAGCGCTTCCTGCGCGAGTTCTGGATGGACGGCGAGGGCTGCTACTGCCTGGGTCTTGAGCGGGATGGCCGCCAGATCACCTCGGTCACCTCGAACGCGGCCCAGGTGCTGTGGACCGGCATCGCGACGCCGGATCATGCACGCCGGACGGCCGAGCGCATCATGCGGCCGGACATGTTCTCGGGCTGGGGCATCCGGACGCTGTCGGCGGATCACGCCGCCTTCGATCCGCTGGCCTACCAGCAGGGGAGCGTCTGGCCGTTCGACAATGCGCTGATCGTCTCAGGCCTGCGCCGCCACGGCGAGGATGCGGCGGCGCTGCGCATCACGGCGGCCACCCTGGATGCGGCGCGCGGGTTTCGCAACGCGCGGCTGCCGGAGTTCATCGCCGGGACGCAGCGCCTGTCGGGCGATGCGCCGACCCACACGCCGCGCGCCGACCCGATGCAGGCCTGGTCGGCGGCCGCGGTGCCGTTCATGGTCAGCGAACTGCTCGGGTTGACCGTCGACGGGTTTGCCTCGCGTGTCCATATCCGCCGCCCGCTGCTGCCGGATGGCGTCGATGTCCTGGCGCTGCACCGCTTTTGCGTCGGAGCTGCCAGCCTATCGCTTCGGTTCACGCGGCAAGCAGGGTTCGCAGCCGTGGAAGTGCTCGCCAAGAGCGGCGCGGTGGATGTCGTGTTCGACTGAGGGAAGCGGAAAACCGGATCGGTCTTCCCGGGGCGTGCGATCCCGCCAGCGCGACAGCTGCCCCCGCCACCGTCAGTGCATCATCACGCGGTCGTAGAGGGTGCGGAACATCCAAGCGGTCAGGCCGATCGAGAGGATCAGCAGCGGGACGTTCAGCATCAGGGTGAGGGTGTTCCAGCGCTGCGTCTCGGAGAAGTCGAGGTGGAACAGGAACACCAGCTTGGCGACCGTCGTGAGAAAGGCGAGCACCGAGATCGACGCCAGCAGGTTGAACGCCGACATGGCGTGGTACTGCACCAGCAGCAGCGAGATCCCGAGCAGGGCGACGGTGATCACGAAGCCGATGACGTAGCTGCGGCCGCTGGAGTAGGCGATTTCCGGATGGTCGGCCGGCCTGTCGTTGTCCACCAGCATCAGATCGATCCCCGCAGGTAGATGAAGGTGTAAACGAAGGTCCAGATCAGGCCCTGGTAGAGCCAATAGACCTTCAGATTGGCGAGCCGGTAGGTGACCAGCTGGGTGAAGCCCTTGGTCGCGATCTGGGCGAGCATGACCGCCATCCAGAGCAGGCCGATGGCGAGATGGACACCGTGCACCACGACGACGGCCCAGAAGATCGACAGGAAGCCACTGCGCTGTGGCGGGCCGCCGGCCAGTGCTACGCCCTGGAGTTCATGGACCTCCATGCCGATGAAGCCGAGCCCGATTGCCAGCGAGACGGCGAGCCACGCCATCGCCGGTCGGGTCCGCTCGTGCTTGAGGCTGACCATGACCATGCCGTAGGCGAGCACGCTGGTGAACAGGACGACGGTCTCGGCGTAGCCGTAGATCGGCGAGGCGACGTCGCGCGGCGTCGGACCACCGGCAAAGCTCATCGGGAAGCTCAGCACCTCGTAGGCGGTGAACAGGCCGGCGAACACCAGGGAGTCGCTGAGCATGTAGAGCCAGAAGCCGAGCAGGCGCGTGCTCATCATGTCGTGCTCGTGATGCGGCTCCGCCCAGAGCCTGGTCTGCGGGCCGGGGGTGGGGTCGTACAGGCCCCAATCGAACCCGGCGCTCATTTCACGGCCCCGGTGTTGAACACGGGCACGCTGCCCGGAACCAGTTGCCCCTCGGCCTGGCGACGCGGCGCGCGCATCGCGAGCTCTTCCATCCGCCGGACCTCGTCAGCCGTGATCGTCGTGCCGGTGCCGCCGCCGAACGAGCGGATGATGACGATGGCGAAGATGCCGACCAGTGCTGCGATGGCGAGCCACCAGATCCGCCAGACCATGGCGAAGCCGAAGGCCGCGGTGCAGAGGCCGATCAACATCGGAACCGGCGTGTTGAGCGGCAGCTCGATAGCCTCGTACTGCTCCGGCATGATGTGCTCGAGATGATGCTCGCGGCGCCAGGCCCACTCGTCGCGCGCATTGACCTGCGGGATGACGGCGAAGTTGTAGGCCGGCACCGGGGAGTGGGTGAGCCATTCGAGGCTGCGCGCGGTGCCCCACGGATCGCGCGCCGCACGATTGAGGTTGCGGTCGCGTATGCTCACGGTGATCTGCCAGATGAAGGCGAGCAGGGCGGCGATGTCGATGAAGACGCCGAATTCCTCGATCACGAGCAGCGGCCACCAGGTCGCGTACGGGACGTAGGCGAGGCGACGCGGCATGCCGGTGAGGCCGAGCATGAACATGGCGGTGAAGACGAAGAACGACCCCGCGACCAGCAGCCAGAACACCCACTGGCCGCTGCGCTCGTCGAGCGTGAAGCCGAACATCTTGGGGAACCAGAAGGTGGCGCCGCCGACGGCGGCGAACACCGTCACCATTACCACGCAGTGGAAATGCGCGATCACGAAGACGCTGTTATGCGTCATGTAGTTGATCGCCGGGATCGCCAGCATCATGCCGGTCCAGCCGCCGATGATCTGCATGAAGATGGCGGACACCGCCCAGAGCATCGGCGTGGTGAAGGTGAGCCGGCCGCGCACCATGGTCAGCGCCCAGTCGAACACCTTCACCCCTGTGGGGATCGCCACCAGCATGGTGGCGATGCTGTAGAAGCTGTTGACGATCGGGCCGGCACCCATGGTGAAGAAATGGTGCAGCCAGACGGTCCAGGAGATGCAGCCGATGCTCAGCGTGGCGGCCACCATCACCGGGTAGCCGAACAGCTTCTTCTGCGAGAAGGTCGGGATGATCTCGGACATCATGCCCCAGGAGGGCAGGATGATGAAATACACCTCCGGATGCCCCCAGATCCAGAACAGGTCGGTGTACAGCATGAAGTTGCCGCCGACGCCGGTGGTATAGAAGTGGGTGCCGAGATAGCGGTCCAGGCTGAGCAGGCCGATGGCGACGCCGAGCACCGGAAAGGCCGTGAGCCCGATCACGTTGGTGGTGAGCGAGGTCCAGGTGAACAGCGACAGGCGCATCCAGGTCATGCCCGGCGCGCGCATCTTGATGATGGTGGCGATGATGTTCACCGCGCCGATGGTGGTGCCGACGCTGCCGATCTGCAGCGCCCAGCTCCAATAGTCGACGCCGACATCCGGGCTGTACGGCAGCTCGGTCAGCGGCGCCAGCCCGACCCAGCCGGCTTGGCTGAAATCGCCGACGAACAGCGAGATCATGGTCAGGCCGGCGCCCACCGCGGTCATCCAGAAGGCGAGCGCGTTGAGGTACGGGAACGCCATGTCGCGCGCGCCGATCTGCAGCGGCACCAGGTAGTTCATGAAGCCGGCCAGGATCGGGGTCGCCGCGAAGATCAGCATGATCGTCCCGTGCGATCCGTAGATCTGGTCGTAATGATAGGGCGGCAGATAGCCGTGCTCGGCACCGAGATAGCCGTGCGACAGGGGTCCGGCCGCCAGCACCTGCTGCGTGCGCATCATGATGGCGTCGACGAAGCCACGGAACAGCATCACGGTGCCGACGAGGCCGTACATGATGCCGATGCGCTTGTGGTCGATGGTGGTGAGCCAGTCGCGATACAGCCAGCCCCAGGCCCGGTAGTAGGTCAGCGCGCCCACGATCAGCAGCCCGAGGGTGGCGGCGAAGATGAAGGCGCTGCCGACGATGAGGTTGTCGTACGGCACCTGCGACAGGGTCAGCCGGCCGAACAACCAGTCCCAATGGTCCTGCACGTCGATCATCGGATGTGGTCCTGTCCTGCGGCGGCGGCTTTGCCCGGCTGCCGGCCGCCATTGATGTCGTGGGACTTCTTTTCGGTCATGCCGCTGGGCGTCTCGTAGATCCGGCCCATCATGACATTGTCCATAACGCGGTCGAACAGGCCGTCCTGCACGTCGGAGAAGCGCATGGTGGTGTCGTGGGTGTTGATGGTGGGTGCCGCGAACCTGAGGAACGCGGCATCGTCGAGATGCGCGGGGGCTCGCGTCATGCCGGCCGCCCAGCTTGCGAAGTCCGCCGCCGAGAGCACCCGGGTTTGGAAGCGCATCCAGGAGAAGCCTGGCCCGTTATAGTCCGACGCGAAGCCCTGGTAGCTGCCGATGCGGTTGGCGATCAGGCCCTGCCAGGTGCGCATCCCGGGCATCACGTCGATCTGCCCGGCGAGCTGCGGAATGAAGAAATCGGTGGCGACCGTGGCCGAGGTCAGGCGGAAGCGAACCGGCGTATGCACCGGAATGACGAGCTCGTTGGCCAGCGCGATGTGCCGGTCGGGATAGATGAACAGCCACTGCCAGTCGGTGGTGATGACGTCGATCGTGACAGCTTGCTTGGCCGCGTCGGGGTTGCTGGCGGCGGCCAGGACTCCGGGCCCGGACGGATCGGTCTGGAACGAGGCGTGCGTGGCATAGACGCCGAGCCCGATGACGACGAGCAGCGGCGCGCCCCAGAAGGTGGCTTCCAGCGGCACCGAATGCGACCAGCCCGGAACGTAGGCGCCGCGGCCGTAGCGGCGGTGGTAGCGCCAGATCGCCCACAGCACCAGCAGGGTGGCCGGACCGATCACCAGGAAGGTGGCCCCGGTATCGACGATCCAGGATTGCAGCTCGGCCGCGGCAACCGGGCCGGCGGGGTGGATCAGCCAGAAGCCTGCGGTCGAGCAGCCGGCGCAGAGGGCCGCAAGCGCCAGCACCGCCGCGCGGGCGAGACCGCGACACAGGTGAGGCGACAGGCCTGGGCGAGGCGACAGGCCCGGTCGCCCGCCGGTCGCTCGCTCGGAGGGTGCCGGCGGCGCGGCGGTCATCGGGCGACAGCGACGGCGGCGCGCGCTCGCACACGCAAGCGGGTTTCGTCGGTTCGTGGCATGGTCATGGATGGCCTCTACTGGCGGGCGACCACGAAGCTGCATCACAGTTCGGTGGGTGTCGCGCGCAAGCCCTTCGGCCGCAGGGTCGCCGGCGGCGTGCGATCGTGATGCGCGTGCGGCGCAAGTCCGCGAAAGCCTGATGCAATCGACGAACGCCCGCAGCGGCGCCGCATCAGGCGTCCGACGCAGGCAGGCATGGCCGAGCAGCGCCCGTGTCGATATCGTCCTGTTCGGGTGCCGATCGGCAACGCCCAGATAGAGGCCATCCAGGCCATCTGGAGGCTATCCACGGAGGAACCCGACCATGTCCAGGAGCGATCCATCGACGAGCTTCCGCCTGGGCGACCGGACGGTGTGCCGGCTCGGCTACGGCGCCATGCAGCTGGCCGGTCCGGGTGTCTTCGGGCCGCCGCGGGATCATGCGGCGGCGCTGGCGGTGCTCCGCGCGGCGGTCGCCGGCGGCGTCGATCACATCGACACCAGCGACTTCTACGGCCCGCACGTGACCAACCGGCTGATATGCGAGGCCCTGGCGCCCTATCCGGACCGCCTCGTCATCGTCACCAAGGTCGGCGCCCGGCGCGGCGAGGATGCCGCGTGGCACCCGGACTTCTCGCCCGAGGGCCTGACCCGCGCGGTGCACGACAACCTGCGCCATCTCGGGCTCGACACCCTGGACGTGGTCAATCTGCGGCTGATGTTCAGCGTGCACGGCCCGGCCGAGGGCTCGCTCGAGGCGCCGCTCACGGCGTTGGCGGAGCTGCAGCGCCAGGGGCTGGTGCGCCGGATCGGGCTGAGCAACGCAACGCCGGCGCAGATCGCGCAGGGGCGCGGGATCTGCGAGATCGTCTGCGTGCAGAACCACTACAATCTGGCGCATCGCGCGGATGACGCGCTGATCGAGGCTCTTGCGCGCGACGGCATCGCCTATGTGCCGTTCTTCCCGCTGGGCGGCTTCACCCCGCTGCAATCCTCCATCCTGTCCGACGTCGCCGCCCGCCTGGACGCGACGCCGATGCAGGTGGCGCTGGCCTGGCTGCTGCACCGCTCGCCCAACATCCTGCTGATCCCCGGCACCGCCTCGCTGGCGCATCTGCACGAGAACTGTGCGGCGGCGGCCCTGACCCTGTCGGCCGACGCGCTCGGCGAACTGGACCGCGTGTCCGGCACCCGCCCCGCGAGTTAGCCCGGCGGCGGACGGTTGCCCGGATGCCGCGAATCCGGCCCCCACAGCGCCTGGTAGGTGCCGATGCCGCGCGAGGTCCGCAGCAGCCACGCCGCGGATGCGGCCTGCAGCAGCGCCAGGCCCGCCGCCATCCGGACCAGGGTCATCGGCCAGCCATAGAGTCGCAACCCGAGCAGCATTGTTGCGAGCGCGAGCAGGATCGAGACCCAGCCCGCTTTCTTGTGCCAGGCCTCGAAAGCGCGCCGGCGCGGCGTCATGTCGTAATGGTCGCCGCGCCAGGTTTCCGGGCGCTCCGGATCGGCGTGGGTACCGGTCGGACCGCCCTTGTCGCCACGAAACCAGGTGCTGGCGATCTGGAGCACGGCCAGGGTCAGCACCAGCAGCCCGGCCTGGACATGCAGCACGCCCAAGGCGAGGCCTCGCGTCGCGCGCCAGGCCACCGCGGCCGCGGCCAGCGCGACCGCGACCCCGGCATATTGCAGCACCCGGTGCAGCCACCACCAGGTGAGGTTCTCGACCACGCGCGGCCAGTCCTGCCGCGGCGTGACCTTGCGGGTGCGCGCGACCAGGGCCCCGAGCGGCAGCAGCACCAGCCAGGCGACCAGCATCAGGGCGCCATGGAGCAGGAACGGGTCGCGCATGCAAATATCCAGGACGAGTGCGGCGAGACGATGCGACGGCGTGCGAGACGGCCTGCGTCCGCTTGCCGGAAAACTCGGTTTGGCGCTAGAGAAGCGCCATGTCGTCCGCACCCAAAAACCTCGGTTTGCGCCGCTCTGCGTCGCGGGCCCGCTCGCGCCGCCCGGCGTCGCTGGCCTTCACGGTCCTGATGGCGTCCGGCCTGTCCCTTTGCGCGTGCTCCTCGCGCGAGGTCGAGCGGGATTTCGGCCTGGTGCGCGATGCGCCCGACGAATACACCGTGACCACCCGCGCGCCGCTGTCGATGCCGCCGGATACCAGGCTGGCGACGCCGACACCGGGCGCCGACCGGCCCCAGGAACAGAGCACCCGCACCCAGGCCCTGGAGACGCTGGCGCCCGACGTGGCGCTGCAGGGCGAAAACGGCGGCCCGTCGCCGGGCCAGGCGGCGCTGGTGCAGGACGCGTCCAGCGCTTCGGGGGCGCCAGCCGGCACCGGCCGCGGCGAGCTCGACCATCCCGGCACCGGCTTCGTCAACGAGCTGATGTTCTGGCGCGGCGGCGGCCAGCCCGGATCGCTGGTCGATACCGATGCGGAGAAGCGGCGGTTGCAGGAGAACGCGGCCCTCGGCCGGTCGCCGACCGATGGGGCCACCCCCACGGTCAAGGAGAGCAAGCCCGGCTTCTTCCAAAACCTCTTCTGAAAGACCGCCTGACAATGCGCTACGGCGGTCATCCGGCGCGCCTTTTCTCCGCTCCGTTGCTCACGGCCAGGAGGCCGCTCCGCTCCGGTGCTCGAAAAGTCACGACGGGCGGCGCCAAGCTGGCGCCTCTGACTCGCCGTAGCACATTGTCAGACGGTCTTTAGGCGCCCGTGACGCAACCGGCGGCAGTGGTCGGTGAAACTGCTCCGGTGATCCGGCGGTTGAGCAGTGATCTGGTCAACCGGATCGCGGCGGGCGAGGTGATCGAGCGGCCGGCGGCGGTGGTCAAGGAGCTGGTCGAGAACGCGATCGACGCCGGCGCCGGGCGAATCGCGGTCGGTCTGGATGGCGGCGGCATCGCGCGTATCAGCGTCACCGACGACGGCTGTGGCATGGCGCCGGACCAGCTTGCCCTCGCGGTCGAGCGGCACTGCACCTCCAAGCTCTCCGACGACACGCTGGTGCGGATCGCGACGCTGGGTTTCCGCGGCGAGGCGCTGCCGTCGATCGGCGCCGCCGCCCGGCTGTGCGTCGCCTCGCGTCCGCGCGCCGCCGCCGAGGCTTGGCAGATACGTGTCGATGGCGGCGCGGTCAGCGGACCGCGTCCATGCGCCGGACCGCCCGGCACCCGCGTGCTGGTCGAGGAGCTGTTCTTCGCCACCCCGGCGCGACGCAAGTTCCTCAAGACGCCGCGTATCGAGGCCGGCCATGCCGAGACCGTGGTGCGGCGGCTGGCGCTGGCCGCACCCAGGGTGGCGTTCAGCCTCGAGATCGACGGCCGCATGGTGCTGGAGCTGCCGGCGCAGGACCGGCTCGCCCGGGTCTGCGCCCTGCTGGCCGAGGCCGGAGGCAGCGCCGCGGCGCTCGGCCTGCTCAGCGTCGCGGGCGAGCGGGACGGCATCGTGCTGAGCGGCCATGCCTGCGGCCCGGCGCTGCACCGGGCCACCGCTGCCGGGCAGTATCTGGTGGTCAATGGCCGGCCGGTCGCCGATCCGGTGCTGCGTACCGCGGTCCGGGTGGCCTACCGGCACGTCATCACGCATGGCCGGCATCCGGTGGTGGCGCTGTTCCTGGACATCGCCCCCGAGCGGATCGACGTGAACGTGCATCCGGCCAAGACCGAGCTGCGCTTCGCCGATGCCGAGACGGTGCGCGCGCTGGTGATCGGCAGCCTGGGCCGTGCCCTGTCTGGAGGCGCGGGGTCTGGAGGCGCGGGGTCCGGGATGCAGGCGCTGCAGTCGCGGCCGCGCGGGCCGGGGATGATCTGGGCGCCCCCGGAGCGACGCACCGGTCCGGGTTTCGCCGAGGCGACGCTGGCCTTCGGGGCAGCCCCGCGGGCGCGGGTGCTGGAGGCGCCGGCGACGCCGGACGGCACAGCGATGCCGCCCACCGATCATCCGCTGGGCGCGGCGGTGGCGCAGGTGCTCGATACCTACGTAATCGCGGTGGCAAGCGATGGCGGCCTGGTGCTGGTCGACCAGCATGCGGCGCATGAGCGCCTGACCCAGGAGGCGCTGCAGGCGCAGGTTCTCGGCGGCGCCGTCGCGGCGCAGCGGCTGCTGCTGCCCGAAGTGGTCGATCTGCCGCGCGGCGCTGCCGCCGCCCTGCTGGAGCAGGCCGCCCGGCTCGCCGCCCTCGGCATCGAGATCGAGGCCTTCGGCGGCGCCAGCGTGCTGGTGCGTACGCTACCGGCGCTGCTCGGCAGTCCCGATCCCGCCGCCCTGCTGCGCGACCTCGCCGACGAGCTGGCGGAACCCGACGGCATCGCCGAGGCCGGCGAGAGCGCCACGCTCGGACGGCGGACGCTTGGCGTGATCGCGCGCATGGCCTGCCACGGCAGCATACGGGCCGGCCGCCGTCTCTCGCGCGACGAGATGGACGCGCTGCTGCGGCGCATGGAGACGACGCCGCACGCCGATACCTGCTCGCACGGCCGTCCGACCTGGCTCAAGCTCAGCCGAAACGAGATCGAGCGCCTGTTCGGACGGGCTTGACGCAACCACCACGCAGCTTGGGCATCCGGCGTGCGCTGTGCAGCATGGCGCAAGCCGGCTAGGTTGCCTGCTGCTTGTCCACGGATGATCGAGGCCCACTTTGCATCTGCCGCTGCTGTCCCTGGTCACCTTCCTGCCCCTGCTCGGGGCCCTCGTGCTGCTGCTGATGCGCAGCACCGCGGGCGATGACGACGACGCCTCGCGCTGGATCGCGCTGTGGACCAGCCTGGTGGTGTTCGCCCTCTCCGTGGTGCTCTGGATCGGCTACGATCCCGCTATCGCCGGGTTCCAGTTCCAGCAGCGTGCCGACTGGATGCCGGCCCTGGGCATCTCGTTCCATCTCGGCCTCGACGGCATCAGCCTGTTGTTCGTGCTGCTGGCCACCACGCTGACCCCGATCGCCATCCTCGCCTCCTGGCGGCTGATCGAGGTCCGGGTGCGCGACTACATGCTGGCGATCCTGCTGCTGGAGACCACCCTGATCGGGGTGTTCGCGGCGCTCGATTTCGTCGTGTTCTACGTGTTCTACGAAGCCACCCTGATCCCGGCGAGCCTGCTGATCGGCATCTGGGGCGGACCCAGGCGGGTGTTCGCCTCGCTCAAATTCTTCCTGTTCACCTTCGGCGGCTCGCTGTTCATGCTGATCGCGCTGCTCGCGATGTGGCAGATCACCGGCACCACCGACATGCCCACGCTGCTGGCGACGCACTTCACGCCGCATGCGCAGGGCTGGATGTTCCTGTGCTTCCTGCTCGCCTTCGGGGTCAAGCTGCCGGTCTTCCCGCTGCATGGCTGGCTGCCGGATGCCTACGCCGAGGCACCCGCCCCCGCCACCGCGCTGATCGCCGGCGTGCTGTCCAAGGCCGGCGCCTACGGCTTCCTGCGCTTCGCCATCTCGATGCTGCCGGATGCGGCGCACCGGGCGGCGCCCTGGATGATCGGGCTCGGCATCGTTGCCGTCATCTATGCCGCAGCGGTCGCCCTGGCGCAGACCGACATGAAGCGCATGATCGCGTACTCGTCGTTCTCGCATATGGGGCTGGTGCTGGTCGGTCTGTTCACCCTTAACGCACCGGGTGTCGCCGGCGCGGTGTTCCAGATGCTCAGCCACGGCATCATCATCTCGGGCCTGTTCCTGGCCATCGCCATGCTGTCGAGCCGGGTCGGCACCGGCGAGATCCTGGGCTTCGGCGGGGTCGCCGACCGGATGCCCAAACTCGCAGCCCTGGCGATGCTGTTCGCGATGGCCAATATCGGCCTGCCGGGCACCGGCGCCTTCGTCGGCGAGCTGCTGGTGATGATCGGCGCGATCCAGGTCGGCTTCTGGGTCGCCTTGTTGTCCGGCATGAGCATGATTCTGGGCGCCGTGTACATGCTGGTGCTGTACCGCCGCGTCATGTTCGGCGCTGCCCGCGGCGTGATCGGCGCGCTGCGCGACCTGACCGGGCCGGAGATGGCGGTGCTGGCGCCGCTCGCCCTGATCACGCTGTGGATGGGCATCTACCCGTCCTCGTTCACCCGCGTGTTCGACCCCGGCGTGCGGGTGCTGGCGCAGATGGAGCATGACAGCCAGGCCAGCCGGCAGGCGATGGCGCCGGGCGCCGTTGCGGTCGCGACGCGGTGAGCATGAGCGCGTTGCGCGACGCGGTGCTGCCGGCGCCGCGCCGCAAGCCGGGACGGCGCTCGCAGGTCGAGGCGTTCCTGGTGCTGCGTCGCAACCCGCTGGAGCTGTGGGGGCCGGACGCCTACCGGCGCCTGGTCCTGCCGGGCCGCTTCCTCGGGCGCCAGCAGCTGCTGCTGAACGATCCCGCCGCGATCCGCCATGTCCTGCTCGGCAACCACGAGAACTACCAGCGCAGCGCGCCGACCCGCAGGGTGCTGCGGCCGGTGCTGGGCGAGGGGCTGTTCCTGGCCGAGGGCGAGGCCTGGCGGCACCAGCGCCGGGTGATCGCGCCGAGCCTGGCGCCGCGGGTGATGCCGATCCTGGTGCGCCACATCCTGCGCGTCAGCGACGTGTTCGAGGCCGAGCTGCGGCGGCGCATCGGCCATCCGGTCGAGCTGCTGTCGGTGCTGCAGCGGCTCACGCTGGACATCGCCGGGCAGTCGATGTTCTCGCTGGAGATGGGCCGGTTCGGGCCCGACATGCGGGCGCTGATGCTGCGCTACGCGCTGAACTACGCCCGCGTCGGCGTGCTCGACCTGATGCTGCCGGGCCATGTGCGCTCGCCGCTGGATCGCGGCCGCGAGCAGTTCCGCGCCGACTGGCTGGCGCTGATGGACCGCATCATCGCCGCGCGCGACGCGGTGGCGCGTGAGGACGACGCCCCGCGCGACCTGCTCGACCTGCTGCGGGCCGCGCGCGATCCGGAGACCGGCGAGGGCTTCAACCACGCGCAGCTGCGCGACGAGGTCTCCACGCTCATCCTGGCCGGGCACGAGACCACGGCGGTCTCGCTGTTCTGGGCCTGCTTCATCGCGGCCCGGCTGCCCGAGCACCAGGAGCGCCTGGCCGCCGAGGCCGCGGCGGCCGATCTCGAGGCGCCGGACGCGGTGTCGCGGCTGCCGTTCACCCGCGCCTTCCTCGACGAGACGCTGCGGCTGTATCCGCCGGCCTACCTGATCGTGCGCGAGGCGCAGGGGCGGGACGAGATCGCCGGCCATGCGATCGCCCCCGGGACCATCGTCAGCATCTCGCCCTGGGTGCTGCACCGGCATCACGCGCACTGGCGCGACCCGGAGCGGTTCGACCCGCAGCGCTTCCTGCCCGGGGCGACGCCGCCCGATCGCCTGGTGTATCTGCCGTTCGGCGCCGGCCCGCGCATCTGCGTCGGCGCGCAGTTCGCACTCAGCGAGGGCGTACTGGTGCTGGCACGGCTGCTGCGCCGCTACCGTCTCGCTTTGATCGGGCAACCGGAGGTGCGACCGCGGGGGTTGATCACCACACAGCCGGACCGGCGGGTGCCGTTCCTGCTGACGGCGCGGTAATCCCTCCCAAATGCAACGAAGGCCCCGGGGAGCTGGGCTCCCCGAGGCCTTCCATTGTCTGAGGGTTGATGCCGAACCGCTAAGGGCTAGGCCGCGGTCTCGATGGAAACAGCGAGGGCCCAGGTCGATCCGTGCGAAACCTTCGTCAAACAATGAGACACTGGATCACCTCCTTTCGGTTGTTGATGGTTGAACCCTAGACAGACCACGCCAAGCTTTTCAAGCGATTCGAGAGGCTGTCCCAGACAGAACTCGAACCTCAACAGCAGATGAGAGCCGCATGCCCTCCTTGTTCGACCCGATCCGCCTCGGCGCCATCGCAGCGCCCAACCGCATCCTGATGGCGCCGCTGACCCGCGGCCGCGCGAGCGCGCGGCATGTGCCGACGCCACGCATGGCCGAGTACTATGCGCAGCGCGCCAGTGCCGGGCTGATCATCACCGAGGCGACCGGCATTTCGCGCGAGGGGCTGGGCTGGGCGTTCGCGCCGGGGATCTGGTCCGAAGAGCAGACAGCCGCCTGGCGTCCGGTGGTCCAGGCGGTGCATGACGCCGGCGGCCGGATTGCCTGCCAGCTCTGGCACATGGGGCGTCTGGTGCATCCGGACTTTCTCGGCGGCGAGCCGGGGGTCTCGTCCTCGGCGACCACGGCGCCCGGGACGGCGCACACCTATGCGGGCAAGCAGCCATACGGCGAGGCCCGCGCGCTCAGGCTCGACGAGATCCCGCGCCTGCTCGAGGACTATCGCAGCGCGGCGCGCAATGCGGTCGCGGCGGGCTTCGACGGCGTCGAGATCCATGCCGCGAATGGCTACCTGATCGACCAGTTCCTGCGCGACAACGCCAACCGCCGCAGCGACGCCTATGGCGGCCCGATCGCGAACCGGGTGCGGCTGCTGCGCGAGGTCACCGAGGCGGTGGCGGGCGTCGTGGGCGCGGACCGCACCGGCGTGCGGCTGTCGCCGAACGAGCCGATCCAGGGCGTCGAGGACAGCGACCCGGAGGCCTTGTTCACCGCGGCGGCGACCGAGCTCGGCCGGTTCGGCCTCGCCTTCCTGGAGCTGCGCGAGCCCGGCCCGCACGGCACCTTCGGACGCGCCGCGCACCCGCCGGTGGCGCCCGCCATGCAGCGCGCGTTCGCGGGCCCGCTGATCCTCAATGCCGACTACGAGGGCGACAGCGCCCAGGCCACGCTGGACGAGGGCCGCGCCGACGCGATTGCGTTCGGCCGCACCTTCCTGGCGAACCCCGACCTGCCGGCGCGCCTGCGCCTCGACGCGCCGCTGAACAAGGATGTGCAGGCGACCTGGTACAGCCAGGGCGACGAGGGCTACACCGACTACGTCACCATGGATGCGCTGTAAGGCTCGGGGGTGGGCTCTGACGGGTTCGCTTGCCCGGGCCTGTGCCGTGCGACACTGTGCGGGCCCGGAGCGGCAGGAGCGGCATGGCGATGATGGATTGGTCGCGCCTGCTCGATGACAGCCGGCCGGCCAAGCCGGTCAGCGTCCGGGCCCGGCGCGGGCGTTCGGAGTTCCAGAAGGACCACGACCGGCTGATCTTCTCCGAGCCGTTCCGCATGCTCGGGCGCAAGACCCAGGTGCATCCGCTGCCGCGCAACGACAAGGTGCATAACCGGCTCACCCACAGCCTGGAGGTCTCCTGCGTCGGCCGCAGCCTCGGCGAGCTGGTCGGGCGCGAGCTGGAGCGGCGTGGCGTGCTGCCCGAAGGCGTGCAGTCGGCCGATATCGGCGCCATCGTGCAGGCCGCCTGCCTCGCGCACGATATCGGCAACCCGCCGTTCGGGCACGCCGGCGAATATGCGATCCGCGACTGGTACAGCCGCCAGCCGGACAGTTTTTTCGACGGCTTCAGCGCCCATTGCGTGCAGGACCTGCGGACCTTCGAGGGCAACGCCCAGGGTTTTCGCATGCTGACCAGCCTGCACGACATCGTCGGCATCCGGCTGACCTCCGCCACGCTCGCCACCTTCGTGAAATATCCCTGGTGCTCGAATTCGCCGGCCGCCGCCGGCCGCCACGGCAAGTACAGCTGCTATGGCAGCGAATTCCAGACCATGTGCTGCATCTTCGACGCCATGCAGATCCCCCAGATCGCGCCGGGCGTCTATGCGCGGCATCCGCTGGCCTATCTGGTCGAGGCGGCCGACGACATCTGCTACGCCATCGTCGATATCGAGGACGGCATGGAGATGGAGATCCTGCGCGGCGCCGAGGTGATCGAGGTCTTCACCGGCCTGCTCGACGACGCCATGCGCGCCGAGTTCCTGGCCGGCCGCACCGGCCACGGCGAGCGGCAGCGCATACGCTGGCTGCGCGGCCGCGCGATCGACGGGCTGGTGGCCGACTGCACCACGATCTTCTTTGCGCAGTACGACGCGATCCTGGCCGGCGCGTTTTCCGGCACCATCGTCGAGGCCGGTCCGGTGCGTCTGCGCGACGGCATCGCCCGGGCCAAGCAGCTCGCGCGCGACGAGATCTTCCGGCACTCGCGCAAGACCGAGGTCGAGATCGGCGCCTACTCGGCGGTGGCGACCCTGCTCGCCACCTGCTCGGAGGCGGCGCGCGAGCTGTTTCGCAGCAGCAGCCCGTCCGCGCTGTCCTACCGCTCGAACCGGATCCTGCAGCTGATGGAAGACCATTCGCCCGGCCACGGGTTCGCAATCGAGGAGCACTACCGCCGGATCAACGATTTCGTCTCCGCGCTGACCGACAACCAGGTCACGCGGCTGGCGCAGTTCGCGCGCGGCAACCCGCTCGACGGCTAAAGCGGTGGCAGCCCGACGCTGGCGCGACGCTCCGAATAGCGGTCCGTCAGCATCGCGGTATGCGGCTGCAGCAGGATGGTGAAGCGCACCAGCTCCTCCATGACATCGACGATACGGTCGTAGTAGGCGGACGGTCGCATGCGCCCGGCTGCGTCGAATTCCTCGTACGGCCTGGCGATGCTGGACTGGTTGGGAATTACGACCATGCGCATCCACCGGCCGAGGACGCGCAGCGCGTTCACCGTGTTGAAGGATTGCGAGCCGGCCGACACCTGCATGACCGCGAGCGTGCGTCCCTGGGTCGGCCGGACGCTGCCCAGTTCGAGCGGCAGGTGGTCGATCTGCGCCTTCATCACCGCGGTCATCTGCCCGTGCCGTTCCGGGCTGCACCAGACCTGTCCGTCCGACCAGATGGAAAGCTCGCGCAGCTCGCGCACGGCGGGATGGTCGTCGGCCTTCACCTGATCCGGGAGCGGCAGTTCGGACGGATCAAAGATGCGTGTCTCTGCGCCGAAGACCTGCAGCAGGCGCGCCGCTTCCTCCACCGCCAGTCGGGAATACGACCGCTCCCGCAGCGAGCCGTACAGCAGCAGGATGCGCGGGGGATCATTGACCGCAAGCGTTGGCTGCGGGCCGGTCTGCGCGACATTGCGATCGAGGGCGGGCAGGGTGTCCGGGTTCGGAAGCTCGCGCAGCCTCATGTCGCCTGGCCCCGCTCGTACCAGCCACGCGACCGGCGGACGAGGGCGACGACCGACAGCATGACGGGCACCTCCACCAGCACGCCCACGACGGTGGAAAGCGCCGCCCCGGACTGGAAGCCGAACAACGCAATGGCGGTCGCCACGGCCAGCTCGAAGAAATTGCTGGCGCCGATCAGCGCGGACGGACCGGCCACGCACCAGGCGACGCCGAGCCGGCGGTTGACCAGGTAGGCGAGCCCCGCATTGAAATAGACCTGCACCAGGATCGGCACCGCCAGCATCGCTATGACAAGCGGCTGGCGCACGATCTGCGCACCTTGCATGCCGAACAGCAGCACGAGCGTCAGCAGCAGCGCCGCAAGCGACAGCGGAGCCAGGATGCGCAGGGTCCGGCCGAGCGCCGCCGGACCACTCTTCGCCAGCAGCCCGCGCCGCCAGAGCTGAGCTGCGATCACCGGCACAACGATGTACAGGAGCACCGACAGAAGCAGCGTGTCCCAGGGCACGGTGATCGAGGACAGGCCGAGCAGCAGCGCCACGAGCGGCGCGAAGGCCACGATCATGATGGCATCGTTGAGCGCCACCTGTGACAGCGTGAAATGCGGCTCGCCGTCCACGAGGTTCGACCAGACGAACACCATCGCCGTGCAGGGCGCCGCCGCCAGCAGGATCAAGCCTGCCCTGTAGCCGTCGATCATGCCGGCGGGCAGATACGGCCGGAAGACGACGCCGATGAACAGCCAGCCCAGCAGCGCCATCGAGAACGGCTTGACCAGCCAGTTGATGCCGACGGTCGCCATGATGCCGCGCCAGTGGTTGCGCACCTGGCCGAGCGCCGCCAGATCGATCTTCAGCAGCATGGGAATGACCATCAGCCAAACCAGGAGGGCGACCGGCAGGTTGATCTGCGCCACCGTCGCCGTGCCGAGCGCGTGGAACAGGCCCGGCAGCCACTGGCCGAGGCCGACGCCGGCGACGATGCAGAGCGCCACCCACAGCGTCAGATAGCGCTCGAACGCGCCAAGGGACGGCGCTCTGCGGGACGCCACGAGTGCCGCTTCGCTCACGGCAGGATCTCCAGCACCGTCTCGGATGGCCGGCAGAGCTTCACCGCGTCCAGCGTCACGACGATCGGGCGATTGATCAGGATCGGGTGCGCCATCATCGCATCGATCAGCGCGCCGTCGGTTAGCGCCGGATCATCCAGCTTCAGTTCATCGTAGGGTGTTCCCTTCCGCCGCAACACATCGCGCACCGGCAGGCCCATGCGATCGATCAGGCCGACCAGTTCAGCCCGCGACGGCGGCGTGACGAGGTATTCGACGACATGCGGTTCCAGGCCTCTGTCGCGTATCAGGGCGAGCACGTTGCGCGACGTCCCGCAGGCCGGGTTGTGATAAATCGTGATCTTCATTCAGACGTATCCCCGCTGCAGCATGAAGACCTGCCGGGATCAACGCTGTTTCCGTACACGGTGCTTTCGCCCGAGGTGAGGAAGGTCTCCCACGAAATCCCCTCCGGGTCCGTGATCCACGACTTCTCCGACCGCGCGTAGCAGCATGTCGTGCTGCCTTCGTCGCGCACGGGCCCATCCGCCTCCCGCAGCCGCCCGAACACCTCCTGCAGTTCGACCGGTGTCTCGACCTGTATGCCCAGATGGTCGATCCCGGACGTCCCGCTGCGGGTGGAGATCGCGAAGTTCACCAGCGGGTCATCGAGCATCCATTTGGCGTTGTCCGGCTTCGTCACCGAGGGACTGGCGGCGAACAGCGTGCTGTAGAAGCTGATCGACGGCGCGAGGTCAGCGACGGAGATGTGAACGTGCAGGCGCTTCATGGCGGGCTACTCCCTGGGCTTCGGGTTCGGGAACACACTGACCGCGGCCGCACGCCGAGGCGTCGCCCTGGCAGCAGTTCTCGGTCAGGTAGGCCAGCAGGTCGTTCATGACGGGATAGGCCGCCGAATAGATCAGCGACCGCCCGTCGCGTCGGAAGGTGACGAGGTTGGCGTGCCTGAGCTGGTTGAGATGGAACGACAGCGTGGGGCTCGGCAGTCCGAGCCGGTCGGCGATCTGTCCCACCGCCAGGCCCTCGGCCCCGGCCTGCACGAGCAGGCGGAAGATGTCGAGGCGGGAGTCCTGGGCCAGCGCCGCCAGCGCCGCGATGGCGTATAGCTTTTCCATATCTCCAAAATAATGGAAACGTCGGCTACGTCAAGTGACGACTACACCTGCTCGCGGGCCAGCGTGGGCTCGCGGGACGATGCGGGGCCGAGCTGCTGCACCATGCTCGCGACCTCGCTGGCCGGGCGTGGGCGGCTGAACAGGAAGCCCTGCAGCTCGTCGCAGCCCTCGCGCAGCAGGGCCTGGTGCTGGGCCGTGGTCTCGACCCCCTCCGCATTGATCGCGATCCCGAGTGAGCGGCCGAGCCCGATCACGGCGCGCACGATCGCCAGGCAGTCGGCCTGGTCGATCATGCCGCGCACGAAGGACTGGTCGATCTTGATCTTGTCGAACGGGAAGCGCCGCAGATAGCCGAGCGAGGAGTAGCCGGTGCCGAAATCGTCCATCGCGATCCGCACGCCCAGCGCCCGGATCCGGTGCAGGGTCGCCAGCACCGCCGCGTCATCCTGCAGCAGCAGGCTCTCGGTGATCTCCAGCTCGAGACGACGCGCCGACAGGCCGCTGGCCGCCAGCGCATCGGCGACCTCGGCCGCCAGCCCCGGCCGGAACTGCAGCGGCGAGAGATTGACCGCCACCTTGAGGGTCGCGGGCCACGCGGCGGCGTCCGCGCAGGCCCGCTGCAGGGCCCAGCGGCCGATCACCGGGATCAGGCCGACCTCCTCGGCGAGCGGGATGAACTCCACCGGGCTCACCAGGCCACGCTCGGGATGGTTCCAGCGCAGCAACGCCTCGAAGCCGGAGAGGCCGGCGCCGCTCTCCATCAGCGGCTGGTAGTAGAGCTCGAACTGCTGCGCGCTGACCGCCAGGCGAAGGTCCTGCTCCAGGCGACGGCGCGCCTGCATGCGGGTGTCCATGTCCGGCTCGAAGAAATGGAAGTTGCCGCGTCCGGCCGCCTTGGCGCGATACAGCGCGAGATCGGCGCATTTCAGCAGGGCCTGCGGGCTGCGCTGGTCGTCCTCGGACAGGCTGGGGTCGCTCGACAGCGCGATGCCGACGCTGGCGCCGATCCCGATCTGGTGCTGGTCGACCTCGAACGGCGCCGACAACCGCTCGATCACCCGCTGTGCCAGCATCGTCACTTCCTGCGGCTGCTCCATGACCTTCGGAGCAAGGAAGGCGGGGATTTTGGCAGCGAGCAGGGCGGGCCCCCTGCTGTCCTGGCCGCGCGAGAGCTGGATGATGGCGAACTCGTCGCCACCGAGCCGGACCACCAGGTCCTCCTCGCGCACGCAGCCGCGCAGACGGGCCGCCACCAGGCGAAGCAGATCGTCACCGATGCCGTGCCCGAGCGTGTCGTTGACCAGCTTGAAGCGGTCGAGGTCCAGGCAGAGCACCGCCAGCCCGTCGTTCGGCGCCAGGCTCGCGAGAGCCTCGCGCATATGCTCCTCGAACAGCAGCCGGTTCGGCAGCCCGGTCAGCAGGTCGTGCCGCGCCATGTGGGCGAGGCGTCGCTCGGCCGCGCGCCGCTCGCTGACATCCTCGTAGGTGGCGACCCAGCCGCCGCCCGCGATCGGCTGCTGCGACACCGCCATGATGCGGCCGTCCTCGAGTTCGCAGGAGAACGTCTCCAGCAGCCCGTCGCGCGAGATGTCGATCAGCGACGCGAGCCCGGCCGCCCGCAGGACCTCGTCGGCGCTGCGGCCGAGCACGGGCGCCCCGAACATCTCGGCGAACCGGGTGTTGGCGACCCTGAGGCTGCCGTCGGCGCCGAACAGGCACAGGCCCTGGTTCATGTTGGCGAGCGCCGCCTGCATCTGCGCATGCTGGGCGGCGATCTCGCCGGCGTGGCTCTGCGCCTGCTGGTCCATCAGCGCCTGGATGCGGCGCATGCCGGACGCGATGCTGGACTGCATCACCGACAGCGCCCGCATCAGGTCGGCGGTCTCGCCGCGGCCGGTTGCCGCGATCGGGTTGTCCAGCCGGCCGGCCGCGATGGACTGCGCGATACGGACGGCGCGGCGCACCGGCGGTGCGATCAGGCGAGTGATCAGCGCGGTGATCGTCATCGCCGCGGCCACGCTGACGATCAGCGCGCCCCAGGTCTGGCGGCGCTGCAGGGCCACCATCCGGCCGACAGTGCGCCGATACGTGAAGCCGTCGCCGGCGAACGTCTCGACCAGACGGTCGAAGGCCTGCTGCGTCATGACGACGCCCGCCGGATCGGCGGCGATGCCCGGCAGCAGGGCGGCGACATTGCGGCGCAGCGCTTCGGCCTGCTCGCGGCCCGACGGGGACATCGCGCGCGCGCGCACCACGTCGAGATCGTCGAGGATCTCCTGCGCGACCGCGGCAGCCGGCCGCGAGGCTGTGCTGCCGGGGGGGCTGCCGGGGGCGCTGCCCCGTGCCATCTGCCCGAAATCCATCTGCGCCTCGCGCAGATAGCTCACCGACATGAAGGCGTTGTCGTAGATGTCGAAGGCGAGGAACCCCAGCCGGCGCTCGGCGCGCTCGGCAAACACGCCGAGGAGCGCCGTCAGCAGGGTCAGCGCCAGGCAACCCGAGAGGATCTTGCCGCGGATCGGCATCTATTTCACAACGACCTGCAGGTGCATCTTCGGATGGATGTGGCACTGCACGTCGTAGCTGCCGGCCTTCGGGAACGTCACCCTGATCGCGTGTCCGGGTTCCTGCTCGTCGGACTCGTACGACATCCAAGGCGACTGCACGAAGACCTGGTGGGTGAAGTCGTCGTCATTGTCGAACCGGATCGAACCGCCCGGCCTGATCTGCACCAGGTGGGTGGAAAAGGCGCGATCGTGCTGCGAGACCACCACCTCCTTCGGCAAACCGGGCGGCGCCGGAGCCTGGCTTGGGGCGGGGGCCTCGGCCGCCCGGCCAGGCTGTCCGGCGGCGGCGGCGGCGAGCAGCAGCAGCGAAGCCCAATGCCGCCGCGATCGTTCATCGCGTAACAATGTCACGCTCCATCGGCGCCAGGCGCGCCAGCAGCCGGTTCTGCAGGCGGAACGGCACGCCGGCCTCGTCCATGCCGTCCTGCAGATCCTCGACCGCGGCATTGAAGCGCGCCTGGTCGATATGCAGGCCGCGATGCGAGGCGGCCATGGAACGGCCCTTGTAGAGACACGGCCCGTCGGTGACGTGGCAGATGAAGGTCTCGAACCGGGGCTGCAGCCAGACCTGGTTGACATTGTCGAAATCGTCGTGAAGCCGCGGGTCGGTGTAGTAGCGCCTGAGTGCCGCGCCGACGATGCGGTGTACCCCGGCTGCGGCGCCGAGCTGCTCGTACAGCGAGTTCGCACACAGAGCCGGCCCGGTGGTGCAGCCCAGCCAGGCTGCCAGCAGCAGGATGCGCATGGATTTCTGCATCAGAAACCGGCCTGCAGGGAGAGGTAGTAGCCCGTCTGGTCGCCCTGCCGGGCGATGCGGCCGAGATCCAGCCAGGCGAGGGTCGCGGCGAGATGCTTGTTCAGGAAGAACGCGGCGAAGATGTCGTATGCATCGCCCTCCGCCGCGAAGCGCAAATTGTCCGGCTTGCTGCGGAACTCGGCGCCGACCGCCAGCCGGCGGGTCAGCAGCAGCGCCGCCGAGCCTTCGAACTCGGCGCTGTAGGCATTGTCGCGGTCGCCGCCGAAGCCGAGCAGGCCGAACTGGTTGGCCCTGGTCGCGCGCACGGTCGCATCCACCAGCAGGCTTTCCGCCAGGAACAGCTTGGTGGCGGCCAGGTAGAAATCGACGCCGTCCGGGCTGGAAGCGCCCACGTCCTGCAGCACCGCGTGCTCGTCCGCCGCCTTGAACTCGGTGCCGGCCGAGATCTCCGGCAGCCAGCTATCCTGGTCATAGACCGCATCGCCGACCAGCCGCAGCTTGGCGCCCACGACATCGAGGTTGAACTGGTAGCCGCGGCCCAGGCCGAGCCGGCCGCCGGCCGCCGCGGTGTCGAACCAGTCATGGCTGTAGGACAGCTCGACCCGGTCATAGAGCCCGATGCTGGCGCCGACCGAGGACAGGCCGAAATCCGACAGCCCGACGAAGCTGCCATGCGCCGTGGCGCCGATGGCGTCCCGGGTGCCGTAGCCGGTGATCAGCGCCCAGGGCACCAGGCCGCCGCCGCCGGCGCCCTCGATTTCGGTCACGCCGGAGGTGGCGAGCAGCCGTCCGCTATCCTGGGCGAGGGCAGGCCTGCCGAGTGCCGCCAGCGCGATGGCGCACACCACGATCATGCCCGGCCGAGACCCGGCATGCCAAAACCTCATCGTCGCACCCGCGCAAAACACAACCGTGACGCGTGGTGTAGCGATAGAAGATCGTTACACTCAAGAACTAACTAGCGCATCCGCTAGACGTCCAGCAGTTCGACCCCGCGTGCGTGCTCCTGGATGAACTGGAAGCGCAGCTCGGGGCGCCGGCCCATCAGGCTCTCGACCATGGTGCTGGTCGCGGCGCGATCCTCGGGCGCTGCCACCACCTTGAGCAGGGTGCGCCGCGCCGGGTCCATCGTGGTCGCCTTGAGGTCGGCGACCGGCATCTCGCCGAGGCCCTTGAAGCGGCTGACTTCCACCTTGGCGTTCGGCTTGAAGCCAGATTTCAGCTTGCGCTCGCGGTCGCGGTCATCCATCGCGTAGATCGTCCTGGCCCCCTGGGTGAGCCGGTACAGCGGCGGCTGCGCCAGGTACAGATGCCCGCCGCGTATCAGCGCCGGCAGCTCGCGGTAGAAGAAGGTCATCAGCAGCGAGGCGATGTGCGCGCCGTCGACATCGGCGTCCGTCATGATGATGACGCGGCCGTAGCGCAGCCGGGCCATATCGGCCTTTTCGCCGACGCCGCAGCCGAGCGCCTCAACCAGGTCGCGCAGCTCCTGGTTCTGGCGCAGCTTCTCGATCGAGGCGCTGGCGACGTTGAGGATCTTGCCCTTCAGCGGCAGCACCGCCTGGGTCTCCCGGTTGCGTGCCTGCCGCGCCGAGCCGCCGGCGCTGTCGCCCTCGACCAGGAAGATCTCGGTCTCGGCGGCATTTCCACGGGTGCAGTCGGTGAGCTTGCCGGGCAGCGGTTGCCGACGCGTGGGCGACTTGCGCGGCGTCTCCTTCAACTCGCGCCGGCGCAGCCGCTCCTCGGCGCGCTCGATGATGCAGGCGAGCAGGGTGTCGGCCTGCGCCGGGTGCCCCGACAGCCAGTGGTCGAAGCGGTCGCGCAGCGCGGTCTCGACCAGCCGGGTCGCCTCGGTGTTGGTCAGGCGCTCCTTCGTCTGGCCCTGGAAGTGCGGCTCGCGGATGAACACCGACAGCTTGGCCGCGACCGCGCCGAGCAGGTCCTCGGCGGTGACCTGCAGCGCGCGCTTGTTGTGCCGGTGCTCGCCCCAGGCGCGCAGGCCGCGCAGCAGCGCGTTGCGGAAGCCGGTCTCGTGGGTGCCCCCCTGCGGCGTCGGGATGGTGTTGCAGAACGAGGCGAGCGGCACCTCGCCGCTCTCCAGCCAGGCGATCGCCCATTCCAGCCGGCCGGTGGACTTGCCGTCGGCAGCGGCGGGCAGCGCGGCCTCGCCGGACCACAGCTCGGCCAGCAGGCGCTGCGGCTCGCCGAGCTCGTCGCGCAGGCTGTCGGCCAGGCCACCCGGGAAATGCAGCAGCGCCGCCTCCGGCACGTCGCCGCTGCCGCCCTTCAGGCCCCCGGCTTGGAGGAGCGAGGCGTCGCAACGCCATTGCAGGGTGACGCCGCGGAACAGGAACGCCTTGGAGCGGCATAGCCGGTACAGCAGCTTCGGGTTGAACCGCAGCGGTCCGAAGATCTCCGGGTCCGGCAGGAAGCGGACCTGGGTGCCGCGCCGGTTCTGCGTGGCGCCGAGCTTTTCCAGCCGCCCGAGTGGCCGGCCGCGCTCGTAGGCCTGCCGCCACACCGCGCGGTCACGCGCCACCTCGACCTCGAGCGACGCGGACAGCGCATTGACCACAGAGGAGCCGACTCCGTGCAGTCCGCCCGAGGTCTCGTAGGCGCGGCCGGAGAACTTGCCGCCCGAATGCAGCGTGGTGAAGATCACCTCCAGCGCCGACAGCTCCTTGAACTTGGGATGCCGGTCGACCGGGATCCCCCGCCCGTTATCGCGCACCGTGACCCGGCCATCGGCTTCAAGCGTGAACTCGATCAGGCTGGCATGGCCCGCCACCGCCTCGTCCATCGCATTGTCGAGGATCTCGGCGGCCAGGTGGTGCAGGGCGGTCTCGTCGGTGCCGCCGATATACATGCCGGGCCGTCGCCGCACCGGCTCCAGCCCCTCCAGCACCTCGATGTCGCGCGCGTCGTAGCCGCCTGCGCCGCCGGCCGACGCCGCAGGCTGGCTGGCCGCCGGACTGGCCGCCGATCGCCGGGGCGCCTCCGGAGTCTTGGGCGAGGGCGTCTTGGGCGAGGGAGCCTGGCGCGAGGGAGCCTGGCGCGAGGGAGCCTGGCGCGAGAAGAGGTCGTTCATGCTGTGTTCTTGCTTCGCCATCACCGGGATCGTCAAGCGCCTCCTGCTCCAAGGCCCCTGGCTCCAAGGCCCCTGGCTCCAAGGCCCCTGGCTCCAAGGCCCCGGACTCCAAGGCCCCGGATCGGCCCGTCCTGTCAATGCGGGCGTGACAAGGCCGTCAAGCAGGCCAACCCGTATCGTTTTGAAACATATCCGGTCTCTGGGATCGGCGCGCCGCCCGAACCACTTTGTCGGACAAGCGCTACAGCTTCCGCCCGTCGGAGAGATTGCCCCGTGTACCTGGTCAAGTTCGCCCTGAAGTTCCGGGTGACCTTCTATGTGATGTCGATCCTGATCCTGCTGGCCGGCGGCGGTGCCGCCGTGCTGATGCCGAAGGACGTGCTGCCCAGCGTCAACATCCCGGTGGTCAGTATCATCTGGACCTATACCGGGCTCGACACGCCCGACATGCAGAACCAGGTCACCAGCTACTCCGAGCTGGCGCTGAGCAACAACGTCACCGGCATCCAGGACATGGAGAGCACGACCCTGCAGGGCACCACCCTGACCAAGGTCTATTTCCAGCCCGGCACCGATATCAGCCTGGCACTCACCCAGGTCACCGCGGCGATGAACTCGATACGCGGCCAGCTGCCGAACGGCATCCAGCCGCCGATCATCCTGCAATTCTCCGCCTCCTCGGTGCCGGTGATCCAGATCGCGGCGACCTCGGACGTCGAGAGCCAGGCGCAGGTGTACAACTACATGCGCTTCAGGCTGCGCTCGACGCTGCAGACCACGCCGGGCTCGACGCTGCCGCCGCCCTATGGCGGCGTGCCGCAGCAGGTGCAGATCGACATCGACCCGCATGCGCTGGCCGCCCGCGGCATGACGCCGATGCAGGTGGTGACCGCGATCAACGCGCAGAGCCTGACGCTGCCGTCGGGCCTCGCCAAGTTCGGCCAGACCCAGTTCATCGTGCGCATGAACACGCTGCCGAACGTGCTCGACCGGCTCAACAACATGCCGCTCAAGCTGGTCAACGGCACGCCGATCTTGTTGCGTGACGTCGGCTACGCCCGCGCCGGGGGCCCGCCGCAGCAGAACATGGTGCATGTGAACGGCGCGCTCGGCCTGCTGCTGCCGGTGCTCAAGAACGGCACCAGCTCGACGCTCAACGTGGTGAACGCGGTCAAATCGATGATGCCGGGCATCCTCGCCTCGGCGCCCAAGGACATCCATATCGTCTCGCTGTTCGACCAGTCGGTGTTCGTCTCGGACGCGATCAGCGAAGTGGTGCAGGAGGGCTGCATCGCCGCCGGCCTGACCGGCCTGATGATCCTGCTGTTCCTCGGCTCCTGGCGCGCCACCCTGGTGGTGCTGGTATCGATCCCGCTGGCGATCCTGACCTCGCTCGCGGTCTGCGCCGCCATCGGCGAGACCATGAACGTGATGACCCTGGGCGGCCTGGCGCTGGCCGTCGGCATCCTGGTCGACGATGCGACGGTGGCGATCGAGAACACCTACCGGGTGCTGGAAAGCGGCAAGCCGTTCCGCGAGAGCGTGGTCGAGGGCGGTGCCAGCATCGCCAAGCCGACGCTGATCTCGACGCTGTCGATCTGCTCGGCGTTCGTTTCGGTGCTGTTCCTGGTGGGCGCTCCGAAATACATCTTCACCCCGCAGGCGCTGGCCGTGGTGTTCGCCATGCTGGCCTCGTACCTGTTGTCGCGCACCCTGGTGCCGATCCTGATCGACGTGCTGGTCGCGCCTGAGCATGGCCGGAAGGAAAAGGCGAAGGAGGACGCCAAGGGGGGAGGCGAGGGTGGCAAGCAGCCCGGCCTGTTCGGCCGCATCCATGCCGGCTTCGAGCGGCGCTTCGACCGTTTCCACAAGGGCTATGCATCGCTGCTCGAAATCGCGCTGCGCCGCCGCCTGGCGACCGCACTGGTGGCCGGCCTGGTGCTGCTGCTCGGTGGCTGCCTGTTCCCGTTCATCGGCCAGGACTACTTCCCGCAGATCAATTCGGGACAGCTCGCGCTGCACGTCCGCGCGCGGCCCGGCCTGCGCATCGAGGACACCGCCAAGCTGTTTGCCGGAACCGAGCAGACCATCCGCGACGTGGCCGGCCAAAACAACGTCGCGGTCGTGGTCGACAATATCGGCCTGCCGTCGCTGAACTATAACCTCGCCTTCGACGACGGCACCTTCGTCGCCTACTACGATGGCCAGATCCTGGCGACGCTCAAGAACGGCGTCTCGGCGACCGCGGTGACACGCAAGTTGCGGCAGGAACTGCGTCACCGATTCCCGGATGCGCTGTTCTATTTCCAGCCGGCCGACATGATCACCCAGATCCTGGATTTCGGCGTGCCGTCGCAGATCGACGTGCAGGTGCATGGCCGGCACGACGTGGCCGACCTCGCCGCGGCCAAGCGCATCGCGCGTCGCCTCGCATCGTTGCCCGGGCTGGTCGACGTGCATATCCAGCAGATCACCGACGCGCCGGAGTTTTTCGCCGACATCAACCGCCAGCGCGCCTCCGAACTCGGCCTGACCGAGCAGGACGTCGCCAACCAGGTCAACATCACCCTGTCCGGCTCGTTCCAGGTGGCGCCGAACTTCTGGACCGATCCGAAGACCGGCATCCCCTGGCAGCTCTGGGTGCAGGCGCCGGAATACCGGCAGTCCTCGCTGGATGCGGTGGAGGCGCTGCCGATCCTGGGCTCCTCGAGCAACAACACGCAGACCGCGCAGCCGGTCAGCCTGATGACCAACGTCGCCAGCTTCCATCGCCAGACCGAGCAGTCGGTGCTGAGCCATGTCAATACCGAGCCCAGCTACGACGTCTATGCGGCGGTGCAGGACCGCGACCTCGGCAGTGCTGCGGCGGCGATCCGGCGCGTGGTGGCCGACGAGGAGACCCACCTGAAGCCGCCGGACCGCATCCTGATCCGTGGGCAGATCCAGAGCATGGACAGCGCCTTCTCGCACATCGAGGTCGGGCTGCTGGTCGCGGTGATCGCGGTCTATCTGCTGATGGTGCTGAACTACCAGGACTGGGGCGACCCGTTCGTGGTGCTGTGCGCGCTGCCGCTGGTGTTCTGCGGCATCATCCTGAGCCTGTTCATCACCCATACGACCCTCTCGATCGCCTCGATGATGGGGGCCATCATGAGCGTCGGCGTCGCGTCCGCGAACTCGATCCTGCTGGTGACGTTCGCACGGGAACACCGCATCGAGACCGGCTGTTCGGCGGCCGAGGCGGCCCAGATGGCCGGCGAGACGCGGCTGCGGCCGGTGCTGATGACGGCAGGAGCGATGGTGGTGGGCCTGATCCCGATGGCGCTCGATCTCGGCCAGGGCGGCGAGCAGAATGCGGCCCTCGCCCGCGCGGTGATCGGCGGCATCTCGGTCGGCACGGTGTCGACGCTGCTGTTCGTGCCGTTCCTCTACACGTTGCTGCGCAGCCACCCCGTCCGGGACCCGGAGGATTACATCTGATGCGTCCCGTGCAGGCTCTCTGGGTCGCGGTGCCGCTGGCCCTGCTGATCGGCTGGGGCGGCTTCAACCACTGGCAGCAGTCCCGCGCCGCCGACGACACCCAGCACGCCGAGGCCAGCTTCATCCCCGACGTGCATGTCGCCACCGCGAAGCGCTCGCTCGACAACCATCCGATCACCCTGCCCGGGCAGACCGTCGCCTTCGATGCCGCCGACCTCTATGCCCGTGCCACCGGCTACATCGCCGAGCGCCGGGTCGATATCGGCAGCAAGGTGCACAAGGGCGACCTGCTGCTGCGCATCGCCGCCCCCGATCTCGACGCGCAGCTCAGCCAGGCCCGCGCGCAGCTCGGCCAGATGGAGGCGGCGCTGCTGCAGGCGCAGGCGACGCTCGACGAGGCGCGGTCCAACGACAAGCTTGGAAAGCTGAACAAGTACCGTGCCACCACGCTGGCGAGCCAGGGCTGGGGCACGCGGCAGGACGCCGACACGCAGACCACCAACAGCAGCGTGCAGGAGAAGAGCGTCGCCAGCGCGCAGGCCGGCATCGGGGTCGCGGCGGCCAACATACGCGCCCAGCAGGCGACCATCGACCGGCTGGTGGCGCTCACCGGGTTCGAGCGCGTGGTGGCGCCGTTCGACGGCGTCATCACCGCGCGCCAGGTGGATATCGGCGATCTGGTGCAGAGCGACTCCAGCTCGGGCACCGCGTTGCTGCATATCGACCGCGACGACATCCTGCGCTGCCAAGTCTATGTGCCGCAGAGCCAGTTCCCCGGCATGCATGACGGGGTGCGCGCCGAGATCCGGGTGCCGGAACTGCCCAACCGCGTCTTCAGCGGCACCATCACCCGCACCTCGACGTCGCTGGCGCAGAATTCGCGGTCGCTGCTGGTCGAGGTCGACATCCCCAACCCGGACGAGACCCTGACCGCCGGCCTCTATGTAGACATGCTGTTCCAGCTGGAGCGTCCGGAGCCGGTGGTGATGATCCCGGACTCCGCCCTGATCTTCGACACCGCCAGCCTGCGCGTCGCGGTGCTGCAGGCCGACGGCACCGTGAAGCTCACCCCGATCACCCTGGCGCGTGATCTCGGCGAGCAGGCCGAGGTCGCGCACGGCCTGTCGGGCGGCGAGAGGCTGGTGATCAATCCGCCGTCGGAACTCGAGGACGGCCAGCATGTGCACGCCTTGTCCGGCAAGACGGGCGGCGGCGGCGGGGCCACCGCCAAGACGGCGGCGGGTTGATGACGGCCGGGGCGCACGTCCCGGGCGCACGTCCCGGCTGCTCGCTCTGTAAGATCCGGTAACCATGATGATTACGGCGCCTGCACCGATTGCGGTGCCGCGCCGGCTTTGCGATCATTCCGGCATGCCGAGACCCGATGCGCCCGGAACGCGACGCCTGGAGCCGAGCCTGATGCCGGCGCAGGCCGCGGGCGGCGGCCAGCGCTTCCTCTATGGCCTGCTGGCCCTGGTCGTCGCCGCCGGGCTGACGCTTCGCTACGAGCCAACGATCGCAGCCCTGGTGCCGGCGCTGGGCCTGGGCTCCGCCGCGGGTGCGCGGTCCGGCCCCGATCCGAACGGCCCGGACACCATCCACGGGCTGGTCGAGGCGCCGGCCTTGCCGATGGCGGGCATCCAGGCTGCGGTGCAGGCGATCGGGCTGCCGGCGGTGCAGCAGGATGCGCTGGTGCAGGCGGCACAGCGCCGGCGGCTGCGGCTGGTGCGGCTGCCGCTGTTCGATGTCGGCGCCGGCTCGACGGTGCAGGTGAGTGCAGGGGGCCTCACCCAGACGGTGGCGCTGGGCCATGTGCCGGTGCTGGTGACGCTGCCGATCGACCGCGCCGGCATCGTGTCGCTGCAGCCGGTCGGCGCGTCGGCCGACGCCGACGTGCATATGGGCGCGGTGACCATGACCGGTCCGCTCGAACTGCAGCCGGTGGCGCCCGGCCAGGTGCTCAGGATCGGGGTGGTGGTGCAATGAAGGGCCTGCTGCCTGCCGCCACCCGGCTGATGCCGCTGATGATGCTGGCGTTCCTGACGCTGGCGACCGTGCAGATCGCCATGCAGCTGCACCTCTCGCCCGGTGCTATGCTGGCCTGGCTGGGCCGGATCGGCTGGCTCTATACCGGGATCGCCGCGTCCTGCTGGACGCTGGTGCTGGCCGGGCTGGTGTATGAATGGCGCGCCGGCGAGCGTCCGCGCAGCTTGCGATCGCAGGCGGATGCCAAGTCCGGCAAGCGGCAAGGGTGGATCATGGATGTCCTGGCACGGCTGACCAATCGCGAGGCGCTCGAGCAACTGCTGTCCAAGCAGGAAAAGGCGACCTTCATCGATGCAGGAGCGCTGGCCGAGACGCTGCGCGGGCAGGTGATCGGCCAGGACCAGGTCTGCGAGGATATCGCCCAGACGCTGCGCCGCCGGTTGGCCCTGCAGACCCGCGGCAAGCCGGTCGGCGTGTTCCTGCTGGCCGGGCCGCCCGGCACCGGCAAGACCTACCTGAGCAAGCGGCTCGCACTCGCGTTGAACCGCAAGCTGCTGCATTTCGACATGACCCAGTTCAGCGCCCCGCATGCGGCGACGCAGCTGTTCGGCTCGCCGAAGGGCTATGTCGGCTCCGACAGCTACGGCAAGCTGACCGGCGGGCTGAAGGAGACGCCGGAGAGCGTGGTGCTGCTCGACGAGATCGAGAAGGCGCATCCGGACGTGTTCAAGAAGTTCCTCAGCGCCTGGAACGACGGCCATGTCACCGAGGCCTCGAACGGCGCGCTGGTCTCGACCACGCGGGCGATCTTCATGCTGACCTCGAACATCGCCACCGACGTGCTGAGCGAGATCGCGATACGCCACGCCGGCGATGCGGAGGCGCTGCGCGGCGCCTCGGTGGTGGCGCTGCGCCAGGCGGGCTTTGCGCCGGAAGTGCTGAACCGCATCGACCGCATCTTCGTGTTCCGCTCGCTCGAAGGCCTCGACGTCGCGCGCGTGGCGGCGCTGGAGATCGAGGCGATGATCGCCGGCTACGGCCTCGACATCGCCGCCGGCGGCATCGACGCCGAGTTGCTGTTCGAGGTCATGCAGAAGCAGCAGCGCCTCGGCGACGGCGCCAGTGCGCGCGACCTGGTACGCTCGATCGAGGAGATGGTCAGCGACGGCCTGATCGAGGCGCGCCAGCAGGGGGCGACCCGGGTCAAGCTGGTGCAGGGCGCGGACGGCGTGCGCGCCGTCGGCGCCGACCTGCGCGCGCCCGTCGAGCGTCTGGGCTAGAGCATGATCCGATCGATCATGCTCTGCTTGTCGTTCGAGAGAGCAGCTTTATCCGACACTTGGCATCGCGAAGCGATTCCAATTGATCGGATTCTGCTCTAGGCGGCGCGCGTGTCGGCGTTCGGACGCCTCTGGCGACGGGCGCCGTCCTGGCGCCTGGCGCTGTTCAGTGCCGTCGGCTGCAGTGCGATGGCGGCTTTGTTCCCGCCTGCCTTGCCGGCGCGCCTGTCCGGCGTCCTGGGCGGCTCTCTGGGCGGCTCTCTGGGCAGCTCTGGGCTGCTGCATCCGCATCTGCCGCATTTCGGCGCCGGGGCGGCGTCGGCGAGCGCCGCGCCGCATTTCGCGGCAATGCCGGATGCCGCCGCCCCGGACTACGGCACGCTGGCGGCACCCCCGCTCGGGGCCACGCGCCACGGCACCATCAGCTTCGCCGGACGCCAGGTGCCGCTGCCGGCCGGTGACTGGATCGAGCTCGTGCTGGTGCGCGACGGCGGCGCGCATCCGCTGCAGTCCATCGTGCTCGGGCGCACCAGCGCCGGACAGGTGACCGGCATCCTGAGCCTGACCGCGCCGCCGCCGCTCGCCAGCGTCGAGGACGGCGTGCGCCCGAGCGGCGCCTGCTACGATCCGGCGGCGCTGGCGAGCCAGCATGCCGATCCGGGCCCCGATCCGCTGTCGCGCGAATGCTGGGTGATGCGGCCGGTGCGAACCTCGGAGATCATCGATCCGAAGCGCGAGTTCATCATCCAGCGACGCGCGGTCGCCCGCCTGCAGGGCATGGACGTGACCGTGCCGCCGGCTTTGGTCGAGCTGCGCTGGTTCCGATCCGACGCCGGCGGCTGGATGGGGGCGACGCTGCTGGTCAGGCCGCAGCCGGACGGCGGCAGCCGGGCGCAGTCAGGCTGGATGCAGCGCTGGGGGCGCCTGCTGCATCGCGGCTACGACAACGCCGCGAGCGGGACCGTCCCGGCCGACCCGACCGCCGGTTGAAGGACGCCCTCAGGCCTTGTGGCGCGACCGGCTGCTGCGGATATGGCGGACCCGGCCGGGATGCGATACAGGCTCCGGCGCGGCACAGGTCTCGTAGGTCGCCGGCTGCACGATATCCTTCCCCTCGGCGTAGCCGCCCAGGTCGGCCGGGGTGTCGAGGGCCAGCACCTCGTCGAACATGCTGACCCGCTGCTGGCAGAACGACGTGCCGGCGGCGAGGCCGCGCTCGGACTGCACGTTGGCGAGCTGGGTGATGTAGTCGTCATGCTCGCGCTGCGCCGAGCGGCCGTACGAGGTGGCGAAGTAGCGCTTCAGGGCGGCCTCCTCGTCATTCAGGCCCGGCTTGAACTTCGCCACGAAGGCGTTGTAGCGGTCCTGCTCGCCGCACGAGAGCGCCGTCACCATCAGCTCGCTCTTCAGCCCCTGCACGTCGAAGGCCTCGCGCGCCGGCGACATGCCGCATTGCGTCACCGCGAACGCGGCGCTCCCGGTCAGCCCGGGCGCCGCCAGCAGCGACCAGGCGGCAACGCCGATTGCGAGGCTGGCGGGCGAGCGGCGGCGGCCGATGCGAAGGGACATGCAGGGTTCCAGACCAGGGCGGGACAAAGGTGCGGGCGTTATACAGGCGCACCCCGGGCGCCGCCAGGGACAGCGGCAGGCGGAAAGCCTGAGAGGCAGGCCAGGGGCTTTGCCCCAGGAACCCCAGCAAAGGCTCGCCTTTGCAAACCTTCTATTTAAAAATCGGGGTCTGGGGCTTCAGGCCCCAGCGGGTCAAGGGCGGAGCCCTTGCGCTTGGTTGGCGCCAATGCGCGCCAAGGCTTCCGCCGGCGCATCGCTTGATCTACAGGAGCGGCTCAATCCGCCGGTCCGCGCGCGAATCTCGCAGGCCTCTCGTCGGATGGCGGATGGACCAGAAGCGGAGCTGTCGAGTGCGTGTGCGTGTCGCTGTATTGAGCCTGACGACGGCCGGCCTGCTGGCCGGTTGCGTGCAGAAGCCGCCAACCCCGCCGGTGATCCCGCCCAATCCGTTCGGCTATCTCAAGCGGTCCGCGCTGTGCAGCATCGGGCCGATCAGCAAGACTGCCGGCGGCCGCGCGGTCGCGGTCAAGGCGCGCAGCGATGACGGGCTGTGCGACGTCGCGATCGACCAGCCCGGCGGCGGCGCATACGCCTCGTTCGTGCTCACCACGCTGCCGACGCACGGCAAGAGCTTCATCTACAACTACAACAATAAGACCTACGTGACCTACACCGCGGACACCGCCTATGCCGGACCGGACAGCTTTGCGGTCGGCCTGGTGCCGGGCGGCGGCCAGCCGCGCAGCACGCTGCAGGTGGAGGTGAGTGCGGACGCCACCGGGGTTGCGTTGCCGCCGCCGCCGGTGGCAGCCCCGGTCGAGCATCCCAAGACGAAGCGCCGCGTGGTTCGTCGTCGTCACCACGCGACCCCGACGCAGCATTCGGCAAGCTGACGGCTCGCTCAGAATCGGGGTCTGGAGCCCCCACTGCTCCAAGAGGCGGCCCCAGCGGCTCAAGGGCAGCGCCCTGGCGCTTGGCTTTTCAATACCCGGCTAAGCCGCCTGGCTATTGCCGTCGCCGGTCAAACCGAGCAGAGCGTCGCGGCCGAGCCGGTTGCAGAAGTCGCCGAAGCCCTCGGTGCCCTGGCGGTCGCGCGCGAACGCCGCGAACAACGCGTCGAACCTGGCCTCGAGCCCGGCGACCGCCACCCGGTCGAGCAGCCGGAACGACAGCCGCGTCCCGTTGAAGTCGCCGCCGACATAGATCGCGTAGTATCCGGGCACCCGGCCCACCAGGCCGATATCGCCGGCATAGGAGCGTGCGCAGCCGTTCGGGCAGCCGGTGGTGCGCAGGCTGATACGCTCGCCGGAGAGACTGTGGCGGGCCAGCAGCCGCTCGAACATGGCGACGAACTGCGGCTGGATGCGCTCGGCCTCGGTCAGCGCCAGCCCGCAGGTGGGCAGCGCCGGGCAGGCCAGGGCGAAGCGGGCGAACGGCGTCATCGCCGACGCCGGCACCACCCCGTGCGCCGCCAGCACCGCATCGATCGCAGCAACGTCGGCCGGGCGGATGTTGGACAGCAGCACGTCCTGCTGCGCCGTGAACACCGGGTCGGCGGCGAAGCGGGTGACGATGTCGCGCAGCGCGCTGCGCAGGCGCACGGCCCCGGCCCCAGCCATGGCCCCGGAGCCGGCATCGACGATGCGGCCGGAAGGCACCGGCACGCCGAGCCAGAGCAGCCCGTCGCCCTGCTCGTGCCAGCCGAGCAGTTCGGGCACGTCCAGCGCCGGCAACGGCCGCGGCGGGATCAGCGGCGCGCCGTAATAGCCGGCGAGGGTTTCGGCGATCCAGGCGATGCCGCGATCCTCGACGACGTATTTCAGACGGGCACGGCGGCGGTCGCCGCGGTCGCCGTGGTCGCGTTGCAGGCGGATCACCGCCTCGCAGATCGCGATCAACCGGTCGGGCGGCACGAAGCAGACCGGGGTCGCGAGGCGAGGAAAGGTGCGGGCGTTGTTGTGCGTCATGCCGAGGCCGCCGCCGAGGGCGATCGTGTAGCCCTCAAGCTGCCCGGCCGCGTCGAAATGCGCGATCACGCCGATGTCGTTGGACAGCACGTCGGCGCTGTTGTCGTCCGGCAGGGCGATGCCGATCTTGAACTTCCGCGGCAGGTAGGTCGGGCCGTACAGCGGCTCGTCCTCGGAGGCACCGGCGACCGGCTCCTCGTCGAGGAAGATCTGGTAGTACGCCCGGCTCCTCGGCAGCAGCGCCTGCGCCAGGGCCTGCACGTCGGCCAGGACGCGGGCATGGCGCGCATCGCGACGCGGCGCCGGCGTGGTCATCAGGTTGCGCACCACGTCGCCGCAGGCCGAGATCGTGGTCAGCAGGCCGTGGTTGATCGCGGCGATCGAGGCCTTCAGGTCGCCCTTGAGGATGCCGTGGAACTGGATGCCCTGGCGCGTGGTGATGCGCAGGCTGCCATTGGCGAACCGGTCGGCCAGGGCATCCAGCGCCAGATATTGTGCCGCCGTGGTGACGCCGCCCGGCATGCGGACGCGCACCATGAACTGGTACTGCTTTTCCAACCTGGCCTGCTTGCGGACGGTCGCGGTGTCTCGGTCGAACTGTTCGTAGCTGCCGTGGAATTTCAGCAGGTTGTAGGCATCCTCGCTGACCTGGATGCCGCCTTCCGCCAGTTCCTCGGCAAGCCGCCCGCGCAGCCCCCGGCTCTCCCGCTTGAGGGTCTCGACGCCGGAGAGCTTCTTGTCGGCCCGGATGTCGTTAGCCCCGGTCTTGTCGGCCCCGGTCTTGTCAGCCACGTCTGGTTGATCCGTTTCGGAATGTTGAGGAGAGTCGGGTCAAAGTCCCGGCTGCTTTACCATCCGCAGGTAAGGCTTGAGCGTCGTCCAGCCGGCGGGGAACAGCGCGCGGGCAGACTCGTCATTGACCGAGGGGGCGATGATCACGTCGCCGCCCTGCTGCCAGTCGGCGGGCGTGGTGACCTTGTAGCCGTCGGTGAGCTGCAGGCTGTCGATGACGCGCAGCACCTCCTGGAAGTTGCGGCCGGCGGAGGGCGGATAGGTGAGGCTGAGGCGCACCTTCTTGGCGGGATCGATCACGAACACCGAGCGCACGGTGATCGTCGGATCGGCCTCGGGATGCACCATTCCGTAGAGTGCCGAGACCTTGCGGTCCGGATCGGCGATCATCGGAAAGTTGACCGCCGCCCCCTGGGTCTCGGCAATGTCGCCTTCCCAGCGATGGTGGCTCTCCAGCGGGTCGACCGAGAGCCCGATCACCTTGACGTTACGCCGGCGCCACTCCGGCTGCAGCCTGGCGACGGCGCCGAGCTCGGTGGTGCAGACCGGGGTGAAGTCCTTCGGATGGCTGAACAGCACGCCCCAGCTGTCCCCGAGCCACTGGTGGAAGCGGATGCGGCCCTGGGTCGTGTCCTGTTCGAAGTCCGGCGCGATCTGGCCAAGCTGGACGGTCATGTGTTGATCCCTGGATTGCGGCACTGGGGTGCGGTGACCGTGGATAAAACGCAAAGCGCAATCGCGGGTCAACCGGACCACAAGGCCAGTGCGTGCTTTACTGCCTTCCTCGGGGCGGCGGCGGCGTATCGCCCCCTGTATGGCCCCTATATGGAAAAGCTGATCGGTTCCGCCAGGGGGCGGCGCAGGCCGGCGCTCTCGGCGCGCCGCACCATGTCGTCCAGGGTCAGCTCCTGCAGCCGGGCGCGCAGCGTGTCGTCGAGCTCCTTCCAGGTCGGCTCGACCACGCGGCCGAACAGGTCGCCGACCGGGCCATCGTCGCCTCCGGCCTCCTCGGACACCGCGATCGCGACGATATCCGACAGGCGGATGTCGCGACGGGGCCGCCCGAGCCGGTAGCCGCCGCGCGGGCCGCGCACGCTCTCCAGCAGGGCGGACCGCGACAGGGTCTGCAGCAGCGGCTCGATCCCGCGCCGTGCCAGTCCCGCGCGCTCGGCGATGTCGGCGGCGCTGACGGTGCCCGCGCGGCCGGCATGGAACGCCACATCCAGCATGATGAGCACCGCTATCATGGCCCGGTCACGCCTCAGCAGCATTGCCTGATGTCCCTGAAAGGGCCGGGGAACGCTTCCGCCGGACGCCGCAGACACCTATATCAGAGCATGGCACCATGATCCACGCTCCAGATCGGTGCTATAGCGGCGGGCGCTTGGCGGTCCGCCGCCGCATCGTCCTTGCGTCATGAACAGGAAACGTCTCGCCCATGAAGAAGCAACCGACCGCCCTGGCGACGGCATCCGACGACCGCCCGGCCAACCGCGACGCCGCACGCGGCAGCGGCCACGCAGCGGCGGCGGTGGCGCCGGGGCCGATCGCCGGCGTGGCGGAGCTCAATCGCGAGCAGCCGGAGTTCGCGGCACCGCGCGGGCGGATCTACGGCAGCATCGTCGAGACCGTCGGCGGCACCCCGCTGGTCGCCCTGCCGCGCCTGTCGCAGGAGGACGGGCTGCTCGCCGATGTCGCGCTGAAGCTTGAATTCTTCAATCCGCTCGGCTCGGTCAAGGATCGCATCGGCGCCGCGATGGTGCTGCGCGCCGAGCGTGAGGGGCTGATCGCGCCCGGCCGCACCGTGCTGGTCGAGCCGACCTCGGGCAATACCGGCATTGCGCTGGCCTTCGTCGCGGCGTCGCGCGGCTACCGGCTGATCGTCACGATGCCGGAGGGCGCGTCCGTCGAGCGCCGCAAGATGCTGCGGCTGATGGACGTGCAGCTCGAGCTCACGCCGTCGCGACTCGGCATGGCGGGGGCGATCGCGCGCGCCCGGGACATCCTGGACGCGACCCCGAACTCCTGGATGCCGCGCCAGTTCGACAACCCCGCCAATCCGGACATCCATGCCGAGACCACGGCCGAGGAGATCTGGACCGATACCGGGGGTCGCGTCGACATCGTCGTCGCCGGCATCGGCACCGGGGGCACCGCCACCGGCATTGCGCGTGCGCTCAAGCCGCGGCGCGAGTCCTTGCGTGTCTATGGCATCGAGCCGTCGGAGAGCGCCGTCCTGAACGGCGACGAGCCGGGGCCGCACGGCATCCAGGGCATCGGCCCCGGCTTCTGCCCGGGCGTGCTGGATCTGGGCATCCTGGACGGGGTGCTGACGGTGTCGGAGCGCGAGGCCATTGCCGCCGCCCGGCGCTGCGCCCGCATGGAAGGGCTGCCGATCGGCATCTCGTCGGGTGCGGCCTTGCACGCGGCCCTCGGCCTGGCGCGCAATCCATCGAATGCGGGCAAGCAGATCGTGGCGATCGTGCCGTCGTTCGCGGAGCGTTATCTCTCGACGTCGCTGTTCGCGGGCCTCGGATAGGCCTGCGTAACCCGGACGTTGCCGTCCGGGCCCGGGCCCGTCACTGCATGATGATCTCGACGCGCCGGTTCTGCGGCTCGCGGGTGTTGGGCGCGGTCTGCACCAGCGGATGCGTCTCGCCGTAGCCGTGGATGTCGATGGCGGTCTCCGGCACGCCATCGCGCACCAGCTCGGTGCGCACCGCGGTCGCCCGGCGCACCGACAGCGCCTGGTTGTAGGCCTCGCCGCGCTCGCCGGGCTGGGCGGCCGAGTTGTCGGTATAGCCATTGACCTCCAGGCGCGTGGTCTGCACCCGGGTCGAGGCCTGCGCGGCCTCGGCGATGATCTGGCGCGCGCGATCGCTCAGCGTCGCGCGGTCCCAGTCGAAGAAGACGAGGTAGGTGCGCGACGGCGCCGGAGCCGGGGCGGTCTCGGCCGGCGGTCCGGGCGGCGGCGGTGGCGGCGCCGGGTTGAACTCGTAGCGCAGGCCAAGCAGCAGGGAGTGGTTGTAGTCCGACGTGATGTCCTCGTTGCCGCGCGCGACGCCGTACGGCTTGGGCCCGAAGGCGCCGGCGGTGCCGATGCTGCTGCCGTCGAAACGTTCCGGGCCGAGCACGGAGAAGAAGCGATACTCCGCGGTCATCGACAGCCCGACGATCCAGGGCACCGGCAGCGAGACGCCGAACATCGCCTGGTAGGCGAAATTGTCCGACGTGCCGCCGACATGCTCGGCATAGGGATAGTTGGTGCCGGCGAACTGCGTATCGAGATGGGTCCAGCTATAGCCGGCTCCGACGCCGAGATACGGGTAGATCCAGCTCTTGCCGATATCCATGTCGAACAGCACGTTCGCCATGCCGCCGTAGTTCTCCTGGTGGCCGCCGGCCTCGGTCGGGAAGCTGGTGCCGAGGAAATGCTGCAGCGTGTTGTCGCGGTAGTTGCCTTCGAGTTCGACCCGCACGCCGTTGCCGAAACCCCAGCCGACGCTGCCGACGCCGGTATAGCCGACATCCCAGCGATCCTTGCCGGACGGGAATTCCGGGCTCAGGCGGACGGTCTCGTCCTGCAGGAAATTGGCGCCGCCGCCGAGCCCGACATAGAGGCCGCTCACCGGCTGCGCGCGGGCGTGGCCGCCCAGGAGAGCCGCGAGCAGCGGCACCGTCAGCATGACCGGCCCGGCGAGCGCGCTGCCGCCCAGCAATCTCGATACGCGCCGCATCATCCAGTACCCCCGCACTTCGCCACGCACGACCCTCCTCAGGATCCTCGTGCGCCTCCACCAACCGTTCCGGTCCTACCGGGTTTTCCGCGCGCATAGAAGAGCCCACGCCGCCAGCCACTATTCGGCGGAGTGTGTCGTGGCCGGCACGCACACCTCGGCGGGCCGGGGCGTCCGGCCTCCTGGCCCACGCCACCGATCGGCTCGAATGCAACCAGTGTGGTTGCGAAACACTTCCGCCGGAGCGTTGCAACCAATCCTGTGTCACCGCGGCACAGCCACTAAAACACCCTTCAGAGTGTCACTAGTTGCGAGAAACAAGCCCTCGAAGTCATATAAAGTTTATTTCGGCGGTCATCGCGCAATCTCATTTCCATGCGCCGCATGCTTAGCTGAGTTGCATATTCATCACAGGTGTCCGGGAAGCGTCGTTGCGGACACAAATGCCGTATCGTTTCGTGACATCCCGTTTAAATCTGGTCAGATCCAGTTGGCTCTTTTTTGAGCCGCATGCCTCAGGCGTCCGGCCGGAGCGTGCCCTGATACGGAGTGCATGGCCGATGAACGGTGCCCCAGCCTTGACCCTTCGACTGAGCCTTGCCGGATCGGTGGCCGCCGTGGCGCTGCTGGCGGCGCATCCTGCAGGCGCGCAGGTCAGTGGCGCCAACTCCATCGCCGCACCGACGGCGGGCGTCGGCAACGCGACAGCGGGCGCGCCGGCCGCCGGGTCCGCCGAGGATGTGCTGGTCACCGGCTCGCGCCTGCGCACCAGCAACGTGACCAGCGAGGCGCCGATCACCGTGGTGACGTCCAAGCAGATCGAGCAGTCGAGTGCCCAGACGGTCGAGGACGTGCTGCGCAAGATCCCCTCGGTGGGCAACTCGGGGAACTTCTCCACCACCAACAACGGCGCCAACGGATCGTCCTGCATCGACCTGCTCAATCTCGGCATCACCCGCACGCTGGTGCTGGTCGACGGACGCCGCTTCGTCCATTCCGCCTACGGCGTCGGCGATGACTGCGTCGACCTCGACACCATCCCGATCCAGATGATCGACCGCATCGAGATCCTCAAGGATGGTGCCTCCACCATCTACGGCGCCGACGCGGTGGCGGGCGTCGTCAACATCATCACCAAGAAGAACTTCTCGGGCACGCAGATCAACACGAACGGCAACATCACCGCGTCCGGCGACAACCTGCAGGGCGACATCTCCGGCATCACCGGCTTCGACTTCGCGCAGGGTCGCGGCAACTTCACCGTCACCGGCCACTACCTCGACCGCGGTCCTGTCCTGCAGAAGGATCGCGACTGGGCCGATCCGGTGGTCGCCGGCGATAACGGGCCCGGCAACCCGTACACGATCGGCTCGAGCATTCCTGTGGCGGGTCGATATTTCGGCGCCAATTCGGGCGACGACATCACCACCATCAACAACAGGATCGTTCCGTTCTCCAACACCTATAACGGCGCCAACGGCGGGCAGCCGAACATCAATGGCCGCTACGACTACGGCTACGACTCCTACCTGTCGGATCGCGAGACCCAGGGGAATGTCGCGGCACAGACGCACTACGACGTCAACGACCATTTCACCGCCTACGCCTCGGCGTTCTATACCCACAAGAACACGGAGGAGCAGCTGTCCGGCCAGCCGGTCACCGGCAACCCCAACACCGCATCCTCGCTCGTCATCCCACAGGGCAACCCTTTCGCCGAGGCGCTCGGCGTCAACGAGCCCCTGACCGGGTTTCGCCGCACCACCGACATCGGTCCGCGTGAGACGAAGACCGGAACCGATACCTGGCAGGCGACCATCGGCGCGAAGGGCAACATAACCGGCAACTGGGACTACGACGCCTACTTCACCTACGGCTACTCGGACACCACGATCACGCTCACCAACCAGATCAATTTCGCCAACTTCGAGAACGCGCTGGGCTCGGATGGCGTTGTCGGCGACCCGTTCAATGCGGGGCTCTGCAGCGCGGCCGCCGGCTGCGCGCTGCTGAACCCGTTCGGCGCCGGCAACATCAGCCCGGCTGCCTCCAGGTATGCGTCGTTCGAGGCCAATGCCAACGCGTTCTACCAATTCCGCGATTATGGCGCCACGGTCACCAATAACCATCTGCTGCAGCTGCCGTACGGCCCGCTTGCGCTGGCCGTCGGCTTCGAATACCGGCAGGAGAACGGAGCGTATCACCCCGACCCGACCATCGAATCCGGCAATTCCACCGCGGCGGAGGAATTCCCGACCGGCGGCGGCTTCGATGTGGGCGAGGTGTTCGGCGAGCTGAACATCCCGCTCCTGAAGGATCTGATCGCCGCCAAGGATCTGTCCGCCGACGTCTCCGGCCGCTGGTCCGACTACAACACCTTCGGCGGCGTGCAGAACTTCAAGGCCGGCCTGAACTGGTCGCCGACGCAGGATATCCGCTTCCGGGCCAATATCGGCACCTCGACGCGCCAGCCGGCGATCGCCGAGGCCTTCGGTGGCGATACGCTCAGCTTCGAGCAGGGCACCGATCCGTGCGCGCAGATCGCCAGCTACGGCGGCCTGGCCGGCAATGTCGGTGCCAACTGCGCGCGGCAAGGGGTGCCGCTCGGCTTCCAGCAGACCGGCACCCAGATCGCGACATTGATCGGCGGCAATCCGCAGCTGCGGCCCGAGACGTCCCGCACCTATACGATCGGCTCGGTCCTGACGCCGCGCTTCCTGCCGAATTTCTCGGCAACCATCGACTACTACCATACCTCGATCAACAACTCGATCGGCGAGGTGCCGGTGCAGTATGTCGAGGACCAGTGCTACACGAGTGCGAATTTCTCCAGCCCGTTCTGCGCCGACGCCGGCGTGCGCAACGGCTCCGGCAACATCGCGCTTGCCAGCGCGCCCTACCAGAACGAGGGGGTGGTGCGGACCAACGGCATCGACTTCGACATGAACTACCTGCTCAAGCTGCGCGACCACAACGCGTTGAGCTTCAGCAACGAGCTGGTCGACACCATCGGCTACACCCAGCAGCTTGTCAGTGGCGGCGCGTTCGTCAACCTGAAGGGCACGCTCAACACCGTTCTTGGCGGCGGCCTGTATCCGGTCGGCGTTCCGGTCATCCGCGACAACTTCACCGCCACCTGGCTGCACGGCCCGTTCAGCTTCAGCTGGACCGTCCGCTACATCGACGGCATGACGTACAACACAGGCGGCGCCAACTTCACCGCGGCGGACCGGTTCTACAAGACCAACGAGGTCTTCTACCACGACATCGTGGCGGCCTATAACTTCAAGCGGATCCAGCTGATTGCCGGCATCGACAATCTGTTCGACCGGACGCCGCCCTTCGCGCTGGATACAAACGAGAACACGTCGGCCAATATCTACGACGTGTTCGGCCGTACCTTCTATGCGAGGTTGCAGGTCAAGTTCTGACCCGGCAAGCTAGCACTAGCGGGCTACTGAAAAAGCAAGGCCAGGGCGCTGCCCTGGTCCCGCTGGGGCCCCGTCTTGGAGCAGTGGGGTCCCCAGACCCCGATTCTCAAATTTAAGGATTTCAAAGGCTAGCCTTTGATGGGGTCCAGGGGCAAAGCCCTTGGCCTTCACTCGTTGCGATTAGCAGGCCGGGGGCAGTTCGCGCAGCATTGGTGCAAGCTGTTCGGCATACGCGCGCCACCGTCCCACGCCGGCGGCATTGATCGGGCGGCGGACCTGTGTGCGGCTGGCGGTGCCGATACGCCGGTCCTGCTCGAAGAAGCGCTCGCACGCCGCATCGTATGGCAGGTCGAGGAACGTCAGCACGCGTCGCAGCGTGGCGCCGAAATCGGCGATCCACTCGCCATGATCGAGCATCAGCATCGGCGATGGCAGGCTCGCGCGCCAGTGTTGCAGGAGTTCCTGATGTTTCGCAATGTACCAGCCGAGGTCGGCGAGCTCGTGTGCGTACGGATGATACCCGATGAAGCGGTGCTGGAAGATCGAGGCGCCGACGTCGCGCAGGTCGCGTGTGCAGCAGATGACCCGTGCTCCCGGCAGCAGGGTTGCAAGAAACCCGAGCTGGAAGACATTGTCCGGCATCTTGTCCAGCACGCGCGCGGCGCGCGGTGCCACCGCATGCAGGTCCGCCAGATAGCCGACCGATGCGGCGGTCAGGGTTGCCGCATCGAGGCAGGCCGCGCGGGTCATCGCAGTGCCGGCGGCCATGGTCCCGGTCAGCCGCGCCAGCGTTTCGCGCACCGCCAGCCGCTCGCCGGCACCGTGTACCGAGTGGTGGGCGCTGAGGATCTGTTCGAGCAGGGTGGTGCCGGTGCGCGGCAGCCCGACGATGAACACCGGCGATGTATCGCGGTTATCGGCGCACGGACCGCGGGCGAGGCGGTTCGCGTCGAAGCTGCGGACGATCGCCTCGAGAGTGAGTTCGTGCTGCTGTCGCGAGAAGGGCTGTGCTCTGCCGAGAAGCGCATGGCCGCGGTGCCAGTGCCCGAAGGCCGCCGCCGGATTGCGCTCGGCGCGGCGCAGGTCCGCCAGGTCGAAATGCGCATCGATCCGGTGCTCCAGCGTGCCCGCCTCGCGTATCATGGTCAGGCGCGTCACCCGGTCCGCCAGGGCTGCTGCCTCCGGCCGTGCAGCCCGGCGCGCCAATATGAGGCGCTGCCATGTCAGCAGCAGTTCCAGTTCCCGGACCGGACCCTGTTCCGCTTGGGCAATTTCGCGAAGTGCGGCGGCGTTTCGGCCCAGGGCGATCAGGGCCTGCGCCCGTTCCGCATGCCATCGCGACCAGAGCGGATCACGCGACGACGACGACGACGACGACGACGACGGTGGCGTCGGGCCCTCGTTCAGCACGGCCAGTGCCGTGGCAGCGTCGTCATCGAGCAGGAGGCGGCTCGCCAGGGCAATGCGGCCGAGCAGGCAGCCGGGATCGCGAGCCAGCACCGCCTGCAGGCGTGCCGTCGCCGCCAGCGGCTGGCCGCAAAGATGCTCCACCAGGGCCAGTTCGCATTCCGCCTCCAGAAGCAGCGGCTGCAGGCCGAGCGCTTCCAGGAAGGCCGCGCGCGCGTCCATCACCTTGTCCAGCCGCATGCAGATCCTGCCGAGTGCCAGCCAGGCTCCCGCGAGATCGGTGGGCGGGCTGGCGGCTGACGCCTGCAGCACCGCCAGGGCGCACAGGCGTTCTGCGTACATGGCGTCGAGCAGTGCGGGTGCCAGAGACACCGCGCGCTGCGCGGCCGCGAACGCGTCCTGCGGCCGGTCCTGCTTGAGGAGCGCGCGCGACAGATGGATCAACGGCGCCGGATCGTCAGGTGTCAGCGAGGCTGCGGCGTGCAGGGCACTGGCCGCGTCCGCATGGCGTCCAGCCGCATGCAGGCCGATCCCATACCAGGTTGCGGCAATCGCGTCGCCCGGCGCCACCGCGACCGCCCTCGCCAGATAGGGCAGGGCGTCCGAAGCGGCGTCGGTTCGCACCAGGGCCATGCCACAAAGCCGGAGCAGGATGGTGTCGTCCGGGTCTCGCGCCAGCAGTGACGCGAGCAGCCTGGCCGCCAGCAGGTAGCTGCCATTCTGGAAGGTCTGCAGCGCCTGCGCGCGCGCGTGCGATTGCGACGTTTCACTTGTCATCTGAGTGCAGCGGTCGCATGACGCCTTGCTTGGTTCAACGTGAGGAAGAAATGCACATGATGAACAAGGTCATTGCCGGGGTGGCGAGCATCGCCTGCCTGCTCAGTGTCGCCGCGTGCGACAATACCTATACCCCATCTGCGCATCATCAGGACGCTGCTTCAACCGGAAGCTTGCTGTCCGGCACGGATACCGGTGCCAATCCGAACGGCACCATGAACGACCCGTCGCTCAAATCGAATTTCGGTAGCGGAAACACCGGCCACTGACGCCATCCAACGCGGCCGGGAACCCGGCCAGCGCCGGGCGCAGCACGACCGGCCTGGGCGTGCTGATGGCGTTCGTCGCCTATGCGACCTACGCGCTCAGCGACGCCTCGATCAAGCTGCTGCACGGCACGCTCGACCCGTTCGAGGTCATGTTCATCGCAGCCGCCATGGGCACGCTCGCCATCCCGGCGCTCAAGCAGCGCACCGACGAGTGGCGGGACCTGTTCCGCTCGCGGCGCCGCGCGCTGTGGCTGATGCGTGCCGCGGCCGCGGCCAGCGGCGCGCTCGCCAGCATCGTCGCCTTCACCCGGCTGCCGATGGCGGAAGCGTTTGCGATCATTTTTCTGCTGCCGGCGCTGGTCACGGTGCTGTCGGTACTCTTCCTCGGCGAGACAATCGGCTGGCGGCGCTGGAGCGCGGTGGCGGTCGGCTTCATCGGCGTGCTGGTGGTGCTGCGGCCGGGCTTCCGCGCGCTCGGCATCGGCCATCTGGCGGCGTTCCTGAGCGGCATGTCGGGGGCCGTGACCATCGTCATCCTGCGGGCGCTGGGCGGCGGCGAGAAGCGCATCTCGCTGTACGGAGCCGGCCTCGCGGGGCCGCTCGTGGTCAGCTTCGTGATGATGCTGCCGCATGTCATCATGCCGAACGGGCGGCAATGGCTCTGGCTCGCCGGCTGCGGGCTGATGGGCACCTGCGGCAACATCATGATCCAGCTCGCCTCCCGCAACGCCCCCGCCAGCTTGGTGGCGCCGACCCAGTACAGCCAGATGCTGTGGGCGATCCTGCTGGGGTATGCGGTGTTTCACGACCGGCCGGACGGCTGGATGTATGTGGGCGCCGCCATTATCGTGGCGTCCGGCCTGTTCACCTTCTCGCGTGAGAAGAAGAAGACGCGCTGGTGGCGCACGACGCCGCCGGTGCATCCGCAGTGACGTCTCAGACCAGTTTCGCCTCGAATGGCGGCATCAGGTCGGGGGCGTCGAATTCCAGCACCCAGAGATCCGGGTCGCGCCCAACCTGGCGCTGCACGTAGGCGTCGGCGGTCGCATCGTCCACCGGCGTCGCACCCGTGCCGCGCATCCAGGCGGCCTCGCCATCCATGCCGCGCACCTGGCTCAGCACCAGCACGCCGCCGGTGCGGTCGCGCAGCACCGCGAGTACCCCGCCGGCATCCGCGTCGCCGCGGCGGAGCACCATGCCCGAGCGCCCTTCCTGGTCGGCGCGACGGATCGCCATGCTGACCCAGAAGCCGGTCTTCAGTCGCGGCTCGCTCATTGTCTTCTGCCCCCGGGTCTCCCGCCCTGGCCCTGCGCTCAATCCGAGGCGCCGGCACCCGACACGGTGCCGATATCCTCCGGCACCAGGGCGGCATGGTAGCGCACCGGATCGTCGATCAGCGTGCGCGCGGTGTCGAGGTCGGCGTCGGTGCCGATCGCCGCCGGGCAGGCGCTGCGGATCTCCAGGATGCGCGCCACCGGCAAGGGCGGCCTGGCCTGCCGCTCCTGGCGCAGGGCGTCGTTCATGTCCTGCACCCCATCGGCGAGATCCCGCATCGCCTGGTCCAGCGCCGTGTGGCCCAGGCTGGTGCAGACCTGCGGCATGACGCCCAGGCCCTGCAGCGGCCAGCCGAGCGGCGCCAGCACCCGGCTCCAGGTGACGAACAGCTCGCCGCCGTCCGGCAGTTGCGCGATCGTCTGCACCAGGCCCTTGCCCAGGGTGGCACTCCCGATCACCACCGCGCGGCGGTGGTCGGCCAGCGCGGCCGCCATGATCTCGGCGGCGCTCGCGGTGCGCCCATCGACCATCACCACGATCGGCAGACCGCCGATGAGGTCGCCGCCCTGCACGCTCCAGACATGGTTGGCCTGCGGCATGCGGCCGCGGGTCACCACCGCGACCCCGTGGTCGAGCACCAGCGCCACCGAGGTCACCGCCTGCTGCAGCACCCCGCCGCGATTGCCACGCAGGTCGAACACCAGCCCCTTCACCGCGCCGGACGCAGCCCCGTCGCCGAGTGCCGCCGGCTGCATCGCCTGGTCGAGGAACAGGCTCATCTCCTGAGCGGTGTCGGCGGAGAAGCCGGTCACCCGCAACACCACGATGTCGCCACTGGAAAAGGCGAACACCGTCTCCGGTGGCACCGCGGCCCGGGTCAGCACCACGGTCTGCTCCGGCGCGTGCCGCCTGCTGTCCGTCCTGGACATGCGATGGCCGGCATGCGGATCCGGCCCCAGCGTGAGGCTGACGCTGCTGCCGGGATCGCCGTTCAGCAGCGCGGTGACTGCCGCCTCGTCGAGACCGCGCACCGGTTGCCCGTCGATGGCGAGCAGGCGCATGCCGGCCGAGATGCCGGCGGCCCAGGCCGGACCATTGGCATTGACCGCGGCGATCGCGATCGCCCGGCCTTCGCGCAGCACGGTCAGCCCGGCGCTCGCCTGCGCGCCGTTGCGGGCATCGCGGTCGGTGGCGGCGGGGGCAGGCGCGATGTAGCGCGAATACGGGTCGAGGTGGTTGAACAGCTCGTCGAAGAAGCTCTGCACCAGCGCCTGCTGACCGGCCGCGCGCAGCGGCTCCGACTGCGACCAGGCGGCGCCGGCCATCGCCACGGCAGCCCGCGTCCAGCCGGCGGCGTCGGTCTCCTGCGGTGGCTTCTGCGCGTACAGCACGCCGTTCGGCGTCACCAGCCGAAGGGTCTTTTCAGTGGCCTCGGGCGTCAGAGCCGGGTCGATCGCGGTCAGCCCGTTCAGGCCCCACAGGGTGAACTGCCGGCAGCTATAGGCCTCCAAGGTGCGCGGCCGCAGGAAGTTGAGCGCGGCGCCGATCACGCTGCCCAGCATCGCCGGATCGAACGCACCGGGAGGCTGCCCGCCGGAGATCTGGGTGTCGGCGAAGCCCGGGGCCGGCGCGAACAGCAGCACCAGCGCCAGCATCGCGATGCCCAGCCGGCCCAGGCACAGGCGGCAGCCGGGGACGCTCACGGACGGCGCTGGCTGGACGCCCCGCGTACAGCACCTGCAGGCCGCCGCCCCGAGCTTTGCGCACCACCGCGGGCCTGCGTGGCGTCGTTGCCGGCGATGGCGAACAGCAGGCCGCCGGTGACCGGCGTTGCCTCGAGCAGCCGCACCTCGACCGGCTGGGTCAGGTGGTAGGACATTCGGGATTGCCGGCCGGTGAGGGCTTGTGCCGTTTCATCATGGGTCCACAGGTCGTCTGGCAACGTGGAGACAGGCACCAGACCGGTGGCACCTGATTCCGGCAGTGTGACGAAAAGCCCGAAACGGGTCACGCCGGAAATGCGGGCCGTGAATATTGCGCCAATTTTATCCGCCATGTGTGCAGCGATGTAACGCTCGGCGGAGTCGCGTTCGGCCAGCGCGGCGCGGCGCTCGGTCTGCGTCACCTGCTCGCCCAGCGCCTCGAACTGGCCCCCGGCGTCGGGTCGGAGCCCGTCGCGGCCCAGCCCGAGTCCGGCAATCAGGCCGCGATGCACCAGCAGGTCGGCATAGCGCCGGATCGGCGAGGTGAAGTGGGCGTATTCCGGCAGCGCCAGCCCGAAATGGCCGATGTTTTCCGGGCTGTATTCGGCCTGACTCTGGCTGCGCAGCACCATCTCGTTGACCTGCGGCGCCATCGCGGTGCCGGCGACCTGCTGCAGCACGCTGTCCAGGTCGGTTGCACGCACTTCCCCCACGGGCTTCAGGCTGAGGCCGAGGGCGGCGAGGAAGTCGCGCAGCGCGTCGAGCTTCTCGGGGGAGGGCGGCGCATGCACGCGGAACAGGCAGGGCATCCGCAGCCGGCGCAACTCCTCGGCGGCGGCGACATTGGCCAGCACCATGAACTCCTCGATCAGCCGGTGGCTGTCCAGGCGCCGCCGCGGGGTGATCGCGGTGATGCGACCCGCGTCGTCCAGCCGGATTTGGCGCTCCGGCAGATCGAGATCGAGTGTGCCGCGACGCGACCGGGCCGCGTGCAGCGCGCGCCACGCGCCATACAGGGCGGCAAGCAGGCCGTCGGGCACGCCCTCGGGCGCGGTGTCGGCATCCTGCGCCGCCTGCACCTGCTCGTAGGTGAGGCGGGCCGCCGACCGCATCAGCCCCCGGCCGAAGCGATATGCGTGCTTCGCGCCATCCGCGCCGACGGTCATCTCGACGAACAGGCAGCCGCGATTCTCGTGCGGCCGCAGCGAGCACCAGCCGTTGGACAGCGCCTCGGGCAGCATCGGCACCACCCGGTCGGGGAAATAGACCGAGTTGCCGCGCCGCCCCGCCTCGCGGTCGAGTGCGGAGCCGGCCGGCACGTAGTGCGCGACATCGGCGATCGCCACCACCAGCCGCCAGCCGCCACCCGGCGCCGGCTCGGCGAACACCGCATCGTCGAAGTCGCGCGCGTCCTCGCCGTCGATGGTGATGAGCGGCAGGTGGCGGAGATCGGTGCGGCCGCGCAGCCCGACCTGCTCGGGCGCCTCCTGGGCCGCCTCCGCCTCCGCCAGTGCCTCGGGGGGGAACTCGTCCGGGATGCCGTGCGTGTGGATGCTGATCAGGCTGATCGCGCGCGCATCCCCCAGCCGGCCGAGCCGCTCGACCACGCGGGCCGGCTTCAATCCGTAGCCACTCTGGGGCAGCGGCTCGGCCAGCACGATCTCGTCGGGTTCGGCGTCCAGGCTCTCGCCGTGCGGGATGCTCCACTCCGCCTTCTGGCGCCGGTCGGTCGGCACCAGGCGCCCGGCCTCGGGCTGAAGCAGGCCGCCGCGCGGAGCCGCGTCCGGGCTCGGCCGGAACACCCCCAGCACCCGGCCCGGCGCCTGCGAGATACGCCTGACCGTGCGGCCCTCGTATTTTCCGGCACCCTTGCCAGCCGGAATACGCTTCAGCCGCGCGATCACGCGCTCGCCGGGCGCGAGCGCCGGCTGGCCACGGGGCTCGCGATGCATCCACACCACGGGTGGTGGCCCGTCGCCCTGCCAGCCGACCGGCCGCGCGACGGCATCGCCGTCCGGATCGGTGCCGGTGACCACCACCAGCATCTCGTCCGCGAGCCGGCCCGGCGTCAGGTAGCGCTTCGCTCCGGCCGGAGCCAGCGTCCCGTCATGGCCGAGCGCCCGCAGCAGATCGCGCAGCGCCGGGCGCTGGTCGGGGCCGAGACCAAAGGCGCGGGCGATCTCCCGCTTGCCGACGCGGCCGGGGGACGCCGCCACGAAGCGGCGCACCTCCTCGATGCTCGGCAGCGTCCTGCCAGCCGCCTCGTCCGGAGCACCGTCGGCCGGGTCCGGCGTCACCGGACCCGGGCGCCGCTGTGTCACGTCGGCAGGCTTGGCACGTCAGGACGTTTTGGCGGCCGTCTTGCGGGCCGGGCGCGACGCCTGGGCGGCAGCCTTGGGTCTTGCAGCCTTTCCAGCCGGCTTCTTTGCGACCGCTGCCGGACGCACGGCCGCGGACGCCGCGGGACGCGCCGCGCGCGGCTTCGGAGCAGGCTTGGCCTTGGCGCCCTTCCTACCGCCGCGTGGCTTCATCGCGCGACCCTTCTCGGCCAGCAGCGCCACCGCCTCGTCGAGGGTGACGTCCTCCATCGTCTTGTCGCGCGGGATGTTGGCGATCATCATCCCGTGCTGGAAATACGGCCCGAAGCGGCCCTTGCGGACCATGACCGGGGCGCGGTCCTTCGGGTGGTCGCCGAGGCTGCGCACGGAGGCCAGCTTCTTGCCGATCACGTCCACCGCCCGGTTGACGCCGATCGCCAGCACGTCGTCGTCCTTCTCCAGCGAGGCGAAGATCGCGCCCATCTTCACGTACGGCCCGAAGCGGCCGATGCCGGCCTCCATCGGCTCGCCGAACTCCGGATGGAGGCCCACGATGCGCGGCAGCGACAGCAGCCCGACCGCCTGCTCCAGCGTGATGCTGTCGCCCTCGATCCCGTTGGGCAGCGTCGAGCGGCGCGGCTTGGCCTTCTTGTCCTCGGGGTTGGGCTCGCCCTGCTGGACATAGAGCCCGTACGGGCCGCGACGCACCGTGATCTCATCGCCGGTCTCGGGATGCATGCCGAGCGAGCGACGCCCTTCGCTCAGCGTGCCGCCGCCGCCTTCGCCCTCCCTGGCATCGACCACCAGCCTGCGGGTGAACTGGCAGGCCGGGTAGTTCGAGCAGCCGATGAAGGAGCCGTAACGGCCGAGCTTGAGGCCGAGCCGGCCGTTGCCGCAGGCGGTGCAGCGGCGCGGGTCCGAGCCGTCGGCAGGCTCGGGGAAGAAGTGCGCGCCCAGGTCGGCGTCCAGCGCGTCGATCACGTCGGAGATCTTGAGGTCGCGGGTCTGCGCGACCGAGTTCGAGAACGCCTCCCAGAACTTCGCCATCACGTCGTGCCAGTCGGCGCGGCCGTCCGAGATGTCGTCGAGCTGCTCCTCCAGGCCGGCGGTGAACTGGGTGTCGACATAGCGCTCGAAGAAGCTGGTCAGGAACGCCGTCACCAGCCTTCCTCGATCTTCAGGAATGAATCGCTTGTTCTCCAGGCGGACATAGTCGCGGTCGCGCAGCACCGACAGGATCGAGGCATAGGTCGAGGGCCGGCCGATGCCGATCTCCTCCATCTTCTTGACGAGCGACGCTTCCGAGAAGCGCGGCGGCGGCTGGGTGAAATGCTGGTCGGCATCCACCGCGCCGGTCTTCAGCGGATCGTGCTCGCGCATCGGCGGCAGCATCCGGCTGTCCTCCTCGGCCGCCTCGGCCTCGGCGCGCGCATCGTCGCGGCTCTCGGAATAGAGCTTGAGGAAGCCGTCGAAGGCGATGATCGAGCCGGTGGCGCGCAGCCTCGCCCGCCCGGAAGCGCCCGCATTCTGCTCGTCGATCTCGACGATCACCTGGTCGAGCTCGGCGGACTGCATCTGGCTCGCCACCGCGCGCTTCCAGACCAGCTCGTAGAGCCGGCGCTGCTCGTCGGACAGGTAGCGCCCGACATCCTCCGGCCGGCGCTCGACATCCGTCGGGCGCACCGCCTCGTGCGCCTCCTGGGCGTTCTTGGCCTTGGTGGCATATTCCCGCGCCGTCGCCGGCAGGTAGTCGCGGCCGAACTTGCCGTCGATATGGCCGCGTATGGCGTCGATCGCCTCGCGCGCCATCTGCACGCCGTCGGTGCGCATGTAGGTGATCAGGCCGACGGTCTCGCCGCCGAGCTCGATGCCCTCGTAGAGCTGCTGGGCGGCGCGCATCGTCGCCTGCGCGCCCATGCCGAGCTTGCGGCTGGCCTCCTGCTGCAGCGTCGAGGTGGTGAACGGTGCCGGCGGGTGGCGCTTGACTTTTCGACGTTCGACCGAGGCGACGCTGAACTGGCCGGCCTCGACCGCCGCCTTCGCCGTCGCCGCCTTGACTGCATCGTTGATGTCGAACTGGTCGAGCTTGCGGCCGTCGAGATGGGTGAGGCGGGCGGTGAAGGGGGCGCCGGCCGGTGTGGCGAGATGCGCCAGCACGGTCCAGTACTCGCGCGGCCTGAACACCTCGATCTCGGCTTCGCGCTCGCAGATCAGCCGCAGCGCCACCGACTGCACCCGCCCGGCCGAGCGGCTGCCGGGCAGCTTGCGCCACAGCACCGGCGACAGCGTGAAGCCGACCAGGTAGTCGAGCGCGCGGCGGGCGAGGTAGGCCTCGATCAGCGGCTGGTCGAGCTCGCGCGGGCGGCCCATCGCTGTCTTGATCGCGCTCTTGGTGATCTCGTTGAAGGTGACGCGCTGCACGTCGATGCCGCGCAGCGCCTTCTTCTCCTCCAGCATGGCGCGGACATGCCAGGAGATCGCCTCGCCCTCGCGGTCCGGGTCGGTGGCGAGGTAGAGCCGCTTGGCGCCCTTGAGCGCCTTGATGATGGCGGCGACCTGGCGATTGCCGCGCTCGTCGCTCTGCCAGTCCATGGCGAAGTTCTCGTCCGGGCGCACGCTGCCGTCCTTGGGCGGCAGGTCGCGGACATGGCCGAACGAGGCCAGCACGGTGTAGCCGTCGCCCAGGTACTTGTTGATCGTTCTCGCCTTGGCGGGCGATTCGACCACGACGACGTCGGTCATTGCGATCCCCGAACTCTTCAGCGCCCAAATCTCGAGCGCTCCGGTGTTGGACGAGTTCAACCGGCGCCGCAAGTCCCTTGTGTCCGCTCAGGGAGGCGACCCGAGCAGGCTGACCCGGTTGCCTGGAAGGCTCTCGACACGGCCGCCGAGCTCCAGTTCCGTCAGGACCGCCAGCACGGCGCCGACGGAGAACTGGCAGCGGCGCAGCAGATCGTCAACCGCCACCGGGTCCGGACCGAGCAGCCCGAGCACCTCCGGACGCACGCCATCGAGCTCCGGCCAGTGTCCCGGTGCCTGGTCGTCCCACCCCGAGAAGGCCGGTTGCGGCCGCTCGGCAAACCCGTCCGGACCCAGCGTCGAAAGCTGCAGCGCCGACAGCTCGGGCAGCTGCGCCAGCACGTCGGCGGCGCTCTCGGTCAGGTGGGCGTGGCCCTGGCGTATCAGGTTGTTGGCGCCCCGGCAGCGCGGATCGAGCGGCGAGCCCGGCACCGCGAACAGCTCGCGCCCGTAGGTGTGGGCGAGATCGGCGGTGATCAGGCTGCCCGAGCGCGCCGCCGCCTCGACCACCACGCAGCCCAGCGAGAGACCCGCGATGATGCGGTTGCGGCGCGGGAAGTGCCGGCTCTGCGGCATGGTGCCGAGCGGCGCCTCGGCGACCACCGCGCCGCGCTGGGCGATCTGCGCCTGCAGCACCGCATGCTCGGGCGGGTAGGGATGGTCGAGGCCGCCGGCGATGCAGGCGACCGTGGGGCCCACGAACAGCGCCCCGCGATGCGCCGCCGCATCGATGCCACGCGCCAGCCCGGACACGACGACAAGCCCCTGATCGCCCAGCTCGGCGGCAAGCGCCTCGGCGATCCGCATGCCGTTCGAGGAGGCGTTGCGCGAGCCGACGATGGCGACCAGGCGGCGATGCAGCACGCCGACATCGCCCAGCACCATGATCACCGGCGGTGCGTCGGCAAGCTGCGCCAGCAGCGGCGGGTAGGACGGCTCGCCCAGCACCAGCAGGCGCGCGCCGATGGCCTGCACCGCGCCGATCTCGTCGGCGATCGCCTGCATAGTCGGGACCTTCGGCGCCTGCAGGCCGCCGCCGTTGCGGGCCAGTTCCGGCAGCGCCGCGATCGCCGCCTCGGCGTCACCGTAGCGCTGCATCAGGCGTCGATAGGTGACCGGCCCCACATTCTCGCTGCGTATGAGCCGAAGCCGCGCCGCGAGTTGGGCGTCGGTCACGGGGTCCGACCGATCCGGGGCTCGGTGCCGGCAAGCAGGCGGGCAATGTTGGCATGATGGCGCGCGAGGACCACAAGCGTCGCCAGCAGGGCAGCGTAAGGCACCGGGCCACGGCCGTGCATCAGCAGAAACAGCATGGCCGGCAGGGCGTTCACCGCGGCGATGCCGCCCGCGGACGAGATACGGGTCCACCGGGCAGTAATCACCCAGAGCAGGCAGCAGACCAGGCCGACGCGCCAGTCCAGCGCCAGCGCCACGCCGAGCAGGGTCGCGACCCCCTTGCCGCCGGCGAAGCGCAGCCAGACCGGGAAGCAGTGGCCGAGCACCACGCAGACCGCGGCGACGGATGCTGCCAGAGCTGCCGGCCAGACGCCGATAGCCAGCCAGATCGCGACCGCGCCCTTGAGGCCGTCGAGCAGCAGGGTCGCGGCGGCGAGACCGCGCCGGCCGGTGCGCAGCACGTTGGTGGCGCCGATATTGCCCGAGCCGACGCGGCGTATGTCGCCCAGCCCGGCGGCGCGGGTCAGCAGCAGGCCGAACGGCACGCTGCCCAGCAGGTAGGAGCCGGCTGCCACTCCGAGTGCAACCCAGACCGGGATCGGGGAGATCATCCGAACACCTGCCGGCCGGCCTTCCAGGTGCCCAGCACGCGGCCATCCAGCGCGCGGCCGTCGAACGGGCTGTTCTGCGCGCGTCCGGGCATCAGGCCCGACTGCACCCGCCAGCTCCGCTCGGGATCGAACAGGCACAGGTCGGCGGCCCGGCCGCGCGTCAGCCACCCGGCCGCGACGCCGAGGATGCAAGCCGGCCGTGCGGTCAGCAGGTCGACGGCCGCGAGCAGGCTCAGCGTGCCGTCATGCACCCGGGCCAGGGTGACGCCGAGCAGGGTGGTCAGGCCGACGCCGCCGGCTGCCGCCTGCGCGAATGGCAGCCGCTTGTCGTCGGCGTCGCGCGGCATGTGGTCGGAGCCGATCGCATCGATGGTGCCGTCGGCGAGGGCCGCGCAGACCGCGAGCCGGTCCGCCTCCGGCCGCAGCGGCGGCGACAGTTTCGAGAATGTGCGGAAATCCCCGATCGCGGTCTCGTTGAGGTCGAAGTAAGGGGGGGCGGTGTCGCAGGTCACCGCCAGCCCGTCCGCCTTGGCGCGGCGGATCAGCTCCAGCGCCGCTGCGGTCGAGACATGCCCCAGATGCAGCGAGCCGCCGGTGAGGCGCGCCAGCATCAGGTCGCGCGCCACCAGGATCGCCTCCGCCTCGCGGGGAATGCCGGGCAGGCCGAGCCGGGTTGCGAGTTCGCCCTCGGTGGCGCTGCCGTCGCGGGCCAGCGACGGGTCCTCGGGATGCTGGATCACCGTGGCGCCGAAGCCGCGCGCATAAGACAGCGCGAGACGCATCAGGCGGGTGTCGGCGACGGCGCGGGTGCCGTCGGTGAACGCCGCCGCACCGGCTTCGCGCAGCAGCCCGAGTTCCGCCAGTTCCTCGCCGCGGCAGCCCTTGCTGACCGCGCCGTACGGCAGGATCGAGACCCGGCCGGTCTCCTCGCCGCGTGCGCGCAGCAGCCGCACCAGGGCGGGATCGTCGATCACAGGGGTGGTGTTGGGCAGCACGGCGAGCGTGGTGATGCCGCCGAAGCTCGCCGCCTCCGCGGCCGAGGCGACGGTCTCGCGATATTCGTGGCCGGGCTCGCCGACGCTGGCGCGCATGTCCACCAGGCCTGGGCAGAGCACCGCGCCACCGCCATCGAAGGTCTCTGCACCCTCCGGGGCGGCGGCATCCGAGGGCAGGTCGAGATCGTCGATCAGGCCATCGACGACCAGCAGCCGTCCGGGCCGGTCGAGCCCGGATGCGGGATCGAGCAGCCGTACGTTGTCGAACAGCAGGGTGCCCATCAGGATCGCGCCCCGCGCGAGAGGCGGTCCAGCACCGCCATGCGGACCGCGACCCCCATCTCGACCTGTTCCTGGATCACGCTCTGCTCGGGATGGTCGGCGACCGCGCTGTCGATCTCGACGCCGCGGTTCATCGGCCCCGGATGCATCACCAGCGCGCCGGGCTTCGCCAGCGCGAGGCGGGCGCTGTCGAGCCCGAAGAAGCGGAAATACTCGCGCTCGCTGGGCACCAGGCCAGAGGCCATGCGCTCGCGCTGCAGCCGCAGCATCATCACCGCATCGACGTCGCGCAGTCCGGTCTCCATGTCGTGGAACACCGCGACGCCGAGCGCCTCGATCTCGGCCGGGATCAGCGTCGGCGGTCCGATGACGCGCACCCGGCTGCCCATCGCGGTCAGCAAATGGATGTTCGAGCGCGCCACCCGGCTGTGCGCGACATCGCCGCAGATCGCCACCGTCAGACCGGCAAGGCGGCCGCAGCGCCTGCGTATGGTGAGCGCGTCGAGCAGCGCCTGGGTCGGATGCTCGTGGGTGCCGTCGCCGGCATTGATCACGCTGGCATCGACTTTGCGGGCCAGCAAAGCTGGCGCCCCGGATTGGGCGTGCCGCACCACCAGCAGGTCGGTGCGCATGGCGTTCAGCGTGGCGGCGGTGTCGAGCAGGGTCTCGCCCTTGTTCACCGACGAGGTCGAGACCGACATGTTGATGACATCGGCGCCGAGCCGCTTGCCGGCGATCTCGAAGCTGGTGCGGGTGCGGGTGGAGTCCTCGAAGAACAGGTTGATCAGCGTGCGGCCGCGCAGCAGGTCGCGCTGGGTCTTGCGGCTGCGGTTGAGCAGCACGTAGCTCTCCGCGAGGTCCAGGAACGGCTCGATCCGGACGGGATGCATGCCCTGCAGCCCGAGCAGGTGGCGCTGACTGGCGCTGCCCTCCTGGCCCGCGAAGAACCGGCCGCCCTCAGCCATGGCTTGTCGTCTCGGCCGGGGCCATGGCCCCGATCCGCGCCAGGGACTCGTCGCGGCCGAGCGCTGCCACGGTGGCATCGATGCCGGGGCTGGACGTGCTGCCGGTCAGCGCGGCCCGCAACGGCTGCGCCACCTGGCCGAGCTTGAGCCCGGCGCGGTCGGCGAACCGGCGCAGCGCAGCGTCGATCTCCGGCGCGGTGAACGGCTCCAGGGGTGACAGTTCGCGGGCAACGTCGCGCAGCATCGCGCGCGCGGCATCGGTCAGCAGCGCCTGCGCCTTCGGCTCGAAAGGCAGCGGCACCGAGCGGGCCAGGAACGCGGCGCTGGCGGCGAGCTCGACCAGCGTCCTGGCGCGCTCCTTGAGGCCCGGCATCAGCAGGCGGATGCGCGCGGCAGCGGTGTCGTCGAGCGTGAGGTCCTCCCGTCCGGCCAGGCGCTCCAGCACGTCGGCGGTCAGGCGGCCGTCGTCGGCCACCCGCATCCAGACGCCGTTGAGGTGGGTCAGCTTGACGTAGTCCATCCGGCTCGCCGAGCGTCCGACGCCGTCGAGGTCGAACAGCCGGATCTGCTCGTCGCGCGACAGCACCTCGGCATCGCCGTGCCCCCAGCCCAGCCGCAGCAGGTAGTTGTCGAGCGCCTCGGGCAGGTAGCCCTGCTCGCGGAACTCGACGACGCTCTGCGCGCCGTGCCGCTTGGACAGCTTGCCGCCGTCCGGGCCGTGGATCAGCGGCAGGTGCGCGAAGCGCGGCCGCTCCCAGCCCATCAGGGCGTAGATCTGCGACTGCCTAAAGCTGTTGGTGAGGTGGTCGTCGCCGCGGATCACGTGGGTGATCGCCATGTCGTGGTCGTCCACCACCACCGCATGCTGGTAGGTGGGCGTGCCGTCGGCGCGCAGGATGATCATGTCGTCGAGCTCGACATTGGCGACCCGGACCTCGCCCTGCACCAGGTCGTCGACCACGGTCTCGCCCTCCTGCGGCGCGCGGATGCGGATCGTGTACGCGGCATCCGGCGGCGCCTCGGACGCATCGCGGTCGCGCCACAGGCCGTTATAGCGCGGCGCCCGACCTTCGGCCTGCGCCTGCTCGCGCATTTGCCGCAGTTCGTCCGCGGTGCAGTAGCAGCGATAGGCGTGCCCGGCATCGAGCAGCGCACGCGCCACCTCGGCATGCCGCGACTGCCGTCCTGATTGGTACACCGGCGGCTCGTCCCAATCGAGGCCCATCCAGGCCAGGCCGTCGAGGATCACGTCCACCGCATGCCGTGTCGAGCGCTCGCGGTCGGTGTCCTCGATGCGGAGCAGGAAGGCGCCGCCATGGTGGCGGGCGAACAGGAAATTGAAGAGCGCGGCGCGGGCGTTGCCGATGTGCAGCAGGCCGGTCGGGCTCGGCGCGAAGCGGGTGCGGACACTCATCGGGCGGGTGCTAGCATGCCGTTCATCGGAAAACGAGAGAGGCGTCGGAAAACCAGGGAGGTGGTAGGACGGGAGCGGAATGGCGTCGTGTATTTCGTTTCGATAACGCATTATGCGCCGCATGGACCTCCTGGCCGGACCGTTGCCTGCAGCGCGCGCGACGACCTCGATGTCCCACCGGCGTCTGGCCCTGCCTGACGGGTTCCGGCCGCCGGCAAAGCGGCTGCGCAAGGTTCTGCATGACGCGCTGGTGCCGGAGCGCGACCGGTTGGCGCTCTGGGTGCCGGTCTGCGTCGGCTGTGGCGACGCGCAGTATTTCGCGCTGCGGTCCGAGCCGCCGGTCTGGCCGGCGCTGGTGGTCGCGCTGATCGGCCTCACGATAATGCTGGGCGCCCGCCGGCTCGACTGGCTGCGCTACGCGGGAGCGGCGACGCTGGCGGTGGCGGCGGGCTTCATCGCGGCCCATCTCGCAACCGCCCGGATGCCGGCGATGCCGGACCTGCCGAAGCGGGCCACCGTGGTCTCGGGGCACATCGCCGCGATCGACGTGTTCGCCGATGGCGGCCGGCGCATCACGTTTGCGCATCCCGCGCTCGACCTCGATCCGCCGCTCGACCGGCGCCTGCACATGCGCCTGCGTGCCGATGACCGGCAGGTGCTCGGAGTGGGAGACGACATCGTCCTGCGCGGCATGCTCCGGGCGCCGGCGCCGCCGTCGCTGCCTGGCGGCCGCGACCTGCAGCGCGAGGCCTTCTTCGGCGGCCTCGGCGGCAGCGGCTTCGCACTCGATCCAGCAGAGATGCAGTCACAGCATGCGGCTTCGGGGATCGCGATGCGCTGGCAGGCGCTGCGCGAGACCATTGCCGGCCGGATCATGCTGGCGCTGCCGGGGGCGCCCGGCGCGATCGCCGCTACCCTGGTCACCGGCATCAGCAGCGGCATCAGCGCGCCGGACCGCAACGCGTTCGCGGTCTCCGGGCTGGCGCATCTCCTCGCGGTGGCCGGGCTGCATCTGGGCATCGTGATGGGGCTCGCGATGGGCAGCGTCCGCATGGCGCTGGCGGCCTGGGAGTTCGCGGCGCTCCGCCTGCCGACGCGGCAGATCGCAGCGGTCGCGGCGCTGCTCGCCGGCGCCTTCTACATGGCGTTGACGGGCATGCACCTGCCGACCCTGCGCAGCCTGACGATGGCCGCCCTCGGCGTGCTCGCCCTGATGCTGGGACGGCGCGCGGTCTCGCTGCGCGGTTTGGCGATTGCCGCCCTGCTGATGCTGCTGATCGCTCCCGAGAGCCTGCTGGAGGTGTCGTTCCAGATGAGCTTCGCCGCGGTGCTGGCGCTGATCGCCGGCTACGAGACGCTGCGGCCGATCATGACCCGGCTGTACGGGGCCGGGAGCTGGCAGCGGCGCCTCGGCTTGCACGTGGCGGCGCTGTTCATGACCAGCCTGCTCGCCGGCGCCGCCTCGCTGCCCTACGCGGCGTTCCATTTCGGCCATGTGCAGTTCTATTTCGTGCTGGCCAACCTCGTCGCGGTGCCGCTGACCGCGCTGTGGGTGCTGCCGGTCGGGCTGTTGTCGCTGGCGCTGATGCCGTGCCACCTGGAATGGCTGGCCCTCGTCCCGATGGGCTGGGGGGTGGACGTCATCCTGTGGCTGGCGCGCACGGTGGCGCGCCTGCCGGCGGCCAGCATCGCGGTCACCGCGATGCCGCTCGCCGGCCTCGGCCTGATCTCCGCCGGTCTGTGCTGGCTGTGCCTGCGTCGCGGCCGGTGGCGCCTGCTCGGGCTGCTGCCGCTGCTGGCCGGGATCATGAGCCCGGTGCTGTGCCGGCCGCCCGACCTGCTGGTCTCCAGCGACGCACGGCTGATCGCCCTGCGCGTGCCGGCCGGTGTCCTGCTCGTGCCGACGCGTGGCGGTAGCCGGATGATGCTGGAGCAGGGCTCCGGCGGCAGTCCGCTGGTGCTGTCGGACTGGCGGGCTGCCTGGGCGATCGAGACGCCGCCGCTGCCGATGCCGCCTTCCGGCACGCTCGGCCCGGTGGCCTGCGATGCCCTGGCATGCCGGCTGGTCCGGCGCGGCCAGACCATCCTGCTGCTGCGCGACCCCGGCCACCGGAAGAAGTTGCCGCTGCCGGCGGATTGCAGCGGCATCGCGCTGCTGCTCTCGCCCGCGCCGATCCCGCTGCCCAGGCTGCACCCGGGTCAAAGCTCTGCACCCGGCAGCTGCGCCTCGGTGCCGTCGATCGACCGGTTCACGGTCTGGCGGCAGGGCGCGCAGGCGATCTGGTTCGAGCGCGGCGAGCTGCGTATCGTGTCGGTCCAGGACAGCCGCGGCCTCAGGCCGTGGATCCCGATGCCGGGCCACCGGGCGCTGCCGAAGCTGCCGATGGCGCTGGCGGACTGAGTTTTAGCAGGCTGCTGAGAAAGCAAGGCCAGGGCGCTGCCCTGGTCCCGCTGGGGCCGAAGGCCCCAGACCCCGATTCTAAAAATACAAGGATTTCAAAGGCTAGCCTTTGATGGGGTCCAGGGGCAAAGCCCTTGGCCTGCTTTGGTTTCATAGCGACTGCATCGTTCTCGGGTTTTTGAGCACCCTGTTAGCTCAGTCCGGCGGCGGCAGCGGGTCGGCGTCGGCCGCACTCGCCGGCGAGGCGCGCTTCGCCTTGTAGCGGCACCATGCGCGGGCGGCGCAGCGCCAGCATTCCGGTGCCCGCGCGCGACAGACGTAGCGCCCGTGCAGGATGAGCCAGTGGTGCGCCGGGCGCAGCATGGCGGCCGGGATCCGCGCGACCAGCAGGTCCTCGACGGCGCGCGGCGTGGCACCGGGGGCGAGGCCGGTGCGGTTGCCGATGCGGAAGATGTGCGTGTCCACCGCCATCGTGCTGTGCCCGAAGGCGACGTTCAGCACCACGTTGGCGGTCTTGCGGCCGACTCCGGGCAACGCCTCGAGCGCTTGCCGATCGTCGGGCACCGCGCCGCCATGCGTCTCCAGCAGCGTCCGGCTCAGCGCCAGCACGTTGCGCGCCTTGGCCCGCCACAGCCCGATGGTGCGGATATGGGCGGCAATCCCGGCCTCGCCGAGCGCTGCCATCGCCGCCGGGTCGGGGGCATCCGCGAACAACCGCACGGTCGCCTTGTTGACCGAGGCGTCGGTCGCCTGCGCCGACAGCACGACCGCGACCAGCAGGGTGAACGGATCGGTGTAGGTGAGCTCGCTTTCGGCGTTCGGGTTGGCCAGCGCCAGCGCCTCGACGAAGTGCCGCGCATCGGCCCGCGGCATCGGACGCCCGATCCTGGGTTTTGCAGGCTTGCGCGACGCGGCCGCAAGCTTCGTGATCGGCGTGGCCATGTTTGTCCTGCTGGCGTGTCGCCTGCTCTATGGCGGCGCAAGAGCCATGGTTCCATGCTGGCGGCATGGGCTGCAGCGAGAACACCCGCGAAGAGCGCCTCGGCGCGATGCCGGACCGTCTGCCCGACGACGAGGCGCTGTGGGGTCCGGTGCTGTTCGAGGCCCGCATGACGCCGAATTCCAGCCTGTCCGCGCAAGCGCGGACGGTCGTGATCCTGCTGCTGACCGGGGCCAGCGTTGCCATCGGCACCTTGTTCTGGGTGCTCGGCGCCTGGCCGGTCCCGGGCTTCTGCGGTCTCGAGGTGCTGCTGGCCTGCATGCTGCTGTATCGCAACGCGCGTGACCTGCGTCGCGCCGAGTGGATCGAGCTGCGCGAGCAGAGCCTCCTTCTGACCCGCATCGACTCGAACCAAGGCAAGCTGGAGCGCCGGCTGTCGCCGTACTGGCTGCGTGTGGACCTGCATGACCGCCCCGGCTCGATCGTGCGCGTGCGCCTGCACGGACACGGCGTGCAGGAGGAGATCGGGCGGTTTCTGGACGAGGTCGGGCGCCGGGTTTTAGCGCAGGAACTGAGGGTTGCGCTGCATTCCTGCCGTAATCCGCGCTATGAGAACTTCCCGGATTAAATCGGTATAATAACAGCAACTTAGGGGCCGAATTGTCTTTACGGAGCCGAACCATAACTGTAAATACTCGTGACATTCCCCGCGCCTATGCGGGGGATCCCAAGGCTATGCTCCCATGTCCGGTTTGCAGCCCAATGCCGTCCTGGTCCTGGCCGTCTCGCTGAGCGGCCTGCTCTGCCTCACCGGCTATCTGTTCGCCTTCGCCTCGATACGCCGCCTCGCCGAGGACCTGCTGCGCCCGACCGTCGGGCTCGGCGATCTCGTCAAGCCGATCGCCGGCGGCATGCTGCTCGGCCTGGTCCTGCTCATCGTGCGGCTCGGCGACGTGCCGCAGCACGCGCCGCGGAGCGCCACCGTGCTGTCGGTGCTGGTCGCGGTGGCGCTCGCCGGGGCCTGCATCGGCGCCTGGAACGCGCGGCCGCGTCGGGGCCGCGCGCCGCTCGACCAGGCGGAGCTGGTGCGCCGCCTGTGCGTCGCCGGCGACACCCACGAGGACGCGACCGCGCGGGTCTCGGTGCGCCTCGCGCTGGCCGCCGGTTTCGATCCCGCGCAGGCGTCGGATCTGCTTGTGGCGGCGACGCTGCACGATGTCGGCAAGGTCGGACTGCCCGCGTCCCTGCTCTGCAAGCCGGCCGAGCTCGACGTGGACGAGCGCCGCCTGGTGCAGAGCCACACCAGGATCGGCCATCGCATGCTGGCGCGCAGCGGCGAGCCGATGCTCGACCTTGCGGCCAGCATCGCGCTGCACCATCACGAGCGCTGGGACGGCACCGGCTACCCGATGGGTCTCGCGGGCGACAGCATTCCGCTGACCAGCCGGGTGGTGGCGATCGCCGAAGCCTTCGACATGCTGCTCAGCGAGCGCTGCTACAAGGCGGCCTGGCAGCTGGAGGAGGTCGGCGGCTTCCTCGAGGCTCACGCCGGGACGCAGTTCGACCCGGCCCTGATGCAGCTGTTCTTGGCCGACCTGCCCGGCATGATCACGGCGCGCGACAGTGCCACGGCGCCCGGCGAGCGCGTTCTCGAAGAGCGCCTGTCCGAGCGGGAGCTGGAGACCGCGCCGCTGTTCGCCTGGGGCAGCACCGCCAGCATCATCCCGGTGTCCGAAGCGGCCCCCGGCCTGATCCACCTGCCCATCTGAGCCCGTCCGATAATGCTACTACGCTGGCGATCCGACGCGGCCTGCTGCGCTTCCGGTGCTCACGGCCGAAAAGGCCGCTCCGCTCCGGTTCTCGCAGGCCACGCCGGGCGTGCCGCGAGGCGGCACTCTCGCTCAGCGTAGCGCATTCTCGGACGGGCTCTGCGAGTACGCTGGCGATCCCCCACTTTTCAAGGTTGGGCGCCTTTCTGCGCTTCCGGTGCTCACGGCCGAAAAGGCCGGTCCGCTCCGGTTCTCGCAGGCCACGCCGGGCGTGCCGCGAGGCGGCACTCTCACTCAGCGTAGCGCATTCTCGGACGGGCTCTGCGAATACGCTGGCGATCCCCCACTTTTCAAGGTTGGGCGCCTTTCTGCGCTTCCGGTGCTCACGGCCGAAAAGGCCGCTCCGCTCCGGTTCTCGCAGGCCACGCCGGGCGTGCCGCGAAGCGGCACTCTTGCTCAGCGTAGCGCATTCTCGGACGGGCTTTGAGGACGACGGCCCGACGCCCTTGGCCGGCCGGCCGGGTTTCCTGTAGAAACCCTGGCCCCTCTCTCAGGCCAGGGACCGGCGGCTGATCCGCGGTTCGGGACGGACCGCATTGACCACGACGACCCCATCCTCGCGTCGTGCGCGGAGCAGCAGCTTCGGCGCGGTGCTCGGCTTCCTGTTCGCGCGCTGGCGCCGGCATCCGCGCATGCTGGCGACCGTGGCGTTCGGCATGACTCTGGCGACCGCCACCGACGTGGTGACGCCGGTGCTGGCCGGGCGTCTCGTCGATGTGGTGACGCATGGGGCGGGCCAGCATCGCGGGCAGGACCTGCGCGCGGCGCTGCTGCTGCTGGGTGGCCTCAGCGTCCTCGGCTGCATCGCCGTCCTCGGGCGACGCCTGGGCTATGTCGGCATCACCCGCCTGACCCTGCGCGTCATGAGCGAGGTGGCGTCGGACGCCTTCCACCGGGTGCAGCGCTTCTCCACCGACTGGCACGCCAACACCTTCGCCGGCTCCACCGTGCGTCGCCTGACCCGCGGCATGTGGGCGATCGACACGCTCGACGACACGCTGCTGCTGCTGCTGCTGCCGGAACTGGTGGTGCTGGTCGGCACCACCCTGGTGCTGGCGCTGCGCTGGCCGCTGATGGGTCTGCTGCTTGGCGTCTGCGCGCTGCTGTTCGCCCTGCTCTCCTGCCTGATGACGCTGCGCTACGTGGCGCCGACCGCGAGTGTCTCGAACCGCTGGGACACCCGCATGGGGGCGGCGCTGGCCGATGCCGTCACCTGCAATGCGGTGGTCAAGGCATTCGGCGCCGAGAGCCGCGAGGATGCCAGGCTGGCGCGCGTGCTGCGCCGCTGGTCCGGCCGCACCGCGCGCACCTGGATACGCGGCACCAACAGCGGCAACCTCCAGGGGCTCTGCCTGCTGGGCTTACGCATCGTCATGGTCGGCGCCGCCCTGCTGCTGTGGCAGCGCGGCGACGCCGGCCCCGGCGACATCGCCTACGTGCTGACCCTGGTGTTCCTGGTGCAGGGCTACCTGCGCGACATCGGCCAGCAGGTCAGCCAGATGCAGCGCGCGGTCAACGAGATGGAGGAGCTGGTCGCGCTGTTTGCCCAGCCCGCCTCCGTGCGCGACCAGCCGGGTGCGGCGCCGATCCTCATCGGGCGTGGCGCGATCCGCTTCGCGCATGTCTGGTTCCATTACGGCAGCCACGCGACGGGGTTGTTCGAGGACCTGTCGCTGGAGATCCCGGCCGGCACCCGCCTTGGCCTGGTCGGGCCGTCAGGGTCCGGCAAGACCACGCTGACCAAGCTGCTGCAGCGGCTGTACGACGTGCAGCAGGGCCGCATCCTGATCGACGGCCAGGATATCGCCGGCGTGCAGCAGGAGAGCCTGCGTGCGCAGATCGCCATCGTGCCGCAGGAGCCGGTGCTGTTCCATCGCTCGCTGGCCGAGAACATCTCGTACGGGCGGCCGGGGGCGAGCGATGCCGAGATCGCCCGGGCGGCGCTGCTCGCCAATGCGGACGGCTTCATCGCGAAGCTGCCGGACGGCTATGCGACCCTGGTCGGCGAGCGTGGCGTCAAGCTCTCGGGGGGCGAGCGCCAGCGCATCGCGATCGCGCGCGCCTTCCTCGCCGACAGCCGGGTGCTGATCCTGGACGAGGCGACCTCGAGTCTCGACAGCGACACCGAGGCGCTGGTGCAGGACGCGATGCAGCGCCTGATGCAGGGCCGCACGGTGATCGTGATCGCGCACCGGCTGTCGACGGTGGTGTCGCTCGACCGCATCCTGGTGTTCGCGAACGGCCGCATCCTCGAAGACGGCAGCCACGCACGGCTGCTGACACGTCCGGACGGGCTGTATCGCCGGCTGTTCGAGCGTCAGGCGCTGGGGCTGGCGGCCGAGTAGGGGCTGGCTTCGGAGCCGATATCGGATCGCCGACGGAAACGTGGCGAGCGCGTGCCTCATGCAGACCGTCGGCCGCGGTCCCGGCGCCACGGACGCATTCCGGCTTCGGACCAGATAGAAGCCGATTGCGTCGTTCGGCAGCCCGGCCGCTTCAGGCAGACGGCAGCCCCGGGATCGGAACGCCGAACGTCTGCAGCAGAAGCACGGCGTTCAGGAACAGGATGATGACAGAGCCGACGATCGCGGCCACGTCGGTGAGCCGGTTATTGGCGAACTCGCCCATGATGGCGCGATTTCGGGTGAACACGACGAGGGCAAGCATGGGGATCGGCAAGGCGAAGGACAGTACGACCTGGCTGATGACGAGCGCGTAGGTCGCGTTCATACCGAAGGCGATCACCAGGAAGGCGGGCACCATGGTGACGAGCCGGCGCACCCAGATCGGGATGCGGAAACCGACGAAGCCCTGCATGATCATCTGCCCGGCCATGGTGCCGACGACCGAACTCGAAATGCCCGACGCCATGAGTGAGACCAGGAACACGCCGGCGGCGCCGATGCCGAGCAGCGGTGTCAGGGTGTGGTAGGCGGTCTGGATCTCCGAGACGTCGCTGTGGCCGGCGTGGAACGCGGCGGAGGCCATCATCACCATCGCCATGTTGACGGCACCGGCCAGGGCAAGGGCGACGATGCATTCGCGGTTCGAGAAGCGCAGCAACATCCGGCGCCCGGGCGTATCGGCGCCCGGCGCGCGGTCCTGTGTCAGGCCCGAGTGCAGGTAGAGGGCGTGCGGCATCACGGTCGCGCCGATGATGCCGACCGAGATCGTCAGCGCCGCAGCGTCGGGCATCTCCGGGATGATCGAGTGCAGGCCGGCCTGACCCCAGGCGACAGGCGCCACGAACATCTCGACGACATAACAAAGACCGATCACAACCACGAGGCCGCCGATGATCATCTCCATGGGCCGGAAGCCGCGCCCCTGGACCATCAGGATGCCGAAGGTGACGGCGCCGGTCGCCACCATGCCGGCCAGGAGCGGCAGGTGGAACAGCAGCGACAGTCCGATCGCGCCACCGAGAAACTCGGCGAGATCGGTGGCCATCGCGGCCACCTCGCTGGCGGCCCACATGGCATAGACCACGGGCGGCGAGAACTGCTCGCGGCAAAGCTCCGCCAGGTTGCGGCCGGTGACGATGCCGAGCTTTGCCGACAAGGCCTGGAACAGCATGGCGATCAGGTTCGCCACGAGCACCACCCAGAGCAGCGTGTAGCCGAAGGCCGCACCAGCCTGGATGTTGGTCGCGAAGTTTCCGGGATCCACGTAGGCGATCGAGGCGATCACCGCCGGTCCCGCGAATAGCAGGGCGGAACGCCCGCCGCTGCGCCGGCCAGCCAGGACGTCCCGAATGGCGGCGTCGGTCCGTTCAGTGAGGGTCTGTCTTGCCGCGAGTTCGCTCATCAATCTCAATCCCGCACTGCAACATAGCTAGTATAGCCGATGCTACACATGTGGCGCCAGGCAAAACCATATGGCTATGGTTCGAGTTTTGTGCCAGGAGCCTCACAAGAGTGCGACGGCGCAATCCTGTGCTAAGCCGCCTAAACTGGATCAAGGCGGAACAAGGGCTGCGGATGCTCGAGCGCGCACAGGCGCAACCACCTCCCGGAACGCCGACCCCGAAGGGATGGGCCAGGTGACCCGGAGCGTCGCCACCGCGCCCGAGGTCATGGCCGACGACATGCCCGAAGAGCCCACGCAGGCGCTGCGCTTCGGCAAGGCCCGCGCTGCCCGCTCTGCCGCCTTGCTGGAAGATTATGTGGAGCTGATCGCCGACCTCCATGCGGCACACGGCGAAGCCCGCGCCAGCGAGATCGCCAAGCGGCTGGGCGTGACCCACCCGACTGCGCTGAAGAGCATCGATCGCCTCAAGCGCGAAGGGCTGGCGACAGCTCGCCCCTATCGCGGCGTTTTCCTGACCGACGCCGGTCTGGAACTGGCTACCCGGGTCCGTGCGAGACACCGGCTCATGGTCGAGCTGTTGCTGGCGGTCGGGGTTCCGGAGGAGGTCGCGGAGGCCGACGCCGAAGGCATGGAGCACCACGCCTCCGCGGCGTCGCTGGAGGCCTTCGCGCATTTCCTGGCTGAACGATCATGACGCCCTCCCGCGCGCCCTGGATCATGCTCTGGCGAACCGGGCGAAGGCGACGGCCAGAATGGCGTAGGTCGCGCGCTTGAAGCCGACCTCCTGCAGCGGCAGCTCCGCGAGCTTCAGCCACTTCCAGGCGTCGAACTCGGGATGCGGATCGCGGTCGAGCCGGATGTCGGCATCCTCGCCCAGGAACCGCAGCGCGAACCAGCGCTGCCGCTGGCCGCGGAACTTGCCGCCTAGGGCGACGCCGAGCAGGCTCGCCGGCAGGTCGTAGGACAGCCAGTCCGGGTGCTCGGCGATGATCTCGGCCCGGTCGGTGCCGACCTCCTCGCGCAGTTCGCGCAGCACCGCCGCGCGCGGGTCCTCGTCGCCGTCGATGCCGCCCTGCGGCAGCTGCCAAACGCCTACGCGTCCTTCGGCATTCGGCAGGTCGGCGCGCCGCGCGACCAGCACCAGCCCGTCACGGTTGAACAGCACCGCGCCGACGTTCGGGCGGTAGGGCAGGGCGGCATAGTCCGGTGCGCTCACTCGTCGCTCCGCCTGGCTTCGACCGCATCCGCCGGCGCCCCCGAGAGGCTGCTGACCGGCACCAAAATCATCCCGCGCGCCGCCAGGCTGCGACTCCACGCGGCGATCCGCGCCACGGTGACAGGATACAGCGGGCCGGCGACCCCGATCGCGTGGCCGTTATGCGACGCGATCTGCTCGAGCTGCAGCAGGCGCGCATCGATCGCGGCGGCATCCTGGGTGTCGTCGAGGCGCAGGTCGGCGTTCGCACCCCAGATGCCGAGCGGCCGGTCGGTGCCCGGACTGGCATTGAGGTAGAACAGGCCCCGCGCCCCGAGACCGTGCGCCACCACGCCGAATGCCGGCAGGCCGGTGAAGCCTTCGCCGGCGAGGCCGGAGAGCGCGTTGGTCACCCCGGCATAGCCCTGCAGCCGCGACAAGGCCCACTCCAGCCGGCGCTGGTTCTGCTGCGCGGCAAGGTCGTCGTTCATCGCCTGCGGTCCCTCGTCGTCGTTCGGGGCGTGCAGCGGCTCCATCGGCAGGGAGAGCAGCAGTTCGTGGCCACGCAGGCGCGCCTCGGCCAGCAGCGGCTCGAGATCCGGCGCATACGGCGACACCGCCAGGCTGACCGCCGCCGGCAGGCTCTCGATGGCGGACGTGCTGTCGGCGGCCGACAGGCCGAGGCCGTCCAGCAGGATGCCGATGCGTGGTGGCGGCGGCAGCGCCCCCTCGGGCGGCGACCAGCCGGCATAGACGACCCGCGCCTGCCGCCCGTCGGCGGCGATGCGCGGGACCGCGGCGCCGTGATAGTCGGGTGCCGGCTCGAGCAGAGCCGGATCAGGTGCGGCGATGGCCGTGCGGGGATGCGGGACCGCCGCCGCGGCATGCGCGGGTTTGGCAATCAACGTCGCGACCAGCACGGGCCGGGCGGCCGCCCGGACCTTGTCGGGCGAAGGCCTGACCGGCCCGAGCCATTGCAGCGTCGCGCCGCCCACGCAAGCGGCCAGCAGCAGCGCCGACCAGAACCCGAGCAGGGCGCGTCCGCTGCGCGATGCAGGAAGCCTCGGCCGCGCCAGCCAGGCCCTGGCCTGGGCCGGGGTCCTGAGGCCGGGGATCCTGAGGATCGGCCGCATCCCGCACCCCGGCCCGGCCGCCGCTTACGGCGTGCCGGCGTGCTGCGTCGGCCGGTCGGTGATCATCGCCTGGATGACCTTGAGCCCCTGCTGCAGCTGGAAGTCGGTGGAGGGCTTGGTGAGGTCGAACTTCGGCCAGTTCGCCGGCGGCTTGTCCGGGATGGTCTTCACGATCTGCGGCAGGTCGCCTCTAGGCGGCGCCTTGGCCTGGCTGCCGCCCTGGTTCTTGATGATGTGGTCGAGGTCGGCCTCGCGCGGCATGAACCGCGACAAGTCCTCGCGATCCTCCTGCACGCTGACATCCGGCGCAATGCCCAGGCCCTGGATCGAGCGCCCGGACGGCGTGTAGTAGCGCGCCGTGGTCAGCCGGATGGCGCCGTTGCCCGGGATCGGGATCACGGTCTGCACCGAGCCCTTGCCGAACGAGCGCTCGCCCAGCGTGATCGAACGCTGGTGGTCCTGCAGCGCGCCGGCGACGATCTCGCTGGCCGAGGCGGACCCCTGGTTGATCAGCACCAGCAGCGGCGCGCCGTCGGTGATGTCGGTGCCGTGCGCGTTCATGCGCTGGCTGTCCTCGGGATGCCGCGCCCGCGTGGAAACCACTTCGCCTGAACTGATGAAATCGTCGCAGACATCGACGGCCTGCTCGAGCAGGCCACCGGGATTGTTGCGCAGGTCGAGGACCAGCCCGGACAGGTGCCCGCCGGCCTGGTGGCTCAGCTTCTCGTAGGCGGCGCGCAGCCCGGGATCGGTCTCCTCGTTGAACTGCGACACCCGGATGTAGCCGACGCGGCCGTAGAGGGCCGACTTGATCACCTGGATGTGGATGATCTCACGCGTCATGGTGACGTCGTACGGCTTGTCGATGCCGGGCCGCTTGATGCCCAGCGTGATCTTCGAGCCGGGCTCGCCGCGCATGCGCTCGACCGCGTCGTTGAGCGAGATGCCGTCCATGCTCTTGGAATTGATCGACAGGATCAGGTCGCCCGATTTCATGCCGGCGCGCGAGGCCGGGGTGCCGTCCATCGGCGAGATCACCTTGACCAGGCCATCCTCGCCGGTGACCTCGAGCCCGAGGCCGCCGAACTCGCCCTTGGTCTGCACCTGCATGTCGGCGAACTGCTTCTCGGTCATGTAGGCGCTGTGCGGGTCGAGCCCGGACAGCATGCCGTTCAGCGAGTTGGTGATCAGGTCGCGATCGGTGACCGGCTCGACATAGTCCGCCCGCACCCGCTCGAACACGTCGCCGAACAGGGTCAGCAGCCGGTAGGTCTCGGCATGGTTCTGCGTCGGGGCCTCGTCGGCCAGCGCTGCCGGCATCAGGCCCCCCGCGGGTATCAGGCTGCCTATGGTCATGCCGAGGCCGTGATGCGTCACCAGCCTCCCGAGATCGGGACCGGCCACGACGCCCGCGAGGAATGCGGACCCGAGCAGCAGGCCAGTGCGCAACTTCATGCGTATCGTCTCCTGATCGCCGCCTGCACCGGCGACACTGCTGCAGCATGCCATAAACCGTGGCGCCGGCGCATCTCCTGGAGATTACACGCAAGAGAGGCAGTGTGAACGTTTCTAGAGCAGCATCGGGCACCTGGGGCCCCTTGCGATGCCAGGGGCTTTGCCCCTGGACCCCATCAAAGGCAAGCCTTTGAAATCCCTTCTTTTAAGAGAGCGGGTCTGGGGCCTCAGGTCCCAGCGGGTCAAGGGCGGAGCCCTTGCTCTTGCTTTTTTCGCAGCCCGTCAGGAGCGGCCGTGCAGGAAGCCGGCCGGATCGATCGCCGCCGCGCCGTGGCGGAGCTGCAGGTAGAGCGTTGGTCGTGTGCGGCTGCCGCTGCCGAAGTCCGGCATGCTGCCGAGGGCGACGCCGCGGGCCAGCTTCTGGCCGACCGCCACGTCGAGCCGCTGCAGGCCGGCCAGCACGAAGCGGTAGCCCTGTCCGCAATCGACGATCAGCATCTGCCCGTACGACCGGAACGGCCCGGCGAAATCGACGCGGCCGTCGCATGGCGCGCTGACCGAGGCGAGCGGCGGCGGGGCATAGCTGACCCCGGTCGCGGGTCCCGCGTCGGTCGGCGCCCCCCACGCCTGCACGATACGCCCGGCCACCGGCGCCGGGCCGCCGGCCCCAGGCGCCAGCCCCGGACCGGCCTCGACGGTGACCGAGGCGGCGCTGTCCCGCGCGCGGCGAGCGGCAATTGGCCGGCGCTGGCGCTCGGCCGCCGCCGCCTCGCGCCGGAACCGCTCGGCGGCCGCCTTTTGCGCCGCATCGATGCTGGCCACCGCGTCCTGCAGGCTGGCGGCCCGCGCGGCGTTGGTCGCGGCCTGCCGGGCCGCGATGTCGGCGGCCTGCGCCGACGCGCGCTGCGCGGCCAGCGCCTGCGCCGCCTGCGCGCTCACGTCGGCGTCGCGCGCCAGCTGCTCGCGACGCAGGCCGGCGAGGTCGGCGTTCTGGCTGCCGAGTGCGTTGCCCAGCCGCACCAGGTCCGCCTGTCCGGCCCGGATCGACGCCGCCTTGCGTTCCAGCTCCGCGCCGAGGCCGCGCAGCACCAGCAGACCGCTCAGCGCGTCGTTCGGCCGGGCCGGTGAGGCGAGCAGGGTCTCGGCGGGATACAGCGACAGCCGCTCGATCAGCGGCAGCAGCGGTGCCAGCGCCGCCGCCTGCTGCGCCAGCGCCGCCTCGAGCTGCCGACGCTGCACGCCCAGCGCGTCGATCCGCGCCTGCGTCTGGACCACCTGCTGTTCGGTCTGCCGCAGCCGTCCCGAGACGTCGCGCGATTGCGCCGACAGGGCGATGGCGCGCGCCTGGTCGGCCTGCGCCTGCCGTGCGGCCGCCTGCTGCAAGGCCTGCGAGGCACGGCGCTCGGTCTCGGCGGCCTTGAGGCGCGCGGTCGCCGCCGCTGCCTGGGCCGCAAGCCGGGTCGCATCCGCGTGATGGGCGTGGCGCCCGTGCCGGGGGGCGGCGGCCAGGACCGGCGCCGCTGCGAGCAGGCAGCCCGCGGTGATGAGGACCCGGCAGCCGCCGGCCGGGGCGATCGGCGTGATCCGGTTCAGGCCGTCGTCGTCTGCGCCGGCGCCAGCAGCGAGTGCCCGGTCATCAGCGCCGGCTGCTCGATCCCCATCAGCGCCAGCAGCGTCGGCGCCAGGTCGGCCAGTCGTCCATCCACCAGCCGTCGCCCGGCCGGCACGCCGGTTGCCACCAGCGGCACCTTGTTCAGCGTGTGGGCGGTGTGCGGGCCGCCGGTCTGCGGATCGCGCATCATCTCGCAATTGCCGTGGTCGGCGGTCGCGAGCAGCACCCCGCCTGCCCCCGCGATGGCCTCCGCGATGCGGCCGAGCCCGGTATCGACGGTCTCCACCGCGCTGATCGCGGCGGTGAGGTCGCCGGTATGGCCGACCATGTCCGGGTTGGCGAAGTTCAGCACGATCAGGTCGTATGCGCCCGAGCCGATCGCCGCGACGGCGCGGTCGGTGAGCTCCGGGGCCGACATCTCCGGCTGCAGGTCGTAGGTGGCGACCTTCGGCGACGGCACCATGATGCGGTCCTCGCCGGCCAGCGCCGCCTCGCGGCCGCCATTGAGGAAGTAGGTCACGTGCGGGTATTTCTCGGTCTCCGCCATGCGGAGCTGCCGCCTCCCGCTGGCCGCGACCACATCGCCGAGCAGGTCGTCCAGGCTCTGCGGCGGGAACAGCACCTCGATCCGGCCGGCGAGGTGGTCGCTGTAGCGGGTCATGCCGACCGCGAGCGCAAAGTCGGGTCGCCGGCTGCGGGGGAAGCCCGCGAACTCCGGGTCGAGCAGGGCATCGTAGAGCTGGCGGATGCGATCGGCGCGGAAGTTGAACGACAGCAGCGCATCGCCGTCTTGCATGCCGGCATAGGCGCCGATCACCGTCGGCGCGACGAACTCGTCGGTGATCTCGCCGGCATAGGCATGCGCCAGCACCGTATCCGGGTCGTCGGCATGCGGGCCGATGCCCGACACAATGGCGTCGTACGCCTTTTGCACCCGCTCCCAGCGCTTGTCGCGGTCCATCGCATAGTAGCGCCCGCAGACGGTGACGATTGGCGCCGAAGCAGGCAGCGCCTCGCGCAGCCTGGCGAGGTCGGCGCGGCCGGAGCGCGGCGGCGTGTCGCGTCCGTCGGTGAAGGCGTGCACGGCGACCGGAATGCCGGCGTCGGTCAGGATGTGCGCGATCGCCGCCGCATGGTCCTGGTGGGCGTGCACGCCGCCCGGGGAGACCAGCCCGAGCAGGTGGCAGGTGCCGCCGCTCTGGCGCAGCGCGGCGACTAGGCGCTGCATGGCGGGGCTGGCGGCGAGGCTGCCATCCGCGATGGCGGCGAACACCCGCGGGAGTTCCTGCATCACCACGCGTCCGGCGCCGATATTCAGGTGGCCGACCTCGGAGTTGCCCATCTGGCCATCCGGAAGCCCGACATCGCGGCCGCAGGTGCGCAGGAAGGCGGTCGGGCCTGTCGCCCAGAGCCGGTCGAACGCCGGCGTGCGTGCCAGTGCGACCGCATTGTTGCTGGCATCCTCGCGCCAGCCGAAACCGTCCAGGATCACCAGCATGACCGGACGGCGTTGCTGTGCTGGCATGGCATGCTCCTGTGCGGCTCGAGGCGGCGAAGCATGCCATCAACCGGGCGGCTTGTCAGGCTGCCGCCCCGGCCGCGATGCGGCTCAGGGATCGTTCGGCCCGGTGCTGCCGCCCGTCGAGGGTGGGTCGCTGGCGGGGAAGGTCTCGTCGACGCCCTCGTCGATCTTCTCTTCCGCATCGATCGGCTCGGGGTCGATCGGGCCGGGGTCGATCTGGTCGGGATTGCTGTTGGTCTCGGACATGCTGCTGGTCTCCCGGATGCCGGCATCATAAGCGGCCGGGACGGGGTGGGTTTCGGCGGCCCCGACCCCATCTCAGGACAACGTCCTGGACAGGAGAACGCGCATGGGCAGCCAGACTGGAGAAGAGATCGGCAAGGCGGGCGAGGAGCTGTTCCGCGAAAAGCTGACCTCCGAGCAGTTCCGCATCCTGCGCGAGCATGGCACCGAGCGCGCCGGCACCAGCCCGCTGAACTACGAGAAGCGCGACGGGCTCTACCACTGCGCCGCCTGCGGCAACGCGTTGTTCAAGTCCGACGCCAAGTACGAGAGCGGCAGCGGCTGGCCCTCCTTCTACGCGCCGATCGAGGGTGCGGTGCAGACCCTGGCCGACAACAGCCTGTTCATGCGACGCATCGAGGTGCAGTGCGCGCAGTGCAAGAGCCATCTGGGCCACGTCTTCCCGGACGGCCCGCAGCCGACCGGCGAGCGCTACTGCATGAACGGGCTGGCACTGGATTTCGATCCGGCCGGCCCATAGTGCAGCAACCCAAACAGACCGGGCCGGTCTGTTTGGGTTAAAACCGCTCTATATCAATGTCCTAGGGCACCTTTTAACCCAGACAAAGCTGCTCGCTTTGTCTGGGTTGGTGCATTAGCCTCTGCCGCATGATCCCATCGGACAGGCTCCCGGGAAAGCTGCTGGTGCTGGATCATCCACTGGTCCGGCACAAGCTGACGCGGCTGCGCCAGGCCGGCACCTCGACCGCCGGCTTCCGGCGGCTGACGCGCGAGATCAGCCTGCTGATGGCGTACGAGGCGACCCGCGACCTGCCGCTCGAGGCGGTCGAGATCGAGACCCCGCTGGAGCGCACCACCGGGCACCTGCTGTCGGGCAAGAAGCTCTGCTTCGTCTCGATCCTGCGCGCCGGCAATGGCATCCTGGACGGCATGCTCGACCTGGTGCCGGCGGCCCGGGTCGGCCATGTCGGGCTGTATCGCGACCATGTCACCCTGGAGCCGGTCGAGTACTACCTCAAGCTGCCCGACGACATGGCCGAGCGGCTCTGCATCGTCGTCGATCCGATGCTGGCCACCGGGCACAGCGCGATCGCCGCCGTCGATCGCCTGAAGTCGGCCGGCGCGCGGCAGATCAGCTTCGTCTGCCTGCTGGCCGCCCCCGAGGGCGTGCAGCGCTTCCATGCCGCGCACCCGGACGTGAAGCTGATCACCGCGGCGATCGACCGCGAACTGGACGCCAACGGCTACATCCGCCCCGGGCTGGGCGATGCCGGCGACCGCCTGTTCGGGACCAAGTAGCCGAAACCACCCCGTGCCGCCTCCGTTGTCTGCCGACAGCAACGGGGAGATTTCCTAATGGCGGACCATGTCTATCGCGTGACCGAACTGGTCGGCTCGTCGGAAACCAGCATCGAGGCCGCCATCCAGGCTGCGATCAGCAAGGCCGCCAACACCGTGCGGCACATGCGCTGGTTCGAGGTCACCGAGACGCGTGGCCATATCGAGAACAACAAGCTCAGCCACTACCAGGTGACGCTCAAGGTCGGCTTCGCGGTCGAGGACGACAACGTCCACCTGGCACCGTAGAGGCTGTTGAAAACACCTGCTGCTGGCGATCCCCCTCTTTTTAAGGATGGGCGCCTTTCTTCCGCTCCGGTGTTCACAGCCGAAAAGGCTGCTTCGCTCCGGTGCTCGGAAAGTCACGCCGGCCGCGACCCCCATGCTTGAAAGTCGGGAGGTCGCTCTCATCCAGCATCAGGCGTCTTGAACAGCCTCCCAGTGTCAAACTCTGCGCACCGTGTAGGTGGTGCGCAGAGCGGTCGCGATCTGCTCGGCATGCTGCGGGTCGCGCGCCTCGACCATGACCTCGAGCTCCGCCGCCTGCACGCTGGGGGCCGCGAACAGCCGCTGGTGCGACACCTCGATGATGTTGCCGCCGATCTCGCCGATGCGCGTGGCGATGTCGGCCAGAACGCCGGGACGGTCCGGGATTTCCATCAGCAGGCGCAGCAGCCGCCCGTCCCGCAGCAGCGAGCGCAGCAGCGTGTTGGCGAGGATGCGGCTGTCGATGTTGCCGCCGCAGATCGGGATGCCGAGGCGTCGGCCGCGGAACCGCTCCGGATAGGTCAGCACGGCTGCAACCGCGGCTGCGCCGGCGCCCTCCGCGACCAGCTTGGCGCTTTCCGCCAGCAGCGTGATGGCGTCCTCCACGGCGCGCTCCGGAACGACCAGCATGCCGTCCACGCGCGCGCGGATCACCTCGAGCGGATGCCGCCCGACCATCATCACGGCGATGCCCTCGGCGATGGTCGAGCCGCCGGCGGAGGCGATCTCGTCGCCAGGATGCTGGCTCAGCGAGGCGTGGCTCTCGACCTGCACGCCGATCACCTCGAGGCCGGGCCGCATGGCGTTCGCCACCGTGGCACAGCCCGAGATCAGGCCGCCGCCGCCCACGGGGATCACCAGGCAGTCGAGCGGTCCAGCGTCCTCCAGCATCTCAAGCCCGAGCGTGCCCTGGCCGGCCATCACCGCCGGATCGTCATAGGGATGCACAAAAACCCGGCCTTCGGTGGCGCACAGGGCGTCCGCATGCGCCATCGCCTCGGTGAAGTCGTTGCCATGCAGCACGACGCGCGCGCCCCACTGGGCCGTGCGCGTCACCTTCGCCGCCGGCGTGAAGCGCGGCATCACGATCACCGCGTCGATGCCGAGCAGGCTCGCATGCCGGGCCACGCCCTGGGCATGGTTGCCGGCCGAGACCGCGATCACCCCGCGGCGGCGCTCATCCGCGGTGAGCAGCGCCAGCTTGTTGGCCGCCCCGCGCTCCTTGAACGAGCCGATCGCCTGCAGGTTGTCGAGCTTGAGGGTGACGTGCGCGCCGGTCGCCCGCGACAGGGCCTCGGAGACGATGGTCGGCGTGCGCAGGATGTTGCCGCCGATCCGTCCCGCGGCCGCGACGACGTCGGCAAGTTCGATCATCAGCCGTAGCTGATGCTCAGGATCTCGTAGCTGCGGTCACCGCCGGGGGCCGGGACCGAGATGCTGTCGCCCTTCTTCTTGCCGATGAGCGACTTGGCCAGCGGCGACGACACCGACAGCAGCCCCGACTTGATGTCGGCCTCATAGACGCCGACGATCTGGTAGGTTGCCTCCTTGTCGGTCTCCTCGTCCACCAGGCTGACATGGGCGCCGAACTTGACGTGGTCGCCGGACAGCGTGTGCGGCTCGATCACCTCGACCGAGGACATGATCTCCTCGAGTTCCTGGATCCGACCCTCGACGAAGGACTGCCGCTCGCGCGCTGCGTGGTATTCGGCATTCTCCGACAGGTCGCCGTGGCTGCGCGCCTCGGCGATGGCGCGGATGATCGACGGGCGCTCCTCGCCCTTCAGGCGCCGCAACTCATCTTCCAGCCGCTGCAGGCCGCGGCCCGTCATCGGAAATTTCTGCAAAGCCGGTCCCCAAGGAATGCGATCTCATCACAGCAGCAACCCCGGGACCGGATCCATCCAGGGTCCCGGTCCCGGCGGCTCCGCCTAGAACGATCCGCGAAAGTAGGACTGAAGCGGCGCGACATCAAGCGGACCCGCCCGCATCGCCGCGATGGCGTGCACCGCGGCCCTCGCACCCGCCGTGGTGGTGTAGTGCGGCACGCCGTGGGTCAGCGCCGAGCGCCTGATGGTGTAGCTGTCGGCCACCGACTGGGCGCCGGAGGCGGTGTTGATCACCATCTGCACCGCGCCGTTGCGGATGGCATCCACGCAGTGCGGGCGTCCTTCGAGCACCTTGTTGACCACCTCGACGGCGATCCCCGCTGCCCGCAGCCGGGTCGCGGTGCCGCGGGTCGCCAGGATCGAGAAGCCCATCTCGGACAGCCGGCGGGCCAGCGGCAAGGCGGTCTGCTTGTCGCCTTCGCGCACCGAGAGGAACACCACGCCCGATTGCGGCAGCTTGACCCCGGCGCCGAGCTGGGACTTCGCGAACGCCCGCTCGAAGCTCGCATCGAGCCCCATCACCTCGCCGGTCGAGCGCATCTCCGGGCCGAGGATGATGTCGACATCGGGGAAGCGGGCGAACGGGAACACCGCCTCCTTGACCGCGACGTGCGGGCTGATCGCGCGGTCGTCGAGCCGGAACTCGCAGAGCTTGGCGCCGGCCATCACCCGCGCGCCGATCTTGGCGACCGGAACCCCGGTCGCCTTGGCGACGAACGGCACCGTGCGCGAGGCGCGCGGATTGACTTCGAGCACGTAGATGTCGTCGCCCTTGATCGCGAACTGCACGTTCATCAGGCCGACGATGCCGAGCTCGCGCGCCATCGCCTCGGTCTGCGCGCGCAGCTCGCTGACGGTGGCCGGCGACAGGGTGTACGGCGGCAGCGAGCAGGCGCTGTCGCCGGAATGGATCCCGGCCTCCTCGATATGCTCCATGACGCCGGCGACATAGACCTCGCTGCCGTCGCAGATGCAGTCGACGTCGGTCTCGATGGCGTCGTTGAGGTAGCGGTCGATCAGGACTGGGCCGTTGGCGACATCGGTGCCGGCAAGCTGCAGGGCCACGCGCATGTAGCGGGCGAGGCCGCTGCGGTCGTGCACGATCTCCATCGCCCGGCCGCCGAGCACATAGGAGGGCCGGATCACCACCGGGTAGCCGATGCGCTCGGCCACCGTCTCGGCTTCGCCTGCCGAGCGCGCGATGCCGTTCTCCGGCTGGCGCAGGCCCAGCTTGTGCAGCATCGCCTGGAACCGCTCGCGATCCTCGGCGCGGTCGATGGCGTCCGCGGGCGTGCCCAGGATCGGGATGCCGGCGCGCTCCAGCGCCTGTGACAGCTTGAGCGGGGTCTGGCCGCCATACTGCACGATGCAGCCGAGCACGGTGCCCACCTGCTGCTCGCGCCGGATCAGCGCGATCACGTCCTCGGCGGTGAGCGGCTCGAAATACAGCCGGTCGGAGGTGTCGTAGTCGGTGCTGACGGTCTCGGGATTGCAGTTGACCATGATGGTCTCGAAGCCGGCCTCGCGCAGCGCGTAGGCGGCGTGCACGCAGCAATAGTCGAACTCGATGCCCTGGCCGATGCGGTTCGGGCCGCCGCCGAGGATGATGATCTTCTGCCGGTCGGTCGGATCGGCCTCGCAGGCGGGCGTGCCGAAGCCGCCCTCGTAGGTGGAATACATGTAGGGGGTAATGGAGGCGAACTCGCCGGCACAGGTGTCGATGCGCTTGTACACGGCATGCACCCCGAGTTGCTGGCGCAAGGCCTGCACCGCCTCGGGGGTCGTGTTCGCGAGCATCGCGAGCCGCTGGTCGGAGAAGCCGAGCGCCTTGAGCCGGCGTAGGCCGGTGGCATCCTTCGGCAGGCCGCCTGCGGCGGTCACCGCGCGTTCGGCGTCGACGATGCGGGCCAGCTCGCGCAGGAACCACGGATCGAAATGGCAGGCCTCGTGGATGTCTTCGACCGACAGCCCGGCCCGCAGCGCCTGGCCTGCCATCAGCAGCCGGTCCGGGCGCGGCGAGGAGAGTGCCGCGCGAAACGCATCGGGACCGCCATCGCCGGGCGGCTCGACCGGATCGAGGCCCGTATAGCCGGTCTCCATCGAGCGCAGGCCCTTCTGCAGGGCTTCCGCGAACGAGCGGCCGATCGACATCGCCTCGCCGACCGACTTCATGCTGGTCGACAGCAGCGCCGGGCTGCCCGGGAACTTCTCGAAGGTGAAGCGCGGGATCTTCACCACCACATAGTCGAGGGTCGGCTCGAAGGCTGCCGGCGTGGTGCCGGTGATGTCGTTGGCGAGCTCGTCCAGCGTGTAGCCGACCGCGAGCTTGGCGGCGATCTTGGCGATCGGAAAGCCGGTCGCCTTGGAGGCCAAAGCGGACGAGCGCGACACTCGCGGGTTCATCTCGATCACCACCATGCGGCCGTCGGCGGGGTTGACGCCGAACTGCACGTTGGAGCCGCCGGTATCGACGCCGATCGCGCGCAGGCACGCAATCGAGGCGTCCCGCATGCGCTGGAACTCCTTGTCGGTCAGCGTCAGCGCGGGAGCCACCGTCACGGAATCGCCGGTATGCACCCCCATGGCGTCGATGTTCTCGATCGAGCAGACGATGATGCAGTTGTCGGCGCTGTCGCGCACGACCTCCATCTCGTACTCCTTCCAGCCGAGCACGCTCTCCTCGATCAGCACCTCGGTGGTGGGCGACGCCTCCAGGCCGGTGCCGACGATGTGCTCGAATTCCTCGCGGTTATAGGCGATGCCGCCGCCGGTGCCCCCGAGCGTGAAGGAGGGCCGGATCACCGCGGGCAAGCCCACCGCGGCCAGCGCCTCGCGCGCCTCGGCCATCGAGTGCGCGATCATGCTGCGCGGGCTCTCGATGCCGATCGCGGTCATCGCGTCGCGGAACTTCAGCCGGTCTTCGGCGCGGTCGATCACCGCCGCCTTCGCGCCGATCAGCTCCACGTTGTTTGCAGCGAGAACTCCGCTGGCATCGAGCGCCATCGCGGTGTTGAGCGCGGTCTGGCCACCCATGGTCGGCAGGATCGCGTCCGGACGCTCGCGCAGGATGATGCGCTCGACGAACTCCGGTGTGATCGGCTCCACGTAAGTCGCATCCGCAAGGCCCGGATCGGTCATGATGGTGGCCGGGTTGGAGTTCACCAGGATCACCCGGTAGCCCTCCTCGCGCAGCGCCTTGCAGGCCTGGGCGCCGGAATAGTCGAACTCGCAGGCCTGGCCGATCACGATCGGACCGGCGCCGATGATCATGATCGAGCTGATGTCGGTGCGCTTCGGCATCGGGGAGGGCCTTCAGGAGGTGGAGCGGGGGGTGGCGGGGGGGACAGCCTGGATACGCGCCAGGAACTGCTCGAACAGCGGGACGGTGAAGGCGGTATCACCATGCGCGGGGCTGTAGATCACGCCCTTGCGTATCAGCCCGTCGCGCAGCGGCCCGACCGCCTGCACGCGGGCGCCCAGCCGCTGGGCGATGTTGCCGGACCGGTGGATGCCGGTGCCGCTCGCCGCCATTGCCTGGCAGTAGTCGCGCTCGCGCGGCGTCAGCCGGTCGTAGCGCATGCGGAAGAAGCCGCTGTCGAGCATGGCGATCGCGCGACCGGTTGCGGCCTCGACGTCCGCCAGCTCGATCCGGTTGTCAGAAGCGGCGTTCCAGCTCTGGTAGCCCCATTCCTGTAGAAAATAGGGATAGCCCTCGGTGGTCGCGACGATTGCATCCAGCGCCGCATCGGTGAAGATGACGCCCTCCGCGCGGGCCGGCTCGAGCAGCGCCCGGCGCGCATCGGCCGGCGACAGCGCCCCCACCGCGATGAAGTCGAACAACCGCTCCGCGTAGGATTTCGAGCGACCGCTGAGCGCCACCACCTGCGGCAGCCCGGCGGCGACGAGCACCACCGGCAACGCCTCCTGCATCACCCGGTGCAGGCTCATGATCAGGGCGCTCATGTCGCGCTCCCGCAGGTACTGGATCTCGTCGACGATGAGTGCGATCGCGACCTTGCGCGACGCGGCCGCCCGGCCAAGGGCCACGATCAGCTCGGGCAGGTCGGCTTCCAGGTCGCCGCTGTCGGCGGCGCCCACTTCCGGATCGACATCGAGCTGCAGCTCGGCATCGCCATAGCGCAGCGTCAGGCCGGAGGCGAAACTTTTGAGCACACGCAGGCCGCGCTTGACCTGCTCGCTGAGCGCGTCGAGCCGATCGAGATCGAGCAGCAGGCGGCGCAGGTGCGGCACCAGCAGCAGCGGCAGCGGCTTCTTCTCGTGCGCCTCGATCTGGCAGACCCGGTAGTGCAGGCCTTTCGCGATGTCGCCCACCTTGTTCAGGATCACCGTCTTGCCGACGCCGCGCAGGCCGATGGCGATGAAGCTCTTGGCCGATCGCCCGGCGATGGCACGCTGGAACAGGATCCCGGCCTGTTCGAGCAGGGCCTCGCGGCCGACCAGTTCCGGCGGCGGAGCGCCGGCGCCTGGCGCAAACGGGTTGCGGATCGGGTCCATATAGAGAGTTTATCGTTGTATATCTTCTAGCGTCTATACATTTCTAATCTCCTTCAACCTGTGCCTGGATGCCGGCCATCCATCAGCGCCACGAAGCGCTCGAACAGGTAGAAACTGTCCGAGGGTCCGGGGCTGGCTTCCGGATGGTACTGCACCGAGAAGGCCGGCAGCCGGTCGCTGGCGATGCCCTCGTTGCTGCCGTCGAACAGGCTGAGATGCGTGACCCGCACGTCGCCCGGCAGGCTCCTGTCGTCGACCGCGAAGCCGTGGTTCTGGCTGGTGATCTCGACGCGGCCGGTGGCGAGGTCACGCACCGGCTGGTTGGCGCCGCGATGGCCCTGGTCGAGTTTGTAGGTTCTCGCACCTAGTGCGAGCGCCAGCAGTTGGTGGCCCAGACAGATGCCGAACACCGGCCTGCCGGCATCGAGCACGCCGCGGATCGCCGGCACGGCGTAGGCGGCGCTTGCCTGCGGGTCGCCAGGGCCGTTGGAGAGGAACACGCCGTCCGGGCGATGCGCCAGGATCTCGTTCGCGGTTGCGGTCGCCGGCACCACGATGACCTGGCAGCCGGCGGTGACCAGACAGCGCAGGATGTTGCGCTTGGCGCCGTAATCGACCGCGACCACCCGGTGCTTGCCGGATGGGCGCGTTCCGGGTGCCGCTTCTATGGTCCCGTCGCCCCAGTTCCAGACCCCTTCGCTCCATTCGTAGCTCTGCGTGCAGGACACCTCGCGGGCGAGGTCCATGCCCTCGAGCCCCGGCCAGGCGCGGGCCTGCTCCAGCAGGGCGGCGAGGTCGAACCGCCCGTCTTGCGGGTACGCCAGCACGCCGGTCTGCGGACCCTGCTCGCGTATCCGCACGGTGAGCGCCCTGGTATCGACGCCGCTGATGCCGGGGATGCCGCGCGACCTGAGCCAGCTATCCAGGGTGCGGGTGGCGCGCCAGTTCGACGGCTCGGTGAGGTCCTGCTTCACCACCAGCCCGCGCGCCGCGATGCCGGTCGCCTCCTCGTCCTCTGCGGTGGTGCCGACATTGCCGATATGCGGAAAGGTGAAGGTGATGATCTGCCCGGCAAAGGAGGGATCGGTGAGGGTCTCCTGGTAGCCGGTCATGCCGGTCGAGAAGCAGACCTCGCCGATCCCTCCGGCGCCCGGGCCGGTATGGGCGCCGAAGCCGCGTCCCCACAGCACGCTGCCGTCGGACAGCACCAGGAGCGCGTCGGCACCCTCGGGTGGCGCGTCGGCGGCAGCGGTCGCGTCGGCGGTTGCTGCCTGCACCTGCAGGTCGTCCAGGCCGAGCCCGGTCGCGCGGCTGACTGCGCTCCAGTGCTTCGGCGGGATCGCGCGCGCCTGCCGCCACTTGCGCACCGCCTCGAGTCCGACACCGGTCAACCGCGCCGCGTTCTGCGTACCGCCCAGCCGCTCGATGATGGTCTCGACGCTGATCGCCATGCTGCTTCCCCGGCGGTGGTGACGGAGGCTATGTCCTAACAAGGCAAGCCCGAGGAAGGGAAGCGATGTGGCAGCATGGCTGGGAATTATTTTCCTTGATTTGTGAAACTCGGCCCCTTTTGGGAATAAAGTTCTCACCCGGCTTTGAAGGGTTCCAGCGATGACGCTGCGCGCGCGTTTCACCGATGACACGAAGCTGGCGATGAAGGCAGGCGACACCGCGCGCGTCTCGACGCTGCGCATGATCCTCGCGCGGGTGAAGGATCTCGACATCGCCGCGCGGCCGAAGGGCGTGGAGCAGATCAGTGACGACGAGATCGTCCCGGCACTGCGCAACATGGTCAAGCAGCGGTCCGAGTCGGCTTCGCTGTATCTCCAGGGTGGGCGGGGCGAACTGGCCGCCAAGGAAGCCGCCGAGATCGTCATCATCGAGGGCTACCTGCCGGCGCCGATGGACAGCGCGGCCCTGCAAGCGGCCGTGGAGTCGGCGGTGGCGGAAACCGGCGCGTCGGGCCTGCGCGACATGGGCCGGGTCATGGCGGCGCTGAAGGCGGCGCACGGGCCGGCCCTCGACATGGCGCGCGCCAAGGCGCTGGTGCAGGCGCGGCTCGCCTGAAACCGGTGCGTTGCAGGACCAGAGATGGCGTTTGATCCGGCCTTTCTCGACGAATTGCGGGCGCGCACCCCGATCGCCGCCGTGGTCGGCCGCCGCACCCGGCTGACCCGCTCGGGTCGCAACTGGAAGGCCTGCTGCCCCTTCCACGGCGAGAAGACGCCCTCGTTTTATGTGTATGACGACCATTTCCACTGCTTCGGCTGTGGCGCGCATGGCGACGTGATCTCGTTCGCCATGCAGAGCGGCGGCCAGTCCTTCCTGGAGACGGTGAGCGCGCTGGCCGCCGAGGCCGGCCTCGAGGTGCCGAGACAGACCGAGGCGGCGCGTGGTGCGGCGGCCCGTGCGAAAACGCTGGCAGAGGCGCTGGAGGCGGCGCAGCGCAGCTACGTGCGCCGGCTTGCCGCGCCGGACGGCAAAGCGGGCCTGGCCTATCTCCGCGCGCGCGGCCTCACCGACGCGACCATCGCGGCGTGCGGCCTGGGCTGGTCCGGCGACGGTCGCGGCAGCCTCGCCGCCGAGTTGCGCGAGCAGGGCATCGAGGCCGCCCTGATGGCCGAGGCCGGGCTGATGCGCCTCGACGAGGCTGGCGGTCCGAAGGGCGAGCTGTTCTTCAACCGCGTCACCTTTCCGATCCGCGACCGCCGCGGCGCGCTGGTGAGCTTCGGCGGCCGCACTCTCGGCGACGGCCAGCCGAAATACCTCAACGGGCCGGAGACCGCCCTGTTCGTCAAGCGCCGCACGCTGTTCGGGCTCGACCGCGCCCAGCTTGCGATCCGGGCCGCGCCGGCCCCGGCGACCGGCGCCGCGCGCCCGCCTGCGCCGCTGGTGGTGGTCGAGGGCTACATGGACGTGATCGCCCTGCACCAGGCGGGCATCGCGGGCGCGGTGGCGCCGCTCGGCACCGCGCTCACCACCGAGCAGCTGGAAGCGCTGTGGCGGGCCTCGCCGGAACCGGTGCTGTGTTTCGACGGCGACGCCGCGGGCCGTCGCGCCGCCATCCGCGCCGCCGAGATCGCGCTGCCGCTGCTGGACATGGAACGCACGCTGCGCTTCTGCCGGCTGCCGGACGGCGAGGATCCCGACAGCCTGCTGCGCGCGCGCGGGCCCGGCGTGATGCGCGCGGTCCTGGAGGCGGCGCGCCCGATCGGGGACGTGCTGTTCGAGCTGCTCTGCGAGGGCGTGCACGACCCGGGGCCGGAGCAGCGCGCGGCCCTGCATACGCGGCTGGTCGAGGCGGCGGCCCGCATCGGCAACAAGACGCTGGCGGCCGAATACCGGCGCACCCTACTGGACCGGTTCTTCGAGACCTTCCGCCGGCGCCGGCCGGAGCCCGGTCGTGCCACGCCGGCCGGGGCGCCGCGAGCGATGTCGGGCCGGACCGGTCCGCAGGCGAACGCGGCCGCCGCGCACCGCCGGGTCGATGCATCGGGCGTGCGGAGCGAGCGCACGCGCATCCTCACCGCGATCCTGCTGCGCCATCCGGAGTTGCTGCACGACGTCGAGGAGGCGTATTGCGGCCTCGAACTGCCGGACGGACTGCGCCGCCTGCGCGAGCACATGGTCGCCTGGGCAAGCGCGCTACCGGCAGACGACCAGATTTTGCCCAATCCTGCGTACAATCTCGCCCACGGTCCTGCGCCGGACGGTGCCGCACCGGCTCTTGACTCGCAAGCCCTGATCGACCACCTGACGCTAGCCGGATTGTCGGCGCAGCTCGACGCGGTTCTCGATGCTCAGCCCTTGCCTCTCGCGGAGCAGGTCGGCCCGGGTGACATGCCTGCCGAGGTCGAGGCGCGCTGGTGGCATTATTTCGGGCTGCTCAACTTCGAGCGGCTGGAACAGGAGATGCAGGCGTCGCTCCGCCAATGGGTCGAGTGCCACGACGAGCCGTCCCATCGTCGGCTGCGCGCCTTGTCCGAGGCCTGCTCCGCGCTGCGTGGCGGCGAGCAGGCCGACCAGGATGGGTAGGCCACGCAGCGATCGCGTGCGAGCGGATGCTGCATGAACCGTCAACGGCCCGCCGCCCGCTCCTGGGCGGCGGGCTAGTGTATGGAGTTGGTTAGGCGATGGCGACAAAGACAGCCGCGAGCACGGAAGCCACCAGTGGCGATCAGGACGCCGACGCGACCCTGCTCGACACGCAGTCGGCTGCCGTCAAGCGGCTGATCGCGCGCGGTCGTGAGCGCGGCTACATCACCTTCGACGAGCTCAACGCGGTGCTGCCGCCCGACCAGATGTCGTCGGAGCAGATCGAGGACGTGATGGCGGTGCTCAGCGAGATGGGCATCCAGGTGGTCGAGAACGAGGACACCGAGGAGGCCGAGGCCCCGCGCGAGGAAAAGAAGGAGGACGCCGAGGAGGAGCCGACCGGCAATGTCGACGAGGAGAGCCTCGGCCGCACCGACGACCCGGTACGCATGTACCTGCGCGAGATGGGCTCGGTCGAGCTGCTGTCGCGCGAGGGCGAGATCGCGATCGCCAAGCGCATCGAGGCCGGCCGCGACGAGATGATCGGCGGCCTGTGCGAGAGCCCGCTGACCTTCCGCGCCATCATCTCGTGGCACGACCGGCTCAAGATCGGGCAGATGCTGCTGCGCGACATCATCGATCTCGAGGCGACCCAGTCCGGCAACGTCGCCGAGGAGGCCGGCCCTGCCGGCGTGCCGGGCCAGGCGCCCGCCGGATCGGTCGTGCCCGAGGCGTTCGACGCCGCACCCGAGATCGATGAGGAGGGCGAGGCCGAGGGCGCCAACCTGTCGCTCTCCGCGCTGGAGGAGAAGCTCAAGCCCGAGGTGCTGGCGCAGTTCGAGGAGATCGAGGCGCTCTACAAGAAGCTGCACAAGATGCAGACCCGCCGCCTGGACAGCATCACGTCCGGCGAAGTCGTCAACGAGAAGAGCGAGAAGAGCTACGAGAAGCTGCGCGAGGAGCTGGTCGGCAAGGTCGAGCAGGTCCGGCTGCACAACAACCGCATCGAGGAGCTGGTGCTGCAGCTCAAGCAGATCAGCCAGCGCCTGAACGGCCTCGAGGGGCGCATGCTGCGCTGCGCGGAAAGCACCAAGGTGTCGCGCGACGACTTCCTAGTGAAGTACCGCAACCACGAGCTCGATCCGAGCTGGATGGACATGGCGGCGGCGCTGCCGGGCAAGGCCTGGAAGAACTTCGTCGCCAAGCACGGCGCCGACATCATCGAGCTGCGTGGCAAGGTGGCGGCCGTGGCGCAGGATGCCGGACTGCCGATCATCGAATTCCGCCGTGTCTATGCCACCGTCTCGCGCGGCGAGCGCGATAGCGCGCGTGCCAAGAAGGAGATGATCGAGGCCAACCTGCGCCTGGTGATCTCGATCGCCAAGAAATACACCAACCGTGGCCTGCAGTTCCTGGACCTGATCCAGGAGGGCAATATCGGCCTGATGAAGGCGGTGGATAAGTTCGAATACCGCCGCGGCTACAAGTTCAGCACCTACGCGACGTGGTGGATCCGCCAGGCGATCACCCGCTCGATCGCGGATCAGGCGCGCACCATCCGCATCCCCGTGCACATGATCGAGACCATCAACAAGCTGGTCCGCACCTCGCGCCAGATGCTGCACGAGATCGGCCGCGAGCCGGCGCCCGAGGAGCTTGCCGAGAAGCTCGGCATGCCGCTCGAGAAGGTGCGCAAGGTGCTCAAGATCGCCAAGGAGCCGATCAGCCTCGAGACCCCGATCGGCGACGAGGAGGACAGCCATCTCGGCGATTTCATCGAGGACAAGACCGCGGTGATCCCGCTCGACGCGGCCATCCAGACCAACCTGCGCGAGGCCACCACGCGGGTGCTGTCGTCGCTGACGCCGCGCGAGGAGCGGGTGCTGCGAATGCGTTTCGGCATCGGCATGAACACCGACCACACCCTCGAGGAGGTCGGCCAGCAGTTCAACGTGACGCGCGAGCGCATACGCCAGATCGAGGCCAAGGCGCTGCGCAAGCTGAAGCACCCGAGCCGCAGCCGCAAACTCCGGTCGTTCCTGGACGATTGAGCAGGCGACGGCTGACTGCGCCATCCAGTCCGGCCGTGCCGCCCATACCGCTCTTGGGATAAGCCTGTCATGGTCCAGCAGACCCACGCCACGCCGTCAAAGCCGCCATCCGGCTCGGGCACCTCGCGTCCGGGCAGCTCCACCCGCATCGGCGTCGACGTGACCTTCCTGCGCATGATGCGGCCGCCGTCGGGCGAGACGCCGAGGCTGCCAGGAGCCTATGACCTCCTCACCGTGGCCAGGCCGACGGTCGGGTTCTACCGCTATCTCTATGCGACGGTGGGCCGGGACTATTGCTGGTGGCTGCGCCGGATGACGCCGGACGCCGAGATCGCGGCGCTCCTGGCCGACCCGCGCCTGTCGCTGCACGTGCTGTATCACCAGGGCGAGCCGGGTGGCTTCTTCGAGCTCGATGGCCGGCATGGCAACGAGGTCAATATCGGCTATTTCGGGCTGATGCCGCATCTGGTCGGGCAGGGGATCGGGTCCGCCTTCCTGCAGGCCGCGATCGCCGAGGCGTGGCGGCGGACCGGAATGCGCCCGGGGGCGGCGATCCGGGTCAATACCTGCACCGCGGATCATCCGCGTGCGCTGGGCGCCTATGTGCGCGCCGGCTTCTGCCCGGTGCGCACCGTGCGCGAAGTCTGGGACATCCCCGATCGGCTCGGCCTGCCGATCCCGGCCCGCCTGCGCGTGTAGCGCATGATCCGGTCGATCATGCGTCCGGCAGGCGTGGGGATGCCGGATCGGCCGTCGTCCTGACCGGGTGGCGGCGATGTCGCAACCCAGGGCGGACGTGGCGCGCATCGAGCCGCTGATGGTGCCGCCCGAGTCGGCGGGCTTGGTGTCGACGTCGGCGTCGCCCCAGTCGGCGGCGTCGGGGGCGGATCGTCGGCGCGTCCGCCTGTTCGTGCCGTCCGCGGCCTGGGGTGGCCGGCGCCGGCGCGAGATGCTGGCCGGGGCCGGCGTGATCGCGGTGCTGTTCCACGTGATGATGGTGGGCGCCATCGTCGAGGCGCCGGGCCTGATGCCCCGCTTCATGCGGCCGGCACCGCTGGTGCCGCCGCCGCCGCCGCCTGAAGCTGAGATCGTGATGGTCAAGCAGGACACGCCGACCGTCGGCGGCACGCCGCCGCCGCAGAAGGCGCCCCCGCCGGCGCCCAAGGCGGCGCCCGAGCCGCCAAGGCAGGGCGGCGGCGCGCCGGCGATGGCTGCCCCGGACGGCCCGCCGGTGCCGCCACCCGCCAAGGCTCCGGACCTCCGGCAGGGGGCAGACAAGGCCGGCACGGCCGACCAGGCGCATCCGCCGCCATCGCCGCCGGCGCAGACCATGCAGGTCAATCTCGACCTCGACGGTCAACCCGGGTGGGGGCTGGTGGATCAGCGTACCCTCGCAGCCTCGCCCGACGACCGCTACATCAACAAGCCTGCCGCCTATCCGCGTGCCGCCGGGCTGCGCGGCGAGGAGGGCACAGTCTACATGGTGACCGAGATCGCGCCGGACGGCCATGCGTCGAGCGTGCAGATCGTGGGGAGCTCGGGCTACCCGGACCTCGATCGCGCGGCGCGCAACGCGGTCGCTGCCTGGCATTTCAAGCCGGCGATCCGCGGCGGCCAGGCGGTCGCCTCCGAAATGCGCGAGGCCTACCATTTCAAGATCGACAGGTAGCCCACCGCCTCGCTGCCGATCCCCGCGTTCATTGCGTGTTTGACTTCTTGCGCCGCCGGGCGGCTTCTGCGCGCATGGGTCACGGTTCCGGCATGACCGAGATGGCGTACCCGATCCTGCTCGCCGATCCGGTGGTCGCGCATGCGGGCCACCAGCATCTGCGTCGGCGTGATGGCTCGCTGCAGCCCCTGCTCAACGGGCCGGGACTGCCGGTCGAGCACTTCGTCCCCGGCTGGACGCCCGGAGTGCTGTTTGGCGGCGCGGCGCCGTTCCTGATCCTGGAATTCCACGGCCCGGGCGGCGCGCGCGCGGCGTGGCTGCTCGATGCCGGGTTGTGTCGCCTCGGCGACCGCCTCGACGAGCTGCAAGCGGATCATCTGGCCAGCCTCCGCCACGCCATCCTGCCGGTGCTGCGTCGCATGGCCACCGACATCCTGCTGCGGCCGGTGCCGATCTTCTCGCGCGAGGCGCGGGCCTTCGCCCAACTCAACGACGCCTTCCGCGAGGGGCTCGCCGATCTCGCAGCCGACGACGTGCTGCGCGCGCCGCAGATCCTTCTGGTCAACGAGATGCCGGACCGGATGCCCTTCGATGGCGCGATGCAGCACGCCGATGTCGCCGTTGCGTCCGAGGTGCAGCTGCAGCGCGCGCATATCGCCGAGGGCCTGGCGGCCGCGTTCGAGGACCGCATCCTGGCCGCGACGCATGACGGGATGCTGTCGTTCCCGAGCCCGGTCGATGGGCGCCGGCTGCGCTGCCAGGGCAGCCTCTACCTCGATGACTTTCGCATCGCCTACCGCTTCGCCGACATCGCCGCCGGGCTCGCCTTCTACGTCATCGCGTCGGACCACTACGTCAAGGCGGTGGCGCTCTATGTGCCGGCCATCGACCTGCTGGTGGTGCCCGACAGCTGGAGCCGGCATCTGCTCGGCGTGTATTTCTCGCCCGGGGTCGAGCGCCGGCTGGTCCGCCATGCGCTGAGCTTCGGCGCAAGGCTGGTGCCCTACCTCGTGCGCGGTGCCGCGCGCCTCGCCAGCGTGCTGCGTGGCGCGCCGGGCACGCATCTCGGCCATCAGCTCTGGAACGAGCTCTCCGGCATCGAATACCTGCTGGGCTCCAGGCCCGGCGCGCTGATCCCGGAATGGATCGTACCCGGCCCGCGCCACGCCATCGAACTCTGGGGTGCCACCGACCTGGTGTTCCCGGAGCTGCGGCATCGGGTCAACCGTGCGTTCGCCTGCGGCGGTGATGTGCTGCCCTACCTCTACAGCGAAGGCGTCTGCGCGGTTCGGATGACGCGCGAGCGCGTGTCGGCCAGGCTGCGCCGCCGGCTGCAGCGGATCACGCGCTCCGGTGCGGCCTTTGCGGCGGCGGAACGGCTGGCCGAGGCGTCGCACCGCAACGCGGCCGCGGTGATCGTGCTCGGCCTGCGCGTCGAGAACCGCACGATGGTGGACATCACGCAGTTCTTCGCCGATGCAATCGCGATGATCGCGCAGCGCTGGCCGGGTTCGACCGTGGTCATCGACGGGCACAATTCCTGGCATGCCGATGCGGCACAAGGCGCGGGTGTCGGCCAGACGATCCGGAGCCACCCTATCCAGAGCCAATCTATCCAGAGCCACGGGGAATGGATGGCGGCGACGCCGCCGTTGCAGGTCGAGCGCGCGATCGCAGCGGAGTTGCGTGCGGCTGCCTGCAGGCTCGACGTGTGCATCGTCGATACGCTGGGCGCGCCGCTGTCGCACAGCCTCGCCTGGGCCCAGCTCTGCGACGGCTTTCTCTCGATCTGGGGGGCCAGCCTTGCGAAGTTCCGCTGGGTCTGCAACAAGCCCGGCCTCGTCGTGAGCAGCCGCGCCAACCTGCTGCATCGCGATGACCTGCACATCTACGACGCGCCGCGATACATGGAGCTGCCGACGCCGCTCCTGTTCGCCGACCCCGCCGCCATCGAGGACGACGCACAGGCCGCAAGGCTGGTGCCGGTCGCCGAGGACGAGCCGCTGTTCGCGAACTTCCGTGCCGACCACGGCCTTGTGCTGGCCCAGTTCGCCGGGCTGATCGAGCAGCAGCTCGCAACGTTACGCTGTGCATCGGTCGCCGATGCAACGTTACGCTGTGCATCGGTCGTCGCGATAGGCTAGAACCGTGTCCAGGCAAGGCCGGGTACAAGCGTTCCATGGTTTCGCGTATCGCGATCATCGGCGCGGGCTGGTACGGCTGCCATATCGGCCTGTCGCTCAAGCTGCTCGGTTTCGACGTCACCATCTTCGAGCAGCATGCGCGTCCGTTGCATGAAGCCTCCGGCAACAACCAGTTCCGCCTGCATCTGGGATTCCACTATCCGCGCCATCACCAGACCCGGGTGCAGTCGCGTGACGGGTTCATGCGGTTCATGGAGCGCTACCCTTATCTCAGCCGCGAGGTCGCGGAGAACATCTATGCAGTCCCGAGCGTCGAGAGCCTGATCGATTTTCCGACCTATCGCCTGATCATGACCTCGTCCGGGATCGACTATCGCGAAGTCCTGGCGGCCTCGGTGCCGGTCATCGAGGTGATGGGACTGATCCAGACCGGCGAGCGCGTACTGCTGATCGAGCAGGCACGCCGCTACTTCGCCGGCCAGCTGGCGGGCAGCCTGGTGCTCGGCCACCATGTCGGCAGCATCGAGCACGAGCCGGGCTGCGTGCGTGTCGAGGGCATGCCGTTCGACCTTCTGGTCGATGCGAGCTGGGGCCAGCAATCCGCTCTGCCCGCCGGCTTCTTCTACGAGCCGACCATCTTGCTGTACTATGAGACCAGGGGGGAGACCAGCGGGGCGACCGACCAACCGTTCCCGGCGATCACCCTGGTCGATGGCCCGCTTTGCTCGGTGTATCCGACGGAGGATCCGAGCATCTACACGCTCTCCTCGGTGCCGCACACGCCGCTCGGCGTTGCCACCGATCCGGCCCGCGCACGCCGCGTCCGCGACAGCGTGTCGTCGGACCTTGTTCAGGCCAAGCGGCTCGCGATGGAGGCGCAGATCTCGCGCTACCTGCCGGGCTTCAGGCAGAGTTTTCGTTTCGTCGGGCCGCAGCTGGCGATCAAGACCAAGCCGGTCGGCAGCTTCGACGACCGTTCGTGCTCGGTGATCCGGCGCGGCCGGGTGTTCCAGGTCATGTCGGGCAAGATCGACACCATCTTCTTTGCGATGGAACGTATCCTGTCCTTCATCGAGGCGTCGCAGACCGATGCGGTGGTGCCGCTGCAAAGCCCGCTGCGGCAGGATATCATCGATCGCGGCATGATCACGCATGCGCTCTGATGGCGGATCCTGCGACGCCCTGATCGGGCATACCGGGTTCGTGGGCTCGAACCTGCTGCGCCAGCGCAGGTTCGCGGCAACGTTCAACTCGTCGAGCATCGGCGGCATCGCCGGGGCGCGTTTCGATGCGGTGGTCTGCGCGGGTGCCTCCGGCGTGAAATGGTGGGCGAACCAGAACCCCGGGCAGGATCGCGCCCGCATCGCGGCGCTGATGCGTCATCTCGATACGGTCGAGGCCGGACATTTCACCCTGATCTCGACGGTCGATGTCTATGACAGCCCCGTCATGGTCGACGAGGATGACGATCCGACACCGGCGCGCCTGCACGCCTATGGCCGCAACCGCCTGATGCTGGAGACATACGTCGCGCAGCGCTTCGATCGTTCGCTCGTGGTGCGGCTGCCGGGCCTGTTCGGCACCGGCCTGAAGAAGAATGTCATCCATGACCTGATGCAGGGCGAGCGGCTGGCCGCGATCAATCCGGCCTCGACGTTCCAGTGGTATCCGCTCGACCGTCTCGCGGCCGACCTGGCGCGCGCGCGGCGTCTCGGGCTCGCCCGGCTCAACCTGGCGACCGCGCCGCTCGCCATGGCGACGCTGTGCGAGTGCGTGTTCCAGGGGGCCGCGATCGGGGCGGACGCGGCGGCGGCCATCGCCTACGACATGCGGACCCGGCACGACGCGGCGTTCGGCGGCGCGGACGGGGTGATCATGGATGCGGCGGCGGTGCTGGATGCGCTCGCGCAGTTCGCCGCGGGGGGCATCCCATGCGGCGCCTAGCGGTCTCCAACCTGGCCTGGCGCGCCGGGCCGGCGATGCAGGCACGGGCGCTCGCGTCCCTGGCGCGTCAGGGTGCCGCGGGGGTGGAGGTCGCACCGACCCGGATCGCCGACTGGGACGCGATCACGCCGCAGCACCTCGTCGCATTCCGCGCGGCGTGCCGCGCCGAGGGGCTGGCGGTGAGTTCCCTGCAGGCGATCTTCCATCTCTGTCCGGAGGCCGCCTTGCTCGGCAGCGCCGCGGCGTTCGCCGCCATGCAGGAGCAGGTGCGGCGCATCGCCGGGATCGCCGCCAGTCTGGGCGCCGGGGTCGCGGTGTTCGGCGCGCCGCAGCGCCGCCTGCGTGGCGCGATGGCGCCGCCGCTGGCGATGCAGCTTGCGGCCGACCGGCTACGCCTGCTTGCCGAGCTGGCCTATTCCGGCGGCGTGGTGCTCGGCATCGAGCCGGTACCCGCTTCCTATGGCGCGGATTTCCTCAACCATGCGCACGAGGTGATCGATCTCGTGCGCCGGGTGGATCATCCCGCGGTGCGTGTGCATCTCGATACCGCCTGCATCACCCTGGCGGGCGACGATCCCGCCCGCGCGATCATGGCGGCGGGTTCGCTGCTGGCGCACTACCACATGGCCGAGCCGCGGCTGGGTGGCTTCTTGGAGCCGGCCCTCGACCATGCAGGTGCCGCGCGGGCGCTGGATGCGGTCGGCTATGCCGGATGGGTGGTGCTCGAGATGCTGGCGCCGGCTTCTGAGGCCGGGGACGACGAGGCCGAACTGGGCGCCATCGCCGCGGCGCTCGCCTGTGCCCGAAGTGCCGGAGCATAGATCCGTTCCCACAAGCAGGCCCGGTTGCACGGGCGGCCCGCTTATGCTCTAAGCCGCGGCTTCCCTGCCGGAGCGTGGCATCGCTCCGGCTATACCCATGTCCGCGGCAGCTGCGAGCCGCCTGCGGGCGGCAGGTCGCGGACGTCCGCTGCCGGCTCGGGTTGAACACATCCGAAGGGAGCAGCCATGCCATTCTACGAGTGCGTGCTGATTGCACGCAACGACGTGACGCAGCAGCAGGTCGAGGGTGTCGCCGACACCATCGCAACCCAGCTCGAAGGCGAGGGTGGCAGCATCCAGAAGCGCGAATATTGGGGGCTGCGCAGCCTCGCCTATCGCATCAAGAAGAACCGCAAGGGGCACTACATGCTCCTCGGTCTCGATGCGCAGCCGGCCTCGATCAACGAGATGGAGCGCCAGCTCAACCTCAACGAGGACGTGCTGCGCTTCATGACGATACGCATCGAGGCGATCGACGAGGCGCCGTCGGCGATCCTGAGCCGCAAGAGCGACGACCGCGAGCGTGGCTTCCGCGGACCCAAGCCTGCCGGACGCTTCGATAGCGGCCGCAAGCGCGGCTATGACGACCGCGAGGAGTTCCGCGCGCGCGGCGAGCGCGAGGAGGGACCACGCGGCGGGGGCGGTGGGCGCTCCGAGATGGCGGAAACGGAGTGAGCGCGATGTCCGAGAGCACAGACGTCAACCCGTCGCAGCGGCGCACCGCCGTCGGCGCCCGCCGGCCGTTCTACCGCCGCCGCAAGTCCTGCCCGTTCTCCGGCCCGAACGCGCCGAAGATCGACTACAAGGACGTGCGGCTGCTGTCGCGCTTCCTGTCGGAGCGCGGCAAGATCGTGCCGAGCCGCATCACCGCCGTCTCGGCCAAGAAGCAGCGCGAGCTGGCGCAGGCGATCAAGCGCGCCCGTTTCCTGGCGCTGCTGCCGTACATCCTGAGCTGAGGGAGAAGGCATATGGCCGCAACCGAAGTCATCCTGCTCCAGCGCGTCGACAAGCTGGGCCAGATGGGCGAGATCGTGCGCGTGAAGCCCGGCTTCGCCCGCAACTACCTGCTGCCCGAGGGCCGCGCGATTCGCGCCAACGCCCATAACCGCGAGCGCTTCGAGCGCGAGCGGGTGCAGCTCGAGGCGCAGAACATCAAGCGCCGCGAGGAGGCCGAACGGCTGGCCGAGCGCGTCGGCGGCATGTCCGTCGTCATCATCCGGCAGGCCGGCGACAGCGGCAGCCTGTACGGCTCGGTGACGCCGCGCGACATCGCGGTGGCCACCACCGAAGGCGGCCTCGGCGTCGATCGCCAGCAGGTGCAGCTCGACAACCCGATCAAGACGCTCGGGCTGTCCGAGGTGCGGGTGGTGCTGCATCCGGAGGTGGTGATCCGGGTCACGGTCAACGTTGCCCGTTCCCCCGAGGAGGCCGAGCGCCAGGCGCGCGGCGAGCAGGTCGGTCGCGACCAGGACGGTGACGAGGACGAGATCGAGGAGATCGAGACCCCGGAGCCCGGGGGCTTTGACCCGATCGCCTGAGAGGCTGTTTGCAAATGCCTGCTGCTGGCGATCCGACACGTCTTTTCTCCGCTCCGCTGCTCACGGCCAGAAGGCCGCTGCGCTGCGGTGCTCGAAAAGCCACGCCGGCCGCGGCCCTGCGGACCGCTCTCATCCAGCATCAGGCATTTTCAAACAGCCTCTGAGCGGTCACCCCCTGCCTGCCTGAGAGCCCCCTTGCCTGCCGAGGCGCAAGGCCCCGGAGCGATGCTCCGGGGCCTTTTTCATGGCCGGCATCGTTCGATCAGCAAATCTTTATCGGACAGCGGCTTGCCTGCCTTTCATGCTGCATCGGGAGATTCGGAACGGAGGCGGATGCGATGTCGGTCACGCTTGACGCGGTCATGCGACGCTTCATTCGGCACGGCGTGCTCGATGTCCGCTATCCCGACGGCAGCACCCGCCGCTATGGCACGCACGGCCCGCATGCCGGCCTGTGGATCGACACCCGCAAGGCCGAGTTCGGGCTGATCGTCAATCCCGGGCTGCTGATGCCGGAAGCCTACATGGATGGCGGCCTGCGTCCGATGGGCTGCAGCCTGTATGCGCTGATGGAAGTGCTGATGATGAACGTGCGCAACGCGGCGCATCCGGCGATGCAGGTGGTCTCCTGGCTGCGCCGCCTGCGCCGCGCCTGGTCGCAGTTCAATCCGGCGCCGCGGTCGCGCCGCAACGTGGCCCACCATTACGACCTCAACGGCCGGCTCTATTCGCTGTTCCTGGATCGCGACCTGCAATATTCCTGCGCCTACTTCGCGCAGGGCGACGAGGCGCTCGACGAGGCGCAGGAGGCCAAGAAGCACCACATCGCCGCCAAGCTGAAGCTCGACCGGCCCGGGCTGCGGGTGCTGGATATCGGCTGCGGCTGGGGCGGCATGGCCCTGACGCTGGCGCGGGACTATGGCGCGCAGGTCACCGGTATCACGCTCTCGACGGAGCAGCTCGACGCGGCACGGGCGCGGGCGGTGGCCGACGGGCTCGCGGCGCGTGTGCAGTTCGAGCTGACCGACTACCGCGATGTGCGCCAGCGCTACGACCGCATCGTCTCGGTCGGCATGTTCGAGCATGTCGGGATCACCCACTACCGCGAGTTCTTCGGCCACCTGCGCGACTGCCTGACCGAGGACGGGGTGGCGCTGATCCACGCGATCGGCCGCGCCGACGGGCCACGCGCCACCAATGCATGGATCGAGAAATACATCTTTCCCGGCGGCTATGCGCCGGCGCTGAGCGAGACCACCGCCGCGATCGAGCAGACGGGCCTCTGGATCACCGATATCGAGGTGCTGCGGCTGCACTATGCCAAGACCATCGCGCACTGGCGCCGGCGCTTCGCCGCCAATCGCGCCGCGATCGCCTCGCTCTATGACGAGCGCTTCTGCCGCATGTTCGAGCTCTATCTGGTCTCGTCGGAACTCGCCTTCCGCCGCCAGATGCAGATGAACTTCCAGATCCAGCTCACGCGGGATCCGACCGCGGTGCCGTTGACCCGCGACTACATGATCGATGCGGAACGGCGGCTGCCTGCCGCGGCGGATGTCGTGACGGATACGATCCAGGTTTAGAAGACTGCTGAAGAACCCGGAAACGAATCCTCCTTAGCGCAACGAGTCCAGGCCAAGGGCTTTGCCCCCTTGATCCGCTTCGCGGCTCAAGCCCATCAAAGGCGAGCCTCTGAAATCCTTGTTTAAAAGAATTGGGGTCTGGGGCCTTCGGCCCCAGCGGGTCAAGGGCGGAGCCCTTGCGCTTGGATTTTCAGCACCCTGCTCGTCTTCGACGGTTCGGCCTTTATGTGACCTTTACGCGGACCGCGCATGGTCCGTATGGCGCCTTTACGCGAGGCGCGCCTAGTTGCTGCTAGCGTTCCACTGCTGGAAAGACAGCACCATGTTCGACATTCTGCTGCTGCTCCTCGGGGCCGGCTGCATCCTGCTGATGGACGGCTACGCGTCCCTCTGCGCGCGGATCTGAGCCCCCTGGAGTTGAGGCCATGACACTCGATCTGCTGCTCGGCGCCGTCACCTCGCTCGGCCTGCTCGGCTACCTGGTCTGGGCGCTGATCCGTCCCGAAGATTTCTGAGGACCCCTGGGCGGGTCTTTTTAAGGACATTCCCATGACGATCAACGGCCTGGTGCAAATGGCGCTGGTGCTGGCGGTCGTGCTCGCACTCGCGGGCCCGGTCGGCCGGTATATCGCCGCCATTCTCGAGGGCGAGCGAACCTTCCTGTCTCCGGTGCTCGCCCCGGTCGAGCGCGGCACCTACGCCATTCTCGGCATCGACCCTGCGCGTGGCATGGGCTGGCGCAGCTATGTCTCGGCATTGCTGCTGCTGAACGCGGTGCATTTTGCGCTGCTGTACGTGATCTTGCGGCTGCAATTCTACCTGCCGTTCAACCCGCAGGCGATCGCCGGCATGCCACCCGGGCTTGCCTTCAACACCGCGGCCTCGTTCGTGACCAACACCAACTGGCAGGCCTATACGCCGGAGAGCGGCATCTCGAACGGCGCGCAGATGCTGGGCCTCACCGTGCACATGTTCGTCTCGGCGGCGACCGGTGTTGCGGTTGCGGCGGCGGTGATACGGGCTTTTGCGGCCGGCGGCGTGAAGACGCTCGGCAACGCCTGGGCCGACACGACGCGCGCGATGCTCTACCTGCTGTTGCCGCTGACAATCGTGTTCACGATCATCCTGATGGCGAGCGGCGTGCCGCAGACGCTGCTCGGCTACGCGCAGGTGACCACGCTCGAGGGCGCCACGCAGACCATCGCGCGCGGGCCCGTCGCCTTCCAGGAGGCGATCAAGCTGCTCGGCACCAACGGTGGCGGCTTCTTCAATGCCAACAGCGCGCATCCGTTCGAGAACCCGACCGCGCTGACCTGCGCGATCGAGACCATCATGCTGCTGCTGATCCCGTTCGCGCTCACGGCCGCCTTCGGCCGCATGGTCGGCCAGCCGGCGCAGGGCCGCGCGCTGCTTTGGGCGATGGGGCTGATCCTCGGCTTCGGCGCGCTGGGCTGCTACGCCGCCGAGATGTCCGGCACGACGATGCTGCATGGGTTCGGCGTGAACCAGGCGCTGGGCAACATGGAAGGCCGCGAGATGCGGTTCGGCAACGCGCTGACCACGCTGCTGAACTGCGGCGCCACCGGAACCTCCACCGGCGCCGTCGCCGGCTTCACCGACAGCTTCACGCCGCTCGGCGGCCTGATCCCGCTGTTCCTGATGCAGCTCGGCGAGGTCACGCCCGGCGGCATCGGCTCCGGGCTCTACTTCATGGTGGTGTTCGCGCTGCTCTCGGTGTTCGTCGCCGGGCTGATGGCGGGCCGCACGCCGGAATATCTCGGAAAGAAGGTGCAGGCGCGCGAAGTCAAGCTGGCGATGCTGGCATTCCTGATCCTGACGGCCTGGATCCTGTCTGGCGCCGCGGTGTCGCTGCTGCTGCCGGCGGGTGTTGCAGCACTTGCCAATGCCGGGCCGCACGGACTGACCGAGATGCTGTATGCCTGGACGTCGGCCACGCAGAACAACGGCTCGGCGATGGCGGGCATCACCGCGAGCGGTCCGCTACTCGGCTACGGGCAGGCCTTCGCGATGCTGTTCGGCCGCTTCGGGGTGCTGGTGCCGGTGCTGGCGATTGCGGGGTCGCTTGCCGCCAAGCCGAAGCTGCAGGCCACGTCTGGCACGTTCCCGACCACCGGGCCGCTGTTCATCGGCATCCTGATCGGCGTCATCATCATCCTGGGCGGCCTGCAATACATGCCGGCCGATGCGCTCGGGCCGCTCGCGGAACATTTCGCGATGCGTGCCGGCGCGACCTATTAAGGACTGATACCATGTCCACCACTACGACAACCCAGACTGGCACAACCCAGACCGGGACAAACCCGAACGGCGCCATCAACCTGTTCGACGGCGCGATCATCGGCCGCGCGGCGCGCGACGCCTTCGGCAAGCTCAATCCGCGCCAGCTGATGCGCAATCCGGTCATCTTCGTTACTGAGATGGTGGCGATCCTGACCACCGTGCTCGGGGTACGCGACCTGTTCGTGCATATCCCGGGCAACCCGGCCTCGTTCGCGCTCGCGATCGCGGCCTGGCTGTGGCTGACCGTGCTGTTCGCGACCTTCGCGGAGGCGGTCGCCGAAGGCCGCGGCCGGGCGCGTGCCGAAAGCCTGCGCCGCTCACGGACCGAGATGGTGGCCAAGCAGCTGCCGAACCCGGATGATCCTGCCCTGTTCAAGCGGGTTCCGGCGTCCGACCTGCGGCGCGGCGACGTGGTCCTGGTCGAGACCAACGACCTGGTGCCGCTCGATGGCGAGATCATCCAGGGCATCGCCTCGGTGAACGAGAGCGCCATCACCGGCGAGAGCGCGCCGGTGATACGCGAGGCGGGCGGCGACCGCTCGGCGGTGACCGGGGGCACCCAGGTGGTGTCCGACTTTCTGGTGGTGCGCGTCACCGCCGATCCCGGCCAGACCTTCATCGACCGCATGATCCGCCTCGTCGAGGGGGCCGAGCGGCGCAAGACGCCGAACGAGATCGCGCTCGATATCCTGCTCGCCGGGCTGACCATCGTGTTCCTGTTCGCGGTCACCACGCTGGTCGGCTTCGGGCATTATTCCGCGACCCTGCTGCCGGTGCCGATCCTGGCGGCACTGCTGGTGACGCTGATCCCCACCACCATCGGTGGCCTGCTGTCGGCAATCGGCATCGCTGGCATGGACCGGCTGATCCGCTTCAACGTGATCGCGACCTCCGGACGCGCGGTCGAGGCGGCGGGCGATGTCGATACGCTGCTGCTCGACAAGACCGGCACCATCACCTTCGGCAACCGCATGGCGGCCGGGCTGTATCCGGTGCCCGGAATCGACGAGCGCCGGCTGGCGGAAGCGGCGGTGATGGCATCGCTCGGCGACGACACGCCGGAAGGCCGCTCCATCCACGCCTATGTCGCCGACCGGCACGGCATCCGTCCTATCGCGCCGAACGAAGCGGTGACGGTGCCGTTCTCGGCCAACACCCGGCTGTCCGGCCTGGATGCGGACGGGCATGCCTGGCGCAAGGGGGCGGTGGACAGCGTGCTGCGCATGATCGGGGATATTGCACCGCCGCCGGCCTTCACCGCCGCGGTGGACCGCATCGCGCGGGCCGGCGGCACGCCGCTCGCGGTGACCGAGGATGGCGCCTTGCTCGGCGTCGTCGAGCTCAAGGACGTGGTCAAGCCAGCCATACGCGAGCGTTTCGCGCAGCTGCGCCAGATGGGCATCCGCACCGTCATGGTGACCGGCGACAACCGGGTGACGGCCGCCGCGATCGCGGGCGAGGCGGGCGTGGACGATTTCATCGCCGAGGCCACCCCGCAGGACAAGCTCGGCTACATACGCAGCGCCCAGGCCGAGGGCCGCATGGTGGCGATGTGCGGCGACGGCACCAACGACGCGCCGGCGCTGGCGCAGGCGGATGTCGGTGTCGCGATGCAGACCGGCACTCAGGCGGCGCGCGAGGCGGCCAACATGGTCGATCTCGACAGCGATCCCACCAAGCTGATCGAGGTGGTGGAGATCGGCAAGCAGTTGCTGATCACGCGCGGCTCGCTCACCACCTTCTCGATCGCCAACGACATCTCGAAATACTTCGCGATCCTGCCTGCGATCTTCGTCGCAACCTATCCCGGGCTCGCGGTGCTCAACATCATGCGCCTGTCGACGCCGCAGAGTGCGATCATGTCGGCGGTGATCTTCAATGCGGTGGTGATCGTGGCACTCGTGCCGCTCGCACTCCGCGGGGTGAAGTTCCGTCCTGTGAGTGCCACGCAACTGCTGCGGCGCAACCTGCTGATCTACGGGCTCGGCGGCCTGGTGGTGCCGTTCGTCGGCATCAAGGCGATCGACCTGCTGCTCACCGCCCTTCATATTTTTGCTTGAGGTATCCGACATGCTTGAGCATCTGCGTCCCGCCGTCTCGCTGGTGGCGCTCTCCACGGTGTTCTTCGGGCTCGCCTGTCCGCTCGCCTTCGTCGCGGCCGGACATGTGGCGCCGAACCTCGCGGAAGGCAGCCTGGTCATGCGTGACGGCCATCCGGTCGGCTCCGCGCTGATCGGCCAGAACTTCACGAGCCCGCGCTATGTGCACGGCCGCCCGTCGGCGATCACCGGCACCGATGCCAAGGGCAACACGATCCCGGCGCCATACGACGCCAGCACCTCGCTCGCGTCCAACCTGGCGCCGACCTCCAAGGCGCTGCATGACCGGATCGCCGGCGATCTCGCAGCACTCGGCAAGCGCGGCATCGCACCCGGCGCCGTCCCGGTGGACGCCATCACCGCGTCCGGTTCGGGTCTCGATGCGGACATCTCGCCGGCCTATGCGCTCATGCAGGCGCGCCCGGTGGCGGCCGCGCGTGGCCTGCCGGAGGCAAGCGTCCGCAGCGTCATCGCGGCCGAAATCCGGCCGCGGATCGTCGGCCTGTTCGGCGAGCCGCGCGTCAACGTGCTTCGGGTGAACCTGGCGCTGGACCGCCTGCCGCCCGGCGCGCGTCACGCAACACCCGGACAGGTCGCAGGCGTGGTGCACTAGTTTCCTGCTCCGGGCTATGCTGCCGGGATGCCTCTCGCCACGGATGACCGGCCGGACCCGGATAGCTTGGCCCAGGCCTCGCTGCGCGAGGCCCGCGCCCGGCTGAAGATCTTCCTCGGCGCGGCGCCCGGCGTCGGCAAGACCTACGAGATGCTGGTGCAGGCGCGGCGCCGGCAGGCCGAGGGCGTCGATGTCGTCGCAGGCTATATCGAAACGCACGGGCGCGCGGAGACCGCCGCCCAGATCGGCACGCTGCCCCTGCTGCCCCGCCGCCACATGCCGTATCGCGGCCAGTCGCTCGAGGAGTTCGACCTCGACGCGGCGCTGGCCCGGCAGCCGGCGCTGCTGCTGGTCGACGAACTGGCGCACCGCAACGCCCCGGGCAGCCGGCACGCCAGGCGCTGGGAGGATGTCGCCGAACTGCTCGCCGCCGGCATCCCGGTCTGGACCACGCTCAACATCCAGCATCTCGAGAGCCTGAACGACAGCGTCGCCCGCATCACCGGCGTGCGGGTGAGCGAGACGCTGCCCGACCACGTGCTGGAACTCGCCGACGAGATCGAGCTGGTGGATCTCTCCCCGGGCGATCTGCGCGCCCGCCTCGCCGGCGGCCAGGTCTATCGCCCGGACATGGCCAAGCGCGCGCTGGACGGCTTCTTCCGCGAGGGCAACCTGCAGGCGCTGCGCGAGATCGCGCTGCGCCGCGCCGCCCAGCATGTCGATGCCGGCCTGCTCGACTACATGCGCCTGAACGCCATCGCCGGGCCCTGGCCGGCCGGCGAGCGCATCCTGGCACTCGTCGGCCCGAACGGCGGCAAGGCGGTGGTGCGGCACGCCAAGCGCCTCGCCGACGCGCTGCGGGCCCCCTGGATCGCGTTGCATGTCGAGGGTGCGGGCGCCTCCGGCGAGGAACAGCAGGCGCTGGTGCTGGCGGCCGAACTCGGCGCCGAGATCGAGAGCCGGGGCGGCGAGGGGGTGGCCCGCGCGGCGCTCGAGGTCAGCCGGTCACGCAATGTCAGCCAGATCGTCACCGGCCGCTCGCCGGCGCCGAGGGCAGCGCTGGCGCGGCTGCTGCGGCGCGACCTCGCCACCGCGCTGCTGCGGCTGGCGCCCGACTACACGCTGCACGTGGTGCCGACCGCGCCGGGCCGTCCCCGGCGTCTGGCGGCACGCAAGCTCGGCTGGCTGCCCTGGGCAGTCTCGACCGGGCTGGTCGGCATGGTGATCGGCCTCGGCGAGCTGTTCAGCATGTGGCTGGAGCATGAGGCGCTCGGCATGCTGTTCCTGGCCGCCGTGGTGGCGGCGGCCAGCCTATACGGCTTGCGGATCGCGCTGTTCACCGCGGCGATCTCGTTCCTGTCCTGGAATTTCCTGTTCATCCCGCCTCTGTACAAGCTCACCATCAACGAGCCGCGCGATGCGATCGCCATCGTGGTGTTTGCCGGCGTCGCCTCCACCACCGGCATCCTGGCCAGCCGGCTGCGTGCCGCAGCCCACGCTGCCCAGAGCCGGATCGAGGGCCTGCGCCGGATCGGGGCGTTCAGCCGTGCCTTCGGCATGGCGCGTACCGAGGCGGACCTGCGCGAGGAGATCGTGCGCCAGGGGGCGCTCATCGCGGGGGCCGCGATCTTCCTGTCGGCCGGCGACGCGAGATCGTCCGTGCTCTCGGGGACGGCCGCAGAGGCGCAGGACCTGCTCAACATACGCAGCGCCTATCCGCCGGCGGACACCATGGACGAGGGCAGCTGGGCGGCGGCGCATCGTGCGTTCAGCCGCGGTGAGCCGACCGGGCGCGGCACCGCCACGCTGCCGTTCGCGGCCTGGCGGTTCCTGCCGCTGCGCATTTCCCGCCAGGAGCACGACAAGGGCGAGACGCACGTGCTGGGCCTGCTCGGCGTGCAGCCCGCGGCACCGCTCGATGCGCCGACCTTGCAGACGCTGGAGACGCTCGCCGGCCAGGCGGCGGTGGCCCTCGAACGGGTGATCCTGACCGGCAGCATGGCGCGCGAGGCGGCGCGTGACGAGACCCAGAAGCTGCTGACGACGCTGCTGAATTCGCTGTCGCACGACTTGCGCACGCCGCTGACCGGCATACGCGGCAGCGCCGAGACGCTGCGCTCGGCCTGGGACCGGCTCAGCGTTGCGGTCCGCGCCGACCTGCTGGCGTCGATCGAGGAGGATACCGGGCGCATGACCCGCTTCCTTGCCAACATCACCGAGATCACCAGGCTCGAAAGCGGCGCGGTCGCCCCGCGCATGGCGCGGGTGCAGCCGGTCGATCTGGTCTCGGCGGCCCTGGCACGGCTGCCGCATGACGACCGCGTCACGGTCGCGGCAGCGGACCGGCTGCCGATGGTGCTGGCCGATCCGCTGCTGCTCGAGCAGGTGGTGTTCAACGTGCTCGACAACGCGCTCAGATACGCGCCCGGCTCGCCGGTCCAGGTCGGCATCTCGCTGCGTGGCGCGGATGTCGTGCTGCAGGTGGACGATGACGGGCCGGGGATTGCGAGCGTCGACCTGCCGCATGTCTTCGAGAGCTTCTACCGCTCGAACGCGGCCGGCGACCGGGTGACGGGAGGCGTCGGCACCGGGCTCGGGCTCGCCATCGCCCGCGGCCTGATCGAGGTGATGGGTGGCCGCATCGAGGCCGTCAGTCCACGGCCCGGGGCGCGTCCCGGCCATCCCGGCACCCGCATGGCGTTGACCCTGCCGATGACCCGGTGAGCATGAGCTTGCAAGCATGACCGCGGACGGCAGCCTGCTGGTGCTGGTCATCGACGACGAGACGCAGATCCACCGCTTCCTGCGGCCGGCGCTGGAGGCCGCGGGCTATGCGGTCGCCACCGCCGCCACCGCGGCCGAGGGGCTCCGGCTCGCGGTGCAACGGCCGCCGGACATGGTGCTGCTCGATCTCGGGCTGCCCGACATGGACGGCAAGGAGGCGCTGGTGCGCCTGCGCGGCTTCTCCTCGGTGCCGGTGATCGTGCTGTCGGCGCGCGACCGGGAGGCCGAGAAGATCGCGGCCCTCGACGGCGGCGCCGACGACTACGTGGAGAAGCCGTTCTCGCTGGGCGAGCTGCTCGCACGCACGCGTACCGCGCTGCGACGCCGTGACCGCGATGCCCCGGCGGCGCCGGCGGACGGGCTGCTGGAGGTTGGACCGCTATCGCTCGACATCCCGGCGCACCGCCTGCTGGTGGCGGGCGAGACGGTCACGCTGAGCCCGCGCGAGTTCCAGTTGCTGGCATTGCTGATGCGCCATGCCGGCCGGCTGGTCACCCACCGCCAGCTGCTGACCACCGTATGGGGGCCGGCGCATGCCGACGACGTGCAGTATCTGCGCGTCTATATCGGGCACCTGCGGCAGAAGCTGGGGGTCGGCATCGCCCCGATGATCACCACGGAACCCGGCATCGGCTACCGGCTGGTGGCCGAGCCGGGCTGATCACGCGGGCCTTGGAGCCTGTTTGCAAACCCCTGCTACTGGCGATCCCCTCCTTTCAAGGTTGGGCGCCTTTCCTCCGCTCCGTTGCTCACGGCCCCACTGTTCAAGCACGGGCGGCCGCTCCGCTCCGGTGCTCAGAAAGCCGCGCCGGCCGCGGTCCTCCAATGCTTGGGAGTGGGGACCGCTCTCATCCAGCATCAGGCGTTTTCAAACAGGCCCTCAGCCGTCCTGGAACTCGGGATAGTCGGCGCCGAGCGTGGTCTTTTCCCAGCTGTCGAGCTCCGCCTTCAGCGTCTCGAGCTTGCCGCGCGCCAGGCCCAGTGCCGGCTTGCCGAGGACCAGATGCAGGGGCGGGTGCGGGGCCTCGTATGCCGCGATGATCGCCTCGGCGGCACGCACCGGGTCGCCCGGCTGGTTGCCGCTGCGGGCCTCTGTCTGGCGGCGACGCTCGCCGGCGGTCTGCTCGTAATCGCCGATACGGGTCGCCGACTGCCTGATCGAGCGGCCGGCCCAGTCGGTGCGGAACGCGCCCGGCTCGACGATGGTCACCTTGATGCCGAGCGGCGCCACTTCAAGCGCCAGCGATTCCGACAGGCCTTCAACCGCATACTTGGTCGCGTGGTAGAAGCCGGTGGCGGCGAAGCTGACCAGGCCGCCGATCGAGGAGATGTTGACGATGTGGCCGCGATGGCGGGCGCGCATGCCGGGCAGCACCGCCTGCGTCGCCGCGATCAGGCCGAACACGTTGGTCTCGAACATGGCACGTATCTCGGCGTCCTCGCCTTCCTCGATCGCGGCCAGGTAGCCGTAGCCGGCATTGTTGACCAGCACGTCGACGGCGCCGAAGCGGGCTTCGGCCTGCTGCACGACGCTCCGGACCTGGTTCGGCTGGTCGACATCCAGCGCCAGGGCCAGGCCACGATCCTCGTTTCCCTGGACCAGGCCGGTCACCTTGGAGGCGTCGCGCGCGGTCACCACCGCCCGCCAGCCCCGCGCCAGCACCAGTTTTGCCAGTTCGCGCCCGAAGCCGGTGGAGCATCCGGTGATCAGCCAGACCGGATTGTCGTTCTGGGCCATCTGGGCCTCCTGCGCTTGATGTCGGCGCCTCAACGCTAGGTCGAAGTCCGGAGTTCGGCCGCGCTGCTCTCCTGCACTCTGACGGGGGCTGAAAAAGCAAGCGCAAGGGCTCTGCCCTTGACCCGCTGGGGCCGGGGGCCCCAGACCCCGGTTCTTAACGTCTAGAGCAAGATCGGCTCAAGTTGAGCCGGTAAACTTGCTCTACCAGATTGATCTAGAGACTGCTTCACGTCTCAGGCTGGTTCAGCCTGAGACGATCAGGCTCTAGGATTTCAGGGGCTCGCCTTTGATGGGCTTGAGCCGCGAGGCGGATCGAGGGGGTGAAGCCCCTGGCTCACCTCGTGATGGCGCATCTTCGTATTTTGAGACTGGACGAAAGTTCATCTTGGCGGGGGCGCAGACCAGCGCATCGCCGATATTGCCCCGCAGCCGGGTTTAACTTTTCTTGAACCGTCGCGTTAGCAGTAGAGCACCGTCGGAAACTGTTCTACCGACGCGGCGATGGCGTGTTGTGCGCGAATCGGGACCACGGACTGGGTGCTAGGGACTGGGTGCTAGGGACTGGGGGACGGGTGCGGGGGAAGTGCTGCAGATGACAACGATCAGTGTCATCATCACGAACTACAACTACGCGTCCTACGTCATCGATGCGGTCGAGAGCGCGCTCTCGCAGACACGGGCGCCGGCCGAGGTCATCGTGATCGATGATGGCTCGACCGACGGGTCGGTCGAGCGGCTGCGGGCGCGCTACGCCGGTGATGCGCGTGTCACCCTGCATCTCGGTTCGAACCACGGCCAGCTCGCCGCCTTCCGGCAGGGCCTGGTGCTCGCCACCGGCCAGGTGGTCGCTTTCCTCGATGCCGACGATTTCTGGCAAGCCGGCTATCTCGAGCAGATCAGCCATGTGTACGACACGCAGGCCGATGTCGATTTCATCTTCAGCGATCTCGCCTTGTTCGGCAACGAGCAGGGCCGCGAGGCCTATTCCGACCGCGCCGTCGATGTCGGCTATACCGCGCTCAGCACCTGGATGACGGGCTGGTGGTACGGCGAGGCGACCAGTGCCCTCTCGATGCGCCGGGACTGGGCGGACCGGGCACTCGATCTGCCGGCCGGCTTCCTGCAGACCTGGAAGCTCTCCGCCGATGCGTGCCTGGTGTTCGGCAGCAGCCTGCAGGGTGCGCACAAATACTACCTGCCGACCGGCATGGTGAACTACCGGGTGCACGGGACCAACGGCTGGTGGCATTCCAAGGAACGCGAGCAGCGATTCCTGCGCCGCTTCCGCGCCCGCAGCCTGATCAACTACTACGCGCGCGAGATGGCGATGGACGCCGCCACGGAGGACCTGATCAAGCTCGAATTCCTGAGCAAGCCGGAGCCGTCGCACGAGGAAGCCAGGCGCTACGCGCTGATGGCGCTGCGCAGCGCCGTCTGGTGGCCGCGCCGGCTGTGGCGCTGCTACACCATCCTGCGCAGGGGCGCCTGGTGGGAGCGCGGCTCGAAAAGCTCGGCACCCGTCTCGCGCAAGCAGGGCGACGTGCGCATCGCATCCGGCAAGGTGGCAACCGTCGAGACCTGATCCGATGGATCATGCTCTAACTGGGCTCGTCGTCCTCGTCGAGGAAGAACTGGTCGGCTTCCTCGTCATAGTCGAAGAGCTCGGCATAGCGGCCCCAGCCGATGATCGTCTGCAGCGTCTCCCTGGCATAGTCCGGCGACATGTGATCCTCGAGCTCGTCGCGGAAGCGCTCGGCGCGGGCGCGGTGGTTCCAGCGATCGTCGAGCACGGCGCGGATGTCGGCCACGAGGGGAATATTGATCCGCAGCGTGTCGCGCAGGATCAGCTTGCGCTGGTCCAGATCGGCCTGCACGAAGGCGGTGCCGGCCTCGGTCAGCCTTATGTCGCCTTCCTCGAGTTCGGCGAAGCGCAGCAGCTGCATGGTCTCGCCCAGCGGCAGCAGCTCGTCGAGCTCGAGCTGCAGCGAGGTCGCCAGCAGCGGCAGGTCGGCACGGCCGCGATAGGGTTCGGCCATTACCGTCTCCATCAGGCCGGCCATCAGGTTGGTCGGCAGCATCGGCAGCGCCTGGAACTTCTTGGCGATCTGAGCGGCGGCGCTGTCGGGTGCGAGATCGGGTGTGGTCGGCTCCGGCGCCCGCTTGGTCATCAGCCCGTAGATGCGGTCCACGAACTGCCGGAAGGCGAAATCGTGCCGGTTGCGCGGATGCGCGAACGGCACCTTCAGCTCGTGCTGCACCCGGCCCGGGTTGGAGGAGAACACCAGGATGCGGTCGCACATCAGCACCGCCTCCTCGATGTTGTGGGTCACGATCAGCAATGACTTCACCGGCAGCCTGTGCTCCGACCACAGCTCGATCAGGTCGGTGCGCAGGTTCTCCGCGGTCAACACGTCCAGCGCCGAGAACGGCTCGTCCATCAGCAGCAGGTCGGGATGCACGACCAGCCCGCGGGCGAGCCCCACCCGCTGGCGCATGCCGCCGGACAGTTCCTTGGGATAGGCGTTCTCGTAGCCGCCGAGGCCGATCAGGTCGATGGCTTCCTCGGCGAGCTTCTCGCGCTCGGCACGGCCGACGCCCTTCGCCTCCAGGCCGAGCTCCACGTTCGCCTGCACGGTCAGCCACGGGAACAGCGCGAACGACTGGAACACCATGGCGACACCCGGCGCCGGCCCGCGCAGCGGCTTGCCACGCCAGTTCACCTCGCCCGCGGTCGGCACCAGCAGGCCGGACACGATACGCAGCAGCGTCGACTTGCCAGACCCGGAGCGGCCGAGCAGGCCGACGATCTCGCCCGAATGCAGGGTCAGCTCGACGCCGTCCAGCACCACGAGATCGGCGTTGCTGTCCTTGTGGTAGGCCTGCCGGCAGTTACGGATACGGACCAGTTCTTCCGGACTGCTCCCCACCGCGCGTGCCTGGGCGTCCTGCAGGTTGTCCATGCGGCGATCCTCCGGCAATGCGGTCTGAGGCGTTACGAAGCGGGCCGGCGTCAGGCGAACGTGAGGCGGCGCTGAGCGAAGGAGTAGAGCGGGCGCCACAGGATGCGGTTGAAGGCGATCACGAAGCCCGCCATCATCGCAATGCCGAGCGCCACCTGCGCGGTGGCCCCTGCCGCGGTCGCCTTGGCGATGTAGCTGCCCAGACCTTGCGCGGTCAGGGTGGTGCTGCCCCAGGAGGCGACCTCCGAGAGGATCGAGGCATTCCAGGCGCCCCCGGAGGCGGTCAGGCCGCCGGTCACGTAGTACGGGAAGATGCCCGGCAGGATCACCCGCACCCACCAGCGCCAGCCGCCGAGGCGGAAGGTGTCCGCCACTTCCAGCAGGTCGGCCGGGAAGGCAGCAGCGCCGGCAATGACGTTGAACAGGATGTACCACTGGGTGCCGAGGATCATCAGCGGCGTCAGCCAGATATTCACGTTCAGCGAGTAGTGCACGATCACGATGACGAAGATCGGAAAGAACAGGTTCGCCGGGAATGCCGCGAGGAACTGCGCCACCGGCTGCGCCCGGCGTGCCCAGGCCGGTCGCAGTCCCAGCCAGACCCCCACCGGCACCCACACCATCGAGGCGAGCGCGATCATCACCACCACCCGGACCATGGTGTAGCAGCCCAGCAGCGCCACGTGGCCGACCTCGTGCAGCGAGAGGCTGGCGGCGGCATAAACGACCACCTGCCACAGCGCCACGCCCACGAGTGCGACAAGGATCGTGATCCAGAGCCCGTCCAGCACGCGGCGCGGGATCACCGGCTGGCGCGGCGCGTCCGGCCGCCGGCCGATCTGCAGGCCGCCGATGCGTGTCAGGAAGTTGCCGAAGATGCGGCTGGTCTGGTTGAGCAGGTGGGTGCGGCGCAGCAGCGCCAGCATCCAGGGGTCCTCCGCGACCGCGCCCGGAGTCGTCTCGAAGCGGAACCGCGCCGACCAGGCCACCAGCGGGCGGAACAGCAGCTGGTCGTAGAGCAGGATGACCACCAGCATGGTGATGATCGCGTACACCACCGCCAGGATGTCCCGGTGCGCGACCGCGACGCCGACATAGGAGCCGACGCCCGGCAGCACGACATTGGTGCGTCCGACGGACACGGTCTCAGCGGCCACCACCATGAACCAGCCGCCCGACATCGACATCATCGTGTTCCAGACCAGGCCCGGCATGGCGAACGGCACCTCGAGGCGCCAGAACTTCTGCCACGAGGACAGGCCGAACGAGCGCGTGACCTCCTCGAGGTCGCTCGGCACAGTCTTCAGCGACTGGTACATGCTGAACGCCATGTTCCAGGCCTGGCTCGTGAAGATCACGAAGATCGCGGCCAGTTCCGCGCCGAGCACGCGGCCAGGGAACAGGTTCATGAAGAAGGTGACGGTGAAGGTCAGGAACCCCAGGATCGGGATCGACTGCAGGATGTCCAGGATCGGCACCAGGATGGCGCCGGCGCGGCGCGACTTCGCCGCCCAGACCGGATAGGTGAAGGTGAACAGCAGCGAGAACATCAGGGCCGCGAACATGCGCAGCGTGGTGCGCAGGGCGTAGCCGGGCAGCCAGCTCGGATCGAGATGAATGGTGGCCGCATTGGGTGCCGTAAGCGGACCCAGCGTATGGCGTGCGACGCTGCCGACCGCGACCGCCGCGCCCAGCATGCACACGATGGCGGCAATATCGAACAGGTTCGGCGCAGTCCGGGCAGCAATATTGACGGGGAGGCGATCTCTCAGCACCGATGCACCCCGTCCTCTAAGCTAACGCAATGACTATGCTCACAAATGTGCAACATTCCGCGGGAGGCCCGCGGGCGTTGCTGCTTTAGCCCAGGGGCCGCCCCTGAGCCAGCCTGTTCCTGCGGGCCAGCCTGTTCCTGCGGGCCAGCCTGTTCCTGCGCGAACGCCGGCGGTGCGGCGTCAGATGCGCCCGGTGCTGCCGAAGCCGCCCGCGGCGCGCGCGGTCTCGTCGAGCGTGTCGGTCTCCTGCCAGACCGCGCGCAGCACCGGGGCGAGCACCGCCTGGGCGATGCGCATGCCGCGCTCGACGACGAACGGCTCGCTGCCGGCATTGAGCACGATCACGCCGATCTCGCCGCGATAATCCTCGTCGATGGTGCCGGGGCTGTTCGCCAGCACGATGCCGTGGCGCAGCGCGAGGCCCGAGCGCGGCCGTATCTGCAGCTCGTGGCCCGGCGGCAGGGCGACGGCGAGCCCGGTCGGGATCAGCGCCCTACCGCCCGGCGCGATCGTGACTGCGCCCGCCACGGCGGCGAGCAGGTCCATCCCGGCAGCGCCGGATGTCGCATAGGCGGGCAGCTTGAGGCCTTCGCCGTGCGGCAGGCGCCGGACCAGGATGTCGCGCGCGGGTGCGGTCATGGGTGCGGCTCCAGTGTCGGGCTTTGGGGCAAGGCGGAGGCGATGCGTTGCGCCAGTCGCTGCGCCACCGCCAGCTTCGGCAGGCGCGGCCAGTGCTCGACCCCATCATCGGTGATCAGGTGGATCTCGTTCTCGTCGCCACCCATGATGCCGGAGGCCGCCGAGACGTCGTTGGCAAGCATCCAGTCGCAGCCCTTGCGCTGCCGCTTGGCACGCGCCTCGGCCACCACCTCCTGGGTCTCGGCGGCGAACCCAACTACCAGATGCGGCCGCAGCGGGCCCGGGCGCGACAGCAGCGCCAGGATGTCCGGGTTGGCGAGCAGGCCGAGGCTGGGCGCCGCGCCGCCGGGTCGCTTCTTGAGCTTGGACGGCGAGACGGTCTCGACGCGCCAGTCGCCGACGGCCGCCGCCAGCACCGCGACATCGGCGGGCAGGGCGGCCCGGCAGGCGGCGAGCATCTCGTCGGCCGTCCTCACCGTGACCCGGTGCAAGGCGCGCGGGACCAAGAGCGCTACTGGTCCGCTGACCAGCGTGACGCGGGCGCCGAGCGCCGCCAGGGCCGACGCGATCGCATAGCCCTGCTTGCCGCTCGACTGGTTGGCGATGTAGCGCACCGGATCGATCGGCTCGTGCGTCGGCCCCGCGGTGATCAGCGCATGACGGCCGGCGAGCGGCAGGTGCGTGCCGGGCGGGGCCAGCAGGGCGGCGATGGCGGCCAGGATCGCCGGCGGCTCGGCGAGCCGGCCAAGGCCGTATTCGTTGCAGGCCATGACGCCCTCCTCGGGGCCGACCATGTGGATGCCGCGCGCGCGCAGGAGTGCGATGTTCGCGCGGGTCGCGGCATGCTCCCACATGCGGACGTTCATGGCCGGCGCCACCAGCACCGGCGTGTCGGTGGCGAGCAGGATCGTGCTGGCGAGGTCGTGCGAGAGGCCCGCCGCCATCGTCGCGAGGATGTTGGCCGAGGCCGGGCAGACCACGATCAGGTCGGCGGAGCGGGACAGCGCGATGTGCCCCATCTCGCTCTCCTCGGTCAGTGAGAACAGCGCGCCGTGCACCGCCTCGCCGGTCAGCGCCTGGAGGCTGAGCGGGGTGACGAACTGCGCACCGCCCGCGGTCAGTACGCAGGAGACGGCGCAGCCCTGCCCGGTCAGCAGCCGGATCAGCTCCAGCGCCTTGTAGGCGGCGATGCCGCCGCTGACGACCAGCAGGACGCGCCGGCCGGCCAGGTCGTGGCCCGCAACGGTGGCCATGCTCAGAGGCGCCAGCCGGAATGGATCGCGGCGATGCCGCCGGACAGGTTGCGAACGCCTACCCGCGCGAAGCCCGCGCCGCGCAGCATGCCGGCGAGGCGGTCCTGGTCGGGGAAGGTGCGTATGCTCTCGGCGAGGTACTGGTAGCTCGCCGCATCGCCCGCGATCATGCGGCCGAGCCTCGGCAGCACCCGGAACGACCAGGCATCGTAGAGCGGCGTCAGCGCCGCCACCTGGACGCGGGAGAATTCCAGGCACAGGAAGCGGCCGCCGGGACGCAGCACCCGGCGCGCCTCGGCCAGCACGGCGTCCTTGTCGGTGCAGTTGCGCAGGCCGAAGGCGATCGAGACGCGCTCCACGCTGCGGTCCGGCAGCGGCAGGCGCTCGGCGTCGGCCACGACGAAGCCGAGATCCGCGGCAAGTCCGGCCGATAGCGAGCGTTCGCGTCCGACGCCGAGCATGCTCTCGTTGATGTCGGACAGGATCGCAGGGCCGCCGCCGCCGCGCAGCCAGCCGAAGCTGATGTCACCGGTGCCACCGGCGAGATCGAGCAGGGAGAGCTGCGGGCGCGGTCCGAGGGCGGCCACGAAGATGCGTTTCCAGGCGCGGTGGATGCCGAGCGACATGAGGTCGTTCATCAGGTCGTATTGCGGCGCCACGCGGTCGAACACCGCGCGCACCATCGGCTTCTTGGCCTCGCGCGGGATGCTCCGGTAGCCGAAGTCGGCACTGGTCCCTGGATCGGCGGATCGGCGGTCGATGTTGTCGCTCATGCAACGCAGGTATAGCGTGTCCGCCCTGCATGCCGGAACTGCCTGAAGTCGAGACCGTGATGCGCGGCATGCGCGTGCATCTTGAGGGTCACACCATCGTGCGCGCCGAGATGCGCCGCGCGGACCTGCGCTGGGCGATGCCGCCGGACCTGGCCGAACGGCTGCGCGGGGCGCGCGTCGCGGGCTTCGCGCGACGCGGCAAGTACATCCTGATGCGGCTCGCCGGCGGCGTCACCATGCTGCTGCATCTGGGCATGTCGGGGCGCGTCACCCTGACCCGGCTCGATCCAGCACTTGCCGGGCCGGCGGTGCCGGTGACGGTTACCCCGCACGAGCACCTGGTGATCGAGAGCGAGCAGGGTTGCCGGTTCGGCCTGGTCGACCCGCGGCGGTTCGGGTTCGTCGACCTGATGCCGACCGCGGACGAGGCGGCGCACCGGCTGCTCGCGGATCTCGGGCCGGAACCGCTGGAGGCGGCCTTCGATGCCGGGATGCTGGCGGCCGCCCTGCACGGGCGGCGGACGCCGCTGAAGGCGGCCCTGCTCGACCAGCGCGTCGTGGCCGGCCTCGGCAACATCTATGTCTGCGAGGCGCTGTTCCGGGCGCGGCTGTCGCCGGAGTGCCAGAGCGGCACCGTGCGGATGCCTGGGGTCCGCCGCCTGGTGGCGGCGATCAGGGCGGTGCTGACGGAGGCGATCGCCGCCGGCGGATCGAGCCTGCGCGACTATGTCCAGCCGGACGGCGCGCTGGGTTATTTCCAGCATGCCTGGAAGGTCTACGGCCGCGCGGGCGAGGCGTGCCCAGGCTGTCCCGGGGCGCCCCGCTGCGCCGGCATCAGCCGCATCGTGCAGTCCGGACGCAGCAGCTTCTTCTGCGCGCGCCTGCAGCGTTGAGCCGGAGCCGTCTTGACTTTGCGACAACGCGTGCTCTAGAACCCGCTCCCTCGTCGGGTGTCAGCCGCAGCAGGCGGCGGTGCCTGGGTTGCACGTTTGAAGACTGGTTGAACACAGATCCATGGCGAACACCGCATCGGCGCGCAAGCGCATCCGGCAGACCGAAGTCCGCACAGCGCGCAATGTCGCGCGTCGCTCGCGCGTCAGGACCTTCGTGAAGAAGGTCGAGACGGCCATCGCGAGCGGGGACAAGGAGCAGGCGGCGAGCGCCCTGCGCGCGGCGCAGCCCGAGATGCAGCGTGCCGTCGGCAAGGGCGTCGCCCACGCCAACACGGTTTCGCGCAAGATCTCGCGTCTGTCGGCCCGCATCAAGGCGATCGCGGCCACCTGAATAGTGTTTGACTGACCGCCTGGTATAGAAGCGCCAGGGGAAGCAGCCAGCCCGACAAGACCGACGGCCCGCCCTGTGGCGCGGCCGTTTTTCTGTTCAGGGCGCGGTTGTGGCGGCCTTGGCGCTTTATTGATACTTGCCTCCGGTAAACAGACGATACGTTCCTGTTTTGTTTCGTTCCAATATCCGGCTCGTTACTTGACAGCTGCTCATTTTTGTCTTGCGGCCCGTTGGGCTAGATTCCCGTTGCGACCCTCCGCGCCGCTGCCTTACTCTCCGGCACGGTCGCAACCCTGACCGCAAAATGTAACAGACGAAGTTCCCCATCCGGCATGCGCTTTGCCACCCTGCCTGTGCGGGGGCTGTTTCGGCGTCCGGGGCGGGAAGAGATCGTTGTGCCGGCTGGCGGTCCGCGGAGCAGACGCTCGGCGAGCCGGCAAGACGGCGAGTGTGATGTCGGGAGCAGGTTTGGTGAGAGTGGATCAGCGCAGCCAGGAGGTCGGGGCAGCCTCCGATCTCGCCGTTGACGAAGTCACCGACATCACGACCGGCCCTGGCGGGAGATCAGGAGGCCCGGGCGGGAGATCCGACACGCCGGCGTGCGCGGGCCACCATCCGCTCGAGGGTCAATGGGGCAGGATACGCGCCCGTCTGCAGGTCGAGGTCGGCGAGGTCGAGTATCGCACCTGGCTGCGCCAGATCAGGCTGGGCGAGGTCGAGGCCGACGAGATCACCCTGCTGCTGCCGACGCGTTTCCTGCGCGACTGGGTGCGCAGCCAGTACGGCGACCGGCTGAGCGCGCTGTGGCACGCCGAGGTTCCGCAAATACGCCGTGTGGAACTGCAGCTTGCGGCAGAGGAGGCCCGGGACAAGCCGGAAGCGGGCGCGCCTCACGCCGCTGCCGCCGCTGCTTCCGGCCCCGCCGCTTCCGGTGACGTGGCCATCGCGCCAGGCGCCGCCGCGAAAGCAAGTGCCGCGCATGCACAGGCGGCGGCCGGGGCCGAGCCCGGAAGCGCCCGCGGCGAGCTCGCGGCGCCACTCGATCCGCGCTTCAGCTTCGACAGCTTCGTGGTCGGCAAGCCGAACGAGTTTGCGCACGCCTGCGCGCGCCGCGTCGCCGAGCGACCCTCCAGCCCGGGATTCAATCCGCTGTTCCTGTACGGCGGCGTCGGCCTCGGCAAGACCCACCTGATGCACGCGATCGGCCTTGAGCTGGCGCGCGGCGAGCGCACCACGACGGTTGCGTACATGTCGGCCGAGAAATTCATGTACCGCTTCATCGCGGCGATCCGTTCGCAATCGACGATGGAGTTCAAGGAGCAGCTGCGCTCCGTCGATGTGCTGATGATCGACGACCTGCAGTTCCTGATCGGCAAGGACAACACGCAGGAGGAGTTCTTCCACACCTTCAATGCGCTGGTCGACGCCGGCAAGCAGATCGTGGTGAGCGCCGACAAGTCGCCGTCGGATCTGTCCGGGCTCGAGGATCGCCTGCGCACCCGTCTCGGCTGCGGCATGGTGGCCGACCTGCATGCGACCACGTTCGAATTGCGCATCTCTATCCTGGAAGCCAAGGCGGCGGCGTCCGGCGTCGCGGTGCCGCCGAAGGTGCTCGAGTTCCTGGCACACAAGATCACCACCAACGTGCGCGAACTCGAGGGCGCGCTGAACCGCCTGATCGCGCATGCGAACCTGTTCGGCCGCCCGGTGACGCTGGAAGCCACTCAGGAGGTCCTGCACGACATCCTCAAGGCGCATGATCGCCGCGTCACCATCGAGGAGATCCAGCGCAAGGTCGCCGAGCACTGGAACATCAGGCTGACCGACATGTCCTCGGCCCGTCGTGCGCGCGCGGTCGCGCGGCCGCGGCAGGTGGCGATGTTCCTCGCCAAGCAGCTCACCAGCCGCTCGCTGCCCGAGATCGGCCGCAAGTTCGGCAATCGCGACCACACCACGGTGATGCACGCGGTCAGCCGGGTCGCGGAACTGATGGAGCGCGACACCGCCTTCGCCGAGGACGTGGAGCTGCTCCGCCGCATGCTCGAAAGCTGATCCGGGAGCCGGGCAAGGCGGCGCGCCGTCCAGGCGGTCCGCCACCCATTTGCGACCTGCTTTGCTGCTGCTAGGCTATCGCCCCGGATCGGTATCCGGCGCATGAGGACCCGATCGAGATGAAGCTGAAGGCCGACCGCGCGACGCTGCTCAAGGCGCTCGCCCATATCCAGAGCGTGGCCGAGAAGCGCAACACCATTCCGATCCTGGCCAACGTGCTGATCGTGGTGAAGGACGGCCGGCTGAGCCTGACGGCGACCGACATGGAGATCGCCGTCGTCGAGCAGATCGCCCCATCCTCGGTGCGTGACGGAGCGGTGCGCGACGGCGCGACCACGGCGCCGGCGGCGGTGCTGTACGAGATCGTGCGCAAGCTGCCCGACGGGGCCGAAATCGAGCTCGACCATTCCGGCGGCGATGCGCCGCTGGCACTGCGGGCGGGGCGGTATGCGACCAGCCTGAATGTGCTCGCCGTCGACGATTTCCCGTCGATGACCACCGGCAGCCTGCCGCACGCCTTCTCCATCCCGGCCCCGGTGCTGCGCGGCCTGATCGACCGCACGCGGTTTGCGATCTCCACCGAGGAGACGCGCTACTACCTGAACGGCATCTATCTGCATGTCGCAGAGGCGGCGGCCGGCGAGGCGGCCCGGATGCTGCGCGCGGTGGCAACCGACGGGCACCGCCTGGCGCGCGTGCAGACCGAGCTGCCGGCGGGAGCGGCCGGCATGCCGGGCGTGATCGTGCCGCGCAAGACCATCAACGAGCTGCGCAAGCTGCTCGACGAGGCGGCGGACGATGTCGAGGTGGCGTTGTCCGAGACCCGCATCCAGTTCACCGTCGGCTCGGTGATGCTGACCAGCAAGCTGATCGACGGCACCTTCCCGGAATACGAGCGGGTGATCCCGCGCGACAACGACAAGATCCTGCGTGTCGGCAAAAAGGACTTCTCCGATGCGGTGGCGCGCGTGGCCGCCATCAGCCAGGAGCGCTCGCGCCCGGTCAAGCTGTCGATCGACCGCAACCTGCTGGTCCTGTCGGCGGCGAGCCCCGACCAGGGCACCGCCAAGGAGGAGCTCGACGAGGGCCGGGTCAGCTACGATTCGACGCCGCTGGAGATCGGCTTCCAGGCGCGCTACCTCAACGACATCACCGACCAGATCGACAAGGATGTCGAGTTCGCCTTTTCCGACAGCGCGGCACCGACCGTGGTGCGCGATGTGGACAGCCCGTCCGCGTTGTATGTCCTAATGCCCATGCGCGTCTGAGATTGTTCGTAAACGCCTGCTGCTGGCGATCCGACGCGCCTTCGCTGCGCTCCGGTGCTCACGGCCGGACGGCCGCTCCGCTCCGGTGCTCCCGAAGTCACGCCGGCCGCGACCCTGCGGGCCGCTCTCATCCAGCATCAGGTGTTTCCGAGCAATCTTTGAGCCAATCGACGGCGGCACTATGCTCAGCCTTTCTCGGCTGACGCTCACCGATTACCGGAACTATGAGCACATGGTCTGGCGGCCGGCTGGGGCCGGGGCGGATGGGCGGATCAGCGTGCTGACCGGGCCTAACGGGAGCGGCAAGACCAACCTGCTGGAGGCGTTGTCGCTGCTGGTGCCGGGGCGCGGGCTGCGCGGCGCGCGGCTGGCCGATCTGCCGCGGCTGGGCGCATCCAGCTGGGCGGTGGCCGCGCGCCTGGCGCAGGGCGGCGAGGCGTTCGAGATCGGCACCGGGATCGCCTCCGACGGTGCGGGCCAGGCCACGGGCAGCGGGCGGCGGGTGTTCCGGCTCGATGGCGAGCCGGCGCGCAACCGGGCCGCCATCGCCGAGCGCCTGTGTGCGGTCTGGCTGACACCGCAGATGGACCGGCTGTTCATCGAGGGGCCGTCCGGACGTCGCCGTTTCCTCGACCGGCTGGTGCTGGCGCTGGAGCCCGAGCATGCGCGCGAGGTGGCGGCGCATGACGAGGCCATGCAGGGCCGCAACCGGCTGCTGCAGAACCCGCGCACCGATCCGGCGTGGCTCGCGGCCCAGGAGCACGCGATGGCGCGCCACGCGGTTGCGGTCTGTGCCGCGCGGCGCAGCCTGGTCGGCCGCCTGAACGCCCCGGGCGAAGTGGGCGGCGAAGGCGAGGACCTGGCGCAGGGCTTTCCTGCCGCCAGCCTGGCGCTGGATTGCGGCATCACCGCGCAACTCGAACAGCATCCCGCGCTGGTGGTCGAGGACTGGCTGCGCGGGCAGTGGCGGACGGGCCGCGCAGCCGACGCCGCATCGGGGGGAGCCGCGCTGGGGGCGCACCGGGCCGATCTGCTTCTCAGCGACCGCGAGACCGGCAGGCCGGCCTCCCTGGGCAGCACGGGCCAGCAGAAGGCCCTGCTGGTCGGCATCGTGCTGGCCCACGCGGCGCTGATCGCCGGAGTTAGGGGCGAGGCACCGCTGCTGCTGCTCGACGAGCCGCTGGTGCATCTGGACGCGGCCCGTCGCGCGGCCCTGTTCGCAGCCTTGGTGCTGCTGCCGGCGCCGTCCCTGCTGACCGGCACCGATGCAGAGCCGTTCGCGAGCCTGCGCGGCCAGGCCGGATTCTGGCGCGCCGGGGCGGGAAAACTGCTGCCCGAGCCGGGTCTGGCCGATGTGCGTTCTGGTCCGGCCGGTGCAGCGCGCGTATAGTCTAGAGACACTCAGAACAGCGTCACGGAGCGACTAGCCGGCATGTCCGATAAAGCCGAGCCCACTGGCACGTCTGCACCCCACAGCCCGGGCGCACCCGACCCTACCTCCGCCGGTGCCGCGGAAAACATGCCGGAGGGCGCTGCCGGGGCGGACGGCATCTATGACGCGGCCTCGATCTCGGTCCTCAAGGGGCTGGACGCGGTGCGCAAGCGACCGGGCATGTATATCGGCGACACCGATGACGGCTCCGGGCTGCACCACATGGCCTTCGAGATCATCGACAACGCGGTGGACGAGGCGCAGGCCGGCTATGCCACCAGCTGCTCGCTGGTGCTGAACGGCGACGGCTCCGTCACCGTGCGCGACAATGGCCGCGGCATCCCGACCGACATGCATATCGAGGAGGGCATCAGCGCCGCCGAGGTCGTGCTGACCCGGCTGCATGCAGGCGGCAAGTTCAACCAGAACTCGTACAAGGTGTCCGGCGGCCTGCATGGCGTCGGCGCCGCGGTGGTCAACGCCTTGTCCGAGTGGATGCGGGTGCGCATCTGGCGCGAGGGCCAGGAGCACCTGATCAGCTTCAGGCACGGCGAGGCGGACGCGCCGCTGCGGATCGTCGGACCGAGCCACCAGGCGCGCGGCACCGAGGTGAGCTTCAAGCCCAGCTCGGGGACGTTCGGGCGTGTCGATTTCGAGTTCGCGATCCTCGAGCGCCGGCTGCGGGAGCTGGCCTTTCTGAATTCGGGAATGGAGATCATCCTGCGCGACGAGCGCCATGCGCCGGCGCAGGAGCAGCGCTTCTGCTACGAGGGCGGCCTGATCGCCTTCGTCGAGTGGCTCGACCGCGGCAAGATCCCGGTGATGGCGCCGCCGATCACCGCCCTCGGGCAGGACCCCGCGCAGGGCATCAGGGTCGAGTTCGCGCTGTCCTGGAACGACAGCTTCCACGAGACCATGCTGTGCTTCACCAACAACATCTCGCAGCGCGACGGCGGCTCGCATCTCGCCGGGTTCCGCCAGGCGCTGACCCGCGTGGTCGGCAAGTATGCAGAAGGGATGGGCAAGAAGGAGGCGCTGAACCTGTCCGGCGAGGACATGCGCGAAGGGCTGACCGCGGTGCTGTCGGTCAAGGTGCCGGATCCGAAATTCTCGTCGCAGACCAAGGACAAGCTGGTCAGCTCGGAGGTGCAGCCGGTGGTGCAGGCGGCGGCCGCCGATGCGATCGCGCACTGGTTCGAGACGCATCCGAAAGAGGCGCGCTCGATCATCGGCAAGGTGATCGATGCGGCGTCCGCCCGCGAGGCGGCCCGCAAGGCGCGCGAGCTGACGCGGCGCAAGGGCGTGCTCGACATCTCGACGCTGCCTGGCAAGCTTGCGGACTGCCAGGAGCGCGACGCCTCGAAGGCGGAAATCTTCCTGGTCGAGGGCGACAGTGCCGGCGGCACCGCCAAGCAGGGACGCGATCGTAAGTTCCAGGCGATCCTGCCGCTGAAAGGCAAGATCCTGAATGTCGAACGCGCGCGCTTCGACCGCATGCTCGGATCGGCCGAGATCGGCACGCTGATCACCGCACTCGGCACCGGCATCGGCCATGCCGAGCCGGAGCAGGGCGGGTTTGCGATCAACAAGCTGCGCTACCACCGCATCGTCATCATGACGGACGCCGACGTGGACGGCTCGCATATCCGCACGCTGCTGCTGACGTTCTTTTTCCGGCAGATGCCGGAGCTGATCGAGCGCGGGCACCTGTACATCGCGCAGCCGCCGCTCTATCGCGCCAAGCGCGGCAACGAGGAGCGCTACCTCAAGGACGATCCGGCGCTGGAGCAGTATCTGCTCGACAAGGCGCTGTCGCACGCAAAGCTGACCTACGCCGACGGACGTGTGCTGGAAGGCCCGGAGCTGGGCGTCGAGATGGGCTGGCTGCGAGAGGCGACCCGCGCCTTGCGTCGCCTCGCGGTGGCGGCGCCGACTTGGCTGCTGGAGCAGGCGGCGATCGCCGGCGCGCTGACGCCGGACATGGATCGGGGCCAGCGGCACTCCCAGCCGCTGGTGGCGCGCCTGAACGGCGCGTCGCTGCCGAACGAGCGCAGCTGGAAGGTGCTGGTCGACGAGCACGGCCTGACCATGGCGCGCGAGGTGCGCGGCGTCGGCGAGCGCTACCATGTCGATGCGGCGACGCTGCGGTCGGCGGACGTGCTGTGGCTCGCCGAGCGGGCCGAACTGCTGGGACGCGATTTCGCCGGCGAGCATGCGGCGACGCTCGCACTGGACAGCAACGAGGCGCCGCTGGCCGGCCCGTCGAGCGCCTATGACCGCATCCTGGCGCAGGGCCGCAAGGGCCTGGCGATCCAGCGCTTCAAGGGCCTGGGCGAGATGAATGCCGAGCAGCTTTGGCGCACCACGCTGGACCCGTCGGTGCGCACGCTGCTGCAGGTCAAGGTCGGCGACATCGAGACTGCCGGCCAGGTGTTCTCGACGCTGATGGGCGACGTGGTCGAGCCCCGCCGCGACTTCATCGTCGGCAATGCGCTGAAGGTGGCGAACCTGGACGTGTAGGCGTAGGCGTCTCGGGGGAAAGCAAGGGCGCTGCCCTTGACCCGCTGGGGCCTGAGGCCCCAGGCCCCAATTCTTAAATTCAAGGATTTCAAAGGCTAGCCTTTGATGGGGTCCAGGGGCAACGCCCCTGGCCTGGTTTCTTTCCCGGCACGCACCGTTTCTCCGCTACCGCAACTTTGTGCCGCGGATACGCTTTGACGCGGACCCGAAAGGAAGGCGGCGGCATGCCATCGTATGGAGGACGGCCGATGCCGGACGGACAGGCCGTGCTCAGCTGGTTGCATATCGGCGACCTGCATATCACGCGCGCGGCCGAACCGAACTACCGCGACCTGCAGCGCATCGTCGCTCTGGTGCGTGGCCTGCCGACCGGCAGCGTCGATTTCGCGGTGCTGCCCGGCGACAATGCGGATGACGGCACGCCGGAACAGTTCCGCCTGGTGCGCGACGCGCTGAGGCCGCTGCCGATGCCGTTGCACATCCTCCCGGGCGACCACGACTTCAAGCCCGGCACGCTGGAGGGCTTCCACGCGGTGCTCGGCGCCGAGCGGCTGCCGAAAGCGGTCACGGTGCGCGGGTATCGCTGCCTGTTCCTCGACGTGGTGTCGGCCGGCGGCGGTGGCCCCGATTTCCGGCTGGGGGAGGATCAGCTCGCCTGGGCCGAGCGTGAACTCGCCCTCGCCGAGGCGCAAGGCCAGGACGTCGTGGTCTTCATGCACACCTATCCGGCCGACCTGCGGCAAGGTGCCGAGCACCTGTGCCGCCTGCTGGCCCAGCCGCATGTCGCCTGCGTGGACATGGGGCACACCCACTACAACGAACTCGCCAATGACGGCGCCACGATCTTCATGGCGACCCGCTCGACCGGCCAGATCGAGGAAGGACCGCCCGGGTTCTCGATCGCCGCCGTCGACGGCCGCACGGTGAGCTGGCGCTTCAAGCCGCTCGATGCGGCGTGGCCGTTCGTCCTCATCACCAGTCCCGCGGATCGACGCCTGGCGACCGGCACAGGCCCGGCACACGACGCCGCCCGCGTGGTGCGGGCCAAGGTGCTGAGCGACACGCCGATCGCCGCCGTCGAATGCCGGGCCGACGACGAGGCCTGGGCGCCGATGCACCCGGTGCCGGGCGCCGCCGCGATGTGGCAAGCTCCCGCTCCGGCCGACGCGCGCCGCCTGGCGGTGCGTGCCCGCGACGTGGGTGGCAATCAGGACGAGGATCGGGTCGAGCCGGCGGGACCCGGGTGGGTTGCGCCGCAACGCGTGGCGCGCGGCAGCGATGCCGACCGCATCGGCGCCTGGCCCGAGCGCGGCATCCACGACACCCAGCTCGGACCGAACCGGAACGGACGGCACTGGTGAGCGCGGCACTGCTTGCCTCGCCCTGGGCCAGCTGGACCATCGCGGGGGCGGCGACCGCTGCCGTGATCGTCCGCCCGTTCGATTGGCCGGAGTTCATCTGGGCGGTGGCGGGCGCCGTCCTGCTGGTGCTGCTCGGACTGCTGAGCGCTGCCGATGCACTGTCCGGCGTCGGCAAGGGGATGGATGTCTATCTGTTCCTGACCGGCATGATGCTGCTGTCCGAACTCGCCCGTCAGGAAGGCCTGTTCGACTGGCTGGCGGCACGGGCTGCGAGGCTGGCGAAGGGCTCCGCCACGCGGCTGTTCACGCTGGTGTTCATCGTCGGCACGGTGGTCACCGCGTTCCTGTCGAACGACGCAACCGCGGTCGTGCTGACGCCGGCGGTGGCCGCCGTCGTGAAGACGGTCAAGGCGGACAAGCCGCTGCCCTTCTTGTTCATCTGCGCGCTGATCGCCAACGCGGCCAGCTTCGTGCTGCCGATCTCCAACCCGGCCAACCTCGTCATCTACGGCAGCCACATGCCGCCGCTGCTGCAATGGCTGCCGCGCTACGCGTTGCCGTCGGTCGCGTCGATCCTGGCGACGTATGTCGTTCTGCGCTGGAGCCAGGGCCGCGATCTGCAGCAGGAGATCTCCGCCGAGATCGAGGTCCCGACGCTGTCGGTCGCCGGCAGGATGGCGGCGCTCGGGATCGTCGCGACCGCAATCGTGCTGCTGGCCTCCTCGGGGTTCGGGATCCAGCTCGGCCTGCCCACCTTTCTCGCCGGCCTGGGCACGGCCCTGCTGGTTCTCACCCGGTCCGAGTGCGGTGTCGCCGATATCATCAAGAACATCTCCTGGGGCGTGCTGCCGCTGGTCGCGGGGCTGTTCGTGCTGGTGGAGTCGCTGCAGCAGACCGGCGTCACCCGCGAGCTGTCGATCCTGCTGCAGGACCTCGTGCACACCTCCGCAACAGGGGCGGCCTGGGCATCCGGGGTGGTGCTCGGTGTCGGTTGCAACCTGGTCAACAACCTGCCGGCCGGCCTGGTCGCCGGCCGCGTCGTCGAGCTGGCGCATGTGCCGGACCCGGTGCGCAGCGCGGTGCTGATCGGCGTCGATCTCGGTCCGAACCTGTCGGTCACCGGATCGCTGGCGACGATCCTGTGGCTGACCGCGCTGCGGCGCGAAGGCCACAGCGTCAGCGCCTGGGCGTTCCTCAAGCTCGGCGCCCTGGTCATGCCGCCCGCACTTCTGCTCGCGATCGCCGCCGCCTTCGTGTCCGGCTGAACCCGTCCTGGAGACCCCCGCATGCAGAATATCAGCTCGGCCTGGCTCTACCCGCTCATCCTGATCGCGGGCGCGCTGCAGGCCTTCGGACCGCCGATGAACGGCGCGCTGCGCAAGTCCCTGGAGAATCCCTGGCTCGCCAGCACCGTCTCCTTCCTGCCGATCGTCGCCTTCCTGATGGTGCTGTTCTTCTGCCTGCCGCACCCGCTGCCATCGGCCAGGGGCCTGGCATCTATGCCGTGGTGGGCGCCGCTGGGCGGCCTGATGGGCGCCTTCGCCGTCATCATGGGCCTGCTGTTCGTGGACAAGATCGGCGCGGGCCCGTTCGCCGGCCTGACGATCACCGCCAATATCCTGATGTCGCTCGCGGTCGACCAGTTCGGGCTGTTCGGGATCGAGCAGCACAGCCTCAGCATCTGGCGCATCCTGGGCGGCGCGCTGATGACGGCCGGCATCGTCCTGATTGCGCTGTTCTGAGGTGGCGACGGCCGACGATGGCGTCACGGAACGCGCACGGGCCGCGGGCTTTCATCCCCGGTCGCTGGATGCGGTGAACTTCCTGCTGGCGGACGTGCGGGGCGCGCTCGGCCCGTACCTGAATGTCTTCCTGATCACGCAACGGCACTGGAGCCAGACCGAGGTCGGCTGGGTCACGACGATCGCCGGCCTGATCGGGCTGGCGGCGCAGACGCCGGCGGGTGCGGCCATCGACGCCACGTCCCGCAAGCGTGGTGCCGTCGTGCTCGCCTTGATCGTGCTCGCGATCGGCGCGGCCGTCATCTTCGCCGCACCCACCTTCTGGCCGGTGCTGGTCGCCAATACCGGCATGGCGGTCGTGGGCGATGTGTTCGGGCCGGCGGTCTCGGCCGTCACCCTCGGGCTGTACGCGCGCCGGCAGCTCGCGCGTCGCATCGGCCGGAACTCGGCGTTCGACCATGCCGGCAACGTCGCCATCGCTGCCGCTGCCGGCCTGGTCGGATACCTGTTCACGCAGCGGGCCGTGTTCCTGATGGTGCCGGCCTTTGCGGTGCTCGCCGCGATCGCGATGCTGTCGATCCCGCATCGCGCCATCGACCGGGACCGTGCGAGGGGCCTCGACGAGGAGCAGGCGACGCAGGGGCGACAGGTGCCGTCCGGCTTGCGCTCCCTGCTGCGCAGCAGGCCGCTCATCGTGTTCGCGCTGTGCGCGATGCTGTTCCATTTCGCGAACGCGCCGCTGCTGCCGCTCGTGGGGCAGAAGCTGGCGCAATCCCATCCGGCCTGGGCGAGCGCGATGCTGTCGTCCTGCATCATCGCGGCCCAGCTCATCATGCTCCCCGTGGCCCTCGTGGTCGGCCGCACCGCCGACAGCGTCGGCCGCAAGCCCATCCTGCTGATCGGCTTCGCGGTGCTGCCGGTTCGTGCCGCGCTCTATACCTTTTCGGACAGCGCACCGTGGCTGATCGCGGTACAGCTGCTCGACGGCGTGGGTGCGGGCATCTTCGGCGCGATCACGCCGCTGGTGATCGCCGACCTGATGCGAGGCACCGGCCGGTACAACCTGGCGCAAGGCGCGGTGGCCACGGTGCAGGGCATCGGGGCGTCCCTGAGCGGCCTGGCCGCGGGCGTCATCATCGACCATCTCGGATACACGACGGCGTTCCTGACCTTCGGCGCCGCGGCCTGCGTCGCGCTTGCGGCCCTGGTCACGGGAATGCCCGAGACCGCCGGCCGGGAGGATGGCCGCCGGGCTTAAGACCCTCTACAACAGGTTCGTCCGTTGGGGTGGAGCCGCCAGACGGCCGCTCCGCTCCGGTGCTGGAAAAGTCGCGTCGGCCGCGGGCCTTCAGCCCGCAGTTGGCTCGTGGACCAGTGGACTACTCAAAGACCAGATGGTATTTTGACAAAGGTTGCTAACCTTTGCCATATTCCACGCTGAGGGTGACCATGGCGACGATGAACGTATCTCTGCCCGAGCCGATGAAAGACTGGGTCGAGGCGCAGGCGCAGACGGGGCGTTACAGCAACGCCAGCGACTATGTGCGCGACCTGATCCGCCGCGACCAGGAACGGGCAGGCAAGCTCGCCCAGATGCAGCGGCTGATCGCGAACGGTATCGACAGCGGCATCAGCACGCGCTCGATGACGGACATTCTGAAAGCGGCCCGCGACAGTGCGGACGCAGGCCGGAGCCATGACCTATAGGACCACGGTCAGAGCCGATCAGGACATTATCGACCTCTATATCGACGGCATTCGCCAGTTCGGCCGAGACCACGCCGAACGCTACCACGAAGGCCTTGCCGCCACGTTCGAGCTGATCGACGGCAATCCGCTCATCGCCCGTGACCGGGTTGAGTTCACGCCGCCGGCGCGGCTGCATCCCTACCGGTCGCACATGATCGTCTATGTGCTGGACGATGCGGGCGTGCTCATCGTGCGCGTCCTCCACGGTCGTCAGGACTGGGAACGGCATATGAGCCCGGGCTGAAGCCATGCCGACTGTTCCACCACTGCCGCTCGCGTTGGAACCGGAGCAACGCCTCAGACTCCCATTCGCTTCGTTATGGTCGCTGTAGTTAGCTAATGATCGCCTCGCGCGGGTTCGGCACGCCGAGCAGTTCGATCTTGGTGCCGTCGGAAAGCTGCACGATGCTGTTGCCGCCACCCGAGAGAATGCTGATCTGCGAGGGCTGGTAGCCGAACAGGTTGATCGTGTCGGTTCCGAGCTTGAAGCCGGACACGATCTCGATGCCGCCGGCGGCGCCGCTGACCACGTCGTAGCTGGTCGGCCCGCTGCCCTCGGCGACCATGGCGTTGCCGCTGCCGACGACCACCTGCATCGAGCCGACGCCGCCGTTCAGGGTCATGTTGCCCGCACCTGCGAAGATCAGGCTCGCGCCGCTGCCGGTCTGGATGGTCGAGGCGCCGGTGCCTCCCGCCACCAGCATGTTGCCGCCACGGCCGGCGACGGCGAGCGCGCCGCTGCCGCCGATGATCGAGTCTGCTCCGGTCGTGCTGCCGGAGACAGCGAGCGCGCCGCTGCCGCCGAACACCGCCTCGCCATGGTCGGCGTCGACATCGAGGCCGCCGGCACCGCCGACGATGGTGTCCTGGCCGCCTGCGCCGGCGACGACCAGGGTGGGGCCGGACCCGGTGAAGATGACGCTGCCGGTGGCGCCCCCCTCGATGGTGGTGGCGCCGCCGCCGCCCAGCACCGAAGAGCGGCCCGCGCCGAGAGCCAGCACATCGGTGCCCGCGGCGGATCCGAAGATCCGGTCGCCGCCGCCTTCGCCCTGGATCGTCGTCGCGGCACCGGCGCTGCCGTTCGACACCAGCACGTTGTCGCCGGCGGCGCCGCCGGTGAGCACGCCGCCCGCCGAGCCGCCGACGATGACCGCCGATGCGGCGCCCCCCGAAACCGTCGTGCTGCCCGAGCCGCCGAGGAAGGTGAGCGGGCCGGTGCCCCCACTGACCACCAGGCTGCCCGAGCCGCCATGCACCAGCAAGCTCGGGCCCGCGCTGTCGATGGTGGCGGCGCCGCTCGCGGCATCGACGGTATCGCTGCCCAACGAGTTCACCTCGGCGGTTCCGGTGCCGAGATTGACGGTGGTGTCGCCATCGGTCGCGGTCGTGATCGTGCCGCCGGTGGTGACGTTCAGGGTGACGCCGGCGCCGTCCGAGACGCCGGTGAAGCTGACCCGCCCGGTGCCCGAATAGGTCACGTTCCTGCTGCTGCCGGCATCGATGATCGCATTGGCGGTGCCGTCGACGACGATGTTGCCGGTGCCGCCGCTGACGGTGACCGGGCTCCCGGTGGCATCGATGGTGGCAGACCCGCTGCCACCGATGATCGCGGCGGCGCCGGTCACGGTGGCGGCAAGGTTGCCGGAGCCCACGTCGATGGTGTCGGTGCCGTTGCTGGCGACACTGGCGGCATCGGCGTTCAGCACCAGGGTGTTGGTGGTGCCGGCCAGCGTCGTGATGGCAGCGGTGCCGGCCTCGGCCGCGCCGCCGAGTTCGAAGGTCGCGCCGTCGACCACGGCGGGGACTGCCTGCGTCGGCAGTGCGCCATCGAGAATGATCGTGCCGCCGCGGTAGATCAGCTCGCCGGCCGCAAGCGTGCGCGACCCGCTCAGGGTCAGCGTGGCGCCCCCGATGCTGCCGACATAGCTCGTGGTGCCGGCGACACCCTGCAGAGTGTCCGACAGCACGACATTGTCGCCCCTGCTGGTGTCCGGCTGCGCCGTCAGCACGCCGCCATCGAGCACCAGGGTGCCGGTGAGGTGCGCGGTGTCGTCGAGGATCAGGCTGCCGCCGCTGCCGAGCGCGAGGTCGCCGGTGGTGGTCCAGGTGGCGCCGCTGCCGGCAACCACGCTGCCCCCCCGGCCGATGACGGCGCTGGCATCCGACAGGACCCCGCTGAGGGTCAGCGTGCCCGCGGATGCGCCGCCGACCAGCACGGCCGCGCCGTCCATGACCGACGTGCCGGTCCCCACGGTGAGACTGCCGCCTTGGTCGACCACCAGGGACGTGTCGCCACCGGTGGCGCTGTCCTGCAGCCCCGATAGCGAGAGGGTGCCGGAATAGGTGACGTGATCGCCATCCACCCGCACCTCGCCGGCGGCACCGGCGCCGGTGACAATGTAGGCGTCAGGGCTGCCGGTGTCGAAATAGGCGAGAGCGGCGGGAGCCGTGGGCACCGCGGCGGTCTCGGCACCATCGACCAGCCATCGCCCGCTCTGGCCGAAGGCGGCGCTCGCCGGCGCTGCCCAGTGGAAGGCGCCGATGACGAGGCTGGCGGCGGCGGAGCTGTTGCCGGCGACATCGGTCGCGGTGGCCGTCACGGTCTGCAGCCCTGTGGTCTCGGCCGGGGTGAGGCCGAAGCTGAAGCTGCCGTTGCCGGCTGTCTGGGTCGTGCCCAGGGTCTGGCCGTCCTCGCGGATCGTCACGGTGTCGCCGGACGCTGCGGTGCCCTCGATCGTCGCGCCGGACAGGACGAGGTCCGTCGGAGCTGCCGGGGATGCGGTGTCGATCGTCAGCACCAGCGGCGCCGATGCCGCGGACTGGTTGCCGGCGACGTCGGTCTCGCTCGCGGCGAGGCTGCTGCTGCCGGGGGTAAGCGTGCTGCTGGTGACCGACCAGGTGCCGTTGGCGCCCACGACGGCGGAGCCGACGACCGTGCTGCCGTCGAGCACGGTGACGGTGTCGCCGGCGGTGCCGGTGCCGGTGACGGTGGGCGTGGTGACGTTGGTGATGTCGTCGCCCGGCACCCCGCTGTCGCTGGCCGCGGCGAGCACCGGCGCCGATGGCGCGGCAGGCCGCGCGGTGTCGATGGTCAGTCCGAGCGCGGTGGAGGCGGCCGAGACGTTGCCGGCAGCATCGGTCTGCACGGCGGTGAGGCTGTGCATGCCGGGGGCGAGCGTGCTGCTGGTGATCGACCAGGTGCCGCCGGCGGCCACGGTGGCGGTGCCGACCGCGTTGGTGCCGTCGAGCAGTTCGACCGTGTCGCCGACGGTGCCGGTGCCGGTGATGGTGGGGGTGGTGACATTGGTGATGTCGTCGCCCGCAACACCGCTGTCGCTGGCGGCGGCGAGCGTCAGGGCCACCGGCGCCGACGGTGCCGCGGTGTCGATGGTCACGCCGAGCGGGCCGGAGGCGGCGGAGACGTTGCCCGCGACATCGGTCTGGGTCGCGGTCAGGCCGTGCGTGCCGGCGGCCAGCGTGCTGCTGGTGATCGACCAGGTCCCGTTGGCGGCCACGATGCCGGTGCCGACCGCCGCAGTGCCATCGAGCAGGGTGACGGTGTCGCCGGCGGTACCGGTTCCGGTGATGGCGGGTGTCGCGATATTGGTGATGTCGTCGCCCGGCACGCCGCTGTCGCTGGCCGGCGCCAGCACGAGATCCGTGGGCGCCGAGGGCGGCGCGGTGTCGATGGTCAGGCTCAGCGGCGTGGAGGCGGCCGAGACGTTGCCGGCGACGTCGGTCTGCACCGCGGCGAGGCTCTGTGTGCCCGCGGCGAGGGTCGCGGTGGTGATCGACCAGCTCCCGTCGGCCGCGACCGTGTCGCGGCCGACGGTGGCACTGCCATCGAGCAAGGTGACGGTATCGCCGGCGGTGCCGGTGCCGGTGATGATGGGGGTGGTGACATTGGTGATGTCGTCGCCCTGCACGCCGGTGTCGCTGGCGGCCGCCAGCACCGGAGTGGATGGCGCCGACGGCGCTGCGGTGTCGATTGCCAGGGTCAGCGTCGTGGAGGCGGCGGACATGTTGCCGGCGACATCGGTCTGGGTCGCGGTCAGGCTATGCGTGCCGGCGGTCAGCGCGCTGGCGTTGACCGACCAGGTGCCGGCGGCGGCGACGGTCGCGGTGCCGATGAGCGTGGTGCCGTCATAGAGGCTGACGGTGTCGCCACCGATGCCGTTGCCGGTGATGACCGGCGTGGTGACATTGGTGATGTCGTCACCCGCAACGCCGCTGTCGCTGGCGGTGGCGAGCATCGGGGCCGATGGGGCGGCCGGTGCGGCGGTGTCGATGGTCAGGCCGAGCGGGCCGGAGGCGGCCGAGATGTTGCCGGCGACATCGCTCTGGGTCGCGGTCAGGCTGTGCGCGCCGGCGGCGAGCATGCTGCTGGTGACCGACCAGGTGCCGTTGGCGGCGACGGTCGCGGTGCCGACGTCGGTGGCGCCGCCATCGTAGAGCGTGATCGTGTCGCCGGCGGTGCCGCTGCCGGTGACGGTGGGTGTCGCGACATTGGTGATGTCGTCGCCCTGCACACCGCTGTCGCTGGCGGCGGCGAGCACCGGCGCCGATGGCGCGGCCGGTGTCGCGGTGTCGATGGTCAGGCCGAGTGCCGCGGAGACCGCAGAGACGGTGCCGGCGGCGTCGCTTTGGGTCGCGGTCAGGCTGTGCACGCCTGCCGGCAAGGTGGCGCTGGTGATCGACCAGGTGCCGTCGGCGGCGACGGTCGCGGTGCCGACGTCGGTGCTACCGCCGTCGTAGAGCGTGATCGTGTCGCCGGCAATGCCGGTTCCGGTGAGGGTGGGTGTGGTGACGTCGGTGATGTCGTCGCCCTGCACGCCGCTGTCGCTGGCGACCGCCAGCACCGGCGCGGACGGTGCAATGGGCGCCGCGGTGTCGATGGTCAGGCCGAGTGCAGGCGAGGCTGCGGAGACGTTGCCGGCGGGATCGGTTTCGGTGGCGGTCAGGCTGTGCGGGCCGGCCACAAGCGTGCTGCTGGTGACCGACCAGCTGCCGTTGGCGGCAACCGTCGTGGTGCCGATTTCGGTGGTGCCGTCGAGCAGGGTAATGGTGTCGCCGGCGGCGCCCGTACCGGTGAGGGTGGGCGTTGTGACGTTGGTGACGTCGTCGCCCTGAGTGCCGCTGTCGCTGGCGGCCGCCAGCACCGGGGCCGTGGGTGCCCCCGGCAACGCGGTGTCGATGGTCAGGCCCAGGGGCGCCGAGGCCGCGGAGGCGTTGCCGGCCGGATCGGTCTGCATTGCGGTGAGGCTCTGTGGGCCGGCCGCGAGGGTCGTGGTGGTGATCGACCAGGTACCGTTCGCGGCGACCATGCCGCTGCCGACGATCGTGGTGCCGTCGTAAAGCGCGACCGTGTCGCCGGCGATGCCGGTGCCGGTGATGACCGGCGTGGTGACGTTGGTGATGTCGTCGCCCGCAACACCGCTGTCGCTGAGGGCCGACAGGATTGGTGCGGACGGCGCCGCCGGCGCCGCGGTGTCGATGCTGAGGCTCAGTGCCGTGGAGGCGCCGGAGATGTTCCCGGCGGCATCGGTCTGGGTCGCGGTGAGGCTGTGCGTGCCCGCGACGAGGGAGGCGGTGGCGATCGACCAGATGCCGTCGGCGGCGACGGTTCCGGTGCCGATGGTGGTGTTGCCGTCGAACACGGTGACGGTATCGCCGGCGATGCCGGCGCCGGTGAGGGTGGGCGTGGTGACGTTGGTGATGTCGTCGCCCGGCACGCCACTGTCGCTCGCGGCGGCGAGCGCCGGTGTGGATGGGGCCGCCGGCGCGGTGGTGTCGATGGTGAGGGTGAGTGCGACGGAGGGGAGCGAGACGGTGCCGGTGGTGTCGGTATAGGTCGCGGTCAGCTGATGCTGGCCCGGAACGAGCGCACTGCTGGTGATCGACCAGACATTGTCCGCCGCCACCGTGCCGGTGCCGATGAGCGTGGTGCCGTCATAGAGGCTGACGGTATCGCCGACCGGTCCGCTGCCGTTGAGCACGGGCGTCGTGACATTGGTGATGTCGTCGCCCTGCACGCCGCTGTCGCTGGTGCTGGCGAGCACCGGAGCGGAGGGTGCGGTGGGTGTCGTGGTGTCGATGGTCAGGTCGAGCGTGCCGGATACGGCCGAGACGTTGCCGGCGACATCGCTCTCGGTCGCGGTGAGGCCATGCATGCCGGCAACCAGCGTGCTGCTGGTGACCGACCAGGTTCCGTTGCCGGCCACCGTTCCCGTGCCGATGACGGTGGTGCCGTCGCGCAGGGTGACGATGTCGCCGGCCGTCGCGGTGCCGGTGATGACCGGCGTGGTGACGCTGGTGATGTCGTCGCCCTGCACGCCGGTGTCGCTGGCTGCCGCCAGCACCGGAGTGGACGGCGCAAACGGTGCTCCGGTGTCGATCGTCAGGCTCAGCACCGGGGACATCGGCGAGTTGTTGCCGGCGACATCGGTCTGCGTCGCGGTGAGGCTGTGCGTGCCGGCGGCGAGCGTGCCGCTGGTGACCGACCAGGTGCCGTTGGCGGCGACGGTCGCGGTGCCGACAACATTGCTGCCGTCGAGCAGTTCGACCGTGTCGCCGGCGGTGCCGGTGCCGGTGATGGTGGGCGTGCTGACATTGGTGATGTCGTCGCCTGCAACACCGCTGTCGCTGGATGCGGCGAGCACCGGCGCCGATGGCGCCGGGGGCGTTGCGGTGTCGATGCTCAGGCTCAGCGCCGCGGACGCGGCGGAGACATTGCCGGCGATATCGGTCTGGGTTGCGGTCAGGCTGTTCGCGCCGGCGGGCAGCGTGCTGCTGCTGACCGACCAGGTGCCGTTGCCGGCGACTATCGCGGTGCCGACGATGGTGGCGCCGTCATACAGCGTGACGGTGTCGCCGGCGGTGCCGAGGCCGGTGATGGTAGGCGTGCTGACATTGGTGATGTCGTCGCCTGCAACACCGCTGTCGCTGGACGCGGCGAGCCCCGGGGCCGATGGCGCCGCCGGTGCCATGGTGTCGATGGTCAGGCTGAGCGCCGTGCCGGCTCCCGAGACGTTGCCGGCGGCATCGGTCTGCGTCGCGGTGAGGCTGTTCGCACCGGTGGGCAGCGTGCTGCTGGTGACCGACCAGGTGCCGTTGCCGGCGACGGTCGTCGTGCCGACGAGGGTGGTGCCGTCATACAGGCTGACGGTGTCGCCGGCGGTGCCGGTGCCGGTGATGGCGGGTGTCGCGATATTGGTGATGTCGTCGCCCGCGACACCGCTGTCGCTGGACGCGGCGAGCGTCAAGGATCCGGGTGCCGACGGTGCCGTGGTGTCGATGGTCAGGCCGAGGGCGGCGGAGACCGAGGAGACGTTGCCGGCGACATCGCTCTGCGTCGCGGTCAGGCTGTGGGTGCCGGCGGCCAGCGCGCTGCTGGTGATCGACCAGGTATCGTTGCTGGTGACGGTTGTCGTGCCGACGAGGGTGGTGCCGTCATGAAGCGTGACGGTGTCGCCGGCGCTGCCGGTACCGGTGATGGTGGGCGTGGTGACATTGGTGATGTCGTCGCCCGCGACACCGCTGTCGCTGGACGCGGCGAGCACCGGCGTGGAGGGAGCGACGGGGACCGCGCTGTCGATGGTCAGGCTCAGCGCCGCTGACGCGGCGGAGACGTTGCCGGCGACATCGGTCTGGGTGGCGGTCAGGCTGTTCGTGCCGGCGGGCAGCGTGCTGCTGGTGACCGACCAGGTGCCGTTGCCGGCGACCGTCGCGGTGCCGACGAGGGTGGTGCCGTCATACAGCGTGACGGTGTCGCCGGCGGCGCCGGTGCCGGTGAGGGTGGGCGTGGTGACGCTGGTGATGTCGTCGCCCTGCACCCCGCTGTCGCTGGACGCGGCGAGCACCGGGGCCGATGGCGCGGCCGGTACCGCGGTGTCGATGGTCAGGCCGAGTGCCGCGGACGCAGTCGAGACGTTGCCGGCAGCGTCGGTCTGCTCGGCGGTGATGCTGTGCGCGCCGGCGGCCAGCGTCCCGGTGGCGATCGACCAGGTGCCGTTCGAAGCGACGGTGCCGCTGCCGACGGTGGCGGTGCCGTCGAACAGGGTGACGGTATCGCCGGCGGTGCCGGTTCCGGTGATGACGGGGTTGGTGACGTTGGTGATGTCGTCGCCCGCGACACCGCTGTCGCTGGCGGCGGCGAGTGTCGGGGTTCCAGGCGCGGCCGGGGCGGCGGTGTCGATGGTCAGGCTCAGGGCGGCGGATCGCGACGACACATTGCCCGAGCCGTCGGTGTCCAACGCGGTCAGCATGTGGGTGCCGGCGGCGAGCGCCGTGCTCCTGATGCTCCAGGTCCCGTTGCTGGCGACGACGGCGGTGCCGATCGTGGTCGACCCGTCCTGCAGCGTCACCGTTGCGCCGGCTTCCCCGGTGCCATCGATGACCGGCGTGGCGACGCTGGTGATGTCGTCGCCCTTAACACCGCTGTCGCTGCCGGGATCGAGCGTGAGGCCGGACGGGGCCACGACGGTGCCGCCGACCGGATAGATGTACTGGCCCTGCGCCGTGCCGAAGGTTGCGGCCGGCAGGACATTGACCTGGATGCCAGCGAGGGTCACGTTGAGCAGGCCGGCCAGTGCAGTATTCGAAAGCAGATAGACTTTGCCGCCCGCTTCGAACGTGAAGGCACTGCTGTCCTGCAGGGCGCCGACGTCCGAGATCGACTGGCTGACGACACTGCCGTTGTCGGCGGTGTAGGAGATGGTCTCGTTGCCGCCGGCATCGGTGCCGAACGTGACCTGACTGGCACTGGCGACCGGAGTGACGATGTCGGCGACGCCAAGCCCGAGGACACTGACATCGAGCTGCAGGGAATACACATAGACGCCTGGGACAGTATCCCCCGGCTGGGGCAGCTTAGACGTGGACATGGCGGGCCCCTTGCGGCGCCGCTGGTGCGGTGCCGGGTTATGTCGGTGCACTGGGATGGAGCCAGAAACGTCTGGCGGCGTGTGGCGAGCCCGCCGGGCACTTCCGGATGGGAACTGCTGGCTGCCCGCTACCTGAGGCTGCGCATGCTCACTGGGCTAGGGCGGCCGGGCCGGGGGGCGGCCGGGATCGGGGCGAGGCGATGCGGGCGGCCTGGCTTGCAGGACCACGGCGGCAGGGTCTGCCGGAAAGGCACGGATTTGACCGACCAGGAAGGCATTACGGCCGCCATCGACTTAGACGTTAAATAAGGGTTAACGCTCTAAGTAAACATAATGGTCCCGTATTGAACATGTAAAGCGGGAATCTTCGCCAGGCGTGTTATAATAATCGACCCTGCCGCTGGAGTCTGTCGCAAGAAAGCAAACGGATGTTTACTTGTCGGAACGGGCCGCGGACGCTGCTCAGAGGCCGCGACCGCTGCCCATCGACATTGAACCGGAGGCGGCGGGCGCGCCGTCCTCTGGCGCATCCAGCCCCGGATACTGGCCGCCTGCACCAATGCCCGCCGCACCGGCACCAAGGCCGCCGCCGCCATGCGCGCCGCCGCCGCCATGGCCGCCGGGGTTGGTCGGCGGCGAGGCGGTGTTGTCGCGCGGCACCGCGGGGGCCAGGTAGAACGGGTCGGTATGCGGGGGCGCCGGAGGTGCGGAACAGGCCGCCACCGGCAGCAGGGCCAGCGCGAGGGCCACGGTGCGCGGCGCGTGCGCCGCTGCTCCGCGCGCGCCGACTGCGTGTTCGTGGCCCATCCCGTCCTCCGTTTGATGCCGACGCCTACGATACACGCCGGGGCCGCGCGTTGCGTCATCGCCCACCGGGCGCACGATACGGTGTAGGCTGCGCCACGCGGGAGAATGCAGGTGGCGGACAGTGCTGGCACGTCTGAGATCGACCAGGGCGGCTTCAGTGGCTACTTCGACCGCTACGAGACCGGCCGCGCCTCGGGCTGGGTCGCCAACCTCGCCGACCCGCAGAGCATCGTGGTTCTCACCGCGCTCATCGATGGCGAGGCGGTGGACCAGATCCTGTGCGACGGACTGCGCGAGGACGTGCGCGAGGCGCTCAACCTGGTCTCCGCCCGGGTCGGCTTCCGCTACGACATCCCGGGCCGCTATCTCGAGAATACGCCGCATGTCCTGAGCTTCCGGCTGCCCGATGGCGGCGTGCTGTCCTACATGGGCGTGGGCGGCGTCGGCAGCCTGTCGCCGTCGCTGGAGTTTGCCGGGCTGCCGCATGTCGCCCTGCACGGCAACCTGGACGGCATGGTGCACAACACGCTACGTGGCTGGGTGCTGCGGCAGATCGGCCACGCGGGCGCCATGGTCGCGGGCGGTGACGTGCTCATCACCTGCGACGACGTGCGTATCGGCCTCGCGCACGCCGACCGGCTGCGCCGCGATGTCGGCAGCGCCAACGCAAGCGACCCTTATTGTGGCTTCGAGTTCGCGTTGCCGCAGGATCTGCGCAGCAGCCAGCCGCGCCGATACCGCGCGTTCGCGCTGCCGGAGATGCGCGAGCTGGCCGGCAGCCCGCTGGTCACCGCGACCGTCACCGATCTGCTCGAAGGGCGGCTGCTGGCGCTGTCCGCCGGCATGCAGCGCCTGCAGGCCGAGCTCTGCCGCATGGGTCGCGAGCTCGATCTCCTGCTGCCCTCGGAGGGCTACCATATCGAGGATTTCGACCGCTGGGCGCGGCGCTACTACGAGACGCTGCGCCAGCGCGTCACGGCCGGACGCCGGATCGCCGAGGCGCAGGGCGCTAGCGACACGCCCGCAAGCCTGGCCGCAAGCCTGGTGAGCGTGCTGATGCCGACCTACAAGCCGCATCTGCCGGACTTCGTCGCCGCGGTCGAGAGTGTCCTGGCGCAGACCCATGGCAACTGGGAGCTGATCATCGTCGATGACGGCAGCCGGTCCGCCGAGGTGACCACCTGCATCGATGCGTTCTGCGCGCGCGACCGGCGTATCCGCAGCATCCGCCGCAGCCGCAATGCCGGCATCGCGCGCGCCACCTCGCTGGCGATGCAGGCGGCGCGCGGAGCCTGGACCGCCTTCTTCGATCATGACGACCTGCTCGTCGAAGTCGCCCTCGAGGTGATGCTGCGCGAGGCCCGTCGCACCGGCGCCCTGCTGCTCTATTCCGACGAGGACAAGATCGACCGCGGCGGCTATTTCCGTGAGCCCAACTTCAAGCCGGACTGGAACTACCGCTACCTGCTGGGCTGCAACTATGTCTGCCACCTGACCATGGTGGACAGCGCCACCATGCGCGCGGTCGGTCCGCTGAGGCGCGAGTACGACGGCGCCCAGGACCACGACTTCATCCTGCGTTGCGCCGAGCTGCTCGAACCCGGCCGCATCCATCATGTGCCCGAGCTGCTCTACCATTGGCGCATCACGCCGAACTCGACGGCCGACAGCGTGTCCAACAAGCAGTATGCGGTCGAGGCCGGCGTACGCTGCGTGGCCGATCACCTGGCGCGCACCGGGCATCCGGCGCAGGTGTCGGCGATCGACCGGCTGAGCATCTACAAGGTCGACTGGATGGCGCGTCCGGCGTCGCCCGAGATCGCGGTCAGCGTGATCATTCCGTTCCGCGACCAGATCGGGATCACCCGGGCGGGCGTCGCCTCGCTGCTGCGTCATACGGACTACGCGTCGTACGAGATCGTGCTGGTCGATAACTGGTCGACCGCGCCCGACCTGCCTGGCTTCCTCGCCGAGATGCGGCGCGAGCCGCGCGTGCGGGTACTGCGCGTCGAGGAGGCGTTCAACTACTCGCGGCTGAACAACCTTGCCGCCGCCAGCAGCGACGCCGGCTGTTTCGTGTTCCTCAACAACGACGTGGTGATCGGCGATCCGCAATGGCTGCATCGCATGCTGGGCGAGATCACCGCCGCGGCCGATATCGGCATCGTCGGCGCGAAGCTGCTCTATCCCGACCGCACCGTGCAGCATGCGGGCGTCCTGGTCGGGCTGCACGGTGTCGCGGCGCATCCGCATCTCGGTGCGTCGGTCGACGAGTACGGCTATAGTGGCCGCGCCAGGCTGAGCCAGGAGCTGATGGCGGTGACCGGGGCCTGCATGATGGTGCGTGCGGCCCTGTTCCACGAGATCGGCGGTTTCGACGAGGTCGGGCTGAAGGTGGCGTACAACGATGTCGACCTGTGCCTCAGGGCGCACGAGCGCGGCTGGCGGGTGGTCTGGTGCGCCGAGGTCGCCGCCGAGCACCTGGAGAGCCTGTCGCGCGGCAGCGACCTGCGGCCGGACCAGGAGGCGCGCTTCCTGCGCGAACGCCAGGTGATGCTCGAACGCTGGGGTGCCCAGGCCTTCTTCCGGAACGATCCGTTCTACAATCCCAATCTTTCCAGCAGCGCGCGGCTGTTCTACACGCTCGCCGATCCAGCCGGGAGGGCGCCGATCTGACAACGAGAGAATTGGGCCGACGCGGGCTGGCGCTCATGACGCTGGCTGTGCTGGCCGGCTGCGCGGCGCGGCCGGTGCTCTCGGCGCAGGACCAGGCCGACATCGACCGCATCCAGGCCTACCTGGACGGCCTGCACGGGCTGCGCGCGCGCTTCCTGCAGATCGGCGCCGATGGCGGCACCAGCAGCGGGGTGGCCTGGTACGATCCGGGGCGGCTGCGGCTCGACTATGACCAGCCGGGGCGCATGGAGGTGGTGGCGACCGGCACGCACCTGGTGGCGCATCGCGATTCCGATGACAGCACCACGCGCATCGCCCTCGCCAGCAACCCGCTCGGGCTGCTGCTGGCGCCGGGACTGCGGCTGTCGGGCGGCATCACCGTGACTAACATCCAGCGTCGGGCGGGGCTGCTGCAGGCGTCGCTGGCGCGCACCGCCAATCCGGCGCAGGGCCTGCTGACCCTGATCCTCTCGGATACGGCGCGACCGTCCGATCATGGCCTCACGCTTGTCGGGCTCGAAGCGGTCGATGCGAGGGGGCAGCGCACCAGCTTCCACCTGATCGATCCCGAGGCCGGGCTGGCGCTGGACCCGCGCCTGTTCCGGCCGCTCAGCTGAACCGGGCGTCCCAGTTTGCCCTGAGCGCGGCATCGACCTCCGCCAGGCCGGCATCGAGGCCGAGCGCGCGCAGGCTGGTCACCCCGTGCTCGCGCAGGCCGCACGGCACGATGCCGTCGAAATGCGCGAGCGCGGGTGCGACATTGAGCGAGACGCCGTGCCAGCTCACCCAGCGGCTGACACGCACCCCGAGGGCCGCGATCTTGCTGTCGCCGCCGGTCACGGGGTCGCGCACCCAGACCCCGATCCGGCCCTCGCGGGTGCCGGCCGGCACGCCGAAGCCGGCGAGGGTGTCGATGAGCCAGGCCTCCAGGGCCTGCACGAAGGCGCGGATATCGCGCGGCGGCACCGTGCCGTGCCGGCGCTGCAGGTCGAGCATGACGTAGGCCACCCGTTGTCCCGGCCCGTGGTAGGTCCACTGGCCGCCGCGTCCGGCGGCGTAGGTGGGAAAGCCCAGCGGGTTGAACAGGTCTTGCGGACGCGCCGAGGTTCCCGCGGTGAACAGCGGCGGATGCTCCAGCAGCCAGACCGCCTCCGGCCGCGTGCCGGCGCGTATCGCCGCCACCCGGTCCTGCATGGCGCGGATCGCCTGTGGATACGGCACCGGCCGGCCCGCGGGCTGCCACTCCAGGGCGGCTGCGGTCGCAAGGGCTGCCTCGCTCCCAAGGGCTGTCTCGCTCCCAGGGGCTGTCTCGCTCCCAAGGGCTGTCTCGCTCATTGCCGTCTGATCGGCCATCGGTTATACGCGCCTCCGTCAGCCGGTATCGCGCAAGCGACGCCAGGTGTCACGGTGCGGTCGTGGCGGAATGGTAGACGCGCAAGCTTGAGGTGCTTGTGGGGGAAACCCCGTGGAAGTTCGAGTCTTCTCGACCGCACCAAGGTCCTTTGTCCCCCGGGGCCGCTCCCGGCAGTCTCGCACCCCTCTTGCCGCTCGCCGCCGGGAGTGTTCCTGTCCCGCCAACGGGCGAGGAAGGGTTCAGGCGGATGGACGACGATTTCAGGAAGGCGGCGCTCGATTACCACCGGCTGCCGACCCCCGGTAAGCTTTCCGTCACGCCGACCAAGCGCATGGCGACGCAGCGCGACCTGGCTTTGGCCTACTCGCCTGGCGTCGCCGCCGCCTGCGAGGAGATCCAGGCCGATCCCGCCAAGGCGCGCGACTACACCGCGCGCGGCAACCTCGTCGGCGTGATCTCCAACGGCACCGCGGTGCTGGGCCTGGGCAATATCGGCCCGCTCGCCGGCAAGCCGGTGATGGAGGGCAAGGCGGTCCTGTTCAAGAAGTTCGCCGGCATCGACGTGTTCGACATCGAGGTGGACGCCTCCGACCCGGACCGCTTCATCGACGTGGTGGCAGCCCTCGAGCCGACCTTCGGCGCGATCAACCTCGAGGACATCAAGGCGCCGGAATGTTTCCGCATCGAGGCCGAGCTGCGCGCCCGCATGGGCATCCCGGTGTTCCACGACGACCAGCACGGCACCGCGATCGTCGCCGCCGCCGCGGTGCGCAACGGCCTCGAGGTGCAGGGCAAGTTGCTGTCGGACGTGAAGCTGGTGACATCGGGCGCCGGTGCGGCGGCACTCGCCTGCGTCGACCTGCTGGTGCAGATGGGGCTGCGCATCGAGAACGTGACGCTCACCGACATCAAGGGGGTAGTCTATGACGGCCGCGGCGACGACATGCAGCCGAACATGGCGCACTATGCCCGACGCACCGACGCCCGCCACCTGTCCGAGGTGCTGGTCGATGCCGACGTGTTCCTGGGCCTGTCGGCGCCGCGGGTGCTGAAGCCGGAATGGCTGGCGCGGATGGCGGCCAGGCCGTTCATCCTCGCACTCGCCAATCCCGAGCCCGAGATCCTGCCCGATCTGGCGCGCGCGGTGCGGCCGGACGCGATCATCGCCACCGGGCGGTCGGACTATCCGAACCAGGTCAACAACGTGCTGTGCTTTCCGTTCATCTTCCGGGGCGCGCTTGATGTCGGCGCCACCGAGATCAACGAGGCGATGAAGGTCGCCGCCGTCGAGGCGATCGCAGCCCTGGCCCGGGTCGAGGCGAGCGAGGTGGTGACCGCGGCCTATGGCGGCGAGGCGCCGGCGTTCGGGCCGGAATACATCATCCCCAAGCCGTTCGATCCGCGGCTGATCCTGCATGTGGCGCCGGCGGTCGCGCGGGCGGCGATGCGTACCGGGGTGGCGACGCGCCCGATCACCGATTTCGACGAGTACAAGGACGATCTCGAGGTCTTCGTGTTCCGCTCCGGCCAGGTGATGCGGCCGATCTTCGAGGTGGCGCGGCGGGCCAACAAGCGTATCGCCTATGCCGAGGGCGAGGATGACCGGGTGCTGCGCGCGGTGCAGACGGTGATCGACGACCGGCTGGCGCAGCCGGTGCTCATCGGCCGCCACAACGTGATCGCGGGCCGCCTCCAGAGCCTCGGGCTGCGGATGACGCCAGGCCGTGATGTCGAGGTGCTCGATCCCGAGGAGGACACCGACGTGTTCGGACCGCTGGTCGATCCGTATCGCAAGATGGTGGAGCGGCGTGGCGTGCCGCCGATGATGGCCGAACGGCAGCTGCAGCGCCGCCCGACGGTGGCCGCCGCCATGCTGCTGCATGCCGGCCTGGTGGATGCGGCGCTGGTCGGCGGCCATGGCGACTGGTGGCGCCACATGCACTACTGGCATCCGGTGATCCCGCGTCGGCCGTCGGTGACCCGGCTGTATGCGTTGTCCGGCCTGATCCAGTCGAACGGCGTGCTGTTCTTCTGTGACACGCATTTCAATCTCGACCCGACCGCCGAGCAGATCATGGAGATGACCATGCTGGCGTCCGACGCGGTGCGGATGTTCGGCATCACCCCGCGCGCGGCGCTGCTGTCGCATTCCTCGTTCGGCGCCAGCAACTCGGAGTCCGCGCGCAAGATGCGACGGGCGCTGGCGTTGCTGCACGAGCATGCGCCGAACCTCGAGGTGGACGGCGAGATGCAGGGCGATGCGGCATTGAGCGAGACGTTGCGCGACCGGGTGATGACCTCGGGCCGGCTGGGGGGCACCGCCAACCTGCTGATCATGCCGACGCTGGATGCCGCCAATATCAGCTTCAACCTGCTCAAGGCGGCGGGCGAGGGCCTGCAGATCGGACCGATCACGCTCGGCGCCTGCAAGCCGATCCACACGCTGGCCGGCAGCGCCACGGCGCGGGCGATCGTCAACCTCACGGCGCTGGCGGCCCTGCAAGCAGAGCAGCACACCGGCTGAGAGAGGCGGCTTGCAAACAGCCTACAGAGGACGCGCCCGGCTGCGGTTCTTGGCAAACTGTTACCGAAGGGCTACCCAGGCCTGCGCCGTGATCTGCTACGCTCGTGCGGCGATCTGGGCCAGCGGGTCCGTGCTGATAAGGGTTTCATGACGTGATCAAGCCTCTGCGTAAGGCGGTCCTGCCGGTTGCGGGCCTCGGGACACGGTTCCTGCCGGCCACCAAGGCGATGGCCAAGGAGATGCTCCCGGTGGTCGACCGACCATTGATCCAGTATTCCATCGACGAGGCGCGGGCGGCCGGGATCGAGCAGTTCTGCATGATTACCGGGCGCGGCAAGACCGCCCTGGTGGAGTATTTCGACAAGGCCTATGAACTCGAGGCGACGCTCAAGGAGCGGGACAAGCCGGAGGCGCTGGAGGCTTTGCGCGCCTCCGAGATGGAGCCCGGCTCGATCGTGTCGGTGCGCCAGCAGGAGCCGCTCGGTCTTGGCCATGCGATCTGGTGCGCGCGCTCGTTCATCGGCGACGACCCGTTCGCGATCCTGCTGCCCGACGACATCATCCTCAGCCAGACGCCGTGCCTGAAGCAGCTCGCCGATGCCTACCACCAGACCGGTGGCAACGTCGTCGCCGTCACCGAGGTGCCGCACGAGCACACCAACCGCTACGGCATCCTCAAGATCGGCGAGGATGACGGCCGCATGGTCGAGGTGACCGGGCTGGTCGAGAAGCCGAAGCCCGAGGATGCGCCCTCCAACCTCTCGATCATCGGGCGCTACGTGCTGACCGCCGACGTGATGGTGCACCTGTCCAAGCTCGAGCGCGGCGCCGGCAACGAGGTGCAGCTCACCGACGCGATGGCCAAGATGATCGGCACGGTGCCGTTCCATGGCCTGCGCTACGAGGGCAAGCGCTTCGATTGCGGTGACAAGGTCGGCTTCCTGGAGGCGCAGATCGCGTTTGCGCTGGAGCGCGCGGATCTCGGGCCGCAGGTTCGCGAATTCCTCAAATACTATTGCGAGCGCCTCTGATGCAGTTCCGCCACGACTTCGATGCGACCAGCCTGCGCGAGTACGACATTCGCGGCATTGTCGGTAAATCGCTGCATGCGGCAGACGCGTTCGCGATCGGTCGCGCCTTCGGCAGCATCGTCATCCGTAATGGCGGTCAGGTGGTTGCGGTCGGCTACGATGGCAGGCTGTCCTCGCCGGAGCTCGAGCAGTCGCTCGTTCTCGGCCTGAAGGCGAGCGGCATCGAGGTGCTCAGGGTCGGCCGCTGCCCGACGCCGATGCTGTACTACGCCGCCACCACGCTTGCGACCGACGGCGCGATCATGGTGACCGGCAGCCACAACCCGCCGGACTATAACGGCTTCAAGATGATGCTGGGCCGCAAGCCGTTCTTCGGCGCCCAGATCAAGGAGATCGGCCGCATGGCGGCCGCACCCGATGTCGTGCCGGAGGCGGCAGGCAGCGATCGCCGCATCGACATCGCGCACGACTACGTGGCGCGCGTGATCTCCGACTGGGACGGCGGCGACCGGCTGCTCAAGGTGGTCTGGGACAACGCCAACAGCTCGGCCGGCGAAGTGCTGCAGCGGCTGGTGCAGTCGCTCCCCGGCGAGCACACGGTGCTGAACGGCGAGATCGACGGGCGCTTCCCCGCGCACCATCCCGACCCGACGGTCGCCAAGAACCTCGAGCAGCTGATCGCGGCCGTGCACGAGAAGCAGGCCGATATCGGCATCGCCTTTGATGGCGATGCGGATCGCATCGGCGTGGTCGACAACAAGGGCCAGATCCTCTGGGGCGACCAGATCCTGGTGGTGCTCGGGCGCGACGTGCTGCGCGACCATCCGGGTGCGACCATCATCGCCGACGTCAAGGCGAGCCAGGTGCTGTTTGACGAGATCACCCGCGCCGGCGGTCACCCGCTGATGTGGAAGACCGGCCACTCGCTGATCAAGGCGAAGATGGCGGAGACCGGTTCACCCCTGGCCGGCGAGATGTCGGGGCACGTGTTCTTTGCCGACAAGTGGTACGGGTTCGACGACGCGCTCTATGCCGCCGTCCGCCTGCTCGGCATCGTGGCCCGCATGGATGGCCCGCTCTCGGACGTGAAGGACGCGCTGCCGCACACCGCCAGCACGCCGGAACTGCGCTTTGACTGCGACGATACCCGCAAGTTCGCGGTGATCGAGGAGGTCGCCGCGAGGTTGAAGGCGTCCGGCGCCCAGGTCTCCTCGATCGACGGCGTGCGCGTGCGTACCGACGATGGCTGGTGGCTGCTGCGTGCCTCCAACACCCAGGCGGTGCTGGTGGCGCGCGCCGAGGCGCTCAGCGACGCCGGGCTCGACCGCCTGAAGGGCGCGCTGACCGAGCAGCTGGCACAATCCGGCCTCGAGGCGCCGGATTTCTCGGGAGAGAATGCCGGACACTGATCGGTTGCCCTGTTCTCGCGGCCTCAGCCAAGGGACGCCCTCAGCGGCGTCCTGACGCTAGGTGCTGCGTCCTTCAACGGCGTCCTGACCGCGGCGGCGGGGACTTCGAACACGAAATGCTCGCCGGCGACCGGCCGCACCGCGCTGGTCAGGCCGGTGACGGACTCGGCTGCGCCGAGGAACAGCAGGCCGCCCGGCCCGAGCCGCGAGGCGAGCATCTCCAGCACCCGCGCCTTGGTCGGGGGATCGAAGTAGATCAGCACGTTGCGGCAGAAGATGATGTCGAAGCGTCCGAGCGTGCTCGCATCCGAGAGCAGGTTCCACTCGCGGAACTCGACCATGTCGCGGATCGGCTTGATCAGCCGCCAGCCTTCGTCCTCCTTCCTGAAATACTTGACCAGCATCCGGGCCGGCAGGCCACGCTGCACCTCGAACTGGCTGTAGAGGCCTTCGCGGGCGCGCGCCAGCGGGATGCGGGCGATGTCGGTGCCCAGGATCTGCACCATGCACGCGCCGAGCTTCGGGCCCATCTCGCTGAACAGCATGGCGAGCGAGTAGGCCTCCTGCCCGGTCGCGGCGGCCGCCGACCATACCCGCAACGACGCGCCGGCCGGACGTCCGGCGAGCAGGCGTGGGATGGCCACGTCGCGGACATGGTCGAACGGACGGCTGTCGCGAAAGAACAGCGTCTCGTTGGTGGTCAGCGCCTCGACCACCTCGTCCTGCAGGGCGCGATCGTGACGCAGGCGTGGCGCCAGGGCGTGGAAGTCGCTGACGCCGAGGCGGCGTGCGATCGGCGCGAGGCGGGTCTCGAGCAGATAGGTCTTGTCCGCGCCCAGCGTCAGCCCGGAGCGGCTCTTCACCAGGGCGGTGATCTCGTCGAAGCTGGTCATGGTGCTGAATTCACGATCTGGGTGACCTTCTCGGCAAGCTCGTCGATGCCCAGCACGGCATGGCAGAGGCCGGCCTTCGCCACCGCACCGGGCATTCCCCACACCACGCTGCTCGCCTCGTCCTGCGCCAGCACGGTGCCACCGGCCTCGACCAGCCCCTGCGCGCCGCGCAGCCCGTCCTGGCCCATTCCGGTCAGGATCACCGCCAGCACGCGGCCGCCGCAGGCGGCCGAGGCCGAGCGCAGCATCGGATCGACCGCCGGCCTGCAGGAATTCTCCGGCGGCTCGCTGGTCAGCTTGACGTGCAGGGCCTGGCCACGCGCCTGCACCGTGAGGTGCCGGTCGCCAGGTGCGACATAGATCCGGTCCGGGCGCAGCACCTCGTCATCGACCGCCTCGCTGCAGCCGCGCGCTCCGAGGCGGTCGATATGCTCGGCAAGGCTGCGCGTGAACACCGGTGGCATGTGCTGGGTGACGATGATCGGAACCCGCAACGGACGACCCAGCGCCCGGAACAGGCTGAACAAGGCCTGCGGGCCGCCGGTCGAGCTGCCGACCGCCAGCAGCAACGGCGCCTTGCCCGCGCGCACGGCAGGCGCTGCGCCGGGTGCGGCACGCACGGTTGCCGGCGCCCGGGCACGCTCGGGGATGCTGCGCTGGCGACGCAGGCGCGCCTGGCCCCGGATCTTGGCGAGGATCTCGCGGACGAACTCGTCGGTCTGGTGCGCGGCAGGCTTCGGCACATAGTCGGCAGCACCCGCCTGCAGGGCCTGCATGGCGATGGCGCCGCCGGTCGTGGTCAGCGCGGATGCCATGATCACCCGGACGCTGGGGTCGATCTTCAGCAGGTGCGGCAGCGCGGTCAGGCCGTCCATCACCGGCATCTCGACATCGAGCACCACCACGTCGATGCCACCCTGGCGCAAGGCCTCGGCGGCCTTTTCGCCGTCGGCCGCAAGGCCCGCGATCTCGATGTCCGGCTCGGCGCGCAGGATACGGGCAATGACGGAGCGTACGGTGAAGCTGTCGTCGCAGATCAGCACCCGGATCGGGCCGATGCCGGTCTGGCCGGACTTGCCCGGGCTTGCGGACGTGCCTGCTGGGAGCCCCTGCCGCGAACCACTCACTGCCGGTGCCGGGTCAGGCCGAGCTGCTCCAGCTTGCCGATCAGGATGGCGTCGTCGAACGGCTTCATGATGTATTCCTGCGCGCCGGCCTCGATCGCGCAGACGATGAAATCGGCGCCGTTCTCTGTGGTGCAGAGGATGACGCTCGGCTCGTCCGGGCCGAAATCGCGCCGCAGCCCGCGCAGGCAGTCGATGCCGTTCATCACCGGCATGTTCCAGTCGAGCAGCACGACATCCGGCAGGGCGACATGGCAAGCTGCCAGCGCCTGTTCGCCGTCGCCGGCCTCGGCCACATCGAAGCCGGCATGCTCCAGGATGCGCCGCGCCACCTTGCGGACCACCCGGCTGTCGTCCACGACCAGGATCCGCGTCGCACCGGCGCGCTCCGCCCCGGTCAAGGCGCCGCTCGCCACTGCGTCGCTCATCACACCCTCGCTTCCTGGTCGAGGAAGAGCAGGCGGCTGATATCGAGCACCACCATCAGCCGCTCGGGCAGGCGGAAGATCCCGGCCCCGAATTCGATCCAGACCGCGCCGAGCGTCGGCGGCGGCGCCTCGATATCGGCGGGATCGAGCGTCAGCACCTCGAGCGCCTGGTCGACCAGCAGGGCGTAGCTGCCCGCACCTTCCTCGGCGACCACCGCGACCGGCCGCGATCCGGCGGCCGCCGGCTTGAGCGAGAGCCGGCGCCTGAGATCGATCGCGGTCACGATCTTGCCGCGCAGGTTGATGTTGCCGGCGATCTCTGAGGGTGCGAGCGGAATGCGCGTCACCATCGTGTCTGCGATGACATCGCGCACGGCAAGAACCGGCACGCCGCACAACTGGCCGTCGACCAGCAGGGTAAGGAAGCCCTGTTCGCGTTCCTTCTTGCCGGTGAGAACGCTCTGCTCGGCCTTGGTCCCGGCTGCAACGTTGCTGCTTGAAGCGTTCATGATGCTGCGTCCGGATCAGGCGGCGAAGGACTGGGCAAGGCATTGCTCCAGGCTCGTCAACAGGGTCTCGCGTTCGAACTTGCGTATGTAGTCGGTAAAGCCGGCGTCACGCCCGGCCTTGGCGTCGTCGCGTCCGCTCAGCGCCACCATCGGCAGCTTCGACCATGCGCCGCCTTCGCGCACCTTGCGGGCAAAGCTGTTGCCGTCCATGCCCGGCATCTCGATATCCGAGATGATGGCGTCGAAGAGCTGGCCCGCATCGCGCATCGCGAGCGCATTCTCGGCATCGTTCGCGGTGGTGACGTCGTAGCCGGCCGCGGAAAGGCTCGGCACCAGCAGGTGGCGGAAGAAGTCGCTGTCCTCGACCACCAGCAGCTTGCGTCGGCTCGGGCCCGCGGCTGCCGCCTGGCGGAACCAGTTCTGCGATGCACGTGTCAGGAAGTGGCCCGCATCCACGACTTCGGTTGCCTGGCCGCCGATGATGGCGGTCCCGAACAGGCCCGGCTCCTCGCTGCTGATCTCGACGTCCATCCGGTCGCGGACCACGTCGAGGATCTCGTCGACCATCAGACCGATATGCTGGTCGCCGTCACTCAGCACCAGCACCGCCTGATGCTCGCCGCCAAGCCCCACTGCTGCATCGAGCGGCACCAGGGGCATCAGGCCGCCGCGATACTGCGTTACCAGCCGGGTGCCGGTCGCCTCGATCCTGCCGCGCGGCACCATCTCGAGCCGGGCGATCAGCGCCAGCGGCAGCGCCTTCTGCGCGCCGGGTCCGGCACGGACCAGCAGCAGGTCGCTGCGGCCGTCGCCGACCACGGCATTGCTGTCGGCGGAGCGGCCACGCGCCTCGGTGGTGGCACCCAGGCCGCTGGCACGCGCGATCCCGAGCGGGTCGAGGATCATGATGACCGAGCCGTCGCCGAGGATGGTGTTGCCGCAGAACAGCGGGATGCTGCGTATGACCGGTGCCACCGGCTTGACCACGATCTCCTCGGTGTCGAAGACGTGCTCGACGATCAGCCCCAGACGCTGGCTGCCCACGGCCAGCACCACGACCACCTTCTCGGCGAGGCGGGCGGCCTCGCCGGATGGATCGGTCTCGGTGTCAAGCCGCAGCGTGCGCGTGAGCGAGACCAGCGGCAGCAGCCGGTTGCGCAGCCGCAGCACCGGCGCACCATCAATGGTATCGAGCACCATGTCGGGCTGCGCACCGGGCAGCACGATCTCGACCACGCTGATCTGCGGGATGGCGAAGCGCTCGCCGGCGGAGCCGATCACCAGGGCGGAGACGATCGCCAGCGTCAGCGGGATCTTGATCAGGAACTGCGATCCCTGACCGACCTTGCTCTCGATGTCGACGGTGCCGTTGATCTGCTCGATATTGTTGCGCACGACATCCATGCCGACGCCGCGGCCGGACACCGAGGTGATCGCGGCCGCCGTCGAGAAGCCGGCATGGAAGATGAAGCGGCGGATTTCGTCCTCGCTCATCCGGCGCAGCCGCTCCTCGGTGACGATGCCTTGCGCGACCGCCTTGGCACCGATGCGCACCGGGTCGAGCCCGCGCCCGTCATCGCGTATCTCGATCACCACGTGGCCGCCTTCGTGGCGGGCTGCGAGCGTGATCTGTCCGGTCTCCGGCTTGCCGGCCCGGCGTCGCTCGGGAGGCGTCTCCAGCCCATGATCTGCGCTGTTGCGTATCATGTGGGTGAGCGGGTCCTTGATCAGCTCCAGCACCTGGCGATCGAGCTCGGTGTCGGCGCCGATGGTGACCAGCTCGATCTTCTTGCCGAGATCATGCGCGAGGTCGCGCACCAGCCGCGGCACGGTGTTCCAGGCGATCCCGATCGGCTGCATGCGCGTCTTCATGACGCCTTCCTGCAGGTCCGTGGTGAGCTGGGACAGACGCTGCATCGGGGTCGCCAGGCTGCCTTCGCCGCCGGCATCCCCGGCACCCGGTTCCGGCCGGCCGGTGGTGCGCAGGATCTGCAGCAACTGGTTGCGGGTCAGCACCAGCTCGCTGACCAGCCCCATCAGGTTCTCAAGCACCTCGACGCCGACGCGGATCGTGGTCTGGCCGCGACTCTGCTGCTCGCCATGCACCTCGGCAGCGGGCTCCGGGTTCGCCGCCGGCGGCGCAGTCGCAGGCTCGCCCGAACGCGGCCCCGGGGCAACAGGCGCGGGGGACGCGGGCTGCTCGGGTGCGGCGCGCGCAGGCGCACGGGCCTGCGGCTCGGCTGCGACCACCCGGCCTTCCGCCAGCTCGTTCAAGGCGTGGATCAGGACGCTGTCATCGCCCGCGGGCTCGTCGAGACCGCGCGCGAGCGTATCGATGATCATGCGTATCCGGTCGGCGGCACTCAGGATCAGCCCGATCCCGTCCGAGTTCACCCGCAGCGCCTTGGTGCGGAGCTTGTCGAGCACCGTCTCGCCGGCATGGGCGACCTTCTCCAGCCGCGGCAGGCCGAGGAAGCCGCAGGTGCCCTTGATCGTGTGGATCAGGCGGAAGATCAGCGAGATGGTCTGCTGATCGTCGGGCGCCTTTTCCAGCCGCACGAGGGCGAGATCGAGCTCGGAGAGGCTCTCCAGGGTCTCGGTCACAAAATCGGCGAGCAGATCGTCCACCCGAGACTCCAATACGTTACAACTAAGGCTTGCGAATGCGGTTCGAGCCCTAAGAGTGATCCTGCGACCTGAAGATTTGGTAAATTCGGAGGATGAGAGTGGTCGAGCCTGGGTCACGTCCCGAATTGCGCACTGCGATCGAGCCGGGCCAGTGGGTCCTGCATCCGGACCACCAGGAATGGGGTCTCGGCCAGGTGCAGTCGGCGGTCGGGCCGCGGATCACGGTCAATTTCGAGCATCGCGGGAAGGTGCTGATCAACGCCGCCCTGGTCGATCTGCAGATCCAGTACTAGATATGTCGTGAATGACCATGACCATGCCTGTGTCCGCTGACGTGGCCGCCTCGGGGCCCGCTCCGGTCGTCGATCCGTTCGGCCGTTCCATCAGCTATCTGCGGGTCTCGGTCACCGACCGTTGCGACATGCGGTGCGTGTACTGCATGGCGGAGGACATGATCTTCCTGCCGCGCGCCGACGTGCTGAGCTTCGAGGAGATGCAGCGCCTGTGCGGCGCGTTCATCCGCTCCGGGGTGCGCCGCCTGCGCATCACCGGTGGCGAGCCACTGGTCCGTCGCGGCGTCATCGAGTTCATGAGCGAACTCGGCGGCTGGCTCGGGCGCGGCGACGGGCAGGCCGGGCTCGACGAGCTGACGCTGACCACCAACGGCAGCCGGCTGGCGCAGCATGCCGAGGGCCTGCACAAGGCAGGGGTGCGCCGGATCAATGTCAGCCTCGATACGCTCGATGCGCAGCGCTTCCGGGAGATCACCCGCGTCGGCAGCCTGGCGCGGACGCTCGACGGCATCGCGGCGGCGTGCGAGGCGGGGCTGGCGGTCCGGATCAACACGGTGGCGATGCGCGGCGTCAACGAGGACGAGTTCGACAAGCTGATCGCCTGGTGCGGCCGGATCGGCGCCGATTTGTGCCTGATCGAGACGATGCCGATGGGCGATACCGGGGAGGATCGCAGCGACCGCTACCTGCCGCTGTCGCTCGTTCGCGCACGGCTCGCGGCGCGCTGGAGGCTGCAGGAGACCGGCCACCGGACCGGCGGTCCGGCCCGCTATGTCAGGGTCGCCGAGACCGGACGGCGGCTCGGGTTCATTACGCCGATGACGCACAATTTCTGCGAGAGCTGCAACCGTGTGCGGCTGAGCTGCACCGGGATGCTGTTCATGTGCCTCGGGCAGGACGATGCGGCCGACCTGCGGGCGCCGTTGCGCGACGGCGCCACGGAGGACGAGCTGTTGCACGCGATCCGCCAGGCCATCGCGCGCAAGCCGAAGGGGCATGATTTCATCATCGGACGCCGCGACCGGACCGCGGGCGTTGCGCGTCACATGAGCGCCACCGGCGGTTGAAGCCCGCTTCAGTAGCCTTGCGGCGTCATCACCGAGGCGGGCGGGGTCGCGAGCGCCGGCTTGGCCGCCGGTGCCGGTCCGGCGGAGGGCATCGGTGTCGTCGTGCAGGCGGCGAGGACGCAGAGGGAAGCGAGCATGGCCGGTATGGAATATCGCATCAGGGCCTCCCGCGGTGATAGCGCGTCGGCAGTCACTTGGGTTCCGGTCCCCCGAGCAGGGCGTCGGATCGGTCGCCGACGGCATCCGCCAGCGGCACGGTGAACTGCCCGGGCCGCAGCGGCTTCGGCTGGTCGGGCGAGGGGGACCAGCCGGTCATCATCGCCATGCGCAGGGTGGTCTGGTACGGCAGCACCGCCGCGAGATGGCTCAAAGCCAGCGGGACCACGTCGCGCGGTAGCACCCGACGGTCGCGCAGCGCGACCGCATTGGCCTCGCCGGCGGCACGCAGGTCGCGCAGCAGCGAAAGCGGGTCGCGGTAGGCGAGGCTGATCTCGTCGGCATCGGCGACCGGCAGCGCGAACCCGGCCCGTTGCAGCAGGCTCGCGCAGTCGCGCAGCTCCGGGAACGGCGACACGCGCGGCGACACCCCGCCGGAGAGCTCCATCTCGGCCTGCAGCAGGGCGGCGCGCAAGCCGGCCAGGGTCGGCAGCACCGGCATGCTGGCCAGGAACAACCCGTCCGGACGCATGGCGTGGCGGATCTGCACCAGCGCCCCGGGCAGGTCGTTGACCCAGTGCAGCGACAGGCTGGCGACCACGAGGTCGAAGCTGCCCGGACCGAACGGCAGCCACTCCTCGTCGGCGACGACCTGCAGCGCCCCGGACTTCGGCGTCTCGGAGCACTTCGGCGTCTCGGAGCACTTCGGCGCCCCGGAGCGCTGCAGCATCGCCGGGGAGAGATCGATGCTGACAGTCTCGATGCCGCGCGCCCGCAGGCGGCTCGCGAGCACGCCGCGGCCGCCGATATCGAGCGCGCGCACGAAGCGGCGATTGACATCGTCCAGCCGGTCGAGCAGGCGGTCGGCCGCCTCATCCAGAATGTCGCCGACCGCTCGCACCGTGCCGGCGGCGCGGTCGCGATGCAGCCGGACGGCCCGACGGTCGAAGATGATGGCGTCCTGCACGCGCGGGATGTGCGGATGCGTCAGCACTTTGCCAAGAGCGACCGACGCAGCCGTCCCGGCCCAGAGCAGGCTTGCTTCCGGGCGTTTTGCACGTCATGGGTGTGGGATGCAACTCACGCGAGAACAGGCTGCCGCACGAACGTCTTTGCAGTCCGTGCGGGGCTGGATCCGGTATGGCGGCCGGATCGCGCTCGACCTGGTGCTGCCGCCGCAGTGCCCGACCTGCGACCGGGTCGTGGCGAGCCCGGGCCAGTTCTGCGCAGCGTGCTTCAGGCGCGCCGACTTCATCCTCGAGCCGTGTTGCCGCCGCTGCGGCATCGCGTTCGCGGCAGCCGCGGAGGGCGGCCTGACCCGGACCTGCGCCCCGTGCATCGAGCGGCCACCGACATGGCAGCGGGCGCGGGCGGCCTTCGGCTATGACGAGTTCTCGCGCCAGATCATCCTGCCCCTGAAATATGCCGACCGCACCGAGAATGCCCGGTTCCTGGCGCCGCACATGGCCCGCGCCGGGGCCGCCCTGCTGGCTGCATGCGACCTGCTGCTGCCGGTGCCGCTGCATCGCGGGCGCCTGTTCGGCCGCCGCTACAACCAGTCGGCGCTGCTGGCGCGCCATGTGGCGAGAATCGCCAAGCGTCCTTTGCTCGTCGACGGCCTGATCCGCACGCGCGCCACCAAGAGCCTCGCCTCCTGCCCGGCGGCCGAGCGCGCGGCGCTGATCCGGGGCGCGATCGCATGCCGGCCCGACCGGCTGGCGGCGCTCCAGGGCAAGCGCATCCTGCTGGTGGACGACGTGCTGACCACCGGCTCGACGGCACAGGCCTGCTCGGAGGTGCTGCTGCAGGCGGGCGCGGCCGCGGTGGACCTGCTGGTGGCGGCCCGCACCGCACCACGGGCGACATGAGCGCCCCGGCTGCCGACACCGGCATCCAGGGTGCGGGTTTTGACGATCATCGGCCACGGCGGCAGGTTGCATGGCGTTCCGGGCATCGCGTTCCGGGCATCTACTCCCGGGCATGTAGTCCGGGGCCTCTTGTCCCGGAGCCCGCGCGATACGACCATTAGGCCTGGATAACGACAACGGATGTGACGATGGCGCAGATCGAGATCTACACCCAGCCGTACTGCCCGTTTTGCGCCCGGGCCGTGGCGCTCCTGCAGGCCAAGGGCGTGGAGTTTCAGCAGATCGAAGCGCCGCACGGCACGCCCCAGCGCCAGCTGTCGGCCGAGCGCGCCGGCGGACGCACCAGCGTGCCGCAGATCTTCATCGACGGGCGCCATATCGGTGGCTGCGACGACCTGGTGGCGCTGGACGGGCGCGGCGAGCTCGATCCGCTGCTCAAGGCCGCCTGATCCAGCCGGCATGATCCACTACCAACTGCGCTGTTCGGCGGGCCACGGCTTCGAGGGCTGGTTTCGCGATGCCGCCGGCTTCGACGAGCAGTCGGCACGTGGCCTGCTGAGCTGCCCCGAATGTGCGACCAGCGCCGTGACGCGCGCGATGATGGCGCCGGCCGTGCGTGCCTCGCGCCGGCTGCGTGCCGCGCCGCCGGCGCCTGGAGCGGGACCGGAGCCAAGGACTGAGCCAAGGACTGAGCCAAGGGCTGAGCCAAGGACTGAGCCAAGGACTGGGCCCAGGACTGGGCCCAACCCTGGCCAGACATCTGTGGCGGCGCCCGGCGCGGCGGCAGGTGGCGTGGCGGTGCTGCCGGACCAGGTGCGCGCGGTGCTGCAGCGCATGCGCGCCGAGATCGAGCGGAACTGCGACGATGTCGGTGAGCGCTTCGCGCAGGTGGCGCGTGCCGAGCATCGCAAGGCCGCCGAAGCGCCGGACCAAGCGCGGCGCGGCATCTACGGTCAGGCCACCGCCGACGAGGTCGAGGCGCTCGCCGATGACGGGATCGCGGTGAACCGCATTCCCTGGCTGCCGCGTGCCGACGGCTAAAATGCCGCGGCCGGGTTGGCTCGCAGTCCTGGGCGCGTGTCTGGCACTCGTGGCGCCGGGCGCGCGGGCGCAGCAACCGGCGGCGCCGCTGGGGCTGTGGCTCAGCCAGGACCATGACGGCGTGTTCAGCATCCGGCAATGCGGGCCGGTGCTGTGCGGGCGGCTGGTCGGCATCCGCTACGACACCAGGATGCCGACCGACAAGCACGGCCAGCCGCAATGCAACCTGATGATGCTGACCGACTTCCGCCCAGATCCCGGGCGGCCCGGGCGCTGGGACGGCATGATCCTCGATCCCGAGAGCGGGCGCACCTATCACGCCGAGATCTGGTCCCCCAGTCCCGGCATGCTCAACCTGCGCGGCTACCTGTTGCTGCCGATCTTCGGCGAGACGCAGCGCTGGAGCCGGTTCACCGGCACCATCGGCGCCGCCTGTCACCTGCGTTAGTGTTTGATCACCGGCTTTCGAGCAGCGCGATGTAGTTCACCGCGGTATCGTGGCTCTCGCGCCAGCCATTAAGGCCGGGAACCATGCCGGAGAGGTCGGCGACGCGCAGGCCGGCCCGTGCCGCGTGCCGTCCGAGTTCGGCCGGGGTGACGAAGCGGCGCCAGTCATGCGTGCCGGCCGGCAACAGGCGCAAGACGTACTCGGCGCCGATCTTGGCGGTGGCGAGCGATCGCAGGGTGCGGTTCAGCGTGGAGATGACGATCACGCCGCCGGGCTGCAGCAGCCCGGCCAGCAGGCGCAGGAAGCCGGCCGGATCGGTCACATGCTCGATCACCTCGAGGGCGATCACGGCGTCGAAACGCAGGCCCTCCCGCAGCAGCGCCTCGGCGCTTCCGTCGCGATAGGACAAGGCGCCGGCATGGCCCGCAGGCCCCTGCCCCGGAGCCGTCAGCCGGGGCGCTGCGTGGTGTTCCCGGGCCGCCAGGATGGCTTCCGGCGACGCGTCCACCCCGAGCACATCGTGGCCGAGCGCTGCCAGGGCCTCGCTGGCGAGCCCGGCGCCGCAGCCGAGATCGAGCAGCCGCAGGCGCGTGTCCGGCCGGCGCCGCAGCCGGCGGTCGATCCAGCCGATGCGCAGCGGGTTCATCCGGTGCAGCATGCGCATCGGCCCGTCCGGATCCCACCATTGCGCCGCAAGGGCGTCGAAGCGCTCGATCTCCCCGGTCCTGACAGACGAGGTCGAGACCGAGCTTGCCGTCGCACCGGATTCGTTCCCCTGCATGTTGCCGCCTTGCCCGTGTTGCCGTGCCGCCGAGACGAAGCTATGTGACCCGCCTGTCGTCGGCCTGCAATCGTGCCGCCGCATGTGTCGGCGCCCCGGTGCCTGCCCTGTCGAACGACCAGCGGAGCATGATCGATCGGATCATGCTCTGGGCGCCCGGTGAACTGGAAGGCTGTCGCTGCCCATGGCCCGCATCGTGATGAAGTTCGGCGGGACCTCTGTCGCCGACCTCGACCGGATCCGCAGCGTCGCCGCCCGCGTTGCGCGCCAGGTCGGCCTTGGTGACGAGGTGGCGGTCGTGGTCTCGGCGATGTCCGGGGTGACCAACGAGCTGATCGGCTTCTGCCAGGCCCTGTCGCCGCTGCACGACGCCCGCGAATACGATACGGTGGTGGCCACCGGCGAGCAGGTGACCAGCGGCCTTGTCGCCCTGGCGTTGCAGGCGATCGGCGTCGAGGCGCGCTCCTGGCAGGGCTGGCAGATCCCGCTCCTGACCGACGATGCGCACGGCCGCGCGCGCATACGCAGCATCGAGGGCGACACCCTGGTGGCGCGCATGCAGGCGGGCCAGGTGCCGGTGGTGGCAGGGTTCCAGGGGCTGGGGCCGGACCACCGGGTGACCACGCTGGGCCGCGGCGGCTCGGATACCTCGGCGGTGGCGCTGGCGGCCGCCATCCGCGCGGATCGCTGCGACATCTATACCGACGTGGACGGCATCTACACGACCGACCCGCGCATCGTGCCGCGGGCGCGCAAGCTGGACCGGATCGCCTACGAGGAGATGCTGGAGCTGGCCTCCGTCGGCGCCAAGGTGCTGCAGACGCGCAGCGTCGAGCTGGCGATGAAGGAACGGGTGCGGGTCCAGGTGCTTTCGAGCTTCGGTGACCCCGCGCCGCCCGAGGAGGGCCGGCTCCCCGGCACGCTGGTCGTTGACGAGGACGAGATCGTGGAACAGGAAATTGTCGCCGGCATCGCCTATTCGCGCGACGAGGCCAAGATCACCGTGCGCCGGGTGCCGGACCGGCCCGGGGTCGCGGCCGCGGTGTTCGGGCCGCTCGCCGAAGCCCATGTCAATGTCGACATGATCGTGCAGAGCACCGGGGCCGACGGCAGCACCGACATGACCTTCACCACGTCGAAGAGCGACCTCGCGCGCGCCATCCAGGTGCTCGACGCGGCACGCGGCGTGATCCAGTACGGCGAGATGCTGACCGACGCCGACGTCGCCAAGATCAGCGTGGTCGGCGTCGGCATGCGCAGCCATGCCGGCGTCGCCAGTACCATGTTCCGGACCCTGTCGGACCGGTCGATCAATATCCAGGTCATCTCGACCAGCGAGATCAAGGTGAGCGTGCTGATTGCGGCCGAATATACCGAGCTTGCCGTCCGCGCCCTGCACAGCGCGTATCGTCTCGATGTCGCCTGACATCGACCCGGCGATGCGCACCGATCCGGCGCGCGCGGCACGCGCGCAGCTCGACCGGCTGTGGGCGCGCGGCCGCGCGTTCCTCGGCACCGAGGTCGCGATCCTGGGCGGTGCGATGAGCTGGGTGTCCGAACGCCACCTGGTCTCCGCCATCTCCAATGCCGGCGGCTTCGGCGTGATCGCCTGCGGCGCGATGGGGCCTGACCTGCTGGCGCGCGAGATCGCCGCCACCCAGGCGCTGACCGGCTACCCGTTCGGCGTCAACCTGATCACCATGCACCCCGAGCTCAATGACCTGATCCGGGTCTGCATCGAGGCCAAGGTCGGCCATGTCGTGCTGGCAGGCGGCATACCGTCCGGGGCGGCGGTGCGCGCGGTCAAGGATGGCGGCGCCAAGCTGATCGCCTTCGCACCCGCTTTGGTGCTGGCCAAGCGGCTGGCGCGCACCGGCGCCGACGCGCTGGTGATCGAGGGCTCGGAGGCGGGCGGCCATATCGGTCCGGTGTCGCTGACCGTGCTGGCGCAGGAGATCCTGCCGCAGATACGCGACGTGCCGGTGTTCGTGGCCGGCGGCCTCGGGCGCGGCGATGCGATCCTCGGCATGCTGGAGATGGGAGCCGCCGGCGCGCAGCTCGGCACCCGGTTCGCGGCCTCCACTGAGAGCATCGCGCACGCGCGCTACAAGGCCGCCTTCATCCGCGCCTCGGCGCGGGATGCGTTGCCCTCGGTGCAGCTCGACGAGCGGTTCCCGGTGATCCCGGTGCGCGGCCTGGTCAATGAGGGCACGAAGCGGTTCCTGGTGCACCAGGCCGAGACGCTGCACCGGTTCCAGTCCGGCGAACTGACCCGCGAGGCGGCGCAGCTCGAGATCGAGCATTTCTGGGCCGGCGCCCTGCGTCGCGCGGTGATCGACGGCGACATCGAGGCCGGCTCGGTGATGGCCGGGCAGTCGGTGGGCATGGTGACGCAGATCCAGCCGACGGCCACGATCATTGCGGAACTCGTAGAGCAGGCCGTGCAGGCGCTGCTGCGACGCACCGCCGCCTGAGGCACGGGCGGTGTCCTCGGTCCAGCCGACTTCCCCACACATGGGCGTTCGCGTCGTCGTCGCATCGGTGATCGGCAACGCGCTGGAATGGTACGATTTCACCGTCTATGCCTTCCTCGCCACGATCATCGGGCACCGGTTCTTCCCGCATTCCGGCCCGACGGTGGCGCTGCTGCAGACCTTCGCGGTGTTCGGCGTCGGCTTCGTGGCGCGTCCGCTCGGCGGCCTCGCGATCGGCCTGTTCGGCGATCGCAAGGGACGCAAGCCGGCGCTGCTGCTGACCATCGGCCTGATGGCGGCGGGTACCGGGCTGATCGGCGCACTCCCGGACTACGCGACGATCGGCGTCTGGGCGCCGCTGCTGCTGGTGGTCGCGCGCGCCCTGCAGGGCTTCTCGGCCGGCGGCGAGTGGGGCGGCTCGGCCTCTTTCCTGGTCGAGTGGGCGCCCGCCCGCCGGCGGGGACTCTACGGTAGCTTCCACCCCGGCAGCATCTTCCTGGGCCAGCTGATCGGCACCGCGGTCGCCGACCTGCTCGTCGTCCTGCTGGGTCGCGCGGACATGGAGGCCTGGGGCTGGCGTGTCCCGTTCCTGCTCGGCGCGCTGATCGGTCCGCTCGGCCTGCTGGCACGCCGCAGGATCGGCGAGACGCCGGTGTTCATCGCGGCCCGCACCGACACCGCCCCTGCGCGGCGCCTGAGTGCCGGGAAGCTGCTGTTCGCGTTCTGCTTCGTCTCGGTCCAGTCGGTCGCGATCTATATCTACCTCTCGTACTTCCCGACCTTCCTGCAGCACGACGCCGGCTGGACCGCGCGCGAGGCGCTGACCTCGACGGTGCTCGCCACCATCGCCACCGGATGCGCGGTGGTGGGCTCGGGCGCGCTGTCGGACCGGATCGGCCGCAAGCCGGTGCTGCTGTTCAGCTGCCTGGTCTTCCTGCTGCTGTCCTACCCGCTGGTCTGGCTGATCCTGCACGGGGCCACGCACGCGCTCGCGGTGCTGGTCCAGTGCGCGCTAGGTGCCAATTGCGGCCTGTTCATCGGCAGCATGACGGCCGCCCTGGTGGAGATGTTCCCCACCCGCAGCCGGCTCACCGGGCTGAGCACCTCGTACAACCTGGCCTCGATGGTGTTCGGCGGGTTCGCGCCGTTCATCGCCACCGGCCTGATCGCGGCAACCGGGGCTGCCATCTCGGTGACCTACTACGTCATCCTGGGCGCGGTCGTCTCGCTGCCGGCCGTGCTGGCCTTCCGCGAGACCGCCGGACAGCCGCTCGACTGAGAGACCGCCTTTCGTCAGCGGTGACGTGGCGCCGGGCCCTTCTTCACGAAGCCGCGCAACCGGCCCAGCATGGTCCTGACCTCCAGGTAGGTCATGCTGGCGGTGCTCCAGGCCTCGGTCTCGATCCGCTTGACGCCGGTCAACGCTCGGTGCGTCGCGCCGTCGAAGGCCATCAGCGGCGTGTCCGCGAGATCGATCCGGTAGTTCGGCGGCTTGCCAGTTCCGGTCACGCCGATGCGCACGACGACATCCCGGCTGCCTTCGCGCAGCTTGCCGAGCGTCTCCAGGATGCGCCGGACGTCCTCCTCGGGCTGCCTGAGCAGCGGCACGACATCGGAGAGTACGGCGTCCATCGCGAGTGGTGTGGGCATGTCGGTCTGCTCCGGGCGGTGAGATGATCGCCATGATACCGCTATCCGGCTCGCACCGTCAGGCGGCCTTTCTGGCCCTGCAGCCGGACCGGCCGGTTCAGAGCAGCCGCGCCAGCCGGTCGAACTCCGCGACGTCGAGCGTCTCGGCGCGCCGGCTCGGCTCGATGCCGGCGCGCCTCAGGAACGCCTCGCCGCCGAGCCCGCGCAAGGCGCCGCGCAGCATCTTGCGGCGCTGGCCGAACGCCGCGGCGGTCAGCCGCTCCATCGCGGCGAACAGGGATGGATCCGGCTGCACCGCGCGCGGCACCAGGCCGATCACCGCGGAGGTCACCTGCGGCGGCGGCGTGAAGGCGCCCGGCGGCACATGCATCAGCACGTCGGCGGTACAGCACCATTGCGCCAGCACCGAGAGTCGGCCGTAGGCACTCGTATCGGGTGCGGCACAGATCCGCTCCGCCACCTCGAGCTGGAACATCAGCGTCAGGCGCTCCCACTGCGCCGCCTGCCGCAGCCAGCCGATCAGCAGCGGCGTGCCGACATTGTACGGCAGGTTCGCCACGATCTGGCGCGGCGCCGGGCACAGTGTCGTCAGGTCGAGCGCCATCGCATCCGCAGCCACGACCGCAAGCCGCCCCGGATGCGCCGCCGCCAGTTCAAGGGTGGCCGCGATCGCGCGCGGATCGACCTCGACCGCGGTGATGGCGGTGGCGTGGCCACTCAGCAGCGCCCGGGTGAGGCCACCGGGGCCTGGCCCGACCTCGACCACATGCCGCCCGGCAAGGTCGCCGGCCATCGAAGCGATACGCGCGGTCAGGTTCAAATCGAGCAGGAAATGCTGCCCCAGCGACTTGCGCGCCTGCATTCCATGACGCGCGATGACGTCGCGCAGGCTTTCTTCAGCCAAGGGACCACAGGTCCCAACCCTGGAATTCAGCCTCTTTGTAGAGCCGGAGGCTGTTTGAAAACGCCTGATGCTGGATGAGAGCGGCCCGCAGGGCCGCGGCCGGCGTGGCTTTCCGAGCACCGCAGCGCAGCGGCCTCCTTGGCCGTGAGCAGCGGAGCGCAGGAAAGCCGCGTCGGATCGCCAGCAGCAGGCGTTTGCAAGCAGCCTCCCTCAGGTGGAGCGCATTTCTATGGAGGCACGCCGATGGAGATCGCGGTTCACCTGTCGCGACACCTGCTCGACGCGTTCGTTCAGCAGCTGGTCGGCGATCTCGTCGGCCGAGCGGTCGGAGAGGTTCTTGGTTTCCCGCGAGCAGACCATGATCACCGCGATGCCGTCGGTCGATACCAGCGGTCGCGTGGCCTGGCCGGCCTTGAGCGGGTCGAGCACGTTGCGCATCTGCGGGTTCAGGTGGTCGAGCTCCACATCGCCGGGATTGGCCGGCCGGGTCTCCCCGGCGGCCTTGTTGGCGGCCTCGATCGCGCCGCAATCATGCGCGGATTTCGACAGCGCCTCGGCGCGCGCCAGCGCCTGTTGCTGCTGCGGCGTCGGCGCCTGCGGATTGAGCGTGCTGGTGAACGGGATGAAGGCCTGGCGCAGGCCCAGCACGGTGGCGATCTCGCGGCCGATCTCGCGCTTGCCGGCCAGCGTCACGACGTCGTAGCCGCCGGCGACCCGGATCGGGTTGCTGACCGCGCCGATCGGCATCTGCTGCACGATGCCGAGCACCTGCGGATCGAGCTCGTCCGCCTGCACCCAGCCGAGCGAGCCGCCCTCCAGCGCGGTCTGTGCCTGGCTGAACTGTGCGGCCACGATCGCGAACGGCGCGCCCTCGTGCAGCTGCTTGATGACGGTCTGCGCGAAGGCCAGCGCCTCCTGGTTGTGGGTCGGATCATCCACCGGGATGAAGATCTCGCTGATGCTGTATTCGGGTTGCCCGACCTCGCGCTTGAGCGCCGCCTCGCGCTGCTTGATGTCGGCATTGCCGATGCGCGCGCGCTCGCCGAGCTGCTCGCGCAGCACATGGGTCCAGCCGAGCTGCACGCGGATCTGGTCGATCAGCGTGTTGAGCGAGACGCCGTCCTGGGCGAGATGATCGCGCAGCGCGTTCGGCTTCATGCTGTTGCGCTTCTCGATATCGGCGATGGCGGCGGCGATCTGCTCGGGGGCGATCACGATGCGGCGCGACTGGATCTCCTGCATGCGCAGCTTCTCGTCGATCAGCTGCCGGGTGATCTGCGGACGCAGGTGCGACAGCACCTCGTCGTTCATCGGCAACCCGGTGGAGAGCGCGAACAACCGGCCGCGATTATCGACGTCGCGATGCGTGATGATGCCGCCATTGACCACCGCGACGATTGCATCCTGGCTCTGGCCGTCTTCGCTGGTGGCGGCATTTGCATCCGCAGCCGGAGTTTGGTGCGCGTGCCGCTGGACGGCCGTCGCAAGGCACGGCGTCGCCAGCCATGCCAGTGCCGACAGGACCGGGATTGCGAAGCGGGCGAGTCTGGTCATGAGGCGTTTCTTTCCGAGCATGGCAGCTTGCATGTCATCCGTTCACCGGGAAGGTGCCGATCGTCTTGAAGGTGACGCTGAACAGGATCGAGGTGTCACCGGTCTCGCCGCTGATCGTGGTGTAGCGCTTGACGAACGATACGTCGAAGATGAAGCAGTCGTTCTCGTAGGCGCCGTCGGCGCCGACGGCGACGTTCTGGTTGGTGGCGAGGTCGCGTCGGCCGAACACCGAGGCGCGGAATTCCTTCCAGCGGCTGGAGAGCCCGAGCGTCGCCTCGTTCTGCGGCTCGAAGAAGGCGAGCTGCGGATCGCTCGTGCGGGTCGTGCTGTCGTAATAGTAGTACAGGTCGTGCTGGTTGTAGATGTAGCCGCCGGTCACGCGGAACAGGTTGGTGCCGACGCTGATCAGCCCGTCGGCGAAATGCACCTGTCCCGTCTCGTGGTCGAACCGGCCGCGTGCCGTGAGGTCGAGCCAGCTCTCCGGCACGAAGCTGATCCGGCTGACGATGTCGGACACGTGCGTCTGCAGACCGGAATCGATGATCTGGTTCTGGTCGACATGCTCCTGGTAGCTCTGGCCGACCAGCGCGTCGATCTGCCTGGTGCCCCAGGACCAGTTCGCGTGCAGTCCGACATTCGCGCGCATGCCGCCGTCGAGCCGGTCGATGCCTTCGTGCCGGTTGAGCGCGAACAGCGAGGTGTCGGTGAACTCGTAGTCGAGGCTGTCCTCGTTCGGGATATGGTCGTTGATGCTGTTGCCGGAGTTCGGCGCCGCGACGAGCTGGGCGATCGGCTCGACGATCTGCGTGCTGCCGCCGTGCAGGGTGCGCAGGAACGGCCAGTTCAGCTTCAGGGCCGCCGTCGGCAGCGCCTGCGCGGTGGTGGCCGCGTTGACGTTGCCGTAGGTCGGCGTCAGGTCGAGCTTGTGCGCGTTGTAAACCTCGGAATCGAGATGCAGCGTGAACAGCCACATGGTTCCGAGCGGGCCACGGAACGGCCGGTCGTAGTTCAGGCTGAGGCTGGCGCGCTCGTCCGATACGCCGTCCGGCCGATAGACGTTGAAGTCGTTGCTGTCCACCGACAGCCGGCCGCCGAACAGGTCCGGCTCGCCGTAGTAGCTGTACTTGTAGCGCGGCAGCACGTAGGGCAGCTCGCTCTGGTTGATGACGCCGGTATTCAGCCCCTGGAACGCGATCGCCTCGAGGCGCGAATAGGCGCCGATGCCGAAGCCCTCGACGAAGGCGTTGCTGGTCAGCACATCCTGGCCGTAGCCGGTGACCCGGTAGTCGCGCATGTAGTCGGACGAGCTGGCAAGGTTGATGTTGGCACCGTAGTGCCAGTTCTCGTTCCAGTCGAAGTCGGCTTTGGCGAAGCCGTAGCCCGACAGCCCGATCGCGGAATAGTCCGGTGCCTGGCCGGCGATCAGCGACGGCGTATGGGTGTCGTAGGCGACCGCGCCGGTGAAGGTGAAGCGGCCGTCATTGAAGCGGTTGCGATACTGTCCGGTGAATTGCGGTCCGGTGCTCGACGCGATCAACGGCACCAGGGTCGCATCCGACTGGCCGTCGATCACCCAGTAGTAGGGCAGCGTCACGTAGGTTCCGAGATTCTTGTCGTCGAGCGAGAAGTCGCTGAGCAGGAGCCCGCTCTGGCGCTTCACCGACGGATCCGGCGTCGAGAAGTACGGCAGGTAGCCCAATGGGATGCCGAACATGTCGAGGTAGGTGTCCTCGTACTCGATGCGCTTGTGCTCGAGATCCTGCGTCGCCGAATATGACCGCAGCTGCCAGAACGGCGCCCGCTCCGGATGCTGTGCGCAGATCTTGCACGCGGTATAGACCGCGCGCGACATGTCGTTGAGCTTGCCGTCGGTGCGACGCGCGCCGTTGGCGGCGAGCTTGCCGTTCATCGCCAGGATGCCGCGCATGTCGGTCATCACCGCCTGCCGCATGCCCTGTGTCAGCTCCATGTACTGCGCGAACAGCACCTGGCCGTCCGGCTCGATGATCGCGACATGGCCGGTGGCGGCCGCCACGCCGGTATTGCGGTCGTAGGTGACGCGGTCGGCGAGCAGGATGTGGCCGTTCTGCCAGATCGTGACGTGGCCGGTCCAGGTCACCAGGGCATGGTGGGTGTCGTACGAGACGTTGTCGGCCTGGAAGGTGACCGGCTCGTCGCGTGTCACCGGCGCGGCGTGGCCGGCATGCGTGCCGACCTGCGCCAGCGCCGGGCCCCCCGGCAGGCACACCGGCAGGCACACCGGCAGGCACACGCCGCCGGCCAGCATGGCGCCCGCGAGCCGGTCGCGGCGCGGCGCGCCGGGCTTGCGAGACGGGACGGCCGAACACAAGCGGGGCATCAGCCATCCTCCAGGTGAAGCAGCAGGGTGATGGCCAGCAGCAGCCCGGCGCCGGTCGGCGCCCAGGCCGCCATAACCGGCGGCAGCGCGCCAGACTCGCCGAACTGTTCGGCGATCTTGGAAATAGTGAACAGCGCGAAGCCGGCGGCGACGCCGCTGCCGATCATCCGGGCCACGCCGCCGCGCCGGGCCGGTCGCATGGAGAAGCCGGCCGAGACCAACGACATGGTGCCGGCGAGCAGCGGCAGCGCCAGCAGCGACTGGAAGTGCAGGCGGTGCCGGATCGCCGAGAAGCCGGAGCGCTCGAGCAGGGCGATGAAGCCCGGCAGCGTCCAGACCGAGAAGGTGTCGGGCGAGGCGAAGCTCTCCTGCACCCGGTGCACGGTGAGGTCGGTCGGCAGGCTCATGGTGCCGACGGCGACCGGCAGGTGGTCGGGCGTGATGCTGTGCGCGTCGGCCAGCAGCCAGCGCTTCTGGCCCAGCCGCGCCGACGGCGCCTCGATGCGCACCAGCAGGTGGTCGGCATCGTCCAGGCGGAACACGCTGACGCCGGCAAGCTCCAGGTCGCGGTCGTGCATGTGCACCGCGCGCGCATGCAGCATCGCCACCCCCTGCGGCGTCAGCTGGCGGTCGGCCTGCCGCAGCCAGAGCTGGCCGCCTTCGAGGTCGAGCGTGCCGCCGCCGTTCTGCAGGTAGAGCCCGTCGAGCGCCTCGGCCTGCGCAAACATCACCGAGGAGAGCGGGCTCAGCACGGTGGTGGCAAGTCCGCCGATGAGCAGTGCGCAGGTCAGCGGCGCCGCCAGGAACTGCCACGCCGAGATGCCGGACGCACGCGCCACGATCAGCTCCGAGGAGCGCGTCAGCCGCCAGAAGCAGACGATGCCGCCGAGCAGCACCGCGAACGGCAGGATCTCGATGCAGTAGTACGGCAGCCTCAGGGCTGCGATCTGCACCGGGATGGACGCGCCGACATCCGGGCGCGTCGCCGCGCGCCGCAGCAGGTCGATGAAGTCGAACAGCGAGACCAGCCCGGTCAGGGCGGCCACCATCGCCAGCACCGCGTAGGTGAACTGCCTGGCGATGTAGAACGAGAGCGTGACCGCAAGCCGCGTGAACATCGGTCAGGCGGAGCTGGCGCGGATGGCGGGGACACGGGCGGCCGTGTCGCGGCGGTCGATCTCGCGCCGCGCGCGCCATTCCGGTCCGAACAGCATCGCCGCTGCCATGACCCCCGGCAGGATCGAGACCAGCCAGATCAGCGGGATCAGCACCGGGTCGCGGGCGGCGATGTTCTGCACCACCAGTCCGAGTGCGAGCAGGCCGACCACCACCAGGATCGCGACCATCGGCCGGATCATGCCACCATGCCGGCTGAAGGCGCCCATCAGCACCGCGACCAGCGCCACCATGGCGAACGAGAACGCCGTGAGCGGCGCGGACAGCCGCCGGTGCGCCTCGACCAGGAACTTGCCGCGGTCGCGAACGGCGACGACGTGCGGATCGGGAGCGAGCAGCTCGGCGAGCGACATCTCGGTGGAGTCGCGGTAGCGCTGCTCGTCCTTGTTGGAGGAGGCGAGGTCGATGGTGTTGCGCGCGAATGTCAGCACGTCGAGCCGGCCGGTGCGGCGGTCGATCTCCTCGCGCGAGCCGTTGAACAGCACCACCCGGGGCGGTCCGTCGCCGGCCAGCAGGGTGCCGTGCTCGGCCAGGATGGTGGCCCGGCTGTTCTTCTGGCGGTCGTCCTCGACCAGGATGCCGCGCAGCGTGCCATCATGGTCGCGGGCGCGGATATAGACGGTCATGGTGTCGGAGACCTGGGTGAACACGCCCTCCTGCAGCAGGAAGGCCGCCATCTTATTGCGTATCTCGAACTCGTATTCGCGGAAGGCGTGGTAGCTCGCCGGAACGATCCACAGGTTGAGCACGTAGGAGAGCACGACCGAGATGCCGGCGCAGGCGATCGCCGGGCGCGCGATCGCCGTCGACGATAGCCCGGCGGCGCGCATCACCGTCAGCTCGCGGTCGCCGGCGAGGCGCTGGTAGATGAACTGGACGACGACGAAGGTCGTGATGGGCAGGATGACGGCGACGAAGGACGGGATCAGCAGCCCGGTGAGCTGCAGGAACACACGCAGCGACAGGCCGCGATCAACAACCATGGCGACGAAGCGCAGCGACTGCGTCAGCCAGATCAACGCCGCCAGCCCGCCGGTGCTGGCCAGCAGGGCGGCCAGCAGCTGGCGCAGGACATATCGGTCGAGCCGGGTGGCTTGCAGCGCGATCATGCCCCTCTCTACCTGCACGCCGCGTCGCGCAAAAGGGAGCAAGGCCACGGAGTTGCGCACGCGTGCTGTCCGCTGGTGCGCCGGCCCCGGGCGGCGCGCCAGAACGCAGTCGGGGAGGCCCACATGACCAGCTGGTCCGCGACGGACGATCTCGAGCACCAGGTCCGGCTGCACGACCCGGTCTCGGACTGCCCGCTGATCGACGGCAACCGGGTCGCGCTGCTGCCCAGCGGGGCCGACGCGGTGCGCGCGATCATGCGGGCGATCGAGGCGGCTCGCGACCATATCCACATGGAGTACTACACGCTCGACGATGTCCGCCTGGACGGCCTGTCGCTGTTCGCACTCCTCGAGGAGCGGGCGCGCTCGGGGGTCGAGGTCGCGGTGATCTGGGACGCCGTGGGGTCCGGCAAGACGCCCGACCGGCGGTTCGAGCGGCTGCGGCAGGCCGGCGCCCAGGTGCTCGAATATCATTCGGTCAACCCGCTGCGACGGCGGTTCAACCTGCACCTCAACGACCGCGACCATCGCAAGCTGACGGTGATCGACGGCCGGGTCGGCTTCCTCGGCGGCGCCAACATGTCCCGCGTCTATGAGACCCCGGAGAGCGTCGGGCGCGGTCCCGACCCGGACCATGCCTTCTGGATCGACAGCGCGGTGCGTATCGACGGGCCGGCGGTGGCCGAGATCCAGAAGCTGTTCTTCCACACCTGGCACGGGCAGGAGGGCGAGCGCGCGCCGCTGCGCGGGGAAGCCGGCACCGGCTCGGATGTCGCTGGCCCGGCGCCGGCGACCAAGAGTGGTGCGACAGCGATTGGCGAGACGCTGCGTATCGACGGCAGCGCGCCGGGCGAACGGCGGCCGCTCTACAACCACGCGCTGCGGGCGGCGCTCAACGGGGCGCGCCACCGGGTCGTGCTGGCGACCGGCTATTTCGTGCCGACCAACCGCGAGTGGCGCCTGCTGGCGGCGACGGCGCGGCGCGGCGTTTCGGTGGACCTGCTGCTGCCCGGCTACAGCGACGTGCCGCCGGCGGTGCATGCGGCCCGCGCCCTGTATGGCCGGCTGCTGGCGGCCGGCATCCGCATCCACGAGGTGCGCCGGGCCATGCTGCACGCCAAGGTCGGGACCATCGACGGGGTCTGGACCGCGATCGGCTCGTCCAACCTCGACCGACGCAGCGTCTATTACAACAACGAGATCGACGCGATCGTGCTCGGACGCCCGACCGCCGGCGCCGTCGAGGCGATGCTGCGGGCCGAGATCGCGCGCGCGGTGCAAATTCGCCTGCGCGACTGGACCGGGCGCTCGCTCAGGGAGCACATTGCCGAGCAGGCGGCGCGGGTGTGGAAGCAACTGATGTGATTGGCCGGCTGCCTTGACAGGTCAGTTGCTCGACCCGACCGGGCAGGGCGCCCTGCAGCTTTTCGAACTCGGACTCGCCTTCGTCCTGTCCGCCCTCGTCGGGCTGGAGCGCGAATTCCGCCAGAAGAGCGCCGGGCTGCGCACCTACACGCTGGTCGGCCTCGCCTCCGCGCTGATCATGCTGATCTCCAAGTACGGCTTCATGGACGTGCTGGTGAACAACCGGGTGGTGCTCGACCCCTCGCGGGTCGCAGCACAGGTGGTGTCCGGCATCGGCTTCATCGGCGGCGGCGTCATCTTTATGCGACGCGACTTCGTGCGCGGGCTGACCACCGCCGCCTCGGTCTGGCTCACCGCGGCACTCGGCATGGCGTGCGGCGCCGGCCTGCCGATCCTGGCGGTGGCAGTGACCATCGGCCACCTCATCATCATGTTCATCTTCCCGCTGATGGTGCGCCGCCTGCCGCGGTCGCGCTGGGCGCCCTCGCACCTGACGGTCGCCTACTGGGACGGGCGCGGCATCCTGCGCCATGTGCTGGTCGCCTGCGGTGCCCAGCGCTTCGTCATCGACCGGGTGCAGATCGAGCACGACCAGGAGGCGATCGAAGGCACGGCCCGGATCGTCACCCTGTCGCTGGAGGTTCGCGGCGGCCGGCCGGTGACGCATCTGAGCGCCAGCTTGTCGGAGATCGACGGCGTGGTGTCGGTGCGCTCGACGGACGTGAACGCGATCGTGGACTGAGCCTCTGCCGGCGACGGGTCTCAGGTTTCGCTCAGGACTTCGACCGGATCGCCCACCTGGAGCCGCCCGGGGGCGTCGGGGATCAGGTTGCGGCCGAACACGATGCCCGCGGCGTTGCGGTTCAGCCGGCCCAGCGTGCGCAGCGGTTCGCCCGGCACCGGTGCCAGGCCGGTGGCCTGGTCGAGGGTGGTGACGATGCAGCGGGTGCAGGCCTTCGGGGCGCGGAACACCATCCCGCCGATCCGCAGCCGCTGCCAGCCATCCTCCTGCCAGGGTGCGGCGCCGTCGATCACCAGGTTCGGCCGGAACCGGTCCATGCCGACCGGAGCTTCCAGTTCCGCGTTCAGGGCGCTGAGCGAGGCGGTGCTGGTCAGCAGGATCGGGTAGGCGTCCGCGAACGAGACCGTGTCGTCCTCCCGCACGCCGGGGATGCGCTCGACCGGGCGCGCCGACGGGTCGTCGAGATAGACCAGCCGGCACGCCTGCCCGAGCCGCGCGGCGAGCCAGGCATCGGCGGCGGCCCCGGCCAGGGCGGCATCCAGTTCGCGCAGCCAGACCGTCACCCGCAGCCGCGCCGCGCCGTCCGGTCGCGGCACCCGGATCGAGGCCTCTCGCGACTGCAGCAGCAGGCTGCCGTCGCCCTGCAGCGTCGCCCCGATCCGGGCCAGGCCCGGCCAGCGGCGCTGGCTCATGAAGCCGCCATCCGGTTGCACCACCATCCAGCGCCGGTCGCCCGACGGGCCCCAGGCATCGACATCCAGCGCCGCGTGATCCTCGCCGCGCAAGCCCTTGACCGGATAGCGTCGCAGGCCGGTCAGCCGCATGCCGGCCGGCCGGGAATGCCGCTCAGGCATCCAGTTCGAGCATCACCGGGACATGGTCGGAGGGTGTCGGCCAATCGCGGGCCTCCTTGTGGACGCTGAGCCGGCGCAGGGCAGGGACCAGGTCGGGGGTGACCCAGACATGGTCGAGGCGGCGGCCCCGGTCCGACAGGCGCCAGTCGCGGTTGCGATACGACCACCAGGTATAGAGCTTCCGGTCGGCTGGCACGAAGTGCCGCATCGCGTCCACGAAGCCGGTGTGCTGCCAGGCGAGCAGGCGCTCCACCTCGGGCGGGGTGTGGCTGACGATGCCCAGCAGCTGCCTGTGGCTCCACACGTCGTGCTCGCCGGGGGCGATGTTGAGGTCGCCGACCAGGATCCGCCGCTGCGGCGGCATGCGGGTGAAATGGCGGGCCGCCTCCTCCACGAAGGCGAGCTTGTGGGCGAATTTCGGGTTCGCCTCCGGGTCCGGGATGTCGCCGCCGGCCGGGACATAGAAGTCGTGCAGCTCGATCGGCCCGGAACTGGCCTGCAGCGTGACCGCGAGATGGCGGCGGTCGTTCCTCAGGCACCAGTCGGGCGCGGCGATGGCCGGCGCGAGCGGCAGCCGGGAGAAGATCGCAACCCCGTTATAGGATTTCATGCCGCAAAAGGCGACATGCGGGTAGCCCAGCGCCGGTCCCGCCGCGTGCGGAAACAGCTCGTCCGGGACCTTGGTCTCCTGCAGGCAGATGACATCCGGTGACAGCTGCGCCACCAGGCGTTCGAGCAGCGGCAGGCGGAGCCGCAGCGAGTTGATGTTCCAGGTGACGATGCGCATGCGCAGGCGAGGTCGCGCAAACCGGCGCCCGGCGCAAGCTTGCGCAACCGACGCGGTTGTCGTTGGGTTGCGGCCGCATGACCGACATCGCCGCCCTGCACCGCTCCATCCTCACGCTGGACAGCCATATCGACATCCCGTGGCCGGCCAGCGAGGCGGACGATCCCTTTACCGAGAGCGCCAGGCGCCGCGTCGACCTGCCCAAGATGCTGCGCGGCGGGCTGCGGGCCGGCTGCTTTGCCGCCTATATTCCGCAGGGCAGCCGCGATGCCGCGGGCTATGCCGCCGCCTCGGACCGGGCGCTCGCCATGCTGGACGCGATCGCGGCGATGGGAGCCAGCCGGGGCGGCATCGCCGCGCGGCTGTGCACGAGCAGCGCGCAGATCCAGGCCGCCTTCGCCGCGGGGGTGATCGCGATCGTGCCGGCGGTGGAGAACGGCCATGCCATCGGTGCGGATCTCGGGATGCTGGCGCAGCTGCGGGCCAAGGGCGCCCGCTACATGACGATGACCCATAACGGGCATAATGCGCTGGCGGACTCCGCGGTCCCGCGCCGCGATCTCGGGGACGGCGAGACCCTGCATGGCGGCCTGAGCCCGTTCGGTCGCGAGGCGATCACCGAGATGAACCGGCTCGGCATGCTGGTCGATGTCTCGCACCTGTCGCGCCAGTCGATGCTGCAGGCGGCGATGCACTCGACGACGCCGGTGGTGGCGACGCATTCCTGCGTGCGGGCGCTGTGCGACCATCCGCGCAACCTCGACGACACCCAGCTTGATGCGCTGCGCGACACCGAGGGCCTGATCCAGATCACCGCGATGCCGTCCTTCCTGCGCCCCAAGCCGGACAGCGCCCCCGCTTCAGGAAAGACCCAGGCTGCGGGAAAGCATCAGGCTTCGGCGAAGCAGCAGGCCTCGATCGGGGATTTCGTCGACCATCTGGACTACGTGGTGCAGCGCATCGGCGTGGCGCATGCCGGCATCAGTTCGGACTTCGACGGCGGCGGTGCGGTCGCCGGCTGGAGCAATGCCGGCGAGAGCGAGGCGGTGACCGCGGAACTGGTGCGGCGTGGCTATGGCCATGCCGAGATCGCGGCCTTCTGGGGCGGCAACTTCCTGCGGCTGTTGCGACGCGCAGAGCGTGCAGCGGAACCGTCCTGAACTGCCGTGTTACACAAGGTGCCAAAGGTAGAACGAAGTATTAACGCGTAGAAGGTTACGCTTTCCTTGCAAAAACGGTGGCCGGAAGGGCACATCGTCCTCGGAACAATTTGTCAGACCGGAACTTTGTCGTAACGGATGCCGGGTCTGTGGGGCATTGCCCTGGCTCGGATATTCATCATAACCAATTGCCACCGGGACTTTCTTGACCTGAGCAAGCCCCGACGCGCGCAGCGCTGAAATCGTCTTGCTGTCAGCCTTACGGAGGAACACATGTCTGCTTCGGCTACCCTGGCTTCGTTCGAACCGGCCGCGCCGCGCCAGACTGCCCTGCAGGAGGTCGCTCCCCGGCAGGACGCGGCGGCGGTGCAGCTGCAGCCGGCCTACGCCTCGGACGGGCTGAACGAGGCGATGCTCTCCGAGGCCACCGTGCTGGCGCTGCGTGACCGCTTCGACGCGGCAGCACCCTTTCCGCACCTGGTGATCGACGGCCTGTTCGATCCGCAGATGCTGGAGCGGGTGGCGGCCGACTACGACCGGGTGCGCAGCGAGGACTGGATCAAGTACGAGACGGCCAACGAGGTGAAGTTCGGCACCCGGCCGAACGTCCGCCTCGGTCCGGGCAGCCAGGGCTATTTCGACACCATCCACCGCGCCAAGTTCACCCAGTTCCTGAGCAGCGTGACCGGCATCCAGGCGCTGGTGACCGACCCGATGCTGCGCGGCGGCGGGCTGCACGAGATCCCGGTCGGCGGCAAGTTCAAGGTGCATGTGGACTTCACCCGGCACGTGGACACCAAGCTGGACAACCGCCTGGTCTTCATCACCTACCTCAACAAGGGCTGGCAGGCGGACTGGGGCGGCGCGCTCGAGCTCTGGACCCGCGACGCGTGCGTCCGCGAGGTGGTTCCGGTGTTCGGGCGCTCCATCCTGTTCATGCACTCGGCCAACAGCCTGCATGGCCATCCGGTGCCGGTGAACACGCCGGACGGCCGCACCCGCCGCTCGGTCGCGGCCTATTTCTACACCAACGGCCGCCCCGACCCGACCCCGCCGGAGCGGATCACCACCCAGTTCCTCGATGCGGCGGTCGCACCCGTGTCGCTCCGCGACACCGCGGCGAAGGCGGTGCGCTACGCGCTGCCGCCGATGCTGCTCGACGGCCTGCGCCTGGCTCGGCGTGCGATGCGGCCCGGCTCGAAGACCGCGAAGCCCTCGAAGACATAGTCACACGACGTTCCAGGACCGCAGACATGGTGTTGCTCGAAGCCGATCGCTTCCAGGATCACGCGGCCCACGCCGACACCGATGTGGCGCTGGCGTCTCGAGCGTGCGACGTGCCGAAGCGGTCCGAGCCCGAGCCGGGGTGTGGGCACCGCGGGCCTGCCCGGCGCGCCCTCAGGCTCGGCATCATCGCCTCCGAGATCCCGCCCGGGCATGGCGGCATGCAGGAGCATGCGCGGGGACTGGTGGACAACCTCTCGCAGGACCACGAGATCGTCGTCTTTACCGGCCAGGCGCCGGTGTCCGATATCGCCGGCCGGAACGTCACCGTGCGCCCGGTCATGCGCTGGAGCGTGGCTGATGACGTGCTGCAGCTGGCGCACGAGCCGGTCGATGCCTGGATCACCCTCAATGCCGGGCTGGCGCCGTACAGCTGTGTCCTGAAGGCACCGCTGTTCGCCTACGTGCACGGCAACGACTTCACCCGGCCCTGGTATCCGATGCCGGGCCGGGCGGTGCGCAATGCCGGCCGCCTGGCCGGGCCGGCGATCGTGCAGCGCTGGCGCAGCCGGCAGATCGGCGCCGGGCTGCGGGCCGCCCGCTGGATGTTCGCCAACAGCGCGTTTTCGCGCGACCTGTGCGCCAGCCTATACGGCGTGCCGGCCTCGCGCTTCACCGTGGTGCCGCCGGGCATGCGCCAGGATTTCTTCCGCGACGGCGATCCCGGCCGCAGCGACCGCCTGCGGCTGGTCACGGTGGCGCGCCTGGACTCCAGCGCCAGGCGCAAGAACATCGAGGGCGTGCTGGAGGCGATCGCCCTGCTCAGGGGCGAGATCGACTGCCACTATACCGTGATCGGCGATGGCGACGACCTGGCCCGGCTGATCTGCATAGCCGATCGCCTGGGCCTGTCCGGCCGTGTCCGCTTCCTGGGCAGCGTGAGCACCGAGACGGTCATCGAGGAGTTCGGCCGCAGCGACGCCTTCATCATGGCGGTGAAGCCGAGCGGCGGCGATGTGGAGGGCTTCGGCATGGTCTATGCGGAAGCCGCGGCGACCGGCCTGCCGTCGATCGCGACCACGATGGGCGGCATTCCCGAGGTCATCGAGGATGGCGTCACCGGGGTGCTGCTGCGCGACATCTCGGTCGCCGGGATCGCGGAGTCGCTGCGCGCCTTCCACGACCGCCGCCACAGCTTCGACCGCACCATGATCCGCGCCAAGGCGAGGCGCTTTGCTTCCGCACCATGCACCGCGACCATCGCCGCGGTCATCGAGGCGATGATCTGAGCGTCGGGCTGTCGTTCGCGCAAGAGGCAGGCGGCGCGACGCGCTGTCGGGAGCGCGGCAGGCCGATCCTCCGGCGCGCCCGCGCCAGGGCCTGATCAAGTTTTTCGCCCGTTCTCTTTTCCGATACACAGGCTCACATAACCGTGAGACGTCTCCCGGCGAGAACGAAACAGGACTCTTGGCGGCTATCCCTGAGTCGCCGGCTTGGCATTTTGTCCACCACGGCCATTGACACCCGTTATTTTCCGAGCACAGCCGATTTAAGTCATTGTTATGACGGGGCGCTTGGATAAGAATACAGTGAAATCAGACACTTAAGAAGCTATGCCTGCTTAGTGAGCAAAGCCGTTGGGGCCAGGAATGTCGCGGCACAGACGATTCTGTCTGCCACTCTTCCACAGACTTATCCACCGAAACGGTGGATGCTTTCGAGCGAAGCCCGGGTTTCGATTGCACGTCATGCGTGTGTCCGTTGGCGGCCGGCATGGCGGGGTCGTGTCGCCTCCGACCGCAGCCTGCTGCCGCTTATCTAGGCAATCATCAAGAAGCCGGGAGGATGCCACGCGCTGCGCCGGTTATGCGCCACCGCTCCACAGGGTTCTCCACAGAAACGGTGGATTAACGCGCCAGCCCTGCATAACGGTTGGCCGCCTCCAGCGCTGGCGCCCCCGTGGCGCTCCGGGGCGATCGGGGCTCCCGCGGCGCCGCTCTCCGCATTAGATGTGCCGCATGCACGAGACGCCCCCGACGGAACATGACGCAATTCTCCCGGCTGCCGACACGCTTGGGCGTGGCGTGGCGGCGATCGAGCGGGCGCTGCTGACCATGCCGCTCTCGCCCGGCGTGTACCGGATGCTCGATGCGCGCGGCGAGGCGCTCTATGTCGGCAAGGCCCGGGCGCTCAGGAAGCGCGTGGCGTCGTACACCCAGGTCGCGCGGCTCCCCGAGCGGCTGCGGCGCATGGTCTCCGAGACCGCCACGATGGAGATCGTCACCACCCATACAGAGGCCGAGGCGCTGCTGCTCGAGGCCAACCTGATCAAGCGCCTGAAGCCGCGCTTCAACATCATGCTGCGCGACGACAAGAGCTATCCGTGGCTCATGCTGTCGGAGAACCATGCCTTCCCGCAGATCGCCAAGCATCGCGGCAAGCCGACTCCGGGTGCGAGCTACTGGGGCCCGTTCGCCTCGGCCTGGGCGGTGAACCAGACCGTGACGGCAATGCAGCGGGTGTTCCTGCTGCGCTCCTGCGCCGACACGGTGTTCTCGTCGCGCACCCGGCCCTGCCTGCTGCACCAGATCAAGCGCTGTTCGGCGCCATGCACGGGTCGGATCGACAAGGCTGGCTATGACCGCCTGGTGGCGCAGGCGCGCGCGTTCCTGTCGGGCAAGGCGGGCACGGTGCAGCGCGAGCTGGCCATCGAGATGGAGCAGGCCGCGGAAGCGCTGGAGTTCGAGCGCGCCGCGGCGCTGCGCGACCGCATCCGCGGGCTCACCCACGTGCAGGGCAGCGGCGTCATCAACCCGGCCTCGATCGAGGATGCCGACGTGATCGCGCTGTGGCAGGCGGCGGGGCAGTGCTGCGTGCAGGTGTTCTTCATCCGCGGCGGCCGCAACAACGGCAACCGGGCCTTCTTCCCGGCCAATGCACGCGACGCCGACGCCGCCGACATCCTCGGCGCCTTCATCGCCCAGTTCTATGACGACAAGCCGCCGCCGCCGCTGCTGCTGCTGAGCCACGAGCTGCCCGAGGCCGAGCTGATCGGCGAGGCCCTCGGCCTGCGCGCTCCCGGCGTGCGCGCTCCCGGCCTGGGCGCTCCCGGCATGGCCGGCGATGGCGGCCGTGCATCGCGCAAGGTCGAGCTGGCGGTGCCGCAGCGGGGCGAGAAGCGCCAGGTGCTGAAGCATGCGCTGACCAATGCGCGCGAGGCGCTGGAGCGGCGGCTGGCGGAGGGGGCGGGGCAGGCGAAGCTGCTGGACGGGGTGGCGGCGCTGTTCGGCCTGGAGGCGCCGCCGGACCGCATCGAGACCTACGACAACAGCCACATCATGGGCACCAGTGCCTACGGGGTGATGGTGGTGGCGGGCGCCGATGGGTTCATGAAGAACGCCTACCGCAAATATTCGATCCGCGGTCCGATCGCGCCGGGGGACGACTTCGCCATGATGCGCGAGGTGCTCGAGCGACGCTTCGGCCGCGCCCTGAAGGAGCAGGCGCTCAATGAACAGGCCGGCGCCGGCGGCGGCCGCACCGACTGGCCCGACCTGCTGCTGATCGATGGCGGCGCCGGGCAGTATTCGGCGGTGCGCTCGGTGCTAGACGATCTCGGCGTCAACGACGTGAAACTCGTCGCCATCGCCAAGGGGCCGGACCGCGATGCCGGGCGGGAATGGTTCCACACCGGCGATGCGCCGCCGTTCCAGCTGCCGCCGCGCGATGCGGTGCTCTACTACCTGCAGCGCCTGCGCGACGAGGCGCACCGCTTTGCCATCACCACGCATCGCGCCGGCCGCTCCAAGGCCATCTCGCGCTCCGAGCTGGACGAGATCCCCGGCATCGGCAGCGCCCGCAAGCGCGCCCTGCTGAACCATTTCGGCTCGGCGCGGGGCGTCAAGCAGGCGGGCCTCGCCGACCTGGAAGCGGCACCCGGGATCAGCCACGAGACGGCCCGGGCCATCTACGGCCACTTCCACCGCACCTGAAAGAGAGGCTGCTTGCAGGCACCTGCTGCCGGCGATCCGGCACGGCTTCCTGTGCGCCGGTGCTCGCGGCCAGACGGCGGCTCTCATTCAGCATCAGGCGCCTGCAAACAGCCTCTGGGGGCGACATAGTGAGTGTTGTGTCGGCAACGCTTGTTCTAGGGTCGCTCGCGATGCTCACGGACCTGCCCAACCTGCTGACCTTGTCGCGGATCGCGGCGATCCCGGTGCTCGTGGGGCTGGTTGCGGCGCGGGGCGAGGCGACCGACCTGGTCGCCTGCCTGGTGTTCATCGCCGCCGGCATCACCGACTATCTCGACGGCCATATCGCGCGCTCGCGCCAGCAGTTCTCCGACCTCGGGCGCATGCTGGACCCGATCGCGGACAAGCTGCTGGTCGGCGCGTCGCTGATGGTGATGGCCGGGCTCGGGCGGCTGCCCTTCGGTGGCCTGTATCCGGCCATCGTGATCCTGCTGCGCGAGATCCTGGTCAGCGGCCTGCGCGAGCATCTCGCGGCCTCGCGGGTCAGCCTGCCGGTGACCCGGCTGGCAAAGTGGAAGACCACGGCGCAGATGGCGTCGATCGGCACCCTGCTGGCCGGCGACAGCACGGCACGGCTGCTGCACATTGCCTGGCTGCCGGTCGGGCTGATCGGTTCGGTGCTGCTCTGGATCGCCGCCCTGCTGACCCTGGTGACCGGCTGGGATTACCTGTCCACCGGTTTTCGCCATGTCCGGCCGCCCGCGACGAAGGCGGTGCCCTGAGTCCCGGATTGCCGTCGATTCGCGCGCCCGCGCCACGCGACCTGTCATGAACCCACCGGTCCTGAATGTCTTGGGCATCATCGGGCGGTCCGGCAGCGGCAAGACCACCCTGCTGACGGCGCTGCTGCCACGCCTGGCGCGCCTGGGCCTGCTGGTCTCGACGGTGAAGCATACCCATCATGCGGTCGACCTGGACCGGCCGGGAAAGGATAGCTGGCGGCATCGCGAGGCCGGCGCGCACGAGGTCCTGCTGGTCGGGGACCAGCGGTGGGCGCTGCTGCATGAGCGCCGCGCGACGCCGCCGGACGAAGGCGGCCTCGCAGAGCTGCTGCCGCGCCTGGCGCCGGTCGACCTGGTGCTGGTCGAAGGCTTCGCCCGCACTCCCGGCCCGCGGCTGGAGGTCTTGCGGCAGCAGGTGGCGGCACAGCCCGGCAGGCGCCCGCTCTGGCCCGGCGATGCCGGCGTGGAGGCGGTGGCCAGCGATATCCGGCCGCCCGGCTGCGACCGCCACTGGCTGCAGCTGGACGACCATGCGGCGATCTGCGGGTGGATCAGGCAACGGTTCCAGCTCTGCAACGATATCGACCCTTCGGCGTGTACGGACAACATCTCTTGAGCATTGCAGCCCGGACATGCAATTTGCAGCCGGGAGCGGTGGCGACACCGCGAGGGGATCTTGAAATGCGGCGTTCTGCCTTGATCGGCACGTTGGTGCTTCCGTCGGTTCTGTTTCTCGGCGGCTGCTCTGGCCTTGATAAATTCTTCCACGATACCGTCACGCTGCCGGGAATGAACCCGAACCTGCCGTCGGGACTGAGCGAAAACCAGACCCGCTCGGAGGGCCACGGCGTCGGTGAGGTGCCGCTGCTGCCGGAGCCCGGCAATGTCTGGCCCGGTCCGCCGCAGCCGTTGCCGACGCTCGGCGACGTGTCGCGGGAGCAGGGCAACGGGCTCGGCGGCGACTCCAGCACCCGCACGCCGCTCGGCGGCAGCGCGTCCGGCGGCCCGTCGCTGCGCGACGGCAACAGCATGGGCATCGGCGAGAACGATGCCATCGAGCACGGCGCACCCACGGATACGATCAGCGGGTCCGGATCGCCGGGAGCGCATGGCAGCGCCGGGGACAGTGCTGGGGGCAACAGCCTGGGGGGCAACAGCCTGGGGAGTGACGGCTTCGGCGGTGCCGGCGGCAGTCTTGCCGACCATGTCGGCGAAACGCCGCCCCGGACGAAGCCGGGCAACGGCGATGGCGGCGGCAACGGCAAGGCGCACGCGATCGTCATCCCCAACGGAGATGGCACGAGCACCGTGATCGGACCCGACGGCAGCGTGCAGACGGTCACCGGTACCCCCAAATAGGGTCCGCAACTGTCCGGTCGACTTCCATGTCAGCGCAATCGGCGCCCCTGCGCATCCTCTACTTCGCCTGGCTCAAGGACCGGCTCGGCCGCGCCGAGGACCGGCTCGACCTGCCGCCCGGTGTCGCCGACGTGGCGTCCCTGCGTGCCTGGCTGCAGGCGCGCGATCCGGTGTTCCACGGCATCTTCAGCGCCGGCGGCAGGGTGCGCGCGGCGGTCAACCAGGAATTCGCCGGCGATGCCACCCCGGTGCGCGGCGGCGACGAGATCGCGTTCTTCCCCCCGGTGACCGGCGGCTGATGCTCCGCGTCGCCGTCCAGGCCGAGCCGTTCGATGCCGGGGCCGAGATCGCGGCCCTGGCGGCCTCCGGCGCCGGCGGCCTGGCCAGCTTCATCGGCCTCGTCCGCGGCGGCGGCGGCCTGCAGGCCCTGCGGCTGGAGCATTATCCCGGCATGACCGAGCGGGCCATCGCCAGGGTCGCCCAGGAAGCGGCGCGGCGCTTCGACCTGCTCGGCTGCACCGTGATCCACCGCATCGGCGACCTGGAGGTCGCGGCGCAGATCGTCCTGGTGCTGGCGGCGTCCCGGCACCGCCATTCGGCGCTGGATGCGACCGGCTACATGATCGACTGGCTGAAGACCGGCGCCCCATTCTGGAAGCAGGAGCTGTTCGCCGATGGCAGGACGGCCTGGGTCGAGGCGCGCGAGGCGGATGAAACGGCAGCCGCTCGCTGGGATGGGGCAGGCTAGACGAGACAGTCATGGGTACGCGCACCGACAGACTGTTTGGCGAGGCGCTGGATGCGCTGGCGGAGCGCCGGCTGCGGCGCATCCTGCGGCCGGTGCAGCCCGGCGCCCCAGGGCAGCTGTGCCGCGATGGCCGGACGCTGCTCAACCTCTCCGGCAACGACTATCTCGGCCTGTCCCGGCATCCGCTGGTGGTCGCGCGTGCCGTCGCCTGGACGCGGGAGCTCGGCACCGGCGCCGGCGCCTCGCGGCTGGTCAGCGGCACCCTGGAGGCGCACGCCCGTATCGAGACGCGGCTGGCCGCCTTCAAGGGCTGCGAGGCCGCCTTGCTGTTCGCGTCCGGCTGGCAGGCCAACGCGTCGGTGCTGCCGGCGCTGCTGCGGGCGGCGGCGCGGCTGGGCGAGCCGCTGGTGTTCGCCGACCGGCTCAACCATGCCAGCCTGCACCAGGGCTGCGCCGCGGCCGGCATCCGCCAGGTGCGCTACCGGCACAACGACCTCGATCATCTGCAGCGTCTGCTCGCGGCCCGGCGCGGGCACGCCGGCCTGTGCTTCATCCTCACCGAAAGCGTCTTCAGCATGGATGGCGACCGGGCCGACCTGCCCCGGCTGGCCGCCATCGCGCAGGCGCACGAGGCGTTCCTCTATGTCGACGAGGCGCACGCGACCGGCGTGCTCGGGCCGCAGGGACGCGGGCTCAGCGCCGGCATCGCCGGCATCGACTGCGTCATGGGCACGCTGAGCAAGGCGTTCGGCAGCTTCGGCGCGTATGTCGCCGGCTCGCACGGGCTGTGCGACCTGCTCGTCAACACCTGCTCGGGCTTCATCCACACCACCGCCCTGCCGCCGCCGGTGCTCGGCGCCATCGATGCGGCGCTCGACCTGGTGCCGGCGATGGATGCCGAGCGCCGCCATCTGGACGGCCAGTCCGCCCGGCTGCGCGCCGCCCTGCTGGAGCTCGGCATCGAGACCGCCGGCGCGTCCACCCAGATCGTGCCGGCGCTGCTGGGCAGCCCGGAGCGTGCGCTGGCGGTCAGCGCGGCCCTCGAGCGCCGCGGCGTGCTGGCGGCCGCGATCCGGCCGCCGACGGTGCCGGCCAACACCGCCCGGATCCGCTTCGCGCTTGCCGCGACGCATGACGAGGCGGCCATCGGACAGCTGATCGACCTGCTGCCCGACTGCCTGCGCGAGGCGGCGTGACGCCGTCGCTGTGCTTCGCGCGCGGCTGGGCGATGCCGCCCTCGTTCTGGGACCCGGTGCGGGCGCTGCTGCCGCCGGAGCTCCTGGTGGAGAAAGGAGCGACCGCGCGGTCGGTGCTGGCCGTGGGCCATTCGCTCGGCCTGATGCAGCTGCTGGCCGTAGCCCCGCATCCGCTGGCCGGGCTGATCGCCATCAACGGCTTCAGCCGGTTTGTACGCGGGCCCGACCATCCGGACGGGATCGACCCGCGCATCCTGCAGCGTTTGGCGCAGCGGCTGCAGCGGCACCCGGCTGCCACCGTCGCCGAGTTCCGCACGCGGTGCGGCCTCGCGATGACGGAGCGCGAGGAGCCGCCATGCGACCTCGCAACGCTCGCCGCGGGACTTCGCCTGCTGCAGGAGGCGGACAGCCGGGCCGCGCTCGCCGCTCTGACCTGCCCGGTGCTGGCGCTGGCCGGCACCGGGGATGCGGTTGCGACCCCGGCGCTCAGCCGGGCCTGCTTTGCCGGCCTCCGCCCGCTGGCGGACGGGCAGCCGGGGCTGCGATGGGTGGAGCAGGGCGGCCATATCCTGCCGCTCAGCCATCCGCAGGCCTGCGTTGCCGGCATCCTCGACCTGCTGGCGGTCCTCGGATGAGCCGGGCGCAAGCGGTCGGCGCCCGGTTCGGCGCCGCCGCGGATCGTTACGATCACCATGCGGCGGTGCAGCGGACGGTGGCCGCGCGCCTGGCCGACCGAATTCTTGCCGCCGGCTTGCCCGCCGCCCCGCGTATCCTGGAATTCGGCGCCGGCACCGGCCTGCTCACCGACGCCCTGCACAGCCGCCTTGCCGGCAGCGGCCATGCACCGGACTGGACGGTGACCGACGTCTCGCCGGCCATGGTGGCACGCAGCCGCGCGACTCGCGCCGGCCACGCCGCCACGCGCTTCCTCTCGATGGACGCCGAGCGGCCGTCGGTGCGTGGCGGCTACGACCTGATCTGCGGCAGCCTCGCGATGCAGTGGTTCTCCGACCGCCCTGCGACCCTGCGCCGCCTGGCCGGCCTGCTCGCGCCGGGCGGCCTGCTCGCCGTCTCCACCCTGTGCAGCGGCAGCTTCGCCGCCTGGCACGCCGCCCTGCGCGCCGAGGGCCTGCAGCCCGCGGCGCCCGATCTCCCCGGGGCGGCGGTTCTGCAAGCCGAATGGCCCGGTGGCGGCGTTGGCGCGTGGTCCTGCGAGACCGTGCTGCAGGCGCACCAGAGCGGCATCGGCTTCCTGCGCGGTCTGCGGGCGGTCGGCGCCGACCTTTCGCGCGCGGATGTGCGTCCGGCGGAGCCGCTTGCTTTGCGTCGCGCACTGCGCCGCTTCGAGCGCGAGCACGCCGCCACGGCGGAATACCGGATCGGCACCGGGCTGTTCCGCCGCAGCGTCGGAAGCGGTGTGTTCGTGACCGGCACCGGCACCGGGATCGGCAAGACCCTGGTCGCCGCCTGCCTCGCCCGCGCCTGGAATGCCGCCTACTGGAAGCCGCTGCAGACCGGGATCGACACCGAAGCCGGCGACAGCGAGACCGTCGGCCGGCTCGCACGCCTGCCGCCGGAGCAGGTGCTGCCGCCCGCCTGCGTCCTGCGCGCGCCGCTCTCGCCGGAGGCTGCTGCTGCCCTGGAAGGGGTTGCGATCGACTTCGACGGCATCCGGCTGCCGCCGCACGGCGACCGGCCGGTCGTCGTCGAGGGCGCCGGCGGCCTGATGGTGCCGATCGCCGACGGCGCCATGATGATCGACCTGATGGCGCGGCTTGCCTTGCCCGTGGTGCTGGTCGCATCCAGCATGCTCGGCACCATCAACCACACGCTGCTCAGTCTCGAAGCGCTGCGCGCCCGCGGCATTCCCGTTGCGGGGGTCGTTCTCAACGGGCCGCCCTCGGACGGCAACCGGGACGCGATCCGACGCTACGGGCGGGTGCGGGTTCTGGCGGAACTGCCGATGTTCGACCGCGTCGATGCCGCGGCGATCGACCAGGCGGCCGGGTGGATGCCTTCGTTGCGTCGCCTTGAGGAAGGCGAGGGCGCCGCCCTCGACCCGCCGGGGACCCGCCTTTGAGCAGCCGGGCGAAACACCAACCAAGCCGCTTGGGCACGAGGAAGGGGAAGGGGCCGGGAAGAGCGCCGCTTGGGAGCAGCGGGTAGAACGGAAGGCGAAGGAGGTCGAGCGCCAGCGTGCGCGGGCCAAGGAACGGGAGCGGCAAGGACTGACGCTGGAACCGGAGCATGACCGCGAGCGAGAGAGACAGTCGCGCGGGTTAGGGCCGGGCAGGTAGCCACCGGGCTCAGCTACAGCACCGCTGTTGATCTTTATACAGCAATGCTGTAATAGGCATCATGCTGCATGCAGTGTTGGAAACGTCGATCTTCAGTCGTCGTGCCGATGCGCTGCTGTCGGCAGAGGATCGGGCTGACCTGATTGATACGCTTGCCCACGATCCGCAGGCTGGTGACGTGATGCCCGGTCTTGGCGGGGTGCGAAAGCTGCGCTTCGCGCCGAAGGGCCGAGGCAAGAGCGGCGGGTTCCGAGTGATCTACTACGCGCTGACTGAGAGCCAGCCCATCCTTGCCCTGCTGATCTACGGCAAGAATGAGCAGGGCGACCTCAGCTCGGCACAGCGCAAGGTCGTGGCCGCCTTGGCGGCAGGGATGAAACAGGGAGCAGGATCATGACCGAGGCCGATGACACTGATTTCGGGCGCGAGCTGATCGCCTCGATGCAAGAGGCCACCGCCATCATGCGGGGCGAGAAGGACGCGGCGCGCGTGCACCTTCCGCCCGGTGAGGTAGACGTGCGCGCTATCCGAGAGCGATTGGGCCTGACACGATCAGCTTTCGCGCAGCGATTTGGATTGGCCATCGCCGCAGTGCGCGATTGGGAGCAGGGACTCCGCCGGCCCGATCCCGCGGCACGCGTGCTCCTGATGGTCATTGCACGCAGCCCGGAGACGGTTGCTGAGGTGGTTGCCGAGGTCCAAGCGGCATAGTGAAGGGATTGCGTCGGTCCGAATTTCAGGCCTGGGCTGGCAAACGAATCGCGAGCTCTCAAAGCACCCTCGGCGAAAAAGCCAAGAAACGGATGGTGCTGTCGGATCGCGAGAAACAGCAGCTCAAGGCAATGATTGACGCGGGACAGTCGCTACCCCCACCCGCTACAAGGCCGTACTTCTTAATCAGCAATCGGCGTGATCTCAACTGCGCCGGGTGCTCGTACCGGCGTGCGGGCGAGCGGCAGCGGCCCCGATGGGTAGAGAAAGTTCGCTCCCGCCCTCTCGGCCTATGCCTATCACTTCGTCAAACGGCCGTTTGCCCGACACTGATGCACCGGCCCTAGAGCAAGACCGGCTCAAGTTGAGCCGGTCTTGCTCTACCAGATTGATCTAGAGACTGATTCACGTCTCAGGCTGGTTCAGCCTGAGACGATCAGGCTCTAGTAGCGCCTCAGCAGGCCGACCAGGCGGCCCTGCACGCGCACCCGGTCGACCGGGACGATCCGGGTCTCGTAGCGGGCGTTGGCGGGCTCCAGCGCGATCGCATTGCCGCGCCGGCGTAGCCGCTTGAGGGTCACTTCCTGGTCGTCGATCAGCGCCACGATGATCTGCCCGTTCTCGGCCGTCTCCGCCTTGCGGATGATCACCGTGTCGCCGTCGAAAATGCCGGCCTCGATCATCGAGTCGCCGGCAACCTCCAGCGCATAATGCTCGCCGCTGCCGAGCAGCGACATCGGCACCTGCACATGCACGCCGGTGTCACGCAGCGCCTCGATCGGCAGGCCGGCGGCAATGCGGCCATAGAGCGGCAGCTGCACTGCGCCGGCATCGGCTGCCGCCCGCACCCCGGGCAGGCGCTGGCTGAAATCGCCACGGATTACGTTCGGGGAGAAGGTGCCGGACTCGGGCGAGATGCCGGACTCGGGCGACATGCCGGACTCGGGGGCCTCGGCCGCATCCGCCGCTGCTGCCTCGGCTCCGGCACCTGCGCCGGGCCTGTCGGGCAGCCGCAACACCTCCAACGCGCGCGCGCGATGATGCCGCCGGCTCAGGAAGCCGCGCTCCTCCAGGGCCGAGATCAGGCGATGGATGCCGGATTTGGAGCGCAGGTGCAGCGCGTCCTTCATCTCGTCGAAACTCGGGGAGAAGCCGGTCTCCTTCAGGTGACGATCGATGAAGCCCAGCAATTCGTGCTGCTTGCGCGTGAGCATCGAAACATCCCATCGCCAGTTGGCCCATTGCTCTTGGCCAATCCGTCGCCGGCGACCTGAACAAACAGGAAACCTGACAATGTCGTTCTACATAGGTTCCCGGGATGGCGTCAAGCGGCGGTTCCTGTTCAGGAGCAAGGCGGGTCCGCGCCCGTCCTCAGAGTCCGAGCCGGTCCAGTCGGATGATCCCGACCTGGTCTCCCGGCTCCAACGCCGGCGCCTGCGGCGCCCGTAGGACCAGGGCTTCCGAAAGCGCCAGCCGGCGCAGCATGCCGGAATCCTGCCGCTCAAACGGCACCACCAGATGCATGCCATCGGCGTCGCGTGACAGCGAGGCGCGCAGATGATCGGCGCGATGGTCGTTGCGGGGCACCGGCGCGCCGAGGCGGGCCGCCTCGATCTCCGGCTGCGCGATGCTGTCGCCGGACAGGCGCGCGATCGCCGGCAGCAGGAACAGCACCGCGCAGACCAGGGCGGAGACCGGGTTGCCCGGCAGTCCCAGCACCGGCGTGTCGCCGATCCTGCCATGCATCAGCGGCTTGCCCGGGCGCATGGCGATCTTCCAGAAATCCATCGCGAAGCCGCGCGCACCGAGCCCCGCCTGCACCAGGTCGTAGTCGCCGACGCTGGCGCCGCCGATGGTGACCAGCATGTCGCAGCGCAGGCCGTCGAGGCTCGCGGCGATCGCCTCGATACGGTCGCGCGCCGGCGGCAGCACCAGCGGCTCGCCGCCCGCGGCGCGGACCACCGCGGCCAGCATCGGGCTGTTCGAGTTGGCGATGCCGCCCGGCGGGATCGGCTCGCCGGGCAGCGCGATCTCGTCGCCGGTGGCGAGCAGGGCGATCACCGGACGGCGATGACAGGCAATCCACGGATGATTGGCGGCCGCCGCGACACCGATATCGCGCGCGCCAAGCCGGCGTCCGGCTGGCAGCACCGCGTCGCCGGCGGCAAAATCCTGGCCCATGCGCCTGATATGGCGCCCGGCAGCGACGCTCTCGTGCACCGTCACGCGGTCGCCGTCGCGTGTGGCGTTCTCCTGGATCAGCACCGTGTCGGCACCGTCCGGCATCAGGCTGCCGGTGAACAGCCGCACGCAGGTGCCGGCCTCGACCCGGCCGGTGAACGGATGCCCCGCTGGCGCTGTGCCGGCGACCGCGAGGCGCGCGCCGATCGCGGTATCGACGGCGCGCACCGCATAGCCGTCCATCGCGGAGATGTCGGCCGGCGGATTGGACAGCCGTGCCGGCACCGGCCGCGCCGTGACCCGGCCGACCGCGGCATCCAGCATGAGCTGCTCGAGGCCGGTCGGCTGCAACCCGGCCAGGATGCGCGCCCGCGCCTCGTCGACGCTCAGCATGCGTCGGCGCCGGACACGAGGCGGATACCGGACAGCAGGCGGAGACCGGATGGAAGGCGGCTATCTAATAGAAGGCTGGGGCGATCAGGTTTGCTCTTGACCGCGGCGGCCACTCCGCGCCATTTCGCGCTCCCTGAGCCTCTGTCGCCGGCATGGTGCAGCGGGGCCGCAGTTGCGAGGTTTGCCATGGCCAAGTCCAACACCATCCAGATCAGGCTCGTGTCCACCGCGGACACCGGCTATTTCTACGTGACCAAGAAGAATGCACGGGCACAGACCGGCAAGATGGAACTGCGCAAGTATGATCCGGTCGCGCGCAAGCACGTCGCGTTCAAGGAAGCCAAGATCAAGTGATCCCGGTGGCCTGACGCCGGCTCTGTCGGGGGAGTGCTGGCCTAGTACAGCCGGTTGTTCGGCCCGTATGGCACCACGATGTCGTTCGGGTCGGCCAGGTTGAGCATGGCGCGCGCGCGCTCGTCGAGCGTGTCGGCGTCCAGGGCATGATCGCGCAGCCCCGACACGCGCTGCGTCCAGGCGGCCTGCTCGGCGATCGCCGCCGCCTTGCCATCCTGCGCCTTGGCCAGCAGCTGCAACTGTGCCGAGTAGCTGCGTAGCCCGTGGTCACCCTGGGTGGCATTCCACGAGAAATAGGCAACCAGGCTCAGGAAGAACACCGGCGGAAATCCCGCCTTCAGCTTGCGCTTCACGGTTCGTTTGAAGCTCATGCTGTACATCCTTGAGCAAGCGGGACTCTGGCCCGGCCTGCGACCGCCCCGAAGCTGCAGTTTTCACGATCCCGAGCCGGCTCCGCAAGCGCAATTTCACGCGTGCGTGAAGAAAACCCTGCTACGGGATCAACAAGGCTGCGTCGGCAGCGCCATCAGGAGTCGCCCAGCGCATGGATGCCGCTTCCGGACCCGCCTACCTGCTCGTCGAACCCTCGCACTATGAGGTGTCGTACACGATCAACCCCTGGATGCAGCCGGGTATCTGGGCCGAGGATCCTGCCGGCCACCGGCGCGAGGCACAGGCGGCGTTCGCGTCGTTGACCGCGTCCCTGCGCGACGCGGGCGGGACCGTCGAGATTGCCGACGGCGTAACCCGGCTGCCCGACATGGTGTTCCCGGCGAATGGCGGGATCGTGCTCGATGGTCGTGCGCTGCTGGCACGCTTCCGCTACCCGCAACGGCAGGGCGAGGAGGCGGCGTTCCGGGCGGTGTTCGACGGCCTCAAGGCGCGCGGCCGGCTCGACGAGGTGATCATCCTGCCAGACGGCCTGACCCAGGAGGGTGCCGGCGACTGCATCTGGGACCGCACGCGCAGGCTGGCCTGGACCGGTTTCGGACCCCGCTCGTCGCCGGCGGCGCCCGCCTTCATCGCCGAGACCTTCGATATCGAGGTCAGGCGGCTCGAGCTGGCCACCGAGCGCTTCTACCACCTCGATACCTGCTTCTGCGTGCTGCCGGGCGGCGAAGTGCTGTTCTACCCGCAGGCCTTCTCGAAGGAGGGCAACGCGCTGATCCGCGACACCGTGCAGGCGGACCTGCTGATCGAGGCGAGCGATGAGGATGCGGCGCGCTTCTGCGTCAATGCGGTGGCCGTGGGTCATACCATCGTCATGGCGACGCCGGCGGACCGCCTGACCCGCGTGCTGCGTGAGCGCGGCTATGCCGTCAGCCCGGTGCCGCTCGAGCCGTTCATCCTGTCCGGCGGCGGCGCCTATTGCATGACCCTGCGCCTCGATCTACGAACCCATTGAAGGCCCATCCGCAAACCCCTGCTGACTAATGCCTAAGAATGGTGCGGCCGGCGTAGCGGGCTGCCGAGCCGAGTTCCTGCTCGATGCGGATGAGCTGGTTGTACTTGGCGGTGCGGTCCGAGCGGGACAGCGAGCCGGTCTTAATCTGGCCGCAATTGGTGGCCACCGCGAGATCGGCGATGGTGGCGTCCTCGGTCTCGCCGGAGCGGTGGCTCATCACCGCGCTGTAGCCTGCCTTGTGCGCCAGCTCGACGGCTTCCAGCGTCTCCGACAGCGTGCCGATCTGGTTCACCTTGACCAGGATCGCGTTGGCGGTTCCTGCCGCGATGCCGCGACGCAGCCGCTCCGGGTTGGTCACGAACAGGTCGTCGCCGACCAGCTGCAGCTTGTTGCCCAGGACCGTGGTCAGGTGGGCCCAGCCCTCCCAGTCATCCTCGGCGAGGCCGTCCTCGATCGAGACGATCGGGTAGCGCGCGGCGAGGTCGGCGAGATAGGCCACCATGCCGGCGGAGTCCAGCGACTTGCCTTCGCCTTCCATCTCGTAGCGGCCGTTCCTGTAGAACTCGGTGGCGGCGCAATCGAGCGCGAAGGTGACGTTGTCGCCGGCCCGGTAGCCGGCCTTTTCCACCGCCGTGCTGATGAAGGACAGCGCCTCGTCGGCCGATTTCAGGCCGGGCGCAAAGCCGCCCTCGTCGCCGACATTGGTGTTGTGGCCGGCGGCGCTGAGCCCCTTCTTGAGCTGGGCGAAGATCTCCGAGCCCATGCGCACGGCGTCGGCGAGCGTCGGCGCGCCGACCGGCTGCACCATGAATTCCTGGATGTCGATCGGGTTGTCGGCGTGCTGGCCGCCATTGACGATGTTCATCATCGGCACCGGCAGGGTGCGGGCAAATACGCCGCCGACATAGCGATACAATGGCACGCCGAGCTCGTTGGCGCTCGCCTTGGCGACCGCCAGCGAGACCGCGAGGATGGCGTTGGCGCCCAGGCGCGACTTGTTCGGCGTGCCGTCGAGATCGATCATCGCATTGTCGATGGCGATCTGGTCGGTGGATTCCGCCCCCTGCAGCGCATCGAGGATCTCGCCCTCGGCAAAGGCCGCCGCCTTCAGGACGCCCTTGCCGCCGTAGCGGGCCGCATCACCGTCGCGCAGCTCGGCCGCCTCGTGCGCGCCGGTCGAGGCGCCAGACGGCACCGCCGCGCGGCCGGTGGCGCCGGAGGACAGCGCGATGTCGACCTCGACGGTCGGATTGCCGCGGCTGTCGAGGATCTCGCGGGCGGTGATGTCGGTGATCGCGCTCATGGTCCGGTCATCCGTGCTGTTGCGGCCAACTTGCACCATCTTGCGTGGTTCGCAAGGCGGGGTGCCCCGGCACCGCATCCCGCGCAGCCTGGCTGGCGTTGGCTGGGCTCGATTGGCAGGAGGACCAAGGTGATCAGGCGACTTCCCATCGCGGCAGTGGCGCTCGGCGTCGCCGGGCTGCTGCCGTTCCTCGGCTGCACGATCGGCATCCTGCTGTTCCCGAGCGAGGTCCCGGTGCCGAACCTGGTCCGTGCCCTGATCGCCTATGGCGGTGTCATCCTGGCCTTCCTGGGCGGCGTGCATTGGGGGTTTGCACTGGAGCCGGCGCCGGCCCTCGTTGCGCCGACGCGGGCCGCCACCGATCGCAAGCGCCTCGCACTCGGCGTGGTGCCGGCGCTGATCGGCTGGGCGGCCCTGCTCATCCCCCTGGTGGCTTCGCCGCTGGTCGCGGTCGCCCTGCTGATCGTGGGCTTTGCGGTGACCACGCTGGTCGAGCAGCAGGCGCAGCGCCGGGGCAGCATCCCGGCCGGCTACATGGCGCTGCGCTGGGTGCTTACCGCCGTCGTGCTGCTGTGCCTGGTCGCCGTCCTGCTCGCCCGCCTCTTCTGAAACGCCGTCTGGTCATGCCGAGATCGCTGACCGACACGTCGTCGGTTCGGACAGCCGCCATCACGGGGCGCCCTGGACCGCCGGAGCCGAGGTCCATTCGCGCCAGAGCAGGATCAACGCCGCCATGATGGCAGGCCCGAGGAACAGGCCGAGCAGGCCCCAGCTCTCCACGCCGCCCAGGATGCCGAGCAGCACCCACAGGAACGGCAGCTTCGTGGCGCCGCCGATCAGCACCGGGCGCACGAAATGATCGGAGACGAAGATCACCACCATCCCGAAGACAAACAGCGCGATACCGAAACCGGCACTGCCGTTGGCGACGACCAGAAGGGCGGCGAGTGCCACCGCGATGACGGCGCAGAACGGGATCATCGCGGCAACCGCGGTCAGCACGCCGAACAGGGTCGGATGCGGCGCGCCGGCGATGGCGTAGGCGCCGCCCAGGATCACCCCTTCGCCCAGGCCGACCAGCACCAGACCGTCCACGGTCCCGTGCACGGAGGCGATCATCTGCCGGCCGATCCGCTCACCACGCGCGCCGAAGGCGCGGCGGCTGGCCACCAGCATCTGCGCGGTCACGTCCTCGCCCTCGCGGAACAGGAAGAACAGCGTGATGATGGTGAAGGCGAACAGGGTGATGCGGTGGGCGACCTGACTGCCGACCTGGCGCGTCATCGCGGCGCTGCGCACCGGCTTGAGCTGCTTGAACAGGGTGTTGGCGTCCCCCGGATCGGTCAGGTGCTGCCGCCACCAGCTGGTGGCGGCCTGGCTTCCCAAGGGCAGGTGCTCGACGGCGGGGGGCACCGGCACGCCGTTCTGGCGGGCATGGTCCATCCAGACCAGCACGCCCTGCGCCTCGCGTGCCGCCTCCAGCCCGATCAGCAGCAGCGGCACCACGAAGATCAGCGCCACCGCGCCGGTGAACGACAGCGGCAGCAGGAGGTTGTGCCTGCCCGGCGGCCAGCGCTGCTTCGCCCGGCGGAACAGCGGCCAGATGGCAATGGCGAAGACCGCCGCCCAGGCCAGCGAGATCAGGAAGTCATGCAGGGTGAACAGGCCGAGCAGCACCAGGATCAGCACCAGCACGCCGCGCGCGACCTGCTGCGAGCGCGTCGGGTCGATTGGCCCGGACCGGTCGGGAGTAGCTTCGAACGACATTCTGATCCTCTCGTGCCGCCTCGCGCCCAGGCGGCGCAATCTCGGCACAATCTTGGCGCCTGCGGCGTCACCGCGCTGCAACGGGCCGGGGCGGGCAAGGTTCTGGTGCCGCTTCGGCATGGTGGTTGCCGCTTCTACCGCGTGTCGGCGAGGCCTGACGAACGATGATTGACCCGCCTGCGGGCGCGCGTCGGAAGCCGCCGGGTGCCGCCGCATGGAGCGGCTCGCCGGACGCCGCCATCGGGGGCAATATCCGCCCGGGACTATATCCGCCCGGGACTATATCCGCCCGGGACTATATCCGCGACGTCCCGGATCGGATGCCGGAGCAGGGGGCAGGGGAAGGGGGCAGGGATGAGCGTGCATCATGTTGCAGCGACGCCGGAGACGGTGCGGCTCGGCTTCTTCGACGCCACGGTGGCACCGGTCCTCACGATCGCATCGGGCGACACCGTCGCCCTCGAATGCCTGTCCGGCGGCCCCGAGGTGATGCCGGCGGCGGGCAGCGACCTGGTCGTGCCGCCGAGTTTGGCCGCGATCCACGCGGCCAACCTGCCGCGCCTGGGCACCCACATGCTGACCGGGCCGGTCGCGGTGGCAGGCGCCATGCCCGGCGACATGCTCGAGGTCCGCATCGAGGCGGTCGAACCGGCGGCGGACTGGGGCTATTGCGGGTTCCGGCCGCTGGCGGGCACCTTGCCGGAGGACTTCCCCACCCGGTTCATGAGCCATATCCCGGTGGACCGGGTGCGGCGCACCTGTCGGCTGCCCTGGGGGCCGGAACTGGCGCTGCGGCCATTCTTCGGCATCATGGGGGTGGCGCCGCCCGCGGACTGGGGCCGCATCTCGTCGCGCGAGCCGCGGCGGCATGGCGGCAACCTGGACAATCGCGAGCTGGTCGCCGGCAGCACGCTGTATCTGCCGGTTCTGGTCGAGGGTGCGAGCTTCTCGGCCGGCGACGGGCACGGCCTGCAGGGCGACGGCGAGGTCTGCGTGAACGCGCTGGAGCTGTGCCTGGACGGCCGCTTCACCCTGGTGCTGCACACGGGCGGCGGCGCGGCCGACCCCGTGCTGCGGCAGCCCCGCGCCGAGACGCCGACGCATTTCATCACCATGGGGCTGAACGAGGATCTGGATCTCGCAATGAAACAGGCGCTGCGCGAGATGATCGAGCTGATCACCGCGCGCAGCAGCCTGTCGCGCGACCAGGCCTATGTGAGCTGCTCGCTCGCGGTCGACTTCCGGGTGACGCAGACGGTAAATGGCGAGAAGGGCGTGCACGGCATGCTGCGCAAAGGGATGCTGTTCGCGTAGCGTCCTGGTCGGCGGAGGAGGCAGGTTTGGCAGACATGATTACCGGCGGGTGCCTTTGTGGCGCCGTGCGTTTCGAGATCGACAGCGCGCCGCTGGCAACGCGGGCGTGCTGGTGCCGGGACTGCCAGTACCTGGCCTGCGGCAATGCCGCGATGAACCTGTTCTTTGCCAGCGCCAGCCTGAAGGTGTCGGGCCCGACCACCGAGTTCGTCAGCCTGGCCGACAGCGGCAACGAGATGCGCCGCCGCTTCTGCCCGGCCTGTGGCACGTCGCTGTTCAGCGCGGCGACCTGCCGCCCGGACGCGGTGGTGGTGCGGGCCGGCGCGCTGGACGATCCGGCGCCGGCCCGTCCCGCCAGCTTCATCTGGACGGCGTCGGCGCCCGATTGGGGCCTGACCGACCCGACGGTGCCGCACTTCGAGCACCACATGCCGGCGTCCCAGACGGCGCCCCAGGAGGCGCCCCAGAAGGAGCCCGGACCGGCTGCAGGTGGTGATTGACGGCTTGGCTGCCACGTCGTCGTTAAGGGTTCCGGCCGGAAAGCCGCAATAAAGCAACAACGGGGGAGATGACGATGAGCGAGACCGGGACCCACACCGGCGGTTGCTTCTGCGGCGCGGTGGCGCTGGAGGTGACCGGCGCGCCGGAGGGGATGGGCTACTGCCACTGCCGGTCGTGCCAGTCCTGGTCGGGCGGCCCGGTGAACGCGTTCACGCTTTGGCAGCCCGAGGCGGTGCGGGTCACCTCCGGCGCCGAGCATGTCGCGACGTTCCACAAGACGGCGTTCACCGGGCGGAAATACTGCACCCGCTGCGGCGGCCACCTGATGTCCAGCCACCCGACGGTCGGCCTGGTGGACGTGTTCGCGAGCACGATCCCGACGCTGCCGTTCGCCGCCGGCCTGCATGTGAACTATGCCGATAGCGTGCTGCCGATGCATGACGGGCTGCCCAAGTTCAGGGATTTTCCGGCCGAACTGGGCGGCTCCGGCGAGATGCTGCCGGAGTAGGCGCCGCCGGGTCAGGCCCCGCGTGTGCACCATAGCGCGAAGGCCTGCACCAGCGCCGTCTCCTTCAGCCTCTCGTAGCGTCCGGAGGCGCCCCCATGGCCGGCCTCCATGTTGGTCCGCAGCAGGATCGGGCGGTCGCCGGTGGTGACGGCGCGCAACTTTGCCGCCCACTTGGCGGGTTCCCAGTAGGTGACGCGCGGATCCGACAGGCCGCCCAGTGCCAGGATCGCCGGATAGGCGACCGGCCGGATGTTGTCGTAGGGCGAGTAGCCGGCGATCAGGTCGTAGGCCTCGGGATCGGTGATCGGGTTGCCCCATTCCGGCCATTCCGGCGGGGTCAGCGGCAGCGAGAGATCCGACATGGTGTTGAGCATGTCCACGAACGGCACCTGGGCGATGATGCCGGCGAACAGCTCCGGCCGCAGGTTGGCGACCGCCCCCATCAGCAGCCCACCGGCCGAACCGCCCTGCGCCACGATCCGCGTCGGGTCGGCAAGCCCGTGTTCAACGAGATGTTCGGCGCAGGCGATGAAATCGGTGAAGCTGTTCGGCTTCTGCGCCCCGCGTCCGTCCAGGAACCAGCCCCAGCCTTTCTCCGAGCCGCCGCGGACATGGGCGATGGCATAGACCCAGCCGCGATCCACCAGGTTGAGCGTGGTGATGGAGAAGCCGGGTTCGATGGCGTGGCCGTAAGCACCGTAGCCGTACAGCAGCAGCGGCGCGGTGCCGTCCGTCGGCGAATCGTGGCGCATCAGCACGGTGATCGGCACCAGTGCGCCATCCGGCGCCTGCGCCTGCAGCCGTCGCGTGCGATAGTGGGCGGGATCATGTCCGGAGGGGATCTCCTGCGTCTTGAGCAGGCGCCGCTCGCGGGTGTCCATGTCGTATTCGAACCATTGTCGCGGCGTCGTCGGCGACTGGTAGCCGGTGCGCAGCAGGGCCGTTTCGTACTCGTAGCCGCCATCGAAGGACAGCAGGTATGCCGGCTCGTCGATGGCGATGCTGTGGGTGTCGCCCCCATCCTTGTCGTCTGGGTGACGCATGATCACGATGCTGTTGTTGGCCTCGTGGCGCTCGACATACACCAGATGATCGCGGAACGCGCTGGCCCGCACGATGTAGTGCCCCGGGCGGTGCGGCACGAAGTCCTGCCAGTGCTCGCGCGCCGGAGCGGCGTCGGACGCCTGCATCAGCTTGAAGTCGGTGGCGCCGTCGAGGTTGGTGCGGATGATGAAACGGTCGCGCCAGTGCGAGAGCGAGTAGCGCACGCCCTTGTCGCGCGCCGCGACCAGCCTGGGCGCGGCGGTGGGGTCGCCGGCCGGGATCAGCCAGGTCTCGGTGGTCTCCTGGTCGCCGCACTCGATGGTGATCCAGGCGCGCGATGCGGTGGTGCCGACGCCGATGAAGAAACCGGGATCGTGCTCCTCGTACACCAGCTCGTCCGGGCCACCGCGTGCCGGGCGGCGGAAGATGCGCGTCGGGCGACCGTTATCGTCCCGGAACGTCCACAACAGGTAGGCGCTGCATGGCGAAAAGGTGAAATCGCCGGTGCTGCTCTCCACTGGCCCCGTGTTTCCAGGAGAATCGTCGAGCAGCTTGCCGCTCTGGAGATCGAGCACGCGTATGCGATAGACCTCCGACCCCTGGGCGTCCTCGGCATAGGCGAACAGGCGGTGGTCCGGGCTGTGCTGCGCGTCGGCAACGACGAAGTAGTCATGTGGCTTGGCCAGCGCGTCGACATCGAGCAGCACCTGCTCGTCGCCGCCGCCTCTCGGACGCCGCGCATAGACCGGCTGCTCGGCGCCGCCGGCGTAGCGCGCATAATAGTCCCATGCCCCGTCGGGCAGCGGCGGCGACATCTCGTCCGGCTTGAGGCGGCCCTTCATCTCGGCGAGCAGCGTGGCCTGCAGCGCCTCGGTCGGCGCCAGCAGCGACGCCTCGTAGGCGTTCTCGGCCCGCAGGTGAAGTGCTATGTCCTCGCGCAGTACCGAGGGGTCGCGCAGCACGCGCTGCCAGTTCTCGTCCTTCATCCAGGCATAATCGTCGGTGCGTATCCTGCCGAGCTGCTCGATGCGGATCGGCCGGCGTTCGGCCACCGGCGCGCGGGTTTGTGTCTGGTTCATGGCAATCTCCGTCAGATCCGGCTTACCCCGAATGCAGGGTGCGCAAGGCGTCGGCGCGTCCGAACAGGTCGAGCAGCAGCCCGACCGCGCGGCCACGGGCCGAACTCAGCGTCGCGTCGCGGTCCAGCAGCATCTCGGCATCCTGCCAGGCGAGGCGCAGCAATTCGTCGAAGCGCGGACCGGCGGCGAGCCGGAAGCCGGGCAGGCCGGATTGCCGCCGCCCCATCAGGTCGCCGCCGCCGCGCAGGCGGTGGTCCTCGTCGGCGATCAGGAAGCCGTCCTCGGTCTCGCGCAGCAGCGACAGGCGCTGGCGCGCGTTGCCGGCGAGCGCGTCGTCATGCAGCAGCAGGCAGTAGCTGACATCGCCGCCACGCCCGACCCGGCCGCGCAACTGGTGCAGCTGCGCCAGACCGAACCGCTCGGCATGCTCGATCACCATGATGGTGGCACCGCGCACGTCGACGCCGACCTCGATCACCGTGGTGGCAACCAGGATGCGGGTGCGGCCGGCGGCGAAATCGGCTAGCGCCGCCTCGCGCAGGGCGACATCCTGGCGGCCATGCGCGAGCCCGACGCGGCCGACGCCGAAACGCGCGGTCAGTGCCGCATGGCGCGCCTCGGCCGCCGCCACGTCGAGCAGCTCGCTCTCGCTGACCAGCGGGCAGACCCAGAAGGCCTGGGCGCCCCCAGCCTGGGCGCCGCCGGCCAGCGCGCGCGCGATGCCGGCGCAGACCTCCTCTATGGCGCCAATCGGGTGCAGGCTGGTTCGGATCGGCTTGCGGCCGGGCGGCTTGCCGTCGAGCCGGCTGACCTGCATCTCGCCCCACTGGGTCAGCAGCAGGGTGCGCGGGATCGGCGTCGCCGTCATCGCCAGGATGTCGGTCTGTTCTCCCTTGTCGCCCAGCATCAGCCGCTGCTCGACGCCGAAGCGGTGCTGCTCGTCGATCACCGCCAGCGCCAGGTCGGCAAAGGCGACGCCGTGCTGGAACAGCGCGTGGGTGCCGACCGCGAGCTGCACCCGGCCGGTGGCGAGGTCGTCCAGCGCCTGCCTGCGGGCGCGGCCCTTGATGCTGCCGGTGAGCAGGGCGACCGGCACCGGCGACAGGCGCTCCAGGGTCGCATGGTGCTGGCGGGCCAGGATCTCGGTCGGCACCATCAGCGCCGACTGCAGGCCGCATTCCGCCGCCCGCAGCATGGCGAGCAGCGCCACCAGCGTCTTGCCGGCGCCGACATCGCCCTGCAGCAGGCGCAGCATGCGGGTGGGTGCGGCGAGGTCGGCATCGATCTCGGCAAGCACATGGCGCTGGGCCGGCGTCGGCTGGTGGCCGAAGCTCGCCAGTGCGAGGCGCCGCAGGCTGCCGTCGCCGGCGAGGCTGCGACCGGGACGCTCGCGCGAGCGGCGGCGGGCACGCACCATGGCGACCTGGCTCGCCAGCAGCTCGTCGCACCCGAGCCGCTCGCGTGCGGCCTCCAGGCGCCCGGCGAGGTGGCCATCGTCGCTGCCGGCCAGGCTGTCGCCGGGGAAATGCAGCAGGTGCAAGGCCTGCGCAAAGCCGGGCCAGCCTTCGCGGGCAACCACCGAGGGTTCCAGCCATTCCGGCAGGTCCGGCAACCGGTCGAGCGCCGCGCGCAGGCTGCGTGCGACCACCCGCGGCAGCAGGCCCGTGGTGAGCGGCCAGGCGGCTTCCAGCGGCGGCAGCTCACCGGCCCGGGCGCGTGGCAGCAGGTGGTCGGGATGCGCCATGCTGAGCCGGTTGCCGTACCGCTCGAGTCGACCCGAAACCAGCAGTTCGGTGCCCGGGATCAGCCCGCGCGCCTGGTGCGGGCTGAAGAACACGAGGTCGGCGGTGCCGGTGCCGTCACCGACCAACACGCGCCAGGGCTGCCGTGGCCGTTGCGGGCGATCGAGGCGCTGCACGGTGACGGCGAGCGTCGCGATGTGCCCCGGCCGAGCGTCGACGAGGCGGGGCCGGTAACGCCGGTCGATCAGGCCCTCGGGCAGGTGGAACAGCAGGTCGAGCAGGGTCGGACCGCCGATGGCGCGGACCAGCAGGCCCGCGAGGCCCGGGCCAAGCGACGGCAGGGAGGTGATCGGCGCGCGCAAGGGAGCCAGCAGCGCGGCGGCGCCCGCGAGCGGTGCCGGGTCGATCGGACGCGGGTCTGGCGAAGATCGGGGGTCTGTCGAAAATCGGGCGATCTGCTTGGTCACGCGGTTGCGGGGTGCCTCTTGGTCGCGGGTGGGCTGACAGGCAGGGGGTGCGCCGCTATATGACAGCGCGCGCCATGGAACAAACCGCCATCCCCGATCCGTCTCCGCTTGCTCCGGCCCCCGCCCCGGACGATGCATCGCGTCGCCGGCGCATGCTGTTTCGCGCGACGCATCGCGGCACCCACGAAACCGACATCCTGATCGGTGGCTTCGTGCAGGCGGGACTCGCGGGCTTCAGCGGCGAGGAGCTCGATGCGCTCGAGGAGATCATGGAATTGCCCGACGTCGATCTGGCCGACTGGCTGACCGGACGTCGTTTGATCCCGCCGGACGCCGACAGCCCGATGCTGCGACGTATCGAGCAGGCGTCGCTGGAGACCGCCCGCAGCGCCCGCCTGGAAAGCGCCCGCCTCGGATTGGCGGCCCCCGGAGTGGTGCGACCTTGAGCCTCGGCATCACGGCGAGCCGTCCGGCGAAGGCCCCCCACGGCAGGCAGGCCGGCGTGACCCAGGTCTGGGGCGTTCCCGAGGGCTTCGACGCGCTGCTGCTGACGTCGCGGCTGGCGGAGCATGACGGCCCGCTGCTGCATGTGGCACGCGACGATGCCGGCCTCGCCCGGCTTGCCGACCTGCTGGCGTATGTCTCGCCGCAGACCGAAATCCTGCGGTTTCCCGCCTGGGACTGCCTTCCCTACGACCGGGTCTCGCCGAACCCGGTGATCGTGTCCGAGCGGGTGGCGACGCTGGCGCGGCTGGTCGAGAAGCCGGCCCACGATGCGCCCCGCCGCATCGTGCTCACCACGGTAAATGCGCTGGTGCAGCGGGTACCGCCGCGCCGCACCTTCGAGGGCACCTCGCTGTCGGTAAGGGTGGGGGAGTCGCTCGATTCCGGGTTCCTGTCCGAGCTGCTGGTGGCGAACGGCTACCATCGCGTCGATACGGTGATGGAGCCCGGCGAGTTCGCGACCCGTGGCGGCATCTTCGACGTCTATCCGTCCGGCGAGACCGAGCCGGTGCGGCTCGACCTGTTCGGCGACGAGGTCGACAACATACGCGGCTTCGAGGCGACCACGCAGCGCTCAACCGGGAAACGCAACGAATTCGTGCTGCGCCCGGTGGCCGAGTTGTCGTTCGACGCCGACAGCGTGCGGCAGTTCCGCACCGGCTGGCGCGCGCATTTCGGCCAGGGGGCGACCAGCGACCCGATCTATCTGAGCGTCTCCGACCAGCGCCGCCATACCGGCATCGAGCACTGGCTGCCGCTGTTCCACGAGCGGCTCGAGACCCTGGTCGACTACCTGCCCGGGGTCTCGGTCAGCCTCGACCACCAGGCGGACGAGGTGCTGACGGCGCGCCTCGAAATGATCGCCGACCATGCCGAGGCTAGGCGCCTGCCGTCGCGCGAGGGCGACGTGCCGTACCGGCCGCTGCCGCCCGGGCTGCTCTATCTCGACCGCGAGGCATGGAACGCGATGCTGGGTGGGCTGCCGATGCTCGCCTTCAGTCCCTTTGGCAGGCCTGACGGCGCCGACGGTTACGACGCGGGGGGGCGGCCGGGGATCATGTTCGCGCGCTCGCTGCCACCCGGTTCGCGCGAGACGGTGTTCTCGGTGCTGGGCGACCAGGCGAAGGCGTGGGCGGATGCCAAGCGGCGCACGCTGGTCACCGCCTGGACCCGAGGCTCGCGCGAGCGGATCGGCGCGCTGCTGCGCGACCACAAGCTGCCGGTCGAATTGGTGGAGACCTGGCGCGACGCGCGCCGGCTGAAGCCCGGCATCATCGGCCTGCTGACGCTGCAGCTCGAGCGCGGCTTCGCGGCCGACGACTATGCCCTGGTGTCCGAGCAGGACCTGCTGGGCGAGCGCATCTCGCGGCCGCCGCGCCGGCGCAAGCGCGCCGACCAGTTCATCGCGGAGGCGACCGAGATCGCCGAGGGCGACCTCGTGGTGCACCAGGATTACGGCATCGGCCGCTATGACGGGCTGGAGACCATCGGGGTCGGCGCGGCACCGCATGACTGCCTGCGGCTGATCTATGACGGCAGCGAGAAGCTGTTCCTGCCGGTGGAGAATATCGAACTGCTGAGCCGGTTCGGCAGCGAGCAGAACGGTGTCGCGCTGGACCGGCTCGGGGGCGCCTCCTGGCAGACCCGCAAGGCGCGCATGAAGCAACGCATTCGCGACATGGCGGGCGAGCTGATCCGCATCGCCGCGATGCGGCAGCTGCGCGAGGCGCCGTCGCTGGCGCCGGCGGAGGGGAGCTGGGACGAGTTCTGCGCCCGCTTCCCGTTCCTGGAGACCGAGGACCAGGCGCGCGCCATCGCGGATGTATTGGAAGATATGGCGGCAGGCAGGCCGATGGACCGGCTGATCTGCGGCGATGTCGGCTTCGGCAAGACCGAGGTGGCGCTGCGGGCCGCCTTCGTCGCCGCGATGTCGGGCTCGCAGGTGGCCGTCGTGGTGCCGACGACGCTGCTGGCGCGCCAGCACCACCGGACCTTTGTCGCGCGTTTCGAAGGGCTGCCGGTGCGGGTCGAGCAGCTCTCGCGCATGGTGAATGCCAAGGACGCGGGGCTGGTCAAGAAGGGCGTCGCCGACGGGTCGGTGAACATCATCGTCGGCACCCACGCGCTGCTCGCCCGCGGCATCGAGTTCGCCGATCTCGGGCTGCTGATCATCGACGAGGAGCAGCATTTCGGTGTCGCCCACAAGGAGAAGCTGAAGGCGCTGCGCGAGGACGTGCACGTGCTGACGCTGAGTGCCACGCCGATCCCGCGCACGCTGCAGCTGGCGCTGACCGGCGTGCGCGAGATGAGCCTGATCGCGACCCCGCCGGCCGACCGGCTGGCGGTGCGGACCTTCATCATGCCGTTCGACGGGGTGGTGATACGCGAGGCGCTGCAGCGCGAGCGCTTTCGCGGCGGCCAGGTGTTCTGCGTGGTGCCGCGCATCGAGGACCTGCCGCGCATGGCCGAGCGGCTGCGCGAGATCGTGCCGGAGGCGCGGCTGGTCGAGGCACATGGGCGGCTGACGCCGACCGAGCTCGAGCGGGTGATGACCGAGTTCGGTGACGGCAAGTACGACATCCTGCTGTCGACCAACATCGTCGAGAGCGGGCTCGACATGCCGGCGGTCAACACGCTGCTGATCCACCGGGCCGACATGTTCGGGCTGGGCCAGCTCTACCAGCTGCGCGGCCGGGTCGGGCGCAGCAAGCAGCGCGGCTACGCCTACCTCACCTGGCCGCAGAGCCACCGCCTGTCGGCCGCCGCCGAGAAGCGGCTCGAGGTGATGCAGACCCTGGACGCGCTCGGCGCCGGCTTCACGCTGGCCTCGCACGACCTCGATCTGCGCGGTGCGGGCAACCTGCTCGGCGACGAGCAGTCCGGGCATATCCGCGAGGTCGGCATCGAGCTGTACCAGCAGATGCTGGAGGATGCGGTCGCGGACCTGCGTGTCGAGAAGGGGAGACGCCGCGCCGAGGATCGCGACTGGACGCCGAACATCGTGCTCGGCCTGCCGGTGCTGATCCCGGAGAGCTACGTGCCCGACCTGCCGGTGCGCCTTGGGCTGTACCGGCGCATCGGCGCGCTCGGCGCGGATGCCGAGAGCGAGGCGATGGCCGCCGAGCTGGTGGACCGGTTCGGTCCGCTGCCGGACGAGGTGGAGAACCTGCTGCAGGTGGTGTCGCTGAAACGGCTGTGCCGCAGTGCCGGGGTGGAGAAGCTGGAGGCCGGCCCGAAGGGCATGGTGGTGCAGTTCCGCGGCAATGCGTTCGGCAACCCGGCCGGGCTGGTGTCCTGGATCGGCGGCAAGCAGCAGGAGGGCGTGCGGCTGCGCCCGGACCACAAGCTGGCGGTGGCGCGCGAGATGACCACGGCGCAGCGCATCGGGCTGGCGCGCACGGTGGTGGCGAGCCTCGACGAGCTGGCCCGTCAGGGACGGGCGGCCTGACATAGACCTGCAGGGGCGGGTCGCGCCGCGCCGGCTGGTGGCCTGCTCAGCGTGAACGACGTGCCGATCCCGCGGCAGTAAAGCGGGCCCGCTGCGCTGAAGCAGCCTGGGCCGCTACCGTCCCGCCTTGAACAAGGCCGCCTGCTGCTGGAGGATCGTCATGCTGCTCCAGCCGAGCTGGCGCGACGGCTCGACGTCCTTGCTGTGCTGCACATCGATCTGCTCGCTGATCCACCACTCGTTGAACGTCCCCGCGATGACGAAACGCGGTCCGATCGCGCGCGCATGCGCCCACTGCCCGAGATAGGTCGCCCCATTGGCCCGGCCCGGCGTGCCGGCGCCACGCCAGGCGGCGACCACTGTCATGCACTCGGCATAGCCGCCGGCGGCCGCATAGGTCGGCACCTCGCGGTCCTCCCAGGACCAGTAGCCGAACCGGCTCAGGCCGCCCGCCCCCAGCAGGGTCTGCTGCTGGGTGATGAAGCCGGTCACGAAGCGCACGGTGAAACGCGGATCGCTCCAGGGCGGCAGTGACTCTGCCCATGGCGATGGCGTGTTGACATAGACCAGCAGCAGCGGCTTGCCGAGATAGGTCTGCAGCAGGCCGGCATAGACCGGGTTGGCCGCGAACAGGTCATGCACCTCGCTCGCCTTGGCGGTCAGGGCGCCGTTCGAGATCGCGGCCGGATCGCCCGGGCAGCCGATCATCAGCGCGACCTGCGGCCGGGCCGCGAGCGTACGCCAGACCTGGAACAGCGCGAGCGTCGCCGTCTCGATGAAGCGCTGGGTCCCCGGGCCACCCGGCAGGCGGATATCCATGCCGAGATCGTTCGACCAGTCGATCACGATGAAGTCGACGCCGGCCGACGCCAGCCATGCGGCATGGGTGGCCAGCACGGCGGGGCTGTTCGAGGCGTAGTCGCCGATGCTGGGCGTGCCCCATCCCGCTTGCGCTCCGGTCGGCCACTGGTCGGACCGGTGCCAGAGCGAGTAGTTGATCCCGACGCCGCGCAGGGCCGGCGGTGTCGGCAGCGCCGGCGGGTCCTGTGCAAGCACCCGTCGCGCCGGCAGCAGAGCCAGGGCCGCCGCGGCGCCGATCAGCAGGCGCCGTCGGGGATTGCGACAGCGGCCGCAAAGCATGGGATCGCGGACCATGTTGAAGGATTGCCCCGGCTCTGTGCCAACAGCGCCCAGTTTCGTCTTGAGCGTTACTTGAACTGCGCGCCAAGCCCGAGGCCGGCGCCTGGTTCCTGTTGAACAGACCTTACATCAAGGACCTTAAGACTTGGTTTCGACGCGGCACTTCGAGAGCCTGTTTCTCGATGCCGACCCGCCGGGTGTCCGACCCCGCCCGCCTGTCGCGGCTTCGGCATCTCCCGGAGCCGTCTGGCTTATTTTCGGAGCAGGACAGGATTTTCGGAGCAGCACAGGACTCGTCACGCTCCAGAACCGAAAGCGGAATTCTCGTGACCGTCTCGGATCGTGCCGAGGTCGCGAGATCTTGAAGGTCTGGCCGAACGCTGTGGTGATTTCCGCGCCTGCCTAAATTGCCGAGAACAAGATGAACTTCTAGGATTGTCGGTGTCGCGAGTCATACGGAGAAGCCTTGCAATAGGAAGTCTCGGAGACGACCAGGTATGGTCCGGCACAGGCAACGGTTCGGCTTCTCCGATCCTGTGACCGTCGATGCAAATAAAAAAATTGGGGAGACGCGGGAATGATCAGCATCTATGGCTGCCGGAAGGCCGCTTGGACGACAGGAGTGCCACGACCTGGGGCGCGCGCCTGGGTTTCCTTGAGCAGGCGGCATTTCCGCTGGGCCGGTGCAGCCGTGCCGGCGCTGCTGGCCGGTCTCGTGCCGTTGCACCAGGCGGTCGCCGGACCGGTCGGCAATCCCGCCGCCTGTCCCTGGCTCAATACCAGCCTGCCAATCGCGACGCGCGTCGACATGGTGCTCGCGAACATGACCGTTGCCGACGAGGTGGCACTCGTGCAGGGTAATGGCACCAGCGAGAGTACGCCGCCTGCGGTGCCTTACGTGTTCTTTACCGCGGCCAATCCCAGGTTATGCATTCCGGGTATCGGCTACGAGGACGGACCGGCCGGCGTCGCGGACACGCTCACCAACGTGACGCAGTTTCCCGCCGGGATCGCCGTCGCCGCGAGCTTTTCCAAGATGGACGCCCTGCTCTACGGCGCGACGCTCGGTGCAGAGCAGGCCGCCAAGGGTTCCGGCGCCGATCTCGGGCCGACCGTCAATATCGATCGCGATCCGCGCTGGGGCCGCACCTTCGAGAGCCTGTCGGAGGATCCGGCTCTCACCGCCGGTATCGGGAGCGCCGAGATCAAGGGGATCCAGAGTCAGCGCGTGTTGGCGCAGGTCAAGCATTTCGACGCCTACAACCAGGAGACCAACCGCAACACCCAGGCGGACGACGTCATCGTTGCCGACCGCACCCTGCACGAGATCTACCAGCCCGCCTTCCGGACCGCGATCAACGAGGCCGGCTCCGGCTCGCTCATGTGTGCCTATTCCTCCGTGAACGGTTTCTACTCCTGCGAGAGCCGGCCGCTGCTGACCGGCGTGCTGCGTAACGAGGTCAACTTCAAGGGCCTCATCATGTCGGACTACGGCGCGATCCACGATCTCAGCGCCGCCACCGCCGGCACCGATTCCGAGCAGCCGGAGAACACCTATTTCGGCGCACCGCTGCAGGCTGCGGTGCAGAACGGCACGCTCTCCCGCGCGGTGCTCAATTCCGAGGTCGAGCCGATCCTGTACGAGATGTTCCGCTTTGGATTCTTCAACAATCCGCCGCCGGTCACCACCTCGGCCGTGGCGACCTCGCCCGAGCACATCGCCACCAGCAACGCGCTCGCGGAGGACGGCAGCGTGTTGCTGAAGAACCAGGGCGGCCTGCTGCCGCTCAAGGCCGGCGCCACGCTTGCCGTCATCGGCCCTGCCGCCTCGGCGCAGGTGACCACCAGCGGCGGCGGCAGCGCCCATGTCGTTCCGGGTCCGGTCACCTCGCCGCTCGCGGGCATCGAGGCCGCGTCGAGCGGCAGCGTCACCTACCAGCAAGGCCTGCCGACCGACGCGCAACTCACGGCGATCCCCGCAGGCGACTTGTCCACGCCGTACGCCCCGACCAACTACGGCGGTTCCTACAGCGCGACGCTGACCGCCCCCGAGACCGGCACCTACATCCTGGGCTTCAGCAATCCCGGCAGCTACAACGTCGCGTCGCTGGCCATCAACGGCACGACGATCATCAACAACCCGGGCACACCGCCGGTGTCCGTCTATTCGGCCTCGATCCAGCTCACGGGCGGCCAGAAATACAGCCTGACGCTCGGCGGCGCCGGTCCGACCAGCGGCCTCGTCTGGGCGACCCCGTCGACGATCCAGAGCTATGTCGCCCCCGCCATCGCCGCGGCCCAGGCAGCCGGGACGGCCATCGTGGTGGTGGCCGACGACACGGAATCGGAGGCGGCCGACCGTCCGGACCTGTCGCTGTCTTCGGCGCAGGATGCGCTGATCGAGGCAGTCGCCGCCGCCAATCCGCACACCGTCGTCGTAGTGCAGGCCGGCGCGCCGATCACCATGCCCTGGCTCGGCAATGTCGGCGCCGTGCTCGACACCTGGTACCCCGGCCAGACCGATGGCACCGCTGTCGCCGACCTGCTCTACGGCAGGACGAACCCCGGCGGACACCTGCCGATCACCTTCCCGACCAGCCTCAGCGCGATTCCGACCGCATCGCCCGCACAATTCCCGGGGCAGAACAACACGGTCGACTATTCGGAAGGGTTGCTGGTCGGCTACCGCTGGTATGACCAGAACAACGTGACCCCGCTCTTCCCTTTCGGCTACGGGCTTTCCTACACGACCTTCAAGTATAGCGGCCTCCAGGTCGAGAACGCGTCGGTCGACGGCGTGACGCCGGTGCGCGTAAGTGCCGTTGTCACCAACACCGGCACGATCGCGGGCAGCGACGCGGCGCAACTCTATCTCGGCTATCCTGCGGCCGCCGGCGAGCCGCCGCGCAAGCTGGTCGATTTCCGGCGCGTGACCTTGGCTCCCGGCGAGTCGAGGCGGCTGACCTTCACCATCCGTCCGAGCGACGAGTGGTGGTGGAACGACAATGGCTGGGACGAGACGACCGGCGAGTACAAGGTCTGGGTGGGTGACAGCTCCGCCCTGGTCAATCTCACGGCGACCGGAAGCTATTCGATGCAGGGCGGCATCGGCCACCGCCAGGTCACTGTCTCGGCGCCGCGCAGCTTCACCGTGGGCGCCGCCGGTTCTGTGATCGTCACGCTCAGCGCCGGCGGCAGCCAGACATTGTCCGACGTCAACCTCTCGCTCGCAGCACCCGGCGGGTGGAAGGTGCAGCCGACGACGGTCAGCGAGTTCAGGGACGTGCTGCCGGGTCAGGCCCTCAGCGTCGCGTACTCGGTGACACCCCCGGCCGGCGCGGTCACACGCGACGTCACGCTGTTCGGCAGCGCCGACTTTGCGCCGGGCGCCTGCCGCCAGGTGGTCGATGCACAGGCGGCCAATCCGGTGCAACTCGTGCAGGATGCGGCGAGGGGTCGCGAGCCGTGCATCCCGGCGGCCCGTCACGGCGGCGTGCAGGCGCGCCTGCTGAACTAGCTGCTCGCGCCGATCTGGTGTGCGCCATCCGGATCGGCCGACCGCGGGCCCGTGCGTCGATCCGGATACTCAGTGCAGCGGGCCCACTTTAGCGCAACGGGATCGGCACGTCGTTCACGCTGAGCAGGCCAGCGCCGTATTTCAGTTGCCACTCGAGGTTCGCGCCGGCCTGGCGCGCCATCAGCCGGGACAGGAACAGCGCAGCGTGGACGCGCGTCATGTCCTGCAGCGCGGCCTCGTTGACCAGCGCATCGAACGCGTGCGCGACCAGGTGGATCTCGGCGGAACTGTCCTGCGGGGTGGCGGCGGCGTTCGCGGTGCCGGTGCCGTGCAGCGTGGCGCTGCCGCGGCTCATGCTGATGTCGTCGATGGTGACCGGGATGCGCGCGTCGGGTGCGGCTCCCCCGGCTGCCGAGAGCAGCGTCGGCAGGCTGGAGGCCGGCAAGGTGGCGCTGACCGACAGGTGCTCGGGCAGCAGGGTCGGCGGCGTCAGGGTGCCGGTGATCCCGTCCAGGCTGAGCGTCATGTGCACGGGGGCATCGGCCGCGGCGCCGCCGGCACCATCCAGCCGAAGCTGCATGCGCCGCGCGAGGACATGGCCGGCGGTGCCGCGCAGTGCCACGTCCTGCCAGGTGGCGAGGTAGCCGCCGCCGCGCAGCAGGCCGTCGACGACTGGGTAGGACGCTGCCTGCAGCGCATCGGCGGGGCATTTGCTCCGGCCGGTGCCGGTGAGGGCGATCAGCAGCGAGGCGCCGGCCGCGGTGGAGGCGCGTTCGAGCGCTTCCGGCCCGGTCTCGGCGCCGTGGCTTGCGACATGCAGCGCGGCCGCGGCGAACGAGGGCGGATGGCCGGTCGCATCGAGCGGCAGCTGGATGCGCAGCGCGCTGGCCTCGAACGCGGCGCCCTTGCCGGCGGCGGCCGCGATGCGGCGCGCGGAGGTTGCGGTGGCACTGCCGCAGCCTGCGGGCAACGCCAGCGCTGCCGCGGCGGCGCCGGCGGGGCTGGCTACCGCCGGCGGCACGCAGAGCATCCAGGACGCGAAGCCGACCTGAGCGACCAGGCTTGCGACGGCCCGGCTCGACGGGTGGGTGATGGTCTTGCTTTGCATCCGGGATTAAGGGTGGCGCACCTCGTGCGGCCTGGCAAATGGCCCGCACACGCCCCCCTGGATGCCGGCATGCCGAAGCCAGACCCGTTCCTGCTGTCCCTGATCGCGACCGTGGCGCTGGCCAGCGTGCTGCCTTGCCGGGGTGCCGCGGTGCCGGTCTTCTCGGTGCTCACCGTTCTGGTGATCGCGGTGATGTTCTTCCTGCAGGGCGCGCGGCTGTCGCGCCAGGCGATGCTGGCGGGGCTCGGCCACTGGCGGCTGCACCTGGCGATCCTCGGCTGCACCTTCGCGGTGTTCCCGCTGATGGGGCTGGCGCTGCACGCGCTCCTGCCCGGTCTGCTGACGCCGACGCTGTGGCTCGGGGTGCTGTTCGTCTGCGCGCTGCCGTCCACGGTGCAGTCCTCGATCGCCTTCACCTCGATCGGGCGCGGCAACGTGCCGGCCGCGGTCTGCGCCGCCACCGCGTCCAACCTGCTCGGCATCGCGATCACGCCGGTCCTGGTCGGGCTGCTGCTCAGCCGCAACGGCGCCGGCATCTCGGCGCATGCCGTGCTCGACATCGTCCTGCAACTGCTGCTGCCGTTCGCCCTCGGGCAGGTGCTGCAGCCCCGGATCGGCGGCTGGGCGCTGCGCCACAAGCGGCTGCTCAGCTTCACCGACCGCGGCTCGATCCTGATCGTGGTCTATACCGCGTTCAGCGAGGCGGTGGTGCACGGGCTGTGGCACAAGCTGCCGCCTTCGATGCTGGCTTTGGTGCTGCTGATCGACGCGGTGCTGCTGGCCGGCATCCTGCTGATCACCCGCTACGGCGCGCGGGCGCTGGGCTTTGCCCGCGCGGACGAGATCGCAATCGTGTTCTGCGGCTCGAAGAAGACGCTGGCCTCCGGCGTGCCGATGGCAGGCGTGCTGTTCCCGCCGGCGACCGTCGGCATGGTGGTGCTGCCGCTGATGATCTTCCACCAGTTGCAGCTGTTCGTCTGTGCGGTGATGGCGCGTCGCTACGCGGCCGAACCCGCGTCGGTCGGAGGCATCGAGCAGGTTCAGCCGCGCACATAGTCGAACGCCTCGACGGCGGCGATGTCGAGCAGCCGGTGGAAGACTTCCGGCTCCTGCGCCCCGGACACCGCCATGCGGTCGCCGATCACGAAGCAGGGCACGCCGCTGATGCCGAGCCGGTGTGCCCGCAGGTTCTCGCCATGCACGATGTCCGCACCCTCGCGCGAGCGCAGGAACTGCCCGGCCTGCGCGCCGTCGAGCCCGGCCTCCTGCGCGATCGCCGCCAGGGTGGCGAGGTCGCCGATGTTGCGTCCCTCTGCGAAGTGGGCGACGAACAGCGCCTCGACGAGTACGCCCGCGATGCCATGCCGCTGGGCGAAGCCGACCAGCCGGTGCGCATCGACGCTGGACGGAATGTGCACGATGCGGTCGAAGCGGAAATCCAGCCCCTCGGCGGCGCCGAGATGGGTGACGGCGGCATAGAGGCGGCGCGCCCGTTCCTCGCCGCCGAACTTGCGCACCACATAGTCGAAGCGCGACATGCCGAGCCGCGGCATGTCCGGATTGAGCAGGAAGGGCCGCCAGGTGATGTCGTAGCCGTAGCCGGTGCGCTCCGACAGCGCCCGCATCAGCCGACGCACGCCGAGATAGCACCAGGGGCAGACGAAATCGTGGACGATCTCGAGCGCAATGCGCGGGCGCGGTGGGACGAGAGCGTTCACGGGGCAACTACGGGTCCGATTTCGGCGATCATCGTTGAAAGCCCGCGCAAAAGCCAGCGTTCGTAGGGGTTGCCCGATCTTGAAAGGGGCTGCGATGACACGCTGTCCGCCCCGAGGAGCCGACGATGCACCAGGCCGCCTTGCACGATCGCTTCGCGGGGTTTGTCGCGACTCTCGGGCGCGGGCCCGGGCGGTCGCGTGCCCTGACCCGGGAGGAGGCGCGGGAGGCCTTCGCGATGGCGCTGCGCGGCGACGCCGACCCGGCGCAGGTCGGGGCGTTCCTGATGCTGCTGCGCTATCGCGGCGAGGATCCGGCGGAGATCGCCGGGCTGATCGAGGCGGCACGCGACGAGGCGGGCCTCGGACGTGGCGGCATCGCCGCGGGTCTGCCGCCGGTCGCGCTGGACTGGCCAAGCTATGGCGCCGGCCGCACGCGCGGCGCCCCGTGGTTCCTGCTCGCGGCCCTGGCGCTGGCGCAGTCCGGCCTGCGCATCCTGATGCACGGCTCGAACGAGTTCTCCGGCGGGCTCGGCGTCGAGGGCGTGCTGCCGGCGCTGGGGCTTGCGGCCTGCCTGGATCCGGGCGCGGTGGCGGCCGGCCTGGAGCGCACCGGCTTTGCCTACTGGCCGGTCGCGGCGATGGCCCCGGGGGTGGCGCGCCTGCTGGGCATGCGCCGGCTGTTCGGGCTGCGTTCGCCGGTGAACACGGTGGCACGGCTGCTCGATCCGGCCGATGCCGGCGCCTCGGTCGACGGGGTGTTCCACCCGCCCTACATCGCGCTGCATCTGGGCGTCGCCGCGCTACTGGGGCGCCCGGCGCTGCTGGTGCTCAAGGGCGGCGGCGGCGAGGCGGAGCGGCCACCGGGCAAGGCGACCGCGGTGCATCTGCAAGTCGCCGGCGCGAGCGCACGGGAACTGCTACTGCCGCCCCTGCTGGCGCCGGGGCCACGCGGCGATGCGGCATCCGACACGACGGCGCTGATGCTGCGGGTCTGGCACGAGCGAAGCACCCAGGATGCGGACACCGCAGTCGCCGTCTGCACCGTCGTGGGCACCATCGCCATGGCGCTGCTGGCGTTGCGGCGCCATGCGACGCCGGAGGCGGCCGATGCGGCGGCCCGGGCGATCTGGTCCGGGCGCCGTCCGGAGCCCGGCCCAGGGGCCGGCTGATCGCGATTTCGGGAACCGCCGCTGTGCGGGACGTTCAAACAGCGTTACATAATCACGAACAGGAGTTCCTCGCGATGAAGACCATTCTGCTTTCCACCGGGGCCGCGATGCTGATGCTGTCGGCTGTCGCGTCCCAGGCTCCGGCCGAGGCCAAGGGCTGCCTCAAGGGTGCCGCGGTCGGCGGCGTCGGCGGCCACATGGCCGGCCATCACGGCCTGGTCGGCGCCGGCGTCGGCTGTGCGGTGGGCCACCACATGGCCAACAAGAAGGCCAAGGAAGCCGCCAACCCGCCGAGCTGATGCGGCTCGCTTGAACCCGCGCTCCGCAGGCATCGCGCCCGCGGGGCGGGTCACGGCGACTGCGTCGTGATCACGATTGCTGGTTCGGGTCGTCGCCGGGCTTGCTGGGGTTGCCGAAGGTCTGGCTCATGTCGCCGAGGGTCTGGGTCATGCTGCCCATGCTCTGCTTCATGGTGCCCATGGTCTGGCTCATGCCGCCTTCGCCCTGCGTCTGCGCCATGGTGCTGGCGCCGCCATCGAGGGCCTGTTGCGGCACCAGCAGTTCCGGCGGCGGCGGCCAGAAGGCGCTGGCGACGCCCTCCTGGATCTGCCGCAGCTCGAGCTGCACCCAGTCGAGGAATTCGTGCAGGCCGCGCACGATGATCTGCTCGATGGTCTGGTCGACCAGCGACGCCCGCAACTCGTCGAGCCGCTCCAGGATGATGCCGCTGCGGCGCAGGCCGTAATCGGTGCGCAACTGGCCGAGCGCCCAGTAAACCTGCCGCAGCGTGAGCGCCAGCGAGCGCGGGAAGGCGTTGTTGAGCAGCAGGAAGCCGGCGACATCCTTGGGCTGCAGCACCCGCGGCATGGTGCGGCGGAAGGCATGGTAGCCGGCGGCGGCGCGCAGCACCGCGCTCCACTGGCTGACATCCACCTCCGAGCCGATCCCCGCCTCGCCGGGCAGCAGGGTGTGGTACTTGATGTCCACCAGGCGAGTGATCTGGTCGGCGCGCTCCAGGTATTTGCCGATCATGTAGAAGCACCAGCCCTGGTCCCGGTAGAAGGTGCCCTCGGTGATGCCGTAATGGGTCTGGCATTCCTGCTTCACCCGGGCGCACAGCGCCGACAGGTGCGATGGCCGCACGTCGTTCGGGCCGAGCCGGCGGATCCAGTTGTGGAACACGTTGATATGCGTCCACATCTCGGTCGAGATCAGCGGCCGCAGGGTGCGTGCGTTCTCCCGCGCCATGTTGACGATCGACGAGATCGAGTTGCCGTGGCTGGTATCGAGCACGTAGAAGTCGGTGACGCTGGCGGCGTCCGGCTGGGCGTGGCGCCCGGTGAACGGCTCGTCGTCGGCGTTGATCTGCACCACGGAGGCCCAGCCGTCGCGGCCCTGGCCGGTGCGCACGAAGGTCTCGGTGACGTCCAGCACGCGGGCGAGGTTCTCGATGCGCTCCATGTAGCGCGCCAGCCAGACGGTGCTCTCGGCGTAGCGCGACAGCAGGTCGGACGAGCGGATCGGCTCCATCTCGTCGGGATAGCGCCCGCTGCCGCCGTTGCCGATGCTCACTCCAACACCCCCGCCGCCGTTGGCGGCACTCATGCGAGCACCCACGTGTCCTTGGAGCCGCCGCCCTGCGAGGAGTTCACCACCAGCGAGTTCCGGCGGAGCGCCACCCGCGACAGGCCGCCGGGCAGCACCCAGGTCGAGCGCCCGGTGACCGCGAACGGCCGCAGGTCGACATGGCGCGGCTCGATCGCGGTCTCGCACAGGGTCGGCGAGGTGGACAGGCTGATCACCGGCTGGCTGATATAGTTGGCGGGGTCGGCGACCAGCTTGGCGCGGAACTCCTCGAGCTCGGCCTTCGACGCGTGCGGCCCGATGATCAGCCCGTAGCCGCCGCTCTCGCCGACCGGCTTGACCACCAGTTCGGCCAGATGGTCGAGCGTGTAGTGCAGCCCGTCCGGCTCGGCGCAGATCCGGGTGTCGACATTGTGCAGGATCGGATCCTGGTCGAGATAGTAGCGGATGATGCGCGGCATGTAGGCGTAGATCGCCTTGTCGTCGGCCACACCCGTGCCGACGGCATTGGCGATCGCGACATTGCCGGCGCGCCACGCATCGATCAGGCCGCGCACGCCGAGCTGGCTGTCGGGGCGGAACACGTCCGGGTCCAGGAAGTCGTCGTTCAGGCGGCGGTAGATCGCGTGCACCGGGCGCAGGCCGGCGATGGTGCGCATGTACACCCGCCGGTTCTCGACGATGAGGTCGCGGCCCTCGACCAGCGGCACGCCCATCTCGCGGGCCAGGAACACGTGCTCGAAATAGGCCGAGTTGTAGATGCCGGGCGACAGCAGCACCACCTGCGGGTCGAGCACGCCGGCGGGCGCGGCGTCCACCAGCGCCTGGCGCAGCCGCATGCCGTATTCCTCGACGCCGCGCAGCCTGAAGCCGGCCGCGAGGTCGGGCAGCACGCGCAGCGTCATGTGGCGGTTCTCGATGACGTAGGACACGCCCGAGGGGGTGCGCGCGTTATCCTCCAGCACCAGGAAGCGGCCCTCGCCGTCGCGCACGATGTCGGTGCCGTTGACGTGGACATAGACGCCGAGCGGCACGTCGAGGCCGATCATCTCGGGGCGGAAGTTGCTGTTGCCGACCACCAGGGCGCGCGGCAGGATGCCGTCGGCCAGGATCTTCTGGTCGTGGTAGATGTCCCACAGGAAGTGGTTGATGGCGGTGACGCGCTGGATCACGCCGCGTTCGATGATGTCCCACTCCTTTGCGGTCAGCACGCGCGGGATCAGGTCGAACGGCAGGATGCGGTCGATCGCGTCCCGGTCGGAATAGACCGTGAACGTGATCCCGAGATTGTACAGCTCCACCTCGGCGGTGGCGGCCCGGCGGCCGAGCTCGGCGAGGTCCATCCGGGACAGCCGCTCGCGGATCAGCGCGAGGTCGGGGTTGTCCGGCTCGAGCCCGTTCATCAGCTCGCAGAAGAAGCTGGAGTCATAGCCCTCGAGCAGGCCGCCGGTGGGAGCCTGGCCGGTCATGCCGGGCTCGGTCTCGGGTGCCGGCGCTTGGGGGGGTCAGGCCGGCGCGGGCCGGGGATCAGGCGTAAGGAGAGCATTCCGTCCACCTGCTGTGAGGCCGGGCTCTACGGAAGCAAGAAACGCACCGCAAGCCAAGCCCCATCTGGGGCGGGGCGGTTGTGGGGGGCGTTGCCGGGGAGGGGGGTGTGGCCTTATGTGGGGGGCCGGGATGGGTGGCCGAGTGGTTTAAGGCAGCGGTCTTGAAAACCGCCGTGCGTGTGAGCGTACCGTGGGTTCGAATCCCACCTCATCCGCCAAGTTTGGCTGGTCCAGCCCGGAGAGATGGGTGACACTGTGTTCCTAAGACATGGGTGACAACCTCGTGCCGAACGGGTTGTCGATGGGTTGCAGGGTTCTCTGCTCGAGGTCGATATAGCCCAGATCGTAGTGCATGAAGCTGACGAGCCAAATGGCGTCGTCGACCTCCTTGAGCCCGACGAGCTGGCCCGCGAGCACGGTTGAGATGTTGATCTTCTTGCACAGCATGCAGACGCGGCCGCAGGCGGTGACCGTGTGCTGCTTGTCGTGCAGCGGGTAGCTTAGTTCGGGTAGGCCGCCATACGGGCGTGTTGATGGCCGGTATCGGTCGGCGGGTAGCTGCATCTCGAGAGCTTCGTGCGGCCGCTCGGCATTGAAGTCCTGAACGAAGGCGTCGAACCGGGCCTGCTGCTGCAGTCTGTTCATGCCGGGCGGTCGGGTTGTCTCCTTCTTCAGCGTCAGATGCATGCGCTCGTGGCGGCCGTTTTGCTGCGGGTTGCCCGGCTTGATGCGTTTGATGGCGATGCCGAGGCGCAGCCACCAGACGGAGAGCTTGGAGAGGTTGAGCAGCGCATTGGGGCTGGCGAAGGGCACGCCGTTTTCGGGGCGGATGGCGTCCGGCAGGCCGCGCTCGGCGAACAGGCGCTGGAAGGCGGCGATGGCGCCTTCCTCGCGCACGGAGTCGAGCGCTTCGCAGAGCAGCAGGAAGTGCCAGGCGTGGTCGGTAACGGTGAGCGGGTAGCAGTAGCGGCTGTTGCCGAGGCGGAACTCGCCTTTGAAGTCAGCGCACCAGAGGTCGTTGGGGCGATTGCCGGCGGACAAGGGGGTGCCCTGGGCGCGGTTGCGGCGTCGGCCGAGGCGAGCGACCAGACCGTGGCGATCGAGCACGGCGTGGATGGTGCTTTGTGCGGGCAACCGGAGGTCCCCGGGCAGGCGGCGGACCAGCAGTTCGCGGATCTTGCGCCCACCCCCAGTGCGGCTTGCCGCGCTTGAGGCTGACGATGAGACCCTCGATCTGCGGCGGGAGCTGGTTGGGGTAGCGAACCGGGCGGCGGTACCGGTCGGCGAGGGCGTCGGCGCCCGCGTCCTTGTAGCGGCCGAGCAGCTTGTAGCCGGTTTTGCGCGAGATACCGAACTCGCGGCAGACGTCGGTCACCGCCTCTCCTTCAAGGAGGCGGCCGACGAAGCGGAGGCGTTCTTCCATGGCCGAACACGCTTTCCACGGCATTCACACCTCCCGCCCAAGGTCGGAAAGTGTTACCCATGTGTCCGGAACGCGATGTCACCTATGTCTCGGGTCGTACAGCTGCTTGCGGACCGGCAGGTTTTTACAGATGTACCTAAGTTGGCATTTGCCAGAACTAAACGATCCGGTTGACGATATCCAGGTGGTAGAGAGCCGCCTCAATGTCTATTGTCCGACGAGATGTTAGGCTGACCTCCGGCATACTTGCGACCACCTTTTCGGCCAGCCTAGAAACTGTCCTGTATAATGGGAGCCCGAGAGGCGATGACGCTTCGCAAGGCCTTAGCTTGGTCAGTTTCCGGGCAATTCTCGGCAGCAGCCATCACCTTCGGCGGGTCCGTCGTGGTGGCACGCCTCCTGTCGCCGCGCGATCTCGGCGTGTATGCAGTCGCCGCTGCGATCATCACCGTGATCAACACAACGGCGGCCTTCGGCGTATCGACCTACGTGATCCGTGCGAAGGAGCTGCTCCCAACTACGCTGAGCTCGGCGTTCACGCTCAATGGCATCTTGGCCTCAGCTGTAGCCCTGCTGATCTTCGGCGTCAGCGTGGCCCAGCGGGATCTGTTCCGGGCCGATGCGATCGCTCGGGTGCTCGCGCCATTGGCACTGGTCCCGCTCATTGCGATCTTCGAGTTCCGGCCGTCCGTCATGCTGCAGCGAGACATGAACTTCCGGATGTTGGGCCTGATCAGCGGCGGCAAAGCGCTCTGCGCCAACGTGTTTGTCATCGCGCTGGCACTGGACGGCTTCAGTTACATGAGCCTGGCCTACGGGTCGCTGGCGTCGAGCCTTTTCAGTGCGGCCGCCGCCTGCCTAGTAGGACGACGGCACATCGGATTCGCATTATCTCTGGCCGAGGCGCGCCAGATGACGGGCTTCGGCATCAAGATGATGTCAGTCGGCGGCATCAACACACTAGCTGCACGCCTCTCTGACATCATTCTCGGTAATCTCCTGGGCCTTGCTGCTCTCGGCCTCTATTCGCGCGCCAGCAACCTGTCGTCGCAGATCTTCGATAATGTCTACGGCGCCATCACACGCGTGCTGTTCGTCCAGCTCTCGGCCGAATATCGCGGGCGCGGCGTTCTGCGTGACGTTTTCCTACGCGGTTTTGAGATGATCACCGCGCTGATCTGGCCGATGCAGATCGGCCTGGCAGTCTTGGCGGGTCCGGCCATCTCTATTCTCTACGGCCAGAAATGGCTCAGCGCCGCCTTGCCGCTCTCGCTGTTGATGTGCGCGCAGTTCGTCGTCGTCTGCTTCGGCATGAATTGGGAGTTGTTCGTTTTACGCAACGAGACCTCACGGATGGCGCGCTTCGAGCTGGCGCGCGCTGTGGTCGGCGTTGGGGCCTTCTCGATTGGCTGCCTCGTCAGCATCTCCTGCGCGGCCGTGGGACGCGTTGCCGAAAGTTTGTTCGGGCTGGCATTGTTTCTTCCACACATGACTCGCATTGCCGGAACGGAGCCCGGCGAACTGACCCGGATCTACCTGCGCAGCGCGGCGCTGACCTGCGTCGCGGTGGCGCCTTCCGTGCTCCTGATGATCGAGAGCGGATGGTCGCCGCGCACGCCACCATTGGCCATCGCCGGGACCATTCTGCTGGGAATCGCCCTCTGGGCATCCCTGCTTTGGGTTCAGGATCACCCGGTGCTGGCGGAGATCAAGCTGCTGGCCCGCAAAGCAAGGTCGCGCATGCCGGGCGCGGCTAGTAATGCGGCATGAAGATCACCATTGCGCTGCCGGCCTATTTCAACCATCCGAGCGGCGGCTATACGGTGCATTATACATACGCCAGGCTTCTCGCCGACAGGGGCCACGATGTCACCGTGATCTTCCCTAGAAGCCTCGAAAGCGATGCCGACGATCTGACTGCCCGATTGAAAGCCCCCGTCTGGGCTTTCCGCGCGCGCCTCAAGAACCGGCCGTTGGTGCCGGCCCTGGTTTCAGCAGGACGCGTCCGAACACGGCTCATTCGCAGCTTCTCGCCCAGCCAGTTGCCTGACGCCGACTTGTTGATCGCGACATCATGGCACACAGCGGAGGCTCTGGCTGCTGTGGCTGCGAGGTACGGACGGAAATACTACATCGTCTACGATTATGAATTCGTCATGACCAGCGAGTCCACGATCCGGGACCGGATCGAGGCAACCTACCGTATGCCGTTCCATATCATCGCGACGTCGACAATCGTTGCTGAGATGGTGCGGCGCTGTGGCGGCAAACCGATTGCGACAATTCCGTGTGGACTCGATTTCACCGAGTTCGGGGTCGACCGGCCTTCCGATCAACGCGAACCGCTCACTGTTGGGTTTCCACTTCGCCCGCAGTCGTTCAAGGGCGCGGATGACGCGTTTGCGGCTTCAGTCATCCTGCGCGAGCGCCTCGGCGAAACACTACGCGTGACCGCGTTCGGAGCTAAGCGCGGGGCATTGCCCGATTGGATTGCCTGGGTGGACTATCCCAATCAGGTCGAGCTCCGCCGGTTCTACAACCAGCAAGCCGTATTCATGGTGCCGTCGCATTTCGAAGGCTGGGGGCTTCCGGGCGTCGAAGCACTGGCGTGCGGGGCAGCGCTCGTGACCACAGATAATGGGGGCTGCATGGATTACGCTCGCGATGGCCAGACTGCTATCGTAGTACCACCTCGCAATCCGCCGGCTCTGGCCGATGGTGTCATCCGATTGCTAACTGATACTACCTACCGGCTGCGGTTAGCGCAGGCCGGACATGAGTTCGTTCAGCGCTTCACCTGGGACGATGCGGTCGAGCGGTTGGCACAGCAACTCGGCGCCTGAAACACGGCGCGGACCTAAAATGGATACCGGTTGTGATTCCAGACCCTCTACTGGAGGAGGCTCCGTGGAGCCATGGGCCCGGCAGTATTTGAACGGAGGACGCGGCAAGATACTGCGGTAAACTGGCTCGCTCCGAACGCCCAGCCTGACTCAAGTCATTTCTTTCAAGTTTTAAGCAATGCGTTGGCAATTGGCGTCACCAAAACTTGTACTTGTAGTCAAACGCGAAATCACTCTGCCTAGAAGCACACCTAAAACGACATCTCTGACCAGACCCCTGCTGCCGAAGCTCCATCTCCCTCGATCTCTATATGTGCCGATTTGTAGAAGCCTTAAAAGCGCTCGCAATCGGTTCAGAAACCTGATGTCCTTGTAGGCTTTCGCTCTTAAATCATAAAGTTCGGCTAATTCTTTATAAGCCTGCTGACCTTTTAATGCGCGTGCTTTCCAGACGTCAGCTTTGTTCAGCCGTTCTGCTAGAGACGAGAAAACGGTCGCATTCGATCGGCAGACTGAGGCGAGGATGACGAACGCTTCAGAGCGGTTTTTCAAACGTTTCCGAAGCCGCTTTAGAAGTGGGAGACGCGCCTGCTCGGCTCCGTAGATGTTGGTCGCATGCTGGCGGTAGCCAGCTAAATCTCTGTCGATGAAAACAACCTCGCCAAGCTCTCGCGCTAGAAGTGCAACCCATTGGTCATGCGCGTATCTTGCGGAGGGCTTGTTGAAGTCAATAGATAATTGCCGAAGCTCTTCATGAATTAGTAAATCCTTTCGGAAAGCAGTAAGGAAGCCGGCAGGAGTTTGCCATGGGTTTCTCAATTTCGCGCAAGTAAATTTCCCTACTTTAGAGCCGTTTTCGTCGATTAGAAAGGCTTTGTGATAGCACAATAAAACTCCGGCTCCGGTAAACCCGTCCCGAAGGCGCTCTATTTTCTCGGGATGCCAAATGTCGTCTTGGTCACAGAACAGAATCACCTCTGAAGAGCAAGATGAAGCAGCTTTGATGAAATTATCGCGATAGCCTAATCGCGCCTGATTGTTTATTAGAAGAACCGTAAAGGGTGCTCTCGAAGCAAACTCTCTAACAATATCCACGGTTCCGTCTGTGGAGCAATCATCACTAATTACAACTTCATCCGGCAGTATCGACTGTGCACCCAAGCTTTCGAGCAGAGGTCGCAGGAACTTCTCTCCGTTGTAGGTGGCGAGAGCGACCGACGTCTCTATTGCTTGAGCCATTGTCAAACTCTGATAGGGTCATTTTTTATAGTGCCTGATGGTCCGCTCAACGCTCGGTACAGCCTGTTTCAACAGACCCTTGATACCTAGGTCGCCGCCCGACTTGCGGAGGCGAAAATTCTCTATCATCTGCCGCATGATTGCAACCGGGTAGGGCTCGTCGAACAACTCAAGAACCCCGTCGGACTGGAAATGGACGTGCAGGAAAGAACCTACCGGCGGTGCATGCTTCTTCCAGATGCCTAGTCTGTCGACGATGTTGTTCCAGAGATGCAAGCCCCAGGCATCCTCTGTGACGGCAGCGCATTCGTTCGCATACTCTGGGAGGAAAGCCTTCCAGAAGTCATCATGCGGGATGGCGAAGAAGCGTCCCGGCGAATAGGCCTCGTTCATGAGGCCCCGGCCAAAGACCTTTGTCAGCAGGATCGGGCCGGTTTCCCCCCAAATGAGGTTACGATCCATGGCGGCTTCGGCCCGCTCAATTAGGAGGTCCAGCTTTGCGCCGCGTGGCAGCCGCATGATCGCTCCGCAGACACTCGACCTTCTCTCTTTCGCCAGAACCAACGGGGGAAGAACCTCGCTGAAGCTCCGCAGAAGGACCATATCGGCATCGACCCAGATCTGGTCCGTCTTCTTGAACAGGTTATAGCGGAAGTAGTCCGTGAAATGACTGAGGTTCGGCTTGCCGTCATAGATGAAGCGACGTGTATAGCTCTCATCGACAATCTCGCCGGCGTCTCTCAGAATCACACCCTCGGGGACGTCAACCGTGGCGTGGCTAAAAAGCGTTAGCGGATAGCCGCGCTTTGTATAGGAAAGCAGGCAAGCTGCCTCCATCGGGCTAAGAGCGCCCTTCCAGAACGTAGCAAAGCGCATGTCTCATGTTCCTAGGCATAGCCGGTGGGAGGATAATGGGTGAGACGTCTGGAGCCTACCAGGGGTGATGCACCTGCAGGCAAGCTCTTCATGCCGGCCGAAGGGAAGCATCGAGTATTCGCAAGGTTTTGGCTATCCGCACCGGCCGGCTGCTCGGAATATAGCGCCAGGAGATAAGAAGCTTTGCGAGGCGCGCGGGAGCGACCGCAACCAGCAAGATCCAGAACACCAGGACCGCGCTTGCGGTCAACGCCAGACCTTGGGGAGAACAACCGGCCCGAATGGCATCATAGATAATCCGCCCGCGACTGTCAGAGGTAATCGGATGCCGCTTGGCTGCAAACCTGAAGGAGACGATCCGATAGGCGGCGAAGGACAGACTTCGGAAGATCGCCTTGCTGTCAATCCTCATGCCACGAGAACGCGCGATCTGCTGTGCAAAGGTGAAGCGCTTCCTGGCGCGTTCTATGTCCCGAACGGTCAGGTCGACGTTGAACTCCACCATCTGGGAATCGTTCTTGCCGTGCATCCGGTAATACACCAGCGGTAGCGCCAGGGTTTCGACGTCGCCGAAATAGGCTGCTGTTGCGAGGCACGGAGAATCCACGAAGTCCCACCGACCTTCTTCCAGTGGAAAAATATTGTCCAGAAAGCAGCGAGCGTAGATGTTGCCGGAACCGGGTGGGGTAGGATAGGCGCTCGTACGCGTCGCCCAGCGCCTGATGAGCACCGGCGTTGGCGGGACCTTGTATTGCGGAAAGACCGTCCCCAGGGAGTTGCCCTTGGCATCTACCCTGAGCATTTGGCTCTGGATTTTGCTGACTCCAGGCCCCCACTTCTTGGCGGCTTCCTGCAGCAGGTCGGGATGCAGCATGTCGTCGGAGTCGAGAAAGATGATCCACTCCCCACGCGAAGCGGCGTAGCCATTGTTGCACGCGCCCACCTGCCCCTGATTGCTCTGGAACAAAGCGGATACTCTGTCGCCATAGGACGCGATGACCTGCCGCGAGCGATCTGTTGAGCCGTCATCGACGACGATCACCTCGACATCCGGCCACCGAAGCGCCAGCGCGCTGTCGATCGCCGCTGCGATGAAGTCCGCATAGTTGTAGTTGGCGATAATTACTGAGACCGGAACGGTGTCGGGTTTTTCGGTCGGCAGTGTCGGCATGCTCAGGCGGCTCCCATCGGTCAGGCAGCAATCGGTTTCTGAAGGGCGCCCGGGCGCGCACCCGCGCGCCGGTTTTCGTGATGCGCCGTCGCATTGCGTACGACGCGCTCGATGCTGGCGCGAAACGCCATGGTCGAAAACCGGGCGGCGTTCTGCTGACAGCTTGCCGCACCGAATCTCTCCTGGTGTGCCTCGAAACGCTCGACCGCCTCCGTGACCGAGGCCGCCGTCTGGTGCCGGAACAGAATGCCGGTCGGTGCTGTCGCGGCCTCGGTGTCGTCGATCACGATGTCCCGCGCGCCCCCGGCGCCAAACGTGATCACCGGAGTGCCGCAGGCCTGCGCCTCGACCAGGGTGATGCCGAAATCCTCCTCGGCAGCGAACACGAACGCCCGCGCCGACTGCATCAAACGCACAAGTTCAGCCTTCGGCACCGGCGGCCGAATTTCGATGTTCGCGCAGCGTCGTGCGGCATTGAGCACGCGTTGCAGCCCCGGCCCGGACCCAACGACGATCAGGTGGCGCTTCGGCATCTGGGCGAACGCCTCGACGATCAACTCGACACGCTTGTAGGGCACGAATCGGCTGGCAACGAGATACGCCTCGCGTAGACCATACCCGGGCACGAATTCATTCACCGCCACAGGGGGAGGCACCGTCACCGCCTCGCGGCGATACACCTTGCGGACGCGATCGGCGATGTAGTTGGAATTCGCCACGAACACATCGACGCCGAGTGCGGTGCGAGCGTCCCAGCCGCGCAGCCTGTGCAGCAGCAGCCGCGCATACAGCCCCTTCAAGCCACGCTCCAGATTGCCCTCGCGCAAGTATTGCGCCTGCAGGTCCCAGGCATAGCGCATCGGCGAATGCACGTAGCTGACATGCACCTGGTTCGGCCCTGTGATGACGCCCTTGGCGACGGAGTGGCTGCTGGAAATGATCAGGTCATAGCCGGACATGTCGAGCTGCTCGATCGCCAGTGGCATCAGCCCGATGAAATGCCGGAAATACCTGCGTGCGAAGGGCAGGCGCTGGATGAAGGTGGTCTTCACCGGGCGCCCCTGCAGGAACCCACGCTCCTCCTTTGGCACGAAATCGACCACGGCGAACAGGTCCGCCTCGGGGTACATCAGCAGCAGTTGCTCGAACACCCGCTCGGAGCCGGCATAATGTTCGAGCCAGTCATGGACCAGTGCGACCCTCATCGGACCTATCGCTTTCCAACACCATCAAGATAAAGGTTCGACGTCAGACGGAAGCCCCGTGCGAACGCATCCCATCGGCGATCGCGGCTAATTGCCCCGCAGCGCGCGCCCAGGTGAAGCGCTGTGCCTGCTGCAGCGTCGCCCGTCGCAGCCGCTGTTCCAGGGCATCGTCATCGAGCAGGCGGCCGACCTCGCGTGCGATGTCGTCGGGCGAGGCCGGATCGAAATACAGCGCCGCCTCGCCGCAGGCTTCCCGCAACGCTGGAACCCGCGAGACCGCCACCGGACAGCCCGCCGCCATCGCCTCGATCGCGGGCAACCCAAAGCCCTCGTAGCGCGATGGGAAGACCAGGCAGGCGGCGGCCTGGTACAGCGCCTTCAGTTCGCCGTCGCTGACCCGGCCGAGATAGCAGGCCGGCTGCGGCAGCGACCGAAGCGACGCCTGCCGGAAGGCGCCCATCGCCAGGCCGCCGGTGATCACCAGGCTGACGCGCCGCTCGGCCAGCGCCTGCGCCAGCCGTGACAACGCCGCGAGGTTCTTGTGCGCCGCGAGGTTGCCGACCACCAGCACGAAGCGTCCCGGCGGCAGCGTCCGCAGGATCGCGGGCTCCGCCTCGATCGCGTGCATGTGGTCCGCCCCCTCGGAGATCACAGCGATCTCGTCGCGGTTGGCGCCCAGGTATCGGCAGATCTCGCCGCGGGCGAACTCCGAGACCGTCACGATCCGGCTGCGACCGCGTGCCAGGCGTTTGTGCGCGAACTTGTACCAGGCCCGGAACTGCCACGAATAGGCTTCCGGCGTTGCGAACACGCCGGCATCGTGGATCACCACCACCTGCGGGCCACCGCGCAGCGGCGCGGTGTTGCCGAGGTTGATCAGCACGCCGCGCCGGGCCGGCGCCGGCAGGTCGAGCTGTTCCCAGGCCTGCCCCCGCCTGCGTCCCACCGCGCGGGTGCCGGGCAGGCCGGCCTGTTCGACCCCCGGCGGGCCCAGCACCACGACGCGGTCCGGATGCCGGCGCTGCAGCGCCGCCGTGATCTCGGTGGCGAAGCGCTGCACGCCGCTGAGCGGCTGCGTCAGGAACCGCCCGTTGATGAACAGCGCATCCTGCGGTCCGGCCTGCAGGGCGGCGGCGCGCTCGCGGGTCCGGCTCATGCCCGGAAATAGCCGGAGATGTTCTTGAATACGTGGCCGTAGCCGCCCTCGGCGCCGCTGAGCTCCTCGACCCGGACCTGGGTCAGCACCCCGCCCAGCACCCGCACGCCGAACGCCTGCAGTGTGCGCAGCGCACTCCGGATCGCCACCGGCGGGGTCTCGCTCCAGCGCACCACGAAGATCGTGCCGTCCGCGATCTGCGCCATCACCGCGGCATTGGAGACCGCCAGCACCGGCGGCGCATCGAGCACGATCAGGTCGTAGCGGTCGCGCGCCCGGTCCACCAGGTCCTGCAGCTCGCCGGTGTCGAGCTGGGCCGGACCGCCATCCGCCGGAGGCCGGAAGCTGACGACGTCGACCCCGGTCAGCGCGTCCTCCTGCATCACCAGCCGCACCGCGGTGCCGGTGCCGGTGTCCGCGCCGTGCTGCGGCTGCGGCATGTCGAGCGACTTGTGCACGCCGGGGTCGCGCAGGTCGCCGTCGATGAGCAGCGCCCTGCCGCCCTCGCGTCCGAGGCTGGCCGCCAGCGAGACCGCAAAGAAGGTCTTGCCCTCGCCGCGCGCGGCCGAGGTCACCAGCACCACCTTGGCCCGCTTGCTGGCACTGCCGAAGCGCAGCATCCGGCGCACCCCGGTGATCGACTCCGTATAGAGCGTGCTCTTGCGGCCCGATATCGTCTTCGCCTTGTCCGCCACCGGCACGAAGCCAAGCGGGAACAGCCCGGTCTCGGCCTCGAGCTGCTCGAGCGTCCGCACTCCCTTGCGCGAGCGCTCCAGGCCCAGTGCGATCCCACATCCCGACACCAGGCCCGCGATCCCGGCCAGTGCGATCAGCCTGAGCCGCATCGGACCGGTCACGCCCACCGGCGGCTGCGCCGTGGTCACCAGGTTGGCATCCGGCTCCTGCAGCGTCGCCTCGGACGAGGTCTGCTCGAAGCGCGCCAGGAACTCGCGATACACCGCGCGCGCCGCCGCCGCCTCGCTCTCGAGCTGCTGCAGCTCGACCCGTGCCCGGCTCTGCTTGAACACCGACTCGCGTATGCCGGCCAGATTGTCTTGCAGCGACGTCACCCGCAGCTTGGTGCCGTTGACGTCGCTCTGCAGCGTGGTCAGCGTCTTCTGCACCGTCTCGCCGAGGGCGCGCCGGACCGAGGCGTTGGTCGCCCGGGCCGCGACCAGCGCCGGGTTGGCGCTGCCCGCACTCTGCCCGATCATCGTCTCCCGGCTCTGCGCTTCGACCGCCTCGTCGCGCAGCCGCTGGATCAGCGGGGACGTATCGACCGTCGGGATCTCGTCGAGCCGGCCGCTCTTGAACGCGACCGCGGCCTGCGCCAGCTCGCTCTGCTTGCGCGCCAGGTCACCCTGCGCCACCAGCAACTGGCTGTTGGCCTCGTCGAGCTGTTGCTCGGCGATGGTGTGGCCTTCGGAACCATCGCCGTCGCCGCGCTGGCTGACCACCAGGCCGTTCCTCTCGCGGAACTGCTCGGCCGCCTGCTCGGCGGCGGTCACCCGACGCTGCAGCGGCGCGATCTGCTGGTCCAGCAGGGCATTGCCGCGCGCCACGGTCGTCGTCTTCAGCTCGCGGTTGAAGGCGAGATACTGCGCCGCATAGGCATTCGCGATCCGCGCACTGAGCAGGCCATTGCCGGTGCGCGCCTTGATCGTCAAGGTGTAGGAGCGGCCGTCATTGGCGATCGTGACCCGGTCGCGCAGCCAGCCGATTGCGACCTCGCGCTCGACCACCCGGCGCGGCAGCCGCTCGGCCGCCTGGTCCGGCTGCTTCGGACCCAGCAGGCTGTCGAGCAGGACCCTGTAGCGCGGCTCCGGCGTGTGCAGCAGACGCTGCACCGGCGCGCTCTGCACCAGATCGAGCGCATCGACCACCCGCCCGGCCATCTCGGTGGAATCCAGGATATCAGTCTGGGTCCGCACCGTCAGCGTATCGCCCTGTGCGTTCAGGTCGCTCGCCTGCAGGTCGCTGAAGGCGGATTTGCGCATATCGAGCGCGAGGGTGGCTTCGGAGTCGAAATAGGGCGGAATGGTCGTGATGTAGGCCGTGACCGGCACGCTGACGAGAATGACCACGCAGGCGACCAGCAGCTTGCGCCGGCGGAAGATACTCAGGGCGCGGACCGGGGAGACATAGTCCGGTGCTCCCAGCCCAGCCATCGCCGCTGGCGCGCGCTCCTCGGAACGATGCTGAATAAGGGCTGACATGTATCGTTACCAAAATGACGCTGACGTGAAGTTGACAGCGGACGATACCAAAAACAACAAAATGGTAGTTTTTGACGAAGAGTTACCTGAAGAACGAGCGCAGGGTGGAATGAACAGGCGGGAACCGTTCTGGGGCTGCATCCTTGCATGATCAGCGTGGCCCGACGCCGGATCGGCCTGCAACTGCGGATTTCGCGTTGGAAATCGGCTGCGGCAGGGCCACCCTCTCGGGCTCGTCGGGCTGGGTGTTCGCCATCAGACACCGAATGGTGCGACGCAACCTCAGGCTGCATTAGTTAAATTAACATTAATTCCTCAATTTCAATTTGTGTCAGACGGTTCATTTATATAGAGGATGTCTACCCTCACGGAACGTTGAGCATCTGGATGTCTCTGTTTCGATGAGGGGTGAGGCTCTAATTCTGCCACTCTTGCGAAGCACTGTTCTTCTTGCAGGAAGTCAGGATGCGAAATGATCGGCTTTTTCAACACAATATAGACCGCATTTCCGGTTGCCATGTCTTGAGGTACCCATGACAATGCTGGCGGCCAGAGGCGAGAGCGAGCGAAGCGGCGCGGCCGCCATCGCCAAGCGTGCGACCGACATCGTCGTCGCAATTCTGCTCATCGTCATCGTGAGTCCGGTCCTGCTCGCCATCTGGATCGTAGTGCGTGCAGATGGCGGCCCGGCTTTGTTCCGCCACGAACGCATCGGGCAGGGTGGGGCCCGCTTCGCCTGCCTGAAGTTCCGGTCCATGACCTTGCGGTCGGATGCGGTGCTGCTGCGGCACCTGAGCGAGAACCCACAGGCTCAGGTGGAGTGGGCGGAATCCCGCAAGCTGCGCCACGATCCGCGTGTGACCGGCATCGGGCGCGTCCTGCGCGGCTACAGCCTCGATGAACTCCCGCAGCTGGTGAATGTGCTGCGCGGCGAGATGAGCCTGGTCGGCCCGCGGCCGGTCGTGCAGTCGGAACTGGACGAGTTCTATGGCCCGGAAGGCAAGGTTTGCTATCTGTCGGTGCGGCCCGGTCTGACTGGCCTGTGGCAGGTCACCGGCCGGAGCGGGACCGACTACGAACGGCGCGTTGCCCTGGACACGCACTACGTCCGCAAAATGTCCGCCATGAGCGACGCCATGATCCTGCTGCGGACGGTTGCGGTGGTCTTCTCGCAGAAGGGCGCCTACTGAACCTGCTCCCTTGGCCGGACATTTTGCGTGATCTGAACCTGCCGGCCAGCTAGGTTCGCGCGGCAGGAGGCGACCGCCTTTCTGGTCCTGACGCGGTTGCCACAGCATGAGCCGGATTGATTTGAGCGAAGGTGTGCCGAAGCCGGCGGTTGCGATGGATGATGACCGGCTTCGGGTTGCGGTCGGCATCGCCACCCGGGGACGCGCCACTGTTCTCTGCCAGACGCTCAGCCGGCTGCGCAACCAGACCCGACCCGCCGATCGTATCGTCATCTGCGGTACTGTTGAGGCTGACGTGTCAGGCCTCGATCACGCGGCCGATCTGGAAGTCTGCCTCGAGCGGCCAGGCTGCTGCACACAGCGCAACAGGATCATAGACTGCGCGGTCGATTATGACATCCTGCTCTTCATCGACGACGACTTCTTCCCGGCGCCGCATTATATCGCCGAAACTGTTGCCGTCTTCCGGCACCAGCCCGACATCGTCGTGACGACGGGTCACGTTGTCGCAGACGGGGCGGTGGGTCCTGGTCTCTCCGTCGACGAGGCGCTGCAGGCGTTGCGCGACGATGATGCGCATGCCGGTCCGTCTGCGGTCGTGCCGATTTTCAACGGCTATGGCTGCAACATGGCGCTGCGTCTGGAGCCGCTGATCCGCCACCGGCTGCGTTTCGACGAGCGACTGCCCCTGTATGCCTGGTTCGAGGATGTCGATCTCACCCGCCGCCTCGGGCGCCATGGCCGCATCGTCAAGCTGCCATCGGCACGGGGTGTCCATCTCGGGATCAAGCTCGGCCGCACCTCCGGAACCAGGCTGGGCTATTCCCAGGTCGCCAATCCGATCTATCTTGCGCGCAAGGGTGTCTATCCCTGGTTCCGCGTGCTGCGTGACCTCAGCCGTCACCTGCTGGTGAATTGCGTCAAGTCCATCCGTCCGGAACGCTATATCGACCGACGCGGTCGCTTGCGGGGCAATGCGCGTGCACTCAGGGACCTGCTCCGGGGACGCCTGCGTCCGGAGCGGATCCTGGACTTCTAGCGCCTCGGCCGGACCGGGTCTTCAGCATGGGTGTCACGGCGTTCACCTTCCTCCTCGTACCGCTCTGCCTGCTCTGGGCGATGCGGCCGGACCGGTTGCTGAAGCTGATGATCATCGCGCAGGTCTTCGAGGCCGCGGCGGCGCTCACCATCGGGACCCTGGGCGTCCAGCCCGGCCTGCTGCCGGCCTTGACCTTCATGGGCTTTGTTCTGATGCAACTGCTGCTCGGTGCCCGGTTTCCCGGCGACCGGCAGACCTGGAGGCTGGTGCGCCCCTTCGTCTGCGTCGCAGTCTGGGCTCTGGCCACATCCTACCTGATGCCCAGGCTGTTCGAGGGCCAGGCCTATGTCTGGCCGCAGAAGGAAATCCCGCCCTTCGTGACCGAGCCGCTGCGACCCACCTCGTCCAACATCAACCAGGACATCTATCTCGCCCTGGACTGCGGCCTGGTGGTGCTCGGCGCGTGCTTCTTCACGAAGTCGCGGCTGCGGCTGCTTCCGTTCCTGCGAATCTACTTCTTGAGCGGGCTGGTTGTCGCCGCGATTGCCGTCTGGCAGTTCGCCAGCAAGGTCGCCGGCGTCCCGTATCCCAATGACCTGTTCTATTCCAACCCGGGCTGGGCGATCCTGACCACGCAAAGCTTCGGCTCCGTGCCCAGGATCAATGCTACCTTCTCCGAGCCCGCCGCCCTGGCCGGCTACATGGCCTCGATCGTCTGCGCCAGCGGCTGGGTCATGCTGCAGGGGCACCGCGACACCCTGGTCCGGCTGGCCTTCATCGCGGGACTGGGCACCATTGCGCTGTCGACCTCGACCACCGGCTTCGCCACGCTCGCTATCATTGCCGTCGGCGTGCCGATCTATGCGCTGCTGAGCGGCTCGGCCCGCATGGTCGCGATGGTGCTGAAGGTCGGAGTCCCGGTCTTCGTCCTGCTCGGCCTGGCCTTCTTCGCCGGCGACACCTTGGTGCCGCGCTTTAACAGCAGCGTCAGCCAGGTGGTCAACGCCTCGCTCGATAAGCAGCACAGCACCTCCTACAATGATCGGACCGATACCGATGCCGACAGCCTGACTGCCGCCGTGGAGACTTATGGTCTCGGAACGGGATGGGGCAGCAACCGGTCCTCGAGCTTGGTCCCAGGCATCCTGGCCAGTATCGGCATCCCCGGCCTGCTCGGCCTGCTCTGGTTCGGCGCGGGCGTCACGCGCGCGGTTCGACGTGCAAGGCGCTGCTCGGCCTCGTCCGAGCAGATGATCGTGCTCGACGGCTGCTGCGGCGGTTTGTTCGCCTTCATCCTGACCGCCTTGATCTCCGGACCTACGATCAGCTCGGTTACCTTCTACTTTCTGTTGTCCCTGCTGATCGGCTGCGCCGTTCGCACGGAACTTGATGCAAGACCGGTCCTTCCCGACGCCGTGCGCCGGGTTGCGGTGCCGGCGTGACCATGCCCGCCTCGTGATGCGCTCAGGGATCGTGAAAGTGCCACGTGCTGGGTCGTAGAACCGCACAGAGTGGTGTGCTGCTGATCGGAGCGCGCCTGCTTTCGCGCATGCTCGATCTCACCACGATGCTGATCCTGGCACGCCTCCTGCGGCCCCGAGATTTCGGCCTGGTTGCCATCGCGATGACCGTGATCTCGATCGCGGAAGTCGTTCTGGACCTCAACGTTGGCACGGTTCTGATGCGGTTGCCGGTCCTCACGCGGACCCAGCTCGATACCGCCTTCACGCTGAGCGTCATCCGCGGCCTCGCCCTGGGCGCCGTCATCCTCTCGTCGGCGTGGCCCCTCGCGAGCTTCTACTCCGACCGGCGACTGGTCCTGCTGGTCTGCGTCCTGAGCGTCTCTTCGGTCCTGCGCGGCCTCAACAGCCCGCGGCTGGTCGAATTCCAAAGACAGATGAGTTTCTGGCGCGACACGGTAATCCAGGTCGGCGGGAAGCTGATCGCGTTCGCAGTGGCGATCAGCGTGGGCATGTACGCGCATGACTATTGGGCGCTCGCGGCGGGCACGGTCGCCTTTCCTATCGCGATGGTCGCCATATCCTACGCGCTGGCGCCCTATCGTCCCCGGCTGAGCCTCGCCGAAATGCCGGCATTCCTCGGGTTTCTCGGCTGGCTGACCGCGTCCCAGGCCATCACCGCGGTCAACTGGCAGTTCGAGCGCTTGTTGATGGGCAGGCTGGTCTCCTTCGCCCGGCTCGGGCTCTTCACGACCGCCAGCGACCTCACCAGCATCCCGCTGAATGCCTTTGTCGGTCCGATCATCGGCCCGTTGCTCTCGGCATTCAGCGCCGTGCGCGAAGATCGGCCGCGGCTTCTGAGGATCTACCAGAACGCCTCCGCGGCGGTGATGACTCTCGGCCTGCCGGTCCTGGTCGGGGAGTGCCTGCTCGCCGACCCCATCGTGCGTTTCGTCTTTGGCGCCAAGTGGCTCGGCGCCATCCCTCTGCTGCGCGGCCTGTCACTCAGCGCGATCCCGGCCCTGTTGGCCATCGGTTCCGGACCGCTGATGATGTCCTTCGGTGACACTAGGTTCTTCGTGAAGAAGAACGCGATCGAACTCGTGGTGAAACTGCCGCTTGTCGTAGCCGGTGCCTTGGAGTTCGGCTTCATGGGTTTGATCGGTGCTCGTGTCGTCGCCGAGCTTGCCGCCGCCAGCTACGCCGTCACCATCGTGCGCCGGAACTTCGGTCTCTCCATCCTGAGCCAGATCCTGAACATCTGGCGCAGCGTCGCGAGTGTCGCGATCATGACGCCGGTGGTCCTGCTGTCCGCCCACCTGCTGCGGTTCGGAGGTGGCGTCTGGCAGGCCGGCTCGAACCTGGTCATCGCGGCGGCACTCGGCGCCATCGCCTACGCCGCTGCCCTGGCCCTCCTCTGGCTCGCCTCGGGCCGCCCCGCCGGTCTCGAGGCCCTGGTCCTGAACGGCATTTTCAACCGCATCACCCGGGACAAGCCCCTCCGCCAGCCCGAACGAGCCCTTTAGGCAGACGACCGCGACGCCCGCACGACAAGCCGCGCCAGCAGCGCCCGGCTGCTCTGGATGCGTCCAAGCTGCACCAGGCGCAGCAGCAGAGCTTTCGGCGCCGTTGCGACGGCAAGGAACCAGAGCGCCCACAGCAGCCGCCCGCTCGGCGTCAGCCCGTCCGCCCGCGCCGCCGCCCGCAGACCGAGCCAAAGCAAGCGCCCCGCTGTGTCATCCTCGATCGGATGCTCCTCGCGGCGCAGCCGGAACGACAGCAGCCTGACCTCGATCCATTGCGGCACCAGCCGGTCGTTGTACGACCCGACTTGCAGGCCCCGGCTTGCCGCCACCTCGGCAAACTTTGTGTGCAGGTCGCAATCGAACCGCACGTTGCGCGTGTAGCCGGCGAGGTTGACCTGCTTCGAGGAGGAGGCCCAGAGATTGCTGCCATGCACCCGGTAGGCGCCAAGCCGCCGCGGCAATGTCTCGACGTCGCCGAACAACGGCGCCAGCTTGTTCACGTAGCCGTCCGGCGCTTTCCAGATACGCGGGTGCGGCACCGGCATGACCGAGAGCAGATAGTCGCGTGCGTAGGCGTTTCCGGTCGAGACCGGCCACGGATAGTAGCCGCTGGCAATCGACCTGCGGCGGATCTCGCTGGCGTCCAGCGCGGACGAGTAGGCCGGAAACGGCATGTTCAGGTCGAGGCCCGCTGCATCGATGGTGTCGAGCCGGAACTGCACCTTCGACAAGCCGGGCCGCCAGGCCGACAGCACCGAGGCCAGGCATTCAGGATACAACACGTCGTCGGCGTCCACGAACAGCACGAGGTCACCGCGGCTCGCCGCGAAGCCCGCGTTGAAGGCCTTCACGTGGCCAAGGTTGTCCTGTTGGACAGTTATGATCCGGTCACCGTAGGACGTCAGGATATCCGCGGAGCCATCGGTCGAGCCGTCATCGACGGCAATGATTTCGACCGGAAGATGCGACTGCGCGAGGATGCTCTCGATGCAGGTGCGCAGGAATTGCCCGTAATTGTGGTTGATGATGACGACAGTGACGAGAACGCCTGCCTGTCGATCACCCATGTCCCGAACGTTGCCGACTTCCATCACTGTTGGAAATACCGCGGCTCGTCCCTGGCTCCAAGTGCCGATCATCCGACGTCGCCATCGCTATACGGCCGCCCGATCGCCGCCGGCAGCTGCGCCGAGCGGCCCACCAGCGCCAGCACCGCCAGCGCCGCAAGGTACGGCGTCATCTGCAGCAGGTAGGGGTTCAATCCCGCCCCCGCCGCCTCAAGATGCAACTCCAGCGCCTCGGCGCCGCCGAACATCAGGCAGGCCAGCGCGGCCCCGAACGGGGTCCAGCGGCCGACGATCAGTGCTGCGAGCGCCAGGTAGCCGCGGCCGCCGGTCATCCCCTCGGTGAAGCTGCCGACCTGCTGCAGCGACAGCACCGCGCCGCCGAGGCCGGCGATCATCGCGCCCGCCACCACCGCCCGCTCGCGCACCCGGCGCGGATCGGCGCCGGCGGCTCTCGCGGCCACAGGGTTCTCCCCGGTGGCGCGCAGCGTCAGCCCGATCGCGCTGTGACGCAGGAACCAGGTCAGCGCGATGCAGCCGGCCAGCCCGAGCCAGGTCAGCGGCGGCTGCACGAACAGCGGTCCCAGCAACGGCAGCCGGCCCAAGCCGGGCACCGTCCAGGCCGCGAGCGGCACCCAGTGCATCGCCTCGCCACCAGCCTGCGACATCAGGCGCAGCAGCATGCCGGTGGCGCCGAGGGCCACGATGTTGGCGGACAGCCCGGTCACCATGTTGTCGGCGCGGCATCGCACCGCGACCCATGCCACCATCACCCCGATCAACCCGCCGCCGAGCATGGCGCAGAGCAGGCCGATCGCAGCGCTGCCGGTCGCGCACGCCCCGAACAGGCCGGCGAACGCGCCCGCCAGCATCATGCCCTCGAGTCCGACCGCGAACACGCCGGCACGTTCCGACAGCAAGCCGCCGAGCGCTGCCAGCAGCAGCGGCGTGCCGATCCGGATCGAAGCCGCGAGCAGGTCCATCCGGCGGCCTCAGCGCCTGGCGCGATGCGCGGTCGCGGCCAGGACATAGAGCACGGTCAGTCCCTCCAGCACCGTCACCATTGAGGTCGGCACCCCGACCTCGCGTTGCATGGACTGCGCGCCTGCCTCCATGAAGCCCACGAACAGCGCCGCCGGCACCACCAGCACCGGTTCGAGCAGGCCGAGCAGCGCCACCGTCACCGCGCGAAAGCCGAAGCCGTTGGAAAAGCCCTCGACCAGCCGCCGGTGCAGCCCGAGGATCTCGGTCGCACCCGCGAGCCCGGCGAGGGCACCTGCCAGCAGCATCGCCAGCATCGTCAGCACCGGCAGCCGGAAGCCGGCATAGCGGGCGGCGGAGCGCGAGGCGCCGAGCACCCGCAATCCGAAGCCGAACCGGGTGCGCCACAGCAGGGCGGTCCCGCCCGCCGCCGCCAGCAGGGCCAGCGGAAAGCCCAGATGCACGCCCAGCAGCGGCAGCCGGGGCAGGCGTGCCGTGAGCGGGATCGGCGGGGACTGCAGGAAGCCGGCGCCGGCCTGTCCGAGCGGGCCGGCCAGCAGGAACTGCACCAGCAGCAGCGCCACGAAATTCAGCAGCAGGGTCGCCAGCACCTCGTGCACGCCGCGGACCAGATGCAGCAGCGCCGCCAGCCCGGACCACAGTGCGCCGGCCAGCGCGCCCGCGAGCAGTGCCAGCGTGATCGCCGCGATCGGCCCGCTGGCCGGCGCCCCCAGCGCCGCGGCGGTCGCCCCCAGGCCGCCGGCGGCGATCTGCCCTTCGGCACCGATATTGATGATGCCGGCGCGAAAGCACAGCGCGACGCCGACGCCCGCCAGCAGATACGGCGTGCTGCGATCGAGCCCCGCGCCGATGCGGCTGCGCGAGCCGAACGCGCCCGACGCCAGCGCCTGCAGGGCCGCGACCGGATCATGGCCCGACAGCACCACCAGCAGCGCCGCACTCAGGCCCGTCAGCAGCGCCGCCAGGCCCAGCCGTGCCCCCAGCGTCTGCAGCGCACTGCCCGGCGCGCTCACGCCGAGCCGCCCGCCATCCACAGCCCGAGCTGGTCCAGGCGGGCGTCGGCGCGGCTGGTGATGCCGGCGATGCCGCCTGCGAACAGCACCGCGATGCGGTCGGACACCGACAGGACCTCGTCGAGGTCGGAGGCCACGTAGAGGATCGCGGCGCCGGCGTCGCGCAGGCGCGCGACCTGCTGCAGGACGAAGCCGGCGGCTCCCGGATCCAGTCCCCAGGTCGGCTGGTGCGCGACCAGCACGCCGGGCGCGCGCTCGATCTCCCGCGCCAGCACGATCTTCTGCTGGTTGCCGCCGGAGAGCGTCGCCGCCGCGACCTGCGGTCCTGGGGCGCGTATGTCGTAGTCGCGCATCAACCGCGTGGCATGCCGGGCCAGCCGGCCGCCCTGCCGCTGCGTGCGGCCGTCCTGCCGCAGCGCCAGGTTCTCGGCGATGCTCATGGCGCGGACGAGCGCCGTGTGCGCGCGGTCGGCCGGGCAAAACGCGAGGCCGGCGCGAAGCCGCGCGGTGACCGAGGCGAGTGTCACGTCGCGCCCGTCCAGCGTGATCCGGCCCGCCGCCGGACGCTGCAGTCCGGCCAGGCTGTCCACCAGCTCGATCTGGCCGTTGCCGTCGACGCCGGCGACCCCGAGCACCTCGCCGGCGCGTATGTCGAAGGTCAGGCCCCGCAAGGCGATGCCGCCGCGCGCGCCACCATGCAGGTCCTGCACCGACAACCGCACGGCGCCGGGGGATGCCGGACCGGCCGGAACGGTTGCTTCCGGTCTCCCGGGCCCGAGCATGGCGGCGGCGAGGCTGGCCCGGGTCGCGGCCGCCACCGGCAGTTGCGCCACCACGCGACCGGCGCGCAGCACCACGACGTCGTCGCACACCGCCAGCACTTCCGGCAGCTTGTGGCTGATCAGCACGATGCCGGTGCCGTCCCGTCGCAGCCGGCGCAGCACGCCGAGCAGGCCCTCCACCTCGGCCGGCGCGAGGTTCGAGGTCGGCTCGTCGAGGATCAGCAGATCGGCGCCGCGCAGGATCGCCTTGAGGATCTCCACGCGCTGCCGCCGGCCCAGCGGCAGGTCGCGCACCCGGGCGCCGGGATCGACGTCCAGGCCGTAGCGCGCACCGGTCTCGACGATCATGCGGCCGATTTCGCGCCGCCGCAGCACCCGTCCGGCGCGCGGCCAGCCGAGCATGACATTCTCCAGCACGGTCATCGCCTCGACCAGGGTGAAATGCTGGTGGATCATGCCCAGCCCGGCCTGCATCGCCAGCGCCGGCGTATGGCCGGACAGCTCGCCGCCCTTGAAGACGATGCCGCCCGCATCCGGCCGCAGCATGCCGAACAGGATACGCATGAGCGTGCTCTTGCCGGAGCCGTTCTCGCCGAGCAGGCCGACGATCTGCCCGGCGCGCACGTCGAGGTCGACAGCGTCGAGCGCGGTCAGCGTGCCGAAGCGCCGCACGATGCCGCGCATCTGCAGCATCGGCGTGGCAGTCGTCATGCTTGCACCGGCTTGATCACACCCGGGCGCCGTCAGCCTCCGGCGCGGGCATCGCTGCGCGTCGGCCGCACCGACAGCGCGCCGGACGCGAACTGCTGCTCGGCATGGCGCAGCTCCGCCACCACGGAGGCCGGCACCACGGGATTGAATTCCTGACCGGATGCGTACTGCAGAGAGGCGCCGGCGACCGGCTTCGTGTCGTAGCCGTATTGCACGAAGCGGCCGGAGAGCCTGCCCGCCCGCACGTCATCGGCGACGGTGCCGAACATCGCCGGCCAGTCCTCGATGATGCTGGTCAGGACAGCGCGCGGCGCCGATTTCGCATCGTCCAGCGATCGCCCGGTGACATAGACGCCTTTTTCTCTGGCGGCTTCCACCAGGCCGGATTGTGCCGCGTTCAGCTTGCCGGTCAGCACGTCGACGCCGGTGTTGATCAGCGCGAGCGCCGCCTCCTTTGCCGAGGCCGCATCCTCCATGTCGCGGACGTAGAGGATGCTGACGCGGGCGCCGGCGCGCGTGGCGCAGATGCGGAACCCCCCGGCCTGGGCTGTGATGTTCGGAACCCCTTCCAATCCGTACACGCCGGCGACCTTGCCGCTCCGGCTCATGCGCGCGGCCAGGATGCCGAGCTCGCAGCCGAATTGCGCATTGTTCCAGTCGATCGACATCACGTTCGGCGGAGCGCCTTCGTTGCCCGACGTCACGATGAACTGCGTGTGCGGGAAGTCGGCGGCGATATCCTCCATCGAGGACATGAACCGTCCGGAGTGACCGATGACGATCGAGGTGCCGCGTCCGGCATAGTCGCGCAGCGCCTGTTCCTCGTCGGCGTCCGCGACATTCTCGGAGTAGGCGATGGCATAGCCGTGCGTCTTCAGGCTCTGCAGGATCGCGTAGCCGAGCGCGTTCCAGCTATGGTCGTTGATGCTGCCCGGCAGCAGGATGGCCGCCTTCGCGGCCGGAGCCGCCCTGGCACCACCGCTGCCCATGGGGGTGACACATACGAGGAGCGCGATCAGGACACCGCCCAGCGTCCGCCTCAAATCCAGCATCATCTCGTCGTCTTCCCGTAGCCGGGAGCATCCGAGCAAGAGCCGTGCCGCGATTACGTTTCGGGCCGGGTCAGCCTGATCCGGAGCGGCACGCGCCCCGGCACGGCGAGCCAGCTTCGCATCGCGTCCGCGTCCTCGAAGCGGCCGGCTGCCGGCAATGGCCGCGCCTCGGCGACGACGACGATCTCCGCCGCGCGGAACGGCCAGGGCGACAGGGTGAACCTCGATCCGTCCGCGCTCTGGGCCTGCAACCGCAGCTGCCGTATCCCGCCGTCGGGGTCCGGCGCCGCGACATCGAGCGGCACTGCCAGCTCGCCGCACAAGCCGAGCGACAAGCTGTCGACGCAGGCCAGCAGGAGCGTGTCGCGCTGCAACGCCGCCGGCTCAAGCCCCAGGGCCTGCGTCCAGGCCGCCTCGACCGGCGCCTGTGTCTCCAGGTAGCGGGTTGCGGCGTCCGCATCCGCCTGCGACAGACGGTGGCGATCGGTGAAGCGGCGGTAGATCACGCCGCCATGCCGCGAGATCAGCAGCGCGACCCGCGTGCCCCAGGCCGCGAGCGCGCGCTCGACGCCGCGCCTCCACATCGGCGCGTGGATCGCAGCCCCGACATCGCGGAACAGGTAAGGCCGGCCGGTCCGCGGGTCGAAACCGGGGTCGGCCTCCCAGTCCAGCCAGCCGATATCGTGCTGCTCCGCCGCGAGCTGCAGGGCCTCGTCGACATCGCCTGCCCAGGCCCGCAGCAACTGGCCCGAGATCCAGGCATGCGCGGGCTGGCTGATGGCCAGCGCGGGAGAGGGGGCTTGACGGAACAGCATGCGGGCGAGCCTAGACCGTGCCGTCGCCGCTGCAAAACCGCCGGCCGGTATCGTTACGATAACAGACAAAACGCGCGGCCCGGAGGTTGGGACAGCGCATCATGCTGCTCCCAACCACAGACGGAGACTTGCATGTCTGCCACGATGCCCACCAACATCTCGATCATCGAGAGCGGCGTGCTGACGTCGCTGCCCGGCCTCATCGGCATCGCCTTTGCCGGCAAGCTCGCGCCGGTCTCGGTCACGATCCAGAAGGAGATCGGCAGCGTCGACGTCTCCGTCGTGGCCGAGCTGGTCAAGCTGCAGGTGGCCCTCGACACAATCGAGACCGGCAGCCCGCTTGTCGTCAGCTCGATCGTGGCCTTCCACCAGATCGCCACCGTGCTCGGCCTGGCGCTGCCCACCGAGGATGCGATCTTCCAGGGCGTGAAGGCGGCGGCCCACGACGTGCTCGAAAGTCTGCTCGCCACGTCATAGCTGCGAGGGTGGTGGTCAGTGCGGCCTGATCACCACGGAGATTGACGGCGCCAGCTTCTCCCAGCGGATCGGTGCATTGCGGGTGTTGGTCTCCACGCCGAAGCCCCAGACACCGATGCCGACGACGAGGATGGCGCCGAGCACCGCATAGAACGCCACGCGGCGGGCGTGCCGACGCTCCCGGGCCTTGAAGCGGTCCTGTTCGGCATCGAGGAGGTCGTTGAAGGAGGCCGCTTGCGCCGCCGCGTCATGGCTGCGCGGGCGCACCGGCCGCGGGTGAGGCATCAGAGGGTCGTAGCCAGGATGGGCGGTGCGCGCAAACCGGGCTCAGGGCTTGACCTGCACACCCTTCCAGAAGGCCACCCGGTCGCGGATCTCGGCGGCCGCCGGCTTCGGCGCGTCGTAGTACCAGGCCGCGTTCTCGTTGCGCTTGCCGCCGACGTCGAGCGAGAGGTATCGCGCCGTGCCCTTCCACGGACAGACGCTGGTATGCGCGCTTGGAACCAGCACCTCCTCGCGCAGCGCGCTGCGCGGGAAGTACGCGTTGCCCTCGACGCTGACGACGTCCTCGCTCTCGGCGATGACCTGTCCGTTCCAGACTGCCTGCATGATCCTGCTCTCCGTGCTGATGGTGGCATAACGCGACGCGCGCCGAGCCGTTGCGGCCGCCTCGTCCGGCCGTGCATCCGGGCGCATCCGGCGGCGCGTCTGGCATCCTGCCGCCCTTCATGGAAAGCTGATCGCCGCGCAGGCGAGGGGCGGGACACTGAACTGGACGCGCAACGTGGCCGCGGGCGGCCTGTCGCCCCTGCTGCTGTCGACCCTGCTGCTCGTGGTGACCCCCCTGGTGCCGCGGCTGGCACATTTGCTCGGGCTGCGCTGGCCGCTCTGGCTGCGCGTGGCCTGGCAGGTCACCGCCTTTGCCTTGCTCACCATCCTGCTGCAGCAGGTGCTCGGCTCGCCGCTGCAGCCGCACTACCGCATCGGACGATCGGGCGAGCAGTTCTGGCAGCAGATCGTCGAGGCCGGCTGGTGGCTGATCGGAGCGCGGATCGCCATCGGGCTGGCGCGCCTGCTGGTGGTGCTCGAAGGGCGCCCGCGCGAGACGCGGATCATCTCGGACCTGCTGGCCGGCGCGATCTATGTCGCCACCGTCCTGGCGATCGTGAACTTCGCCTTCACCGTGCCGATACGCGGCCTGCTCGCCACCTCCGGCGTCATCGCCATCGTGCTCGGCCTGGCCTTGCAGAGCACCCTGTCGGACGTGTTCTCGGGCATCGCGGTCGGCCTGGAGAAGCCCTACAAGGCCGGCGACCTGCTGTGGGTGGAAGGCGGCATCGAGGGGCACGTGGTGCAGGTCAATTGGCGCTCGACGCAGATCGCCACCGGCCAGAGCAACATCGCCGTGGTGCCGAACAGCATCATCGCCAAGGCGCGGCTGGTGAACCGCAGCGCGCCGACGCCGATGCGCGGCGACAGCATCGAGGTGCGGCTCGACGCCAACGCCATTCCGGAGCAGTGCCAGAACGCGCTGCTGTCGGCGACCCGCGCCTGCCGGCTGCTGCGCGCCAACCCGGCGCCGAGCGTGGCCTGCACCGGCCTGCAGGGCGACGGGGCGATCTACGAGGTCAGCTTCTCGGTGGAGAGCAGCGAGGGTCTGGCGAACGCCCGCACCGAGCTGTTCTCCCAGATCCACCGCCACCTGCATCATGCCGGCATTGCGCTGGCCCTGGCCGGCGCCGCCACGCCGCCGCAGGTGACGGTTCCCTCGCTCGCGCAACTGCTCGAGCAATCCGACCTGTTCGGCGCCCTCGAGGCGAAGCAGCGCGACCTGCTGGTGCAGCACTTCCGGCCGGTCTGGCTGCAGTCCGGCGACCGGCTGATCCACCAGGGCGACGCACCGCAGGGGCTGTATATGATTGCGTCCGGCGTCGCCGAGATCACCATCGACGGGCCGTCCGGGCCGCGTGTCGTCTATCGGATGAGCCCGGGCGAGAGCCTCGGCGCCATCGGCGTGATCACCAACGCGCCGTTCTCGGCCTCGGCCACCGCGCTGACCACGATGAAGGCCTATCGCCTCGACAAGGCGGACATCGCGACGGCGATCAAGGCGGACCCGGCGCTCGCGGTTTCGCTCGATGCTGTCGCGCAGCGCGGCCAGGCGGCGCTGCGCCGCAGCGTGGCCACCCCCGACGACGCCCAGCTCGCCCATCCCGACATGTTCCTCGGCAAGCTGCGCGGCTTCCTGCACCTGCTCGGCACCTGAGCCGGACGCTGGGGCGAGACCGGAAGCTCTGGAAGCTTTTGCTTAAGGTTTGCCGGTCACACTCGTGATGCGCCCGGCAAAGCCATCCGGCCGGACGCGATCCGCAAAGGCCCCGGTGACGTGACGCAGCCCAAGAGCATCCTCCTGGTGACCGCCGACCCGGAACGCATGCCGTCGCTGCGCCGCAGCCTGGCCTTGCTGCAGCCGGTGCGTACGCTCTGCCTGGCAGAGCCGCTGTCCCTGGACGGCGTGGGTCAGGACGAGGCGGCCGGTCATGCGATGGTGCCGGACGGAGACATCGCGGCCATCGTGAGCCTGGTTGCGCCGCGCGGCGAGGGCAGGATCCGGCAGCTGCGCAGCGCCTTCGAGCCGTTCCGCCTGCAGCACACGCCGATCCTGTGCCTCATCGCGGCGCCGACCCAGCGCGACGAGGTGCAGGCGAGAGCCCTCGGCGCTGCCGCCGTCCTCGGTGCCGACAGCTCCTGCCGTGACCTCGCGGCGGCATTGCGGCCCTGGCTGCGCGACGCCGGCGGCAGCAGCAATACCGGCGCAACCTCGGCCGCCGCCGCCGACGTCGGGCTGGCGATCGCCGACATGCTCGCCGCGGCGATGCAGGGCAGCTGCATCACCATGCAGGCGGTCGTCGAGGCCTCCGACATCATGCTGGAAGCCATTGCGGAAGACGGCATCCATGCCTGGCTCCGCCTGGTGTCCAATGTCGACGATCGCACCTACCGGCACTGCATGACGGTGTCCGGCTTGGTCGCCGCCTTTGCCCTGGCGCTGGGCTTCAGCCACACCGACTGCGACCGGCTGACGCGTGCCGCGCTGATGCACGATATCGGCAAGGGCACCATCGCGCTCGAGATCCTGAACAAGGCCGCCCCGCTCGACGCGCAGGAGCTTGCGATCATGCGCGGCCACGCGTCCGTCGGCCATGACCTGCTTGTCGCGCAGGGGGCGCATGACGCCCAGCATGAGGCCATGACGCTTGACGTGGTGCGGCATCATCACGAAACGCTCGATGGCATGGGCTACCCGGACGGGCTGGCCGGCGGCGCCATTTCGGACCCGGTTCGCATCGTTGCGATCTGCGACGTCTTCACGACCCTGATCGGGTGCCGTCCGTCTCAATCGGGGCTGGCCGGCCACGACGCCTTCAGGATCATGCAGGAGATGCAGGGCAAGCTCGACACCCACCTGCTGGCCCTGTTCAGCCGCGTCTTCGACCGCGCGCCGCCCTGGCCGCCGCCCTGAGAGGCTTTTGGAGCAGCCCGGATTGCGAGGCCGAGGCCATCATCAGGCGGGGCCGCGCGCGGCGGCGGCGGCGCAGAGGTCGAGGAACTGCCGACGGTCGAGGCCGGCGCATTGCAGGACGTAGGCTTCCGCCATCGACTCGCCGAAGCTACGGAGGGCCGCCGGGCCACCCGGCCCGGTCGCAAGCGTCGCCAGCAGCGCGCAGGCGGCCCCGAAGCACAGCATCAGCTCGACGCCACGTTCGGTCATGACCGCCTGGGCGGTCTCCGGCCGGGCGGCATAGATCCATTCCGACGAGACCGAATAGGCCGCGCCGTCGGTCGCCATCTCGAACAGGTCGCGCAGCACGACCCAGGGGAAGTCCGGGCCGGCCAGCGGCGAGCGATAGAAGCGGATCGGCCGGCCGCGCAACGAGGTGCCGTGCAGCAGCGGCGCCATGCAAGCTTGGGGCGGAGCCGCGTGCCGGTCGGCAGGCTGCTGCTCACCGCGCCGTGCGCCCGGCCGAAGGATGACCGCGGCGGCCGCCAGCGTGACGACGAGATAGCCCAGCAGGCCATAGACAACGAACATCAGGATACCGGCCGCCGGCGCATGATGCGCATGGGGCGCGAGGCGGGAGGCCCCGGCTCAGCTTTCCAGCACGCTGTCCCAGTACAGGTAGTCGCGCCAGCTTTCATGCAGGTAGTTCGGCGGGAACGCCCGACCGTTATCCTGCAGCTCCCACGTGGTCGGCTGCGCCGGGGTCCGGCGAGGGTGCATGCGGCACTCCCGCGGCAGCCGCGAGCCCTTGAGCAGGTTGCAGGTGCCGCAGGCGGTGACGACGTTCTCCCAGGTGGTGCGGCCGCCGCGGGAGCGGGGAACGACATGGTCGAAGGTGAGGTCGTGCGTGGGCAGCCGGTCGAGGCAGTACTGGCAGGAGAAGTTGTCGCGCAGGAAGACGTTGAACCGCGTGAAGGCAGGACGCCGCGCCGTCGGGATGTAGTCCTTCAGCGCGATCACGCTCGGCAGCCGGATCGCCTGGCTCGGCGAGTGCACGACGGTGTCGTATTCGTTCAGCACCGAGACACGGTCCAGGAAGACCGCCTTGACGGCATCCTGCCAGGACCAGAGCGAGAGCGGGAAGTAGGAGAGCGGCCGGAAGTCCGCATTCAGGACCAGAGCCGGATAGTGCTGGCCGCCGTGAAGCAAAGCGCATCCTTTCTCGGATCGCGGCTGGCAGCATGGCGTTCAGTCGCACGGGCGATCACGCTGCGCCGTCGATTACCATCATAATCTATCGCAGACGCTAAATGACCCTACAAGCCGGGTGCCGGCAAGCAGGCTGCACAATCCGTGACCATCTTGTCCCCGAACGGCAACAATCCACCCGTGCTGGCGCGCTTCGCGAAGCGACCGCTGACGACGCGCTTCGCGGATCCACCGTTGACGACGCGCTTCGCGCCTAGCCCGACCGGGCTGCTGCATCTGGGCCATGCCGCCTCCGCACTGGCCGGCTGGCATGCCGCCCGGGCCGCCGGCGGCCGCTTCGTGCTGCGACTCGAGGATATCGACCCGCAGCGCTGCCGGCCCGACCATGCCCAGGCGATCCTGGTGGACCTCGCCTGGCTCGGCCTCGACTGGGACGGCGCGGTCCGCGTGCAATCCGCGCACCTTGCGGAATATCGCGCGGTGCTCGATGTGCTGCGCCGGCGTGGACTGCTGTACGAGTGCTTCTGCAGCAGGGCGGACATCGCCCGCGAGGCAAAAGCCGCCGCGTCCGCCCCGCATTGCACGCCCGACGAAGCGCCGCTCTATGCCGGGACCTGCCGCGGCCTCGCGCCCGGTCGGCGACGGCAGCGGATCGCGGCCGGCGAGCCCTACATGCTGCGCCTCGACATGCGCGCCGCACTCGACAGCCTGGCCGATGCCGACCGGCAGTTGCAGGCGCAGGACGCGGCGACCGGGCTGCACTGGAGGTGCCGTCCGGAGCGGTTCGGCGACGTCGTGCTGGCGCGCCGCGATGTGCCGGCGAGCTACCATCTCTGCGTGACCCACGATGACTGGCGGCAGGGTGTCACCCTGGTCGTGCGCGGGGAGGATTTGCGTCCGGCCACCGACGTGCACCGGCTGCTGCAGGCCCTGATGGGCTGGACGCCACCGGCCTGGCTGCACCATCATCTGCTGCGGGATCGGCACGGCAGGCGGCTGGCCAAGCGTGATGGCGCCCGGACCTTGCGCGCCATGCGCGCGGACGGGATGACTGCGTCCGAGGTTCGCACGCTGGCAGGGTTCGCGTGAGGTGCGGCAAACGGAGCATGTCTTGCCAGGTCAGCAAACCACCGCCGCTCCGCCGGCGCCAGCGCATCCGGTGCTCTACCAGATCAATACCAGGGTGCTGCTGGCCGAAATCGGCGCCCGCTACGGGCGGCAGGCCGGGTTCGACGATATCCCGGACGAGGCGCTGCGCGCGGTGGCGGATCTCGGCTTCGACTGGGTCTGGTTCCTCGGCGTCTGGCAGACCGGAGCCGCTGGACGGTCGATCTCGCGCAGCAATCCGGCCTGGCAGGACGGCTACCGGCGCGCACTGCCCGATCTGCGTCCGGAGGATATCAGCGGATCGCCGTATGCCGTCTCGGACTACAGCGCGCAAGCGGAGTTCGGCGGCAATGCGGCGCTGGATCGGCTGCGCCGCCGGGCGAACGCCGCCGGCCTGCGGCTGATGCTGGATTTCGTGCCGAACCATCTCGCACCCGATCATCCCTGGGTTGCCGCCCGGCCCGCCTTGTTCGTGCACGGCACCGAGGCGGACCTGGCGTCGCAACCGCAGGACTGGCTGCGGATCGATACCCCGGATAGCAGTGCTCCAGTGGTGCTCGCGCATGGCCGCGATCCGTATTTCCCGGGCTGGGTCGACACGGTGCAACTCGACTATGCCAATCCCGAGACGCAGGCCGCGATGGGCGACGTGCTGCTCGATATCGCCGGGCGCTGCGACGGGCTGCGCTGCGACATGGCGATGCTGCTGCTGCCAGAGGTGTTCCGGCAGACCTGGCGTCACAGCCTGCAGGGCCGAGCGGTCGGGAGTTTCTGGCAGGACACCATTGCGCGCCTGCGGGCGGCGCAGCCGGATTTCTGCCTCATGGCGGAGGTGTACTGGGGTCGCGACCGCGAGATGATCGCGCAGGGCTTCGATTTCGCCTACGACAAGGCGCTGTACGACGCGCTGGTCGCCGGCGATGGCGAGCGCGTGCGCGACCTGCTCGCCGCCGATCCGCCTTGGCAGGCGCATCTCGTCCGCTTCCTGGAGAACCATGACGAGAGGCGGGCAGCGGCGACGCTGGCGCTGCCGCAGCACAAGGCCGCCGCGGTGCTCGCCTTCACCGCACCCGGCCTGCGCCTGTTCCATCAGGGCCAGCTGGAAGGCGCGCGCAGGCACATCCCGATCCATCTTCGGCGCGGGCCGGTCGAGGAGATCGACGTCGCGGTGCACGAGTTCTACCTGGACCTGCTCTCGGTGCTGCGCGATCCGGTGCTGCGGCACGGGACCTATCGGCCGCTGCCGGTGGATGCGGCCTGGGAGGGCAATCCCAGCCACCTTGCGTTCAGCGCCGCGAGCTGGACCGACGAGGCCGGGCCGCGGCTGCTCTGCGTGGTCAATTACGGCGACAGCCGGGGCCAGTGCCGTATCCGCCTCGCGCATCCGGGACTGGCCGGGCAGCTGGTCTCGCTGTCGGACCGGCTTGGGCCGGAGCACTACGCCCGCGACGGCGACGCCCTGGCCGGCGAGGGGCTGTATCTCGACCTGCCCGGCTGGGGCTACAACCTGTTCGCGATCGGCTGAGCGGCGGTTTCCAGCAGGCGGCTGCTGAGCGAGACCCCCACCAGCATGGCGGCCAGGACCATGAAGGCGACCTGCAGGCTGGACAGGTGCGCAATCAGGCCGATCCCTGCGGGGCCCGCGAGGATGCCGGCATAGCCGAGCGTGGTGATCGCGGGCACCGCGACCGGTTCCGGCATGACGCTCTGCCGTCCGACGGCACTGAACAGCACCGGCACGATGTTGGCGCAGCCGACGCCGACCAGCGCGAAGCCCAGCAAGGCCATCGGCCATCCGCCCGCAACGAGGGTCAGGACGAAGCCGGCCGCGGCGCACAGGCCGCCGGCCAGCACCACGCGCCGTGGCCCGAGCGCATCCACGATGCGGTCGCCGGAGAGCCGTCCCGCCGTCATCGTGGCCGCGAACGCCGCGTAGCCGAGGCCGGCATAGGAGCGCGCCATGTGCCGCACCGCGGTCAGGAACACCGCGCTCCAGTCCAGCACCGCGCCTTCGGCCAGGAACAGCACGAAGCAGAGCAGGCCGATGAACAGCACGATGCCGTGCGGGATGGCAAAGGCCGGCCCGTCGGCGCGGGCGCCATAAGGCAGCAGATGTGCGGCCGAGGCCGCCAGGGCGGCGAGCATGCCGAGCGAGACGCAGCACGTCGCCTGCAACGGCGAGGCGCCGCGGCCCAGCAGTAGCGCCATCCCGCCGGCGCCGGCGATGCCGCCAAGGCTGAACAGGCCGTGGAAGCCGGACATCATCGCGCGTTCGCTGGCGCGCTCCACGATGATCGCCTGGATGTTCATCGCCACGTCGAGGCCGCCGATGCCGGCGCCGAACAGCATCAGGGTCACCGCCAGGGCCGCGCGCGACGAGATCGACGCGAGCAGGGGCAGGGCGATGGCGGCGGCGGTCCCGGCGGCGATGATGACGCGACGGCAGCCGAACCTTGCCGCGAGCGCCCCGGAGAGCGGCATGGTGACGATCGAGCCGATGCCCAGGCACAGCAGCAGCAGACCCAGCGTGCCGTCGCTGAGGCCGGCGCGCGCGCGGGCGAACGGCACCAGCGCCGCCCATGCCGCACTGCCGAAGCCGGCGATGAAGAAGACCAGGCGGGTGGCGCGCTGCTCGGCGCCGGCGGGCAGCACGCCCGAGGCGGCGGATGTCGCCGGCTTGTCGCGGGGAGCTCTGATCACCAGCAGTGCGCCATCCACCATGCCGGACCGCGCATCGGCGTTCTCCCTCGAAACCAGGCACAGCATCCATAATCGTGCAGCACCGTGCAATCGCCGCCGCAGGCGGTCCGGGTCGGTTTCGCATCCGCCTGTTATGATCTAGCCTGCCGCCTCCCGTGCATCACCGGACAGGCTCCATGGACCGCATCGCCGCCCGCCTGAACAAGATCAGCCCGAGCCAGACCATCGCCATCTCGACCAAGGCGCGGGCGCTCAAGGCGGGCGGACGCGACATCATCAGCCTGTCGGCCGGCGAGCCGGATTTCGATACCCCCGACAATGTCAAGCAGGCGGCGATCCGGGCGATCGAGGCCGGCCAGACCAAATACACCGACGTCTCCGGGACGCCGGCTTTGAGGCAGGCGATCGCCGAGCGGTTCCGGCTGGATTCCGGGCTCGACTACCGGCCCGAGGAGATCATCGTCTCCACCGGCGGCAAGCAGGTGATCTACAACGCCATGGTGGCGACGCTGGAGGCCGGCGACGAGGCCATCATCCCGTCGCCCTGCTGGGTCTCCTATCCCGACATCGTGGCGCTGGCCGACGGCACCCCGGTGATCATCCCGTGCGGCCCGAATTCCGGGTTCAAGCTGCGCGCCGAGGATCTCGAGGCGGCGATCACCCCGCGCACCAAGTGGTTCTTCCTCAACAGCCCGAACAACCCGACGGGTGCTGCCTATTCGGCAGCGGAGCTGCGGCCAATCTGCGACGTGCTGCTGCGCCACCCGGATGTCTGGATCTTCACCGACGACATTTACGACAAGCTGATCTACGGCGACTTCAAGGCGGCGACCATCGTTCAGGTCGAGCCGCGTCTGCGCGACCGCACGGTGACGATGAACGGCTGCTCGAAGGCCTACGCGATGACCGGCTGGCGCATCGGCTTTGCCGGCGCCCCGCTGGCGCTGATCCGGGCGATGGACAAGCTGCAGAGCCAGTCGACCTCGAACGCCAGCTCGATCAGCCAGGCCGCGGCGCTCGAGGCGCTGACCGGCCCGCAGGACTTCATCGGCGACATGGTCGAGACCTACCAGGGACGGCGCGACCTCGTGGTCGAGATGCTGAACCAGGCGGCCGGGATCACCTGCCACAAGCCCGAGGGTGCGTTCTACGTGTATCCGTCGATGCAGGGCTGCATCGGGTTGACCAGCCGCACCGGGATCGCGATCGACGATGACGAGCGCTTCGTCACCGCGCTGCTGGAGGAGGAGGGCGTCGCCACCGTGCATGGCGCCGCCTTCATGTTCCCCGGGCATTTTCGGGTCAGCTACGCCACCGACACCGAGAGCCTGCGCGAGGCGTGCACCCGCATCCAGCGCTTCTGCGCCGGCCTGCGCTAGGAACGGCCCGGTGCCGGAGCTGGCGTCGCGGCTGGCCTCGCTGCAGGTGCCGGCCACCATCGGCATGGCGATCCGCGCCCGTGCGCTGCGGGCGCATGGCACCCGGGTGATCTCGCTCGCACTCGGGGAGCCGGATTTCGCGACCCCGCCTGAGGCCGTCGAGGCGGCGCACGACGCGGCGCTGGCCGGCCACACCAAGTATCCGCCGGTGGATGGCACCCCGGCCCTGAAGGCCGCGGTACGGGCCAAGTTCGCGCGCGAGAACCGGCTGCCTTTCGAGGACGCCGAGGTGATGGTCGGCAATGGCGGCAAGCAGATGCTGTTCAATGCCTTGATGGCCACCCTCGAGCCCGGCGACGAGGTGGTGATCCCGGCGCCGTACTGGGCCAGCTACCCGCTGATCACCCAGCTGCTGGGCGGCGTGCCGGTGCATCCGCAATGCCCCGAGGCGCTGGAATTCGGGCTCACCCCGGAGGCGCTGGAGGCGGCGATTGCGCCGCGCACCAAGTGGGTGATCCTGAACTTCCCGAACAACCCGACGGGTGCCACCTGCTCGGCGGAGCAGTTGCGCGCCTATGCGGCGGTGCTGGAGCGGCATCCGCAGGTCTGGGTGCTGTGCGACGAGATCTACGAGCATCTTATCTATGACGGGCCGCCGCACGCCTCGCTGGCCGCGGTGGCGCCCGCCTTGCGCGACCGCATCCTGACCATCGGCGGGGTGTCGAAGACCTACGCGATGACCGGCTGGCGCATCGGCTATGGCGGCGGCCCGGCGCCGCTGATCCGCGCCATGACGACGATCCAGGGCAACGCGACCTCCGGGGCCAGCACGATCAGCCAGGCGGCCGCGGTCGCAGCGCTCGAGGGCGGTCCCGAGCTGGTGCAGGTCATGCGGGTCACCTACCGGCGCCGGCGCAACCTGGTGGTCTCGGCCTTGCGGGCCATGCGCGGCGTCACCTGCGCGATGCCGCACGGCGCGTTCTACGCCTATCCGGGAATCGCCGGCTGCATCGGCCGCACCAGCGCCGGCGGCACGCTGATCGCGACCGACGAGGATTTTGCGCTGGCCCTGATCGAGGAGCAGCATGTCGCCGTGGTGCAGGGCGCTGCCTTCGGGATGAGCCCCTACCTGCGCCTCAGCGTCGCATCGGACGACGACACGCTGCTGGAGGCCTGCGCCCGGATGAGCGTCTTCTGCGACGGATTGCGCTAAATTCGAGCCGCTTCCCGTCCGCGTGAACCGGCCGCATCAGGCCCGCGCGAGGTTTCGGCGCCCGCGCAGCCATGCCATACCCGGTCCTATCGAAGGATCGTGCGAACAAGGAGCCTCGACCCATGGCCGACACTGCTGCCCCCCCGGCACCCGCGCCCACGCAGTTCAAGACGGTGCCCAAGCCGCGCGACCAGCACCTGCGCGACCTCGCCGACTGCATCCGCTTCCTGTCGATGGATGCGGTGCAGCAGGCCAAGAGCGGGCATCCCGGTGCGCCGATGGGCATGGCCGACATCGCGACCGTTCTCTACAAGGATTTCATGCAGTTCGACGCGGCCGACCCGCACTGGTTCGACCGCGACCGGTTCCTGCTGTCGAACGGCCACGCCTCGATGCTGCTCTACAGCCTGCTGTACCTGACCGGCTCGCAGGACATGACCCTCGACGAGCTCAAGCGCTTCCGCCAGATCGACAGCAAGACCGCAGGCCACCCGGAATACAAGCATGCCGACGGCATCGAGACGACGACCGGCCCGCTCGGCCAGGGCGTCGCGAACTCGGTCGGCTTCGCGCTGTCCGAGCGCATCCTGAACGCGAAGTTCGGCGACGACCTCTGCCGCCACTGGACCTATGTCTTCCTGGGTGATGGCTGCCTGATGGAAGGCATCAGCCAGGAGGCGATCTCGATGGCGGGCCACTTCAAGCTCGGCCACCTGATCGCCTTCTGGGACAACAACTCCATCTCGATCGACGGCGCGACCAGCCTGTCGGTCTCGGACAACGAGGTCGAGCGGTTCCGCGCCTCCGGCTGGCATGTCCAGGAGATCGACGGCCACGACACGGACGCGATCCGCGACGCGATCGCCGCCGCGCGCGCGGTGACCGACAAGCCCTCGATGATCGCCTGCAAGACCATCATCGGCTTCGGCTTCCCCACCAAGGCCGGCACCCAGAAGGCGCACAGCGATGCGCCGGGCGAGGAGGAGATCGCCGGCGCGCGCAAGATCCTCGGCTGGGATGCGCCGCCGTTCGTCATCCCCGAGGACCTGCTGGCCGCCTGGCGCGAGATCGGCGCCAAGGGGCGGGCCGCCCGGCTGGCCTGGGCCGACCGCGTCACGGCGGCGCCGGAGGCGCTGAAGCGCGAGTTCGAGCGTCGCAACAATGGCGAGCTGCCGGCGGACTGGAAGCAGGCGATCGCGGCGGCGCGTGCCGAGTTCATCGCCAGCGGCAAGGAGATGGCCACCCGCTCGGCCAGCGGCGCCGTGCTCGATCATCTCGCGGCCGCCATCCCGGAATTGCTGGGCGGTTCGGCCGACCTGACGCCCTCGAACAACACCCGCGCGAAGGGCATGGTCGAGATCAAGCCCGGCGACTATAGCGGCACCTACATGCATTACGGCGTGCGCGAGCATGGCATGGCGGCGGCGATGAACGGCATCGCGCTGCATGGCGGCCTGATCCCCTATGGCGGCACCTTCCTGTGCTTCTCCGACTATTGTCGGCCCGCCATCCGGCTCGCGGCGCTGATGCGGATCCGCACGATCTTCGTCATGACGCATGACTCGATCGGCCTCGGCGAGGACGGCCCGACGCATCAGCCGGTCGAGCAGCTGGCGGCGCTGCGCGCCATCCCCGGCCTCGCGGTGTTCCGTCCGGGCGACCCGGTGGAGACCGCGGAGTGCTGGGAGCTGATCCTCGAGGCGCCGCGTCGCGCGGCCCTCATCGCGCTGTCGCGCCAGCCGATGCCGCTGCTGCGCCGCGAGCCCGGCGACGAGAACAAGTCCGCGCGGGGCGCCTATGTCTTGCTGGAGGCCGAGGGTGGCGAGCGCAAGCTGACGATCATCGGCACCGGGTCCGAGCTGCATCTCGCGGTCGAGGCGCGCGCCATCCTGCAGCAGGAGGGCATCCCCACCGCCGTCGTCTCGATGCCCAGCCGGCTGCTGTTCGAGGAGCAGGACGCGGCCTACAGGAAGTCGGTGCTGGGTGCGACCCATGCGCGTGTCGCGGTCGAGGCGGCGGTCGAGCTCGGCTGGGACCGGTATATCGGCTTTACGGGCCGCTTCGTCGGCATGCACGGCTTCGGCGCGTCCGGCAAGATCGGCGACGTCTACAAGAAGTTCGACATCTCGACCGATGCGGTGGTGCGGGCCGCGCGCGAGACGCTGGCCGAGGTCGCGGCGTAGAGCATGATCCGATCGATCATGTTCAGCTTGTCGTTTGATAGAGCAGCTTTATCCGACGCTTGGCATCGCGAAGCGATTCCAATTGATCGGGTGCCGCTCTACCTAACAGGGTGCTGAAGCAGGCAAGGTCAGGGCGCTGCCCTGATCCCGCTGGGGCCCCGTCTTGGAGCAGTGGGGGCCCCAGTCCCCGATTCTTAAATTCAAGGATTTCAAAGGCGAGCCTTTGATGGGGTCCAGGGGCAACGCCCTTGGCCTTGCTAAATCGCTCCTCCTGGCGACGGCGGAGCACGCCCTCCCGCCGCCGTCGCCGGCCTATCCGAAGACCGTGTGGCTGCTGCTGGCGGACAAGCCGGCCAGGGCGATGCGTGTATGGTCGGTCAGCGTGATCAGGGTGCCGCCCGCATAGCTCACCTCGCTCTGCAGGCCGGTGCCCGCATAGCCCTGCAGGTGGATGCTGTCGGTGCCGGACTTGAAGCCGCTGATCGCCAGCGTGCCGCCGGCCTGGCCCTGGACCAGGTCGAACACCTCGCGGCCGGATCCGGCGGTGATGCTTGCCGCGGCGTCCTTGGCCGCGGTGAAGCTGAGCGTGCCGCTGCCGCCGGTGACGGTCGAGGCGCCGCTGCCGGCCAGGATCAAGTCGTTGCCGCTGCTGGCGATGAACTTCATCGCGCCGGCGCCACCGACCACCTTGGTGGACGGCCCATCCGCATGGATGGTGACGCTGCCGGTGCCGATATCGACCGTGTCGCGGCCCAGCGTCGTGACGGTGCCTCCCGCGGCACCTTCGCTGTAGGTGGTGGACGAGACCACCTTGAACGACTGCGTCCCGTCCGAATACAGCGACAGTTGCGCGCCAGGCTGCGCCGCGCCGTCGAAGCTGGCGCCGGTGACGTACAGGTTGCGGTCCGTGCTGGACGTCCCGGCATACAGATCGTTCAGGAAGTCGACGGTGACCGTGTGCTGGCCCGCACCGAAGCGGCCCTCGACGCGGAAATCCTGGGACTGTCCGGCAGCGTGCGACGCCTGCGCGGTCTGCGTGCCGCCGACCTGCTTGCCGTCGATGCTGATGGTGAACCGCGCATTGCCGAGATAGGCGTCCTCGGCGATCTCGAGGCCGATGGTGTCGGGTCCGCTGCCGACGGTGACGCTGGCGGGCGCCGGAACCACCGGAGCCGGGATCGGCCCGGACTTGATGCCGGTCGGGTTTGCCACCTGGATGATGAGCGGGTGGTCGGTCACGGAAATCTTGACCGAGCTCGCATCGGTCAGCGTCGAGATGGCGGTCGCCGAGACCAGCGGATCGAAGATCTCGACGGTGCCGTAGGTGCGGCCGAGCTGCACCGTCACCGGGGTGCTGGCGGCGGTGATCTCCGTGCCGAGCGCCTCGTTCCAGATCCGCGGCTCGTTCCAGACCGCGATGTCGTAGGCGCCGTTGGACTTCTCGAGCGCGACGCTGTTGCCGGTCGCGGGCAGCCCGGTGACGGAGTAGGCGAGCGGCGTCGGCGTGAAGCTGGCGGCCGCGGCACCGGGATCGGCCAGGACCGAGACCAGGTCGTGGATCGCGGTGGCGGCTTCCTTGGGGGCATTGCTCGGGTCGAACAGCCCGTAGCCGTCATCGCCCTGCGGCGAGCCCGGCTTGTAGGCGTCCATCAGCTGATACAGGTAGGTGCGCGAGATGCCGTTGGCGGCGTCGTCCAGCAGCAGGTCCAGCGTATATTTCGCCTGCACGTCGGCATTCACCCCGCCGCTGGTGCCGCCGTTGGTGGTGTAGCCGGTCTCGGTGAACACCGCCGGACCGAAGCCGGTGGCGGCGCTCTCGTTGCCGAGCGCCTGCGTGGGCGTCACCCACTTCTCCGGCGCCTGGCCGCCGTTCGGGTATGGATGCTGGGTGTCGTAGTCGGCGAGCCCGGCGGTTGTCGTCGGGTTCGGACCGGTGGCGTCGCTGCCCGCGCCGTAGCCGGTGAAATAATCGACCGCCACGCCGGACAAATTCGGATCCGAATGAACGGCGCTGTACAGCGCCGACTGCAGGTTCAGGGCCCCCTGCTCGCCGCCGACGCCGTTGAAGGTGATCGGGAAGTTGTTGATCTCGTTGGCGCCCTCGACGGCGACGACACTCCCCGGCACGGCCTCGTTGACCTGGTCGATCAGCGCAAGCTGGGCTCGCAGGCTGGCCGTCGTCACCGCGCCGCCGCCGGCGATGACGAAGGTGAACTTGATACCCTGCTTTGCCAGCGTGATGAAGCTGCTGAGCGGCGCCGAGCCGTTGGCGCCGTTGCTGATGCCGTCGCGCACGTTGGTGATGCCGAGATAGGCGAGGTCGGCGGCGTCGTTCGCCAGGTTGGCGTAGCCACCATCCGTGTACGGGATGTGCGTGTCGACGCCGAGCGTGTTCAGGAAGCCGCTCGCCGTGATCGTGTGGCCGGAGAGGCCGTTCACGCTTGCATCTGTCGCCATGGGTAAGACCTGCCTGCCGCGAGCCTCACCTCGTAAATTATTCGTTACAGACAGACAACAAAAAATGATTGTTGCAACGTAACGCAATCGGGCCGGCCGCAGATGCAGGGTCATCCGGCCCGCAGAACCGGCACCCGCCTCACGGCTGCAACGCGAACAGCGGCGAGTGGATCTCGGCCGCAGCTTCCGCCGTGCACATCGCAGGATCTCCCTGCCATCCACGGCTCCTGGCGAGCGCGATCTCGCGGCCCGCCTGCAGCATGTCGGCGCGGAACACAACGCTGGAATGCAGGGCGGCGACCAGAGCTGCGGCATTGAGGTAGCCGGCCTGCACGTCGCTCAGCCAGTGCACGCCGCAGATGATGCGGCTTTCGCCGAACGCGCGGCCACGCGCCAGGATCTCGCCGGACCGGTCGGGTGCCAGTTCGGCGAGCAGCAGCGCCAGCGTCCAGCCCACCGTGGTATGGCCGGACGGATAGGATGCGCTGGTGTCGAGGCTGGTCCCGCGCGCCACGCAGATCGGTGCGTCGTTGCCGATATAGGGGCGGCGGCGTCCGTAATGGTCCTTCACCGCGTCGGTCTCCGGCCGGCTGTCGAGCGAAACGCGCGCGAGCAGCCGGTACAGCGCGGGTGCGCTGTGCCGGTCCAGCCGCACCCCGAGCGCGCAGGCGAAATCGGCCATCAGGTGGTCGAGATCGAGCTGTGCGTCATTGCTGGCGAGCGCCCAGCGCTGCGGATCCCGCTCGCGTGTCGTCCTGCTGTGGCTGAACACCACCTGGTCGAGCCGCTGGGCCGGCGAGCCCGGAGCCGGCGGCGGCGGCAGCACCCGCAGACCATCCGGGCGGGCGGCGGCGCCCAGATAGGGGGTCCCCTGCGCCGGCACCACCGGCGGGGCCGCCGGTTGCGTGCAGCTTGCCAGGAGGAGGGCAGCCATGAGGCCCGGCAGGCGGGACGGCGACTGGATTGGCATGCAGGTTTCGCCCTCAGGAAAGGATTTGCGCCCGCGGCATCACGCCGAAGAAGCTGCGGAATGCGGCGGCGACCGCGTCGGGGGCTTCCTCGGCCAGGAAATGACCCGCCGGCAGCGGGCCGCCGCTCACCTCGCCATCGACGCACTCGCGCCACAGGGCAAGCGGATCGTACCAGCCGCCGATCCGGCCCCCGGTGCCCCAGATCACCAGGGTCGGGCAGTCGATCCGGGTGCGCCGGCCGACGGCCTCGGGCGGCGGACCGGCCCGGTGGTCGGGCGGCAGGGCGTGCGGCGCCGCCTCGCCGACACCGCCGCCGAGACGCAGATAATCCGCGACCGCCTCGGGGTGGAAATACGGCGCATCCTCGCGCGTGGCCGGGCTGCGGAACCAGGCATCCGGCGCCCGCGTCACCAGCGCCTCCGGCTTGGGATGCAGCTGCCCGAACCAGCAGCTCTGGTAGCCGGCGAGCGCGTAGGCCATGTCGTTGCGGTCGAGCTGCTCGGGGATCGGCACGATCTCCAGCGCCGCCAGCCGCTGCACCCGGTCCGGCGCATCCAGCGCCATCCGGCAGGCCACGTGGCCGCCGACATCGTGGCCGGCGACGCCGAAGCTGCGATGGCCGAGGCGCTGCATCAGCGCCAGCATGTCGGAGGCAAGCTGTCGTTCGCTGCGGCCTGCCGGCAGGTCCGGGCAGACCAGACTGAAGCGGTCGGCGAGCAGGCCGGCCACGCCATGCCACATCGCATGGCTCTGCGGCTGGCCATGCAGCAGCAGCAGGGCAGGCCCGGTGCCTCCAGTGCGCAGCCGGATGCCCCCGGTCTGGTGCAGGGTCTCGCGCAGGTTCTCGTGCAGGGTGAAGCCATTGAAGAACATGCTGCCTGCATATCCCGCGCGCCCCCGCCCGGTCGAGACGGACCGCGTGCAAGCCATGGCCATTTGTGGCAGAGCACCATTGATGCACCAGCGATCCGGGGCGAGGGGTTTTGATGTCGGGTCTTGACCCGGAGGATTGGAGCGGTCTGCGCGCCCTCGGGCACCGGATGCTGGACGACATGATCGACCGCCTCGCCGATCTGCGCGCGCAGCCGGTCTGGCAGCCCATGCCCGAGGCGCTGCGGGCGGAGCTGCGCCTGCCGCTGCCCGAGGCGGGGGCTGCGCCGGAGGCGATCTACGAGGATTTCCAGCGGCTGGTGGCGCCGTACAGCGTCGGCAACACGCATCCGCGCTTCATGGGCTGGGTGCATGGCGGCGGCACCGGCATCGGCATGCTGGCCGAACTCCTTGCGGGCGGCCTGAACGCCAATCTCGGCGGCCGCGACCACGCGCCCATCGAGGTGGAGCGACAGGTGGTGCGCTGGGCCGCCGAGATGGTGGGCATGCCCGCCGACAGCTCCGGCCTGCTGGTCACCGGCTCGTCGATGGCCAACATGATCGCGGTCCTGGTCGCCCGCCGACACGCCGCCGGCCCGGATGTACGCACGCATGGTGTCGCGGGCAGGGGCCTGGTCGGCTACGCCGCATCCAGTGCGCATGGCTGCATCCCGCGCGCCTTCGACCTGGCCGGTCTCGGCACTGCGGCGCTCCGCACGATCGGCTGCGACCCGCGGCGGCAGCTCGACCTCGGGGCGTTGCGGTCTGCCGTGCAGCGCGACCGTGCAGCAGGACTGCGGCCGTTCCTGGTCGTCGGCAGCGCGGGCACGGTGGATACCGGCGCCATCGACGATCTCGCGGGGCTCGCCGATTTCTGCGCCGCCGAGGGGCTGTGGTTCCATGTGGACGGCGCGTTCGGGGCGCTTGCGGCGTTGTCGCCGAGGCTGCGCCATCGGCTCGCCGGCATCGAGCGCGCCGACAGCCTGGCGTTCGATTTCCACAAATGGGCGCAGGTGCCGTATGACGCCGGCTGCATCGTGGTGCGCGATCCGGCGCTGCAGGCGCAGACCTTTGCCCAGAGCCTGGCGTACCTGGCACGCGAGGATCGCGGCACCGCCGGCAATGCGCCGTGGCCGGCCGATCTCGGCCCGGATTTGTCCCGTGGGTTCCGCGCGTTGAAGGTGTGGATGACGCTGCGGACCTATGGCAGCGCCGAGATCGGCCGCATGGTCGAGCGCTGCTGCGCGGTCGCGGCGCATCTTGAGGCGCGCGTGCTGGCGGCGCCCGAGCTGGAGCTGCTGGCGCCGGTCTCGCTCAATATCGTGTGCTTTTGCGTGCGCCACCTGACTACGAACCGGCCCGGAGCCGACCGGTCCGGCGCGGACACGGTGGCCGCGGACGGGGTAGATTGGGACCGGTTCAACGCCGAGCTGGTCAAGGACCTGCAGGAGTCCGGCATCGCGGTCCCCTCGACGACGATGATCGGCGGCCGCCGGGCGATCCGGGCGGCGATCGTCAACCATCGCACCGAGACCGCCGACATCGACATGATGGTCGATGCGCTGCTGCGCCTGGCGGCGGCGCGGGGTGCCTGCGCGCCGTGAGCGCCGCACGCCGGCCGCGGCAGGTCCCGGATCTGGACGCGCCATTGCGGCGCCGGTAGAAAAGGCGGTCTCGGTCCGCCGGCCGGGACAGCAATCCGGAGTGTCCGCCCCTCTGTCGGAGCGGAGGAGGCGCGCGATGATCACCCTGCTTGTCAATGGCGAGAGCCACCAGGTCGACCTGCCGCCCGACATGCCGCTGCTCTGGGCGCTGCGCGACGTGCTGGGACTGACCGGGACCAAGTTCGGCTGCGGCATCGCCCAGTGCGGCGCCTGCACCGTGCATCTCGGCGGCGAGGCGGTGCGCTCCTGCCTGCTGCCGCTGGCCGGTGTCGCGGGGCGTCCGGTCACCACGATCGAGGCGGTCGGCGCGACCCCGAACGGGGCCCGCGTGCAGAAGGCGTGGCTCGACACCGAGGTGGTGCAGTGCGGCTACTGCCAGTCCGGCCAGATCATGTCGGCGACCGCGCTGCTGAACAAGGTGCCGCAGCCGACCGACGCCGACATCGATGCCGCGATGGCCGGCAATATCTGCCGCTGCGGCACCTATGTGCGCATACGCAAGGCGATCCACACTGCGTCGCAAGCCTGAGGCCGGGGTGATGAACGCGGTCGCCCCGCTCGCCAGCCGCCGCAGCCTGCTGAAGGGCGCCGCTGTCGCCGGAGGTGGCCTGCTGCTCGGGCTGCACCTGCCCCGCCTCGCCAGGGCGGCCGAGGCGGCCGGCGCTCCGGCCACCGGCATGTTCGCGCCCAACGCCTACATCCGCATCGACCAGGCGGGCACGGTCACGCTGATCATGCCCGATACCGAGTGCGGCCAGGGCATCTGGACCTCGACGGCCATGCTGCTGGCCGAGGAACTCGAGGTCGGCATGGACCAGGTCCGGCTGCAGGCGGCACCCCCCGACAACAAGCTTTACGCCAGCCCGTTGCTCGGCGAGCAGGCCACCGGCGGTTCCGCCTCGACCCGGGCCGACTGGAAGCCGCTGCGCGAGGCGGGCGCCGCGGCGCGGACCATGCTGGTGCAGGCCGCAGCTACGCGCTGGAGCGTCGATCCCGCCGGTTGCGTGGCCGCGCACGCCGTGGTGACGCACGCCGCCAGCGGCCGCAGCCTCGCCTATGGCGCACTGGTGGACGATGCGGCGCTGCTGCCGGTGCCGAGCGACGTCAAGCTCAAGGACGCCGGCGCGTTCAGGCTGATCGGCACGCCGCAGAAGCGGCTCGACACCCCGGCCAAGGTCAACGGCCGCGCGATCTACGGCATCGACGTAAAGCTGCCGGGCCTGAAGATCGGCACCGTCTCCGCCTGCCCGGTGCGCGGCGGCCGGCTCGTCTCCATCAACGAGGCGGCGGCGCGCGCCGTCCCCGGCGTGCGCGACGTGGTGAAGCTCGACGACGTCTATGCGGTGATCGGCGACCATATGTGGGCGGCCAAGCAGGGGCTGCAGGCGGCAGCCCCCGTCTGGGATGACGGCCCGAATGCGGGCGTGTCGTCGGCGAGCCTGACCCACGCGCTGGATGCGGCGTCGCGGACCGAGGGCGTGGTCGCCACGCATGCGGGCGATGCGGCGGCGGCGATCAAGTCGGCGGCGAAGAGCATCGACGTGGTCTATGAACTGCCGTTCCTGTCGCATGCGCCGATGGAGCCGATCAACACCACGATCCATGTGCGGCCGGACGGCGCGGAGCTCTGGGTCGGCACCCAGGTGCCGGTGCGCGCGCAGATGGCGGTGGCAGCCGAGACCGGGCTGCCGCCGGAGAAAATCCAGGTGCACAACCAGATCATGGGCGGTGCCTTCGGCCGCCGGCTCGACGTCGACAGCATCACCCAGGCGGCGCGGATCGCGAGGCACCTCGACTATCCGGTGAAGCTGATCTGGACCCGCGAGGAGGACATCCAGCACGACTTGTACCGGCCGTTCTACTACGACCGTATCTCCGCGGGCCTCGACGCCAAGGGTGCCATCGTCGGCTGGTCGCACCGGGTCACCGGCTCGTCGGTGATGGCACGCTGGGCGCCTCCCGGCATGAAGCAGGGCGGCAGGCTCGATCCGGACGCGGTCGAAGGCGCCGCCGAGACGCCGTACGACCTGCCGGCGCATCATGTGGAGTATGTACGCGCCGAGCCGCCGGGCGTCACCACCCTCTGGTGGCGCGGCGTCGGTCCCACGCACAACGTCTTCGTCGTCGAGAGCGTCATCGACGAACTGGCCGCGGCGGCCGGGCGGGATCCGGTGGCGTTCCGGCGTGGCATGCTCTCCAAGAACCCACGCGCACTGGCTGTGCTCAATCTCGCGGCGTCGAAATCCGGGTGGGGCCAGCCTTCACCGAGCGGGCGCGGTCGCGGTGTCGCACTGCAATTCGCCTTCGGGAGCTACCTTGCCGCCGTGCTGGACGCCGAGGTCACTGCGGAGGGTTCGGTGCGCATCCATCGCGCCGACGTCGCCGTGGATTGCGGGCCGGTGGTCAATCCGGACACGATCCGGGCGCAGATCGAGGGCGGGCTCATCTTCGGGCTGACGATGGCGCTGTACAGCGAGATCACGCTCAGCCGCGGTCGCGTCGACCAGAGCAACTTCCATGACTACCGCATGATGCGCATCAACGAGGCGCCGGTGATCGAGGTGCATGTCGTCGACAACCCGGCCGGCTCGATCGGCGGCATCGGCGAGACCGGCACCGCGATTGCCGCCCCCGCGCTGGCGAACGCCATCTTCGCCGCCAGCGGGCGACGTTTGCGACGGATCCCGTTCGCCACCGGCCAGCTGAGTTCGGCATGAGGCGCCACCTGCGAACTCCGGGACCGGCACTCGCGGGGGCGCTACTGTGTGCCCTGGCGAGCGGCCCGGCGGCGCGGAGCCAGACCACCGACCTGGTCAAGCGCGGCGAGTATCTCGCCCGCGCCGCCGACTGCCAGGCGTGCCATAGCGCGGCCGGCGGCGGCGCCTATGCCGGCGGACGCGCCTTCACGCTGCCGATGGGCGTGCTGTATTCTCCGAACATCACGCCGGATGCGCAGACCGGCATCGGCCGCTACACCGACGACGAGTTCGTGCGCGTGCTGCACACGGGAGTTGCCCGCGGCGGCAAGCATCTCTACCCGGCGATGCCGTACAATTCCTACACGCTGATGACGCGCGACGATGCGCTCGCCATCAAGGCCTACCTGTTCAGCCTGCCGGCGGTGCATGCGACCGCGCCCGCGAACCGGATGGATTTTCCCTACAACATCCGCGCCGTGATGATCGGCTGGAACCTGCTCAACAACCCCGACCATCGCTTCACTCCGGACGCTGGCAAGCCGGCCGACTGGAACCGCGGCGCCTACCTCGTCGAGGCGCTCGGCCATTGCGCGCAGTGCCACACGCCGCGCACCGCGACCCAGGGTCTCGACACCGCGCGCGCCTATGCCGGCGCCGTGCAGCAGGGCTGGGACGCCTACAACCTGACCAGCGACGCCACGCACGGGCTGAAGGGCTGGAGCGACGCGGCGCTGGAGCAGTACCTGTCCACCGGCCATGCCGACGGGCACGGGCCGGCCTCCGGTCCGATGGCCGAGGCGGTGCAATACAGCCTGCGCTACCTGAGCGCCGCCGACATCCATGCCATCGTGGTCTATCTGCGCGGCATCCCGGCGCAGCCGGACGGACCGGAGGCACCGCAGGCCACGCCGGCCAGCCGGCCAGCGGTCCCCCTGGGCCGGCAGGTGTTCGCCGAGGCCTGCGCCGGCTGCCACCTGCCCGGCGGCGACGGGCGGCAGTCGCAATGGGCGGCGCTGCGCGGCGACCACAGCCTGGGCGATCCGACCGCCACCAACATGGTGCAGGTGCTGGCACACGGCTCGCAGATCCAGACCGACCAGGGCCTGATGTTCATGCACGCCTTCACCCGCGCCTATACCGATCCGGAACTGGCGGCGGTAGCGAACTACGCGATCGGCCAGTTCGGCGGCCGCCAGGGCGAGGTCACCGCACAGCAGGTCAAGGCCGCGCGCGAGGCTGCCGAGAAGACGCAGAAGATCGGCTCGGGGTCCTGAGGGCGCCCCTCGACGATGTTGGCCGGCTTTAGCAAACCCAGTGGTCCTCGTCGGGCAGAACCCGCAGCCATCTCTCGATGCCGCGGCGTTCTGTCCGGCGATCGCCCAATCAGGCTGGGTTCAGCGAATTGATCTGGCAGCTGCGGCTGAGATCGCTTCGGCGGCATCGTCCGGGGTGAGGAAACCGGGTCTCGCTATCGACAGAGTGTCGCCGACGAAAGGCGCCAGATAGTCCACCCGGCTCGGATACAATGCCTGCAGCTTCGCCTTGTCGAAGGCGATCACCTGACCGGAGAGCCCGCAGTTCAGGCTGCTGGCGCCGGTACTCTCGGTATAGGTGGCGACCGGAACGTCGAGTTCCGGGGCGCGGACGCCGCCGAGGCCATTGCCGTTCTGATCCAGGAGCGTGATCAAAGCCGGTGCTGTTCCGGTTGACTGGATCAGCGACGCGTGTGGCGGGATGCGGCCTTGGGTAACCCAGCTCTCGAGAAAGGCGAAGCTGGCGTCGAGCAGATAGCGGCCCGGGAAGGTGCTGAGCATGGCACCGGCCTGGCAGGTTGCGTAATCTTCGACCAATGTTGTGCCGCCGGCGGCGTGGGTATCGGTGGCGTTGGCGGCGGATGTCGTTTGCTCGACGACAACGTGGGACGGGCCCGCAGCCTCGTAGAGACGGAAGCGGTCGTCGGCAGCGTCGCTGTCGTTGCGATAAGCCACGCGCCCATCGCGATAGTCGGTTTGCGACTGGGTGGCGATGATCGCGGCGTTGCGCGAACGCAGCACATTGCGCGGATCCCCGGCGAGCGGCGCCGGGCTGCATTGGTCGAGCGGCGCCTGGATGCCGAAGCCCGATCCGACCAGGTAGCCGTCGAACGGCGGCGCTCCGGAGATGCCGGGGGTGATGGCATCGATGTAGGCGACAAGATCGATTGCGCTCTGGGAGTATCCGGCCGCATAGACGGCACGGACGCGGTACTGCTGCAATGGGTTGCTCGCATCATGGCTGCGGACCAGAGCGCCGGTCTGGCTGAGCACGTCCCATAGCAGCCCGTCCTCGGTGGCGTGCGACGCGCCGCCAACTACCGTCTGCAGGACCGGGCAGGTGGCGGCGGTCTCGTCCTTGTTGGGATTATCCCACGAGAGTGGAGCGTACCGGACCGGATTGAACGTCTTCAGCCCGGCGATCGTCACCGGCTTGCTGGTGATCCCGATCCAGATGTCGCCGCGGCTCAAGAAATAGTCATGATCGTAGGACCATAGGACGGGCAGATCGTAGTTGTTGGTGGCGTTCAGCAGCTCGACGATCACGTTGCCGCTGAAGCGTCCTGGATCAGTTGGCCGGCGGACCAGGATGCGGTTTGTATAAGGGCCGCGGCGCAGTACTGTGACCGTCGTGTCGGACGGATCGGCCGCGTCTTCGTATTGGTAGACATTTGCGGTGCCACTGAGGAAATACTCGTCCTCACGGTAGCCGCGAGACCCGAGATCGATCGGCACCGCCTGATAGGCGGCGGCATCGAAGGCATGATTGGCTGGGCTGTTGCCGGCGATCGGCCCGGTCACGGACGGTATCTCGCGAGCCCCGCTTGCCTGGGCGGTGGTGGATATCGTGACGGCGAGTGCCAACAGCGTCGCAAGGCGCAGTGACGCCATCCGGTTGGTCATGATGTTTCCCCTTCCTCTCTTTGCCGAGAGGTTGGGTATGAGCGTAGGCCACCGCTTCCAGACACACCAGCCGGATCGCCTCCAGATTGAACTCCCGGCTGAACTGTCGCCGTTCCATCCGCACCCTCCGATCCTGTGAAACACCCTAAAACCAGGTGTCCACCAAACCGGCAGCAGCTCAGATCGAGCTGGACAACAACCCGGTGAAGCGGGCAATCGGTCCCGTGGCGGTTGGCCGCAAGAACAGCCTGTTCGCGGGCAGCGAGGGCGGGGCCCGGCGCTGGGCGATCGTCGCCTCGCTGATCGAGACCGCCGAGCTTAACGGCCTCGAGCCCTACGCATGGCTGCGAGATAGCCTCGCCAGCATGGCGGATGGATATCCGAGCTACCGGCTCGGCGAGCTTATGTCGTGGTTGGCGGCACGCTGATGTCCGAGGTAGACATCTGGTGTCAGTTGGCATCCGGTCCCTGATGCTTGAGGGTCTCAGCTCGGGACGCTACCCGGATTGTAATGGACATGCACCCAAAGGCTTTTGCCAGCAAACTTTTGATGAGGCTGGCTGTTCTCGCCGCACGCAACTGTGGTGCCTGTCTCGCCTTGGTCGTCGGCTACATTGTCATGCCCCTCAACGCGCATGCCGCCCAGGCCGTGAGCTGGGCGCCGTTCGACCTGCCGAAGCTGCAGCAGACCACCCTCCGCTCGGCCGCGGGGGCGCCCTACCGGATCGTCGTCGCGACCCCCGCCAGCAAGCCCCCGGCTGCCGGCTATCCGGTAATCTACGTCGTGGACGGCAACGCCTGGACCGGCCTCGTGTCGGAGATCATCCGCACCAACCTCGAGACCGGCATCCAGAGCCGGGTCGAGCCAGCGGTTGTCGTCGGCATCGGCTATCCCGTCGCGGAGGCCTTCGATCTCAAGAGGCGCAGCCTGGACTTTACTTCGGCCGCCACGCCCGGGCATCCAGATCCGGATGTCCTCCCCGGCCCCAACGGCGGCGACGTCACACTGATGAACTTCATCGACAACACGGTGAAGCCGGTGATCGAGGCGCGCTTCCCGGTGGACCGCACCCGCCAGACCTTGATCGGCCACTCGCTGGGCGGCCTGTTCACGCTCGAAGCCCTGTTCGCCCGGCCGGGGTCGTTCCAGACCTATGTTGCCCTTAGTCCGTCGATCTGGTGGAACAACCGCACCCCGCTGCGACAGGCGCAGGACTTCCTTGCCAAGGGCGGCCGTCCCGCCAAATTGCGGGTGTTCTTGTCCGTCGGCGACCTCGAACAATTTCGGTCGCCCACTTATGTCGCTCATGACCGATACGACGATCGCAAGGCGTTCGAAGCCGACGGCAAGACGGACGCGCAGGCCGATGCGGACGTGGCCGTCGGCTATGCGTCAATGGACCGTAGGACGATGGTTACCAATGCGCGGCAGATGGCGGCTCTGCTTACTGGGCACATCACGACCAAATTCGTGGAGTTCCCGGACGAGGACCACTTCTCCGTTGTGCCGGCCGCCCTTGGTCAGGCGGTCCCCTTTGCACTTGGCGACGAGCTGCCACCCTGGTAGCCGCCGCACCAGTCCCGGCCGGGTAGGCCTGTCATCTCCGAACGCAATGCAGCATCAGGGGCGGCCTTGAGTTAATCTGCTGCGCCCATCAACTGGCAGGCTGTCGTGGTTGCGTGTAGTTTACTCAATGTGCTCGATGGCTTGACCCGCGATTATTAGGCAACAGTCCGGCAACGGCCCGGCATCCAGCTCCCGGTAGGTCGCCGGCAGGCTTCAAACCGGCGTGTCCTCCGTCCGGACGCAATGCCGCGAGCGCCCCGAGCCATGGCTCGGGGCGGCGCCAGGCTTCCGCGGCATCGCCGGAGATCGGCTGCCGGCACCGTATCGTGCCGCGCGCATCGACAAGCTGTGCCTGGAGGCCGAGCTTTCATCGGAACTTCACAACATTGAACGGTTCCAGAAACTAAGACTGCCCGTCAGGGATTGGTCAGGTTTCGCATGCCTAAGCTCAACTGTTCTACGTCCATCAAGACGACGGCGCTTGCCTTCGTGGCCTTGTTGCTTCCCACCTCGAGCCGGTCGCTTGCGCAATCCGATCCTGGTCAGCCCACGACCGACGGCGCCTCGTCGCCTCCCGCCGCGCCGGTCGAACACCTGCAGGTCAACGGCCACAGCTTCCCGGGCGCCGCATCGGCGCAGGCGCCGTCGCAGGGATCGCTCACGCAGATCCAGCCGACGGCGGCGATCGGCCAGCGCTACATCCAGGAGAATGTGCCCGCGACCTCGAACTACGACGACATCATCCGGCTCACACCGAGTGCCATGGACATCGATCCGAACGGTCCCGGTCTGCAGCAGGATTTCGGCCAGAGCATCCGCGGCCTGCAGTACACCCAGTTCAGCGTGTTGTTCGACGGCGTGCAGTTGCCGGGCTCGCCGAGCAATCTTTCCCCGCAGCCGGCCGCCTACTTCGTGGCGCACGATCTCAGCGGCATCGTCGTCAATCGCGGCCCCGGGCCAGCCTCGACCGTGGGTTCGGCGACGTTCGGCGGCGATGTCGAACTGACATCGCGCGATCCGTCCACCTCCATGCGCTTCAACCCGTATGCGACCTTCGGCAGCTTCGGGACCAAGCTCTACGGCCTGCAGGCCGACACCGGGAGGCTCGGCGGTGTGCTCGGCGACGGCCGGCTGCTAGTCGACATCCAGCGCAACGAGAGCCGCGGCGCCTCGACCGGCACCAGCGACGAGCGGCGCAACCTGTTCATCAAGTATGTCCAGCCGATCGGCGCCGACACCATTTTGACCGCGGCCGTCAACCTCGACAACGCCGTGACCGATACGCCCTACGGCACGCCGCTCGGCCTGATCGAGGATTACGGTCGCAATTTCTCGCTCAACGACGATCCGCGCTCGCAGGCCTACGGTCCCTACAACCGGGACAATTACACGACGGATTTCGAGTACATCAAGCTGGACCATGATTTCGGCAGCGGGCTCAAGATCTCGGACCAGGCTTACACCACCGCCTTCTACCACCGCGGCACGCAGACCTCGGACACCTCGCTCACCACGCCGAACCTCACCACCACGGCGAAGCAGACCTACTACCTCAATGGCGCGCCCACCGTGCTGGACAACGACGTCCCGGGTGCCGCGTATCAGAACGACTACCGGGCCTGGGGTGACATCCTCCGGCTGACCTGCGATACTTCCTTCGGCCAGTTGCGCACCGGCGCCTGGTTCGAGAGCGAGGACAACACGCTCTACAAGACGAATGTCGTGCTGACACGCAACGACTTGCCCTATACGACGTCGCGGACCGGATCCCCATACCAGTATCATTACTTCGACCGGCTGACGACGGCTCAGCCCTATATCGAGTTCGCCTGGAAGCCGACGCCACGGCTGACGGTGACCCTCGGCATGAAGTACAGCTCGGTGACGCGCGCGCTGGACGGCCCGCTGGTGCGCACGGTCAAGCGTTCGGCGGATGACCATGCGACCTACAACAAGGCGTTGCCGTCGATCGACCTGAACTACCGCGTGGCAACCGGGCTGTCGGTCTATGCACAGGCCGCGAAGGGCTTCCTGACGCCACCGCTGAACGTGTTCTACGCCTCGATCGTGAATAGCGTGCAGCCCTCGACGACCGACAACTACCAGGTCGGCACCGTCTATCAGCATCGCTGGCTTTCGGCCGACGCCGATCTTTACTACATCCGTTACCAGAACTACATCGCGGCCACCACGCTCGGCACCAACACGCTCTATACCAACCAAGGCTCGGCGCACTTCAAGGGCGTCGAGGTCGAGGCGACGGCCCAGCTCGGCTATGGCTTTGCGCTTTACGCAAACGGCTCGCTCAACGATGCGAACTACCTCAACGGCGCGTCGGTCGCGCAGGCGCCGCGTCGCACCGGCGTCGCCGGCCTGCTGTTTGACCGCGCGAACGTGGCGCTCGACGGCGATCGCGTCGATTTCTCGCTGCTCGACAAGGATGTCGGGCCGCAATGGGGCGTGGATACCGGCTTCAAGAACAAATACCCGATCAAGTCGTACGACACGCTCGACCTCTCGGTGCATTACGTGCTGCCGGTGCTGCACGGACGCGATGTCGAACTCGGCATGCAGGTCACCAACCTGCTGAACAATCTCAGCCTGATCGGCTATGCCGCGGCGGCGGCGGGCAACGGCGAACCGCTGTACTGGGTCAATCCCGGCCGCGGCCTGTTCTTCAACATCGCGGCTGTCATCTGAGGGGTTCGAGCGCCGCTAGAGGTCCGAGCCAGGCCTCGTAGCGGCGCCAGGACCCTGCAGCCGCCTTCGAGATCGGCTGCCGCACCCGCCACCGGCTGGGCGTGTGCACCGTGCGCGGGTTCTGCTCGGGCCGCAGGCAGGCGTCCGACCAGGGCAGTCTGCACGCCGCCACCAGGCGCCGGATCACCGGCTCCGGCGCTGCGACCAGATCGTCGTACACCACCTCGTGCAGGCGGTCTGCCGGCAGCACCGACCGCCAGTGCGCCGCCAGCCGCTCGACCGCGCAAAGTGCGGCCACCAGCGCCTCGCCGCCGGTCGGGAAGGCCACATGCTGGTTGAAATAGGTGCGGTGGATCGACAGCGCGGTGTCGATCGCATGGCGGCTGCACAGGACGATGATCGCGTCCGGCAGCGCGGTGTGGATCAGGCCGGCCTGGAGGATATTGAACGGGCTCTTGTCGGTGACCCGCTCGGCCCCGGCGGCAAGGCTGCGCAGTAGCCGTGTGTAGTCGGCGGCGGCCGCCGCCGGATCGGGCGTTGCCGCGTGCTCGGTCCAGAACGGCAGCTCGCCGCCGGCATGCACGTCCGGATGCGCCGACAGGATGTGTTCGACCAGGGTGGTGCCGGTGCGCGGCAATCCCATGATCAGGATCGGCGTCGGATCGCGCCGCCCGGACCCGGCCAGCCGCGCGACAGTCTCCGGCGTGAACCGTGCGATCAGGCCCTCGATGCGGGCCTCGAACGCGACCGGATCGAAGCGGCAGAGGGTACTGCGCCACGCGTCCGCCGCATCGTAATGCCGCATCGCCGTGGCGGGGTCGTCGAGATCGTCGAAGGCCTTCCCGAGTGCCAAATGGAGCTTCAGGCGCGCCTCCGTCTGCAGGTTCGCAGCTGCCAGTGCCGCCTGCATGCGCGCGATCAGGTCAAAGTCGTCTCGTGTCACGCGGCGGCAGCGTACGAGCTCGTAGTAGCTGCCCGCCAGTTGCGGTGCGTTGCGCGTCGCCTGGTCGAGCAGGGCGAAGGCTTCCTCGAAGCGGCCGGCGCTGGACGCGATCATGCCGAGCAGTTCGGTGGCAGAGAGCGCCGCGGGGTCAAGCGTCAGCAGCTGGCGCAGCGCCCGCTCGGCCTCGGCATCGCGGCCCTCGGCGAGCAGGGCGCGGGCGCCGGCCAGGCGGCTGAGGCTGGTCCTCGGTGTGGCGGCGGCTGCCCGCCGGAAGGCGGCGATGGCGTCGGACCGGCGTCCGAGCGTTTCCAGCAGGGCGCCGGCATGATAGCGCGCCTCGACCAGGGACGGTTGCAGCTGTGACGCCGCCTGATAGGAAGCGAGCGCCGCCGGGTCGTCGCCGAGGCTCTGCAGCGCGATCCCGAGATGCAGCCTTGCGAGCGCGAAGCGGGGGTTGCGGGCCAGGGCGGCCTCGAAGGCCTCCACCGCCTCCCGGCCACGCCCGGCCTGCAGGCAGACCTGGCCGAGATCATGCCGGATGCCGGCATCGCTCGGCGCGTCGGCCGCTGCTTCGTAGAGCAGCGGCAGCGCCTCGGCCGGACGCCCGGCCTGCAGGAACTGGCCGGCGCGTCTCAGGCGGGGATCGGCCCGGGTGGGCTGGAGGTTGACCAGGAGGGGAGATCAGTCGTCGTTGTCGACGACCGGATGGCGCAGCGCGGCAGCGACCAGCTTGGCGGGCCACTGGATCTGCGCCTCGCCAGGATAGGCCCGCTTCCAGTCGGTGGCGGAGTACCAGATCACGTGGTTGAGGAAATTCTCGTCCACTGAGTCCGCTTTCCCCTGCTTGCCTTTCGTCATCCTGTTGGACGCGACGTTCCACGCCTTCTGCATCGGCGTCATGTGCAGCATGGCGTAGTTCGCGGGCCCGGTGCCGGGGATCGGCGTGCCGCCGGGTCCGATATTGAGCGGCGTGGTCGCGGGCACGTGGGTGAACGGCGCGGTGTCGGGCGTATTCTGGAAGCAGTCGAACATCGGCGACGCTGTCAGGTCGAACTGGGTTAGCGGCGGCAGGTCGAGGATGTTCTCGATGGTGCGGTTGATGTTCTCCTGGGTGTAGGTGGTGTGGATGACCTTTCCGACACCCGACGATTGCGGCGCTGCCGCATACGGGCTGATGACGTAGGCCGGCTGGCGATGGCCGTCGATATGGTCGACGCCGTCCTGGCTGTCGTCCTCCTCGACGAAGATCGCACTGGTCGGCCACGCCTTGGTGTTGCTGATCGCCTCCACCATGCGGCCGAGGGCGAGGTCGTTGTCGGCCTGGTAGTTGTTTGGCAGCGGGTCACCGGTGGTGGTGCCGTTGGTATGGTCGTTCGGCAGCCACAGGATGGTGAGCGTCGGCACCTGGTTCGCGGCGTCCTGGGCTGCGAGGATCGGCAGGTAGTAGTCCATCCGGTACTGGTCCGGGATGCCGAGGTTGAAGGACGGATAGTGCGGATCGAGGATCCGGGTGACAGACGGGATGTAGGCGATCTCGGTGTCGGCGCCATCCGGCACGATCATGCTGCCGGCTTTGCCGCCGGTCTCCTTGAACAACGAGGTGTTGTAGAAATCGGCCCAGCTGTAGGTGCCGCCGCCCGGCTTGGCGGCGATGGTGTAGTGGTTGCTCCACTCGCCATACATCTTGACGTTCAGGCCCTTCTGCTCCGCGGCCGACCAGAGGAAGCCCTTCTGGGTGTAGGTCAGCGCATCGTTGCTGTTGCCGCCCGGGTAGCTGCGTATCCAGTCCGGCGAGAGGATGTCGTTGGAGTAGAACGAGCCGCTTTCGACGATCCAGGGATGGCCGTCGGCCGACTGCCGGCTCGGCGCATACATGTTGTCTAGCAGCGGGAAGCGCTTCACCAAAGCGTGCTGGTTCGGCACGTTGGCGGCGAACACCGCAAGGCTCGGATCGCCGTTGCCCTGCGCCACGTCGCCGAGCATCTGGTCGTAGGTGCGGTTCTCCTTGATGACCAGGAAGACGTGCTTGATCAGCGACGGCTCGCCGATATGCGCCGGGATCGCGACCGGATCGGCATTGGGATTGGCGTATTCGGAACCGACCTGGATGTTCCTGGAATCCCAGTGGTTGTTGCGGATGACGTGCGCGGTCATCTTGACGAGTTGCGTGGGGCTCGGCAGCGGGATCAGGTTGACCGTGCCGGTTTCCTGGTGGGTGTTGAAGGCGGTGACGCCGTGCGCCGTGCCGAGCGAACCCTGGGCGCCGAGGCCCTTGTCATCCGAGACGACCAGCTGGCTGTTGGCGGCGTCATAGGCGATGGTGGTCGGGAAATACAGCGTCGGGATATAGCCGATCACCGGGTTGGCCGCGTTGTTGGTGAGGTCGACAACCGCGATGGCATTGGACTGCCCGAGGGTCACATAGGCGTGGTTGCCGGCGATCGCGATCCCGTTGACGCCGGCGCCGAATGCGCCGCCCTTGATCGGCACGCCAACGCTGATCGTGCGCACGACCTGCTGCAGGCCGGTATCGATGACCGAGATGGTGTCGTCATAGGAGTTGGCGACATAGAGCTTCGAGCCCGAGACCGCCATGCCGGCGGGATGCAGGCCGACATTGATGGTCTTGGTCACCGTGCCGGTGCGCATGTTGATGACCGAGACCGTGCCGGTGGTGGCAAAGGCGTTGGTCGGATCGACAACGATCGGGGTGCCGTCGGAGAGGTTGGTGAAGTCCGACGAGGTTGCGGGACGGCCACCTTCGTTGCTGACATAGGCGTAGTCGCCGCTGACCACGATGCTGTTCGGCGCATTGCCGACCGGGATCTGCGACTCCAGTGTGCCGGTCGACAGGTTCATCACGCCGACGGTGTTGTTCGCGTTCAGCACGACGAGGCCCAGCGCACCGCCCGCGGCGACCACGCCGCCGGGGTTGGCCGAGGTCGCATTGTACAGGTTCGGGTTGGCCGGCGGCGGCGGCAGCGGCACGCTCATCGCAGGTGTCAGCTCGCCATTGGCCGGATTGACGTTCGCGACGGCGACGAAATTGTTGTCCTGGCTGAACAGCAGCTTCGAGCCGTCCGGCGAATAGCTGATGCCGGTGAACGAGCCGGTGGTGTTGTTGGTGAAGGTGGTGCCGCTGACAGCACTCGGGATGTAGCGCTGCAGCACCGCGCCGGTCTTGGTGTCGAACACGATGACCGGCTGGGCGGCATCCATCAGCAGCACCGCGCCGCTCCGGGTCGAGGGGTTCGGGTTGACCGCGACCGCCTTGGCGACCACCGGCGAGCCGAGCTGCACGACCTTGCCGGCCGGCGTCAGCAGCTGGTTGTCGGAGGCGACGATGGAGCCGTTGGTCTGCGGCCCGACGGTGCGCGTGGTCTGGTCGGTCTGTGCCTGCGCCAGGCCGCCGTGCGCAAGGCCCGGGGCGGCGAGGGAGAGCGCCATCACGCCGACGAGCGGGTGTTTCCTCAATGACATCGTCACCTTAAGACTCCTGAACACGGTCCCGGGCATCCAGCCGGTGCTGGCCGATGGCGTCTGGACCTGCTGCGGAATGTTCTGGAGCAGCAGACTGACAAAAACCTGACCGTCTCTCTCCTCGCAGCCGCCGCCGGCGCATTGTCATAAAATCATCGCCTTGCGTCGTGCCTTGCCGCAGGGCTCTGATAACCCTCAAGAGCATGTTGTTCCCGGAGATCAACCTATGCGTGTCTTGCTTGTCGAGGATCATCGCGCGTTGCGCGAGATGATGGCCGCGCATCTGCGCGGCGGCGGCTTCGTGACGGATGCGGTGGCGCGTGGCGACGAGGCGCTGGCCGCGGCATCGACCAGCGCCTATGACGCGATCATCCTCGATCTCGGGCTGCCGGATCTCGACGGGATCACCGTCCTGCGTGCCCTGCGTTCGGGACCTGCTGCGGACGTGCCGGTGCTGGTCCTGACGGCGCGCGATGCCATCGACGACCGGGTTCAGGGACTCGACGCGGGCGCCGACGACTATCTGCTCAAGCCGTTCGACCTGAACGAGTTCGATGCCAGGCTGCGCTCGGTGTTGCGCCGGCCCGGCCTGCGCCGGACACCGGTGCTCGATCTCGGGATTCTGACCTTCGATACCGAGGCGCGCGAGGCCAGGATCCGCGGCGTCCTGCTCGACCTTTCCCGACGCGAGCTGTCGCTGCTGGAAGAGCTTGCGCGCGGCGTCGGGCGTACCGTGGTGCGCGACACGCTGGAGGACCGGCTCTATGGCCTCAGCGACGTGGTCAGCGGCAACGCCCTGGAAGCGGCGGTGTCGCGCCTGCGCCGTCACCTCTTGCGGGCCGGCGGCGACGACATCGCCGTCGAGACGATCCGCGGCATCGGCTACCGGCTGGTCGTGCGCACGCCGGCGGTACCCCTCGCTTGATGCTCGGCCGGCCGATATTCAACAGCCTGGGCAACCGCCTGGTCGGATCGATGTCGGTCCTGCTGTTCGGCGGCCTCGCGCTGGTCTCCGGCCTGCACTCGCTCGAGCGTGGCCGCGACCTTGCCGCGAGAGTGGGCCGCCTGCTGCTCGGCGACGAGCTGCCCGAGCCGTGGCAGGATCTCGCGATCCTGCTGCCGTTCAGCCTGGTGGTATTGGGGTTGATCGGCGGGGTGACACGCTGGAGCCTGCGGCCGCTGCGCCTGGCCTCCGAGGAGGCGAAAGCCGCCGGGCCGGGCAATCCGGGCGCGCGCATCTCGACGCGCGGGCTGCCGAGCGAGCTGCGGCCGCTGGCCGATGCGGTCAATGCGGCGCTCGACCGGCTGACCGCCGCCTATGAGACCGAGCGCCGCTTTACCGCCGATGCGGCGCATGAGTTGCGTACGCCGCTCGCGGCCCTCGGCCTGCGCCTGCAGCGCAGCCGCCGGTCGAACGTGCCGATCGACTGGCTGGATGTGGAAACGGACCTCGCCGCCATGCGACAGCTGGTCGAAAGCCTGCTTGATCTCGCGCGCAAGGAGGTAAGAGGACGCACCGCTGCCGTCCTGAACTTCTCGCGGATCGTTCGGGAGGCTGCCGCCGGTGTGCATCCGCTGATCGAGGAAGCCGGGCGTGAGCTGCTGGTCGAGCTTCCCGGCACCGTCCTGGTCCGCGGCGAGGCGAACGACCTGCGCGACCTGGCGCGCAACCTGGTACAGAACGCACTGCGGCATGGCAGCGGTCGGATCGCGCTGCGGCTTTCGCATGGCGCCGACGGCCGCGTCGTCCTCGACGTCGCCGACGAGGGGCAGGGCATCCCGGTTGCGGACCGCGACGCAATGTTCGAGCGCTTCCGCAAGGGCTCGAATGCCGGCTCGGGCAGTGGCCTCGGCCTGGCCATCGCGCGCGCCGTGGCGGTCGCGCACAGCGGCCAGATCACGATCCCGCCGGGACCGGGATCGCTCGTGCGGGTGACGCTGCCCGGAGCGTGATCACCCCGGGTGGGCCGCTTTTCATCGAATCGTCTCCAAACAAACCCGCTCGGGCGCGGCATAAGGCCGCGACCTGACGAGTTCCTGACAGACAGGATCGCACCGGGGGCGAGCGCCGGAGCCACTCCTGCTGCCGCTGACGGGCATGGATGGAGCGGCGACGGCGATGATGACGGACTGGATGGGCGGCGGACGCGCGGCGCGGCTTGGCGGTGTGGTGTTCTGCGCAACGCTGCCCGCCATGCGCGTTGACGCGCGGACCGCCGAGGCCACCGGGGTATCCGCTCCGCCGGCCGCCGAACAGATCGAGGTGACCGGTGCGAGGATCAATCCTGTGCCGACAACCGCTTCCGAATTCGCCCCGAGCCAGCCCAGTATCGAAGAGACGGAGCCGCAAAGCACCGTCAATGCGGAGACCCTGAAGAAGATCCTGGTGCCGAGTGCCGACTACGACGACGTGGTGGCGCTGACGCCGAGTGCGATGAACATCAACCCGGTCGGCCCCGGGCTGCAGCATGATTTCGGCCAGAGCATACGCGGCCTGCAATATACCGAGTTCAGTGTCCTGTTCGACGGCGTTCCGATCCCCGGTTTCCCCTTCAACCTCGCGCCGCAGCCCGGAGGCTATTTCTTCTCGCGTGATTTCGGCAGCGTGACGGTCAATCGGGGCCCCGGTCCGGCTTCCGCGATCGGTGCCGCGACCTTCGGCGGATCGGTCGATGGGGTCTGGGGAGCAGTGGAACGGAAAACCTATGTAAGGACCGGCTCCTCGCTTTCGGAGCTGTCTGAGGCTGGATCGCGTAGGGGCCGGAGTTCGTCACGGGCGATGGTGTCCGGCAGGATAAAGGCGTAGCGGCCAAGCATGTTGATGTGCTCGAAGCCGAGTGGGGATAGGCGGGCAACGTCCTCATCCCGGACCTGATGGCCGTCGGCGCGAAGCTTAGCCGAGGCCGCGTCCATGTACAGCTTGTTCCAGAGCACGATGACGTTGACCACGAGGCCGAGCGCACCGAGTCGGTCCTCCTGGCCTTCCCGGTAGCGCTGTCGTAATTCGCCCCGCTTGCCGTGAAACACGGCGCGGGCGAGCTGGTGGCGTCCCTCGCCGCGATTGAGCTGAACCAGAATGCGGCGGCGATAGCTTTCGTTATCGATGTAAGCAAGCAGGCAGAGGCTTTTCACCACGCGACCCCACTCTTCCAGGGCGCGGGCCAACTTGGTTGGCCGGTCATTGGTTTGCAGGGTCCGGATCAGGCCACCGCCTGCACCAGGCCGAGCTTGAGCGAGCCGGCCAACCGCAACAGATCGTTCCAGTTGTCGACGACAAGCGGCATCTTCACCCTGTGCCTCGCCAGCCCGTTGAGCACGCCGTAGTCCGCTTTGGAATCCACTCGCCAGAAGCGGGCGCCGCCGATGTCGGCCAACCTCGGGCTGAACTGGAAGCCGAGCAGGTGGAAGATGCCAAACATGACGTCGGTGTAGGCACCGGTATCGGTCATCACCTCCGTGGGCTGAAGTGCGGTTTCCTGTTCCAGCAGCACGCTGAGCGGGACCAGGCTGTCACGCAACGTGCCGGGCACGACGATGCCGCCCAGGCCGGTGAACTGATCCCAGATCAGGTTGTAGTAGGTGACGCCACGCTCCTGGCCGAAGTAGCGCGGGTTTGGACCCGAGTGGATCGTGCGGACTGGGACGACGAAGCGAAGGCCATCGGCCGATGCCACGTCGCCGCCGCCCCAGGCGCGGGCGAGAGGGATAGTGGCCTGCGCCGCGACCAGTGCCGCGTTGGCACGGGTGAGGGTCTCGGCACGGAGATAGTTCTGCCTGACCCAACTCAGGCGGGAGCGGCGGAGCGCCGGGGTGTCCAACTGGATCAGTGGCTCCAACCCGGTATTGCAGGCTTCCGCCAGCAGCACGGCGCAGATGCTGGTAGGCCGATCGCCAGCGCGGGCGCTGCGTTCGCTTGCGTGCGTGAACTCCGACGCGAACCCGGTCCGGGCATGCATCTCCAGCAGCAGCTCAGGCAGGCCCACCCGGGGCATGCGCGCGGCGACTGCCGCCCGAAGCGCGATCAGGCTGGACGGCTCTTCCAGCTTATCGAGCGCGGAGAGCGACAGCGTCGCCGTGCCATCGATGGCCGTCTCGATCCGCACGCTCGCATTTTCCGGCAGCCGGGCGGCTGTATCGCGATAGGCAGCGTCGAGGCGAGCGGCCATGCGTGCAACCTCCTCGGGGCCGGACGCCGATACGCCGAGGGACCGGCACACGGCTGGACGGGCCGCGTCCCAGGCCGCGCCATCCAGCAAACCGAGCCGCGGATCGGCATAGCGCAGGCTTGGCGTCGCGAAGAGATCGCGCCGGCGCAGGGCCGCACGCATGCGGTCCACCAGGCACAGCGTCCAGGCTTTCAGGTCCACGACACCATCGACCACGACGCGTGTCTGCCAGCCAGTCGGGACGAACTCGACAGGCAGCTTGCTCCCGCTGCTATCGATTTTGCCCAGGTGCTGCACAGCTGCCAGAAGCGGCCTAGCGGCCGGCGTGGCGCCAAGATGGGCCGCGCGTACCAAATCAGGCAGGAAGCGGCGGACCCGGCGATGTTGGGCCAGCAGTTCATCGAAATAGGGATCGTCAGGCGGTCGGGCGAGCGCATCCACCCGGGCCATGGCCGACTCGATCACATCGCGCGCCACGCTGGCGAACACTGCCTCGCGCGGATCGCCATCACCGTGTTCCAGCAACAGACACCACCCCTGTCGCAACGTCAGGGCAGCGGCATCGAGATCGCGCAGACCCCTCATCCGGGCCTCGCGGCCGACATTCTGGGCATCGACAAAGATGCGGGTGACCACGATGTCGAACAGGTCCAGCACGTCGTCCTGCGCCGTCGCCTCCAACGTCCTGATGAAGGCGGTCAAGGTGGCTAGGCGGCGGTCCTGCGGCAGGCGGGCGACCGCGGACGCTTTCGCTGCCGTGGCGAACCGCGCCATTGCCAGCACCCGCGTGCGGGGGAGCCGGTCAGTGTGGGGCAGGCCCCCGGCGAGCAGCCGCACTTCATCGAGGCGCGTCACGGCACGCGACAGCTCAGCCGTGCTCTGAAGCACCGGGGCGTCGTGCAAGCGATCGAGAGGACTCTGCCGTGCACCTTCGGGCGGCACGAGCAGGGCTTCCAAACGTTCCTGCTGATTGAACGTCATGCCTGTCAGCATCTGGCGCCAGAGCCGCTGTGCGGCGCGGGCGCGCACGCGGGCGATGTTGCGCTCCAGCGTGGTCACGCCCGGCAGCAGCACCTTCTGCGCGAACAGCCAGGCTGTGGCGCGGTCGAACAAGGCACTGGGGCGGTCGGACCCTGTCCAGCACAGGGCGTAAAGCCAGCGGTTGAGCCGGAATTGCACGAATGGTTCGGAGAAGGGACGGTATCCGTAACGGTCGCGGATTTCGATCGGGTGCCGTTCCCGCCAACGTGAAGCTGCATACTCCGCCAGGAGACCGCCTACTTGGATGCCAAGTTGGACGGCCACGAAGGCGACGGCCGATACAGGCACGTCATCGGGCTGCTCCAGGAAGGTCCCCAGGAACCGGACGGTGCCGAGTTGGACCGCAAAGCCCAGCCGCATGTGGGCGCCGCGGCGTCCGGCCACGAAGGCGCGGTCCGCGTCATCAAGATGGAAGTATCGCGCCAGTTGCTCGGCATCAGGTTCGCCAGCATAGCGGCCGTAACGCCGTTCCTGTTCCTCGTTCAGGAAGGAGACGGGCACTCCAGCTCCTTGCCGATCGCCACCGTGCCGGGACCCGACCAGCCAGCGCGGGCAAGGGTTTCGATCAGCGTCGTGCGCTTGGCGCCGAACGTCCGGCAGACCGCGGCGTTGGTCGCGCCTCCGTTGAGTGCCGCGATGATCGCGTCCAGCTTCTCGGCATTGATCTCAGGTGGACGGCCACCCAGGCGACCGCGCCGCTTGGCAGCGGCCAGTCCGGCGCGCACCCGCTCCTGGGTCAGCGCACGCTCGTATTGGGCAAGTGCGCCGAAGATGGAGAAGAGCAGTTCGCCATGCGGCGTCGTGGTGTCCATCTGCTCGGTCAGGCTGCGGAACGCGACGCCGCGCTCGCGCAGGCCGGTGACGATACTCAGCAGGTGCGGCAGCGACCGGCCGAGCCGATCCAGCTTCCAGACGACCAGGCAATCGCCAGACCGGGCAAACGCGAGGGCACGGGCCAGGCCGATCCGGTCGGCTCGCGCGCCGCTTGCCTTGTCCTCGTAAAGATGTCGGTCATCCACGCCCGCCGCGAGCAAGGCGTCGCGCTGCAAGGCGGTGCTCTGGCGGTCGCCGTCTGATGAGACGCGCATGTAGCCCACCAGCATATGCGGGAAACCTCCTATCCAGGATTCCCGCACACTGCGCCAATCCGACACCGTTTGTCGCACACCAAAGCAGAGATTTGGTTGGGGTCCTGAGCAGTCCCATGCCCAGGTGACGCCAAACACATGTTTCCCGCTACCGGAGCAGAACGGCGGCGTAGAGGGGGATGGCTGGTTACGCCCCATAGTTCGCCTTCGCGACGCGATACCGACCTCCTCAAACCTGCCGCTCGTTCAAGAAGCGTGTGCATCAGGGCGGTGACGCCAGCTATCCAGCTTCCTCGCCACGCAGTCGTGGTGCGACCTCGCGCACCAGCTTGGCGACAAGCGTTACTGCTGGATCCATGTCGGTGCGATGATGCCGGACGAGGTGCAGCGAAACCGGCGCAAGGGTGAGGGGCACGGGACGGGAAGTCAGCCGAGCGGCGGCGTTGCTTTCCATGACGCCTATCGGAAATGCGGCCAGCAGGTCCGTGTCGCACAGCAACTCGAGCGCGTGCAGAAAGGTGGGTGCAACAACGGCGACGCGCCTATGTCGCCCGATCCGGGCCAGCGCCTCATCGACCGAGCCTTGCCGATCCCCGCGGCCGGAAACGACGATGTGGGGAAAGGCTAACCAGCAATCGAGGTCGAACGTCTCAATCGCTGCCGCCGGGTGGTCGCGTTGCATTACGATGGCGTAGGGGTATGTGCCCAGAAGTTCGGTCCGCAACGATCCGTGTGAGGCGGACGCGACGGTAATAACGAGGTCCACCTCGCCGCGTTCAAGTCGCCGGACTTCATCACCGGCGTGCCAAGGGTGGAAGATCAGGTCGATACCTGGTGCTCGCTTCGCCAACGCCGCAGTCAACGCGGTGCCGAGCGCGGCGGCTGGAACGTCGGATGCGACGAGCCGGACCGCCCCACGAAGGGTGGCCAAATCCGGAGGACCGGTCGTGACGATCCTGGCCAGATCGGCGAGCGCGGTCCGCAGAGGCTCGCGTATCGCCTCGGCGCGCGATGTTCGGCGAAGCCCGTTCGGCGGCGCTCGTACCAGCAGCGGATCGCTGAACAGCGCCCGCGCGCGAGCGAGCGCGTTTGAGGTAGCCGGCTGGGATAGTCCGAGGCGCTCGGCAGCCCGGCCCACATGCGCTTCGTCCAGCAGCGCATCCACGGTCACAAGCAGGTTAAGGTCGATCCCGCGCAGCTTCATCGCGTGAATGAGATAGCATAACAAACATCACTTTGACCAATGTATTGCTACCCGCCATCTAGGAGCGTTCAAGGAGGCCTCGCACTTGACCACCGTCCTGCTGCTCGCCCACCCCGATTTCGTTGCCTCCCGTGCGAACCGCGCGCTGCTCGCCGGGCTGAGAGACCTGCCCAAACTCGAAGTGGCCGAACTCTATGCGCTCTATCCCGATGGCAAGATCGACGCCGCAGTCGAGCGTGAGCGGCTGCTGCGCGCCGACAGACTGGTGCTGCAATTCCCGCTGCAGTGGTACTCGACTCCGCCACTGCTCAAATATTGGCAGGATGCGGTGCTGACACCGCTATTCTACATGGAGCCGGACATCGCCGCAGCCACGGCTGGTCTGCCGATCCTCGCGGCGACGACGACGGGCGGCCCGTCGGCAAGCTACCAGCCGAGTGGAATGACGATCGACGAGCTGTTCGCGCCACTCAAGGCCACTGCGCGCAAATGTAGCTGGCTATGGCAAGCGCCGCTTGCCGTGCACGACGTCCGCAATCTTGATGACGCGGCCCTGTCTCGGGCGGGCGAGGATTACAAGTCCGTCGTGCTTTCAGCACCGATGCTACAGCGTTGAGCCGACGAGGCGATGACAGCTATGATACAGCCATTTGAAATCAGCGTTGATCCGGATGTGCTCGATGATCTTCGCCAACGATTGAGAGCGTTCCGTAGTCCTCCCTTCCTTGAGGATCGGGGCTGGGACGATGGAGTGAACCTGCGATACCTGGCCGAGCTGGTCGATTACTGGCTCCATCAGTTTGACTAGCGGGTGCAGGAAGCGGCGCTCAACCGGTATGCACATTCCATCGCCGAAGTTTGTGGCACGAAACTTCACTTCGTTCACGAGCGAGGTCTCGGACCGGCGCCGCTTCCGCTGGTTCTCGTTCACGGATGGCCGGACGGGTTCCAGCGCTTCGACAAGCTCATCCCGCTGTTGACCGATCCGGGCGCGCATGGTGGCAATGCCGTCGACGCGTTCGACGTCGTCGTCCCGAGCCTGCCCGGCTGCGGGTTCTCCCCCCCGGGGTTCGGATGGCTCGTCTTTGAACGAGTTCGGCGCGGTGCTCCACAGCCTGATGAGTGACGTGCTGGGGTATGGCCGCTACGGCGCACATGGAGGCGACGTCGGCGCGATGGTGTGCGACCAGCTCTGCCGAGATCATGAAACCGCATCGGCGGGCGTTCATTTCACCAACGTGCCCGCGACAAGGGGCGTCCCGGGCTTTGAAGGTCTTACCGCCGCCGAGGAGGACTATCTGACTCGAAGGCAGGAGTTTCTGAAGCTGGGGGGCGGCTATATACACATCCAGGGCACGAAACCCTGGACGCCCGCCGTCGCCCTCAACGACTCCCCCGCCGGGCTGGCGGCCTGGATAGTCGAGAAGATCCAGGCATGGAGCGATTGTGGCGGCCATATCGAACGACGCTTCACCAAGGACGAGATCCTCACGAACGTGATGCTCTACTGGATCACCCAGTCGATCGGTATCTCGTTCCTGGGCTATCGCGACCTCGCCAAGCCACGGCACGGCTTGCCGCTTAACGCCACCGATGAAAACCGGTCACGAGGTGCGGTCGTGGGCTTCGCCATGTTCCCCAAGGATATCGCCAACGCACCACGGGGGTGGGCGGAACGCTTCTACGACGTTCGGCACTGGTCGGAGATGCCCTCCGGCGGTCACTTCGCGGCATGGGAGGAACCCGGTCTGCTGGCGGAGGACATTCGCACGTTCTTCAGACCGCTCCGCTGAGGTCGACGATCTCAGGCCGACGAGAGCCGAGAGCAAGCGCCAGGAACACTAAGTAATGATGGAGGAGACGCCATGAAGTTGACCGACCAAACGCTCGTCGTCATGGGCGGAACGTCCGGCATCGGTCTCGCGACGGCCCATGCCGCCGTTGAGGCCGGTGCGCATGTGATCGTCGCGGGACGACGCAAGGACAAGCTCGCGCTGGCGGTCGCCGGGCTCGGCGACACAGGGCGTGGAGAGTCGATCGACGCCTCCGATCGCGATGCGCTCGATGCCTTCTTCGCGCGCACGGATCATATCGACCACCTGGTGATCGCCGCATCTGGTGGCGTGGGTGCGGGTCCTTTCGCCACGCTCGCCCGAGACGACCTGATACGTGGGTTCGACGCCAAGTTCTGGGTCCAGTGGCAATGCGCACAGGCGGCGCTGCCGTACTTGCGCGAACAAGGTTCGATCACCTTTGTCATCGCCAACTCGGCGCGTATGGCCAATCCAGGCACCTCGGGGTTGGCCGCGATCAACGGGTCGCTCGCCGCGATGGTCCTGCCGCTCGCGCACGAGCTTGGCCCCATTCGGGTCAACGCGGTCTCTCCAGGCGTGATCGACACGCCCTGGTGGGACAAGCACCCCGAGGCGCTGAAGCACCGCATCTTCGGGCAGATCATCGCTTCCGTGCCTGTGCGGCGGATCGGGCGCGCGGAGGAGGTGGCCGACGCAATCGTTTTCCTCGCCGGCAACGGTTACGTCACGGGCGTGATCCTCGACGTCGACGGCGGAATGCGAGGTGCTTCGCCTGGATGAAATCGAGGCGCCGGCCATGCGATTCAGACACAAGCGTCGATGTTAGCGAAGAGCTGATTTGTAGGGCAGACAGTGTATTCGGCACGCCGTTCGGCAACGACCTCGTAACGCGGATGGCTTGGCAACAGCAGCTAACGTAATCGCGGCTCCTGAACCCGCCCGGATGCTAACCGCCAATCTCGGCCATAGGAGTTACGTCGGCTCTTACATAGGTTTTCCGTTCCCTTGCTCCCTGGACCCCTCGATCTGCGGTCCCCGGACCTGTCCGCCTCCCCGGGGCTCGAGACCTACGGCACGTTCGGCAGCTTCGGCACCAAGCTGTTCGGCGCCGAGGGCTCGTCGGGATCGCTGGCCGACCTTGGCGGCGCGAAAATCCTGCTCGATCTCACGCGCGAGTAAAGCGGCGGCGCGCAATCGGGCTCCGCCACCGAGCGCCGCAACCTGTTCGGGAAATACGAGCAGCCGATCGGGGCCACCACGACGGTGACCGCCGTCGTCAACCTCGACAACGACCTCACCAAGACCCCGTTCGGTGCCACGCTCGCCAACATGGACCGCTACGGCCGCAACTACAGCCTGAACTCGGATCCGACCTCGCAGTCCTTCAACGGCTACGACCGCGACAACTACACCACCGACTTCGAATATATCGAGGTGAATTCGGACCTCGGCGGAGGCTGGAGCCTGGACAACCAAGCCTACACGACGGCGTACTACCAGCGCCATTTCCTGTCCGACGATCCCGGCGGGACCGCGCCAAACCTGTCCGGCACGATCTATATCGACGGGACCGCCGCCAACGTCACCAACGACGTGCCGGGCACGGCGACCCAGCTCGACTACCGCAACTGGGGCGACGTGTTCCGGCTGACCAAGACCACCGCGGACGGCGACCTCAATCTCGGCTTCTGGGTCGAAAGGGAAGGCTTCACCACCAACGAGGTGCTGGTCGACTTCACCCGCAACCTGCAGCCATACTCGCTCATGTCGAGACCCGCTCAATTCATCGCAAAGTATTTTGCCTCCCTCACCACGGCGCAGCCGTATGCCGAATATGTCTGGAAACCGGCCAGCAACGTGACGATCACCGGCGGTGTCAAATACAGCTCGGTCACGCGCTACCTGAACGGCCCGGTCACCCTGACCGGCGCACCGGCCGATGACCATGCGACCTACAACAAGCCGCTGCCGTCATTCGATGCCAACTGGCACGTACAGCCGGACTGGTCGCTGTTCGCGCAGGCGGCGGAGGGCTTCCTGACGCCGCAGCTAAACCTGTTCTCGACCACCGCACCCGCTTCGGTGCAGCCCTCCTCCACCTGGAGCTACCAGGTCGGTACGGTGTTCCAGCGACGCTGGCTCAAGCTCGGCGTCGATGCCTACGACGTGGAGTTCCACAACTATATCTCGAGCAACAGCGTCGGCGGCATCACGACCTACTTCAACCAGGGCGGCGCCGCCTTCAAGGGCGTCGAGGTCGAAGGCACCATCACCCTCGGCCACGGCTTCGCCGCCTATGCGAACGGCTCACTGAACGACAGCAACTATGGCAACAACGACAACAACCTGGCGCAGACGCCGCGCCGCACGGCAACATTGGCGTTGCTGTACGACAAGGGCAATGTCGTGCGGGACAGGGACGAAGTGTTCGGCAACATCGTGCTGAAATCGCTCGGCCCGCAATACGGGCTGGACACGGCCTTCGCCGGACAGGCCGACCAGTTTCCGATCAAGTCGTACAACGAGGTCGATCTCAATGCCGGCTACCTGCTGCCGCTGTTCGGCAGCCGCATCCGCACCAACGTCAACGTCACCAACCTGTTCGACCACCGGTCCTTGACCGGCTATGACGGGCAGACCCTCGAAGGGCAGGCGCTCTACTGGGTGCAGGCCGGCCGCGGCATCTTCTTCTCGGTGGCAGCCTATCTTTAACAAGTAAAGGCAAGGGCTCCGCCCTTGACCCGCCGGGGCCTGAGGCCCCAGACCCCCGGTTAAAAGGCTTCCCTGGCCCGAGACGCCCGACTTATGGGTCTTGATCTGACGGTCGCCTCCGGTCGCGTGGCTGCCCTGCGTGACTGTCCCCCCGGTTGGCAGCTTGAGGTCGATAATGATGCTGCGTGGCACGCCACGATACACGCTCATGCTACTGTAGGGGCGGCTGCACTCGACGCACACACGCTCTAACAAATGGTCGTGCTCGCGCCTGCTCCAGCCACGGTCACAAGCACACCCGTTGGCAAGGTCTCGGTGATTGGAACGATAACCATCATGCGGAGCGGAAATTTGATAGAACTACCGCTGCGAGGCTTACGTCCGACGCTCTACTCCGGCGGTAGCGGGGATTGCTGAATTCACCGGTGAAGTCGCGAACCGCACAGTTAGGAAATACGTCTGCCGGATCGCCGCGAAGATCAGCTTCCTGACTGCGGGAGATGGCGAATTGGGCGGCAAGCCGGTAGCTGGGTTCAGCCGGGACCGGAGAAGCCGATCGCAAGCCGGCGACGCAGGATGCGGGCCGCGATCACCGAGGCCAGCAGATAGGCAGCCGCCAGCACCGGCATCGCGAGGTCGCCGCCGGGCCAGGCGAGACCGGCGCCTTCGCCGATCCAGAAGGTGCCGAAACCGCACAGCAGGGCACCCGCGATCTGCTTGAGGGTGTTCTCGGGAACGCGGGTGATCGGGCGGTGCAGCGCCACCCCGAGCAGCGCCACGAGCACCAGGGCCAGCGCCGCGCCGGCACCCGCCGGGAGCCAGAGCCCCGCCCGCCCGGACCCGACCGCCACCACGATGAACACCACCTCCAGCCCTTCCACCACCGTCGCCTGAAACGTCGTGGCGAACGCCGCGCCATCCCAGCGCCCGGAGCGTATCGGAGCAGACGCGGCATGCTGGCGCTGACGCTGGAACGCGGCGGCCTCGTCGCGCAGCGGGATGATCCCGGCCGCGCGCCGCGTCGCCTTGCGCAGCCAGCGCGCGCCGAACAGCAGCAGCAGCGTACCGAGCACCACGCGCAGCGGCGCCAGCGGCACCTGGCGCAGCGCCGGCCACAGCAGAGCCACCAGCAGCACCAGGACGCCGATCGCGGTCGCGGCACCGGCGAGGGCGGCGCGCCAGCCGCGGGTGGAACCGACCGCCAGCACCACGGTCAGCGCCTCGATGCACTCGACTAGCGAGGCCGCACCGGATGCCAGCAGCGCCGAGATCGCGTGCGGGCTCATCGGGCGGTGCCGACCACGTGGCGGACGAAGCCGGCGCAGACCGCGACGAACGTCGCAAGCCCGACCCAGGCGGCGATGCCGGCATAGCCCGGGCCGGTCAGCGACAGCATGTCCTCGCGGCCGCTGGCGCCGATCACCGCGGCGAGTGCGACCCCCATCAGGCTCTCGCCGGCGATGAAGCCCGACGCCAGCATCACGCCGCGCCGGCGATGCGCGTCGAGCATGCTGTCGGTGCCGGCCGCTGCATCGCCCCGCCGCAGCCGGCCGGTCAGCCAGGACAGCAGGGCGCCGATCACCAGCGTCACCGTCACCGTCGGCGGCAGGTAGAGCCCGAGGCCCACCGCCAGCACCGGCAGGCCGGGGCCGCGCCGCTTCAGCACGGCGTCACCGATCACCAGCAGCACGCCGAGGCCGATGCCGATCAGGATCATGCTCCAGTCAAGCTGGTGCAGGAAGATGCCGCGCGCGATCGTCGCCATCAGGGTCGCCTGCGGGGCGGCGAGTGCCAGCGCCGGGTCCATGCCGGGACGCGGCATCGCGCCGGTGAAGCCGTACGCGGCGTAGAGCAGGTTGAGCACCGGCGGGATCACCGCGGCGCCCACGACAACGCCCACCATCAGCACGAGCTGCTGCCGCCAGGGGGTGGCGCCGACGAGCTGGCCGGTCTTGAGGTCCTGCAGGTTGTCGTTGGAGATGGTGGCGGCGGCCAGGATCGCCGACGTCACGAACAGCACCGAGGCGATGGCCAGGCCGCGATGGTGGGCGGCGAACTCCGCCGGCAACGCGCCGATCGCGTCCAGCCCCAGCAGCAGCAGCGACACCAGCACCACGGCGAGGATGGCGATGCCCGAGATCGGGCTCGACGAGGAGCCGACGATGCCGGCCATGTAGCCGCAGGCCGCCGCCACCAGGAAGCCGAACAGCAGGCAGACCAGCGTGCAGGCCACACCGAGCCCGAGGGCGGCGCCGAGATGCGGCGAACCCGCCAGGAAGAAGCTGCAGAAGCAGGCCAGCAGGCAGAGCAGCATCAGCACGCCGAGCCCGATGATCACCGGCGGTGCGAGGTCCCGGTCTGTGCGTTCGTCTTCGGTGCGCTCGCCGCTGCCGCCGCTGCGGCTGGAGAGGGCCGCGCGCAGCCCGCTGGCGACCGGGCCGATCAGGCCGAGCAGGGTCCAGATCGCGGCCACCGCAATCGTGCCGGCGCCGATGAATCGCACCTTGTGCGACCAGATCGCGGTCGCGAACGCGGCAGCACCCACGCCGGCCGGATGCGGCGTGACCGCGGTGAGCACGGGCACCGCGATGCCCCAGCCGATGACCGCCCCGAGCAGGATCGCGAGACCCCCGCCGATGCCGACCAGGTAGCCGGCGCCGACCAGGGCGAGCGAGAGGCCGGTGGAGAGCCGGAACAGGGCCGGCCCTGCGGCGAGCGTCACGCTGACGCTGTCGGCGAGCAATCCGAGGCCGCCGCTGGCGAGGCTGAAGGCCGCCGCGATCACGCCGCCGGCGAGCAGTTCGCGCAACCCGCTGCCGGCGCCGGCCACGTTGTTCCCGGCTGCACTCGCGACCTCGCCCGCACGCAGGATCTCGGCCGCCGCGGTGCCTTCCGGGTACGGCAGGGCGCTGCCGGTGACCAGGGCACGGCGCAGCGGAATGGTGAACAGCACGCCGAGGATGCCGCCGGCGGCGCAGATCGCCATCACCTGGACATACGGGAAGCCGTGCCAGTGCCCGACCATCAGCAGCCCGGGCAGCACGAAGATCACCGAACTCAGGGTGCCGGCCGCCGACGCCTGCGTCTGCACCATGTTGTTCTCCAGGATGCCGCCGCCGCCGGCCGCGCGCAGCACCGCCATCGAGATCACCGCCGCCGGGATCGAGGAGGCGAAGGTGAGGCCGACCTTGAGGCCGAGATAGACGTTCGACGCCGTGAACACGACGGTGATCAGCGCGCCGAGCACCAGCCCGCGGAGCGTGAGCTCCCGGACCGCCCGGTCACGAACAGAAGCGGCCTCGCTCACCGGTCAGGCAACCAGCGTGCTGCCGCGCCCCTGACGCAGCCAAATCCGCGCCGCATCCTCGTCGAACAGCTCGGACAATTTCTGCATCATGGTGCCCCCGAGCTCCTCGGCATCGGTGATGGTGACCGCGCGGCGGTAGTAGCGGGTGACGTCGTGGCCGATGCCGATCGCGATCAGCTCGACCGCCTGCCGGCTCTCGATGTCCAGGATCACCTCGCGCAGGTGCCGCTCCAGGTACGATCCCGAATTCACCGACAGCGTGCTGTCATCGACCGGCGCGCCGTCGCTGATCACCATCAGGATGCGCCGGCTCTCCCGCCTGCCGAGCAGCCGCCTGTAGGCCCACAGCAGCGCCTCGCCGTCGATGTTCTCCTTGAGCAGCCCCTCGCGCAGCATCAGCCCGAGATTGCGGCGCGCGCGCCGCCACGGCATGTCGGCGGACTTGTAGATGATGTGGCGCAAATCGTTCAGCCGGCCGGGCTCGCGCGGCTTGCCCTCGGCGACCCAGCGCTCGCGGCTCTGGCCACCCTTCCAGGCGCGCGTTGTGAAGCCGAGCACTTCGACCTTGACCGCACAGCGCTCGAGCGTGCGCGCCAGGATGTCGCCGCACATTGCCGCGACCGTGATCGGACGGCCGCGCATCGAGCCCGAATTGTCGATCAGCAGCGTTACCACGGTGTCGCGGAAATCCGTGTCGCGCTCCTGCTTGTACGAGAGCGACAGCGTCGGGTTCACCACCACGCGGGCGAGCCGCCCGGCATCGAGGATGCCCTCCTCGAGATCGAACTCCCAGGCCCGCATCTGCTGCGCCATCAGCCGGCGCTGCAGCCGGTTGGCAAGCTTCGAGACCACGCCGGACAGGTTGAGCAGCTGCTGGTCGAGCTGCTGGCGCAGGCGGGCGAGTTCCTCGGCATCGCAAAGATCCTCGGCCGCGACCTCCTCGTCGAACTGCCGGATGAACGCCTTGTAGGAGGGACCCGCCTCGATCTCGCGCTGCTCGCGCGACGGAAGCGGTCCGCCGGGCCGGTCCTCGCCCTCCGCCGAGCCGTCCTGCTCCTCGCCGGGCTCCTCGTCCTCCTCGGCCGCACCCGAGCGGGCGAATTCCGGCGTCGGCTGGGGCTGCATGTCGCTGCCGTCGTCGCCGGCCCCGTCCTCGGGCGTCGGCGGCTTCTCGCCGCCCTGCTCCTCGCTGTCCGCGTCGGATTGCGCGGTGTCGTCCTGCTCCTCCGCCTCGGCCTCGATCTCCGCCTCGGCGAGGTCGTAGGCGGCGAGCAGCCGGCGTGCGGCGCGGGTGAAGGCGCCCTGGTCGTCCTGCGCGCGGGCCATCTCGTCGAGCGCCGCATCGGCGCTGCCGCCCATCGCGTCGCGCCATTGCGCCAGCACCGCGTGCGCCGAGCGCGGCGACGGTGTGCCCGACATGCGCTCGCGGGCCAGCAGGCCGAGGGCGGCCGCCACCGGCAACTGCTCCTTGCGGGTCATGCGGTCATAGCCGCCCTGCTCGCATTCCTGCGCCAGCCGCTCGTGCAGGTTGGCGGCGACGCCCGACATGTGGCGCGCGCCGACCACCTCGATGCGCGCCTGCTCGAGCGCGTCATAGACCTCGCGTGCCTCGCGCGGGGCAGGCGTGCGGGCGGCATGCACCCGGCTGTCATGGTGGCGCAGGCGCAGGCCGGCCGCGTCCGCGGCACCGCGCAGCCGGGCGACGTCAGGTGCGGGCAGGCTGCGTGTCGGCGCAGGCAGGCGCACTCGGTTGCCGACGACGGTGCCGGGGCCGGCCTGAAAGGTGACCTGCACGTCCGGCTTGCCGCCGATCGCGCGCAACGCGCCCGCGGTGGCCCGCTTGAACGTCTCCGCGCGGCCGTTCGGGTCGTTGCGGCCGCTCATCTAGCAACCAAGCGCAAGGGCTCCGCCCTCGACCCGCTGGGGCCTGAGGCCCCAGACCCCCATTCTTAAATTAAAGGATTTCAGAGGCTTGCCTTTGATGGGGTCCAGGGGCAAAGCCCCTGGCCTGGTTTCGTTTGCGCAGCCTGCTAGCGGGCGCGCGCCTGGCTGCGCTCCTGCACGCTGGCAGGCGACGGCAGCGATGTCGTCAGCTCCTCGTTGAAGCAGCGCTGGTAGTATTCCGCCACCGTCGGCCGTTCCGCCTCGTCGCACTTGTTGAGGAAGGTGAGCCGGAACGCGAAGCCGAGATCGTCGAAGATCTGCGTGTTCTCCGCCCAGGTGATGACGGTACGCGGCGACATCACCGTCGAGATGTCGCCGTTGATGAACCCGGCGCGTGTGAGGTCGGCCAGCGCCACCATGCTCTCGACGCGCCGCTTGATCGCGCCGTTGCGTGCGTCCCAGCCCATCTTGGACAGCACGATTGCGGTCTCCTGCGCGTGCGGCAGGTAGTTCAGCGTGGTGACGATGTTCCAGCGGTCCATCTGGCCCTGGTTGATCTGCTGGGTGCCGTGATACAGGCCGGTCGTATCACCAAGACCGACCGTGTTGGCGGTGGCGAACAGCCGGAACGCCGGATGCGGCCGTATCACCCGGTTCTGGTCGAGCAGCGTCAGCCTGCCCTCGACCTCCAGCACGCGCTGGATCACGAACATCACGTCCGGGCGCCCGGCATCATACTCGTCGAACACCAGCGCACAGGCATGCTGCAGCGCCCAGGGCAGCAGTCCCTCGCGGAACTCGGTGACCTGCTTGCCATCCTTGAGCACGATGGCGTCCTTGCCGACCAGGTCGATGCGGCTGATATGGCTGTCCAGGTTGATGCGTATGCACGGCCAGTTCAGCCGCGCCGCCACCTGCTCGATATGGCTGGATTTGCCGGTGCCGTGATAGCCCTGGATCATGACGCGGCGGTTGAAGGCGAAGCCCGCCAGGATCGCCAGCGTGGTCTCGCGATCGAAGCGGTAGGCCGTATCGATCTCCGGCACATGCTCGGTGCGCGTCGAGAAGGCCGCAACATCGATGTCGCTGTCGATGCCGAAGGTCTCGCGGGCCTGCAGCCGGATGTCCGGCAGGCCGAGCGAGGAGGTCGAGGCCAGGCCGGGCTCGCCCGGTCCTGGGGCCCCCAGTCCTGGCGCCCCCAGTCCTGGCGCCCCCATTCCTCCGGCTCTCGCCTCGTTGCCGGTTCCTGACAGGTCGGCGATCTCATCCATGAAGCTGTCCTGTAGCTATGCACACATATGGGCACACATGCCCGCGCCGGGGCAGCCGGCGGCGGTTCAACCCGCCTCGGCGAGACCCGCTTGCCGCTGGCCCTGAAGATGGCTGCGCAGCGCGGTGTACGCCACGTTGATGGTCTTGAGCCGTTCCTCGGCCGCGCGGTCGCCGCCGTTGGCGTCCGGATGATGTCGCCGGGCCAGCGTCTTGTAGCGGGTCTTGAGTTCCTGCATCGAGACCGGCCAGGGCAGGCCGAGCGTGTCGAGCGGCTGGCGCAGGTCGGCCGGACGCTGGTCCGCCTTGCGGGCACTGCTGCGCCGCGCGGCCGCCCCGTTCAGCAGGCCGAGCGGGTCGAGCACCGCATCCTCCTCGAAGGCGCGCGCCGCCTGCGCACCGCCGAGATGGCCGAGCCGCCAGGATGGCCGGTTCCACGAGACGTCGGCGCGCAGGTGCGCCTCGATCTGGCCCGGGTTCATGCCCTTGTAGAAGTCCCAGCGTGCGTTGTACTCGCGGACATGCGCGAGGCAAAACCACCAGTATTCGTGCAGGCTGTCCCGGGAACGCGGCGCGCGGTAGCCTGCGGGCGCGGTGCAGTCCGGCATGTCGCAGAGCCGGCCCGGAGCATCCGGGTCGGGGTCGAAGGCCCGGTGTCGCGTGGTCCTGCGGATCATCAGGGCGTTTATGTGCGCCCGTCGGCATGGGGTGCAAGAGGCAACGGGGACGATGATGGGCTTGACAGGATGGACGCGCGAGCAGCGCCTGCGGGCTGCGATCGATCGGCGTTTTAGGCCGCAGACACTGGTGATCGAGGACGAGAGCGCGCGCCATGCGGGCCATGCCGGCGTGCGGGAGACCGGGGGCGGCGGCGAGACGCATTATGCGATGCTGCTGGTGAGCGAGGCGTTCGCCGGGCTCAGCCGGGTGCAGCGCTCGCGGCTGGTGCACGAGGCGCTGGACGCGGAGTTCCGTAGCGGCCTGCACGCGCTGACGCTGACGTTACGTACGCCCCAGGAAGCGAACCCGGTCGGGTGACACTCTCAGGGCCGGATCAGCAGCTTGCCGAAATTGCGGCCTTCCAGCATGCCGATGAAGGCGCCCGGAGCGTTGGCCAATCCGTCGATGATGTCCTCACGCGTGCGCACGTCGCCGTTCCTCACCCAGGCCGACATCTCGGCGTGGAACGCCTCGTAGCGTTCGATGAAGCTGTTGTTGATGAAGCCCTGGACCGTCAGGCTGCGCCGCAGGACCGCACCCATCAGCGCCGGCAGCCGGTCCGGACCGGCCCGGTCCGCTTCGCGATCGTTGTAGGTCGCGACCACGCCGCACACCGGCACCCGCGCGAAGCGGTTCAGCAGCGGCAGCACGGCATCGAACACGGCGCCGCCGACATTCTCGAAATAGACGTCGATGCCGTCCGGGCAGGCCCGCGCCAGCGCTGGCGCGAAGTCCGGCGCACGATGGTCGATGGCGGCAGCGAAGCCGAACTCCTCGATCAGGGCCGCACATTTACGGGCGCCCCCGGCGATGCCGACACAACGCGCGCCACGCAGCCTGGCGACCTGGCCGACGGTGGCGCCGACCGGACCGGTCGCCGCGGCCACCACCAGCGTCTCGCCTTGCTGCGGCCGGCCAATGGCGTCGAGACCGACCCAGGCGCTGAAGCCGGGCATGCCGAGCACGCCGAGGGCGGTGCTGACCGGCGCCACCGTCGCATCGACCCGCTGCAGCCGGTCCGCCGGGAGTGCGGCGTGCGACTGCCAGCCGGCATGGCAGCGCACGATGTCGCCGGGCGGAAAACCGGGGACGTTGCTCTGCACGATCTCGGCCACCGTCTCGCCGACCATCACGTCGCCGAGCGCCACCGGAGGCGCATAACTCTTCGCCTCGCTCATGCGGCCGCGCATGTACGGGTCGAGCGAGAGATACAGCACCCGCACCAGCACCTCGCCGGGTCCGGGCTGCGGCAGCGCCGCGGTCTCGATCCGGAAATCCGCCGCCACCGGCGCGCCCACGGGACGCCGGGCCAGCAGGATGCGGGTGCGAGACGCGCCGCTCATGCCGGCGGCGCGAGCGGCGGCGGCGTGGTCGCCGGCGAGGCGGGTGCCTGCGCCGCCGCCATCGCCACCGCCGGTGCCAGCATGCGCGCCATGCTGTCGGCCATCGAGGTCGGGAGCAGGATGGTGGCGCCGCGATCCTTGTTCATCTCGTAGATGCGGTTGATCTGCAGGATCTGCAGCGCCGTCGGCGAGCGGTCATAGGCGCGCGCGGCCTCCTCGAGCTCGATCGCCACCTCGCGCTCGGCGGCTGCCAGCGTCACCCGCGCCATGCGCTCGCGCCCGGCCTGCGCCTGCCGGCTCATCGCATCCTGCAGGCTGCGCGGCAGCATGACGTCGCGTATCTCGACGCCCTGCACGGTGATGCCCCAGTCGGCGATCTTGGCGGCGATGCTGTCGCGCAGCACGGTGTCGATATGCTTGCGGTCCTCCAGCAGGGTGGCGAGGTCGGTGGCGCCGATCATCTCGCGCAGGCTGGTCTGCGCCACCAGGGACACCGAGCCGACATAGTCCATCAGCACGGTGATCGCCCGCTCGGGGTCGGCCACCTTCCAAAACACGATCGCATCCACATCCACCGGCGTGGTGTCGCGCGTGAGCGTCTGCTCGGTGGCGATCGGCGTGGTCTGGATACGCAGGTCGACCATGCCGGCGACGCTGTCCACCACCGGGATGATCATGAACAGGCCGGGCCCGCGCGCGCCCTGCAGGCGACCGGCCCGCAGCACCACCGCGCGCTCCCACTGGCGCGCCATGCGCAGGCTGGAGGGCGTCAGGAAGGCGATCAGGGCGAGCGGTGCGGCCAGCAACGGCTGGTGCAGCAGGGCGAAACTGGCCGCCGCGGCGGCCAGCAGGACGAGCGCGATGCCGGTCGCGATCGGGTTCATGCTGGTCGGCACCGGCGCCCTGGATCTGCCGCGACCGGCCTGGGGGATGTTTGGAAATACCTGCTGCTGGCGATCCGGCGCGCCTTCCCTGTGCACCGGTGCTCACGGCCACGAGGCCGCTCCGCTCCGGGGCTCGAAAAGTCACGCCGGCCGCAGCCCTCCGTGCCGCTCTCATCCAGCATCAGGTATTTCCAAACATCCCGTTATTAGCTGCCGCCAAAGCCGAGAAAGCCGATGTCGGGCCTGGCGGCGCCGCCGTCCTCGGCCAGGCGGCGGGCGCGCAGGTCGGCCGCCTCCTGCACGGGCGAGCGGCGCCGGGCGGCGCTGGCCTCGACCGCCACCCCGCCGGCATTGCCGCCCTGGGCGGAGGCGATCTGGGTGCCCCCGTCGGCGCCCTGGGTGCGCATCGACAGCAGCACGAAGGTGATGTCGTTGCGGTTCAGGTCTATCGCCATGTCGAGCGGCTTCTGCCCCAGGATGTTGACCGCCTGCAGGTCGGCGCCGCGCGACAGCGCATCCTTGGCGGCGGTGAGATCGCCGCGATTGATCGCGTCGAACAGCGCGGCATTGGGATTGACGTCGAGCGGCACATGCCCGCGCGGCGCCGCCTCGTCGCTCGGCACTGCCCCCGGCAGCGCCGGCGGCGGGGCCGCGGCGGCCGCCGCCGCCTTGGCCTCCTCGGCGGCGGCATCGTCGGCGCCACCGCCACCACCACCACTGCCCATGCTCATCTGGGCGTGCGCGGCCGCCAGCGGTAGCCCGCAGAGGCAGGCCACGGCGCCGACGAGCAGGAGCGGCCGAAGCTGGCGGGTCGGGCGGCGGATCTGGCGCATCATGGGCATTCCGGTGGTTCGGATCGATTGTGTCGGCGGCGGCTCGGTCGCGCGGGCCGTCGGCGCAGAGTGGCGCCGGACCCGTCAAATAAGCTGCGCGACAGTGCAACCGAACCCGCCCCACCGCAACCCTGGCGGGACGCGCGCAAGCCCGCGCAAAATTAGGACAGGCTTCGCGGTTGCCTGCGCGGCGTGCCAGCGTCGATAGTCGTCTGGCGCGCCGCTGCGCCGTCCCGATCACGACAGAAGGCCGATGCCCTTTGCCGGCAGACACCGCGACGACATCCTCCGGCCACGACGGCCCGGGGCAATCCTTTCCGCAGGGGCGGCCGGCCGTCGATCGCCTGGGGCGGCACGAGCTGCCGGCCCTGACCTCGATCCGTGGCCTGCTCGCCTGGTGGGTGGTGCTGTTCCATTTCGCGCCGACCGCGCCGTTCCATGTCGGCCGCGGCGATCCGTTCATCGAGAAGGGCATCGTCGCGGTCGACTGCTTCTTCGTGCTGTCCGGCTTCGTGCTCTGCCACGTCCACCCGGTGATCATCGACCGCGACCGCGCCTTCGGCACGGCCGACTTCCTGGTCAGCCGGCTCGCCCGCATCTATCCGCTGCACCTGGCGATGCTGGCTGCCTTCGCCCTGGTGGTGGCGGCCTTCAGGCTGAGCCATCCGTACGACGGCGGTGCAGCGGCTCCGTTCGCGGCGGACCGGCTGCCGGGTCTGCTGCGGCAACTGGTGCTGCTGCATGGCTGGTTCCGCTGGGGGCACGAGACCGCCTGGAACGTGCCATCCTGGTCGATCAGCAGCGAATGGGCCGCCTACCTGCTGGCGCCGCTGCTGTTCCTGTCGCTGCGACGGCTGCGCCCCGCCTTCGCCTGGCTCGCGGCGGGGCTGCTGGCCGCGTGCATCACCGGCCTCGCCGAGGCGCACCTGCTGTTCGAGGGCGCGATGGCGCTGCCGCGGGTGCTGACGGAGTTCTGCCTCGGGGCGCTGCTGCGGACGGCGCTGCGGCACGGCCATGCCGGGCTCGACCGCACCCGGACTGCCGGGCTCGCGGCCGGGTGGCTGGCTGCGCTGGGATTGGCGTTCACCACCCATGCCGGGCTGTTCCTGGCGGCGATGATCTGGCTGCTGCTGCTGCTCTCGCTGCGCACCCGCCGCGCCACCGGTGGCCTGCGGCATGTCGAGCGCATCGGCCTGTATCTCGGGGAGACCTCGTTTGCCGTTTACATGTGCCACGCCTTCATCCTGATGCTGTGGGGCGGCGACATCGCGCACAAGTTCCCCGCGCTGGTGTCGCACGCGCTGCCTGCGGCGCTGCTGCTGGTCGCGGCGATCCAGGGCTGCGCGAGCCTGCTGCATCATCTGGTCGAGTTGCCGGCGCAACGCGGCATCCGGCGGCGCTTCCGGGCCTGGACGCAGGCGCGGAGCCAGGCGGCGACGACCGCCGGCGAGGCGCTCCGGCGTCCCGCATGAGGCCGGCCTGCGAGACCGGCACCGCGCCGCCGGCGCCGCTCGACGAGGCGTGGCTGCGGCAGCGCCTCGCCGCGCTGCCGCCGGCTGCCGTGCCCGACTGGGACACGCTGCTGCAGCGCACGCCCGGGTCTTCGCGACCGCACGCGCGCCTGCCGCGCCACGCCGCGGTGCTGGTGCCGATCGTGCCCGCGCCCGAGCCGGTCGTGCTGCTGACCCGCCGTTCGGCACTGCTGCGCCACCATTCCGGGCAGGTCAGCTTCCCGGGCGGCGGCCTAGATCCGATGGACCGTGACCCGGCCGAGACCGCGCTGCGCGAGGCGCGAGAGGAAATCGGGCTGGATCCCGCGACCGTCGGCCTGCTCGGCCGGCTGCCGGTGCAATGGACGCATGCCAGCAATTTCCTGATCACGCCGGTGGTCGGCGTGCTGTCGGCCGAGGCACGCTGGCTGGCAGCACCCGCCGAGGTCGACATCATCTTCGGCATGCCGTTGCAGCAGTTGCTCGACCCGGACGCGCCGCGGCTGATCGAGGGCGGATTGCGGCACGGCTCCTGGTCGTGGCCGCATCCCGACCATGATATCTGGGGCGCCACCGCGGCGATCCTGCTCAGGCTCGCCAGGATCCTGCGGGAGTTCTGAGGAGATGGCGGTGGTGGATCCGGACTTCAGGCGTCAACGATTCTCGCAGGCGATGTCGGCGATGTACCGCCGCGAGGTGCCGCGCTACGGCGACCTGATCGAGCTGGTCTCGGCGATCAACAGCCGGGTGCTGGATGGCGACCCCGCGCTCGCAGACTCGTTCGACGAGGCGGAGCGCGCCCGGCTCGACCAGGAGCGGCACGGGGCGATCCGGGTCGGCACGCCGGAAGAGCTCGGCCTGCTGCGCCGAATGTTTGCGGTACTCGGCATGGTGCCGGTGGGATATTATGACCTTGCGGCGGCCGGGGTGCCGGTGCACGCGACGGCGTTCCGCGCGACCGAACCGTCGTCGCTGGCAGCCAGCCCGTTCCGGGTGTTCACGTCGCTGCTGCGTCTGGAGCTGATCGCGGATGCGGCCCTGCGACAGGCCGCGCAGGAAATCCTGGCGCGGCGCCGGATCGTGACCCCGCGGGCGCTGGCACTCATCGAGCGGTTCGAGCATGCAGGTGGCCTGGACGCGCCGGAGTCCCAGGAGTTCGTCCGCGAGGCGCTGGAGACCTTTCGCTGGCACGCAACCGCCACCGTCGATGCCGCGACCTACGACGCGCTGCGCCAGGCGCATCCGCTGCTCGCCGACGTGGTGTGGTTCGGCGGGCCGCACATCAACCACCTGACGCCACGGGTGCTCGACATCGATGCGGCGCAGGCGGCCATGCTGGCGCGCGGGCTGCCGGCGAAGGAGCAGATCGAGGGGCCGCCGCCACGAAGCTGTCCGGTGCTGCTGCGGCAGACCAGCTTCAAGGCGCTGTCCGAGCCGGTGCGCTTCGGCGGCAGCGTGGGCACCCATACGGCGCGCTTCGGGGAGATCGAGCAGCGCGGCGTGGCGCTGACCGAGGCCGGCCGAGCCCGCTACGATTCGTGGCTGGCATCAGACAAGAGCCACATTATGAGCAGCTTGCCGGACAATCATGCCGCACTGCGTGAGCAGGACCTGGCCTTCTATCGCTACCGCCGTACGGGCCGACCCGCGCCGCGGGGCGCAGACCTCGAGACCGCACTGGCCCACGGCGCCGTGGCGGCCGAGCCGATCCTGTACGAGGATTTCCTGCCGGTGAGCGCTGCCGGCATCTTCCGGTCCAATCTGGGCGACAGCGCCAGGGAAGCTGACCAGCCAGCGCCGCGACGCGAGGCGCTCGAAGCGGCGCTCGGCTGCGCGATCGTCGACGAGGTGGCACTCTACCGCCACCAGTCCCAGGCCTCCGCGGCGGCGTGTCTTGGCTGATCAGGGCGCGCCGGCGTCGATATCGAACTTCACCCCCTGCGCCAGCGGCATCGTCAGGCCGTAATTGATCGCGCTGGTGCTGCGTCGCATGTACGCCTTCCACGAATCCGAGCCCGACTCGCGGCCGCCGCCGGTCTCCTTTTCGCCGCCGAAGGCGCCGCCGATCTCCGCCCCGGACGGCCCCATATTGACGTTGGCGATGCCGCAATCCGAGCCCACCGCGGACAGGAACAGCTCGCTCTCGCGCAGGTCGCGGGTGAAGATCGAGGACGACAGCCCCTGCGGCACGCCGTTCTGCAGCGCCAGCGCCTGCTCGAACTCGTTGTACTGCAACACATAGAGGATCGGCGCGAAGGTCTCCTCGACCACCGGGCCGGCCTGCTCCGGCATCAGCACCAGCGCCGGGCGCACATAGTACGCGTCCTCGCAGCCCTCGACCGGATGGCGCTCGCCGCCATGCACGCTGCCGCCCGCCTTGCGCGCCCGCTGCAGCGCCGCCTGCATGCCCTTGTAGGCGGCCTGGTCGATCAGCGGGCCGACCAGCGCCTCGTCCACCAGCGGATTGCCGACGCTGACCTGGTCGTACACCGACCGCAGCCGGGCGACGAAGCCGTCATGGATGCTCTCATGCACGATCAGCCGGCGCAGCGTCGTGCAGCGCTGGCCCGCGGTGCCCATGGCGGCGAAGGCGACCGCGCGCAGCGCCAGCTCCTGGTCCGCCGACGGGCAGACGATCGAGGCGTTGTTGCCGCCGAGCTCGAGGATGGCGCGGCCGAAGCGCTCGGCGACCGCCCGGCCGACGACGCGGCCCATCGCGGTGGAGCCGGTCGCCGACACGACCGGCACCCGGCGATCCGCCACCAGGGCGCTCCCGGCCTCGGCGTCGCCGAGCACCAGCCCGCACAGGCCGAGCGGGGTCTCGCCGAACCGCGCCGCCGCGCGCTCGAACAGCGCGACGGTGGCGAGTGCGACCAGCGGCGTCTTCTCCGAGGGCTTCCAGACCACGGCGTCGCCGCAGACCAGGGCAAGGGCGGCGTTCCACGCCCACACCGCGACCGGGAAGTTGAAGGCCGAGATCACGCCGACGACGCCCGCGGGGTGCCACTGCTCCATCATCCGGTGCTCGGGGCGCTCGCTGGTGATGGTCAGGCCATAGAGCTGACGCGACAGACCGACCGCGAAGTCGCAGATATCGATCATCTCCTGCACCTCGCCGGCGCCTTCGGACGGGATCTTGCCGGCCTCGATCGAAACCAGCCGCCCGAGTGCCGGCTTGGCCGCGCGCAGCTCCTCGCCGAACAGCCGCACCAGCTCGCCGCGGCGCGGCGCCGGCACCCGCCGCCAGTGCAGGAAGGCCGCGTGCGCCTCTCCGACCACGGCGCGCACGCCGTCGGCATCGAGATGGTCGACATGCGCGATCACTTCGCCGGTCAGCGGCGAACGCACCTTGTGCGTGCCGCGGGCGATGCGCGCGCGCGGCACGTCCAGGGCGGCAAGGATGGCGCCGGTCTCGTACGGCAGGTCGAGTGTCGAAGCGCTCATCACGGCTCTCGTCAGGTTGCGGCCGATGCATAGGCCGAGCCCGTGCAGCGGGGAAGGCGGCCAACTCCCCCCGAGCATTTCCATGCTGCCGCCGGTTGACCCGGTCGGCTCGCGCTGGGAGTTTCGGCGAGATCCGTTTCAGGCAGGCCGGGCCGAGAGGAAGCTCCATGCGCACCATGGTCGGGATCTTCGCCGGGGTCGTGCTGCTTGCCGTGGCCGCCATCGCGGGCACGATCGCGTTCGACAGCCCGAAGCCACCGCCGCCGCTGGCGAGCGTCAGCGCGCCCTTCCAGGCGGTCGATTTCTCGGACCTGCCACCGCTCCTGCACGACACCGCCCGCGATGGCGCCGACCTCGCCTATCGACGCTACGCAGGCAATCCGGATCGGGTGGCCGTTCTGATCCACGGATCGGCGGGGTCGGCCAGCAGCATGCACGCCGTGGCGAAGGCGCTGGCGGCGGCGGGAGCAACTGTCATCGTCCCGGATGTCCGCGGGCACGGCCGGTCGGGCCCGCAGGGCGACATTGCGTATATCGGCCAGCTGGAGGACGATCTCGATGACCTGATGAGCAGCCTCGAGCGGACCCATCGGGCCCGCGAGACGACGCTCGTCGGCTTTTCGTCCGGCGGCGGCTTTGCGCTTCGGATCGCCGGCGGCCGCCTCGGTCAGCGCTTCAGTCGCTACATCCTGTTGGCACCCTACCTGCGCCACGACGCGCCCAACGCCCGCGTCGGGACCGGTTCGGGCGGCTGGGTCTCGGTGGCGGTTCCGCGCATCGTGGCGCTCTTGCTGGTCAACCGGCTCGGCGTCACCGCCTTCGACGGCCTGCCGGTGCTCGCCTTCGGCCTGCCGGCCGGCAACCCCGATCACCTCGTCCCGACCTACTCGTATCGGTTGCTGATGAATTTCCAGCCGGACGACGACTATCTGGGGGACCTGCGCCGCACCGCGCGTCCGATCATGGCGATGGATGGCGCGGATGACGAGTTGTTCCTGGCCGACAAGCTGCAAGGCGCGCTGGCCGCCGGCAAGCCGGGCATACGCGTCGATATCGTGCCGAGCGTCGGACATATCGGCCTCACAACGACACCGGCCGGAACCGCGGCGATCGTCAGGGCGTGGTCAAGCCGCTTCTGAGCGATTCTTTTGTGTCGAGCCGGTTGCCTTCAGCGCCCGGGCCGGAGCTCGCGTCCGAGCGTCGAGTGCCGCATGCCGTAGCAGAGGTAGCAGATCGCCCCAAGGGCGGCGTAGCCGAACAGCAGCAGGGCCGGCACCGGGTTGCCGGTGAAGAGCTCGGTCACCAAGTCGATCAGGAGCGGGGCTGCCATCACCACGCAGAACAGGATGCCCAGGGACGGCACGATGCCGATCCATACGCCGCGTATCCGCAACGCCCCGAGCGGCACCCGGAACGGCGGCACCAGGTCGGGGCGGGCGTTGCGCTGCCAGATCACGGTGAAGCTGACGATGCCGAAGGCGACCGTGGTGCCGAGGCTCACCAGGTCGCTGATGATGTCGATCGGCAGGGTGGCGGCGGCGGTGGCACTCGCCACGCCGACGATGATGGTGCCGATCCAGGGCGTGCGGAAGCGCGGGTGCAGGGTGTGGAAGGCGCGCGGCAGCAGGCCGTCGCGCGACATCGTGTAGAAGATGCGCGACTGGCCGTAGAGCAGCACCAGCATCACCGAGCAGAGCCCGGTGACGGCGCCGACCTTGATCAGCAGCGCCAGCCAGGGTTCGTGCATGGCGTCCACCGCGATCGCCAGCGGGTCCGCGACGCCGAGCTGGCGGTACGGCACGATGCCGGTCAGCACGGCGGCGACACAGAGATAGGTGACGGTGCAGATGGCGAGCGAGGTGAGGATGCCGATCGGCACGTCGCGCCTGGGGTTGCGCGCCTCGGCGGCGGCGCACGACACCGCCTCGAAGCCGACATAGGCAAAGAAGATCACCGAGGCGGCGCGGAACACGCCCGGAATGCCGAAGCGAAAGCCGCCCTGGCTGGGCGGGATGAACGGCACCCAGTTGGATGGATGCACCGCCGAGATGCCCAGCGCCACGAAGATCACCAGCACCGAGACCTTGATGAACACGATGACGGTGTTGACGGTGGCGCTTTCAGTGACGCCGATCACCAGGATCGCGGTGACCAGCAGGCTGGCGAAGGCGGCCACCAGATCCAGCCCGCCGCCGATCACCAGCGTGGTCAGCGGCCCGTCATGGCTGGTCAGCAGCAGCGGCGTGTGCAGCCAGGGCGGCACGTCGAGGCCGAAATCATGCAGCAGGCTGGTGGCATAGCCGGAGAACCCGGCCGCCACCGCCGCGGTCGAGATGCCGTATTCGAGCAGCAGCAGCCAGCCGGTGGTCCAGGCGAACACCTCGCCGACGGCGGCATAGGCATAGGTGTACGCCGAGCCGCTGACCGGCATCACCGAGGCGAGCTCGCCGTAGGAGAGGGCGGTGAACACGCAGGCCAGCCCCGCGATCAGGAACGAGATCAGCACCGCGGGCCCGGCATAGTTGGCGGCGGCACTGCCGGTCATGACATAGATGCCGGCGCCGATGGTGGAGCCGACGCCGAGCATGGTGAGGTTGATCGGGCCCAGCGTGCGCTTCAGGCCGTGCGAGGCGATCTCGGCCTCGATATGCGCCGTCGGCTTGCGCAGCATCATGCGGCCGCCCCGGGACGCGCCGCCAACGTCGGTGGTCTGAAGCTTTTGCATGGGACCCATGCTAAGAGCGTATGAACAGGCGGACAATATGGGTCAAGGCTGCCAGCCCGTCGGATCGCGGCGCATGTCCGGCCTGGGGCCCGGCGTGAGGGTCGGCCGATGATCGAGGATGTGGTTCGCGCGCCGCTCGCCATCGTCACCATGGTCTATAACGAGGCCGACTTCCTGCCGGTCTGGCTCCGGCATTACTGCGCCCAGGCGGATCCCGGCCGGTGCTACGTGGTCGATCACGGCAGCGACGACGGCAGTACGGCGGCGGACCGGCTGCCCCCTGGCCTGAACCTGCTGCGCATCCCGCGCTCGCCGCAGGATGACGACCGTCGATCCGGCTTCATCTCGCGGCTCTGCGCCGCCCTGCTGACCTGGTACGACAGCGTCATCTATGTCGACGTGGACGAGCTGCTGGTGGCGGATCCGGCCTCGCACGCCTCGCTGGGCGCGTTCGCCGCCGATCTGGCCGCGGATGCCGTGGTCACCGCGATCGGCCTGGATGTGGTGCACCGGCCGGACGACGAACCGGCGCTGGACTGGAGCAGGCCGCTCAGCCTGCAGCGGCAATGGCTGCGCTTCAGCTCGTCGATGTGCAAGCCGGTGCTGATCCGCCGCGCGGTCGCCTGGGCGCCCGGGTTCCACAATATCGACGCGGCACCGGCGTTCGGCTCGCTGTTCCTGTTCCACCTGCGCTATGCGGACATGCTCTCGGGGCTGTCGCGGCTCGCGCGCACCCGCGCACAGGCCTGGAGCCGGCCGGAGGCGGGCTCGCACCAGCGGGTCGACGATGCCGACTGGACCGGCATGCTGCGCAGCATCGCCGCCCTGCCGCAGCGCGGCGACGTGACCCTGGCGCCAGACGATGCGGCGTTGTGCCATTGGCTGGCGCTGGTGATCGCGAGTGCCGCGAGCCGCCGCGATGCGCTGTTCCGCATCGACCTGCATCTGAGCGGCGACGAGCTGTGGCGCCTGCCGCACCGCTTCGTCGGCAGCTATTGAAGCCAGAGCAACCGCCGGAGCAGGGCGCCGTTGGCAAACAGGCTCAGGTCAGCGCGGGAGGCCCAGGGCGGGAGGATGTCATGGCGACTTCACAACCGGGCCGATGCGCCGTGTGGATGCTGGTAGCGTATGCCCTCACCAGTCTCTGCTGGGATGCGGCGGCGGCGCAGACGGTGCCGAATCCGAACGGCACGCAAGGGTCGGGCGTGCTGCGGCCGCCGCGTCACCTCGACCCGAAGATGTCGCGCCCGGCGCCGAGGATGCCGGCGCAGAGCATGCCGGTGATCCGTCCGAAAACGACGACCAAGGACGGGACCGTGGTGGTCCCGCGCTGAACGCGGGCGGGCTTTACTTCGGCTTACCCTTCGCCTTCTTCGCCGCCGCCGGGGGCTCGGCCGTTGCACGCTTGGCCTTCTTCTTGGTTTTGGGTTCGGGTGCCTTGACCGGCTCGGACTTCGCCTTGTGGCCGGGCGCCCGGCCTTTCGGGACCGGGTGGCTTTCGCCCTGATCGGCGAAGCGGTCGGGGAACTCGCCGAGATTGTCCTGCAGGAACGCCTCCTCGATCGGATCCTCGAGCCGCGGATCCGCGCCGGTCGCGATCGGGTTCGGCAACTGGCCGGTTTCGCCCGCGGATTGCATGCCATCGAGTTCGCGCGCGCGCTCCCAGTAGTCCGCCTCTCGCCCGTGCGGCCGGCCGTCGGCCTCCCACAGGTGGTAGGCGCGCTCGCGGATCCGGTGATCGCGCTCGTGGTCTTCTTCAAGTGGATTGGCGGCCATCGTCCAGTCTCCTGTCATATCGCCTCAGCGTCCGATCCATCCGGGCAGTTCCGGCGCCGCCTGCGAAGGCACCCCGCTCTGCCTGTCCCGGACCGCCTCCGTCGTCGGTCGGGCACTTTTCGCGCTCCTGCAGGATCGCCATGTAGAGCCGCGGTTACAAGAAGGGGGTCATCATGGCCATCGCGGTATTGGGCGGCGGCTGCTTCTGGTGCGTCGAAGCGGTTTACAAGGACCTCGAGGGTGTCAGCGCCGTGCTGTCGGGCTATGCCGGCGGCCGGACCGAGACTCCGAGCTACGAGGCGGTGTGCACCGGCACCACCGGCCATGCGGAGGTCGTGCGCGTCACCTACGATCCGTCGGTGTTGCGCTATGCCGACCTGTTGCGGATCTTCTTCACGATCCACGACCCGACCACGCTGAACCGGCAGGGCAACGATGTCGGCACCCAGTATCGCTCCGTGATCTTTGTGGACGGGGACGAGGAGCGCCGCACCGCGAACGCCGTGCGCGACGAGATCGCGGCGGCGAGCGTGTGGGATGCGCCGATCGTGACCGAGATCGCGCCACTGCTGGCCTTCTATCCGGCCGAGCCAGAGCATCACGACTATTTCGCGCGGCATCCGGGCGCCGGCTACTGCCGGGTCGTGATCGCGCCCAAGGTCGCCAAGTTCCGCAGCACCTTCCACGACCGCCTGAAGCAGGGCGCGGCCTGAACCTTGCCGGACGATACCCATGTGGCGCGACGCCGGACTAGGATCATCGCCGGACCTGACCGGGGGTGACTTGGCAATGATCAGGCGGCAGGCGGAGCAGTCCGCGCCGACCCCCGCTGGGCAACCGCCGCATGTGGGCGACAGCCTGCGCCAGCGGCGTGAGCAGCTCGGCTGGGACCTCGGCGAGGTGGCGGATTGGCTGCGCATCCGGCGGTCCTACCTGCAGGCGCTCGAGGACGGCCGGCCGGACGGGCTGCCCACCGGCACCTACACGATCGGGTTCCTGCGCAGCTACGCGGTGGCGCTGGGCCTGGATCCGCAGGCGGCGATCGAGCGGTTCCGGCAGGAAAGCCGTGGGTATCTCGGCCATCCCGACCTCAGCTTCCCGTCGCCGGTGCCCGAGCGCGGCGTTCCGGCGGGGGCCGCGATCCTGCTGGGAGTCGTGCTGCTGATCGGCGCCTATGCCGGCTGGTATGTGTTCAGCGCGCGCGATGCGGTCACCGTAGCGGCGGTGCCCCCGGTGCCGGACGCCATGCTGTCGCCGGCCGCCCCGTCGCCGCCCGCCCCTTCGCCGCCTGCTTCATCATCAGCGCCGCCGCGGCCGGCTGCCCTGCCAGCGCCAGCGCCGGTGCCGGTGCCGGTGCCGGCAGCCGCGGCTCGAACGCCATCGGCAACGCCATCGGCTCTGGCGCCCGCGGTGCCGGACCGCGCGCCGTCGGTGCCCGCAGCACCGTCATCCCCCGCTGTCCCACCGGCTCCTGCCGGCCCCGCTGTCGCACCGGCTGCTGCCGGTACGGTCACGCTCAAGGCGCTGGCGGCAACCTGGGTGCAGGTCCGCCGGCCCGACGGAGGCGTGGTCTATGACCATGTGCTGGCTCCGGGCGAAAGCTGGACGGTGCCCGCGGCGACGCCGCCGCTCGTGCTGACGACCGGCAATGCGGGCGGCCTCGCGCTGGCCGTGGGCGACGCCACCGGGCCGTTGCTGGGACGCTCGGGCGCGGTGCGGCGCAACCTCTCGCTCGATCCTGCTGCGGTGCAGGCGCTGAATGCGGGCCGCTCCGGCACACCGGCCGCGGCGTCGCCATCCGGCCACACGCCGGCGCCGTGACGGCGACGGCCGCACGCACCCCTGGCCAAAGCAGGCGGTTCCTGGCAGGAAGCCGCGCAGGACCATTTGCCTCTCGGGCCTCTCCCGGGCGGTCCCATCCGGAGTCCGGGCTGGTCGTCAGGACCGGCGGTCTCCGTCGCATCCGGAGCATCGCGCTATGAGCTACCGTCCGTACCAGCAGATCGAGCGTCGCAAGTCACGCCAGATCCATGTCGGCCGCGTGCCCGTGGGTGGCGATGCGCCGGTCACCGTGCAGACCATGACCAACACGCTGACCCACGACGCCCAGGCGACCATCGCGCAGATCCGTCGGGCCGAGGTCGCCGGCGTCGACATCGTGCGCGTGTCGTGTCCGGACGAGGCGAGCACCGCGGCACTGGCCGAGATCGTGCGCGAGGTGAATGTGCCGATCGTCGCCGACATCCATTTCCACTACAAGCGCGCCATCGAGGCGGCGCAGGCGGGGGCCGCGTGCCTGCGCATCAATCCCGGCAATATCGGCAGCCCGGAGCGGGTGCGCGAAGTGGTGCGGGCGGCGCGCGAGCATGGCTGCTCGATACGCATCGGGGTCAATGCCGGCTCGCTGGAACGCCACCTGCTGGAGAAGTACGGCGAGCCGAACCCCGAGGCACTGGTCGAGAGCGCGCTCGAGCACGCCAAGATCCTGCAGGACCACGACTTTCACGAGTTCAAGATCAGCGTGAAGGCATCCGACGTGTTCCTGGCCGTCGCCGCCTACCAGCAGCTCGCCGACGCCTGCGACCATCCGCTGCATATCGGCATCACCGAGGCGGGCGGGAAGCGCGCCGGCACCGTGAAGTCCGCAATCGGGCTCGGCTCGCTGCTCTGGGCCGGCATCGGCGATACCGTACGAGTGTCGCTCTCGGCGGAGCCCGAAGAGGAGGTGCTTGTCGGCTGGGACATCCTGAAGTCGCTCGGCCTACGGCATCGCGGCGTGAAGATCATCTCCTGCCCGTCCTGCGCGCGGCAGGGCTTCAACGTCATCCAGACGGTGGCGACCCTGGAGGAGCGGCTGGCGCATATCGAGACGCCGCTCTCGCTGTCGATCATCGGCTGCGTGGTGAACGGGCCCGGCGAGGCGCTGATGACCGATATCGGCGTCACCGGCGGCGGCTCCGGCCGGCACATGGTCTATGCGGCGGGCAGGCAGGACCACACCATGCCGGCCGAGGCGATGGTCGAGCATATCGTGGACCTGGTGGAAGCCAAGGCGAAGCTGATCCAGGCCGAGATGGACACGGCAAAAGCCGCCGAACTTGCGGCAAAAACTTCCGCTGTCGCGGCGGAATAGGGCAGGCGCCCCGGAACCGTGGCAGAGGCACTGCAGCCGGTACGCGGCACCCGCGATCTGATCGGCGAGGACCAGCGGCGGTTCGCGCATGTGGTGGAGACCGCGCGCCGGGTGAGCGGCCTGTACGGCTTCGACGAGTGGGCGACGCCGATCTTCGAGGAGACCCGGGTATTCTCGCGCACGCTGGGCGAGACCTCCGATGTCGTCACCAAGGAGATGTACAGCTTCGCCGATCGTGGCGGCGACAGCCTCACGCTGCGTCCGGAGGGCACGGCGGCGATCTGCCGCGCGCTGGTCAGCAACGGCCTGACCCAGTCGCTGCCGCAGAAGATCTTCTATGCCGGGCCGATGTTCCGCTACGAGCGGCCACAGAAGGGGCGCTACCGGCAGTTCCACCAGATCGGCGCCGAGCTGATCGGGGCGGCCGAGCCGCTGGCCGACGCCGAGGTGATCGCGCTAGGGCGCGACATCCTGGCTGCGCTGGGCATCGCGGAGGCGACCGTGCTTGAGCTGAACACGCTCGGGGATGCCGAAAGCCGGGCCGCCTGGCGGGACGCGCTGATCGGATACTTCCGCGACGTGGCGAGCGGGCTCTCCGACGAGAGCCAGGCCCGGCTGGAGCGCAATCCGCTGCGCATCCTCGACAGCAAGTCGCCGTCCGACCAGGCGCTGCTGGCGGATGCGCCGCGCATCGACGGCCATCTCAGCCCCACCGCGCAGGTGTTCTGGGACGGGCTGCGGCGCGGGCTCGACCAGTTCGGCGTGGTGTTCCGCGAGAACCCGCGCATTGTCCGCGGGCTGGACTATTACAGCCATACCGCGTTCGAATTTACCACCGACAGCCTCGGCGCGCAGGGCACCGTGCTCGCCGGCGGCCGCTATGACGGGCTGGTGGCCGAGATGGGCGGTCCGCCGACGCCCGCGATCGGCTGGGCCGGCGGCATCGAGCGGCTGGCGCTGCTGCTGGCGTCGGCGCCCGCCGCGCCGGTGCCGGTCGCGGTGCTGCCGACCGGCGAGGCGACGCAGCAGGCGGCGATCACCGTGCTGCAGTCCCTGCGTGCCGCGGGCCTCCGGGCCGAGCAGTCCTGGCGCGGCACCCTCAAGCGCCGCATGGAGCGCGCCAACCGGATCGGCGCCGGCTGGGCGGTGATCCTGGGCGAGGACGAGGTGGCGCGAGGGGCTGCCCAGGTGAAGCGGCTGGCCACCGGCGCGCAGGACGAGGTGGCGCTCGATCGCATCGCCGCCCATATCGCCGCGCGGCGATGACTTTCGAACAGCGGCTGGACCGCATCGTGGCGCGGTCCGACGAACTGCGCGACGCCTTGTCCGGCGCGCTGAGCGGCGAGGCGTTCAATCGCGCGTCGCGCGAGTATGCCGAACTCGAGGCCGTCGTGGCGCGCATCAGCGAACTGCGCGACGCCGAGGCCGAGGAGCGCAGCGCCGCCGCCTTGCTGGTCGATCCGGAGATGCGCGAGCTGGCGCAGGCCGAGTTGCAGTCGCTGCACGAGCGCCTGCCCGGGCTGCGGCACGAAATCCGCCTCGCCATGCTGCCGCGTGACGAGGCCGACGCGCGCAGCGCCATCCTGGAGCTGCGGCCGGCGGCGGGCGGCGACGAGGCCGGGCTGTTCGCCGCCGAGCTGTTCGCGGCCTACCGGAAATATGCCGAGGCGCGCGGCTGGCGGTTCGAGCTGCTGGAATACAGCGAGAGCGAGCTGGGCGGCTTGCGCGAGGGCATCGCCGAGGTCACCGGGCGCAACGTGTTCGCCCGGCTGAAGTTCGAGAGCGGCGTGCACCGGGTGCAGCGCGTGCCGGCCACCGAGAGCCAGGGCCGCATCCATACCTCGACGGTGACGGTGGCGGTGCTGCCGGAGGCCGAGGCGGTCGATGTGGTGGTGAACGACACCGACCTGCGCATCGATGTCTATCGGGCATCCGGCGCCGGCGGCCAGCATGTCAACAAGACCGAGAGCGCGGTGCGCATCACCCACCTGCCGAGCGGCATCGTGGTGGCGATGCAGGAGGAGCGCAGCCAGCACAAGAACCGCGCCAAGGCGATGAAAATCCTGCGCGCCCGGCTCTACGAGCAGCAGCGCTCGCAGAGCCATGCGACCCGGGCCGCCGACCGCAAGTCGCAGGTTGGCACCGGGGATCGCAGCGAGCGCATACGCACCTACAACTTTCCGCAGGGCCGCGTGTCGGACCACCGCATCAACCTCACGCTCTACAAGATCGACCGCGTCATGCAGGGCGACCTCGACGAGTTCATCGACGCGCTGACCTCCGAGGAGCAGGCGGCCCTGCTGGCGGAGACCCAGGCCTGATCATGACACCGCCGCGTGGCACAGGCCGGAGCGCCACGGGGCATGGGTGGCGGCGCCGGTATTGGTCGGGTCGGCCAGGTAGAACAGGGTGAAGTCGTCCGCCGCCAGCGCCTCGAAGCTGTGGCCCGCCGGATCGAGCAGCACGCCGGTGCCGTTGACCTCGTGCACCTCCGGAGCGCCGTTGCCGCTGCGCACGGTGACCAGGCCGCAGAGCACGTAGCTGTGCCGCTTCGACAGGCTCTGCCCGGGCAGCGGCGCGACGGTGACCGGCAGGCTGATCTGGTCGTGGGCCGCATCGAGCGCGAACGCCGCCACGCGCTGGCCGTCGACATAGAGCTCGGTGGTCTCCGAGAGTTCGCGATCAGCCCGCTTGTCGTGCACGGTGAAGGTGGCGCCGCGCGCCGGACCCGGCGCGAGGGCGACCAGCACGGCCAGTGACAGCACGGCCAGTGACAGGGCGAAACTCGGCAGGCGAACCGCTTCGATCATGTGGCGGCAGGATAGGACGCGATGGACCCGGACGACGAGAGTTTGTCTGCCCTGCTCGTACTCGGCCAGCGCCTGTTGCTGTCCGCATCCATCGAGGATGCGCGACGCGAGTCGCGGCGCCTGCTGGCGCATGCGCTCGGCGTGTCCCTCGACGGGCTGCCGAGCCGGCATCGGATCGGCGCGGACGCGCGCCTCCGCTTCGAGGGCCTACTGCGGCGACGCGCGGCGCATGAGCCGTTCGCCTATATCACCGGCAGCCAGGGCTTCTGGACGCTCGATCTCGACGTGAGCGCCCATACGCTGATCCCGCGCGGCGACAGCGAGACGGTGATCGAGAGCCTGCTGCGGCTGCGTCCCGACCGGAGCCGGGCCTGGCGCGTGCTCGACCTGGGCACCGGCACCGGCTGCCTGTTGCTGGCAGCCTTGCATGAATACCGGCAGGCGACAGGGCTCGGCGTCGACCTGTCGCCGGCGGCATGTCGCGTGGCGGCCCGCAACGCCCGGCGGACCGGCCTGGCGGAGCGGGCCATGCTCGTCTGCGGCCGCTGGCACGATGCCCTCGCCGGTCCGCGCTTCGATATCATCCTGAGCAACCCTCCCTACATCCCGACCGGCGAGATCCCGCTGCTGATGCCCGAGGTGGCCCGGCACGAACCGCATCTGGCGCTCGATGGCGGGCCGGACGGGCTCGAGGCCTACCGTTCCATCCTGCGCGATCTCGGTCGCCGGCTGGCGCCCGGAGGGATCGTCCTGCTCGAGATCGGCCAGGGCCAGGCGGCGGCGGTGACCGCCCTGGGCAGTGCGGCCGGCTTCAGGCTGCTGGAGGTCCGGCAGGATCTCGGCGGCGTCGCCCGCGCGCTGGCGCTGGCTCAGGCCTGACCGGGTTGACCTGAGGCGGCCAGAAATTATTTGGCATACCAGCCTTGGATGGCTAGATAGTGTTGTGTCGTGGTCGCCCTGAGACAGGTACGCCTCCACGTAAACAGTCGGCAACCGGCCATGTTGATCGTCGCGCCGCCCGGATTGGGCAGCAGCAGGTCTTGACCGGAGGGCTGGCCCGTCGCTCGTAGCCGGGAACTCCGAACATGATGGCGCCCCGACCGGGCGACATCCAGGGCAGGTGGCTTCCGGGACAGCCGGATCGTGCCGGGCTTTGGCAATCAGGAAAGCGCTGTGACAGACTGATGAACATGAAACGCATGCGAGGCCGCAACCATCGTCCGGGCGGCGGTGGTGGCGGGGGCGGCGGCGGCAGCCCGATCCGTCATCATAACGGCCAGATCCCGCTCAACCGCAACCATGTCTTCGACAGCAACGGGCCGGACCTGCGCATACGCGGCACCGCCCAGCAGCTTTTCGAGAAATACCTGCAGCTTGGCCGCGATGCGACCAGCTCCGGCGACCGTGTCATGGCGGAAGGCTACTTCCAGCACGCCGAGCATTATTTCCGTATTCTCAATGCCATCGCCCAGGCCGCCCAGCAGGGACAGGGACAGGGACAAGGCCAGCCGGGCCCGGGTAACGGCCAGTATGGCCAGCCGAACCAGCAGCGTCGCCAGACGATGGATCCCGACCAGGACGATCGTGGCGAGGATCCGTTGATCACCGGCTCGACGCCGCAGCCCCCAGAGCGCAACCAGGAGCGCAACCAGGAGCGCAACCAGGAGCGTAATCAAGATCGCTACCAGGAGCGGCAGCCGGATCGGCAGAGCGAACGCCAGTTCGAGCCGCAGCGCGCGGAGCGGTATCAGGCCGAGGGCAACCGCAACGAGAGCCGGGGCGAGCGCTACTTCGGTGATCGGTCCCAGGCCGGCCAGGACACGCAGCGCCAGGGTCAGGCCAACGATGCTGCCGCTGAAGGCCCGGCCCAGCGTGGGCGCGACTTCGCGCCGGCCGAGCCGCGTCTGCCCGGTATCGAGGGCTATGGCGGGACCGCCGGCGAGCAACCGGCCCCGCTCTCAGAAGCGCATGGGCAGGTGTATGGCGAGACGGGTGGCCAGGTGGACGTCGACCCCTTGGCGCCGGTGCCGGTCCGCGAGCGCCGAGAGCGGCAACCCAGGCGTGAACGCCAGCCCAAGGCGGAGCGCCCGCAGCCCGAGGAGCCGAATTCGCAGGCCGAGTTTTCCGACGCCTGACCGGGCCCGGCCGCCGCCGCGGCGCTTCAGGGCGCCTGCGGTGGCGGCCCATGCTGTGGTCCCTGCTGCGGCGGCGCACTTTGCGGCGCCCCACTTTGCGCGAATGGGGGCGGGCCGAACTCGATCCGGGTGCGCGGCAAGGCGTCCGGGCACTCATGCTGGAGATAGACCAGGACCTTCTCGCGGACTTCGCACCGCAAATCCCAGGTCTGCGGCGCATTGCGCGCACTCATCAGCATGCGGACCTGGACGGTGTGCTCGGTGACGTCGCTCACCTGCATGTTGACCACCTTGCCGTCCCAGAGCGGGCTCTCCTTGACGATCTCGAACAGCCTGGCGCGGAGGGCTTCGAGCGGCACCCGGTAATCCAGGAAGAAGAACACCGAGCCGATCAACGATGCGGATTGGTGGGTCCAGTTCTGGAACGGCTTCTCCAGGAAATACGAGATCGGCAGGATCATCCGGCGCCAGTCCCAGAGCCGCACCACGACATAGGTGGAGGTGATCTCCTCGATCCAGCCCCACTCGCCCTCGACAATGACCGCATCCTCCATCCGGATCGGCTGCGTCATGGCGATCTGCACGCCGGCGATCAGGTTGGTCAGCAGCGGGCGGGCGGCGAGGCCGACCACCAGCGAGGCGGCGCCGGCGGAGGCGAACAGGCTGACGCCGTACTGGCGCACCGGCTCGAAGGTCATCAGCGCCGCCGCGATCGTGACCATGAAGATCAGGATGTCACCGGCGCGCCGCAGGATGCCGACCTGGGTGAAGTGCTTGCGCGCCAGGAGGTTGTCCTCCTCGCCGGTCTTGAAGCGGGCGAGATAGACGTCGCACAGGATGCGCACGGCGATCGCCGCCCCCCAGCCGATCAGCAGCACCAGCACGACCAGCAGCCCCTGGCCGATGGCGGCGAACCACTCGTAGGGCAACCCTGCCGCCGGCAGCGAGGAGCCGACCGCCACCACCACCACGAAGCCGCGCATCGGCCGTCGGATCGCCCGCGTGAAGGAGCGCACGAACGCGCCACGCTCGCCGGGGATGCGCAGCAGCAGGTCGGTGACCAGGCGCGAGGCAACGAGCGCCAGCAGCGCCACCAGCATCAGCACGATGGCCGACGCGAGCGGCGCCGGCGCCCAGTCCAGCCACTCGCGCATGTTGACGATGTAGATCAGCAGCTGGTCAGGCATGGCGGATCGGACCACTCCGCAGAGCATGATGCATGCATCATGCTCCGCTTGAGAGTGAAATAGAGCAGCTTTATGAGTTAGTTGGCATCGCGAAGCGATTCCAACTCACGGCATGCTGCTCTGGTTATGAACGCAAACCGGGGGCATGAGGGCAAACCCGGTTACGGTTGACTTGCCCAGGACCGGACGATATCTGACCGCCTCCCGGCGCGGTGGACCGGTCCGGCTTGCGCGTGACCGGCCCTGATCCTGAGGCGGCGTAGCTCAGCGGTAGAGCAGGGGAATCATAATCCCTTGGTCGGCGGTTCAAATCCGTCCGCCGCTACCATCGCGCCGGGATTGCTGGAGTTTCAGGAGGTTGTGGGACGATCCTGAGGTCCGGATCGAGGGGGCAGAGCCTCTGGCCTGCACTCCCTGGGAGCAGTCCGCCCCTGCTAGAAGTCGGCACAGACCGGCATGCTGACGACGCCGACGGCCTGCTGGTCGAACAGGCGTCGGTAGAGCGCGCCGATCTCGGCGATGCGGGCCGCGAGGTCGGGTGTCGCGGGCGCCACCACAAGCAGGATGCGCGACGGCTCGCGGCCGATGCGGTTGCTGACCCGGTCGCGCCATTGGCCGTTGGCCTCGATTTCGGTGACGCCGTCCGGGAAGCGTGGCGTGATCTCGCGCGAGACGAACTCGCGCCACTCCGATCGGGCGATGGCTGGGCCATGCGGCCGCGTCAACCCGAAATACAGCTCGGTCCTGACCTGCGCCGTCTCGCCGGCGGGGCAGGCGGCCAGCAAGGGAGCCGCGGCCGCGGGAGCGGCCGGCTTGGTTGCCGCACATCCTGCCAGCGCCGGCGTCACCGCCAGCAGCGCGAGCAGCCTCGGTCTCATAGCGGTGACCGCAGCCCGTCCCGCAACGCCTTGCCATCCGCGCTGGCGCTGTCGATCAGGCCGCGCCGCAGGAACAGGTCGATCAGCACCAGGTTGACGTTGAACTTGAACTCGTCGGTATCGCGGACCAGTGCCACGACCTCGGCCAGTGGCAGAAGCCGGAACTCCGCCACCTCGTCGTCATTGGGCACCGGCTGGAAATCCGCCGGCAGCACCAGGTCGAAGCAGTCGAGCAGGTCGCGGCGCAGGCCTTCCGGCCGCTGCATGGCATAGGTTATGTGCCCGACCGGCACCGCGTTGGCCGCGAGTGCAGCGGGCAGGCTGCATTCCTCCTCGCCCTCCTTGCGCAGGGCGGCGGCGGCGTCGTAGCCGGCGGGGATGCCGCCGGCCACCAAATGGTCGAGCTTGTCCGGGTCCAGCGCCTTGTCGGCCGCGCGCCGGCCGATCCACAGGGTAGCCCCCCGCGGACGCTCGACGATGCCGTTCACATGCACGCCGGCCGCGATCAGGCCGAAGGCGGGCAGCGCGCCGCGATCGATGGTGCCGAGGCTGGGCCCGCGCGGCGTCATCCGGACGTCGAAGGCTTCGTTCCGGGTGCGAAAGAGCCCGGCATCCGCCAGCACCCGGCCGAGCCGGGCGAGGCTCGCCACGTCGGCGATGCGAAAGGCCCCGGCCGGATCAGCCGGCAGCCCGTGCCGGGGCAGCGCGCCGGCGATGGCGGCATCGATCCAGCCCAGCGGCTGCCGAAAGCCATCCAGCAGCAGCGGCGCGCGGCCGCCGGGCAACGTCGTGTTGTTGCAGGCGGCCAGGTGGCGCAGGAACGGTCCGGCGGCCTCGCTCATCTGCGGAGCCCGATGTCCGTTTGCATTCCTGCCGGTGCGTGCCACATCGGCACATATGATTTCGTCGGCATCCGGGACCTCTCCAGACCAAAAGACTGCCTCGGCACGACCGGTGGCCGCCCGCCCGACCGCACTCACCACCATCAGCGGCCTGCTGCCCTATCTGTGGCCGCGCGGCGACGTGCGTACCCGGCTGCTGGTCGCCGGAGCGGTGCTGCTGCTTGTGGCAGCCAAGGTCGCCACGGTCTATGTGCCGATCGTCTATAGCCGCGCCATCGACCGGCTCTCCCGGTACGATCCCAGCCACGTGATCGTGGGGCCCGCGGCGCACATGATTGTCGTGCCGGTGGCACTGATCGTGGCCTATGGGCTGCTGCGGATCGCCTCGGGCGGCTTCGGGGAGCTGCGCGACGCGGTCTTCGCACCGGTCAAGCAGCGGGTGATCCGGGTGGTCGCGATGCAGACCTTCCGGCATCTGCACGCGCTGTCGCTGCGCTTTCATCTCGACCGGCAGACCGGCGGGGTCACCCGCGCGATCGAGCGCGGCACGGTCGCCATCGAGCTGATCCTGCGGCTCGGCGTGTTCAACATCGTGCCGACCCTGCTCGAGACGCTGATGGTGACGGCGATCATCTGGCGCCTGTTCGACTGGCGGTTCGCGCTGGCGACCCTGCTGACGGTGGTGACCTATGTCGGCTTCACCGTGCTGTTCACCAGCTGGCGGATCGGCATCCGGCGGCGGATGAACGACATCGACAGCGAGGCCAGCGGCAAGGCGCTTGACAGCCTGCTGAACTACGAGACGGTCAAGTATTTCGGCAACGAGGGCCACGAGGCCGGGCGCTACGACGAGGCGCAGGCGCGCTACGAGCGCGCCGCGGTGCGCACCCAGGTCTCGCTGAACGTGCTCAATATCGGCCAGGCGACGATCATCGCGGTGGCGATGGCGATCATCATGCTCATGGCGGCGCGGGAGGTGGCGAGCGGCCGGCTGACGGTCGGCAAGTTCGTGCTGGTCAATACCTATCTGATGCAGCTCTATCAGCCGCTGAACTTCCTCGGCTTCGTCTATGCCTCGCTGCGCCAGGGCGTGGTCGACCTGGAGCAGATGTTCCGCCTGCTGGGCCAGGCGCAGGATGTCTCGGACCGTCCGGGCGCGCGCAGCCTCCCGGCGCGGCTCGAGGACGCGCCGGCAGCGGCGCTCGAGTTCCGCGACGTGCGGTTCGGCTACCGTGACGACCGCGAGATCCTGCACGGGATCAGCTTTTGGGTGCCGGCCGGCGGCCGCAGCGCCATCGTCGGCCCGACCGGCGCCGGCAAGTCCACCATCAGTCGGCTGCTGTTTCGGTTCTACGACGCCTGGGACGGCAGCGTGATGGTCGATGGCCGCGATGTCGGCGGGTACACCCAGGCGAGCCTGCGGGCGGCGATCGGGGTGGTGCCGCAGGACACCGTGCTGTTCAACGACACCATCCGCTACAACATCGCCTATGGCCGCATCGGCGCCAGCCAGGACGAGATCGAGCATGCCGCCCGCCTGGCGCAGGTGCATGAGTTCGTCATCAGGCTGCCGGACGGCTACGACACCAGGGTCGGCGAGCGCGGCCTCAAGCTGTCCGGCGGTGAGAAGCAGCGGGTGGCGATTGCCCGCACTATTCTCAAGAACCCGCGCATCCTGGTGCTCGACGAGGCAACGAGCTCGCTCGACACCCATACCGAGCAGGAGATCCAGACGGCCCTGCGCCAGGTCTCGGCGCACCGCACCACGCTGGTGATCGCGCACCGGCTGTCCACGGTGGTCGATGCCGACGAGATCCTGGTGCTGGACGAGGGCCATATCGTCGAGCGCGGCACGCATCGTGGCCTGCTGGCGGTGGGCGGCCTCTATGCCGGCATGTGGGCGGTGCAGGCCGAAGAGGAGCGGTCGGCGATCGCTGTCGGCTGAAAAAGCTAGGGATCTGATGGAGATGTGGCGATGAGCAGCGACCCGACCATTGGACAGGATGGCACCGTCCCGGCCGAGCTGAGCCATGCCGGTGCGGTGGTGGACAAGGCGATCGAGTACATGCTGGGCCAGGAGCTGCCGCCGCTGGCGATCGCGTCCGCCCTGCTCGGTGGCTCGCTGGCCCTGCTGGCGCGCACGATGGACGAGGGCGCCATGCTGCGCATGCTGGACAATGCGAGCCGCAGCGTGCGCGCAGGGGAGCTGCGTCCAGCGCCGCAGGCAAATGGGGCGCCGGAAGTACCGGAGGCTCAGGAATCCGGGCGCGGCGCTTGACGCAGGCCGGTCCGGAGGCCATAAGCCGCCGCTCCAATGCAAGCCGATGTCGGGGCCGCCATGCCTGCCCGGCCGCTGTCGTATCGAGGGTAAGAGAATGTCTCGCCGCTGCCAGATAACCGGCAAGGGCGTGCTGACGGGCAACAACGTCAGCCATGCCAACAACAAGACCCGTCGCCGCTTCCTGCCCAACCTGCAGGAGACGTCGGTGTTGTCCGACATCCTCGGCGGCACGATCCGGATGCGCGTCACCACCAACGGCCTGCGCACCATCGAGCATAATGGCGGCCTGGATGCCTTCCTGCTATCGACGCCGGACCGGCGGCTGCCGGTCGAGGCGCAGGTGATCAAGCGCCGCATCAAGCGCGCCCAGGACAAGAAGGCCGCCGCTCCGGCTGCCTGACGGCCCTCAGGTCCGTCCTGAGGCAGAGGGCGGGCTTGCAATGCCGAGGGTCCTGACGCAAGTCAGGACCAACAGCTGTCCGCCGGTCGGCGTCGCGCTGCATGATCCCGCCTCGCGGGTAAGCGGCGGATACCATTCGGCCCCCCGGGCGGGCGCACGGTGCTGTAGGGCTCCGACGGCGCCCGCTCGTCGTCGCCAATCCCGTGGGAGGTCCGCGTGTCCGTCATTTCCGAGCTCTCGAAGATCCGCAATATCGGGATCACCGCGCACATCGATGCCGGCAAGACCACCACCACCGAGCGCATCCTGTACTACACCGGCGTGTCGCACCGGATCGGCGAGGTGCATGAGGGCAACACCACGACCGACTACATGGACCAGGAGCGCGAGCGCGGGATCACCATCACCTCGGCGGCGGTGACGTGCGAGTGGAAGGACCACCGCATCAACATCATCGACACGCCCGGCCATATCGACTTCAACATCGAGGTGAACCGCTCGCTGCGCGTGCTCGACGGCGCGGTGTTCATCATCGAGGGCGTCGCCGGCGTGCAGCCGCAATCCGAGACCAACTGGCGTCTCGCCGACCGCTACCGGGTGCCGCGCATCATCTTCATCAACAAGCTGGACCGCACGGGTGCGGACTTCTACCGCGCGTTCGATACGCTCAAGGAGAAGCTCGACATCGTGGCGCTGCCGCTGCAGCTGCCGATCGGCATCGAGGAGAGCTTCGTCGGCGTCGTCGATCTGGTCGAGATGCGGGCGATCGTCTGGGAAGGCGGCGAACTCGGCGCCAAGTTCGGCTACCAGGACATTCCAGCCGACCTGAAGGAGCGCGCCGACGAGGCCCGCCAACTGCTGCTCGACACCGCGCTCGCCGCCGACAACGAGGCGATGGAGGAGTATTTCGAGAAGGGCGACGTCTCGGTCGCGACCCTGAAGCGGGCGATCAAGAAGGGCGCCATCTCAGGCGAGTTCCGGCCGGTGCTGTGCGGCACCGCGTTCAAGAACAAGGGCGTGCAGCCGCTGCTCGATGCCGTGCTGGACTACCTGCCGGCGCCGGACGAGGTGGAGGGCATTCGCGTCGCCGCCGAGGAGGGTCACGAGGACGAGGACCCGACCCTGCGCCGCCTGATCAGGATCGATCCGAAGGCGCCGTTCGCCGGCCTCGCCTTCAAGATCATCAACGACAAGTACGGCACGCTCACCTTCGTGCGGGTCTATTCCGGCACCCTGAAGTCCGGCGACATGGTCATGAACACGACCAAGGACCACAAGGAGCGCATCGGACGCATGTTCCAGATGCACGCCGACAAGCGCGCCGAGATCAAGGAAGTGACGGCGGGCGACATCGCGGCGTTCGTGGGGCTCAAGGATACCGGCACCGGCGACACGCTGGCCGCCTCAGAGGACCAGGTGATCCTGGAGCGCATGGCGTTCCCAGTGCCGGTGATCGACATCTCGGTCGAGCCGCGCACCAAGGATGCGGTCGAGAAGATGACGCTGGCGCTGCAGAAGCTCGCCGGCGAGGACCCCTCGCTGCGGCTGAAGACCGACCAGGAGACCGGCCAGACCATCCTGTCCGGCATGGGCGAGCTGCATCTCGAGATCATCATCGACCGGCTGCGCCGCGAATATGGCGTGGACGCCAATATCGGCGCGCCGCAGGTGGCCTATCGCGAGACCATCAGCAAGCCGCACACCGAGACCTATACCCACAAGAAGCAGTCGGGTGGCTCGGGCCAGTACGCCGAGGTCAAGATCGTGTTCGAGCCGCTGGAGCGCAACGCCGGCATCGTGTTCGAGAACAAGGTGGTCGGCGGCACGGTGCCGAAGGAATACATCCCGGCGGTCGAGAAGGGCATACGCATGCAGTCCTCCACCGGCGTGCTGGCCGGCTTCCAGACGGTGGACTTCAAGTACACCCTGACCGACGGCAAGTACCATGACGTGGATTCGTCCGCGCTGGCGTTCGAGATCGCGGCCAAGGCCTGCTTCCGCGAGGGCATGAAGAAGGCGTCTCCGGTCATCCTCGAGCCGATCATGGATGTCGAGGTGACCACGCCGCAGGACCATGTCGGCGACGTCGTCGGCGACCTCAATCGCCGCCGCGGCATGATCCAGAACCAGGAGAGCTCGGGCTCGACAATACTGGTGCGCGCCCAGGTGCCGCTGAAGGAGATGTTCGGCTACATCTCGCATCTGCGCTCGATGACCAAGGGTCGGGCCTCGTTCACCATGCAGTTCCACCATTACGATCCGGTGCCGCGCAACATCGCCGACGAGATCATGTCGAAGTCGGCCTGAGCGTGCCAGGGCGCTGCCCTGGACCCGCTGGGGCCTGAGGCCCCAGACCCCCATTCTTTAGATGTAGGGTTGCAAAGGCGAGCCTTTGCTGGGCTTGAGCCGCGAAGCGGATCGAGGGGGCGAAGCCATTGGCCTTCCTCTAACTGAACAAGGCCAGCAACGGATCGGAACTGCCGGACGAGCCACCCGACGAACTGCTCGGGTAGAGCGCCGAGAGGATCGGGTCGGTGCTGCTGCTGGAGCCTGAGCCCGGATACAGGATCGAGAGCATCGAGGTGTCCGAGCCATCGCTGCTGGCGGCCGAGGCGTTGGCCTGGGCGGTCAGGGCGAGGAACTGCTCGGAGGCCTGGTTGATGCCGGCCGTGGTCTTGTAGTTCGACAGCTTCACGTTGGCGGTCAGGTAGCTGACCTGCTGGTCGTAGGGCATCGAACTGTAGGTGTCCGAGACACCGAGGTTGGTAGTCACCACGCGGAGCAGGGTGGGATCCGCCATCAGGGCGGCGATGCTGGTGACGCTGCCGATGGTGCGGCTGAAATACAGCGCGCTGTCCATGCCGGCGATCTGCTGGCCCTGCTGGGTCTCGTATTGCGTGGCCTCATAGTTTTTCAGAATGCTCGACACGTTGGATGCATCGCTCAGCGCATTGGTCTGGGTGTCGCTGAGCACGGGCAGCGCCTGCAGCGTATCCCCGCTCTTGATCGCCGAGGCGAGGGCGCTCTCGAGGGTGACATTGCCCTTGGCATCGACCGATTGCACCGTCCCCAGCACCGCGCTGCCGTCGGTGAGGATCTGGCCCGGCTGCAGCAATGTGGCACCACTGCCCAGCGCGATCGTGCTGCTGCCGGCAGCGACCGCGGCGGCGGCAGTGAAGGTGGTGCCGATATTGCTGATCCCGGCGCCGACCGCGACATCGATCTGGGCCCCCGCGGCCAGGCTGAGCGAGGAGGCGGCGGTGAGCGTCGCGTTGCCCAGCTTGTCGATCGAGGCGATGGTGCCGATCGAGGAGCCGCCACTCATCAGCACGTCGCCCGCCTGCAGCTGCAGTCCGGCGACCCCGAGCGGGATGATGGTCTGAGTGTCGGTGATGTCTTTTGCCGCGGTGGTGGCATAGGTGGAATAGGTCTGCTGCGACAGCGACAGCGGGCCGTTCAGGCCCGGGTTGATGATGTTGAGCGTGCCGTTGGCACTCACGGTGGTGTTGAAGCCGGTGCTGGCCAGCGCCACGCTCAGCAGGCCGGTCGCGGTCTCGTTGGTCAGGATCTGGGTGCCGGTGGTGCTTGCTGTCGGTGCCGCGACGGCGACGATGGTAGCCTGCCGCAAGGTGGCGCCGGTCGCAGTCTTGGCCAGCACGATGCTGAAGGTCGGGCTGCCGGAGCTGAGCGCCCCGGTCACCACCGGGGGCGCCCCCGGCGTGCCGACGATCGAGCCGTCCGAGGCAAGGCTGTAGCTGCCGGTCACCGGATCGGTAGTCGTGCCGGTCGCCTGCAGTGCCGTGGTCAGCGCCGCGGTGATCGAGGCGGTGGCCGACCCGTCATCGAGCAGATACGACCAGGTCTGCGCGGGCGCCGCGGCGGTGAGCGCCGAATTCGCCGAGGCGTATTGCAGGTTCGCCATCGAGACTGTCGAGGCGGCACTGCCGCTGGAGCTCATGCTGCTGCCCGCGGCGTTGCCGAAATTCAGCGAGACGGTGGGGCGCTGCGCCATTGCCTGCACGAAATTGAGGTCGTCGGTGTTGCCGAGCGAGCGCACCAAGGAGCCGCTGGCCGAAGGGTTCTGCTTCAGCAGCTGGTTCAGCAGCCCGGTCTCGCCGATGCTGCCGCTGAGATTGTAGGCGCCGAGCACCACGGTGAGCGCCTGCAGGTTTTTGCTGCTCAGGATCTGGGCACTGCCGGAGATCGAGACGATGTCCTTGGTGAAGGCGGCGACCGTCCGGCTCAGGGCAGGATCGCTCTTGACGTAGCTGGCCACCTGCGCCGGCTCGTTCTTCTCGATCGACAGATAGGCGGTGATCGGGGACATCCCCGAGATCGAGGTCATGGCGGCAGGCGTCCCGGACCCGACTCAGGTCCAGGCAAACCTATACCAGGTCGAGGACGTATGCAACCTATAGTTGTGTCATGGCGTGGTGGATTTCTGGTTGTCGGTGCGCCGGATGAAGTCGGCGACGTTGTCGTGCAGCTGCTTCAGCGCCGCCTGGTTGGCATAGACCATATGTCCGGACTGGTATTGCCGGAACTCGATGTTGCCCTGCAGCGACGGCGGGATCGGCAGGTGCTGCATCTCGTAGATGCCTTCGTAGAACGGCGTCGCCAGGTCGAAATAGCCGGCGTTGAGCTGCACCTTCAGCTTGGGGTTGTATTTCATCGCGGTGGCCAGGTCGACCATCACGTTGGCCGAACTCTGCAGCTTGTCGTCGGCGCCGGGCGGCTGGTGCTGCGCGTCCCAGACCTTCTCCACGTCGATCTCCGGCTTGTAGGTGCGGTCCTGGCCGTAATGCAGGGTGCGGCGGACGTAGTCGTTGAACACCGACACATAGGCCGAGCCGATCGAGGCACTTTGCGGATCGTAGTCGGCCTCCTTGCTCAGCGGGTCCATGCTGGGCCCGGAGAAGCGGCTGTCCAGCCGTCCGGTGGTGGTGCCGCTGTCGTCCTGCAGCATCTTCTCGAACTGGCCGCCATCGACGCGCAGGTCCGACTTCTTCAGGTACTCGACCGGCAGCCCGGTATAGGCGTGCAGCCGCTCGGCGATATGCTCGCGAGCGGCGGGATCGAGCGCCGCGCCCTGCGCCAGGGCCTGCAGGTAGTCGGTGGTGGCGAAGTGCTCGACCTCGGCCAGCAGCGCAGTGAGATCGGTGTTCGTACCGGCGGGGAGCCGGTGGTGGTACCAGGCGGTGGCGGCAAAGGTCGGCAGCGCCACCACGTAGGGCAGGTCGATCCCCGGATTGAACCCCGGCTGGTCGATGCTGGCATCGAAGTTCAGGATCTGCGACAGCAGGATCACCCCGTTCAGGTCGATCTCCTTGTCGTTCTCGAGGTCGTTCGCCAGCACCGCCGAGCGGGTGGTGCCGTAGCTCTCGCCGAACAGGTATTTCGGCGAATTCCAGCGGCCGTATTTCGACAGGAAGGCGGCGATGAAGTCGGAAAAGGCGTGCCCGTCCTGGTCGATGCCGTAGAACGACTTCTCCTTGTCCGGCCCGGAGATGCGCGAGAACCCGGTGCCCGGGGCGTCGATGAAGACCAGGTCGGTGCTGTCCAGCAGGCTCTGGTCATTATCGACCAGGTTGTACGGCGCCGCATCGGTATGGCTGTCATTGGCGGTGATGACGCGGCGCGGGCCGAACGCGCCCATGTGCAGCCAGACGCTCGATGAACCCGGGCCACCATTATAGAGGAAGGTGATTGGGCGGTTCTCCGGGTGCGCGCCCTTCTTGAAATACGCGACATAGAACATCGAGGCCTCGGCGCTCTTGTCGGCCGCCTTGCCGTCGTCATCCTTGTCCTCGTCGCGGTCGCCATTGTTCGAAAGGCTGGCCTTCGTCAGGCTGGCGGTGTCGTCCCAGCCCTTCGGATGCACCACCAGCGTGCCGGCGGCGGCCTTGTAGTCCAGCCTCGCGCCGCCGAGCGTGACGCTGCCGTCGGTCAGGCTCTCGGTCGGCTGCAGGCCTGGCTTCTGGTCCGGGTGCTGGGCGCCTCCCGCCTTGTGCGGCTTGTCTGGAGCAGCATCGCCGGAAGGGCTGGTGTCGGCAGCGGCCGCGAAGCCTGCGCCGGGCGGCGCGAGCAGGACGGCACTCGCGAGGCAGGTCGCGGCGAGCAGCAAGGCGGCGGGTCTCAAGATGGTGTGTCTCCTGGTTGGTCGGTATCTCGTTGGATCAGGGCGGCAGGCTCCAGCCCGCCTCGGTATGCACCGCCCGGCCGTGCCGCTCCAGCCGGATCAGATGCGACAGCAGGTTCGCGCGCGCTGCACCGAGAAGCTCGGGCTTGAGACTGACATAGGCGCGCGCGAGCAAGGTCTCGAGCGAGCGCGCGGCGGCATCAAGCGTGCCGGCGATCGAGGCTTCACGCGCAAACCGGTGCTCCAGCAGGGCGGCCACCAGTCCGGCCGGGTCGTCGATCGCAGCCCCATGCGCCGACAGCATCAGGCGGTCGCCGCGATCACGCACGCGCTGCAGGCTGGCGATGAACAGGTCGAGATCGCCATGCGGCGGCGGCGGCACCACCGAGGTGGACCAGCCCATCACGTGGTCGCCGCTGAACAAGATGCCCTGCGGATGCGCGAAGCACAGATGGTCCATGGCGTGGCCGGGCGTGTACAGCGTGGTGAGGCCGCCGATGCTCTCGCCGTCATCGAGCCGGATCGCGGGCGCGAACGACGCGTCGCCGCTGATGCGGTAGCCCGCCGTGCGCGCCCCGCTGCGTCGGGCCAGGGTCTGCGCGCCGTCGAGATGGTCGCGATGCGTGTGGGTGACGAGGATGTGGGTGAGACGACCCGCCGCCTCGCGCAGGATCGCCGCCAGATGGCGCTCGTCCTCCGAGCCGGGATCGATCGCGACGGTGCCGCCCGCCCAGTCCACCAGCCAGGTATTGGTGCCGTGATAGGTCATCGGACCCGGATTGGGGGCCACGATGCGCCGGATGCCGGGCTGCACGACGAGCGGCACGCCCCGCGGCGGGACTGCCTCGGTCACCCGCCAGGCGCGCCGCCGCGCCGGCGGCCTCCCGGCTTGTCCGGGTGATGGCCGGCCACGCTCGGGCACACCAGGCTCAGATACATCAGGCTCGGGCACATCAGGCTCGGGCAAATCCGGGTTCGATCAGCCGAAGGCTCCGACATCGTGCATCACCGCGATGCTGATCTCGCGCAGCAGCTCGAACAGCCGGCCCATCGGCTGGAAGATCTCGGCATCCTCGCGCGAATAGGCGTGGTCGACGCGCGGGCCCCGCGGCTCGCGGAAATCGAGGCTCACCGAGCGGTCCGGCGCCTTCGGGAAGATCTCGCCGAGGGTCTTCAGCGCCGACGGGATCTCCAGGCGCAGGATCTGGTCGTCGAGATCCTGCCGGGTGAAGCCGTGCCGTGGCGAGAAATAGGGAATACGGGTGGAGAGCAGCCAGATCCGCTCGATCAGCGCCAGCCGGATGGCGTGCAGCAGCAGCTCCTTGAGCTGCATGCGCGGCGCATCCGGCCAGGCGACGCGCAGCGCCAGATGGTCGGCCTGGATGCGGCGGAACATCGACTGGGTGGTGGCCCACAGGTCGAGCCGCTCCAGCCCGGTGGCGAGCAGCACCAGCGCCTCGCGCCGGTGCGGATCACTCTCGTGCGCTGCGCGGTCGAGCCAGACGCCGGGATCGAGCGTCAGCACGATGGCGCGCAGCACGTCGCGGTCCGAATGCGCGAGCGCGTGGCTGGCGAAGTCCAAGGCCCGCCGGAAGCGCGCGCTCTTGAGCAGGAACTCCTCGAAGGTCTCCGGATGCCGCGCCGCGGCGAGCCCCAGCCCCTGCAGGGTGTTCGCGCACCAGCCGAGCTGCTGCAGGATGGCGTTGTTGGGGATCGCGCGCAGCTCGCTCGGGTGCTTGATGCGCGCGGGCGCGCCGCTGCTGTCGCTCTGGCGCGCCGGCGGCCGCGAGCCGGTGCGGTCGATCAGGGCCGGCCCGAAGGCGCCCAGCAGCGCCGCGTAGCCCGGATCCTCGACCAGGGCGGTCATGCCGGAGACGATGGTGGCGAAGAAGTCGGCCGAGAAGTCCGGCTCGTCGTAGATCGGGTCCTCGTCGAGCGACACGCTGGCGAAGGCGTGCTCGGCGATGGTGCCGATGGTGGCATCCGCCAGCGGCTGGGTGCCGAACAGCAGGTAGCCGTCGCCGCCTTGGAACGCCGCCTCCTCGCGATAGGCGATGCCGGCCTGGGAAAAGGTCGCGCGGGAACGGGCCGGCGACAGATAGTCGAGCCGGTCCGCCAGCCGGAACGGATGCGCGCCGCGGCCGATGCTCTCGCCATGGGTATCGAACAGGATCACCTCGACATCCGTCATGCCGCGCCGGAGCAGCAGGTCGGCGACCTTGAGACGCAGCCGCTCGACCAGGTAGGTGGCCGCCAGCTGCCCGACATAGCGCCCGGAATCGGAATAGCCGAACTGCAGCGCCATCCGGCCGGTGCGGCGCAGGTAGGAGCGCCAGTGCCGCGAGCGCAGCGCCTCCTCGACCACCTGGGCGCCGTGCTCCAGCGCCTCCTGGGTCTCGAACAGCGGGCTGATCTCGATATTGTCCTCGATGCCGAACAGCTTCGCCAGCCACAGCGCCACCAGCAGGGTATAGCCGCTCTCGGTCTCGGCGATCAGGAAGCGGATGCTGCTCGCGCTGTCGACATGCTTTGCGATCTGCGCCACCGTCATCATCAGCCGTGCGGCCGACGCTTGCTCGGTCAGCAGCGCGCCGAAATCCACCGGCGTCGGCTGCACGTCGTCAAGCGCGTCGTTGATCGCGGTCAGCAGCGCGCGCCGCTGCGCCGGGTTCTCCGGGCTGTCCTCGATGCCGAGCCGCTGGCGGGCGACGTTGTGGATCTGCGTCGAGTTCAGCCTGGTATGGGTGTGCGCGATCGCCATGCCGTGGCTGACGAAGCCGGCATGCGCCACTGCGAGCGGCAGCCGGTCCGCCTCGGGAGCGCCGGCGATGGCCGCGCGGAACGCCTGCTCGAGCTGCGCCGGGTCGTGGATGGCTTCCGCCCGGCGGTCGATCAGGGCGGCGGCGAACGCTGCCACCTGGGAGGGCTCGGCGGAGGCGGGACAGGCCTCGATTTGCGCGCGCACCGCCTCCGCCGCCTGGGCGACGCGGCCGGCGAGCGCGTCCGCCGGTTGCTCGAGGGCGCCGAGCTGGCGTTCCAGGCGCTGCAGCTGCAGCAGCTTCATGCGCAGCCGCAGCCGCAGCGTGTCCCACCAGCCGATATCGGTGCGGCCGTCGGTGTCGTAGCCGACCCAGCTCGCGAGCACGATCGGGCAGGGGCTCAGGGTGCTCCAGGCCTGCGGCCACAGCTTGGCCGCCTCGCGCAGCAGGGCGGCGTTCAGCTTGTCGATGGCGTTGCGGCCGAGCAGGATCGCGTCCACGGCGAAACCGAACTCGTCCTCCAGGGTCGGCACCGGCGGCCGCTGGCTGTTCAGGTTGGGGCCGTCCGGATCCGGCAACTCCGGCGTTCCGGTGGCGGATCGGGCCAGCGCGCGATAGGCCTCGGGTGCCAGGGCGAAGGTCGGATGCGCGGTGAACACGGCGGCGAAGCGCACCCGCTGCACCGCGGCGCGGAACTGCGCCAGCGGCACCGGGCTGTCGTTCGGATCCGGCCGCACCAGGCGCGCGGCGATCAGGCCCAGGCGGCTGTCGACGCTGGCGGGGGAGCCGTTTGCCGCGGCGACGCCGACATAGGCGCGCAGCCGCTGCGCACGGGCCAGGAACGCCTCGTCGCGGAGCTGCTGCACCAGGAGTGCGATCTCGTCGATGTCGAGGATGCCCTCGTCGAGCCGGCGCGACACCAGGAGTGCCACCGCCAGCACCGGGTTGCCGAACGGATCGTCCTCCTGCCGCTCGACCACGCCGCTTGCCTGCTCGATCAGGGCGTGCAGCCGGTCATGCGTCTTCGCGCCGGCGGGGCCGGCAGCACCCGCCGAAGCGAGATCATCCGGAGAGAGATCATCCATGGACAGGTCTCGCTCTGCTGAAGTCATGAAGGCGTCGTACGAAGGCTGGGCTCGAAGGCTGGGGCGCCAGGGCGGTTGGGGACAGGGCGGCGGCGGACAGGGGCGGCAGGGTTCCATGTCCGGGCCGGCCCCGCAACTGACCGTGTGCCGTGCAAGGATACTGCCGTGCGCACGGTTGGTGCCGCCAATTTCGATACCGCCTCGCGTGATGCTAAAGGCGGCAGCCGATGAGCATGGCGGCGCGATGACGACGAGTACACCGTGGCCGGGCACACCGAGGCCGGGCATCGGCGAGCCTGACCCCGACGCGGCCGCGCGGCGGTCGCTGCGACGCTACCGGAGGGTCGCGACCGGGCTGCTGGTCGGCATGGCGGCGCTCGCCGTTGCGGGATATGCGCTGGGGCGCGGCTTCTGGCCCGGCCTGCTGCAGGCCACCGCCAAGGCCGGCCTGATCGGCGGCCTGGCCGACTGGTTCGCCGTCACCGCCCTGTTCCGGCATCCGCTCGGGCTGCCGATCCCGCACACCGCCATCCTGCCGGCGCAGAAAGAGCGGCTCGGCCGGGCGCTGGGCAACTTCATCGCCAACCACGTCTTCACCGAGGCCGATATCGAGCGCGCCCTGGTGCGGCTCGACATGCCCGGCCTGCTGGCGCGGCTGCTGGCCGACCCGGAGAACGGCGCGCTGGCCGGACGTGCGTGCGCCGCCGCGCTGCCGCACCTGCTGGACCGGCTCGAGGATGGCCGGGCGGGCGAGCTGCTGGCCCGCGCCATGCAGCACCTGCTCAGCGGCGAGACGCTGGCGCCGGTGATCGCCCGGGTGCTGCGTGCCCTGGTGGAAGGCGACCGCCACCAGGAGGTGCTGAGCTTCCTGCTGGCCGAGCTGAAGTCGGTGCTGCGCGCCAAGGAGGAGAGCCTGCGGGTGATGATCGAGGAGCGGGTGCGCGAGCAGGGCGGCCGGCTGATCGGCTGGGCGATCGGCGGCTCGATCGCAACGCGGGTGATGAGCGCCATGAGCCAGGAGCTCGACCGCACCGATCCGGCCAACTCGGATTTGCGCGAGGCCTTCACGGTCTGGGTGCGCCGCGAGATCGACCGCATCGAGACCGACCCGGAACGGGCGCGCGAGCTGGGCGACGGGTTGCGCGGGCTGTTCGGGCACCAGAGTGTGCGCAGCTGGGGACAGGATATCTGGCAGCGCGCCCGCCAGATGATCGAGGCGGACCTGGAGCGGCCGGATGGCTGGGTCGTGCTGCTGGTCGCCGATGCGGGCCCGCGGCTGGGTGCGATGCTGAACCGCGACCAGGCGGCGCGGCTGCGCACCGATGCGACGGTGCGCCGGGCGGCGCTGCGCCTGCTGCCGGGGCTGCGCGAGCGCATGGCGGGCTTCATCGGCGCCGTGGTCGGCGGCTGGGACGCGCGCCTGATCACCGACAAGCTCGAACTGCGCGTCGGTCGCGACCTGCAGTATGTGCGGGTCAACGGCACGCTGGTGGGCGCGCTGGTGGGCGGCCTGTTCTACATGGCGTTGCGGGCGATGTTCGGCGCGGTGCAATCTTGAGCGGTCTGCACTGAGGCGGTCTGGCCGCGTTGTGACGGAAAACTGGCGGTTCCGGCGGCGGCGGCCTTGACGCGACCGGCCCGGAGCGTCATCTGCCGTAGGGAAACAGGACCGGCTCGGTCCTCAATTTGGCGGAAGCGATGCTGAGGCTGTCGAAGCTCACGGATTATGCCGTCGTCGTGCTGGTGCGGCTGGATGCCTGCCACGGCGTGACCACCTCGCCGTCGCTGGCGCAGGATACCGGCATTCCCGAGCCGACGGTGGCCAAGGTGCTGAAGGCGCTGGCGGCGGCGGAGCTGGTGGTGTCGCAGCGTGGCGCGCGCGGCGGCTATCGCCTGGCCGTGCCGCTCGACCGCATCCCGGTGGCCGAGGTGATCAGCGCCATTGACGGGCCGATCTCGCTGGCCGCCTGCGTCGATGGCGCCACCGGCTGCGAGGCGCAGCGACTGTGCCCGGTACGCGGCCGCTGGGACCCGGTGAACGAGGCGATCCGCGAGGCGCTGACCCGGATCACGCTGGCCGACATGCGCCCTGCAGACAGGCCACCAGCCGGGGCTGCGAGCCACCTGTTCGATATCGATCACCAGCCGACGCGGGCCGACGCGTCGTTAGCTGCCGAGTGAGGTTCTGAATGCCTGCTGTTGCCGACACGATCTCTGCCGTCGAGACCCTGAACGCCTCCACCTACAAGTGGGGCTTCGAGACCGACATCGAGATGGACTTCGCGCCGAAAGGCCTGAACGAGGACACCATCCGGCTGATCTCGGCGCGCAAGGAGGAACCCGAATGGCTGCTGGCCTGGCGGCTGAAGGCGTTCGCGGCCTGGGGCCAGATGGCCGAGCCGCGTTGGGCCAAGGTGGGCTACGCGCCGATCGACTACCAGGACGCCTATTACTATGCGGCGCCCAAGCGCAAGCCGGGGCCGAAGTCGCTCGACGAGGTCGATCCGCAGCTGCTCGCGACGTACGACAAGCTGGGCATCCCGATCCGCGAGCAGGCGATTCTAGCTGGAGTAGAGGGGGCCGGAGTAGAGGGGGCCGGGGAGGCCGCCGGCAGCGATGACGGTGGTGACGATGGCGGCGAGCCGGGCGACGGCGTGCGACCGCGGGTGGCGGTCGATGCGGTGTTCGACAGCGTGTCGGTGGCGACCACCTTCCGCAAGTCGCTGATGAAGGCGGGCGTGATCTTCTGTCCGATCAGCGAGGCGGTGCGCGAGCACCCCGAACTGGTGCAGCGCTACCTCGGCAGCGTGGTGCCGGCGTCCGACAACTTCTTCGCGGCACTGAACTCGGCGGTGTTCACCGACGGCTCGTTCGTCTTCGTGCCGAAGGGGGTGCGCTGCCCGATGGAGCTGTCGACCTATTTCCGGATCAACGCGCGCAATACCGGCCAGTTCGAGCGCACGCTGATCATCGCCGAGGAGGGCGCCTCGGTGTCCTACCTGGAGGGCTGCACGGCGCCGATGCGCGACGAGAACCAGCTGCACGCCGCCGTGGTCGAGCTGGTCGCGATGGACGACGCCAAGATCAAGTACAGCACGGTGCAGAACTGGTATCCGGGTGATGCGAACGGCGTCGGCGGGATCTACAACTTCGTCACCAAGCGCGGGGCGTGCCGGGGCGCGCGCAGCCACATCTCCTGGACCCAGGTCGAGACCGGCTCCGCGATCACCTGGAAGTATCCCTCCTGCATCCTGCAGGGCGAGGACAGCGTCGGCGAGTTCTATTCGGTGGCGGTGACCAACAACCACCAGCAGGCCGATACCGGCACCAAGATGATCCATATCGGCCGCGGCACGCGCTCGACCATCGTCGCCAAGACGATCAGCGCCGGACAGTCGGACAGCACCTATCGCGGGCTGGTGCGGATGATGCCGAAGGCGTCGGGGGCGCGGAACTTCACCCAGTGCGACAGCCTGCTGATCGGCGACCGCTGCGGCGCGCATACGGTGCCGTACATCGAGAACCGCAACATGACCGCGCGGGTCGAGCACGAGGCGACGACCTCGAAGATCTCCGAGGACCAGATGTTCTATTGCCGCCAGCGCGGCCTGTCGCAGGAGGACGCGGTCGGGTTGATCGTGAACGGCTTCTGCCGCGACGTGCTCAAGGAGTTGCCGATGGAGTTCGCCGTCGAGGCGCAGAAGCTGCTGCAGATCAGCCTCGAGGGCAGCGTCGGATGAGCACGACCCTCACGATCACCGGCCTGCACGCCCGGATCGACGATGCCGGGACCGAGAAGCCGATCCTGAAGGGCGTGGACCTCACGGTGCATCCCGGCGAGGTGCATGCGATCATGGGTCCGAACGGCTCCGGCAAGTCCACCTTGTCCTACGTGCTGGCCGGTCGCGCGGAGTACCAGGTGACCGCCGGCACGGTGCGGTTCGGCGAGCGGGACCTGCTGGCGCTGGAGCCCGAGGCGCGTGCGGCGGCAGGGCTGTTCCTGGCCTTCCAGGCGCCGATCGAGTTGCCGGGCGTGAACAACGCGAACTTCCTGCGCACCGCGGTGAACGCGGTGCGGCGCGCGCGCGGCGAGCCCGAACTCGATGCGGTCGGCTTCCTCAAGCTGGCCCGCACCGAGTGCAGGCGGCTGGGGATCCCGGATGCCATGCTCAAGCGCGCGGTCAATGTCGGCTTTTCCGGCGGCGAGAAGAAGCGCAACGAGGTGCTGCAGATGGCATTGCTGCGGCCGCGCTTCGCGATCCTCGACGAGACCGACAGCGGGCTCGATATCGACGCCCTGCGCATCGTGGCCGACGGGGTGAACGCGCTGCGGGCGCCGGACTTCTCGGCCCTGATCATCACCCACCACCAGCGGCTGCTCGACACCATCGTGCCGGACCAGGTGCATGTGATGTCGGCCGGACGCATCATCCGCAGCGGCGGCCCGGAACTCGCGCGCCAGCTGGAGGCGGAAGGCTACGCCCACCTGATCGCGGAGGCGGCGTGAACGCGATCGACAGCAACAACGCGGCTCAGTTCCTCGCACTCTACGATGGCCGGGCACAAGGTTCGGCATTGAACCAGGCAGGTGCTGCCTATCTTCGTCGCGCCGGGCTGCCGAGGCGCGACGTCGAAGCCTGGAAATACACCGATCTGCGTCCGCTCACGGCGCTCGCCGTGTCGGCCGACGAGCCGTGCTCCGAGGCAACCCTGGAGACAGCCGCAGGCCTGCTGCGGACTCTGGACCTGGAGTCCGCCGGTCTGTCTGGGACACCGCGGCTGGTGTTCGTCAACGGCTGCTTCGCGACCTCGCTCTCGCTCCTGCCGGAGCTGGCCGGGATGACGTGGCATGATGCGCCGACCGACGGCTTGCTGGCGCCGGGTGCCATGGCCGCGCTGAACGCGATGCTGAGCCGTGACGGAGCGTCGCTGCTGGTGTCGGCGGGCGTCGATGCCGGCCGGGTGCTGCTGGTGACACTTGGCGTCGGCACCGGCGCGCAGGCCGTGACCGGACATCCGCACCATCGCATCGTCCTGGAGGCCGATGCGCGTCTCTCGTTGCTCGAGATCGCGCACGGCAGCGGCCTCTATGTCAACAACCCGGTGCTCGACATCGACGTGCGGGCTGGCGCGCACCTGACGCATGTGCGGCTGCAGGACGAGGCGATCGAGGCGCTGCATCTCTCGACGGTGCATTCCGCGGTCGCCGAGCGCGGCTCGTATGACAGTTTCAGCCTGGCGCTGGGAGCGCGGCTGGCGCGCCACGAGGTGCATGCGACGATGCGCGGGCGTGGCGGCGAGGTGCAGGTGAACGGCGCGCAGCTGCTCGACGGCCAGCAGCATGCCGACCTGACCAGCGTGATCATGCACCAGGCGCCGTCCTGCATTTCGCGCCAGACAGTGAAGAACGTGCTCTCGGGTCGTTCGCGCGCGGTGTTCCAGGGCAAGATCGTGGTCGACCGGATCGCCCAGAAGACCGACGGCTACCAGATGAACCAGGCGCTGCTGCTGTCCGACGAGGCCGAGATCGACACCAAGCCGGAACTCGAGATCTATGCCGATGACGTGAAATGCAGCCACGGCGCCACCGCCGGCGCGCTCGACGAGGACCAGCTGTTCTATCTGCGCAGCCGCGGCGTGCCGGCCGGCCTCGCGCGGGCGATCCTGGTGCGCGCGTTCCTGGCCGATGCGCTCGGGCTGATCGACGACGCGGTGTCGCGCGCGGTGCTGGAACGCGCGCTCGATGCGTCATGGGCCAGGAAAGTCGCATGAACCAGATGACGCCCCTCGCGGTGCCGGAGCGCATCGTCGGCACTCTCGAAGCGCTGCGCGCCGACTTTCCGATCCTGTCGGAACCAGTGCACGGCAAGACGCTGGTGTTCCTGGACAGCGCGGCTTCCGCGATGAAGCCGGTGCAGGTGATCGACGCGATGTCGGACACCATGCGCCATCAGTACGCCAACGTGCATCGCGGGCTGCACTGGATGAGCGAGCGCACCACGGATGCCTACGAGGGCGTCCGGGACAAGGTTGCCCGCCTCATCAACGCGCCCTCGCGCGACGAGATCATCTTCACGCAGAACAGCACCGGCGCGATCAACCTGCTGGCGCATGCCTTCGGCGCCACGCTCAAGCCGGGTCAGGCGGTGGTGATCTCGGAGATGGAGCACCACTCCAACATCGTGCCCTGGCAGATGCTGCGCGACCGCGCCGGCATCGCGCTGCGCGTGGCGCGGGTGACGGATGCGGGCGAGCTCGACCTGGAGCATCTGGGCGAGTTGCTGGCGGATGGCCGGGTCGGGCTGGTCGCGGTCACCCACATGTCCAACGTGCTCGGCACGGTGACGCCGGCGGCGGCGATCGCGCGACTGGCGCACGCGCATGGCGCGAGCCTGATGCTGGACGGCTCGCAGGCGGTAGTGCACCGGGCGGTCGACGTGCAGGCGCTGGATGCCGACTTCTATGTGTTCACCGGCCACAAGCTGTACGGTCCGAGCGGCATCGGCGTGCTCTGGGGGCGGCGGGCGCTTTTGGAGACGATGCCGCCGTTCCTGGGCGGCGGCGACATGATCAGCAGCGTGAGCTTCGAGGAGAGCCGCTGGGCCGAGCTGCCGCATCGCTTCGAGGCCGGCACGCCGGCGATCGTGGAGGCCATCGGGCTGGGGGCGGCGATCGACTACGTACAGGCGATCGGCTTTCCGGCGCTGCAGGCGCACGAGGCGGCGCTGACCGCGCATGCGCTGGCGCGGCTGGAGGCGATCGAGGGGCTGCAGGTGCTGGGGCACGCTGCCGATCGCGGCGGCGTCATTGCCTTCACCTTGGCCCGCGCGCATGCGCATGACGTGGCGACGCTACTCGACCGCAACGGCATCGCGGTGCGGGCCGGCAACCATTGCGCCGAGCCGCTGATGCGGCGACTGGGGGTGAACAGCACCGCGCGCGCCAGTTTCGGCCTCTACACCACGATGCGCGAGATCGACCTGCTGGCGGAGACGCTGGAGCAGGTTCGCGTGTTCTTCGCCTGACGCAGGCAGCGGGGCAGCGACTGATGGAAGGCATGCAGGCGCCCCTGTCCCAGGACATGGCCGCGCTCTACCAGGAGATGATCGTCGATCGTGCCCGGGCGCCGCGGCATGCCGGTGTGCTCGAGCCGGCCGACGGCGCGGCGGATGGCGACAACCCGTTCTGCGGCGACCGGGTGCATGTGACCCTGCGCCTGGCGCCGCAAGGCGGTGTCGCGGAGCTGCGGCACCGGACCCGCGGCTGTGCGATCTGCATGGCATCCGCCGACCTGATGGCGGACGCCGTGGACGGCCTGCAGCGGCCGGCTATTGTCTCGCTGTACGAGCGGTTCGGTGCGATGCTGCGCGACGGCCGGTCAGATTCCGGTGACGATATGCCGGGCCGCCTCGGTTTGCTGACGGCGTTCGAGACCCTACATGAATACCGGTCGCGTATCCGCTGCGCGACCTTGCCCTGGACGGCATTGCTCGACGCAATGGCCGGGCCACCGGGAAAGGACGGATGATGGAGAACGAGATCGCACAGACCGGGATCGCGGAGACCGGGATGACACCGGCTGAACCGGGCGGCGGGTTCTCGCTTGACAGCTCCGAGACGGCGCGCAGCCAGGGCAGCTGGACGCCGGAAGGTGAGACTCTGGCGGTACCGTACGAGGACCAGGTCATCGCGGCCATCGCCACGGTCTATGACCCCGAGATTCCGGTCAACATCTACGAGCTCGGCCTGATCTACGCCATCGACCTGCATGATGACGGGCAGATCAAGGTGGAGATGACGCTGACCGCGCCGGGCTGCCCGAGTGCGCAGGAACTGCCGGTCGCGGTGCGGGACGCGGTGCTGGCGCTGCCCGGCGTCTCCGGCTGCGAGGTCGAGACGGTGTGGGATCCGCCCTGGGATCCGAGCCGGATGAGTGAGGATGCACGCCTAGCCCTGAACATGTTCTGAGAGATCGTCCGACAATGCTACTACGCTGGCAATCCGACGCGGATTTCTGCGCTTCCGGTGCTCACGGCCACACGGCCGCTCCGCTCCGGTTCTCGAAAGCCACGCCGGGCGTGCCGCGATGCGGCACTCTTGCTCAGCGTAGCGCATTGTCGAACGATCTCGGCACGATGGAAGACAACCGATGAATGCGACCTCCTCGACCCAGACCAGCTGTCGTCCCGTGCGTGCGCTGCCGCCTTTGATGTCGCTGTCGGATGCGGGGGCGGCGCGGCTGCAGGCGCTCTATGAAACGGCCCATGCGGGGCAGTTGCTGCGTATCAGCGTCGGCACCAAGGGGTGCTCCGGCCTCTCCTACGACATGGGCTGGGTGGACGCGGCCGGGCCGAACGACGAGGTCGTCACTGATCGCGGGCTGACCGTGCTGGTCGACCGCAAGGCGTCGCTGTTCCTGATCGGGACGGTGATGGACTACCAGGTCAAGGACCTGGAAGCCGGCTTCACCTTCGTCAATCCGAACGAGAAGGGCCGCTGCGGTTGCGGCGAGAGCTTCCACGTCTGAACGGTTCAACCGCGCTCGTCAGCAGGCGGCGCCTCATCGATGCTTCACATGCCGGGGTTGGCGGGGCCTGACGAAGCAGGCGACGCTCTCCACCTGCGTCGACCAGACGAACTGGTCGATCACGCTGAGCCGCTCCAGGGCGTAGCCGGCTTCCTGCAACATCTCGGCGTCCCGTCGCAAGGCCTTGGGATTGCAGCTTACCATCACGATCCGCTCGACCCCCGAGCGGGCGACTTCGTGCATCTGCGGACCGCCGCCGGCAAACGGCGGGTCGAGCACGACGGCACTCGCCCGGGCGAGGTCGGCGGCGAGGATCGGCTGCCGGTTGAGGTCGCGGGCCAGCACCGTGATCGGCAGCCCGCCGGATGCGGCGCGCAGGCAAGCGGCGGAGGCGGGATGGCCTTCGGCTGCAAGGACGCAGCCGCGTCGCGCCAGCGCATAGGTCAGCGTGCCGCAGCCGGCATAGAGCTCGACGACCCGCCCGCGACGCGGCCAGGCCTTCGGCATGGCGTCCAGCACGGCTTCGACGATGGCCGCTTCCCCTTCGCGCGTCGCCTGCAGGAAACCATCCGGCGGCGGCCTCACAGCAACACCTGACAGGGTATGCCGCACCGGGGCGACGGCGCAGACGGTCTCCGGTGTGCCGCCCGGTTTGAGCGGACGCCAGGCGATGCGCGGCACGCCGGCCTCGCGCGCGAAATCGGCGAGGCGGGCGCGATCGGCGGTATCCGGCGGCGCATCGGTGGCCAGCACCAGGTCTGGGCCGCTATCGAGCAGGTTGACGATCGCCGAACCGCTGCCGCGCAGCGATGCCAGCCGCATCAGCACGGGGCGCATGTCCTCGACCAGGCGCAACAGGCGTGGATGCAGCACATGGCATTCGGTCATGTCCACGATCTCGCCGCGGCGCGGCTCGTGCAGCCCGATCAGCAGGCCCTCGCGGTTGCGGCGCAGTGCCAGGTCCATGCGCCGCCTGGTGCTTGGCGGGCTGCTATGCGTCGTGACCGTCTCGGGCAGGGCGAAGCCCGCGCCGCGCAGGGCGTCCGCGACCTGCTGGTACTTGAACGCGACCGCGGCGGCTGCGCGCATGTGCTGCAGGCTGCAGCCGCCGCAGCGCCCGAAGAGGCTGCAGGGCGGCTGCGCGCGGTCCGGGCTGTCGCTCAGCCGCCGCTCGACGATCGCCCGGCCAGCCTCGCCGTGCCGGTAGCGGATCAGCTCGCCGGGAAGCACGTACGGCCCGAACAGGGTCCGGCCGTCCGCATGGAGGATGCCGTCCCCCTCGGCTCCGAGGGCGGCCACCACCGCCTCGCAGGACTGCAGGTCAGTCGTCGGCAAGAAGCCCGTCTGGATCCTCGCCGGCGCGGCCGTCGCGTTCGCCATCGTCGGGCCGGCTGGCGCGGGTCGGCAGCAGCATGAAGGCGGGGATCTCGTCGCCGAAACCGATCACCGGCGCAGCCTGATCTTCGGGGCGCGGGCCGCGGTCCCGGATCTCCTCGCGCCGCGGCTCGTCGCGCCGCATTGGTGCCCGATCCGGCGCCGCACGCTCCGCCGCCGCACGCTCCGCCGCCGCACGCTCCGCCGCCGCACGCTCCGCCGCCGCACGCGCGCCGCCGCGCTCGCGGCGCGGCCGGTCGCGCCGTTGCGGTTCGGCCGGGCCCGCCTCGGCGGGCGTGGTCGCCGCGGGCCCGGTTGCCGCTTGGGTAATGGCCGCAGGGGCAATGGAAGCGGTCTCGATCGCGATCTCTGCCGGTACGCGCGCGGTCTTCGCCCGGCCACCATGGTCGCGGCGGTGCTCGCGCGCGGCTTCCGGCCTGGCCCCGCTCTGCGGCCTGCCGCCCCGGCCGCGGCCACGGCCGCGGCGATCATCCTCGGCCCAGTCCAGGGTCTCGATGCCCTCGACCAAGACGTGCGGGATCGCGCGCCCAATCAGCTTCTCGATCGCATCGACGAACTGCCGGTCATACGGGCTGGCGATGCTGTAGGCATGGCCGGTACGCCCGGCGCGTCCGGTGCGGCCGATCCGGTGGATGTAGTCCTCGGAATGGATCGGCACGTCGAAATTGAACACGTGGCTGAGGCCGCCGATATCGATGCCGCGGGCGGCCACGTCGGAGCAGACCAGCAGCTGCAGGTCGCCGGCCTTGAATTTCTCCAGGGTGGCGAAGCGCACCGGCTGTGGCAGGTCGCCATGCAGGGCGCCGGCGGAAAAGCCGTGCTTGACCAGCGACTTCTGCAGGATGTCGACATCGCGCTTGCGGTTGCAGAAGATCAGCGCGTTCTGCACCTCCTGGGTGCGCAGCATGCGGCGCAGCGCCCGGCGCTTGTCGGCCTCGGCCACGATCGCCAGGCCTTCCTCGATCAGCGGCGCCGTCGCCGCGGTGCGCTTGACGGTGATTTCCTTCGGATTGCTGAGGAACACGTCCGCCAGCCGGCGTATCTCGGGCGCCATCGTCGCCGAGAAGAACAGCGTCTGCCGGTTCGGCGACAGCAGCGAGACGATGCGTTCGACGTCGGGGATAAAGCCCATGTCGAGCATGCGGTCGGCCTCGTCGATCACCAGCGTGCTGGTCTGCGTCAGCAGCAGGCCGCCGCGCTCGAACAGGTCGAGCAGCCGGCCCGGCGTTGCGATCAGCACGTCGACGCCGCGGTTCAGCGCCTCCTTCTGCTCGGCCATGCTCTCGCCGCCGATGAGCAGCGCGTGGCTCAGCTTCAGGTACTTGCCGTACAGCAGGAAGTTCTCGGCCACCTGCAGGGCCAGCTCGCGCGTCGGCTCCAGGATCAGCGAGCGCGGCATGCGGGCCCGCGCCCGCGAGCCGGACAGGATGTCGAGCAGCGGCAGGGTGAAGCCGGCGGTCTTGCCGGTCCCGGTCTGGGCGACACCGAGGACGTCGCGCCCCATCAGCACGATCGGGATCGCCTGGGCCTGGATCGGCGTCGGATGCTTGTAGCCCATCTCGTCGATGGCGCGCAGGATCGGCTCGGACAGGCCGAGCTCGGAAAAGAGCGGCAGTGACGCGGCCACCTCGTCGGCCACCTCCTCGATCACCTCCGCCGGGGCGGCGTAGGACCCTGCATCGGAAGCCGTCGCAGGCTCGGCGGTCGCGTCGAGATCCGGATTTGTGTCTGTGAAAGCGCCATGCGGGGCGTTGTGGTCCGGCAGTGCGGCCGGATGGTCATTGTTGTCGTTCAAGTCTCTCTCGAAATGTCAGGGTTGCGAGGCCAAGGCCTGCCGCCTGGAGGCGACGTCTGGGCCTTCGGTTCGCGGCCCATCGGCCGGGTTCACGCTCCTCGAGCGTCCGGCTGCACAGCCGTATCGACAGAAAGCGCGGGGAAGTCAAGCTGCAAGCCGGCCCGGGTGCTGCCGACGGGTTGCAACCCCGCATGTCAGCTATCGTTTGCGGCGGGAACGGTTCGAGAGGTGTGCGTGGCCTATACCCCCCTGGCGATCGAGGATTACGGGTTGATCGGCGACTGCAGCAGCTGCGCGCTGGTCGGCCGCAACGGGTCGATCGACTGGCTGTGCTGGCCGCGCTTCGACAGCGCGGCCTGCTTTGCCGCCTTGGTCGGCACCGGGGAGAACGGCCGCTGGCTGATCGCGCCCTCGATCGAGTGGACCTCAACGCGGTCCTACCGGGATGGCGGCCTGGTGCTGGAGACGGTGTTCGAGACCGCGACCGGCAGCGTGGCGCTGATCGACTTTATGCCGGTGAACAACCCGGTGCCAAGCGTGGTGCGGATCGTCGAGGGCCGGCGCGGGCGGGTCGACATGCGCACCGAGGGCGTGATCCGCTTCGACTACGGCAACTCGATCCCCTGGGTGACGCGGCTGCCGGACGAGGCCGGGATCGTGGCGATCGCGGGTCCGTCGCTGGCGGTGCTGCATACCGTGGTCCGGCTCGAGGGCAGGCAGATGGCGACCGTCGGCGAGTTCAGCGTGGTGCAGGGCGAGCGCGTTGCCTTCACCCTGAGCTACGGCGCATCGCATCTGCCGGCTCCGGAGGCTTTCGACGTCGAGGCGGCGCTCGAGCGCACGGACCGGTTCTGGACCGAATGGTCGAGCCGCTGCGCCTATGACGGGCCGCATCGCGACGTGGTGGTCCGCTCGATGGTGACGCTGAAGGGCCTGACCTTCGCGGCCACCGGCGGCATCGTGGCGGCGGCGACCACCTCGCTGCCGGAACAGCTCGGCGGCGCGCGCAACTGGGACTACCGCTTCTGCTGGCTGCGCGACGCCACCTTGACGCTGCTCGCCATGATGTCCTGCGGCTACTACGACGAGGCGCTGCTCTGGCGCGACTGGCTGCATCGCAGCGTCGCCGGCAGCCCCGACCAGATCCAGATCATGTATGGCCTCGCCGGCGAGCGTGGCCTGCAGGAATGGGAGGTGCCCTGGCTGATCGGCTACCAGGGGGCGGTCCCGGTGCGTGTCGGCAACGAGGCCGCCGGGCAGCTGCAGCTCGATGTCTATGGCGAGGTGATCGCGGCCCTGCACCTGGCACGCAACGAGAACCTGCGCGAGCCGGCCTACGGCTGGTCGCTGCAGGTGGCGCTGCTGGAGCATCTGGAGACGATCTGGCGTGAGCCCGACGAAGGCATGTGGGAGGTGCGCGGCGGCCGCCAGCAATTCACCGTCTCCAAGGTGTTCGCCTGGATGGCGTTCGACCGCACGCTCAAGGATTGCGAGACCTACGGTCTGGAGGGGCCGACCCTGCGCTGGCGCGGCGTGCGCGACGAGATCCACGCTACCGTCTGCAGCAATGGCTACAGCGAGGCCAGGGGCTGCTTCACCCAGGCCTTCGGTTCCGAGGCGCTCGATGCCGGGCTGCTGCTGATCCCGGTGAGCGGCTTCCTGCCGCCGGAGGATCCACGCATCGTCCGCACCGTGCAGGCGGTCGAGCGCGAATTGCTGGAGGATGGCTTCGTGCTGCGCTACCGCACGGACCCGGACGAGGATGGGCACAGCATCGACGGCATGACCGGGCGCGAGGGGGCGTTCCTCGCCTGCACCTTCTGGCTGGTCGACACCTACGTGTTGCAGGGCCGCTTCGACGATGCGCGCACGCTGTTCGAGCGGCTGCTGTCGCTGACCAACGATCTCGGCCTGTTGTCGGAGGAATACGATCCGCAGGCGAAGCGTCTGGTCGGCAACTTCCCGCAGGCCTTCTCGCATGTCGGCCTGGTGCACTCGGCGTTGAACCTGCACCAGCGTGCGGTGGCGATGCGCGGGGAGGCGGAGCCGGAACCGCAGGCGGAGGCCGCGGAGTAGGCCGCGAGACCGGCCACGGAGGGGTGGGTCGTCAGAAGCTGTGGCCCAGCGACGCCACGACGACGATGACCACCCCGAGCAGGAGCTTGATGCTGACCAGGGAGCGGATGCGTTCGAGGGTTGCGGGTTGCGGGCGCAGCGCCCGACGGGCCCTCTGGAACGGCCCGAAATAGGTGGCGGCGAACAGGGCCGCCATCAGGATGCCGAGGCCCTGCATGACGTTGATGTGCCAGTCTGCACCGGTGACGCCGCCCTCGCGAAAGATCTCCATCGCCCATCCGGTGACCAGGACCAGTGGCATGACATGCCAGACCAGCCGGAAGAAGCGCTTGAGCGTCTGCAGATGCACCGATGTGCGCTGGGTGGCTTCGAGCAGCCCCAGGCTCGGGCGCAGGACGAACAGCGCATACGCCATGCCGCCGACCCAGATCGCCATGCCGGCGAGATGCACCGCGAGCACCAGGCCCCAGAAGATCGATGAGAAGATCGGTGAGAGAATGGTTCCGGGCGCTGACTGCATGATGGTCTCTCCGATGAGCGGATGCCTCATTAAGCACTGCCACCAGCCGCGCCAAGCCGGCAGCTGCGGCGCCCTGCTTGGCGAACACGAGATCGGAGGCTGACGATGCACCCCGGACCCGACGACCTGGTGCTGTTCACGCCGGACCAGATGGCGGATGCGGACCGGCTGGCCGCTTCCGTCATGCCGTCCTTCACCCTGATGCGGAACGCCGGCCGGGCGGTGGCGCGCGCGGCCCTGGGGCTCGGGCCGCGGCGCACGCTGGTGCTGTGCGGACCCGGCGGCAATGGCGGCGACGGCTATGTCGCCGCGACGCTGCTGGCGCAGCAGGGCTGGCCGGTCGATGTGGCGGCGCTCGCCGAGCCGCGTTTGGACAGCGACGCGGCCCGGGCACGCGCTGGCTGGCACGGCCCGGTGCGCGCCTTCGATCCGCAGCGCGCGGCGCAGGCGGACCTGGTGATCGATGCGGTCTATGGCGCCGGGCTGAGCCGGCCGGTCGAGGGGCTGGCGGCCGAAACGCTGGCGCGGGCGCGGCGCGTGCTCGCGGTGGATGTGCCGAGCGGGATCGACGGCGCCACCGGGGCGGTCCTCGGCATGGCGCCGATCGCCGAACTGACGGTGACCTTCGTCCGCGCCAAACCCGGCCACTGGCTGCTGCCCGGGCGCGACCATCTGGGCCGCCTGGTGGTCGCCGATATCGGCATGCCGGATCAGGTGCTGCGCGCACTCGCGCCGCGGAGCTGGGCCAACCGTCCGGGGCTCTGGCGCCTGCGCGCGCTGACCGCGCACGACCACAAATACAGCCGCGGCGTGGTCAGCATCTGCGGCGGCGCCAGCATGACGGGTGCCGCCCGTCTCGCCTCGGGTGGTGCGCGTGGCGCCGGCGCCGGGCTGGTCCGGATTGCCGCCGAGCGTGGCGCCGACCTGTATCGCACCGGCGCGCCAGGCCTGATCGTCGACGAGGCGCCGCTGGAGGATCTGCTGGCGGACGAGCGCCGCCGGGTCTGGGTGTGCGGGCCGGGGCTCGCCTCCGACGAGGTCCGGGCCAGCCTGCCGGCCTTGCTCCGCAGCGGCAGGCAGGTCATCGCGGATGCAGGCGCCCTGACCGAGCATGCCGGTGCCCCCGAGAAGCTGCGCGGTGCGGCCGTGCTGACGCCGCATGCCGGCGAGTTCGCCAAGCTGTTCGGGGCCACGGGCACCGATCGTCTGGGCGCCACCCGCGCGGCGGCGGCCGGGGTCGGCGCGGTGGTGCTGCTGAAGGGCTCGGACAGCATCATCGCGGCGCCGGATGGGCGGGCCGCGATCAACGGCAATGCGCCGCCCTGGCTCGGCACCGCGGGCGCCGGCGACGTGCTGTCCGGGGTGATCGCGGCGCTGCTGGCGGGCGGGATGGCGCCGTTCGAGGCGACCTGTGCCGGCGTCTGGATCCATGGCGAAGCCGCGAACATCGCGGGCGAGGGGCTGCTCGCCGAGGACCTGCTGCGCTGCCTGCCGGCATCGGTGCGGGCTGCCCGCACCGGTTTGCCAACAGCCGCACCATAAGCTAAAGGCGCGCGCTGACGGCTGCGGCTGCTGCGGGCGTGCCGGCGGGCGTGGTGGAATTGGCAGACACGCCAGATTTAGGTTCTGGTGGCGCAAGCCGTGGGGGTTCAAGTCCCTCCGCCCGCACCAGGCCTCCGGCGTGCGCTTCGCATGACTAGCGCAACCCGAACCCGAAACGAAACAAGAGGATGGCCTGGCAGATGCAGGTGACCGAGACGCTTTCCGAGGGCCTCAAGCGCGGCTTCACCGTCGTGGTGCCGGGCGCGGAAATGGAAGGCCGCCGCCAGGCGCGCCTGACCGAACTCGGCCGGTCGATGAACCTGCCCGGGTTCCGCCCCGGCAAGGTGCCGCTCTCCCTGGTCCGGCAGCGCTATGGCACCGCGGTCACCGGCGAGATCCTCGAGCAGACCGTCAACGATGCGACCCGTGACCTGCTGGCCGAGCGCGGCCTGCGGTCGGCGACGCAGCCGAAGGTCGATCTGGTGCGTGGCGACACCGCGGCGACAGCCGGCAAGCAGGCGGCGGACGACCTCGAATTCACCGTGGAGCTGGAACTGCTGCCCGAGATCACGCCGCCCGACCTCGCCGGCCTGTCGCTGACCCGGCTGAAGGCGGAGCCGGATGCCGAGACCGTGGAGCGCGCGCTCGCCGACATCGCCAAGCGCAACCGGCGCTTCGAGACCATCGAGGAGCAGCGAGGTGCCGCGCCGGGCGAAGCGCTCACGGTGGATTTCGTCGGCCGTGTCGACGGCGTCGCCTTCGAGGGGGGCACCGCGTCGGACGTCGATGTCGAGATCGGTGGCTCCGGCTTCATCCCGGGCTTCGCCGAGCAGCTCGAGGGACTGCAGCCGGGCCAGGAGCGCACGATCAACGTGACCTTCCCGGAGGAGTACCAGGCGGCGGAACTGGCCGGCAAGCAAGCCGCTTTCGACGTCACCGCGAAGGCGCTGAAGCGGCCGATCGACTGCGCGATCGATGACGACCTCGCCAAGACGATCGGCTTCGAGGGGCTGGAGCAGGTGCGCGAGGTGATCAGCCAGCAGGTGCGCCAGGAATACGACCAGCTCTCGCGCATGCGCATCAAGCGCGAGTTGCTCGATATCCTGGCCGAGAAGGCGGACTTCCCGGCGCCCCAGGGCATGGTCGAGACCGAGTTCGGCTCGATCTGGCAGCGCGTGGAGGCGGACCGCAAGGAGGGCCGCATCGACGACGAGGACAAGGAGAAGGACGAGGCGGCGCTGCGTGCCGACTATCGCCGGATCGCCGAGCGGCGGGTGCGCCTCGGATTGCTGCTGGCCGAGATCGGGCGCGTCGCCAATGTCTCGGTGACCCAGGAGGAGCTGGGGCGCGCCATGCGTGCCGAGGCCGGCCGGTATCCGGGGCAGGAACAGATGGTGATCGACTTCTTCCGCAAGAATCCGCAGGCGGCCGAGACGCTGCGCGGGCCGATCTTCGAGAACAAGGTGGTCGACTACATCATCGACCAGGCCAGCGTCGAGGAACGGACGGTGACGCCAGAGGAACTGGCGGAAATCCCGCCGGCGGCAGCCTGAGGCGCAGCTCCGACTCCCTGTCGAGGCAGGGGTTCCAACCGGACCGCTTCGGTCTATCTTGTTTCCTTCCGTTCGAGGGATCATCTCTCGCAGCATGTCGGTTCGCGGCGGGTCTCACGGGAGCCGATCGCCAACCCCGAAGCCAGGGGACAGGTTATGTGGGATCGCGATCCCGTCGAGATCTACAACAACGCGCTGGTGCCGATGGTGGTCGAGCAGACCAGCCGCGGCGAGCGCGCGTTCGATATCTTCTCTCGGCTGCTGCAGGACCGGATCATCTTCCTGACCGGACCGGTCTATGACGGCGTCGCCTCGCTGATCAGCGCGCAGCTGCTGCATCTCGAGAGCGTCAACCCGAACAAGGACATCTCGTTCTATATCAACAGCCCGGGCGGCGTGGTGTCGGCGGGCCTGGCGATCTACGACACGATGCAGTACATCCGCAGCCCGGTGAACACGGTGTGCATCGGGCAGGCCGCCTCGATGGGCTCGCTGCTGCTGGCCGCAGGAGCCAAGGGCAAGCGGCTGGCGCTGCCGAACGCCCGGGTCATGGTGCATCAGCCGTCCGGCGGCGCCCAGGGCCAGGCGAGCGACATCGAGATCCAGGCCAAGGAGATCCTCTATCTCCGGCAGCGGCTGAACGAGATCTACGAGCAGCATACCGGCCAGACCCTGGAGGCGATCGAGCAGAAGCTCGAGCGCGACAGCTACATGTCGGCCGTCGAGGCGCAGGCCTTCGGCATCGTCGACGAGGTGCTGCAGAACCGCCCGGTTCCGGCGGCCGAGGACGGCACCAAGACCTGAAGCGACGCAGCGCCAGGCGGCCGGTTGGGCCGGCGGCCATCGGCCGGGACGTGTTACGTCCTTGATGCGGCTTCCTGGACAGGTCTAGTGTTTCGAGCGTGACCCGTGGCTGCTCGCGCATCCATGGTGGGTAGGAGCAGCCATGAGCAAGTCCAGCGATTCCAAGAACACCCTGTACTGCTCGTTCTGCGGCAAATCGCAGCATGAGGTGCGCAAGCTCATCGCTGGCCCCACCGTGTTCATCTGCGACGAGTGCGTCGAGCTTTGCATGGACATCATCCGCGAGGAGCACAAGACGCACCTGGTGAAGTCCCGCGACGGGGTGCCGACGCCCAAGGAGATCTGCAAGGTCCTGGACGACTACGTCATCGGCCAGTTCCACGCCAAGAAGGTGCTCTCGGTGGCGGTACACAACCATTACAAGAGGTTGGCACACGGGGCGAAGAACAACGACGTCGAGATCGCCAAGTCGAACATCATGCTGGTTGGCCCGACCGGCTCGGGCAAGACGTTGCTGGCGCAGACCCTGGCGCGCATCCTCGACGTGCCGTTCACCATGGCCGACGCCACCACGCTGACCGAGGCGGGCTATGTCGGCGAGGATGTCGAGAACATCATCCTCAAGCTGCTGCAGTCGGCCGACTACAATGTCGAGCGCGCCCAGCGCGGCATCGTCTATATCGACGAGGTCGACAAGATCAGCCGCAAGTCGGACAACCCCTCGATCACCCGCGATGTCAGCGGCGAGGGCGTGCAGCAGGCCCTGCTCAAGATCATGGAGGGCACGGTGGCGTCGGTGCCGCCGCAGGGGGGGCGCAAGCACCCGCAGCAGGAGTTCCTCCAGGTCGATACCACCAACATCTTGTTTATCTGCGGCGGCGCCTTCGCCGGCCTCGAGAAGATCATCGCGGCCCGTGGCAAGGGGTCGGGAGTGGGCTTCGGCAGCGACGTGCAGGCGCCGGACGAGCGTCGCATGGGCCACATCCTGCGCGAGGTGGAACCCGAGGATCTGCTCAAGTTCGGCCTGATCCCGGAGTTCATCGGCCGCCTGCCGGTGGTGGCGACGCTGGAGGACCTCGACGAGCCGGCGCTGATCGAGATCCTGACCAAGCCGAAGAATGCGCTGATCAAGCAGTACGGCCGGCTGTTCCAGATGGAGGGTGTTAAGCTCTCCTTCACCGACGACGCGCTAAAACAGGTGGCGCTGCGGGCGATCGCCCGCCGCACCGGGGCACGCGGGTTGCGGTCGATCATGGAGAGCATCCTGCTCTCGACGATGTTCGACCTGCCCGGCCTGGAGAACGTCGACGAGGTGGTCATCAACCGTGAGGTTGCCGAGAACAAGGCCGAGCCGGTGTTCGTGTACGGCAAGGAGCGCCCGGCGGAACAATCCGCCTGACCGGCTTTCACCCGCCACGGGGACGCCCTTGCGGCGCTTCCGGGTGGTGCCGATATTGCATCGCAACAGGCTGCAGCATCGGCTGCATCGAGAGGTCCGCGTGCGCCGGAACGGGTACACGGTCTTCGACTGTCCATCAGGAGGTCGATCTGCATGACTGACATCAAGAAGCCGGCCAGGACATCCCGGGCGAAGCCCCTACCGGAGAAGCCGGGCCCGGAGAAGTCTGGCCCGGGCGCGGTTCAGGCGGCCGGCGGTCCCGGGCCCAGCGCCGCGTCGCTCGGCGCCAAGGCCGCCGGCAAGGCGGCCTCGGAGGCCGGCCGGACGGCGGCGCGGGCGCGTCCAGCTTCGGATGAGACCCTCGCCGTGCTGCCGCTGCGCGACATCGTCGTGTTTCCGCACATGATCGTGCCGCTGTTCGTCGGGCGCGAGAAGTCGGTGCGGGCGCTCGAAGCGGTGACCAAGGAGGACAAGCAGATCCTGCTGGTGGCGCAGAAGAATGCGGCGCAGGACGATCCGGGCGCCGATGACATCTATCGCTGCGGCACCGTGTCGACGATCCTGCAGCTGCTCAAGCTGCCCGACGGCACCGTCAAGGTGCTGGTCGAAGGCGGCCGCCGCGCGCGCATCCGCGAGTTCCGCGAGACCGAGAGCCATTTCGAGGCGGTCATCGACGAGATGCCCGAGATCGTGCCCGAGGAGGGGGCGACCAGCGAGCTCGAGGCGCTCGGCCGCACCGTGGTGGGGCAATTCGAACAATACATCAAGCTCAACAAGAAGATCGCACCCGAGGTGCTGGTTTCACTGAACCAGATCGAGGAGCCGACCAAGCTCGCGGACACGATCGCCAGCCACCTCAACCTCAAGATCTCGGAAAAGCAGGAGCTGCTGGAGATCACCGGGGTCGCCGAGCGGCTCGAGCGGGTGTTCGCGCATATGGAGGCCGAGATCGGCGTCCTGCAGGTGGAGAAGCGCATACGCAACCGCGTCAAGCGGCAGATGGAGAAGACGCAGCGCGAGTACTACCTAAACGAGCAGCTCAAGGCGATCCAGAAGGAGCTGGGCGAGGGCGAGGACGGCCGCGACGAGACGTCCGAGCTCGAGGACCGCATCAAGAAGACCAAGCTGTCCAAGGAAGCCCACGACAAGGCGATGGGCGAGCTGAAGAAGCTGCGCGGCATGAGCCCGATGTCGGCGGAATCGACGGTGGTGCGCAACTATCTCGACTGGATGCTGAGCATTCCGTGGAAGAAGCGTTCCAAGGTCCGCACCGATGTCGCCGAGGCCGAAAAGGTGCTCGACATCGATCATTACGGCCTGGACAAGGTCAAGGAACGCATCCTCGAATATCTCGCGGTGCAGTCGCGGGCGAACAAGCTGAAGGGGCCGATCCTGTGCCTGGTCGGGCCGCCGGGTGTCGGCAAGACCTCGCTGGGCAAGTCGATCGCCAAGGCCACGGGGCGCAACTTCGTGCGCATGTCGCTCGGCGGCGTGCGCGACGAAGCCGAGATACGCGGCCACCGCCGGACCTATATCGGCTCGATGCCCGGCAAGATCGTCCAGGGCATGAAGAAGGCCAAGAGCTCGAACCCGTTGTTCCTGCTCGACGAGATCGACAAGCTCGGCAATGACTGGCGCGGCGATCCGTCGGCAGCCCTCCTCGAGGTGCTCGATCCGGAGCAGAACTCGACCTTCGCCGATCACTACCTGGAGGTCGATTACGACCTGTCGGACGTGATGTTCGTGACCACGGCGAACAGCCTGCACATGCCGCAGCCGCTGCTCGACCGCATGGAGATCATCCGCATCCCCGGCTATACCGAGGACGAGAAGGTCGAGATCGCCAAGCGCCACCTGCTGGCCAAGCAGACCGAGGCGCACAGCCTCAAGCCCGAGGAGTGGTCGATCAGCGAGGACGCGCTGCGCGAGCTGGTGCGTACGTACACGCGTGAGGCCGGGGTGCGCAACCTCGAGCGCGAGATCGCCAACCTCGCCCGCAAGGTCGTCAAGGAGATCGTCACCGGCAAGGCCAAGCGGATCGCGATCACCCGCAAGAACCTGGAGAAATATGCCGGGGTGAAGCGCTTCCGCTATGGCGAGGCCGAGTCGGAAGACATGGTCGGCGTGGTCACCGGCCTGGCCTGGACCGAGGTTGGCGGCGAGATCCTGACGATCGAGAGCGTGATGGTGCCGGGAAAGGGGGTGGTGAAGACCACCGGCAAGCTCGGCGACGTCATGCAGGAGAGCGTGTCGGCGGCGCTGAGCTATGTGCGCAGCCGCTCGATCACCTTCGGCATCAAGCCGACCCTGCTGGAGAAGCGCGACATCCACGTGCATGTGCCGGAGGGGGCGACCCCGAAGGATGGACCCTCCGCGGGTGTGGCGATGGCGATCTCGCTGATCAGCGTGATGACCGGCATCCCGATCCGCCGCGATGTTGCCATGACCGGCGAGATCACGCTGCGCGGCCGGGTGCTGCCCATCGGCGGCCTCAAGGAAAAGCTGCTGGCGGCGCTGCGCGCCGGCATCACCACGGTGTTCTTCCCGAAAGACAACGAGAAGGATCTGGCGGACATCCCCGAAAGCGTGCGCAAGCATCTCAAGCTGATCCCGGTGGCGCATGTCGATGCGGTGATCAGCAAGGCGCTGGTGCGTGCTCCGGAGCCGATCGAATGGGCAGAGCCGGCCGAACCGGTCGCGGCCGCCGCCGGCGCCGATACCGGAGCACAGCTGCCACACTGAGCGGCCTTGCGGCACCTCGCCAGTCCACGTCGACGGATGGTTGCAAACGCCGGAGCATAGCCTCGCCCGGGGTTGCCGGGGCACGCCCCGGTCGCGCCTCGTGGTTGAACGGCCAAACCTGAAGCGGAGCATTATCGAGAGGTGATGCTTCGTTGACGGGGCAGAACAGAGGCCCTTAGTCTGCCGGGCCGCCGGCCCCCTCTCGGTTGGTCATTGAAATGAATGGTGCGTTCCGACTGGCGGAGTGGAACGCGCCCAAGACAGAAAGGCGTACTATGGCAGACAAGCCACTCAACAAGCAGGAACTCGTCTCGGCGGTCGCTGACGAAGCGGACCTGCCCAAGGCCAAGGCGAGCGAGGTGGTCGACGCCGTGTTTGCCTCCATCGAGAAGGCGCTCAAGAACAAGCAGGAAGTCCGGCTGGTCGGTTTCGGCACGTTCGTGACGGCGTCCCGCAAGGCGGCCAAGGGCCGCAATCCGCGCACGGGAGAGGAGATCGACATCCCGGCTTCGACATCGGTCCGTTTCAAGCCCGGCAAGACGTTGAAGGACGCGGTCAGCTAGAGCGTCTCGGACACGAGTTGTCTTTGTAGCGCAACGCGTGAAAGGCCAGGGGCTTTGCCCCTGGACCCCATCAAAGGCAAGCCTTTGAAATCCAACAATTCAAGAATGGGGGTCTGGGGCCTCAGGCCCCAGCGGGACCAGGGCAGAGCCCTGGCCTTTGCTAACCTTTGACAGGCCTCCGCGGATCACGGCGTCGGGGCGGTTAGCTCAGCGGTAGAGCGTCTCGTTTACACCGAGAGGGTCGGCGGTTCGAAACCGTCACCGCCTATGCCGGGCGCTAGAGCCGGATCCGATCGATCAGGCTCAGCTTTTCGTTCGAGAGAGCAGCTTTATCCGACACTTGGCATCGCGAAGCGATTCCAATTGATCGGATGCTGCTCTAGCGGTGCCTCGGGCACCTGCCGAACCGGGTTGACGACGCGCATCGCGCGCCTTACACCGCCGCTCACGCCGAATGCGGGTGTAGCTCAGTTGGTTAGAGCGCCGGCCTGTCACGCCGGAGGTCGCGGGTTCGAGCCCCGTCACTCGCGCCACCGCGGCAGTTGTCCAGGCCTGCGCGGGCGTGGCTCGGTCATCAAGATCCTCTCCATAAAATGCTGCAGCGCACTCTGGCGGCGGCCTTGTCCCGAGCCTAGTGTTGCGTCATCACTTGTCCGGTCGCGATCCGGAACAAGCTGCTCGGACAGGACGTTCCAGGGTCCCGCCGGCGCGAGGCCGCCTTCTCTGCGGAGATGGATCTTCCTCGGGATCGGCGTCCTGGAGCCACAAGGAGGTGCGGGTCATGCGTGTCGTGTTGGCGGACTACTTCCCGGTGCTGGTGTTCGTGGTGATCGCATTCGGGATCGCCGGCGCCATGCTCGGCGGCTCGCTGCTGGCCGGACAGCAGAAGCCCTACGCCGAGAAGCTGACTGCCTACGAGTGCGGCTTCGACGCCTTCGACGACGCGCGGCGGCGTTTCGATGTCCGGTTCTACCTGGTGTCGATCCTGTTCATCATCTTCGACCTCGAGGTCGCGTTCCTGTTCCCCTGGGCGGTGAGCCTGGGCCGGATCGGGCTGTTCGGGTTCCTGTCGATGCTCGGCTTTCTCGGCGTCCTGACGGTGGGCTTCATCTATGAATGGCGCAAAGGCGCCCTGGACTGGGAATAGGTCTCCATTGGGAACGGATCAGGCATGAGTACGGAGCTCTCGACGACGACGGCCTGGAATCGCGAGGCCCTGGCGCCTGGTCCGGACCAGGAGGCGGTCATCCGGGGGATTACCGGCGAGATCACCGAAAAGGGCTTCGTGGTCGCCAACGTCGACAAGCTGGTGAACTGGGCCCGCACCGGCAGCCTCTGGCCGCTCTCGTTCGGGCTGGCCTGCTGCGCGGTGGAGATGATCCACGCCTTCATGCCGCGTTACGACCTCGACCGGTTCGGCATCATTCCGCGCGGATCGCCGCGCCAGGCCGACGTGATGATCGTGTCCGGCACGCTGACCAACAAGATGGCGCCGGCGATGCGTCGCGTGTACGACCAGATGGCCGAGCCGCGCTGGGTGATCTCGATGGGATCATGCGCCAACGGCGGCGGCTACTATCACTACAGCTACTCGGTGGTGCGCGGCTGCGACCGGATCGTGCCGGTGGATATCTATGTCCCCGGCTGCCCGCCCACCGCGGAGGCGCTGGTTTACGGCATCATCCAGCTCCAGAAGAAGATCCGCCGCACCGGAACCATCCTGCGTGGCTGAGGCCGCGACCGTCGCCAGCGTCCGCTGGAACAGCCAGGCGCGGCTCGGATCGCTGGCTGTCACCCTTTCGACCTCGATCCCGGGCGTCCGCGGCGCCGGGGTGGAGCAGGGTGAACTGGTGCTGCGTACCGATCGCGGGTCGTTGGTCGCGGTGATGACCCGGCTCCGCGACGACCCGAGATTCAGCTTCGAGCAGATGATGGATCTGTGCGGAGTGGATTTCCCGGAGCGCGCCGAGCGGTTCGACGTGGTGTACAACCTGCTTTCCGTGACGCTGAACCAGCGGGTCCGGGTGATCGTCAGCACCGACGAGGTCCAGCCGGTGCCGTCGGTGCATCGGATCTGGCCCTGCGCCACCTGGTGGGAGCGCGAATGCTATGACCTGTTCGGGGTGCTGTTCTCCGACCAGCCGGACCTGCGGCGCATCCTGACGGATTACGGGTTCGAGGGGCACCCGCTGCGCAAGGACTTCCCGCTGACCGGCTATGTCGAGGTGCGGTACGACATCGACCGGCGGCAGGTGGTGTACGAGCCGGTGAAGCTGACCCAGGATTTCCGCAACTTCGATTTCGAGTCGCCTTGGGAGGGCGTGCTGACGCTGCCCGGCGATGAAAAGGCGCACGAGCTGCGGCAGGGTCCGCGGCCGGGCCCGGGGAAACCGCGATGAGCGATATCGTGCTCCGGGAGGATATTCCGGACAGCCTGCAGCCGCCAGCCAGCGCAGCGAGCCCGGGCGAGCCGGGCGCACACGAACAGGCCGGGCCGCAGGACCAGCGCGTCAAGACGGTCGAGATCGACAGCCACTCGCTGAATTTCGGTCCGCAGCATCCCTCCGCGCACGGCGTGCTGCGGCTGGTGATGGAGATGGACGGCGAGGTGGTGACCCGGGCGGTGCCGCATATCGGGCTGCTGCATCGAGGCACCGAGAAGCTGATCGAATACAAGACCTACATGAAGGCGCTGCCGTATTTCGACCGGCTCGATTACGTCTCGCCGATGTGCGAGGAGCAGGCCTTCGCGCTCGCGACCGAGAAGCTGCTCGGCATCACCATCCCGGACCGCGCCAAGTGGATCCGCACGATGTTCGCCGAGATCACCCGGGTGCTGAACCACCTGCTCAACGTGACCTCGTTCGGCCTCGATGTCGGGGCGCTGACGCCGGCGCTGTGGGGCTACGAGGAGCGCGAGAAGCTGCTCGAATTCTACGAGGCCGCGTCCGGCGCGCGCTACCATGCGAACTACTTTCGGCCTGGCGGCGTCGCGCGTGACCTTCCGGCGGGCCTCGCCGAGCGGATTGCCGCCTGGGCCGAGGAATTCCCGAACTTCGTCGACGATCTCGAGGCGCTGCTCACCGGCAATCGGATCTGGAAGCAGCGCACCGTCGGCATCGGCGTGTTCACCGCCGAGCAGGCGCTGGCCTGGGGCTTCTCGGGGCCAAACCTGCGCGCCTCGGGGGTGCCGTGGGACCTGCGCCGGTCGCAGCCATACGATGCGTATGACCAGGTCGAGTTCGGTATTCCGGTGACCCGAAACGGCGACTGCTTTGACCGCTACCTGGTGCGTGTCGCGGAGATGCGCGAGAGCGTCAAGATCGTGCAGCAGTGCCTGGCGAAGATGCCGCCGGGGCCGATCAAGGTGCAGGACACCAAGATCTCGCCGCCGACCCGGCGCGAGATGAAACGCTCGATGGAAGCGCTGATCCATCACTTCAAGCTGTTCACCGAGGGCTATCACGTGCCGCCGGGGGCCACCTACACGGCGACGGAAAGCCCGAAGGGCGAGTTTGCGGTGTATCTGGTGGCCGATGGCAGCAACCGGCCGTATCGCTGCAAGATCCGGCCGACCGGCTTTGCGCATCTGCAGGCGATGGACGAGATGGCGCGGCGGCACATGCTGGCCGACGCGGTGGCGATCATCGGGTCGATCGACCTGGTGTTTGGCGAGATCGACAGGTAGGGCGGCGGATGTCCGGACATTTCTCCGCGGAGAATATCGGCCACGGCACGCCGGGGCATGTGCCGCGCGACGCGGCATCGCAGCAGCCGGCGCAGTTCGCCTTCGACGCCAACAGCGAGGCGCAGATCGCGGCCACCGTGGTCAAGTATCCCGAGGGCAAGCAGGCCAGCGCGGTGATCCCGCTGCTGTACATCGCCCAGCAGCAGATGGCGCGGCATACCGGCAGCGCCTGGTTGCCGCGGGTGGCGATGGATGTGGTCGCGGCCAGGCTCGGCATGGCGCCGATCCGGGTGTACGAGGTCGCGACCTTCTACCTGATGTTCAACACCAGGCCGGTCGGGCGCTACCATCTGCAGGTCTGCACCACGACGCCGTGCTGGCTGCGTGGGTCCGCCGATGTGGTGGCGGCGGTGAAGTCGGCGGCCGGGATCCGCCACTGGGAGGAGACCTCGGCGGACGGGCTGTTCACCATGACCGAGGTCGAATGTCTCGGCGCCTGCGTGAACGCGCCGGTGCTGCAGGTCAATGACGACTACTACGAGGATCTCGACGGGCCGCGTACGGCGGGGTTGATCGAGGCGCTCAAGCGCGGCGAGGTGCCGCCGCCGGGCACCACCATCGACCGCTTCGGCTCCGAGCCGATCGGCGGCCGGACGACATTGCTGGAAGTGCCGAACCGCGAGCCTGCCGCGGCAGGACATGATGAAGGTACTCCCGACCCGCACGGTCCGGAGGCCTGAGGAACACCCCGATGCTCAGCGACCCAAATGCTTAAAGACAGCGACCGCATCTTCACCAACATCTACGGCCGGGAGGATTTCCGGCTGGCCGGTGCGCGCAAACGCGGCGACTGGGACGGCACGGCGGCGATCCTGGCGCGCGGCCGGGACGGCATCGTGGCGGAGATGAAGGAGTCTAACCTGCGCGGACGCGGCGGCGCCGGGTTCCCGACCGGGCTGAAATGGTCGTTCATGCCGAAGGTGTCGGACGGGCGGCCGCACTACCTGGTGATCAATGGCGACGAAAGCGAGCCCGGCACCTGCAAGGATCGCGAGATCATCCGGCACGAGCCGCACAAGCTGATCGAGAGCGCGCTGATCGCCTCGTTCGCGATGGCGGCGCACGCCGCCTACATCTATATCCGTGGCGAATACTACAACGAGGCACGCAACCTGCAGGTGGCGATCGACGAGGCCTACGCGGCCGGGCTGATCGGCCGCAACGCCTGCGGCTCGGGCTGGGACTTCGACTTTTTCATTCATCGCGGCGCCGGCGCCTATATCTGTGGCGAGGAGACCGCGCTGCTGGAGAGCCTCGAGGGCAAGAAGGGGCTGCCGCGGATGAAGCCGCCATTCCCGGCGGCGATGGGGCTGTATGGCTGCCCGACCACGGTGAACAATGTCGAGAGCATCGCGGTCGCCTCCACCATCCTGCGCCGCGGCGGAGCGTGGTTCTCGAGCTTCGGGCGGCCGAACAATGTCGGCACCAAGCTGTTCGCGATCTCCGGGCACGTGAACCGGCCCTGCGTGGTCGAGGAGGAACTCGGCCTGCCGATGCGCGAGATCATCGAGCGCCATGCCGGTGGGGTGCGCGGCGGCTGGGACAACCTGCTCGCGGTGATCCCGGGTGGCTGCTCGGTGCCGATCCTGCCGAAGCCGGTGTGCGACACCGTGCTGATGGATTTCGACGCGCTGCGGGCCGAGCGCTCCGGCCTCGGCACCGCGGCGATGATCGTCATGGACCGCAGCACCGACGTGGTCGAGGCGATCGCCCGCTTCGCGCGCTTCTTCAAGCATGAGAGCTGCGGCCAGTGCACGCCGTGCCGCGAGGGCACCGGCTGGATGATGCGGGTGATGGACCGCATGGTGAAGGGCCGCGCCGAGATCGACGAGATCGACATGCTCGAGCAGGTCACCCGCCAGATCGAGGGGCATACCATCTGCGCGCTCGGCGATGCGGCGGCGTGGCCGATCCAGGGCCTGATCCGGCATTTCCGGCCGGTGATGGAGGCGCGCATCACCGCCTACAAGGCCGGGCATCCGGCACGGGCCAAGGGGGCCGGGCTGGCGCCGACGCCGAGCAACATACCGGGCAACACCATCCCGGTCGCGGCGGAGTAGCGGCCGATGGCACGGGTCACTGTCGACGGCATCCAGGTCGAGGTCGCGAACGGCTCCTCGGTGCTGCAGGCCTGCGAAGCCGCGGGCAAGGAGATCCCGCGCTTTTGCTACCATGAGCGGCTGTCGATTGCCGGCAACTGCCGCATGTGCCTGGTCGAGGTGGAAAAGGCGCCGAAGCCGGTGGCCTCCTGCGGCTATCCGGTGATGGACGGCATGGTGGTGAAGACCGACACCGCGGTGGTGCGCCGAGCGCGCCGGGCGGTGATGGAATTCCTGCTGATCAACCATCCGCTGGACTGCCCGATCTGCGACCAGGGCGGCGAGTGCGACCTGCAGGACCAGGCGTATTCCTACGGCGCCGACCATTCCCGCTATGCCGAGAACAAGCGCGCGGTGAAGGACAAGTATCTCGGCCCGCTGGTGAAAACGGTGATGACCCGCTGCATCCAGTGTACCCGCTGCGTGCGCTTCGCCACCGAAGTGGCCGGCGTCCCGGAGCTGGGGGCGACGTCTAGAGGCGAGAACATGGAGATCACCACCTATGTCGAGAAGGCGCTGACCTCGGAGCTGTCCGGCAACCTGATCGATATCTGCCCGGTGGGCGCGCTGACCTCCAAGCCGTATGCGTTCGTGGCGCGTCCGTGGGAGCTCAAGCGCAGTGACAGCATCGACGTGATGGACGGCGTTGGCACCAACATCAGCATCCATGCCCGCGGCGCCGAGGTGCTGCGCATCCTGCCGCGCACCAACGACGCGGTGAACGAGGAGTGGATGGCCGACAAGGGCCGCTTCTCGTTCGATGGTTTCAGGAGAAGGCGGCTGGATCATCCCTGGGTGCGTGCGCACGGCAAGCTGCACCGGGCGAGTTGGCAGGACGCGTTCGTGGCGATTGCCCGCGCGATGCAAGGCATGCATGGCGACCGCATGGGTGCGATTGCCGGCGACCTCTGCGACGCGGAGAGCCTGGTGGCGCTGCGCGACCTGATGGTCTCGCTGGGTTCGCCCAACCTCGATTGCCGGCAGGACGGGGCGCGCTACGACACCTCGCGGCGCGAGTTCTATATGTTCAACACCACGATCGCCGGCATCGAGGACAGCGATGCGCTGCTGCTGGTCGGTTGCGATCCACGGCACGAGGCGCCGGTGCTCAATGCCCGCATACGCAAGCGCTACCTGGCCGGGCGCTACCCGGTCGGGGTGATCGCGCATCGGGCGGCCGACCTGACCTACGCGGCAGAAAGCCTGGGTGACCGTCCGGGGGCGCTGACCGGGCTGCTCGAAGGTGGTCACCCCTTCGCCGAGATCCTGAAGTCGGCGAAGCGGCCGATGATCGTGCTCGGCCAGGCGGCGCTGGCGCGCGAGGACGGCGCCGCGATCCTGGCGGCGTGCTGGAAGCTCGCCGCCGATGTCGGCGCGCTGGCGCCGGACTGGCATGGCTTCAATGTCCTGCATCATGCGGCGTCGCGCGTCGGCGCGCTGGATCTGGGCTTCGTGCCGGGCCAGGGCGGCCGCTCGGTCGCCGGCATGATGAGCGGCGGCGTCGATCTGCTCTGGCTGCTGGGGGCGGACGAGTTCCATCCGGCGCGGATCGGCCCGGACACCTTCGTGATCTACCAGGGCCATCACGGCGATGCGGGGGCGGCGCGCGCCGACGTGATCCTGCCCGGCGCCACCTACGCCGAGAAGCCGGGCACGTATGTGAACACCGAGGGCCGGGTGCAGAGGGCGTTCCAGGCGATCATGCCGCCCGGCGAGGCCAAGGAGGACTGGCGCATCATCCGCGCGTTTTCCGAGGTGATCGGCCACACCCTGCCGTACGACAACCTGGATGCGATCCGGGCGCGTCTGGTCGAAGCGTACCCGGTCTTTGCGGTGCAGGGTCTGCCGCGCTTCGGCGCCGGCAACCTGGACGGTCCCGCAGGTGAAATTGGTAGCCTGGGCAATGCGGCGTTCGCGCATGGCATCGGCGACTACTACCTGACGAACGCGATCAGCCGGGCCAGCCCGACCATGCAGGAATGCTCGCGCGTGTACAACGCCCCCCTCGTGCAGGCGGCGGAGTAGGGCTGTGCAGCACTTCTTTCTCGACACCACGCTCGGGCTGGTCATCCTGACCGCGCTCGAGGCGCTGGCGATGCTGGTGCCGCTGCTGATCGGCGTCGCCTACCTGACCTATGCCGAGCGCAAGGTGCTGGCCGCGATCCAGCTGCGCCGCGGCCCGAACACGGTGGGGCCGTTCGGGCTGCTGCAGGCGTTTGCCGACGCCATCAAGATGATCACCAAGGAGACGATCATCCCGTCCGGCGCCAACCGGGCGCTGTTCCTGCTGGCGCCGGTGCTCAGCTTCGGCCTCGCGATGACGGCCTGGGCGGTGATCCCGACCAACAACCACTGGGCGGTCGCCGACATCAATGTCGGCATCCTGTATCTGTTCGCGATCTCCTCGCTCGGGGTGTACGGCATCCTGATCGCCGGCTGGGCCAGCAATTCGAAATACGCCTTCATGGGCGGCCTGCGCTCGGCGGCGCAGATGGTCAGCTATGAGGTCTCGATCGGGCTGGTGATGGTGTCGGTACTGCTCGCGGTCGGCAGCCTCAACCTGAACGACATCGTGCTGGCGCAGCGGCATGTCTGGTTCGCGCTGCCGATGTTCCCGATGTTCGTGGTGTTCTTCATCTCCGCGCTCGCCGAGACCAACCGGGCGCCGTTCGACCTGCCGGAAGGTGAGAGCGAACTGGTGGCCGGCTTCTTCGTCGAATACAGCTCGCTGTCGTTCGGGCTGTTCTTCCTCGGCGAATACGCCAACATGTTCCTGATGAGCGGGATGACCACCATCCTGTTCCTCGGCGGCTGGCTGCCGCCGGTCGGCATCGCGCCATTCACCTGGATCCCCGGGCCGCTCTGGTTCATCGCCAAGATCTTGTTCGTGCTGTTCGTGTTCATCTGGGTGCGCGGCACCTTCCCGCGCTACCGCTACGACCAGCTCATGCGGCTCGGCTGGAAGGTGTTCCTGCCGTTCTCGCTGGCCTGGATGGTGCTCACCGCAGGATTCCTGATGGCGACCGGCCTACTGCCCGGGACCGTTCGATAATGCTACTACAGCGGTCATCCGACGCGGCTGTCTGCGCTTCCGGTGCTCACGGCCAGGCGGCCGCTCCGCTCCGGTTCTCGACACCCACGCCGGCCGGCGCCGAGATGGCGCCTCTGACTCGCCGTAGCGCATTCTCGAACGGTCCCTTTCATTCCCGGAGAGATTGAGCATGGCGATTCTGGATCGCACCGCGCGCACCTTCCTGCTGGCCGAGCTGGTGGCAGGCATGGGGGTGACGCTGCGCTACATGTTCAAGCCGAAGGCGACGTTGAACTATCCCAACGAGAAGGGCTCGCTGTCGCCGCGCTTCAGGGGCGAGCACGCGCTGCGCCGCTATCCGAACGGCGAGGAACGCTGCATCGCCTGCAAGCTGTGCGAGGCGGTGTGCCCGGCGGAGGCGATCACCATCGAGGCGGAGCCGCGCGAGGATGGCAGCCGGCGCACCACGCGCTACGACATCGACATGACCAAGTGCATCTATTGCGGCCTGTGCGAGGAAGCCTGCCCGGTGGATGCCATCGTCGAGGGGCCGAACTACGAGTTCGCCACCGAGACGCGCGAGGAGCTGATGTACAACAAGGATAAGCTGCTCGCGAACGGCGACCGCTGGGAAAGCGTGCTGGCCCGGCGCCTGGAGCAGGATGCTCCCTACCGATGATGACAAAGCAGGACGCCCCCTACCGATGATCACGCAGATCGCCTTTTATTTCTTCGCGGCGGTGCTGATCGCCTCGGCGGTCATGGTGGTCAGCGCACGCAATCCGGTGCATTCGGTGCTGTTCCTGATCGCGGCATTCTTCAACGCGGCCGGGCTGTTCCTGATCGCCGGCGCCGAGTTCCTGGCGATGATCCTGGTGATCGCCTATGTCGGCGCGGTCGCGGTGCTGTTCCTGTTCGTCGTCATGATGCTCGACGTGAACTTCTCGCAGGTGCGGGAAGGCCTGCAGCGCTACGCACCGGTCGGCGCCGCGGTCGGGCTGGTGCTGCTGGTCGAGCTGGTGCTCAGCGCCACCGCCTGGCGGATCGCACCGAACGTGCGCGACATTCCGCATGCGCGGGTGCCGGATGCGGCCAGCAACACCGAGGCGCTGGGGCGGCTGATCTATACCGACTACGTGTTCCTGTTCCAGGCGTGCGGGCTGGTGCTGCTGGTGGCGATGATCGGCGCGATCGTGTTGACGCTCCGCGACCGGCCGAGTGCGAAGCGCCAGGATGTCGCGGTCCAGCACGCGCGGGTTCCGGCCGATACCCTGCAGATGATGACGCTGGCCTTAGGCGAAAGCACCACCGGCAATGGCGGCTTCCGCCGGCCGGTCGGGCGCTCCGCCGAGAAGCGGCACGGCCCCCCCGCCATGGTCGTCGAGACCAGTCCGGACCGGGAGGGCTGACACGCATGCTGCCTGGCATCGCCAATGTGGGCCTCGGCCCGTACTTGACCGTGAGCGCCGGACTGCTGGTGCTTGGCGTGTTCGGTATCTTCCTGAACCGCAAGAACGTCATCACCATCATGATGTCGATCGAGCTGATCCTGCTCGCCGGCGAGATCAACCTCGTCGCGTTCTCCGCCGCACTCGGCGACCTGTCCGGGCAGGTGTTCACCCTGTTCGTGCTGACCGTCGCCGCCGCCGAGGCCGCGATCGGGCTTGCCATCGTCACCGTCTATTTCCGCAACCGCGGCTCGATCGAGGTCGAGGACGTGACCCTGATGAAGGGCTGAGATGAACGCGGCCGCTCCCCTGTTTACCGTCGCGGTGTTCGCGCCGCTGTTCGGCGCGCTGATCGCCGGCCTGTTCGGGCGCAGCATCGGCGATCGCGCCGCCCGCGCGGTCAGCATCGCATGCATGCTGCTGGCGACGCTGTGCGGCTTCGGCGCCCTGGCCGGCGCGCTGATGGACGGCTCTCCGGTGCTGGCGGTGCCGGTCTCCGACTGGATCCAGGCCGGCGGCTTCCGCGCACCCTGGACGTTGCGGTTCGACATGCTGTCGGTCGAGATGGTGGCGATGGTCACCCTGGTCTCGACGCTGATCCACATCTACAGCGTCGGCTACATGAGCCATGAGACCAATCCGGTCTCGCGCTTCTTCGCCTACCTGTCGCTGTTCACCTTCGCCATGCTGATGCTGGTGAGCTCGGACAACCTGATCCAGCTGTTCTTCGGCTGGGAGGGGGTGGGCCTCGCGAGCTACCTGCTGATCGGCTACTGGTATGACCGGCCGAGCGCCAATGCCGCGGCGATCAAGGCCTTCGTGGTGAACCGCATCGCCGACCTGTTCTTCATGGTCGGCATCGCGCTGCTGTTCGCGCAGTTCGGCACCGTCAGCTACGACAACATCTTTGCCCTCGTGCCCGACCACCAGCAGGCTTTGTATCACCTGTTCGGGACCGACATGCGGGCGTACGAGGTGATCGGGGTGCTGCTGTTCATCGGCGCGATGGGCAAGTCGGCGCAGCTGTTCTTCCATACCTGGCTGCCGGACGCGATGGAGGGGCCGACGCCGGTCTCGGCGCTGATCCATGCCGCCACCATGGTGACCGCCGGTGTGTTCCTGCTCGCGCGCATGTCGCCGCTGATCGAGTTCGCGCCGGTCACCAAGGACCTCGTCGTACTGATCGGCGCCTCGACCTGCTTCTTCGCCGCCACCGTCGGGCTGGTGCAGCCGGACATCAAGCGCACCATCGCCTACTCGACCTGCTCGCAGCTCGGCTACATGTTCATGGCGTGCGGCGTCGGCGTATACCAGGCCGGCATGTTCCACCTGACCACGCACGCCTTCTTCAAGGCGCTGCTGTTCCTGGGCGCGGGCTCGGTGATCCACGCCCTGCACGACGAGCAGGACATGCGCCGCATGGGCGGCCTCGCCCGCAAGCTGCCGGTGACCTGTGCGGTGATGTGGGTCGGTTCGCTGGCGCTGGCCGGCATTCCGCCGTTCTCGGGATGGTGGTCGAAGGATGCGATCATCGACGCGACCTTCATCGCCGGGACCGGGCCGGGCTACTATGGCTGGGTGCTGGGCTCGGTGACCGCATTCCTGACCGCGCTGTATAGCGGGCGGTTGCTGTTCCTGGTGTTCCACGGCCGGGCGCGCGATGCGGACCTGCAGGCGCCGGCGCATGAAAGCGGCCCGGTGATCCTCGGACCGCTGCTGGTGCTCGCACTCGGTGCCGCCTTCGCGGGTGCGGCGTTCGCGCCCTGGTTCATCGGCGGCCGACAGGCCGGGTTCTGGAACGGCTCGATCTTCAACGCGCCCGGCAATGCCGTGCTGGCGTCCCTGGAGCAGGTGCCGGTGCTGATCACCCTGGTGCCGACCATCCTGGCGCTGCTCGGGGCGGCCGTCTCGTACTACGCCTACATGGTCCGCCCCGAGCTGCCGGCGACCCTGGCCGCGCGCTATGCCGCTTTGCACCGGTTCCTGCTGAACAAGTGGTATTTCGACGAGCTGTACGACCGCATCCTCGTGCGACCTTATGAGGCCATCGCGCGGCTGTTGTGGCATGTCGGCGAGGAGGACATTGCCGAGGGCGTCCCGGACGAGATCGGCCGGCTGACCGCCGGCGGCTCCGTGCAGCTGGTGCGCATCCAGACCGGCTCAATCGCGGTGTATGCCTTTACCATGCTGATCGGGCTGGTCGTCCTGATCTCGACGTTTCTGGTGTTTCGCTGATGAACTGGACTCTTGCGCTGCCGGAGATCGTGCTGTCGGTCGCAGGCCTCGCGATCCTGGTGTTCGGGGTGCTGCAGCGGCGTGACGCCACGCAGCTTTGCTCGATGCTGACGCTGGCGGCCTTCGTGGTGACCGGCCTGCTGGTGATCGCGGCACCCGATGGCATCGGCTACAACGCCGTGTTCGTCGGTGACGACTTTGCGCGGTTCATGAAGATCCTCAGCCTGATCGGCGCGGCGCTCAGCCTGATCCTGTCGATGGACTACAACCGGCGCGAGGGGATCGGGCGCTTCGAGTTCCCGGTGCTGCTGCTGTTCTCGACCGTCGGCACCATGGTGATGGCGTCGAGCGAGAACCTGATGACGCTCTTTATCGGGCTCGAGCTGCAGTCGCTGGCGATCTACATCCTGTGCGCGTTCGACCGTGACCGGCTCGGCTCGGCCGAAGCCGGGCTCAAATATTTCGTGCTCGGCTCGCTGGCCTCCGGCCTGCTGCTGTACGGCATCTCGCTGGTGTTCGGGTTCGCCGGCACGATGGAATATCGTGGCCTGCAGACGGCGCTTGCTGCCTCGGCCGAGATCCCGACCGGGCTGGTGATCGGCATCGTGTTCATCATCGTGGGCCTCGCCTTCAAGATCTCCGCGGTGCCGTTCCACATGTGGACGCCGGATGTCTATCAGGGGGCGCCGCCGCCGGTGACGTCGTTCATGGCGGGGGCTCCGAAGATCGCCGCGTTCGCGCTGCTGCTGCGTGTCATGGCCGGGCCGTTCGGCGCGGTCTCGCACCAGTGGCAGCTGCTGATCGAGCTGATCTCGATGGCGTCCATGCTGTTCGGGGCACTCGCCGCGATCCCGCAGACCAGCATCAAGCGGCTGATGGCATATTCCTCGATCGGCCACATGGGCTATGCGCTCATGGGCCTGGCGGCGGCAACGCCGGCCGGCATGCGCGGCACGCTGATCTATCTCGCGATCTATCTGTTCATGAATGCCGGCAGCTTTGCGGTGATCGTGGCGATGCGCCGGCGCGGCCGGGCGGTCGAGCGGATCGCCGACCTCGCCGGCCTCGCCCGCACCGACCCGGGATTGGCACTCGCGATGGCGATCTTCATGTTCAGCATGATCGGCGTGCCGCCGCTGTCGGGGTTCTTCGGCAAGCTGCTGGTGTTCAGCGCGGCACTGCAGGCCGGGCTGGGGGTGCTGGTGGTGGTCGGCATCGTGTCGAGCGTGATCGGGGCGTACTACTATCTGCGCGTCGTGAAGGTGATGTATTTCGATGTCGCCGCCGTCGCCTTCGACCGGCCGGCGGCCTCCGTCTCGCTGGTCTCGGCCGGCATGGGGCTGGTGACCGGCCTGTTCATCCTGATCCTGGGCCCGGTGAGCAGCGCGGCCCAGGCCGCGGCCAGCGTGCTGTTCAGGTGACAGCGCCGATCTTCAGCGCTCAGGTCTGGCGCCTGCAGTGCCACGAGACGCTGGCCTCCACGTCCGATCTCTGCCTGGAGCGCGCGCGGGCGGGCGAGCCGGCCGGGCTTGCGGTGCTGGCCCGGGCGCAGACACGCGGGCGCGGGACACGCGGACGCGGCTGGCTGGCGGCCGATGGCGCCCTGGCGCTGTCCGTGCTGCTGCGACCCGGCACGGGTGATGCGGCACGCGCCTCGGTCTGGCCGTTCGTGGCGTCGGTGGCGCTGCATGACGCCCTCGCGCTGACGCCCCGCCACCGCCAGGCGCTGCGGCTCAAATGGCCGAACGACGTCATGCTGAGCGCGCCCCCAGTGCCCGGGCGCAAGCTGGCCGGTATCCTGATCGAGCGCTCGCCGGCCGCCGGCGGCGATGCGGGGTGGCTGGTGCTCGGCTTCGGCGCCAATCTCGCCGGCGCGCCGGAGCTGGCCGACCGCCCGACCGCGTGCCTCGCCGAACTCGGCGCGGCGCCGGGGCCGCGGGTCATCGCCGACCGGCTGCTCGACGCCCTGGCGGCGCGATGCGACGAGATGCACAGGGACGGGTTCGATGCCGTGCGGCAGGCGTGGCTGGCGCGCGCGTATCCGGCAGGCACGCCGCTTGCGGTGCGCACGCCGGCTGGCGAGACCGTCGGATCGTTCGCCTCGATTGCCGAGGATGGCACGCTGCTGCTGCGGGTCGGCGGATCGCTGACCCGGATCTCGACCGGCGACGTCGTGCTCGCGGGGCAAGGTGCCGATCCGTGAAGGCCAGACCATGCCGAGGAACCTGAAGCCGATGCTGCTTGTCGTCGATGCCGGCAATACCAATATCGTGTTTGCCCTGCATGACGGCACCGAGTGGCGCGGCATCTGGCGCATCGGCACCGAAACCGGGCGAACCTCCGACGAGTATGCGGTCTGGCTGCTGGCGCTGCTGGCGCATCGTGGCCTGGAGCGCGGGATGGTGGACCGCGCGGTGATCGGCACCGTGGTGCCGGCGGCGCTGTATCACCTGCGCCGGCTGTGCCGGGACTGGTTCGACGTCGAGCCGCTGATTGCGTCCGCCCGGCTGGACTGGGGCTTCGAGATACGCATGGACAACCCGGCCGAGGTCGGGGTGGACCGTCTGGTCAACGGGCTGGCCGCGCACCGGCGCTATGGCGGCCCGTTGCTGGTGATCGATTTCGGCACCGCTACCACGTTTGATGTGGTGGACCACGAAGGCTGCTACATTGGCGGCGTCATCGCGCCGGGGATCACCCTGTCGGTCGAAGCCTTGCATCGGGCAGCAGCAAGGCTGCCGCGTATCGGCATCGGCCGCTCCCAGGGGCCGGTCATCGGCACGAACACGATCGCGGCCATGCGATCCGGAATTTTCTGGGGCTATGTCGGTTTGATCGAGGGCATCTCGTCCCGGATCATCGCCGAATTCGGCAGCCCGATGAAGGTGGTGGCGACCGGCGGCCTGGCGCCGCTGATCGCGGAGGGCACCACGGTCATCGAGCGGGTCGACCCCGAACTCACATTGGACGGGCTGCGCCTGCTGTCGGCGCGCAACCCGCATCCCACGCATCCTGTCGACAGAACCTCGAGTGATTAAAGGCGAACTATGAATGTGTTGAACGGCGACCTGGCCTTCCTGCCCCTGGGCGGGACGGGCGAGATCGGCATGAACCTGAACCTGTACCGGTGCGACGGTGCCTGGCTGGCGGTCGATTGCGGCATCGGCTTCTCGGGCAATGACAGCCCCGAGGTCGATATCCTGATGCCGGACCCGTCCTTCATCGCGGAACGGCACCGCGACCTGGTCGGGCTGGTGATCACCCATGCGCACGAGGACCATCTCGGCGCGGTGGCGCATCTCTGGCCGCGGCTGCGCTGCCCGATCTATGCCACGCAGTTCGCCGCCGCGGTGCTGCGACGCAAGCTGGGCGAGGCGGGACTGCTGTCGCAGGTCAAGCTGCATGTGGTGCCGCAAGGCGGCGCGTTCCGGCTCGATCCGTTCGACCTGCGCTTCATCAGCGTGACCCACTCGGTGCCGGAGGCGCAGGCGCTGGTGGTGCGAACCCGGCACGGCATCGTGCTGCATACCGGCGACTGGAAGCTCGATCCGCATCCGCTGGTGGGACCTCCCACCGATCTCGAGGCGCTCGCCGAGCTGGGCCGCGAAGGCGTGCTGGCGATGGTGTGCGACAGCACCAACGCGATGGTGGAAGGCGAGAGCGGCTCGGAGTCGGATGTGCGCCGCAGCCTGACCAGCCTGATCGCGGCGATCAGCGGCCGGGTGGCGGTGACCTGTTTTGCCAGCAACGTCGCGCGCGTCGAGAGCATCGCACTCGCCGCCGAGGCGGCCGGGCGGTCGGTGGTGGTGGTGGGCCGCAGCTTGCGCAACCTTGAGGCGGCGGCGCGCGACTGCGGCTATCTCGAGCGTGTGCCGATGTTCCTCTCCGAGCAGGATGCGGACGACATCCCGGACGACAACCTGCTGATGATCGTGACCGGCAGCCAGGGCGAACCGCGCTCGGCGATGTCGCGTATCTCGCTCGACACGCATCCGAACATCTCGCTCGGCGAGGGCGACACGGTGGTGTTCTCGTCGCGCATGATCCCGGGCAACGAGCGCGCCATCATGATGGTGCAGGACAACCTGGTGCGCCGCGGCGTGCGCGTGCTGACCGATGCCGACCACATGGTCCATGTGTCCGGACACGCGGCGCGCGACGATCTGCGGCGGCTGTATGGGCTGGTGAAGCCGCGCTATGCGGTGCCGGTGCATGGCGAGTGGCGGCATCTCGCGGCGCACGCGGCGCTGGCCCGCGAGGAGGGTGCGCGGCCGGTGCTGCTCGAGGATGGTGACGTGCTCAGCCTGTCCGGCAACGCCATCGAGGTGGTGGACAGCGTCCCGGTCGCCAAGCTGGCGCTGGACGGCAATCGCGTGCTGCCGATGGAGGGCGGCGTGCTGGCGGCGCGGCGCAAGATGCTGTTCAACGGCGTGGTGCTGGGCAGCGTGGTGATGGACCAGGGTGGCCGCTTCCTCGGTGCGCCCAAGGTGAGCGCGCCCGGACTGCTGGAGCCCGACGACGCGGAGACGGTCCGGGTGACGGCGAGCTTCGCGCAGAACCTGGCCGAACTGTCGGACGCGGTGCGTGCCGACGAGGCCGGCCTGAAGGAGGCGGCACGCAGCGCGCTGCGCCGAGCGCTCGGACGCAAGCTGCAGAAGCGGCCGATGGTGGACGTGCACCTCCTGCGCGTCTGACGGCAAGAGCATGATCCGATCGATCATGCTCGCCTTGTTGTCGGTCAGGGCAGCTTCACCCGATGATCGACATCGCGACGCGACGCCGGTTGATCGGATGCTGCACTGATGGGATGGTTCACCGGGATCATCCTGTTCGTGCTGATCTGGTGGACTGCCCTGTTCGCGGTGCTGCCGTTGGGCCAGCAGGTGCGGCCCGAGGCCGACGAAGTGTCCGGCGTGCGCGGGCTGCCGAGCCGGCCGCGGATCGGTCGCATCGTCCTGATCACGACGCTGGTTTCGGCGCTGCTGTGGATCGGCTGCGACCTGCTGATCAGCAGTAGCTACTTATCGTTTCGGCACGGGATTTTGGCATTCGGCGGGTAGCTGCCAGTTGCCAAACGAGTCGCCAATAACTTTTGCATGATTGTCATGCGTTTTGTCTGGCTATCTGCAATCGGTTCCGCAATCATTAACGGCAGGATGAGGTCTCCCTCATCCTGCCGTGTGACTGGCGTTTTCTCCCTAAACTTGGCCCACGCGGATGACCAAGTCGTCGCGTGGGCTTTTTTTATGCGTGCATCGGCGGTTTGTCACGCCCTGCAAGCTAATAAAGATGCATTGGAACAACGATTTCTGCGAGCTGTTACTTGTGCGCTGCATCATTGTGCGATGCACAATTATAATGAGGACAGTAATCAGCGGCGGAGACGAGGACAGCCGGGTGAGCCCCGTTTCGCGATCGCGCGGCGCCAGCACGGGACGGCCCTATCGCGATCCGGTCAGCCGGTTCCGTCCGATCGGATGATGCTCTACGGTCCGCGGCACCCGCCGTTCGCCGTTCGAGGTCTGTCCGCCGATGCGCCTGTCCAGAAGCTTTGTGCCCACCCTGAAGGAGAACCCGGCCGAGGCACAGATCGCCTCGCACCGGCTGATGCTGCGCGCCGGGCTGATCCGGCAGACCTCCGCCGGCATCTATGCGTGGCTGCCGGCGGGGCTGCGGGTGCTGCGCCGCATCGCGCAGATCGTCCGCGAGGAGCAGGACGCGATCGGCGCCCAGGAGGTGCTGATGCCGACCCTGCAGCCGGCCGAGCTGTGGCGCCGGTCCGGACGCTACGACGCCTACGGGCCGGAAATGCTGCGCCTCGCCGACCGGCACGAGCGCGACCTGCTGTACGGGCCGACCAACGAGGAGATGATCACCGACCTGTTCGGACAGTCGGTGAGGTCGTATCGCGAGCTGCCGCAGGTGCTGTACCAGATCCACTGGAAATTCCGCGACGAGATGCGGCCGCGCTTCGGTGTGATGCGCGGCCGCGAATTCCTGATGAAGGATGCCTACAGCTTCGACGCCGACTACGACGCCGCGGTCGCGACCTACCGGCGCATGCTGCTGGCCTACCTGCGCACGTTCCAGCGCCTGGGCGTTAGCGCGATCCCGATGGCCGCCGATGCCGGGCCGATCGGCGGCAATCTCAGCCATGAATTCATCATCCTGGCCCCGACAGGGGAGAGCGGCGTGTTCTACGACGCCGCCCTCGAGGAACAGGACTGGCTGGCGAGCGATGTCGATCTCGAGGATCGCGCAGCGCTCGCCGGCTTCTTCGCGCGCGTCACGACACTCTATGCCGCGACCGACGAGAAGCACGACGGGGCGGCCTGGGCCGCGGTGCCGGCGGATCGCAGGCGCGAGGGCCGCGGCATCGAGGTCGGGCACATCTTCTATTTCGGCACGAAATACACCGCGGCGATGGGGGTTGCGGTCAGCGGCGCGGACGGCACGCCGTTGCATCCGGAAATGGGCAGCTACGGCATCGGCGTGTCGCGGCTCGTCGGCGCGATCATTGAGGCAAGCCACGATGAGGCCGGGATCATCTGGCCGGACGCGGTGGCGCCGTACAAGGCGGCGATCCTCAACCTCAAGCCGGGCGACGCGGCCTGCGATGCGTTGTGCGAGCGTCTGTATGCGGCAGAACCCGACGCGCTGCTGCTCGACGACCGCAGCGAGCGCGCCGGCGTCAAGTTCAACGATGCCGACCTGATGGGCCATCCCTGGCAGATCATCGTCGGTCCGCGCGGGGCCGCGGCCGGCCAAGTCGAGATCAAGCGTCGGGCGACGGGAGAGCGTATCGAGCTGTCGCCGGAGGCGGCGCTGGCGCGGATCCTGTCGCCGGAGGCGGCGCCGGCGCGGATCCTGTCGCCGGAGGCGGCGCCGGCGCGGATCGGAGTGTCTGCCGCAGGTCACCTGGGCGGTACGGGGGCCTGATGTTCGGCGCCTTCGAGCGGGCGGTCGCCGGGCGCTACCTGCGCGCACGGCGCGGGGAGCGGTTCGTCTCCGTCATCGCCATCTTTTCCCTGATCGGGATTGCGCTGGGCGTCGCCACGCTGATCATCGTGATGTCGGTGATGAACGGCTTCAAGGCCGACCTGATGAGCCGCATCCTGGGGCTGAACGGCGATCTCAGCATCACCGGCACCGGTGTGCCGATCCGCGACTATGACGCCCTGTCCGCCAAGGTTGCCGGCATCCAGGGCGTCGTCTCGGCGACGCCGCTGGTCGAGGGCCAGGTGCTGCTCAGTGTCGGCAGCTACAGTGCCGGCGGCCTGATACGCGGCATGACGCAGGCCGACCTGCAGCGCCTGCACGAGATCAGCGGCAACATCATCAGCGGCAGCCTTGCCGACTTCAAGGGCGACGATGCGATCGCGATCGGCGTGACGCTGGCCGAGCGCGCCAACCTGACCATCGGTTCGCACCTGACCCTGGTTTCGCCGAACGGGGCGGCGACCGCGTTCGGCACCATGCCGCGGGTCCGGGCGTATCGCATCGTTGCCATCTTCGATGCGGGGGTGAACGACTACAACGCCTCGTACGCCTTCCTGCCGCTGCAGGCCGCGCAGGTCTTCTTCCAGATGCCGCAGGCGGTCTCGCTCATCCAGGTGATGACGCGCGACGCCGAGACTGTTCGTCCGGTGACACGGCGCATCCGCGCGGCACTGCCCGACCAGCCATTGCGGGTGCTCGACTGGACGCAGAGCAACAACGCGTTCTTCGGCGCGGTGCAGGTCGAGCAGAACGTGATGTTCCTGATCCTGACGCTGATCATCCTGGTGGCGGCGTTCAACGTGGTGTCGTCGCTGATCATGATGGTCAAGGACAAGACGCGTGACATCGCCGTGCTGCGCACCATCGGTGCCGGGCGCGGCGCGGTGATGCGTATCTTCCTGATGTGCGGCGCTTCGGTCGGTGTCACCGGAACAATCCTCGGTACCCTGCTCGGCATCGTGTTCGCGCTCAACATCGAGCATATCCGCCAGGCGCTGCAGTCGGTGACCGGCACCAACCTGTTCAATCCGGAAGTGTATTATCTGGAGCATCTGCCGGCGAAGCTGGAATGGCCGCAGGTGATCCAGGTGATCGCAATCGCGCTGGTGCTGTCGTTGCTGGCGACGCTGTATCCGTCCTGGCGCGCGGCCCGCACCGACCCGGTGGAGGCATTGCGTCATGAGTAGGGGGGCCATGAGTGAGGGCCCCCGGCTGTCGGCTCCACTGCCGCTCGCCCTGCGCGGGCTGTTTCATGGCTACCAGAGCGGCGAGGGGAGGCTCGAGGTGCTGCAGGGAGCGGAGCTGTCGCTGCGGCCGGGCGAGATCGTGGCGCTGGTCGCACCGTCCGGCACCGGGAAATCCACCCTGCTGCATCTGGCCGGGCTGCTGGAGACGCCGCAGGACGGTGCCGTGCTGGTCGACGGCCGCGACGCCGGCCGGCTGTCGGACGGGGAGCGCACCGCGATTAGGCGCAACGCCATCGGTTTCGTGTATCAGTTCCACCACCTGCTGGCCGAGTTCACCGCACTCGAGAACGTGGTGCTGCCGCAGATGATCGGCGGCGGCGCGCGTGGCAAAGCACGGGTGCGGGCGGAAGCGCTGCTGCGCGCCTTCGGCCTGGGCCATCGCATGGACCATCTGCCCGGCAAGCTGTCCGGCGGCGAGCAGCAGCGAGTGGCGATCGCACGCGCGCTGGCCAACGCCCCGCGTGTGCTGCTGGCCGACGAGCCGACCGGCAATCTCGATGTCGCGACGGCGGACCAGGTGTTCGACGAGCTGTTGCGGGTGGCCCGCGACGAGGGCCTCGCCGGGCTGATCGCGACCCACAATACCGAGCTGGCGCGCCGCATGGACCGCATCGTCACCCTGAGGGACGGCCGCATCGTCGCGGTTGCGTGAAGGCGGGGGCCTGCAACCGGTGCCGATGCTGCCGGTTCCGGCAGCATGGCGGATGACGAGAGCGAAGTACGAGCGCAGGCGAAGGCGGCCCGGCTGCATTACGTCAGCGCGCGCAAGCCAGGCTACACCCGCGAAGCCGCCCGCGACGGGTTCTGCTACCGCGACCCCAAGGGCGGGATCGTCGCCGACGAGGACACCATCGCGCGGCTGCGCAAGCTGGCCATCCCGCCTGCCTATCGTGATGTCTGGATCTGCGCCGATCCGAAAGGGCACCTGCAGGCTGTCGGCCGCGACGCCCGCGGTCGGCTGCAATATCGCTACCATCCGGACTGGCGGCTGGTGCGCGACGAGGCGAAGTTCGGCAAGATGCTACTGTTCGGTCGCAAGCTGCCGGAGTTGCGGGTGCGCGTGGCCGAGGATCTTGCCGAGCGCGGGCTGACCCGGCGCCGGGTGCTCGCCACCGTGGTGACGCTGCTGGAACGGACGCTGGCCCGGGTGGGCAACGAGGAATACACCCGCACCAACAAGAGTTTCGGCCTGACCACCCTGCGCCGCCGCCACCTGCGCGTGCAAGGCGAGGCGCTGACGCTGGATTTTCGCGCCAAGCACGGCATCCAGCAGCATGTCGAGGTGCGCGACCGGCGCATTGCCGGCATCATGAAGCGCCTGCAGGACATTCCAGGCCAGGACCTGTTCCAGTATCTCGACGAGGCCGGCGAGCGGCATTCGATCAGTTCGTCCGACGTGAACGAGTATTTGCACGAGATCACCGGCGAGGACATCACCGCGAAGGATTTCCGGACCTGGGCGGCGACCAACCTCGCGGCCCTCGCGCTGCGCCAGTTCGCGCAGTACGACACCAAGGCCGTTGCCAAGAAGAATGTGCTGCGTGCGGTGGAGAGCGTCGCCAAGCTGCTCGGCAACACGCCGGCGATCTGCCGCAAATGCTATATCCATCCGGCGGTGTTAGACGGCTATCTCGATGGCAGTCTGGCGGCGACATTGAAGCAGCGCGCGGAAGCGGCACTCGATCCGAAGCAGGCGCCGCATACGCTGACCGCCGACGAGGTGGCGGTGATGGCGTTCCTCAGTCGCGGCCTCGACAAGCCGGCGCGTGGCCACGAGGGCGAGGTCACGATCAGCGCGGTGGCAGGATGGTGATGCGGCGCTTGTGGAAGAACTGCATCAGGCCGTGCGCGCTCCACGAGTTCAGCGCCGGCTCGGCGAACTGCCCGGTCGGGATGCCGGGCATGCCGGCGACCTCGGCAGGCGGCGGCAGACGGAACTGCATCATCTCGGACGCGGCGCGGCCGCGGCGCCAGTCCATACGCTGGGTGGCGGTGATGGCACCCATCAGCCGTAGGTCATGCAGGATCGGGTGCAGCCGGGGAGCCGCCTCGATCAGGCAGGCGAGCAGCAGCGCCGCCGGGCCGAAACGTGCGGCGCGGGCGCCGACCGGCCACCGGCGTACTGAAGCGACGCCGGACGCCGCCAGCATCAGCACCACCCAGCCTTGCCGCAGGCTCTCGTGCCGTTCGCAGCATGGCGCCCCGAACTGGTGCCAGGCGGCGACGGTGACGGCCGCGGCGGCCAGTGGCAGCGCGACGGCGCAGGCCACCAGGCCGCGCGCATGCGGGCGCGCGCCGGCCGCGCAGCAGCGCACGCCGAGCAGGAAGGCGAGCTTGGCGGTCCAGAACTGGCGGAGTTCGCGCCCGAGATCGCGCAGCGCCAGTCGCAGGCTGTGCAGCAGGGTGAGGTGGCCGACGGCTTCGGCCGAGACCAGCCTATGGTGGGCCACCTCCCAGAACACGAACCCGGCGACGCACAGGCCGGGGAGTCCGAGGGTCAGCGCCTTGCCCGGCCTGCGCCATCGCAGCGTGGCGAGGGCCGGCGCCAGCAGCACGGCCAGGCAGGCGCCGGCCTCGCTGCAGGCGGCGCACGCGGCGAGGCTCGCCGAAGCCGCCACCGTGCCGGCCCAGGAGCGGTCGCGCCCGTCGATGAGCAGGAACACCGCCATGCTGCTGGCGGTCAGCGTGCAGACATAGGCGACCGCGCCGGCCGGCCAGTAGAACATCTCGCCGACCGGGTGGCCGAGCAGGTACAGGCAGCAGGCGGCGAGGCCGATCACGACCCTGGGCCACTGCCATTTTCGCATGCCGACCAGGGTGGAGGCGAACAGCAGCGTCCAGAGCAGGGCCAGGAACGGCACCGTGAGCGGGCGCTGCAGCGATGCCGCCAGCCGGCCGTAGAGGTAGAACACGACCTCGGATAACGGGCGCGGACTCCAGCCGCCGATCCGGGCCTGCCACAGATAGGCGAGGCCGTCGTCGCGGGCGAAGGCGCTGCAGAGGAAGTCGTCGCCCTGCCAGTGCGCCTCCGGCAGCAGGGCCACGTGCAGGCCCAGGATCGCAAGCATGACGCCGGCGGCTGGGACGGCGAGTCGCGGCAGGATCATCCTCGGCATCATCCCCGTTAGCACGCGCCGGTGGGCCGCATGGCGGGCGGGATGCTACGATCCCGCCATGCCGATCGCCGACTTCGTCCACCTGCGCGTCCACTCCGCCTACTCGCTGAGCCAGGGCGCCATACGGGTTCCGGACATCGCCGCCCTGGCGCAGGCCGAAGCCATGCCGGCGGTCGCCATCGCGGACACCGGCAATCTGTTCGGCGCGCTCGAGTTCTCCCAGTACTGCACCGGCAAAGGCGTACAGCCGATCATCGGCTGCCAGGTCTCGCTGGCCGCCCGCCACGGCCGTCCCGGTGCCGTGCCCGAGCCGGTGGTGGCGCTGGCGCGCGACGCGCAAGGCCTCGACAACCTGCAGCGGCTCTCCTCGATCGGGTTCCTGCACGGCGATCCGGCCGATCCCTGTATCAGCCTCGACACCCTGTGCGCACACGCCGAGGGCTTGATCCTGCTGACCGGAGGCACCCGCGGGCCGATCGCGCGGCTGCTCGCCGAGGGCCAGCAGGACGAGGCGGAGCGGCTGCTGGCGACGCTGAAGGAGGCATTCGGCGACCGGCTGGTCATGGAGCTGCACCGGCATGGCCTGTCGGTGGAGGCGGCGATCGAGCCCGGCCTGGTCACGCTCGCCGACCGCTTCGGCCTGCCGCTGGTCGCCACCAACGAGTGCTTCTTTGCCACCCCCGCGATGCACCAGGCGCACGACGCCCTGCTCTGCATTGCCCAGGGCCGGACGCTGGCCGAGCGCGAGCGCTGGCGGGTCACGCAAGAGCACTGGTTCAAGCCGGCGGCGGCGATGCGCAGCCGGTTCGCCGACCTGCCCGAGGCCTGCGACAACACGCTGGCGATCGCCCGGATGTGCGCAGTGATGGTCGAGACCCGCAAGCCGCTGCTGCCGGTCTGCCCCAAGGTCCGCCTCGGCAGCAGCGAGGACGAGACGCTGCGCGCGATGGCGGCCGAAGGGCTGGCGGCGCGGCTCGACACCATGCGCGCGGATGCCGCAACGCGCGCGCTCTACGCGGCGCGTCTTGCGTTCGAGCTCGATGTGATCGCGAAGATGGGGTTTGCCGGCTACTTCATGATCGTCGCCGACTTCATCCAGTGGGCGAAGGCCCAGGGCATTCCGGTCGGGCCCGGACGCGGGTCCGGCGCCGGGTCGCTCGCCGCCTGGGCGCTCACCATCACCGATCTCGATCCGATCCCGTTCAACCTGCTGTTCGAGCGGTTCCTGAACCCCGAGCGCGTGTCGATGCCGGATTTCGACATCGATTTCTGCCAGGACCGGCGTGACGAGGTGATCGCCTATGTCCGGCAGGAATATGGCGGCGACCGGGTCGCGCAGATCATCACCTTCGGCAAGCTGCAGGCGCGCGCCGCGATCCGCGATGTCGGGCGCGTGCAGGGCCTGCCGTTCGGCATGGTCAACAAGGTCGCCGAGCTGATCCCGAACAATCCCGCCAAGCCGGTGACGCTGAAGCAGGCCATCGACGGCGAGCCGCGCCTGCAGGAGATGCGCGACGCCGACGAGGCGACCGCGCGGCTGATGAAGACGGCCCTGCAGCTCGAGGGGCTGTACCGTCATGCCAGCACGCATGCCGCCGGCGTGGTGATCGGCGACCGCGACCTGATCGAGCTGGTGCCGCTCTACCGCGACCCGAAGAGCGACATGCTGGTCACGCAGTTCAACATGAAGTTCGTCGAGCAGGCCGGCCTGGTGAAGTTCGATTTCCTCGGCCTCACCACGCTGACCATCCTGCAGCGCGGCGTGCAGATGCTGCAGAAGCTCGGCACCGATGTCGATCTGGCGATGCTGCCGCAGGGCGACGAGCGCACCTACGCGATGCTGTCGAAGGGCGACACCGGCGGCGTGTTCCAGTTCGAGGGTGCCGGCATGCGCGACGTGCTCAGGCAGATGCGCCCGACCCGGCTGGAGGACCTGATCGCGGCGGTGGCGCTGTATCGCCCGGGCCCGATGGCAAACATCCCGGACTATTGCCGCCGCAAGCACGGCGAGGCGTGGGAGCCGCCGCACGAGGAGCTTCGGGAAATCCTGGGAGAGACCTACGGCATCATGGTCTACCAGGAGCAGGTCATGCAGATCGCCCAGAAGATGGGCGGCTACAGCCTGGGTGCGGCCGACCTGCTGCGGCGTGCAATGGGCAAGAAGATACGCGCCGAGATGGACACCCAGCGCGAAATCTTCACCGAAGGCGCGGTCGGCCGCGGCATCGATCGCGACAAGGCGGTCGAGGTGTTCGAGCTGATGGCGAAGTTCGCCGATTACGGCTTCAACAAGTCGCATGCGGCGGCCTACGCGCTGGTCTCGTACCAGACCGCCTGGATGAAGGCGAACCATCCGGTGGCCTTCCTGGCCGCGTGCATGTCGCTGGCGCGCGAGAAGACCGACAAGCTGGCGGCGCTGCGCCAGGAGGCCGAACGGCTCGGCGTGCGGGTGCTGCCGCCGGACATCAACCGCTCGGCGGCGGACTTCACCGTCGAGGTCGCCGAGGACGGCATTCAGTCGATCCGTTACGCGCTGGCGGCGATCAAGAAGGTCGGGCTCGGCGCGATGCAGGCGGTGCAGGCGGCACGCGGTGATGCGCCGTTCCGCGACCTCGCCGACTTCGCAGCGAGGGTCGAGCCGCGCCAGATCAACAAGATGCAGATCGAGAACCTGGCAAAATGCGGCGCCTTCGACAGCCTCGATGCGAACCGGGCGCGCGTGTTCATCGGGGCCGAGACCATCCTGCGGCGCGCGCAGGCGCAGGCGGAGGAGGTGTCGAGCGGACAGATCGGGCTGTTCGGGGGCGCCGGCCGCGCAGAGACGCTGCGGCTGCCGGATGTGGCCGACTGGCCGGAGATCGAGCGGCTCGGGCTGGAGGCGGAGGCGGTCGGCTTCCACCTGACCGCGCATCCGCTGGACAGCTACGCGCCGCTGCTGCGCCGGCTGGGGGCGACCCGCTGCACCGGGCTGGAAGCCGCCGCCGCGGCCGGCATCAGCCGGGTGAAGATCGCGGGCTGCGTGGTCGATCGCAAGGAAAGGCCGACGCGCACCGGCGGCCGCCTGGCCTGGGTGCGGCTGTCGGATGCGTCCGGCGGCACCGAGGTCACGTTGTTCTCCGAGGTGCTGGGGCGCACGCGTGACATCCTGGTGGCGGGCCGCGCGGTACTGGTGACCGCGGATTTGCGCCTGGAGGGCGAGATGCTGCGCATCACCGCGGCCGATGTGGTGGATCTGGACCGCGCCGCGGCCGATGCGGGGGCCGAGATGCGCATCTGGCTCGACCGCCCGGAAGCGCTGGCGCCGATCAGCGCGATCCTCGGCCGCGAGCGGGGCGGCAAGGGACGGGTGATCCTGCTGCCCTGTCTCGACGAGACCCAGGACCTCGAGGTCTCGCTGCCGGAGCCGTACATGGTGACCCCGCGGCTGGCCCAGGCGCTGAAGCTGGTGGCGGGTGTCGCGCGCATCGAGGAGCGGTGACAGGATGAAGCATGTTTCTGCGGGCGCGCTCGACGTCGCCTATTTCGAGGTCGGCCCCGCCGACGGAGAACCGGTTATCCTCCTGCACGGCTTTCCGTACGACGCGCACGCGTATGACGAAGTCTCCGTCCTGCTGGCGGCGGCCGGGAAGCGCTGCATCGTGCCGTTCCTGCGTGGCTACGGGCCGACCCGTTTCCTGAACGAGGACAGCGTGCGGTCGGGCCAGCAAGCCGCTCTTGGCGCGGATCTCAAGGCATTGATGGACGCGCTCGACCTGCCGACGGCGGTGCTGGCCGGTTATGACTGGGGCGGTCGCGCGGCCTGTCTCGTCGCGGCCCTCTGGCCCGAGCGCGTGCGCGGCCTGGTGAGCTGCGGCACGGCGTACAACCTGCATAATGTCCGGACCGCGCGCAGGCCGTCTGCGCTCGATCAGGAGAGCCGGCACTGGTACTGGTATTTCCTGAATGCCGAGCGCGGCCGGACTGCGCTCGTCGAGGACAGGCGGCGGCTTTGCGGATTCCTGTGGACGCAGTGGTCGCCGGGCTGGAAGTTCACCGATGCGCTTTTCGAGCGGACAGCCGCAAGCTTCGATAATCCGGATTTCGCCGCTGTCGTGATCCACTCATACCGTCATCGCATCGGCGAAGTGATCGGCGATACGCGCCTCGACCACATCGAACAGCGTCTGGCGGAACAGCCGGTCATAAATGTTCCAACCTCGGTGCTGCAGGGAGGCGATGACGGCGTTGATCCGCCGCAACCCTTCAAGACCGATGCTGCGCACTTCGGGGGTGGCGTTCGACACAGGATCCTGAGCGGGATCGGTCATAACGTTCCGCAGGAGGCGCCGCGGGCGTTCGCCGACGCCGTCCTCGCGCTCATCTCGTGAATAAAGTCTGACGCTTGATACCCGTCGTCCTGTAGATCGGCTTGTGGTGGAAAGCAGACATTTCGATGGATGAGGTCCTCACGGCAAGTAGCCCAACATGTCGATAGGACCGTCCGGCCAGCCGAACTCGGCCAGAGGCTTTGCCATGAGCTGGTCTGATAGGTCTTCCTCAATCAGCGAGTGTGAAGCGCGATCGCTGATCGCAAGCCACTTAGTCCAGACGCCTTGAATGCGGAGAAAGCCGTGGCGGCCATAGAAGTCGTGAAGGTCTGCCATCAGGACCATGAAGCATACATTAGCTTCGCGCGCCTGCACCTCCGCTTCTTCCAGAAGTTTAGACCCTATTCCTTGCCCGCGACGATCCTTCCGGACACAAAGATCGATGACGAAGCATATCCGGACGACTTCTGCGCCGATCCTGATCACTCGATAATCCAAGGCCACGTGTCCGACGACGTCGCTCCCGGCGTGCATGATGATACGAAAGTGAGGCTGCTGCTTGACATAGGTTCGGCCATTGAAGAAGCCGGGGAACGCCTGATCGAGCAAGGGGCGAAGCTGATCTTGCACTGCAGCTGGAAGCGTCGGCTCAGTGAAGGTCTGGATCATTATCGGTCGGCTTTTTAGGTGCAATGCCATAGTTGCCTAAATCCGTTGTTGCTTCAACGGAAGATAAGCTTTGGGTCGTTCTCAGCGACAGTCTCCCGGCCAGACCTACCGTCGGGGCTAGCGGAGTTCGGACTCCCCGGGATCGCACGCCGCGGGGATCATCGGTCCAGTCCCGCTGCTGCTAGTTCGGCCACCCGCAACAAGTCGAGCGGCGGTGCATCACCGTCCTCCAGGGAAAAAGCCGCGGACAGACCGCACCAGGCGAGGATCCAGAGCAGCAGGAGCCTCCGCTCCAGCCGTGCCGCTTCGGCGACGACTGTGAGGCGGCGCAAGAAGCGGTAGGGCTCGGCGGCCACCAACAAGTCAGGATTGCAGAAGATGTTGGCGAAGTCGAAGCCCCGCTCGCCCATGAGGCACTTAGGGTCGACAGTCAGCCAACCGCGGGAGCCGAAGTCCAGCACATTGCCGTGGTGCAGGTCCCCGTGCAGCGGGATGACCTCCTGCGGCGTGGCCAACAGTTTACGGCTGGCCATGTCGCAGCGCCTCAGGAGTCCGCCGCGGGCTGCCGCCACCGGGCTTAGCGTGCGGAACCAATGCGTCAGGGGGATCAGCTCCGGAAACGGCTTGGCGCGCGGCGCGTGTAGTCGAGCGGCCGTGGCGCAGAGAATGTCACAGGCCTCGTCGTCCCGCCCGGTACGGGCCATGTCGGAAAGACAGCCCAGCCCCGCGGCGCGCTCCATTAGCAGGGCACCACCCTCATTTGCCAGAACCCGTGCGGCGCCGACCCCATCCCACCAGACCAGCAGCACGCCGCCTGCGCGCTCTTCCTCCTCGACGGCAAGCTTGAGCATGGCCTTCTGGCCGTCCCACAGTACCGGCAGCAGGCGGGCGGCACGCGTCGCGATGGGATCACCGTCAGGGGTTAGGTTCCAGTAGCTCAAGTATGGTTCAAACATAGGGTGAGCGTAGCACAGCCGTATGGCCGCTTTGGGGTCGAAAGCGGTTCTCGGGGCCGCTGCAGGAATCCCAGGATCGACCGGAGGTAAGGAAGCCATTTGCCGTTTTTACTGCGGCAACTGATGCTGGACGACAGTGATTGGAGGGAGGGGTGATGATGTGTGATGGGCTTTCACTCCGCAAAGCTACACTTGCCGACCGCGAGACGATCTATCGCATCCACGTCGACTCCACGACGGCGCTGTGCGGAACGCACTACTCGAAGGAGCAGCTTGCGGGATGGTTCGAAGGCCGATCGCTCAACGATTACACGGGGGCAATAGAGTGGGGCGGAGACTGGATCGCTTACCTGGACCAGGAGCCGGTCGGATTTATAGAGTTCTTCACCAAGACGATTTCGATGCTGTATGTCGATAGCCGCTACGCAGGCCAAGGCATAGGGCGGCGGCGGCTGCAGTTCGCGCTGTCCGAGATGCCAGGCGAGAAAGGTCGCATCAGTCTTGAGGCTCTGCTCAACGCGGTCCCGTTCTACGAGAGGTTTGGCTTCCAGAGGATCGGGGAGGGAGAAATGCGGCGAAAATCGGGGCTTGTCATCAAGACGGTGTTGATGGAACGGTTGAGCGGTCAGGCCGATTGCCCACCAGGGTACGCGATGACGTCATAGGGGTCCGAAATCGACCGTTTGCGGCACGGTTCTCGGGGCCGAGCTTTCTGGGACCTATGGCGTTTCTTAAACCCGTCCAAATACATGGACTGGACGCCGATAAGATGATCCATATCTTCGCCGAGCCGACGCTTCCAGCCGCAGTGCAAGACGAGCTTCGAATCCTGCTCGACGAGGCGTTCCCTGGCTTCTTCAACGGTCGGACCCATATCAAGCAGCAGCCGCACTTTCGTATCGTCACGCACCAGCGGGGTAATCTCATCACGCGGGTTGAGTTGGATTACCGAGTGATTAGGGTCGGCGCAGAAGGGGTTTGCATATGTGGCCTAATCGACCTCTGCGTTCGCAAGCACTGCCGTGGGCGAGGTATCGGATCAAGACTTCTAGAGGAGGGAGAGGGGCAGGCGCGGAAGGCTGGGGTAGCTTTCATGGTCCTGATGGCTAACCGCCGCGACATCTACAGCCGCCATGGCCTTGAGCACGTTCAGGCGACCAAGAGATCTGCGACTGCTGGAGCCGCCGTTGCCATACTTAGGTGATTACCTCTAAATCGGTCCACGGGGAGACCCGCCTGGACAGCTCTTTGAGCCTGGTCGGCATAGGCGTCGCTGAGCTGGATGTAGCGGGACATTGTGAACTCTTCCCAATTTGGAATCTCCGGGGCGTTTGCCTCCACGTAGGAGAGTGGGACGGCGCCGGCTTCTGCCTCAATCGAACGCCGCAGGTAGGTGTCGGGAACTAGCTGCTCAAGAAGTCCCTTAGGTGACCAAGTTGGCCAAGGAGGGAGCCGTCTGTCGACCGCGGCCGCCAAGAGCTGATGCTTCATGTCTTGCGGCAGAGTGTCTAGCCAACTCAGGTTCGGGTGCGGCATTAATGCGTCGAGGAAGACCATCCTGGTCAGGCGCTTGTCGGCCGACCAGATCTAGGGCGCCAATGCACCGGCACCGCTATGTAGGACAACGTGCGTATTTAAGGACGGCGCGGAAGCCGCAATATGTTTTGCGATGGCCGCATACGGGTTCGAGGCATCCTGCAGGCTTCCACGCAGGTCGGGAACGACAACTTTGTAGCCGCGCTGGATTAGGACCGACCGCAGCGGTGTCCATACCGCTCGGGCCTAGGAACGGGCTATGGACGAGCAGGGCCTGCATCGGGCCCTCCTGCGTACGAAGCAGCGCATTGCTCTTCATCGGAGCGGCAGCGGCAGTCATCACCACTGAACAAAGCGTGGCTCCCGCAATGGTGAGCAATAGTCGACGGGTCATCAAGCCTCTAATCCCGAGCAGTGTTCCACAGCTAGCTAGATCGCAAGGCTTGAACCGAGCCCGCCGCATCAGCGTGCCAACTGTCTGGTAATACTGTCTGCAGATTGAGTCAGCTTTGGGTCGAGAGCGGCCCAACTCAGCGGGTATGAAGCGTCAGATTTTACCCACCAATTTCCCGAACCGGAAGTCCGCATCCGGTGCCTTGTCCTTGCTTCCCGTTCGCAGCATGCTCACGAGCATGTCGCCTCTACGCCCCGTCTCTCCGGCCCGACATGTTCGCCCGGTCCGGCCGCCGCTTTTTGCTGCTGTCATCGTCCTGCTCATGGCGCCGTTCGCGATGAGGGTGGATCGCGCAGCTGCGGATCCAGTGACTCAGGTTGCGTCGTACCCCATGGATCCTGGAGCTTGGCAGCTCGGCCCGCACGTCGACTGGATTCCCGAGACGAGCGAGCCACTGCGCTTCGCTCGCTACGAGGGCATGCCGGATGGCGCGATGACCGTGTCCCCGGGCATCGCGGTGTCGCGCCAGGCGCGTTTTTCGAGCGGCACGATCGACTTCGACATCAAGCCGCTCGCCTACGACGATACCGGTATCATCTTTCGTCGGCACGGCGAGGATGCGGGCGAGATGGTGTATCTCCGCGCAAACCCGGACTGTCCCGCTGCCGATGACTGCATCCAGTACGCCCCGATCACTCATCAGCGGATGCAATGGGACACCTACTCGAATTACCAGGGGCAGGCACCGATCAACCCCGCCGGATGGAACCATGTGCATCTCGTCGTCGCTGGCGAGAAGCTGACCGTGACGGTCAATCACGCAGCCGACCCAACCCTCGTCGTGCCAAGGCTGCAGGGCACAACGACAGAGGGTGGCATAGCTTTCAAGGGGCCGGCGATCTACGCAAACCTCGTCATCCGGCCCGGTCCGGCATCCGCATTGCCGGATGTGCACGAAGGCGTGCCTGCTGCCGACACCGTCATGACCTGGCTCGCCGCAACACCGTCTGCGCTTCCCGTCGACCGTCCCGTGGGAGCGGCGGATATCCCGGCTTCGCGCAGTTGGCACGCGATCGCGGCGGAACAGACCGGCCTCGTCAACCTGAGCCGCAACTTCAATGTGCGGCGCCTGTCGGTCGGCTGGCTCAAGACCACCATAACCGCCGGAACAGCTATGCACCGGGTGCTCCGGATCGGCTGGGCCCGTCAGATCACCGTCTTTCTCAACGGCAAGGCGGTGTTTGCGGGAGACAACCCGTATCGCCCCGAGGACCGCCGCCTGTCGCCGAACGGTCGCCTCGAAGCGGACAACGCGTCCGTGCCGATCGCCCTGCGGCAAGGCGCGAACGATATCGTGCTTGCGGTCGGCAACACATGGCTAGGGGCGGATGGCCATATCAAGCCTACGGCCTATGGCTGGGGAGCCGAGGCGCGGCTTGAAGAGCTGAGGCAATAGCCTTGAGGTGTCACTCCCACGTGCGGCGGCCACCGCAGGTGTGGGCAGCTCAACCCCCTTGTCGAGCCTCGCGAGCGCTCGATCCGATCAGCCGGTTCCGTCTGATCGGATGCTGCTCTGGATGTCGACGATCCGGACCTTCACCTCGCCGACACCGTGGATGTGGCCTTCCAGCAGGTCGCCGCGTTTGACCGGTCCGACTCCCGACGGGGTTCCGGTGAAGATCAGGTCGCCCGCCTCGAGCCGGACCAGGCGCGAGAGAAACATGATGGTCTCGGCGAGCGGCCAGATCATGTCGCCGAGTTCACCCTGCTGGCGGATGCCGCCATTCACCCGCAGGGTGATCGCGCCGCGTCCGGCTTCCTCGATATCCGCCGCCGGGACCAGCAGCCCGATCGGGGCGGAGTGGTCGAACCCCTTGGCCATGTCCCAGGGGCGGCCCTGCTTCTTGGCGGCGGCCTGGATGTCGCGCCGGGTCATGTCGAGGCCGACGCCGTAGCCCCAGACATGGCGGGGGGCATCCTCGACGGCGATGTCGCTGCCGCCGGAGCGTAGGGCGGCGACCAGCTCGATCTCGTGGTGCAACTCGTCGGTGCCGGGCGGATAGGGCATGTCGGCCCCTGCCGCCAGCAGCGCGTCGGCCGGCTTGCTGAAGAAGAACGGCGGCTCGCGGTCGGGGTCGGCGCCCATCTCGCGCGCATGCTCGGCATAGTTGCGGCCGACGCAATAGACGCGCCGGACCGGGAAGGCGGCGCCGAGGGCGGTCGGCAACAGGATGGCGGGCGGGACGGGGATCACGGTGGTCTGGCTCATGCGCGGAGCATACCAGATCGGCTTCGGTTCGCACCTGCCCGCGCTTGCTTTCGGCGCGCAACCTGGCCATATGGCGCCATCCGGTCAGGCCGTGCCGTCAAGGCATGGCATGTCGGAAAATTCGCACGCGGGGCGGCTCTGGTGTCCGGATGGACAGGAGCGCCTCTGGTGTCCACACGGACAACGGCCCCGCGGAGGCACAACCAGAAGGAAAGGACACGCCGATGGCGATGCCCGACTATACGCTCCGTCAACTGCTCGAAGCCGGTGTCCATTTCGGCCACCATACGCGCCGCTGGAATCCCCGTATGGCGCCGTATCTGTTCGGCATACGCAACCAGGTCCACATCATCGACCTGCAGCAGACCGTGCCGATGCTCGACCGTGCGCTGCGCGCGGTGCGCGACACGGTCGCCAATGGCGGCCGCGTGCTGTTCGTCGGCACCAAGCGCGCCGCCTCCGAGCATGTCGCGGATGCGGCCAAGCGCTGCGGCCAGTACTATGTCAACCATCGCTGGCTCGGCGGCATGCTGACCAACTGGAAGACCATCACCGGCTCGATCAAGCGGCTGCGCCAGATCGAGGAGATGCTCTCCGGCGACACCCAGGGCCTGACCAAGAAGGAGATCCTGGAGATCACCCGCGACCAGGAGAAGCTGGAGCGCTCGCTTGGCGGCATCAAGGAGATGGGCGGGCTGCCTGACATCCTGTTCATCATCGATACCAACAAGGAGAAGCTGGCGGTCGAGGAAGCCACCAAGCTCGGCATTCCGGTGATCGCGGTGCTCGACAGCAACTCCGATCCGGTCGGCGTGACCTACCCGATCCCGGGCAACGACGACGCGATCCGCGCCATCACCATGTATTGCGACCTGATCGCCTCCGCGGTGCTGGACGGCATCAGCGCCGAGCTCGGGGCGTCGGGCCAGGATTACGGTGCCGCCGAGGAACTGCCGATCGAGATGGCGCCCGAGGTGTCGGCGTCCGAGCTGCAGGGTGACGTGCCCGGCCAGGGCGATGCGTCGCCCCCCGTGGCGGAGGCGCACGCCGCTCCGGCGGCCGAGGCGCACGCCGCTCCGGCGCAGTGAGCCGGACCTGAACCGGGGCCGGCATGCGAACACGCGTTCCGGTCCTACTGTTTCGAAGCTGACGTCACGCCCGGCCGCCTCGTCGGCAGGGGCGTGATCCCTGCTTGAGGAGAGAGGCCGATGGCCGAGATCACCGCTGCCCTGGTGAAGGATCTGCGCGAGAAGACCGGCGCGGGCATGATGGATTGCAAGAAGGCGCTGAACGAGACCGGCGGCGACGTCGAGCAGGCGATCGACTGGCTGCGCAAGAAGGGCCTGGCGGCCGCCGCCAAGAAGTCAGGGCGTGTGGCCGCCGAGGGCCTGATCGGTGTCGCCTCGGGGCCGCGCATCGCCGCCATGGTCGAGGTGAATGCCGAGACCGACTTCGTGGCCCGCAACGAGAGCTTCCAGGAGTTCGTGAACAGCGTGGCCCAGATCGCTTTGCAGATCGGCGACGACGTCGAGGCGATCAAGACCGCGGTGCTGCCGACCGGCCGCAGCGTCGCCGACGAGATCACCCATCTGATCGCGACCATCGGCGAGAACATGTCGCTGCGCCGGGCGCGTGTGCTGCGGGTGCCGTCCGGCGTGGTGGCGACCTATGTGCATGGTGCGCTGCGTCCCGGCCTGGGCAAGATCGGCGTGCTGGCGGCGATCGAGGCACCGAGCGAGAGCGAGGCGCTCGAGCTGCTCGGCCGCCAGGTCGGCATGCATGTCGCGGCGACCAGCCCGAGCGCGCTCGATGTCAATGCCGTCGATCCGGCGGCGCTGGAGCGCGAGCGGGCCGTGCTGACGGAGCAGGCGCGCGCGTCCGGCAAGCCGGAGGCGATCATCGAGAAGATGGTCGAGGGCCGGGTGCGCAAGTACTACGAGGAAGTGGTGCTGCTCGAGCAGGTCTGGGTGCATGACGGCGAGAGCCGGGTGAAGGCGGTGGTGCAGAAGGCCGGCGGCAAGCTGGTCGCCTTCGACCGCTTCAAGCTGGGCGAGGGTATCGAGAAGGAAAGCAGCGACTTCGCGGCCGAGGTCGCTGCCGCGTCCGGGGTCAGGAAGGACCCCGATCCGGACCTGGAGCCGGCCTGACCGGGCCGCAACCCAGCTAGAGGGCGGGAGCATCCATGGAATGGGAGGCTCCCGCCCTCGTCCTGTCGGCCGCCCCGTACGGCGAAAGCGCCGTGGTGGCGCATGTCCTGACCGGGGAGCATGGCGCGTATCGTGGCCTGGTGCGCGGCGGGGCCTCACGCAAGCACATTGCCCTATGGCAGGCCGGCAACCTGGTGTCGGCGCGCTGGTTCGCACGGCTGCCCGAGCAGCTCGGCAACCTCAGCGCCGAACTGGTGCATCCATCGGCGGCCCGCATCCTTCAGAGCCGTCTGCCGCTGGCCTTGCTGTCGGCCTGCTGCGCCGTCGCGGACGGCGCCCTGCCGGAGCGCGAGCCGCATCCGCGTGTGTTCGACGGGCTGCTCGGGCTGCTGACCCTGCTCAGCCTGGATGCGGAGGACGCGGCCCGGACCGGTCCGGCGGCGTTGATCCGGTGGGAGGCGGTGCTGCTCGCCGATCTTGGCTACGGCCTCGACCTCTCCGCCTGTGCGGTGACCGGGGAGGCGGCAGAACTTCGCTTCGTCTCGCCACGCAGCGGCCGCGGCGTGTCCGAGGCCGGCGCGGGCGCGTGGCGCGACCGCCTGCTGCCGCTGCCACGCCTGCTGGTCGACGAGCAGGAGTCGGGCGATCCGGTCTCCTGGAGCCAGGGGCTGCGGCTGACCGGGCATTTCCTGGCGCGCGATGCCTTCGGCGCCCGGCACCAGCCGCTGCCGGCCGCCCGGTCGCGCCTGCAGGAACTGATCGAGGCCATGCCGTCCTGAGGCATACGGCCAACCTCGGGCACTGGGGGCGTGACGTGGCGCGCCTGCGGGTCTATCGGAGCAGGCCATGAAGCGCTTCATCAACAGCCGCCAGGCGGTGGTGCGGGATGCCATCGACGGGCTGTTGCTGGGTTCCGCCGGCGCCGGGCTCTGCCGCCTCGACGACCCCGACATCAATGTCGTGCTGCGGCGGGACTGGAAACGCGACCGGGTCGCCCTGGTCTCGGGCGGCGGGTCGGGCCATGAGCCGGCGCATGCCGGCTTCGTGGGCCCCGGCATGCTGACCGCGGCGGTCTGTGGCGACATCTTCGCGTCCCCCAGCGTGGATGCGGTGCTGGCGGCGATCCTGGCCGTGACAGGCGGTGCCGGCTGCCTGCTGATCGTGAAGAACTATACCGGCGACCGGCTGAATTTCGGCCTGGCCGCCGAGCGGGCGCGTGCAGCAGGGCTCGCGGTCGAGACCGTGATCGCGGCCGACGACGTGGCACTGGCGGACGGCATCAGTGCTCGCGGGCTCGCCGGCACGCTGTTCGTGCACAAGCTGGCAGGCGCCGCGGCGCAGGCCGGCCAGTCACTCGAGGCGGTGGCCGCGGTGGCCCGCGACGCGGCGCTGCATGTGCGTTCAATCGGTCTGTCGCTGTCCGATTGCACGCCGCCCGGCTCGGAGCCGTCGGACCGGCTGGGCGCGGAGGACGCCGAGCTCGGCCTCGGCATCCATGGCGAGCCGGGTGCCGCGGTGATCCCGATGGGCAGCGCCGACGCACTGGTCGCGCAGGCGTTCGATCGGCTGCGAGGGCGTGGGCACGATCCCGACGCGCGCTATGCCCTGCTGCTGAACAACCTGGGCAGCACGCCGCCGCTCGAGATGGCGATCCTGATGGGCAGCGTGGTGCGCGTGGTGCCGCCGTCGCAGCTGGCGCTGGTGATCGGGCCCGGCTCGTTCATGACCTCCCTGGACATGGCCGGCTTCTCGCTCTCGCTGCTGGAACTGGATGCGGCGCGCGAGGCGCTGCTGCTGGCGCCGACCGCCCTGGTCGCCTGGCAGCAGGCGCGGCCTGGCCCGTCGGCGGCCATCGTGCCGGTCCCCGCGGGTCTCGAGGATCAGGTGCCGTCGCCGTCGCGCGCGCCGCGGGTGCAAGCGCTTGTCGAAGCCGGCACCGCGCTCTTCATCGCGATCGAAGGCGACCTCAACGCGCTCGACGCCCGGGTCGGCGACGGCGATACCGGCACTACCTTCGCACAGGCGGCGGACAGCGTTCGTCGGCATCTGGAGGTATTGCCCTATGCGGATGGAGCCGCGCTGCTGCGCCGGATCGGTGCGCTGCTGCAGCGTCGCGCCGGCGGCTCGAGCGGGGTGCTGATGGCGACGCTGTTCACCGCCGCCGGCAACGCGCTGGTCGCGGATGCGGACTGGACGGCGGCGTTCGAGGCCGGCCTGGTCCGCGTGCAGCGCGACGGCGGGGCCGCCGCCGGTGACAGGACGCTGATCGACGCGCTCGAGCCGGCGCTGAGGGCCCTGCACGATAGTGGCAGCCTGCAGGACGCAGCCCGTGCGGCGCGGGCCGGCGCGCAGGCTACCCAGGCCATGGCCGCCCGCGCCGGACGCGCCGCCTACGTGCCGCAAAGCAATCTCGACGGTGTCACCGACCCGGGCGCCGAGGCAGTGGCGCGGCTGTTCGAACGGCTGGCGGAGATCGCGTAGCGCGTCCGGGCCGTCCTCAGAAGGGCAGGCCGCCATCGTCGCGGGAGCGCCGGGAGAGGGCGGCGAAGTCGAGGCCGGCTTCCCCCTTGGCGGTCATCGCCAGGAAGCGGTCGCGCAGCAGCGACGCCATCGGCAACGGGACCGCCAGATCGGCTGCCGCCTCCAGCAGCAACCGGTTGTCCTTCAGCGCCAGCGGCACCGCGGCGCCCGGCGGCTCGAAACGCTGCTCGACGATGATGCGGCCGTAGTTCTTGTGCACGGGCGCCGTGAAGAAACTGCTGGTCATGATCTCGAACAGGGTGGCGGGCGCGATCCCGCCCTTGTCGTTCAGCGCGAACATCTCCGACATCTGCTCGATGGTCGAGAATATCATGAAGTTCAGCGACAGCTTCACGAGGTTTGCCTGCGCCGGATCCTCGCCGATATCGAACACGCGCTGGCCGAGCGCTGCCAGCGGTCCTGATATCTTGCTGCGCGCCGTCTCGGCGCCGGCGAGCACGATGAACAGCTCGCCGGCCTCGGCGGCCGGCGGACGCCCGAGCACGGTCGCCGCCGCGTAGAGCTGGCCGCGTTGGTCATGCGCCCGCTGCAGCCGGGTGGAGAGATCCGGCGAGATCGTGCTGGTCGAGACATGCACCGCATCCTTCGGCAGCCCGGCGAGGATGCCGGCTTCGCCGAAGCTCAGGCTTTCGACCACGGCGTCGTTCGCCAGCATCGAGAACACGATGTCGGCGTCCCGTGCTGCCTCCGCGGGACTGCCGGCCCGCCGTGCGCCACGCGCCACCAGGTCGTCGGCCCTGGCCTGCGTGCGGTTGAACACCGCAAGGCTGTGGCCGGCTGCGAGCAGACGCCCGGCCATCGGCGTTCCCATCGGGCCGAGGCCCACGAAACCGATCTTCATCAGCTTATCTCCTTTCGGGTGTCGGGGCGCCTTGGTGCAGGCGGGGTTCGCGTACCGCGACGCCGTAGATGACGGCCGACAGCACGGCGATCGCGGCGGCCAGCAGCAGCGCCGGGGTGAAAGAGCCGGTGGCCTGCACCACGCCGCCGGTGATGGCCGGCGCGCAGGCGCCGCCGAGCGAGCCGCCGATATTCTGGATCGCCTCCAGGGTTGCCACCTTGTCCGGGCTGGTGGCGACCGCTGCCATCGCCCAGCCGCAGGAGGAGGCGAGGGTGGCTGCGAACAGGGCAAAGCTGATCAGCGCGATGGCGGGTGCCGCACCCTGCACCACGGCGGCGCCCGCGGTGCAGGCGGCGGTGACCAGCATGCCGGCGATCAGCGGCGCTTTGCAGGACGCCACCGGCGCCATGCCGCGCCGCGCCAGCTGCCGCGAGGCGAGGCCGCCCAGCACCGCGCCCAGGAAGCCGCAGGCCTGCGGCACCGCGGTCCACAGCCCGGCGGCGCGCACGCTGAGATGCCGTTCGCGCTCGAGGTAGTCCGGCAGCCAGGTGCCGTAGAGCCAGGTCAGGTAGATCACCCCGAAGAAGCCGATCGCCATGCCCCAGGTGGTGGGCTGGCGGAACAGCACCGGCCAGGAGCCGGCGGCCTGGCCGGCTGCCGCCTCGTCGTCCCAGGCCTTGATCGACGCCAGTTCGCGCGCGTCAAGACCGGCATGCGCCGGATCGCGGTAGAGCAGTTCCCACAGCAGCGCGATCGCGATGCCGCCGATGCCGATCAGGATGAACATCGGGCGCCAGCCATACGCCAGCAGCAGCAGCGTCAGCAGGCCGGGCGCGATCGTCGGACCGAGCGCCGAGGAGGCGTTGAACAGCCCGATCGGCCAGGAGCGCTCGGCCGGCGGATACCAGTTGGTGAAGACCTTGGTGCCGGCGAGGTACATCGGCGACTCGCCGATCCCGAGCGCCGCGCGCGCGCCCACGAACTGGCCGAGGCTGCCGACGAAGCCGCTGGCCGCCTGGGCCAGCGACCACAGCACCAGGCCGCCGCCGAGCAGGCGGCGCGGTCCGAAGCGGTCGATCAGGATGCCGATCGGCAACTGCGCCAGGCCGTAGGCCAGCGCGAACACCGACAGCAGCAGCCCCATCTGCGTATCGGACAGATGCAGGTCGGTGCGGATCGCCGAGTTGCCGATCGAGAGTGCCGAGCGGTCGAGGTAGTTCACAGTGCCCGCGACCATCAGCAGGATCAGGGCGGTCACACGCATGCGGCGCACGCGGGGCGACAGCGTCATCGCGCGCGGCCACCTGGCGCGACCGGCCGCCAAGCCCTCACCGGTAGAAGCCGGGGCCCCACAGGCCCCAGTCCCAGGCGCCGTCCTCGAAGCGGTCCGCATTCATCTGCTGCTCGTCGGCGATCTGCTGCTGCTGGTCGAGCAGGCGCTGTTGCAGCCGCTCCTGGCGGTAGCGCCCGTAGGCTTCCTGGCTGCCGAGATAGAGGCAGTCGCAGACCAGCGGGTCGGCATAGAGATAGACCACCGTGTCGCCATGCGTCCGCTGGACGAAATGGTGCGGCGGCAGGCGGCCCAAGGCCTGCTGGCGCGCCGCCGTGTTGGCCGGGCGGACGGCAAAGCCGGCGGCGGCGAGCAGGTCCTCGCGCTGCTGGACGCGCTCCTGCGGGGTGGTGCAGGCGGCGAGCGCGAGCGCCATCGACAGCGCGGCGATGACGCCCGGGACGAACTTCATGGACATCGGCGAGGGCTCCAGGTCGGCAGGTTCGGCGCGGACCGGAGGCCCCGCGCGCGAGGCATCGAAGTCGGCCGCCGGGCCCGAAGTTGCCGGCGGGTTGGCTTTCATGGTTTGTTCCTGGGACTGATCGTGGAGCAGGGAGCGCAGATGGCCGATCCGCTGGCAGGGCATATCGAGGATACCAGGCTCGCCGACGCGCTGAGCGAGCGCTACCTCGCCTACGCGATGTCCACCATCATGTCGCGCTCGCTGCCGGATGTGCGCGACGGACTCAAGCCGGTGCATCGCCGGCTGCTGTACGCCATGCAGCAGCTCCGCCTCGACCCCACCGCCGGCTTCAAGAAATGCGCCCGCGTCGTCGGTGACGTGATCGGCAAGTACCATCCGCACGGCGATGCCTCCGTGTACGAGGCGCTGGTGCGGCTCGCGCAGGAATTTGCCCAGCGGTTCCCGCTGGTCGAGGGGCAGGGCAATTTCGGCTCCATCGACGGCGATAACGCGGCGGCCATGCGCTACACCGAGGCCCGTCTCACCGAGGTCGCGCGCGCGCTGCTCGACGGCATCGAGGACGACGCGGTCGATTTGCGCCCGACCTACGATGGCGAGGAGCGGGAGCCGGTGGTGCTGCCCGGCGCCTTCCCCAACCTGCTGGCGAACGGCGCCGCCGGAATCGCGGTCGGCATGGCGACCAGCATCCCGCCGCACAATGCCGGCGAGGTATGTGCCGCCGCCCTGCTGATGGTGCGCGACCCCGCGGTCGCACTCGATGCGCTGCTGGCGGCGATGCCGGGTCCGGATTTCCCGACCGGCGGCGTCATCGTCGAGGACGCCCGCGCGATGCGGCAGGCGTACGAGACCGGGCGCGGTGGCTTCCGGCTGCGGGCGCGCTGGAGCGTCGAGCAGGGCCGGTTCGGGACCTGGACCGTGGTGGTCACCGAGATCCCGTACCAGGTGCAGAAATCCCGGCTGATCGAGCAGATCGCCGAGCTGCTGGAACAGAAGAAGCTGCCGCTGTTGGGCGACGTCCGCGACGAGAGCACCACCGAGGTGCGCCTCGTGCTGGAGCCGAAGACTCGCGGCGTCGAGCCCGAAGTGCTGATGGAGACGCTGTTCCGTGCAACGCAGCTGGAGACGCGCTTCGGGCTCAACATGAATGTGCTCGGCGCCGACCGGGTGCCGCGCGTGATGGGCCTGCCAGAAGTGCTGCGCGCCTGGCTCGACCATCGCCACGAGGTGCTGCTGCGCCGTTCGCGGCATCGCCTGGCGGCGCTGGACCGGCGCCTGGAGGTGCTGGACGGGTTCCTCGCGGTCTATCTTAACCTCGACGAGGTGATCCGCATCGTGCGCGAGGCGGACGATGCCAAGGCCGCCCTGATCGCCGCCTTCGCGCTGACCGAGACCCAGGCGGAGGCGATCCTCAACATGCGGCTGCGCTCGCTGCGGCGCCTGGAGGAGATCGAGATCCAACGCGAGCATGCCGCGCTGACCCGCGAGCGCGGCGAACTCGCCACCCTGCTGGAGTGCCCGCCGCTGCGCTGGAAGCGGATCGCGACCGAACTCGAGGCGACCCGCAAGAAGTTCGGCTCGGGCCCGCTCGGCACCCGCCGCAGCACGCTAGCCGAGCCGCCGGCGCCGGTGGACATCTCGCAGATCAGCGCCGTCGAGCGCGAGCCGGTGACGGTGATCCTGTCCGAGAAGGGCTGGATCCGGGCGGTGCGCGGCCACGCGGTCGATCTCGCGGGGCAGAAGTTCAAGGAGGGCGACGCGCCGGGTCGCAGCCTGGAATGCTGGACCACCGACCGGCTGTGCGGGTTCGCCAGCGACGGCCGCGCCTTCACGCTGCGTGCCTCTGACCTGCCGCGCGGGCGCGGCGACGGCCAGCCGATCCGGCTGATGGTCGAACTGTCCAACGAGGAGCAGCTGATCGCCCTCTTCGTGGCTGCCGACGGCGAGCGCTGGCTGGTCGCCTCCGCCGCCGGCCGCGGCCTGATGGTGAAGTCCGAGGACCTGCTGGCGGAGCGCCGCACCGGGCGGCAGGTGCTGAACCTCAAGCCGGGCGAACGCGCGGCGCTGTGCGTGCGCGCAGCCGGCGATCACGTCGCATTGCTCGGCAGCAACCGCCGGCTGCTGATCTTTCCGACGGGCGAGGTGCCGGAGCTGGCGCGCGGTACCGGCGTTGCGTTACAGAAGTACAAGGAAGGCAGCCTGAAGGACATGCGCACCTTCGACCGCGCTTCGGGCCTGGTCTGGCACGAGGGTGTGCGGCCACGCGGCATGGCCGATCTTGCAGACTGGGTCGGCAAGCGTGGCGATGCGGGCCGCGCAGCGCCGGTCTGGGTGACGCGCAAGGCGTGACCCGCCGTAGAAGTTTCGGTAGCGCGCCGAATTACCCACCTGGGGGCGCCGTGCCGGGATAGGTTTCAGCAGCCGGCGGACAAGCGCGGCCGTCACGGCCGGGTGCAGGATGGCGGGTGCAGGATGAACGAGCGCACGCTGGCGTCCATCGGCCGGCGAATGAGCGTGCCGGAGCTGGAGATGCTGCTGCTCGAGCGCATCGCGCGCCGGCGCCCGGCTTCGATCGTCCGTTTCAACGACGGCGAGGCCAAGCTGCTCGGCACGCCCGCCTTCTATGCACAGAGCCAGCTCACCCGCATGCTGGAGCGCTGGTTTCGCGACAACCGGTTGAGCCTCGATCAGCTCGAACGGCTGCGCGCCGGCCTGGCGGCGGCGATCCGCAATGCCGACGTGGTCGGCTGTCCCGATGCCGACTGGCCGGCCGAGTTCGCGCGGGCCAATGCGGTGCTGGCGTCGCTCGCCGCCGGGCATCCGCTCGCCACCGTGCTGGTGAACTTCCCGCAGGCGATGATCCTGGACGGGTTCCTGCAGAAGACGCTGACCGGCATCGACTTCCTCGGCCTGGTGACCTCGCGCGACGTGCGCGGCGTGGTGCGGCACATGCTGGAGCCACGCCGCAGCGCATGGTGCCGCGTGCCGGAGCAGGCGCTGTTCTGCTACGAGCCGCACCTGCCGCGGCATTTTCCGGAAATGTTCGATTTCCTCTGCGCTTCCATCGAGGTGCCGTTCCAGGGCGCGGTGTTCCTGGTCGGCGCCGGCCCGTGCGGGAAGATTTATTGCGACGTGATCAAGCGGCGCGGCGGGATCGCGATCGACATCGGCAGCGTGTTCGATGTCTGGGCCGGGCGGCTGACCCGGCCGGAGATGGATTTCACGCCGGTCCGTTCATACTACGAGCGTGTGGTCGCGGTGCCGGCGCCGCGCGACGACGATGTGCTGGCGCTTGCCGAGATCCACCAGAATGACGGCGACCTCGGCCGCAGCATCGACCTGCTGCGCATGGTGCTGCGGCTGCGGCCGGGCTCGGTGCCGCTGACGCTCAAATGCATCGAATGCCTGCTGCTGGTCGGCGACCTGCCCTCCGCGAAGGGGCTGTTCGAGGCCTTGGCACAGGCCGGCACACCCGGCACGGCGGTGTCGCGCGCCGCCGCCCGGCTGTTCATGGACCACGGGCACCGCATCGTGGCCGGCGAGATCCTGGCGCAGGCGCTGTATGTGGACCCGACCGACATCATCATGCTGCGGCTTGCCTTGATGGTGTTCACCGAGGCGGACCTCGCCGTGCCCCCGCCGCCGGCGAGGCTGCACGCCGATCTGGTGCTGGCCAGCGTCGCGGCGCTGCAGGCGCAGCCCGGCGACCACACGCTGTGCTTCAATTTCGCACGCTATCTCGGGGCCAACGGCGATGTCGCGCAGGCCATTTGCTGGGGCGAGCGCGCGATCATGTTGTTTCCGATCGAGATCGCATACTACCCGCCGGTGATCGCCTGGCTCGGCTATGTCGGCCGCGCGTCGGATGCAGGGACGCTGGCGGAGGCGATGGCCGCCCTCGAGTCGCTTGGGCCAGCAGCGTGACGAAGGTTGCGGCCGGCTAGCTGCCGGGAGGCTGCTCCAGCAGGCGCCAGGCCCCGCCGGCCAGGATCTCGGTCGGGCGGAAGCGCGCCTTGTAGGCCATCTTGCGGCTGTCCGCGACCCAGTAGCCGAGATAGACGTAGGGCAGGTCGAGCAGGCGGCCGCGTTCGATCAGCCAGGTGATCGCGAAGCTGCCGAGCGAGCGGCTGGCGCGGTCGGCGGCAAAGAAGCTGTACACTGCGGACAGGCCGTCGCCGAGCCGGTCAGTCAGGCACACGCCGATCAGGCTGTCGTCGGGCTCGCGGAACTCGACCAGGAAGGTCTCGATCGGGGTGTCCTCGATCATCGCCCGGTAGTCGTAGAAGCTCATGCCGGCCATGTCGCCGTCGCCATGCCGCGCCTGCTGGTAGCGCTGGAACAGCGCGTACTGCTCGGTGGTGGCGCGCGCCGGGACCTCGAAGCCCTCGACGCCGGCATTGCGCCGCATGATGCGCTTCAGCGTCCGGCCGGGCGTGAACAGCGCCACCGGAATGCGTATCGGCACGCAGGCGTTGCAGGCCGGACAGACCGGCGCATAGGCGATGTTGTGGCTGCGCCTGAATCCGGCGCGCGACAGCCGGTCATGCAGGTTTTCCGCGTCCGGCCCGGTGATCTCGGTCACCACCTTGCGCTCGGTGCGGCCGGCGACATAGGGGCAGGGCAGCGGCGCCGTCGTGTAGAAGAATTGCGGGCGCCGCGGCGCCGTATAGGTCATGCAGCAACCGGGATCATGCTCGGGCCCACTTCAAGTGTCTGGGGCTCATAGGTCTGGCAAAACCTCGTTGACGCGTTGAACTCGAACTTACGGAAGCAGTGTCGCCGCAGCCGATAGGGTGCCGGGCTGCTCGGGGATCAGCATGCTATCGCCACTTGCCCATCGGTGCATCAAATTCCACGCGTCGCCGGACAGCCAGTTTCCCGATTGTCCGGGTGTTGCGACGTAGCGGCTGCGCTCCGGGGCGGCGAGGTCATAGACACCGCGATACGCCGCACCGTGGCTCGCGGTGAAGTCGCCGAGCATGCCATTTCCGGAACGAAACAAGGTGGTGTCGTCGCCGGGGATCGCGATCCTGCGCCGTGCCACGCGGCCGGCCAGCGGCAGGGCGTGCAGGAAGGCGTTCTCGAACACCGCCGCATGCGGCCCGGACCAGCGCCACGATCGCGGGGCGTCGCCCTGGCTTGCCGCGATGGCGGCGGTGGCGTCCTCGAGAGCGCGCAGCAGGGCCCGGTCGCAGTCGGGGCAGGCGGCGCGGCCGGCATCCGAGAGCAGGAATGTCGCGAAATCCGGCCAGGGTCCGATGACGGCCTGGTCGATGCCGCCCTCGCGCAGCCGGTCGGCGACAAAGCGCTGCATCCAGGCATTGAAGATCAGCGGCTGCGGCGCACCCTGGGTCATGCGCCCGTCCCAGCCGGCGAGCAGGCCGAGCGCCGCGGCGGCGCGGCTTGCCCTGGCCGGCTGCAGGCGGCGCTCGAGCAGTCCCGGCAGCGTTGCCGCGGCAAAGGCGCTGGCGATGTCGGTCTGCATGCGCACGAAATCGTCCACGTCGTGCCGAGGCGTCTGCGCGAGCAGCGCACGTATGCGTCGCGCCCGCCAGTCGCCCGGCCAGTCGCGCCCCATATAGACCGGAAAATCGGACCCGGCGGTGCGCTCGTTGCCGTTGAGCAGGTGGCCGCTGGCGGGCGCCACGATGTGTGGGAGCGCCTCTCCGGAGGCGGCACCGACCCAGTCATGCGCACCATCGGCGCCATCCTGGGGAAAGCTGCCGTCGCCGGCGCGACGCAGCGGCACCATCCCGGTGGTGAACAGCGCGATCCGGCTGCGGTCGGCGACCAGCAGGTTCTGCACCGGGGCGGCGCTGGCGGCGGCGGCCCGTCCGGCCTGCTCGATGCTCGTGGCATCGTCGAGGGCAGCGAGGCCGGCGGCGATGTCCTCATGCTCCGGCGTTGTCGGGGCCAGCGCCTCCATCGCGACCGCCAGCAGCCGGCCATGCCGGCCGGGGAGTGCGTCACTCAGCGCGTCGCTGATCACCGGGCCGTGCCGGGTCTCGCGCACCGTCATCACCACGTCCGGGCCGCCGCGCACCCGGATGCGCTCGGTGCGGGTGAGGAACGGGCGCGGGCCGTCAGGGGTGAGGTAGCCGCCGCCCGGGCCTTGAGGGCCTCCGGGCGCCGGCCGCTCGATGAACAGGTCCTGGCAGTCGGCCTCGTTGCTGGTGAAGCTCCAGGCGATGTGGGTGTTCTGGCCGAGCACCAGGAACGGCACCCCGGGCGCGGTGGCGCCGGTCAGCACGCCGCCGGGCCGGGCGATCCGGGCGAGGTACCAGATCCCGGGAAAGCCCAGGGCGAGGTGCGGGTCGCCGGCCAGCAGCGGCGCGCCGGTGGCGCTGTGCGCGCCATCCACCGCCCACTCGTCGGAGGCGTCCGCGGGCAGGGTGTAGGCAGCCGGATAACGCGGCAGGCTTCGGTCGAGGTCTGCCGCCAGGCGAGACAGCGCCGGGTCCGGGAGCGACGACTGCGGCGGCAATGCCGCGTCCTGCACCGGCTGCAGGGCAAGCTGGCGCTGCAGCGGAATGCGGTCGGAGAGCGCCAGGCGCGCCAGCTCGGTGCGCCAGTTGCCGGCCAGCGTCAGCGCCAGCAGCCGGCCCCAGAGCAGGCTGTCCACCGGCGTCCACGGCTCGGGCGCGCCGAGCAGCAGGAACTCGGGCGCGATGAGGCGGCCGCGTGCGGCGATCTCGGCATTCACGCCCCGCGCATAGGCGTCGAGCAGCGCCCGTGTGGCGGCGGGCAGCGCCGGATAGGCGGCCGCGGCCCGCCGGCGCACGCCCAGCACCCGCATCATGCGGTCGATCGGGAGTGCGGCTGGCCCGGCGATCTCGGCGACGCGCCCGGAGCCGACCCGGCGCATCAGCTCCATCTGGAACATGCGGTCGCGGGCATGCAGGAAGCCGAGGGCGGCGGCGGCATCCTCGGCGCTGGCGGCGGTGATGCGCGGAATGCCGTAGCCGTCGAGGCTGATGCTCACCGGATGCGACAGGCCGGCGATGCGCAGGGTCTGGCGGGTCGGCGGCAGCGTCCACCAGAGCGCGCCTGCCACGCCGCAGAGCAGCAGGACCACGACTGACGCTGCCGCGCCGGCGAGACGCAGCACCGGTCTCGCGAGGGACGTCCTCAGGCGAGCCGCTCCGCGGCGTGAGGAATCGTTTTCAGGCGAGCCGCTCCGCGGCGTCGACGGCAAAGTAGGTCAGCACGCCGCTGGCGCCGGCGCGCTTGAACGCCAGCAGGCTCTCCATCATCGCGCGGTCGCGATCGAGCCAGCCGCGGCCGGCGGCGGCCATGATCATCGCGTACTCGCCCGAGACCTGGTAGGCGAAGGTCGGCACCGAGAAGCGGTCGCGCACCCGGCGGACGATGTCGAGATACGGCATGCCCGGCTTGACCATCACCATGTCCGCACCTTCGAGCAGGTCGAGCTCGACCTCGCGCAACGCCTCGTCGCTGTTCGCCGGGTCCATCTGGTAGGTCTTCTTGTCGCCGCGCAGCAGGCCGCCGGAGCCGAGCGCGTCGCGGAACGGGCCGTAGAACGCACTCGCATACTTGGCCGCATACGACATCAGGCGGGTGTGGATCAGGTCCTCGGCATCGAGTGCTGCGCGGATCGCGCCGATGCGGCCGTCCATCATGTCCGAGGGGGCGAGGATGTCGATGCCGCTGTGCGCCTGGTTCAGCGCCTGCCGGACCAGCACGGCGACGGAGGCGTCGTTGGCCACGTAGGCTTCACGCAGCACGGGGTCCTCGCGCAGCACGCCGTCATGGCCGTGGCTTGTATAGGGGTCGAGTGCGACGTCGCCGATCAGGCCCATCTCGGGGAACTCGGACTTCAGCAGCCGGGCGCTGCGGCAGATCAGGTTGTCCGGATTGCCACTTTCGGTGCCCTCGTCGTCGCGCTTGTCCAGCGGCGTCATCGGGAACAGCGCGATCGCCGGAATGCCGAGCCTTGCGGCCGGTGCGACATGCGCCGCCAGCCGGTCCAGCGTCACCCGCTTCACGCCCGGCATCGAGGACACCTCGGTTTCGGTATTGCTGCCTTCGGTGACGAAGATCGGCCAGATCAGGTCGTCCACCGAGAGCCGGGTCTCGGCGACCAGCCGGCGGGTGAAGCCGTCATGGCGGTTGCGTCGCAGGCGGGTGCTCGGATAGCGGCCGATGGTCATGCGGTGCCCTGACTGGTCGTCTGATGAAGCCGCTTTATCCGTCAGCCGACGACGCAAAGCGACCCCCCACCTAGTGTCCCGAACCAGAAGTTCGTAGGACTTCTGGTTCTCAGTGGACACTAGGCTTATCAACAAGATAGTGGCCTCCTTGTCTCCAAAATTCGCGTGCGAATTTCAAAGGCAGGACACTAGAGCCTGATCGTCTCAGGCTGAACCAGCCTGAGACGTGAAGCAGTCTCTAGATCAATCTGGTAGAGCAAGTTTACCGGCTCAACTTGAGCCGGTCTTGCTCTAGGTCATGTGGACGGATTTGGACAAGATGAGGCCGCAGGCGAAGGCCACGATTGACTCGTAGTTCTGCCGGGTTTTCTCGCATCGCAATGTTACTCGCTTGAAGCGCTTGAGCTTGCCGACTGCCTGCTCGATACGGGCGCGAGTTTTGTAGAGCAGCCTCGGGAAGTGCCTGGGGCTGTGGACGGTGATCTTGCGGACCGGAATCAGTGGGACGATGCCAAGCTTTCGTGCTGCGCTTCGGTTGCTCTTGGCGTCGTAGCCTTTGTCAGTCAGCACGGCACGCGGCTTGATGTCGGGACCGATGCCGAGCAACAGGGGGAACTGCGGGCTGTCGTTGGCCTCGCCGCCGGTCAGATGGAAGGCGAGTGGCTGCCCATCGAAGTCGGTCTTGAGGTGGATTTTGGTCGAGAAGCCGCCGCGCGACCGGCCAAGCGCCTGATTTTGCTGCCCCCTTTTGCACCTGCGGCCGAGACATGAGCGCGAACCGTAGTGCTGTCGAACATCTGCACGAGGTGCGCTCTGGGGCTGAGTTCGGCCAGCGACTGAAAGAATGCCTCGAAGACACCGCTGTTGCTCAGCCGCGAGAACCGCTTCCAGACCGTGTTCCAGAGCCCGTATTCGGCTGGCAGCGCCCGCCACGAGACGTTCTGCAGCGTGAAGAAATGCAGCGCCTCGAGAAAGCGTCTGTCATCACGAGCCTTCTCGCCCCGCCTCGGAAGACAGCCCCGGAAGACCTCCAGAACGATCTCCCAATCCTCCTCGCTCATCCGCGTCAGCATCAAACAGGTCCACTTCTGCCGACCCGCTATGAATCACTGATCGACCGTCTTGTGAATCCCTGGCCGATTCCGTCCACATGACCTAGAGCAGCGTCCGATCAATTGGGATCGCCTCGCGATGCCAATTGATCGGACGCTGCTCTATCAAACGACAAGCAGAGCATGATCGATCGGATCATGCTCTAGCGGATGCGCTCCGACTGCCGCACTGACTGCTTGCTGCGCCGAATGGAAGCGAATATGGTGACTACAGTGGTCGCAGGGGACAGGTGATGCAGCAGATCCAGCTTCGGGATGCCAAGGCGACGTTGTCGGCGGTGATCGACCAGGCGCGGCAGGGCGAGCCCTGCATCATCACCCGGCATGGCAGGCCGGAGGCGGTCGTGCTCGGTTTCGACGAGTGGCAGCGTCTCTCGCAGGTGCCGTCGTTCGGCCGCTTGCTGATGGCGGCCCCCCTCGATGCGGACGACGTGCCGCCCCGCCAGGACGGGTTGCGACAGGTCGAGCTCTGAGCTTGTGTATCTCGTCGATACCGACGTGCTGTCGGCCGGCGCGCCGACCAAGGCGGTTGCCTCGCCGGCCTTGTCGGCCTGGATGGATCGCAACAGCCTCGGCCTGTATCTATCGGTGATCACGGTGGCCGAGCTGGAAGACGGAATTGCCAAGAGCCGCAGGCTGGGAGCGACCCGCAAGGCCGACCGGCTCGCGGAGTGGCTGCAGACCCTGCTGCATCTCTACGGTGCCCGGGTGCTTCCCGTCGACCTGGACGTCGCGCGGCTCACCGGAGCGCTTGCCGACCGGGCGCGCGCCGCGGGGCAGGCGCCCGGGTTCGCCGACCTCGCCATCGCCGGCACGGCCGAGGCGCGTGGCTACACCATCCTGACCCGCAACCTGCGGCATTTCGGCAGGCTCGGCGTGCCGGCGCTCGATCCGTTCGAGACCGTGCCGGCGCCGATCGCATGCGGGACACCGAGGCTCACTGGATGATGCGGGCGTGCTGCCGGCTGTAGCCGAAGTAGATCACGAAGCCGATCGCCAGCCAGACGAACAGCCGCACCCAGGTCAGCCCGTCGAGCGACACCATCAGGGCAAGACAGGACAGGATGCCCAGGATCGGGATGATCGGTCCCCCCGCAACCTTGAAAGCGCGCGGGCGGTCGGGGTCGCGCCGGCGCAGCACCAGCACGCCGCCGCAGACGATGACGAAGGCGAGCAGGGTGCCGATCGAGGTCATGTGGCCAAGCTCGCTGATCGGCAGGAAGGCGCACAGCACGCCGGTCAGGCCCATGAACAGTAGGTTGGAGCGCCAGGGCGTGCGCCAAGTCGGGTGGATGTCGGAGAAGAAGCCCGGCAGCAGCCCGTCGCGCGACATCGCGTAGAACACCCGGCTCTGGCCCAGCAGCAGCACCAGCATCACCGAGGTGAAGCCGCAGATGATGCCGAACTTCACCAGCTCCTTGAGCCAGTGGTACGGCGTCATGTCGATGGCGCTGGCGACCGGGGCGGCGTCGTTCAGCATCGCCTTGTAGTTGACCAGCCCGGTCAGCACCAACGAGAAGGCGACATAGGCCAGCGAGCACACCACCAGGCTGCCGAGAATGCCGATCGGCATGTCGCGCGAGGGATTGCGGGTCTCCTGGGCCGCGGTGGAGACCGCGTCGAAGCCGACATAGGCGAAGAAGATCGTGCCGGCGGCGCGCATGATGCCGGAATAGCCGAAATGCCCGAAGGTGCCGTCGTTCGGCGGGATGAACGGGGTGTAGTTGGCGGTGTTGATGTACGGGATGCCGAAGCCGATCACCGCGAGGATGACGGCGACCTTGATCACCACGATCACCGCATTCACGCGGGCACTTTCCGAGATGCCGCGCATCAGCAGAAACGAGATGGCGACGATGACGAACACGGCGGGCAGGTTGATCAGGCCGGCGGCGGTGCTGCCGTCGGCGAGCTTCACGGTCTCGAATGGCGATGCGAGCAGGCGCGGCGGCAGGTACAGGCCGAAGTCGCGCAGCAGCGAATTCACGTAGCGCGACCAGCTCACCGCCACCGTCGCGGCACCGACCGCATATTCCAGCACCAGGTCCCAGCCGATGATCCAGGCAACCAGCTCGCCCAGGGTGGCGTAGGCATAGGTGTAGGCGCTGCCGGCGATCGGGATCATGCTGGACAGCTCGCTGTAGCAGAGCCCGGCGAAGCCGCAGCCGACGGCGGCGACCAGGTAGGAGATCACCACCGCCGGACCGGCATTCTCCGACGCGGCGATCCCGGTGAGCGAGAACAGGCCGGCGCCGATGGTGCAGCCGATGCCGAGCAGGATCAGGTTTACCGGTCCGAGCACCCGGCGCAGCGCGTGGCTGTCGTCGGTCGCCTGCAGGCTCTCGATCGATTTGCGTCGCCAGAGCGAGCCGTTGGTTGCGGTGGCCTGCGACATTCGACCTGTCTCCCTGATCCCCCGGCGTGGACGCCGGACGTTTCGTGTTTTGCCGGGCCGGGCGGGCCCGGGCGGTTCCGCCGGCAGCCTTGCCGCGCTAGGATGGCGGCATCAGTTGAACGCACTAGTTGAACGCACTTGCACCCCGCATGCCAGCCCCCGGCAGCCAGGAGCCGTCCGATGCCCGATCATTCCCTGCCTGGCCACCCGACCGACGCCGCGCGACACCCGGATCTGCAACGGTTCTTCTCGGCCTCGCTGCACCAGGCGGACCCCGAACTGGCGGCGGCACTCGACGCCGAGATGGTCCGCCAGCAGGACGGCATCGAGCTGATCGCCAGCGAGAACCTGGTCTCCAGGGCGGTGCTCGAGGCGCAGGGCAGCGTGCTGACCAACAAGTATGCCGAGGGCTATCCGGGCCGGCGCTACTATGGCGGCTGCGTCGAGGTCGATCGCGCCGAGACGCTGGCGCTCGACCGCGTGAAGCGTCTGTTCTCGGCCCAGTACGCCAACGTGCAGCCGCATTCCGGCGCGCAGGCCAACCAGGCGGTGTTCCTTGCGCTGCTGAATGCCGGCGACACCATCCTGGGCATGAGCCTGGCCTCCGGCGGCCACCTGACGCATGGCGCGGCACCCAACCTCTCCGGCAAGTGGTTCCGCGCGGTGCAATATGGCGTGCGGCGCGATGACGGGCTGCTCGATTACGAGGAGCTGGAGCGGCTGGCCCGCGAGGAGAAGCCGCGACTGATCATCGCCGGCGGCTCGGCCTACCCGCGCATCATCGACTTCGCCCGCATCCGTCGGGTGGCGGACGAGGTCAGCGCCTGCTTCATGGTCGACATGGCGCATTTCGCCGGCCTGGTGGCGGCCGGCCTGTATCCGAGTCCGCTGCCGCACGCGCATGTGGTGACCAGCACCACGCACAAGACCCTGCGCGGCCCGCGTGGCGGCCTGATACTGTCGAACGACCTCGAGCTCGGCCGCAAGTTCAACTCGGCGGTGTTCCCGGGCCTCCAGGGGGGTCCGCTGATGCACGTGATCGCCGCCAAGGCGGTGGCGTTCGGGGAGGCCCTGCAGCCGGAGTTCAAGCTCTACCAGCAAGCGGTGGTGGAGAACGCGCAGGTGCTGGCCGAGACGCTGATCGAGCAGGGGCTGGCGATCGTGACCGGGGGCACCGACAGCCACCTGCTGCTGGTCGATCTGCGGCCGAAGCGGGTCACCGGCAAGGCGGCGGAGGCGAGCCTGGAGCGGGCCGGCATCACCGCCAACAAGAACGCCATCCCGTATGATCCGGAGAAGCCGGCGATCACCTCGGGGATCCGGCTCGGCAGCCCGGCGGCGACCAGCCGTGGGTTCGGACCGGACGAGTTCCGCGCCGTCGGGCTGATGATCAATGACGTGCTGGATGGCCTGAGCGGCTCCAATGACGGCGCCAACGCGACGGTTGAGGCGGCGGTGCACGAGCAGGTCAAGGCGTTGTGCGGGCGGTACCCGATCTATCCGCGCTGAGGTCGGGCTAGTGCACCAACCCAGACAAAGCGAGCAGCTTTGTCTGGGTTAAAGCTGCACTAGAATATTGATATAGTGCAGCTTTAACCCAAACAGACCGGTTCGGTCTGTTTGGGTTGCTGCACTATTCGGCCAGGAAACGGGCGAGCCGCATGGCGGTATGCCCGCGTGTCGGGCGCAGGCTCGGCATGACCAGCAGGCAGTCATCGTATGGGGTGTAGATCGGCACGGTGCCGTCATGGGCGATCAGGGTGCCCTGCCGCGCGATCACCTCGCCGCCGCGATAGGGCCGCACGAAGCTGAAATTGCTGGTGGCGGCGGTCACCGCGTGGGTCACCTCGGCGCACCGCCCGGTCGGGACCGAGGCCGCGTCGGATACCAAGTCTGGGGTTTCCAAGTCTGGCGTTTCCAAGTCTGGCGTTTCCAAGTCTGGGGTTGCCAACTCCAGGTCGGGGGGCGCCGGCGTGGGCGCCTCGTCGCTCAGGCCGGTCTGGCGCAGCAGGCTTGCCACCGAGAGGCGCGCGGTGCGGACCGTGGCCGCTTCCCAGTGCGGCCCGGCCTCGACCAGGCAGGCGATGCGCGGGTCGCGTTCGTCCGCGAAGCCCGCATAGTCGATCAGGCGCGGGCCGCTGCTATGGCCGCGGTCGGCCACCACCAGCGCCGGCACGCCGACGCTGCGGGCGAGCCGGCGGCCCTTCTGCGTCGGGCCGCTGAGGATGAGCGGATCGGACGGCCACAGCATGGAGTGCAGGTCGAGCAGGATGTCGGCGCTGTCGATGATCGGCTGCACCGCGCGGGCCCGCGTGAGTTCGAGCGACTCGCGGCTGCTGGCCAACACGTCGCGGTCCCAGAGCCGGTTCATGTCCTCCTCGACGAAGCGCGACGCCGTCGGGTGCGCCGGATCGAAGCGCCCGAAGGCGGCGAGGTTGAGGAAGCCCAGCGTCAGCCTGCCCAGCCGCGGGCGGATGCCGCTGCGCAGCAGCCCGTCCAGCGCGATCGCACCGGCGATCTCGTTGCCGTGCATCAGCGCGGTGATGGCGACATGCGGGCCCGGGCGGACCGACTCGAAATGCATGAAGCCGGCGACGCCGCAATTGCCTGGCAGCCAGTCCGAGAGATCCGGGGCGGCCAGGCGAACCTCGAAGCGGGGCAGGCCGGCGGCGGCCAGCCCGGACGCCGTTATGCCGGGCAGCGGATACGGAGGCAGGTCGCCACTCATGTGTCCCGTGCCAGGCTGGCTTCCGGCGTAAGGCTGGCGTCCCGTGTGAGGCTGGAGCCGAGGCGGCGGATGAAGCTGTCGCAGGCCACCAGCTGGTCACGCGCGATCCACTCGTCGGGCTGATGCGCCTGGGCGATGTCGCCCGGGCCGCAGACGATGCTGGCGATCCCCGCATTCTGGAAGATGCCGGCCTCGGTGCCGTAGGAGACCTTGCCGTGATGGTTGGCGCCGGAGGCCTGCTTGACCAGCGCCACCAGCGCGTGCTCCGGCGAGAGCGACAGCGGCGGCAGCGTGTCGAGCGGCTCGAAGGTGAAGCCGGTCGCCGGATCGACGCGATGCATCCAGCTTTCGATGGCCTCGCGCGCATGGCGCTGCAGGCGGGCGAGTTCCACCTCGGCGTCATCGCCGGGAATGGTGCGCCATTCCATCTCGAAGCTGGCGCGCCCGGGAATGATGTTCAGGATCGAGCCGCCCTCGACGAGCCCGGTATGGATGGTGCTGTGCGGCGGATCGAAGCCGTCCTCGCGCCGGCCCTCGGCCTGCAGGCGGCGGGCTTCGGCGGCGATCCAGGCGATCGCCTCGGCGCCGGCATGGATCGCATTGACCCCGTTCGCGGGCACGCTGGAATGGCCGGGCCGCCCGCGCACCGTGACCCGCACGGACAGCCGTCCCTTGTGCGCCGTGATCGGCTTCATGCCGGAGGGTTCGCCGACCACGCAGACAGCGGGCCTGAGGCGACCGGCCTCGAGGTCGCGCACCAGAACCCTGGCACCTGCGCAATCGACCTCCTCGTTGTAGGAGATGAACAGGTGCACCGGCCGCTGCAGCGGCAGCGCCTTCAGGTCGGGCACGGCGGCGAGGCAGGAGGCGACGAAGCCCTTCATGTCGACGGCGCCGCGCGCATACAGCTTTCCGTCCTTGCCGGTCAGCCGGAACGGGTCGGTGCTCCAGGCCTGGCCATCGACCGGCACCGTATCGACATGGCCGGAGAGGGCGAGGCCGCCTTCGACCTGGGGGCCGATGATGGCGTGCAGGTTCGCCTTTTCGCCGGTCTCGTCATGGGTCAGGCGATAGGAGACGCCTTGCCGGTCGAGATACGTCCGCACCCAGTCGATCAGCGGCAGGTTGGACCGGCGGCTCGTCGTATCGAAGCCGACCAGCGCCTCCAGGATTTCCGGCGTGCTCATTTGGTCTGTAACAGCCATCGCGGCAGTCTATACGGGGCGACCGGCGCGGCAATGGTGTCTGTGCGGGTGGCCGTGGATGCCGGCAAGCCGGCACCCTGCCGATCAAGGGTCACGATGCCTGCCTCTCCGAATGCCCCGCATCAGACTGGCCCGCACCAGACTGGCCCGCACCAGACTGGCCCGAACCAGACTGGCCTGCATCCGCTGCACCGGCTCTGGCGCCGGTTCCCGCCCGAGGGCCGGCGCCTGCTGCTGGCACGTCTGGGCGCCCGGCTGGCGCCGAAGCCGGACCGGCGGCCGCCGGAGCATTGCCGCGGTGTGATCGTCGGTGGCGAGGTCGGGCGCGCCTCCGGGCTCGGCGAGGCCGCACGCATCATGCATCGCGCCCTGGACCGGATCGGCGTGCCGACGGCGGCATTACAAGCCGGTCTCGACGTGCCCGGGGAGAAGGCGCCGGGTAGCGCCTCGGCCCCGGTGGCGCCCGATCTTCCGGACGGCTTGGCGTTGCTGCTGCACGTCAATGCGCCGGTGCTGCCGGCGGCCCTGCTGCGGCTGCCACGCGGCCTGGTGCGCGGCCGGCGCGTGATCGGCTACTGGGCGTGGGAGCTGCAGTCGGTGCCGCCGAGCTGGCGCCCGGCCGCTTCCTGCGTGCACGAGGTGTGGGCGCCGTCGGCATTCACCGCCGCGGCACTGGAGACGCTGCTGCCGGGACGCGTGCGGGTGGTGCCGATCCCGCTGGCGCTCAGCCCGCCGGCGCCGGCGCCCCTCGGACGCGCCGCCTTCGGGCTGCCCGAGGCGGCGCTGGTGGTGCTGGTCTCGTTCAGCGTTGCCTCGGCCTTCGAGCGCAAGAACCCGCTCGCCGCCATCGTTGCGTTTCGTAAAGCCTTCGGTGACCGGCCTGACCGCATACTGCTAATCAAGGCTGGGCATGCAGGTCACTATCCCGGCGACATGGACCGGCTGCGCGAGGCGATCGATGGCTGCGACAATATCAGGATCGAGACACGGATGCTGGCCGAGGCGGACATGCACGCCCTGACCCGCAGCGCCGACATCGTGCTGTCGCTGCATCGCAGCGAGGGGTTCGGACTGGTACCGGCGCAGGCGATGCTGCTCGGCCGCGCGGTGGTTGCCACCGACTGGTCGGCCACCGCCGAGTTCCTCGACGAGAGCTGTGGCGTCCCGGTCGCCTGCCGCCTGGTCGAGGCGCGGGATCCGCGCGGCGTGTTCCAGGCGCCCGGCGCCGTCTGGGCGGACGCCGATACCGACGCGGCGGCGCAGGCGCTGCGCCGGCTGGCGGACGCGCCGGAGTGGCGGAAGGCGCTCGGCGAGCGCGCCCGCCTGGTGGCCGGTGAACGCTTCGGCGCCGAGGGTCTGCGGCGGGCCCTGGCGGCGATCGGCTATGCCGGGCCCCAGCTCTCCGGGCCCCAGCTCTCCGAGCCCCAGCTCTCCGGGTATCAGCACTCCGGGCCTGGTTCGGACTGAGATGCGCGTCCTGGTGTGGCAATGGGGACGTCGTGGGGCCGGCCCGCGCATGGCCGCCGAGCTTGCCGCCGCCCTGCGCGCGTTGCCCGGCCACACGGTGTTCCTGTCGCTCTCGAACCGCGCCGAGATCCTCGCGGCGTCCGACGCGCCCGCCTGCGCCTTGCCGGTCGCAACCTACGCCGGCGCCGCGGGCTATGCCTGGCGCCTGCTGCTGGCGCCGGTCTCGATCCCGTGGCTGGTGCGGCGGCTGCGTGCCCTCGCACCCGATGTCGCCATTTGTGCGATGCCGGGACCGCTCGACCTGCCGATGGCCCTGGCCTTGCGCCGGCTTCGCATCCCGATGGTGGTCACGGTGCATGATGCCGAGCTGCATCCGGGGGACGGGCTGCCGCTGCAGATGGCGCTGCAGCGCGCCCTGATCCGCCGTGCCGCCGCCCTGGTGGCCCTGACCGGTCACGTCGCCGCCCGGCTGCGGCAGCAGCCGGCGGCGCGCGGCCGGCCGTTGCTCGAGGCCAGGCTGCCGCCCCTGGTGTTCCAGGCAAGCCGGCCGCCGCCGCCGCTTTCGCACGACGGCCCGATGCGTCTGCTCTGCTTCGGCCGCCTGCTGCCGTACAAGGGGCTCGATCTGTTCGAGGCCGCGCTGCGCGGGCTGGAGGCCGCCGGTCTCGGGCGCGGGCGGCTCGAGGTGCGCGTGGTCGGCGAGGGGCCGCATACCCCGACGCTCGACGCGCTGGCACGGCTGCCGGGCGTGCAGGTCGAGAATCGCTGGGTGCCGGAGGACGAGGTCGGCCGCCTGGTGGCGTGGGCCGACACGGTGGTGCTGCCCTATCGCGAGGCCAGCCAGAGCGGGGTGGCGGCGATCGCGCTCGCGGCCGGACGCTGGGTGGTGGCGACCCGGGTCGGCGGCCTGGTCGAGCAGTTCCGTGGCGAGGCGATGGCGCTGCTGTGTGAGCCGGATGCCGGCAGCATCGGGGCCTGCCTGGCGCGGCTGCTGGACGACCCGCCCGCGCTGCCGGCGATGGCGCCTGATCCGCTCGGGCTGTGGCTGGAGATGGCGCGCAGCCTCAGCCGCCAGATCGAGTTGCTGCTCCCCGGCGTGACGCACGAGCGGCCCAGGGCGCAGGATGCTGCGCGATCCGACCCGGCGCCGGTCTGAAATCAGGCCGCGAGCTGGAACGGTTCGGAGACGATCATGCGAATGCGGGTGAGCTTCTCGATGGCGCGCAGGAAGGCGCGCTCGGAGGGATCGCACAGCGAGATCGCGACCCCGCGCTGACCGGCCCGGGCCGTGCGGCCGACCCGGTGCACGTAGGTCTCCGGCAGGTTCGGCATGTCGAAATTGATCACGTGGGTGACGTCGTCGATGTCGATGCCGCGCGCGGCGACGTCGGTGGCGACGAGCACCATGACCTCGCCGTCGCGGAAGGCGGCCAGCGCCCGCTCGCGGGCCGCCTGGCTCTTGTCGCCGTGGATCGCGGTCGCCGGCAGCCGCGCGCGGTCCAGGAACGCCACGACCTGGTCCGCTCCCTGCTTGGTGCGGGTGAACACCAGGATCCGGCTGTGCTGCCGCCGGCCGCGCTGTAGCCGGCTGAGGATCTCGACCAGCAGCGGCCGCTTGCGCTGGGTGTCGGTGAACATCACGCGCTGCTCGATGCCGTCCGCGGTGATCGCCGCGGCTGCCGCCGCCACCTGCACCGGATCGCGCAGCAGGTCACGGGCGAGGGCCGCGATCTCCGCCGGCATGGTGGCGGAAAAGAACAGGTTCTGCCGATCGGGCGGCAGGAGCGCCACGATCCGGCGGATGTCGGCGATGAAGCCGAGAGCGAGCATGTGGTCGGCCTCGTCCAGCACGAAGATGCCGGTGGCGTCGAGGTTGAGCGTGCGGTCCCCGAGATGGTCGAGCAGGCGTCCCGGAGTGGCGACGACGATGTCGATGCCGGCAGCCAGCGTGCGGGTCTGCCGCTGCTTCGGCACGCCGCCATAGAGCAAGGCCACGCGCAGGCCGGTGCCGCGGCCGTAGGCGCGCAGGCTGCCCGCGATCTGGCTGGCGAGTTCGCGTGTCGGCGCCAGCAGCAAAGCGCGGCAGCAGCGTGGCGGGGCCGGTAGGGCTGAGGCCAGCAGCCGATGCAGGATCGGCAGGGCGAAGGCCGCGGTCTTGCCGGTGCCGGTCTGCGCCAGTCCCTGCACGTCGCGTCCGCGCAGGATCGGCGGGATCGCCTGCGCCTGGATCGGCGTGGGTTCGGCATAGTCCTGCTGGCGCAGCGCCGCCAGGATCGGCGCCGCGAGGCCAAGCTCTGCAAAGCTGCTCATGGGAGAGGCCTTTCTGAGGCCCGCTCTTCGCAGACGGCGGCAAACGCGGTCAAGCGGACGTTGACGCGCACGGGGACCGGCTCGCACATGCATCCGCATGGACGTTGATCATGCAGTGATCCTGGCACAGCCCTATGCCGGGCTGGAGGCGCAGGCGCGCGGCCTTGCCGAGCGGGCCGGGCTGGTGCCGAGCGTGCATGCGCTGGTGGCGCGGCGTCCGTGGCATTGGCTGCCGGCGGCGCGCTGGCCGGCGCCGCTGCATGCCATCGCACCGCTCGGCCAGCTGCCGGAGGGGCTCGTGCTCGGGGTCGGTGGCGTGGCGGCCGCGGTGGGTGCCGCGCTGCGACGGCAGGGGCGGCAGGTGGTGCAGATCCAGAACCCGCGCATGCGCTTCGACCGCTTCGACCTGGTGGTTGCCAACACGCATGACGAGATCGTGGGCGCGAACGTGCTGCTGTCGCGCAACGCGCTGCACCGCGTCGGCCCAACGGTGTTGGCGGCGGCGCGCGAGGTCTGGGCGCAGCACCTCGCGCATCTGCCGCGGCCGCTGGTGGCGGTGCTGGTCGGCGGCTCCAACGGCCGGTTCCGGCTCGATTTGCCCACCGGACAGGCGCTGGCGGCGCAGCTCGCCGGCATCATGCGCAGCGAACGGGTCGGGCTTGCCCTGACGCCGTCGCGGCGCACCGCGCCCGAGGTGCGGGCGGCTTTGGCCGCGGCGCTGTCGCCGCTGGGCGCCTGGATCTGGGACATGCAGGGCGACAATCCCTATTTCGGCCTGCTGGCCTGCGCGGATGCCATCGTGGTCACCGCCGACAGCGTGTCGATGGTGTCCGAGGCGGCGGCGACCACCGTTCCGGTGCTGGTGGCGCCACTGCCGGGCCGGTCACGCAGGATCGGCCTGTTCCTGCGCACGTTGCAGCAGGCCGGCCGCATACGCATGTTCGATGGCCGCCTGCAGCACTGGCCGACCGAGCCGCTGGACGATACCCCCGCGGTGGCGCACGAGATGCGGCGGCGGCTGGGGATGGCCGACCCGGTTGCTCCGCGCGGCCTTGGACACGAGTGAGACGAGATGCTGGACATCCAGACCTATGACGCCCGCCAGGGGGGCAACGTGCTCTACAAGGCGCTGGCGCACCCGTTGGCGGCGGAGGCGGTGGCGCGTCTCGCGCAGCACCTGCAGGAGAGGGGCCGTCTCGCGGTCTATGATCCGGACGGCGCCTGCGCGATGCTCTATGCGCTGCATCCGGACGTGCCGGCGCCGCGCGAACTCTACGTGCACGACGTGACGCTGGTCGGGAGGGAAACGCTCGGGGTCGCGGCCCGCGCGCTGACCGGGATCACGCGCTCCGAGGCGTCGGTGCTGCTGGTCGCTGCCTTCGACGCGGACCGGATCCTGGCCCGCATCGCCCACATGGTGCCGGCCCATATCGAGGTGCTGACGCTGGACGCGGCGCGGCTGCCCGACGGCATGCTGACCAATCCGAGGCGCTATCTCGACCGGCTGAACTTCGCCACCAACTTCGCCTTCTTCCGCGACGCGGGCGGCCTCTCGACGAGCCTGGTCACCGCGAACTACTGGCAAGCCTACGGTGCCACCACCGTGCGGCTCTGGCTGCGCCTCTATGACGGCGCCGGCCACGCACTGGCGACCTGGGAGCAGGCGGTGCCGCAAGGGGCGGCCGGCATCGGGATCGACAGTCGCGAGGTGCGCGAGCGGTTCGGCCTGCCGGCGTTCAGCGGCCAGCTGTTCGTGCACGCCATCGGGGTCGCCGGCCATGACGTGGTGAAGTACGCGCTCGATACCTACGGCCATGACGGCAACCAGAGCCTGTCGGTGACGCACGACGCCAATGCCTGGCCGTCCGACCGCTACGCCAACCTGCCGGCGCCGCGCCTCGACGAGCGGGTGCTGCTTTGGGTGCAGAACAGCCACGCGGCGCCGATCCCACCCGGTGCGATCCAGCTTGACCGCATGGGGCGCGAGCGGCCGGCAGCACTCCCGTTCGAGGTGGCGCCGTACGCGAGCGTCGCCGTGGATGTCGCGGGCCTGCTGCCCGGGCTGCGCTGGCCGGCACAGATCGAGCTGCGCTGCGGGCGGCACATGGTGCGGCCGCGCTACGAGGTGGTGCGCGCCGGCCGCACCCGGATCGCGCACATGAATGTCGAGCGCGCCGACCTCGTGCCCGATTCCGGCATCCCCACCCTGGCTTCGCTGCTGGGGCGCGGCTACATCCTGCCGTTCCCGGTGCTGGATCCTCGGAACTTCCGCTCCATCGTGCAGCCGGCGCCGATGGCGCCGAGCCAGCGCACGCTGCCGCTGCGCATCGACCTGTTCGATGCCGAGGGCCACAAATCCGGCGAGCATTTCCTCGGCTGCCTGCCGCGCGACCATGACATCGCACTGGATCTCGGCACGCTGGCGGCACCCGAAGGCCATGCCGAGCTGGTCTATGACTTTCGCGACGGCGGCGAGGCGGATGGCTGGATGCACGCCCTGGTCCGTTACGAGCACGTGGCAAGCGGGCATGTCGCCGAGACCAGTTTCGGGGCGCATATCTTCAACACCGCGATGACCTATCGCGACGAGCCGCAATCCTATTCCGGGCCGCCGCCCGGCCTGTCGACGCGACTGTTCCTCAAGCTCGGCTCCGGTGAGAAGCGCAGCTTCTCGGCGCTGATCTATCCGGCCTCGGCGCCCTGGCGCCCACGGTCGAGCACGCGGCTGGTGCTGCATGACGGCGAGGGCGAGGTGGTGGCGGAACGCCCGATCGAGATCGCCTGCTGCGGCTCGATGATGGTCTGGCCGCACCTGGTTTTCGGTGACGCCTTGCTGCAGCAGGCCGGTCCGCGCGGCTACGTGCTGATCCGCGACACCACCTGCCGGCTGTTCGGCTATCACGGGCTGATGCAGGACGGCGGTCGCGTCTCGCTGGACCACATGTTCGGGTTTTGACGGTCGAGCAGCCTCGCCGTTTCGATATGGTGGAAGCCGCACCCTGCGATCCGACCATGACCAGGTGGCTCCGTGCCCTGGTTCCGCGCAGCCGTCTTCGAGCGGAGCGGGCGCAGTTCGCGCACGATCTCCCGAACGACGAAGGCGAACGACTATTCCAGGCGCAGGACGGGCTTTGCGCTGTCTCGGGAGTGCGGTTCAGGCTGGATGAGTTTGCGGGCGTGCTGGTAAAGCACCCCTTCGCGCCAAGCCTCGATCGCATTTCATCGCTCCGTGGATATATTCCCGGCAACGTCCGGCTGGTTTGCATCGCCGTCAATTTCGGCATGGGCCAGTGGGGTGAGGAACTCTACCTGACGTTTGCGCGTGCCGCCGTCGAACGCAGCAATAGGGCCGATCATCCAGTTTCGTCGAGGCGCGCTGCCGATAGGATCGGATACCCGTTGCGAAAGGATGCAGAGCCCGCGGACACCTGGCTATCTGCGCAGCGCGAGCGCCTTGCCGCGGCGGAAACGATTTCCCTAACGCTTTCGGGGAAGGCGTTGCTCCTTCAGCGACGGCGGATCGCCAGCCTCAAGCGCAACCTTAGCCTGGGACGAGCCGGATTAAACGCCGCTGCGGCAAAAGCCGTGCGCACACGTGCCGGTCGCAGGCCTCCATCATCGCAGGCATAGTCAGGCGGCCAACGCGGCTCAGCCTCTTTCCAGGGTCCCATACCGCCTGATCACCGCGGTCTCGATCGCTGCGATCGCGGCGTACAGCAGCAGCGAACACAGCGTCACCAGCACGAGCGCGCTCCACAGGTCGGCGGCCCGGAACGACGTGATGTCGCGCTGCATGCGGTAGCCGATGCCGTCGCCGGTCGCGAGCCATTCCGCCAGCAGCGCGCCGACCAGGGCGGCCGGTGCGGAGAGCCGCATCGAGGCCAGGATCGCCGGCAGGGCGCTTGGGAGGCCCACCTTGCGCAGCATCGCGAGGCTGCCGCCGCCGTAGGCCCGGATCAGCTCCGCGGACGAACGGGGTGCTGCGCGCAGGCCCATCACGCTGTTCACCAGGGTCGGGAAATACACGATGAGGCCGCCGATCACCGCGACCGCAGCCGGACCGCGGCCGAACACCAGCACGATGAGCGGCGTCATCGCGACCAGCGGGATCGCGCGCAGGATCGTCGCGAGCGGCAGCAGGCTGCGCGCCAGCGACGGCGACAGCACGAACAGGATCGCGCTGCCGAGGCCGAGGACAAGGCCGAGCAGGAACCCCGAAGCGGCATGCGCCAGCGTGATCTCGAGGGCCGCCAACAGGGCGGCGCGGTTGCGGCCCGAGGCCGGCATGCCGAACAGGTAGTGCGCGACGGCGGCGGGAGACTTGCCCATCAGCGGGCTGACCTGGAAGATGTGCAGGAACAGGGTCCAGGCCAGCAGCACGATGGCCAGCGCCAGCAGCGGCGACAGCAGGCGACTCACGCGCGGCCCTCCTGTCGCCAGGGCGTCAGCCAGCGACCGATCCGCGCCACCAGCCCATAGGCCAGGCTGGCGAGCGCGCCACTGACCAGGGCGATGCCCCAGGAGCGCGGCGCCGCCATCTGCTGCATCGAGACCACCATCGCCACCCCGAGGCCGCTCTGCACCGCGCCCAGCCACTCGCCGAGGATGGCGCCCAGCAGCGAGGCGGGTGCCGCGATGCCCAGCGCCGCGAACAGCGCCGGCAGGCAGGATGGCAGCTGCACCCGTCGGAAACAGTGCCAGCGGCCGCCGCCACAGGCGCGCACCAGCTCCAGGCTGGTCGGGTCGGTGGCACGCACGCCCATCAGCAGGCCGACGAGCGTCGTGAAGAACACCGACAGCGCCGAGAGCGCCACCATCGGGGTGCGTCCGCCGAATACCAGGGTCAGCAACGGACCGACCGCGATCACCGGAATGCAGTAGCTCACCGCAGCAAGCTGCAGCACGACGCGCTGCAGGGCCGGCAGCAGCAGCACCAGCAGGGCGATGCCGATCGCCAGCCCGTTGCCCCAGAGAAAGCCGCGCGCGGCCTCGCCGAGGGTGGGCCAGATATTGGGGCCGTAGAATGCCCAGCCGTCGCGCATGATCTGCGCCAGGACGACCCATGGCGCCGGCACCAGACCGGCCGGCCCGGCATCGAACAGGGCAGCCACGCTCCAGAACGCCAGCAGGACGAGGGGGGCGGCCAGCAGCCGGACTGCCCGCATCATTCGGCTTCGCCCTCTGTCCCGAACAGCCGCTCGCTTAGCCGGTCGTGGTAGGCGTGGAATTCCGGGCTGCGCATCATGGCAGCGGTGCGCGGCCGCTTCAGCCCGATCGGCACCAGGGCGATGATGCGGCCGGGTCGGGCACTCATCACCGCCACCTGGTCGGACAGCAGCACGGCCTCCGCGATCCCGTGCGTCACCATCAGGGTGGTGGCCGGACGCTCGGTCCAGATCCGCTGCAGCTCCAGATTGAGCCGCTGCCGCGTCATGTCGTCCAGCGCCCCGAACGGCTCGTCGAGCAGCAGCACACGCGGCTGCAGCACCAGCGCGCGCGCGATGGCGACGCGCTGGCGCATGCCGCCCGAGAGCTGCGCCGGGCGTGCCCGCTCGAAGCCGACCAGCCCGACGAGGGCCACCAGATCGGCGATCAGGCCCGGCGCCGGCCGCTGGCCCGCGACCTCCAGCGGCAGCCGGATGTTCGCTTCCACCGAGCGCCAGGGCAGCAGTGCGCTGTCCTGGAAGGCGATGCCGAGATGGTGCTGCGAGACCAGCTCGGCCGGTGTCTCGCCATGCACCAGCGCCTGTCCGGCATCGGCCTGCTCGAGCCCGGCCAGGATGCGCAGCGCCGTCGACTTGCCGCAGCCCGACGGGCCCAGCAGCGACACGAAGCTGTTCTCGGACGTCTGCAGGTCGAGCCGGTCCAGCGCCGGCAGCGAACGTCGTCCGACCCGGAAGCCCTTGGACACGCCGGTCATGTCGATCCCGGATCCAGCCGGGCGCAGGCCGGCCTCGAATCGCGCCGCGACCACGGAGGCGACGCTAGACACGGATAAGGGTGGGGTCTTCGTGGTAGATCTCGGCAAGCAACGACATGTCGAACAGGCTCTCCTGGCTGACCTCGTTGCCGAGATCGCGCAGCACCTTCACGTTGCGCTCCATGCGCTCCGGGGTCAGCGTGAACAGGCCGTTCGCCTCGGTCTCCGGCGACGTGATCAGGGTGTTCTCCGTTCTGGACTGCATGATCTCGGAATCGCGGTTCAGGCCGAGGCGCTGGCCGTAGCGATCGAGTGCCAGTGCCGCACCGCCCACGGGGTCGCGGAGATTGTCCTTCCAGCCGCGCAGCTCCGCCCGCAGCGCCGCCTTCAGCCGCTCGCGGTCGTGCAGGGCAGAGTCCGCGCGGACGACGTAGGTCTCCATCAGCAGCGGATAGTTGTGGTCGGCGAACAGGAAGCTGGTGGCGGCGATGCCGCGCCGCTTCAGCTGGTTCGGCTCGTTGGCGATGTAGCCGACCCAGCCATCCACCTCGCCGGCCACCAGGGGCGTCGGATCGAACTGCACCGGCACGGTGGTCACGCGGTCGGGATCGATGCCGTTCAGCTGCAGGAAGGTCGCGAAGATGACCTGGTTGCCGCCCTGCACGCCGATGCGCTTGCCGATCATCGCCTTCGGACCCTCGATCGGCCGGCCGGCGAGCGACAGCAGGCAGAAGGCGCTCTTCTGGAACAGGCAGCCGATCGTGCGCAGGCCTGCTCCCTGCGCGATGGCCGCCGCGGTCAGGTCGATCGCCGAGATGCCGATCAGGCACTTGCCCTGGGACAGGTCGATCTCGGTCGGCGGGGCGCCGGGGCCGCCGCTCTGCAGGTCCACCGCGGAGAAGCCCTCGTCGCGATAGTAGCCGCGGCTGTCGGCGAAATACTCGCCGGCGAACTGGGCATTGCGGATCCAGGTCAGGCGTATGGCGTAGGGGCCGAGATCGGGCGGACGCGCCGCCTGCGCTGCCCCCGCCTGAGCACGCAGCACCGCCGGCATCGCCAGGGTAGCGAGACCCATGCCCAGCGCGCGACGGCCGAGCACGGGGCGGCCCAGCACGGGGCTCATTCCGCGGCGTGCGCTCCGGCGCCGGCGGCGTGGCGGTTGGGCGGACGCGGCAGGCCGAGCGTGTCGCGCAGCGTGGTTCCGGTATAGTCCGTGCGCAGGCGCCCGCGACGTTGCAGTTCCGGCACCACCAGCGCCACGAAGTCATCGAGATTGCCCGGCAGATAGTGCGGCATCAGCGCGAAGCCGTCGGAGCCGCCCTCGTCGATGTAGCGCTCCATCTCGTCGACGATGCTGGCGGGCGTGCCGATCAGCGTCAGATGTCCCATGCAGGCGGCGATCCAGCGTCCAAGCTCGACCAGGGACAGGCGCCTGCCGTCGCGGTCGATCCCGATGCGCTTGCGCGCGGCGATCGCGGTCAGCGGCGGCAGGTCCGGCATCGGCTGCGTCGGATCCATGTCCAGATCGAACTCCGGCCCCATGAACTGCACGGCGAAGGCGCGCGCCTCGACCGTGCTGATGGTCGCCTGCACGGCGTCGAATTTGTCGCGCGCCTCCTGCAGGGTGCGGCCGACCACGCAGCACAGGCCCGGCATGATCTTGAGGCTGTCGGGCGAGCGGCCGTACTTGGCGAGGCGCGCCTTCATCGGCCCGTAGAAGGCCTGGCCGTGCGCGAGCGACGTGGCCTTGCCGTACATCATGTCGGCGGACTGCGCCGCGAACTCGCGGCCTTCCTCGGATTCGCCCGCCTGGCAGATCACCGGATAGCCTTGCGGCATGCGCGCGACGTTGAGCGGCCCGCGCACCTTGAAGAACCGGCCCTTGTGGTTCAGCACATGCATCTTCGCGGGATCGGCATAGGTGCCGGAGGCCTTGTCGCGCGGGAAGGCGTCGTCCTCCCAGCTGTCCCAGAGCCCCAGGCACACATCGAGGAATTCGCGCGCTCGGGCGTAGCGCGCCTCGGTCGAGAGCGGCCCATCATAGCCGAAATTGAGCGCCTCGCTGGTCATCTGCGAGGTGATCACGTTCCAGCCGATGCGGCCGCCGCTCATATGGTCCAGCGTGGCCAGGCGCCGGGCGAGGTCGTAGGGCTCGTTGTAGGTGGTCGAGCCGGTGCAGACGAGGCCGATCCGGGTGGTGACGGTGGACAGCACCGCCAGCAGGCTCAGCGGGTCGAAATGCACCAGGGTGCTCATCGAGCGCAGCGCGTCCGGGGCGAGCCCGTCATCCTTGGTGGAGTAGCCGTCCGCCATGAAGATGATGTCGAAGCGACCGCGCTCGGCGGTCTGCGCCAAGGCCTTGTACATCTCGATGTCGTGGTCGCCCTCGGCCTTCGCCGCCGGGTATTTCCACGAAAAGCGGCCGCCATGCAGCAGGACGGCGAGACAGACCTGGCGCTTCATCCGGAGCCTCCGAAACCCGGTCGGGCTTTGCAAACCGCAGGCCACTCTTTGTCGGGCCAGAGGTTGCCGGGCGCCCCGATCTGCGCTGCAGTCGAGCGTCGTCGGGTCTGACAGGCCGTCGGGCGGCGCCGACTCGAGAAGGGGCACTCGGATGGATATACCGATCACCGCGCCGGTCGATGCGCAGCAGCAGGCGCTGATGGATCGGGCGGTGAAGCACCTGGTGGCCCATCACAGCCCGAACGGCACGCGGGTCGGCTGGCTGATGATCGCCTCGATCCTGGTTGAGGCCTGGGACCTGTACTCGATCGCCTTCGTGCTGATCTTCCTGCGCGAGCAGTTCCATCCGTCTCCGGCGCTGCTCGGCCTGGCCGGCGCCGGCACCCAGGGCGGCGCCATCGTCGGCTCGCTGCTCGGCGGCTGGCTGTCCGACCGGATCGGGCGGCGGGCGATCTTTCTCACCACCATGGTCATGTTCGTGGTGTTCGCGCTGGCCCAGGCCTTCGTCCCGGGGATGATCTGGCTCGTGGTGGTCCGGCTGATCCTGGGCATCCCGCTCGGCAGCGATATCTCGAACGGCTACACCTACATCATGGAGTTCCTGCCGAAGGGCGAACGCGAGGTGATGGGCAACCGCTGGCAGTTCATGTTCGCGGTCGGCGAGGTGTTCGCGCTGGCGTTGATCGCGGTGCTGCTCGCCTTCGCCCTGCCGCACTGGCTGGTCTGGCGGCTGACCCTGGGCTTCGGCGCGGTGCCGGCCGCGATCATCTTCGCGCTGCGCTACAACCTGCCGGAAACCGCGATCTGGCTGATCCGGCGCGGACGGTTCCGCGAGGCCAAGCAGGTCTCGGCACAGATGTACCACGATCCGCTCGACTTCCTGCCCGACCAGGACATCGTGATTGCGCAGCCGCGCGCGCGCGACTTCTTCAAGCATATCTGGCGCGACCCGATCCGCAGGCGGGCCACGTTGTTCGGCTGGATCTCGTGCTTCGCGCAGGGCAGCGAGTTCTCCACCTTCGCGTTCTACATTCCGGTGCTGTTCGTGCTGGTCGGCGTGTCGAGCGTGCTCGGCACCGATCTCGTGACCATGCTGCTCTACATGGTTGCCGCGATCTCCGGCTGGGTCGGCCCCTTGATCACGCCGCGCATCGGGCAGCGCGGCCTGAGCATCTCCGGCTTCGGGATCGTGCTGGTGTCGCTGCTGGTCGCCGGCTACGCGATCAAGTCCGGGCACACGCTGATCCTGCCGTTCGCCGCCGCGGTCATGCTCTGGGGCCATTACTGGGACGCCGAGAACGGCATCACCATCGCCTCGATGATGGCGCGCCCGGAATATCGCGGCGTCGCGTCCGGTGTTGCCTACATCTTCGTCAAGCTGCCGTCGTTCCTCGCCATCTTCCTGTTCCCGGTGCTGTTCAGCGCGATCGGCCACGGCAACGCCACCCTGTTCGTGGCGATCTTCCCGCTGATCGGCCTGCTGGCGGCGATCTTCCTGCTGCCGGAAGTGTATGGCTATGACGGGGACTGAAACCGTGACGTCAGACGGCTGACGCCACGTACGGCTGCGTCATCCTGATCGGGACGACGATGCGGTCGAAATCCTCGGCGCTGACATAGCCGAGGCCGAGGGCGGCGTCGCGCAGGGTCAGGTCGTGCTGCATGGCATGGTGCGCGATTGCCGAGGCGCGGTCGTAGCCGATCACCGGGGCCAGGGCGGTGACCAGCATCAGCGACTGCTCGACATAGGCTGCGAGCTTCCTGCGGTTCGGCTCGGTGCCCTCGATGAGGAATTTCCGGAAGTTCGTGCAGCCGTCGGCAAGCAGCGTGATCGACTGCATGATGTTGGCGATCATCAGCGGCTTGTACACGTTCATCTGCAGCAGGCCGCCGGCGCCGCCGAAGCCGACCGCCACGTCGTTGGACATCACCTGCACCGCCAGCATCGTCATCGCCTCGACCTGGGTCGGGTTGACCTTGCCCGGCATGATCGAGGAGCCCGGCTCGTTCTCCGGGATCAGCAATTCGGCGAGTCCGGCACGCGGCCCGCAGGACAGCAGCCGGATGTCGTTGGCGATCTTGAACAGCGAGGCTGCCAGGGTCCGCAGCGTGCCGGAAAGCTGCACCAGGGCATCGTGCGAGCCCTGCACGGTGAACTTGTTCGAGGCACTGACGAACGCCAGCCCGGTCGCACGCGCGACCTCCGCCGTCACCGCCTCGGCAAAGCCGGGCGCCGCGTTGATGCCGGTGCCGACCGCTGTGCCGCCCAGAGCAAGCCGGTAGACGCCGCGCAGCGCGTCGGCCAGCCGCTCGAGGCCGTCCTCGAGCAGGCCGGCGAATCCGGACCATTCCTGGCCCAGGGTGATCGGCGTGGCATCCTGCATGTGGGTGCGGCCGATCTTGACGATATCGTCCCACGCGCGCGCCTTGGCCGTGATCGCATCCCGCAGGGCCGCGACCGACGGGATCAGGCGCCCGGTGACGCCGATCGCGGCCGCCATGTACATCGCCGAGGGAAAGCTGTCGTTCGAGGATTGCGACATGTTGACATGGTCGTTCGGATGCACCGGCCGCTTGCTGCCGAGCGGCGTTCCGGCCAGCTGGCAGCACCGGTTCGAGACCACCTCGTTGACGTTCATGTTGAACTGCGTGCCGCTGCCGGTCATCCAGACATGCAGCGGAAACATGTCCCGGTGCCGGCCTTCGAGCAGTTCGTCGCAGGCGGTCCCGATCAGGCCGCTTATCGTGTCGTCCAGCCGGCCGCTGTCGCGGTTGGACAGTGCCGCCGCCCGCTTCAGGATCGCGTAGGCGTCGATCATTTCGCGCGGCATGAGGTCGTGCCCGATGCTGAAGTAGAGGATCGAGCGCTGGGTCTGCGCTCCCCACAGCCGGTCGGCAGCGACCTCGATGGGTCCGAGGCTGTCGGTCTCGATACGCATTTCGGTCATGTCGGCTGCCCTCGATCGAAGCCTGTGTTGCCCTGGATCGGCGTGGCGACGCGAAGCGATACCCTATAATCGGATGCTGCCTTAGAAGTAGGCCGTCACCTGCGGTGCATTGCCGCTGCCGCATCGCAACACGGAGGCCGCCACGTAATGACCCAGACGCTGTTCCCGGGACAAGGTTTCGCGGCCTTCCTGTTCGACATGGATGGTACGCTGCTGAGTTCGATCGCAGCCGCCGAACGGGTCTGGACGGCGTGGGCGCAGCGTCATGGTCTCGATGTCGCAAGCTTTCTGCCGACCATCCACGGCGTGCGCTCTGTCGAGACGATCCGCCGGCTCGCACTGCCGGGTGTGGATCCCGAAGCGGAAGCGCTCGCCATCACGCGCGCCGAGATGGCCGATGTCGAGGGTGTGGTGCCGATCCAAGGTGCGGCCGGGTTCCTGGCTTCGATCCCGCCGCAACGCCACGCGATCGTGACCTCGGCGCCGCGCGCCCTGGCGCTCCGGCGGCTGCAGGCGGCGGGCCTCGCGCCACCGAGGCTGCTGATTGCGGCCGAGGATGTGACGCACGGCAAGCCGGCGCCGGAATGCTTCCTGCTGGCCGCCGGCCGGCTCGGCTTTCCGGCGGCGAATTGCCTGGTGTTCGAGGACGCGCCGGCGGGCATCGCTGCTGCCGACGCCGCCGCCGCCGCGGTGGTGGTCGTGACCGCGACCCATCCGCACCCGATCGCGACCCGGCATGTGACAATCCCGGACTACCGGGGTCTCTCGGTCGTCATCCGGCCGGGCGGCGTGCTGGAACTGCACGCCGACGAGTAAGGGCCATCGTCAGAATGGCGAGTTCGGGTCGTAATACTCCGCGGCGTTCTGCTTGGTGATCAGCACCGTCGAGAGCAGGAAGGTCCCGCGCACCGCCGCCTTCGAGATCAGATGGGCTGCGGTCACATCCATCGCCGTCTTCATCATCGAGGGCGGATAGGACACGTCGACCGGCATCAGGGAATTGCCGTCCATCACCCCCTTGATGACCTCGCGCATGCCGGCGCCACCGACGACGAACTTGATGTCGGTGCGCTTGGCCTGCGCGATGGCGCGCAGCGCGCCCTGCGCCACGTCGTCGTCGGCGGCCCAGACCGCGTCGATATGCCCGTGCTTGGCGAGGAAGTCCTGCATCACCTTGAAGCCCTCGTCGCGGCTCCAGTTGGCGAACTGCATGTCCATGATCTTGACGCCCGACCCGGCGATCGCCTGCTGGAAGCCGGTGACGCGCTGGGTGTCGACCACGGTCGGGATGCCGCGCATCACCACCACGTCGCCGTGGCCGCCGAGTGCGTGCACGAAATACTTGCCAGCCACGCGGCCGAATTCGGGATTGTCGCCGGCGACATAGACATCCTGGATCGCGGGGTCGGTCAGCCCGCGATCCACCACCGTGATGAATACGCCCTTCGCCTTGACCCGGCGCACTGCGCCGGTGAGCTGGCTCGAATCATACGGCAGCACCACCAGCGCATCAGGCCTGGTGCCGGCGGTCAGATCCTCGAGTGCGCTGGCCTGGTCGGCGGCGCTGGACGAGGGCTTCACGATCACCGTCAGCCCCGGATAGGCGTGCTCGAGCAGCGCTGCCTCCTGCTTGGCGTCGTACAGCAGGCCGCCGGTCCAGCCATGGTCGGCGGTCGGCAGCGAGACCGCGATGGTAAATTTCCCGGCCTGGGCATGCGCGGATGCCGCGGCTATTCCTCCGGCTAGCGCTGCCGCGGCCACTATCCCGATAAACCTGTGCGTCATGAGTCGTCCCCTCCTCGCGCGCCTCAGTTTCGCCTGAGGCCTCGTTGCACCAGCATCGCCACGATGATGATCGCGCCCTGCACGGCGCCGATCAGATATTCGCTGACGATATTCGACAGCACCATGATGTTCGCAACCGACTCGAGCACCAGGGCGCCGGCGATGGTGCCCCAGATCCGGCCGTTGCCGCCGCGCAGCGAGGTGCCGCCGATCACCACCGCGGTGATCGCCTGCAGTTCCCACAGCAGGCCCGAGGTCGGCGTCACCGAGGACAGCCTCGGCACGTACAGGATGGTGGCGATGCCGACGCAGGCGCCCTGGATGACGTAGGTGATCGTGCGCACCCGGCCGATCGCGACCGACGAGTAGCGGGCGACCTCCTCGTTGGCGCCGATCGCCACCACGTGGCGGCCGAATGGCGTCCGATGCAGCACCACCCACGCCAGCGCGCCGAGAGCCAGGAACACCAGCACCGGCACCGGGATGCCCAGCGCGGTGCCGAAATACACCGGTCGCACCAGGTCCTGCAGGTCGTCCGGGGTGAGCGAGAGCGAGCCGCCCTGGGCGAGGTATGTGGTCAGCGCCCGGAAGATGCCCATCGAGCCGAGGGTGACGATGAACGCCTCCAGCCGGCCGACCGTGATGACGAGGCCGTTGGCGAGACCGCACAGCGCGCCGCCGCCGATCGCCACCGCCGCACCGACCGCCAGCGCGGTGCCGTAGCCATGCGAGGCGCTGGCATTGGCAAGCAGGATGGCGCTGCCGCCGATGAAGGCGGACATCGAACCGACGGAGAGATCCAGCCCGCCGGCGGCAATGACGAAGGTGGCGCCGATGCCGATCACCGCGATGAAGGAGGCGCGGGTCACCACGTTGGCGAGGTTGTCAGGCGCCAGGAAGCGCCCGTTCAGCAGCGTGCCGATGATGACGAGAAAGGCCAGCGCGGCGAACGGCGCCAGCGAGGCGGGATCGATGCGGCGCATGCGCCAGCCGCGCGCGGGCATGGTGCTCACGCGGCCCGCTCGCCGACACCGGTCGCATGCACCACGATCGCATCCTCGGTCATCGCATCGCCCTCGAGCTCGGCCACGATGCGACCGTGGCGCATCACCAGCACCCGGTGGCACAGGCCGATCAGCTCCTGCATCTCGGACGAGATCACCACCACCGCCGTGCCGGCCGCGGCGAGGGCCGCGATGAAGCGGTAGATCTGCGCCTTGGTGCCGATATCGATGCCGCGGGTCGGCTCGTCGATCACCAGGATGCGCGGCCGGGTCAGCATGGTCTTGGCCAGCATCAGCTTCTGCTGGTTGCCGCCGGAGAGCTGGCCGGCCAGCGCACTGCTGCGGCCGGCGCGTATGTCGAACTCGTCGCGCGCCTGCTGCATGGCGGCGGACTCGCGCGCCGCGTCGAGCAGTCCGAAGCGCTGGAAGGGTGCGACCAGGGTGAGGTTGGTGGCCAGCGGCAGGTGCCGCAGCAGCCCGCGGCCCTTGCGGTCCTCGGTCAGGTAGGCGATCCCGGCCCGCAGCGCGCCACGCGGCGTCAGGTGCGCGAAAGGCTCGCCATGCACCGCGACCGCCTCGATGTACGCCGGACGCAGGCCGATCAGGCCCTCGAACAGCTCGGTGCGGCCGGCCCCGACCAGGCCGCCGAAGCCGAGGATTTCTGTTCGCTGCAGGCTGAAGCTGGCTTCGACGACATGGCCGGGCACGCGGGCGCGCCGCACCTGCAGGATAGGAGCGTCGGATGGTTCCGGTAGGGGAGGCTTCGGCGGGAACAGCGTCGACATGTCGCGGCCGACCATCAGGCGGGCCATCTCGAGCTCGCCGAGGCCGGCTGCCGGGCGCGAGGTGACCAGCCGGCCGTCGCGCAGCACGGTGACGCTGTCGGCGATCATCGCCACCTCGGCCAGCCGGTGCGAGATGTACAGCAGCGCGACCCCCGAGGCCTTGAGCGACAGGATCGCGGCGAACAGCGCGCCCACCTCGTGCGGCGTCAGCACCGCGGTCGGCTCGTCCAGGATCACCACGCGGCGCGGCACCAGCAAAGCGCGCGCGATCTGCACCATCTGGCGTTCGGCGATGGAGAGACTTCCGACCGGCGCGCCTGGCGCGGCGTGGCAGCCGAGCGCCTGCAGCCGCTCGGCCGCCAGCTCGTGCATGCGGGCCCGGTCCAGGAACGGCCCACGACGCAGCTCGCGGCCCAGGAACAGGTTCTCCGCCACCGTGAGCTGCTCGGCGAGAAGCTGTTCCTGGTGCACCAGGACGATGCCGAGCCGCTCCGCCTGCATCGGGCTGGCGAGGTGCACGGGCTGGCCGTCCAGCAGCACGCGGCCGTGGTCGGGCTGCCGGTGGCCGGACAGCAGCTGCATCAGGGTCGACTTGCCGGCGCCGTTCTCGCCCAGCACGGCGCGCAGTTCGCCTGGCCGGACCGACAGGCTGACCTCGGACAGCACCGCAACCCCGCCATAGGACTTGCCGAGGCCGTCGGCCGCGAGCGTGGCTCCTGGGGACAACGGGATCCTTTCGGCTGGAGCAGCTCTTGAAGGATCGAGCATGGCGCGCCGATCCGGCGCCGACAAGGGAGCCGCTCAGGCCCGGATATAGACCCAGGCGTCCCGGCCGGCCCGGGTCCGAACCCACACCCGCCGATAGTCCGGTCCCTCGTACTCGTCGGCCTGGGCCAGTTCGGCCTCGGTCAGCAGCAGCACCATGCCGGCAATCAGGTCGGACGCGTCGGAGGATGGATCCAGGATCGGGTAGGACCGGGTGCCCGCCCGATCCGGCTCGGCCACCGCGATGGCCGATTGCCGGTAGCCGGCGATGGCGTCGGCGTCTCCCGGCAGCCGCCGCCCGAAGCAGGCCTGCTGCACGGCCGGATCCTGCAGCGTGCCATAGGAGAAGACGGCCTCGCCGCGGGATGTCACTCGGGCACGGTCGAGCGGACCTGGCGGGTGCGCTCCTGGCGCGTCACCGCGCGGCCGCCGAGCTTGCGCACCACGGTATAGAAGGCCGGCGTGAACAGCAGGCCGAACCCGGTGACGCCGAGCATGCCGAAGAACACCGCGGTGCCCAGCGACTGGCGCATCTCCGAGCCGGCGCCGGTCGCCACCGCCAGTGGTGCCACACCGAGGATGAAGGCGAACGACGTCATCAGGATCGGCCGCAGCCGGGTCCGGGCGGCATGCACCGCGGCATCCGCCGGGGTCGCGCCTGCATCCTCGGCCTGGCGCGCGAACTCCACGATCAGGATCGCGTTCTTCGCGGCCAGCCCGACCAGCACCACGAAGCCGATCTGCGCCAGGATGTCGATCGACATGCCGCGCGCGAGCAGGCCGGTGACCGAGGCCAGCAGGCACATCGGCACGATCAGGATGATGGAGAGCGGAAGCTTCCAGCTTTCATATTGTGCCGCCAGCACCAGGAAGACGAACAACGCGGCGGCGCCGAACACCAGCAGCGTGGGCGTGCCGCGTTCCTGCTGCTGGAAGGCGATCTCGGTCCACTCGAAGCCGATGCCCTTCGGCAGCACCTGGTGGGCCAGCTCTTCCATGCGGTGCAGCGCGGTGCCGCTGGCAATACCGGGCGCTGCCGCCCCCATGACCTCGGCCGCCGGGAACAGGTCGTAGCGCGGGACGCGGTAGGGCGAGGTGATATCGGTGAAGCGCGCGACGGTGCCGATCGGCACCATCAGGCCGCCGACATTGCGCACCCGCAGCCGGCCGATATCGCCGACGCCGCGGCGGAATTGTCCGTCCGCCTGCACCACGACCTCGTAGGTGCGGCCGAGATAGTTGAAGTCGTTGACGTATTGCGAGCCGAGATAGACCTCCAGCGTGTTGAACACGTCGCTGGGCGTCAGCCCGACCTTCTCGGCCTTCTCGCGGTCGATGCTGGCATACACGGATGGGGTTCCGGTGCTGAACAGCGTGAACACGCCGGCGAAGTCGGGATCGCGGTTGGCCGCACCCACCAGCGTCTGCGCCGCCTTCGACAGCACCTCGGAGCCCAGGCCGCTGCGGTCCTGCAGCATCATCTTGAAGCCGCCGGCGCTGCCGAGCCCCTGCACCGGCGGCGGCGGGATGGTCAGCACGTAGGCATCCTGGATGTGCGACAGCCGGGCGCGCAGGCTTGCGAGCACGGCCTGGGCGTTCAGGCCATGCGCCGTGGAGTGGTTGTAGAGCGACGGCAGGCCGGAGAAGATCGTGCCGTCGTTCGAGGCGACGGTGAAGGTCGTCGCATCCAGGCCGGCGAACGGCACGACATGCTCGATGCCGGGGGTGGCCAGGATGATCTTGCTGGCCTCGCGCACCGCGGCCTCGGTGCGATCGAGCGTGGCGCCGGCGGGCAACTGCAGGACAGTGATCAGGTAGCCCTGGTCCTGCTCCGGGATGAACCCGGTCGGCGCGCGCGAGAACTGGAAGCCGGCAAAGGCGATCAGCAGCACGTAGATCACCATCACCAGGCCGAGCATCCTGACGAGACGCGCGGTGAGCCGGGCGTAGCCTTCGGACAGACGCGAGAATGCCCAGTTGAAGCCGCCGAAGATCACCCTGGCGAAACGTGTGGCGAGGTTGGGACGCGGCACGGAATATTCGTCGTGTGGCTTGAACAGGACCGCGCAGAGCGCCGGGCTCAGGGTCAGCGAGACCAGGCAGGAGATGACGGTGGAGGCGGCGATGGTGACCGCGAACTGCCGGAAGAACTGCCCGGAAATCCCGGAGAGGAACGCCGACGGCACAAACACCGCGCACAGGGTCAGGGCGATGGCGATCAGCGCCCCGCCGACCTCATCCATCGTCCGGTGCGCGGCCTCGGACGGGCTCATGCCCAGCCGGAGGTTGCGTTCGACATTCTCGACCACGACGATCGCGTCATCGACGACGATGCCGACCGCCAGCACCAGTCCGAACAGGGACAGGTTGTTGAGCGAGATGCCCAGGACCGCGAGCACCAGGAAGGTGCCGATCAGCGAGACCGGAATCGCGATCACCGGAATGATCGAGGCGCGCCAGTTCTGCAGGAACATGATGACGACGCCGACCACCAGCAGGATCGCCACGAAGATCGTCTTGATGACCTCGTGCACCGACTTCGCCACGAAGATGGTCGGGTCATAGACGATCTTGTAGCCCAGGCCGGGCGGAAAATCCTTGGAGAGCGCGTCGGTGGTGGACAGCACCGCGTGCTCGACGGCGAGGGAATTCGCACCCGGCTGGGCAAAAATCAGCAGCGCCGTCGCCTCGCCATGATCGACGAAGCCGGCCGAGCCGTAATCCTGCGCGCCGACCTCGACGCGACCGACATCGCGTATGCGGGTGACGCGGCCGCCGCCGTCCGACTTCACCACGATGTCGCCGAACTCCGCCGGCGTCGACAGGCGGCCGAGTGTCTGCACGTTGAGCTGGAAGGCTTCGTGCGACGGGATCGGCGGCTGGTTGAGGATGCCCGCGGAAACCTGGACGTTCTGCGCGCGGAGTGCCGCGAGGACCTCGCTCGCATTGAGGTTGTAGGCGGCGACCTTGTCGGGATCGAGCCAGATTCGCATGGCATAGTCACGACTGCCGAACACCTGCACGTCGCCGACGCCGGGCAGGCGGGCGAGCGCATCCTTCACGTGCAGGGTGGCGTAGTTCGAGATGTAGAGCGCATCTCGCGAGCCGTCCGGCGAGACCAGGTGCACCGCGAGCAGGATGTTCGGCGTCGACTTCCTGACCTGGACGCCGAGTTGCTGCACATCCTGCGGCAGACGCGGCAGCGCATCCTGGACGCGGTTCTGCGTCAGCATCTGCGCCACGTTGAGGTCGGTGCCGATCTGGAACGTGACCGTCAGGGTGAGCTTGCCGTCGCCGGTCGACTGGCTGCTCATGTAGAGCATGTTCTCGACGCCGTTGACCTCCTGCTCGAGCGGCGTTGCGACCGTCCGCGCGACCGTCTCGGCCGAGGCGCCCGGATAGGTGGTGGTGATCTGCACCGTCGGCGGCACGATCTCGGGGAACTGCGCGATCGGCAGCGTCATCAGCGCACCCAGGCCGATCAGCGTGATGAAGACGCTGAACACGGTCGCCAGGATCGGCCGGTCGATGAAGAGGTGCGTGAGACGCATGATCTGATGCCGGCCTAATTCTCGGCGTCGGCGGCGTCATTGAACCGGATCGTGCCGTCCTGCGGCGAGATCCTGGTGCCCGGCATGGCGTGCATCAGCCCCTCGATGATGACCCGGTCGGTCGGCTTGAGCCCGGCGGTGATGACGCGCAGGCCGCCGCGCAGCTCGCCCGTCTGCACCGGACGCGGCACGACGGTGCCGTTTGCCGCGGCGACCAGCAGCATGTGCTGGGACTGGTCCGGCACCACGGCGGCCGCAGGGACCAGAAGCTCGGGTCGCGGCGCCGAGATGGTCAGGCGCAGCCGGGCGAACTCGCCCGGGGTCAGGAACAAATCCGGGTTCGGCACGGTGGCACGGGCATGGATGGTGCCGCTTGCCCGGTTGAGGCTGTTATCGACGAAGTCGAGGGTGCCGAGGCGGGTGTAGCGGCCTTCGTCGCTCAGGCTGATCTCGACCCGGTCGGCGAGTGCCGCGGACTCGTGCTCGCGGGCGTGGCTGAAGGTCAGGAAGTCAGACTCGCTCATGTCGAAGTCGAGATGGATCGGATCGAGCGAGACGATGGTGGCGAGCAGGCTGGTGGCACTGCTGCCCGCCCGGCTGCCGCTGATCAGGTTGCCGACCGAAATCTGATGGTCGCCGATCTTGCCGGTGAACGGCGCGACCACCCGGCAATAGGAGAGGTCGAGGCCGGCATCCTGGACCGCGGCCGCGGCCTGGTCGAGCGCCGCCTGCGCCGATTGCTGGTCCGCACTGCGCTGATCCACATTCTCCGCGGTGCCGAAATCCGTGCGCTTGAGCTGCTGCGCGCGCCAGAACTCGCTGTTCGCCAGCGCGAGCCGGGCCAATGCCGTCTTGTATTGCGCCTTCGCCTGGGCAAGCTTGATTTCGTAGGGACGCGGATCGATCACGAACAGCAGGTCGCCCTTCTTGACGATCTGGCCGTCCTTGAAATCGATGTCGGTCAGGATGCCGCCGACCTGCGCGCGCAGTTCGACCCGATCGACCGGAGAGAACTGGCCGAGGAAACCCTGGCGTCCCGCGACAGAACGCTGCAGCGGCACGCTGACCGTTACCGCGGGCGGCGGCGGCGCAAAGGCGCTGGCCTTGACATGCGGCGTTTCCCACCAGGCGACGAGCAGAATGGCGGCGGCGACCAGCGCGACGATCGTGGCCGATGTCGTCAGGGCTCCCCGCCCGCGGCGCGGCACCGATCTGCCCAGACGATTGCTCGCTTCACTCATCGCTGCTCCGACCTGACCGCACGAACTGCAAGATTCCGTACCGATTGGTATAGTGAGCGGCGGCGGCGCCTACAAGGCTCGCTTCGACACGAGCGAGACCCGTTGCGTTTTCGTGCGGCGCATGGCTGAAGGTCCAATTTAGCACATGGTTTTCGCGCGGCACGAGCGACAAGTTCCTGTCGAGCCGCATGCCTGGATCACGAAGGTTTATCGCGGGTAGCCTGCATGCCCGGCTCGAATTGCCGGGACAGCGCCATCGCGCTATCGTCGTCGCTCTGTCGATCGGCGTGACCCGGGGGATTGGGGTTGGTTACACCTCAAGAAGAAGTGATTGCGGAAATTGTCAGCGTCGTCAGGTCGCTCGGGGACGTGTCGCCGGAGCTTTGCGACAGCATCGGGCGCGATACCAATATCGTCCGGGACCTCAAGCTCGACTCGATCGCGGTGATGGATTTCATCATGGAGCTGGAGACGAAGTTCAACACCGTTGTGCCGCTCGATGCCATCGCGGATGTGCAGACCGTCGGCGATCTGGCAGATATACTGGTTCGCAATCTTGCGCAGGTCTGATCGATAGTGCTGCAAAAATACGGCGCGCTGAAACAAGCACGTGCGCAACTGCTGCAATCCGCGGTCGATCCCTTCGATGTCCGCTTCGAGACCATCCTGGGCCCGACCGAGGCGATCCTCGATGGTCGCAAGGTCCTGCTGTTCGGCACCAACAATTACCTCGGCCTGACCTTCGATGCGCTCTGTGTCGACGCCGCCGTCGCCGCCTTGCGCGCCGACGGCACCGGCACCACCGGCTCGCGGATCGCCAACGGGACCTATGGCGGCCATGCCCTGCTCGAGCGGCGTCTCGCCCGCTTCCTCGGACGCCGCGAGGTGATGCTCTTCACCACCGGCTACCAGGCCAATGTCGGCATCCTGCCCGCACTCGCCGGCGCCGATGACTACCTGCTGCTCGACGCCGACAGCCACGCCAGCATCTATGACGGCGCCAAGCTCAGCGACGCCGCCGTCACCCGCTTCCGCCACAACGATCCGGACGACCTGTATCGCCGCCTGCGCTTCCTGGCCGACCGCCCCGGCGACAAGCTGATCGTCGTGGAGGGCATCTACAGCATGCTCGGCGACACCGCGCCGCTGCAGGAGATCGCCGCCGTCAAGCGCGAGACCGGCGCCTGGCTGCTGGTGGACGAGGCGCACTCGCTGGGGGTGCTCGGCGAGCATGGGCGCGGCCTGGCGGAGGCGACCGGCATCGAGGCGGATGTCGATTTCGTCGTCGGCACCTTCAGCAAGAGCCTCGGCGGCATCGGCGGCTTCTGTGCCTCCGACCTGCCGGATTTCGAGCTGCTGAGGCTGGCCTCGCGTGCCTACATGTTCACCGCCTCGCTGCCGCCCTCCGTCATCGCCGGCGTGATGCAGGCGCTCGAGGTGCTGGAGGCGCGGCCTGGGCTGCATGCCACCCTGAACCGGAACGCGACCCGCCTCTATGAGGGTCTCGCGGGCGCCGGCTTTGCGCTGGGACCGACCATCAGTCCGATTGTCTCGATCCGCCTGGACGATACCCGGCTGGCAGCCGCCTTCTGGGACCGGCTGCTGAAGGCCGGCATCTACGTCAACCTCGCGCTGCCGCCCGCGACCCCCGAGCGGCAGTCGCTGCTCCGGACCAGCGTGAGCGCCGCGCATACCCAGGTCCAGATCGACCAGGCCATCGGCGCGATGGCGGCGATCGGCCTGGAACTGGGCGTGCTCCCGCGTGTCATGCAGCACTACATAAACGCGGCTCAGTAGGTCCGGGCCGCCAGGAGCCTGATCCCCGGGATCAGTAGCGCAGCCGGATGGCGATACGGTTGATGCCCGGATGCACCGTGATCTTTACCGCGTCGAAGCGCGGGGGTGCGAACAGCGGCGCCGCGTTGTTGGAGAACCCGTAGCCTTCGGCCGGCAGGCCGAGGAAGTTTCGATCGAAATGATGATTGTCGTTCTCGTCATGGTAGATCGCCACCGCATACGTGCCTGCCGCGGACACGGCGAAGCAGGCCTCGGCCTGGGTGGTCGAGAGCGGCACCCTCAGCACGGCAAGCGCACCGTTGCGCACCAGATATTTGGCCGGGTCGGGTCCGTACAAGGTGAAGGTGATGTTGCCGGCGACACGTCTTGCGCCGGTGCCGGTGACGTAGAATTTCGGCATCCCTGCCACCGGTCCCGGGCATGGTCCGGCGGATATCGCGAGGGCTGGGATCGGCCCGAGGCCGACTAGCAGCACCAGCACTCCAGCTGTCCGGCATGACCGCAGCAACGACCTCAAAGCCTGTCATCCCTGAGTGGCGAGGCGAGGCACCGGCATGCAGCAGAGTCGCGCCCGCAGCAAGCGCCCCGAGCATGATCCGTTCGATCATGCTCCGCTTGTGGTTCGAAAGCGCAGGACCCGGCTCGCTTGACAGGCCGGCGCGGCAGCGCCACTCGATACCGCCCAAGGGGATTGAATGTACACGCGCTGGCGCAGACATGGACGAAGCTTCGACCTGGGACGGATGACCCTGCGCGACCTGGTTGCGGCCTATGCCAGCCATCCCGCGATCCATCTCTATGTCCTGCTCGCCCTCGGCGGCGGCGTCTATGCGGTGCGGGAGGCGCATGCGCCCTGGCGGCCGCTGGCCGCGGTGCTGGTGACCATGCTCGCCTATCCGCTGACCTGGTACGCGCTGCACCGCTTCATCCTGCATGGCCGGTTCCTGTATCGGTGGCGGATGACGTCCGCGCTGTGGAAGCGCATCCATTTCGACCATCACCAGGATCCGCACCGCATGGATGTGCTGTTCGGCTCGCCGCTGAACACCGCGCCGACCATCCTGGCGATCCTGGTTCCGCTGGGCTGGCTGGTCGGCGGCGGCCCCCCGGGCGCTGCGGCAGCGGTGTGTGCCGGCTTCGTCATCACCTGCATCTACGAGTTCTGCCACTGCGTACAACACCTGAACTTCAAGCCCCGGAACCGGCTGTGGCGGAGGATGAAGGAACTGCACCTGGCGCATCATTTCCACGATGAGGAGGGCAATTACGGGATCACCTCGTTCGCCATCGACCGCCTGTTCGGAACCTATTACGGCTCCGCACGCGAGCGTCGGCGGTCGCCGCACGTCTTCAACCTCGGCTACGATCGCAGCGAGGCGCAGCGTTATCCGTGGGTCGCCGAACTGTCGGGCGGCCTGCCGCTGGATCGTCCACCAAGGCCGGGCAGGCGGGCATGAGGGCTGCGAGTGCCGCAGCCGGCCCCGTCGAGATCATTCCCGCCATCGGCCGCTCGGGCATCGGGCGATTCATCCGCCTGCCGGAGCGGCTGTACCGGTCCGATCCCGCCTACGTGCCGGGGCTGCGCTCGGAGCGCCGGGCTGCGTTGACGGCCCGCGGCAATCCGTTCTTCACCCATGCCGATGCGGCGTTCTGGATCGCGCGGCGGCATGGCCGCGATGTCGGCCGGATCAGCGCGCAGCGGGACCACCTGTCGCAGGACGGCCCGGACGGTCCGATCGGCAGTTTCGGCTCCCTGGTGGCGATCGACGACCGCGCGGTGTTCGCAGCCCTGCTGGCGACGGCGGAACATTGGCTAGCGAGCCGTGGCCTGCGGCAGGTGCAGGGGCCGTTCAGCCTGTCCATCAACGAGGAGACCGGCCTGCTGGTCGACGGGTTCAGCACCCCGCCGATGCTGATGATGCCGCATGATCCGCCCTATGCCGCGGCGCATCTGGAGGCGCTCGGCTACCGCAAGGTCCGCGACGTGCTGGCCTATCTCTGCGACACCGCGGCGGCGCTGCCACCTGCCGCCGCCGCCATGGTCGGGCGCGGGCTGCCGTCCGGGGTCACGCTACGCCATATGCGGATTGCCACGCTGGAGCGCGACATCGCCTCGGTCGTGGAGATCTATAATGACGGATGGTCGGGAAACTGGGGCTTCGTGCCGATCACCGAGGCCGAGGTGACGCATATCGCGCGCGCGCTGCGGCCGCTGCTGCATGAGCGCCTGGTGTGGTTCGCCGATGTCGCGGGCGAGCCGGCGGCGTTCGGCCTGTGCCTGCCCAATCTCAATGCGGCGATCGGCGACCTGTCCGGCCGGCTGCTGCCGTTCGGCTGGGCGAAGTTGCTGTGGCGGCTGAAAGTCTCCGGCGTCGCGTCGGCCCGGGTGCCGCTGATGGGGGTACGCAAGCGATACGGCGCCGGACTGCTCGGCAGCCTGCTGCCGCTGCACATCGTCGAGGCGCTGCGGCGCGCGGCGCTGGCGCGCGGCATCGAGGCGGTCGAGATGTCGTGGATCCTGGAGGACAACCTGCCGATGCGGCATCTGGCGGAAGCCGTCGGCGGGCACGCCTACAAGACCTATCGCGTGTTCGAAAAGGCGCTGGCGACATGAAGGCCCCAAGCGCCTGGGCTGATCCGGCGCCGGCGAGTGCCGCCCGGTCCGGGCCGACGCCGACCTGCAGCGGCCTCGACCAGATCCCGGGCGATTTCCTGACCCTGACGGACGCGCTTGACTACGCCGCCGACGGGGAGACCGGCCTCAACTTCTTTTCGATCCGCGGCGAGCTGACCGCGTCGCTCTCCTACCGCAGCCTACGCGCCGAGGCGATGGCGCTCGCTCGCCGCCTGCTCGCACTCGGGCTGCGGCCAGGCGAGCGCGTCGCCGTCATCGCCGAGACTCATCCCGATTTCGTACGCGTGTTCTTTGCCTGCCAGCATGCCGGCCTCGTGCCGGCGCCGCTGCCGATGCCGTTCGTGTTCGGCGGCCGCGAGACCTACACCGCCCACATCCAGCGCCTGGTCGAGGAGGCGCGGGCGGTCGCCTTGTTCGTGCCCGAGGCGCTGCGCGACTGGTTCGCGGCCGCGGGCAGCGTGCGGCTGTGCAGCACGCTGGCCGACCTGCCGGAGCACCCGGCGCGCGACATCGTCCTGCCGACGATTGGCCCGCACCAGACCGCCTACCTGCAATTCTCGTCCGGCAGCACCCGGTTCCCGATCGGGGTGGTGGTGCAGCACAAGGCGCTGATGGCCAACGCCTCAGCGATCCTGCGGCACGGGCTGCGGATCTGCCCCGATGACCGCGCGGTGTCCTGGCTGCCGCTGTACCACGACATGGGCCTCGTCGGCTTCCTGCTGAGCCCGCTGGCCGGGCAGGTGACGGTCGACCTGCTGGCGACGCAGGATTTCGTGCGCCGGCCGCAGCTCTGGCTATCGCTGATCAGCACCGGCCGGGCCACGATCTCCTACAGCCCGAGCTTCGGCTACGAGCTGTGCACGCGGCGCGAGCGCGCGATCAACAAGTCCGAGCTCGACCTCGCGAGCTGGCGCATCGCCGGCATCGGCGGCGACATGATCCGTCCGGCCTCGCTGAGCGGGTTCGCGCGCACCTTCGCCTCCTGCGGCTACCGGGCGGAGGCGTTCCTGCCGAGCTACGGCATGGCGGAGGCGACGCTTGCGATCAGCTTCGCGCCGGTCGGGCGTGGTATCGAGACCGACACCGTCGACCTGGACCGCCTGGAGCAGGATGGCGTGGCCCGTGCGCCGGATGGACCCGATGCGCGGGCGCGCACGCTGGTGCTGTGCGGCACGGCGCTGCCGGACCACGAGATCGAGATACGCACGGCCGACGGCGTGGTGCTGGGCGATCGCCGGGTGGGACGGATCTTTGCCCGTGGTGCCAGCATGATGCAAGGCTATGACCGCAGGCCGGCGGAGACGCAGGCGATCCTGTCGGCGGATGGCTGGCTGGAGACCGGGGACCTCGGCTACCGGCTCGGCGAGACGCTGGTGCTGACCGGGCGCGCCAAGGACCTGATCATCATCAACGGGCGCAACATCTGGCCGCAGGACCTGGAATGGAGCATCGAACATTCGGTGCCCGATGTCCGTACTGGCGATGTCGCTGCCTTCTCGGTCGAGCTGGACGGGCAGGAGATCCTGGTAGTCGCGGTCGAGGCGCGCGGCGTCGCGGGGCCGGCGCACAGCCAGCGGCTCGCCCTCGCGGTCAGCGACGCGGTGCGGTCCTGCCACGGCCTCGACAGCCGGATCGTGCTGGTGGCACCCGGCAGCCTGCCATACACCTCGTCCGGCAAGCTGAGCCGCTCCTCGGTGCGCCAGCGCTACCTCGCCGACCGGTTGCCGGCGGTCGCCGTTCCGGCGTGACAAGGGCAGCCGCCGGGTCCGGCGGCGCGGGCGTGACAAGGGCAGCCGCCGGGTCCGGCGGCGCGGGACGGATTGCGGTCGTCACCGGGGGCGCCGGGTTCCTGGGATCGCGGGTCGCGCTCGCCCTCGACCAGGCGGGATGGCGGGTCCGGCTGCTGGTGCACCGCTCGGCGACGCATCCGGTGCTGGCGGGAACCCGGCTGGAGCTGGTGCGGGGCGACATGCGCGATGCTGCGGCGCTGTCGCGCCTCGTGCAGGATGCCGCCGTCGTCGTGCATGCCGCGGGCCTGGTCAAGGCGCGCAGCCGGGTGCAGTTCATGCGGGTCAACCGGGACGGCACGCGCATGCTGGCCGAGGCGGTGGCGCGCCACCAGCCGCAGGCAAGGTTCATTCTGGTCTCGTCTCTGGCGGCCCGGGCACCGCATCTGTCTGGTTATGCCGCCAGCAAGCGCATGGGCGAAGCGGCGGCTGTGGCGGAGCTGGGCAGCGGCGGGTGCCTGGTGCTGCGGCCCGGCGTCATCTACGGGCCATGGGATCAGGCGGGCCTCGCGCTGTTGCGGCTGGCCAGCGGGCGGTTCGCCCCCCTGGTCAGGCCGGAACCGCGGATCGCGATGCTCCACGTCGCGGACGCGGCCGCTTGTGTCGCGGCGCTGGCAGCCGGCGGTCCGGCGGCGGGGATGTTCGAGCTCTGCGACGAGCGCGCCGACGGCTATCGCTGGAGCGAGCTGTTGCGCCGCATCGGGTCGGCGCTCGGGCGCTCGCCGCACCCGGTGCCAGCGCCCGACCTGCTGATCCGGGCGGCCGGGGCGACCAGCGAGGCCTGGGGGATGCTGCGGCACAGGCCGCCGCTGTTCGGCACCGGCAAGGCGCGCGAGATCCTGCACCGCGACTGGTCCAGCGACCCCGCGCTGCATCTGCCCTCGGCACTCTGGACGCCACGCATCCCGCTCGATGACGGGCTGGCGGAGCTGGTGGCCTGGTGGCGCGACATGTCGCGCCACGCCTCTCTCATGAAATCCGTGTCGCCCTGATGGTGCTGGTGCAGGGCGGCGCGGCGCTGGCATAGGGGTCCTGGTTGCTGGTGGAGCTTGAGGTCTCGACGGCGGTCAGGACGCCATCCTGGATGGCTCCCGAAAGCTGCCGGCTGCCGTCGGCGTTCTGCATGACCAGCTGGCCGTCGGCTCCGACCGTGCCCAGGAGGCGTCCGCTATGGCGATGCGTCTGCACCGCGACCTGGCCGTCGGAGACCTCGAACTTGATGATGCTCCCGGTGGTTCCGCACGCGCTGGCGACCTGGTCGGAGGTCTCGCTGCCCCGGTAGAGGCCGTCGAACTGCGCCAGCGCGGGATTGACGGTGATCTCCCTGGGGTCGCAGGCCGCGGCGAGCAGAAGCAGCGCCAGCGCCAGCGGGCGGGGCGCCGACGAAGCTTGGCAAAAGCGCATGGCATGTCCGATCATTGCGATACTGGCCGGATGGCGGGCGGTGTCGGCGCCAGCAGGACCGTGCCCTTCGGGCCGGTGAGGACGATCCTGTAGCGACCGGCGAAGGGCGCCATGACCGGGTCGAAGCCCAGTTTCTGCACCGCATCGGCGTGCGTGAACGATCTACTGTCGTTCTGGAACAGAACGAAGCCGCCGCGCGCCACCATGGCCTTAAAGCCGGCGAGCGATCCGCCGGTGAGGGCGTACTGGGTCAGGTTGAACATGTCGATGTCGATAGGCTTGCCGGCCCAGTAGCATAGCGACGCCATCAGGCAGCCGGTCTGCCCGTCGGCTGCGCGCAGGCGCGCGATGATCGGTTGCCACGCCGCCTCGCGCGCGCGGCGTTCGACGATGTTTCGCCAGACCACCGGCAGGTGCCAGGGCAGCGCACCGAGGATCGGCAGGGCTGCGAACACCAGCAGCGTGACGGTCCGCGCGGGTGGCCAAGCCGGCCGCGCTGCGGCGATGGCGGGTTCCAGCGCCAGGCCGAGACCGAGGCACAGCGCGATCACCGCCTCGAAATGCGCATTGTAATAGATGCCTTCCCCCATCCGGCCGGCGATGCCGGTGGCCAATGCCACGAGGATGAACAACGCGGCGAGCACCGCGCCATCTCCGGCGGATCGCCGTCGCAACCGCAGCGCGATGACGATCCCCGTCGGCGCCAGGGGCGCAAGGCTGTCGATCGCGCGGGTCCACAGATGCGGCTGGATGATCCGGCGGTGCTGAAAGATGTCCACGAAGGCCGCGTGGCCGTAGCAGAGTTGCATGGCCGCGAGTGCGAGCGCGATGCAGGCTGCGGCTGCCAGCATCCATGCCAGCGCCGCGCGCGGGTTCAGCCAGGCGAGCCAGAGGGTCGTCGCCAGCGGCAAGGCGACGAGATTGTGCTTGACGAAGCCGCCGGCCACCATGAGTGCTGCGGCAAGGACGATCTGCGGCGACGGGATCGTGCGCTGCCGCAGCCGCCGCAGGGCGTGGTGCCGAAGCAGCATCGCCAGTCCGGCCAGCATGAAGGCGTGGGCCAGCCATTGCGGATCGTCCATCGCGACGTAGCCGCTGAAGTAGATGCCGATGAACAGTGGCAGCAGCAGCGCGGCCGCCCACGCCGCGCGGACGCTGCCGCCCAGCTGGCGAACGCACAGGCCGAGCAGGGCGGCGCTCGCCAGCAGCGCCAGCAGCGCCAGCACGCGTCCGGCCACGATCATGTCGCCGAGCACGAACCGGCCAGCGGCGCCCACGATGAGGAAGCCGAGCGGCGGGTAGTTGTCGAACACGAGACTGCCGGGCCCCGGATAGAGCGGGCCGGCGTCCGGCCGCACCGCCCGCGTCGCAAAGCCGGCGTCCCAGCCTTCGTTGTAGTTGATCGGGATATGCAGCGGGATGGTCAGCGCCGGGCCCAGCATGAGGAACGCCGCCAGCGCTGCGCCGACGAGCAGGGCGAAATCGAATGGCGCGAGGCGAGGCAGCATGCGGGATCCCGCGTCAACGGACGCGTCCCTTAGCATCGGAGGCGTCGGCCGGGAACGCCGCGGCGCCGGAGGCGTCCTTGCGGCGTGGTGCATGCGCGATCGCCCTTGCCGCGTTTCCTGGTGCTCTACGCGGTGCTGTTCGCCGCCTTCGGGGTCGCGTCCCCGTTCCTGCCGGGACTGCTGCAGCAGGATGGCCTGGCGCCGTCGGCGATCGGCGTGGTGCTGGCGGGGGGCACCGCGATCCGGCTGCTGGCGGGACCGGCCGGGGGACGGCTCGCCGACCGCACCGGCCGGCCGGCCGCGATCCTGTGCGCGATGACCGCCGCGGCCGCCGTGCTGGCGCTCGGCTACGGCCCCGCCCGCGGGCTGGCGCTGCTGCTGCTGGTGAGCGTGCTGCATGCCGCCGCGCTGGCGCCGCTGACACCGCTGGCCGATGCGCTCGCCCTCGGCTCGTCGCGGCAGCGGCCGGAGTTCGAGTATGGCTGGGTGCGCGCGGCCGGCTCCGCCGCCTTCATCGCCGGCACCCTGGCGGCCGGGCAGTGCGTCGCGCAAGCCGGCCTCGGCGTGATCATCTGGCTCAATGCCGGGCTGCTGGCGCTGGCGGCTGGCGCTGCCTGGACGGTGCCGAACCGTGTCGCCGGCACCCGGGCGGCGCCAGGCGCGCCGGGCGCGATCATGGCGCTGCTCGCCATGCCGGTGTTTCGCCGGCTGATGCTGGCCGCGTCGCTGATCGGCGGCAGCCATGCGCTGCATGACGGCTTCGAGGTGATACGCTGGCGCTCCGCCGGCCTGAGCGCCGGGCAGGCCAGCGTGCTGTGGTCGATGTCGGTGGCGGCCGAGGTGGCGGTGTTCCTGTTCCTCGGCCGACGCATGGTGGAGCGCCTGGGTCCGGGACGGGCGATGGCGCTGGCCGCCGCCGCGGGGATCGTGCGGTGGGGTGTCGCGGCACGCACCGCCTGGTTTCCGGCGATGGCGCTGGTCGAGCCGCTGCATGGCCTGACCTTCGCGCTGCTGCACCTGGCCTGCATGGACATGATCGGGCGGATCGTGCCGGCGCGGCTCGCCGCCACCGCGCAGGCGTTCTATGCGACGGTCGCGATGGGAGCGATGTCGACGGTGGTGACGCTGGCCTCCGGGTCGCTGTACGGCCGTTTCGGCGCCGCCTCGTTCTGGAGCATGGCGGCGATGTGCGCGCTTGCCTTGCCGGTTGCGATCGGCATACGGGTGGAGCGCCCGGCCGCAGCCGTTGGTCGGTGAGCCGGCGCAGGTGCTGCGCGCCGGCCGGGCTCATCCGCCGCCGGCTGCCGGTGCTGATCGGGCTGGCCGTGCAACCAGCCCGATCAGCACCGGCATCGCCAGCAGCACCAGCGGATATTGCAGCAGCAGCCCCGCGATGATGGCGATGGCCAGCGGCTGCTGGATCGCCGAGCCGGCGCCGATGGCGAGCGACAGCGGCAGCAGGGTGAGGATGGCGGCCAGCGTCGTCATGGTGATCGGGCGCAGCCGGTTGCGGCTGGCGGCGCGCAACGCCTCGGCCGGCGGCATCGCTATCGCCAGGGCCGCATATTCCGAGACATAGAAGATCGCCATCTCGGTGCTGATGCCGATGATCATGGTCATGCCCATCAGCGCGGTGATGTTGAGTTCCACGCCGGTCAGCCAGAGTGCGATGAACACCGCGATGCTCGACAGCAGCGAGCACGCGATGACGACGAGGGGGATGGCCACCCCGCCATAGAGGAACATCAGCAGCAGCAGCTCGGCCACGATCGCGGCGCAGAACACCCGCAGCAGGCCGGCAAAGGCGATTTGCTGCTGGCGGTAGAGGCCGCCCAGTTCGTAGCGCGTGCCGGCGGGCAGCAGGCCGGGCCCGGCGAGGGCTGCCTGGATGTCGCGGATCACGCTGGAGATGCCGCGGCCCTCGATTCGGGCGGCGACCGCGATCATCGGCTGCAGGCTGTCGCGGGAGACCTGCGGCTGGCCGAGCGCCAGCCGCAGGCGCGCGACCCGGCTGAGCGGAAAGACGTGCCCGTCCGGCGCCCGGATCGGCAGGCTGGCCAGGCCGTCCTCGCGCAAGCTGCGCGCGCCCCGCAGGCTGACGCGCACGCCGAGGACCTTGGTCGGCAGCACCAGGCTGGTCGCCACCGTGCCGCCCAGCGCGTCGGCGGCCTGCTGCGCGATGGATGCCGGATCCATCCCCTCCAGGGCGGCGCGCACCGGATCGAGACGCAGGTCCAGCCCGTCGCCGGCAAGCCTCACGCCATCATGCACCTCGACCGTGCCGGCAACGCGGCCGATCGCGGCCGCCACCCGGCGTGCGACCGGCACCAGATGCGCGGTGTCCGGCCCGTAGAGCTTGATCTCGACCGGCTGCGGCGCCCCGGTGAGGTCGCCGATCAGGTCCTCCATCGGCTGCGCGGTGTCGATCAGCACGCCCGGAACGTCCTGTCCGACACGCGCTACGACATCCGCCATGACCGAGGGCGTGGCGCGTGCGTGCCCGTCGCGCAGCTTGACGAAATAGTCCCCGTGATAGCTTTCGCCGAGATCGCCGCCGAGGCCGGTGCCGAGCCGGCGCGAGAAGGTCTCAAGCTCGGGCAGCCGGCGCAGGATCGCGTCGATCTGGGCGGCCTCGCGGTCGGTCTCGTCGAGCGAGGTGCCCGGGGCGGTGTAGTAGTCCATGACGAAGCCACCCTCGTCGACCTTCGGCATGAAGCCGGTCGCAACCCGCTGATAGGCGATCCATCCGAGGACCAGCAGCGGCAACAGCGGCGCCAGCAGCAGCCACGGACGCACGAACAGCGCCGACAGCAGCGCCGCATGGGATCGCTCCAGCCGGTTGCCGCGGGCGCCGGGCTCCTGCCGGCGGGAGAAGTCGATCCACCTGCGCGCCAGCGACGGCACGACCAGCGCGGTCATCGCGTAGGAGACCAGCAGGGCCGAGCCCATGGTGATCGACAAGGCCTTCGAGAAGGCACCGGTGACGCCGCCGAGAAACCCCAGCGGCACGAACACGATCAGCGTTGCCAGCGACGAGCCGGTCAGCGGCCGCAGGAACTCGGATGCGGCCGGCAGCACATCGTCGCGCACCCGGGCGCGGCGCGCGATGTGCTCGACCATGACGATGGCGTCGTCGATCAGCAGCCCGACCGCAGCCGCGATGCCGCCGAGCGTCATGATGTTGAAGCTCAGGCCAAGCAGCATGAGCGGGATGATCGTCACCGCCAGCGTCGCCAGCACGGTGGCGCAGGCGATCAGCGTCATGCGCCAGTTGCGCAGGAACAGCATCAGCACCAGGCCGGCAAGCACCAGCCCGACCAACACCGCATCGCGCACGCTGCCGGCGGACCGCGTCACCAGCTGACTCTGGTCGTACCAGTTCACCAGCCGAACGCCGGGCGGCAGCTTGAGGCCGGCAAGCCGCTGCCGGACGCCGGCCGCCACCGCGACCGCGTTGCCGTCCGGCTGCTCGTACACATTCAGCAGCACGGCGGGACGGCCATCCTCGGTGACGCGCACCCATTGCGGCACCACGCCCGCGACCACGCTGGCGATGTCGCGCACCCGCACCACGCCACCGGGACCCGAACACACCACCAGTGCGCCGATGCCGGCGGCATCCGACGGTGCGCTGCCGGCGATCGCGAGGAACAGCTTGTCGCGGTCCTGCAACTGTCCCACCGCCTGCAGCACGCTGCCGGATGCGACGGTGCGCGCCAGATCGGAGAGCGTCAGCCCGTAGCCGGCGAGCCGGTGCACATCCGCCTGCACCTCGAGTTCGGCGACGTCGCCGCCCTGCACCGAGACCCGCGCAAGGCCCGCAATCGAGGACAGCAGCGGCACGATCTGCAGCGAGGCGAGGTCGCGCAACGCCACCGGGCGCGCAGCCTGCGACGCAGGCCCGGCAACGGCCGCCGGCAGCAACGCGTACGAGATGATCGGAAACACCGTCGGGTCCATGCGCCGGACGGCAAAGCCGGTGCCCGGTGGCAGGCCCGGCATCACCTGGGCGATCGCCGCCTCCACCAGCAGCGTGCTCGCCACCATGTCGCGGCCCCAGCCGAAATCGATCGCGACCTGCGCCGAGCCGAGGCTGCTGTCGGACCGCAGCCCGAGCACGCCGGGAACCGTGCGGATCGCCTCCTCGACCGGCCGGGTGACGAGCAGCGCGGTCTGGTCCGCCGGACGGCTGCCGGCCTCGAGATCGACGACCACCCGCGGGAACGCGACCTGCGGGAACAGCCCGACCGGCATCGACAGCGCGGCGACCGCGCCGGCGATCGCCAGGGCGACGGCGACGACTACGAAGGTTCGGCCGTGGCGGGCGAGAAGCCTCAAGGAGCGCCGCTTTCGCGCACCGCGGCCCCGTCAGAAAGCTGGGCGGCGCCGTCGAGAACGACGGCACGGCGTGCCTCCAGGGCGCCGGAGACGAGGTCGGTGTCGGCGTCGGTGCCCAGCACGGTGACCGGCACGCGCACCGCCTTGCCGTCCCGGATCTGGAACAGGAAGCTGCCCTCGGCATCCTGCAGCACCGCCGCGTGCGGCAGCAGCCAGCCTTGCAGCGTGCCGACCGTGATTGCGGCGGCGCAGTCGGCGCCGGGCAGGACCGCACCCGCCGGCACGGCGAGGTCGACATCGACCAGGCGGCTGCGCGGATCGAGCGCCGCATCGACGCGCCGCACCGCGGCGGCCAGCTCAGGGCCGCCGGCAAGCGCCTGCACGGTCGCCGGCTGTCCGGCATGGACCGAGGCCATGCGGGCGGGATCGACGCCGACGGTGACGACGATGCGGTCGCGGCGGGCGAGGGTGGCCAGCGGGGCCGCGGCGGCGACGTGCTCGCCCGCACTCGCCGCCAGCGTCACGATGATGCCGTCGAACGGCGCCCGCACGAGGCGCATCGCCTGGTCGGCGCCCTCGCGCCGCAGGCCGTCGAGCGCTGCTGCTGCATCGGCCAGCGCCTTGTCGGCCTGGTCGAGCTGGTCCCGGGTGGCGAGGTGACGCGCGAGCAGGAGGGCGGCGTGGCTGCGTTGCTGCTGCGCCAGGGCGTAGCCGGAGCGTGCCTGTTCCCAGGCCTGCATGGCGGCCGCCGAGGCGTCCCATTCCAGGACCGGCTCGCCTTGCCGCACCGCCTCGCCGGGCGCATGCAGGATCCGGCGCACCCTCCCGTCCTGCAGCAGGCTGAGCGCCTCGGTGCCGTCCCGCGCCGGAACGGCGGTGCCGTAGGCCTCGATGCGGTCCGGCAGCGTGCCGGGCTTCGGCATCTGCGTGGTGACCAGGACGGTGGGCACGGACACCCCGGCCGCCAGGGCAGCGTCCGGCTGTCCGCTGGCCGCCGCGATGCCAAGCAGCAACCCGGACAGCAACGCCGCTATGTATCCGCGCGTCATCGATCGGATGCCACCTGCAGGCGTCGCGGCAGGTCCGTCCGCGCGGCCGGCATGCCGAAGCCGGCGAGCGTCTCGATGGCGACCTCCTGCTCGAGCAGCGACTGCTGCAGGGCGATGAACTCGGCCTCCCGGGTGGTGCTGGCGGCGAGCAGGTCGATGCGCACCTGCGGATCGAGCAGTTGCGCGCTGTCCGGCTGCAGGGCCGTCCTGGCGGCCTCCCGGACCGCCGGCAGCCGCCTCCGGGCCGCCGCGATTTGCGCCCGCAGCAGCGCGATCTCGTCGAGCCGGGCGCGCACGTCGCCTTCGGTCGCGGTGACGCGCGCGCCGTATTCGTCATGCAGTTGCCGGCGGGTCGCGCGCGCGATGGCGATGTTGCCCTGGTTGCGGTCGAACAGCGGCAATTCGAGGTTGAGCTGCGGCCCGAAGCCGCGGACATTCGAGTTGTCGCTGCCGCCGCTGGCGCCGAACGACAGGTTCGGGAACTGCGACAGGATGGCGCCGCGCAGCCTCTGGTTGGCGGCCTCGTAGCCCCAGCGCAGGGCTAGTAGGTCCGGCCGGCGCTCCGGCAGGCCGGGCAGTGCTGCGCGGATCGCCTCGGCATCGAGCGGCGGCAGGTCGACGGTCCGGGCGAGCGTGAAAGCCGCTTCGGGCTGCAGGCCGAGCAGGGCGGCGAGCGTGTGGCGCTGCTGCAGGGCGAGCCGCCTCGCATCCCGCAGGCGAGCCTCCAGGTCCGCCAGGGCCGCGAGGTCCGGCGCCAGCAGCGTGTAGGTGGCGTCACGGGCCGCGAGTGCCTGCTGGCGTTCGGCGACATGCCGGGCGAGCACGCGGCGCAGGTCGTCGAGCAGGGCCAGCGTGCGCTGCTCCTCGATGAGCTGCACCGCCAGCAGCCGGGCCTGGCCGACGGCCTGCCACTCCTGCCAGAGGATCTGCGCGTCGATCTGCCGCAGGCTGGCCCGGGCCGTGCGCTGCAGGCTCGGTCGCAGGATCAGCGAGCGCAGGTCCTGGGTGAACCCGGCATTCCAGGCGGTGGTCGTGCCCGGCCCGGCCAGGGTCGGGGTGGCGGAGAGGCTGGCCTGCGGGTTCGGCAGGATGCCCGACTGCAGCAACTGCGCCTCGGCGACGCTGTGCTGCACCCGGACAGCCGTGAGATCCGGGTTGTTCAGCAAGACCAGGCGGACGATGTCCGACACCCCGAGCGCCGGCGGCAGCGCGGCGTCGTGCCGCAGCGCGGCCAGGTCGGGCGCCAGCCCGGCCTGCCGCTGCAGCGGCAGCGCGGTGAAGGTCGCGCAGCTCTGCAGCGTTGAGGCCACTGCCAGCGCCGTGACGACACGGGCCGCCATGCGGTTCAATGGGTGTCGATCACGAGGATGCCGAAGCTGGCCGGCACCAGCGCCGGCTGGCCGCCCGGCCGCGTCACCTCGCCATAGGGCAGATAGAGCCATTGCGATCGCGGATCGTAGGCGCCGGTGCGGGCGCCGTGGCGTGTGGTGAACAGGCGCGCGACATGCGGGGCGGGCGACAGCGCGATTTCGGCGACGGTGCCGTTGCCGCCGCTGGGGATGAACATGCGGTCGTGGGCCGCATCTGCCAGCACCGCATCCGGATGCGGGCCGATCGGCAGGGTTGCCACCCCGGTCCCGTCCTCGCGCAGCACGCTGGCGACGCCATTGGCGCAGGCCGCCACCAGCAGCCGGTGGCGACCGTCATAGGCAAGGCCGGTCGGGGCGTCGCAGCCGGCCAGCCGATAGCGCGCCGTGACGCGGCCGGAGGCGAGCCCGACGACGGCGATCTGGGCGCGATCCTCGATATTGACGAACAGCCGGCCGCCGCCCGCATCCAGGGCGGGGGCTTCCAGTGCGCCGCCGACGGCGATGCGGCCTGCGACCTTCGGCGTCGCCGCGGCGACGTCGATGCGGGTGACGGTCCCGTCCTTGCCATCCATGACCAGCACCTGCCCGGCAGCCGGATCGTAGATCGCGCCGTCCGGCTTCGCCCCGGTCGGCAATGTCGCCACGACCCTGCCGCTGCCTGCCTCCACGATGGTGGCGGTGTCGGTGTCGCCGTTGGTGAACAGCAGGCGGTGTCGCGGCAGCGGCACCACCGCATGGACGTGCCGCCCGGCGGCCACCTCGCGTCCCGGCCGGTCGCCGGCAAGGTCGAACGCCTCGACGCCGGACATGCGGGCGACCAGCAGTCGCGCCGCATCGGGATCGATGGCGGCGTAGTCCCACAGGCCCGGTGCGTCCGCTCCGCGCAGGTCGGCGACGATGCGGCCAGGGCTTGGAGCGGGTCCGCCGGGGCCTGGAGCCGCGCCGCCGGCGAGCAACGCCAGCAGCAGGACGCGGGCAAGTCGGGTTCCGGCGCTAAGGGTCATGGGCATGGTCCTGATGGGCAAGCAGGCTGGTCGCATCGGCAGCCAGGCTGGACGCAGGCTGCTTCGCGGGCGATGAGGCGGAGATTGTGGATCGACAACTTGACGGAGCCCGCCGGTCAGGCGGGATGCGGCGGATGCGCCTGTTGCTGATCGAGGACGATGCCGAGACCGCCGCCTTCATCTGCGAAGGGCTGCGCGAGGCGGCGCACGAGCTGTGCCTGTCGGTGGATGGCCGCGACGGGCTGGTGCGCGCCGCGGCCGAGAGCTGGGACGTGATCATCGTCGACCGCATGCTGCCGCAGCTCGACGGGCTGTCGCTGGTGCGGCTGCTGCGCGCCTCCGGGATCGCCACCCCGGTGCTGTTCCTCACCACGCTGGACGGCATCCACGATCGCGTGGCGGGTCTCAATGCCGGCGCCGACGACTACGTGGTAAAGCCGTTCGCGCTGGCGGAGCTGGCGGCGCGCGTGACGGCGCTGGGCCGTCGGCGGCAGGCGCCGGGTGCGGCCACCAGCCTGCGCGTCGCCGACCTGGAGATCGACCTGCTGACCCGGGCGGTGCGACGCGGCGGCGAGACGATTGTCCTGCAGCCGCGCGAGTTCCGCCTGCTCGAGCACCTGATGCGACACGAGGGCGAGGTGATGACGCGCACCATGCTGCTCGAGCAGGTCTGGGACTTCCATTTCGATCCGAACACCAACATCGTGGAGAGCCATGTCAGCCGGTTGCGCGACAAGCTGGGCCGCGACCGGCCCGAGCTGGTCCGGACCGTGCGCGGCGCCGGCTACATGATGGCCGCACCCGGTGACTGAGACCGCGGCGTCCCGCGGCACCGCGCGACGCCTGGTGCGCAGCTCGTCGTTCCGGCTGATGCTCTTCTACGCGGCCTTGTTCACGCTGTCGGTGCTGGTGCTGTTCGCGATCATCGCCGTCACCGCTGACAGCTTCCTCACCCGCCAGATCGACGCGACGGTGACCAACGAACTGGCGGAAATCCGCGCGGATGCCGCAGCCGGGCCCCGTGCGGACGAAACGACGCGGCTGCGCGGCGTGATCGACGCACTGACCCGGCACTCGCCCGGCTTCTTCTATCTGCTGCAGGACCGCGACAGGCGGGCGTTGGCGGGCAACATGCAGCCGATCCGGCCGCTGCCGGGATGGCGCACGCTGCGCTGGTCGCATCAGGCGACGCCGGTGCGTCGCGGGCCGCCGATACAGGGCGACGGCGTGCGCCTGCGCGACGACGGCTTCCTGTTCGTCGGCATCAGCGCCTCGGCACGCGACGACATGCGCCGGTCGCTGCTCAACGCGTTCCTCTGGAGCCTGAGCGTGATCGCGATCCTCGGGCTGGGCGGGGGACTGCTCATGGCGATGCTGGTGTTGCGGCGCATCGAGGCGATCAGCCGCGCGACCCGCTCCATCATGGCCGGCGACCTGTCACGACGCATTCCGCTGGGTGGCTCCGGCGACGAGTTCGATCATCTCTGCGGCAGCCTGAACGCGATGCTCGAGCGCATCGAACTGCTTGTCGAAGGGGTGCGGCAGATTTCCAACGACATCGCGCACGACCTGCGCACGCCGCTCACCCGTCTGCGGCAACGGCTCGAACTGGCACGGCGCCGGGAGACGTCGATGGCGGCGCTGCAGGACACCCTGGATGCCGCCGGCACGCAGGTGGACGTGATCCTGGCCACCTTCACGTCGCTGCTGCGCATCGCGCAGATCGAGGCGCGCGCGCACCGGGAAGGTTTCGTCGAGGTCGCCCTCGACCCGCTGGTGCAAACGCTGCTGGATGCCTACGGGCCGCTGGCGGACAGCCGCGGGCAGGGGCTCGCGGCCGATGTGCCGGCAGACCTCGCGGTGCGTGGCGACCGGGCGCTGCTCAACCAGTTGCTGGCCAACCTTCTGGAGAACGCACTCCTGCACACCCAGACGGGCAGCCGGGTTTCGATCTCGGGCCTGCGCGAGGCCGCTGACGTGGTGCTGGTCGTGGCCGATGACGGTCAGGGCATCCCGGTGGAACGCCGCGACTTCGTGCTGCGCCGCTTCGCGCGGCTCGATGCGAGCCGGACGTCTCCCGGCAGCGGGCTCGGGCTGAGCCTGGTCGCGGCCGTGGCCGCCCTGCACGGCGCGACCCTGTCACTGGCAGACAACGAGCCCGGGCTGCGATGCATCCTGAGGTTTCCGGACGAGGCCGGGACGGCCTGATCGATCCGGGCGACCGGCAGGTTTACAACCCCGCGCGATTGCCGGATGATCCCGCCGCAACAGGAACCCCCCGGCTAAAAGGGTGGGGCTGCACGGGGGAAGACGATGAAGCGGCGAGACGCCCTCAAGGGCATGGCGGCAGCGTCCGCGGCCGGAATGCTGGAATGGCCGGCCGGTGCTTTCGCCGCCACCGAACAGATGGTGACGGTCGCCAAGATCATCGGCATTCCGTGGTTCAACCTGCTGAGCGCCGGCATCACCGAGGGCGGCCGCAAATTCGGTATCGATGCCACGATGACCGGACCGGCGCATGTCGACCCTGCCGCCCAGGTCTCGATGGTCGAGGACCTGATCGCCAAGCGGGTCAATGTCATCGGGCTGGTGCCGCTCGATGTGAAGGTCATGGGGCCGGTGCTGCAGCGCGCGCAGGATGCCGGCATCATCGTGATCACCCAGGAGGGGCCGAACCAGGATAACCGGACCTGGGACGTCGAGATGATCGACAGCACCGCCTTCGGCGAGACGCAGATGCAGGCGCTCGCCAGGAACATGGGCGAGCACGGGCAGTACATCATCATGGTCGGCACGCTGACCACGCCGCTGCACAACAAGTGGGCGGACGCGGCGATCGCCTACCAGAAGGCGCACTATCCGAACATGTCGCTGGCGACCTCGCGTTTTCCGGGCTCCGACGAGGTGGACACCGCCGAGCAGGTGATGCGCAACACGCTGCAGGCCTATCCGGACGTGCGCGGCGTCATCGGCTTCGGATCGAACGGCGCGATCGGCGCCGGCAACGTGATCCGGCAGCGCCACCTGCAGCGCAAGATCTCGATCCTGGGCACCGCGATCCCGTCGCAGGTGAAGCCGCTGCTGCTGGATGGCTCGGTGCGGGAGTGCTTCGTGTGGAGCCCCAAGGATGCCGGCTACGCCATGGTCGCGGTCGCCAGCCTCGCGCTGCGCAAGGCGGAGTTCAAGGACGGCATGGACATCCCCGGCCTCGGCCGCGCGCATGTCGATGTCCCCGGCCGCCTGATCAGCGTGGACCGCACGCTGGCCATCAACAAGCAGACGGTGGACGGCCTCATCGCCAAGGGACTCTGACGCGAGAGGGGTTTCGATCCGGCGGCCGGAGCGACCCCGATGAGCGGGTTCCTGCAGCTCCGGGGTATCTCGAAGCGCTTCGGCGGCGTGCGTGCCCTGGCCCAAGTCGATCTGTCGGTCGAGGTGGGGGAGATCCATTGCCTGGCCGGCGAGAACGGGTCCGGCAAGTCCACCCTGATCAAGATCATCTCCGGGGTGCAGCCGCCCGAAGCCGGCGGCCGGATCAGCATCCTCGGCGAGGAGCTGCACCGCCTGACGCCGGGCGAGAGCATCCGGCGCGGCATCCAGGTGATCTACCAGGACCTGTCGCTGTTCACCAACCTGACGGTGGCAGAGAACATCGCCGCCGGGCTGCATCGCGGCGTGCACCTGGTGAACTGGCGTGCCATCCGCAGGACCGCGGAGGCCGCGATCCTTCGTATCGGCGTCGATCTCGACCCGGACGCCTTTGTCGCCGACCTGCCGATCGCGCAGCGGCAACTGGTGGCGATCTGCCGGGCGATGGCGGCCGACGCGAAGCTGGTGATCATGGACGAGCCGACCGCGTCGCTGACCCGGCGCGAGGTGGACAGCCTGCTCGCACTCGCGCACGAACTCCGCCAGCGCGGCATCGCGGTGATGTTCGTCAGCCACCGGCTTGACGAGGTGCTCGAGATCGCGGACCGGGTGACGGTGCTGCGCAACGGCGAGAAGGTGGGCACCTTTGCCGCGTCCGACATGACCAGCCGACGGCTGGGCGAGCTGATGACCGGCAAGAGCTTCGACTATACGGCGCGTGCCGTGCGGGAGGCGGTGGGCGAAACCGTGCTCGCGGTGCACAACCTGTCGCGCGCCGGCGACTACCGGGACATCACGCTCGCGGTGCGCGCGGGCGAGACGCTCGGCATCATCGGGCGGCTGGGCTCCGGCCGTACCGAGCTGGCCTTGTCGCTGTTCGGCATGAATGCGCCGGACGCCGGCACGATCACGGTGCGCGGACGCCGCCTGACCCGGCATGACACGCGCGAGGCGATCGCGCACGGCATCGCCTATGTCTCGGAAGACCGGCTGACGCTGGGCCTGGTGATGCAGCAGCCGATCTCATCGAACATCACGCTCGCGGTGCTGGGCGATCTGGCCGCACGGTTCGGGCTGGTGCCCGAGCAGCGCCGGCAGCAGACCGTCTCGCACTGGGTGGACGAGCTTGGCATCAAGGTGTCCGACACCGAGAACGCGGTGCGCACGCTGTCGGGCGGCAACCAGCAGCGTGTCGTGCTGGCGAAGTGGCTGGCGACGTCCCCGAGCCTGCTGATCCTCGACAGCCCGACGGTGGGCGTCGATATCGGCGCCAAGGACGGCATCTACGCGATTGTCCGTGCCCTGGCGGAAAACGGCCTCGCGGTGATCCTGATCTCGGACGAGGTGCCGGAGGTGTTCTACCATAGCGACCGTGTGCTGATCATGCGCGACGGCCAGCTCACCGGGGAGTTCCTGCCGGCGCACAGCTCGGAGGCCGAGCTGAGGCAGGCGGTCGATGCTTAAGTCGTTCCGGCGCACGCATGAATTCCGGCTGCTGATCGCCACCGTGGCGCTGGTCGCGCTGCTGTCGGTGTCCAGCCGCCGCTTCCTGACGCTGCAGAACGGGCTCGACCTGCTGACCTCCTATGCCTTCTCCGGCATGCTGGCGGCAGGGCTGCTGGTGGTGCTGGTGTCGGGCGGCATCGACATCTCGTTCACCGCGATCGCCTCGGTGGCGCAGTACGTGGCCCTGGTCGCGGTGATGCAGCTGCATGGCGGCTGGCTGATGCTGTTCGCGGTGGCCTTAGGCATCGGCACAGCGCTGGGCATCGTGAATGCAATGCTGATCAGCACGCTGAGGATCTCCAGCATCATCGTGTCGATCGCCATGCTGAACGTGTATTTCGGGATGCTGATGTTCCTCAGTCACGGCAACCAGCTGTTCAACATGCCGGACTGGTTCCTGAACGCCTTCTCGTGGGTGGTGTACACCGACCGCGACCAGAATCCGTATGTGCTGAACGCGCAGATCATCGGCCTGTTCGTCTGCTTCGGCCTGTCCTGGCTGCTGCTCAACCGCACCAGCATCGGCCGGCAGATCTATGCGCTGGGCGGCAACGCCGAGGCGGCGGCGCGGGTCGGCTACAACGCCTGGCGGCTCAACCTCATCGTCTATGGCTATATGGGCTTCATCGCGGGTCTTGCGTCCCTGGCACAGGCGCAGCTGGCGCAATCGGTGGCGCCGAACGTGCTGGTCGGGCGTGAGCTGAACGTGCTGGCCGCGGTGGTGCTCGGGGGTGCCAGCCTGACCGGCGGCCAGGGCACCGTGCTCGGCGCGATCCTCGGCGTGGCGGTGCTGGCGTGCATGGAGAACGGTCTCATCCTGCTCGGGGTGTCGTCGTACTGGACGCAGTTCTTCGACGGGGCGGTGATCCTGGTGGCGGTCTCGACGATCTCCTGGGAGCGGCGGCGCCAGCGCGCCTCGATGCGCCGCGTGATCGCGGGTGCCACACAAGTGGCGGCGACACCATGAGCGCGTCTGCCCGGCGGTCTTCCCTCCGGCGCCCGGTTCGGATCAGCGCGACCAACCGCGTCCTGCTGGTCCTGTTCGTGGCGCTGGTGCTGCTGTTCGGATCCGTCGTCGGCGCGCCGCTGTTCCGGCTCGGCACGCTGCGGGCGATGGCGCTGCAGGTGCCGCAACTCGGGCTGCTGTCGCTGGCGATGATGGTGGCGCTGCTGTCGGGCGGCCTCGATCTCTCGATTATCGCTGTCGCCGACTTCAGCGCGCTGGTCTCGGCGTATCTGCTGACCCACATTCCGGAGGGCGGCGGCGCGCTTGCGATCGCACTGCAGATCGGCGCCCTGTGTTGCGGGCTGCTGGTGGCGGCCCTGATCGGGGCGCTCAATGGCCTCATCATCGCGTATCTCGATGTTTCTCCAATCCTGACCACGCTCGGCACTATGACGATGATCAAGGGGCTCAGCGTCGGCCTGACACATGGCGGGGTGATCTCGGGCTTCCCGCCGCTGGTGCTCTATCTCGGCAATGCCAACCTGCTCGGCATCCCGGTGCCGCTGCTCATCCTGCTGCTGATCGCCTGGCCGGTGGCGGTCATGCTCAACCGCTCGCCGTTCGGCAACCTGGTCGCGATGATCGGCTCCAACATCGCCGCGGTGCGCTATTCGGGCGTCGATACGCGCTGGGTGCTGGTGCGCATCTACGTGCTCTCCGGCCTGCTGGCGGGGCTTGCCGGGGTGATCATGATGGCGCGCTTCAACTCGGCCAACGCCGCCTACGGCGAGAGCTTCCTGCTGGTGACGGTGCTGGCCGCGGTGCTCGGCGGCGTCGATCCATCGGGCGGCTTCGGCAAGGTGAGCGGGCTGCTGATCGCGCTCGCCATTCTGCAACTGATCTCGACCGGCTTCAATCTGCTCGGCCTGAGCGAGTTCCTGACGCTGACGATCTGGGGCGTGACGCTGGTGGCGATCTCCGGCCTCGGCGTCCTGCGGCAGCGCTATCCGGGCCGCAGGCGCACGCTATCCTCCACTGCAGGACGCTCGTGATGGACCAGGATGCCGGTTTCCTCCGCTGGCTCGATAGCGCACAAGCGGAGTTAAGAACCATCGCCGGCGAGGTCAGCGCCGAGGCGCTGCACGGCCTGATCGACGAGCTGCTGGCGGCGCGACGCATCGCCCTGCATGCGCTCGGCCGCGAGGGCCTGATGATGCGGGCGCTGACCATGCGGCTGTTCCATCTCGGCCTGCAGGCCAGCCAGGTGGGCGAGATGACGACGCCGGCGCTGGCCGTGGGCGATCTTCTCATGGTGGCGGCGGGGCCCGGTGCGCTGGAGAGCACGTCCTCGCTGATGCGAATCGCGCGCGCCGCAGGGGCCCGCGTTGTGCTGCTGACGGCGGAGCCCGCGGCACCGCTGGCGCGCCTTGCCGACCTCGTGTTGCTGATGCCGGCGCGCACCATGGCCCGGGCTTCGAGCGATCCGTCCGCGTTCACGATGGGCAGCGCCTTCGAGGGCATGCTGTTCATGCTCTCCGAGTATCTCGTAGGCCAGCTCGCCGACCGCATGGGCGAGACCGAGGATGCGATGCGGGCCCGACATACGAACCTCGAATGACTGGAGATTTGGACATGAATACAGAGACCGTCGGCGCCGGCCATGGCCGGATGCAAGGCCGCGCCGTCGTCGTTACCGGAGCATCCAACGGCATCGGCCGGGCGACCGCGCTGCTGTTCGCGGCCGAGGGCGCCAGGCTGGTCATCAACGATGTCGACGCGGCGCGCCTCGAGAGCCTGCGCGCGGTGATCGCGGCCGCGGGGATCGAGGTCAGGGTCGCGGTGGGCGACGTGTCGAAGGTGGATGACGCGCGGGCGATGATCCAGGCCGCGGTGGACGGCTTCGGACGCATCGACGTGCTGGTCGCCAATGCCGGGATCATTCCGGAACTGGATCTGCTGACCGCGACGGCGGAGGATTTCGACCATGTGATGGCGGTCGATGGGCGGGGGATGTTCCTGACCTGCAAGTTCGCCGCCGAGGCGATGCTGGCCGCCGGCGGTGGCGCGATCGTCTGCCTGTCGTCGATTTCCGGCGAGGCCGGGCAGAAAGGCCAGGCGGTGTACGGGCCGGCGAAGTTCGTCGCCTCCGGGATCACCAAGCATCTCGCGGTCGAGCTGGCGACGCGGGGCATCCGGGTGAACGCCGTGGCGCCCGGCACGATCGCCACCGAAGCGGTGAAGCAGCTGTCCGAGGAGTACGTCGCCGGCGTGAAGGCGATGCATCCGATGGCGCGCCTGGGGCAGCCGGACGAGGTCGCCCAGGCGATCCTGTTCCTGGCCTCGGATGCCGCCTCCTTCATCACCGGCGTGGTGCTGCCGGTCGATGGCGGGTATCTGGCCCAGTAGGGGAACGACCGATGAACTGGAATTCGCATCCGGGCGAGCAGCCCTTCGGTCGGCATGCGCCGCTGCCGCTCGGCGATCTGCCGGGCACGCGCTATCCGAGCCCGGCGGTGGAAGCGCTCGACAAGCGCTTCACCGCGCGGCAGGGCAATGCCGCCATCGAGCGCATCGCCACCGGGTTCCGCTGGGCGGAGGGGCCGGTCTATTTCGCCGATGGCGGCTACCTGCTCTGGAGCGACATCCCGAACAACCGGATCATGCGCTGGCTGGAGGAAGACGGGCATATCAGCGTGTTCCGCGCGCACAGCCATCACGCCAACGGCAACACGCGCGACCGGCAGGGGCGCCTCGTCACCTGCGAGCATGACGCGCGTCGCGTCACCCGCACCGAGCCGGATGGCCGCATCACCGTGCTCATGGACAGCTACCGGGGCCAACGCCTGAACGCGCCGAACGACATCGTCGTGGCGTCCGACGGCGCGGTCTGGTTCACCGATCCCGGCTACGGCATCGATGGCCCCTACGAGGGCCATACGGCGGAGGCGGAACTGCCGCGGCATGTCTATCGCCTCGATCCCGCGACCGGGCAGGCGACGGTTGCCGCCGACGATTTCGTCCGGCCGAACGGCCTTGCCTTTTCGCCCGACGAGACGCGGCTCTATGTCGTGGATAGCGGCATCACGCATGGCGGCCCCGCGCATATCCGGGTGTTCGACGTGGAGCGCGGGCAGCTGCACCGCGGACGCATCTTCGCGGAGGATTTTGCACCGGGGTTCACCGACGGCTTGCGGACCGACATCGAGGGCAATGTCTGGTGCAGCATGGGCTGGGCCGATCCCGGCGAGGACGGTGTCCGGTGCTACGCGCCGGATGGCGCCCTGATCGGCAAGGTGCACCTGCCGGAGACCTGCGCGAACCTGTGCTTCGGCGGCCGCAAGGGGCACCGGCTGTTCATGGCGGCCAGCACGTCGGTCTATGCGCTCTATCTCAACACGGTAGGAGCGCCGCGTTCCTGAGCGTCCGGACCGCCGCAGACGCCCCGGCTTTGACAGGGGGCGAGGAGAGCGCTCTCATGGATCGGTCACTGCAGCCGGCTCCGGCTTTGCGCAGGAGCACGCCAGAGGGAGCGCGTCATGGATTATCGCCAGCTCGGTCGATCGGGCCTGAAGATCTCGTCACTCACCCTCGGCACGATGACCTTCGGCGGACGCGGCGTGTTCGCCAAGACCGGATCGACCGACCTCGCCACCGCGCGCCGGCAGATCGACCAGTGCCTGGATGCCGGGGTCAACCTGTTCGACACCGCGGACATCTATTCCGACGGCCTGTCCGAGGAGATCCTCGGCGAGGCGATCGAGGGCCGGCGGGAGCGGCTGCTGCTGGCGTCGAAGGCGCGGTTCCGGATGGGCCCGGGCGCCAACGATGCCGGCCTGTCGCGCCAGCATCTGATCAGCGCCTGCGAGGCCAGCCTGAAGCGGCTGCGCACCGACACCATCGACCTCTACCAGCTGCACGAGATAGACGGCCTCACCCCGGTCGAGGAGACCATGCTGGCGCTTGACCAGCTCGTGCGTGCGGGCAAGGTGCGCTATGTCGGGGTGTCCAATTTCTCGGCCTGGCACCTGATGAAGTCGCTCGGTGTCGCCGAGCGTAACCGGCTGGTGCGGCCGGTCAGCCAGCAGATCCACTACACGCTGCAGGCGCGCGAAGCGGAGTACGAGCTGGTGCCGGCCTCGATCGACCAGGGGATCGGGATCCTGGTCTGGAGCCCGCTGGCGGGTGGCCTGCTCTCGGGCAAGCATCGTCGCGGTCAGGCAACGCCGGAAGGCACCCGCCAGCTCGCGCAATGGAGCGAGCCGCCGGTGCGCGACACCGACAAGCTGTACGACATCATCGAGGTGCTGGTGGAGATCGCCTCCGCGCACGATGCCTCGGCGGCGCAGGTGGCACTCGCCTGGCTGCTGGGCCGTCCGGCGGTGGCCTCCGTGGTCATCGGGGCACGCACCGAGGCGCAGCTTGCGGACAATCTCAAGGCCGCCGACCTGCAGCTGAGCGCGGAGGAGCGCACGCGGCTCGACGCGGTCAGCGCGCCGCCGCTGCTGTATCCGTACTGGCACCAGGCCAATACGGCGTCGGATCGTCTGTCGGCGGCCGATCTGAGCCTGCTCGGGCCGCACCTGAAAGCGTGACCGTGGCCGCCATTCCGGGGCCGCCATGCCGGCGCTGACCGTGCCGGTCCTGCTCGGCTCGGTGCGCCGGGACCGGCAGGGCATCCGGGCGGCACGGATGATCATCCAGGCGCTGACGGCCCGCGGCCACGCGGCGCCACTGGTCGATCCGATGGAGCTGCAGCTGCCGCTGCTGGACCGGATGTACAAGGAGCATTCCAAGGGCGAGGCGCCCGAGCCGCTGGAGCGGCTGGCGGCGCTCTACCGGCGGGCGGACGGCTTCATGATCGTCAGCGGCGAATACAATAACGGCATCCCGCCGGCGCTGAAGAACCTGCTCGACTACTTCCTCGAGGAGTATTTCTGGCGGCCGTCCGGCATCGTCTGCTACTCGGCCGGGCAGTTCGGCGGCGTCCGCGCGGCGATGCAGCTGCGCATGACGCTGGCCGAACTCGGCATGCCGAGCATTCCGAGCCTGCTGCCGATCCCGCGCATCGGGCAGGCGCTGGCGGAGGATGGCGCGATGCGCGACGAGCGCACCGGCAAGGCGGCCGTGCGCTTCCTGGACGAGTTCACCTGGTATGCGCAGGCGCTGCGGCGGCAGCGCGCGGACGGCCTGCCGTACTGAGGCGGCGCGCGAGCGTCAGGCGCCATCCGCGTCCGGCGTGGTCGGGCAGGCGCGGCCATCCGGGGTGAAGGCCTCGATGATGATGTCGAGCCCCACGGTACGGGTCAGGCACGGCGCGCCGAGCGGTGCCACCATGTCGAGGAAGGCGGAGAGCGGCGTGTGGTCGGCCTGCCCGACGCGGCCATGCACGGCGAAGACCGGGTGGCCGTCATGCAGGGTCTGCAGGGCGCGCGTGGCGTCGTCGGTCCAGAGTTCGTCGGGGAACGGGTCGGCCAGGCGCTGCAGGCGGACATTCATCATGTCGATGGCGCCGGGATCGTCGGTCAGCAGCAGCGCGTCCGCCGGCAGGCTGCCGCGCAGCATCAGGGCGGCGTCGTTCCAGAGCGGCTTGGTCTCCAGCCGGTAGTACGGCAGCAGGTTGGCGATGCCGGCGACGACGATGAGGCCGAGCACGCCGAACGACATGCGGCGCGGCAGGCAGCCGAGGCCCAGGCCCGCGAACAGGAAGAAGATCGGTCCGCTCCAGGCCAGGTAGCGCGGCATCCAGACCGACGACACCACGGACGCGACCAGGAGGCCGGCCGGCAGCGTCACCAGGGCGACCTTGGCGGCGGCCATGGCAGGGTCGCGACGCGGCACGCTCCACAGCCCGAACACGGCGAGCAGCGCCACGACGGCGCCGAGCCACGCGAGGCCGTCGGGGAAGGTGTGGTATGCGATCAGGCTGGTGGTGCGGAGCAGATACACGGCCTGCACGGTGGTCCAGAGACGCTCCCAGTTCAGCGGCGGCACCCAGTCCAGGCCGCTGCGCATGTCACCGTTGGTCAGCCGGTGCATCGCCACGATCCAGGGCAGGTAGCAGACCAGGATCACCGCATGCGTGATGGCGGCGTTGACCAGCAGTCCGCGCCGGGCGGCAGGCTCGCGCCAGCCGGCCAGCGCGATGGCGAGGATGCCGGCCGCCAGCCAGAACAGCGCCACGCTGAGCGTGTCGAGGGCGGCGATGGTGGCGAGCGCATAGACCAGCCAGGGCCGCCAGGCGGAACTCGGGGCCAGCAGTGGCCGGGCTGCGCGGGCCGGGTCACGCAGGACCGCGACCAGCCCCCATAGGCCGAGCAGGATGAAGCTGATGACCAGCGTGTAGGAGCGGGCTTCCTGGCCGTACTGCACCTGGAACGGCGAGAGGGCGAGCAGCAGAGCGGCGGCCACGGCGGCGCGGCGGCCGCCGAGCGCGCGGGTGAGGCCGAACAGCAGCAGGCAGGACAGCGCCCCGAACAGCGCCGCCGGCAGCCGCAGGGTCGCCTCGTCGGTGCCGTGCGGCACGAACCAGCCGCTGATCAGGAAATACAGCGGCAGATGATGGAACGACAGCGAGTCGCGGATCATCGCCTTCGCGGGAAGGGCGGCGCGGTGCAGCGTGGTGACCTCGTCGAGCCAGTACGGCTTGTCGCCGAGCCCGTAGAGCCGGGCGACCAGGCCGGTGACGAACACCGCCATGGCGAGGCAGAAATCTGTCAGGCGCTCCGGGGGAGCCTTCGACCGGGAACGTGGAACGGCAAGCGCTGATCGGTGTTCCATCGGTTCATCAAGAGTGGGATCGGGATCGGACCATGCATGATCCACGCCGCCCTGTCATGAGGGCCAAAGGTAACCGGATGTGGCAAAGCGCGGCCGGGCTCGGCGTGGCGTTGCTGCTGTCGGGCTGTGTCGGCGCAGCGTCGGCCGGCCCCGAGGCGGGAGTTGCCCCGGGCTATGGCTATGTCTGCCATGCCGGAATCTATACCTGTCGCCTGCCGCAGCAGGTGCCGCTCGGTGCGCAGTGCAGCTGCCCGGCGATCGGCGCACCGTCCTACGGCACGGTGGATTGAGCGCTCAGCTGAACATTTCGGGCTGCGCCAGGCGTGCTGCCTCGATGATGCCGAGCAGCGTGCCGAGATGCGCCCCGATGGCCGCCGCCGCGGCATCCTGATCCCGGCTCGCCAGGCGGTCCACGATGACGGCGTGTTCGGCGACCACCGAGCCCATCCGGCCGGCGACCGGCAGGGTGAGGCGGCGGAAGCGATCGACCTGCGTCTTGACCTGCTGGGCAACCGTCCAAAAGCGCGGCTGCCCGGCGATTGCCGCGAGCATGGCGTGGAACGCCTCGTCGGCGCGATGGAAGCCCTCCTTGTCGCCGGCGGCTTCGCGCGCGGCCTGCAGCGCGAGCTGGGCACGCAAGGCCGCGAGGTCGGCCTCGGAGATGCGCAGGGCGGCGACCCGCACCGTTGCCTCCTCGAGCGCGCAGCGGATTGCGATGGCCTCCGGCAGCTCGGCTGCGGGGATCCGGGCGATGAAGGTCCCGGACTGCGGAAAGATGTCGATCAGGCCTTCGTCGGCAAGACGCTGGATCGCCTCCCGGGCCGGGGTACGGCTGACCCCGTGCGCTTTCGCCACCTGCATCTCGATGAGCGGTTCGCCCGGTGTACGAACCAGGGAGACGATCTCCTCGCGCAGGTCCCGGTAGATCAGCGCTGACAGCCGCTCGCCGCGGCGGGACACGGGGGCCGATCGGATGAGGGTGGGCGGGATTGCTCGCATATTGATATACTAGTATATGATTACCCGCCTGCGAAGGAGCGCTGCATGCCGCATCCCGATTTCCTGTTTCCGGCCCAGGCGGACATGCGGGCCGTCGCCCGCCGGCTGTACGGAGAAGTGGCCGGGCTGCCGATCATCAGCCCGCACGGCCACTGCGATCCGGCCTGGTTTGCGCGCGACGCGCCGTTCAGCGATCCGGCGACCTTGTTCGTGGTGCCGGATCACTACGTGTTCCGGATGCTGTACAGCCAGGGCGTGCCCCTCGAGGCGCTCGGCGTGCCGCGGGCCGACGGAGGCAAGACCGAGACCGATACGCGTGCGATCTGGCGCCTGCTGGCCCGCAACTGGCCGCTGTTCCGCGGCACGCCGACCCGGCTCTGGATGGAGCACGGTTTCTCGTCGTTGTTCGGCATCGAGGAGCGTCTGGATGCCGGCAATGCCGACCGCCTCTACGACCTGATCGCGAGCAAGCTGCAGGAGCCCGCGTACCGGCCGCGCGCCCTGTTCGAGCGCTTCAACATCGAGGCGCTGGCCACCACCCAAGCGGCGATCGACACGCTCGAGCACCACCGCACGCTGCGCGACAGCGGCTGGACCGGGCGGGTGATCACCACGTTCCGGCCGGATGCCGTGGTCGATCCGGCATTCCCGGGTTTTGCCGGCAACATCGCCGAGCTCGGCCGGCTGACCGGTGAGGACACCACCACCTGGCGCGGCTATCTCGCCGCCCTGATGCAGCGGCGGGCGTATTTCCGCGGCTTCGGTGCGACCGCGACTGATCACGGGCACCCGACCGCCGCCACCGCGGACCTGCCGGCCGATGCCGCCGCCGCCCTCTTCGGGCGCGTGCTGGCCGGTGCCGCGGCGGCGGACGCCGAGTTGTTCCGGGCGCAGATGCTGACCGAGATGGCGCGCATGAGCCTGGAGGACGGGCTTGTCATGCAGATCCATCCCGGCGCCGTGCGCGACCACAATCCGTCGGTGTTCGCGCGGTTCGGCCGCGACAAGGGGGCCGACATCCCGGCACGGACGGACTACGTGCAAGCACTCAAGCCGCTGCTGGACCGGTTCGGCAACGAAAGCCGGCTGACCGTTATCGTCTTCACGCTCGACGAGACCAGCTACTCGCGCGAACTCGCTCCGCTCGCCGGTCACTATCCGGCGCTGCGGCTGGGGCCGCCCTGGTGGTTCTTCGACAGCCCGGAGGGCATGCGCCGGTTTCGCGAGTTGACGACGGAGACTGCGGGCTTTGCCAACACGGTCGGTTTCAACGACGACACGCGGGCGTTCTGCTCGATCCCGTCACGACACGATGTCGCACGCCGGGCGGACTGTGCCTATCTCGCGCGGCTGGTGACCGAACATACGCTCGACGAGGACGAGGCGCGCGAGGTTGCGATCGATCTCGCCTACCGGCTGGCGAAGTCCGCCTACCGACTCTGAAAAAAAGTCATACGGCGCGCGCAAGCGCGGAACGGCCGCCAACGCGCGGCGAGGGAAACGTCCCAAGGAAACGTCCCAAGGAAACGTCCATGACACGCATCAAGGGTTTGCGCTGGTATATACTCGGCCTTGTCGGGCTCGGCACGGTCGTGAACTACCTCGACCGCAACACGCTCGGTGTGCTGGCGCCGATCCTGCACACGCAACTGCACATGACGACGACGCAGTATTCCTACATCGTCAGCACGTTCCAGATCTGCTACAGCCTGATGCAGCCGGTGGCCGGCTTCATCACCGATCTCATCGGCATCCGCCTGGGCTATTTCCTGTTCGCGTTCGCCTGGGGCAGTGCCGCGATCCTGCATGCGGCTGCCGGGAGCTGGCAGGCTCTCGCCGCCTGCCGCGGCCTGCTCGGGTTCAGCGAGGCCGCCGCCATCCCGACCGCGGTCAAGATGTCGTCGGTGTGGTTTCCGCCAGGCGAACGCGCGATCGCCACCGGCTGGTTCAACTCGGGCAGTTCGATCGGCGCGATGGTGGCGCCCCCGCTGGTGATCTGGATCGCGGTGACCTGGGGCTGGCGCGGCGCCTTCATCGGCACCGGCGCGCTCGGCATCCTGGTCTCGCTGATCTGGCTGCTGCTGTATCGATCGCCCGAGCGGCACCGGCGGCTCGGCGAGCCGGAACGGCAGCTGATCCTCGACGGCCGTGCGGCGGACGAGGTGCTGCCGCCGCCATCGCCGCGCCGGGTGGTCCGGCGACCGGCATTCTGGGGGCTGGCGGTGGCCCGCTTCCTGACCGAGCCGGCCTGGCAGACCTTCGGGCTGTGGATCCCGCTCTACATGGTCACCGTGCGCGGCATGGACATCAAGCATTTCGCCTTGTTCGGCTGGCTGCCGTTCCTCGCGGCCGATCTCGGTTGCGGGTTCAGCGGCTACCTGTCGCTGATCCTCGGACGCCGCTTCGGCCTGTCGCTGGTGAACGCGCGCATCGCCGGCGTCGGCGTCGGCGCGGTCTGCATGATCGGGCCTGCCCTGGTCAGCCTGTTCGCCAACCCGATCGTCGCCATCCTGCTGTTCTCGATCGGTGCGTTCGCGCACCAGACCCTGTCTAGCCTGATGTATGCGCTGGTGACCGACAAGTTCGAGCGCGCCGACGTGGCCACCGCGACCGGAGGCGCCGGCATGGCGGGGTATTTCGGCGCCACCTGCTTCTCGCTGCTGATCGGGCAGGTGGCCGGCAGCATCGGCTTCGGGCCGCTGTTCGCCAGCCTCTCGGTGTTCGACCTGGTGGCCTTCGCGGTGCTGGCGCTGGTGCTGGGGGAACGATCCGGCGCTACACTCGGCCTCGCGGCGTCCGCGCGATCCGGCTGAGGCGTCCGCTTGTCGTTGAAGGGCGTAGCTTGATGTCCGGCCCCCCCACGAACCCCTGGTCGTTCCCCGATCCGGCCCGGCTGGTGCCGCGGCCACCCGCGATGCCGCGGCTGCCGCTGCGCGTGATCGCGGCGGCCGCCCTGGTACTGGCGGCTCTCATCGTGCTGGCTGGCAGCTTCTACACGGTCGAGCCGACCGAGATGGCCGGCGTGCGCCGCTTCGGCACCATCCTGACGCCGCTTCCGGTGCAGCCCGGCCTGCATCTCAAGCTGCCGCTGATCGACGAGGTGGACAAGATCCAGACCAGCCTGACCGCCCTGCGCATGGACAACATGACGGTCTATACGGTGGACAACCAGTCGGTCGGCATCGGCATCGGGCTCACCTACCGGGTGCCCGAGGATGCGGTGCTGCAGTTGCTGTATAAGACCGGGCGCACCGGCAGCCTCGACATCAACAGCACCATGCAGCCGATCATCGCCGACCGGGTCATGCGGGTGTTCTCGACGCAGAACACGGTCAACATCTCAAGCGATCGCGCCGAGATCGCGATCGCGGTGCGGCGCGAGGTCAGTCAGGCGCTGCGGTCGATCTTCGGCATCGAGGTGACCGACCTGCAGATCAGTTCGATCAGCTACTCGCCGACGTTCGAGCAGTCCGTGGAGCAGGCAGTGCAGGCCAAGAACGACGCGATCCGGGCGCAGAACACGGTGGCGCGCTTCCATTTCGAGGGCGAGCAGATCAAGGTGCAGGCGGACGCGCAAGCGGCTGTGCGGATCGCGCAGGCGACCGGCGAGGCGCAGGCCAATATCGACCGCGCCCGCGGCGAGCGGCAGGCGTCGATCCTGCGTGCCGAGGGCGACAGCCAGGCGACGCTGCTGAATGGGCAGGCGCAGGCCCGCGTGCTGCAACTGATCGGCAGCGTGACGCAGGCGAACCCGTCGGTGCTCGGCTTCCAGGCGGCGATGCGCTGGAACGGCGCGCTGCCGGCGACCAGCTTCGGCGCGGGCGCCAACCCGATGACGCTGTTCAGCCTGCCGGCGGCGCCGCACTGACCGAGGCCGCCATGAGTTACACACCTGGCCCTTGAGGCTGAGCCGATGCCCGGGCCGCGGCATGTTTCTGCTACCCAGGGTTGTATCAATCCGGTATGATACCAAAACGGTAGCAGAATGCCGTGGAGGTGGATGTTGCCCGGAGCGCGCTACAACTTTACCGCGCCGAACGCGGCGGTCCTGCGATGGCTGACAGATCCTGGTCACAACGTCGCGCCACCGATCGCCAGGAAACTGCTTGGAGAAATATTTGCGTCTCCGAAGGCGGTCTTAGCGGGTGTCCTCAACGGACTGATCCTGAACATCACCGCCCTGTGCATGCATCGGGGCGAGATCTTTGCCTTATTCGTCGTTGTTGACCTTACCCTTGCCGCCCTTCGTTTCGCTGTCGTCCGGCGCGCGGTCATGGCCGCAGCCCGCAGCCTGGCGACGCCAACCGATCTTTATCTGCTGACCGCTCTGATGTGGTGTGCCCTGCAGGGCACAATGGCTTTTGCTGCGATGCAGACCGGCAGCCTGGCACTTCAACTGCTGGCTGCGACGACGGTGATGGGCCTGGTCGGTCCCATCTGCGCCCGCAACTATGCAGCTCCTCGCTATGCGCTGGCACTTATCGGTCTTTGCGACTTCCCCTTTGTCGTCGGGGCCGCTCTGTCAGGGAACCGCTGGCTGCTTATCCTGGTCCTGCAGACGCCGCTCTTCCTTTTCGGCGTGGCCTCAATCATCAGAAGGTTCCAGGACATGGCGGTCGCCACCCTGCAGGCGGAACAGGACAGTCAGGATCGGGCTCGGCACGACTCCCTGACGAACTTGCTGAACCGCTCCGGCCTGATGGAAGCGCTGGATGGCCAATATGCTGCCAAGTCCCGGCAGTTCATTCTGTTCTACCTGGATCTGGACGGCTTCAAGCCGATCAACGACAATTTCGGCCATCAGGCCGGCGACAGGATCCTGCGTGCCGTCGCGGATAGAATGCGATCGAGCATCCGTCCGGGGGACATCGTGTCGCGGCTCGGCGGCGATGAATTCGTGATCGTTGCGCCGGACATGTCGCCTTCGGCAGGCTCGGAATACGCGAGCAGGGTCATACGGTGCGTCGCGGACGAGCCCTATCTCCTGGAAGGGGTCGGCCAGTTGCGGATCGGGATCAGCGTCGGCTTTGCCTGTGCACCGGAAGACGGCTCGGCCGGGGACGACCTGCACCGCAAGGCGGATGCGGCGCTCTACGACGCGAAGGCGGCCGGCAGGGGCATCGAGCGCCGCTTCGTCAACCCGGCGCAGCACCTTGTCGCGGCATCCTGATGCCTCAGGCGCTGCTAGCGGTGTTTGCCGATGGCATACACGGCCCAGAAGGCGGCCGGCAGCCAGCCGATGATGGTGACCTGAAGCAGCAGGCAGATCAGGCCGGCGATCGGCCGGCCGATGGTAAAGAAGGCAAGCCAGGGCAGTAGCAGGGCAAGCAGCAGGCGCAGCATCGGGGATGCTCCATGCGAGAGACGCGGGATCGGGTGGTCCGGCAAAATGACAGCATTCGGCTGCGATGTCGTGCCCCGCCTGGGGTCCGGTCCGGGACGGAGAGCTGCTATAACCGCGAGATGAGACAGAAGTTGAATGCCGCGCCGGATGCGGCCGGACACGACGCCGACCTGTTCGGGTCCACAGGGTTGCCGGCTGCTCCGTCCGGTGGCGATGCCGGCGGCCAGGACGACGGCATGCGGCCGCTCGCCGACCGGCTGCGCCCGCGCGGGCTCGACGACGTGGTCGGACAGCCGCATCTGCTGGGACCGGACGGCGCCCTGCGTCGCATGCTGCAGCGCGGCTCGCTGGCCAGCCTGATCCTGTGGGGCGGCCCCGGCGTCGGCAAGACCACGATCGCGCGCCTGCTGGCCGAGGCGGCCGGCCTGCGCTTCACCCAGCTCTCGGCGGTGTTCTCCGGGGTTGCCGACCTCAAGCGCACCTTCGAGGCGGCCGGCCGCCGGCGCCAGGCGGGCCCCGGGCGTGAAGCGGCGGGCGGCACGCTGCTGTTCGTGGACGAGATCCATCGCTTCAACCGCGCCCAGCAGGATGCCTTCCTGCCGGTCGTCGAGGACGGCACCATCGTGCTGGTCGGCGCCACCACCGAGAACCCCTCCTTCGCGCTGAACGGCGCGCTGCTGTCGCGCTGCCAGGTGCTGGTGCTGCGGCGGCTCGATGACGACGCGCTGCAGGCGCTGCTGGAGCGTGCCGAGCAGGATGCCGGACGCGCCCTGCCGCTGACGCCGGCGGGTCGGGAGACGCTGCGTGCGATGGCGGATGGCGACGGGCGTTATCTGCTGAACATGGTGGAGCAGCTGCTCAGCCTGCCGGGCGGCGAGATGCCCGATCTTGAGCCGCTGGGGCCGGCGGCGCTGGCCGACCTGCTGGCGCGGCGCGCGGCGCTGTACGACAAGGACCGCGAGGAGCACTACAACCTGATCTCGGCGCTGCACAAGTCGCTGCGCGGCTCGGATCCGGATGCCGCGCTGTACTGGTTCGCGCGCATGATCGCCGGCGGCGAGGATGCCCGCTACATCGCCCGCCGGCTGACCCGCTTCGCCGCCGAGGATGTCGGCATGGCCGACCCGCAGGCGCTGCCGCAGGCGATCGCCGCCTGGGAGACCTATGAGCGGCTCGGCAGCCCGGAAGGCGAGCTGGCCCTGGCGCAGCTCGTCGTCTATCTCGGCACCGCGCCGAAATCGAACGCGATCTACAAGGGCTGGGGGGCGGCGCTGCGGGCGGCGCGTGCGACCGGCAGCCTGCCGCCGCCGGCGCATATCCTGAATGCTCCGACCAAGCTGATGCAGCAGCTCGGCTACGGCAGCGGCTACGAATACGACCACGATACCGAGCAGGGTTTCTCCGGGCAGAACTACTTCCCCGACGGCATGGCGCGGGAGCGGTTTTATGCGCCAACCGACCGCGGCCAGGAGGGCGAGGTCAGGCGCAGGCTGGACAACTGGGCGCGGTTGCGGGACAGCGACGCGTCATGAGTGTCGTTTTCATGAATGTGAGCGACGACGAGGCGGAGATCCGTCTCGATCGCTGGTTCCGCCGGCATTTCCCGCACCTGACCCAGGGGGCGTTGCAGAAGCTGTGTCGCACCGGGCAGGTGCGGGTCGACGGCAAGCGGGCGGAGACCGCGGCAAGGCTGCTGCCGGGCCAATTGGTGCGGGTGCCGCCGATCCCGAACGCGTCCCGGCCGGCGCCGATCATCGTCGCGGTGAACGAGACCGACCGCCGCGAGCTCGAAGGCATGGTGGTGTATCGCGACGAGCAGGTGATCGTGCTCAACAAGCCGGCCGGGCTGCCGGTGCAGGGCGGACCTGGCATAACGCGGCATGTCGACGGGATGCTGGACGCGCTGCGCGGCGATCTCGAGCACCGGCCGCGCCTGGTGCACCGCATCGACCGCGACACCTCCGGACTGCTGCTGCTGGCGCGCACGCCGGGGGTTGCCGCCAAGCTAGCGGCGTCGTTCCGGACGCGCGAGGTGCGCAAGATCTATTGGGCGGTGGTCGTCGGTCGACCGACGCCTGCTCAGGGCGTGATCGACCTGCCGCTGGCGCGCCTGGGGATCGGAGCCGGCTCGCTGACAATTGCTGCCGACCGAGACGAGGAGGACGCGGCCAATGCCCGCACCGAATATGTCGTGCGCGATGCCGCCGCACGGAAATTGTCCTGGCTGGAGCTGTCGCCGTTGACCGGGCGGATGCACCAGTTGCGCGTGCATTGCGAGGCGCTCGGCACGCCGATCCTGGGCGATCCCAAATATGGCGGCCCGGCGGCGCATCTGGACGGCTTCCCCGACCGGCTGCATCTGCATGCCCGCCTGCTCGACCTGCCGCATCCGGCGGGCGGGCGGCTGAGCGTCGCCGCCGGATTGCCTGCGCATATCGCCGAGACGTTCAAGGCCCTCGGCTTCGAGGCGGGCGCGCTGCCGGCGGCACGGCGGAGCTGACCCGGATGCGAGGCTGGATGAAGGCAGCGCTTGCCGCCGGCATCGTCGTGCTCGTGGTGGGGATCGGCGCCGCCGCGCTGGTGGACCGCTCGCTCGACCAGGACCGGCTGCGTCGCGCCGTGATCGGCGCGATCGAGCGGCAGAGCGGCCGGACGGTGACGCTGCAGGCGCTGCGGGTGCGTCTGCTGCCGTCGCCGCGCATCGACGCGCAGGGTTTCACGCTGGGCAATCCGGACGGTGACCCCGAGCCGGTGATGCTGCGGCTGGGGGAGGTGCAGGCGCGTCTCGCACTCTGGCCGTTGCTGCGTCATGTGGTGCGGCTCGACGGGCTGCGTATCGACCATGCGAGCCTCGATCTTGCGCGCAGTGCGGATGGTCGTGCGAACTGGCAGATGGAACCGAGGCGGCGGCCCGCCGGCGCAGGCGGGGCGCCTGCGGGCCATGCGCGACCCTGGGGCGTCGCGTTCGACAGCGTGCAGCTGCTCGATGCGTCGGTCTCGCTGCGCGACCGGCAGGCGCATCGCGGCGGCGCAGTCCAGGTGGCCCGGCTCGAGGGCGACGGGCTGCAAGGCGAGCGGCCCTCGATCAGCATTGCCGGCAGCCATGCGGGCGCCGGTTTCACCGTCGCCGGCGAGATCGGGCCGCTCGGGCGGCTGTTCAGCGCGGCCGACCGGAGTTCGCCTTGGCCAATCTCGTTGCGGCTCGTGGAGCAGGCGGATGGCCGCACCCTGGCGCAGGGCAGCCTCGATGGCGCGCTGGCCGATCCGCGTGACGGGCGCGGCTACGACATCGGGGCGCGGTACGCCGTCGGGCAGCTCGCCGACCTGAACCGGTTGTTCAGCCATGCCCGGCTGCCGCAGGTGCAGGGCCTCGCGGGCAGCCTGCATGTCATCGATGCCGGCGGCCCGCGCCTGACGGCGCTGCACGCCCAGGCGGGAGCGAGCGTGCTACCGGCATGGCCCGGGCCGTCGCTGGCCGCGTGGCGCGTGGACGCGACGGATCCGGCGGCGCCGGTCGCGATCGCCGCGAGCACCACCTGGCGCGGCAGGCCGGTCCGGCTGCGCGGGACCGCCGGCACGCTGCAGATGTTGCAGGGGCTTCGCGGTGCGAGCCTCGTGCAGGCGGTCCTGCCGGTGGACCTGCTGCTGGAGACGGACGGCGCATCGCTGCACGCCGCCGGGCGGATCGGCGATGGGGACAGTGACTTCCGGCTGAACGCGACGGTGGCCGACCTGCCGGCGCTGCTGCCGGGTGCGCCCGAGCTGGGACCGGTTGCGGCGGCGGCCCGGCTGCGGTCGCAGGGCGGCCGCGTCTTCCGGCTGTCGGAGCTCAGCCTGGGCAGCGGCGCGGGCGATCTCGCCGGCGAGCTCGGCCTGACGCTGGGCGGGCACCCGGCGCTGACCGGGACGCTGACTTCGACGCGGCTCGATGCGGACCGCCTGTCGCGCTGGAGCGGCACGCCGGCTCGCGTCGGCGCGCCGAAGCCGGCACCGGCGCGGGCACCTCCGGGGCCAGCTCGCGCAGCCGCGGCTGGACCAGCTCCGGCCGGGCAGCCGCAGCACCCGGTGCCCTGGGGATGGCTGAACCGGGCCGATCTCGATCTTGCGGTCCGGGTCGTGGATCTGCTGGTCGCCGGGCAGTCGCTGCACGGCTTCACCGCGCATGCAGTGCTGCAAGGCGGCCGCCTGCTGGTCGATCCGGTGCAGGCCGAGGGCCCGGCGGGCCCGGTCTCGGCACGGTTCGCGGCGGATGCGTCCGCGGCGCCGCCGCATCTGGAGGTGACCATGCACCCGCTGTTCGTCCCGGCGGCAGCGCTGGCGGGGTGGCTCGGGCAGCCGGTCTGGGTGCAGGGCGCCGCGGAGCTGGTCGGCGCGCTGCAGGCGCAGGGCGAGACGCGCCAGGCGCTGGCGGCTTCGGCCACCGGGCATGCCGGCGTCAGCATGGTGAACGGCCGCCTGGACAATGACGCGCTGCTGCGGCTGCTCGGCCGTTCGGTGCCGCTGTCGATGGCGTTGCCGAAAGGCGGCAGCACCGAATTGCGCTGCCTCGCCCTGCACGCCGGGGTGGCCGATGGTCGCGCGCGCTTCGACACCATCAGCCTGCGCACCGGCCGCGCCACGGTGGACGGGCATGGCGCGGTGGGGCTGGAGGACGGCTCGCTCGACCTGCGCCTGGTGCCGTTCGTCGCACTCGGCGGGGCAGGGGCTTCGATGCCGGTGCGGATCGGTGGCAGCCTGCGGCAACCGCGCCCGGCGTTCGACAACCAGGGCTCCGGCGACACAAGAGGCCTCGGCGGCCGCACCACGCTGGTGATCGGCCCGCAGCAGAGCGCCGCCGCCGATTGTGACCCGGCGTTGCGCGCGGCGCGGGAGGGTGTTGCCGGCCCGGCGGCTGTCGCGGCGGCAGCGCCGCCGGAGCACAGGCACAAGAACCCCAAGCCGCTCGACATCCTGCGCGGTCTGGGTTTGTTCCGGTGAGCAGCGCGGTGCGCAGGCGCTTGTGGGAGAGCACTTCGGGAGCGGATCGTGGCTGATCGCGTGGCGAGGCGCTGGCTCATCTCGGGGCGGGTGCAGGGAGTCGGGTACCGCGCCTGGATGCAAGCAAGGGCGCTGGAAGCGGGCCTCGAAGGCTGGGTGCGCAACCTCGAGGATGGCCGGGTCGAGGCGCTGGTCTGCGGCGCCGCGGCGTCATTGGCCGGTCTGCGGCGGACCTGCCTGTCCGGTCCGGGCCCGGCGCGGGTCGATGGCATCGAGGACCATGCCGCGGAGCCGGTGCCACAGGGTTCGGGGTTCGGCACCCGACCTGGGTGACCAGGCGAGAAGATTGGTTACATTGCCTGGGGATGTGATCTGCTAGCTGTGCCGTCGATAACAGCCTGGACGCTCATGAATGGACGATTTGCCGCAGGAGATGGGGCCCCGCCGCCGTGTTGGGCAGTCGATGGCGCGCTGGGCGACGCTCTGCGCCATGCTGTCCTGGGTGGTGATCGGCGTGGTGCCCGTGGTGGTCGCGATCTGCGCCCTGAGCTGACCGCCGTCGCCTCCTGCCAACGGCGCTCCGTGTTGCCTTGCCGGCAGCGGTTCGCCACTGTGCGGCACTGACCTGCAGGAGTGCCGCAATGCCGGATCGCGTCGCCGACTACCCGATCGACAGCGTGTTTCTCGAGCGATGGTCGCCACGCGCCTTCACCGGGGAGGCGATCCCCGAAGCCGAATTGTTCAGCCTGTTCGAGGCGGCACGCTGGGCGCCGTCGGCCTACAACTCGCAGCCCTGGCGCTTCCTCTATGCGCGGCGCGACACGCCGCAGTGGCAGCCGTTCCTCGACATCCTGATCGAGTTCAACCGCTCCTGGGTGAAGAACGCCGCCGCCCTCGTGTTCGTGATCTCGAAGTCGACGATGCTGCCGCCGGGCAAGGATCGCGAGGTGCCGTCGCACAGCCACTCGTTCGATAGCGGTGCCGCCTGGGGCGCGCTGGGCGTGCAGGCGGTGAAGTCCGGCTGGGCGACGCACGGCATGGTCGGGCTGGACTTCGACAAGGCGTTTGCCGATCTCGGGCTGGTCGAGGGCTGGCGGGTCGAGGCGGCGATCGCCATCGGACGCCGGGGGGACAGATCCATCCTGCCGGAAGCCCTGCAGGCGCGCGAGACGCCGAGTCCACGGCTGCCGGTGAAGGTGATCGCCATGGAAGGCAAGTTCCGCCCGGAATGAACCGGCCGGATCGGCGCGCGGGGGCGCCGGCGCATAAAGCGGGCGAGCAGCATCCGCGCTTCTTCTCGATCGGCAACCTGCTGCTGATCACGCCGCTCTGCGTGCTCGGCTCGGTGATCGGCATGCAGGTGCTGATCCGCCTCGGCGTGACCACCAACACCGCGCTGATCGGCGCCCTGGCCGGGATGGCGCTGGGCCGGATCGGGCTGCCGGGCTTCAGGTTCTACCGCTCGATCCACGTGCAGAACCTGGCGCAGAGTGCGATCTCGGCCAGCACGTTCGGGGCGGCCAACAGCCTGCTGCTGCCCATCGGGGTGCCGTTCGCGCTGGGGCGCAGCGATCTGGTGCTGCCGATGTTCGGCGGCGTCGTCTGCGCGATGCTGCTGGATGCCACGTTGCTGTACTGGATGTTCGGCTCAAGGGTGTTCCCGGCCGAGGGCGCGTGGCCGCCGGGTGTTGCCGCGGCCGGCGCCATCCAGGCCGGCGACGAGGGCGGCCGCAAGGCGCGCGTGCTCGGCATCGGGCTGGGTCTCGGGATTGCCGGCAGCCTCGCCGGCATTCCGATGTCAGCGTTCGGGGTCGCGTTCATCGCCAATGCCTGGGCGCTGCTGATGTTCGGGATCGGACTGCTGCTGCGCGGCTATTTCCACCTGGTCGGACCGCTGCTGCACCTGCCGGACATCGGCAAGTCCCACGTGCCGGAGGGCCTGATGCTCGGCGCCGGGCTGACGGCGCTGCTGCAGGTGCTGTGGACGCTTTTCGTAGGCCGGCACGACAAGGATGCCGCCGAGGAAGGTCGCGCGGAGGCGCCGCTGCAGCGGGCCCTCGGCATCGGCGCGGGCGCCTACGTGCTGATCGCGATGATGATCGCGCTCCTGGGCGGCCTCGCCGGCAGCATGAGCGTGGGCGCGCTGATCGGCTTCGTGGTGTATGCGGCCTTCGCGGCGCTGCTGCACGAACTCATCATCGGGCTGGCGGCGATGCATTCGGGCTGGTTTCCCGCCTTCGCGGTCGCTGTGGTGACGCTGGCCGTCGGCGTGCTGATCGGCTTTCCGGCGCCGGCGCTGGCGCTGCTGGTGGGGTTCTCGGCCTCGACCGGGCCTGCTTTCGCCGACATGGGCTGCGATCTCAAGGCGGGCTTCCTGCTGCGCGGCGAGGGGCGTGATCCGGCCTTCGAGCTCGACGGCCGCCGGCAGCAATATTTCGCCGCGATGTATGCGTTCGGGATTGCAGCCCTCGTCGTGCTGTTCAGCTACGGGCACTATTTCGCGCACAACCAGGTGGCTCCGGTCGACCATGTGTTCGTGGCGGCGATCCGGGCCGGACGCAGCGCCGACATTGCGCGCGCGCTGGGGCTGTGGGCGATACCGGGCGCGCTGCTGCAGGCGATCGGCGGGTCGCGCCGGCAGATGGGCGTGATGTTCGCCACCGGGATGCTGCTGGTCTCGCCGCTCGCCGGCTGGGCGGTGCTGGCAGGGCTGGTCGGTCGGGCGGTGTGGATGCGCAGGCAGGGTGAGGCGGGACGGGGCGACATGCAGATCTTTGCGGCGGGTTCGATTGCCGGCGATGCGTTGTTCAGTTTCGGCCGGTCGGTGCTGAAGCTTTGAGGCGGCTGGCGGCATGCTCGGCGCCGGGCGCCTTGCTGACACTGGCGGTCGCGGCTGCGTCGCCGGCCTGGGCTGCCGACTGCTTCGAGCCGCTGGCGCGCACGCGCAACTACACGCTCGGGCTGCCTGCCCATGTGCAGCCGCTGCCGGATGGGCGCAATGTGTTGTATCTGCGCAGCGGGCCGGAAGATACCCGACAGAGACTGTATGACTATGATGTGGCGCGACATGCCGAGCGCGAGCTCGCGGCGCCGGGTGCGGCACCCGAGCATCTGAGTGTCGAGGAAAAGGCGCGCCGCGAGCGGGCGCGCATGACGGTGACCGGCATCACCGATTTCGCGGTGTCCGAGAATGGCAGCCGGGTCCTGGTCAGCGAGGGGGATCATCTGTCCACCGTCGCTCTGCCGCAGGGCGTGGTGACGCCGGTGACGGGCGGCGGCTGGATCGCGCCGCGTCTGTCGCCGGATGGGCGTTTCGTCGCCGTGGTGCGGGAGCACGACCTGCACGTGGTTGCCCTGTCGGGCGGCCAGGCGGCGACGGACGTGCAGGTCACGCAGGGTGGCTCGGCGACGCTGACGCATGGGGTGGCGGAATTCGCGGCGGCCGAGGAGCTGGATCGCGCCGACGGGGCCTGGTGGTCGCCGGACAGCGAGCGGCTGATCTTCGAGGCAGCCGACACGTCCGCGGTCGAACGGCATTTCATCGCCGACCCGTTGCACCCGTCCGAGCCGCCGGTGGAGTTCCGCTATCCGCGCGCCGGGACGGCGAATGCGCGGACCCGGTTCGGGCTGATCGGGCGCGCCGGGGGGACGGTCACCTGGATCGATCTCGACCAGGAGGCGTGGCCGTATGTCGCGCGGGTGATCTGGTCGAAGCAGGCGCCGCCGACGCTGGTGGTGCTGAACCGGGCGCAGACGCGCGAGGCGGTGCTGGCGGTGGACCCCGCGACCGGGCACACGCGGACGCTGCTGACCGAGACCGATCCGGGATGGATCGATCTTGCGCCGATGGAAGGTGTGCCGGGCCGCGAGTTGCCGGCGTGGCTGCCGGACGGCTCCGGCTTTCTCTGGGCGGGGCAGCGCGGCGCGCAGTGGCAGCTCGAACTGCATCGTGCGGATGGCACGCTCGACCATGCGGTGACCCCGCGCGGGTTTGCGTTCCTGGCCCTCAACGACGTCGATGCGGCACATGGCAGCCTGGTGGTCACGGCGGATCCCGAGCGGCTGTCGCAGGGGCTGTTCCGCGTGGCGCTCGCGGGCGGTTCGCCGGCGCCGCTGGCCGCCTCGCCGGGCCTGCATCATGCGGCGTTCTCGCCCGAGCGGCACGACCTGTTCACCGACAGCGTCTCTGGCGCCGACGGGCAGGCCGCAACCATCCTGCGCCGCGCGGATGGCAGCGCGGTGGCGAGGCTGCCCAGCGCTGCGGCGACACTGCCGCGGGTGCCGGGCGTGCAATATCTGCGGGTCGGCGCGCAGGGGCTGGATGCGGACGTGCTGCGTCCGTCGGGCTTCGTGCGCGGCCGGAAGTATCCGGTGGTGCTTTCGGTGTATGCCGGCCCGACGGTGAAGATGGTGCAGCGGGCGCCGCGGCTGAGCCTGGAGAACCAGTGTCTTGCCGACCACGGCTTCATCGTTGTCAGCCTGGACGGACGCGGCACGCCGGGGCGGGACCATGATTTCGAGCATGCGACCAAAGGCGACCTGATCGATCTGCCGTTGCAGGACCAGGTCGGCGGATTGCAGGCGCTGGGTCGGCGCGTGCCTGAGATGGACATGCACCGCGTCGGCGTGGAGGGCTGGTCGTTCGGGGGCTACTTCACGGCGATGGCCACCATACGGCGTCCCGACATCTTCGCAGCCGGCGTCGCGGGAGCGCCCGTGGTGGACTTCGCCGACTATGACACGGCCTATACGGAGCGCTATCTCGGCACGCCGCAGGACGATCCTGCGGGCTATGCCAAGAGCAACGTGCTCACCTACGCGGCCACCTTGTCACGGCCGCTGCTGATCATGCACGGCTTGACCGACGACAATGTGTATTTCGAGAACACCATGAAGCTGACCCAGGCGCTGGTCGCGGCCGGCAAGCCGTACCGGCTGCTGCTGCTGCCCGGCACGCATCTGCTGCCCGACCCGCTGCTGCGCGCGCGCGTGAACGAGGCGCGGGCGGCGTTCCTGGCGGAGGAATTGCGGGTGCGGTGAGACGGCGAACGTCGTCACGGCACCAGCACCGTAGCGCTCGCCTGGCAGGCGATGCCTTCGCCGCGGCCGGTGAAGCCGAGGCGTTCGGTGGTGGTGGCCTTGACCGAGATGCGGCCGATCTCGGCACCCAGCAATTCGGCGAGGCGGGCGCGCATGGCGTTGGCATGCGGGCCGATCTTCGGGCGCTCGCAGATCAGGGTGACGTCGGCGTTGACCAGGATGCCGCCGCGAGCGGCGATGCGCTCGCCGGCATGCGTCAGGAAGCGGGCGCTGTCGGCGTCCTTCCAGTCGGCCTCGGTCGGCGGGAAGTGCCGGCCGATATCGCCCTCGGCCAGTGCGCCATAGATCGCATCGCAGAGCGCGTGCAGGCCGACATCGGCGTCCGAATGGCCGGCGAGCCCGCGCTCGAACGGCACCGCAACGCCGCACAGCATCAGCGGGCGCGGATCCCCGAAAGCATGCACGTCGAAGCCGGTGCCGGTGCGCGGCAGCAGGGTCGGACCGATCAGCCGCTCGAGACGCATCAGATCCTCCTCGTAGGTCAGCTTGATGTTGTCGTCGGAGCCGGCGACGAGGGCCACCGGAATGCCGGCCTGCTCGAACAGAGCGGCGTCGTCGGTGGCCTCGAACCCGTCATGCGCCCCGCCTCCATGCAACCGGTGCAGGTCGCGCAGGGTGACGAAATGGAAGCCCTGCGGGGTCTGCGCCCGATACAGCCCGGCGCGCGGCACCGTCGCGTCGATCAGCCCGTCCCGGCCACGCTTGAGCGTATCGGCAACCGGCACCGCCGGGATGGCACCCCGGTGCAGCGCCAGCGCCTCGACCACCCGCCGGACCAGCGCGTCCGGCACGTAGGGACGGGCGCCGTCATGCACCAGGACCAGGTCCGGTTTCTCGCCCTCGGCCAGCAGGTCGAGGGCTTCGAGGCCCAGGCGGACGCTCTGCTGCCGGGTCGCCCCCCCGGGGATGGCCGCGCGCATCTTTTGGAGCGAGCCCAGGGCCGGCCCGATGAGGGCGGCATCGCCGACCGGCTGCAGCAGGTCGACATGCGGCAGCAGCGCCTCCGCGGCGTGGCGGATCACGGGGCGGCTGCCGAGCGGCAGGTACTGCTTGGCGAGCCCGGAGCCGAAGCGGCTGCCGTTGCCCGCGGCCATCAGGAGGGCGGCGATACGCATGGCCGGGAGCAATGCGGGGGCACCGGGGTGCCGTCAAGGCACGATCAGCCTGGACCGACGCAGGTGGCGGATGGTGCGCGGGCGGAGGTCGATCAGTGTCCATAGAAAGCGACGCCGCACTGCAACAAGCCTGGGCAATCGGGCCTGCCGCGATTGCACTCTGACCAACGCTTCCGTATTCTGCCCAAATCGTAATCAGTTCCAGATTAAGAGATGGGTCGCGATTAAGAGATGGCGGGCGAGATCGGAACAGGTTCACGCATGCATCCCGGTGTCGCGCCGTCCAGGTTGCGGGCGATCGATCTCGGCAGCGCCGTCATCAGCGAGCCGGTGATCCTGGCGCCGATGTCCGGCGTCACCGACCTGCCGTTCCGCACGCTTGCGCGCCGGCTCGGCGCCGGCCTGGTGGTGTCCGAGATGATCGCCTCCTGGGCGATGGTGCGCGAGAACGCCGCGACGTTGCGCATGGCGGAGATCGTCGGCACCAGGGGATCATCGGGCGCATCGGCAGCGGGAACCGGCACGCCGAATGCGGTGCAGCTGGCCGGCTGCGAGCCGGACGCAATGGCCCACGCCGCACGCATTGCGGTGGATCGTGGTGCCGACCTGATCGATATCAATTTCGGCTGTCCGGTGAAGAAGGTCGCCGTCGGGCAGATGGCGGGATCGGCGTTGATGCGCGACGAAGTGCTGGCGGGCGCGCTGCTGGCGGCGGTCGTGCGCGCCGTGGCTGTGCCGGTCACGCTCAAGATGCGCATGGGCTGGGACCATCAGAGCCTGAACGCGCCGCGGCTGGCTGCGATCGCCGAAGCCAGCGGCATTCGCATGGTGACGGTGCATGGCCGCACGCGGCAGCAATTCTACACCGGCAGCGCGGACTGGTCGTTCGTGCGGCAGGTGAAGCAGGCAACGCGCCTGCCGGTGATCGTGAACGGCGACATCGTCAGCATCGAGGCGGCGGAGCAGGCACTGGCGCTCTCCGGTGCGGATGGCGTGATGCTGGGCCGTGCCTGCTACGGACGCCCCTGGTTCCCGGCCCAGGTCGCGGCCTGGCTGATGCGCGGGGAACGCATCCCGGACCCCGATCTTGCCCGGGAGCTGTGCATCGTCCTTGAGCATTACGAGGCGATGCTCACGCATTTCGGACGCGAGGCGGGCCTGCGTCTCGCCCGCAAGCACGTGTCGTGGTACTCGGCCGGGCTGCCGGGATCGGCGGCGTTCCGGGCCGGCTTCAACCGCCTCGACGATGCCCGGGCGGCGGTGGCGACGATCAGGGGCTTCTACGAGGAGCGCATCGCGTCGGGCGTCGGCCGCGAGCGTCGCCTCGAAATCATGAGGGAGGCTGCATGAAAGTCGCATTGCTGCGTCCGAAATCGAGCCGGCTGAAGCTGCTGGCGCCCGAGTTGCTGCCAGCGCGACCGGTCGAGCTGGCACTTGGCGCCGAGGCGCCGGCGCGGGCGGACCACGCGGCCATGATGGAGAGCCTGCCGGTTCCGGTGGTGCTGCTCGATGCGCGCGACCGCATCCAGTATGCGAACAGCGCCGCCGAGAACTTCCTCGGCCTGTCGCTGCTGCAGATGCGCGCGCACGCGCTGACCGAGATGCTGCCGGCCGACAATCCGATCTTCCAGCTGGTCGCGCAGGTACGACGCCGTGGCCTGACGGTGGTCGAGCACGAGCTGGTGCTGGAGGGACCGCGGCTGCTGCGCCGGACCGGGATTACGGTGCACGGCACGCTGCTGCCGGAGCAGCCGGGCTCGGTGATGCTGACCCTGCATGATGCGTCGGCGGCGCGCGCGCTGGACCGTCAGCTCACCTTCCGCAATGCCGCCCGCAGCGTCTCGGGCATGGCCGCGATCCTGGCGCACGAGGTCAAGAACCCGCTCTCCGGGATACGCGGCGCGGCGCAGCTCCTGGAAGCCACCGTCGCAGAGGAGGATCGCGAACTCGCGGTGCTGATACGCGACGAGGCGGACCGCATACGCGACCTTGTCGAACGCATGGAGGTGTTCAACGAGAAGCCGATCGAGCGGCGCCCGATCAACATCCATCGCGTCCTTGAACATGTTCGCATGCTGGCGCAAAGCGGCTTTGCCGCGCACATCCGCTTCGTCGAGACCTACGATCCCTCGCTGCCGCCGGTGTTCGGCAACCGCGACCAGCTTGTGCAGGTGCTGCTCAACCTGGTGAAGAACGCGGCGGAGGCGGTCTCCGGCGGCGCCGGAAACGGTCCGGGCCGCGCACCGGGCGAGATCACGCTCTGCACCGCCTACCGGCACAGCGTCCGGCTTGCGGTTCCGGGATCGGAGGATCGCGTCCACCTGCCGCTGATGGTGATGGTGCGCGACAACGGCCCCGGCGTGCCGGAGGCGATCCGGCCGCATCTGTTCGAGCCGTTCCTGACCACGAAGGTTGCCGGGAGTGGCCTTGGTCTTGCACTCGCGGCCAAGATCGTGGGCGACCATGGTGGCTCGATCCAGATCGAAAGCCGGCCGGGGCGCACCGACGTCCTGCTGCACCTGCCGGTGCTGTCGGACGACGCCGAGACTCCCTGAAGTTCCGGCCGAAAGGCCGGGGCTCCTGACGTTCCGGTCGAGGCAGGCCGGAGCCGCTGACGTCCGGCCGTCCAGGCCAGGCGTGACCCAGAAGGCGACCGAGAGAGCGAATGACGCTGCCCACCGTGCTGGTCGCCGACGACGACCGATCCATCCGGACCGTGCTGACCCAGGCTCTCGGACGATCCGGATACCAGGTCCGCACGACGGCGAATGCCGCCACGCTGTGGCGCTGGGTCGAGGAGGGCGAGGGGGACCTGGTGATCACCGACGTGGTGATGCCCGACGAGAACGGGCTCGACCTGATCCCGCGCATCAAGCGGCTGCGCCCGGACCTGCGGGTCGTGGTGATGAGCGCGCAATCGACCCTGATGACCGCGGTCAAGGCGACCCAGCGCGGCGCCTTCGAGTACCTGCCCAAGCCGTTCGACCTCAAGGAGCTGCTGTCGGTGGTGGGGCGGGCGCTGGCCACGCCGCTGCCGGCCGCGGCACCCGCGGCTCCGGGCGATCCGGAGGAGCGGCTGCCGCTGATCGGGCGCTCGATGGCGATGCAGGATATCTACCGGATCATCGCCCGGCTGACGACCGCCGACCTCACCGTCATGGTCAATGGCGAGAGCGGCACCGGCAAGGAGCTGGTGGCGCGCGCGCTGCACGATTACGGGCGCCGGCGCGCCGGACCGTTCGTGGCGATCAACATGGCGGCGATCCCGCGCGAGCTGATCGAGAGCGAGCTGTTCGGCCATGAGCGTGGCGCCTTCACCGGTGCCACCAACCGCAACCAGGGCCGCTTCGAGCAGGCCAGCGGCGGCACCTTGTTCCTCGACGAGATCGGCGACATGCCGCCCGAGGCGCAGACCCGGCTGCTGCGGGTGCTGCAGGAAGGCGAGTTCACCACCGTCGGCGGCCGTGCACCGGTGAAGGCGAACGTTCGCATCATCGCCGCCACGCATCGCGACCTGCGCCAGTCGATCCGCTCGGGCACCTTCCGCGAGGACCTGTTCTACCGGCTGAACGTGGTGCCGATCCGGCTGCCGCCGCTGCGCGAGCGCATCGAGGACATCCCGATCCTGGCCCGGCACTTCCTCGACAAGGTGCAGCAGAGCGGGCTGCCGTCGAAGACGCTGTCGGAGGAGGCGATGCAGCGGCTGCAGACGCATCGCTGGCCCGGCAACGTGCGCGAGCTGGAGAACCTGATGCGCCGGCTGGCGGCGCTGTATCCGCAGGAGACCATCAGCGCCGAGGTGATCTCCACGGAGCTGGCCGAGAATACCGGCTCGGGCGAGGCGCCGCCGCCGTCGCATGTCGAGCAGGAGCCGCTGGCGCAGGCGGTGGAGCGCCACATCAGGCAGTTCCTGGCGGCCAGCCGGGACGGCATGCCGATGCGCGACATCTATGACCGGGTGATCGCCGAGGTCGAGCGGCCGCTGATCCAGATGACGCTGGCCTCCACCAAGGGCAACCAGATAAAAGCGGCGGCGATGCTCGGCCTCAACCGCAACACGCTCCGCAAGAAGATCCGCGACCTGGAGATCCCCGTGGTGCGGGGAATCGGGTAGTCTCTCTTGGGGCCGGCTTGCAGGCCACTATCTTGTTGACAAGGCTAGTGTCCACTGAGAACCAGAAGTCCTACGAACTTCTGGTTCGGGACACTAGGAGGTTGGGGGACATCGGGCATGGCTCCGTGCAACCACGTCACGGGCGGTCCGCAACGAAGGCCAGGTTTTGCTGATTTCCTTGTCTGAGAAAGCCGGCTTCGCGGGAGCCGGTGCTGCCGGCGGCGTTGCGGGAATTCCGCATATCGGGCCGGGCAATACGCAATGACGGTCAGCCTGCCCGACGGGCTGAGGCGCGGGATCGGGCGCTTCCCCAGGTTGCCGCGACGGTTGCGCGAGTTGCTGATGAGCCGCATCGGCACCTTCATGTTGGCTGCCATCGCGCTCGCGCTGGGGATCGCCACCTTCTCGGTGCTGTCCGGCGGCATGATGCTCGCGCGGCGCCCGAGATACGAGATCGGCCTGTTCGGCCTCAACCTGCTGGTGCTGCTGCTGCTGGCCGGCGCGCTGTTCACCCGGCTGGCCGGCGTGCTGGGCGAGCGCCGGCGCGGGCTTGCCGGATCCCGGCTGCATGTGCGCCTGGTGCTGCTGTTCGGCGTGGTCGCGGTGGTGCCGACGACGGTGGTGGCGGTGTTCGCCGCCGCCTTCTTCCATCTCGGCATCCAGCTCTGGTTCAGCGATCGGGTGCGGGTGGCGCTCGACGAGGCGCTGCAGGCCTCGACCGGGTATCTCGCCGAGCACAACAGCAACATACGCATCGACGCGCTGAAGATGGCCGGCGATGTCACCCAGAACGGGGCGATCTTCTATCTCGATCCGCACGATCTGGGGCAGTTCCTGTCCGAGCAGATGTATCTGCGCGGGCTGACCGAGGCGGTGATCTTCGATCCGTCGAACAACCAGATCCTGGCCTCGAACAGCGTGCTCGGCCTGGGTGTGGCACTGCCGCCGCCGGCCGCGGTGCTGCTGGCGCGCTCGGGCGACGTCGCCATCCAGGACAGCGCGGACGGTCGCTCGGTCACCGCGGTGGTCGATCTCAGCCTGAGCGATGCGCGCTACCGGACGATGCTGGCGATCACCCGCCCGGTCGATCCGGTGATCCTCGAGCACATGCGCAAGACCCAGCGCGTGGTCGCGGAGTATAACCGCCTCGACCATAACCGGTCGTGGGTGCAGATCACCTTCGTGATGATCTTCGCCCTGGTGGCGTTGCTGGTGCTGGCGTCCGCGGTGCTGATCGGGCTGGTGCTGGCCAACCAGATCGCCCGCCCGGTCGGGCTGCTGATCCTGGCGGCAGAGCGGGTGCGCGAGGGCGATCTCGGCGTACGGGTGCCGGAAGCCGGGCGCGAGGACGAGGTCTCCGGCCTGTCGCGCGCCTTCAACCGGATGACCGACCAGCTCGCCTCGCAGCGCGGCGAGCTCATGGTGGCGTACAGCCAGATCAACGAGCGGCGGCGCTTCACCGAGGCGGTGCTGTCCGGCGTGTCGGCCGGCGTGATCGGCCTTGATGCGGAGCAGCGGGTCGAGTTGCCGAACCGGGCCGCGGGCACGCTGCTCGGCTTCGACCTGATGCAGGCGGTCGGGCGGCCGCTTGCCGACCTCGTGCCCGAGTTCAAGCCGCTGCTGGGGCAGGCCCGGCAGACCCCCGAGCGTCCGCAGACCGCGGAGGTGCAGAGCGGACGCCGCACGCTGCTGGTGCGGATCGGGCCTGAGATGAAGGGCGCGGTGACCGAGGGCTACGTGGTGACGTTCGACGACATCACCGAACTGCAGTCGGCGCAGCGCAAGGCCGCCTGGGCGGATGTCGCGCGCCGGATCGCGCACGAGATCAAGAACCCGCTGACGCCGATCCAGCTCTCCGCCGAGCGCCTGAAGCGGCGGTTCCTGCGCGAGATCACCTCGGACCCGGAGACCTTCAGCCAGTGCGCCGACACCATCGTGCGCCATGTCGGCGATATCGGCCGCATGGTGGACGAGTTCTCCGCCTTCGCGCGCATGCCGCAGCCGCTGATCAAGCCGGAGGACCTGTCGCGCATCGTGCGCGAGGCGCTGATCCTGCAGCGCAGCGCACATCCGGACATCGTGTTCGAGACCGACCTGCCGGATCGTGGCCCGGTGGTGGCCTGCGACCGGCGGCTGCTCGGCCAGGCCCTGACCAACCTGCTGCAGAATGCGGCCGACGGTATTGCCGCGGTGCAGGCGGCCGACGTTGCAGCGATCGACGGTTCGGCTGATACAGGCCTCGATGGATCAGTCTTGAACGGAGTCCGGGCGGACCAGCTGCGAGGCACGATCTGGATCGCGCTGCGGGCCGGTGACCGGGACGTCTCGATCTCGATCGCCGATGACGGAGCCGGACTGCCGCAGCACGAGCGGCAGCGGCTGATGGAGCCTTATGTGACGCACAAGCCGAAAGGCACCGGGCTGGGACTTGCCATTGTCAAGAAGATCATGGAGGACCACGGCGGGTCGGTGACGCTTGACGACCGGCCGGCCGGAAGAGGAGCGATAGCGGTCTTGAACCTGCCTGCAATACGCCCGGAGGGCGGCCCAGATGGCGAATGAGATCCTGATCGTCGATGACGAGCCGGACATCCGCCTGCTCATCGAGGGTCTGCTGCGCGACGAGGGCTACGAGACGCGGATCGCTTCGGATTCCGACGGCGCAATCGCGGCCTTCCGCGCGCGGCGGCCGTCGCTGGTCATCCTCGATGTCTGGCTGCAGGGCTCGCGGCTGGACGGGCTCGGCATCCTCAAGGCGATGCAGGGCGAGGAGCCGGAGGTGCCGACCGTGATGATCTCCGGGCACGGCACCATCGAGACCGCGGTGGCCGCTCTGCAGCACGGCGCCTACGACTTCATCGAGAAGCCGTTCCAGACCGACCGGCTGCTGCTCGTGGTCCGGCGCGCGCTCGAGGCGGCGCGGCTGGCGCGCGAGAATGCCGAGCTGCGCCTGCGCGCCGGGCCCGACACCATGCTGCGCGGCGAAAGCCAGGCGATGGCGGCGGTCCGGGCGCAGATCGAGCGGGTGGCGCCGACCGGCTCGCGGGTGCTGATCGCGGGTGCGGCGGGAGCCGGCAAGGAGGTGGCGGCGCGGATGATCCATGCGCGCTCGCGCCGGGCCGATGGCCCGTTCATCGCGCTGAACTGCGCCACTCTCGCACCCGGGCGCTTCGAGGAGGAGCTGTTCGGTTTGGACGGCAATGCCGAGGGCCATGGTTCGGGTCAGGTGGGGGGCGCCGGGCAGGGGTTCGGGCGCCGCACCGGCGTGCTGGAGCGCGCGCATGGCGGCACCCTGCTGCTCGACGAGGTGGCCGACATGCCGATCGAGACGCAGGGCAAGATCGTGCGCGCGCTGCAGGACCAGACCTTCGAGCGGGTCGGCGGCTCGACACGGGTCAAGGTGGATGTCCGCGTGCTGGCGACCACCAACCGCGATCTGCAGGCGGAGATCGCGGCCGGTCGCTTTCGCGAGGACCTGTATTACCGGCTGGCGGTGGTGCCGTTGCGCATCCCGAGCCTGCGCGAGCGCCGCGACGACATTCCCGAGCTGGCCCGGATGTTCCTGTCGCGCTCGGCGGAGAATGCCGGATTGCCGGCGCGCGAGCTGTCCGCGGATGCGATGGCGGCGTTGCAGAGCTACGACTGGCCCGGCAATGCGCGCGAGCTGCGCAACACGATGGACTGGCTGCTGATCATGGCGCCCGGCAGCAGCAACGAACCGATCCGCGCCGAGATGCTGCCGCCATCGATCGGCCAGGGCGCGCCCGCCTTGCTCAAGTTCGACCCGGCGGCGGATGTGATGGGGTTGCCGCTGCGCGAGGCGCGCGACCTGTTCGAGACGCAATACCTGCAGGCGCAGTTGCTGCGCTTCGGCGGCAATATCAGCCGCACCGCGGGCTTCGTCGGCATGGAACGCAGCGCGCTGCATCGCAAGCTCAAGCAACTCGGCGTCAACTCGGACGATCGCGGGGCGTGACGACCGCCGCGCGCGGCTTGCCGTGTATCGGCCGGCCGCGAGAGCATGGTCCGTTCGATCATGCTCTGGTTGGCGCGTAATCGGGCAGCTTTCTCGGTCACTCGGGATCGCGAAGCGATTCCAATTGACCGGATGCTGCTCTAGTTTGAGCAGCCGCGGCGCGGGGATCGGCTTGCTCGCGTCCTGCGGATCATCACGGGCGGCCGGCAGCGGCCGCCTCAACAAGAAGATAAAGGCTCGGTCGTGGCAAAAGACCCATCTCAGAATGTTCAGGACGTGTTCCTGAACCATGTGCGCCGCTCTAAGACCCCGGTGACCATCTTCCTCGTCAACGGCGTCAAGCTGCAGGGCATCATCACCTGGTTCGACAACTTCTCCGTGCTGCTGCGCCGCGATGGCCATACGCAGCTGGTGTACAAACACGCGATCAGCACGGTGATGCCGTCGGCGCCGATCGCGCTGTTCGACCAGAGCAAGGCGGAAACCGGAGAGCCCTCGCTTGCCATTGGCAAGGAGGGTGCGCCGGCTGGTGACACCTTCTGAGACCGCCGGGCGGCCGACGCTTGCGGCCGTCATCCTGCCCTGGGCGCGGCCGGAGCGGAACGAGCCTGACCGGGGCGACGATATCCGGGCCGCCGAGGCCAGGCTCGAGGAGGCGGTCGGGCTGGCGGCTTCGATCGGGCTGGTTGTGGTGCGCCAGGCCGTGCTGCCGCTGCGTGCCCGCCAGCCGGCCACGCTGCTCGGCAGCGGCCAGGTCAAGGCGCTGCACGACGCCCTGGCCGCGGACCAGGTCAGTGTCGCCATCATCGATGCGCGTCTCAGCCCGGTCCAGCAGCGCAACCTGGAGCGGGCGCTGGACTGCAAGGTCATCGATCGGACCGGCCTGATCCTGGACATCTTCGGCGAGCGGGCAGCGACCCGCGAAGGCGCGCTGCAGGTCGAGCTGGCGCATCTCGAATACCAGCGCAGCCGGCTGGTGCGGTCCTGGACCCATCTGGAGCGCCAGCGCGGCGGCTTCGGCTTCCTGGGCGGCCCGGGCGAGACCCAGATCGAGGCCGATCGCAGGCTGATCACCGACCGCATCGTGCGCCTCAAGCGCGACCTGGAGCAGGTGCGCCGGACACGTGGGCTGCATCGCGAGGCGCGGCGGCGGGTGCCGTTTCCGGTGGTGGCGCTGGTCGGCTACACCAATGCCGGCAAGTCGACGCTGTTCAACGCGCTCACCGGGGCTGCGGTGCATGCCGAGGACCAGCTGTTCGCGACGCTCGATCCGACCATGCGCGGGCTCCGGCTGTCCTCCGGGCGCCGGGTCATCCTGTCGGACACGGTGGGGTTCATCAGCGAGTTGCCGACCGAGCTGGTGGCAGCGTTCCGCGCCACCCTGGAGGAGGTCTCGGAAGCCGACATCATCCTGCATGTCCGCGACATCGCGCATCCCGACAGTGCGGCGCAGCGCCAGGACGTGATCGCGGTCCTGGAAGGACTGGCGCAGGACGCCACACTTGCGGCCAACTGGCGCGAGTTCTCGGTCGAGGTCCTGAACAAGGCGGACCTGCTGGGGGGTGCCGGGAACGTGCCGCATCGCGACGGGCAGGTGGTGATCTCGGCGGTCACCGGGGCCGGGCTCGACGAGCTGCAGGCGGAGATCGACCGGCGGCTGACCGGGGCGATGAGCCTTGCCGCCTATGACATTCCGGTCAGCGACGGGGCGGCGCTCGCCTGGCTGTATGCGCATGGCGAGGTGGTCTCGCGCGACGATGGCGAGGAGCGTGTGGCAATCGACGTGCGCATGCTGCCGGCCGACGTCGCGCGGTTCGAAAGCCAGCACGGCTCGGCGAAGCGGCACGATGGCGCAGCCGCGCGTCCGGCAGCGGGCAGCGGCACGAGTGGCGACTGAAGCAATGGCAACTGAGGGACTGGTACCCGCAGAAGCGGCACCTGAACCCGGACTGGTGCGTTCAAGGCTGCGACGGGCTGGCTCGAGAGGCAGGCGGTGGGTATGTTTTCAGTCAAGGAGACGGCGGAACTGACGCAGGTGCTGCGTGCGGCAGCCCGGGTCGAGATCCTGCCGCGCTTCCGCAAGCTCGAGGAGGGTGCGATTCGCACCAAGTCGGGACCGCTCGACCTGGTCACGGTGGCCGACGAAGCGGCCGAGGCGCTGATCGCGGAGGGACTGGGGCGGCTGTTCCCCGGCGCCGTCATCATCGGCGAGGAGGCCTGTGCCAAGGACGCGACCGTGCTCGCGCGGCTGGAGCAGGCGGACCTCGCGATCGTTGTCGATCCGATCGACGGAACCTCGAACTATGCCGCCGGGGTGCCGCTGTTCGGGGTGATGGCGGCGGTGATCAGCCGCGGCGAGGTGGTGGCGTCGGTGATCCATGATCCGATCACCGACCATAGTTCGGTCGCCGTGCGTGGCGAAGGCGCCTGGAGCGAGGACGCCGACGGCGTGCGCCACGGCCTCAGGGTCGCCGAGGCGGTGGACCCGGCGCGCATGACGGGCAACGCGTCCTGGCGCTACCTGCCGGTGGCGATACGCGACCGGGTTGCGCGCAACCTCGCGAAGGTTGCCGCAAGCTGGGACTATCGCTGCGCCGCGCATGAGTATCGCGTGCTGGCGTCCGGCCACTGTCATTTCCTGATCTTCAACCGGCTGATGCCCTGGGACCATCTGGCGGGCTGGCTGCTGCACCACGAGGCCGGTGGCTACAGCGCCCATTTCGACGGCACGCCGTATTGTCCGACCGATCTGGATGGCGGCCTGCTCTATGCCCCCGATCGGGAGAGCTGGCACGCGCTGCACGACACCCTGTTCGCAGCCTAGGACATTGATATAGTGCAGCAACCCAAACAGACTAGTTTGGTCTGTTTGGGTTGCTGCACTAGAATCGGGGTCTGCGGCCCCCACTGCCTGCTAAGCCGGGGCCGCAAGGGTTCGACGCAGACGCATGATCGCGCCGGGCAGGCCGCGTACCTTCAGCACCCGGCCGGTCTCGTCGTGCTCCTCGGACAGAACCTGCGCACTGTCATACACCTCGCCGATGAGCCCCTGCCGGGCATAGGGCAGCACCAGCACATCCTCCACCATGGCTGCCTCGAAGAAGGCGATGATGGTGTCCCGCAACGCGCTGACGTCGTCCGGCGCGTGGGCGCAGAGCAGGATCGCGTCCGGATGCTTTTCCATCAGGGCGACGCGGCCGGCGGCGTCCACCCGGTCGAGCTTGTTCAGCACCAGTCGCGACGGCACCGCATCCGCGCCGATCTCATGCAGCACAGTGCGGGTGACCTCCAGCTGTGCCGCATAGGTCGGGTCGGATGCGTCGACGACGAACAGCAGCAGCGAGGCCTCGAGCGCCTCCGCCAGCGTGGAACGGAACGAGGCCACCAGGTCGTGCGGCAACTGCCTGATGAAGCCGACCGTGTCGGAGACGAGGATGCGAGGCCGGGTTTGCGGTTGCAAGGCGCGGACGGTGGTGTCGAGGGTGGCGAACAGCTTGTCTTCGACGAGCACCTGGCTGCCGGTCAGAGCCCGCATCAGGGAGGATTTGCCGGCGTTGGTGTAGCCGACCAGCGCCACCCGGAGCTGGTCGCGACGTGCGGCGCGGCGCTGGTCGCCGTCGCGCTGCACCGCTTCCAGCTGGTCCCTCAATTCCGAGACCCGGTCGCGGATCTTGCGGCGGTCGAGCGCCAGCGTGCTTTCGCCGGCACCCGGGCCCTGCTGGCGGCCGCCGCGCGCCGATGCTTCGCGCATGCGCGGGGCGACGTAGTTCAGGCGTGCCATCTCGACCTGCAGCTTCGCTTCGCGGGTGTTGGCGTGGCGGTGGAAGATCTCCACGATGACGCCCGTGCGGTCCAGCACCTGGGCGCCGGTGGCGCGCTCGAGATTGCGGATCTGGCTCGGCGAGAGCTCATGATCGACGATGACGAACTCGGGTCGGCGACTGGCGTCTGGATCGGGCTCGCTCAAAATGCGGGTTCCTGGCGCGGCTTCGAAGCGCTGCCTGGCCTTGGACCTGGGCGCCGATGCCATCGAGCCGACGATGCCGGTGCCGCCGGTCAGCGCCGCCAACTCGGCAAGCTTGCCGCTCCCCAGCAGCGATGCGGCGCCGGTGCCCTCGCGCTTCTGCGTCACCGTGCCGGCAACCTGGTAGCCGAGCGTCTTCACCAGGCGGCGCAACTCCTCGAGGCTGGCCTCGTGCGCGACATCGGTGACGTCCGGCGCCTGGATGCCGACGAGGACGGCGAGGGGAACAGGGGGTTCGGTCTGCATGACGGCTGGCATAGCACGGACGCCGCCACAAGGCCGGGCGGTGGTGGCCGGGGCTGCCGGCGATGTGGCGATGACGGCGACTTTCTCCGGCACCCATGCCGCACTATGCTCCGGTTCGAGATCAGTTCAAACGGCGCGCCGCGCAGCGGACGCCAGGCCATCGACTGCCGGATCGGAGACCGCGCGTGACATCCCCAGCCTTCCTGACCGTGACGCTCAACCCGGCGATCGACCAGACCGTGCATCTGACCGAGCTGGTGCCCGGGACCGTGCACCGGGCCACGCACGCCGAGCAGCGGGCCGGCGGCAAAGGGGTGAATGTGGCAGCCTGCCTGTCCGACTGGCGGCACTCCAGCGAGCCGCCCATCATTGCCACCGGCTTCCTCGGACAGATCAACGCGCCGACCTTCCAGTCCTTCTTCGACGGCAAGCAGATCATCGACCGCTTCATCCGGCTGCCCGGGCAGACCCGCCGGAACATCAAGCTGCTGGACGAGACGACGGGTGACACCACCGACATCAACCTGCCCGGTCTGCCGCCGGATGCTGCCCGGCTCGACGAGCTGCGCGCGGTGCTGGAGACCCAGACACAACCGGGCATGATCGTCGTGCTCTCCGGGAGCCTGCCGCCGAGCCTGCCGGACAAGACCTATCGCGACCTCGTGGGCCAGCTCAATGCGCGTGGCGCGCGGGTCCTGTTGGATACCAGCGGGTTGCCATTTCGAGAGGCCTTGGCGGCCACAGGCGGCGCGCTGCCTTGGGCCATCAAGCCGAACCAGCATGAGCTCGAGGAATGGGTCGGCAGGCCATTCGGGAATCTCGATGAGATGGTCCAGGCCGCGCTGATGCTGTGCCGGCGCGGCATCGGGCTGGTGATCGTTTCCCGCGGCGCCGAGGGGGCCCTGTTCATCAGCGAACGTCACGCCCTGCTCGGCCGGCCGCCCTTGCTGAAGGTGACCAGTACCGTCGGCGCCGGCGACGCCCTGGTAGCGGGCGTGGTGACGGCGCTGCGTGCGCAGGCGGAGCCTGAGCGGCTGGCTCGCATGGCTCTGGCGTTCGCGGCTGCGAAACTCGCACAGCCGGGACCCAGCCTGCCGGACCGGGACGCGGTCCTGTCGCGGATGGCCAGCATGCGTGTCGAGCGGCTGAGCGCGGTGGGTGCAACGGCATGATGCGCCAGGGGTGGTCGCCCTCGTGGAGGTTCACGGGGCGATGATCGCTGCGGCCTGCAGGAGGGATGATTGAAAGCAGCAAGCGTTCTCGATACGATCGGCGGCACGCCGCACATCCGGCTGTCACGGCTGTTTCCGGATGCCGAGGTCTGGATCAAGTCCGAGCGGGCGAATCCTGGGGGCTCGATCAAGGACAGGATCGCCCTCGCGATGATCGAGGCGGCGGAGGCCAGCGGTGCCTTGAGGCCAGGGGGGACCATCATCGAGCCGACGTCGGGCAATACCGGGATCGGGCTTGCCCTGGTGGCGGCGGTCAAGGGCTACCGGCTGATCCTGGTGATGCCAGACTCGATGTCCGTCGAGCGCCGGCGCCTGATGCAGGCGTACGGGGCGAGCTTCGACCTGACGCCCAGGGCGCTCGGAATGCAGGGCGCCATCGCTCGGGCGCATGATCTCGCGGCGCAAGCGACCGATGCCTGGATCCCGCAGCAATTCGAGAATCCCGCAAACATTGCGGTGCATGTCCAAACGACGGCCGAGGAGATCCTCGCCGACTTTCCGGGCGGGATCGATGTGATCATCACCGGCGTAGGAACCGGTGGCCACATCACCGCCTGTTCCGAGATGCTGAAGCCGCACTGGCCGCGGCTGAAGGTGTTCGCCGTGGAGCCTGCCCTGTCGCCGGTCCTGTCAGGCGGAGAGCCCGCTCCGCATCCTATCCAGGGCATCGGCGCCGGTTTCGTTCCGGTCAACCTGCACCGGGACGCGCTGGACGGGGTGATCCAGGTCGATGCGGAGGCGGCACGGGAGTTTGCGCGTCGGTCGGCGCGGCAGGAGGGTCTGCTGGTCGGAATTTCCTCGGGCGCCACGCTGGCGGCGATCGCGCAGACGCTGCCGGACCTGCCAGCAGGAGCCGTCGTGCTCGGCTTCAACTACGATACCGGCGAGCGCTATCTGTCGGTGCCGGATTTCCTGCCGAGCTGACCGGCGCTGAGCCGCCCCCGGATCACGAGAGACCCTGCGCCATGTCCTCGTTGATGGCGACGAGCGGTTCCAGTGGCAGGTCCTTCAGAAGCGCGCGCGTGCTGTAGGCCATCGACCAGCGGGCGAGGGTCGTGCAGTCCTGCCTGAGCACGGGCGGCAGGCGATTGTCTGCCGAGCCGAGGTCGCGAAACAGGATCGACCACAGTTCGTGGTTGAGCCCGAGGGCGGCGTTGCGGGTCGCAGGGCTGTCGGCCTGCCGCAACTTGCGGTTGACGAGGCGGAAGGCCATGGCCTGCTCCTCGCGCGGCGGCGTGGGAGCAGAGGCATGGGCGTATGGATTGGCCATGAGTCGTTCCGATCAGGAGGGTGCCAGAAGGGGGCCGGTCCGGTCGCTGTCATGCCGGACCGGCGGGACCTCAACGGAACAGGGACATGATCGAGGAGGACTGCGAGTTGGCGATGGAGAGCGACTGGATGGCGAGCTGCTGCTTGGTCTGCAGCGACGTCAGCTTGGCGCTCTCCGCAGACAGGTCGGCGTCGGTGAGTGCGCCGACGCCGGTGGTGAGGGCATCCGACAGCGTGCTGACGGTGCTCTGCAGGCCGGTGAGCAAGTTCGTGGAAGAGCCGAGCGAGGCCGAGATCGTGTTCATCTTGGCGATCGCGGCATTGACCGCGCCGAGGGCGACGTCGGCGCCGGTCACGGCGGTGACGGTGCCGGCGCCGACCGTGCTGACGTTGCCCGGGTCGGTGGTGTTGAGGTTGCCGCCGCTGACCGTGAGGTCGCCGGTGGTCGAATCCTTGGTCACGCCGAAGCCCGAGTTCTGGATGGCGTTCATCAGGAGGTCGACTTGCAGCGGCGCGGTACCCGCGGGATTGGTGGTGTTGTTGGTCTCGGCGCTGCTGGTCTCGACGCTGGTGATATTCGTCTTGGCTGTGGTGTTGCCGTTGCTGTCGACCGCGGACGAGATGGAGTAGGTCGCGTTGCCGGAGGCATCCTTGCCGACGGTCAGCGTGTTGCCGGTGGCAGTGACTGTGTAGACACTGTCACCGTTGGCGTTCGTGCTGCTTGTATAAGCGTCGGTACCGGAGTTGAGACTATAGGCTCCAGTCGCGCTGATGGCCGAGGAGGTCGTGCCAAGAGCGGTGTCGATTGCCGTGGCAACGGTAGTGGCGGCCGCGTTGTCGTTGTTCAGAATGTAGCTTGATGTCACGTAGGGGGACTGCGCGGTTCCAGTCGTTGCGGTGCCTCCGGGCGCGGACGAGATCAATGTCAATTCGACAGGGCCGGTGGAGTCGTTGAACGCGCCCGCGGTGCTGCCGATCGAGAGATCGAGCCCGGCCTGCGCCACGTTCAGGCCTGCGAGCCCGAGCCCCGAACTCGTGGCGTTGGAGCCTTCGAGCGAGAACTTGTCGCCGACCAGATCCTGCACCGCGCTCACCGAGGTGCTGGTGATCCCGTTGCCGACGGCGCCCGAGAGCAGATTGACGCCCTCGAAGGTCGCGCCGGTGGCATTGGCGTCGATCTGCTTGAGCGTTGAGTTGATGCTGTCGTTGAGCGTGTCCGGGGGCAGGCCTTGGGTCTGGCCCTCGGTGATGGTGGTGGCCAGCGTGGAGAGCAGGGTGCTGGTGCTGGTGGCCTGGGTGGAGGCCGTGCTCAGCACCTGGGCGGTGAACTGCAGGCCGGAGCTGATGCCTGCGAGCCCTGCAATCTGGGAGTTCATGCCCTGGGAGATGGCATAGATCGCCGGGTCGTCCGAGGCCGTCGAGATCTTCTTGCCGGTGGAGATCTGGCTCTCGGTCTCGGTCAGCTGGCTGGCGGTCATGCGCAGCGAGGCCAGCGCGGCGATGGACGCCGTGTTGGTGTTTACGGAGAAGGTCATGTGGGTCCACCTCGATTGAAAGTGGGGCATTGATGCATCGAAAGGTTAAGGCAATGTGAAAGGATGGGGCACGGTTGAGACTAAATAGCATGGACCGGAGGACAAGCAGGGGATGATGATGCGTGATTTGGCTGCCAGAGCGGCAGGGACAGCGATGCTCCTGGGGCTTACGCATGTGGCGCTGGCCGATGAGCCGGGGCCGGGTGGAGGCGACCTCACGCGCCAGCAGCTGGTACGGGTGCTGGGGGTCCTGAAGCTGCAGCCATCGGCCGCCGGCGGATCCTGCCTGGATTCGCTGCGTGACATGCACAAGACGGAAGATCAGGTCAAGGCGCTGGAGATCAGAGCGAAGGATCCTGACAAGGCGCTGGCACAGGACGTGCTGGAATCCGACTACGAGAACAGCAAGGAGATCTGCGGTGCAGACGCCACCCGTCTGTGCAGCGCGCCGGGCCAGGCTGCCGGCGTGGCCGCGGCTTGCGACGCCATGCAGCGTGGCGGGCGGAGCCAGTAGCAACGGGAGTTGCGTCTCCGGGATGCCAGTCCGGCACTCGTCGGAGCCGACGCTGGCGCGCTGCGTCGTACTCCACGTACCGCCTGGTCGGCATCCCGTACCGGGTCAAGAGCTCGTCCTATACTGTCTCGATCGCTGAGGTTCGACCGGGAGACATACGCCAGGGTGATCGGTCGATGGCACGATGCCGCTGCCCGGGCGTGGCGCAGGCGGGGTCATTCCAGTCTCATTTCCGTAAATACTAGGCTGCGCAGCTGCAAAGCGACACAACATAGCAGTCGTCCGAATTCGGACTTCGATCAAAGAAAGCTTCCAGGGACAGTATTGCATCCGTATAGGACGCAATTCCTCGACAAAAAAACGAAGGCCAGGGGCGTCGAGATACGAGAATCGGGACTAGACGGATAGTCCTTCGTTCCGTTGTGACTGTTACTTGGAAATAGCGATCGATCCATGTCCACCGCAAATACTGGCGTGAGCCGCAAATTTCGCTTGTACAGCCTGCTTGGTTTTGTCACATTCGCGTGTGCAACGCGTCATAAAACAGGTAAAGTGAGCTGTCATGCCCCGTTCCCTGAAATGGACCCTGGACCTCGACGTCAAGCTTGAGCGCCTGATCGACTTCCAGGGAGCAACAATACGCTGCGCGGCGAAGCAACTCGGCGTCAGCCGCAGCTTCGCGCAGCGTCGTGCCAAGTTGCTAGCCATCCAGTCCCAGCGTCGCCACTGTTCCGAAGCACGCGAAGCGGCCGGCGTTGAGCCGCTGCGGGCCGGGCATCCCATCACCTGGAGCGCCATCTGCAGCGACCTCCCGCCATTCCAGGCGCCGTTGGGTTAGTCGATCCACACAGGCGAGGGCGACCGAGTGCCACTTCCGGCACCGGCTTGCCGGGACGGTGCCCGGATCAGGAGGCAGGTGATGAAAATCGACAGCGAACTGCGCACGATGCCGTCGGCTGACACCATGTCGACCGACCGAGCCTACGACGGCCATGTCGCTCACCGGGCGACGCCGGAGAGGCTCGCGAAGGCCTCTGGTTCGGCTGTGAGCGCAGGTGTGCAACGTCTCACTGGTCCGCTCCTGGCGTTGCTGCGGGCCGGCGACATCGAAGCGCATCACGTCGCAGCAGCGGATCGCTGGTATCGAGACTACGTGCTTGGCGTGCAGGGCGCCCGTGATCCGGAAACAACAAGCACCGGCCGTGCGCCCGATATCCACGCCGGGATGCTGTCTCGGGTCGCAGCCTGCGGCCGCCACAGGGATGTCGGGGAGGCGCTGGGGCTGTGCGCCGAGGTCCGACTGAGGCTGCTGCTGATCGATGAACTTTCATTCTCGGCGATCGCCAGCAAGCTGATGCCAAGGGACGTGAACGGCCGCAAGAAGATTGCCGCGCAGATGATCTTCCTGCTCGAGCAGCTCGCTGAGCACTATGCCAGGCTCGACCAGGCACGATGCCGCAGAATGACCCAAAGCTTCAAGTAGGACCCGCGCAGAAGCAAACAGCCGGGACGGTATTTGGTGCGGTACCGTAATTAGTTGTTGACGTTGGACCCGGCGCCGACTATAAACATCCCATACTGAAGAAGTTGAGCCCGCCGGCAGTGATGCCAGGCGGGCTTCTTCGTTTCGGCCACCCGTGTCGGATTAACGGTCATGCTCTTTGGGGCTCTGCCTATCACCAGTGGCGATATTGTTGCAGGCGGCGGATCAATCTTCATCATCCATGTTTTGAACGACAACGGACCCGTCCTGCTTCGCCTCGAAAGTGCCACGGGTGCACGGCATCGGGCCGATGTCTGCCCGTTGCACTGGTCCGAACTCGCATACTCCGGTCTTCCGCTGCAGGACATCGTCGTGCGTTGTGTCCCGGTTTGGAGTTGCGGAACATGCCACTTCACCAAGCTGGGCCATGTTTCGAACACGCTGCGCGACAGGATAACGATGGCGCTGAAACGGGAGATGCTGGTACGGCGCTTCGAGGACGGTCCGTCGATGCGGAGCAACCTGACGGCGTCGACCAGCTCCAGTGGCCGGCGCATCAACGCTGTCCGCTACGCCTGAACGATCATCCTGCCGGGCCGAAGGGTCCGCGGATCCGTGCAAAAAGAATAACAACCAAACGGCCGGCAACCACGGCTGCAACCCAGAGCGTTACTCTCATCGGGCGGTTCCTCGCGACATTGTCGGTCACCGGAAACCCATCGGCAGCCTGTCGTGCCAGCACGATGACTCGCAGGCAGCTCAATGTCCTTCTCGAGTCGGACATCGAGTTTGCGGTGAGCTACCAGGACGCGCTCGACGAGGCCGCCGACATGCTCGAGGCAGAGGCATGGCGCCGCGCTCTTGAAGGTGTTTCGCAGCCGATTATGAATTCCGGCAAGCCGGTGCTGGACCCGATCACCGGGGGCACCATGATGGTGCGTCGCTACAGCGATACCCTGCTGATGCTGCTGCTGCGGGGCAGCAAGCCGGAGAAATTCTCGACACGGGCGCCGGTGGGTGCACGCGAGGATCCGATGCTGTTGCTGAAGGAGATGGCGACAGACGATGACCCACCCAGGAGCGGCCCGACCATACGGCAGAGCCGGTCCGGGCAAACCCGCAAGTCATGACCCGGCCCGGCAGGCGCTGACCGATCCGCAATGGGAGATCTACCAGGCCGGCTGGGACGACGCCGCGCGCTTCCGGGTCGCCGTCTGCGGCCGACGCTTCGGCAAGGCGCTGGCGCTGACGACGCGCCTGCGCTGCGGGTCGGGATGGACGACGATTGCCGATGTCCAGCCCGGAGATCAGCTGTTCGACGAGAATGGGCGCCCCTGCCGGGTCGTTTTCGCAACCGGCGTCATGCATGGGAGGCCCTGCAACCGGATCATGCTCGATGATGGTGTCGAGATCGTAGCCGACGACGAACATCTCTGGCGCCTCACGGGGGCACTCGGCCACCGGCTCGTGACGACAAGGCAGATCAGACTGATGCTGCAGAACGGTGCCGACGCCGATTGTCGTATCGAGGCGTGCCGCGCGCTCATGCTCGAGGAGCATCCCGGACCCACCCGGCTGCAGCCCGACGGCCTGGCCGGCTCGATACGGCAGCGGCGGTGGCTACTCGATGAATTGCTGGCCGGCGCTCCAGGAGATCCCAGGCGGTGTGGCCTGATACCGGCGGGGAACCCGGCGGCCGAGCAGATCGTCAGCTTGCTCCGGTCACTCGGTCACTGCCCCGGGCTCGTGGCCGGTCCTGCCGGCATGCTGATCCGCTGGCAGGTGGAAGGTCGCGGCGCGCGGCGCGTGGTTTCGGTCGATCCGGTTGCAAGCGTTCCGGTGCGGTGTCTGCAGGTCAATTCGCCCTCGAGCCTGTATCTCTGCACAGAGGGCCTCGTGCCGACCCACAATACCTTCCTGATGACAGAAGAGATCCGCCGGGCGGTGCGCCTCGCGGTCCGGCACAGCATCGGGACCGAAAACGAGATCTGGTACGCTGCACCGACGTTCCTGCAGGCCAAGCGGGTGATGTGGGCACGCCTGAAGAAGACAATCCCGCGGCGGTGGCTGCATGCCCCGCCGAACGAGACCGACTGCTCGATGCGGCTTCGTTCCGGACATGTCATCCGCCTGGTCGGCCTGGACGCTTTCGAGAATTTGCGGGGATCCGGCCTCTGGTTCTTTGGCGGGGATGAATGGGCCGATTGCAGGCCCGAGGCCTGGAATGAGGTCATCCGACCGATGTTGTCGACCGCACGTGGTCACGCCCTGTTTGTCGGAACGCCGAAGGGTTTCGACCATTTTCGTGACGCCTACATGCTCGGCCAGGGGGCCGGAGGCTCAGGCTACCGCTCGTTCATGTTCACAACCCTCAGCGGCGGCAACGTGCCATCGGAGGAGGTGGAGGCGGCCCGGCAACAGCTCGATCCCAGGACATTCAGGCAGGAGTACGAGGCCAGCTTCGAGACCTATGCCGGACGCGTGATCTATGCCTTCAGCCGGGCCGAGAACGTCAAAGCAGTGCAATACGACGCTAACCGACCGCTGCATGTCGGGATGGACTTCAACATAAACCCGATGTCGGCAAGCGTCTGGCAGGAAGACGGGGACATCGCGTGTCAAATCGACGAGATCGTGATGCCGACATCGAATACCGACGAGCTCGCCGCCGAGCTGGCGCGTCGTTATGGACGCCCGGGCTTTGATCCCCAGAAGCCGGCCCTGGACCATATCACGATCTACCCGGACCCAGCGGGCGCCCAGCGACGAAGCTCGGCGGCGGGCCGGACCGATATCGGCATCCTGCGTCATGCCGGGTTCAGGGTGATGGCAACGGCTTCGCATCCGTCGGTTCGTGATCGCACCAATGTCGTGAACCGGCAGTTCCTGTCGGCGGACGGGGCGCGGCACGCATTCGTCGACCCGGGATGCGTCCGTTCGATCGAGGCCTACGAACGGCTCATCTACCGTGACGGGACAAACGAGCCGGACAAGTCCTCCGGGCACGACCACCTCGTCGACGCAACGGGATACTACCTGTTCGGCCGCACTCTGCGTCAGCCGGTCACAGCGAGACCGGTGTTGCAATTCATGGAGCGTTGATCTCATGGACTGGCTAGCTCTCCAGGCCCGGATGCCGCGCGACGCAGACATGCCGGCAAGAAGCAATCGTCTCGGTGCCCTGGAGGCAGTGCTTGAAGGACGGCAATACGATGTGCTTCCGTTCGCCTTCTCCCGGGAGCGCAGCGAGGCCGGAGACTATGTGCCGCTGGATGATCGGCGGCCTTCCGTGAGAACCGGCCTCTGCCGCGTCGTCGTCGAAGACTCCGTCTCCCTGCTTTTCAGCGAAGGGCATTGGCCCGAGATCGGTGCGGCTGACCTGCGGACGATACAGGCGCTGGCAGATCTGATCCGCGAGACACACCTCAACGACATCATGCTTGACGCTGCGACACGGGGTTCGGTTGGTTCGGTCGCCTTGCTCCTCAGGGCGGTGCAGCGCAGGCCGTTCGTCGAAGTCCTGGGCACGCGGTTCCTCACTCCGCAATGGAGCCGGAATGATCCCCGGTGCCTGGTTCGTGTCACCGAGCGCTACAAGGTCGCGGCGACGGATCTGGCGGCGCTGGGCTACCGGGTTGACCCTGCGGCGGGGCAGATGTGGTTCGAGCGCTGCTGGGACGACACAGCCGAGACCTGGTATCTGCCGGTGCCTGTCGACCAGCCCGGGCAGGAACGCCGGGTGGACCAGGAGCGCAGCGTGGTCCATGACCTGGGCTTCGTCCCGATTGTCTGGATACGCAATATCTCCGGGGACGGAGGCTACGAGCGTGATCCCGCCGACGGCGCCTGCACGTTCTCGGCTGCCATCGACACCGTCATCGAGGCGGATTATCTGCTGTCGCAGGCCGGACGCGGGCTGAAATACGGCTCGGACCCAACGCTGGTCCTCAAGGATCCAGGCGCCGGCCTGGGTGGTGTCGCCATGACCGTCCGGTCAGGCGGTGCGTCGAGCGCGTTGACGTTGCCGCCCGAGGGTGACGCAAAGCTGCTCGAGATCAACGGCAATGCCGCCGCTGCGGTGCTGGCGCATGTGCAGGAACTTCGCGCGATCGCACTGGAGGCCATGCACGGCAACCGGGCCCACGGTGACCGGCTTTCGAACGCGCAAAGCGGCCGTGCGATCGAGATGATGTTCCAGGGCCTGATCTGGCTCGCGGACCGGCTGCGGATTTCGTACGGCGAGTGTGGCCTGCTGGCGCTGATGCGCATGGTCTGCGCCGCCACCGGACGCGTCCGCGGCGGCCTCAGGATTGCCGGCAAGGATCACGCCGATCTCGATGCGACGGGGCTGTCGCTGGTCTGGCCGAGCTGGTTTCCGACGACTTTCGCAGACCGGCAGGCGCAGGCCAGCACCGTCGCGACACTGGTTGCCAGCGGGGTGATCGACCGGCAAGCCGCATTCGACATCGTGGCACCGCTCAACGATCTGCAAGGCCATCGTGACCGACTTTTTACTAAGGTTGGTCGGGTGGCGGCGGGACCGGATCCTGCCTCGGCTTGAGGTGCCTCGATTCAAGAGCCCGGACCGAGCGTGTGACCTGGTCGATGAGGCTCCCCTTGAGCCGATGCTGCAACGCTTCGATCTCAATTTCAAGGAAGGCGATACGCTGCATGTCCGACCATACCTCAGAACCGATCGACGTTTCAGATGAAGCGCCGGCTGTCGAGGCCAAAGAGCCGACGCGTGAAGCCAGTGACTACGAGAAGCGACTGAGACGCGACCTCGTACGCTACCGCGAGCAGGTGCGAGCCGCGCAGAGCGATCGCGACGCCGGAGTGGCGGCTGCCAACCGGCAGCGTGACGAGGAAGTGGCCTCGCTGCGCACCGATCTCACCGGACGGATCATCCGGTCCGAATTGAAGGCGCACGCGCTCAAGGCGGGCATCGTGGACCTCGATGCGCTCCGGCTCGCCGACACCTCGACTCTCTCATTGAGCGAAACCGGGGATGTCGTTGGCGCAGAGGCGCTCATCGAGATGCTGCGACAGCAGAAGCCCTATCTGTTCGCCGATGGCCAATCGGGTGTCAGCACGGGGACGACCGGGCAGACGCTGCGCGCCCCGGCGCCGGCGGCACCCGCGGAACTGGATGCCCGTACGATGACGCGAGAGGCCTGGCAGGCCGAGCGAGGCAGGCTCCTCGGGTCCTGAGCCGGACGCGCGAGACGACATCTCTCCATCTTGATCGGCCCGGCAAGGGATCGGAATTGATCCCCCGCACGCAAAGCAAAGGCATCCCACCCGATGGCGATTCAAAACTTCCCGCAGCAGTTGCAGCCGATCATCCAGCAGGGCTTTCTGGCGCGCGAGTTCCAGGACGGCCTGCAATCCAGGCTCAGCTTCCGCGCCATCGCCGACCGGGAGGTGTTCCCCAACCGGATCGGCGAGACCGTCACCAAGACGCGCAAGGGCCTGAAGACGCCCGTGACCGTGCCTCTGGTGACGTCGTCGAACACCAATTTCGACAACGGCCTGACGCCTTCCACCTGGTCGGTCGAGCAGTATACGCTGACGATCAACCAGTATGGCGACACCATCGATCTGAACATGGTCAGCGAAGGTGTGGGCATTGCCAGCCAGTTCCTTGCCAACGCCCGTACGAACGGCGTCCAGGCGATGCAGTCGCTTGACCGCATCGCGCGAAACGCCCTGTTCGGCGGATCCGCGGGCGGCGTCGGCGGTTATCTCGGCGGCAACACCCGGGTCATCACGACGCTCGGCTCGGCGGCGACGACGGTACGCGTCGACGATATACGCGGCTTCCAGAACGTTCTGAGCAGCCTGGGTCAGGTTGTCTCGGTCGGCACGACGACCGGGATGACGGTGACCGTCGGTTCGAATGCCTACACGTTGAGCAGCAGCGTCGCTGACGCGGTGAATGTCTCAAGCGCTCCGAACGGCATTTCCGGAACGTTAACGTTCTCGACCAACGTCGCCGTGGCGGACGGCACCTTGGCCCAGGCCGTTGTCGCCTCCACCGCTCCGCTCGTGCTCAGGCCGAACGGGAGGCTCACGACGGCGGCCCTGATGGCGCCTTCCGGAACCTATGGCGCGGTCTCCTATGTGCCCGGCGACACGCTGGGCATCCAGACGGTTCTGGGAGCCGTGGCGGCGTTGCGCATGAACAACGTGCCGCCGATCAACGGCTCCTTCAACTGCTACCTTGATGACCAGCAGATGCTGGGGCTGTTCCGTGATGGTGACTTCAAATACCTGTATCGCGGTGCGTACGGCACCGAGGTCTATCACTCCGGTGCGATCGTGGAATTGCTGGGCGTCCGCTTCGTGCCGACGACCGAGGCGCCGCAGCAGGCCAGCCTCGGCGCCGGTGCGATCCACCGGGCGATCGTCTGTGGAAAGGGAGCGCTGATCGAGGGCGACTACCAGGACATGGGGCATCGTGACATCCCCGACGCCGAAAAATCGCTGATCGAGCACATGGACAACGTCGTCATGGTAACCCGCGAGCCGCTCGACCGGCTGAAGCAGATCATCGCCCAGTCCTGGTATTGGATCGGAGGCTACGCGCTGCCGACAGATTCCACCGCCAGCACATCGATCATTCCGACCTCGACAAACAGCTACCTCAAGCGCGGCGTCGTCATCGAGAGCCTGTGATGGCCAAGCGACCCGGAGCGCTCCAGGTGGCACCGCAAGGAGTGCCAGCCGGCGAAGGCGGCGTTCCGGCGATGCGCGTGAAGTTCCCGCACGGGTTTTTCGAAGCGGACGGGACCCACCGGGCCTGGCTGGCTGACCAGATCGTCGATGACGCGGCGGAGATCGAGATGCTTCGCGCCCGTGGAGTCGAGCTGCAGGAGAAGTAGTCATGTCAGGCTCCAGCAGTCTATCGAATGCGGCACTGAACGACGCGGAACGCGTCGATGTACGCCGGTTCTGCGGCTACCCCGCTTACGGCAACACGGCATCCGGTGCTCAATCGTGGCGCTTCTTCCAGGCCTACGGAACCCTCGAATACCGGCTGACCAACGTGCTGCCGGAGGAGCTCCAGGTCATTCGGCAGTACTTGTCCTGGCTCTATCTGCTTGAGCAGGCGGTGCCGACATCGGCGGCCAATCTGGACACGGACAAGGCGGCATCCTGGACCCATAGCCGGACGGAGGTCATGGACCGGGTGCGCCTCTTCGATGAGTGGCGACGCAGGCTGGCGGCCTTCCTCGGCATTCCGCTCGATCCTGGTGCGGCGGCCGGTGGTCGTATTGTCATCTAGTGTCGGAGAGTTGTTGGCCTGCGCTTGACTGGAATTCAAATACCACTTCCGGAGACGGGGCCCCAGCTGCTGGCTCCGGGTTTCTCGAGGTGGCGGCCCCGACCTGTGGAGAAACAGTGTCTGCTCCGACCGCACGGCTTATATGGACAGGAGAGTGACCATGCCGAGCTTTTTCTCGGGCTGGATCGGCTACGGGTTGACGATCCAGGGTGGCGCCCTGCTGGAACCTGTCGATCCGGGATACGCACGGCGCCAGATCCATTTCAGTCCGTTGCAGAACGGCACTTGCTTCGATACCAGCGGTGGCACGAGTGGACCCTCTGTGGCCAGTTGGGGAACGCTCGCGTGCGCCGCCTTGTTCGATGCGGTGACGGCGGGAAATCTGCTGCTCTGGTGGCCGTTGTCATCGCCTGCCGTGATCGCGGCGGGACGCACCTACACCACTAGCATGGGGACCAACATCCTGTTCTTTCACAGCTTGCGGGAAGGGCCGGATGTCTTTGGTTTTCCGGGCGGCAGCACCGTTGCTGTCACACCCGATGGCCGGCCGGTCGGCACGGGCGTGGCCCTGCAGGTGGTCGGCGGTGTGCTGTCGGCCAATCCTGCCACGTTCGGCAGCACGGTGGTGATGCCGGCGCTGCCGGCGGCGGCCTCGACGCCCGGCAGCGGCCAGCTCTGGAACGATGGCGGCGTGGTCGCGGTATCCTGAATTGATCCAAGGAGGGCCTCGTGGACCAGAGCAGGCTGCAGGCGCTCATCGCGCGGGGCCTCGCACTCTGCGGCTCCATCACCGGCGGCGACTATCTGCAATATCGCCCGACCCAGGCGATCGACCCGATCGGGTCGGCCGATCCCATGGCCACGCTCACCTGCGCCTTCGATTTCAGCAGGGATCTGAGCCTTGAGACGCCGACGCCGCCCGGACGTCCTTTCGTCCTGATGCTGGTTGATCCCGGTCTCGTGCTTGCAGGCGATCTGCTCGTCGGCACAGAGACCTACTTCGTCTCCCGCGTGCAGGTACTGCAGCCTGCGTGGTGCGTGCTGTGCAATGCCGTCCTCGGCATCGTCGATACGGCAGCGGCAACGACAGCCGGTACCAATGCCTATGGTGGCCAGATCAGCGCCACGGATACGGTGCTGGCAAGCGGGTGGCCGGCAAACGTGTTGGCAAAGAGCCGAGGCGAACAGGACGTCACGAAGCTGCCCAGCGATACGCGGGCGGCCTATTTCGAGGTCTGCCTCCCAGCGATGCCCGGGATCACGATCGGCATCGGCTTGGAGCTGCAGGATCAGAACGGACAGAGCTACACGATCATGAATGCCGAGTTGACAGCCTATGGCTGGAAGCTGCTGGCCGGCCTGGCGACGACCTGATCCGTTCAGTGCTGCTGGCTTCGACCGACTGGGAGTCTCACCGGCATGGCTGACATATCCGATGTCGAGGAGGCCTTTTGCTCGCTCATCCTCGGCGCGACCTATCCGGGCGGCGTAGCGGTCCCGAGCGTGACGGGAGCCATGATAAAAATCTATCGCGGGTGGCCGATCAACAAGACGCTGAACAGCGACCTGCAGATCGGCACGCAGAATGTGACGGTGTTCAGCCGGCCGAACTCGACCCGCGATACATCGCGCTATCCCAGGATCTGGCGGACCACCGGCCTCGTGGCGCCGACCATCACCATCACCATCGATGGATCGCAGGCGACATTCGGCGGCACGAGCGGGGCAGGCCAGACGGCCGGGCTGCTCGTCGACGGTATAGGGTACGCCTACACGCTCTCTGCCGATGACAGCGTTGCCGATGCCGCCGCGGCGCTTGCGGCGATGATCCCTTCCGCCAGCAGCGCGGGCGTTGTGATCAGTCTTGCCCCGGAACGGTCGCTGCAGGCGAGGGTCGCCGGAAGCGGGACGGCCGAGATGGAGACACGTCGCCAGGAGCAGGGGCTGATGGTCTCGGTCTGGTGCCCGACGCCGGGCGGCCGAGATGCCCTGGCCACGGCCATCGACAACTACCTGTCGCCACTGGACTGGTTCGGATTGCCCGACGGCACCGTGGCCCGCCTGACCTATCACAGCAGTGTCGAGACCGACGAATCGCAGAACGCCAGCCTGTATCGTCGGATCCTGAACTACACGATCGAGTATCCGACGACGATCAGGATGACCGGCGCCCAGATGCTGTTCGGCATAGGGACGTTGCTGGGTGATGGGGGAGAGGTCGGCTTCAGTTGCCTGGCACCTCCGCCGGTGCTCGTCGTGCCGCCGCTGGGAGCATTCCGCTTCGACGCCTGGTATGACCCTGCGAATGCGGTTGACGAGCAGGTGGCGGCAGCGCTCTCGCCGGCCGCCTTCAACTTCAGGCTGCCGGCGAATGCGACGATCAATGCCGGTGCCGCGAGCTGGCCGCTGGCAACCCAGGCGACGCTCGACGCAGAGATACTGGCAGCGGTTCAGGCTGGTCTGACCTTCTGGGCCTTCGACAGCTACCAGCCGACCGACACCCTCAGCCTGGCACTGCGCCTGTATTTGTCCAGTTCGTTGCGCTCAAAGCTACAGTTCTGCATGCTCGGTCAGACATCAAACTGGGGCGAGGGAGGCGAGGACCAGCCATCCCTGCTGCGCGACATCTCCATGATGACGCAGCCCGGATACATGACCGTGGCCGGTGGCCGCCCGCTCTATCTGGTTCTGGATGCGTCGCCGGCTCAGACATCGGGCTTGCCGGTCGGCGGCGTGTCGGCAGCACTCGCGCTGGTGCGCAGCCAGGTGCAGGCGGCGGGCGGCGGCAATCCCTATGTCGTCTGGCTGTCAGGTGCCGCTCTCGCCGATTACGACAATATCGGCGCGGCGCGGCAAGTCGGTGCCGACGCGGCGGGAGCCTATGCCGTGCCGGAATTGAATGGCTCGGCGCAGCCCTATTCGTCCCTGGCGCTGGCGGCCGAGCAGGACTGGATGGCGAGGGTGAATGCCGGCTTCCCGATGGTTCCCACGGCGATGACCGGATGGGACCAGAGGCCTCTCATCCTCGACCCCCAGCCCTTCTATCCGATCGCGCCCAGCCTCACGCCGACAAACTATTACGAGACCGCGACCGCGTCCGAGGTCGGAACGCACCTCGTCCAGCTGATCCAGGTCGTTGTGGCTAATGCCGTGGCCTGCCCGGCGCAGATCGGTCTTGTCTATGCCTGGAACGAACTAGCTGAAGGGGGTTGGCTGATGCCGACCTGGACGCCGGATGGGCCGGATCTCGACAGAAGCCTCGCCGCCGCCGCTGCCACCGCGGCGGCGATCGCTCGCTCCATGCAGCCCTCAATTACCCTGATTTCCTGAAGGTGGATCCATGACCGAAGCCCTCCCAGATGTGCTCCCAGAGGCGCTGGTTGTCCTGCACGCCTTCGGCTCGTACTCGCGCGGACAGCTGCTGACGGATGCGGCGGTGATCGCGGCGATCCTGCAGGGGGGCAACGCGTCCCTGGTTGTTCGCACACGACTTCCGCAGCATCCCGCTGCCTCGGCTGAATGAGGCGTCAGAACCATGGTGCAGATCACCCAATCCGGCAGCCTGAACACGGCAGCGCTCGTCGTACCCGACCTCTATGTGCAGATCGCCTCGCCTCAGACCCTCAGCCTCAACGGTGCTCCGAGCGACCTGCTCGGCATTGTCGGCACCGCAAGCTGGGGTCCGGTCAATCAGCCGGTGCTGTTCGCCGATCTTGCCAGCTACAGCACGATCTTCGGTGCGATCATGGTGCGCCCGTTCGACATGGGAACGCCGGCCTCCTGCGCCGTCGACCAGGGCGCGTCCGCCTTGGTGGGGGTACGGGTCACGGATGGCACCGACACCGCCGCGAACTATGCGTTGCTCTACAGCGCCGTCGGCAACGACTATCCGATGCTCCTGACCGCGATCTTTACCGGCAGCCAAGGCAACCGGATTGCGCTGATACTGAGCATCGGCACGAACGCCAATAGCTGGAAACTGTCGCTTCAGGTTCCGGGGATGCTGCCGGAAGTGTTCGACAACATCGACGCCAGCCTGGGTCCGGCTGGGTTCTGGACCAACGCCGCCCAAGCCGTCAATGTCGGAACCGGTCCGATGCGCGGGCCCTCGCAACTTTGCGTGGCAACCCTCGGATCCGGGGGCTCGACTGCTCCTTCGCTGGTCGGCAACCAGAGCCTGATGGGCGGAACCGACGGCGTCGCCGGGATTTCCCCCGCGTCCCTTGTCGGGGGCGATGGGCTGACCCGGAGCGGAATGTTCGCATTGCGAGGGCAGGGATGTGCGCTCGCCCTGCTGGCAGACTGCACCGACCCGACCTGCTGGACACCGATGAGCAGCTTCGGCCTGCAGGAGGGCATCTATATGATCGCGTGCGGTCCCAGTGGCGACACGATCACCAATGCCATCGAGAGCAAGCAGAGCTTCGGCATCGACTCGTATGGCCTCAAGATGATGTTCGGGGACTGGCTGTTCTGGTACGACACGTCGAACACTCAGACGCGGCTGGTCAGCCCGCTGGGATTTGTCGCCGGTTGCCTGGCGAACCTCTCACCCGAACAATCCGGCCTCAACAAGCAGCTGTACGGAATCATCGGCAGCCAGAAGAGCGGGCTTGCCGCCAGCGGGCAGAAAACCACCTATTCTTCGGTCGAATTGCAGACCTTGTTCTCCGCGGGCATCGACGTGGTCTGCAACCCGGCGCCGGGAGGATCATACTGGGCTATCCGGTGCGGACATAACAGTTCGACGAACCCGGTGATCGCCGGCGACGCCTACACGCGCATGACGAACTTCATCGCGCAGACTCTGGCCGCCGGTATGGGATTGTATGTCGGCAGCGTGATCAATTCGACGCTGCTCTCGAATATCCGGGCGACCCTGCTCGGTTTCCTGTCGAACCTGCTTGGTCAGGGCGTACTGGGGTCCGTCGACGGGTCGATCCCGTACGCGGTCGTTTGCGGCACGTCCAACAATCCACTGTCACGCACGGCGCTGGGCTACGTGCAGGCCGACGTGCAGATCCAGTATCAGGGCATCAACGAGAAATTCATCGTCAATCTGCAGGGCGGCCAGAGCGTCACGATCACATCGAGCCAGGCGCCTAGCCTCATATAGCCTGAGGATGCGTCAATCCCGTCAACGTCGAGCCGGCTCTTGCCGCGATCAACCGATAGAGGATCTACCTTGGGCAATCCCTATAGCATTGGCCGCGACTGTCAGGTCGTTCTGTTGTGGAACGGCATCCGCATCGATCTGCGTGATGTCGTGGGCTTCCAGGCGGAACAGCAGGTGAAGTTGCAGAGGTCCGATCCGCTCAACAGCGTGCCGGTCGAGTTCAACACGCCGGCGGGCTGGCGTGGCCAGTTTCACATGGACCGCGGATCTTCGGCGCTCGATGACCTGATCGTCGCGATCGAGGCAGCATTCTGGAATGCCGGTGTGATCGGGTCCGGAACGATCTACCAGTACGTGAGCGAGGCCGACGGATCCACCAGCACCTATGAGTTCACCGGAGTGGCGCTCACCCTGAGCAACTCCGGCACCTACAAGGCCGAGGTCATCGTGACCCAGACCATCAACTTCTTTGCAAGCCAGCGGAACAGGATCTGATGATGCTCCCCAGTGAGATCGATAGCGGCGACGGCAGGCGCTTCGCCCTGCAGTCATCCACTCCGGCCGACATGCTGGACCTGCTCGAGGCGGCGGGCAGCGCTGCATCGTCCGAAGCGTGGATGCGCTACGCCTTGATGATCTGCTCCGTCAACGCCATCGACGGTAGGCCGGTGCTCATGCCTCGATCCAAGGATGCGGTCAGGGAACTGGCCCGCAAGATCGGCAATGTCGGCATGGATGCGTTGTCCAGGGCGCACTATCCCGACGACGTCATCGGGGATGCGGCGAACGCCGGAGAGATCGATACGGCAAAAAACTGAGCCGGCACTCCCTGCTGCAGCAGATGATGTATCTGCTGCGCAACGGGGTGCCATGGCAGGAGGTGATGGCCATGTCGCCCGCGCGGCGACTGGCCTGCTGTGTCTGCATCGGCGAGATCGACGGCGGCCTGTTCGACTGGTCCACCCTGCGTTGGGCGATCCAGCCGCTCTGAGCCCTGGTCCGCGTGCTCGGGAGGGACGCCACGCCCATGACCGTTTCCCCCAGCCTTCCTGCCGAAGCGGAGTCGCCGACCGCTGCTCTTGCCGCGATACGCCGGAGCCTGAGGTCAGCAGGAGATGCGTCCGACACAACAATGGCGGGTCTAGCAGCACTTGTGCAGGCGGGCGGGTATGTCGGCAATGGCGTTCCGAAGCGCCGCCGGCCGGTCGCCGGGGAGATGCCAGCCGCGCTAGCCGGCGCCTCCTTCGCATCGGTGCCGACCGGGCGGGACGTGCTCGCTCGCCTCGTCTCGCCCACGCCAGGCAGCAGCGCGCTTCGCAGGATCAGCACGTCTGATCGTCCGGCCGAAAACGCTGTTGGTGCGTGGCCGTTGCCGGCGGGGCCGCCACGGGCGGATCCGGGCTTGCTGCAGCAGGCCGTCCCGCGCCCGTCCTCGACGCCACGTGCGGCGCAGGTTGCACTCCAGGCGCGATCAAGCGCTGCCGGGCTGGCGAAGCGGCAATCCACAAACCCTCATCCGGAAGAGGTCGTCCTGGCGGAGAGCGGGTTGCGAGCGGCGATCGCGCGCGGGATGCCGGGCGTGATCGCCAGGCAGCGCCTGCCGCAACTCGGCGCCGTGCTCACGGCAACGCCAGCCGACCGGCCTGCCAGAGCGCGTGCCAATGCGACCCAGACGAGGCGCATCGTGCCGTCCGGCCGCGGGACGGGCCGCGGCCTCGATCGGGCCTATGCCGCACCGCCTGGCACCGGACGATCAGACACGTGGATGTCTGCCGCCGGATCCAGGACGGACGCAGGCAAGCCTGAAGCGGTTGCTGCCGCCGCACGGCAAGTTGCCGCCTTGACAGGTGCCAAGGGTGTGCCTCGCCGGGCGCCTGCGCCCGACGCCGGTGCATGGACGTCATTGCCCCGTCATGAGGTCGGTGCTGTCACCAGCAGCGGACGACGAGAGGCCGCAAGCCAACGGTATCCCGGCAGCCCGGCGGCGCAATCCGCCGAGCGGCTCGCGGGCGGCTTCGCGGGGAGCGGCCAGGGCGACACGACGATCGCCCTCACCGGGGATATCATCATCGACGGTCGGAAGCTCGGCAGGATCGCGGCGGCGACCCAGGTCAGCGGCGCCAGCTTGCCGCCTCGTTCCGCGTCGGCGGTCAATATCAAGGCGCTCCCGATCTTCACCGGATCGAGCGTGCCGTTGTGAGCGCAGGGTTCGGACTAGCACTGGCAGACACACTTCTGGCGACACTCGAGCAAGCTCCGCTGATCCTGGGCTCGGTGCTGTTTTACGGCCACGAGGTGCCAGCGCGGATCAAGGTCGGTGGACAGCACGCGGTCAGCATCCATCGCCTGCCGGGCGGTGGCCGCATCATCGACGCGATGGGTCCGGATGAGGGCGCGATCAGCTGGACCGGCTACTTCACCGGACCGTCGGCTGCTGCCCGGGCCCGTGTCGTCGATGCGATCCGGCAGAATGGTGATCTGGTCGGACTGAGCTTCGGTGACTATGCGTTCAACGTCGTCGTCGTGCATTTCGACTACGATATCCAGGATCGCGGGGCGGTGATCTCATACCGCATCCGGGCCGAGATCCTGCCGTCGACGACCTCGCCGGTCAACGATACCGCCGGTGCGATCGCTACCTCGATCAGCAATGATCTGTTGACCGCAGCTTCCTTGTTGCCTGGTAGCGCGGCCGGCTCGTCGCTTTCGCAGGCGCAGGTCGTGATTGCGGCAGCCTCTGCACCGACAGCCACCCAGACGCTGGCCCTTGTCGGCAACGCACTATCGGCTGGCGGCTCGGCGCTTCAGGCTGCCCTGTCGATGACCGGCGCCGGACTGGTGACCGGCGGCGCGAATTTCGGGACAGCGGGCACATCCCAGCCGTCACTCGACGGCCTCGCTCAGGATGCCGGGTCGCTCGCCGCCATGACCCAGTCTGCCGGCTACGTCAATCGTAGCCAATCCAACCTGAACCAGCTGGCCGGCTTGCCCCAAGGCGACCCGCTGATCTTTGCATGAGAGCCGGATGGACATCATACGCGTCGCAGATACGACCCTCTATCATGTTGCCGCGCAGCAGCTCGGTGATGCAACCCAATGGAACCGGATCGCGTCCCTCAACGGACTGAGCGATCCGATCCTGCATGGCGTTTGCGAGCTCTCCCTGCCGCCGTTCGACAGCGCGGCAGGCGGGGGCTTGCCGTCGCAATGAGCGATACATGTCGTCGTCCGCGTTCGCGGCTGCTGGTGTCGGGGCAGGTCATTGCGGGCTGCCAATCCATGGAGATCTCGAGCAGCAACCTCTCCCAGGCCGGCGACTTTTTCATCCAGGTCGCAATCGATACAAAAACCAGCGGCGGCGGCCCGTCCTGGTTCGATGCGGAGACACTGGATGTCACCCTGCAGATGGGCTTCCTGCCGCCCGGCGCCCCGGAGGGCGCGTTGAGCTGGCAGACAATGCTGTCAGGCCGTGTCGACCGGATCCATTGCAACCCGGTCTCCGGGCTGGTGACACTCGAGGGTCGTGATTACGCGGCACGTCTGCTGGACCTGCCGGTGTCGGAGACCTTCCTCAATTGCACGAGCAGCGAAGTCGCGCAGCAACTCGCGGGCCGATGTGGATTGACTGCATCCGTCGACCAGACCTCCACCTTCATCGGCCAATACTACCAGATCGAGCACGCCCGGCTATCGATGGCACCGTTCTCCCGGTTCGGGACGGCATGGGATCTGCTTTCGAGCCTCGCCCAGGTCGAGCAGTTCGACCTGTGGGTGCAGGACCTCACCCTGAATTTCAGGACAGCTCCGCCGGCCACCAGTGCGGCCTTGCAGATCACGTTCCAGGAAGGTCGTCCAACGCAGGCCTCGCCGATCCTGAATGTCTCTTCCCTGAGCCTCGAGCGCAATCTGGCGCTTGCCGGCGACCTCCCGGTTGTCGTCTCCAGCTGGAACAGCCGGCAGCGCTCCCGCGTTCAGGTCCAGGCGGGCAGCAGCTCCGTCTCCGGCGGAAGTGCGATCAGGATATTGCGTCCTAATCTTCCCGCCGACACGGCGCAGACCCTGGCAAATGCCATCAGCAACACCGTGCTGTCACACCAGCGGACACTGACCGCGACGATGGCCGGCGATCTCGACACGACGGCGCGCAGCCTTGTCCAGATGACCGGGCTGGGGGCGCCCTGGGATGGGACGTATCGCGTCGCCAAGCTGGAGCGGGAGATGACCATGCATGGTGGCTTCGTGCAGCGGCTGACAGCACAGGGACTGGCTGACTAGAGCATGATCCGATCGATCATACTCTGCTTGTCGTCTGCGAGTGGTCCGATCCTGACGCTCGCACCCCGAGCGGCAGGTTCAAGCGGCCCATCAAACCAAAGGCTAGTGGTAAAGTCCGAAGACTCCTCGGTCAGATTATTACCACTGGAGCCGCATCCCCAACGTCGCATTGATCGTCACGCGACACGGAAAACCTGCAACCCACCTTAGAGCGCGAGGCCATGCCGTGTCGAACTGGGTCGAGGCAATCAAGTTCCATTCCGCAGCACATGCCGCCAGCAACGGTCAGCCCAGGTACGGCATCGTCACCAGCGTCGATCCGACCAACCATGCGGTCAAGGTGAGCATCGAGCCGGACGGCGTGGAAACCGGATGGATCCCCGACGGCGCTCTCGCCGCCGGCAGCCTGAGGATCGCCTGCCCGAGCGAGGTCGGTACCCAGGTTCTGCTCAGTGCCGTGGAAGGTGACGCAGAGCATCCGGTCGTCGTCGCCCGACTTTTCGATACGGCGGCGACCGCTCCGGTCAGCCCGGCCACATCACAGCCGGTGCAGCCGGGAGAGATCGGCTTCTTTCTCTCCGGCGGAACATACCTTCATCTGACACAGGCCGGACTGTTCGTCGGAGGCGACATCACCGTCGCCGGCACGCTGACGGCAAGCGGCGACATTGTCTCGGGCGGCATCAGCCTGCAGCACCATGTTCACGACGGGGTGCAGACCGGGGAGGGCCGTTCCGGGCCTCCGAACCTCTAGCGGTGGCCGATATCGCTCATGTCATCGGCGGCGATCTTCAACTCGGAAGCAGCGGGGATCTCGCGACGGTGGACCAGGCTGCGTGGACGGAGCAGCGTGTGCTCAGGCGCCTGCTGACCAACCCCGGCGCTTATATCTGGCAGTTAGACTATGGCGCCGGACTTGCGGCGCTGATCGGAGCGACTGTCTCCGTCCAGCAGATCGCCGCTCTGATCAGGAGCCAGTTGGCCCTGGAGACGGCGGTCCGGCAACAACCTGAGCCGGTCATCACGATTACCGCCGGCATGGCAGGAGAGGCGTTCGCAACCATCTCCTATCAGGATGCGACAACCGGTGCCCTGGCATCCATTGCCCTACCAGGAGCCGGATAATGCAGCTTTCGTTGCAAAACTTCACCACGCTGGTTGCGAATATGGCAGCAAGCGCCCAGGGAGCCTGCGTGGCGCTGCTCGATGTCAGTGTCGGGTCGCTGCTGCGGGCCTTGCTGGAGAGCTCGGCATCGGTAGCGCTCTGGTTGCAGTATCTGGTCCTGCAGGTCCTATCGATGACGCGACTTTCGACAAGTGTGGGAACCGATGCGGATAGCTGGGTCGGCGATTTCGGGCTGACCCGCCTGCCAGCGATCCCGGCAACCGGAATCGTGGTCATGAGCGCGCTCAGCCCGGTCGGGCAGTCGGCAACGGTACCGACCGGCGCGCTGGTCAAGAGCAGCGATGGAACCCAGAGTTTTCTTGTCGTCGGTGGTCCCTATCTGCGTGCCCAGGGGACTGCCTCGGTCTCGGTCCCGGTACAGGCCGTCGTAGCAGGCGTGCTCGGCAACGCACAGGCGGGCTCCGTCACGATCCTTGGGACCGCAATCCCCGGCATCGACACGGTGACCAATCCGGTTGCGTTCGCGAATGGCGCGCCAGCGGAGACAGATCAGGCGCTCTGTGCCAGGTTCGTGATCTACGTCAATACCCGGTCGCAGGCGACCGAGCAGGCCGTTGCCAATGCGATCGCCTCGGTCCAGCAGGGTTTGAGCTACGTCATCCAGGAGAACATGACCTCGGCGGGTACCGTGCTGCCCGGCAACTTCAACGTCATCGTGGATGACGGCAGCGGCTCGCCGCCGGCCTCGCTGCTCACCGCAGTCGCCGCTGCGATCGACGCCATCCGGCCGGTCGGATCGACCTTCACCGTCACCGGGCCGCTCCTGATCGTGGCAGATGTGTCAATGCAGATCACCGTCGTCGATCCGACCCAGGCCGCCGCAGCGCAACAGGCGGCCGGCGCTGCCGTCACCACCTATGTCGATGCGCTTCCGGTCGGCCAGGCGCTCCGGATTTCGAGAGTGGCCGGCCTGGCCTACGACGCAACCTCCAGCATCTCGAATGTGACGGATGTCACGTTGAACGGCCTCGCTGCTGACATCGGTGGCCAAGCCGGTGCCGTCGTTCGTGCGGGCATTATGACCATCCTGGTCTGCGACGCGTGAGCGGAATCCCGGGGCTCGGCAGCCCGATCGGAACGACCGCCGACATGGCCGGACGCTTGCGTGCGGTGCTGCCGACCGGATGGTTCCCGCAGTCTCCGCCGGCACCTCTGCCAACTGCAACGCCGGTTCTCGATGGATTGCTGAGCGGACTCGGCACCGCCTGGTCGTTCTGTTTCGACCTTCTCGGCGACACCGCGCTGCAGACACGGATCGCTACGGCGACGGGCGGTTTCCTGGACCTGATCGCGAGCGACTTCTTTGCCCAGGCGCTGGCGCGCGATCCGGGCGAAGCTGACGATCCCTTCCGGGCAAGGATCCTTGGCAACCTGCTCGTCCGGCGCGGCACGCGGCTGGCGGTCAGCAGCCGCGTCGCCTATCTCACCGGCGTCCTCCCGGTCATGATCGAACCGTCCTGTGGCGCGGATTGCGGCGGCTATGCGAGCGCCAGCGATATCGCCGCGGGTCGCGGTGGCTACGGCACGGGAACCCTTCTGTACGGCTCCGACATGATGGGGTTCCAATATCTCCTGATGGTCATCTTGCCCGCGCCGTTTACGTCCGGCCTGTCCACGAGCCGTCGCAGCCCGGCAAGTTATCTGGATGCGAGCGGGAACATCGTCATGGCACCGCCGATGACGCTGCGGCCGCTTTATGCGTCCGGCATACTCGAGGGAGCACTCGTCGAAGGCCGCAGCTTCAACCTGATCACCGACAGCCGCAACTGGACATCGCTCACCGAGGCCACGGACACGGCCGCAACCTGGAGCCTGCAGGCTACGAGCAATGCTCTGGTTCCCGCCGATCCGGTACTCAGCCTGACCGTCGGCGCCGCAAGCAGCTTGGTCGGTCCGGGCGTCGCGGTCGCCGTGGGCGGCCTGCCTGCATGCGGCTCGGTCTGGATTCTGATCCCGGCCGATTCGGGGCTGACGGAGGCGCACATGTCCTTGGTCGACCTGGCCGGCAACGCCAGCGTCGCGGTGCCGGCCGACATGACGTTGACAGGAGTGTGGCAGAGGCTCGCGGCGAGCATCACGGCAGGTGCGGCGCCCGGAAACACAGTGCGCATGCGGATAGGCGCAACAGCTTCCCCCACGCAGCCAGGAGCCTTTCTGACGCAATGTTGGCAGATCGAGCCGGGATCCGTCGCGACAAGCTATATTCCGACCTCGGGCGCGCTCGGGATGCGTGACGCCGATCTGGTCGCGACAGGCAGCGTCGTACCGGTCGCCTACGCGTCAACGCCGGCACAGGTGTTAGCGACAATCGTCGCCACGCAGCCGATTGCCACCATCGGTTGGACCGCAATCATCCCGGCGATCCTGACCGGCTGATTACGCGTCGTCACGATGCCGCGGCCGCGGCAGCCGAAGATCGCGGCCGATATCCGAGATACGAAGGATCGTGCAAGACATGGACCGCCAGATCATCTATGCCGGCGCGATCGCGCTCGACACCGACCAGTTGCTGCAATCCCGCAACACCATGGTCGGCCTCGGATATCTCGCCAAGATGCTCGTCGGCGACGGTGGCTCCTATGCGGACGGTCTCGCATGCACCCCGGCGAGTGGGCTCGCGGTCTCGCTGGCCGCCGGCAGTCTTACCTTTCCGACCGTGGTCGATGCCGGATATGTCGGCGCGCTGCCACCGGATGGCGATCCGCTCGTCAAGGCCGGCATCAACACGTCGCCGGTCGTCGTGGCGCTCGGTGGTCCGGGCGCGTTCCTGATCTCCGGCGCGGTAGCCGAGAGCGCCGCCGGCAACGCTCCGGTGCGATACTACAACGCCGCCAACCCTGCGCAGGCGCTCATCGGTCCGGGCGGCGATGGCGAGCCGCAGGCGAGCATCCTTCGGCAACGTATCGTCTTCGGCACAACCGCGGCCGGGGTGCTTCCGCCCGGTGCGGTCCCGCTCTGGAACGTGACCATACCCTCCGGCGCATCCTCGGTTCTGCCGGGGATGATCAGCGTGGCGCCCGGCGCGCCGTTCATCGCGGTCAAGCTGCCGCAGGCAGCACCGCTGCTCTCGCCGGGATTTGCCGGGACGCCGACCGCTCCTACCGCCGCGGCAGGCGATGCCAGCACGCTGCTGGCAACCACCGCGTTCGTCGCCAACGCCGGTCGTCGCGCGCGCGCCGTCTGGACCAGTGCAGGAACCTACTCCTGGGCGTGCCCCGTGGGCGTGTCGCAGATCCTGTTCAGGGGATGGGGAGCAGGCGGCGCCGGCGGTGTGGGATCAGCGGGCGCGCCTGGCGGCGGCGGCGGCGGCGGCGGCTATCTCGAGGTGCTGCTGGATGTGGTTCAGGGGGAGACGTACGCGGTGGTCGTCGGTGCGGGCGCGACCGCAGCCGCGGCCGTCACCCCGAGCGGCTTCGGCGGCCTCCTGTCGGTCTTCGGCGGTGGCAATGGCGGCAATGGCGGTGGCGGGCAAGCGGGCGGCGGTGGCACGCCAGGCAGCGACGCTGTCCTGCAGCTGGCCGCTTTGTCCAATCCCGGGACCGGCTCGGGCCAACCGGGATACCTCGCCGGGGGGACCTCGATCGGGGGCGCCGGTGGCGGCAGCTTCGGGACGTCTGCCGGCTACGCCAACACCGCAGGCGGTGGCGGCGTGCCCGGGAGCTGGCCCGGCGGCGGCGGCTCCGGCGGCGCGTCCGGTGCAGGGGGACAAGGTGCCGACGGGCTCGTCATCCTCGAATGGCCGGGCAATCCCAGATCGTGACCATCAATCAAGAGGTCAAGCCATGATTTCCGAATTTGCCGCGTGCACTGCGTTTACCCAGGCGGAAGAGGGCGGATATGTCTCGGATCCGCGCGATTCCGGCAACTGGACCAGCGGGCAGACCGGGGTCGGCGCGCTGATCGGATCGAACATGGGGGTTGGCGCGCCTGCCCTGGAGCGCTGGTTCGGCGCCAGCACGAAGGTGACGGCGGCGCTGATGCGCGCACTGCCGCTGGCGACCTACGAGGCGATCGCCCTGGACGAGTACTGGCAGCCGATGCATTGCCCCATTCTGCCTTCCGGACTCGATCTCATGGTGTTCGACTTTGGTTGGAACCGGGGCTGCCTGACCTCTGTCAATATCTTCCTGCGCAGCCTCTGCCTGCAGCCGTCCTGCCTGGACGCCGCGGATGGCGCAGCCCTTGCGGCCGCGCTGGTCGCGGTGCCGCTGCCGATCTGGCTGCGTGGCATCTCGCTTGCAGACGTCACGACACTTCAGGCGATGCTCGGCCTGCATGTCGACGGCATCGCCGGACCTCTCACGCTTGCGGCACTGCAGAACAGGCCCGATCTGCGCATCCATCTCGCTGTGCTGGTACTGGCGAGTGCCCAGATTCTCTCGTACCGCCAGTTGAGCAATTTCGCCACCTACGGCGCCGGCTGGTTGGCCAGGTCGTCACGACGCCGCATCAGCGCGCTTGCCCTGCTGGCAACGCAGCAGCCGATGAACTGTGGCTCTATCCTATTGTAAGAGAGCCTGCGCTAAACTCCTGCCTCGAACACCATGTCGGGCCGCCCCGCGAAGTCCGACGGCCCGGTATGGGTGAGACGGGACCGCGTATCCAGCCAGACCTGACCGCCCAGTGAACGCCAGCGCCTGCAGAACGCGAAGTCCTCGCTGAGATAGGTATGCGTCATCGGGTCGATCATGCACTCGAACAGCGCGAACGGCCGCAGAGATCTGTCGAGGGCGTCGTCCCGGTAGCTGTGGATGGTTCGATATTCGGTTTCGGGGAAGGCCTGGATCATCTGTTCGACCACACCGCGCGTAATCAGCATGAAGCCGGTTCCGGCATAGATGGCGGTCGCCAGCGCGCCGTCGCGTTCCGCTTCGGCGCCCACGCACAACTCCCCGACATAGCGCAGTCCTGCCGTTTCCGGGTGCTCGCCGCGCTGCATGCGCGCCTTGGCTCCTGCATCCCAGTACTGGCTCTTGAGCGGGTAGGAGGCGGCGCAGAACGGCTTGCCCGACGACAGTAGGCCATGCACCAGCGCCGGATCGAAACTGATATCACCGTCTATGAAGAGAATATGGGTGGCCTGCTGCAGGGCCATGAAATGCGCGAGCAGCGTGTTCCTGCTGCGCGTGATCAAGGCGTCCTGCCCGAGCAAACCCAGCGTGACGTCGTAGCCATCCTGCGAGGCGCGCCGCATCACGCCGATGACCGACTGCATGTAGCCCTGGGTGACGACGCCGCCGTAGCAGGGTGTTGCAAGGAACAGGTGGGGGCGCATCCGCGGGCCGTTCCCTTCCGAGATGAGGATGCGAAGCAGCATCGAATGCTCGCTCGGCCATGATCTAGCCGCCAAAGGTTACCAGATCGCTAAGAGCCTGTTGCGAACGCCTGCTGCTGGCGATCCGACGCATCTTTCCTGCGCTCCACTGCTCACGGCCAGATGGCCGCTGCGCTGCGGTGCCCGGAAAGTCACGCCGGGCGCGGCCTTGCAGGCCGCTCTCATCCAGCATCAGGCGTTTTCAAACAGGCTCTAACCGCAAAGGCCGCTATCGCGCTCAGTGATGCTCGCGGTCGCCCAGCAGCGACGCCAGCGTCGGCTCGATCAGGGCGGCAAGGGCCGCCTGGCTCTGCGCCGTCGGGTGCAGGGGCGGATCCGGCGGCGTCAGCAACGAGTCCATGAAGCGATCCGGGGCGACACGCCCGGCCTGCAGGAACAGCGGCGCGGCGTCGACGAAGCTCACCCACGTGCGGTTGGCGGCAGCGAAGCCCGACAGCTCGCGATTGAGCCTGAGCGTGTTCGTGGTGACCCATGGCGACCGGATCGACGGCAGCACGCCGATGAGCAGGACCCGTGTCTCCGGCAGGCGGTCGTGCAGCAGATCCAGGATTACCCCGATGCCGGCAAAGGTCGCGGCGGCATCGGTGTGGATGTGCCCGAAATTATTCGCCCCGATGAGCAGCACGACGGCGCGCGGGTGCACCCCGTCGAGCTCTCCATGTTCAAGCCGCCACAGCAGGTGGCAGGTGCTGTCGCCCTTGAAGCCGAGGTTCACCGCATTCCGGTCGCCATAGTATCGCTGCCAGATCGGAGCGAAATTGCGCCACGGCTCCGGCCCCGTCCGCTCCCAGTCCTGGGTGATCGAGTCTCCCAGCCAGAGCAGATCGACGCGCTTGCCCAGCTCGCGCTGCTTCGCCTCGAAGCGCTGCCTCCACCATGGTGTCGCCAGCCGGGAGATCGGTCGGGTCGCGATGGATGCCGGCGCGGCACCGAGCAGCAGCAGGCCCATCATTGCGCTCAGGCAGTTCGATGCCAGCCGACGCATCCCGGTCAGGCTCAGATATACAGGAAGACAAAGCTGCCGGCGCCGAACACCAGGCAATAGATCGCAAACGGGCTCATGGCCCAGTCCTCGTGCGAGCGGAAGTAGCGCATCAGGAACGCGGTGCTGGCAAACGCCGTGATGCCGGCGACGATGGCGGCAAGCACGGCCGGAGCCCAGTTGGACGTGGGAGCACCGGCCGTGTGCAGATGCAGCATCTGGTCGGCCGTGGCCGCAAAGATGATCGGTGTGGCGATCAGGAACGAGAAGCGCGCGGCCCCCTGGTGGTCGATGCCACGCAGGATGCCGCCGATGATCGCCGCCCCCGAGCGCGAGATCCCGGGGATGAAGGCCAGGCACTGCCACAGGCCGATGATGATCGCATCGCGCCAGTTCAGGGTCGCAATCGGGCGGTGGTTCGCCGCCACGCTGCGCCCGCGCAGCTTCTCGCCGGCCAGCAGCAGCACGCCGTTGACCACCAGGAAGATCGCCGCGATCTGCGGGGTGCCGAACAGCCGCCGCAGGAAGCTCTCGAACAGGAAGCCCAGGCACACCGCCGGGAGGGTGGCGAGGACGATGAGCAGGAGGATGTGGCGGCTTTCGCGCTGCATGGCGCGGTCACCGCCCCCGAGTGCGCCGCGTGCGAGTTCGAACCAGTCGCGCCAGAAATAGGCCAGCAGCGCGATCGCGGTGCCGAGATGCAGCGTCACCAGGAAGGGCAGGAAGGCGGGGCTCCGCTGGTCGATCGACCAGTGCAGGATCGCCGGGATGATGACGGCGTGACCCAGGCTGCTCACCGGAAACAGCTCTGTCACCCCCTGCAGGATGGCAATGATGAGCGCTTGGAGGGTGGTCATTCGGAGATCGTCCCGATCGGTGTCCGCCACCTGTTGCCGCAGTCTCGCGCGTGCCGCAAGCAGAGGGGCGGTCGAGCCGCAAGCAGCCAGGCTTGACCCGCTATCTTGCGGACCGTACAGCCTCTCCCGGCAGGATGGAGCAGGGCCATTGGTCGATCGGACGGACGCTCTTGGCGCGCCATAGTGCCACGGCGATTCTCGCCAGCACGCTGGTCATCGCGGTCGCAGGCGGCTTTTATGCCTATGCGGAAACCCGGGGTGCGACTGCCATACCGACGAGCTATGGCCTGCAGTCGGTGTTCCTGTCGGCGAACGGCCTGAAGGACGGCGCCGATGTGCGCATGGCCGGCGTCACGGTAGGCTTCGTGACCGGGATCACCCTGGATCCGAAGCTGTTCGTGACCAGGGTGACGTTCCGGATCGACGACCGCTACCAGCTGCCCGAGGACACCAGGCTCGGGATCGGCAGCAGCGGCTTCACCTCCGCCAATGCGCTCCTGATCACCCCCGGGCGTTCGTCGCGGTTGCTGCAGCCCGGCGCGGTCATCCATGACACCGAGGAGATGGCCAGCCTCGAGCAGCAGGTCAGCCAGTACATCTTCGGCACCGGCGGCCTCTGATCAGGCAACTGATCAGGTCTCAGTCGTTCAGCGGGTAGGACGCCATCAGGCGCCGCTGCTTGCGCCAGTCGCGCAGCATGGTGAGCACCCCGCTGCTGCTGAAGCCCCTGGCGCGCATCTGCGCACCGATCTCGAACGCCTCGCGGTAGTGCGCGAACTGCACGCGATAGGCCTCCCGCAGACTGGTCGAGGCGTCCCAGATATGCGTCGCCTCCGAGCCGACGCCATTGATCTCGATGATCCGGAAGTCCTCGCCGCGGCGGAGCGCGGCCAGGCTGCGGTAGCGGACGTCGATGCGGCCGAAGTGGAAATTCGGGACGTCCGCCATGATCCGCTCGATGGTGCCGGTCAGGGCGGCGGTGATATCGGACGCGCCGTTCGAGAAGATCGAGCCCTTGCAGTGGTTGCCGGCAAATACCAGCCGAACCGGAACGCCGGCTTGCGGGACCTCGTGCAGGCGGTCGCGCAGGCGCGGCAGGTAGAGATGCGGCACCAGCCGGGTCCGGCTGTCGGCCATGACGAGGTTGCGCAGGCTCGACCGGCCGTCACCGACCAGGATCGGCGCCTGCTTGTGGGTCAGCGAAGTGATGCTCCCAGGCGCCCCCCCTGGCCTGCGGACATAGAAGATCCCGGCCTCGCCCTCGTAGGCGATCAGCTCCTGCAGCACCAGGTCGACATCGCGCCCGAAGGCGGCGAGGGTCGCCTCGAGCCGACTGCGGTCTTCCAGCAACCGGACGCCGGTGCCGTTGCAGCCGATGTCCGGCTTGACGACGAGCGGGAAGTCGAGCCCGGCGGCCTGCAGCAACTGCAGCGCGCGCGCTCCGTCGTCCACTCCGGTCCTGAACAAGGCGTAGGGCGCGATCCAGGCGGCCGCATGGGGACCGGCCTGGTCGAGGATCGAGGTCTTGCTCTCGCCGCAGAGGCCGCCGGTGGAGATGCCTGGATTGGCCGCCGACGGCAGGCTGAAATCGCCGTGGCGCAGGCCCAGCATGATCCACCAGGCCACCACGGGAGTATAGAAGAGCCATCCCGGCCAGTATTCGAAGCGCGACATCTCGCGCGGCGCTGGTGCTGCCGCGGCGCCGACTGCGACTTCGCTCATGTCGAACCGTCCTGAACCCGCGCGATGATTCGGCCTGTCGCCACCACCGCCGCGGCGAAGCCGATGGCGCCGGCCCAGCGCCACGCTCCGAAATGCTGCATCAGCAACTCGCCGACCCGCATCGACAGCAGGAACAGCAGGCTGGTCCAGACCGACGTCGCCAGCACCGCCGCCATGACGAACCGTCCGAAATCCGCTCTGAGAAAGCCGCATGCGGTATAGGTCGGAAGCCGTGCGCCGGGGATGAAGCGGCTGACCATGACAACCCTGAAAACCTTGCCGGAGAGCCATTCACGTCCGCGGACATGGCGCTCGGCGGACACCAGCCGGTTGATGCGCGGCACCAGTGCCGCCAGCCGTCCGAGGCCGTAGAGGCCGAGATCACCGAGGACAATCCCGCTATAGAGCGCCGGCAACGCCACCGCGACCGTCAGGCCGCCGGACTGCACCTCGATGCCCGTCAACACGGTTGCCGCATCCTCGAGGATGAAGGTGCCGAGAATGATCGTGACGGCCTGGGCGAGCGGAGAGGCGCCTGCAGACTTGAGCAGGGCGGAAACTGAGAGAAAGACCATCCAGGCTCACGCGGGGCAGCCAGCGGGCTGGAACAAGCCGGGCGCCTCGACAGGACATGAGGCGGGAGCGGAGCGACCAGCGATAGCAGGGCGAGCAGCGATGGCAGGCCTCCATGTCCCGTCAGACGTCGTGAACGCGAACAATAACGGAGGTGTCCAGGAAATGGCACACGTCGCCGCATCGCCGCGTTGAATATCGGCAGTCGCCGGCGCCGTCACGCGATTTCTGGATCATGCCGAGGCGGGCTGGCCTGCCGGATGCTCGAACCGCTTCTAGGCGCGTAACAACGCCATGCTTCCGGACGCCCTTTGGAGTAGGGTGCTCGACAACCGGACAGGACGTTCATGCAATGGCCAACGCCAAGCGGCTGAAGCGCGATGACGCGCGGCCCGCAACGAAGGGGAGTGCCCCGATCGCTTCGCTTGGGCCGGACGTGGCTGTTGCGCACGTTATCGTGCCTGATCCGGCGCCACCGGCAACGACCGGACTCTTGCCCGAACCGGGCGCCCGGCAAGCGAGGACGGCTCGCGCCGACGCGCCGCAGCGTCGTCGGAAGGCCGCGGGGACGACGATTCGCCTGGCTGATCCTCTGGCCACCAAGATCGGCACCAGGATCGACACCAACGCCCTCATCTTCGACAGCGAGTGGTATCGCGCGGTGCATCCCGACGTCGCGGCCTCCAGGATCGACCCGGTACGTCACTATTTCGACAACGGCGCTCGCGAGGGACGCAACCCCAACCCGTATTTCGATACCAGTTGGTATGCGAGCAAGTATCCCGATGTTGTCGCCGCCGGCCTCAACCCGTTCCTGCACTTCCTGCTCTACGGCGCCCACGAAGGCCGGCTCCCGGCGCCTGCCATCACGCCCGCACCTGCCATCACAACAGCCGAGCCCGGTCCCGCCGCCCCGGAGCCGACACCATCGCCTGCCCCGACCTGATTTCCGGCGCCTGCCGCACACGTCATAGTTGTTACCGACTCGGCGGCTGTGGCAGGTCAGACGGATGATACGGCGTCGTTTCCTCGTAATGTCCGGAGCGGCTGTGGCCGCCGGCCCGATGCCTGGCGCACATGCCGCGGCATCGGCTCCGTCTGCGACCTACGGGCAATTCCTGCGCGACATCGCGGTGCAGGGTCGCGCTCTGGGGATCGATGCCGCGATCCTGGACGAGGCGCTCCGGCTCGGCGAACCGAACCCGAAGGTCCTGCAACTCGATCGGCACCAGCCGGAGTTCACCCTGACCTGGGCGCAGTATCGCAGCCGCGTGCTCAGCGACCAGAAGCTTCTGGCGGCGCGCGAGGCGTACGCCGGCCGCCTGGAACTGCTGACCGCCCTGTGGCAACGCTACCAGGTCGACCCGCGCATCGTCGTCGGGATCTGGGGTCTGGAATCCAATTTCGGTTCCAGGATCGGCAGCTTCGGTGTCGTCGACGCCCTGGCGACGCTCGCCTTCGACGGGCGCCGCGCCGGTTTCTTCCATTCCGAGTTGTTGAGCGCCCTGCGTATCCTGCAGCAGCGTGATGTCGTGGTCGGCCGGATGCTTGGCAGCTATGCCGGCGCGATGGGCCAGCCGCAATTCATGCCAAGCTCGTTCCTGCGCTACGCCGTCGACTATGACGGCGACGGCCGGCGGGACATCTGGACCAGCGAGCCGGACGCCCTGGCCTCGATCGCGAACTACCTGCGCCAGGTCGGCTGGGTGCCCGGCGCGCCCTGGGGCCAGGTGGTGCGCCTGCCGCCCGGCTTGGATGCTGCGATCCTGGGTCGCCTGCATCCGCGCACGCTCGGCGCGTGGAGCGCCCTCGGCGTGCGACGTGCCGACGGGAGCCGCTTCTCGCGCGCCGACATACGCGGCGCGGTGCTGGCACCCGACGGCAGCGTCGGCGACGCCTTCATGGTGTACGCCAATTTCGACGCCATCCGGCGCTATAATCCCTCTGATTTCTACGGCCTCGCGGTCGGCCTGCTCGGAACCGCGGCAACGTGAGAGGGACGATCCTGGCCGCTCTCCTGCTGACCGCCCCGGCGCTGGGCGGCTGCCATCACCGGCCGCCGCCGCGGAGCCTGCCGGCGCGCTATACCCTCGGCGCGCCGTGGCAGGGGGCCGGCTGCTGGTTCTATCCGGCGGAGACGCTGTCCTACGATGCCACCGGCATCGCTGCCATCGATCCGGCCGAGCGGCGCCCCGGGCTGACTGCCGACGGCGAAGCCTACGACCCGCGAGCCCTGGCCGGCGCCCACCAGACCCTGCAGCTTCCGGTCATCGTGCGCGTCGAGAACCTGGAGAACGGCCGCACGATCGCGCTCCGGCTGAATGACCGTGGCCCGGCGCAGCCCGGCCGCCTGCTCTCGTTGACCCCGCACGCGGCAGCCGAGCTCGGCATGGCGGGCCTCCCGAGGCGGGTGCGCGTGCGGCTCGACATGCCCGCCAGCGCCCGCCTGCTGCAGCAGGTCCAGGGAGCACCGCCGCCGGATGTCATCGCGGCGCCGCTCGCCGACGTGGCCGAGCAGTCGCTGATGCCCGGCGCGCCACCGGCCGCGCCGGCGGCCGAAGCCGCACGCCACGATGACGCCCCCGCGTCCGGAACCAGCGGTCTCACCCGCACGCTGCCCGATCAGGGCGCCGATCCGGGCCAGCTCTGGATCGACGCCGGACAGTTCAGCGGCCGCCGCTATGCGGACCGGGTCGCTGCGACCACCGGCGGGTTCGTCCGGCAGCAGGGCGTCGGGCGCTCGACGATCTTCATGGTGCGCATCGGTCCGCTTCCCACCATAGCTGCGGCCGACGCGGCACTGGACCAGGCCCTCACGGCCGGGGTAACCGGTGCGCGTATTGTTGTAGAGTAGGGACGGCAGTTGGCTTCCAGGCGATTCTTGCTGACCGGCGGCGCTGCTATCCTCGCGACGCTCATACCGCTGCAGCGTGCCGCGGCACGCCGTCATCCGCACGCCAAGCCGCAGGCTGCCGATGCGTCCGAGGAGGGCGAAGGCGACGGCACTGTCGTGGCCACCCCTGCGGACACGCCGATCGGGCCGCTGGATACCGAGGCTCGGTGGGCCTTCATCCTCGACGCCGATACCGGCTCGGTGCTGCTGCAGAAGGCGGCGGACGAACCGATGCCGCCGTCGTCCCTGACCAAGATGATGACCGCCTACCTGGTGTTCCAGGCGCTCGCCGAGCAGCATCTGAAGCTCGACCAGACGCTGCCGGTCAGCGAGCGGGCCTGGCGCATGCAGGGCTCGAAGATGTTCGTGCCGCTGGGTGGCCAGATCAGCGTCGAGGACCTCATACGCGGCATGCTGATCCAGTCGGGCAACGACGCCTGCATCGTGCTGGCGGAAGGCATCGCCGGCTCCGAGGACCAGTTCGTCGTGCTGATGAACCAGCAGGCCAAGCGCATGGGCCTGACCAAGACGCAGTTTCGCAACGCGACCGGCTGGCCCGATCCGGACCACCACATGTCGGCCCGGGACATCGCGACGCTGGCGCGCCACGTCATCCAGGACTACCCGCAATACTACCACTACTTTTCTGAAAAAGACTATAAGTTCAACAACATCGCCCAGGGCAACCGGAACGTCCTGGTGGATAAGGGGCTCGCCGACGGGCTCAAGACCGGCCATACCGACGCGGGCGGGTTCGGCCTGTGCGCGAGTTCCGAGCGCGATGGCCGGCGCATCATCATGGTGCTGAACGGGCTGCCCTCGTCCCGCGCGCGGGCCGAGGAGGGGGCGCGGCTGCTCGGCTGGGCGTTCATCAACTTCGAGGACGTGAAGCTGTTCACGAGATACGAGACCATCCAGTCCGTCCCGGTCTGGCTCGGACGCCAGCCGGTGGTGCCGGCGGTCACCCGGGACGACGTCGTGCTGACCCTGCCGCATGGCTGGCGCAGCCATGTCAAGATACGCGTCGATTATGCCAGCCCGCTGCCGGCGCCGGTCGCGGCCGGGGCGCAGGTGGCGATCCTGACGCTGTCCGGAGCCGGGCCGACCGATCTGACCTACCCGCTGTTCGCTTCCGTCGCGGTGCCGCGCCTCAGCCTGCCGAACCGCGCCATCGCGGTGATCGAGCACTCCATCGGCGGCGGATGATGGAGTGAGCGGGCTGCTCGTCACCATCGAAGGCGGCGAGGGGGCAGGCAAGACCACGCAGTCCGCCCTGCTTGCGGCGGCGCTGGAGCAGCTGGGCTGCAGCGTGCTGCGCACCCGCGAGCCGGGCGGCGCGCCCGGTGCGGAGGCGCTCCGCGGCTTCCTGCTCGGCCGCGACCATGGCCTCAGCCTGCGTGCCGAAGCGATGGCGCATTTCGCCGCCCGCATCGACCATGTCGACAGCACGATCAAGCCGGCCCTCGCGTCAGGGCGGCTGGTCCTGTGCGACCGGTTCACCGACTCGACGCTGGCCTACCAGGGCTACGGCCTTGCCCGGGGCGACCCGGCGGTGCTCGACTTCATCGCCCGCCTGACCGCGCTGCTCGACGTCCGTCCCGCCTTGACCCTGATGCTGGATGTCCGGCGCGCGGAGGGCCGTCGCCGGGTGCGCCTGCGCGGGCAGGATGACGACCGCTACGAGCGGCTCGACGAAGCCTTCCACGAGCGGGTCGCCGCCGGCTACCGGACCATCGCGGCGGCGGATCCGGCGCGTTGCCGCCTGATCGCCGCCGGCGACCCGGTCGAGGCGGTGCAGCGCCGGATGGTCGCGGCGGTGCAGGCGCTGCTCCGGGATGGCCCGCTCCAGGAGGGGGCGGCGGCGCCCGGGCGCCAGTGAGCGGCACCGGGCCCCGCGAGGCGACGACGTTGCTCGGCGCGCCCCGCGGGGCGACGGCTCTGTTCGGCGCGCCCCGTGGGGCGACGACGCTGTTCGGCCACGACGACGCGCTGGCCAGCTTCACGCGCGCCTGGCACGCGGGGCGCCTGCATCATGCCTGGCTGATCAGCGGACCGGGCGGTGTCGGCAAGGCGACGCTGGCCTACCGGATCGCGCGCACTGTCCTGGCCGGTGGCGAGCCGGAGGCCGCATCGCGCCGGATTGCCGCCGGAACCCACCCGGACCTGCTGGTCGTCGAGCGCACGGCGTCCAGTGCCAGGTCGACCGAGGACCGGCCGAAGCGCCTGCGCCAGGAGATCGTGATCGAGGATGTGGCCGCGGTGGCAAGCTTCCTGCACCGGACCGCTGCCATGGGCGGCTGGCGGGTGGTCATCGTCGACGGGCTGGATCTTGCGAACCGGAATGCCGCCAACGCCTTGCTGCGGCTGATCGAGGAGCCGCCCGAGCGCACCGTGTTCCTGCTCATCGCGAGCGCCGCCGGCCGCGTGCTGCCGACCCTGCGCAGCCGCTGCCGGACCCTGCGTCTGGCCTCGCTGGACCCGGCGACGATGCGGCGCGCGCTCGCGGTGCTGCTGCCCGGTCTGGCCGATGACGAGCGACAGGACCTGGTCGGGCTGGCCAGGGGCGCACCGGGTCGGGCGGTGCTGCTCGCCGCCGAGGACGGGCTGGCGCTGTCCCGCCTGGCGCGGGACGTGCTCGACGCCAGCCCGCGGCCGGCCGGCATCTGGGCCTATGAGCTCGCCGACAGCATCCTGCGACGCGAGAACGGCTTCTCGACCTTCATCGACTTGCTGTCGGAGCGCATCTCGGCAACCGCGCGAGCCGACGAGCGTCGTCGCGTCCGGACGGAAGAACCCGCCGCGTCGGGCGCCGTTCCAATTGACGGTCCGACGGGCACGCCAAATCCTTGGGTCACCAACCCTTGGGTGGAGGTCTGCAGCCAGCTGGCCGGTCTGCGCACCGAGACCGAAGCCCTGAACCTGGATAAGCGCCAGTCGCTGCTGACCGGCCTGGACCTTTTGAGCAGAGTGGGCCTGTTGAGCAGACCATGACCCAGCGATACACCATCACGACCCCGATCTATTACGTGAACGGCTCGCCGCATGTCGGGCATGCCTACACCTCGATCGCGGCAGACGTGATGGCGCGCTGGAACCGGCTCGACGGGCACGACGTGTTCTTCCTGACCGGCACCGACGAGCACGGCCAGAAGGTCGAGCAGGCCGCCATCGCCGCCGGCCTGCCGCCGCAGCTTTTCGTCGACCAGGTGTCGGCGGATTTCCGGGCGATGGCCGACGCGCTCGACATCTCGTACGACGACTTCATCCGCACGACCGAGCCGCGTCACCTGGAGGCCTGTGCAGCCCTCTGGCGGCGGATGCGTGCGTCCGGGCAGATCTATCTCGGTGCCTACGAGGGCTGGTACGCGCTGCGCGACGAGAGCTTCTACGGCGAGGACGAGCTGACGCTGCAGCCGGACGGCAGCCGCACCGCGCCCAGCGGCGCCCTGGTCGAGCTGGTGCGCGAGCCGTCCTATTTCTTCCGGCTGTCGGCGTGGCAGGACCGGCTGCTCGCATACTATGACGCGAACCCGGACTTCATCGGGCCGACGGCGCGCCGCAACGAGGTCATCAGCTTCGTGCGCCAGGGCCTCAGGGACCTGTCGATCAGCCGCACCAGCTTCACCTGGGGCGTGCCGGTGCCGGACGATCCGGCGCATGTGATGTATGTCTGGTGCGACGCGCTGGTGAACTACATCACCGCGCTGGGCTACCCGGACACCGGGCCCGGCAATGCGCGCTGGCCGTACTGGCCGGCCGACCTGCACCTGGTCGGCAAGGAGATCGTCCGGTTCCACGCGGTGTTCTGGCCGGCCTTCCTGATGGCGGCCGGCCTCGAGCTGCCGCGACGGGTGTATTCACATGGCTGGTGGACCATCGACGGCGAGAAGATGAGCAAGTCGGTCGGCAACGTCGTGGAACCGCGGGCGCTCGTCGCGGAGTTCGGCGTCGATCCGGTGCGCTACTTCCTGCTGCGCGAGGTGCCGTTCGGCAGCGACGGCGATTTCAGCCGCAGGGCGCTGATCGGGCGACTGAACATCGAGCTGGCCAACGACCTCGGCAACCTCGCCCAGCGCACGCTTTCTCTGGTGGCGCGCAACCTGGACGGCCGACTGCCGGAGCCGGTGCTACAGAAGCGGGGGACGCTGCAGGATGCCGACGCGGCCCTGCTGGAGCAGGCCGCGGCGCTGCCCGGCCTGATGCGCGAGCAGATCCGCCGCCAGGCGCTGCACGAGGCGCTCGAGGAGGTCTGGCGCGTGGTGCGGGCCAGCAACGGCTATATCGACCGGCAGGCGCCCTGGGCGCTGAAGCGCACCGACCCGCCTCGGATGGCGGCGGTGCTGCGCGTGCTGGTCGATACGCTGCGCACGCTGGCGACCGTGCTGCAGCCGTTCATGCCGTCGAGCATGGCGGCGATGCTGGACCAGCTCGGCGTTCCCGCTGGTGCCCGCCGGCTCGCCGATCTTTCGACCGGGCTGCCGGCCGGCTCGCTTCTGCCGCAGCCGGTGGGCATCTTCCCGCGTCATGTCGAGCCGGCCGACGGATGAGCCCGATTGATACGCCCCTGATTGATACGGCGCTGATTGATAGTCATTGTCATCTCGACCGGTTCGAGACGGACGAGCTCGCCGACCTGCTGGACCGTGCCACGGCGGCCGGCGTGGCCGGCATGGTCACGATCGGCACCCGGCTGTCCGAGGCGCCGCGCCAGATCGAACTCACCCGCCGGTCTCGCCCCGGCCTTGCGATCTGGTGTACGCTCGGCACCCATCCCGACCATGTCGACGAGGAGGCGTTGCCGGATCTGCCGGCGCTGACGACGCTCTGCGAGAGCGAGGGCGTGATCGGCATCGGCGAGTCGGGACTGGACTACTGGCACGGCGCTCCCGCGATGCGTCCGGCCCAGCAGAACAGCTTCCGGTTGCATGCGCGGGCGGCGCGCGCGACCGGTCTGCCGCTGGTGATCCATGCGCGCGACGCTGACGCCGACATGATCGGCATCCTGCGCGACGAGCATGAAACCGGCGGCGCCTTTCCCTTCCTGCTGCATTGCTTCAGCTCCGGCCTCGAATTGGCCCAATGCGGCGTGGCACTCGGCGGCTCGATCAGCTTTTCGGGCATCCTGACCTTTCCGAAGTCACACGCCCTGCGGGAGATCGCCGCGTCGCTGCCCGCGGATCGCCTGCTGGTGGAGACCGACGCGCCCTACCTGGCGCCGGTGCCGTGGCGCGGCCGACGCAACGAGCCCGCCTATGTCGCGCATACCGCGGCAACGCTGGCGACGGTGCGGGGACTGGGGGCGGCAGCGCTCGCCGATCTGACCACGGCCAACTTCTTCAGGCTGTTCCGGCGCGCGGCAGCGCGCGGCGTGACGGCCGCCGGGGCGCCCCCGGCCGGCGCTGCGGTCTTGCGGTAGGCCATGCGGGTCCTGATCCTGGGCTGCGGCGGCTCGGCCGGGGTGCCGATGCTGGGCGGCCCGGACGGACATGGCGATTACGGCGTCTGCGACCCGGACGAGCCGCGCAACCGGCGCACTCGCTCTTCGATCGTGATCGAGAGCGACGAGGGGCGGCGGGTGCTGGTCGATACCGGCCCGGAGATGCGCCAGCAGTTGCTCGCCTGTGGGATCGGCCGGATTGACGCCCTGTTCTATACCCACGCGCACGCAGACCATGTCGCCGGCCTAGACGATATCCGGGGCCTGAACCGTCTCGTCGGGCGGCCGCTCGACGTCTTCGGCACGCGCGCGGTGCTCGGCGAGATCGAGGGCCGGTTCGCTTACGCCTTCCGGCCGTGGTCGCCGCCCGGGTTCTACCGGCCGGTGCTGGTGCCGCGCCCGGTGACACCCGGCCGGGCCGACATCGAGGGCATGCGGTTCGCGCTGTTCGAGCAGGTGCATGGCCGCAGCATCACGCTTGGCCTGCGAATCGGCGGCTTTGCCTACTCGACCGACGTGATGGAACTCGACGAGCCGGCGCTGCAGGCGCTTCGGGGGGTCGATACCTGGGTGGTCGGCTGCTTCCAGCGCGCGCCACATCCTGCGCACGCACACCCCACCCTGGTCGCGCAGTGGGCCTGGCGTCTGGGCATCCGGCGCACGATCCTCACCCACATGGGCACCGACCTGGACTGGGGGTGGATGGCATCGAATTTGCAGCCTGGGGTTGAGGCGGCCTTCGATGGGATGCAGATCCGGCTATGATCGCAAAGCCACGCCATGTCGCGACGCGGCGGAATACGAGAAGTGAACGTGCAATTTAGTTGAATAGCGCTTGTGCACAGCGATAGCCTCGCAAATGCCGCCGCCTGACATTTGATCTTCCGGTGCAACTGCGAAGGAGCGTGCCCATCACAAGGCGCCAGACGACGCAATCTCTTCACGCTTTCGGGCGCACGAGCGCGAAAGCAAGCCGTGAATTACGCATCCTGTTCAAGAACTCGACAGGTGTGCGCTTCACTGGCGCGCCGGAACGTCGGCCTCATATGCCAGCCTGTCAAGAGCCGCTGCTGGCGCTGCAACGCCCGGTATTCCTTCCTGCTACGGAGACCCCCTGATGGCGCCTCTGGACGACGTCTTCTCCCTTGCAACCCTGATGCGCGAGGAGCGGCGAGAAACCGAGATGAGCCTCGCGCACTATCTCGAGCTCTGCGCCGAGGATCCGTCCTGCTACGCCAGTGCCGCCGAACGGATGCTGAAGGCGATCGGCGAGCCGACCACCATCGACACGTCGCGGGACGCCCGGCTCGGCCGCGTCTTCATGAACCGGACCATCCGGGTCTATCCGGCCTTCTCGGACTTCCACGGCATGGAGGAGACCGTCGAGCGGATCGTCGGATTCTTCCGCCATGCGGCCCAGGGCCTGGAGGAGCGCAAGCAGATCCTCTACCTGCTGGGTCCTGTGGGCGGCGGCAAGTCCTCGCTCGGCGAGCGGCTGAAGTCGCTGATGGAGCGCGAGTCGATCTTCGTGCTCAAGGCCGGCACCCAGATCAGCCCGGTGTTCGAAAGCCCGCTCGGCCTGTTCGACGTCGATCGCATGGCCGACGGCCTGCAGCGGCGCTACGGCATCCCGCGGCGGGTGCTGACCGGCATCGCCAGCCCCTGGGCCTTGAAGCGGCTGGAGGAGTTCGACGGTGACCTGTCGCGCTTCCGGGTGGTCAAGCTGCACCCGTCCAAGCTGCGCCAGATTGCGATCGCCAAGACCGAGCCGGGCGACGACAACAACCAGGATGTCTCCGCCCTGGTCGGCAAGGTCGACATCCGGCAGCTGGAGAGCTTCAGCCAGAACGATCCCGACGCCTACGGGTTCTCGGGCGGCCTCAACCGCGCCAACCAAGGGCTGCTCGAATTCGTCGAGATGTTCAAGGCGCCGATCAAGATGCTGCATCCGCTGCTGACGGCGACGCAGGAAGGCAACTATGTCGGCACCGAGAATATCGGCTCCATCCCGTTCACCGGGGTGATCCTGGCGCACTCGAACGAGGCCGAGTGGCAGACCTTCCGCAACAACCGCACCAACGAAGCCTTCCTCGACCGCGTCTGCGTGATCAAGGTGCCGTACTGCGTGCGCGTCACCGAGGAGACGCGCATCTACGAGAAGCTGATCAGCGGCTCGGCGCTCGGCAGTGCGCCGTGCGCGCCCAACACCCTGGAGATGCTGGCCCGCTTTGCGGTGCTGTCGCGGCTGAAGTCGCATCCGAACTCGACCCAGTTCGCCAAGATGCGCGTCTATGACGGCGAGAATATCCGCGAGACCGATCCCAAGGCCAAGACCATGCAGGAGTATCGCGACTCGGCGGGCGTGGACGAGGGCATGGAGGGGATCTCGACCCGGTTCGCCTTCAAGGTGCTGTCGGGAACCTTCAACCACGATCCGACCGAGATCGCCGCCGACCCTGTGCATCTGATGTATGTGCTGGAACAGGCGGTGCGCCGCGAGCAGTTCGCCGCCGAGGTGGAGGCGAACTATCTCGCCACCCTGAAATCCGAGCTCGCCGGGCGCTACGCGGAGTTCGTCGGCAACGAGATCCAGAAGGCGTACCTGGAGAGCTACCACGACTATGGCCAGAACGTCTTCGACCGCTATCTCGACTATGCCGATGCCTGGATCGAGGACCTGGACTTCAAGGATCCCGACACCGGCCAGATGATGAGCCGCGACCTGCTGAATGCCGAACTCACCAAGATCGAGAAGCCGGCCGGCATCGCCAACCCGAAGGATTTCCGTAACGAGGTGGTCAAGTTCTCGCTGCGTGCGCGGGCACAGAACGGCGGCGCCAACCCGTCCTGGATCTCCTACGAGAAGGTGCGCGACGTCATCGAGAAGCGCATGTTCAGCCAGCTCGAGGACCTGCTGCCAGTGATCAGCTTCGGCTCCAAGAAGGACGGCGACAGCGAGAAGAAGCATGCCCAGTTCGTCGAGCGGATGATCGCCCGCGGCTATACGGAGCGGCAGGTCCGGCGTCTCGTGGAGTGGTACATGCGCGTCAAGCAGTCAGCTTAAGGTCGGAACCCGCTCCCAAGTGGATATCATTGATCGTCGCCCCAACCCGCACGGCAAGAACCTGGAGAACCGCCAGAGGGTTCTGAACAAGGCCCGAGACGCGGTGCAGCGCGCGGCGCGTGATGCGGTGGCCTCGGGCAAGCTGCGCGAGGTGGCCCAGGGCAGCGCGATCTCGATCCCCTCCGATGCGCTGCACGAACCGAGCTTCCAGCGGGTGTTCACCGGGGGTGCCCGCGACCTGGTGCTGTCGGGCAACAAGGTGTTCTCGCGCGGCGACCGTATCCAGCGGCCGCCCGGCGGCAAGGGCGGCGGTGGCGGCGGGGCAGGGGAGGCCGGCGAGAGCGGCGGTGGCGAGGACAGCTTCCGCTTCGTGCTCACGCGCGACGAGTTCCTCGACCTGTTCTTCGACGATCTCGAATTGCCAGACCTGGTCAAGCGCGAGATCACCACCACCGAGACCATGGCCAGCAGCCGTGCCGGCCTCGCCAGCGAAGGCTCGCCGTCGCAGCTCGATCTCGGCCGGACCATGCGCTACTCCATGGCGCGCCGTATCGGACTGCGGCGTCCGAAGACCGAGACGGTGCGCGACCTCGAGGCGCGCATCGCGCTGCTCGAAGGCGAACCTGATGCAGGTGGCGCGCTCGCCTTGGGGGCCGCCGAGGAGCTGGCAGGGCTCAGGGCCGACCTCGCGCTGGCGCAGCGTCGCCTCAACCGCATTCCCTGGGTCGATCCGGTCGATCTGCGATACCGCCGGTTCACCCAGACGCCGAAGCCTTCGACCCGCGCGGTGATGTTCTGCCTGATGGACGTGTCGGGCTCGATGACCGAGCGCATGAAGGACCTCGCCAAGCAGTTCTTCCTGCTGCTGCACGTCTTTCTCGAGCGGCGGCACAAGCAGGTGGACGTGGTGTTCATCCGCCATGCCGAAGCCGCCGAGGAGGTCGACGAGGAGAAGTTCTTCACCGATCCCCGCACCGGGGGCACCATCGTGTCTTCGGCCCTGCACGAGATGATCAAGATACAGAAGCTGCGCTATCCGGCTTCGGCCTGGAACATCTATGTGGCGCAGGCGTCCGATGGCGACAACTCCGCGTCGGACACACCGAAATCCTGCCTGCTGCTGCAGGACACGATCCTGCCAGCCGTTCAGTACTACGCGTATATCGAGATTGTCGGCTCCGGCGCGATCATCCGTGGCGAGACCGACCTCTGGCGCGGCTACAAGCGGGTGGCGGAGACCATGGACCAGCTCGTCATGCGCCAGGTCGCCGAGAAGCGCGATATCTTCCCGGTGTTCCGCGACCTGTTCGCCCGCCGGGCGGAGGCGACGTCATGAACCATGTTCCGCATACACCGACAGCCGGCGGGCGGCCGGGCTCCGAAGCCCCGGGCGGCCTGCTCTACCAGGGTGCGGACTGGAGCTTCGACACGCTGCGGCACTGCTACGATGCAATCGAGCGTATCGCCGACGAGGAGCTGCGCCTCGAGATCTATCCGAACCGCATCGAGGTGATCACCGCCGAGCAGATGCTCGACGTCTATACGTCGCATGGCATGCCGCTGATCTACAAGCACTGGTCGTTCGGCAAGCGCTTCGTGGGCCACGAGAACGCCTACCGGCGTGGCCTGATGGGACTGGCCTACGAGGTGGTGATCAATTCCAGCCCGTGCATCAGCTACCTGATGGAAGAGAACAGCGCCACCATGCAGGCGCTGGTGATCGCGCATGCCGCCTTCGGGCATAACCATTTCTTTCGCAACAACCGCATCTTCCGGGAATGGACCGACCCGTCGGGCATCCTGGATTATCTCGAATTCGCCCGCTCCTACATCGCGCGGTGCGAGGAACGCCATGGCATGCGCGCCGTCGAGCGCATCCTCGATGCCGCGCACGCGCTGCAGAACCAGGGCGTGCACCGGCATTCCGGCGCCAAGCTGATCGACCTCAAGGCGGAGCAGCAGCGCGACCGCGAGCGCCGCGAGCACGAGGAGCGCAGCTTCAACGACCTCTGGCGGACGCTGCCCACCGGCAAGCTGGTGGCTGCGTCCGACAGCCAGAGCGAGCGCCGCCGCAGGCTGGGGCTGCCCGAAGAGAACCTGCTGTACTTCCTCGAGAAGCATGCGCCGAAGCTGGCGCCGTGGGAGAGGGAGGTGATACGCATCGTGCGGCTGATCGCCCAGTATTTCTACCCGCAGCCGCAGGCGAAGATGATGAACGAGGGCTGCGCCACCTGGGTGCATTCCGAGATCATGTCGCGCCTGCACGAGCAAGGCCGCATCGACGATGCCGCCTATCTCGAGGTGATCCACTCCACCACCAACGTGATCACGCAGCCGGGCTTCGACAGTCCGGGCGGCGGCAGCTTCAACCCCTATGCGCTGGGTTATGCGATGATGAGCGACATCGCGCGGGCCTGCACGGATCCGACCGAAGAGGACCGGCGCTGGTTCCCGGACATCGCCGGCAACAACGACGCCATCGGCACCCTGAAGCATGCCTGGTCGGAATATCGCGACGAGAGCTTCATCCAGCAATTCCTGTCGCCCGCGGTGATGCGCCGGTTCCGCATGTTCCGCCTGCTCGACGACGTCTCCAAGCCGTACCTGCTGGTCGACGACATCCACGACGAGGCCGGCTACCGGGAGATCAGGCGGGCGCTGGCGCGCAGCTACGACCCGAGCCACTTCTATGCCGACATCGAGATCGTCGACCTGGACCTGTCCGGAGACCGCTGCCTCCGTCTGGAGCACCGCACCCAGGCGGGCCAGCTGCTCGCCGAGCAGGACGCCCGCGCCTCGCTGCGGCACCTGGCCGAACTGTGGGGCTACGAGGTCAAGCTGATCGAACTCGATCCCCAGACCGATACCGTGCTCGCGACCCACAGCGCAGCACCCTTGCGGGTAAATTGACCGCGCCGCGTCCGCCGGCTCGATCGGGCGCTGCAGTCGAGTTGGCATAATATTCATTATACGGCAATCAGGTGTCCATGAACGCTGAGGACGAGACCCGGCGGCTGCTCGCCATCATGGCCGCCCTGCGCGATCCGGTGACCGGCTGCCCCTGGGACCAGCAGCAGGACTTCGCCAGCATCGCGCCCTATACCATCGAGGAAGCCTACGAGGTCGCCGACGCCATCGCCCGCGAGGACTTCACGGCCCTGCCGGACGAACTCGGCGACCTGCTGCTGCAGGTGGTCTATCACGCGCGCCTGGCCGAGGAGCGCGGCCTGTTCGGCTACGCGGATGTGGCGCGCTGCATCGCCGACAAGATGGTCCGCAGACATCCACACGTGTTCAAAGACGAGGCCGTGGCACCCGGCTTCTGGGAGGCCGGCAAGGCTGCCGAGCGCCGCCGGCGGCAGGTCTCCGGCGCCCTGGCGGGCGTGGCGGCCACGCTCCCTGCCCTGGCGCGCGCCGGCAAGCTGAGCGCCCGCGCCGCGCGTGTCGGGTTCGACTGGCCGGACGCGCCGCGCGTCCTCGACAAGCTCGACGAGGAGGTCGCGGAACTACGCGCCGAGCTGCCCCAGGCTGATCATCCAAGCGATCCTGCCCGGCTCGCCGACGAACTCGGCGATATCCTGTTCACCGTGGCCAACCTCGCCCGCAAGCTCGGCCTGGAGCCGGAGGCCTGCCTGCGCCAGGCCAATCTCAAGTTCAGCCGCCGGTTCGAGGCGATGGAACGGGCCGCGGAAGCTGCCGGATCGTCGTTCTCCGAATTGGACCTGGACGCCATGGAGCGGCTCTGGCGCGACGTGAAGCACGAGGAAGATCGCTGAGCCGCGCGCAAGTCTGAGCCGCGCGCAAGTCTGAGCCGCACGCAAGTCTGAGCCGCACGCAAGTCTGGGCGCGCCTCACCCGGTGCGCTGCCCGCGCGCATAGAGGATCGGCGGCATCCCGACATGGCGGGCAAAAGCGACGCTGAACGTGCTTGCCGAGCTGTAGCCCACTTGTTCGGCGACCTGGCCCATACCGGCTCTCTCCCGGCGCAGCAGGTCCTTCGCCAACGCCATGCGCCAGTCCAGCAGGTATCGCATCGGCGCGACACCCACCTCGCGCCTGAACCGTTCGAAGAAAGTCGACCGCGAAAGTGCCGCCTCCCGCGCCAGCTCGACCACCGTCCAGGCTCGGGTCGGGCGAGCATGCATCTGCCGCAACGCGACCGCGATCCGGTCGTCCGCGAGCCCGCGCAGCAGGCCCGGCGGCGGTGCAGATCCCATGGTCGAGCGGAGCGCCTCGATCAGCAGGACCTCGAGCAGGCGCCCCAGGACCGCGTCACGACCGGGCCGGTCGCCGCGGCTTTCCTCGTTCATGAGTTCGACCAGCGTGGTCAGTCGTCCTTCCCCCCGGACATGCACGAGCTGCGGGAGGAGCGACACCAGCAGGTTGGCATCGTCCGAGCCGAACGCGCAGTGACCCACCAGCATCCGGACGTCGGGTGGGTCATCCTGGCTGCCGAGCCGGAACACGCCGGGGCTCGTCTCGGCCCGCTCGGCCTCGACACCAACCGGCGGCGGCTCGAGACTGGATGTGGCGAAATCGCAGGCCGCAGGCACGAGAACGAAGTCGCCGCTTTCGAGGGTGGTCGGCTCCTGTCCGGCGATCGAGAGCCGACACGAACCGTCGAGCACCGCGCAGTAAAACGGGCGCCCCGCCTCCGAGCGGCGCACGGCCCAGGCACCACCTGCCACGACCAGCTTGGAAAACGCGGCGCTCGGCCGCAGCAAGCCGACGACCTGAGTGAGCGGATCTGACATGCGCGGACTTACGCCAACGAAATTCGGACTTGCGATGGTAGCGGGTCCGGGTGAGCCGGCCTACACCCTGCGATCCCCGCATTGGAGTTCTCATGAACACCATCCTTATCACCGGATGCTCGTCCGGTTTCGGCCTGGCGACAGCGCGCTATTTCCTCGACCGCGAGTGGACGGTCATCGCCACCATGCGCACGCCGCGCGAGGACGTGCTGCCCCGGTCCGACCGGCTTCGGATTCTGCCGCTCGACGTCACCGACGCGGGCAGCATCGCGCGTGTCGTGCAGGCGGCCGGCCCGATCGACGTGCTGGTCAACAACGCGGGCGTCGGCCTGCTCAATGCGTTGGAAGGCGTGTCGATGGACATGGCCCGCGAGGTGTTCGAGACGAACACGCTCGGCACCATCGCCATGACCAAGGCCGTGCTGCCGCAGTTCAGGGCGCGGCGCTCGGGCGTGGTGATCAACGTGACGTCAACCGTCACGCTGCGGCCGCTGCACCTGCTCTCGATCTACACGGCCAGCAAGGCGGCGGTGAACGCGTTCACCGAGTCGCTGGCGCTCGAACTGGAGCCATTCGGCGTGCGCGCGCGCTTGGTCCTTCCGGGCCGGGCCCCCGAGACCGGCTTCGGCAACAATGCCCGCGCCCGCATGGGAATGAGCGTTCCCGAGGCCTATGCCGACATGGCAGCAGACGTTTTTGCGAGGTTGCAGCAGCCGACGCAGGAAATCACGCGTTCGCTGGACGTGGCGGAAGCGGTGTGGCGTGCGGCGACGGATCCGACATGCCCGATGCGCCTTCCCGCCGGAGCCGACGCGGTGGCTTGGGCCAAAGCGGGCTGAGCAAAGAGAGGCCGCGAATTCCGAGTGCCGCTTGAACGCCGCCGCTGACTGCGATCAGGCGTCCGCGCGCTTTAGGGTGGCGGCGAGCACGTCACGCATCGTTTGCGGTCGCCGGCCGAGCAGCGTCTGCAGCGTCGGATCGACCACGGCGAAGTCGCCGCGCCGGGCGCTCCGATAGGCCCCGAGCAGCATCTCCGCCATTGGCGCAGGAGCGCCCTCTGCCACCTTGGCGTCGAGCCATTCCTTGTCGGATACGATCACCCGCTTGATCTCGCGCCCGGTCAGTTCGGACGCGATGGCGGCTAGCTCCGCCATGGTGAACGCCTCGGGGGCGGTCAATGCGGGCGTGATGCCGTCCAGACGTCCTGCCTCGGCGAGCACGATCGCGTCCGCCTCCGCCAGGTCGGCGCGCGCGGTCCAGCTCACCGGACCGTCCTCAGGCGCACGGATTTCGCCGGCTTCGAAGCCGCGGCCGATAAGGTGGAAGGCACTCTCGGCGTAGAAGCCGTGCCGCAGCGACGTGAACGGCAGCCCTGCCTCGTCCAGGAACGCCTCGATGGCGGCGTGATCCTTGAAGGGCGAGTGGGCGTGGGTGCCCATGTGGCTGGTGTAGAGCACACGGCGCGCACCGGCCGCGCGGGCGGCCTCGATCGCCGTGCGGCTCAACCGGCGCCCCGTCTCCCCGAGCTGGTCCGGGGAGACGACCAGCACCTGCTCGGCGCCCGCAAACGCCATCGCCAAGCCGTCACGCTGGGCGAAGTCGCCGGCGCGGACCTGGACGCCCTTCTCGGCGAGCGCCGCCGCCTTCGCAGGGTCGCGAACGCTGGCAACGATCCGGTCCGCGGGCATGCGGGTGAGCAGCCCTTCCACGACGGCCCGTCCGAGTTGGCCGGTAGCTCCAGTCACGACGATCATGGGCGTCCTCATTAACGGCGATACGATTTTCGACATCGCACTGATATCCGCAGATCCCTACGCTCGCAGGATGGACGCACCAAGAGCGGCTGGGGCCGGGCCGGAGGCGCGCGAGAGGATCGTCACGGCCGCGGTGGCGTTGCTGGCGTATGGCGGCAGGGCAGCGCTCACCACGCGCGCGGTGGCTGCGGGCGCCGCCGTCGCCGGGCATGACTTCATGAGCTATCTTCGACGGAGCGACTGTAACCTCGACCCTCCGCGCCTCGAACAACAGGACAGCACCCCTGGTCGGACGACATCCCTGCGGCACGCATCCATCGCCACCGTCACTCCCGGCTGCGCCATCGCCGTCATGGGGAAGGTCCCGCGCGCGGGAAGGTCCAAGACGCGCCTCGGCGCCATTATCGGGGCTCACGCCGCGGCCGCCCTCAGCGGGGCCTTCCTGCGAGATACCACCGACAACGTCGCCTTGGCGGCCCGCGAGGCGCCCATCCTTGGCTACGTGGCCTACGCTCCCGCCGGCGAGGAACAGGAGCTCCGCAGCTATATGGCCCCCGGCACCGAGCTCCTGCTTGCCGACGGCGCCGGCCCGATGCCCGACGGCGTCGACGGCTTCGGCCGCTCCCTGTTCGGCGCCGTCCGCGACCTTCTCGCCGCTGGCCACGACTCCGCCTGCGTCCTGAACTCGGACGGCCCGACCCTGCCCACTGCCTTCCTCGTCCGCACCGCCGCCCTGCTGGCGGAGCCCGGCGATCGCGCCGTGCTCGGGCCGGCCGAGGACGGCGGCTACTACGTCCTCGGCCTCAAACGCCCGCACGCCTGCCTGTTCCGCGACATCGCCTGGAGCACCGCAGGCGTCGCTGACGCCACGCGCGCCCGCGCCGCCTGCCTCGGTCTCGACCTCGTCGAGCTTCCCCCCTGGTACGACGTCGACGACGTTGCCTCCCTCGGCCGCCTCAGCGCGGCACTCGCTGACCCGGTCCATCCCGGTTTCGCCTCCCCCGCCACCCGGGCCTGCCTCGACCGCCTCGGCCTCGCCGCTACCCTGCCCCGACCTCCGGCGGCATGTTCGTGACCAGCTCCTGCCGCCGCGACGACCTCGCCTTGTCCCTGCTCGGCATCCTCATCGTCGCCCTGATCCTGTGCGGCCTGGCGCTGCACCGCCCGGGTGCCCCCAGCGTCGGGTCCATCCCGCTCGTGAACGGGTTCGTGGCGCTGCTGGCCGCCGCCGGCCTGGTCTTTCTGCTCGCCTGCAGTCTTGTGCTGCGCCGGCCGCCCGGACGCGGCACCGGCCGCCGGACGCTCCTCATCGTCCTCGTCGTCGCCGCGCTGATGCGTGCCGGCCCGCTGCTGGCTCCCCCGTTCCTGTCCAGCGACCTCTACCGCTATGTCTGGGACGGCCGCGTCCAGCGCGCCGGCATCAATCCCTACCGCTTCATTCCCGCCGATGCCGCGCTCTCCGCCCTCCGCGATGAGGCCATCTATCCGCACGTCAATCGCCGCGACTACGCCCCCACCATCTATCCGCCGGTCGCGCAGCTGCTGTTCCGCGCCGTCGCCTCCGTCAGTCAGACCGCGCTGGCGATGAAGTCCGCCGCGGTTCTCATGGAATGCCTGGCCATCGCCTGCCTCGTCTCCACGCTGCGCCACGCGGGTCTCCCGGCAGCGCGAGTGCTGCTCTACGCCTGGAACCCGCTTGCCGCCTGGACTTTCGCCGGCAACGGCCATGTCGATGCCGCCGCAGTCGGCTTTCTCGCCCTCGCCCTGCTGCTGCGCGTGCGCGGCCAGGACGGCTGGAGCGGCGTCGCCCTCGGCGCTGCCGTGTTGGTGAAGTTCATCCCTGCCGCCGTCGTCCCCGCCTTCTGGCGCTGGCGCTGGCGCTTCCCCGCCGCCCTCGTCGCGACGATGGTCCTGCTCTACCTGCCGTTCCTGGACGTCGGCTGGCGTCGTGCGTTCGGGTTCCTCGGCGCCTATGGTGGCGAGGAAGGCCTGCGCGACGGCAGCGGGATCTGGCTCCTTGCCGGCCTCACGCGCCTCGGCCCGCTCCCGCCCGCCGCCACCTCCATCTACCTGCTGCTCTCCGCCCTGGGTCTCGCCGCTCTGGCGCTCGCCACCGGTCTGTCCCGCCACCCGGGCAATTCCAGCGGTGCCGCCGTCTCTGTCGCCGCCCGTGCCGGCTGCCTCGCCGCCGCCGTCTTCCTCGTGCTCAGCCCGCACTACCCCTGGTACTTTCCCTGGCTCGGCCTGTTCGCAGCACTCGCCCCGGCCTTCTCCCTGCTGTGGCTCTCGGTAGCGCCGCTCGTGCTCTACCTCGACCCCTGGCACGAATTCTTCATCTGGCCGTCCCTCGTCTACGTCCCCGCGATCCTGCTCGCGGCCATCGACATCCGGCGCGGCATCCTGCCCTTCGGAACCACCGGCACTCCGACAGGAAGCCTGCCCGCATGAGCACCGACAACCACGGCGTGTCCACGCCGGTCCACGACCCGAGCCGCTATTTCGAGCAGATCGATCGGTCCCGCTCGACCGAAGCGGGAAAGCCGCCCGTCTGCCTGTATCTGGAGGTCACCAATCGCTGCAACCTGCTGTGCGAGACCTGCCCCCGTACCTTCGAGACCCTCGAACCGCCGGCGGACATGAGCTGGGAGCTGTTCACGCGCATCGTCGACCAGCTTCCCGGACTGCAGCGCGCCGTGCTGCACGGCGTCGGCGAGCCGATGCTGGTGCGCGAGCTGCCGCGGATGGTGCGCTACCTCAAGGACCGCGGTGTCTATGTGCTGTTCAACACCAACGGCACCCTGCTCAACCCGCGAAAATTCCGCGAACTCGTCGACACCGGCCTCGACGAGCTTCGCGTCTCGCTCGATGCCGCCGATGCGAAGACCTACGCCCTGGTCCGCGGCAAGGACTTCTTCGACCGCATCGTCCGCGACGTCCGCAAGTTCACGCAGTATCAGCAGGCCATCGGCGCGACAACGCCGCGCGTCTCGCTCTGGCTCACCGGCCTGAAGGAGACCGTGCAGCAGCTGCCGGACTTCGTCCGCCTCGCGGCCGACATGGGGGTGGGCGAGGTCCACCTCCAGCGCCTGGTTTTCGACGACACCGGCGTCGGGTTGGCCCGCGCGGAAAGCTCGCTGTTTGAACGCATGCAGGCCGAGGAGCAGGCCGTGATCGGCGAGGCCACCGAACTGGGCCGCACGCTGGGCATCACCCTCGACGCCTCCGGCGCCACCGAGCCCGGCCTCAGCCTCAAGCAGGTCGATGACGAGCAGCCCTGGTCGCTCTGCCGCCGCCCCTGGTCGCTGATGTATTTCACCGCCCACGGACGCGCGCTGCCCTGCTGCATCGCGCCGTTCTCCGCCCGCGACTACGGCACCTACACGCTCGGCGACGCCACCCAGCAGGACATCCGCGAGATGTGGAACGGCCCCGCTTATCGCGACTTCCGCGCCCAGTTGCTCAGCGACGATCCGCCGAAGCCCTGCCAGGGCTGCGGACTGCGCTGGAGCCTGTAAGCCGATGCCTGTTGCGGACCCGAACCTGGTCGCCGCTGTCATTCCGGTGTTCCGCGAACAGGGCGCCATCGGCCCCACGCTTCGCCGCCTGCCACGCGATGTGGTCAGCCATGCCATCGTCGTTGATGGCGGCAGCCGCGACGACACCGTGGCCGAAGCCGAGGCCGCAGGCGGCACTGTCATTGTGGAGAGCCGCCGCGGCTACGGCCGCGCCTGCGCCAGCGGTGTGTCCGAGGCCAGCCGCCTCGGGGCGGCCATCGTGCTGTTCCTCGATGGCGATGGCAGCGACGAGGTCGAGCGCGCTTCTGCCATCATCGGTCCCGTGCTCCGCAACGAGGCCGACCTCGTGCTGGCCTGGCGGTCCGCGCCCGGTCGCGAGCCCGGCAGCATGGGCCGCCACCAGGTCTTTGCCGGCTGGTTGATCGGCCTCGTCTCTCGCCTGCTCACCGGCACCCGCTATCGCGACATGTCCGCCTTTCGCGCCATTCGCATTGAAGTCCTCGAGCGCCTCCGCATGACCGAGATGACCTATGGCTGGAACCTGGAGATGCAACTCCGCGCCGCCCACGCCGGTTTGCGCATCCGCGAAATCGAACTCCCATATCGCTGCCGCCTCGCCGGCTCCTCCAAGGTCGCCGGCAACTGGCGCGGCACGCTCCGTACGACACTGCGTCTTGCGGCCGTGCTGTCCCGCACCGGCCGTGCCGTCCTTGCCGATCGCCGCCGCTCCGCCCCGGCCGGCCTTCGATGAACAGGCGCTCAGTGCGACGGCTTCGCCAGTCCCACCCTGATCTCCGCGTTACGCGGCACCGGCTCAGTGCCCGTCGCATCGAAGCTCGGCAGCGCGTCGAGCTGCTGGACCGAGAACGCGACCGGTTCCACCACGTCCCCCAGCAACGCCATCGCGTCCACCGGCACCGCGATCAGCCGGCCGCCGATCCCCAGCCAGCTTCCGTAGCGTATGACCAGCTCGATCCGCCGGTCCGCGCCCTGCACCACGTCGCGCACCCGGCCGAGCGCCTGCTGGCTCGCCACCGGCCGCCTGACTTCGCGCCCGATCAGCGTGCCCACCCGCACTCGCTGCGGAAACCGCATCGCCGCCGACTGTTCCAACGTCATTCCGCTCGGCGGAGGCATCCCTCCGGGCGTCCGGCTCTGCGCGAGAGCCGCCTGCGCCGCGCACACGCAGGCTACCGCCACCATCCGCTTCAACAAAACCGCATCCCCTTACAAGAACGTTGAGCCGCCATTGGCGACGCTTCGAAATACGACCCGTGATCCGCTGGAGGTTACACTGGTAGAGATGCAGGCCGACATTCCCTCGGCGCAACGCGACCGCCGGCTACACCCATGGCCGGTGCGCGTCATGCATTGGCTCAACGCCCTCGCGATGATCGTCATGATAACCTCCGGTTGGGGCATCTACGACGACGATGCCATCATCAAGGGCTTCCTGTTCCCCGGCGTTCTGCGCCTCGGTGAATGGGCCGCCCCCAGCCTGAACTACCACTTTGCCGGCATGTGGCTGTTGGCGGTCAACGGCCTGGCCTACCTCGCCTACGGCCTCGCCACCGGGCGCTTGCGCGAACGCCTGCTGCCGATCCGCACCCGCGAGATCGTGAGCACGGTGCGCGATACGCTGCGATTCCGGATCGCACACGAGGACCTCACCACCTACAACGCAGTGCAGAAGCTGCTCTACATCGTCGCCATACTCGCTGGCGTCATGCAGGTCGCGTCCGGGCTGGCGATCTGGAAGCCGGTTCAATTTTCCGGTCTCGTTTCCCTGCTCGGCGGCTTTCAGTTCGCTCGCATCATCCACTTTGCCGGCATGACGATCCTGGTCGGTTTCCTGATCGTGCATGTGGCGCTGGCGCTGCTGGTTCCCCAGACCCTGTGGGCGATGCTGTCCGGCGGTCCGAGGCTCGAGACGCGACGGCTCGACGAACCGGCTTCCGCTCAAGACGGGAAGATGCCATGAGGTCCCCCTTCCGTCCCGCCGACCGCCCCGACCCCGCCATCCTCGACGACCACAAGCCGCTGCTGAGCGCCATCGAGCGCCGCAAGCTGCTCCGCGGCGGCTTGTCCCTCGGGGCGCTGTCCATGCTCACTGGCTGCGACGTCAAGCGGTCGGAGTCCGTGCAGTCCGCGCTGCTCGCCATCTCCAGTCTCAATGACGGCGTGCAGGCCTGGCTGTTCGACCCCACGAAGCTCGCTCCCACCTATCCCGCCAGCCAAGTCCTCAGGCCGCCCAAATTCAACGCCTACTACGACGTCATCGACGTCAAACCCGTCGATCTCGCCAGCTGGAAGCTCGAGCTGTCCGGCCTCATCGCGAACCGCAAACCCTGGACGCTCCCCGAACTCGCCGCACTGCCGCAGACCGACATGATCATCAAGCACATCTGTGTCGAAGGCTGGGACTATATCGGCGAATGGTCCGGCGTCCGCTTGTCGACGTTCCTCAAGCGCATCGGCGCCGACCTGAAGGCCAGGTATGTCGCCTTCAAGACAGCCGACGACTACCCCAGCAGCATCGACATGGCGACCGCCCTGCACTCGCAGACCATTCTCGCCCTGGATTACGCCGGCGAGACGATCACCGACCCGTTCGGCTTCCCGTTGCGTCTGCGAATGTCCACCAAGCTTGGCTACAAAAACCCGAAATGGATCACCGCGATGGAGGTCACGAACACCTATCGAGGCGGCTACTGGGAGAAGCAGGGCTTCCCCTGGTTTGCCGGCCTGTGAGGCAAACGGAGCCTCTTCGGCGCAGCTGCTTCCGCCTCATGGGCTCGGGGCCGCCATGGCCGGGGCGCCGTCGGCGAGGCAGGCGGCAAAGATGCGCGCGACATGCACCGCCTCACGCTGGGCACCGTCCCGGATCTGGTGCCGGCACGATGTCCCGTCCGCGATCAGCAGCGTGTCCGGCGAGGCTGCGCGTACCGCCGGCAGCAGCGACAACTCGCCCATGGCGCGCGACACCGCCGCGGTCTCGGCTTGATAGCCGAACGCGCCGGCCATCCCGCAGCAGCTCGCTTCGATCGTCTCCACCGTGAGCCCCGGGATGAGGCGCAGTGCCGCCTGCACGCTTGCCATCGCGCCGAACGCCTTCTGGTGACAATGGCCATGCAGCAAGGCATTCAGTGTGACGGGGGCGAATCGCGGGAGGAAGCGTCCGGCACGCGCCTCCGCGACGATGAACTCCTCGAACAGGAAGGCAGCAGCGGCGAGGCGGCGGGAGTCCTCTCCGGGCAACAGCGCCAGCGCCTCGTCGCGGAACGACAGCAGGCAGCTCGGCTCCAGCCCCACCACCGGAACGCCGCGCCGCAGGAACGGGGCGAGTGCCGCCAGGCTGCGCGAGAGCTCCGCGCGGCCGCGTGCGACATCGCCGGTCGAGAGAAACGTGCGCCCGCAACAGAGTGGGCGCGACCCGGTCGCCGCGCGCGCGATGTGCACGCGGTAGCCTGCCGAGACCAGGGTCACGAGGGCGGCGTCGATCGTCTCGCGCTCGAAGGTGGCGTTGAACGTGTCGGCCCAGAGCACGACTTCCGGACCACCCTCCGGGCCAGATGCATTCTGCGGCGGCCGGAAACGATCGCGCCGCCACACCGGCAACGTCCGACGCGCGCTGAGACCAAGCAGGCGTTCGGACAGCCGCGCCAGCGGCGGCAGGCGATCGCGTAGGTTGAGCAACGGCGCGAGGCGGCCACCGATCGCGGCATAACGGGGCAGGAAGCCCACCAGCCGATCGCGCAGCGAGAAGCCGTGTTTCGCCGCGCGGGCAGCCTGCACCTCCATCTTCATGCGCGCCATGTCGACGCTGGCCGGACATTCGCGCCGGCAGGCCTTGCAGGATACACAGAGCCTCATTGTGTCCGCCATCGCATCGGACGCCAGGGCATCCGGGCCGAGCTGGCCGGACAAGGCGAGACGCAGGCTGTTGGCGCGACCGCGGGTGACATGCTGCTCGTCGCGTGTGGCGCGGTAGGACGGGCACATGACGCCGCCCGCAAGCGCCCGGCAGGCGCCGTTATTGTTGCACATCTCGACGGCGCCCTGCAGACCGCCCGCTTCCCCCGGATAGTCCGACCAGTCGAGCGCCGGCCGGAACTCCCGTATTACGTAACCGGGTGCATAGCGCAGCAGGCTGCGATCGTCGAAGCGCGGTGCCCGCACGATCTTGCCGGGATTGAGAACGCCCTGAGGATCATCGTGGCGTCCACGAGCTCGATCGCGATCGGCCCGAGTGTCACCAGGTGCTGGGCCGCCTGCATGGCCGCACGGAACGACCCGAAATGACAGACGCCGACCGCACGCCTGCCAAGCAAAGGTGACAGCTTGAGCTCCACTGCCGTGGAATAGGCCAGCGTCCCTTCGGACCCGACGAGGATGTGGGCAAGGTTGACCGAACCGCGACGAGGATCGAGCGCGTCGAGATTGTAGCCGCCGACGCGACGCTGCACTTTCGGGAAGCGGGCGGCGACCTCGTCGGCCTCGCGCATGCCGATCGCCAGGAGTTGCTCGGTGAGGTCGCGCCTGCGCGGGTCGTTGATACTGGCGGGATCGGTTTCGACCTCACCGAAATGCATCGGCGTGCCGTCGGCGAGCACGGCCTGGATCGACGTGACATTGTCGCGCGTGGTGCCGTAGCGGAGCGAGCGGCCACCGCAGGAATTGTTCCCGACCATGCCGCCGATGGTTGCGCGTGACGCCGTGGAGACATCGACCGGAAACCACAAACCATGCGGCTTCAGTTGCCGGTTCAGATCATCGAGCACGATGCCCGGTTCGACCGTGCAGCGCCGGTTCGCGACGTCGAGTTCGAGAATGCGGCGAAGATGCTTCGAGCCATCGACCACAAGGCCGCGATTGATCGTCTGGCCGCTCTGCGACGTGCCGCCGCCGCGGGCGGTGACGGGAATTCCTGCCTCGCGCGCCAGGGCGCACGCGCGCGCGGCCGCCTGCATCGTGCGTGGCACGACCACCCCGGCGGGCATGATCTGGTACTGCGAGGCGTCGGTGGCGTAGCGGCCACGGGTGAACGCGTCGAAATGGACCTCGCCGTCCACTTCATCGCGCAGCCGCGCTTCCAACCCGGTCCGGACCTGGCTCAGCATGGTCTGTCTCCTCGTCACGGGCTCTTCAGGTCGGAATCTCGGGGGCGTGCATGCAAAACACACCCGTCTTGAGTGCAAATAATGTTCTTTGCGTGCAGATTACGCCGCCCCCGCGCGTTGCGCGGCCATCTGGTCGAACGCGGCCGCCCGCTTGTTGCGAAGGTGCCTGAACAGGATGTCGCTCAGCTCGTCGCCGGCGCGGCGTTGCAGCGCGTCGAGAATGGCTTCGTGCTCACGCATCGCCTCACCCCAGCGCTGGCGGTTGCGGGCAAAGTTCGCGCCGTAGCGCACCCTGCGCACCCTCGCCGCGAAGCTGGCGTAGGCAGTTCGCAGGGTGACGTTGCGGGCGGCTTCGACGATGCGCTGGTGAATGTCCTGGTTGAGGCCAAAATAGGCGGGCATGTCGCGCCGCAGATAGAACGCATACATCTGGTGATGCAGGCGCTCGATCTCGACGATTTCCGCATCCGTGATCTGCTCGCAGGCGAGCCGGCCGGCCAACGCCTCAAGCCCGCCGACCACGTCGAAGAGCTCGCTCACATCGTGTTCGCTGAGCGGGCGGATCCTCGCACCTCGATTAGGAAGCAGCTCGACCAGTCCTTCCGCCGCGAGGACCTTGAGCGTTTCACGCAGCGGTGTACGCGAGACCCCGAACAGCGCGCAAAGCTCCCGTTCGGGGATGCGTACGCCTTCGGCGACATTGCCCTCGACGATATGGTCACGGACCTTGACCAGCAGCCCGGCATGCAGCGAGACCGGCACCGCCTCGACCGAGGCGAACGATTCCGACCCGTCGGCAAATACCGCCCGACTCATGCGCGCTGAGAGCCGGTTTGCAAATGCCTGATGCTGGATGAGAGCGGTCCGCAGGACCGCGGCCGACGTGACTTTCCGAGCACCGGAGCGGAGCGGCCTTGATGGCCGTGAGCAGCGGAGCGCAGGAGAGGCGCCCGGCCTTGTAAAGCGGGGGATCGCCAGCAGCAGGTGTTTGCAAACAGGCTCTCAGAACTCATGCGCCCTCCAGAACCCCGTCCTCTGATGTCGATGCGTAAGCCTTGCATCCCCAAAAAGTGAATGCAAGCGCACTTTGCGACCTCCTCGGTTGAATGCAGAGTGTCCGAGGCAGACAACAGGGTGCGATCGATGGCCAGGTCTGGGCAGCATTTCCTTCAGATCCCGGGGCCGAGCCCGGTGCCCGAGCGCGTGCGCCAGGCCATGGACCGGCAGGTGATCGACCATCGCGGCCCGGAGTTCGGGCTGCTCGGACGCGAGGTGCTCGCGGGCTGTCGGTCGATCTTCAAGACCTCCCGCCCGGTGGTGATCTATCCCTCGTCTGGAACCGGCGCCTGGGAAGCCGCCATCGTCAACACGCTCTCACCAGGTGACCGGGTGCTCATGGTCGAGACCGGCCAGTTCGCAACATTGTGGCGACAGATGGCGGGCCGCCTGGGCCTTGAGGTCGAGTTCATCCCTGGCGACTGGCGGCGCGGCGCGCCCCCGGATGCCATCGAGGCGAGGCTGGCGGAGGACCGGACGCACGCGATCAAGGCCGTCATGGTGGTCCATAACGAGACATCGACCGGCGCGCTCAGCAGCGTCCCCGCGATACGCCGCGCCATCGACGCTGTCGGCCACCCGGCGCTGTTCATGGTGGACACGATCTCCTCGCTCGGCTCTGCCGAGTACCGCCATGACGAGTGGCAGGTCGACGTGACGATCGCCTGTTCGCAGAAGGGATTGATGTTGCCGCCGGGTCTCGGCTTCAACGCCATGTCGGACAAGGCGCTCGCGGCGTCGCGGACGAACCGGATGCCGCGTTCCTACTGGGACTGGGCCGAAATGCTGAAGCCGAATGCCAGCGGCTTTTTCCCGTACACGCCCGCGACCACCCTGCTGTACGGCCTGCGCGAGGCGATCGCCATCCTCCACGAGGAGGGTCTCGATGCCGTCTTCGCGCGTCACCATCGCCTTGCCGCGGCCACCCGGGCGGCCGTGCGCGTCTGGGGGCTTGAGGTGCTGTGCCTCGAGGAAGCCGAATACTCGCCGGTGCTGACGGCCATACTGATGCCGTCCGGACATGACGCGGACAATTTGCGCAAGGTCGTGCTCGAGACCTGCGACATGTCGCTGGGCGCCGGGCTCGGCAAGCTCGCCGGGACGGTGTTTCGCATCGGCCATCTCGGCGCCTGCAACAGCCTGGTCCTGGCGGCGGCGCTGAGCGGTGTCGAGATGGGCTTTTCGCGCGCCGGTGTGCCGCATCGTGAAGGCGGCGTCGCGGCGGCGCTGGCCGTGCTCGAAGGACGTGGCGGCGGCGAGGTGCAGACGCAGGCGGGGCGCGGCAGGGCGGCATGACGAGCCCCGGCGTGGGGGGGCCGGCCGATCGCCTGGCGGCGATGCTGGTGCAGGCGATCGCGACCGGCGTCCCGGTCGGCGGTGCGGGGATGCCGGCGATCGAGGCGGAGCGGGACGCCTACCGGGTACAGGCTCTGGTCACCGAGGCCCTCGGACCGGTTGTCGGCTGGAAGGTCGGGCGCAAGTCGCCGCAGGCCGCGCCGACCTGCGCGCCCTTGTTCGCCAGCCGTATGAACCCGTCCGGGGGAACCATCGGGCGGGACGCGTTCCGGCTCTGGCGCCTCGAGGCCGAACTGGCGTTCCGCCTGGCGCGCGACCTGCCACCGGTCGGCAAGCCGCGCGGCCGCGACGAGGTCCTCGCCGCGGTGGGCGAGGTGCTCGCCGTGTTCGAGATCGTCGACAGCCGGTACGCCGCCTGGCCCGACATGGCGCCGGCGATGCTCCTGGCCGATCTGCAGTCGCATGGTGCCATGGTCATCGGCTCGTCCATCCCGATGCCGGCTGCCTCGGCGCTCAAGACCGTGCACGCCCGGCTCGACGTCAACGGGATTCGTGTCGTGGACGCAGGCAGCAACCCTGCCGGCGACATCATCGAACTCCTGGTGTGGCTGGCGAACCAACCGGCCCCGGGCGGCCGGTCACTGCGCGCCGGCGATCTGGTCACGACCGGATCCTTTACCGGCCTCGTGACGCTGCCACCCGGCGGCCACGCCGAAGCACGGTTGAGCGGCGTCGGAACGGTGGCCGTCACGCGCGGACAATGACGTGAAGTGATCCGTGCGTCGCGCCCGCCGTGGCTTGCAGCAGGGCCGTGGCTTGCAGCAGGATTGAAGCAAGAGAACCGCCAAAGCGCGGTCGTCTGGGAGGACATGATGCAAGTCGCAGGCCTTGGCCGCTTGGTGGCAACGCCACGCTTGCGTGCCACACAACGTTCGGCGCTGACCATGCTCGTGGCCGCCGGCGCCGTCAATTATATCGACCGCGCCACGCTCGCGGTCGCCAACCCGCTGATCCGCCGCGACCTGCACCTCTCGATTGCGGATATGGGGTATCTGCTCTCCGCTTTCCTCTGGGCCTATGCCTTCGCTCAGCTCCCGACAGGCGCGATGGTGGACCGGATCGGGCCGCGCAAGCTGCTGACCATCGGGCTCTCACTCTGGTCGCTGGCGCAGGTGCTCGCCGGACTGGTGCAGAGCTTCGGCCAGTTCTTCGGCGCCCGGGTCCTGCTCGGCATCGGCGAGGCGCCGCAATTCCCGACCGGAGCACGCGTCGCGCGCGATTGGTTCAATCCGCGCGACCGCGGGCTGGCCACGGGAATCTTCAACTGCGCCTCCTCGCTTGGTACAGCGATCGGCGTGCCGCTGCTGACCTTCCTCATGCTCAGCTTCGGCTGGCGCGCGATGTTCGTCATCATGGGCGTCGTCGGACTCTTGATCGCATGCTGGTGGTTCGTGCGCTACCGCGATCCGACTTCCGTCGCACTGACACCGGAGGAGAACGCCTATCGCATCCAGGGCGACCCTCCCGGCCACCGCGCGAAGGTGACGTTCCGCGAGTGGCGCAGCCTGTTCCGCTTTCGAACCACCTGGGGAATGATCCTGGGCTATTTCGGCTGCATCTACCTGACCTGGATCTACAGCGCCTGGCTACCCGCCTATTTCGAGATCCAGCGGCACATGACGGTGAAATATACCGGAATCGCCGCGTCCATCCCCTTCCTCTGGGGCGTTCTCGGCAGCGTGCTCGGCGGATATTTCGCTGACTGGCTGCTGCGCCACGGCTTCTCGCCGATGAACAGTCGCAAGTTGCCGGCCGGTGTGGCGCTTCTCGGCACTGCCGCATGCACCGCCGCCGCGGCCTATGTCGAGAGCAATCTGCTCGCCATCATCTTCATCTCTGCCTCGCTGTTCCTCGTGTACGTGACCAGCACCTGCGCCTGGGCGCTGAGTTCCGTCGGCGCGCCGACCAACTGCACCGCCTCGATCGGGGCGATGCAGAATTTCGGTGGCTATCTGGGCGGCGCGCTGGCGCCCACGGTCACCGGGCTCATCGTGCAGATGACCGGCTCATTCGTGCTGGCGTTGGTGGTGGGTGCGGTGATCGGTGTGATCTCCGCCGCCTCCTATCTGTTCATCGTACGCGCCCCGGTGACGGCGGCGGACATGCAGGGGTTGGGAGCCTTGCCAGCCCGCTGATCACGGCGCCTCGGCAGGCCTCCGGGAGGAACAGGCTTTGCAGATCAAGACACTTGCAGGCCGCCCGGCAGCGATCCCCAGACGGCGATATTATGTCTATCTCCTGCTCTTCGTCATGACGATGATCAATTATACCGACCGCGTAAACCTGTCGGTCGCCGCGCACGCCATTGCCCAAAGATTCCACCTGTCGCCGGCGGCCCTCGGCTGGCTGCTCTCGGCGCATATCTGGCCATACATCATCTGCCTCGCTCCCGCCGGGCTGCTTATCGACCGGTTCGGCTATCGGCGGGGCGGCGCCGTGAGCGTCGGCTTCTGGTCGTTCTGCACGCTGGCGACCGCGATCGTCACCACGCCGCTGGCACTCTACGTCGCTCGCGTCGGTCTCGGTGCCGGCGAGGCAGCCAATTTTCCGATCGGCACCCGCGCGATCCGGGCATGGGCGCCACGGCGCGAATACGGCTTCGCCATATCCACCCTGTCGCTCGGGCAGTGGTTCGGCACCGCGTTCGGGGCCATGACGGTCGGCGCCGTCGTTCAGCACTTCGGCTGGCGCGGCGCCTTCGTGTTCACCGGCATGCTCGGCCTCGTCTGGCTCGTTGTCTGGCTCCTCTTCATCAGAGATCCGCAGGAGACCCGCTGGCTCGAGAGCGAAGAGTGTGCACAGATCCTGGCGGAGCGGGAGGTCGGGTCGCACGCATCGGGGGACATTCTGCAGCTGCTTCGGAGCCAATCACTCTGGGCGCTCGGCCTCGCCCAGGGTGCCTTTGTCTATGAGGCCTACATGTTGCTCAGCTGGCTTCCCAACTTCCTCCAGACGCAGCGCGGCATCGCGATCTTCCGATCCGGCCTCTACACCGCGATCATCTACGGAACTGCCGTGGTCGTCAGCATCCTGCTCGCCCGTCTGTCCGATCGGTGGCTCGGCCAGGACGCGCTCCGGCACGGAGCGCGCAAGTGGGTGGTCGCCGCCTCCTTCCTGCCCGCGATGCTGGTCGCGATGATCCCGGCCATCGGCGCCACCTGGATCCTGGTCGCGGCTTTGACAGTGTCGGTCAGCTTTCTGGCGAATGGCATCGCGCTCAACACGGCGCTCTGCAACGACCTTATACGGCGGCCGCAGGACGCGGGTACGGCGGTGGCCCTGTTCACGCTGATCAGCAATCTCGTTGGGGTGACCGCACCGATCGTCACCGGCTACGTGGTCGGCGCGACCGGCCGCTTCAACGGCGCCTTCTGGCTTACCGGCATGATCCTGTTCGCCGGCGTGATCGTGCTTCTGGCACTTGTGGGCGGCCCGATCGGCGCGGCCGAGCGGATGGAGCGCCTCGCATGACCCGCTTCGCCGTGATCGGCCTCGACCATCGCCATGTGTATGACCTGACGGCGGGGCTGCTGGAAGCCGGTATGACGTGCGCCGGGTACTGGCCCGATACGACCGACAAGCGAGTGCTGCAAGGCTTTTGCAAACGCTTCCCCGATCTTGCCGCAGTACTGGATCGGCGCCGCCTCATCGAGGATCCGGCGGTGGACGTGATCGTCACCGCCGCCGTGCCTCGCAACCGCGCGCCGCTCGCCATCGAGGCCATGCGCCACGGCAAGGACGTGCTGACCGACAAGCCGGGCGTGACCGGTGTCGCACAGCTCGATGCGGTCGTGCAGGCGGTCGCGGAAACCGGGCGGATCTTCTCCATCTGCTTCTCCGAGCGCTTCCAGGTTCCGGCGGTCGAGGCGGCGCTGGAGCTGGTCCGGAACGGCGCGATCGGCGCCGTCGTGCAGACGGTCAATCTGGCGCCGCACCGGCTGAACCCCGCCATCCGCCCGGCCTGGTTCTTCGAGCCGGACGCGTTCGGTGGCATATTGTGCGACATCGGATCGCACCAGATCGACCAGTTCCTGGTCTTTACCGGCAGCGAGGACACGCATGTCGCGAGCAGTACCGTCGCTTCGGTCGGTCCGCTGCCATGCGCGGGCTTTCACAATTTCGGCGAGATCGTGCTGCGCAGCGAGCGCGCCATGGGCTACGTGCGGGTGGACTGGTTCACGCCGGACGGGCTCCCGGGATGGGGAGATGGTCGGCTGATCGTCGTGGGCACCGAGGGCAGCATCGAGGTGCGAAAGTATCTTGATCTCGATGGCAGGGCCGGCTCGGATCACCTGTTCCTGACGGATCGGCAAGGCGTCCGCCATCTCGGGTGCGCGGATCGGCCGATCACGTTCTTCCGCAATTTTGCAGCCGATGTCGCTGCCCGCGGTGAGAGCGCGATGGCGCAGGAGCATGTCTTCGCGGTGTGCCGTCTTGCGCTGGAGGCACAGGCCCGCGCGAAGCGCCTGGTCCTCCCGGGCGGGCGGCCGCTGCCATGAGCCGCATCGGCGTTGCCGTGATCGGCCTTGGACCGGCGTCCGAGCCGCATCTGAGGAGCCTGCTCGAACTCGAGGATCGGGTGGAGATACGCTGGGCCGTCAGTCGAAGCACGGCGCGGACGCAGGCGGCCGCCGCGTGCCACGGCGTTCCCGTCACCAACGATGCGCAGCGGGCGATCACCGACCCGGGCGTATCCGCTGTGCTGCTGCTGACGCCGCCGTCGGCGCATCTCGAGCTTGCCGAACAGTGCTTCGGCCACGGCAAGCATGTGCTCGTCGAGAAGCCCCTCGAGACCTCGGTGACACGCGCCCGCCGGCTGGTGTGCGCGGCGCGCGTATCGGGGTGCCGGCTTGGCGTCGTGCTGCAGCACCGCTTTCGCCCAGGCAGCGAGCGCCTGGCCGAGCTCCTGGCCGCTTGCGTCCTGGGCGAGATTGCCGCCGGCTGGGTCACGGTGCCCTGGTGGCGTCCGCAGACCTACTACGACCAGCCAGGGCGCGGAACCTTCGCCCGGGATGGCGGGGGTGTGCTGCTGTCGCAGGCAATCCACACGCTCGATCTGTTCCGCTCCCTCGTCGGCGTCTCGGGCGTGACGGCGGCGCACATCGCGACGACCGGCCTGCATCGCATGGAGGCAGAGGATTATGCCGTCGCGTTGCTGCGCCTGGGCAACGGGGCGCCCGGAATGCTGGCCGCAACCACGAGCTACTATCCCGGGAGCCCGGAGCGGATCGAGATCATCGGGACACGCGGCTCCGCGATCCTGGCAGGGTCGCAACTCGAGCTACGGTGCCTCGACGGAACCGGTGAGGTGGTGGAAGGCGACGGTGGAACCGGCAGCGGCGCAGGGATCATGGACTTCCCGCACGACGCCCATCGGGCATTGCTGGCCGACTTCCTCGACGCGATCCTGGCTGATCGCGACCCGCGCGTGACGGGCGAGGAGGCGCTGGCGACGCAGGAGCTCATCGAACAAATTCTTGCCCAGGGACATCGGACCCCGTCTTTCCCTGACAAGTTGTGAAAGCCTCGCACAGGAAAACACACGTGATGTCCGGAAATTACCGTTTCGTCGTGGCCGCGCTGCTGTTCGGCGCCGGCATCATCAACTACGCCGATCGTGCCGCGCTGGGCGTGGCGGCACCCCTGATCAGCAAGGATCTGGCACTCTCGCCATCGTCGCTCGGCGTTGTCTTCAGCACATTCTTCATCGGGTACGCCATCTTCGCCTTTGTCGGCGGCCAGCTCGCCGACCGCTACGGGCCGCGGCGGGTCTATATCTGGGCGGCGACCGGCTGGTCCCTGCTCAGCGCCCTGACGGGTGCTGCGACCGGCTTCGTCTCGCTGCTCGTGGTGCGCGCCCTGTTCGGCTTTGCCGAGGGCCCGATGAACTCGACCACCAATCGCACCATCACCAACTGGTTTCCGCGTGAAGAGACCGCGCGCACGATCGGCTTCACGTTCTCCGGCCAGACCGTCGGCAGTGCGATCGCGGCGCCGGTTGTCGGCCTGCTCATGCTCGCCTCCAGCTGGCGCGTGGCCTTCCTGCTGACCGGGCTGGCGGGCCTGCTCTGGGTGCTGGCATGGCGCTTCCTGGTCACCGACCTCCCGCAGCAGAACGCGCGCGTCGGACGCGAAGAGGTCGCGATGGTGGCGGCGAGCCGCGCGGTGCCGGTGGTGCCGCCGTCCGACCGTGCCCTGCCGCTCGGCCGCTATCTGCTTCGCGCCAGCACGCTCTCGCTCGGCCTGGGCATGTTCGCGGTCAACTACACGCTCTACATCTTTCTCTCCTGGCTGCCGAGCTATCTCACCGGCGCGCTTCACCTGAACCTGAAACAGATGTCCTTCGTCGCCGCGATTCCGTGGGCGTGCGGTTTCGTTGGTTATGTGGGGGGCGGCATCGTCGCCGACGCGCTCTATCGTCGCTCGTCGGACCGACTGCTCGCGCGCAAGCTCACCACGATCGTTCCCTTGGCGCTCGCGGCCGTGGCGCTGATCGCGGTGAACGCGGCGCACGGCGCCGCCGTCGCGGTGACGCTCATTGCAGCCGCGGTCATGCTGCTGACCAGTTCGGTGCAGTCGTGCTGGGCAACGATCCACGAGCTGGTCCCCGAGACCCGGGTCGGCGCGGTCAGCGGCTTCATCCATCTTCTGAGCAACATCTCCGGGATCATCGGGCCGATCGTCACTGGTTTTGCGGTGCAGTATCTCGGCGGCTACAACAGCGCCTTCGTGATTGCCTCGATGCTGGCGCTGGCGGGAGTGGTGGCGATGAGCGTCTTCGTTCGCCGTCCGGCCGGCCCGGGTACTCAGGCGCCCTTGCGAAAGCGCGTCTCGACGGCGCGCAGATAGGCCTCCCGGGAGGGAGCCAGATGGTTCCGGCAGAGCGTCACCAGCTCTTCCCGGTCGCCACGCTCCAGCGCCCGGATCATCTCCTCGTGCTCATCACGCGCCCGCAGCAGATGGGTGCGGCTCGTCGCCGAATAGAAACGGGCGCCATGCACCTTCTGGGCCGCGCTGCGAATAAGGCTCGAGAGGTAGGGATTCTCGCAGGCGCAGAACAGCCGGTCGTGGAAGGCCAGGTTGGCGCGGAAGGCGCTGCGCGGATCATGCGCCGCGACGGCGCCCGTATGGTCCGCCTGGATGGCTTGGAGTGCCTCGAGCAGGAGGCGGTCGGCCGGGAGCCTGATCTGCTCGGCGGCGAGCGTCTCAAGCGCTTCGCGGACCGAATAGATCTGCCGCACCGCGTCGGGCTCCAGCATGACCACGGCGGCGCCCTTGTTCGGAACACGCTGCACCAGTCCCATTCGCTCCAGCTCGGACAGCACCTCGCGGACGACGTGCTTCTTGCATGCGAACTGCGCCGTCAGCCGGTCCTCGAGCAGCCGCTCTCGCGGCATCAGCCATCCGAGCACGATCTGTTCCTCAAGAGCGCCGACGATCTCCTGCACGCGCGCGGACGCGGGCTCCCGGGCCGGAAGCACTGCCGTGTCCTCGCCGGTGTTCATCCCGGGTTCGGCCACGCGGGAGCGGCGGTTTTCGCCGGCGGCACGAACGATGAGAAATCGCAGCCGCCATCCGCCTGCAGCACCTCGTTGTCCCAGAGGCGCCGATAGCCGCGGGCGACCTCAGGAGATCCGCTGGGAGCCGCGAGATCCCGCCGGCGTGCGGCAAGCGTGGCGTCGTCCAGCAGCACGTCGATGCGTCGTCCCTCGGTATCGAGACGGATCGTGTCGCCGGTGCGGACGAGCGACAGCGGTCCACCGACGGCTGCCTCCGGCGAGATATGCAGGACGATCGTACCGAAGGCGGTCCCGCTCATGCGGGCGTCCGAGATCCGCACCATGTCCTTGACGCCCTCGCGCATGAGCTTCTTCGGGATCGGCAGGTAGCCAGCTTCCGGCATGCCCGGCGCGCCGCGGGGACCGGCGTTCTGCAGAACCAGAACCGTATCCGGCGTCACCGCCAGGGCCTCGTCGTCGATGCGCGCGGCGAGATCGGCGAGGTCGGCGAACACCAGCGCCGGACCGGTATGCTGGAGCAGCGCCTGGTCGGCCGCGCATTGCTTGATGAGGGCGCCGTCCGGCGCGAGGTTGCCGCGCAGCACCACCATCGCGCCGGACGCATAGATCGGCTCCGCGAGCGGCCGCACCACGGACTGCTCGAACGGCGCATCGCCGTCATCCAGCTCGGCGCCCAGTGTGCGGCCGGTGACGGTCAGGCAATCAAGCGACAGCATCGGCCGCAGAGCGCGCAGGATCGGTAGCAAGCCGCCGGCCCGGTGCAGGTCCTCCATGTAGCCCTGCCCGGTCGGCTTGAGATCGACCAGCACCGGCGTCTCGCGGCCCAGCCGGTCGAAGCCGTCGAGCTCGACCCGTATTCCCGCGCGCCCGGCGATCGCGGTCAGGTGGATCAGCGCATTGGTCGAGCCGCCGACCGCCAGCATGGTCCGCAGCGCGTTGGTGACCGAAGCGGGCGTCACGATCCGGTCCGGGGTGAGCCGCTCGGCGGCAAGCGCCACGGCGCGTGTCCCGGTCTGCTCGGCGTGTCGCCGGCGCGCGGCGAGGACGGCCGGGATCGCCGCACCCCCCGGCAGCATCATGCCCAGCGCCTCGGCAGCGAGCGCCATCGTGCTGGCCGTCCCCATCACCGAGCACGTGCCGACCGTCGGCGCGAGCTCGTCGTTCACGGCGGCGATCGCTGCCGCGTCGATCGCACCGCCTCGATACTGTGCCCAGAACCGCCGGCAGTCGGTGCACGCGCCGAGCCGCTCGCCGCGCCAGCTGCCGGCGAGCATCGGGCCGGTCACCAGCAGGATCGCCGGCACATTGGCGCTGATCGCCCCCATGAGCAGCGCCGGCACCGTCTTGTCGCAGCCGCCGATTAGCACGACGGCGTCCATCGGCTGCGCCCGGATCATCTCCTCGGTGTCGATCGCCATCAGGTTGCGCAAGTACATGCTGGTCGGAGAGGCGAAGCTCTCCTGGATGGAGATGACCGGGAACGCGACCGGGATGCCGCCGCTCAGCATCACCCCGCGGCTCACCGCCTCGACCAGGTCGGGCACGTTCTGGTGGCAGGCATTGAAGCCGGACCGCGTATCCACGATGCCGATCACCGGCCGGTCGAGCGCGTCGTCGGTGTAGCCGAGCGCCTTGATGAAGGCCTTGCGCAGGAATACGGAGAATTCGGCGTCGCCGTACTGGGCGAGGCTGCGCCGCATGCCGGTCGGTTCGGAAGAGTTGCTCATGGCCCACCTGCTGCCTGTCCCGGTAGAGGATAACGCGAGCCGGATTGTTGACAATCCTGTCGACGCCGCTGAACATCGACTGACCGCACAAGCTGGGACCGCATGGGTCCGATGGGAATGCGGCAAATTGCTCGTTCGGCCATGACGTCGGACGCCCGCAGGGGAGCCCGCTGATGCGTCCGTTCGAAGGCGGGACCGCAGCGCTCTACGACCGGGTCGCGCTTAGGCTGATGCCGATCCTGTTCGCGAGCTACATCGTCGCATATCTCGACCGCGTGAATGTCGGCTTCGCCAAGCTGCAGATGCTGGCCGACCTCCGGATCAGCGACGCCGCCTACGGCCTCGGTTCGGGCATCTTCTTCATCGGCTACTTCCTCTTCGAGGTGCCGAGCAATCTCGTGCTCAGCCGCGTCGGCGCCCGCCGCTGGATCGCCCGCATCCTGATCACCTGGGGCGTCATCTCGGCTGCAACTGCGCTCGTCCGCACCCCGGTCGAGTTCTACTGCGTGCGCTTCGCGCTTGGCGTCGCCGAGGCCGGATTCTTTCCCGGCATGATCCTCTACCTGACGTTGTGGTTCCCGTCCTGGCGGCGCGCGAAGATGGTCGCGGTGCTGATGGCAGGCAATCCGGTCTCCGGCATCATCGGCGGACCTCTCTCGGGCGGGATCATGCGTTGGCTCGGTGGCGCCTGGCACATCGCGGGCTGGCAGTGGCTGTTCGTGATCGAGGCGCTCCCGGCGATCCTGCTCGGCGGTGTCGTCTGGCTGTTCCTGCAGGACAGGATCGCGGACGCGACCTGGCTGAGTGCACCCGAAAAGGCGCAGCTCGCATCGGCGCTTGCTGCGGAATCGCGCACCAAGACCACCATGGCGCTGCGATCGGTCATCGGCAGCGGGCGTGTCTGGCTGTGCTGCGCGATCCTGTTCGGGATCGTGATGGGATCGTACGCAATCGGCTTCTGGCAGCCGACGATCATCCGGCAGACCGGCGTGCGCAACCCGTTCACCATCGGCCTGCTCACTACCCTGCCCTACTCGCTGGCGCTGGTGTGCATGATCGCGACCGGCCACCACGCCGACCGGACGCGCGAGCGGCGCTGGCATGTCGCAGCACCCGTGCTCCTCGCAGCAACCGGATTCGTGCTCTGCACGCAAGCGGGTGCCAGCACCACACTCGCGATGGCCGGCCTGGTGCTGGCGGTGATCGGCGTCGTCACCGCGCTGCCGATGTTCTGGGCGCTGCCGACGTCGTTCCTCGGCGGCACGGCTGCTGCCGCCGGGATCGCGCTGATCAACTGCACCGGCAATCTCGCCGGCTTTGTCAGCCCGACCATCATCGGGTACCTCAGGACGCAGACCGGCACGCTCGGCTCCGGGCTGGTCCTGGTGGCGGCCTGTCTCGTCGCGTCCGCGTTGCTGATCCTGTTCGCGGTGCCGGCGCGGCTCGTCGACCGCTGAAAGATTTGCGAGAAAACGAAGGGTGATCGGGATGAGCGAGCAGGTCAGGGTGCTGACACTGGGCGACATGGGCGCTCACGAGCAGGCGGCGTTGCGTGCCCGCTTCGACCTCGTCGCAGCCGCCGATGCGGCCGCGGTCGGCCGCGACGACACCGTGCGCGGCATCGTCACGCGCGGTCGCACGCGGATCGATGCCGCCCTGATGGACCGCCTGCCCGGCCTCGAGACGATCGCGACGATCTCGGTCGGCTACGACTCGATCGACGTCGGGGAGACAGTCCGGCGTGGCATCGTCGTCAGCCACACGCCGGACGTGCTCAATGACGAGATGGCCGACTTCACGGTCGGGCTGCTGCTCGCGACGCTGCGCCGACTGCCGGCCGCCGAGCGCCACCTGCGCGCGGGGCGCTGGCGCAACGGGGCGGAATTTCCGTACTCGCCGTCGCTGCGCGGCCGGACGATCGGGATCGCCGGCTTGGGCCGCATCGGCGGTGTGATCGCCCGCCGGCTCGAGGCCTTTGACGTGCCGATCGCCTATTTCGCCCGCAGCCCGCGTGCTGCCTCGCCGCATGCCTATCACGACAGCCTGCTGTCGCTGGCGACCGCCTGCGACACGTTGATCGTCGTGTTGCCGGGAGGGGCTGCAACGCGCCACGCGATCAATGCCGACATCCTCGCAGCACTCGGACCGGACGGGGTGCTGATCAACGTCGCCCGCGGCTCGGTCGTCGACGAGCCGGCGCTGATCGCGGCGCTGCAACGCGGCGACATCCTGGGCGCCGGTCTCGACGTCTTTGCCGACGAGCCGCGCGTGCCGGATGCGCTGCTCGCCCTGGAGCAGGTCGTGCTGCTGCCGCATGTGGGCACCGCCACGCACCATACGCGCGGCCGCATGGGCCAGCTCGCCATCGACAACGTCATCGCCTGGTTCGACGGCCGCGATGTCCTGACGCCGATCCCGGAATGCGCGGGCCTCCCCAGCCGGCGTCCGCCGGCCCGACCCTGAACCTTTAGCGCGAGGACAGACGATGCCGCTCGACCACACCGCCCGCGGGGTCTTTCCGATCGCGCCGACGCCGTTCGACACGGACGGCCGGATCGACTTCGCCTCGATCGAGCGGTTGACCGCCTTCTACCGAGAGATCGGCAGCGACGGGATGACGGTGCTCGGCGTGCTCGGGGAGGCGCCGAAGCTCGACGGCGTCGAGGCGCTCGACGTGGCGCGCTGCTTCATCCGGGCTGCCGGTGCGCTGCCCGTCATCGTCGGCGTGTCAGCGCCGGGGTTCGCTGCCATGCGCGGCCTGGCGCTTGCGTCGATGGAGGCGGGCGCCGCCGGCGTGATGATCGCGCCGCCGAACACGCTGCGGACGGACGACCAGATCGCTTCCTACTATCGAGGGGCCGCGGACGCGATCGGGCCTGGCGTGCCGTGGGTGATCCAGGACTACCCTCTGAACTTCTCGGTGGTGATGTCGCCGGGGGTGATCCGCCGCATCGTCGACGAGAACGGGTCCTGCGTGATGCTGAAGCACGAGGACTGGCCGGGCCTCGAGAAGATCAGCGCGCTCCGGGCGGCGGAGCAGGTCGGTACTGGCCGGCCGATCTCGATCCTGTGCGGCAATGGCGGCCTGTTCCTCGATTTCGAGACCGAGCGCGGCGCCGATGGCGCGATGACCGGCTACGCCTTTCCCGACATGCTGGTCGACTTGGTCAGCTTGCAGTCGGACGGACGACGCGACGACGCACACGACCTGTTCGACGCCCACCTGCCGCTGCTGCGCTACGAGCAGCAGCCGGGCGTGGGGCTCGCGGTGCGGAAATACGTGATGGCGCGGCGCGGCCTGATCGCCTCCGACACGCAGCGCAACCCGGCGGCGCGGCTCACCCCGACCGCCCGCGCCGAGATTGACTATCTGCTCGCACGGCTCTCGACACGGGATGCGCGGGCAGGCTGCTGAGCGGACGCGGCGTCAGCCCTACGGCGCAAGCGCTTCCAGCCCCGCCTCCGCGTAGGCCTGTCGCGTCTGCGGGTCGTCGAGCAGTGCCAGGAAGCGCCGCGCCGCCTCGTCATGCGCCGTGCCGGCCAGGAGCGCGCCCGAGAACGTCGCGGCGGTTCCGAGCGGCCCGGGCAGGCTGCCGACGATCTCGACGCCTGGCACCGCCATGAGCTCGCTGATCTGCTGCACCGCGATGTCGGCCTCCCCCGCATTCAGTCGTTCGGCGGTGAAGCCGGCCGGGATGATCGTCGCCCGCGCGTTGATCTCCGCGGCAATCCCGAGCCGCTCGATCGCGGCCGCAAAATGGATGCCGCTCGCGCCACCCCGCGAATAGCTGACCGAGCGGGCGGCGAGCAGTGTCTGCACGGCCGCCTCGAGCGTGTCGATCTCGGGATGCACCGCGCCGCGCGGCACCGCGATCCCGATGCGCGAGCGCACCAGGTCGATCCGGCTCGACGGGTCGATCGTGCCGTTCCCGGCCAGCCGGTCCATGGCTTCGGCGGTCACGACCAGCAGGTCCGCGCGCTCGCCCGCTTCGAGCTTCTTCAGCAGCACGCTGGTCGGCGCCCAGTCCATCTCGACCTGCAGGCCTGCGCCGGCGAGGCGCGGCAGCACCACCTCGTCGACGGGGCGACGGAGCACGAGCGCCAGCATCGCCCGGATCACGCCGACCTCACGCACGACGCACGAAGTCCGGCGTCAGCTCGTCGAGCCGGTTCACCCCGAGCAGCGCCATGTCGCGATGGATCTCGTCCTTCAGGATGGTCATCGCGTGCAGCACGCCGGGCACGCCGCCGATCGCCGCCGCGAACATCAGGGGGCGTCCGACCAGCACGAAGTCGGCGCCGAGTGCCAGCGCCTTCAGCACGTCGGTGCCACGCCGGATGCCGCTATCGACGATGACCTTCATCGCCCGCTTCTCAGTCCCGAGTTCGGCCAGCACGTCGAGCGGCGCCGGCGCATAGTCGAGCTGCCGTCCACCGTGGCTCGAGAGGATGATCCCGTCCGCGCCGCATTCGCGCGCGCGAACCGCGTCCTCGACGGTGAGCAGGCCCTTGACCAGCAGGTTGCCATCCCAGCGTCGGCGGATCGCCTCGAGATGACGCCACGACAGCCTGTCGCGTGCGGTCGTGTTGCGCAGCGCCCGCGACATCATCGGCGGCCCGCGTTCCGCCTCGGTGTTCTCGAAATGCGGCGCGCCGTGCCGCAGGTAGGTGCGTGCGACGACGCCGAGCAGCCAGCGTGGGTGCAGCGCGCTTTGCACCGCGACCTTCGGCGTCACGCGGATCGGCATGCTGAAGCCGCTGCGGATGTTGTGCTCGCGATTGCCCAACACGGGCGTGTCCGCGGTCACCACGAGTGTCCGGTAGCCGGCCCCCTGCACGCGATCGACCAGCCGGTCGATGCGGAGCTGGTCGCCTGCCAGGTAGGCCTGGAACCACGCGTCCGGATTGCGCGCGATCACGTCCTCGAGGCTGATCAGCGCCGATGCGCTCAGGATCATCGGGACGCCCATGCGCGCGGCGGCTTCGGCGAGAACGAGATCCCCGCGATACGCCACGAAGGCGGCACCGCCGAGGGGGGGCACCCCGAACGGCGCGCGATAGGTGCTGCCGAACAGCGTGACCGACTGGTTGCGCGCCGCCGTGTCGACCATCATCCGCGGACGGAAGCGGTAGTGCTCGTAGGCGCCCGAGGCCGCGCGCATGGCGGCTCCGGTCTCCACGCCACCGGCGACGTACTGGAAGATCATGGGCGGGAGGTGGCGCCGCGCGTGGCGCTCGAAGTCGTCGAGGGCAAGCAGGTCACGAAACCGGAACGGCGTTGCCTCGGCGCTGCGCTTCACGCTGGTCCTGAAACTCTCGGACGACGTGATGCCCGGGGCTGCGCCATCTTGTGTGGTAGCGGCGCCGTCTTGTGTGGTGGCCGACATGATGCTCCTTGTCGTGGGCGGAAACCGCGCGCCCTGGATAAACGCGTCGCGACGGTTAGTTTTCCCGCACCAGTGGAAGGATCGCGCATGGCCTGTCGCATCGTCCTGCTGCACGCGACCCCGGTGGCCATGGAGCCGATCCGGTCCGCCTTCGCGCAGCGCTGGCCGGAGGCCGAACCGGTCAACCTGCTCGATGACGCGCTCACGATCGATCGCGCGCGGGAAGCCGAACTCTCCGAGGCGATGATCGACCGCTTCGTGGCGTTCGGTCTGTACGGGCAGAGCCTCGGCGCCGCGGGCATCCTCGTCACCTGCTCGGCGTTCGGACCCGCCGTCGACCGCCTGGCCGCGCGATGCGCGGTTCCGGTGCTCAAGCCGAACCAGGCAATGTTCGAGGCGGCGGCCGCGCACGGCAGGCGGATCGGCATGCTCGCGACCTTCGCGCCGTCGGTCGCGACGATGACGGACGAGTTCGACCGTTTCGTGGCCGAGAGCGGCCGTCCCGCGACGCTCGAGACGATCGTGGTGGATGGCGCGATGGCGGCACTCCGGCGCGGCGACGCGGAGGCACACAACCGGCTGATCGCCGCGCGCGCAGCAGCACTCGTCGGTTGCGACGCGATCATGCTCGCGCACTTCTCGACCTCCCGCGCGTTCGCCGCCGTGAGCGAGGCGGTCTCGGTCCCCGTCCTGTCCGCGCCGGAACTGGCCGTGGATCGGATCCGGGCGCTCGTCACCGGTCCGGCGACGGCCTGACCGATGCGAGCACCCCGCTACGCCTATATCGGCTGCTTCACCACCGCGACGCGCGGCGCACGCGGCGACGGGATCGATGTCCACGCGATCGACCCGGCGACCGGAGCGTGGACCCGCATCCAGCACCTGGCCGGCCTCGTGAACCCGTCCTTCCTGGTCCTCGCTCCAGACCGGCGGACGCTGTACGCCGTACACGGCGACGCCGGCTATGCGAGCGCGTTCGCGCGCGACGAGGCGACCGGGCTGCTGCGTCCGCTCGGACAGGCCGCGACCGGCGGCAGCAATGTCGTCCACCAGGCGATCGCCCCGTCCGGCCGGCACCTAGTCATCGCCAACTATGGCTCCGGCTCGGTCGCCGTCCTGCCGATCGGGGATGACGGGTCGCTCGCGCCGTTCAGCTTTCTCGCGCCGATGCCAGGCAGCCCCGGTCCGCATCGCGTCGAGCAGGCCGGATCGCACCCGCACCAGATCCTGTTCGACCCGTCCGGTCGCTTCGTGCTGGTGCCCGACAAGGGCCACGACGACGTCGCGGTGTTCGCGTTCGACGCGGATCGGGGCACGCTCGAGCTCCACTCCGTATTGGCGTCGCGTCCCGGCGCCGGACCGCGCCACGCGGCGTTCCATCCCAGTCGGCCGGTGTGCTGGGTGCTGAACGAGCTGAATTCGTCGGTGACCACGTGTCGCTGGGCCTCCGGCCGGCTCGAACCGGTCGCGGTCATTCCGACGCTCCCGGGCACCTTCTCTGGCGCCAGCACCGCGGCGGCGATCGCCACGACGACGGACGGACGCATCGTGTACGCCTCCAATCGCGGACATGACAGCATCGCGGCCTTCGCGACGGACGCCGCAGACGGCCGCCTCCGTCAGCTCGGCTGGACGCGCGCCCCCGGGCGGGGTCCGCGCTTCATGGCCTTGCAGGACGATATCCTTTTCGTCGCAAGCGAGCAGGACGATCTGATCGGCCGCTTCGTGCCGGGCGATGGCGGCGTGCTCGACCCGGCGGGCGAGATCGTGCCGTCGCTGAGCCCGGTCACGATCGCCTTCGCGTAGCCCCCGCCTTGTCTCACCCGTCGTCTCACCCTTCCGGCAAGGCGGCGCGGAACCGGACGTCGAGCAGGTCCTCGAACACGCGGATCATGGCACCCTTGTCCTCCCCGCCATGCCCGCGCCGGAGCGCCGTCTGGTAGGTGGCGGTTGCCGCGGCCAGGACGGGTAGCGGCACGCCGAGCCGGGCGGACAGCGACGCGCCGGCGACCAGGTCCTTGTAGGCCGCCGCCATCGGATAGCCGTCGGAGAACTGGCCGCGCAGGATGCGCGGGACGAAGAACTCCGAGGCGTGACTCCGGCCCGTCCCGGTATTGACGACATCGGCCATTCTCGCGGGGTCGAGGCCGAGCCGGGCGGCGAACGGCAGTAGCTCGGCAAGGGCGGCCGCGTTGATGTCGAACAGGAGCTGGTTGATCAGCTTGGCCGCCTGGCCGCTGCCGGACGGTCCCATATGGAGGATCGTCCGGCCGATCCGCTGCAGCAGCGGCAGCGCGCGCGCAAACGCGTCCAACGTGCCGCCGCACATGACCGTCAGGGTGCCGTCGATCGCGCGCGCCTCCATGCCGGAGACCGGCGCGTCGAGGAATGCGATGTCCCGCGCATGCAGGGCCTCGCTGAGCAAGAGCGTCTCGGCGTGGTCGGTCGTGCCGAGATCGACCACCAGCGTGCCTGTCGCGAGACGTGGCGCGAGCCCGTCTTCACCGAGAAGCACCGAGGCAACCGCCTCGGCGTCCGGCAGGCAGAGGAACACGACATCGGCGCCGGCGAGATCCGCCGGGCGGCTGGTGACGCAGACGCCGCGGGCGCTGAAGGCGTCGAGGGCGCCCCCACTCCGGCTGCACACCGTGAGGTCCTCGCCCGCGCGCGCGAGGTTGAGCGCGATCGGACGCCCCATCTGGCCGAGCCCTGCAAAACCAAGCCGCACCGCATCTCCTCTCAGACGACGTCAGGCACCGCCGGTCTCCCGCAGGTAGCGCGCCCTGGTGTCCTCGTTCATCGGGTAGAGGCCGGGCAAAGCAACGCCCTGCCTCACCTCGCCCATGATCCAGTCCTCGATGCGTTCCTGTGCGACCGCCTCGGCGATCACCGCGTCGAGGAGTGCTGCCGGGACGAGCACGGCACCGCCCTCGTCGAGCGACACCAGATCGTCCGGGAAGACGGCGACGCCGCCGCAGGCTATCGGCTTCTGCCAGTCGACGAACGTCAGTGCGCTCACCGAGGGCGGCGCGGCAGCACCGCGGCTCCAGACCGGCAGGCCGGTCTCCCGCACTCCCTTGACGTCGCGCAATGCGCCATCCGTCACCAGGGCCGCGACGCCGCGCTGCCGCATGCGGCCGCACAGGATGTCGCCGAAGATCCCGGCGTCGGTATTGCCCATCGCATCGACGACAGCGACACAACCGGACGGCATCGCCTCGATGGCGGCACGGGTGGAGACCGGCGACGCCCACGAGGCCGGGGTTGCGAGGTCCTCGCGCGCCGGGACGAACCGGAGCGTGAACGCGCGCCCCACCACGCGCGGGCTGCCAGGATCGAGTGGCCGCGTGCCGCGCATGAACACGTTCCGGAGCCCCTGCTTCAGCAGGACGGTGGTCAGTGTCGCCGTGCTGATCGCGCGCAGGCGTGCGAACCGCTCAATGTCGTCGGCCAAGGTGGGGTCGTCGGCCATCGTGGGCGCTCCGTTGGTCACAGGCTCTGGATCAGGCCGCCATCGACGCGAACGACGCTGCCGGTCATGTAGGACGCGGCCGTGCCGGCGAGGAAGGCGACCACATTGGCGTATTCCTGTGGCTCGCCGTAGCGGCCGAGCGGGATCGCGGCAATGCTCTCGGCGGCGACGTCGGCGGCCGCCCGGCTCTCTCGATGCGCCTTCTGGTCGTCCAGAAAGGCGACGCGCGGGGTCGCGATCCGGCCCGGCACGACGACATTCACCGTGATGCCGTCGCGGGCGACCTCGCGCGCGAGGGTCTTCGACCAGCCGAGCAGCGTCAGGCGCAGCGCATTGGAAATCGCGAGGTTCGAGATCGGCGCCACCACGCCGGAAGAGGTGGATGTGATGATCCGACCCCAGCCTCGCTGCCGCATGGAGGGGAGCACCCGGTCGGTGATGGCGATCACCGACAGCACCATCGCCTCGAACTGCGCCTGCCAGGTCGAGGCGGGTTGCCCCGCTGCGGGGGACGGCGGCGGTCCCCCGGTATTGTTGACCAACACGTCGACCGGCCCGAGCGCCGCCTCCACGCGGCCGATCCGGTCATCGACCCGCGCGAGATCGCCGAGGTCCCACTCGAGCGCCAGCGCCTTGCCGTTGTCGGCGCGAATGGCGGAAACGACCGCTTCCAGTGGCGCCAGGCTGCGACCGGCGACGGCCACCTGCGCGCCCTCGCGGGCGAGCGTGCGTGCGATCGCGCTCCCGAGACCGCCACCACCCCCCAATACGAGCGCTGTCTTGCCTGCGAGCCCCAGGTCCATCTGCTCTCTCCAGATCGTTCGCCGTCGCGCTGACGGGGCTGGCCGCATCCAGCGACAACCGAATTCCCCGCCGCCGATTAAAACGGGCGCTGGACCCTCTCGGTTCCAGCCGCGAAGCCGGCATCGTGCGGCGGCGCAGCTTGGCTCGAACGCGGTGTTGCGGTCGCATGTCCGTCAGGGTGATGATCGCGGCGAAGCGGGCAGGCAGGGGCACAATCGCGGTGTCTCTTGGCGGCTAGGACTGGCCTTACCGCCACGACCGCGCGGTCACCTCACCCCGTTCAACAGCCCGCCCGATTGATCAAAGTCGAGCTAAAACGCGTTGGCCTTCGGCAGATATTGCGCCAGCAGCACAAGATCCAATGCACCGAGCCGGTCACTTGCGGTCATCGCCTGGTGCCAATATGGATAGAGCAGCGGTAACTTGCTGACGGCGTTTAGCCGCTCCATGTCGCCATCGGTCAGCCGCAGATCCACGGCCTTGAGGTTGGTACGAAGCTGCTCCTCGGTGTTCGCGCCGATCACCACTGACGCCACCGCCGGCCGATGCAGCAGCCAGGCCAAGGCTATCTCAGCCGCGGAAACATTGTGCTCCTCGCTGATCTCGACGATCACTTCAATGATGTCATAGAGCCGGACCTCGTCACGGATCGGCGGCTCTGGCCAGCCGGCGAAGTCGCGTCCATCTTCCGGACCGGCTTGGCCGCGGCGATATTTGCCCGACAGCAGGCCGCCGGCGAGTGGACTCCAGACCAGGATGCCCAGGCCCTGATCGAGCGAAATCGGAACCAGCTCGTATTCGGCCTCGCGCGACTCCAGGGTGTAGTGGATCTGCTGGCTGATGAAACGTGCGCTGCCGGCCCGATCGGCAGCTCCCAGGGCTTTCATGAGCTGCCAGCCGGTGAAATTCGATACGCCGACATACCGGACCTTCCCCGACGCGATGAGGGCGTCCAGCGCCGCCATGGTCTCCTCGACCGGGGTGAGGCCATCCCACTCGTGGACCTGATACAGATCAATGTGATCGACCCCGAGCCGCTTCAGGCTCGCGTCGCAGGCACGCATCAGATGGTGGCGCGACAGTCCCGCATCGTTCGGGCCCGGTCCCATAGGAAATCGGGCCTTGGTCGCCAGCAGGACATTTCCGCGCTTACCCCTGATTGCCTCGCCCAAAATCTCCTCGGCCGTTCCGCTCGAGTAGATGTCCGAGGTGTCGAGCAGGTTGACACCGGCGTCGAGCGCGATGTCGACCATGCGGGTGGCACCGGACTGGTCGGTATTGCCGACATATGAGAACCGCGCCTTGCCGCCAAACGTCATGGTGCCGAGGGTAAGGGCGGAGACCTTGAGGCCGGAACGGCCAAGTTGGCGATATTCCATCGTGGCACTCTCTTTCGTTGCTGCTGAAGCGTCGGCCGGTTGCGCCGATCGCCGCTACTTGATGATTCCAATCTTCTTGCGATCAATATTGATGAAGACCGCGGTGATCAGCACGATACCCTTGATGATGTTCTGAAGGTAGGGATCGACTCCACCCATGTTCATGCCGCTCGAAAGAAGCGTGATGATCAATACCCCGAGCATAGTATTTATGATGCTGCCGAGACCGCCGGTCAACGGCGTGCCGCCAACCACCACGGCGGCGATGACATCGAGTTCGAGACCGAGACCGAGTTGGGATGTGGCGGCCATGGTGCGCGCGCCCTGCAGCAGGCCGGCCATGCCGCACAACGCTCCGAGCAGCACATACATCAGGATCTTGATGCGCGTGACGGGGATGCCGGTCAGGATCGAGACGCGCTCCCCGCCGCCGATTGCCCGGACCTCGCGACCGAAGACGGTGAAGTTGATGATGGCCCAGGCCACGGCCGCAAGAGCCAGACCGATCATGACCGCATGCGGAATGCCGTAGGTGATTCCGGAGTAAGCATCGAGGAACCCGTCGTCATCGATCGAAACTGGCGCGCCGCGGGTGAAGTAGAGGACGAGGCCGCGGTAGACGACCATGGTTCCCATCGTCGCGATGAAGGACGGCACTTTGCCGACCGCCAGCAGCAGGCCGTTGAGGCATCCGCACATCGCGCCGACGGCGACGGCAGGGATGATCGCCAGGGCGCCGAACTTGTTGGCCGTCAGCGCTGCCACCAGCGCCGAGACGGCGACGATCGCGCCCACCGAGATATCGATCGACCCGGCCATGATGATGAAGGTCATGCCGAGAGCGGCGACGAGTAGCACGGTACCCTGTTCGAGGACGGTCGAAAGGTTCTCGAGCGATAGGAAACGTGGCGACATGATCGCGAAGACGGCGACCAGGATCACCAGGAAGATGAGGGGGAAGCCGCGACGCAGCACTTCGACCCAGGAAACTCTTGGACCGCCCTCACGAGAAAGGGCGGTGCCCCCTCGAGCGTTTGCAGTGATTGCTTTGTTCATCGTCCTGCCTCACGCCATGTATTGCACGATGTCATGCTCTTCCACGTTCTCCAGCGAGTCGAACTCGTGGACCATCACGCCCTGCCGAAGAACAACGAGACGGTCCGACATGCCGATAAGTTCGGGCATGTCCTCCGACGAGAGAAGAATGGCGAGGCCCTCGGACGCTTTCTGGCGCATCAGCCGGTAGATTTCCTCCCGAGCGCCGACGTCCACGCCACGCGTCGGGTTGTTCAGCAGGAGAAGCCTCGGGTCGACCGCGAGGCACTTTCCCAGCACGACCTTCTGCATATTCCCGCCCGACAGCGAACGGCAGGGCGCTACTGCACTCGACGTGCGTATGCCGATCTGCTTGATCAGGTCATTCGACGTCACGCGGGCGCGGGCCATGGAGAAGAAGGGACCGACCGCCGGCGGCCGCGCCATGACCAGGTTGTCGAGCACGCTGAATGACGTGATCAGGCCTTCATTGCCCCGGTCTCCCGGGAGGTGGGCGATGCCGTGTTGCCAGGCCGCGCGGGGATTACTCGGGCGATAGTCTTTGCCTTCGAGTTGCAGATGGCCGCGACGCAGGAGCTCGTCGCCCACGATCCCGGCAAACAGTGCCTCCGCTCCGGCGCCTTTCAGGCCGGCAAGCCCGAGGATCTCGCCACGCCGGAGTTCGAAACTGATTTCGTTCAGCTCCCGGCCGACCGCGACCTGCTTCGCCCGGAGGGTGGGGGGAGCGGCGGAGGCGGCCGCTGGCAAGCGTGGCGGATAGGTACCCTGCAGGACATCGCGTCCAACCATCAGTCGGTGGATGTCGTTCGCCGCGATGCTCGTAGCACGATAGGAACCGACGAACTGGCCGTCCTTCAGGATCGTCAAATCATCCGCCGTGGCCAGGACCTCGCTGAGGTGATGCGAGACGAAACCGATCGTCATGCCCTGGGACTTCAGCTCCTGCATGACGCTGAGCACAGCATCCACTTCCCGGTGGTCGAGATAAGCCGTCGACTCGTCGAGCAGGAGTGTCTTGGGGTTCGACGAGATCGCGCGCGCGATCTCGATGCATTTCAGTTCACCAAGGTTCAGTCGTTCGATATTGGCGGTGACGGAGATCTTGACGCCGATGCGGTCGAGGGCGGCCTGCGCCCGCGCCGCCATCTGCTCCCGCTTTAGGATACCAAGCGGCCGCGCATGGAGGCGAAGGTCGCCGATGAAGACGTTCTCGGCGATGCTCAACGAGCGGTTGATGGTGATTTCCTGATGGACCAGCGCCACACCCGTTTTTGTGGCATCGAAGGCGGAGCGCGGCGCATAGGATGCGCCGTCCAACATCATCTCGCCACTGTCTGGACGCACGACGCCGCCCAGCATACGCAGGGTCGTGGACTTGCCCGCGCCGTTTTCACCTACGATGGCATGAACGGTACCCGTGCGCAGCGTGATCGAGACATCGCTGGCCGCACGGGTCGGGCCAAACCGCTTGTTCAGACCGACCGCAACGAGTGTCATCGGGCCCAACCGTGCCTGAGTTGACCGGACCGAGAGGTGATGTCACGCGCCACGGCCCATGGGAGACGGTCCTGTCGCATCGTCACTGCGAGTAGTGTATGTCGAAGGCCGGGGACAACGGTGCGTCCTTGTTGTAAACCTTCGAGTGGGCCTTGAAGTCGTAGTTCGGCTGCCCGCCGGGGAAGTCCCTCACAAAGCGGGGAACATCGGCTTTTGTCATCGGCAGCAGCTTCAGCTTGATGGTCGCTTGGTCGGCGGGAAGCTTGAAGCCGTGGAGGTAGTTATACATGATCTCCAAAGCAATACCGCCCTGGACCCAATGGCCGCCAATATCGTAAAGCTGCTCGCCGGCCTTTACTTCCTCGACATTCTCGGGGTTCAGATCCATCGATGATACGATGACATCCTTGCCAGGAACCTTGCCTTTGCTCTTCAACGCCGCGATCACGCCCATCGCCATCGGATCGTTGCCCGACCAGACCCCGGTCATCTCGGGATGGCCCTGGTAGAGGGATTCGAACGCCGTCTGTGCCTGATCGCGGACGAAATTGCCGTCGACCTCGCCTACGATTCTGACATTGCCGTCTTCTTCGATCGCCTTTTGGAGACCTTTGCGGCGGTCAATTGCCACTGACGTGCCGGCCGTTCCGTTGACGACACCGATCACCTTCTTGCCGTCCGGGCTGGGCTTGAGTGCCGACAGCAGCGCCTTGCCGAAGTGATAGCCGGAGTCGAGGTCGCTCGGTCCGACGAACGCGATGTAGTTGGTGTGTTCTCCGGTCTGCGGGGAGAACGCGGGGTAGGTGTCGACGATGATGACAGGTATGTTTGCACGCTTGGCGAACCTGATGGTGGCGGGCGCGGTGGACCAGTAACCAACCGAGATGATACCGTCGACCTTGCGAGCGACGAGATCCTGGGCCGACTGGATCATCTGATCCGGCTTGTTGTCGGCGTTCAGAACGATGAGGTGCACGCCAAGCTGGGCTGCACCTGTCTGAAGGAATGTGACGTCCCTGTTCCAGAACTGTGAATCCAGCGTCGGCACGACCACGCCGATCGTCGGCTCGTCAGCCGCTACGGCTACCGAGGAAAGGCCGCATAATGCGACCGTAGCAAACAACCCCTTACTGATGCCGCGGACACCGATCATGTTTCCATCCCTTTTCTAATTTTGTGCCGCTCGACTTTGCCGGCGGCCGCGTTTCTGTATTCAGTCTGCATCAACGCCTGTGGATCGGGCTTCCTCAAGACTCCTACTGAGTGTCCCTGCGGAGAGAAGTCCCCATGCGCCCGCCTCTTGCCGCACCGAACTGCATCTGCAGGGCCGGGGCCGGCGCCTCTCCCCTGACGGTCACGAGGCTGCACTTGGCGCGGAGCGATGCGTCAGTGCCTCCGCATTGATGCAGGAGTCAGGTTGTCTGCCCGAGAGCACGGCCAGCACGTTGCGCGACACGATCTCGCCCATTTGCAGCCTCGTCTGCTCTGTCGCGGAGGCGATGTGCGGTACGATCACCACGTTCTGCAGGTCCTTCAGACCGGGCGCGAGCTCGGGCTCGTCCTCGAAGACGTCCAGCGCCGCGCCCCAGATGCGATGCTCACGCAACGCTTCGACAAGGGCGTTCTCGTCGACGACCGGTCCACGGCTGGCGTTAATCAGGATGGCGGTCGGCTTCATGCGCCCAAGTTCGTGTGCGCCGATGTAGTGTCGGGTTTCCGGCAGAAGCGGCACGTGCAGCGTCAGGAAGTCCGATCGGGTAAGGAGTTCGTCCTTGCTGACGAACCGCGCGCCGGTCTCTTCCTCGATGGCGCGATTTGGCGCCACGTCGCTGTAGATGATCTCCATGTCGAACCCACGCGCCTTGCGGGCCACGTTGCGTCCGATCCGGCCCGCTCCGGCGATACCGAGTACCTTGCGGTCGACGTCGGCACCGATGAAGAACATCGGCTTCCACCCATCCCAGCCCCCCGCGCGCAGGAAACGCTCGGCCTCGGGGATGCGACGAGCCATTGCCAGCATCAGGGCGATCGTGTGCGTCGCGGTCGCATCGTCGAGCACGCCGGGCGTGTTGGTCAGCGCGACGCCACGTTCGATGGCGCTCGGTATGTCGAAATTGTTCGTCCCGACCGCGTAGTTCGCTACGATCCGGCAACTCGGTCCCGCTGCGTCGAGAAGTGGGCCGTCAATGCGATCGGTCAGTAACGATACGATGGCGGCACAGCCCTTAACGTTATGGCGGAGCTCGTCGGGCGAGAGCGCCCGATCCTGACCGTTGACGATGACCTCGTGCTCCGCCCCGAGTGCTTCGATCGTTGGGCGGGGTATCGCCCGCGTGACGTAGATCTTCTCTCTCATCGATCTTGCCTCATCTGGTGAGCAGCAGCAGCGGTTTCGGCGAGTTGTTGGTCCTCGGCGGGAGCGAGGCCGCTGATGCCGATGCCACCGATTGCTGCACCGCCTTGGCCGCGTATGACGGCTCCGCCGGGCATACCTGTCAGCATCGGATCGGCAAAATAGCTCACTGGCATGTCGTCGCGCGTCAGGCGCTCGTGGAAGGCGGCTGTCGAAACGCAAAGTCTGGCGGCGCTATAGGCCTTTGCTTCGGAGAGCTTCACGCTCCGGACCGGCGCCCCATCCATGCGGGTGAATGCCAGCAACGCGCCGCGTTCATCCGTCACCGCGACGCAGACCGGACGTCCTAGCGTATGCGCCTGCGTCACAGCTTCTTCTAGAACGCGGTGAGCGGACAGGCGGTCGAGCGTCATCGGCAAGCCTGATGGTATGATCGGCATTACTTCAGTGCCTTTTCAGCAGGATCGTCAGCGGGTCGGGTAGAAGTCGTTCGCGGCGACGACCGGCGGACGCTCCGCAAGCACCTGCCTCAGCCATGAGCGGCCGGCGTCGCTGCACGCGCCTGCGCATCCAACCGGTCTCGACGCGGAAGCCCGGCGCGAAATTGCGCTTATTACGTCCCTGTCGATCATGCCCGACTGCACGCCCGAGCGGCTGGCGAGACCAACCCGATGACCCGCCTTGATCAAGTGTCCCGCCATCGGGCGTCGCATGACGCCCAAGCCGATCAATCCGACGGTCAACGACCCTCCCTCCTTTTTCCGGTCGCTCGCAATCTCGGGGGCGCCTTTGCTTGTGCGGCTGTGCTGTAAACGGCTTCCGAAATGGCGCTCGCCGCGACCATCACTTGCGCTGCGAGCGTCTCGAACCGTCTATCCTCAACTTGCTCCAGTGTTCCGATCGCACTGATTGCGGCGACCACGACACCGTCGCGATCGCAAATCGGTGCTGCAATGCAGCGGCAGTTCGGCGCCTGTTCCTCGTCATCGAGCGCCCAGCCTCGACGCCGAACATCGGAGAGCTGAAGACGAAAATCCGCCGCGTTCGTGACCGTCTTCGGCATCCGCTTTTCAAAGGCGAGGTTCGCTATCACAACGTCGAGCAGTTCAGGGGCCAACCATGCGATCAGGCTCTTGCCGAGAGCGCTGCAGTTGACAGGAAATCGTTGGCCGACATGAGACTTGACGACGATGTCCCGAGCACCCTCGACGCGAGCAAGATAGACCGCCTCGCCCTGCTCAAGCACACCAAGATGACAGGTGAGTTGGACCTGCTGTGCAAATTCGCGAAGTAACGGCATCGCGTCCCGCTGAAGATCATTGCTCTCGCTCGCAACAGCGGCAAGCTCAAGCAACTTGAGTCCCAAAGCGTAGCCGCCCAACGATCTCCGCTTAATCAGGCCAAGTTCGCACATCGTGGAAATGAGATGATGGGTTGAGCTCTTTGGCATGCCGAGCCGTTCCTGAATGCCGGTAAACCCAAGGCCGGGTTCGCGCGCGATCGCTTCCAGAAGCGCTACACCCTTCCCGAGAGCAGGAACCTTCAGACTGGAGACTTCCCCGGTTTTGTTCATTATCTGGAACTCTAGTTCCCTTCGTTGACGCGACCTTGCTCGTGTCTTGAACGGCTGTCAACGACCTCACCTCACTGATGGGATGTTTACTGCTCAAGGAGGTTTCTTGTGCGTTGCAGAATTATTGTGCGGGCTAAAGAGTGCAATTCGACCTTGGCATTAGTATAGCGAGGAGGCGGTAGCTCGGGGCCGTAGCTCAGCTACTCCGCCCGGAAGCCGTTCAAGCACAGCGCCACTCGACGCCACTACAGTCCGACGGAGGGATATCGGATCAAGAACTGGCCCGAGCCTGAAGCCGGGCTACGGCGGCGTAGTGGTCTGACGATCTGGCTGGGCGAGGCGGCACTGGCAGGGTTGCAGGCAGCGCGTCGGACTACACTCGCCAGACAGCCCCTCTACTCCAACTTGGCAATCAGCTTGAGGTGCGTGTCCACCAAACCGGCAGCAGCTCGATTGCCGTCACAACGGCGCCGCAGAACTCCCGGTCGCGGCCCTCGCCTGGGCGTGCGGGAGTGGGCCAGGCGACAGCGGGTAACTGTCCTCCCAACCACCCCCGAGCGCGTTGTAGAGCTGCACCAGGTCGGAGGAGACCATGGCGGTACTGCTGGCAAGCTGTCCCTGCGCATTGAAAAGGCTGCGCTCGGCGTCCAGCACGTTGAGGAATGTCTGCAACCCGTGCGCATATTGCTGCTGCGCCAGATCGAGCGCACGCTTGTAGGACCGCACGGACCGATCGAGTGCATCACGCCGCCGCTGCTCGGCCCCATACGCCGTCAGCGCGTTGTCGACATCCTGCCAGGCCTGCAGCACGGTCTTCTGGTAGTTGATCGCCGCTTCCTGCTGCTGTGCTTCGTTGAGTTGCAGTTGCCCACGCAGGCGGCCGCCCTGGAAGATCGGCAGGCTGATCGACGGCCCGAAATTATAGGCGCGCGCGCTCCAGAACCCGAGATCGCGAAACGAGAGCGACTCGAAATTCAATCCCGCGCTCAGCGTCACCTTCGGGTAGAAATTGGCCACCGCCACACCCACCGTGGCGGTGGCCGCATGCAGCTGCGCCTCCGCCTCGCGTATGTCCGGCCGCCGGCGCGCCAGCTCCGAGGGCACGCCGACCGGTACGCGTGGCGGCACCGGCGGGATCCGCGCGGTGCGTTCGAGATCGTCGCGCAACGCCTGCGGCGGCTCGCCGAGCAGGTAGCCGAGCGCGTTGATCTGCTCGGCAACCTGGCGCTCCAGGTCCGGGATCTGTGCGGCGGTTGCATCGACCTGGGATATCGCGTTCTCGACATCCAGCTCGGTGGTCAGCCCTCCGGTGAAACGCTGCCTGGTCAGGGTCACCGACTGCTGCGCCACCCTGAGATTGTCATGCAGGATCGCCAGCTGCGCCTGGTCGCCGCGCAGCATCATGTAGTCGCGCGCGACCTCCGAGAACTGCGTGATCAGGACCGACCGGCGATCCTCTTCGGATGCCTGCAGGCTTGCGTGCGCGGACTCCACCGATCGCCTGACCCGTCCCCACAGATCGAGCTCCCAGGAGGCGTCGATGCCGTCCTGCCACTCGTCCAGGGCCGGTATCTTGATCGAACCCGCCTCGCCGCGCAGCGCGTTCGTGTTGCCGTATCCCAGGACGCCACCCAGGCCGCCGGAACTGACCGCATCCGACAGCCCCCGCTCGACCTCCTTCGAGCTGAGCTGCTGGCGCGTATAGGCCGCAGAACCGGTCAATGACGGCCACTGCGCCGCCGCGGTCACCCGCAACTGCGCCCGGCTCTCCACCAGCCTGATCGTCGCCAGCCGCACATCGAAATTCGCGTGCGCCACCCGGACCTCGAGCGCACTGAGTTCGGGATCGCCGAACTGGTCCCACCAGTGCGGATCGGGAGGAGCCTCGACAGGGACGCTGGCGACACGCGTTTCAGCGGGATGCCGGCGGCGGCCGCCGGCGGTCGACGGCGTGTCGGCAGCATAGTGCCGGCCGCCGAGCCAGCTGCTCGGCGACCACAGGCTAGGCGGCTTGAAGTCCGGGCCGACCGCGCAACCCGACAGCAGGAGCAACGCGGCCAATGCCGTTGCCGTGCTGGCCCCCGATGCCCTCGGCACCCTAGTCCAATCACGCGCCCACGCCGAGATCGCCCTGCTCCGCACCCGGAAACTCCCCACCGAAGGACGCCGAGGCCCGACCTGCCGGCCCAGGCGCCCCGCGCCGACTGACCGACCGGTTCGGTCAGCGTTGACAACCTATAAGCTTTACCCGGATCGTCAAACCGGGACCCCGCTCACCAGAGAGATCAACAGCCCGCCACGCGCCCGTCGCCCGCCCTGCATCTGTCGCCAGTCTGCGGAACCAGAAGTCCGTCAGGCTGCATGGCTCGCTATGGACACGAGCCATATCAGAGGGATAGTCGCCTGCTCAGCTCCGAACTCGCATGCGCTACCGCAGGCAGGGCACCAGAGCGACATGACGCTAGTTGGAATTTCCCCGCGATGCCAACCAACTCATAAAGCTACCCTATTTCACTCTCAGGCAGAGCATGATGTATGCATCATGCTCCAGGGGAACCGCCGCGGTGCATCCACAGAACCAGGCACCTGATGAGCCGCCGGCGGTCAAACGCCAGCAGATCATTGCCGGCGCCGAGACCGTGTTCACCGAGTGCGGCTATGAAGGCGCCAGCATGTCGCGGATCGCCGTCGAGGCGAGCGTCTCCAAGGGCACCCTCTACAACTATTTCGATAGCAAGTCCGCCCTCTTCGCCGCCTTCGTCGAGCTGAAGGCCTCGCAGACCCTGGCGACGATCTTCCAGATCGCGCAGGAGGACAGCGACCTCGCCATCACGCTGCATGGCATCGGTCTTCGCATGATGGATATGATCCTCTCGGCGGGTAACCTGGTGCTGTACCGGATCATCATTTCCGAAGCCGGAAAATTCCCGCATCTGGCGGAGATCTTCTATGACGCCGGACCGCGTCGGGCGACCCGCTTCATGGAGTGCTGGCTGACCCGCCGCATCGATGCCGGGCTGCTCGACGTGCCGGACACGACCATCGCCGCGGAGCAGTTCTTTGCGTTGTGCCAGACCCGCATCACCATGCAGCGCCGCCTGCAACTCACGCAGACCACATCCCCCGAAGAGATCGACCAGGTCGTGCAAGCGGCGGTGCGCCTGTTCCTGAAGGCGTATGGTGCCGATTCACTTGCGCCTGCTCCTGCGAAAAGCTAGGTAGCGCGCCATCCTGTACGGATGACGCTGCTGTAGCTCAGTGGTAGAGCACTCCCTTGGTAAGGGAGAGGTCCAGGGTTCGAGTCCCTGCAGCAGCACCAGTGGGTCAGTTACCTGCGCCGGCGTGCCCTGTCGGTGTCCGATCGAAGTCCCGCAGGGCGGCGTCGGATCGGGACAGGCGCCGGCGTTGGACGTCGCTTCAAAACGACCTGGCGCTCGAGACGTGCTGCCTCTCGGCAAGCTTCGTGGCGAACGGGTCCCTGATGTACGTCGTAGCGTGGACAGCGGCGACAGCCAGCCTGCGGATGCGCGCTAGCGCGTCGGCATTGGCCTCGTTCGCCAGGCAGTCATCCGCGATCCGCCGCAACGCCTCGTGCAGTGTTTCGACCCGGTCCTTGTCGGTCAGCGCATAGCCTCCGAGGAGTTCGACCATTTCCCGATGCATGTCCATCGCCGTCGGCATGCTGTCCTCCTTCCACATCCGTCACTATGGCACAGCGCTGCTGCTCCGCCATCCAGTTATCCTTCAACCGTGTCGGACCTTGTCCTGGTCCGACTGGCGACACTTGTGCACGGCAGTGGCCTTGACGAGGTTCTTGATCCTGGTCCGTCCGGTCGCCTATGCCCAGGCGCATGAGCATCCGCCAGAAGTCCGAATTTTCGCCCCCCCGGGGCCCGGAGCCGGTGCTTTTGCCGCATGCCGCGGCAGATCGGCCGGTGACCGGGCCGCAGCCGCCGGTCGCACGCGGTCCGGCAGAGAAAGCCCGACGTGAAGCCAGGGAGGCGGCAGCATTGCGCGAGAACCTGCGTCGTCGAAAACAGCAAGGACGGTTGCGAAGCGCCCCGCAAAACAAGACGACAGAGGGCGAGACGACAGGGAGCGAGACTGCGGCTGGGCCACAGGCCGGCGCCGGCGACTTGCCGCCAACCAGTGTCGAGAGCTGAATGGCCGCACCCTCAGGTTGCGGGACCGTGACGCCCGCTCCAATGACGCGTGGACGCGAGCCTCATCGATAGGATAGTGACCTGCCCATTGCCGGAACTCCGGTGCGAGTTTCGCAGGCGAAACACCAGGGGGCATGCAGCCCTGCGAGGGAGCGAAGCCGATGCCGGTGATGCCCGATAGCTGGATCCGGCGCATGGCCACCGAGCACGCCATGATCGAGCCGTTCGTGGAGACGCAGCGGCGCTCCGGCGTGATCAGCTACGGCCTGTCCTCGTATGGCTACGACGCACGCGTCGCGGACGAGTTCAAGATCTTCACCAATGTCGATAGCGCCATCATCGACCCCAAGGACTTCAGGCCGGACAGCTTCGTCGATCGCACCAATGCGGTTTGCATCATCCCGCCGAACAGCTTCGCCCTCGCGCACACCATCGAGTATTTCCGCGTCCCGCGCGACGTGCTGGTGGTCTGCCTCGGCAAGTCGACCTATGCGCGCTGCGGCATCATCGTCAATGTGACCCCGCTCGAACCGGAATGGGAAGGACAGGTCACCATCGAGATCAGCAACACCACGCCGCTGCCGGCCCGCATCTACGCGGGCGAGGGCATCTGTCAGTTTCTCTTCCTGCAGGGTGCCGGTCCATGCGAGGTCAGTTACGCCGATCGCAACGGCAAGTACATGCGCCAGCGCGGTGTCGCGATTCCGAGACTCTGACCCCAAGACCGTGAAGAGAGCCTGATGGACCGTTTCCTGATACGCGGCGGGCGCCCGCTGCATGGCACCATCCATATCGGGGGCGCCAAGAACGCGGCCCTGCCGCTGCTGACCGCGGGCCTCCTGACCAGCGAGCGGCTGGTGCTGAGCAACGTGCCGCGCATCGCCGACATCGCGACGATGGCCGAACTGCTGCTCCAGCACGGCCTCGCGGTCGAGGATGCCGGCGGCGACAGTTTCAGCCTGTCGATCGGCGGCGAGATCACCTCCACCGAGGCGCCCTACGAAATCGTCTCCAAGATGCGCGCCTCCATCCTGGTGCTCGGTCCGCTGCTCGCGCGCTGCGGCGAGGCGCGCGTCTCGTTGCCCGGCGGCTGCGCGATCGGCACCCGGCCGGTCGACCTGCACCTCAAGGGCTTGGAGGCGCTCGGCGCCGAGATCAGGCTCGAGGCCGGCTATGTCGATGCGCGGGCGCCGAGCGGCCTGCACGGGGCCCGCATCGTGCTGCCGTTCGCCTCGGTCGGCGCCACCGAGAACCTGCTGATGGCCGCCAGCATCGCCGACGGCCGCACCGAGATCATCAACGCGGCGCGAGAGCCCGAGATCGGCGACCTGGTCGCCTGCCTGGTCGCCATGGGTGCCCGGATCGACGGCGTCGGCACCGACAAGCTCACCATCGACGGCGTGCGACGGCTGCATGGCGCCACCCACGCGATCCTGCCGGACCGCATCGAGTGTGGCACCTATGCCTGTGCCGTCGGCATCACCGGCGGGGACGTGCATCTGCAGGGCGGCCAGGTCGAGCATCTGGGCGCGGTGGTGCGTGCGCTCGAGGAGGCCGGCGTGACGGTGACGCAGGAGACCGGCTCGCTGCATGTGCGCCGGAGCGGCGGCCTGCGCGGCGTCGATGTCATGACCGAGCCGTATCCGGGCTTTCCGACCGACATGCAGGCGCAGTTCATGGCCCTGCTTTCGGTGGCCGAAGGCGCCTCGATGGTCACCGAGACGATCTTCGAGAACCGCTTCATGCATGTCCCGGAGCTCAACCGCATGGGTGCCCGCATCAATGTGCACGGGGCGTCGGCGATCATACGCGGCGTGCCGGCGCTCTCGGGTGCGCCGGTGATGGCGACCGACCTGCGCGCCTCGTTCTCGTTGATCCTCGCCGCCCTGGCCGCGACGGGAGAGACCGTGCTCAGCCGGATCTACCACCTGGATCGTGGCTACGAGGCGGTGGAACGCAAGCTGACCGGCTGCGGCGCGCTGATCGAACGCGTCTGCGAGTAGCAAGCCGGCGCCGTTCGTCGGACCGGCCCGGCGCGCGGCACCCTTCCGGCCGCAGGCTTGCGGTGCTAGTGCCACCGGCATCGTCATCCATGCCGGACCCGGCAGCAGATCCGGAACCAACATGACCGCCCTGACCCCCGCCGCTGCCCTGGCGCCGCAGGCGAGCCCTGATGATGACGGGCCGCCGCGGGCGAGCCTTGATGACGACAGGCCACTGGTCCTGGCGCTGCCCAAAGGGCGCATCCTCAAGGACGCCGCCCAGTTGCTGGCCGCCGCCGGGATCATCCCCGCCGCGGACTGCCTCGACGAGCACAGCCGGCGCCTGCGTTTCGAGACCGACAATGCCAGGCTCGACGTGATCCGCGTGCGGCCCTTCGATGTCGCGACGTTCGTCGCCTTCGGCGCCGCGCAGATCGGGATCTGCGGCGCCGACGTGCTGATGGAATTCGACTATGCCGAGATCTACGCGCCCCTCGAGCTGGGCATCGGCGCCTGCCGTGTCAGCGTCGCCGAGCCGGAGGACATGGCCGCGACGGACGACCCGCAGCGCTGGTCGCAGGTCCGCGTCGCCACCAAGTATCCCAACATCGCCCGCCGGCATTTCGCGCGGCGCGGCATCCATGCCGACATCGTGCACCTCAACGGCGCCATGGAACTCGCACCCGGGCTCGGCATTTCCCGCCTGATCGTCGACCTGGTGCAGACCGGCTCGACCCTGAAGGCGAACGGGCTGCGCGAGACCGAGGTGATCGCCGACGTGACCAGCCGGCTGATCGTGAACCGGACCGCGCTCAAGACCCAGCCGGAGGCGATCGGCGCCCTGATCGCGCGGTTCCGTGCGGCCATCGCCGGGGGTGACGGCGCATCCGGGCGGATCGCCGCGACCGGCCGATGAGGCGCCTGGACGCGCGCAGCGCCGGCTTTGCCGACGCCTTTGCGGCCCTGCTCGCGGCCCGCTTGGTTGGCGCCGAGCCGGTCGACGCCCCGGTCGCCGGCATCATCGCCACCGTGCGCCGCGACGGCGACGCGGCGCTCTGCGACTACACCAGCCGCTTTGACCGCTTCACCCTGACCCCGGAGCGCCTGCGCGTCACGGCCGCGGAGGTCGAACAGGCCTGCAGCGCGGTCGATCCCGCGCTGCTCGCAGCACTCGACCTCGCGGCGACGCGCATCGAGGTCTTCCACCGCCTGCAGATGCCCCACGACCTGCGTCACGTCGATCCCGCCGGTCTGGTCCTCGGACTGCGCTGGACCCCGCTCGACCGGGTCGGGATCTATGTCCCGGGCGGCAAGGCGGCCTACCCGTCCTCGGTGCTGATGAACGCGCTGCCCGCACGCGTCGCCGGCGTGGGGCGGATCGCCATGTGCGTGCCGACGCCTCACGACGTGCTCAACCCGCTGGTGCTCGCCGCGGCCCGCCGTGCAGGCGTGACCGAGATCTACCGCATCGGCGGCGCGCAGGCGGTCGCCGCCCTCGCCTACGGCACCGCGACGATCGCCCCTGTCGATCGCATCGTCGGCCCCGGCAATGCGTATGTGGCGCAGGCCAAGCGACAGGTATTCGGCCATGTCGGCATCGACAGCGTCGCCGGGCCGTCCGAGGTCGTCATCGTCGCCGACGCAGCCAATGACTGCGATCACGTCGCCCTCGACCTGCTGGCCCAGGCCGAGCACGACGAGATGGCGCAATCGATCCTGATCACCGACAGCCCAACGCTGGCCGATGCGGTCGCAGGCGCGGTGCAGCGCATCCTGCCGAGCCTGCCGCGGACGGCGATCGCGGGTGCCAGCTGGCGCGACCACGGCGCCATCATCCTGGTCGGCGCGCTGCAGGAGGCGGCCGATCTGGTCAACCGCCTGGCACCCGAGCACCTGCAACTGATGCTGGCGGACCCCGCACCGCTGTTCGGCGCGGTCCGTCACGCCGGTGCGATCTTCATCGGCCGCGACTGCCCGGAGGCGATCGGTGACTATGTCGGTGGACCGAACCACGTGCTGCCGACCAGCGGCGCCGCACGCTACGCCTCGGGGTTGTCGGTGTACGACTTCCTCAAGCGCACGACCTGGATCGAGGCCGGAGCCGCGGCCCTGGACGTGATCGGCCCGGCGGCGGTGACGCTGGCCAACGCGGAGGGTCTGCACGCGCATGCGCGGAGCGTCGCCGCACGGCTGCAGACGCCCGGGGCATGACCGGAGACGGTCTGACCTCCCCCTGCGGCTTGACCGCCCCCCTGCAGCTTGACTGCCCCCCTGCAGCTTGACCGAACGTGCTGCAATCATCATGTTCCCGCCCTCGCAAACCCCACGCAAACCCTGGCGCGCCGTCTGCCTGTTCCAGTCCGGAGCAGGCCCGGCAGGCCTGGACAGGAGATCATATTGACCAATGGACCGATAGAAGGACGCGATGTCTAAAGAAGACATGATCGAATTCAGCGGCACCGTTCTGGAGCTGCTGCCGAACGCCATGTTCAAGGTCAAGCTCGACAACGAGCATTTGATCCTGGCCCATACCAGCGGCAAGATGCGCAAGAACCGGATCCGGGTCCTCGCCGGTGACCGCGTCAATGTCGAGATGACGCCGTACGACCTCTCCAAGGGTCGCATCACCTTCCGGTTCAAGTAGGGCCGGTTCAAGTAGGGCCGGTTCAAGTAGGGCCGGCACGTCCCGGTCGGGCTCCTTCGAATGCAACCGACTGCACCGGACCGCGTCTCGCGCGGCCCTCTCATCCTGGCCTCCTCGTCGCCGCGCCGGCTGGCGCTGCTGGCCCAGATCGGCATCGTCCCGGACCAGGTGCTGGCCCCCGCCGTCGATGAAGCGCCGCATCGTGACGAGCTGCCGCGGCAGTACGCCGAGCGCATCGCGCGCGCCAAGGCGGCCTACGCCTGGCTGCACGGCGCGGCCGCCGGTCCCGCCAAGGCCCTGGTCCTGACGGCGGATACCGTTGTCGCAGTCGGCCGCCGTATCCTGCCGAAGGCCGCAACCGAGACCGAGGCACGCGGCTGCCTCGCGCTGCTGTCCGGCCGTCGGCACCGGGTGATCACCGCCGTGGTGCTGCGCCATGCCGGCGGCCAGTCGGAGCGGCTGGTGGAAAGCGTCGTCGCGTTCTCCCGCCTGACCGAGCTTCAGATCGACGCCCTGATCGCCGCCGGCGACTGGCAGGGCAAGGCCGGCGGCTACGCCGTGCACGGGCACGCCGCCGCCAACATCCGCTTCCTGTCGGGCAGCTATTCCAACGTCGTCGGCCTGCCGCTGTTCGAGACCGCCCAGCTGCTGCGGGCCCATCGCGTGCTGGCGTGAGCCTGCGCATCCTCGCCTCCTGCAGCCCGGGCGAGATCCGGGTGGCGGTCGCCGAGGATGCCGGTCCGCTGCCTGACGGCCTGCTCGACTACGCGCTCGACCGGCCCGGCGCGCCGGACGGGGTGGGCGACCTGTTCATCGGCCGGATCGAGGCGGCGCTGCCGGCGATGGCCGGCGCCTTCGTCCGGATGGGCGACGTCTCGGCGTTCCTGCCGGACCGGGATGGTGCGGCCGGCCGCGCCGACGGCGAGCGTGTCGCCGTCAGGCTTGTCCGCAGCGCCCAGGGCGGCAAGGGCCCGCGACTTTCCGCCATCCTCGATGACCGGGAACAGGCTCTGGCGGCATCGCATGGCGCGGCACCCGGCTTGGTGGCGCGCGGCCCGGCAGCGCTGGAGCGGCTGGCGGCGCGCTATCCCGACGCCCCGATCCTGTCGGACGCTGCCGCCATGACGCACGCCCTGCCGGCGGCGCTGCGGGCGCGGCTGCGTCTGGTGCCGCGGGCCTTCGACGACCGGATCGAGGATGCCGTCGCGCAGCTTGCCGTGCCGGAGGTGGCACTCCCCGGCGGCATGCGGGCCAGCATCCGGCCGACGCCGGCCCTGGTGGCGATCGACATGGATCTGGGCGCCGGCACCGCGGAGCGGCGCCCGAAGCAGACCGTGCAGTTCGCCGCCAACCGCTCGGCGATCGGCCCGCTCCTGCACCAGGTCAGGCTGCGCAACCTGTCCGGTGCCATCCTGGTCGATCTGGCCGGCCTCGCCGCACGCAAGCGCGCCGCGCTGGCGCCGGACATTGCCGCAGCACTGCGGCGCGACCCGCTGCAGCCACGCCTGCTCGGCTTCACGGCCCTCGGGTTTGCCGAGATCCTGCGCCCGCGCATCCACCCGCCGTTGCACGAGCTGCTGCACAGCCCACACGGCGTCGGGCTGGCGGCACTTCGGCACGCCCTGCGGCAGGCGCGCGACCGGCAAGACCGCGGCGTCGCCACCCTGCGCGGCGGCATCGGCATCATCGCGGCGCTGCGCGGTGATCCGGCGGCGCTGGAGGCGTTTGCACACGCGGCTTGCGTCCCCATCTCGCTGCACATGGATCCCGCTCTCTCCGCCTTGTCCTGGACGCTTGCGCATGAATGATCCGAGCCCGCCGGCGGCTGCAGCACCCTGTCCGATCTGTGGCCGGCCGGCCATGCCGACGACCCGGCCGTTCTGCTCCAAGCGCTGTGCCGAGGTCGATCTGGGTCGTTGGTTCTCGGGCACCTACCGGGTGCCGTCGACGCGGCTGGAGCCGGAGGACGAGGATGCCGACCGGCTGCCCGCGGGCGACCAGGACCCGGCTTGATCAAGCGTCCCGGCTGGGTTAAAGCCTCCGCCACCAAGCGGCGAGCGCATCGCCCCAGCCTCTTGGCCCCCAGCGTTTTGACCTCGATGTCTTGGCGCCGGTTTGCCCAGGTAGCTCAGTTGGTAGAGCACGCGACTGAAAATCGCGGTGTCGGTGGTTCGAATCCGCCCCTGGGCACCTTCGCCGCCTGGCGCGCCATCGCCCGCGGGTCCGGCGCCGGTTGCGCCGCCCGGAGCACTGCTCTATCGCCATCCCCACCATGATGACAGGCATGCGCGTGACCGCCTCTCCCACCCGCGGCGCCGGCGAGCCGTTTCTCGATCTGCTGCCCGAGACACCGGCGCGCCGCGCCGCGCACGCCCTCGATGATGTCCGCCGCAGCCTGCTGCTCTGGCGCCTGTGCTGGAAGCTCGGCTGGCTCGACCTGAAACTCCGCTATCGCGGGTCCATCCTCGGCCCGTTCTGGCTGACCGCCTCCACCGCGGTCATGGTCGGCTCGATGGGGGTGATCTACGCCTATCTGTTCAAGATGAACGTGCACGACTACCTGCCGTTCCTGACGCTGTCGCTGGTGCTGTGGGGCTTCATCGGCGGCATGGTCGGCGACTCGACGGTCTGCTTCACCCAGGCCGAGGGCATGATCCGGGCGATGCGCATGCCGTTCACCGTGCATGCGATCCGCGTCGTGATACGCAACCTCCTCGTGCTGGCGCACAATGTTGTCGTCATCCTGGCGGTCTTCAGCGTCTTCCACGTCTGGCCCAGCCTGGCCGCGCTGCAGATCGTTCCGGGCCTGCTGCTCTGGCTGGTCGACGGCATCGCCGCGTGCTTCCTGCTCGGCGCGCTGGGCGCGCGGTTCCGCGATATCAGCCCGGTGATCGCCAGCGTCATGCAGATAATCTTCTTCATCACGCCGATCATCTGGAAGCCCGACCTGATCACGCATGGCCGGCAATATCTGATGCTCAACCCGTTCTACGACCTGATCGAGATCGTGCGGCGGCCGCTGCTCGGGGGCACCCTGACACCGGCGCTCTGGGGCGCCGCCTTCGGCTTCAGCCTGCTGTTCTGCGGCTTCGCGTCGCTGCTGTTCATGCGCGTGCGTGCGCGCCTCGCCTACTGGGTCTGAACCGATGGCCGGCGTCACCGTGCAGGACCTGCACATCTCTTTCCCGCTCTACCACGCCTCCGCGCGCTCGCTGAAAAAGACCGTCGCGGCGGCGGCCTCGAACCGGCTGCGCGAGGGCAGGTTGCGCGAGGCCAGATTGCGCGAGGATGGGCAGCACCGTGTCGTGGTGAACGCGCTGCGCGGGGTCAGCTTCAGCCTGCGGCCCGGCGATCGGCTCGGCCTCATCGGCGGCAACGGTGCCGGCAAGACCACGCTGCTGCGCGCCCTGGCCGGGATCTACGAGCCGATCGTGGGACACGTGACCGTCAGCGGCGAGCTGCACACCCTGCTCGATACCGGCCTGGGCATGAACATGGACCTGACCGGGCGCGAGAATATCGGCCTGCGCGGGCTCTACGCCGGCCTGCCGCCGGGGTCCATCGCGCTGCTCGAGGACGACGTGCAGGCATTCGCGGATCTCGGCGAGTTCCTCGACATGCCGGTGCGCACCTACAGTTCGGGCATGGTGGTCCGGCTCGGCTTTGCCCTGGCGACCGCAATCCACCCGCAGGTGCTGCTGATGGATGAATGGTTCCTCGCCGGCGATAGCGGCTTCATGATCAAGGCGCGCAAGCGTCTCGAGGAACTGGTGCGGAAGGCCGAGATCCTGGTGCTCTCGACGCACAACTCGGAGGTCATCGCCTCCTGGTGCAACCGCGTGATCTGGCTCGATCAGGGGGCGGTGCGGATGGACGGCCCCCCCGCTGCGGTGCTGGCCGCCTATCTCGGCCGCCCGGTCGTCCCGGCGGAGGAGCTGATACTGGAGGCTTGATACGGGTGTTTGGTGAGCCGGGTGGGATTTGAACCCACGGCCATTCGATTAAAAGTCGAATGCTCTACCACTGAGCTACCGGCTCGCATGCGTGACCTTGCGGCCACGCATCAGGGTGTGCCCAGCCGCGTTCAGACCGCGGCGGCCGGACGCAGGCGGGCGATTTTGTCGGGGCCCGATACCATGCCACTCGACCCGGCGCCACGCTTGATCTGGTCGACATGCTCCATGCCTTCGATCACGTCGCCGACAATGGTGTATTGCCCGTCCAGGCTCGGTGCCGGCGCGAACATGATGAAGAACTGGCTGTTGGCGCTGTGCGGGTGCGCCGTGCGGGCCATGCCGACGGCGCCGCGCACGAACTTCGCCTTCGTGGTGAATTCGGATTGCAGGTCGGGCAGCTTGCTGCCGCCGCTGCCGGTGCCGGTCGGATCGCCGCCCTGCGCCATGAAACCCTCGATGACCCGGTGGAACACCACGTTGTCGTAGAATCCCTCGGCGCTCAGCGTGCGCACCCGCTCGGCGGCCAGTGGTGCCAGGTCCGGGCGCAGGCGGATCACGATGCGACCGCCCTTCTCGAGTTCCAAGATCAGGTCGTCCGCGTGGCCGCCGGTGACCGCGGTCGTCGAATTCGTTTCGGACATGGTGTCCCTTTCCTGCTGTTGAGCGCCCCTTCTGTTGAGCGCTGGGACCGGATCAGCCGAGCTTGGCCAGGATCCGGCCCAGGGTGAAATGCGGCACGAACGACGAGATGTCGCCGCCGAGTTGCGCGATCTCCTTGACCAGGCGCGACGAGATGAACTGATGCCGCTCGGTGGCCATCAGGAACACCGTCTCAATGCCCGGGTCGAGCCGATGGTTCATGCCGAACATCTGCACTTCATAGTCATAATCGGTGACCACCCGCAGGCCACGCAGGATGATGCCGGCGCCGTGCTGGCGCGCGCACTGCACGAGCAGGTTGCCGAACCCCACGACCTCGATCCGCACCCCCGACCGGGCCGCGATGGGCGCCACTTCCGCGCGCACGCACGCGACACGCTCGTCGAGGTTCATCAGCGGCTGCTTGCCGGTGTTCTCCGCCACCGCCACGACCAGCCGCTCGACCAGCTGCACGGCCCGACCGATGATGTCGAGATGCCCGTTGGTGATCGGATCGAAGGTGCCGGGATAGAGCCCGACATGGTTTCCAGGCTGGGGGCCGGCCGGCTGGTCGGGCTCACTCATCGGTCGGCTCCGGCGGCGGTGCCTCATCCGGGCCCGCATCATCCGAGATCACCTCGATGACGCTGGCGCGCCCGGCGCCGTCGTCGGCGACCTCGTCCTCCAGGACCGGGAACACGCTGGTGACGCGCTCACCCTCGGTCATCCTGAATAGCGTGACGCCCATGGATTGCCTGGCGGTGACCCGCACCTGATCCACCGGCACCCGGATCAGCCGTCCGGCATTGGTCACCAGCATGACGTCGGTGCCGTGCAGCACCGGCAGCGTCGCCACCACCGCGGTGCCGTTGCGCGGTGCCAGCACGATGTTGCGTATGCCCTGGCCGGCGCGTCCGCTGACCCGGTAGTCATAGGCCGAGCTGCGCTTGCCGAAACCACCGTCGGTCACCGTCAGCAGCACCTCCTCGGTGGCCTCCAGCTCGGCGAACCGCTCCGGCGTGATCGAGGCATCCGGCGGTGCGGCTTCCTCGGCGCTGTCCTCGGACAGTTCCGGCTCGGCCGCGACCTCCTCCGCCGCATTCTCCAGCCGGCGCCTCGCATTGGCCATGCGCAGGAACGCCAGGCGCTCCGCCACGTCCGCGTCGACATGGTTCAGCACGCACAGGCTGTTGACCTCGTCGCCGCGGCCGAGCCGGATGCCGCGCACGCCGGAACTGTCGCGGCCGGCAAACACCCGCAGCGTCTCGTCGCTGATCTGGAAGCGCACGCAGCGGCCGCGTCGCGTCGCCAGGAACACGTCCTGGCTTTCGCGGCAGGTCGCCACCCCGATCAGCCGGTCCCCCTCATCGAGCTTCATCGCGATCAGCCCCGACGCGCGCACATTGCGGAAGTCGCTCAGCCGGTTGCGACGGACATTGCCGCTCAGTGTCGCGAACACCAGGTGTAGGCTCTCCCACATCTCCTCGTCCTGCGGCAGCGGCAGCACGGTGGTGATGTGGTCCGCGCCGAGCTCCGGCAGCAGGTTGACCAGGGCGCGCCCCTTGGCGGTCGGGCTCGCCTCCGGCAGCCGCCAGACCTTCTCCCGGTAGGCCTTGCCGCCGGACGAGAAGAACAGCACCCACTGATGCGTATGCGCATTGAACGAGCGGGTGATGATGTCGTCGCCACGCCGGCCAGCCGCGGTGCGCCCGCGGCCGCCCCGGTTCTGCGCCCGGAAGATGTCCAGCGGCGTGCGCTTGATGAAGCCGTCGCGGGTAATGGTCACCACCATCTGGCCCGGCTCGACCAGGCTCTCGTCGGTCTGGTCGCCGGCCACGTCGGAGATCTCGGTCGCCCGCGGCACCGCGATCTCGGCACGCACCGCGAGCAGCTCGTCGCGCATCACCTCGAGCCGTCGCGGGCGGCTGGCGATGATGTCGAGCAGCTCGTTGATCTTGGTCGCCACCTCGTCGAGATCGGCCTGGATCTTGTCGCGCTCCAGCCCGGTCAGGCGCTGCAGGCGCAGGTCGAGGATCGCGCGCGCCTGCGCCTCCGTCAGGTGCACGCGGCCGCCCTCGACCACGTTGCCGTCGTCATGGATCAGCGCCAGCAGCGGCACCACCTCGCCGGCTTCCCAGGAGCGCTGCATCAGCTGCGCCCGCGCGGTCGCGGCATCGGGTGCTGCCCGGATCAGCGCAATGACCGCATCGATATTGGCGACCGCGATGACCAGCCCGACCAGCACATGGCCGCGTTCGCGCGCCTTGTTGAGGTCGAACCGCGCGCGTCGCAGGATCACCTCCTCGCGGAAGGCGATGAAGGCGACCAGCATGTCGCGCAGCCCGAGCAGCTTCGGCTGGCCGCCGTCGAGTGCGACCATGTTCACGCCGAAGCTGGTCTGCAGCTGGGTGAACCGGTAGAGCTGGTTCAGCACCACCTCGGGGGTCGCATCCCGCTTGATCTCGATGACGATGCGCATGCCGGAGCGGTCGCTCTCGTCGCGTATGTCGGAGATGCCCTCGACCGTCTTGGCGCGCACCAGGTCGGCGATCCGCTCCTGCAAGGTCGACTTGTTGACCTGGAACGGGATCTCGGTGACCACGATCGCCTTTCGATCGCGGCGGATGTCCTCGATCTCGGCGCGGGCCCGGATCAGCACCGAGCCGCGGCCGGTCTCGAACGCCGAGCGGATGCCGGCGCGGCCCAGGATGATGCCGCCGGTCGGGAAGTCCGGTCCCGGCACGATCTTCACCAGCTCGTCGAGGGTGATCGCCGGGTCCGCGATCATCGCCAGCGTCGCGTCGATGACCTCGCCCGGGTTGTGCGTCGGGATGTTGGTCGCCATGCCGACCGCGATGCCGGAGCCGCCATTGATCAGCAGGTTCGGATAGGCCGCCGGCAGGACCTTCGGCTCGACCTCGCTCTCGTCGTAGTTCGGCTGGAAATCCACCGTGTCGCGGTCGATGTCGTCGAGCAGGAACATCGCCGGACGCGACAGGCGTGCCTCGGTGTAGCGCATCGCGGCCGGCGAATCGCCGTCCACCGAGCCGAAATTGCCCTGCCCGTCGATCAGCTTGACCCGCATCGACCAGGACTGCGCCATGCGCACCATGGCGTCGTAGATCGAGCTGTCGCCGTGCGGGTGGAACTTGCCCATCACGTCGCCGACGGCGCGGGCCGACTTGCGATACGCCTTTTCCGGGGTGAAGCCGCTTTCGCGCATGCCGTACAGGATGCGCCGATGCACCGGCTTGAGCCCGTCGCGCACGTCCGGCAGCGCGCGGCTGACGATCACCGACATCGCATAGGCGAGGTAGGAGGTCTGCATCTCCTCCTCGATCGTCACCGGCTGCATGTCGGACGGCGGCTCGGGAGGGATGGCAGGGGCCGGGGGGTCGGGGATGTCGCTCAACTCGGGTCCGTCATGTCAAGGCCGCGTCAGCCGCGCCAACCCGGGAGGGTGATCCCGGACCGGACTCGGCGTTCGAAGAGTGGGTTCTGAGGCTCGATCAATAGCCCAGGCGGCGTCCTCTCGCCACCCGAGCCGCCAGATACGCAACCACGGGTCGGAAGGGTGGAGCGCCGCCGTGGCCGAAGGATGTTTGCCGGGCGAAAGATGTCGCTGATCGTGCGATCCGTGTCGCCCCTCGAGCACCCTGAGGCGAGGAAGCCGTCGAACGGGCTGCAACATATCCAGTGGCAGACTTGAAATCAGGCGCCAAGCTGGCAGGCTGGCCAATCCAGAGGGAGGCGGACATGAAGTTCTGGCAGGCGGCCGCCGTCACGGCCGCGCTCACAGACGGTCCTGCATCGGCGAGCGATGGGGCGCCGCCGCAGGTCGGGAATGCGGTTGTCGACACCATGCAGCAGATGTTCATGGCGTTCGCGGCGGACGATGAGGCCGAGCTCGGGCGACTGACGACCGACGACTTCCGCGTCTTCGAGCGCGGCCAGTACATGTCGCTGGCCCAGCTTCTGGCAGGCCTGCGGGAGCTCCGGCAGAAACAGGTGGCCTACGAGTGGGTCGTCACCGCTCCGAGGCTTCAGGTCCACCGCGATTTCGCCACGATCGCCTACATCAACCAGGGCGCGATCACGACGAATGGGCTTCGTGCGCCAACGACCTGGTACGAGAGCGGCACGCTCCGTTTGGTGGATGACCGGTGGCGCGTGATGCTCGTGCAGTCCGAGAAGGTCAGGCCGGACGAAGCCGCGGCGCACTGAAGCCTGCTGACCCGGCCACGGCATCCGGATGCGCGTCAACCGGTTGCTCGCGAACCGGCCAGCCGCCGCACGAAGCCCGTACGCCGTTGCGCGTGAACAGCCTACGGGGCGTCTTCAGGGTGAGCTTCGCGACACCCTAGAAGGGGATCTCGTCGTCCAGGTCACTGCCGCCGGGCGCATCCCACCCACCGGACGGGCTCGCAGGTGCCGGCGAGCCGCCGCGTCCCGGGTTGGCGGCGCGTGGCCCCGCGACCTGGCGCGGCGCCGAGTAGCCGCCACCGCCGCCTTCGTGGCCGCCGGCCTCGTCACCGCCGCGGTTGGAGTCGATCAGCACCAGTTCGCCGCGGAAGCGATCGATCACCACCTCGGTGGTGAACTTCTCGACGCCGGACTGGTCGGTCCACTTCCGGGTCTGCAGCGACCCCTCGACGAACACCTTGCGGCCCTTTTTCAGGAACCGCTCGGCCACGTCGGCGATGCGCTCGTTGAACACCACCACGCGGTGCCACTCGGTCTTTTCCTTGCGCTCGCCAGACGCCTTGTCGTTCCAGGTCTCGCTGGTGGCGAGCGTGAAGGTCACGATCTTGGTGCCGTTCTGCGCATTGCGGACTTCCGGGTCTTTCCCCAGATTTCCGATCAGGATCACCTTGTTGACGCTACCGGCCATCGTCACTTCCTGTCTTTCGTATCGACCGACCCAGTCGGGCGCGGTCATGCTGGTCTGTATCTAGCCCCCCATCTCTACGCCTGGAGGCGGCCCGTTGCACGTGTCAGCTTACCTGGCGCTGGGTCTGGCGCTGGGTCTCAGAGTAGCCCCGCGGACAAGAACATAGTATGAACGAACCGGCAGAAACAGGAAACCGCGTATGACGGCTTCGATCCGGGTGCGCGGCGCGCGCGAGCACAACCTCAAGAACATCGACGTCGACATCCCGCGCGACCAGCTCACCGTGGTCACCGGCCTGTCTGGCTCCGGAAAATCCTCGCTCGCCTTCGACACCATCTATGCCGAGGGCCAGCGCCGCTATGTCGAGAGCCTGTCCGCCTATGCCCGCCAGTTCCTGGAGCTGATGGGCAAGCCCGACGTCGATTCGATCGAGGGCCTGTCGCCCGCGATCTCGATCGAGCAGAAGACCACCAGCCGCAATCCGCGCTCGACCGTCGGCACCATCACCGAGGTGCACGACTACATGCGCCTGCTCTGGGCGCGCGCCGGCATCCCGTACTCGCCCGCCACCGGCCTGCCGATCGAGGCGCAGACCGTGAGCCAGATGGTCGACCGGGTGATGGCGATGCCGCAGGGCACCCGGCTGCTGCTGCTCGCACCGGTGATCCGCGACCGCAAGGGCGAGTATCGCAAGGAGCTGGCCGAGCTGCAGCGCCGCGGCTTCACCCGCGCCAAGGTCGACGGCACCCTGTACGACATCGGCGACGTGCCGAACCTCAACCGCAAGCTCAAGCACACGCTGGAGGCGGTGGTCGACCGCGTGGTGGTCAAGGACGGCATCCAGTCGCGCCTCGCCGACAGCTTCGAGACCGCGCTCGGCCTGTCCGACGGCCTGGTCTATGCCGAGGAAGCCCCGCGAGAAGGCGCCAAAACCGCGCCGAAGCGAACGACGTTCTCGTCGCGCTTCGCCTGCCCGGTCAGCGGCTTCACCATCGAGGAGATCGAGCCGCGGCTGTTCTCCTTCAACGCGCCGCAGGGCGCCTGCCCGGCCTGCGACGGCATCGGCCTGGAGAGCTTCTTCGACCCGCTGCTGGCGATCCCCGACGAGACACTCAGCCTGACCCGAGGCGCGGTGGCGCCCTGGAACGGTGCCCAGAGCCCGTATTACGACCAGACCCTGCAGAGCCTGGCCCGGCACTTCAAGGTCAGCACCGCGCACCCGTGGCACGACCTTCCCGCCGCGGTGCGCGACGCGATCCTGTTCGGCACCCGGGAGGATGTGGAGTTCACCTACAAGGACGACCGCCGCGCCTACAAGGTGACCAAGCCGTTCGAGGGCGTGCTGAAGAACCTGCAGCGCCGCTACGCCGAGACCGACAGCGCCTGGGTGCGCGAGGAACTCTCGCGCTACCAGGCCGAGAAGCCCTGCGCGGTGTGCCACGGCGCCCGCCTGCGGCCCGAGGCGCTCTGCGTGAAGGTCGCCGGCAGCACCATCGCCGAGGCGTCGGAGCTGCCGATCCGGCGCGCTTTGACCTGGTTCAGCCAGGTCGAGGCGCAGCTCAGCCCGCAGCGCCGCGAGATCGCCCGACGCATCCTGCGCGAGATCATCGAGCGGCTGCGCTTCCTCGACGATGTGGGTCTCGACTACCTCACCCTGTCGCGCGGCTCCGCGACCTTGTCGGGCGGTGAGAGCCAGCGCATCCGCCTCGCCAGCCAGATCGGCTCCGGCCTCACCGGCGTGCTCTACGTGCTGGACGAGCCGTCGATCGGCCTGCACCAGCGCGACAACGAGCGCCTGCTCGGCACCCTCGACCGGCTCAAGCGCCTCGGCAACACCCTGCTGGTCGTCGAGCATGACGAGGAGGCGATCCGCGCCGCCGACTACCTGATCGACATGGGGCCGGCCGCCGGCAACGAGGGCGGCTACGTCATCGCGCACGGCACCCCGGACGAGGTTGCGAGACACCCCGACAGCCTCACCGGCGCCTATCTCTCCGGCCGCAAGCGCATCGAGATCCCGCCGCAGCGCCGCGCCCGGGACCCGGGCCGCCAGGTCAGCGTGATCGGCGCCAGCGGCAACAACCTCAAGCATGTCACCGCGCATTTCCCGCTCGGTACCTTCACCTGCGTCACCGGCGTCTCCGGCGGCGGCAAGTCGACCCTGGTCGTCGACACGCTCTACAAGGCGCTGTCGCGCCGGCTGATGGGGTCCGGCGAGGTGCCCGCGCCGCACGAGGCGATCGAGGGGCTGGAGCTGCTCGACAAGATCATCGACATCGACCAGTCGCCGATCGGGCGCACCCCGCGCTCCAATCCCGCCACCTACACCGACCTGTTCGCGCCGATCCGCGACTGGTTCGCCGAGCTGCCGGACAGCAAGGCGCGCGGCTACAAGCCGGGCCGCTTCAGCTTCAACGTCAAGGGAGGGCGCTGCGAGGCCTGCCAGGGCGACGGCGTGCTGAAGATCGAGATGCACTTCCTGCCCGACGTGTTCGTCACCTGCGACACCTGCAAGGGGGCCCGCTACAACCGCGAGACGCTGGAGGTGAAGTTCCGCGGCAAGTCGATCGCCGACGTGCTGAACATGACAGTGGACGAGGCGGTGCCGTATTTCTCGGCGGCCACCCGCATCCATGACCGGCTGTCGATCCTGCAGCGCGTCGGCCTCGGCTACGTCAAGCTCGGCCAGCAGGCGACCACGCTGTCCGGCGGCGAAGCACAGCGCATCAAGCTGTCCAAGGAGCTGGCCCGCCGCGCCACCGGCCGCACGCTCTACATCCTCGACGAGCCGACCACCGGGCTGCATTTCGAGGATGTCCGCAAGCTGCTCGAGGTGCTGCACGCGCTGGTCGACCAGGGCAACACCATCCTGGTCATCGAGCACAATCTCGAAGTGATCAAGACCGCCGACTGGGTGCTCGATCTCGGCCCCGAAGGCGGCGAGGGCGGCGGCCGGATCGTCGCCGTCGGCACCCCGGAGGACATCGCAGCGAACCCGGAGAGCCACACCGGCCGCTTCCTGGCCCCGATGCTGCCGACGCCGCGCAAGCGCAAGCGCGCCTGAAGCATCAGGCGGCGGCGCGCAGGAACGCTCCAGCAACGGCCAGTCTGTCGCCTAATCCGCGCCGCGCAGAGGCGGTGCTGTCCCGGGACAGGTCTCGCGACGCCAGCACCCTGATAAGCCCGGCCGCCCGGCGCTCGCGCGGCAGCCGAGGCTTGCCGGCCTGCCGCAGCCATCCCTGCCCGGCCTCCCGCAGCCATGCCGTCGTATCCGCCGGCGCCTCCATTGGCAGCGGCTCGCGTCCAGCCTTCAGCAAGGCCGGCAGGTGCCGCAGCGTCGCGCCGGCGCCGTAGGCGGCCCCGATCGCCCGCAGACGATCCAGGACAGCCGGATCCGCCTCCCCGAGCGCCTGGGCGAACGCGACCTGCAGGCCGCCCGCCCCGGCCAGCGTCGCATCCCGCCAGGCCCGCATGGTCTCGAGCCCCTGCGCCTCGGCCTCGCGCGCCTCGATGAGCGCCAGCAGGGTGTCGCGCGGCAGCGCTCCGGCGGCGAGCAGGGCCGATAACGGGGCCGCCAGTTCGTGGCCGCCGGACTGCCCCGCGATGACGTCGCGCCACCATTGCAGCCGGATCAGCGCTGCCATCGGGCCTGCTGCGGCCCGCGACGCCGTCATCTCGAGCGCCCGGACCAGCTCGTGGTTGAACGCGATCAGCACGAACAACCGTTCGCGCCGCGCAGCCGGGGCAAACAAGGCGGTCAGGAAGCGGTCGGGATCGTGCATGCGCGCGATTTCGCTCGCAGCAGAGGGGCCGGCAGCGGAAGGATCGGCAGCCATGACCGTCAGATGACGCCGGCCGGTTCCGGGGGCAACTCGCTTGACGATCGCGGGCGGGGTTCATAGCTCAAAGGGGCGTGTCCGACGCGGCGAGCAAACCTGCGCCGCCGCAAAACGCTAAGTGGCTGTCGTAACGCGCCACGATTTCAGGAGAATTCCAGCATGGCCTTCGAACTGCCGCCCCTTCCGTACCAGTACAACGCTCTCGCGGCCCGTGGCATGAGCCAGGAGACGCTCGAGCTGCACCACGACAAGCACCACCAGGCCTACGTCACCGCGCTGAACGGCTTGGTCGAGAAGAACGCGGCGCTGCAGGGCAAGTCGCTCGAGGAGATCATCAAGCACAGCCACGGCAATGCCGAGCTGGCGCCGGTGTTCAACAATGCCGGCCAGCATTGGAACCACATCGTGTTCTGGCAGGCGCTGTCGCCGACCGGTGGCGCCATCCCCGGCGCGCTCGAGAGCAAGCTGACCGAGGATTTCGGCAGCGTCGAGAAGTTCAAGGAAGCCTTCAAGACCGCCGCCACCACCCAGTTCGGCTCCGGCTGGGCCTGGCTGGTCGCCGGCCAGGACGGCAAGCTCAAGGTGACCAAGTCGCCGAACGGCGCCAATCCGGTCGCCACCGGCGAGGGCCGCGTCCTGCTCGGCCTCGATGTGTGGGAGCACAGCTACTACATCGACTTCCGCAACCGCCGCCCGGACTACGTGACCAACTTCCTCGACAAGGTCGCCAACTACGAGTTCGCCGAGGCGCAGCTAAAGGCTGCCTGAAAGCCGGGCCGCCTGCTCGGACACGCCCGGCCGGACCGACCGGCCGGGCGACCAGGTCTTAGTCCTTCACCGCCTTGACCGGTGGTGCCGCGTCGTTCGCCGCGTTCGGCTGCAGCACCGTGCTGATGGTGTCGCGCACCACCTGCACCCGGACGTTCGGCGCGATCTCGACCTCGACCTCGTTGGCCCCGTCCCGCACCTTCTGGACGGTGCCCAGAATTCCCCCTGCCGTGACCACCCGATCGCCGCGCTTGAGTGCCGACACCATCGACTTGAGCTGCTTCTGGCGCTGCTGCTGCGGCCGGATCAGCAGGAAGTAGAACACCACGAAGATCAGGACGATGGGCAGGAACTGGCTCAGGCCGGCGAGGCTGCCAAACATGCCGCCAATGGCGTCCTGCGCGTAGGCGGGAGTGGAAAAGAGGCTCATGAATTCGGTGTTCCTGGTGCTGCTCGCTGGGTGTGGCGGCGCGAGCCTTGCCGCCTCAGGTCGCGGACCATAGATTTCGCCGCCGCCCCGTCAAGCAGCACCGACCGGTAGGATCACCGATTGCCCGACTTCGACATGTCCCTCCTGAGGCGGATCGCCGACGCCCTCGACCGTCTGGCGCCGCCGCCGCCGGTGCCCGACCCGCTCGACCAGGCCACCGCCTATGTCTGGCATCCGGAGCAAGGCAGGCTCGCACCGGTCGAGGCCGTCAGCCACGTCGATCTCGGCCTGCTGCAGGGCATCGAGCGCCAGCGCACCCTCATCGTTCAGAACACGACGCGGTTCGCCCGCGGCCTGCCGGCCAACAACGCCATGCTGTGGGGCGCCCGCGGGATGGGCAAGTCGTCCCTGGTCAAGGCCGTGCACCACGCCGTGAACCAGGACCGGCAGATCGCCGACACGCTGCTGCTGATCGAGATCCAGCGCGACGACCTCGCCAGCCTGCCGGTGCTGCTCGGCCTGCTGCACCAGTCGCAGCGCCGCATCCTGGTGTTCTGCGACGACCTCTCCTTCGAACGCGAGGATGCCGACTACAAGGCGCTGAAGTCGGTGCTCGACGGCGGCATCGAGGGCAGGCCCGCCAACGTGCTGTTCTACGCGACCAGCAACCGCCGACACCTGATGCCGCGTGACATGATCGAGAACGAGCGCAGCACCGCGATCAACCCGAACGAGGCCACCGAGGAGAAGGTCTCGCTGTCGGACCGCTTCGGCCTGTGGATCGGCTTCCATAATTGCAGCCAGTCCGACTATCTGGCGATGGTCGACGCCTACGCCGCCGCCCGCTCCCTGCCGATCGCGCCCGACGCCTTGCACGCGCAGGCCAACGAATGGTCCATCACCCGGGGCAGCCGTTCCGGTCGCGTCGCAATCCAGTTCATCGACGACCTGACCGGCCGCCTTGCCGACGACGTCTAGTGTCCCGAACTGGAAGTTCGCAGGACTTCTGGTTCTCAGTGGACACTAGGCTTTTCAACAAGATAGTGGCCTGCTTATCGCCAAAATTCGCGTGCGAATTTCGGAGGCAGGACGCTAGATCAATGTCTGGTCAGGCCGCGATCCGCTCCAGCCCGGGCAGGTAGCCCCGCAAGGCCGGTGGAACGGTGATCGAGCCGTCCGCCGCCTGCCAGGTTTCCATCACCGCGATCAGCGTGCGGCCGACCGCCAGCCCGGACCCGTTCAGCGTGTGCACGAACTCGGGCGCCCCGCCGACAGAGTTTCGAAAGCGTGCATGCATCCGCCGGGCCTGGAAGTCGCGCGCATTGGAGCAGGAACTGATCTCCCGCCAGGCCTGCTGACCGGGCAGCCAGACCTCGAGGTCGTAGGTGCGCGCCGCGCCGAAGCCGGTATCGCCGGCGCAGAGCAGCATGCGCCGCCAGGCGAGGCCGAGCCGGTCCAGGATCCCCTCCGCGCAGGACGTCATCCGCTCATGTTCCGTGTCGCTGGCGTCGGGCGCCGTCACCGACACCAGCTCGACCTTCTGGAACTGGTGCTGGCGCAGCATGCCGCGTGTGTCGCGCCCGGCGGCCCCTGCTTCGGAGCGAAAGCAGTTCGACAGCGCGGTCAGGCGATGCGGCAGCGTGGCGCCGTCGATGATCTCGCCGGCCGCCAGCATCGTCAGTGGCACCTCGGCGGTCGGGATCAGCCAGCGTCCGTCCGTGGTCACGAAGGACTGGTCGGCGAATTTCGGCAGCTTGTCGGTGCCGTACATCGCCGCTTCGTTGACCAGCACCGGCACCGCGACTTCCTGGTAGCCGTTCTCGCCGGTATGGAGGTCGAGCATGAACTGTCCGAGCGCCCGCTCCAGCCGGGCGAGCGCACCGCGCAGGATGGTGAATCGGCTGCCGGACAGCTTCGCCGCCTGCTCGAACTGCATCATGCCGAGCGCCTCGCCGAGTTCGAAATGCTGCCGCGGCGCGAACGCGAAATGACGCCGCTCGCCACGCTCATGCACCAGCACGTTGGCGCTCTCGTCGGCGCCGTCCGGCACCGCCGGGTCGAGCCGGTTGGGCAACTCGGCCAGCGCCGCGCGTATCTGGCCGTCGAGCACCGCCGCGTCGCGCTCCAGCATCTCGATCTCGCCACGCAAGGCGATCGCCTCGGCTTCGAGCGCGCTGCTGTCGGATGCGGTCCGCCTGGCCTGACCGATCTGCTTGGCCAGGGCATTGCGCCGCGACTGCCGATCCTGCAAGGCGGTCAGCGCACCCCGTCTGGCTTCGTCGCGTACAACCAGCAGCGCCGCGGCTGCAGGCAAGCCGCGACGCGCGAGGTCGGCGTCGAAGCCCGCAGGGTCGGCCCGCAGCGCCCGCATGTCATGCATCAGGCGTCTTCCTCGACCACCGCTTTCGGCTCGACCAGCCGGGCGGTGAAGATGGAGATCTCGTAGAGCGCGATCAGCGGCACCGCGAGGCCGGTCTGGGTAATGACGTCCGGCGGCGTCAGCACCGCGGCCACCACGAAGGCGCCGACATAGGCATAGCGCCGCACGCGGCGCAGCCCCTTCGAGGTCACCAGCCCGACCTTGGCGCACAAAGTGAGCACCACCGGCAACTCGAAGGCGATGCCGAACGCCATGATCAGCTTCATGACGAGGGCGAGATACTCGCTCACCTTCGCCTGCAGCTCGATCTGCAAGCCGTCGGTGCTGCCGTTCGACTGGAAACTGAGAAAAAACCTCCAGGCAAATGGAAATACGAAATAATAGGCGAGCGCGGCCCCGAGCAGGAACAGCACCGGGGTGGCGATCAGGAACGGCAGGAAGGCCCGCTTCTCGCTGCGATACAGCCCGGGTGCGACAAAAATCCAGAGCTGGCTCGCAATCACCGGAAATGAAAAGAAACCTGCCCCGAAGAATGCCACTTTGACATAGGTGAAGAACGCCTCGTAGAGCGCTGTATAGATGAGATGTGGCTGCTCGCCCTTCTGGCGCATGATGGTTGCCAGCGGCTGCGCCAGGAACAGGTAGATGCGTGCCGAGAAGTGGTAGCAGACCAGGAAGCAGATCACGAACGACACCGCCGACCAGAGCAGCCGCCGGCGCAGCTCGACCAGATGCTCCAGCAGGGGCATCGGCTTGTCGTCGATGGCGTCGTCAGTCACGGGACCGTCTGCGGGCATGGCCCAGGACCTAGAGCATCACGCAGATTCAAGGAAGCCTGACCCCGCTCTAGTAGCGGCCCGCATGGGGCCGCGACGCCGATGGCGGCAGGAACCCGGGCGGCGGCGCGGCGGCCCGCTCGCGACGAAGCCGCGCGGCGGTGCGCGGCGGAATGACGACCGGCGCTGGATCGCTTGCCTCGGGGAACTCGATCGCCTCGTCCAGCGGGTGATAGGGCGCATTGAACGGAGCCGGCATCGCCGTGGTGCCGAGCAGCGATTGGCCGGAGATGGCGCCGTCGCCGGTGGCGGCAACGGGAGCGGCACCGGGAATTGCGGGAGCCGCCGCCGCCGGTACCGCCGCGAGCGGGTTGTCGTTCAGGGTGCGGCGCAGCGTGCCGTCATTGTCCAGCGTCCGCATGATCTGGCCGCGCAGGTTCATGCCGCGCAGCTGGCGGAACGAATCCCGTGCCTCGCCGAGATCGGCGTCGCGCACCATCTCGTCCACGTGGGTCTGGAACTCGCCGGCCAGCTTGCGGCCCTTTTTCAGGATGTTGGTGATCGCCCGGATCGCCGTCGGCATGTCCTTCGGCCCGATAAAAATCAGGGCGACGACGCCGATCAGCGCAAGCTCGGACCCGGCGAAGTCAAACATGGTGCCCAGTCACGCACGGTGCTCAGTCATGGGGTCTCTCCGGCGCCGCGTCGCCATAAGCTGCCGCGTGGAGCGGAGAGTTAGCACGCCTCTCCCCCCGCCGGAACCGGCACCTCCCCTGCCATGACGGACGGCAGCTCGACCAGCAGCTCCTCGCGCCTTGGCAGGTCACGCAGGTCGCGCAACCCGAAATGCGCCAGGAACGCCGGCGAGGTGCCCCACAGCACCGGCCGTCCCGGCACCTCCTTGCGGCCACGCGGCACGATCAGCGACGCCTCCAGCAGCCCGTCCAGCGTCGTCTGGCTCAGCGACACGCCGCGGATCTCCTCGATCTCGGTCCGGGTGCAGGGCTGGTGGTAGGCGATGATCGCCAGCGTCTCCATCGCCGCACGCGGCAGCCGGCGCGGGCGGTGCATGACCTTCGTGAGAGCGGGAGCGACATCGGGCACGGTGCGGAACTGCCAGCCGCCGGCGACCTGCATTGGCTGCACCGCGCGATCGGCATAGTGCGCGCGGAGTGCCTCCAGCACTGCGCCAAGGGCCGCCGACAGGTCCTCGCTGTCGGGCAGCGCGTCCTGGCTCTGCAGCAGGTCGAGCAGGGCACGCTCGCGCACCGGCTCGCTGCTGGCGAACAGCATCGCCTCCGCCAGCCGCACCGCCTTGCTTAGTCCAGGCGTCGTCTCACTCATTCCGCCGCCTCCTGCTGTGCCGACGGCTCTGCCCTCTCCCCAACAATCGCTGGCTCCGCCGTCTCCTCAGGTATCGCGGGCTCCGCCGTCTCCTGAGCTAACGCGGGCTCCGCCGTCTCCTCAGGTATCGCGGGCTCCGCCCGACGCAACAGGATGGTGCTGAAGGCCTGCTCCTGCCGCAGTTCCAGCGCGCCGCTTCGCGCCAGTTCGAGGCCGGCGATCAGCATCCCGGCCATCGCCGCCCGTCGTTCGCGCAACGCCTCCGCGCGGCCCGGATCGGCATGGCGCATGAAGTCGGGCAGCATGCTCTCCAGCGCGCACCAGCTCGGCAGGTCGCCACCGAGCAGCATGCGCAACCGGGCCAGCGCGTCCTGCACCGTCCAGAACGCCAGCGGCCTCGGCCGATAGACCCGCCGCTTCGCCGTGCGCCGCATCGCCGCCATGTAGGCGCCGAGCAGCGTCGGCAGCTCGAGCACCAGCCCGGAACGGTCGATCTCCGTCAGCTCCTCCGCCGCGCCCCGCCGGAACACCTCGTGTCCAAGCTGGTCTCGCCGGCTCAGCCAGGCGGCGGCACGGCCGACATGGGCCAGCTCCGCCAGCCGCGCCTGCAGCAACTCTGCCGCCGCCTCGCCCTCGGCGGCCGCCGCGTCCTCCCGCGGCAACAGCAGGCGCGACTTCAACCAGGCCAGCCACGCGGCCATCACCAGCCAGTCGGCCGCCAGTTCGAGCCGGACGCCGCGGCCTGTCGCGCCGCCTGGCTCGACCACGGCGAGATACTGCTCCACCAGAGTCAGGATCGAGATCCGGGCGAGATCGACCTTCTGCGCCCTTGCCAGCTCCAGCAGCAGATCGAGCGGCCCCTCGAAGCCGTCCAGCACCAGCATCGGACACGAGGCGGCATGATCCGCGGTCGCGGCGCCGGGTGCGTCGGGAGAGGTCAGCACAGCAGGCCCTCGCGTTCGGCGACGAGCACCCGCATATCGAGCGGACGCCGATGCTGAGCCACGGTCGCCCGCGCCGCCGCCAGCCGGTGCAGTGCCGGCGCATCGAGCGGCCGCACCCGGTCCAGCACGTCGGCCGTCTCCTCGAACACCCCCGAGCAATGCAGCGCGATATCGCAGCCGGCCTCCAGGGCCGCCGCCGCGCGCGCGCCGGCCGGCCCGGACAGCGCCTGCATGGCGAGATCGTCGGACATCAGCAGGTTGTCGAAGCCGAGACGCTGCCGCACCACGCCCTGCAGGATGGCGCGTGACAGGGTGGCCGCATTGTGCGGATCCTCCTCGCGGAAGCGGATATGCGCCGTCATCATCCAGGGCAGCCAGGCCAGCAGGCGGAACGGCTCGAGATCGTCGGGCTCGATGCGATCGAGTTCCGGCATCGCGACATGGCTGTCCGACACCGCGCGCCCGTGGCCGGGCACGTGCTTGGCCACCGGCTGCACCCCGGCCGCGAGCAGCCCGCAGGCGATCGCCCGGCCGAGGATCGCGATGGCGCGCGGGTCGCTGCCGAACGCGCGGTCGCCGATCACGTCATGCGCCCAGGGAACGTGGCGGTCGAGCACCGGCGCCGCGACCACGTCGAACCCGGCCTTCAGGCAATCCGCGCCGATCAGGGCGCCCGTGAGCCACGCCGCCCGCACGCCGGTGGCTGGATCGCGTTCATGCAGGCGCCCGATCCAGGCGGCGGGCGGGTGGGCAAGCCATTGTGGCGGGCGCAGCCGGGCGACGCGTCCGCCCTCCTGGTCGACCATCAGCAGGCCATTCTCGGGCAGAACCGCACGCACGGCCGCGACCAGGCGACCGAGCTGCGCACTGGAGACGATGTTGCGGCGGAACAAGATGACGCCGAGCGGCGCATGCGCGCGCAACAGATCGGCCTCGGCCGGAGTGAGTTCGGGCCCCGACAGTCCGACGATGGCCGCGAGCGGGATGGTCATGGTTCAGAAATCGGCGACGGCGCAGGCGACGTCCTGCGCGCGCGCGCGCCTGCAGAAGGCGGCGGCGGCCGCCTGGCTGCCGAACCCGAGCATGCGCAGACGGTAGATCGGATGCCCGTCATGTTCGGCGCGCAACACCTCGAAGCTCTTGCCGTCGCCGGGCGCCGGATTGAACAGGTCGGGATAATGATCCGCCAGCCGCTTGCGTTCCGCCTGCGCCGCGTCATGGGAGTCGAGCGCCGCCAGCTGGATGGCAATCGGGCCGTGTCCGGGCACTGCGCGTTCGGCAGGCTGGGATGCGTCGGGCGTGGCCTCGGTCCGCAATTTGCCCGGATCCGGCGGCTGTTCGGGTGCCGCGGGCGACAGGGGGGCCGGCTTGTCCGCTCGCGTACCGGGTGGGGCGGCTGGTGCGGCTGCCGAAGGCGCGACCGCCAGGCCACTGGCCCGCCGGGCGGCATCGACCTCGGCCTGCAGGGCCTCCGGACGCGGCGCTTCCGGCCCGGGCGCCAGCGCCTCCGCGCCGCTGCTATTGACCGGCGGCGGTGCCTGCGCCCCGAGTGCCTGCATGCCGCCGGCATCCGCCGGTTTCAGCCGCACCGGGCCGTACGGCGCCTCGATGACCGGAATGCCGCCGGCCTGCCTGCCGCCGAAGACCCAGCCGCCGATCAGCACCGCCAGCAACAGGCCGATGCCGCCCGCGATCATCGCCAGCCGGCGCGTGGCAGGGTCCATCGCCTCGCGGCCCCGCGCCTCGGACAACCCGAAGCGGCCATCCTCCTCCTCGGCCAGCGCCCGATCCTCTTCGACTGGGTTCATCGTATCTCCTCGGCCGCCCGCAGTCCCAGCTGTGCGAGCCCGTCGCGGATCGCGTCCGCCGTTGCCATCACCAGGGCAAGATCGACCAGCGTCGCATCGGGGCGGGCAGGGTCCAGGAACCGGACCATAACGTCCCTCAATGTCGCATGACCGGCCGAGTCGTTCCACACGCACTCGAACGCGGCCGCCAGCCTGTCGAGCCAGCGCCGCAGCGCGTCCCCGGCCAGCGCCGTGTCGCCTCCCGGACAGGCGCCGTGCTCGAGCGCGCAGACCAGGGCGCGCCTCGGGCCGGGCGGGAGCGGCCCGATGCGAGCCATGCCACGCATCCGTTCGAGCTTCGACGACCAGCCCGCCGCCGGATCGGCCGCGGCCGCCCGCTGCACGCTGCGGCAGCGCGCGTGCGCGTACTGGATCCTGAAAGAGGGGTCGTCGAGCGTCATGCCGGCCAGCGGTACGACAAGCGGCGCGAGCGCCGGCCCGGTGGCGCCCTGCCGTCGCAGCAGCAGGCGCGGCAACAGGCCTTCGAGTGCCGCATCGGCAAACCAGATATTGACGAAACCGGCTCCCGCCATCCTGGCGAGCGCGACACCCGGGACATCCCCCAGGCGCGAGGCCAGGGCCTCGGCCAGCGACCGGGCCGGCCGCCCTGCCCGGCGCGCCAGCACCAGGGCTGCATCCGTGCAGACATCGCCCGGTTGCGCCCGGCGCGCCGGCCACAGCCGGAGCCCGGCCGTGACGCCCAGCTCGACCGGGACGATGTCGCGCACCGCCTCGAGCAGCATCCACTGTGACAGGATCAATCCCAGGCTGGCTCTCCCGCCCAGCCTGGCTCTCCCCGATGGACGAAGCGGCGCCGCGCCCTCTTGGGAAACGCCGTCCCGCACGCTATCTGGAAGCCATGGACACAGCGAGCGCCACGCACGAGCTTTCCCCGCACTCCCGGTTCTCGGTGTCCGAGCGGGCGGCGTCCCGCATCGCCGAGATCGTCGCCGCCCAGCCCGGTGCGGCCGCGCCGGACGCCCAGGCCCTGCGGGTCGCCGTGCTGGCGGGCGGCTGCAGCGGCTTCCAGTACAGCTTCAAGCTCGACTCGGAGCCGCAGCCCGACGACATCGAGATCCGGACCGGCCGGGCCCGCGTGGTCGTCGATCCGGTCAGCCTGGATCTGCTCGGCGGTGCGCAGCTCGACTACAGCGAAGCCCTGATGGGCGCCCACTTCACCGTGCGCAACCCGAACGCCACCTCGTCCTGCGGCTGCGGAACCAGCTTCTCGATCGACTGATCCCGGCTGCCCGGAAGCTGCCGCGTGCCCATGAAGCTCGCAACCTGGAACGTCAACTCGATCCGGCAGCGCGAACCGCACGTCGAGCGCTGGCTGCAGCGCGAGCAGCCGGACGCCCTGCTGCTGCAGGAAATCAAGTGCGAGGAATCGGCCTTCCCGCAGGCCCGCTTCACGGCGCTCGGCTACCAGTGCGTCGTGGTCGGCCAGAAGAGCTATAACGGCGTCGCCATCCTGACCCGCGCGACGCCGCAGGTCATTCACCGGCAGTTGCCCGGCCTGCCGGACGGCGCCCAGGCGCGCTACGTCGAGGTGGCGCTCGGTGGCGTGACCATCGGCAATCTCTACCTGCCGAACGGCAATTCCGGCGGCGACGCCGGCTACCAAGCCAAGCTCGACTGGATGGACGCCCTGCAGGCCCGGGCGGCAGCCCTGCTGGCGTCGGAGCAGGACTTCGTCCTCGCCGGGGACTTCAACGTCTGTCCCACCGCGGCGGACCTGGCGCCGGGCCTCTTGAGCGACGACGATGCCCTGGTTCGCCCGAAGACCCGCCGACGCTTCCGCAGCCTGCTCTGGCTGGGACTGACCGACGCGTTGCGTGCGCTGCATCCGACCGGGGCCGCCTACACGTTCTGGGACTACCAGGCCGGATGCTGGCCACGCGACCGTGGCCTGCGCATCGACCATGCTTTGTTGTCGCCCGCCCTCGCCGAGCGCCTGCTGTCGGCATGGCCGCACCGGGCCGAGCGCGACGCGCAGCTTCCGTCCGACCATGTGCCTCTCGTGGTCACCCTGGACGGACCGTGACCACCGGCACACCACACGGTCCGGCGTCAAAATTGAGAGCCCGTCGCAAAAACGCAACTCCATCCCGCTCCGGACTGTTTGCATGTCGAACGACCTGGAGCACGCCATGCGCTACGCGACCGAAGCCGGAATCCTCGCCGCCCTGATGCTGGCGGCGGCAAGCGCCGGCCACGCCGCCGAGCCGCGCCCGCCGCACAAGCTGGTCGGCAAGGCGTCGGTCTATTCGAGCCGGTTCCAGGGCCGGCACATGGCGGATGGCGAGCGGTTCAGCACCCGTTCGAATGCGGCGGCAAGCAAGGCGCTGCCGCTGGGGACCAAGGCGCGGGTGACGGACCTGCAGACCGGAAAGTCGGCCGTCGTCACCATCAAGGATCGCGGACCGGTGCCGAAGGGCCGCGTCGTCGATCTCACACCCGCGACAGCCAAGCAGATCGGCCTCACGCCGAAGCAGGGGGTCGCGCCGGTCGCCATCGTGCCGACCCAGCTTCCGGCGAAGGCCGAGACCGCCAATAACGGCCTGCGGTGAAGCCTCGGGTCAGCTAAGCCAGGCGTCGCAGGGCCGCCTGGATGCGCGCCCGATCGCTCCGGAAACCCTGCACCCGCGCACGCGTCTCCTCGACGACATCGGGCTTGGCGCGTGCCACGAAATCCGGGTTGGCAAGCTTGCGTTCCGCCTTCTCGGTCTCGGCCAGCAGCCGGTCATCCTCTTTACGTAGCCGGGTGCGCTCCGCGTCGAGATCGATCAGGCCCTCCAGCGGCAGCACCAGGGTTGCCTCCTCGAGCACCAGCTGCGCCGCGCCACGCGGCATCTCACCGTCAAGCACGCCCACCTCGGAGACGCGGGCCATGCGGCCGATGGCCTCGCTCCACGACCGCGCGCGCAGCACCGTCTGCGCATGCGCATCGCGCAGCAGCACCGGAACCGTGCGCGCCGGCGGCACGTTCATCTCGGCGCGCACGGTGCGTATCTCGGTGATGAAGCGCACCACCCAGTCGATCTCGCGGCTGACCTCGTCATCCCTGAGGCCATCATCCGCGCGCGGCCAGGCCGTCGTGATCAGGCTGCCGCGCGCGCCGTAGCCGAGTTCCGCCCAGAGCGTCTCGGTGACGAACGGCATCACCGGGTTGAGCAGGCGTAGGATCAGGCCGAGGACATACGCCGCCGCCGCCCGGACCTCGCCGGCATCCGGCCGCGCCGCCGATGCCAGGATCGGCTTTGCGAACTCCAGGAACCAGTCGCAGTACTTGTTCCAGGTGAAGCGATACGCGCTCGACGCGTACTCGTCGAAACGAAAGGCTTCCAGCGCCGCGTTCATCTCGGCCGCCGCCTGCTGCGCCTCGGTGATGATCCAGCGCGACAGCGGATGCCGCGCCACCCTCGGGTCGAACGCCGGGTCAGGCCGCACGCCGTTCATCTCGCAGAAGCGCGCCGCATTCCAGAGCTTGGTCACGAACGACCGGCTCTCCTCGACCCGTCTCGGGCCGAGCCGCGCATCGCGTCCGAGGCCGGTCATCGAGCAGACCGCGAAGCGCAAGGCGTCGGCGCCGTACTGGTCGATCATCTCAAGCGGATCGATGCCGTTGCCGAGGCTCTTGGACATCTTGCGGCCCTGCTCGTCACGCACCAGGCCATGCAGGAAGACGGTGCGGAACGGCACCTCGTCCATGAAATGCAGGCCCATCATCATCATCCGGGCCACCCAGAAGAAAATGATGTCGAAGCCGGTGACGAGGACCGAAGTCGGGTAGTAGCGCTCGAGCGCCGGCGTCCGCTGCGGCCAACCCAGGGTCGAGAACGGCCACAGCGCCGAGCTGAACCAAGTGTCCAGCACGTCCGGATCCTGCGACAGCTCGACATGCGCAAGCCCGGCATGCGCAAGCCCGGAAGCTTCGCCATAGTGCGCCGCCGCCGCCGCCTGGGCCTGCGCCTCGTCATGCGCCACGAACACCTCGCCATCCGGCCCGTACCAGGCCGGAATGCGATGCCCCCACCAGAGCTGGCGGCTGATGCACCAGGGCTGGATGTCGCGCATCCACGCAAAGAACGTGTTCTCCCACTGGCGCGGCACGAACTGCATGCGGTTCTGCTGCACGGCGGCGATCGCCGGGCCGGCCAGGCGCTTGGCATCGCAATACCATTGCGTGGTCAGGCGCGGCTCGACCACCGCCCCGCCGCGCTGGGCGTGCGGCACCTGATGCGTATGCGCCTCGACGCGATCCAGCAGGCCGAGCCGCTCCATCTCGGCGACGATCGCAGTACGCGCCGCCTGCCGCGACTGGCCGTCGAGCGACTGCACGAAGCCGGGATCCGCCACCCCGGGGGCGGCCCGCAACTGCTCCGCGATATCGCCGAGCACGATGCGTGCCTGCCCGTCGAGCACCTGCGGCATCGCCAGGCCATGCCGCTGCCCGACCTCGAAATCGTTGAAGTCGTGCGCCGGCGTGATCTTGACCGCCCCGGTGCCTTTTTCCGGATCGGAATAGGCGTCCGCCACGATCGGGATACGCCGCCCGGTCAGCGGCAGCACCAGCTGGCGCCCGATCAGGCCGGCATAGCGCGCATCCTCGGGATGCACCGCCACCGCGCTGTCGCCCAGCATGGTCTCGGGCCGCGTCGTCGCCACGGTCACGAACGTTCCCGGTGCATCCGCCACCGGATAGCGCAGATACCACAGATGGCCGCGCACCTCGCGGCTCTCCACCTCGAGGTCGGAGATCGCGGAGCCGAATTCCGGGTCCCAATTTACCAGGCGGCGGTCGCGGTAGATCAGCCCCTGCCGGTGCAGCGTGACGAACACCTCGCGCACCGCCGCCGACAGGCCGGCATCCATGGTGAAGCGCTCGCGCCCCCAGTCCAGCGAGGCGCCGAGCCGGCGCAACTGGTTGGTGATGCCGCCGCCCGACTGCTCCTTCCAGGCCCAGACGCGCGCGATGAACGCGTCCCGGCCGATCTCGACACGCCCGGTGCCCTCGGCCCGCAGCATCCGCTCGACCACCAGTTGCGTCGCAATGCCGGCATGGTCGGTCCCGGGCTGCCACAGCACGTCATGACCCTGCATCCGGCGCCAGCGGACCAGCACATCCTGCAACGTCATATCCAGCGCGTGCCCGGCATGCAGGGTGCCGGTGACGTTGGGTGGCGGGATCATCACCGCGAAGGGCGGCCTGACGCTCTCCGGGTCGGCCGCGAAGCCGCCGCCCGCTTCCCAGAGCGCGTACAGCGACGGTTCCACGTCGGCAGGCTTGAAGGTTTTTTCGAGCATGGAGCAAGCCTAGCAGGCTGCTGAAAGACTCGGAACCGGGTCGTCCTTGGCGCAACTAATCAAGGCCAGGGGCTTTGCCCCCTCGATCCGCTTCGCGGCTCAAGCCCATCAAAGGCTCGCCTTTGAAATCCTTTCCTTTAGAAGAGCGGATCAGCCGCCGCGGCGGACGATCTTCTCGATCTGCGACCGCACCAGGGCCTCCACCAGGCCGGGCAGATGCTGGTCGAGCCAGGCGCTCAGCAGGCCGCGCAACTCCTGGCGCACCAGATCCTCGAGACTGGGGCCCCCCGAGCGCAGCAGCATCGGCGCGTCGGCCGGCGGCGGGGCGGCCACCTCGTCCTCCTGGCGCAGCGCCGCGTGCAACGCCTCGAAGGATTGCTCCGCCGCGGCACGGGTGCGCGCCGCCACCAGCCCCTCCAGAGCCGCCCGGTCCCGGTCCTGCGCACTGCCGGTCCGCCCGCCGGCGGTCGCCGCCCCGACGCGTGGCGTGAAGACATTCGGCCGCACTTCGGCTTCGGCCGGGACCGGCGGGATGCCCAGCGGCGTGTCGGACCGCAGCACCGGCTCGCGCCGCTCGGGCTGATCCGGCTTCGCCGGCTCGGGCTCAACAGCCGCCGGCTTCTCGGCCGCCGGCGTCGCAGGCTCGGCCGCGGGCGTCGGTGGCGCTGGCCCTCGGGAGGCTGGCTCCGGGGGCGCTGGCTCCGGGGGCGCCGGCGCCGCAGCGTCCGGCTGCGCCAGCATCGAGCTTTCCAGGATCAGCACGTCATCCGACGGCCGCTCGCGCGCGGCCTCCGCCGGCGTGGCCTCGTCCTCGTTCAGGATGCGGCGGATCGAGGCCAGGATGGTGTCCATGGAGCCATCATCATCTCCCGATGTCTCTGCGGCGCCCTTCGTGTTTCTCGGTTTGATCGTCAATGCATCAGCGTCCCGGTTGTCCGACAGCGTAGTCGTTCAGCCCCCACAGGCGATCAGCCACCGCCTTGTAGTAGGCCGTCTCGTCATAGATGGGCACGTTGAGCTTCAAGTCACGGGCGGTCAGGCGCCCGATGGCCGAGGCCACGCTGTACGACGCGGTTACCATGCTGCTCAGGCTCTGCACCAGGGCGAGCTGCGCCGACAGCAGGGTCTGCTGCTGCTGCAGCACCTCCAGCGTCGTGCTGGTGCCGACGATTGCCTGCCGCTCGACGCCGTCCAGCGCCACGATGTTGGACTGCACCGCCGCGCGGTTGCTCTCGATGGAGGCCCTGAAGGCGATCAGGTTTTCCCAGTTCGAGACCCCGCTCTGCAGCGCCGTGCGACGCTGCACGTCCACCTGCCGACGGGACTGCTGCTCGGTCTGCCGGGCCTGCCGGACCGCCGCATATTCCGCGCCGCCTTGATAGATCGGCACCTGGAAGTCCAGCAGGGCGGTCTTGAGGTCGGTCGTGTAGCCCTTGATCCCCTGGTTCAGCCCGTGCTGGTAGGACGCCTCGGCGGACAGCTTCGGCATCAGCGCCGCCACCGCGACGTCGACCGCGTCCTTGTACTGCGCCTGGGTGAACAGCGCGTCGATGACATTGGGATTGTTGGAGACCGCCTCCGACATCACCTCCTGCTCGTTGCGCACCGGCAGCGCCAGCGGCTGCGGCGGGATCAGGTTGGGCGCCGGCGGCATGCCGACCTGCTGCACGTAGGTCGCGTTCGCGGTCTGCAGCGTGCCCTCGGCCTGCTGCCGGGTGGCACGCGCGGTCGCCAGCGCCGCCTCGGCCTGGGCCACATCGGTGCGGGTGATCTCGCCCACCCGGAAACGGTCGTTCGTCGCCCGCAGCTGCTCTTCGAGCACGCGCTCGTTGTTGGTCTGGATCTGCAGGTTCTGCTGGTTCTGGATCACGCCGACATAGGCGCTGACCACGTTGAGGAACACCTGCTGCTCGGTGGCGATCAGGTTGGCACGCTCGGCCATCACCCGGTTGACCGCCTGGTGCGTCTGCGAGGTGGTACGGCCGCCGGCATAGAGCGGCTGGGTGATGGTGACGCCGCCGGTATAGCCGGGATTGTCCACCGATTCCGACGGGAGCTGGCTGTTCGCGCCGTAGGAGGCGAGGCCCTGGTTGTAGCTGAGCGTCGCGGTGCCGGTCACCGTCGGGCGCCATCCGGCGAGTGCGGTCGGCACGTTTTCGTCGACAGCCCGCAGAGCGGCCCGTTCGGCCTGCAGCTGCGGGTTGGTCAGGTAGGAAGCGGCCAGCGCCTCCTGCAGGGTGTGCGGAATGAAGGTCGGAGCGCCGGTGCCGTCATATTTCTGCGCCAGCGCCGTGCCGCTGCACAGCATCGCCGCAAGCCCTGCCCCCATCCCGGTGCGAACACTCATACCGCCCTCCACTAGCCAGCGCGCATGATCCCGCGCGATCGAACCCGTCCGCTGGTCTGTGCCACAAAACCCGACGGCGCTGCCAGCGCCGCGACTTCACACCCGCCCGGACGCTGAAGCCCCGCTCAGAAGCTGAACCGAGGTGCCGCGAGCAGTTCCGGGATCAACGGCGTCGAGGCATCGAACTGCTGGCGCGCCCGCAGCCCGAGTGTCGAATGTTCCGCCAGCACCCCGCTGCCGACCTTGCCCTGGGGCCACAGCACCGTCGCCAGCCGGCCGCCGATTGCCAGCTGTCCGGCCAGCGCATCCGGCAGGGTGCGCACCGCGCCGTCGATCAGGATGAGGTCATAGGGAGCGGCGTCCGCGAAGCCGTCGCGCAGCGCACCGGTGACGAACCGGACCGCGGGCGCCAGCTCCTTGCTCAGGGCCGCACCCAGGGCGGCCAGGGCCGGGTCCTGTTCCAGTGCCAGTACGGACAGGCCGAGTCGCGCCAGCAGCACCGCGGAATACCCGGTCCCCGCCGCCACCACCAGGGCGCGCTCGCCGCCGAGCGGCACCGCCGACTGCAGCAGGCGTGCAATGATCCGCGGCTCCATCAGCACCCGGCTCGCAGCAAGCGGCACCCCGATGTCCGCGTAGGCGATCGCCGCGCGATCGGCCGGCACGAACCGCTCGCGGGGCACCTCCCGCATCGCCTTGATGATCCGGGGGTCGCTGACCTGCACCGGGCGCACCTGGGTGTCGACCATGCGATGGCGCGCCTGGGCCAGGTCCGGGCTGCTTCTGTCCAACGTGGCAGCCTTCGCGAACGCCGCACTCGTTCCGGGAACGGTCAACAGCCGGGTTGGCCAGGCAGTCGCCGTGGCGTCCGGGGACGGCGTGGCAGGATCGATATCGTTCATAGCGGCAGCATACGTGGCGGCCCGACAGGGCGTAAAGCGCGGCGCCCTGCCGGGAGATGGCGTTCCCCGGCGCCTGGATTATCCCGGCGAACTCGGATATAGCTCCGCCCGAGGCGTCGGACGGCGGTCATTGGCGGCTTCAGGCAGCCCCGAGGTCCGGTGGCAGAGTGGTGATGCAGCGGACTGCAAATCCGCGAATGTGGGTTCGATTCCCGCCCGGACCTCCAGGTGCCGCCGATCCTTCGGGCCGAACCGGGAGGACGCCGCGCCGGCCTTCTCGGACGGGATCGGAGGCCCATCCTTGGAACAGCAGCTTGAGCATCACGAGCATGCGGGCCATGCCGCCGAACATGGCAACAAGCACGCGGCGCTGCTGGTCGCGATCCTTGCGGCCTGCCTCGCGATCAGCGAGCAGGGCGCCAAGCACGCCGAGATCAGGGTCAACGAGAACTCCATCGCTGCCGCGGACGCCTGGACGCAATATCAGGGCAAGTCGATCCGACAGGCACTCGCGCACGACCTGGCGGCACTCGGGGCCACGTTGGATGCACCGTCGAGCCCGCAGGGCACCATCGCGCGCCGGCAGGTGCTGGACCAGCTCGCCCAGGAACAAAGCCATTACGAGACCGATCCAGGCGACGGCAAGCGCGCGATCGCAGACCGTGCACACGCCTTTGCGGCGGCGCGGGACGTCGCCCTGCAACGCACCCACACCTACGACAACGCCGCCGCGGCGCTCGAACTCGCCATCGTGCTGGCCACGGTTTCGGTCATCGCAGCATCGCGCATGCTGTTCACGGCATCGCTGGCCCTCGGCGCCGCCGGCCTGGTCCTCACGCTGCTCGGCTGGCTGGCGCCGACCTACGGCATGTTCTGAAACCGGCGTACCGACCGTTCCGAAGGGAGTGCCGAGAGCGACCACACGCGCGGTTCAAGCGGCCAACTTGAACATCTCGGTGGCGAGCTCGATGAAACTCCGGAGCTTCGGGGATGGATGCCTATCCGGGAGGCTCAGCAGATGAATGGGCAGAAATGGGACGGCGTAGTCCGCCAGGAGGCGGATCAGGCGCCCCGAGACGATGTCTTCGGCAACCAGGATTTCGGGCTGCAGGATGATGCCAAGATGCTCCAGAGCCGCGGCGCGTAGGGCTATCCCGTTATTGACACGCAGAGTCCCGCTGACTTGGACCCGGATCTCGCCCTCCGGCCCGTTGAACCGCCACAGCCGCGGCTCCCCGGCATAGGTGAAGTCGAGACAGTTATGATGCTCCAGCTCGGCCGGCGTACCGGGATGCCCATGCACCGTGAGGTAGGCTGGCGAGGCGCAGACGGCCAGGCTCAGCGGCGGCAATGCCCGGGCGATCAGTCCTGAATCCGGCAGCCTGCCGGCCCGGATCGCGACGTCGAGCTCATCGGCGAGGAGATCGAGACGGCGGTCCTGCAGGACGAGCTCCACCTGGACTTCGGCATAGCGTCGCAGGTAGGCGGCGATGATGCCGGGCATGATGGTGGTGCCGAGTGACAATGGCGCCGTCACGCGCAGCAGGCCACGCGGGGGCCTGACGAGGTCGGCGACCCGCTCGGCGTCCTCCACGTCGAGCAGGATGCGCCGGCATCTCTCGAGGTAGGCGCGACCGAATTCGGTCATGCTCTGCTGCCGGGTGGTGCGGTTGAGCAGCAATGCACCGAGCCGGGCCTCCAGGAAGCGCACGTGGTTGCCGACCATGCTGGGCGACAATCCGCGGCCGGCGGCAGCGGCGGCGAAGCTGCCCCGCTCGACCGTGCGGACGAAACTCTCCATCGCCATCAGACGATCCATTCAACAGTCCCATTCACGACAGTCAGCAGCAATCTCTTCTTTAAGGCAGCTGAGTGCTGAACCTAATCGTTGTCAGCAGCTAGGAGATCCAGATGGTTGATGACGCGGGAAGCACGCTTGTCGTTGGCGCGGCCGGCCGCTTCGCCGGGCTGGTCGTGCCGGCGCTTGCCAGCCGGGGCGTCCATCCCCTGGCGCTCGTGCGCACGGTGGAGGGGGCGGAGAAGGCACGCGCCAACGGCGCCGGCGACACCGTTCTGGGCGACTTGAGGGACCGTCCCGGGCTCGAGGCCGCGCTCAGAGGCGTCGAGCGCGCGTTCTATATTTCGCCGGTTTTCCAGGAAGACGAGGCCGAGATGGGGGTTGGCTTCGTGGAGGCGGCGAGGCAGGCAGGTGTGCGCCGTATCGTATTCTCCACCATCATTCATCCCTCGCTCGACCTGACGAATCACGCATCGAAGCGGCCGATCGAGGCCGCCCTGCTGAAGTCAGGCCTCGACTACACCCTGCTCCGCCCGGCGGTGCTGTATCAAAACCTGGCTGCCGGCTGGCCGAAGCTCGTCGAGAGCGGCGTGCTGGCCGAACCGTTCTCGACAATCTCCCCGATCGCGCGGGTCGACTACCGGGACGTCGCCGAGGTCTCGGCGATCGCCTTGACCGAGGATCGGCTGCTCAACGGCACCTTTGAGCTGAGCGCCGATGGCGGGATGAACCGCGAGGCGGTGGCCGCGATCGCCGGCCAGGTCTCAGGCCGCAGGATCAAGGCCGTGGCTGCCGATTTCGAGGATTGGTTCGCGAAGGCTCATCTGCCCTACGACGACCAGCAGAAGCAGCAGCTCGCCGCGATGTATGCGCATTACGACCAGCACGGGCTGCGGAGCAACCCGTTCACGCTGCGTGCGATCCTGGGCCGCGAGCCTCGCTCGCTGCACGCCTTCTTCGCCGATCTGGTGGCCAGCAAGGCAGCCCTCGGGTCATGAGGGCGACGGGCCTCGACGACGTTTCACTCAATTCAGGGTTGCTGGAATGACTATCCTTGCTATCGGCGGCACGGGCCAGATTGGAAGCCTGGTCGTCAGCAGGCTCGCGGAGCAGGGCGCCGAGATCGTTGTGCTGACGAAGGACCCGGCAAAGGCGCAACTGCCGCCCGGAGTGCGGGCGGTCGAAGGGGATGTGCTGGATCCCGGGACTATGCGAGCTGCTCCGCAGGGTGTGGACACGCTGTTTATTCTCAACCCCGTCGTTGCCGATGAATTGACGCGGGCGCTGCTGACGTTGCGGCTTGCACGGGACGCTGCCTTGAAAGGCATCGTCTATTTCTCGATGGCCAACGCTGACGCGCTCGTCGACGTGCCGCATGCGGCTGCGAAATACGCCGGCGAACGAATGATCGAGACACTGGACCTCCCTGCGACCATTCTGCGCCCGAACTACTTTTTCCAGAACGACGCGATCAAGGAGACGCTGCTCGGGAAAGGCGTGTAGGCGATGCCCATCGGGAATGTCGGTGCCGCAATGGTCGACATTCGCGATATTGCAGATGTCGCGGCGCTTGAGCTTCTGAGACGTGACCATGCGGCTGGGAGTCTGCCGCGCGACCTCATAGAGATATCGGGTCCTGAGGTCCTGAGGTCCTGAGGTCCTGACGGCCGATAGGGTGACTTCGATATGGACGGACGTCCTCGGCACGCCGATCGGCTATGGCGGCGACGACATGGGTTTCTTCGAACAGCAGAGTCGCGGGCACATGCCGCCGGCGATGGCTCTTGACATCGCGCTCATGTTCGACGGCTGGCAGAGGATCGGCGTGTTGCCGACGCCGCGCAGCGTCGAGCGCCTGGCAGCGATGCTTGGGCGACCGCTCCGCACCTACCGTGCCTTCGCGAAAGAAACGGCAGCGCAGTGGCATCGCTGACGCGGCAAGCCAGGGTTCGGATGGCATCGGAGCCGAAAGTGCATCTCAAAGCCTGGCGGTCCGATCCTGACACTGACGACCCGAGTGGCAGGTAGATCGGGTCGCCAAATGAAGGGCTGGTGGTAAAACCGGACGACTCTTCCGTCAGATTATTACCACTGGCAGGCCTGCGGAAAGACCAAGCGCAAGGGCTCCGCCCTTGACCCGCTGCGGGCCCGTCTTGGAGCAGTGCGGGCTCTAGAGCCGCTCTTTTTAGGAGAAAGATTTCAGGGGCTTGCCTTTGATGGGGTCCAGGGCAGAGCCCTCGCGTTGCTGCTTCAGCACCCTGCTGTGCTAGACGTGGACGCTGCCGCGCGCATCGGTCACGCCGACCAGTTCGATGCGGAAGCCGTCGTTGAGCGCGATCAGCGTCGAACCACCGACGACGCTTACCGAGATGTCGGCCGGCGCCTAGCCGTACAGGTTCACTCTGTCGGACGCCGGCCGGAAACCGTTCAGTGTGTCGATGCCATCGGCGGCGCCCTTGACGACCTGTTACGGTGCAGCGCCGGTGCCCCTGAATAAGGTGGCCGAACCGGAGCCCGTGGCGACGTAGCTGGCGGTGGCGTCGATGGCGTCGTCTCGGGTCCCGGCCTGCACCGTGGCGCCAGCCGCGGAGGCGCAGCTCGAGGCGGAGATCACCGAGCTGCAGGCCACCCGGGACGGATGGCAGAAGGGCGGCATGCTGGGGAAGGCGGACCATTGCAGCGCGGACGGCCGGCCGTGCATCCAGGTGGACGAACGGGGCTGGGGCGTTCGCGGAGCATAGCGACTATCGCGTGATCGTGGGATACTGAGGCGGGTGGCTCTGGCTGAGCCAGGAACTGGCTCGACCAGAGACTGTAAAGCCAGACGAGATCAAGAGCCGCTCGCGACCTTCGTCGCCAAGCTTTCGGACTGGCGACAGGATGTTTTTTTGCTTGCTCGCCTTGCGCCCTCGGTGCCCTTCTTGTCGCCGTAATCGGTGGTCGACCAGATAATGCTATATTGAGGAAGTCAATTGGACACCATCGTAGACATAGATGTGCTTAATACGAAGATCTTGGAATGCAACGACGTCCTAACCTGTCAGGGCGACGAGGCAATGCGGCGGTTCTTCCAGACGTTTCGGGGCGACTTCTCAGGTCAGGCGCCTGCCGATCCGTTCAGCGAGGAATATCGTGACTTCCAGGTGCGACTGCATGAGCGAATTTGCGGTCGTCCCTATTCACCAAAAAACGAGCGCACACATTTCGACTTGGCCGCCTATCGGGATCGACCCTATCCTTACTATCTTGAGAGTCTTCCCACCGCGGGCGAATACCTTCTGGCGATCGCCTTCATGGTGCGCATGATGGACCTTCCGCCGAACGCACGCGTGCTAGAGTTCGGACCAGGATGGGGGGAGACGACGATCACGCTGGCGCTGCTCGGAGTGCAGGTCACGGCTGTCGACATCGAACCGAACTTCTGCGAGATGCTGTGCCATCGCGCTGCTCAGAACCGCGTCGACATCGAGGTCGTGGAGGCGGATTTCTTTTGGGCCGAAAGCGTAACCGAGCCCTATGATGCTGTCCTCTTCTTTGAGTCCTTCCACCACTGCCATGACCACCTGCGCCTGTTGCGAGCGCTGCAAACGGCAGTCAAGCCGGAAGGTCAGATCATCTTTGGCGCGGAGCCAATCGTCCCCGGCTATAATATCCCCTGGGGGATCAGCATGGATGGTCATGCGCTCTGGTCTATGCGCAACTTCGGTTGGCTGGAGCTCGGATTTAACGAGGAATATTTCAAGGCGGCGTTATCCCGTACGGGCTGGTCGGCAGAGAAACACAAGTCCGGCGACGTACCGTTCGCCACTGCATGGCGGGCTCGACGGCTAGCACCGGAGCTTGCCGATGCCGCCATGGCAGAACAGCCGTGTCCATGGCAAGAGCCAGTAGCAACGCAAGAGCCTCCTACGGCGCAACCGGCCGAGATCGGAGAGAGGATGCACGAGGCTGTCGGCATGCCGGCGCCCTCGCCGCGTGAGCTGCAGCTGGAACGAGAACTCGCAGCCATGCGAGAGTCGACCTCATGGCGACTGACCGCACCAATTCGAGGTCTCCGGCGTCTGCTCGGCTGACGAAACGCTGCATGACCCAGCGTAGATTGGCATGGAACCGGCGCTGGTTCTCAGCACTCCCGGTCTGGATGGCTGAAGGGGTGCTTCATGCCGAATCGGCTTTGTTCCTGGCCATGGGAGGAAGCTGGGTGGCCTATCTCTGGACTGCTTAAGCAACTTCATGGCGTGCCGATCAGGCGCAGACCGGTCAGCCACATGCCAAGTCGCCGTCCGTCGATACTGAGACCTAGAGAAGCCGGGCTTCGCGAATCAGGAAATGAAAGCCGAACATGGGCGAGACAGGTATGATCCGCCTCGCGCCGCAACCACTCCCGCCGCAGCGGCAACACGATGGCGCCTAGCCCTCCATGCTGAACGCCCACCTGTTCCACCAGCGACGCGGGATATCCGGCGATCTCGATGCGGACCCGATACCCACCAGATCCGGAAGTCGGCACACCGGCCGGCGTGAACAGCATCCCGTCCAATATCAGTGCTGCATGCTCAGGCAGATCCGCTGCCAGAGGAACCAGCAGATCTGCCTGTTCATGCGACCAGATTCCGGTCGGCTCCGGCGCCCACCACCCTTCTGTCAACAGGCCGCTCGCCTGAGCCCGGCCTGCCGAGATACGCGTCGCGTCAACCGACAGAGGCACGATATAGCTGCGCAAGTCGACCGGGGGCGCCGCGGCAGTACAAGCGGCGCATGTTCGCCAATTTGGCGCCAATACAAACACGCCATCGATTTGCGCGATAAGATCACGCACTGGATCGAGCCGGTCTGCAGCGGCGAGCAGGCTGATCCGCGGCAACACGTAGAGCGATCCGGCATCAAGATGCTCAGGCAGGGCGGTATGGCTGGATCCGACACCGCTCCACAGCAAGTCGGCCCAGTCGATGAAATGGGTCCCGCGCGCTACAGGACCAGCAGCCTTGAGGTAGGCCGCACCGATCAGGCTCTGTGACGCATCCTCGATCTGGACCAGCTTGCGGTAATGGGTTGCGGCCAGTGCCCAGAACGGACTGGCAAGCACACGAGGCGCCGCTTTCCGACCGACGCAGAGCTGCGCGGCCGCGCCGACAGGGGCGAAATTGCTGCCGATCGCGCAGCAATGTTCGAGCATGGGGCTGAGGCCGACTTCTCCCAGTTCCGGAAATTGACCACGAGGATTGCCGGCGGTAAGCACCAGGACGGGCCCGACGTGGCCCGCGATCATACGGAGCATGCGGTCATGCAGCCCCCAGCCACGGGCCTCAAGCACGGTATCGCCGACATTGATCACCTGCAGGCCCTTCTGCCTGGGTAGTAGCGGCACCAGGTAGGACACCGGCGCGCGAAAGATCAGGACCAGTAGCGTATGCACCGGGATGTCAACGGCATTGGCCTGTAGGGTCCTGGTCCCGTACGGGATGCGCAACGTGGCCGGATACCTTGTCGCTATCAGGACCACGACAGTCATCGCCAACGCCAAGAGTCTTGCGCCGGCCAGCGGGCTGATCAATCGGATCAAGAGCAGCGGTGCCAGCACTCCACCGACGGCTTCGAGCACAACGGCATAACGCAGGATCGAGCTCGTCGTCAGCCACGCAATATACCCCATGCCGAAAGATACCAGAAGCGCACGTGGGACCAGATCGCGAGGCCGCTTCCACCAGCTAGCGAGAACAAGACAGCACGCCACCGCCAACCTTGGGTCGCGCAGTGGCAACTCGCTGACCAGGGTTGCTGGATGCACCGCCCAATAAATCAGGTAGAACAGCCATTGCTCCATTGCTCGGCATCATGCGGAAAAAACGTCCATCGAGAACACTGGCTGGTGGAAATAGCGGCGAACGGAACAGACCGTTGAACATCGGGAATACTGGGCTGCTGAACCGGCGGGCCAGCATCAACGCCCACCAGCCGTCAGCGACCACCACGCCGGCGACCCAGCCGCACGAGAACACGGCGGCGGTAGCGACCCCGCGTCCCGGCAACCGGATCGAGCCTTGCATGCTCATGGCCGCCAGCAAAGCGGCCGGCGCATAAGCCGCTGCCGTCAATTTCAGCCCGGCAGCCATACCGAACAGCAGGCCGCCGCTAGCAATCGTGCGCACGGCCGAGCCATGCAGCATTACGAGCAGCCCCGAGAGCATGAAGACAGCGGCCTGTATCTCCTCGGTGACCGTGCCGACCTGAGCGATTGTCGCAGCCCCGGTTACGCCCATCGCAGTAGCCGCAACAGCAAGGAGCCGCTCCGAATAGAGCAGCATCGACAACCGGGCAGTCAGGAAGATCAGCATCCCATACCAGAGTCCGGTGACCGCAGCGAGGACCCGCGGCACGGCACGTAGCGGCTCAAGCGCCAATTCGGCATACACCGCGTCCAGCACGGGGTTGAGATAACTCTGCATCCCGGTCGGCAGCAGGTCGCGACTGAAACGGCCATAAAGAAAGGCAAAGCCATTATAGAGATGGTAGTTTAGCAGGTCTCAATTGGCGTCCTGTCCCATTGCCACCGACAGCGCCGCCCCACTGGCGAGGCACAAAAACACTCCGATTAAGTAGCGATACTTAGGCATTGGTCTCACAGTCGTATCGATTCCCGGATCCGATGCATCGCTTATGACTTCGACCGCACTATAGCGACGAAGCGTAGGAGTCCTCTCAGCGTCAGGCTATGTTGGATCTGCTGATCCGGTAGGAGTTCACGCAGCGCGTCTATCTCGTCCTCTGTGCCCGATGCGCTTGGTCCCGCCCCACAGCCGCTCCCCTCCGAGCCGGCCTTGTGATCACTTTGCACAAGTATCCTGAACTACGCCGTGTCCCCTCCCGGGCCTGGCGGTAAGGTTCCCGCGCCGAGCAGCGAGACGTGTGCCGCCACGATCCGCCACCCCTCCGCCAGCCGGACCCAACTCTGGCTCTGGCGTCCGACTGCCCCCTCGGCAGCGCCGCCACGTCCGGTGCGGCGAAATTCGATGCTGGTGGTGGCGAAGTCGCGTCCGAAGCTGGTCACGACGCTGCGCAGCACGGTGCGTTGCGGCGAGCCCCCGGGGCGGGCCACGCGGAAGGCGGCGATCTCGTCGTACCCGTAGAGGTTTTCGCCGACGCCGTAGCGCACGGTGTCGGGCGATTGCCAGAACAGCGCATCCAGTGTCTCGACGTCGTTGCTCATCAAGGCCTGCTCGTAGCGGGCGAACACTGCCTCGACCTCGGCCAGCACCGGCGGATCGTTCACCTGTGGCTCAGACATAATCCAGCTCCCTGCAGCCGGCGACGCCGGCAGCCTCCAGTTCGGCCGCGACCCGCAGGCCGAGGATTTCGGCAAACGGACGGGTGATGACCTGCACCCCGACCGGCAGTTTCCCGGGTGCGAGGACCGGCACCGCCACCACCGGCAGCCCGATGAAGCTGATCGGCTGCGCGTACAGCCCCAGATTGGCGCGCGCCGGCACCGCCGCGCCGCCGAGCTCGATAGTGGGGTCGTCGAACCGCGGCGCCGGACACGGTGTGGCGGGCGCCAGCAGCACATCGAAGTGGTCGAAGGCGGCCAGCACCTGCCGGCGATACCAGGAGCGGAACCGCTGCGCCTGCACCACCACGGCCGCCGGCAGCAGGGCGCCCGCCAGCAGACGCTCGCGTGTCGCGGGATCATACTGCAGCGCCTGCATGGCCAGCCTCGGCAGATGCAGCGCCCCGCCTTCCGCCGCCGTGATGCAGAACGCCGCCGAGCGGGCGCGGTCGGTCTCCGGCAGCACCAGGTCGCTGGCCCCTCCCAGCGCGTCCGCAACCTGACGCACCGCCTGCTCCGCCTGGTCGGAGCCTCCGGCGAACCAGCCGGCGAGCCGGGCGACCCGCAGTCCGGCCACGCCGGAGCGCAAGGCCGGTCCAGCGGGTTCGGCCGGACGCGCGGCCTGCACCGGATCGCCGGGGTCCAGGCCCTGCATACAGTCGTACGCCAGCGCCAGCTCGTGCAAGCTGCGGGCGAACGGGCCGACATGGTCGAAGCTGTTGACGAACGGGTAGGCGCCGCTGCGTGACAGGCGCCCATAGGTCGGCTTGAGGCCGAACACGCCGCAGAGCGAGGCCGGCACCCGGATCGAGCCGTTGGTGTCCGACCCGAGTGCGAGCGGCACCAGGCCCGCCGCCACCGCCGCGGCGGAGCCTCCCGACGAGCCACCGGCCAGCCTCCGGGGATCGTGCGGGTTGCGGGTGCTGCCGTAATGCGCGTTCTCGGTGGAGAAGCCGTAGGCGAACTCGTCCATGTTCAGGCAGCCGACCAGGATGGCGCCCGCCTGCCGCAACCGGCGCACGACAAAGGCGTCCCGGGGCGCCGGCGGCCCGCCCGCCAGGATCCGCGAGCCGGCCAGCGTCACCATGCCCTGCACGTCGAACAGGTTCTTCACCGCGAACGGCATGCCGGCAAGCGGCCCGGCCGCCTCCCCTGCCGCCAGTCGCTTATCCTGCGCGCGCGCCTCCGCCAGCGCCGCGTCGGCAAGGATCGTGGTGAAGCAGTTCAGCGTGCGGTCGTGCCTGCCGATACGATCGAGGACGCCGGCGATACGGGCTTCGGTCTCGCCCGTCACGACACGGGCGGCTCGGCGGCGAACACCGGCGCCGCTTCCTCGCCGGGCGGCAGCTCGAACTCCATGACCCGCGCCGCATGCCGGCGCAGCAGTTCCAGGCTGGCCGCCACGCCGCCGAGCAGCGACGGCTCGATCACGATCCCCAGCCAGGCAGCAGCCTCGGTCGCGAGCCGCCTCGTGTCGTCGTCCATGCAGCCTCCTGTTCCGGTCCACAGACGCCCGGCCGAACAGCCGCCGAGCCGAGCAACCGCCATGCCAGACTGGCGCCTCAGAGCCAGACTGGCGCCTCAGAGATGGCTCCACCCGGCCCGCTCGAAACGCTGCTCCACCCCGGCCGCATCCAGCACGCGCACATACGGCGCCCCCGTCTCGAAGCGGCCGATACGGGTGATCGCGGTTCCGGTCGCCGCGGCGGCGGCCAGCAGTGCCGTCTCGCGACCGGCCGGGACCGCCAGCAGCAGCTCGTAGTCGTCGCCGCCGGTCAGGCAGGTGGCGCGCCAGGCCTCCCCGGCCGAACGGATCGCCTGCTGGGCCGCCGGGGACACCGGGACAAGCGGCGCGTCGAGCACTGCCGCCACGCCGGATTGCCTGCAGAGATGCCCGCAATCCTGCACCAGCCCATCGGAGACATCCATGCCGGCGGACGCGATCCCGTGCAGCTGTCGCCCGAGTGCCAGGCGCGGCTGCGGCAACCGGTAGCGCTCGGCGAGATCCCCCGTGGGATCGGCGAGGCCACCCTGCAGCGCAGCCAGCCCGAGCGCCGCGTCGCCGATGCTGCCGCTCACCCAGACCCCGTCGCCGGGTGCGGCTTTGTTGCGGCGCAAGGCGGTGCCGGGCGCCACATGGCCCAGGATGGTGAGCGACAGCACCAGCGGCCCCGTGGTCGAGGTGGTATCGCCGCCCAGCAGGCTCAGGCCGAACTCCGCCTGGTCGGCCGCGAGACCCGCGCAGAACCCGGCAAACCAGGCATCGGTCATGGCAGGCGGCAGCGTCACCGTCAGCAGGTAGCCCAGCGGGGCCGCGCCCATGGCGGCGAGATCCGACAGGTTGACCCGGAGCAGCTTGCGCCCGACGCTGCCCGGCGGGTCGCCGGTCAGGAAATGCACGCCCTGCACCATGGCGTCGGCAGAGACCACCAGGTCCCGTCCGGGTGGCGGTGCGAACACCGCCGCGTCGTCCGACAGCGCCAACGCAGCCGGGCCGGCCAGCGGCAGGAAATGCCGCTCGATGAACCGGAACTCGCCGGGCGGCCCCGAACCGGGCATGCCGGGACGCGCCCTCAGGCTGCCGGGTCGGTCGCCTCGGGACTGCCCCCCGGCGCGCGCTGCTCGAAATCCTGCGGCCGCAGCCTCCGGCCGATCACGTCGAGCAGGCCGTTCGCCATGCGCGGCTCGTCGCCGGAGAAGAAGCCGTGCGCCACATCGAGATACTCGTTGATCACGACCCGGCCGGGCGGCCCGTCGCTCATGGTGAATTCGGCGCCCGCCGCGCGCAGCAGCGCACGCAGCACCGGATCGAGCCGGCCGAGCGGCCATTCCGGCGGCAGCGCCTCGACCAGCAGCCCGTCGAGCCGGTCCTGCTCGCGCACCGCGGCGCGCACGATGCGTCCGAACAACGCGACGTCGGCCTCCGGCACGCGGCCTTCCTCGTAGCCGCCGGTTCCTGGCAGTTCGCCGAGCCGGTGGCGCACGAACTGGTCGATGACGGCCTCGGGATTCTCGCCCGCCTGCTCGCTCTGGAACAGCGCCTGCACGGCGCCCACCCGCGCCGCGGTGCGTGGGCGCGTCCTCGGCGCGCGCGCTGTCGTCGGTCGCCCCTGTGGGGGCGGGGACGCGGAGGTCTCGTGATCGCTCATGCGCGCTTCATCGCGCCTTTGCCCCGGCGGGTCCAGTTTCCTTCGGTAGGACACCCGGCTCGGCGCCCGCGATCGGCAGGCTCGGCAGCGAACCCAGGATCGCCTCGAAATCGCGCGCCTCTCGGAAGTCACGATAGACGCTGGCAAAACGGACATAGGCCACCGCATCCACTTCGCGCAGCGTGTCCATCACCAGCTCGCCCAGTTGCTTGCTGGCGATCTCGACCTCGCCGGAGGCCTCGAGCTGGCGGACCAGCCCGTTGACGATCCGCTCGATGCGCTCCTCGTCGATCGGCCGCTTGCGCATGGCGATGCGTATCGAGCGGGCGAGCTTGTCGCGCTCGAACGGCACCCGCCGCCCGTCGACCTTGGTCACCACCAGTTCGCGCAGCTGGACGCGCTCGATGGTGGTGAAGCGCTGGCCGCAGGACGCGCAGAACCGCCGCCGGCGGATCGCCGCGCCATCCTCGTTCGGACGGCTATCCTTGACCTGCGTATCCTCGTGGCCGCAGAACGGGCAGCGCATGAAGCCGGCGATCCTCGATGTTTGAACGTGGCCGTTCAGGTGCGCCTGCGTGTGCCTGCTGACAAGGGCCGCAATCCGGACCAACGTGCTGTGAGCAAGCTGCGACTCCAACCAGTTCGATAGAGATGGAATGACCACGGCATGAGCCAGTCGATCGGCGTGACCCGGCCCGACAGCCCCCCGCTGCCCGGCAGCGCCATCATCGAAGCCGCCGATCATCGGGCGCGGCACTGGCACAGCCCGCACCAGGGCCGACTGCGTCTGGGGTCGGCCGCGCACAAGCACGCCATGTGCACGATGTTCCACGAGACCTTCAACCCGTACAAGCCGTCGGTGATCGACTGGCCGGCGCTCGACGACGAGACACTGGCCCGTATCACCGCGCTGCCGATCTGGGACATCGCCGTGCAGACCGAGGGTAAGGCCAGGCTGCGCATGAAGGCGTATGCGGACAGCCTGAAGGATCCCGAGCTGCACGAGGCGATCGGCCTCAATGCGTGGGAGGAGAACCGCCACAAGGAGGTGCTCTCCCGCATGGTCGGGCGCTACGGCATCCGGCTTGCGCCGGAACCCGAATACAAGGCCCCGCGCGACGCCGAGTGGGCCTACATGGTCACCGGCTACAGCGAGTGCATCGACAGCTTCTTCGCCTTCGGCCTGTTCGAGATGGCCAGCCGCTCGGGCTTCTTCCCACCCGAGCTGATCGAGACGTTCGAGCCGGTGATGCAGGAGGAGTGCCGGCACATCCTGCTGTTCGCGAACTGGGTCGCCTGGCACCGGCGCACCATGCCGATCTGGAAGCGTCCGCTGTTCGAGCTGCGTGTCGCCGCCGTGTGGGTGTTCCTCGGCTGGGAACGGATCGGTCTGGCGCGTGGCATGGATGCCGATGGCCGCGAGGTGGTGCAGGACAACAACTTCACGGTGAACGGCGCCAAGTCGGTCAGCAGCGAGGAGATCAGCGTGCGCGAGCTGATGGGCCTGTGCCTGCAGGAGAACGACCGGCGTTTCGCCGGCTACGACAGCAGGCTGCGGCGCCCCACCACGATGCCGAACCTGGTGCGCTTCGCGCGCCGCTTCATGCGGGCTCCCAAGCCACGCGCTGCGTGAACCCAAGCGGGCTGCTTCGCGTCCTGGTCGTAGCGCTGCTGCCCGTGGCGCTGCTGCCCGGGGCGGCGCACGCCGCCCCGCCCCCCGGCCTGACCCTCGACGATGCCTGGATTCGCGCGCTGCCCGGCCTGCCGGCGGCGGGCTATTTCTCGCTGCATAATGCCGGCTTGCACGCTGTGACCCTGACCGGCGCCGATGCCACGGCCTGCGGCACCCTGACCCTGCACCAGACCGTCCGGATGCGGACCATGAGCCATGGGGGCGGGATGGCACCCGGCGGGATGGCCCCCGGAGCGATGGCAGGGATGCCCGGCATGACCAGCATGCACGCGGTGGCGGCGATCGAGATCCCGCCCGGAGCCACCGTGCGCTTCACGCCAGGCGGCTATCACCTGATGTGCGAGCAGCCGGGTCCGGCCGTGGCACCGGGCCGGACCGTGCCGGTCACGCTGCATTTCTCCGACGGCAGCAGCCTCGCCGCGGGCTTCCCGGTCCGCTCCACCCACGGAAGCTGAGCGACACGTCGTCAAACCGTGATCGGTTGGCCGCGGCCATCCACAAGTCCGGCCCGACTTCCCGGCGTTGCGCAGGCTTGCATGCAGGGAGTTTTAGGTCATGCGCGCACTGTGCTGGCACGGCAAAGGCGACATACGCTGCGACACGGTTCCCGATCCGGCGATCGAGGACAGCCGCGACATCATCCTCAAGGTGTCGAGTTGCGCGATCTGCGGCTCCGACCTGCATCTCATGGACGGCCAGATGCCGACCATGGAGAGCGGTGACATCCTCGGCCACGAATTCATGGGCGAGGTGGTCGAGACCGGCTCGGCGATCACCGGCTTTCGCAAGGGCGATCGCGTCGTGGTGCCCTTCAACATCAATTGCGGCCAGTGCCGGCAATGCAGGCTCGGCAACTGGGCCTCGTGCACGGTGTCCAACCGCAACGGCGACATGGCGGCCAGGCAGTTCGGCTATCCGACCGCCGGCCTGTTCGGCTACTCCCACCTGACCGGCGGCTATGCCGGCGGCCAGGCCGAGTATGTTCGCGTGCCGATGGCCGACGTGGCGCCGATGCAGGTGCCGGACGGCATGAGCGACGAGCAGGCGCTGTTCCTGTCCGACATCCTGCCGACCGGCTGGCAGGCGGCTGCCTATTGCGACATCAAGGGCGGCGAGATCGTCGCCATCTGGGGCGCCGGTCCGGTCGGATTGTTCGCCATCAAGTCCGCTGCCGTCATGGGTGCCGCACGCATCATCGCCATCGAGACCGTGCCGGAGCGCGTCGCCCTCGCTCGCAAGGCCGGGGCCACCGACATCATCGACTACGCGCAGGACGACGTCATGGCGCGCATCAAGGAGATCAGCCGCGGCGAAGGGGCGGACGCGGTGATCGATTGCGTCGGCATGGAAGCGAGCGCCGGCCACGGCATGTTCAACCTGCTGAGCACGGTGCAGGAGAAGCTGACCAGCACGCAGCGGCCCTACGCACTGGAGCAGATGATCCAGGCGGTGCGTCCGAGCGGCATCGTCTCGGTGCCCGGCGTCTATGCCGGACCGATCCCGGTGAACATGGCCGCCGTGGTGCAGAAGGGCCTGACCATCCGCAGCGGCCAGACCCACGTGAAGCGCTGGCTCGAGGCGCTGACCAGGCTGATCCAGGACGGCACCATCGACCCGACCTTCCTGATCACGCATCGCAGCACCCATCTCGAGGACGGTCCCGAGTTGTACAAGACTTTTCGCGACAAGAAGGATGACTGCGTCAAGGTCGTGTTCCATCCCGGTGGCTCGCCCCCGCCGCAGGCCTGAGCGGGATCCGCTCCTATCGCAGCAGGGCGCGCCGTACCGCGTCCTGCCAGCCCGCGACCACCCGATCGCGCTGTGCCACCTGCATCGACGGCTCGAACAGGCTGGCCCGGCTCCAGGTGGCCGCAACCTCGTCGAGATCCCGCCAGACCCCGACCGCAAGCCCGGCCAGGAACGCGGCGCCGAGCGCCGTCGTCTCCAGATGGCGCGGCCGCTCCACCGGCACCTGCAGCATGTCCGCCAGGAACTGGCAGAACCAGTCATTCGCCGCCATGCCGCCATCGACCCGCAAGGCCTGGGCCTGGCCGCCGCCGTCGCGCTGCATCGCCTCGGCCAGGTCCAGCGTCTGCAACGCCACCGATTCCAGCGCCGCGCGCGCAATATGCGCCGCCGTCGCATCCAGCGTCAGGCCACAGATCAGGCCGCGCGCATGCGGATCCCAGTGCGGCGCGCCCAGCCCGACGAAGCCGGGCACCATGTAGACCCCGTGATTGTCCGGCACCCGCGTCGCCATGTCGTCGGTCTGCGAGGCATGCGTGATCAGGCCGATGCCGTCGCGCAGCCACTTGATCGCGGCACCCGCCACGAAGATCGCGCCCTCCAGCGCGTACGTGGTGCGGCCACCGATCCGGTAGGCGATCGTGGTCAGCATGCGGCTCTCGCTGGCGACCGCCGCCTCGCCGGTATTGAGCAGCATGAAGCAGCCGGTGCCGTAGGTCGACTTCGCCATGCCCGCGGCAAAGCAGGCCTGCCCGACCACCGCCGCCTGCTGGTCGCCCGCCATCCCGCCGATCGGGATGGCGCGGCCGAACAGCGTCGGCTCGGTCTCGCCGAAGAGGAAGCTGTTGTCGTGCACCGCGCCGAGCAGCGACGCCGGCACGCCGAACAGCCGCAGCAGATCGTCGTCCCAGCATTGCCGGTGGATGTCGAACAGCATGGTGCGACAGGCATTGGTGATGTCGGTCGCATGCACCCGGCCACCGGTCAGCCGCCACAGCAGGAAGCTGTCGATGGTGCCGAACGCGAGCTCGCCGCGCTCCGCCCGGTCGCGGGCGCCGTCCACCTCGTCGAGCAGCCAGGCAAGCTTGGTGGCCGAGAAGTACGGGTCCAGCAGCAGCCCGGTGCGGGCCCGCACCAGCTCCTCCGCACCCTGCTGCCTGAGTTCCGCGCACCGGGCCGCGGTGCGACGGTCCTGCCAGACGATGGCATGGTGGATCGGCTCCCCGGTCGCCCGGTCCCACACCACGATGGTCTCGCGCTGGTTGGTGATGCCGATGGCGGCGATGCCGTCCGCACCCCCCACCCGCTCGATCACCGCGCGCGACACCTCCAGCACGTGTCGCCAGATCTCCTCCGCATCATGCTCGACCCAGCCATGCTCGGGATAGAACTGCCGGAATTCCCGTCGTTCGGTGGCGAGCGCCTGCGTTGCGGCATCGAAGACGATGGCCCGCGTCGACGTCGTTCCCTGGTCGATCGCCAGGATCTTCTTGCTGCTTGCCATGACCTGTGCATTCCCCGCCGGCTTGGTGTTGACCCGCCGCTTGATGCGGATTTCGACGGCCTGCGCCGGATCGGGTCAAGAGGCCGGGTCAAGCGGGGAGCAGCTGCCTCACCCGGCCAGGCTGGCCAGCACCTGCGCCCCGTAGCGGTCGAGCTTCGAGGCGCCGACGCCTTTGACCTGGCCGAGTGCCGCGAGATCGCCGGGATGCTGGCGGGCGACGTCGCGCAGCACGCTGTCGTGGAAGATGACGTAGGGGGGTACCGACTGCGTGCGCGCCTCCTGCTTGCGCCAGTCGCGCAACACCTCGAAGCGCAGCAGCGCCGCCGGCTCCAGGTCGGCGGCCGCCACCTCCCGCCCCGCATCGCCCCGCTCGCGTGGGGCCTTGCCCGCGCCGGCCGGAATCGGCTCAACTGCGTCCTCGCGCAGCATCAGCTTCTGCTCGCCGCGCAGGATCGGCCGCGCGACCTCCTCGTTCAGCGCCAGCGTGGCGTATTCCCCGTCGCCCGTCTGCAGCGCGCCGCGCGAGACCAGCTGGCGGATGACGCTGCGCCAGAAGCCTTCCGGCTGCTCCCGGCCGATGCCGTACAGCGGCAGCGTGTCGTGCCGGTGCCGGGTCACCATGTCGGTCTGCTTGCCGCGCAGCACCGAAATGATGTGCAGCGCGCCGAAGCGCTGGCCGGTGCGGTAGATCGCCGACAGCGCCTTCTGCGCCGCCAGCGTGCCGTCGAAGGTGGCGATCGGGGTGCGGCAATTGTCGCAGTGCCCGCAATCACGGCCGAGCGTCTCGCCGAAGCAGGCCAGCAGGGCACGTGTGCGGCAGCCGGTGGTGTCGGTCAGCCCGATCATCGATTCGAGCCGCTGGCCCATCACCTTCTTCTGCGCCGGCGGCGCCGTCGACACGTCGAGCCAGTGCCGCGCCCGCGCGATATCCTCGCCACCGTACAGCAGCAGCGTATGCGCCGGCTCGCCGTCTCGCCCGGCGCGCCCGATCTGCTGGTAGTAGCCTTCCGGACTGTCCGGCATGTCGAGATGCACCACGATGCGCACGTCGGGCCGGTCGATGCCCATGCCGAAGGCGATCGTCGCCACCACCACCACCGGCTCGCCGGAGCGGAACCGCGCCAGTGCCGCGCGCTTCTCCAGCGGCGAGATGCCGGCATGAAACACGATCGCCGGCCAGTCGCGCTCGCGCAGGCTGCGCGCGATGCGCTCGGTCTTGTTGCGGCTGCCGCAATAGACGATCGAGGCCCCGCCGCTCGCCTTGTGCCGGGCCAGCATGTCGGTGAGCTGGCGCAGCTCGGCGGCCTTCGGTTTGGCCGCGATGTTGAGGTTGGCGCGATGGAAGCTCGCCGCCAGCACCTCCGCCCCCGGCATCGCCAGCGCATGCAGGATGTCGGCGCGGGTGCGCGGATCGGCGGTCGCGGTGAGTGCGATGCGTGGCACACCGGGAAGCGCCTCCGGGAGTGCGGCCAGGGCTCGGTATTCGGGCCGGAACTCGTGCCCCCACTGCGATACGCAATGCGCCTCGTCGATCGCGATGACCGAGATCTGCTGGCGGCCGAGCCGTTCCAGCATGCCCGGCGACAACAGCCGCTCCGGCGACACGTACAGCAGGTCGAGACGGCCGCCCGCGAAATCCGCCCGCACCCTGGGTGCGTCCTCGGGGCTCAGCTCCGAGTGCAGCGCTGCCGCATTGACCCCGAGCTGGCGCAGCGCCGCCACCTGGTCGTCCATCAGCGCGATCAGTGGCGAGACCACCAGCCCCATGCCTGGGCGGCACAGCGCCGGGATCTGGTAGCACAGGCTCTTGCCGCCGCCGGTCGGCATCAGCACCAGCGCGTCGCCGCCCCGCATCACCTGCGAAATCGCGGCATCCTGCAGGCCCCGGAAGGCCGCAAACCCGAACACCCGCGCCAGCACCTCGAGCGCCCGGCCACCATCACGCCGGAAGTTCGGCGCCTCGGTTTTCAGGTCTGTCAGTTCCTCAGACAAGGGCTCTGCCCTTGACCCGCTGGGGCGGCACGCCCCAGACCCCGATTCCTGCATTAAATGATTTCAAAGGCTCGCCTTTGATGGGCTTGAGCCGCGAAGCGGATCAAGGGGGCAAGGCCCCTCGCCTAAACTTACTTCAGTTACCAAAATCAATTTCGACCCGGCGCGCGCCGATGCCGGGATCCTCGTTGGACGGCGAGCGCGGGTTGATCTGGATCCGGTTGGCGGCGATCCCGTCCGCGCGCAGCGCCGCCGCGACCCTTTCTGCCCGCCGGTCCGACAGCATCGCGTCCGCGGTCAGGTTGCCGTTCGCCTGGGCGTAGCCCTCGACCTGGATGTTGAGCTCGGGATGGTTCGCGGCCAGGTCCGCGGCGTGGCTCACCACCTCGCGGGCGGACGTATCCAGGGTCGCCGAGCGCACGGCGAAGAACACGACGAACTTACGCCCCAGCGCGCCGCCCTCGAAGAAGGAGCAGCCAGCCAGGAAGGCGGGGAGCAGACAGGCGGCGGCGAGGATAGGCGTGCGACGCATCGGATGATCTCTTCCACAGAACGAAGACACCGATCCCATAGAGCAGCATCCGATCAATTGGTATCGCTTCGCGATGCCAATTGTCGGGCAGAGCTGCTCTCCCGAGCGACCTGGGTGGCGCGACCCCGGTTCCACCGCGTTGCACCAGACTCACCTCAGGCGGCAATCACCGCGCGGCCCTGCTGCAGCCGCCAGACCCGGTCGAGTCGCTCGACCCCGGTCAGCCGGTGCGCGATCAGGATGACGGTGCGGCCGGCCGCCACGGTGTTGAGGGTGGACAGGAAGGCCTGCTCGGTCTCGGAGTCGAGCCCGGCGCACGGTTCGTCCAGGATCAGTACCGACGCCGGCGACAGCAGCGTGCGCGCCAGCGCCAGCCGGCGCCCCTGGCCGCCCGACAGGTTGGTGCCGTTCTCGCCGAGCCACTCGTCCAGCCGGTTCGGCAGGCTGCGCACGAAATCGGCGATGCGGGCCTGTTCCAGCACCGCCCACAGGGCCGCGTCGTCGGCCTCGGGACGCGCCAGCAGCAGGTTGGCCCTGATCGTGTCGTCGAACAGATGGGTATTCTGGCTGAGCCAGGCGATCTGCCGCCGCAGCAGTCCAGGATCGATCAAGGCGATGTCGACACCGCCATAGGTGATGTGGCCGGCCTGCGGCGCGATGACCCGCAGCAGCAGGCTGGCCAGGGTGGATTTGCCCACGCCCGACGGCCCCAGGAACGCGATGCGCGCGCCGTGCGGAATGTTCAGACCGAGGCCGTCGAACACCGGCGGCCGCTCCACTGCCCAGCGATAGCCGACGCCGTCGAGGCGCAGCGTCGCATCCGCGGGCGGCGTGACCGTGCCGGGGCGCGTCGGCGCACCGAGCGAACTGGAGCCGGTCCCGAGCACCCGTCGCGCACTCTCCGCCATGTGCCCGGCCAGCACGCCGGCGCGCACCAGGCCGGAGGCCGCCTCGAAGCAGGCCAGCACCAGGAACAGCGACAGGACAGCAGCGAGACCGCCGATGCGCGGCAGCCCCAGCCCGATCGCCGCGGCCAGGACCAGCAGGACCGCCGCCTGTCCGCACAGGAAAGAGATCGCGCCGGCCGTGGCCCCGCTGCGTGCGAGAAGCCCCTGCGCCGCCAGCAACCGGCCCTCGCGCTGCCGGACCACCGCCGCCATGTCCTCGCCGGCGCCGAAGGCGCTGATCTCGCGCAGGCCGGACGCCACGTCCAGCACCGCTACGCGCAGGCCGGATTGCGCCTCGGCCAGCGGCACCCCCGCCTGCACCGAACGCCGCGCAGCCACCCAGGGCAGCAGCAGCGACGCGCCGAGGAAAAGCAGGCAGACCGGCAGCGCCAGCGGAACACTCCGGCTGCCGATGACGATCGCCAGCACCGGCAGCGCCAGCAGCACGCCGCAGAGCGGCACCAGCAGCCGCAGGTAGAGGCCGTCGAGCGCCTCCACGTCCCCGACCAGGCGGCCCAGCACGTCGCCGGTGCGGCGGTATCCGAGACCGCCGGCGGCGCTGCCGGCGAGCCGCCGGAAGAACCAGACCCTGAGGTCGGCGAGCGCTCGGAAGGTCGCCGCGTGCGTCGCCAGTCGCTCCGCGTAGCGCAGCAGCACACGCCCCGCGCCGAGGGCGCGCAGCAGCAGGCCGGACGCCAGCAGCAATCCGACCGCCGACCCGGCCAGCCGCAGCCCCGAGGCGCTCAGCAAGGCAAGACCGCTCGCCAGCGCCACGATCGAGACGCAGAGCCCGGCCAGCAGGGCCGCGGACTGGCCGCGCCAGAGCCGCAGGATCGCCAACAGCGGCAGCAGCAATGGCTTCATGCCGCACCCCGGGCAGCCAGGACCGGCGCACCGGCATCAGGCTGTGCGTCGTCTTCGACGGCAAGGCGGGCGCGAGCGGGCATGGGCAGCTCGATGCGCCGCCCGGCGATGAGCTGCGCCGCCTCAGCATGGGTAGCCAGCAGCACCGTGCGGTTGCGGGCCAGCGCGCGCAGGCTGGCCAGGATGGACCGCTCGGTGTCGGGATCGAGCTGGGCGGTCGGCTCGTCGAGCAGCAGCAGCGGCGCGTCGTGCAGGGCGGCGCGGGCGATGGCGACCCGCTGCGCCTGGCCGCCGGACAGGCCGTAGCCGCCCTCGCCGATCCGGGTGTCCAGGCCCTCCGGCAGGGACGCCACCAGCTCATCCAGGGCCGCCGTCGCCAGGGCCGCCTGCAGCGCCGCGGGAGACGCATCCGGCCGCCCGAACAGGATGTTCTTGCGCAGGGTGCCGGCGAACAGCATCGGGTTCTGGCCGATCCAGCCGATCAGGCGGCTGCGGGCGTCCGGCGCCCGCGACCGAAGGTCGATCCCATCAAGCAATACCCGGCCGGACTGCGGCTGCACGAAGCCGAGCAGGATCTCGATCACCGTTGATTTTCCGGCACCCGAGGGCCCGGACAGCAGCACCGTCTCGCCAGGGGCGATGGAAAAGCCGAGCCCGTCCAGGACCGGGCCGCGTGCCTCGGTCCAGGCGTAGCCGACATGCTCGAACGTCACCGCGACACCGCCGCAAGCCGCACGGTCCGGAGAGACGCCCGGTGCGACGGCCGATGCGCCGGACGCGTCCGGCAGCGCGGCCAGCGCCTCGGCACAGGCGCCGACCTGCAGCCGATCCTGGTAGGCGAGCGCGAAGGCGCGCAGCGGCGCAAAGAACTCCGGCACCAGCAGCAGCACGAACAGCGCCTGCGCCACCGACAGTGCGCCCGGCAGCGCCCCCGGCAGCGCTCCCGACACCGGATCCGCCGGTGCCGGCAGGCCGGTTGCCTGCGCGCCGGACAGCAGGCGGCCGCCGTCATGCAGGGCGATCACGACGAGTGCCACCGCGAGCGCGCAATCCAGGCCCGCCGACGACAGGAAGGCCACCCGCAGCACCCGCATGGTGCGCCGGCGCAAATCCGCTGCCGCCACGGCAAGCCGTCCGGCCTCGTCGTCGGCGCGGCCGGCCAGTACCAGGGTCGCGATCCCCCGCACCCGGTCGACGAAATAGGCCTGCAGCCGCGCCAGCGCCTGGAACTGCCGGCGCGACGCGGCCGCGGCGCCGATGCCGAACACCGCCTGCATCACCGGCACCGCGAGCCCGCAGCAGAGCAGCACCAGGGCCGCGAACGGCTGCACCAGCCATGCCGCCAGCAGAACCAGCGCCGGGGCGGCCATCGCCAGGCTCGCCGCCGGCAGCCAGCGGGCGAAGAAGCCGTCGACGGCCTCGATGCGGTCCACCAGCAGCGCGGCCAGGGCGCTGCTGTGCCGATCCCGCAGCAGCGCCGGTCCCGCCCGCAGGATCGCGGCGAGCGCCGCCGCGCGCAGTCGCCGGCGCGCCGTCATGCCCGCGTTGGCCGAAACGATCTCGCCCGCGGCCTGGGTTCCGGCACGCAAGATCGCCGCGACGGCGAAACCCGCCAAGGCCAGCAGCACGTCCGGCCTGCCGCCGCCCGGTTGCGCGCCGAGCGCCGCGGCGAGGATCAGGGCCACGCACCACATCTGCAGCACGGCGCAGGCGCAGCCCGCCATGCCAAGTCCGATGACCGGCAGCGCCTGCCGGCGCCCAAGCCGGGACTGCGCCCGCATCCAGCCCCGTGTCGCCGATCGCTTTGTTTGCATGTCACCCAAGGTCCAGCCGCAGCAGATCTAGCCAGACTGTCGCATCCCGAACAGGCCCCGCACGGGTTGTTGCCCGATCCACGGCTTTCATGACGGTCAATTCAGGTTCCGGAAAGGCCGCACCGCAGCCCGACCGGCAGGGTGCTGAAAAAGCAACGCCCGCTACCTGGCTCCGGCATCGACGTCCTCGCCGAGTTGCTCCGCCTCGGACGCCTCCGGATTGAGCGAAAAGACCAGCACGTAGCGCGTGCCGCCGCCTTCCCGCGTCCAGCCTTCCTGGACGTCGAGCTGCGCCCCGAGCTGGCGCGCGAAGCCGCGGATCAGCTGGATGCCAAGGCCGTCGCGTATCCCGGTCTCGGTCTCCACCCGGCCGGCCGGGATGCCGACGCCGTCATCCTCGATGGCAAGCCGGGCCCGCCCATTGGTGATCGGCGCCAGGCTGACCCGCACATGGCCGCTGCGGCCGTCGGGAAAGGCGTACTTCACCGCATTGCTGACCGCCTCGGTCACGACCAGGGACAACGGCACCGCCTGGTCGGTCGACATCGCGAGCTCCGGCGCCTCGATCTCGAGCCGGATCCGCCGTCCCTCGCGCTCGCCGATCGCCTGGAACAGCTGCCCGCACAGCTCGTGGAGGAAGGAGCGCATGTTGAGGGTCTGCAACTCGCCTTCGGAATACAGGTAGCGGTGCAGCGTCGCCAGCGCCCGGACCCGGTCGCGGGCCGAAGCGAATTCGGCGCGGGCCTCCGGCTGGCGGATGCGGTTGGCCTGCAGGTTGAGCAGCGACGCGATGATCTGCAGGTTGTTCTTCACCCGGTGGTGGATCTCCTTGATCAGCAGCGCCTGCTTGGTCTCCGCCTCCCGCAGGTCGTCCTCGTGACGCGCCAGGCTGCGTGTCGCCTGGGTGAAGGCATGCGACAATTCGTGCAGTTCCATCGGCATGTAGCGGATCTCGCGGGCCTGGTAGTCACCCGCGCGTCGCCAGTGCAGCACCGCGCCGGTCAACTCCTGCAGCGGCGTCACGACCAGCCGGTTGGCGCCGACCGCGACCGCGATCAGGCCTACGCCCAGCACCAGGACGATGCCGATGACCCGCATGATGAAGGTGCTGAGCGCCTGCGCTTCCTCGCGGGTCGGCTGGGTGATGGTGAGCACGTCGAGGTTGGTCGCCAGCCTGGTGATCGCGAGCGAGGTGCCATGCCATCCGACGGCGTCGCCGTGGCCGGCCTCGGCCCGGACCCGCATCGCGACCAGGTCGGGCGGCGCGGTCCAGCCGCAATCGATGCACAGGGGGACCGCGACCTGTGCCACCCCGAGGCCGCCGCCGAACAACCAGGCGCGCACCGGCCAATCGCGTTCGAGGAACCCCATCTGGTGAGCGCCGCCGAAGATCTCGTCGCGCGACCAGCCGACATGCGTCTCGGCGATCAGCGTCAGCGGACCCGCCTGGCCGCCGGGATGCGAGATCTGCATCGTGATGTCGCGCCCGCCACCCGGGGCGTCGCCGGCAAGGTCATATCCCGTCCGGCGTGCCGCCATCGTGTTCGCCTGCGGCGCCGGCCCGGCGACCGCGCCCGCTGCGCACATCCGGTGGCCGGCGGCATCGAACAGCACCAGCGCCGAATAGCGGCCATCCTGCGTCGCCAGGGCAACCCTGAGGGCGGCGCCACACTGCGACGGATCGTTCAGTTCGCCGAGGCGCGAGACGCCGGCGAGAAACCGGTTGCCTTGCTCGAGGTCCTGGCGCGCACGGTCCCGGAACAGCCGCTGCATCGCCTCGGCCCGCGCGTTGCTGTAGCCGGAGACGCTCTGGTAGCTGTGCCACGACACCAGGCCGCTGAGCAGCGCAAGCGGCACCGACGACAGCAGGATGACGGCGATCATCCGGGTACTGACGGTGCCGAGCAGGTTGCCGAGGAGCCGTCGCGTCGCCGGAACTGCACCAGCGGCCAAAGCGGAGCCGCGCCGGCGCGGTCCGACACTCTCCCCGGAGGCAATAACCATCAGCCCTGGTCGTCCTCGATGAGCCTCAGCAGGTCCTCCGGGATCGGCTCCCTCGCCACGTCGTCGAATAATTCATGCAGCCCCCGAGTGAGCCACTGGTCGAAGGCTGATGGTGGTTTCGGTTTCCCGCGCCGGACCGGCCTGTGCTCACCATCCTTGCCCTTGGTCATCGAGATGGATCAATCCTGGCTCTCAGCGCATCGCCGAACCAGTTTCTAGCGTCACAATCCTTGCGTGGTTCCACCCGGATCGGTGCGTCCGCCACAGGATGTGGCCGAACTGCACCGCTCGGCATCCCAGGTCAGGTACGGGCGGCGTCGAGCCCGCCGAGGCGGCCGGATTGCCTCAGACGGGCATCGACCTCGCGCGCAATCTGCGCCGCCCTGGCCGCCACCGCCCGGCCCTCGCTCTTGGCGGGCGTCTCGCCCATCAGCCAGCTCTCGAGCTGCCGGCGGGCGCGGAACACGCGGCTCTTGGCGGTGCCGACCGCGCAGCCCGTGGACTCCGCCAGCGCCTCGTAGCTCATGCCCTGCACCACGACCATGATCAGCGCCTCGCGCTGGTCGGCGGGCAAGCGGCCGATCGCCTTGCCCAGGTCCTTCAGGGCCAGACGGTCCTCGTGCGGCGCCTCCGTGGCGAACACCGATGACGGCACGTCGTCGATGTCGGTGGTGTCACGGCGCTTGCGCAGGTTGGAGATGAAGCGGTTGCGCAGGATGCGGTGCATCCAGGCGGCGAAGTTGGTGCCCGGAATGAAGCTCGCCTGGGCGGAGAGCGCGTTGCAGACGGCGTCCTGGACCAGGTCCTCGGCGGCGGCGCGGTTGCGCGTCAGGGCGAGGGCCTGGATCCGCAGCTTGGGGAGGATGGTGATGACCTGATCGTGGAAGCAGTTGGGCATGCTTTGTCTCCGGTTCTGGCCCATCAATGACCGGCATTTCGCGGCGGTTGCACGCGCCGCGCACGGTTTTATTCACGAAAAACGGAGCCTGCCGGGGATCGTCCGGGGCGCGGTTTTGCGTTCCGCTGTCACCGCGCTAGGTTCACTGCGGCAAGAGCGCCACACGAACGCCCCACCTCGCCACCGGAGAGGACCCCAGTGCCGACCCCGCCCATCGGCGACAGAGTTCAACCCTCCCCGGAGGCCGCCCGCGCGAGCTGGCTACGCGCACGCGAGACGCGCGCCTTCATCGTGCCGACGGGGACGCCGCAGATCGCGGCCGCCTCCTCGTGACTGAGCTCCTGTGCCCCGACGAGCACCAGAGCTTCGCGCAGCAGCGGCGGCAGCATGAACAGCATGCGCTGCAGGTCGGCGACTTCGGCGCGATGCGAGGCCGCCGGCGCGACGCTGTCCGGCGGCGGCATCCGGGCGCTCATCACCCGGCTCTCGCGCTGCCGCCGTCGTGCCAGTTCGTAGAACGCGTTGCGCTGGATGGTGAACAGCCAGGCCTTGAGATTGGTGTCGGGCTGGAACTGCGCCTGCGCCGCCAGGGCCCGGACCAGAGTGTCCTGCACCAGATCGTCGGCGGCACTGGCATCGCGCGTCAGGAACCGCGCGAAACCGCGCAGGTCCGGCAGCAGCGCCGAGATGTCGCGCTGGAATGCCCGGCCCCGGATGGCATCCCCGGCCTCGGCATGCTTGGTCCTGGTGTTTCCGGCCGCTGCGTTCCCGGTCTTTGCGTTCCCTGGCGCGGTGTCGCTCGATCCGACATCGTCCGCTCGCGTGCTACGCTGCAATCCCACACCATACCCTGCCCAGAAAGAGACGCCTGATGGCCACCACGCGGCGCGACGACTTGATCCGCGCTCTTCCCTATGCCCGACGTTATGCGCGTGCCCTGACCGGAAGCCAACCGCGCGGCGATCTGCTCGTCGCCGAGAGCCTGCGCGAGTTGCTGTCCGCACCCACCGACGACCGCACCGCGCGGCATGGCCTGTATAACTGGGTGACCCGGCGTTTCGAGCTCGGACTGGTCGATCCCGGCGCGGTCGAGGAAGGCCTGACCGCGCGCCAGCGGCAGTTGCTGCTGCTGACCTCGCTCGAGGAGGTGCCGCTCGAGGATGCGGCGCCGATCGTGGGGCTGGATGTCGCCGATGCCGGGGTCCAGCTCGCCGATGCCCGCGACCGCCTGCGCGCCTCGGCCGCGACGGACGTCCTCATCATCGAGGATGAGCCGATCATCGCCATGGATATCGAGGAGCTCGTGCTCGGCTGCGGCCACCGGGTGGTCGGCGTCGCCGCCACCGAGGCGGATGCCGTCAAGATCGCGCAGAAGACCCGGCCGGGGCTGATCCTGGCCGATATCAATCTCGGCCTCGGCGGCGACGGCACCTCCGCGGTCAGCCGCATCCTCAAGCACCACTACGCGCCGGTGATCTTCGTGACCGCCTACCCGGAGCGGCTGCTGACCGGCGAGACGGTCGAGCCGGCGTTCGTCATCACCAAGCCGTTCGAGCCGCTGACGCTGGCGATTGCGACCTACCAGGCCGTCACCGGCGGCATCAGCCTGAAATAGACGGCACGGCTGCCAGCCGCCGTCGCCAACGCCACCGGCTGGCTGCGAATGACGGCCCCGTAACGAGGGAACCGGCTTCCGCCACGGGACGTTCGCCACCAGCCAACCCGTGCCCCCCGCCGACCCGTGCCTCGGTCGGGCCGGCGATCCGGGTGGTCCGCCTGCTCGAGGCGGGACACGACGACAACACGATCCCGGCCTTGCGGCACCTCACCCCGGCCGGGCGTCAATAATCGGGACGCGCCATGGACTCGTTCGAGAAGACCAGCTCACGCGAGCCGATCCTGCGATCGCCGCCGCGCATTGCGCTGCTGCCAGGGTCCCCGCCGCCTCGCGATGCGGCCAGTTATGCGGGGGCCACGCACCTCCTGTTGCCCGACCTGCTGCAGGTCGGCGGCGACGCGGGTGTGCTCAGCAGCCCGAAGGCGGCATGGCAGGCCATCGCCGCGGCTGCAGTCGCGCTGACCGGCGGACGGGTCGCACCGCCGCTGCCGCTGCTCATCGACCTGGCACTCGACTGTGTTGCCGTCGATGGCGATGCGGCGCGCGACCGACCCGACCTATTCGAGCCGCCGGATCGCGGCCAGGTGCTCGATCCGCGCATCCTGCACACGCCGCATCTCGCACGCCCGGTCCTGCATGACGAAGCCGGCGCGCGGCGCCTGGGCACCTGGTGGGGCGAGGCCATCGCCAGCTGGGCCGAGGCGGGTGCCAGCGGCGTCAGGCTGCGCGGGCTCGCGAACCTGCCGCGCGGCACGCTGGCGCCGTTGCTTGCCGCCCTGCGCAGCGCCGCCGCCGCCGCGATCGTGATCGCGGACACCGCCGATGTCGCCTGGGAGGAGATCGCGACGCTCCAGGGCTGCGGTCTGGATGCCGTCACCTGCTCGCTCGCCTGGTGGAACTGGCAGGATCGCTGGTTCGGCGACGAGCTTGCGCTGCTGCGCCCGGTCGCACCGGCGGTGGCGCCGCTCCCACCGGACCAGGTGCCGCCCGGCCCGGCGCTCGAACGCGCCCTGGGCTACTGTCTCGGCAGCGGCCTCGGCTGGATCGCGGAGCCCGGTGCCGAAGCCCGCACCGCGGCCGGTGTGGCCGGTCGGATCGCGGCCGGTGCACCCGGCCGGCGTCTCACCTCGCCGGGGGAGCCGGTGCAGGCGATGCTGCGCGCCGATTCCGGGGATGCGCGCCGGGCCGGGGATGCGCGCTGGAGCGACAAGGCCGTCATCCTGCTGGTCAATGCCGCCATCGACCGGCCGGCCGGCATCGACCCGGCCGCCTTCCTGCCGGGTGTCGGGGGCGCCTTCGCGCCGTTTGCCGCCGAGGATGGCAGCACCCTGCTGCCGGGCCGGCGGGTGACCCTCGGCGCCGGCGAGAGCCGGGTGTTCGAGGCCGCCGCACTCGCAGCACCGCCGCACCCGGCGCTGGACGCCGCCGCCGCCGTCGCCGCGGCCGCATCGGCCAGGCTGGCGATCGAGGCGGTGACGCCGGCGGTCGATGGCGGCCTGTTCCCGGTCAAGCGGATCGCCGGCGAACTGGTCGAGGTCGAGGCCGACGTGATCGGCGACGGCCACGACATCCTGTCCGCCGCCCTGCAATGGCAGGCCCCGGGCGGTTCCGACTGGCAGGAGACGCGCATGCGCCTGCTGGGCAACGACCGCTGGACCGCGAGCTTCCCGCTGGCGGTGCGCGGCCTGCACCGCTACCGGGTCGTGGCATGGCGGGATCATTTCGCCACCTACCAACACGAGCTGGGCGCCAAGGCGGGCGCCGGCGTGCCGATTGCGCTCGAGCTGATCGAAGGCCGCGCGATGGTTCGCGCCGCGTCGACGCGTCCCGGCGCCGCCGCCGCTGCGCTGGTGGAGGCGCTGGGTCGGATCGATGCCGCCGCGCAAGTCTCCAAGACAGCCGGGGCCGGCGATGAGGCATCGCAGCGCGACCTGCTGCTCGCACCCGGGCTCGCCGACCTGATGGCGGTGGCCGACGACCGCCCGCACCTCGTCGCCTCGGCCGCGATCCCGGTCGATGCCGAGCGCACCGGGGCCGGGTTCGCCAGCTGGTACGAGGTGTTCCCGCGCTCGATGAGCGACGATCCGCACCGGCACGGCACCTTCCGCGATGTCGAACGCCACCTGCCGCGCATACGCGACATGGGCTTCGATGTGCTCTACTTCCCGCCGATCCATCCCATAGGCCGCGTCAACCGCAAGGGCCCGAACAACACGCTGACGCCCGGACCCGACGATGTCGGCAGCCCGTACGCCGTGGGCTCCGAGGAGGGCGGTCACGACGCGATCCATCCGGCGCTGGGAAGCCTTGCGGAGTTCCTGCACCTCCGCCACGCCGCGGAGGCGCACGGGCTCGAGCTCGCCGTCGACTTCGCCATCCAGTGTGCGCCCGACCATCCCTGGCTGCGCGAGCACCGCGACTGGTTCGCCTGGCGGCCGGACGGCAGCATCCGCTACGCCGAGAACCCGCCGAAGAAGTACCAGGACATCGTCAATGTCGATTTCTATGCCGACGGCGCGGTGCCGGACCTGTGGATCGGGCTGGCCAACGTCGTGCTGTACTGGTGCGAGCAGGGCATCCGGCTGTTCCGGGTCGACAACCCCCACACCAAGCCGTTCGCGTTCTGGCAGTGGATGATCGGCGAGGTGCGCGCGCGCTACCCGGACGCGGTGTTCCTGGCCGAGGCCTTCACCCGGCCCAAGGTGATGAACCGGCTGGCGAAGGTCGGCTTCGGCCAGTCCTATACCTACTTTACCTGGCGCAACAGCAAGGCGGAGCTGACCGAATACCTCACGCAGCTGTCGCAGCAGGCGCCGCGCGACTATTTCCGGCCGCATTTCTTCGTCAACACGCCCGACATCAACCCGGTCTTCCTGCAGCACAGCGGACGCACCGGGTTTCTGATCCGCGCCGCGCTGGCCGCCACCATGTCCGGGCTGTGGGGCGTCTATTGCGGCTTCGAGCTCTGCGAGGGCGCCGCCCTGCCGGGACGGGAGGAATATCTCGACAGCGAGAAATACCAGATCCGGACCTGGGACTGGCAGCGCCCCGGCAACATCGTGGGCGAGATCACCCGGCTGAACCGGATACGCGCCGAGAATCCGGCGCTGCGCTCGCATCTTTCGATCGCCTTTTTGCCGGCCGCCAACGACGCGGTGCTGTTCTACGAAAAGGCGACGCGCGACCGCAGCGACTGCGTGTTCTGCTTCGTCAGCCTCGATCCGCACAACACCCAGCAGGCCAGCGTCGAGCTGCCGCTGTGGAAGTGGGGCCTGCCGGACCAGGCGACCCTGCAGCTCGAGGACCTGATCGGCGGCGACCGTTTCCAGCTCACCGGCAAGTTCCACACCATCACGCTGACGCCGCAGCAGCCGTACTTGCTCTGGCGCGCGCAACCCGCTTCCTGAACCACCCCGATCCATCGCAGCACCCCGCGCAAGGCCGTTCCCGACTATGAGCATCGAAACCGCGCCACCTCCCGTCCAGCCTGCCGAGACCAACACCATCTCGCTGGCGCCGATCGCCGATCCGCTCTGGTTCAAGGATGCGATCATCTACCAGATCCACCTGAAGTCGTTCTTTGACGGCAACAACGACGGAGTCGGCGACTTTGCCGGGCTGCTGCAGAAGCTCGACTACATCGCAGAACTAGGCGTCACCGCGATCTGGATGCTGCCATTCTATCCCTCGCCGCGGCGCGACGACGGCTACGACATCTCGGACTATCGCGGCGTGCATCCCGAGTACGGCACGATCAGCGACCTGCGCACCTTCGTGGCCGCCGCCCACGAGCGCGGCCTGCGTGTCATCACCGAGCTGGTCATCAACCACACCTCGGACCAGCATTCCTGGTTCCAGCGCGCGCGGCGCGCGCCGGCCGGCTCGCCCGAGCGCGATTTCTATGTCTGGTCGGACACCGACGAGAAGTACGACGGCACCCGGATCATCTTCATCGACACCGAGAAGTCGAACTGGACCTGGGACGAGGAGGCCCGCGCCTATTACTGGCACCGCTTCTACAGCCACCAGCCGGACCTCAACTTCGACAACCCGAAGGTGCTCGACGAGGTGCTCTCGGTGATGCGGTTCTGGCTCGATCTCGGCGTCGACGGGCTGCGGCTCGACGCGGTGCCCTACCTGGTCGAGCGCGAGGGGACCAACAACGAGAACCTCCCCGAGACGCACGCGATCATCAAGAAGATACGCACCGAGATCGACAGCTACGCGCCGGGCCGGATGCTGCTGGCGGAAGCCAACCAGTGGCCAGAGGACGCGCAGGTCTATTTCGGCGATGGCGACGAATGCCACATGTCGTTCCATTTCCCGCTGATGCCGCGGATGTACATGGCGATCGCGCGCGAGGACCGCTTCCCGATCACCGACATCATGCGCCAGACCCCGGAGATCCCTCCGACCTGCCAGTGGGCGGTGTTCCTGCGCAACCATGACGAGCTGACGCTGGAGATGGTGACCTCCTCGGAGCGGGACTATCTCTGGGAGACCTATGCCAGCGACAAGCGGGCGCGGATCAATCTCGGCATCAGGCGCCGGCTGTCGCCGCTGATGCAGCGCGACCGGCGGCGGATCGAGCTGATGAACGGGCTGCTGCTGTCGATGCCGGGCACGCCGGTGATCTACTATGGCGACGAGATCGGCATGGGCGACAACATCTATCTCGGCGACCGCGACGGCGTGCGCACGCCGATGCAGTGGTCGGTCGATCGCAATGGCGGCTTCTCGCGCGCCGATCCGGCGGGCCTCGTGCTGCCGCCGATCATGGACCCGATCTACGGCTTCCAGGCGGTGAATGTGGAGGCGCAGACCGGCGATCCGCATTCCATGCTGAACTGGACCCGCCGCATGCTGACGGTGCGCAAGACGCACCAGGCGTTCGGACGCGGCACCCAGCGCTTCCTGTATCCCGGCAACCGCAAGGTGCTCGCCTACCTGCGCGAGTATGCCGGCGAGGATGGCAGCGACGAGACCATCCTGTGCGTGAGCAATCTCTCGCGCGCGGCGCAGGCGGTCGAGCTCGACCTTGTGGAATTCGCCGGACGGGTTCCGGTCGACATCGTCGGCGGCTCGGCATTCCCGCCGGTCGGCCAGCTCACCTACCTGCTGACGCTGCCGCCATACGGCTTCTACTGGTTCCTGCTGGCCTCAGAGCGGGCGCTGCCGTCGTGGCACACGCCGGCGCCGACGCCGCTGCCGGAATTCTCGACCATCGTGGTCCGAAACGATCTCAGCGAGCTCGGCGCACCGGCGGCGCGCCACCTGCTCGAGCGCGAGGTGCTGCCCGAGTACTTGCCCAAGCGGCGCTGGTTTTCCTCGAAGTCGGAGCGGCTCGCCGGCGTGCGCTTCGCCTATCTGGCGGCGCTGCAGCCGGGGCGCGACAACCGCTCGCTGCTCACCGAGATCGAGGTCAGGATCGGCGACCGCACCGAGCGCTACTGCCTGCCGCTCGGCGTGGTCGACGAGGCGACCTGCATTCCGCTCGCGGCCCAGCTCGCGCTGAGCCGTGTCCGCCGTGGCGCGCTGGTCGGCTTCATCACCGACGGCTTCACCACCGATGACTTCACCCGCTCGACACTGGCCTTGATCCGCGACGATGCGGTGCTGCGCATCGAAGGCGGCGCGGTGCATTTCAGCCGCACCGACCGGTTCGCCGACATCGAGCTGCCGCAGACGCTGTCGATCCGCCGGCTGTCGGCCGAACAGTCCAACAGTTCGCAGATCATCGATGACCTGCTCGTGCTCAAGATCGTGCGCAAGGTCGTGGCCGGGGTGCATCCGGAGGCCGAGATCAGCCGCTACCTGACCGAGCACGGCTACGCCAACACGCCGCCGCTCTATGGCGAGGTCACCCGCATCGATGATGACGGCACGCCCAACACCCTGGTCCTGGTGCAGGGTTTCGTGCGCAACCAGGGCGATGGCTGGGGCTGGACGCTCGACTTCCTGGCACGCGCCGCCGACGACAGCATCTCGGCGGCCGACGATCCGGCGCACGAGGATGCGTATGCGAACTACGCGAGCTTCGCGTCCGCCCTCGGCCGCCGGCTGGCGCAGCTGCACGAGGTGTTCGCAGCCCCCACCGACGATCCGGCCTTCAGGCCGGAGGTGGTGAACGAGGCCGACCTGCACGAATGGGCCAGCGGCACCATGGAGCAGGTCGACGGCGCCATCGCCTCGCTGCGGGGTGCCGTCGGCCGCGGCGACCTCGATGCCGACACGACCGCGCTCGCCCATCGCCTGATCGACCGGCGCGACGCCATCGAGACGCTGGTGCGCGGCCTCGCCGCCCGCGGTGGCGGCAGCCTGCGCACCCGGGTGCATGGCGACTTCCACCTCGGACAGGTGCTGGTGGTCGGCGGCGATGCCTACCTGATCGACTTCGAGGGCGAGCCGGCGAAGTCGATGGAGCAGCGCCGCGCGCACTCGTCGCCGCTGCGCGATGTCGCCGGCATGCTGCGGTCGTTCGACTATGCCGGGGCGACCGCCTCGTCGCGCCTCGAAAGCGGCACCGAGGTCACCAACGAGCGCTATGCGCGCCTGCTGGACCGGTTCCGACGCAATGCCGGCAACGACTTCCTCGGCGCCTACCGGGAGGTCCTGGAGGCGACGCCGGACCGCTGGGTGACGCGTGACGCCGAGGCCGCGATCCTCGACATGTTCCTGCTGGAAAAGGCCGCCTACGAGATACGCTACGAAGCCGACAACAGGCCGCTCTGGATCACGATCCCTCTCGCGGGCTTCGATCGGATCGCAACCCGGCTGCTGGAGAATGGTTCGAACCATCATGGCTGAGCACATCGCGCACCTCGGTGCGACATCTCACACGCAATCCGGTGCGACCCCCGCCCCGCATTTGCCCAATCCCGGCGCCATCGACAGCTTCGTCAGGGCCCGGCACGGCGACCCGTTCTCGCTGCTCGGGCCGCACGGTTCTGCGGGCGGCGCCCCCGGGAATGCCATCGTGCGGGCCTTCCTGCCGGACGCGAACCGCGTGCAGGTGGTCGACCGGGTCAGCGGGGCGGTGCTCGGCGACCTGACCCGGATCCATCCGGACGGCCTGTGGTCCGGCCCGGTGACCTCGGCGCAGCCCTACCTGCTGCGCGCGCATGTCGCCGACGGGGCCGGCGGCGAAACGGCGGTCGAGACCGAGGACCCGTACAGCTTCGGCCTGCTGCTGGGCGAACTCGACATCTACCTGATCTCCGAGGGCCGGCATCGCGACCTGGGCAGCATCCTCGGGGCGCACGTGGTGGAGGTCGACGGCGTACGCGGCACCCGGTTCGCGGTCTGGGCACCGAATGCGCAGCGGGTCTCGGTGGTGGGCTCGTTCAACCGCTGGGATGGCCGTCGCCATCCGATGCGCCTGCGCCAGTCGGCCGGCGTCTGGGAACTCTTCGTGCCGCGCGTCGGCGCCGGTGCGCTCTACAAGTACGAGCTGGTCGGGGCGCACGGCGACGTGCTGCCGTGGCGGGCCGATCCGGTGGCCTGGGCGACGGAGGTGCCGCCGCAGACCGCGTCGCGCGTCGATGACCCCCATTTCGTCTGGACCGACGAGACATGGATGGGCGAACGCGCGGCCCGGCAGGCGCCGGACGCGCCGATGTCGATCTACGAGATGCATGCGATGTCCTGGCTGCCGCACGGCCCGGACGCTCCAGGGGGCGGCTATCCGAGCTGGGACACGCTCGGCGACCGGCTGATCCCGTACCTGACCGAGCTCGGCTTCACCCATGTCGAGCTCATGCCGATCATGGAGCATCCGTTCGGCGGCTCGTGGGGCTACCAGACGGTGAGCCAGTTCGCGCCCACCGCGCGGCTCGGCTCGCCGGAGCAGTTCGCCCGCTTCGTCGATCGCTGCCACGCGGCCAAGCTCGGCGTGCTGCTCGACTGGGTGCCGGCGCATTTCCCGACCGACAGCCACGGCCTCGCCCGCTTCGACGGCACGCCGCTCTACGAGCATGGCGACCCGTTCGAGGGCTACCACCAGGACTGGAATACCTACATCTACAATCTCGGCCGCAACGAGGTGCGCGGCTTCATGATCGCCAGCGGCCTGTTCTGGCTGCGGCATTTCCATGTGGACGGGCTGCGCGTCGATGCAGTGGCATCGATGCTGTATCGCGACTATTCGCGCAAGCAGGGCGAGTGGGTGCCGAACCAGTACGGCGGCCGCGAGAACCTGGAATCGATCGCCTTCCTGCAGGATCTGAGCCGTGTGGTGCACCAGGACGCGCCGGGTGCGATCCTGATCGCCGAGGAGAGCACCTCGTTCCCGAACGTGAGCCGTCCCGCCGACGAAGGCGGCCTAGGTTTCGACTACAAGTGGAACATGGGGTGGATGCACGACACCCTGCACTATATCGAGGAGGAGGCGGTGCATCGACGCTGGCACCACGGCGAGATCTCCTTCGGCCTGGTCTATGCCTTTTCCGAGAAGTTCGTGCTGCCGATCTCGCACGACGAGGTGGTGTACGGCAAAGGCTCGATGATCGCCAAGATGCCGGGTGACTGGTGGCAGCGCTTCGCCAACCTGCGTGCGTATTACGGGTTCATGTGGACGCATCCCGGCAAGAAGCTGCTGTTCATGGGCAGCGAGATCGCGCAGGAGGGCGAGTGGAACCACGATGCCGGCCTGTCCTGGGGGCAACTCGACAACCCGATGTCTCGCGGCGTGCAGCTGCTGGTCGGTGACCTCAACCGGCTCTACGTCAACCTGCCGGCCTTGCACGCGCGCGATTGCGACCATGACGGGTTCCGCTGGGTGGTGCTGCATGATGCCGACCAGAGCGTCTATGCCTGGCTGCGCTTCGGCCATTGGGGGCAGCCGCCGGTGCTGGTGATCTGCAACTTCACCCCGGTGCCGCGCCACGACTACCAGCTCGGCGTGTCGCAGACCGGGCACTGGCAGGAGGTCCTGAACACGGACAGCGCGCGCTACGGCGGCTCCAACGTCGGCAACGGCGGCGGCGTCGAGGCGCATGCGGGCTCCTCGCATGGACAGCCGGCGTGGCTCAAGGTCACTCTGCCGCCACTCGCGACGATCATCCTGACACCGGCCTAAGGGCGGTTGGAGCCTGCACAGCGTATGGACGAGCCGCGTATGGAGGATGGGGCCGATGCGGAGCTGAAGCATCTCTGCGCACAGGCCGGGGTCGCCACGCAGTGGCACGACATCTTCGGCAAGACCCATCAGGTCGCGGTCGAGGATCTGCGTCTGATCCTGGCCGCCATCGGGCTCGGCATCGAGGACGGCAGCAGCGTCGCCGAGCGGATCGAACAACTCGGATGCGAGTTGCGCGAGCTGCCGCCGCTGATCACCGCCGTGAGCGGCGAGCGCATCAGCCTGCCGCTGGAGGCCTGCACCTATCGCCTGACGCTCGAGACCGGTGAGACGCTGGCCGGGCGCCTGGAGCCTGACCTCATCCTCGGCAGCAGCATGGACGCCCCCGCAACGCAGGGCTACCACCGGCTCGAACTGCCGGGTCGCTCGATCTGCCTGGCGGTGGCACCCGACCGCTGCTTCTCGGTCTCGGATGCGCTCGGACGCGAGAATGCCCGGGCGTGCGACATCCGGGCCTGGGGCATCGCCCTGCAGCTCTACTCGCTGCGCCGGCCGGGCGATGGCGGCGTCGGCGACTACGCCGCCCTGGCGGGCTTCGCGCGCGAAAGTGCCGCGCAGGGCGCGCATGCCCTGGCGATCAGCCCGGTTCATGCGCAGTTCTCTGCCGATCCCGACCGGTTCAGCCCCTACGCGCCGTCGAGCCGCATCATGCTGAACGTTCTGCATATCGCAGCCGACGATCCGGGTGCCGAGGCGCGTCGCCTGGAACCCCTGGAGCTGGTGGACTGGCCGGATGTGGCGCGCGACCGTCTGGCCCGACTGCGCCGGAGCTACGCAGCGGGAGCCCGCGACGAGGCCGGGTTCGCCGCCTGGCGCGAGCAGGCCGGCGAGGCGCTGGAAGCCCATGCGTTGTTCGAGGCGCTGCATGCCGAGATCTGGGGCCGCGACCGCTTGCTCTGGCACTGGCGGGACTGGCCGGCGGAGTTCGCCTCGCTGGACGCGCCCGGGATCGCCGGCTTTCGCGCGACATATGCCGACGAGATCGGCTTCCATGCCTGGCTGCAGTACCGCGCCGATCGCGAACTTGCGGCAGCCCAACAGGCGGCGGTCGAAGGCGGCATGGCGATCGGGCTGATCTCCGACCTCGCCGTCGGCACGGATTCAGGCGGCAGCCATTGCTGGAGCCGGCAGGGCGAGACGCTGCGCGGCCTCACCGTGGGAGCACCCCCCGACCTGCTGCAGATCAAGGGGCAGAACTGGGGCATCACCGCATTCTCCGCGCGCGGGCTGCGGCAGAACGGCTATCGCGGCTTCATCGAGATGCTGCGCGGCGCGATGCGGCACGCGGGTGGCGTTCGCATCGACCACGGCATGGGGATCGCCCGGCTGTGGGTGATCCCCGAGGGCAGGACCGCCGACCATGGCAGCTACCTTGCCTTCCCGGAGCAGGATTTGCGTCGGCTGATCGCGCTCGAGAGCCAGCGCAACCGCGCGATCGTGCTGGCCGAGGATCTGGGCACGGTGCCCGAAGGCTTCCAGGCGCGCCTGCAGGGCTGCGGCATCGACGGCATGCGCATCCTGATGTTCGAACGCGACGAGCACGGCTTCACCGCGCCGCGACACTGGACCCGCCAGGCCACTGCCATGACCAGCACGCATGACCTGCCGCCGGTGGCGGGCTGGTGGGCCGGCCATGACATCGAGGAGCGCGCCCGGCTGCTCGGCACTGACGCCGACACGCTCGCGCACGAGCGTCGCACGCGCGACGTCGAGCGCGGGCAGATCTGGCGGGCGATGCGCGACAGCGGCGCGGCGGATCTCGACCAGCCGGCGCCCGGTCAGGCCGCCGCCTTCGCGGATGCGGCCATTGCGCATGTCGGACGCTCGGCCTGCGAGATCGTGATGATCCCGGTGGAGGACGTCCTCGCCTTGCCGGACCAGCCGAACATGCCCGGGACGCTCGACGAGCATCCGAACTGGCGCCGCCGGCTCGCGCATCCGGTGGGCGCGGTGCTCGCGTCGCCGGAGGTGCGGGCCCGCCTCGCCGCACTGGACGGCGCGCGGAATGCGGGTCGCCCGGCGCGGACGTGAACCGCGCGTCTGCGCAATTTTTTGGTAGCGACGTGCTTTCGACGTGAACCGCGCCTACATGATGGCGACGTTCCGGGGCACGCGCCGGGATACCGGGTGACAAGCAGCCGGTGTCGTGGGGGCGCGGAGTGGGGGGTCGCGGATGAGCAGGCTGGTGGTGATCTCGAACCGGGTCTCGATCCCGACCGGCAGCTCCAAGGCCGGCGGCCTCGCGGTCGCATTGAATGCGCTGATGGAGCGCCAGGGGGGTCTGTGGTTCGGCTGGAGCGGCAACGCCGGTGCCGAGGCGGCGTCGGTCACGCAGCCGCATCTCGTGCAGCACGACAATGTCGAATACGCCACAATCGACCTGACGCCGGACGAACTCGAGCTCTATTACAACCGCTTCTCCAACGCGACGCTGTGGCCGCTGCTGCACTCGCTGCCGGAGCAGATGCATTTCGACCGCCGCAGCCTGCAGGCCTATCGGGCGGTCAACGAGCGTTTCGCCGACATGCTGGTGCCGATGCTGCGGCCGGGCGACACCATCTGGATCCATGACTACCACCTGCTGGCCCTGGCCGCCGCGATGCGCAGCCGCAACGTGACCGCGCCGATCGGCTTCTTCCTGCACACGCCGTTTCCGTCGCCGGACATGCTGGGCAGCATCCCCGAGGCGGCCTTGTTCATCCGCGACCTGCTGGCGGCCGACCTGCTCGGCTTCCAGACCTCGAACGACGCGGAGAATTTCGCGGCGTCCGCGCAGCGCATCGCGGGTGCGGCGCGCATGGCCGGGGGCGGCCTGCAGCTCGGCAACCGGCAGATCAGGGTCGGCGTGTTCCCGGTCGAGATCGAACCCGGCGAGTTCGCGCAGATGGCCGAGCAGGCTTTCGCCTCGCCCGAGACACAGCGCCTGCATCGCAGCCTGGACGGGCAGTGCCTGATCCTGGGGGTGGACCGCATGGACCCGACCAAGGGGCTGCGGCACCGGCTGTCCGGGTTCCGCCGCCTGCTCGAGACGCGTCCGCAATGGCACCGCCACGCCACCTTCCTGCAGATCGCCGCCGAGAGCCGGCAGGATGTCGGGGCCTACCAGGATCTGCGCGAAGATCTCGAACGCGAGGCCGGCGCGATCAACTCGACCTACAGCGACCCCGACTGGACGCCGCTGCGGCTGATGGCCCGCGGCGGCACCCGTGAAGCCATCTCGGGCTACATGCGCGAGGCCCGCATCTGCCTGGTGACGCCGCTGCGCGACGGCATGAACCTGGTCGCCAAGGAATACATCGCCGCCCAGGACCCGGAAAACCCGGGCGTGCTGGTGCTGTCCAAGTTCGCCGGCGCGGCGCGCCAGCTCGGTGCCGCGATCCTGGTCAACCCGGTCGATCCGGACGAGATCGCGGACGCGCTGGACAGCGCGCTGCGCATGAGTCGGCCGGAGCGGCAGGATCGCTGGAATGCCTGCTGGGAGGCGATCAGGGACACCTCCGCGCTGGCGTGGGGCCGTTCGTTCGTCTCGGTGCTCGGCCGCATCGGCGAGGAGGGCCAGACCGCGCCGCGGCCGGACCGCGACGCCTCCGCCTATACGCCACGCCGGATCGGCCAGCATGCGGACGGCCGGGCCGCCGATATCAGGCTGGTCTCGCCCGCTCCGCCCTCACGCAGCGCCGGCTGAAACTTCGCTCATCTTCCAGGCGGGGCTTCCGGCCGCCATTGAAGTGAGCCCGCCGCCGCGCCAGAACAGGCGCATGGCGCCACCCCTGCTGCTGCTCTCCGACATCGTCCTCACCCTCGGCGGCAGACCGCTGCTGGATGGCGCCGGCTTTGCGGTCTCGCCGGGCGAGCGGATCTGCCTGGTCGGCCGCAACGGCTCGGGCAAGTCGACGCTGCTCAAGATCGCCGACGGCAGCCTGCTGCCCGACAGCGGCACAAGGTTTCTCCAGCCCGGCAGCACCATCGCGACGCTGCCGCAGGAACCCGACTTGTCGGGCTACGCCACCACGCTGGACTATGCGCGCGAAGCCCTCCCGCCCGACGATCCCGGCTACCGCGCCACCGCGCTGCTCGACGAGCTCGGGCTCACCGGGACCGAGGATCCGCGCCACCTCTCCGGCGGCGAGCTGCGGCGCTGCGCGCTCGCCCGCACGCTCGCACCCGAGCCGGATGTGCTGCTGCTCGACGAGCCGACCAACCATCTCGACATGCCGACCATCGCCTGGCTGGAGCGCGAGCTGGCCTCGCTACGGTCCGCGATCGTGCTGATCAGCCATGACCGGCGCATGCTGGAGACGTTGTCGCGCAGCGTGGTGTGGCTGGATCGCGGCGTTACCCGCCGGCTCGACCAGGGGTTTGCGCAATTCGAGGCCTGGCGCGAGGAGGTGCTGGCGCAGGAGGAGCGCGACGGCCACAAGCTCGACCGCCAGATCGCGCGCGAGGAGGACTGGATGCGCTACGGCGTCACCGCCCGGCGCAAGCGCAATGTGCGCCGGGTCGGCGAGCTTGCTGCTCTTCGAGCGGAACGTCGCGATGCGATCAGGGCGCCCGGCGGATTGCGGCTCGAGGCCAGGTCAGCCGACCTGTCGGGCAAGCTGGTGGCGATGGCCGAGGGGGTCTGCAAGTCGTTCGACGGGCGCGCCATCGTGCGCGACCTCGATCTGCGCGTGATCCGCCGCGACCGGCTCGGCATCGCCGGCGCCAACGGCGCCGGCAAGACCACGCTGCTGCGCCTGCTGACCGGGCTGGAGACGCCGGACGCCGGACGCATCGCCATCGGCACCGCGCTCTCGGTGGTCACCCTCGACCAGCAGCGCCGCAGCCTGGACCCGGATGCCACGCTGTCGGACACGCTGACCGGCGGAGGCGGCGACATGGTGCAGGTCGGCGCCGAGAAGCAGCACGTGATCGGCTACATGAAGCAGTTCCTGTTCCGCCCGGAGCAGGCGCGCACCCGCGTCGGCGTGCTATCAGGCGGCGAGCGCGGCCGGCTGATGCTGGCCTGCGCGCTGGCCAAGCCGTCCAACCTGCTGGTGCTCGACGAGCCGACCAACGATCTCGATCTCGAGACGCTCGACCTGCTGCAGGAGATGCTGGACGGCTATCCCGGCACCGTGCTGCTGGTCAGCCACGACCGCGACTTCCTCGACCGGGTCGCGACCTCGATCGTGGCCGCGGAAGGTGGTGCGCGCTGGATCGAATATGCCGGCGGCTACAGCGACATGCTGGCGCAAGGTGGACGCATCGCCGGCGGCGCACTCGACCGCACCGGCGCGGGGTCGGCGCTGGTGCGCGAGCCGGCTGCATCCGCCGCTGGCACGGCGGCGCGGAAACTGTCCTTCAAGGACAAGCACGCGCTCGAACAGTTGCCGGGCAAGATCGCGGCGCTTGAGAGCGAGATCGTGCGCCTGCGCCATCTGCTGACCGATCCCGGCCTGTACAACCGCGACCCCCAGGCGTTCACGGCGGCCACCGATGCCCTAGACCGCGAGGAAGCGGCGCTGCGCGCGGCGGAGGAACGCTGGCTCGAACTCGAAGTGCTGCGCGAGCAGCTCGCATCCTGAAGAGGACTGCCCGATGACGACATCCCTCGCCGACCGCCCGTGCGTGGCCTGCCGAAAGGGCACGCCGAAACTCGACCCGGACGCGATCGCAGCCCTGCTGCCGCAGGTGCCGGGCTGGCAACTGCTGCACGAGCCCGACCGGGTCGAACGGGAGTGGAAATTCCCCGATTTCGCGGAAGCGTTCGCGCTGGTGGACCGCATCGCTGAATTGGCAGAGGCCGCCGATCATCATCCCGATATCGGGTTCGGCTGGGGCTATGTCCGGGTGTCGCTGCACACGCATGCGGCGGGAGGACTGCATGAGAACGACTTCATCCTGGCCGCCCGGATCGGATAGTCCCTGATGCGCAACCTCGGACCGGTGCTGGGCGATAGCTGGCGACTGCTCAAGCCGTACTTCTTCCGGTCGAGCGAGCGCCGGCTGGCGCTGACCTTGTTGATCGGGGTCGGCCTGATGTCGGTCGTGCAGACCGAGCTCGGCGTGTTGACGACTTTCTGGTCGAACCTGTTCTACAATTCGCTACAGCAGGGCAATCAGCACGCCTTCATGGCGCTGATGTTCACCTGGCTCAGGCTACCGAGCGGATGGATCATGCCGGGCTTCCTCGCCTTGGCGCTGCTGCAGATCCTGATCGGCTGCCTCGCCCTGTTCGTCACCGAATATCTACAGATACGCTGGCGCAAATGGATGACCGGCGACTTCCTGCAGCGCTGGCTGGCCGACCGCGCCTATTATCGGATCAGCGTCACCGGCGATCCGGAAGGCGTCGGCACCGACAACCCCGACCAGCGGCTCTCCGACGATATCGCGTCCTTCTGCGGCGCCGGCGCCAATGTGCGGCCGGCCACCGATACCCTGAGCCTGGCCCTGGGCTTGTTGAGCAATATCGTCTCGCTGTTCAGCTACGTGATCGTGCTCTGGGTGCTGTCGCGCCATGTCGCGCTGTTCGGCCTGCATCTGCCCGGCGGCCTGATCTGGGTGGCGCTGCTGTTCAGCCTCGGGGGCACCCTGCTGACCTACGCGGTCGGTCGACGGCTGATCGCGCTGCGCTTCTTTCAGCAGCGCTACGAGGCGGATTTTCGTTTCGGCCTGGTGCGTGCGCGCGAGAACACCGAGGGCATCGCGTTGCAAGCCGGCGAGCACGAGGAATACGGCGTGCTCCAGAAGCTCTTCACCGCCATACGAACAAACTTCATCAAGTTGCTGCGCCGCATGCTGCTGCTGAACGCCACGACAATTTCCTACAGCCAGGTGGCTGTCGTGCTGCCGTATCTCCTCGTCGGTCCGCTGTTCTTCGCCGGCCGGATGACTCTCGGGACCTTCTTCCAGGTGGCCCAGGTCTTTGGCGAGGTGCAAGGCGCGTTCTCCTGGTTTGCCGACAGCTTCACCACGCTGGCGATGTGGCGCGCCACCGTCGGTCGTCTGGCCACCTTCGACCGCGCGGTGCAGGCGGCCCGCAATGCGGATGCGGCCGGGATCAGCATCCGGACGGGCAGCGACGGCTACCGGCTGCAGGATGTCTCGCTCGCGCTGCCTGACGGGCAGCACCTCGGCATGCCGCTGAGCGCGACCTTCACCCCCGGCCACGATACCCTGATCAGCGGGCCGTCCGGCGCCGGCAAGTCCACCCTGTTCCGGACCCTGGCCGGCATCTGGCCGTTCGCGACGGGTCATATCGAAGGCCCTCCCGGCAGCAGCCTGTTCCTGCCGCAGCGCCCGTACATTCCGCTCGGCACGCTGCGGCACGCGCTCTGCTACCCGAACCCCGAGCATGCGGTGGCGCCGGACGCGGTGCAGCGGGCGCTGGAGGATGCGGACCTTGCGGAGCTGGTCCCGGAACTCGACACGACCGACGAGAACTGGGTGATGCGGCTGTCCGGCGGCGAGCAGCAGCGCCTTGCCCTCGCCCGTGCGCTACTGGCGCAGCCGGACTGGCTGTTCCTCGACGAGGCCACGGCGAGCCTGGACCCGGAGAGCGAAGGTCGGATGCTGGCCATGCTCAAGCGCCGGCTGCCCGGCACCACCATCGTCTCGATCGCGCACAACCCGGCGGTGGCTGCGTTCTTCCGCCAGCACCTGATCCTGGGCGGCGAGGACGGCACGCTGCAGGCGGCGGACTAGCACTAGTTTGACACTTTGCTTCTGGCAGAGCGTGGTCGTTTTCGACAAAACGGATGTCGTTTCGGTGGCTTTGGCGGCGCGAACAATCGTGCAATGACGGCGCGGCGGACTTCAGGGCGCGTCGGCTTCGGGGGGCGCTGTCGGGATCTGGCTCTTTTTTCCTCGCTGCGCTGCCTGGAGCCACAGGTGCCGTAGGTCGGCGGAGGCGATGCGACTCGTCAGCGCGTGCCGATTCAGTCCGGTCCACGATCGCCCTTCAAAGGCACCAGGGCGGCGAAAGCCGCGACGCTGCATCTTGCTGGACAGGGTCATGTCCGGATCGCCCTCGTCGGTGGCCATACGGATTCCGCACCAAGCTTGAGCGGGCGGGAAAGATCGCGAGTGACTGGCCGAGGCCGGTATCGATGTCGAGCCGGCACGACTTCGTCCTCGCGCCCGGGGGGCAGGAGGTCGGCAAGATCGTCCGCGCCCTGCTCGCGCAACGGATCGACAAATCGTCCATTCGCCCGCCCACCACACGCTTTGCGCCACCCTGATGATACGGGCTTCGTGCGGCGCAAGCAGCGCCCTCTTCCGACCTTCGATTTCCGACCTGGTTCCGGAGCCATAATTCGGTTGTAGACCGCCTCGTGCAGGAGATCACGCGATGGTGTCAATTACAGTCTTGTAAGCTTGGTATGGGTCGTGAAGATACCGCCACGCTTAGCAGAAGGTCGGCAAAAAGCCGGTCGCTTTCGGAGGAAAGACAATGCGCGGAGCAGATAGGGTGCGTCTGCTGCTTGCCACGTCCATGACGGCGACACTGACAATGGCCGCATCGCACGCCGTGGCACAGGCCTATACGGAACCATTCCGGCCACAATTCCATTATACGCCGGCACAGACCTGGATGAACGATCCGAATGGTCTGGTCTATTATAATGGGAAGTTCCATCTTTTCTATCAGAACAATCCGCTCGGCAACACCGACGGCAACCTCTCCTGGGGACATGCCGTCAGTACCGACCTGCTGCATTGGACCCAGCTTCCGGTGGCATTGCAGTTTCAAACGAATTCAGCCGGGGCCATCACGCAGGAGTTCTTCTCGGGCAGCGCGGTGGTCGATACCAACAACACCAGCGGCCTGGGCACGCCCGGTCATCCGGCGATGATCGCGATGTACACAAGTGAATATCCGATCGACCAGACCCTTGCGAACGGGACGCAGATCCGTGCCGGAACGCAGGCGCAGTCGATCGCCTACAGCCTGGACGAAGGCACCACCTGGACCCAGTATGCTGGCGACCCGGTGATCGCTGCACCGCCCACTGCCTATGCAGACCAGTACACGAACTTCCGAGATCCGAAACTGTTCTGGTATGCGCGGCAAAGCAAGTGGGTGGTGGTGACGTCGCTCGCATCCGAGCACAAGCTGCTGCTGTACTCGTCGAAGGACCTCAAGAACTGGACCTACATGAGTTCGTTCGGTCCGTACAATGCAACCAACGGCGCCTGGGAATGCCCTGACCTGTTCCGGTTGCCGGTCGATGGGAATGCGAACAACACCAAGTGGGTGATGATGATCGGGTCCAATCCCGGATCGATCACGGCGGGCTCCGGAACGCAATATTTCTTAGGCAATTTTGATGGCACGACCTTCACGGCCGACGCCAACCAGATCTACGATCACCTGCCACCAGCCGGAAGCACGGTTTTCCAGGATTTCGAGAAATCGAGCTACAGCGCGATCGGCTGGACCGCCACCGGTGATTTCGTGGGTACCGGGCCGGCCATGGGAACTCTGACGGGCCAGACGACGGTGAGTGGATACCAGGGCAAGCGCCTGGTGAACACGTTCATCGACGGGGATGCCTCGGAAGGCACCATAACCTCCCCCGTTTTCACCATCTCCAAGCCCTATATCGACTTCCTGATCGGCGGTGGATACTGGCCGTACAACGCAGCCACCTATGGCACCGCTTCGGATACCGAGGTCGGCGTCAATCTTCTGGTCAATAACAAAGTCGTCGCGACCGCGACGGGTTCAAATACCGAAACCCTGGAGTGGCGAAACTGGGATGTCAGCGGTTACCTCGGAAGGACCGCCCAGATCCAGATCGTCGACCATAACCAGGCCGGATTTGGCCATCTCGATTTCGACGACGTGGTGTTCTCCGATACCCCCAAGCAGGAGGCGAACTGGGTCGATTTCGGACCCGACTTCTACGCCGCCAGCACCTGGAACGGACTGCCCGAGAATACGCAGATCGCAGTTGCCTGGATGAACAACTGGAACTATGCGGGCGCCATCCCGGTTTCGCCCTGGCGCGGCGCAGATAGCATCCCGCGCGCCTTGGCGCTGCAGACGGTCAACGGCAAGATCAGCCTCACGCAGCAGCCGGTCGGCACGCTGTCCTTGATCGAGGGCGCCTCGATCTATACGCTAAAGGGCTACCCGCTTTCCAGCATCAGGGTGCTGCCGTTTTCCACCAATGAGGCCAAGACTGCGGACATCTCGGTGCAGTTCCAGGTCGGCAACGCCGCCAGCTTCGGCCTGAAGGTCCATACCGGAACCAACGGCGAGCAGACCGTCATCGGCTACGATACCAAGGCGCGCGTGCTGTATATCGACCGGACCAATTCCGGCCAGACCAGTTTCAGCTCGGACTTCCCCGGACGCTATACGGTGCCTCTGGCGCCGGATGCGAACGGCCAGGTCGCGTTGCGGATCCTGGTGGACTGGTCCTCGGTCGAGGTGTTCGGCCAGAACGGCCAGGCGCAGCTGACGGCCCAGGTGTTTCCGGCCTCGACCAGCAACGGTGTGAGCCTGTTTGCGACCGGTGGCACCGCTCTGGTGCAATCTATGAGTGTCCTGCCCGTGCGCTCGGTCTGGCCGGCGCAATAAGAGGCCGCATCGGCGCGGAGCGAGGACCGGCAGGTCGCGCTCCGCACCTGCCACCATAGCCGCAATGGATCAACTTTGGCGGGCTCCCACTGCGTCGGGGAAAAGCGCGGACGAGATCGTCGATATCGACGACACCACCCATGCGCGCAGCCACAAACGCGAGTGGCGAAATCCTGGTCGGCGCGTCCGCAGTGCAGGAAGATCAAGCGTCGGGTGTTTGGGCTGAATGTCGCTCATGGCACGATGCTCCATCGTTCCGGACAGTCTCGCCGGATTCCTGGTGCGGCGATCAGGCTTTCCGTTCGGCCACCGCAGGCTCATCATCGCCGCAACGCCCGCCAGCGGCGCTTCGAGGACGCCATGCAGTTTGAAGAGTTCGACAAGAACCCGGCCAACCATGTGCCGCTCTCGCCACTGAGCTTTCTCGATCGGGCGGCAGCGGTGCATCCCGACCGCCTGGCCGTGGTGCATGGTGATCACCGCGCAAGCTGGAGCGAGACCGCCGCACGATGCCGCCGCTTCGCCGCCGCGCTGTCGCAACGAGGCATCGGACGCGGCGACGTGGTGGCCGTCATGGCGCCGAACACGCCGCCTTTGTTCGAGGCGCATTTCGCCGCGCCGATGCTGGGCGCGGTGCTCAACGCCATCAATATCAGGCTTGAGCCGGACACCATCGCCTACATCCTGCAGCACGGCGAGGCGCGGGTGCTGATCACCGATCGGGAATTCTCCGCGACCATCGCGGCAGCACTTGCCCTGCTGCCCCCGGACCTTCGCCCGCTGGTGATCGACATCGACGACCCCGCTGCCGCCGGCGGCGACCTGCTCGGCGAGATCGAGTATGAGAGCTTCCTGGCCGGCGGCGATCCTGGCTTCAGGGGCAGCCTGCCGCCGGACGAATGGGACGCGATCTCGCTGAACTACACGTCGGGCACCACCGGCCGGCCGAAGGGGGTCGTCTATCATCATCGCGGCGCCTACCTGAACGCGATCGGCAACGCGCTGAGCTGGGACATGCCGCGCCACGCGGTCTATCTGTGGACGCTGCCGATGTTCCACTGCAACGGCTGGTGCTTCCCCTGGACGGTGACCGCGCTCGCCGGCACGCATGTCTGCCTGCGCCGCGTCGAGGCCGGCGCCATCCTCGCGGCCCTCGACGCCGAGCGGGTCACGCATCTCTGCGGCGCCCCGGTGGTCATGGGCATGATCCTGAACGCGCCCGGTGTTGCGCGCCGCGAGCCGGCGGTGCAGGTGGCGACCGCCGGCGCCGCGCCGCCCGCGGCCGTGATCGAGGGCATGGAGCGGCTCGGCTTTGCCGTCACCCACACCTATGGCCTGACCGAGAGCTACGGCCCCTGCACCACCTGCGAGTGGAACACGAACTGGGACGCGCTCGATGCCGGCGCGCAGGCGGTGCTGAAGGCGCGCCAGGGCGTGACCTACGTCACCCAGGAGGCGCTGGTGGTCGCCGACCCGCTCACCCTCGAACCGGTGCCGGCCGACGGGGTCAGCATGGGCGAGCTGATGCTGCGCGGCAACGCGCTGATGAAGGGCTATCTCAAGAACGATGCGGCGACGCGGGACGCCTTCGCCGGCGGCTGGTTCCATACCGGCGATCTCGGGGTGTGCCATCCGGACGGCTATGTCGAGGTCCGCGACCGCTCCAAGGACATCATCATCAGCGGCGGCGAGAACATCTCGACGATCGAGGTGGAGTCCGTGCTCTACCGGCATCCGGCGGTGCTGGAAGCCGCCGTGGTGGCGATGCCGGACGAGAAGTGGGGCGAGGTGCCGTGCGCGTTCGTGACCGCGCGGCCGGGCGTGGCGGCGAGCGAGGCCGAGCTGATCGCGTTCTGCCGCGCCAGCCTCGCCCATTTCAAGGCGCCGCGCCGGGTGGTGTTCGGCCCGTTGCCGAAGACCAGCACCGGCAAGATGCGGAAATACCTGCTGCGCGAGCGCGCCCGATCAGCTTGAGACGTCACGGGGCCCGGTCGGTCGAGAACGCGATCTCCCGCTGGGCGTCCAGCTCCGAGAGCCGCAGGGCGAGGGCAGCCCGGATGCGCTCGTAGGAGCCGCGCCCCATCACCAGCCGCCTCGGCGCGAGATCGGCGTCCACGCTGTCGATCATCGCCTGCGCCACCCGCACGGCATCGCCAGGCAGAGCGAACGCGCCCGAGCCGACCGCGCGCCGGATCTCCCCGGCCGGGGTGTCCTCGTACACCGCCATCGGCGGCGCGCTGACCATGCCGGCGCGAAACCCGGTCTGCGTCGGGCCCGGCTCGACGATGGTAAAGCCGATCCCGAACGGCGCCACTTCCTGCGCCACCGCCTCGACGAAGCCCTCGATGCCCCATTTGGTCGCGTGGTACAGGCCGAACGCCGGATAGGCGATCTGGCCGCCCTCCGAGGACACCTGCAGGATGCGGCCGCCACCCTGGGCGCGCAGATGCGGCAAGGCGGCGCGGATCAGCTGGATCGAGCCGACCAGGTTGGTGTCGATCTGCTGGCGTATCTGCGCGTCGCTGGCTTCCTCGGCGGCGCCGAACAGCCCGTAGCCGGCATTGCTGACCACGACATCGATGCGGCCCAGTTCTGCCACGGCCCACGCCATGACGCGCACGATCGCGGCGTTGTCGGTGACGTCGAGCGGCGCCACCCGCAGCAGATCGCCGTACTTCGTCTTGAGGTCGTCCAGCGCGCCGGTCCGGCGCAAGGTCGCGGCCACGCGGTCGCCGCGATCCAGCAGTTGTTCGGTCAGGGCGCGTCCGATGCCGGATGAGCCGCCGGTGATGAACCAGGTCCTGGTCATGTGCAAATACTCCAAAGCTGCCTCTGCGACAGAGGTAAGCCTGGACCGTTCATGCTATTAGTCGCGCAAATTGGTATGGGTTGCTGCAGTTTGGCCATGAATGAGCGGCCCGCGCTTGACGAGCTCGTCGCGTTCACGGCGATCGCCACCCAGTGCAGTTTCCGCGGGGCTGCGGACGAACTCGGCCTCTCCGCCTCCACGCTGAGCCACGCCATGCGCAGCCTCGAACAGCGCCTCGGCGTCCGACTGCTGCACCGGACGACGCGCAGCGTGTCGCCGACCGAGGCCGGCCGGCGACTGCTGGCACATCTGCGGCCGGTGCTGCGCGACCTGGACCTGGCCCTGGCGGCGGTGGACGACTTCCGCGCCGGCCCGATCGGCACGCTGCGCATCAATGCCAGCGAGACCGCCGCCCGGCTGCTGCTGCGCGCGGTGGTGCCGGATTTCCTGGCCCGGCATCCCGGCATGTCGCTCGACCTGGTCACCGACGGACGGCTGGTCGATATCGTGGCGGAAGGTTTCGACGCCGGGATAAGGCTCGGCGAGGCGTTGCCGCAGGACATGATTGCGGTCCGGCTCGGCGGCGAGACCCGCTTTTGCGCCGTGGCGTCGCCCGCCTATCTCGCCGGCCGCGCGCCGCCGCTGACGCCGGACGACCTCATGCAGCATCGCTGCATCCGCCTGCGCCTGCCGAGCGGCCGGCTGTATCGCTGGGAGTTCGAGCGGCATGGCCAGGAAATCGCCATCGACGTGCCGGGACCGCTCACCCTCGACCACCCGGAACTGATGGCGGACTGTGCCGCGCGCGGCCTCGGGATCGCCTACCTGTCCGAAGCCACGGCACGCCCCCACCTCGACCGCGGCACGCTGGTCGGCGTGCTCGACGACTGGTGCCCGCCGATCCCGGGCCTGTTCCTGTACTATCCCGGCCACCGGCACGTGCCGGCCGGCCTGCGCGCCTTCATCGACGTGCTGAAGCGGGCGGACCTCACGAGCACGGGGTGAAGCTCGGCCGGGATCGCAGCTTGCGTGCGCATAATAGATGCGCATACGATATCCGCTTTCCGGGAGGATCCTATGCCCCGCTCCGCCAGCCTCACCGCCACCAGGCGGGCTACGAACGTCACCCTGCCGGACGCCTTGCTGCACGATGCCCGGCAACTCGGGATCAATCTGTCGCAGGCCTGCGAGCGCGGCCTCGCCGAGGCCGTGACCGAAATGCGCCGGCAACGCTGGCTGGAACACAACCGCGATGCGATCCGGGCCTGGAACGAGCACGTCGCCGTCCGGGGCCTGCCACTGGCCGCCTACCGCCAATTCTGATGGCGCGTCTCGACATCCACCCGATGCCGGGCGGCGGCGCAGGCTACGTGGTGAACGTCCAGGCCGACCTGCTCACGCATCTCAGCACGCGGGTCGTCGTGCCGCTGCTGCCGGAGGCCACTTCATCGTCACCGATCAGCGAACTGAACCCGGTGTTCGAGATCGAGGGCGGCCGCTACGTGCTGGTGACGCAGGCGCTGGCCGCCATTCCGGGCAGCGAGCTGAAGCGGTCGATCGGCTCGCTCGACGCGGAGCATGACAGCGTCACGCGGTCACTGGACCTCCTGCTCGTCGGGTTCTGAACGCCTCAGAACGCTGTCGCCGTCAGCAAGCCGGACAACTCCATGCGTCGCCGTGAGGCGGCGATGCCGTCGGTCACCGCGATCGCCGCCGCGAGCGCCCGGATGCCGGCCTGCGCGTCGACCAGCACCGGTGCGCCATCGAGGCAGGCGGCGACAAAGGCCGCGTGCTCGGCCGCCAGCGTGTCGTGCTCGCGCCAGCTCACCGCCTCGCGCCGGAAGCCGCCGGTGCCGGGGAGTGGCATGCCGCGTTCGCGTCCGATCATGGTGAGCTCGCGGGCGGCGAAGTCCGCCGACAGGTAGCCTTCCTCGGAGAACAGCCGCATCCGGCGCTCGGTCTTGAGCGAGATCCGGCTCGCGGTGATGGTGGCGACACAGCCATTGGCAAAGCGCACGCGCGCATTGGCGATGTCCTCGTGCGCGCTGCTGACCGCGCAGCCGAGCGCGTCCACGCTTTCGATCGGGCTGTCCACGATCGCCAGCACCAGGTCGAGATCGTGGATCATCAGGTCCAGGATCACCGAGACGTCGGTGCCGCGCGGCTTGTACGGCGCGATCCGCGTCGCCTCGATATAGAGCGGCCGGGTGATCCGCTCGGTGATCGCCGCATGCTCGGCGGAATAGCGCAGCAGGTGGCCGACCTGCAGCACCAGCCTGGTCGCTGCCGCCGTCTCGGCGAGCACCTGCGCCTGCTCCAGGGTGGAGGCGATCGGCTTCTCGATCAGCACGTGCCGACCGGCCCGCAGCACCGCCATCGCCAGGTCGAAATGCGCCTCGGCGGGAGCCGCGACCACCAACGCGTCGCAGGCTCCGAGCAGTTCTGTGAACCCGAGCACCGGCACCCCGCCCGCGTCGCGGGCGACCAGCGCGGCGCGCTCCGGATCGGGATCATGCACGCCCGCGAGCAGCGCGCGGCCGGAGGCGGCGACCTTCAGGGCGTGGAACCGGCCGAAATGCCCGGCCCCGACCACGCCGATCCGCAGGCGGCGCTCGCCGGCATCGTCCCGCGGCCGCGACCCGAACCCCAGCAACGCCATCGACGGCCCCTCTCCTGCGCCCCGCCTGGGTAGCAGGAGAAGTTGCATCGCGAGAAGCACGTCGGCATGTTCCCGGCCGGCTGCAGAGCACCTTCCTCGGCAGCCGGTCCCGGTTGCGCGGCAACCCTCTTCAGCAGCTCGTACGGAGCACCTCCTTCAGCATGATGTACTACAGCCGCATGAAGACGGCCTCGGTCCTGGGCGTCTGCCTGCTCGGCCTGCTGCTCTGCCTGCCCAACCTGCTCGCCGCCCCGTCGAAGAACCTGCCCTGGCGGCAGATCCATCTCGGCCTCGATCTGCGCGGCGGCTCCTACCTGCTGATGCAGGTGGACATGCCGACGATCACCCGCGAACGGCTGGAGGCGCTGACCGACGGGGTGCGCCAGCAGCTGCTCGGCGCCGGGCTCGGCTACCGCAACCTCGCCACCGACGCGGGCAGCCGCAGCGTCACCTTCACGCCGCGCGTGCCGTCCGAGCGTGACCGCGACCTGGCCAGCCTGGGCAAGCTGCCGCAGGCCTCGCCGGGCGAATTCACCGTCGCCGCCCGGCCCGACGGCAGCATCGCCGTCGCCTTGTCGGAGGCGGCGATGCGAGAGCGCGCCCAGGATGCGGTGACCCAGTCGATCGAGATCGTGCGCCGCCGCATCGATGCCACCGGGGCGGTCGACCCGGAGATCACCCGCCAGGGCAGCGATCGCATCGTCATCCAGCTTCCCGGCGTCACCGATCCGCAGCGGGTAAAGCAGCTGCTCGGCACCACCGCCAAGATGACCTTCCACCTGGTCGATCCGACCGCCAACCCGAACGGCCTGCCGCCGCCCGGCGTCGAGATGCTGCCGATGGCGGACAATGCGGCGCAGCGCGTCGCGGTCATCCGGCATGCCGAGGTCGATGGCGCCGACCTCACCAACGCCTCCCCCGGCCAGGACACCCAGACCGGCGGCTGGTCGATCAACTTCACCTTCAACTCGGTGGGTGCGCGGCGCTTCGGCGACGCGACGCGCGCCAATGTCGGCCACCAGCTCGCCATCGTGCTCGACAACAAGGTGATCAGCGCCCCGGTGATCCAGAGCGTGATCGCCGGCGGCCAGGGTCAGATCACCGGCAGCTTCACCGCCCAGCAGGCCACCGACCTTGCCCTGCTGCTGCGCGCGGGCGCGCTGCCGGCGCCACTCGCGGTGATCGAGGAGCGCTCGGTGGGGCCGTCGCTGGGGGCGGATTCGATCCGCGCCGGCGCGATCAGCCTCGCGGTCGGCTTCGTGCTGGTGATCGCCTTCATGGGGCTGTTCTATGGCCTGTTCGGCTGGTACGCGAACATGTGCCTGATCGCCAACCTGGTCCTGATGCTGGCGATCCTGTCGCTGTTCCAGGCGACGCTGACGCTGCCCGGCATGGCCGGCATGCTGCTCACCCTGGGCATGGCGGTCGATGCCAACATCCTGATCAACGAGCGCATCCGCGAGGAGGTGAAGCGCGGCCGCACCCCGCTGAACGCCCTGCAGACCGGCTTTCAGCGCGCCACCTCGACCATCGTCGACAGCAACGCGACCGCCCTCCTCGCGCATGTCATGCTGTTCGTGTTCGGCACCGGGCCGGTGCGCGGCTTCGCGCTCACCATCACCATCGGCATCGTCACCACCCTGTTCACCACGCTGCTGCTCTCGCGCATGCTGATGGTGCGTTGGTATGCCGTCACCCGCCCTGCCCTTCTACCGGTCTGACCCTGCCATGAACGCGCACTTCCTCGGACGTCCGCTGCTCCGTTTCGTGCCCGACGGCACGCGCATCAACTTCATGCGCGGGCGCTTCATCGGGCTGGCAACCTCGGCCTTCCTGTCGCTGGCCTCGATCGGGCTGTTCTTCTATCCGGGCCTCTCGCTGGGCATCGACTTCAAGGGCGGCATCGTGGTCGAGGCGCGCACGCCGGGATCCGCCAACTTCGATGCGATTCGCGCCGCCCTGCAGGCACGCCACGTGCCGGCGGCCGGGCTGCAGCGCTTCGGCGCCGACAACGACGTACTGATCCGGCTCGACGCGCCGTCGGGCAAGGATGCGGCGGGCGAGGCCGCCACCCAGTCGCTGGTCGATCGTACCCGGGCCGGGATCATCGCGGCACAACCCGGTGCGCAGGTGCTGCGCGCGGATGCGGTCGGCGCCTCGGTGTCGTCCGAGCTGTTCCGCAACGGCCTGCTGGCGCTGGGTCTCAGCCTGCTGATGATCCTGGTCTATATCTGGGTGCGCTTCGAATGGGAGTTCGCCGTCAGCGCGGTGATCACCCTGGTGCTCGACCTCACCAAGACCATCGGCTTCCTGGCGATTAGCCGGTTCCAGTTCGACCTGGTGATGGTGGCCGCCATCCTCACCATCCTGGGCTACTCCACCAACGACAAGGTGGTGGTCTATGACCGGGTGCGCGAAAACCTGCGCAAGTATCGCACGATGCCGCTGCGCGAACTGGTGGACCTGTCCATCAACGAGACCCTGAACCGCACCCTTGGCACCTCGTCCACGGTGTTCCTGGCCGCCCTGCCGCTGGCCCTGTTCGGCGGCGCCACGCTGTCCGGGTTTGCCTGGGTGATGCTGTTCGGCATCGTGGTCGGCACGTCGTCCTCGATCTTCATCGCCGCCCCGATCCTGCTGCTGCTCGGCGAGAAACGGCTGCGGCGCGATCTGCATGCGGTGCAGAAGCGGTAGGGTCCGGGGCGCCGGATCAGCTATGGTGCTGACGCGCCGGATCGCCGTCCGCATCCATCCGCGTGGTGTAGTCCATCAGCGAGCGCACGGCGCTGCGTGCCTGTGACAGCGTTGTCCAGTTCGGGCCAAGCTCGTGGCCGCGCAGCGCCACCAGGGCGGCATGATCGTAGCGCACCAGGTCCAGCAGGGACGCCGGATCGGCGCGTCCCGACATCACGTAGCTTTCCGCCATGCCGTGCGCGATCAGGTAGGTCATCACCACCTCGCGGGTCGCGTCACCCAGAGTGTCCGGTCCGGCAATGACTCCCGAGGACCGGCAGCCGGCCAGCGCGATGGTCCCGCACAGGCTCGCCAGCGCCAGCGCATGCCGCATGGCTGCGCGACGCGTCATGTCCCCTCGCCGATCGGAGCCGGGTCTCAGGGCAGCGGCGATGGAACTCGCACCGGTTCTGCGGCACCCTTCGCCAGGAGGTCGCGGATCTCAGCCAGCAGCGCCTCGGAGGCGGTCGGGCCGGCCGGCTTGGCATCCTCGCGGACATGCAGCCGGGTCAGCAGCTTCACCACCCAGAAGATCACCAGGCCGACGAGCAGGAACTGGAACACCGCATTGAGGAACAGGCCGACATTGAGGGTAACGGCGCCAGCCTTGTGCGCCTCATCCAGGGTCCGCAGATGCTGCCCCTTGAGGGTGAAGAAGATGTTAGTGAAATCGATGCCGCCAACGAGCAGGCCGATGATCGGCGTGAAGATGTCCTTCACCAGGCTCTGCACGATGCCGGTGAAGGCAGCGCCGATGATGATGCCGACGGCGAGGTCGACGACGTTGCCCTTCATGATGAAGCCGCGGAACTCGCTCACCCAGCCGGGTGCCCGCAGATGACGGTCGCTCAAGGCCATGCTTCTTTCTCCAGCAGCGCCCGGACCCCGGCGGCGACGTCGCCAGCCCCCTTGTCCGGAACGATATCAGGAGGCCAAAGCCGCCGGCGACACAAGCCTGCGCAAGACCAGGCCTGCGGAAGGCCAGGCCTGCGCAAGACCCGGCCTGCGCAAGACCAGGGGGCATCGGGTCAGGTGAACAAGGTTGCCTCGGTGGCACCGGCGACACCCAGGAGGGTCACATGGGTGCCGTCATTCAGCGCGATCGCGGTCGTCGAACCCGAGGAGGCGTAGCCCACGACCCCGAGCCCGGCCGAGAGCTGCAGATGGTCGGTGCCGACCTTGAAGCCGCTGATCAGGTCATACGCCTGGGCGGAGACGCCGTTGGTGAAGGCAAAGGTCTCCTGGCCGCTGCCGACATAGATCGCCGCCGATCCGGCACCCATCGCGACCATTGCCGTCCCGGACCCGCCCACGAGGGTATCGGCGCCCCTGCCGAGCATGATCTGGTCGCGGCCCGCGCCCGCGAACAGCAGGTTCTGGTACTGCGAGCCGCCGCCGTTCAGGGTCTCGTTGCCGGCCCCCGCGACCAGCCCGTCGCCGCCGAGTGCCGAGCTGGTCAGCACGTCGCCACCGACCGCGCCGATGAGGAAGGTGCCGGCGCCCGTGGCCGTCATCTGGCTGCCGCCGCTGCCGCCGAAATAGGCGCCCCCCGACGCCGCCGCCTGGATGGTCTCGGCGCCACTGCCGCCGACGACGGTTTCCGCATCGTGGCCGCCGTTCAGGACCATTGTCCCGCTGCCGCCGAACACGGTGAGGGCCCCGGCCTGCCCGCCATCGACCGTGCTGGCGCCGGCGCCGCCGATCAGCATGTCCTGGCCGGCATCGCCCTTGTAGAGCACGGGTCCGCCATCGAGGAAGGCCACCAGGCTGCTGCCGGCGGCTCCGCCGCCGATGGTGCCGCTGCCCGCGTTCTGGACCACCAGGGCATGGCCGCCATGGTTGGTGAAGCCGAAGCTCGTGCCATCGGCAAACAAGGTCAGGACGCTGCCAGCGCCGCCGCCATTGATGGTGCTGCCGGACTGCATGGCGGTGACGGTGTCGGTCCCGGCACTTGCCGTGTAGATCTGGTTGCTGCCGGTCAGGGTGGCGACCTGGCCGACCGCGGTGGCCCGCACGTAGGGTGCCACCGTCGCCGTGCCGGGGGCTGTGTTGGTGGCGGTCACGTCGACGGCGAAGCCGGCGGACGCGCTGTGGTCCGCGGCATCGGTGAAGGTGAGGGTCACGCTGTCGCTGACGGCAAAGTTGCTGCTGTAGGCGATCCTGTCGATATCGGCGGTGATCTCGGCCGCTGTGCCGTGGATCGTGGTCGTGTATCCCGCCTGGCTGATGCTGCCGACGGTGCCGGCCGGAATGATCAGGGCGTTCGCCGTCGTGGTCAGGGTCGCCGTCGCCGGGGACGATCCGGGCTCGGCCACGTCGATCACGAACACCGTGTCGAAGACCTGCGGCAATCCGACCGATATGTTGACCGGGCGGAGACCCGCCAGGATGATGCCAGTGCTGCCGGATGACGGGTCGGTGGTCATGATGTGTCCATGAGCAGGGTTGTGCGGAGCGCAGCCGCACTTGAAGCCGAAATCTTTAATAATTCCTTGCTCCCGCCACGCTGGTCCGGATCACCCGACGATATGACCGTCCCGGTCGAGCCGCAGCGCCTGGAAGCGACGCGTCGGCCGGACGATTTGGTCCTGGGCTGCCACCAGGCTGAGTTCGCGGGCGTCGTCGGCAACCGTCCGCTCCAGGACTGCCCAGGTGGCGCTGCCGGCACTTTCCAGCGCATCGCGCAGGTCCGGGCCCGGTTCGGTTTGACCAGACTGGGGCTGACCAGACTGGGGTCGCCCTGGCCGGGATCCTGCGAGGACGTGAAACAGGAACAGGGCCGCGATGAGGTCGCCGGCCCCGTTGGCCGCGATCGGGTGCCGCGGCATCCGCAGCAGGAAGGCGGCCGCGGGCGAGGCCGCCAGCAGTTCGACGGCATCGCCGGGTGTCTGCTGGTGGCGGACGCTGGTGACGAGCACGATGCGCGGCCCGAGGGGACGCATGCGCTGCTGCAGATGGCGCACGGCCCGAAGGAGTGCCACGCGGCTCGCGCAGGCCATTCCGGTCAGCTGCGCGAGCTCGAACTGGTTCGGCGTCAGGATGTCGCAGGCGGGCACCACCTCCTGCGCGAGCAGCCGCGGAATGTCCGGCCGCACGAACAGGCCGCGTCCCGCATCCCCCATGACCGGGTCGCAGCAATAGAGCAGCGGCCGACCGGCGGCGCGCGCGCTGGTGACGATCTCCAGGATGGCTCGCCCGATCCCCGCGTCGCCGAGATAGCCCGACAGCACCGCATCGAGCGTGCCGAGCGCGCCGCGGGCGGCAAGCCCCTGCCCGAGGGCGCGCAGGTCGGCGCCGGTGAAGACCTGGCCGGTCCAGTCGCCGTAGCCGGTATGGTTGGAGAACTGCACCGTGTGCATCGCCATGACCTCCGCGCCGAGGCGCTGCAGCGGGAAGATCGCCGCCGCATTGCCGACATGGCCGAAGGCGACCCAGGACTGGATGGAGAGGATTCTCAGGGTGCCTCCTTCACGGACCGGCCGGTTCGCGCCATGAAGTCGCGTCGTGTCCGACACGACACATGCGGCGCAGCACCCCGGTGATCATCAATTCCCCCCGATACAGGCTTTGAGGCTCATGATGCGCAGACTTTTTTGGTCACGCCGCTCCGCATGCCCGGGCGTGGCCCTGCTGGCTTTCCTGGCAGCCGGACCGGCTCTGCTGGCACCCCCGGTCACGCTGCTCGCATCCGCCGCCGCCGCGCAGACGGAGGCGCCGGCACTGGCGCCGTCCCAGTCGCCGGCTGAGGCCAGCCTGGGGCGCCCGGCGGCATCGCTGAGCCAGTCCGGCATGCGCAGCCGGCTCGGCCGCCAGCAGGCGGAAGCGCTCGAGGCGCATATCACGACGCTGCACCGGACCTGGCATATCACGACGGCCCAGGAGCCGCTCTGGGGCCGGCTGACCGGCGCGATGCGCCATGGGGCGGTGCAGCTCGACGCCGCCTACGCACGCCGCGAGCAGCAGAATGCCGGCGCGAACGCGGTCGAGGACCTGCGGGCCTATGCGCTGGTGCAACAGACCCACGCCAGTAATGCAGCCGACCTGCTGGCACCCTTCGGCAGCCTGTATGACAGCTTCAGCCCGGCGCAGAAGCACATCGCCGACGAGACGGTCCGGCATTTCACCGATAATGCCCTGAAGGCGCCGCGCTAGAGCATGATCCGATCGATCATGCTCTGCTTGTCGTTTGGTAGAGCAGCTTTATCCGACACTTGGCATCGCGAAGCGATTCCAATTGATCCGATGCTGCTCTAGATCACGATCGTCCTGGCGGGCTCCGGTTGAGGTTGCCGGCACAACCGTCTATACGCGCCGCATACGCGCCCCGGTCGGTATCGGCGGCGTTCCAGAGAAAGCGGCAGGCCATGAAATCCGGCATCCATCCCGAGTATCACGCGATCAACATCGTCATGACCGACGGGACGCAGTTCACCACGCAGTCCTGCTACGGCCGCGCCGGCGACACGCTGCGCCTCGATGTCGATCCGAAATCGCACCCTGCCTGGACCGGCGTGCAGCGCATGCTCGATACCGGCGGCCAGGTGGCCAAGTTCAACAAGAAGTTCGCCGGGATCGGCATGCGCAAGTCCTGATCCGGGCCGGCCGGGTGATCGGTTCAACGGCAGGGATTTTTCAGCCGCCGCTCCTTGATGCAAGGGGCGGCGGTTGCCATTTCAAGGTCTGCCAGAGTGCCCGATCGGGGCTCCGGCGTGTGACCAGATTTGACTGACCAAGTGACTACCCAAACGTGACTACCCAGACGTGACTACAGGGACCGGCCATGATGGCGGTCTCGCACCGGAACTCTGCTCCTCAGGAGGTTGTTCATGACTTACGATTTCGCGCCGCTGTTTCGCAGCACCATCGGGTTCGATCGTCTCGCCCGGCTGGTGGACACGGCAGCCCAGGCGGCAACACAGCCGTCCTATCCCCCCTACAATATCGAGAAGACCGGCGACGAGAGCTACGTGCTGACGATGGCGGTCGCGGGCTTTGGTCCCGACGACATCGAGGTGACCGCGCAGGACAACACCCTGCTGGTCTCCGGCCGCGTCAAGGACGAGCCGAAGCGCGAGGTGCTGCACCGTGGCATCGCGGCCCGCGCCTTCGAGCGTCGCTTCGCTCTGGCCGACCATATCGTCGTCGAGGCGGCGGACCTTCGGCACGGCATGTTGCATGTCGGCCTCAAGCGCGTGGTGCCCGAAGCACTGAAGCCGCGTCGCATCACGATCGGCACCGCGGCACCCTTCGCGGGCCCGCAGCTCGAGGGCAGCAGCGAGGCTCCGGCCAACGATCGCAAGCCGGAAGGCGACGTGCAGGCGGCGTGAGCCGTTCGCTCACGGCAGGATCAGGAAGGGGCCGGGCAACCGGCCCCTTTTTGCTGCGCGTCGGCCCGGAGATGACTTGACCGGCCGAGCGGGCCGGCCCCATATCCCGTCCACTCGCCGCGCGCCGGCCGGCATCCTGGACCACGGTCAGAGACGCTGCCGCGTGCTGCGGCCTTCTCGCGATCCGATAGGACCAGTGCCATGACGCTTCCCCTGATGCCGAAAGCCACCGCGGTATGGCTGATCGAAAAGACCGCCCTGACCTTCACCCAGATCGCCGAGTTCTGCGGCATGCACCCGCTCGAGGTGCAGGCGATCGCCGACGGCGAGGTCGCCGCCGGGATCGTCGGCTATGACCCGGTCGCCAACCACCAGGTCACCCAGGCCGAGATCACGCGCTGCGAGGCCGACCCGTCGCTTCGCCTGAGCATCCTGACCGTCACCAACCCGGTCACCCGGCGGTCGCGGGGGGCCCGCTATACGCCGGTTGCCAAGCGCAACGACCGCCCCGACGCCATCGTCTTCCTGCTGCGCAACTTCCCGCAGCTGTCCGAGATGCAGATCATCAAGTTGCTCGGCACCACCAAGGACACCATCGCCAAGGTGCGTGACAAGCAGCATTGGAACAGCGCCAACATCAAGCCGCGCGACCCGGTGATCCTGGGGCTGTGCAGCCAGACTGACCTCAACATGATGGTTGGCGCCGCCAACGAGCGCCTGGTCCGCGAAGGCCAGCACGTGCCGCAGCCGCTGCCTATCGCCGAGGACGAGGAAGCCGCCTGACAGCCAGTTTCGGCCTCGCGACTGCGTCAGCCGCTGCCGGTCCGGGGCCCGGAGCATGATCCGATCGATCATGCTCCGCCTGTCGTCTGATGGAGCGGCGCCGGACGGATACTCCGGTTCAGGCGCCCCGGCTGAGGCGCTCGACCTCTTCCTTGACACGCAGTTTCTCCAGTTTGAGGCGGTTCAACGCGTCCTGATCGGGCTGCGGCCGGTGGTCCTCCTCGGTGATGCGCGTGTCCAGGGTGGCATGCCTGGTCTTCAGGCTGTCGATCCGCGCTTGCACGCTCATGGTGCCTCCGAACTGGGTTTGCCGGACACCGATCCGGGGCCGGTTGCGCAAACGTTAGTCCCGCAGCGGGCCGTATCGCCACGCAAAAACTCCACCTGGGAGACCTCCGGCCAAGAGACTTCCCTCCCAAGGAACCGGGGTCCGCGGTCTGCCGTCCCGGGGTGGGTTCGCTGATGGAGGGTGGCACCGGCGCATGCTATGGCAGGTCCCCATGTTGACTGATCACGATACCCTGCTGCGACAACTGCACGAACTGCGCAGCGAGCACCGCGACCTCGACACGGTGATCGGCCGCCTCGCCGCGCAGCCGATCGACCAGCTGCAACTGCAGCGTCTCAAGAAGCGCAAGCTGATGCTGAAGGACGAGATCGCGTGGCTGGAAAGCCGGCTGATCCCGGACAGCATCGCATGACCGGAGGCCGCCCGATGATCCCGGACCGATCCACTGCTCCCGTCCGTCCCCCTGGGATCGAGGCCGCCGGTGCCTCGGCCGACTACCCGCCGGGCGGTCCGGCCACGGAGGAGTTCGCCGGCGACCATCCCGAGGCCGGTGATCTCGACCCAGGCGACGGCGTCGTGCCGGGGCCGGACAATCGCGCCGAGACCGGTCAGCGCGGCCGCGTCCGGGTCGGCCTGGTCATGGGCAGCCAGTCCGACTGGCAGACGCTGTCGCATGCCGCCGAGATGCTCGGCACCCTCGCGATCGAGTACGAGACCCGCATCATCTCGGCGCATCGCACGCCCGACCGCCTCGTCGAATATGCGAGCACGGCGCGCCTGCGCGGCCTGTCGGTGATCATCGCCGCGGCGGGCGGAGCGGCCCACCTGCCTGGGATGTGCGCCGCCTGGACCACGATGCCGGTGCTCGGCGTGCCGGTCGAGAGCCAGGCCCTGCGCGGCATCGACAGCCTGCTCTCCATCGTGCAGATGCCCGCCGGCGTGCCGGTCGGAACGCTGGCGATCGGTAAGCCCGGCGCCATCAATGCGGCCCTGCTCGCGACCTCGATCCTCGCCGTCGACGACGAAGCCGTCGCAGCCCGGCTGGAAGCCTGGCGCTCCCTGCAGACCGCCTCGGTGCCCGACGAGCCCGATAGCGGGGCATGAGCGCCGTCCCGGACGCTCATGCCCCAGCGCTGCCGTCGGGCAGCGTCATCGGACCAGCGCTGCCGTCGGGCAGCGTCATTGGACCAGCGCTGCCGCCGGGCAGCGTCATCGGACCAGCGCTGCCGCCGGGCAGCGTCATCGGTATCCTCGGCGGCGGCCAACTCGGCCGCATGTCGGCACTGGCCGCGGCCCGGCTCGGCTATCGCTGCCATGTGCTGACCGAGGAGGCCGACGGGCCGGCGGCGCAGGTCTGCGCCGCCATCACGCTCGGCTCGCACGCGGATCCGGCCGTGCTGCGCCGCTTTGCCGATGCCGTTTCGGTGGTGACGTTCGAGTTCGAGAATATCAGCGCCGACGGCCTGGAGCTGCTGGCGTCGCTGCGTCCGGTGCGGCCGTCGGCTGCGATCCTGCGCACCAGCCAGGACCGTATCCTCGAGAAGCGCATGCTGGAGGCGGCCGGCATCCCGGTGGCGCCGTGGCACGCGGTGCCCAGCCGGGATGCGCTGGACGCGGCGGCCGACCGTCTCGGGTTGCCAATGGTGCTGAAGACCACGCGCCTGGGCTATGACGGCCGCGGCCAGGCGGTGGCGCATGACCCGCAGGCGCTGCACGCAGCCTTCGACCGGCTGGCGCCGCACCCGCTGGTCGCCGAGGCGCTGGTGCCGTTCGCCGCCGAGCTGAGCGTCATCGTGGCGCGCGGTCTGGACGGCACCATCCGCACCTTCGATGCGGTGCAGAACCACCACCGCAACCACATCCTCGACCTCACCCTGGCGCCGGCGCCGGTGGGTCCGGAGCGGCGGGCGGCGGCGCAGTCGTTGGCGGCCCGGATCGCCGCCCATCTCGATCTCGTCGGGCTGCTCGGCGTGGAGATGTTCCTCGACGCGCAGGGGGTCCTGCTGGTCAACGAGATCGCCCCCCGCCCGCATAATTCCGGCCACTGGACCCTGGATGCCTGCCCGGTCAGCCAGTTCGAGATGCACATACGCGCCGTCGCCGGCCTGACGCTGCCACCGGCCGTGCGCCATTCCGACGCGGTGATGAAGAACCTCGTGGGCCCCGACGATGTCGCCCTCTGGCCGCAGATCATGGCGACGGACGGGCTGCTCGGGCACCTGTACGGCAAGCGCGAGGCGCGGCCGGGCCGCAAGATGGGACACGTCAACCGCCTGTTTGCGCGCGATGCGCTGCCCGGCCGCTTCGGGCTCGCCGACGCGCTGGGGGTGCTGGCAGCGGGCGACCCGGACGAAGGTGAAGGTTCGGAGGCTTAGGCGTCCGCCTGCAGCAGCCCTTGCTCACGGAAGCTGGTCCAGCGGCCATTGCCGATGATGACATGGTCGCGCACCGCGATGCCGAGCACGGATGCGGCCTGCACCACCTGCGCGGTCATCGCCAGGTCCTCGCGCGACGGCGTCGGATCGCCGCTCGGGTGGTTGTGCACCAGGATGATCGCCGCCGCGTCGAGCTCGATGGCGCGGCGCACCACCTCGCGCGGATAGACCGGGGTGTGGTTGACGGTGCCGCGCGCCTGCGCCTCGTCGGTGATCAGCCGGTCCTGGCCGTCCAGGAACAGGATGCGGAACTGCTCGATCTTCTCGCGCGCCAGCACCGCGGTCAGGTAGGCGATCAGCCGCGCCGGATCGTCCAGCACCGTCTCGCCCTGCATGCGCGCACGGGCCAGGCGCAGCGCGGTCTCGTGCAGCAGCCGGACCGCGGCCATGCTGTGCGCGTTGAACCCGGCGAACCCCTGCAGCTCGCGCAGCGGCGCCGCCAGCAGCGCCGCGAAGCTGCCGAACCGGGCCAGCGCCTCGCGGGCCAGCCGCCCGGTATCCTCATGCGCCGGCATCGCATGGATCAGCAGCAGCGTCAGCAGCTGCAGGTCCGCCGTGGCCTCTTCGGCGTCCGGCGCCGCCGCCTCGCCCGCGGCCGGCTGTGGCGGTGTCTTCTGTTGACGGGCTGGCATGGCAAGGCTCCGGCGGTCGCAAGGGTAAATACGATAACGCAACGGTTTGGATTTCGCCTCCTATTCCGGACCGGCTACGCTGCCGGCATGACATCCACCCGGAACCAGGCCGTCGTCGCGTGACCCCCCGTCCCCGGCATCCCTCGCGGCAGGCCGTGCTGCTGGATCTCGACGGCACCCTGATCGCCTCGCGCGACGGCATCATCGCCTGCCTGCGACGCGCCCTGGGCGAGCTCGGCCATACGCTCGATGCGGGCGCCGACCTCGACTGGGTGGTCGGGCCACCGCTGCCCGACATCATGGCGCGACTGCTCTCGGAGTTCGGCGACGACCGCGTCGAGGCGGCGGTCCTGGCCTACCGCCGTAACTACGAGGCGAGCGGCATGCTGGACAGCCCGCTGTTCGACGGCGTTGCCGGGTTCATGCAGGCCCTGGCCGCGTCGGGCCGCCGCATCCTGCTGGCGACCTCCAAACCCGAACACCTGGCGCGCCGCATCCTGAGCATGCGCGGGCTGATCGGACATTTCCATGGCTGCTATGGCGCCAGGCCGGACGACAGCGGCGCCGAGAAGCCAGAACTGATCGGCCGCCTGATCGAGGCCGAGGCGATCGATGCGGCGCACAGCGTCATGGTCGGCGACCGCAGGTTCGACATCAGCGGGGCGCACGCGAACTCCATGCGTGCGGTCGGCGCGCTCTGGGGCTATGGCGGCCGCGCCGAACTCGAGGCGGCCGGCGCCGACGGGCTCGCCGACAGCCCGCACACCCTGCTGGCCGAAATCGAGCGCCAGCTCACGCGGGCGGCGCCTCATCAGGGCCAGGCTCGCGACCCACCGGAGCAGCTTCCGTGACGGGAAAACCCTGCCCGGACGAGAACGTTCACCGTCGTTCGCCGGGAACACTCGCTGCCGCGCAGGTCCCGGGGTCCGACCGATCCGCATCCGAGGATTTCGCATGCCCATCACCATCAACGGCCAGGTCGTCCCGGCTCCGTCCGATCCGCGCCTGTCGCTGCTCGACCTGCTCAGGGAGCAGCTTCATCTCGCCGGCACCAAGAAGGGCTGCAACCAGGGCGCCTGCGGGGCCTGCACGGTGCTCGCCGACGGCGAGCGCATCCTGTCCTGCCTGGCCCTGGCGGTGCAGTACGAGGGCCGTTCGATCGTCTCGATCGAGGGGCTGACGGCGGATGGCACGCTGCATCCGCTGCAGCAGGCCTTCATCGACCATGACGGCTTCCAGTGCGGCTACTGCACGCCCGGGCAGATCTGTTCGGCGATCGGCATGGCACGCGAGATCGAGCACGGGCTGCCGAGCGCGGTGACCGCCGATCTCGAGGCGAGCCAGATGACCCTGACATCGGAGGAGCTGCGCGAGCGGATGAGCGGCAATCTCTGCCGCTGCGGTGCCCATAACGGCATCGTCGCCGCGATCGCCCAAACCTATGCGCGGCGCCCCGTGGTCGCGGAGGCCGCTCAATGACGCCGTTCAGCTTCGCCCGCGCCGAGGACAAGGCGGCCGCGATCCGGATGGGCGGCGACGCGGGTTCCAGATATCTCGGCGGCGGCACCAACCTCGTCGACCTGATGCGCGAGACGATCGAGCGGCCGGCCGTCCTGGTCGACGTGACCGGGCTACCCGGCGGGATCGAGGAGCGCGACGGCAGCCTGTGGATCGGGGCGGCGGCGCGCAACACCGCGATCGCCGGTCACCCGGCGGTGCGCAGCCGCTATCCGGTGCTGAGCCGCGCGATCCTCGCCGGCGCCAGCGGCCAGATACGCAACATGGCGACGCTCGGCGGCAACCTGCTGCAACGCACGCGATGCGGCTATTTCTATGACCAGGCGTCACGGTGCAACAAGCGCGCGCCCGGCTCGGGCTGCGATGCGATCGACGGCTTCAACCGCATCCACGCCATCCTCGGCGCCTCGCCGGCCTGTGTGGCCACGCATCCGTCCGACATGTGCGTGGCGCTGGCGGCCCTCGATGCCGTGGTGCACCTGCAGGGCCGGTCGGGCGCCCGCAGCCTGCCGTTCGTCGCCCTGCACCGACTGCCCGGGGGCCGTCCCGACATCGAGACCGAGCTTGAGCCGGGCGAACTGATCACCGCGGTCGAACTCCCGCCGCTCGGGTTCGCCGCCCGGTCGACCTATCGCAAGGTACGCGACCGCTCCAGCTATGCCTTCGCGCTGGTCTCCGTGGCCGCGGCGATCGACGTGGCCGAGGACGGCACGGTCCGCGATGTCCGGCTTGCCCTGGGCGGGGTCGCGCACAAGCCGTGGCGTGCCTGGACCGCCGAGCGGGCGCTGCGTGGCAGGCCCGCGACCGAGGCCAGCTTTTGCGCCGCCGCGGCAGCCGAACTCGCCGACGCCGCGCCGCTGCACCATAACGGCTTCAAGATCGAGCTGGCCCGGCGGACCATCGCCGCCGTGCTCGCAGACCTGGCAGGGGCAGACCTGGCAGGGAACGCACCATGAGCATCCTCGACACCGCCAAGCAGGCCGCCGCCGGCGTGATGGCGAAGCTGCAACCGGCAACGCCGCCCGACCCGCTGATCGCAAAACGCGACAGGCCCGGCCAGCACGGGTCGCTCGGCACCTCGGTGCCGCGCATCGACGGCCCGCGCAAGGTGCGCGGCAAGGCGCGCTTCGCAGCCGAGGTGCCGGCCGAGCGCATGACCTATGCCGCCCTGCGCTACGCCACGATCGCGCGCGGCCGGATCGCCAGTCTCTCGACCGCCGCCGCCGAGGCGGCGCCGGGCGTGGTGTTCGTCATGACGCACGCCAACGCGCCGAGGCTCAAGCCGCCCGCCTCGTTCATGTCGGACCCGCGCGCCGCCGGCGCCAGCAGCCTGCCGATCATGCAGGATGCCTCGATCCACTGGAACGGCGAGCCGGTCGCCATCGTGCTGGCCGAGACGCAGGAGCAGGCGGACCATGCGACGTCGCTGATCGAGGTCACCTACGAAGCGGCGCCGGCCCGGCTCGTCTTCGCGCACGAAGCGACGCGTTCGCGCCAGCCGGACTCCGTCTTGGGCGAACCCGCTCTGGTGCAGGCCGGCGATGCCGAGGCGGCGCTGGCCGGCGCGGCCTTCAAGGTCGACCGGACCTTTCACACGCCCCGCCACAGCCACGCCGCGATCGAGCCGCACGCGGCCACGGTCTGGTGGGACGGCGAGGACCTGGTCATCCACGATACCACCCAGATGCTGCACCAGACCCGCTGGACGCTGGCGGGGGTGTTCGGCATCGCCGAGAGCCACATCCGCATCTTCTCGCCGTTCGTCGGTGGCGGCTTCGGCGGCAAGGGCCTGTGGAGCCACCAGGTCCTGGCGATCGCCGCCGCGAAACTGGCCGGGCGGCCGGTGCGGGTGGCGCTGTCACGCGAGGGCGTGTTCCGCGTGGCCGGCGGACGCACCCTCACCCGGCAGCGCGTCGCGCTCGGAGCCAACGCCGACGGCACGCTGGCGGCCCTGATCCATACCGGCACGGTCGCCATGACCGAGCACAACAACTGTCCCGAGCAGTTCACCTTTCCGGCCCGGCACCTCTACGCCGCCGACACCTTCCTGCTGGAGCAGCGGGTGGCGGACCTGGACATGCTGGCCAACACGTTCATGCGGGCACCGGGGGAATCCGTCGGAACCTTCGCGCTCGAGACCGCCCTGGACGAGTTGGCGGAGACCGTCGGGATCGACCCGATCGCGCTGCGCCGCCGGCTGGAGCCGAAGCAAGATCCGACCTCGGGCCACGACTTCTCGTCGCGCCACCTCCTCGAGGCCTATGCGAAGGGTGCCGAGCGCTTCGGCTGGAACCAGCGCAGCCCGGTGCCGGGTGCGCGCCGCGAAGGCGAGTGGCTCGTGGGCATGGGGATGGCCACCGCGACCTATCCGTACTACCGCATGCCGGGCGGCGCCGCGCGCATCACCCTGACCCGCGACGGCCACGCGCGGATCGCGATGGCCAGCCACGATATGGGGATGGGCACCGCCACCGTGCAGGCGCAGGCCGGTGCCGACAGGCTCGGCCTGCCGATCGACAACGTGACCTTCGAGTATGGCGATACCGCCCTGCCGCACGGCACCATCGCGGGCGGATCGTCGCAGACCGCCTCGATTGCCGCTGCCGTCACGGCTGCAAGTGCAAAGCTGGTCGCCGACCTGCTGCAGCGCGCCGGCAACGACTCTCCCCTGGCCGGCCTGTCGGCGGACGCGGTGGAGGCGCGCGACGGCGGCCTCGGCCATCGCGAGCAGACCGACCGGTTCGAGAGCTATGCCTCGATCCTGTCACGCGCCGGGCTCGAGGCGCTGTCGGTCGAGGCGGAGGCGCCGCCGCCGATGGAGGTGGGGACATACTCGATGCACTCCTACGGCGCGCAGTTCTGCGAGGTGCGGGTGAATGCCGTCACCGGCGAGACCCGGGTGTCGCGGTTCCTCGGCTCCTTCGATGTCGGCCGGATCCTGAACCCACGCCTGGCGACCAGCCAGTTCCGCGGCGGCATCATCATGGGACTGGGCCTCGCGCTGATGGAGGAGACGCAGTTCGACGAGCGCAGCGGGCGGGTGATGAACCCGTCGCTGGCCGAGTACCACGTGCCGGTGCATCTCGACGTGCCGGAGATCGACGTGATCTGGACCGACATCGCCGACCCGCATGCCCCGCTCGGCGCGCATGGCATCGGCGAGATCGGCATCACCGGCGTCGGCGCCGCGGTGGCGAACGCGGTCTTCAACGCGACCGGCAGGCGCGTGCGCGACCTCCCGATCACGCTGGACAAGCTGTTGTGAAGGCCTAGATCAGCCCCTTCTGCTTCAGGCTGACCCAGTTCTCGCCACCCACCAGCATGTGGTCGTGCACGATGATCGCAAGCGGCCCCGAGGCGCGCGACAGCTGCCGCGACAGCTCCGCCTCGCGCTCCAGCACCGATTTGGCGATCGCGCGCGGCGGCACGATGCGCACCACCACCAGCGCCGTCGCATGCAGGCCGAGCGCGTGGCGCATGATCGCCCGCACGCTGTCCTCCTCGCCCGGCGCCGGCGCTTCCGCCACCGCCTCGTCGGCCAGCAGCCGGTTGCGGTTGTCCAGGAACAGCACCCGGAGCTGTCCCGGGATCGCGCCGGTCAGCGCGGTCTCGAAATAGCCGTGCAGCCGCTCCCAGTTGTTCAGGATCGGATGATCCCGCGCCTCGGCACGTGACAGCCGGTGCGCCGCCAGTTCGGGCAGCCGCAGCAGGGCCGCACAGTCCGGGGCCAGGCCGCCCTGCCGCTGCAGCGCCTCGGGGGACGCCGACAGCACCGCCGCCAGCGAGCCGAAGCTGTTGATCAGCGCCTTGGCCAGCGGCTTGGTATCGCGCCGGGCGATGCCGAGGAACAGCAGCATCTCCAGCACCTCGTAGTCCGCCAGTGCCGCACCACCATGCGCGAGCAGGCGCTCGCGCATCCGGCGCCGGTGGCCCTGCGGGCCGGTGCTGGCGAACGGGGCTTCCCGGTTGTGGCCGGGCGGCGCCGGCAGCACCGGCTTGGCCACGAACACCGGGAACGGCCGGTCGAGGGGCGCCGGGGACCCTTCGTCCTGGCGCGCCGGGCGCGCAAGCGCTGGGAGCACGCGAGCCGGCGGCACACCACGACGCAGCAGGCCAGACAGCGGAAAGCCGCCGGCTTCGGAGAACCCCCAGACCATGCCGCCGTCTCCCCCAAACGCCCGGGAGCAGCCTATAACGTTCCGTTAGAGCAACCAACAGGATCTTCTCGGCTGGTCACCCCGATTGGCGTCACCCGGCGCCCGGGCTATATCCAGCGGCGTGACAGATGCCCTGCAGACCACGGAGTTCCCTCCCGCCGAGGACTATCTCGGGCGGCTCAATCCCGAGCAGCGCGAGGCGGTCGAGACCCTGGACGGGCCGCTGCTGGTGCTCGCAGGGGCCGGCACCGGCAAGACCCGGGTGCTGACCACCCGCTTCGCCCACATCCTGCTGTCGCGACGGGCCTTTCCCGGCCAGGTGCTGGCCGTCACCTTCACCAACAAGGCCGCCCGCGAGATGCGCGAGCGGGTCGCACAGCTGCTCGGCCGCCCGGCGGAGGGGCTCTGGCTGGGCACCTTCCACGCGCTCTGCGCCCGCATGCTGCGCCGGCACGCCGAGTATGTCGGGCTCACCTCGAGTTTCACCATCCTCGATACCGACGACCAGATCCGCCTGCTCAAGCAGGTGATGGAGGCCAACCGGATCGACAACAAGCGCTGGCCGCCGCAGGGGCTGATGGGGGTGATCCAGCGCTGGAAGGATCGCGGCCTGTCGCCCGAGCGGATCACGCCGGCCGAGGACAGCGAGTTCGCCGGCGGCCGCGCAAGGCTGGTCTATGCCGACTACCAGGCCCGGCTCGTGCGCCTCAATGCCTGCGATTTCGGCGACCTGATGCTGCACGTGACCGACATCCTGCGCACCCGGCCGGACGTGCTGGCGCAATACCATCGCAGCTTCCGCTACATCCTGGTCGACGAGTACCAGGACACCAACACGGTGCAGTATCTCTGGCTTCGCTTGCTGGCGCAGAAAGATCCGGCGCAATTTCCCGGGCAATATCCGGGGGGTGCCAACATCTGCTGCGTCGGCGACGACGACCAGTCGATCTACTCCTGGCGCGGCGCCGAGGTCGAGAACATCCTGCGCTTCGAAAAGGACTTTGCCGGCGCCCGCATCGTGCGGCTGGAAAGCAACTACCGCTCGACCGCGCCGATCCTGGCGGCGGCCTCGGCCCTGATCGCGCATAATGGCGGCCGGCTCGGCAAGACGCTGCGGCCTGGCCGGAACGATTCCAGCGGCGAGAAGCTGCTGGTGGCCTCGGTCTGGGACAGCGACGAGGAGGCCCGCACGGTCGGCGAGCGCATCGAGCAGCTGCAGCGCGACCAGCATCCGCTGTCCGAGATGGCGATCCTGGTGCGCGCCGGCTTCCAGACCCGCGCCTTCGAGGAGCGGCTGATCACGCTGGGGCTGCCGTACCGCGTCGTCGGCGGTCTGCGCTTCTACGAGCGCGCGGAAATTCGCGACGCCATGGCCTACATGCGGGTGCTCAACCAGCCCGCCGACGACCTCGCCTTCGAGCGCATCGTCAACGTGCCGCGCCGCGGCGTCGGCGACGCGGCGCTGCAGGCGCTGCATCTCGAGGCGCGCGAGGCGCAGGTGCCGCTGGCGATGGCGACCCTGCGGCTGATCGAGCGCGGCACGCTGAAGGGCCGGGTGCGCGAGCAGCTCACCCTGCTGATGGCGGCTTTCGCCCGTGCCCGCGAGACGCTGGCCCGTGCCCCCTCTGACGCGGCCCACGTCCGTGTCGTCGAGGCCCTGCTCGACGAGACCGGCTATACCGAGATGTGGCACCGTGACAAGTCGCCGGACGCGCCGGGCCGGCTCGACAACCTCAAGGAGCTGGTGCGGGCGCTGGCGGATTTCGAGAGCCTCGGCGGCTTCCTCGAGCATGTCTCGCTGGTGATGGAGAACGAGGAGAATGCGGGCGCCGACCGCATCAACCTGATGACCCTGCACGGCGCCAAGGGGCTGGAGTTCGACACCGTGTTCCTGCCCGGTTGGGAGGAGGGCGTGTTCCCGAGCCAGCGCACCCTGGACGAGGGCGGCAACAAGGGGCTCGAGGAGGAGCGCCGGCTGGCCTATGTCGGCATCACCCGGGCCCGCAAGCGGGCGATCATCAGCCACGCCGCCAACCGACGCATCTATGCCAACTGGCAGAGCGCGATCCCGAGCCGCTTCATCGACGAGCTGCCCGAGGAGCATGTCGAGCAGGCGGGCTCGGCGGCCCTGGCCCGCGAGCAGCGTCGGACGGCACCGCCGGTGTTCGGCGGCCAGTTCCCGCTGGCCGCGCGACGGCCGCGCACGGTGGAGGCCCCAACCTTTGAAGCATGGGAGGAGCCGCCCCGCCCGAAGCGGCAGGGCAGCATCGCGGTTGGCACCCGCGTGTTCCACCAGAAGTTCGGCTACGGCATCGTGCGCTCCGCCGTCGACGACAGGCTCGAGATCGAGTTCGACCATGCCGGCCTCAAGCGACTGCTCGACAGCTATGTCGAGCCGGCGGCCTCGGCTTCCTGAGCATGCCGGGTTGAGCAGCAGGCGACGGCACGCCCTGGGCCTGGAGACCGTGCATGTGACGGTGCCCGAGGCCGCGGTCGAGGCCTACGAGGCGGCACTGGCCAGCGTCTGCGGCACGGTCGGCATCTTCGAGGCCGACGACAGCCAAACCGTCTGGCGCGTCGAGGGCGTCAAGGACGCGGGCGCCGACGAGCCGGCATTGGGAACAGGCCTTGCCTTGGCCCGCGCCGCCACCGGCATCGACGCCGTCCTCGGCCGGGAGCCGACCGAGGCGGAAGGCTGGCTTGCCCGCACCTATTCTTCGTTCCCCGAGCAGCAAGTCGGACACCGCTTCGCGATACGCGGCACCCATCTCGGCCGCGCGGCCGCCAGTCGGCGCCTCACCCTGACGCTGGATGCCGGCATCGCCTTCGGCTCGGGCGAGCACGGCTCGACACGCGGCTGCCTGCGGGCGCTGGAGGCCGTGGCGTATCGCCGCCCTGCCCGCATCCTCGACCTCGGCGCCGGCTCCGGCATCCTGGCGATGGCCGCCGCCGCCCTGCTGCATCGCCCGGTGCTGGCGGTCGATATCGAGCCCTGGTCGGTGCGGGTGGCGGCGCAGAATGCCGCGATGAACCGGTTGCACCGGCTGGTCTCCTGCCGCCTCGGCAATGGCTGGCGCACGCCGGCGATACGCGCCGCGGTTCCCTACGACCTGGTGTTCGCCAACATCCTGGCGCGCCCGCTCTGCCTGATGGCGCGATCCCTTGCCGCGGCGCTGGCCCCGGGCGGGACGGCGATCCTGGCCGGCCTGCTCGGCAGCCAGGTGCGCATGGTGCTGGCGGCGCATCGCCGGCAGGGGCTGGTGCTCGAGCGCGTGCTGCGCGAGGGTGACTGGGCCACGCTAATTCTGCGCCGTCGCGCGCAGGCGGGGATGCTGCGCCGTCGCGCGCCGGTGCGCATCGCATGACGGTGCGTTCCGCCACCGAGCAGGACCTGCCCGCGATCCTGGACATCACCAACGACGCGATCCTGCATGGCACCGCGCTGTGGAGCCTCGCTCCGGTCGATCTCGCGGCACGCCGGGCCTGGATGCGCGAGCGCGTCGGCGGCGGGTTCCCGGTGCTGGTCGCCGAGCATCGCGGGCGCGTCGCCGGGTTCGCCTCGTACGGCCGCTTCCGCCCGCACGAGGGCTACCTGCACACCGTCGAGCATTCGCTGTATGTCCACCCGGTCGCGCGCGGCCTCGGCCTCGGCACGGCTCTGCTCGACGCCCTGCTGGCGGACGCGAGCGCCGCCGGCAGGCATGTCATGATCGGCGGCATTGAGGCGACCAACCAGGTCTCGATTGCGCTGCACGAGCGGGCCGGCTTCACCCCGGCCGCGGTGCTGCATCAGGTCGGGCGCAAGTTCGGCCGCTGGCTCGACCTGCTGTTCATGCAGAAGCTGATCGCCCCGCCGCCTGGCCCTGACCCGCAGGGCCCCCCCAGTCTGTGGCCCCCAGGCTCTGTGGGACCCCCTGTCTCTGTGGAGTGACGCGCCGATGACCCAGGATCATGCTCCCCGCCTGCAGGCGCTTCGCACGGCCCTGGACGCCGCCGGGCTGGATGGCTTCATCCTGCCGCGCGGTGACGAGCATCTCGGCGAGTATGTCGCCGCCGGCTCCGAGCGGCTGGCCTGGCTGACCGGCTTCACCGGCAGCGCCGGCCTGGCGATCGTGCTGCCCGGGAAGGCGGCGGTGTTCTCCGACGGCCGCTACACGCTCCAACTGGCCGAACAGACCGATGGCGCGCTTTGGAGCCGGCAGCACCTGATCGAGCATCCGCCGGAAGCCTGGCTCGCCGAGAACGCCGATGGCCTGGCGCGGATCGGCTACGACCCCTGGCTGATGAGCCCCGACACGCTGGCCCGGTTCGAGGCTCGGCTCAAGGCAGCCGGCATCGCCCTGGTGCCGGTGCAGCCCAACCCGCTTGATGCGCTCTGGACCGACCGGCCGCCGCCGCCGCTGCAGCCGGCACGGCCGCATGCGCTGGAACTCTCCGGCCGCGACAGCGCCGACAAGCGGCACCAGATCGCGGGCGTGCTGCGCGCCGCCGGCGAGCAGGCCCTGGTGCTGACCGATCCGGCGTCGGTCGCCTGGCTGCTTAACATCCGTGGCGCGGACGTGCCGTTCACGCCGCTGGCCCTGGGCTTTGCGATCCTGCGCGACGACGAGAGCGTCATTTTGTTCATGCATCCGGCCAAGCTCGATGCCGACATGCGGCAATGGCTCGGCAATACCGTGCAGGCCGAGCCGCCCGAGGCCCTGCCCGGCCAGATCGCGGCCCTGGCCGGCCAGACCGTCAGGGTGGATGCCGGCGGCAGCGCGGTCTGGTTCGCACAGGGGCTTCGGGCAGCGGGCGCGACCGTCGGCACCGGGCCGGATCCGGTGCTGCTGGCGAAGTCGCGCAAGAACGCCGTCGAGCTCGCCGGTGCCCGGAGCGCGCATCATCGCGACGGCATCGCGCTGTGCGGCTTCCTGCATTGGCTCGACGGCCACGGCGTCGGGCTGACCGAGATGGCACTGGCGGCGCGGCTGGACGCCTTCCGCGCCGCATCGCCGCTGTATCGCGGCGAGAGCTTTCCGGCGATCTCCGGATCGGGTCCGAACGGCGCCATCATCCACTACCGGGTCAGCCCGGAGACCGACCGCACCCTCGAGGCCGACGAGATCTACCTGATCGACAGCGGCGCGCAGTATCCGGACGGCACCACCGATGTCACCCGCACGATATGGAGCGGCCCCGGCCCGGCGGCCGCTTCGGTGCGCGATCATTTCACCCGGGTGCTGCGCGGCCATGTCGCCATCGCCGCCACCTGCTTTCCGCAGGGCGCCACCGGCGGCCGCCTCGACAGCCTGGCCCGCGCGCCGCTGTGGGCGGCGGGTCTCGACTATGACCACGGCACCGGGCACGGCATCGGCAGCTTCCTGTCGGTGCATGAAGGGCCGTGCAGCATCCATCCGCGCAACCAGGGCGTGCCGCTCGAGCCAGGCATGATACTGTCCGACGAACCCGGCTACTACCGCACCGGCGCCTACGGCATCCGGCTGGAGAACCTGCTGCTGGTGCAGGCTGCAGCCCCGCTCGCGGATGCGCAAACGCGGATGTTCCTGGAGTTCGAGACCCTGACGCTGGCGCCGTTCGACCGGCGGCTGATCGAAACGGCGCTGCTGCACGAGCCGGAGCGACGCTGGATCGACCGCTACCATGCCCGCGTCCTGTCGGAGATCGGACCGGAACTGGACCCGGCCGCTTGCTCCTGGCTGCAGGCGGCCTGCGCGCCGCTTTGACAGAAAAGGAATGCTGCAGATGAGCCATGCTCTTGGCGAAAAAATCCCCGCCACCCTGATCCCTGGCGACGGCATCGGTCCCGAGATCGTCGAGGCCACGGTCGAGGTGCTCGCGGCACTCGGCGCCCCGTTCGAGTGGGACCGGCAGCTCGCCGGCATGGCCGCCGTCGCCGACAGCGGCGATCCGCTGCCGCTGCGCACGCTGGACAGCATCCGCCGCACCGGTCTGGCGCTGAAGGGCCCGCTGACGACGCCGGTCGGCGGCGGCTTCAAGTCGATCAACGTCACGCTGCGGCAGGAATTCGAGCTGTACGCCAACCTGCGGCCGGCCCGCACGCTGATCCCTGGCCAGCGCTTCGACAATATCGACATCGTGCTGATCCGCGAGAACCTCGAAGGCTTCTACGCCGCGATGGAACACTACCTGCCGATCGGGCCCGACCCGAAGGCGATCGCGATCTCGTCGGGCTTCAATACGCGCGCGGAATGCCGGCGCATCGTGCGCTACGCCTTCGACTACGCGGTGAAGAACGGCCGCAAGAAGGTCACGCTGGTGCACAAGGCGAACATCCTGAAGGCGCTGACCGGGATCTTTCTGGAATCCGGCTACGAGATCGCCAAGGAGTACGAGGGACGCGTCGAGGTGAATGATCGCATCGTCGATGCCTGCGCGATGCAGCTCGTGCTCGATCCCTGGCAGTACGACGTGATCGTCACCACCAACCTGTTCGGCGACATCCTGTCCGACCTGATCGCCGGCCTCGTCGGCGGCCTGGGCATGGCGCCCGGCGCCAATATCGGCAACGACGCCGCGATCTTCGAGGCGGTGCACGGCTCGGCGCCCGACATCGCCGGCAAGGGCGTCGCCAATCCGCTGGCCCTGCTGCTGGCCTCGGAGATCATGCTCGCGCATGTCGGCCGCAAGGATCTCGCCGACCGTCTTGAGACCGCCATCAACGACACCGTGCTGACAAGCGGCATACGTACCCGCGACCTTGGCGGCGCCGCCGATACGCGCACCCTGACCGACGCGCTCAAGCTTCGGCTGGCCTGACCCCGGACGCCTCGCGGTCCGCATCGCCCGTGCGCCGGTCTGCGTTTATGCCCTGGTCACTCTTTTTGGACATGATGCACGCAGTCGGGACGGGGATGGCGGGACAGTGTCAGCGAGCCTCTGCGGGGATCCGCGCGCAAAGCGCCGGGCGACGATGCGCCGCGGCATCCCCGAGCCGTGCTGCCAGCCGCGGTTGCGGCTGCGCGATCGGCGCGTGACCGCGATCGACGCCGCGTCCGGCCGGCTCGTCGCTTCCATCGGACCGCCGACGCCCTGGAGCCTGCGCAGCCACGCCCGTGAGCGCGCGGCGCTCGTGCAGGCGCTCGGGGTGGCGCTGCGATGGCCTTGTGTCGCGCCATGCGACGTGTCGCTCAGGATCAGTGACGGCCTGTCCGGCAGTGGCCTGCTGAACCAGACGCTCGCCGGCATTCTGTCGGAGATGGATTTCCCGGCCGAGCGGCTGCAGCTGGAATTCTCCGAGACCGCCTTGCAGGGCGACGACCCGGACCTGCTGTTCGCCCTCGCAGCCCTGCGTGATCTTGGTGTCGTGCCGATCATGGGAGGGTTCGGCGGCGGCGTCTCCAGCCTGTCGCTGCTGCGCCGGCGGTGCCTCGCCGGCCTGCTCGGCGCGGTGAAGCTGGACGCGGCGCTGCTGCGCGAGTGCGACAGCGGCGAGGGTGACGTCGCGTTCCTGTGCGGGCTGATCCGCACCTCGCATGCCCTTGGTCTGCTCGTTGTCGCGGACGGCATCGACAGCGCCGGGCAACTCGACCTTCTGCTCGCAGCCGGATGCGACGAAGGGCTGGGAGCGTTTGCCGGCGTCCTGCCGGTGTCCCGGACTGTGCCGTAGCGCCGGCCGATATTGATCCATGACCGGCTACCAGGGCCCGGCAGACGCATCGATACGCACGGCGGGTGCCTGTCCTCCGGCGGCAAGACCGTCAACTCTCACCTCGCGTGGCGGCGTGCAGACGCCTCGACCATAACCGTAGCGTAGCGGCGATGCACGCCGCGCAAGAGGAAGTTGGCAGGGCTGTCGCGGTCACTGGCCAGATGATGATTACCGACCAGCTCATCGGCCCTCTGCATCGCGCGCCGTAGCCGATGATCCACGCCCCCGCGGTTACGGTATTGGTCGTGCCCGACTAGAGCCTGATCGTCTCAGGCTGAACCAGCCTGAGACGTGAATCAGTCTCTAGATCAATCTGGTAGAGCAAGTTTACCGGCTCAACTTGAGCCGGTCTTGCTCTAGCTCGGATCTTTCGTGTTCGCCTCAGAGGTGGCCGGCTCGCCGCGCAGAAAAGGTTCGACTTGTTCGGCGTGCTGCTGCTCTCCTTCGTGGTGGCGGTCGCCGGAGGCATCACGCGTGACGTGCAAAGCGGCGCGGTTCCGGCCGCCGCGGTCGCGAGTTGGCATACCCTTGCGATCGCGGTTCTTGGTGGCCTGTTGACCTTCTTTGTCTACCCGGCATTGCAGCCGTTCAAGCGTGATATCCTGCTTTTCGACGCCGTCGGCCTCGCCCTGTTCGCGGTCACGGGCGCGCAGAAGGCGCTCCATTACGGCATCAACCCGGTGATGGCAGCGGTGCTCGGCATGGTGTCGGGGATCGGCGGAGGGATCCTTCGCGACGTCCTCGCGGGCGACGTGCCCACGGTTTTACGCGCCGATCTCTACGCGCTGGCAGCACTCGCAGCCGCAGGGATTGTCTCGCTTGGGCAGATGCTCGGTGCGTCGCCACTCTACCCGATGCTATTAGGCACCGCCGCCTGCACCTTTCTTCGCATTGTGGTGATCTACCGGGGCTGGCGGGTCCCGGTCGCCAGCTGGCGACCGGACGAGAGCAGATGACGGAACCGCAAGCGGGGATTCGCAAAGCTTGCCGTCGCGACACGACCAGGAACGCGGTGCCGCAGGTCGTGGCCGCCCCGCAAGACCTATCGGGAGAGACGAATGTGCTTGCGCTGTGCTGAGGGTTCAGCAGACCGCGCGCCGGCCCGTCGTACACACCTGTTGCAGCTCTTGGCGCTGGTCGAGCACCCCGACGCGCTTCCGGCGGATGCAGCCCTTTAGCTCGGCCGGGAGATCATGGAGCTAATCCAACCGAGTTGGGGCCTGCGCCGGTGCGATCCGGTCTGGCCGCCTGACCCAACGGCCGTGAGCAAACGCTAAGAGGAGACGTCCGATGCCTGCCAAGACTGCCGCACCTGCCCTGCTCGAGCCCTCGCCCGACCTTCTGGCTTTGCTGGAGAAGACCTACAAGGACCTCCACGGCCGCTGACCCGCAACGACGCGGACGCGACGGCCAAGGTCGCAGCCGAGTTCGAGCGACGGTTCGGCAGCAAGGACGTGCAGGAGATCTCAGCGCCCCTCTCGGCGAGCGAGGATTTCGGCTTGTTCGCCGCGGCGTGGGGGGTGCCTGGGGTGTTTTGGGCGGTCGGCGGGACTGATCCGGTCGCATACGAGAAGGCCGAGAAAGCTGGAACGCTGAACGAGCTGCCGGTCAATCACTCCCCGGAGTTTGCGCCGGTTCTCGATCCGACTCTGCGAGTCGGCATCGAGGCGATGCTTGCGGCGGCAGGTGTCTGGCTGATGAGCGAGGAGCCGAAATCCTAGATGCCAGGGGTAATATTACGACGCCATCATTGTCGGTGTCGGTACGCGATATGGCCGCATGGCGACGTTGATGCCGATCCACACTCATGCTGTTCCATCAAGGAATGGTGCAGGTGCGGCGATCTTATTCCTCCCAGGGGCAATTGACGTTGCATGAGGTCACCGGCGGTAGTCCCTGCGGTGCCAGCACGTTGGCTGGTGGCGACGGGTCGCGTCGGGTGAGCGAGAACGAACTATGAGGATGCACGCTGCCTGGGGCGGCGCGTCGCCGGGATTGCTTCTCAAGCTATCAGGGGCTTAGTTCCAATGATGGTTGAGCCAATCACCGCTGGCGTCCGGATCGGGCACATCCACCTGAAGGTGTCGAACCTCGATCGATCGCTAGCCTTCTATGTCGGCGTGCTCGGCTTCCAGGTCATGCAGCGCCTTGGTGGCCAGGCCGCTTTCATCTCGGCCGGTGGCTACCATCATCACATCGGTCTGAACACCTTGGAAAGCCTTGGCGGTCCGGCCCCCGCGCCCGGCACCACGGGGCTGTATCACACCGCTATCCTCTACCCGAGCAGAGCCGACCTCGCCGACGCGCTTCGCCGTGTGGTCGCCGCCGACATCCCGCTGGACGGTGCCTCCGATCACGGGGTGAGCGAGGCGCTATACCTGTCCGGCCCCGACGGAAACGGCGTGGAGCTCTATTAGGACCGTCCTGCCGAGAATTGGCCCCGGGGGCCGGATGGATCCCTGGCGATGTTCACGCGCCGGCTCGACCTGGACGATCTGCTGCGTGCGCTGACCTGATCGCCCGTGCGGCTTGCACTCAGCCGTTCGCGCCATCCTGACAATTCCGCACCCTTCAGACGCTAAACGCGGTCAGACTCATGCAGGATGCTGGCCGCGGTCGGTGTCGGTTCTTCGCCAGCAGCAGCCAGGTTTCCTCAGGTCGGCACGACCGACCGGCGCGCCGCAAACGCTGTTTCGCGAACGACTTCGATCCATGTCGCCTGACCGCGGGCGCCGCCGGGGTACATGGCCTTGACCATGGAAATGCCGATCGAGGCCAGCGGATAGCCGGAATCATCGAGCACAGCGGCGGCAATGCAGCAGACATCGTCATGGCCCTCCGCCTCGTCGAAGGCGAGGCCGGAGGCTCTGACTTCCCTGAGCTCCCGCAAGAGCGACTGCTTGTCGGTGATGGTCCGGGCGGTGAATCGCTGGAACCGCATCGACTCCACCATGCCTCGCTGCAGCTGCTCAGGGATGTTGGCCAGCAGCGACTTGCCGACAGCACCCCGGTAGAGCGGCTCGGTGTCTCCAGGCATCTGACGAACGGAGATGATGTGCTTGGCGGGAACAACCTCGATGATCGTGGCCTGATCCTGCTCCAGCACACCGAGATAGGTGGTCATGCCGGTCGCCTCGTTCAGGCGGTTGAGGTAGGGCCGCATCCGCTCGATCAACAAGCCACGGGCCGGGCTGAAGCGGCGAAGTCGCGCAAGCTTTGCGCCTTGCGAATAGAGCTTGGAAGCCGGATCCTTGGCAATGAACCCACAGGTCTCCAGTGTCGCAAGTAGCCGCAAGGCAGTGCTACGGTCATAGCCCAGTCTTGCAGCGATGTCCCGTAGCCGCAGCGGCTCACCTGCCGAGACGACGAACTCCATAAGTTCCAGCCCGCGGGCAAGCGATTGCACGGACGTGCCAAGTCCGGGCTCCCCCGTGTCGGCTCGATACGGCTTTGCCTGGCTCATGAAACGACCTGACGCATGTCTGGATTACGTTTGGTATAGACCCATCGCCTTCTAGCACATCCTGCCCGGCACGAAGCAGCATTCGCCTTCTCGCGGCTCAGCACCATTGACAGGCAGTGTGTGGCTGCCTGGCAGGCTCAAGCCGCTCGCGGATCTGGTCAACCACCGGCTGATGAACATGCGCCGCTATCAGGTCTGCCCAGTCTCTCGGCATTTCGCCTAGGTTTTGAGCAAGGGTCTGCAAATTTCCTAGGCAGACAATAGCCCGCTGTCCCAGATGCCTACCAATTTATCGAAAAAGTGTTTTATCCTGCGAGATCGCGTTGCGGTCTGAGAAATCGCTGGCTAGGGTTGGCATCGTGCTGTGCATCCAACAAGACGCTTGCCGGGCGTCATCTGGCCTCTCGCGGCAGCTTCACACTAACTCCGGACGGAGGCTGAGACCGATGTCACCACCCAATCAGGTCTTGCGTGACCTTGCGCCGGCTGCCCAATCGGTCCAACCACTTGGCACAGATGCCACAGCCGTCGTCGCCCGCAATCCAGACACTCCCGGAGCCCGGCTCAGAAAGCGTCTTCTGTGCGTTCGCAACATCAGCAAAAGCTTCGGCGGTAGCAAGGCCCTTAGCGACGTCTCGTTTTCCCTCTTCCAGGGCGAAGTCCTGGCGTTGCTTGGCGAAAATGGAGCCGGCAAGTCCACGCTGATCAAGATCCTTGCTGGCGTGCACGCACTTGAGGATGGCACCATCCTCTTCGAAGAGCAGCTTGTCGCTGGCGCGATGAACAAGCTGCCCATCGCCTTCATCCATCAGGATCTCGGCCTGATAGAATGGATGACAGTATTGGAGAATGTCTGTCTCACGCGGGGGTTCGCCCGTTCGCGAGGCCTGATCTCCTGGAGGAAATCCCGCGCCGCCGCGGTGGCGACGCTCGCGGCACTCGGGCTCAACATCGATCCAGACACCCGAGTGGCGCAACTCGGTCGCACCGAACGCTCGCTGGTGGCGATTGCCCGCGCGCTGAGCACCGACGCGAAAGTGGTCGTCATGGACGAACCGACCGCCTCGCTTCCCGCGGACGAAGTCGTTCGCCTGTTCGCCGCCGTTCGCATGCTGCGCGACCGCGGTGTCGGGGTGGTTTATGTTTCGCACAGGCTCGAGGAGATCTTCTCGATCGCGGACCGCGTCGTCGTGCTGCGCGATGGCCGAATGGTCGGCGAGAGCGACGTGGCAGCCTTATCGGCCGAGACCCTGATCCACATGATCATCGGCCGCACCACAACGGGCACCATCCGGGCGCCCGCTGTGGCTGATGCACCGATCGCGGTGGAGATCGAAGGTGCGCAGATCGGCGAGGTAGGCCCGGTCAGCCTGACCATCCGGGCCGGTGAGATGCTGGCGCTGACCGGGCTGCGAGGCGCCGGGCAGGACACCATCGGCCGCATGCTGTTCGGGATCCTGCCGCTCGAGGCGGGCAGTGTACACATCGCCGGGAAGGCGGCGACGCTGTCCGACCCGGCCAGCGCTATGCGGCAAGGCATTCGCTTCGTGAGCGGCGACCGGCTGGCGGAGTCCATCGTCACCGGCTTCAGCATCCGCGAGAATTTTTATCTCAATCCGCAGGCAGCCGGCCGTCACGCATTCAGTCGTGTGCGTCACGGCGATGAGTATGCCGGGGCACGCGACATGGGGCGGTATGTCCGGCTCAGCCCCAACGATCCGGCGATGCGCATCGAGGCGCTTTCTGGCGGCAACCAGCAGAAGGTCGTCGCCGGCCGCTGGCTCCATCTCAGGGGCCAGGTGCTGATCCTCGAAGATCCGACCGCCGGGGTCGATGTCGGGGCAAAAGGCGAAATCTACCGGCTGTTGCTCGCAGCCCTGCAGGAAGGTCTCGCCGTGGTGGTCATCTCGACGGATTTCCTCGAGGTGGCGTCCCTCTGCCCGCGAGCTGTCGTGTTCAGCCGCGGTAAGATCGTGGGCGAACTTGCCGGAGCCGCACTCACGCCCGGATCGCTGCTCAATGCGGCCTCGATGGCGGCGGCGCCGAACGACATGGCGACCAAGCCTCACCACCCGTTCTAGTCACGGAGGCCTTATCGTGCAGTCACTGAAATCCGATGCACTTGAGCCCACACGTGCCGATCTCGCCGCCCTGTCGACCGGCCAACGCATCAGCAAGCTGCTGCCCGTCTATGGCCTGCCGATCCTCGCCGTGGCGCTGATCGCGCTGTTCTCGGCACTGTTCCCGGACTCTTTCCCGACGCTGATGAATTTCAGTGTGCTGATCGACAACAAGGCGGTGATCGCGCTCCTGGCGCTGGCAGTGCTCTGCCCGATGATCACCGGCAAGATTGACCTCACCATCGGCTACGCCATCGTGCTCTGGCACATCCTGGCGATCAGCCTCCAGGTTCGGTTCGGACTGCCCTGGTATCTGTCAGCGATGATCGTGGTTCTCCTGGGAACGGCGCTTGGGCTGGTGAACGGCCTGCTGGTCGAAATCGCAATGATCGATTCCTTCATTGCGACGCTCGGCATGGGAACCGTGCTTTACGCCTTGGCCCTCTGGCACACCGGCGGCCGGCAGGTGGTCGGCGAACTTCCCGATGCCTTCACCGCAATCGACACCCTGTCGGTCGGACCGATACCGATCACCGCCTTCTATGTGCTCGGCGTGGGCATCCTGCAGTGGCTCGTCTTCGAGCACACGCCTGCCGGGCGCGCGATGTATGCCATCGGTGCCAGCCCGCGCGCGGCTCTGCTGAACGGTATTCCGGTCCGGCGCACCGTGATCCTGGCGTTCGTTGCCTCCGGCACCCTGACCGCAATCACCGGGGTCATACTCGCGGCGAAGCTGCAGATTGGCCAGGCCAGCGTCGGGCTCGACTATTTGCTGCCTGCCCTGGTCGGGGTTTTTCTCGGCTCGACCACCATAAAGCCGGGACGCGTCAATGTGTGGGGAACCATCGTCGCCGTCATCGTACTTGCGGTTGGCATCTCGGGGATCCAGCAGTTCGGCGGCGATTTCTACATCGAGCCGCTGTTCAACGGCGCCACCCTGCTCGTCTCCATTGCCATCGCCGGCTACAGCCAGCGCCGCCGCCGGGTCGTCAGGCCAAAAACTGCGAGTGTTGAAGCCAGCACAGTCAACGCCGTCATCCAACCAAATTGAACGGAGACTTCATGTCGACTAGCATTCGCTTCTTCCTGTTCGGGACGGTAGTCGCCGCGCTGGCACCGGCCGGCGCCCCCATGGCAGCAGAACCGCTCGACGTTGCCACGGCGAGATCGATTGTGGAGAAGGCGGCGGCGCCGTCGGCGCCATGGGATGGCCCGACGACAGGCCCGAAGGCGCTGCCGGGAAAGCGGGTGATCCTGGTCTCCGAGGATCAGCGCAACGGCGGCGCGCTCGGCGTCAGCGACGGCGTACGCGAGGCGGCAGCAGCAATTGGCTGGAACCTACGCGTCCTGGACGGCGCTGGCTCCATTGCCGGTCGCACGGCAGCGTTCGCGCAGGCGATCGCGCTGCGGCCCGACGTCATCATTGCCGATAACGACGACGCCAACGAGCAGCATGCGAGTTTCGAAAGAGCTGCCAAGGCGGCCATCGTGGTGATCGGCTGGCACTCAACGATCAAGCCCGGCCATGTGCCGGGCGTTGCGCTGTTCACCAACATCTCCACCGATCCGCTCCGGGTGGCACGGGTCGCCGCGGCGCTTGCGGTGGCCGGTTCAAATGGTGCCGCCCACGTGGTGATCTTTACCGACTCGACCGAGCAGATCTCGGTCCTGAAATCGAACGCGATGGCGGCGAACATCCGCGAATACCGGGGCTGCAGCGTCCTGACCACGATCGATACGCCGCTGGCCCAGGTCTCGGAGCGCATCCCGCAGATGACCGCATCGCTGCTCCAGCGCTACGGCACCAAGTGGAACTACACTCTCGCCATCAATGACGGCTTCTTCGACTTCATGGCGCCGTCGTTCCTGGCCGCTCGCAGAAGCTCCACCCAGGCTCCGCAGAACATCGCCGGCGGCGACGGCAGCCTGGCGGCGTTCGAGCGGATCCGGGACGGCCGCTACCAGATCGCCACGGTTGCCGAGCCGCTCCACCTCCAGGGCTGGCAGGCCATCGACGAAGCCAACCGCGCGCTCTCTAAGCAGCCGCTGAGCGGCTACGTCACCCCGCCGCATCTCGTCACGAAGGCCGATATCGGCTCCGATGGTGGCCCGCAGAACGTCTACGACCCGGGCAACGGCTACCGCGACGTCTACCGGAAGATCTGGGGTAGATAATCCGTCCCGGACCTTCATCAACACCGGTCGGCCTGATCGCATTGCCTGAGGGCCGTCCGTGAATGGAGAACCTCTATGATCGACTTTTTCTTCTGGACGACACCGAACGGCCAGAAAGTGATGATCTGCCTTGAGGAGACGGGGCTGCCGTATCGGCTGAACACCGTCAACATCAGCAAGGGCGAGCAACTTCAGGCCGATTTCCTCGAGATCTCGCCGAACAACAAGATCCCGGCGATCCGCGACAATGACTCTGCTGATGGGGCGCCGCTGACGGTGTTCGAGTCCGGCGCCATCCTGTTCTACCTAGCCGAAAAGAGCGGCACTTTGCTGCCGCTTAAGGCGCGCGGACGCGTGGCCGCCATGGAGTGGGTGTTCTGGCAGGTCGGTGGCCTCGGGCCGATGGCTGGGCAGAACCACCACTTCGCCCACTACGCGCCGGAGAAGATCCCCTACGCCATCCAGCGCTACGTCACCGAGACCGGCAGGCTCTACGGTGTCCTCGACAAGCGCCTGGCTGCGCGCGAGTTCATCCTGGGCGAGTATTCGATTGCCGATATCGCAGCATATCCCTGGGTCTTCGATTATGGCCGCCAGGGCCAGGATCTCGACGATTTCCCCAACGTGAAGCGCTGGTTCCAGGCGATCTCCGCGCGTCCTGCGGTGCGCCGTGCCAGGGAGCAGGCAGACGCCGTCAATATTGCGCCAAACGTGAACGACCAGTCGCGTGCTGTCCTGTTCGGCCAGGGGGCCGCACGATCTGCCGCACGCGCGAGCTGAGATGATACCGTCGTGACATTCGAGATCGATTTCAACCGTCCCTACCCCTCCGGGCGCGCGCCGGTACTGGGCCGCAACATCGTGGCAACCTCCCAGCCCATGGCGGCGCAGGCCGGGCTGCGAATGCTCCTCAAGGGCGGCAACGCCATCGATGCGGCGGTTGCGGCCGCCATGACCCTCACGGTTGTCGAACCCACAGGATGCGGGCTCGGCAGCGACGCCTTCGCCATTGTCTGGGATGGCCAATCGCTGCACGGCCTCAATGCTTCCGGCCGCTCGCCGGCAGCCTGGAACCCGGGGAGGTTTTCCGGCCACCGGGCAATGCCGGAGCGTGGCTGGGATTCCGTCACCGTGCCCGGTGCGGTGTCGGCCTGGGTGGCGCTGGCACGCCGCTTCGGCTCGCTGCCTCTTGATACCCTCGCGGAGCCGGCCATCACCTATGCCCGGGAGGGCTTCCAGGTCTCTCCGGCGATCGCGACGCTGTGGCAGCGGGCCGGCACTCTGCTTGGCGAGCAGCCGGGATTTGCAGAATGCTTCCTGCCCGACGGACGCGCGCCTCGGGCCGGCGAGCGGTTCACCAACCGGCCGCTCGGCGACAGCCTCGAACAGATCGCCTTGTCGGAGGGTGAATCCTTCTATCGCGGCCAACTGGCCGAGAAGATCGCGGAATTCGCGGCCCGGCACTGCGCCGCGCTGACCACCGAGGATCTCGGCCGGCATGAGATCGACTGGGTCGACACGATCTCGACCGCCTATGGTCGCGGCGTTGTCCACGAGTTGCCGCCGAACGGCCAGGGAGTTGCCACCCTGGCGGCACTCGGCATACTCCGGCATGTCGACTTCACAGGTCGCGCCGTCGATGATCCCGACACCATCCATTTGGCGATCGAGGCCACCAAGCTCGCACTGGCAGACCTGTATCGCCATGTCGCCGATCACGACCGGATGGACGTCACGACGACGCAGATGCTCGATCCGGCCTATTTGCAGTCAAGGTCGCGCCTCATCGATCCTGCTTCGGCCGGCGATCCGGGGCACGGCGCACTCAAACCCGGCGGCACGGTCTATCTCGCCGCCGGCGACGCGCAGGGCCGCATGGTCTCGTTCATCCAGTCGAATTACATGGGCTTCGGTTCCGGCATAGTGGTGCCGGGGACCGGGATCAGCCTGCAGAACCGCGGCGCCGCATTCGACCTTGCCCCGGGGCATCCCAACCAGGTTGCCCCAAGTCGACGGCCGTTCCACACCATCATTCCCGGCTTCGCGATGAACCCGGACGGTACACCGCTGATGGCATTCGGCGTCATGGGTGGTCCGATTCAGGCACAGGGCCACCTGCAGATGGCGATGCGGGTCCTCGGCTACGGCCAAAACCCCCAGGCAGCAGCGGATGCACCACGCTGGCGGGTGGTAAAAGGCCGCGCCCTCGCCGTCGAGCCGGGGCTGGGGGCCGCCGCCATCGAGGCGCTGCGCGCGCGCGGCCACGACATCGTCGTCGAACCTCCAGAAGCGGTGTTCGCATTCGGCGGCGCACAGCTCGTGCTGCGAACCGAGGAGGGGTTCATCGGCGGCTCCGATCCAAGAAAGGACGGTCAGGCCGTCGCCTTCTGACCACCACCCCAGCTGTCCCAGGTGACCTTTTCAGGGAGACTTCATGACTGTCACGGACCTGCCCATCCCGACATACGCGCATAACATGCGGATGATCGGCTTCAGCGATCAGGGGGGTCGTCCCGACGGGCAGCAGATCATGGTGCATCGTGGCTATGCCTATATCGCGCATGTCTGCTCGCGGGGCTTCAGCATCGTCGACGTCCGCGATCCTACGCATCCGCGGACGGTCAACTATCTTGAGAACCCGCTCAACACCTGGAGCCTGCACCTGCAGGTGCATGATGACCTGCTCTTGCTGGTGCATGCCCGCGACATGTTCACGCAGCCGGAAATGGCCGACGAGCGGAACTACTACAAGCCGCGTCCCAACGACTATGCCGGGAACAAGAGCACCCAGGCACGCAACTGGTCTGCCGGCATGGCCGTGTATGACATCTCCTCGCCGGAAAACCCGAAGCAGATCGGCTTCATGCCGGTTGATGGCCGCGGGCTGCATCGCATCTGGTTTGTGGGCGGTCGCTGGGCCTACGCTTCCGCAATGATCGACGGCTTCACCGACTACATCCTGATCACCATCGACATGCAGGACCCGACCCACCCGCGCATCGCCGGCAGGTTCTGGCTGCCGGGAATGAACCGCGCCGCCGGCGAGGTGACAAACTGGCCGCTGGAACTCGGGCGCTACGGGCTGCACCACGCCGTCATCGATGGCGACACCGCCTATTGCGCCTGGCGGGATGGCTGCATGGTTGTTGTGGATGTCTCCGACCGAGAGGACCCGCGACAGCTCGTCCACAAGAACTGGGCGCCCCCCTTCGGCGGCGGCACGCATAATTGCCTGCCGCTTCCCGACCGTGACCTGCTGGTGGTTCTCGACGAGACCGTGCTTGATAACGCAGAGGACGGCACGAAGCCGATCTGGATGTTCGACAACCGTGTCCGGAGCAACCCGATCAGCATTGCCACATTTCCGGTACCGGCGGAAGCCGACTACATCAAGGTCGGCGGCCATTTCGGTCCGCACAACATCCACGAAAACCGGCCGGGATCCTTCGTCAGCTCGGAGATGATCTTCGCCACCTACCAGAACGCCGGCGTACGCATCTACGATATCCACGATCAGTATCGCCCGGTCGAGGTAGGTGCCCTGGTGCCGCCTGCGCCAAAGAAGCTGATGGATCCAAGGCCAAACCGCCCGGTCGTTCTACATTCTGCCGACGTCTTCGTGGACGCCAACCGCTTGATCTACTGCACGGATTGGAGCGGCGCCGGCTTGCATATCATGGAATATACCGGCTGATCCGATGCCCGCCCGACCGATAGAGATGCTTCGAGGAGACCCGTCATGTTGCCAGATGAAGAGTTCAGGAAGAGCCTGCCGTTCGACTCCGAGCGGCTGGACGCGCTGATGGCGCAGGCGGACATCGATGTCCTCCTGGTCACCAGCAAGCACAACATCCAGTACCTGCTCGGTGGATACAGGTTCTTCTTCGCCGACTACTCCGACGCCATCGGCGTCAGCCGCTATCTGCCGATCCTTGTCTATCCGCGTGGGCGGCCGCAGCGGGCTTCCTACGTCGGGCAGGCCATGGAGAACTCCGAGGTGGAGAATGGCCGCTTCTGGATGGAGAAAGTCGACACCACCAGTTGGGGTGCACCCCAGGCGATGCGGATCGCACTGGGCCACTTGCAGGAACTCGGCATCGAGGGGCGGATCGGGATTGAGTTCTCCTTCATGCCGGCTGACGCGGCCGACATGCTGCGGGCCGCGGTTCCGTCAGGTCAGGTGGTGGAAGGGCATTTCCCGCTGGAACGGCTGCGCGCCGTCAAGACCGCGCACGAGCTGCACCTCATCGAGCAGGCGTCGGATCGTGTGGTGGATGCGATGCTTGCAACCTTCTCTGCGCTCGCCCCAGGGATGACCAAGAACGACGTCGTCGGCACCTTGCGCGACCATGAACGCGCTCGAGGGCTCAGTTTCGAGTATTGCCTGATCAGCGCAGGCACCGGTCTCAACCGCGCACCGTCCGGTCAGGTCCTGCGTGACGGTGACATCCTGACGCTCGACTCCGGCGGCCGCTACGAGGGCTACATCGGCGATCTCTGCCGGATGGGGATCATCGGGACACCGGACGCAGAGCTGGAAGAACTTCTCGCGGAAATCGAGACCATCCAGCAGGTGGCGCGCCAGCCGATCCGTGCAGGTGGCACGGGCGCAGAAATCTTTGCCCTGGTGGATCCCCTGGTGGAAGCATCACCGAGCCGCGACGTGCTGCATTTCGTGGCACACGGGGTCGGGATCATCGGGCATGAGGCACCGCGCCTCAGCGGCCGTGGTCCAGTGACGTATGAGGGGTACGACATGGACCTGCCTCTGGAGACGGGAATGGTCCTGTCGGTGGAAACCACGATGAACCACCCGCGTCGCGGCATGATCAAGCTCGAGGACACCCTGGTGGTAACCCAGACAGGCGTGGTCGCCTACGGTGATCAGGGCCGCGGGTGGAACCGCTCGGCCGCCTGACGCGCACCTGAAAACCACCCAGAGCAACTGAGCTCTGCCGAGACAGACCGGAGCCAACGTCTCCGGCCTCTCCCCCCGATTTGTGGAAATCATCATGATTAACGTGATCGCGATTGTCACGACACAGCCCGGTAAGCGAGCGGAGCTTCTCCACGCGATCCATCGTAATCTACTTGCAATACGTGCGGAGGATGGCTGCATCGAGTTCGGGCCGACGATCGACGCTTCCGGTCCCAGGGACCTGCAGGTGCCGCTCGGAGACGATGTGCTCGTCCTCGTCGAGAAATGGGCGAGCGTCGAAGCGCTCGAAGCCCATCTGCAAGCGCCGCACATGATCGAATATTTTGCCCGCACTCAAGCCCTGGTGGCGCACGCGGTTGTTCACGTGCTTTCCGCAGCCTAGAGCAAGACCGGCCCAAGTTGAGCCGGTAAACTTGCTCTACCAGATTGATCTGGAGACTGATTCACGTCTCAGGCTGGTTCAGCCTGAGACGATCAGGCTCTAGGCAGGGCGTAGTGAAACGTATGTTTAATCAAGCCACAATCGGGCTGCCGCCGTGGCAGAGCACTTGGAAGGTTTTTCCTGTCTCCGGAGCCGAGCTGCTCCTCAGCCTGAGATCACCAACAGCAAGCATCATCAGGTGAGGTGGCATCGCGGGTAAATCGCCGCTTTCTCAGGAGAAATATAGACTTTACAGGGACATAAGGAAACTTGCTGGCGGAGGGGATGTCCGCCGCTGCACATTCGTTGTCAGTAACTTACGTAGGGAAGGACAACTCGTCCCCCTCTGCATTCCCCTCAAATTGTCTTGGTTGACCGTGAACACGTGCGGAGCACGCCCGGGAACGCCTGAACCATCGCGTGTGTCGAGTGCGCCTTCGTATCTGACAGGCCGCAGCCGGTCAGGCTGGCTCAGGCGGGCCATCCTGCGCGGAGGCCCAGCAATACGTGATCCGCGTGACGGGCGGCATCTCGGGATCGGCAGCAACCGTCGTGGTCAGTCTGCTGTGGCAGTAGGGGGCAACGGCGGCAGCGTGCTTCGCTGCTAGGCCAGTGTAAGCCATCTCCGCCAGCTCATCCCCTAAGCGGCGGTAGCGTTGCGCGATACCCCAGCTCCGGCGCATCGCGTGCAACATGACCGCGACAGGGGTGACGCCGCCATCAACTGCCGCAGCGGCGAGGATGCGGCCGGCCGTGCGACGCGGGCGTAACTCTTTGGCGCGGGCGGCTTTCGGCACTCTATTTGCCCTAGAATAAAGGGGGTTCGGCTTCAGTTTCAGGTGAGGGCACGCGCTGGCCAGGAGCGCGATCTCAGGCGGGGTGCCCCAATGCTAGCGTGGATCGAGCGCCTCGGCATCAATGCCGACGTGTGGCTTTCGGTGCTGACCGGCGGCCCGGTGGGCATCACCGTGTCGCTGCGCTGCGCGCGCTCGGCGCTGGCCGGGCACTGCTCGGGCCGGGCTGCCTGCTGGGTGCTGGGTGCTGGGCGTGCTGGGCGTGCTGGGCGTGCTGGTGCAGCGCGATCACCACGATCTCCGCAGGGCGACCCCCCGGTTGCATGCGATAATCCATCCCTAGCTCACACGCTCGTGAGATTTGCTCGCCCGACCCGAATCCGGTCATGGTAAGCTCGTGATTGGCGGCGGTCGCGGTGGTCGCTTGGAGAGGCTGAGCCATTGGTGAAGACATCTCGAGAGCACGATGGAGTTCGGCTCGAACCGGATGCCATTATTGAAGCTCTGGTGGAGATGAGGTTTGAGACGCCTGAACTGCCTGAAATTACAGTCGGTCGGCTCAGTGATGCGGACTTTTGGAGTGAGTTCCATCAGTCTCGTCTTCCGGTGGCAGATATTCCCCAGCCAATCCGCGATCTAGACCCAGCGCTACGCTATCAACCAGTCATTGAGTTGTCCCGGAATGATGGTCTGCGAGCAGCCAAAATCGGCGGAAAGGTCCTGTCGTATCACGTTACGCAGACCTATCCTGGCTGGGACATCTTTCGCTCCGAGGTGGCAGATGTTGTCGCACACATCGTCAACAAGATGCGACGGCTCCAATTCATAAGGCTTGGCCTTCGTTACATTAACGTATTCGTTCCCGAAAAACACGGTGCCGTTGCGATCGAAGATACGAACCTGACTATCAAACTCGGTCAGACATCACTTCGATCACCCGTGAACTTAAACTACAGTAAGAATATTGACGGGTCGACTGTGGGGGTGCGGATAGCAACTCCAGGATTTGTTGGTGGACCGCTGCCACCAAACTTCTCCCTTTTATGTGACATCGACGTTTATACTGCCGAAGGTTTCTCCACGTCGGACATCGATTTAGTATTGCGCTGGATTGACAGAGCTCACGAGGTGGAAAAGCTTGAGTTTTTTCGGCTACTTCCTCCCAAGATTGTAAGTCGCCTAACGGCTGCCGAGCAAAGAAGGTCATGAGCCAGACGTTGATCAATCTAAACGTGCCTTCCGGCGCAGCCTTTGGCTCCGAGGGAACAGCAGCCTGGACGAAACTTCCATCCCAACTTATGAGCAGCAGGCTTGATCTTTGGGCACTATACGGTCGGCCACTGATTGCAGCGACTGAGACCGTCGGGCTGACACGCAATCAGCATTTGGTCTTGATGGAGGCGCTCTGGGACTCAGTTAAAGTCGTAGCTTAGATCTGCCGTGTCAATCGAGAGTGCTACAGGTGCCTGTGTCTCCGCGATGCGGACCGACCCAGCCCGTTTCTATGGACCGCCAGACACAGCAGTCGGTGCTGGGCTTGTGTTGCGCAATTGTGCATTTGCGCTTCCCGATCCTTTGAATCCAACCTTTCGAACCGTTCTTGGCCTGACGCTAGTCCTCACGCACGAGTGTGACGTTGACCAGGATAACGTGCGGATCTTCAATGACGAGCTTCTTGTCCTGCCCATAATACCCTTGGAGGTGCTGTACAAGAAGACAGAGGCTGAGCAGGGTAAAGGAGCTTGGGGAGGTATCCTTCCCACCATCGCTCAGGATAAAGTCTTCCGGGCAATGTATCTGCCGCCTGTACCTTCACACATAAACCCAGCGTTGGACCTCCGATTTGGCGGGATTGTGTCGTTCAATACAATAACTTCAACCAAGCTAACTTGGTTCGATCACTACCAGACTAGTAAGTTATGTAGTCTGTCAGCTTTTGGGCTTCGGGCCCTGGATCTGCGGTTGGAGAACCACCTCCGTCGCCCAAAGGCCCAACGGTTGTGGGGTCAATGGCCCTAGATGCCGGGGCTCTGAGAGGATGACTTTGAGCCGGCGATCACGCCGCGGTGGTGCGTGCGGGGGTGGAGGGGCTGCGGGCTCTGTAGGACCGCCGGCCGCCTCAATAGCAGGTGGTGTTGGTCTGCGTGCCGAACGTCTGGCTCGAGCAGTTCACCGGGCGATTTGGAACCCAGACCGGAGCCGGCGCAGGCCGCGTCTCCTGCGATAGGGATGCTAGTGCCGCCTGCTGCCGCTCCGAGCGCTGGTTGCCCTGGTTCTCCCGACACTCCGCGTAGCCCTGGGTGCCGAGAGCGAACCCATAGGACTGGCAGGTGTCATCGTCCGCCTGCTGGATGCCTTGCGCTCTTTCGTAGCCCGCCGTGCCTGGCAAGCAGTCATCGGCCGGCAGCCCGATAGCGCAGGCCAGGGGGGAGTGGGCACAGCCGGAGAGGCCAACCAGAAGGGCAAGAATGATCGGGGACCGCGGTCTCGGTGAACGGTGAACCGGCACCATAGCTTCGGTCATGGGCTGCAATCCTGCTCGGGTGTGAGCACGCACGATGCGCCGGCTTGGTTAAGGAACGGTTCATCCTGCCAGCCCCGGATCGTGATACACGCACCCAGCCATTACGGTGATGGTCTTCTCCCGGCTGCCGCAACCAACAGGCCCATTGGCAAAGCCGCATCGCCGCCGCGCATTCAGGCTTCCGGGTTGCAGCAATACTCATCAGCACGATGATGCAGCACTATCCGCCCCGGCACCTGTGACGGATCGCGGATGAAGAACAGGTTGCCGGCCAGATCCGATCCCATATTTTCCTCTTTTGGCACCCTGGTATGCCCAGTCTCACCGCCCCACCACGGACACGGATAGGCTGACATTGCTAAAGCCCTGTCGATGTCGCTCCAGGCGACCGAGTGCCCACAGACATGGCGCGTGTGCCAGAATTCCGTCGGTCGTGAGATCGTATCGGCTTCAGCCATGGTTGCTCATTCTCCGTTCATGAAGCGCGCCGGGCTCGGGCACCGGATGCCGCAGCTCGTAGGGCCGCGTCTCGTAGGGCCGCGTCTCGCCACGCCGGGGGCAGTCGTCGGCCCGGGCCTCGGCCACCCACCCAGTCCAGCTCGCGCGGCCCGTGGAACGCGATATCCTGGGCCAGCGGCCAGTGCTCGTCGAGCCCGCAGCGGGTGCAGGCGACGTGCATGCGTTCGGTGCAGGCGTAGAGTTGGGCGAGCGTGCTCGGGCATTTGGCAGGATCGGGCTCAGCCTTTCGGAGAGAGTTGAATGGAGACGGCGCTTCTTTACCGCCGAAGCTTCTCGCCGTGGCTTCTGTGCTCGTGACAGAACCACCCGGCTTTAGCCCATCCCGGCGGCCCGAAGCCGTAGCAAGCCCAGGCGCCGCAGGTGAGGCAGGTGTAGGTATGCGATGCCGTCATCGCCCCGCTCACGGCTCGTTCCTGCGCCGCGTTGAGGTCGGCTCGCGCGGCGGTGTCGGTTTCGGGCAATGGCACATGCGCCGGCTGGTCGAGGTCGTCAGCATCCGCCGGCAAGGCTTCTTGCGGATACTCTGACGCTGTTTTAGGTGGCGACACCGGTGACAACGTTGATCTACATAGGTTTTTCCTGTCTCCACCCTCCTCTATGAGACTGGCGACACTGGCGACAGTGGCCGGGACCTGTTTGCGCCACTTCGCCCAGAGGTCCGGCCTAACGCTCAAAGCGAATCGGCTTTGTGGTCGCCAATGATACTCGCGAGCACCGTGTAGAACCGCCTCTTCGACGCTCCGACTCGATGTTCCTTTTGCAGCCGCTCGCCGTCCCGAACAAGAAAGCCCTGGCGATCAAGCGCCTGCGCTGCCGCCTTCGGGTCCAGCCCGGCCACCACCTCGCGCTGCCACGTCTCGGCAAAGATGCAGAACACGAGTTCGCCACCCACCCTCTTCCGATAGCCAGCGCGGTTGACCACCTGCTGCGCTCCAAGGCCTGCGTCGGCGTCCTCGAAACGGGCCGGGTGCTTGCCGATGAAGTGCCGCACCTGCGCAAGCGCCGTGGCGTCCTCGGCCGGCCCGTCGCCGCCATCGCGTCCGGCTCGCCAATCACCGAAGCACCGGACCGCAGCGGCTTCCGCGTCGCCAGCTTTCCACGGCACGATCTCGAGAACGGTCGCCGTCTCGCCCGCCGCCGCCAGCAACGCAAACCGCTCGCCCGCCCGTTGCACCTGCCCATCCGCATCCGGCGGAATGTGATCTGCAATGAAGGCGCGCACCGCCTCGCGCGCCGTTGCCGTCAGGTCGGTCAGATCGGCGGTCAGCTTGGTTAGATACTCGCGGCCGGCTGTGCCGTAGTTGCGCCGGTAAGCCCGGTCCATGCGGGCCTGGAACCCCGCGCCACTCACCTCGCCATGCAGGTTCTCGAACACGCCATGCCCGGCGCCCGCGTCCGCCGGCATGTCGAGCACGCGCACTTCCTGCCCAGCCATGACGCGCCTCGGGCCTCCGCGCGTCTCGGCAAGTCGTGCCGCCAGGCTTGTCTCGCCGGTTGAGAGGAACAGCAGCCGCCATTCCGCCGCCTTGCGTGCGCCACCATCCCGGCTCGCTCGGGCCTTGCCGCCACCGTTGGCAAGTTGATACGCGCTTGCCGCCACCGTCTCGCCCGAAGCCTCGCTAATCTCGTCCAGACACAGCAGCAGGTCGTTATGCCCGGCTGCGACGGCTTCGAGGCCGTTGTCGGTCGCCCGCCAGCGCCTCACCCAGCCGTTCGGCCCACCACCGCCCCAGACACTACCCGCCAGACCCAGCAGCGTCGTCTTGCCGGTCGAGGACTGCCCGCGCAGATGTATTCCGCCGCCCTCCACGTCGAGCAGCCGCAAGAGTGGTGCGGCGAAGGCGGCCGACAGGGACAGGATCGCGCGGGAGTTGCCAAGGCACAGCGCGGCGACATCTCGCTTCCAGGCTTCGAGCGTGCCGGATGTCACCAGCGGTGGCATAGCGTCTGGCCGGTCGGTTTGCAGCATCACGCGCAGCTCGCCTTGCGCGCCGATTGCCCCGCCGGGCAGAACGAAGATCCGGCCGTCCGACGTGACGTGCCAGCCGAGGCGCGAAACCACGCGAACGCGGGCCGCAGGCGCGGCGCAACCGAGGTAGCGCATCAACGCCTCGCGCTGCTTGCGTGACGGCTCTATGACCAGGCCCCGGTCGAGCAGGCGGCCCCGCAACTCGGTGCCGTCGCCGGCCAGCATGGTCGCCGGCATCGCCCACTCCTGCCGCTTGCCGTTCAGGTCGCGCCACTCCAGCAGGCGGCCGAAGTTGTGACCGGCGCCATCGTCCGTGACCGCCTCCACCGACAGCGCACCGCATATTCTCATCGGGGGCGGGTCGTTGTTCGTTGAGATCGCGAACACGCCATCTTGCCGCAGGATGAAACCAGCAGGGACCGGCGCATCACGCACAGCCGGCCGCGCGTCGGCGAGCAGGTCGCGCAGCATGTCGCCGGAAGCGCCGGCCGGCAGGTCATCGGCCAAGTCCCACGCATCGGGCCATGCAGAAGGTATCGCGACGATGCGGGCAGGCGCCGCGTTCCCAGCACTCAGCAGCGTCGCGATTGTCGTGGCAGCATCCCAGCCCGGCTTGTCGCAATCCGGCCAGATCGTGACGTCGCGCTCTTGCAGCGGGCTCCAGTCGACTTGCTTGGTCGCCGCCGCGCCGCCCGGCCAGGTCATCGCCACCATGTCGGGGAACAGCACAGCCGCCGCGTCGGCCGTCTTCTCGCCCTCGACCAGAAGCACCGGCGCATTGGATCGGGCGGCTAGCCTGTCGAGGCCGTAGAGCGGTCGCGGTGTCGGCGCGGCCTTCCAGTGCCAGCGGGTCCGACCACGAAGCGTCCCGTAGCAGAGCGGCAGAACCACCTTGCCGCCGCCGGGCAGATCGAAGCGACAGATTGCGAAAAGGGCCGCGCCGCCTGCGCCGCGATAGATCCACTCGCTCGATGCGATGCCATGCTCGGCGTGACGATGCTTTGGCGGCGGGTCGCTCGGCGCCGGCATGATCGGCAACCACTCGGCGGGTTTCGCACTGGTCGAAGCGTCTTCGCCAACGCCGCCAGGGGACAGGGGTGCGAACGGATCGGGCGCGATGTGGCTGTTGTCATCCATGCCGGTTGCTCCCGCCGCGCAGGCCCAGCATCGTCGCCAGCCGTCGCCCCCCCTCGATCTGCGTCAGGCCGAACAGGTAGGCGCCGAGGCTCACCACGTCGCCGCCACGGTCGCCGCTCGCGAAGTCTGCCCACCGGCCAGTCCTGACGTTGACCGAGAAACTGCCGGAGCTGCGGTCGTGTCGGCGCGGATTGCGCGCGACGTATTCGGCACCGTGGAGGCGCCCGTCCGGCAGCCAGCGCGCCAGCAGGTCCGGCAATGCGGCGAGGGCAGCTCGGTTCACTGCGCCGAAGTCCAGTTTTGTCGCCACTGTCGCCACTACTCGCGGAGGCACTGGAGACAGGTTTCCCCTAACGATATCAACGCTGTCTCCACCTGTCGCCAGTGTCGCCACCAAAAAAGGTAGATGTCTGGATGTCACGCTCATGCCAGGGCCTCCGGAAATGCCACCCGGAGCGCCGCGATCACGGCTCCGGACCAGCGATCCGCCGTGGCGCGGTCTCGGAACGAGACGCAGGGTTCGTATCTCGGTCGGCCGTCCGATGTTCTTAGCGCTACTCCATCGCGCCCGACGATCTGCCGGGCCGGCGGTGCAACCCAGCTCCGTCCGTCTTTGAGGAACACGCTGCATCGAAGGAGCCGCAGCCCGCTTCCCATCGAAATGTCGGCAAAGCCTTTCAGCGCGCCGACGGTCATCGGCTGGAAGGCGTCAATGACCAGGCCGGGAGCAGGTGTGTCGGCTTCGCCTCGGTCGGTAGTGTTTGTTGCGGATGGCATTGGGCAAGGCTCCGTTGCCTGCCTCGGGCGTTGAACGACGCGCGGCGGACCGATATAAAGCAGTGCCCGCAGAGCACCGCCTTTCAATCCTCCCGCCAGTTCTTCGATGCGCTCGGGGACCTGGCGGTTTCGGTTCAGGCCGCAGCCTTGCGGCCCACGCGGATCTCGGCGGCTGGCAAGGCGGCGACGTAAGCGGCAAGGGATTTTGCGTTGAGCAGGGTTCGCCGGCCGGCCTTGACCGCCTCGATCTTGCCATCCGCTATCTCCGCGTAGAGCTTCGTTCGCCCGATGCCGCTGACGCGGCAGGCTTCGACTATTGTGTAGGCGAGGACGCTATCGGCCATTGGTGGATAACTCCGCGTGCATGTTGAACACGGCCGCTTTAGCAGGCGGCAAACTCGCTAACCGGTTAGCGAGATCGGACTATTTTTCGAACACGAGACAATCGTTGGCTTAAAGCCGTGAAGGTTATCTCCACCGCCGGACCCATTTTGTTCCGCCACCAAAGGGTCCGCTTGGCATCGTCGATCTCATCGATGATGTCGCTACCTTCTGCCTCCAACTTGCGCAGCCGATCCAGCAGTTCGTCGATCGATAAAGCCGGACATTGCGAGACATGCTCGAGGATCAGCGAGTTCAGCGAGTTTAGTCGCGGCTTGCGTCCATTGTCACTTTGCCGGTTGCGGCTCTTGGTTACTTCGTCGAGCGCGGCCTTTTGCGCGTCGCGGTCGAGCTGGTGTTTCCGGATCATCGCGCCGGAACGGGCGAAGTCGTTCCTAGCTAGCAGATGCAGGATCTTCTCAATCCCTGCGTTCGTTATATTTTCCGTTTCCGCCCGCCAGGTCTTGCGACGGATGGCTTCTTCAAACTCCGGCGTGATGTCATTCCGCGATATGCCCACTGCCTCAGCTTGGGCAGCCACCCACCACCACCAATAGGCAGCCGCCAGGTCCTCATCCGGCAGCGCCAGATACTCAAGTGGAAAAGGCGGCAACGGCGTGTCAGCGTGCCGGCCAGCTTCGTTCATGGGTTCCCTCCATGCCGAGGTCAGGACCGGCCGACGTTCGCGCGTCGGTCGGTCCGTCTTGTTGCCGAGGTTCCGCCCCGGCTCGGTGGGTTCAGCCGGTTCGCGTCACCAGCTTGACCGCCGGCCGGGCCTGCGGCTGCCCGCAGAAGTCGGCCCAAGTCGTCATCAGATCGCGTCGCTTGGCGAACAGGTCCCCGCGTCGATAAGCAGCTTCCACCTTGTTCTCGACGACATGCGCCAGTGCGGCCTCGGCGATATCTCCGGGATAGGAGGTCGCCTCACTGCACCAGTCCCGGAAGCTCGACCGGAACCCGTGCGTCGTCGCGTCGCCGCGCTTCATGCGCCGCAGCACCATCGTCATCGCCATATTGCTCATGCCCTTGCCCGGCACGGCGCCGGGGAACACGAAGGCGTTTGGCCCATCGGTCAGCCGCAGCCTCGCCGCGTCCGCCAGTAGCGCCAGCGCGGCCGGCGCGAGGGGCACGCGATGTTCTTTCTTTGCCTTCATCCGGGTAGCCGGCACCGTCCAGAGCGCAGCGTCCACGTCGATCTCGGACCACCGCGCGCCCAGCACCTCGCTGGACCGGGCGGCGGTCAGGATCGCGAACCGGAGCGCGAGTGCCCCGACGCCCGGCTGCTGCGCCAGATCCACCATGAAGCCACCGATCTCGTTCCACGGCAGGGCGGCATGATGCTCTACGGGCGCCACGTCGGCGCGCGCCGGAAGGGCGTTCGACAGGTGCCCGCGCCACCGTGCGGGGTTGTCGCCAGCACGCAGCCCGGTCGTCTTGGCGAAGTCGAGCACCGTCTCGATGCGACCACGCACCCGGGTTGCAGTCTCCGCCTTGCTGGTCCAGATCGGCGTCAACACCGCGAGCACATGCTCGGTCAATACGTCCGCCACCGGCAAGTCGCCCAGGTGCGGATAGGCGTAGGTCTTGAGCGTGCTGGTCCACTGCGCGCTGTGCTTCGCGTTCTTCCAGCCGGCGCGGTTGGCGAGCATGAACCGCTCGGCGGCCTGCTCGAAGGTGACGCCCCGGATCGCGGTCTGCTGCGCCAGCGCCTTTGCGGCGGCTCGCTCGTCGACGCGTCGGGCAAGCGGGTCAACTCCGCTCCGCACCAGCCGGTGCAGCTCGCCGGCTGTCTGGCGTGCTTCGGAAAGGGGGACGGCGCCCGGCTCGGAGCCAGCGCGGCCCAGGCCCATCTCCCGCGTCCGGCCGGCGAGCGTGTAGCGGAAGATCCAAAAGCGCACGCCGGTCTCGCGCACGAGCAGCCGCAAGCCGTTTCCGTCCACATACCTGCCGGCAGCTGCCTTGCTCACCTTCGCCGCAGTCAATCCGGCGGCCTTCTTGGGCATCTGCCCGACCCCTATGCGTTCCCCTATCGTATCGGGGAACGGGGACGGACGCCAGCGATTAGAGGCGAACGAACCGAGAGGTCACAACGGCTGAAATTGGCGGTCTTCTGCGGGTTCTAAGGATGCTGGTGAACGTCCGAGAACAGTGTGCTGGCGGAGGGGATGGGATTCGAACCCACGGTACGGCTTGACACCGTACAACGGTTTAGCAAACCGCCGCCTTCAGCCACTCGGCCACCCCTCCGCCGAAGAGCGTGCTCATCGCACGGCATTTGCCGCACCACTCCTAGTCATTGTCGCAACCGCCGTCAAACCTCATCGCGGACCCGCTTCAGGGTGATCGCGCCAGCCGCTGGCGCAGCGCCTCGTTGACCAGGGCCGGATTGCCCTTGCCTGCCATCGCCTTCATCACCTGGCCGACGAAGAAGCCGAACAGCTTGTCCTTGCCCGCGCGATACTCCGCCAACTTGTCGGCGTTGCTCGCCAGCACCGCCTCGACCGCGGCATCGATCGCGCCGGTGTCGGTCACCTGGCGCAGGCCACGCCGCTGTACGATGTCGGCCGGCGCGTCGCCGGTCTCCACCATCTCCTCGAACACGTCCTTGGCGATGCGGCCGTTGATCGTCTGGTCCGCCATCAGCCCGAGCAGCCCGCGCAGCGCCTCGGCCGACACCGGGCTGTCGGTGATGCTGCGCCCGGTACGGTTCAGCGCCGCGAACAGGTCGCCGGTCACCCAGTTGGCCGCCAGCCGCGCATCCTGTCCGGCCGCCACCGTCTCGTAGAAGTCGGCCGTGGCCTGCTCCGCCACCAGCACGCCAGCGTCGTAGCGCGGGATGCCGTACTCGCTGATGAACCGGCTCCGCTTGGCATCGGGCAGTTCAGGCAGGGCGCGCTTGAGATCCGTCACCCAGCCCGCGTCGATGACCAGCGGCAACAGGTCCGGATCGGGGAAGTAGCGGTAATCGTGCGCGTCCTCCTTGCTGCGCAGCGAGCGCGTCTCGCCGCGCGCAGGATCGAACAGCCGCGTCTCCTGATCGACCGTGCCGCCGGCCTCCCACACCATGACCTGGCGGCGCGCCTCGGCCTCGATCGCCTGCATCACGAAGCGCACCGAATTCACGTTCTTGATCTCGCAGCGGGTGCGGAACGGCTCGCCGGCATGCCGCACCGACACGTTGACGTCGGCCCGCAGCGAGCCCTCCTCCATGTTCCCGTCGCACGTGCCGAGATAGCGCAGGATCGTGCGCAGCTTGCGCACGTAGGCGCCGGCTTCCTCCGGGCTGCGCAGGTCCGGCTCGCTGACGATCTCCATAAGCCCGACGCCCGCGCGGTTCAGGTCGATGAAGGATTGCGTCTGGTGCTGGTCATGCAGCGACTTGCCGGCATCCTGTTCCAGATGCAGCCGGGTGATGCCGATCTCGCGCGTGCTGCCGTCCGCCAGTTCGATCTCGATCACGCCGGAGCCCACGATCGGATGCGCGAACTGGCTGATCTGGTAGCCGGTCGGCAGGTCGGCATAGAAATAGTTCTTGCGGTCGAAACGGCTCTCCAGGTTGATGCGTGCATGCAACCCCAGGCCCGTGCGCACCGCCTGCGCCACGCATTCCCGGTTGATGACCGGCAGCATTCCGGGGAAGCCCGCATCCACCAGGCTGACATGGGTATTCGGCTCGCCGCCGTACGTGGCCGAGGCACCGGAGAACAGCTTGGACCGGCTGATGACCTGGGCATGCACCTCCAGGCCGATGACGACTTCCCAGGGTGCCTCGCGGCCTTCCAGGAGATAGCCCATCACGCGCGTCCCGCGTGAAGGGCCGGCAGGCCCCGGAAGTCGGCCGCCTGCTCGACCGCACGACCCAGCGCGAACAGCGTCTCCTCGTCGAACGGCCGGCCCAGCACCTGCAGCCCGAGCGGCAGCCCCTGGTGGTCCAGCCCGGCCGGCACCGAGAGACCGGGCATCCCGGCCATGCTCGCCGGCACCGTGAAGATGTCGTTGAGGTACATCTTGATCGGGTCGTCCATGTTCTCGCCCTGGGCAAACGCCGCCGACGGCGCGGTCGGCGTCAGCAAGGCATCGACCGTCCGCCAGGCCTCGGTGAAGTCGCGCAGGATCAGGCTGCGGACCTTCTGCGCGCGCAGGTAGTAGGCATCATAGTAGCCCGACGACAGGACGTAGGTGCCGATCAGGATCCGGCGCTTCACCTCCGAACCGAAACCAGCGGCGCGCGACGCCTCGTAGAGCCCGTCCAGTGTCGGCGCCTCGACGCGCCGGCCGAACCGGACGCCGTCATAGCGGGCGAGGTTGGACGAGCACTCCGCGGGGGCCACGATATAGTAGGTGGCAAGCCCGTACCGGGTGTGCGGCAGCGACACGTCGACGATCTCGCAGCCCGCATCACGCAGCCACGCCACGCCCCGCTGCCACAGCGCCTCGATTTCCGCGGGCATGTTGTCGACACGATATTCGCGCGGAATGCCGACGCGCACCCCCTTGAGGCTGCGCCCGCAGGCCGCCGCATAATCCGGCACCGGGCGGTCCACGCTGGTGCTGTCGCGGGCATCGAAACCCGCCATCGAGCGCAGCATGATCGCGCAATCCTCGACGGTGCGCGCCATTGGGCCAGGCTGGTCAAGCGAACTTGCAAACGCGACCACCCCCCAGCGGCTGCAACGGCCGTAGGTCGGCTTGATCCCGACAATCCCACAGAACGCCGCCGGCTGGCGGATCGAGCCGCCGGTATCGGTGCCGGTCGCACCCATCGCCAGGCGCGCCGCGACCACCGCCGCCGACCCGCCGGACGAGCCGCCGGGCACGAGTGCCGCGTCATCACCGCTCCGCTTCCAGGGATTCTCCACCGGACCGAACGCTGAATTGGTGTTTGACGAACCCATCGCGAACTCGTCGAGGTTGGTCTTGCCCAGGAACACCGCGCCGTCCTGCAGCAGGCGCTGCGTCACGGTGCTCTCATAGGGCGGCACGAAGCTCTCCAGCATCCGGCTGGCTGCCGTGGTGCGCACGCCCTCGGTGCAGAACAGGTCCTTGATGCCGAGCGGGATGCCGCCGAGGGCCGCGTGCTCGCCCCGTCCCAGCGCCGCGTCGGCCGCCGCGGCGCCACGCAGTGCCGCGTCCGGAGTGACCGTCAGGTAGGCGTTCAGCCTCGGGTTGAGGGCGGCGATCGCATCCAAGTGCGCCGTCGCCAGCTCGACCGCGCTGAACTCCCCGGCGCGCAGCCCGCGCAGTCCGGCCGCGATCGAGAGCTCGTTCAGCATCATTCGACCACCTTCGGCACGGTATAGAACAGGCCGTTGCGGCCCGGTGCATTCGACAGCACCGCCTCCGGCCTGGCGCCGTCGGTCACCACATCGTCGCGCAGCCGCAGCGCCGCCTGCTCGATCCCGGCCATCGGCTGCACACCCTCGACATCCACCGCGCCGAGCTGCTCGATCCAGCCGATGATGCCGTTCAGCTCGCCCTGCAGCCGGACGATCTCGTCCTCCTCGATCCCGATCCTGGCAAGCCGGGCAATATGTCTGACGGTCGCGGCATCAAGCGACATCGGGCAGGACTTTCGCAAGATCTGGGTGCGGGGATCGCGTGCAACACGCTGGCAAGCGGCGCCGGTCCGGACCATAAGCCCTGACCATGCCGCTCTTCAACATGCCACAGCTGCGGGCCGTTCTGCCGGCCGGGCAGCGCATGCTCGGGATCGATCCGGGAGCCCGCACGATCGGACTGGCGCTCTCGGACGTCTCGCTCATGCTGGCGACGCCCTATGGCAGCCTCCGGCGCGGCAAGCTCGCAGCCAACGCCGTCGAGGTGGCGCGGATCGCGACCAGGGAGGGAGCCGGGGCTCTGGTCTGCGGCCTGCCGCTGTCCCTCGATGGCAGTTTCGGACCGGCGGCCCAGCGCGCGCGCGACTGGATGCTCGCCTTGTCCGAGCGCACCGGCCTGCCGGCCGCGATGTGGGACGAGCGGCTGTCGTCGAGTGCCGTGAACCGCTTCCTGGTGGCGGACCTTGACATGACCCGCAACCGTCGGGCCGAGATCGTCGACAAGCTCGCCGCCGCCTACATCCTGCAAGCGGCACTCGATGCAAGCCGGGCGAAACCGGCCGGAGTTTCAGATGATTAGCTGCGGCCAGATGATTAGCGACGGATGGTGGGCGCGACAGGGTTTGAACCTGTGACCCCTGCCATGTCAAGGCAGTGCTCTACCGCTGAGCTACGCGCCCATCCGCTGCGGTGGCTTCTACAAGTGCCCGGCGGGTTCCGCAACCCGAGCCAGGCGTGTCGTCGCGACGCAAGGCTGTGCCGGGCGACGCAAAGCTGTTCCGGTCACGACACCGCCAAGTGACATGCCGCACTGCGTCACGCACACTCGCACAATGAGCGACGGTCCGCATGAGTGAGAGCCCGCCGACGGTGCAGGAGTTGGCGCCGGTGCAGCCGTTCCGCGTCACCGTTCCGGACCTGCAGGCTTCCCCGCTCCTGGTCGCCTCGCCGCATTCCGGCCGCGACTACTCCGCCGACTTCGTGGCCTCCTCCCGCCTCAGCTTCAGGGCCTTGCGCCGCAGCGAGGACAGCTTCGTCGACGAGTTGTTCGCGCGCGCGCCGGAGCTCGGCATCCCCCTGCTGCAGGCCGATTTTCCGCGCGCGTTCTGTGACGTCAACCGGGAGCCGTGGGAACTCGACCCGGTCATGTTCAGCGACGCGCTGCCATCCTGGTGCAACACCAGCAGCGCCCGCGTCTCGGCCGGGTTCGGCACCATCGCCCGCCTCGTTGCCTCGGGCGAGCCGATCTATGGCGGCAAGCTCGACTTCGCCGAGGCCGAGCAGCGCATACGCCTGTGCTGGAAGCCCTACCACGCGGCCCTCGCCACGCTCATCGAGGCCACCATCGCGCGGCACGGCGTCTGCCTGCTGATCGACGCGCACTCGATGCCAACATTGTCCGGGCCCACACTGTCCGGGCCCACGCTGTCTGGGCCGACGCTCTGCGGGTCGACACGCGCCGGGCCCACGCTCTCCAGGACCGCCCTGTCCGGCGTCGTCCCCGGCCCCGGCCCCGGCTCGCACCGCTCCGGCGTCCATCGCCAGGACCCGGACTTCGTGCTCGGTGACGCCTTCGGCACGTCCTGCGCCCCCTCCGTGACCCGATCCACCGAGCGCTTCCTGCGCGAACGCGGCTTCAGGGTGCGCCGCAATGACCCCTATGCGGGCGGCTATGTGACGCGGCACTACGGTCGCCCGACCCACCGGATCCATGTGCTGCAGGTCGAGATCGGCCGTGGCCTCTACATGGACGAGCCCAGCCTCGAGCGGAACGCCCGCTTCGCCGACATGCAGGCCACGATGGGCGCCATGCTGGAAATGCTGGCGAGCATTTTGCCGACGCTCCTGGCGGACTGACGCCCCGCCCCTCGGCCAGGAGCCATGGCAAAAAAAAGGCGGTGCCGAAGCACCGCCCAAGTTTAGGGAGGAAACGTCCAAGATGCGGCCGGCCAAAGGCGGGCCGCAAGAAGGACGCTAAGACGGGATGTCGGCGCCGTCAAGCGCTTATTTTGCGATGCACAAAATTACTGCGCCGGTGGCCGTGCATGGCGATCAACGCTTCGGTAATCTTTACCCTCCAGGGTGCCGGCATGCGCCGGCTTGTCTCCTGGATCCTCCTGTTGCCGTGGCTCGCTCTCGTGCCGACCCTCGCCTGGGCGGCCGACGACGCGGCGCTGTGCCAGCACGCCATCCTGCAAGCCGAGCAGGGCTCCGGCGTGCCGAACCAGTTGCTCGACGCCATCAGCCGGGTCGAGAGCGGCCGCCACGATGCCGAACAAGGTGGCGTCAGGGCCTGGCCCTGGACCATCAACGTGCAGGGCCAGGGGCATTACTACGCGACCAGGGCGGAGGCGGTCGCGGCCGCTGCCGGATACCGGGCCAGCGGCATCCAGTCGATGGATGTCGGCTGCACCCAGATCAACCTCATGTACCATCCGCAGGCGTTCCGCTCCCTCAACGAGGCGTTCGACCCGCTGCGCAACGCCGCCTACGCGGCAAGCTTCCTGACCGATCTCTTCCACCAGACCGGCAGCTGGCCGCATGCGGCGGCGGCGTATCATTCGCAGACACCCGAGCTCGGCACCGACTACCAGCGCCGCGTGCTGGAAGCCTGGGCGGAGCCGATCGACGGGAGGCAGGTTGCCGCCCCGACGCATCGCGCGGCGCGCGGGCCGCTGAGCCGGAGCCTGCCGGCGTCCCCGGGCAACGCGCCAGCCACGCAGGCGGGCCCGATGTCGACGCAAGTCCAGGTGGCGACAGCCGCTACCGGCGTCAGCTTCGGCCGCCCGGTCAGCCGCCCGGCAGGGGCGCCGCTCGGCGGCTACGGCCGCGTCATCCGGCTGCAGGCGCCCGGCCCGACCTCCGCAGGCATCGGACGCAGCCTGTCCGCCTATCGCCTGATGCCGGTCGCGATGCTGGCCGCGGCGAGGCGCCCCGTCGCGCACAACTGATCAGTCGCGCACAACTGATTACATGGCACAGGATGGTGCGGCCGGTTGAAAATGACCGGCACTCCGCGCATACCGACCGCCGCGAGCCGGCACGCGCGGCGATTTCGATCATGGAGGCATCAGCGATGAGCGACCAGGAGACCACCCAGCCGGCGGCCGCCCCGGAGGCCGCGTCCTGTGTGCCCGAGCAGCACGAGTTCAGCGCCGAGGTCGGCCGCCTGCTCGACCTCGTCGTGCACGCGCTCTACTCCGACCGCGAGATCTTCCTGCGCGAGCTGGTCGCGAATGCCGCCGACGCGACCGATCGCCGCCGCTTCGAGGCGCTGACCGACGCCGGCCGCGCGCTGCCGGACGGCGTCAAGATACGCATCGATCCCGACAAGGCGACCCGCTTGCTTACCATCAGCGACGACGGCGCCGGCATGACGCGCGACGAGATGGTGCAGAATCTCGGCACCATCGCCCGGTCCGGCACCCGCGCGTTCGGCCAGGCGATCCACGCGGCGCAGCCTGAGGGCGCGGACCGCCCGGACGACCGGCCCAGCCTGATCGGCCAGTTCGGTGTCGGCTTCTACGCCGCCTTCATGGTGGCCGACCGCGTCGAGGTCACCTCGCGACGGGCCGGACAGGCCGAGGCCTGGTGCTGGTCCTCCGAGGGACGCGGCAGCTTCACGATCGCACCGGCGATGCGCGAGGCGCCCGGCACCGACATCGTCCTGCACATCAAGTCCGATGCCGACGAGTTCCTCGAGCCGTACCGGCTGGAATCGATCGTGCGCAAGTGGGCCGACCACATCACTTGGCCGATCACCATCCAGCGCGACGGCAACGAGGTGGCGGCGAACGAAGGCACGGCGCTGTGGCGCAAGCCGAAGGGCGAGATCACCGAGGAACACCTGCTCGAGTTCTACCAGCATCTCGGCCATTCGTTCGACAAGCCCTGGGCGACCCTGCACTGGCGCGCCGAGGGCACGCTCGAATTCGCCGCCATGCTGTTCATTCCGTCGATGCGCCCGTTCGAGCCGGTCGAGAGCGTGCGCGAGAGCCGGGTGCGGCTGCATGTGCGGCGCATGTTCATCACCGACGAGGCCGATCTGCTGCCGCCCTGGCTGCGCTTCGTGCAGGGCGTGGTGGACACCGAGGACCTGCCGCTCAACGTCTCGCGCGAGATGCTGCAATCGACCCCGGTGCTGGCGCGCATACGCAAGGCGGTCACCAACCGCGTCATCAGCGAGCTGCGTACGCGCGCCAAGGATGCCGAGAACTATGCCGTCTTCTGGGGCAATTTCGGCCCGGTGCTGAAGGAAGGCCTGTGGGAGGATTTCGAGCACCGCAGCGAACTTGCCGGCCTCGCGCGGTTCCACAGCACGCATGAGCCCAAGGGCCTCACGTCGCTGGCGGACTATGTCGCCCGCATGAAGCCCGAGCAGGATGCGATCTACTACCTGATCGGCGACAACGAGGACGCCCTGGCCGGCTCGCCGCAGCTGGAGGGCTTTCGCGCGCGCGGCATCGAGGTCTTGCTGCTGTCCGATCCGGTGGACGCGTTCTGGCCCGACCGGCTCGACAAGTTCGAGGACAAGCCGTTGCGCAGCGTGACGCAGGGGCTGGCCGACCTCTCCAGGCACAGCGCCGAGCATCCGCCCGAGGCGGAGGCGGCCGATGTCACCGCGCTGCTGGCCGTCCTCAAGGAGGCGCTCGGGGACGACGTCTCCGACATCCGCAGCACCGACCGGCTGGTCGGCAGCGCGGTGGTCCTGTCGGCCTCGCAGGCCGGCCCCGACCTGCAGTTGCAGCGCATGATGCGCCGCTCCGGCCAGAAGCTGCCGAGCTCGGCGCCGATCCTGGAGATCAACCCGCACCATGCGCTGGTCCGCGCCCTGGTCGCGCGCATCGAACGGCATGAACCGGTCGACGAGGCGGCTCGCACCCTGCTCGACCTCGCCCGGGTGCAGGATGGCGAGCTGCCGCGCGACCCGACCGCCTTCGCGCGCCGGGTGTCCGACGCCATGGCGGCGACCCTGTCACTACCGCACCAGGATATTTGAGGGCCCGTTCGAGAATGCTCCTGCGCTAGCTCGCCGACGCGCATTTTCGAACAGGCTTAGGGCCGCATGCTTCAGATCGATCAGGCAACCGACATGCTGGCGGTGATCGATGTGCAGCCGACCTTCATGCCGGGCGGCGAGCTGCCGGTTGTCGGCGGCGACGAGATCGTGCCGGTGATCAATCACCTGCTCTGCAATCGCTTCCGGAGCGCGTTCGCCACCCAGGACTGGCATCCGCGCGGCCATCTCTCGTTTGCCAGCGCGCATCCGGGTGCAGCCCCCTTCGATGTGGTCGCCATGCCGTACGGCCCGCAGGTGCTGTGGCCCGACCATGCGATCCAGGGCAGCCTGAACGCGGCGCTGCATCCCGGCCTCCACCAGGACCGCCTGCAGATGATCCTGCGCAAGGGCTGCAACCGGTCGATAGACAGCTACTCGGCTTTTTCCGAGAACGACCGCGCCACCTCGACCGGCCTTGCGGAATGGCTGCGCGCGCGCGGGGTTCGGCGCCTGTTCTTCTGCGGCCTGGCGACCGACTACTGCGTCGCCTGGTCGGCCGAGGATGCGGTCGCGAGCGGGTTCGAGGCGGTCGTACTCGAGGATGCCTGCCGCGGCATCGGCAGCCCCGGGCCGGACGGGCGTGACAGCCTCACGGTCGGCCGGCAGCGCATGATCGCGGCCGGGGTCGCGCTGCAGGACACGACGGCACTCGGCTGATCAGCCCGACTTGGCAACGCCGAAGCAGTGTTCGGGTCCGGGGAAGCGCCGCGCCCGGACGTCGGCGGCGTAGGCCTCGGCAGCCGCCTCGACCTGCCGACCCAGCTCGGCATAGCGCTTGACGAAGCGCGGGGTGAAATCCGCGAACAGGCCCAGCACGTCGTCGGACACCAGAACCTGGCCGTCGCATTGCGGCGACGCGCCGATGCCGATGGTGGGCGTCGCCACGAAGCCGGTGATCTCGGCGGCCAGCGGCTCGACGACGCCTTCCAGCACCAGCGCGAAGGCGCCGGCCTCGTCGACCGCACGCGCGTCCGCACGCAGCCGCTCGGCCTCGTCCGGTTTGCGCCCGGTGGCGCGGAAGCCGCCCGCCGCCTGCACCGATTGCGGCATCAGGCCGATATGGCCGCAGACCGGAATGCCGCGCGCGACCAGGAAGCGGATGGTGTCGGCCATCTCGGCCCCGCCCTCGAGCTTGACCGCCGAGGCGCCGGTTTCGGACATCACCCGCGCCGCCGCCCTGAACGCCATTTCGGGGCTCTCCTGGTACGAACCGAACGGCAGGTCGACCATGACGCAGGCCCGGCTGGTCCCGCGCATCACCGCCTGCCCGTGCGCGATCATCATCTCGAGCGTGACCGGCAGCGTCGTCGGCATGCCGTACAACACCATGCCGACGGAATCGCCGACCAGGAGCAGATCGGCATGCGCATCCAGCAGCCGGGCGACCGGCGTGGTGTAGGCCGTCAGCGAGACGATCGGCGTATGGCCCTTCTGGGCGGTGATCTCGGGCACGCCGATGCGTCTGATCGTCCGGGTCATGGTTGCCTCCCCTGCTGCCGCCTGGTGCCGGCCTCCCGGACTTGACGATGACCCTGAAATCCACCAGAAACCGCCCACGCCGCAAGACCCGGCAGCAGGATGGGTGCGTAGCTCAGCGGTAGAGCATCGCCTTCACACGGCGGGGGTCACAGGTTCAATCCCTGTCGCACCCACCATCCCAAGCCCCTCGTTGTGGTCGCGCGCTGCACCGCGGCCTTTCAATCCTGGGGTAACGCGGGATACATCGGAGCGCTCTTACCCAAGGTTCTCCCGCGCTCGAACACGGCCATGCTGTCGTAGAAATGCATGGATTGGGTAGAGCGCGTGAACTCTGTCGGCATCAGGGCGCCGCGTGACCAGTCGGCATTGAGTTCGTCGATAAGGGCTTTGCATAGCTCGATGAACGTGCCCTCGCGACCGAGGCCTCCGCCATATTCATCCCAGTACGCGGTGTGCAGATCCTCGACCAGATACACGCCGTCAGAAGCACAACGCTGATACAGATAGCCGAACGATGCCAAGACATGTGCCATGACGTGGCTCCCATCATCGAGCACTATGTCGGGATGTCCGAACTCGTCGATAATCGACGAGAGAAAAGCCGGATCAGACTGGTCGCCAATCCGCACGGCAATCTGATCCTCCTGATACTCCGCACAGACTGATCGGATGTCGATGCCTACAATCTGGGCGTGAGGTCCGAGGTAACGCTTCCACATCTGCAGCGAGCCGCCCAGGCCACACCCGATCTCCAGGAAGGTGACCGGCCGGTCGACAAAGCGGCAGAAGTGTCGTTCGTATGCGGGGAAGTAGTGCTTCCACTTGTGAATGGTACGGCCTTGATGGGTCAGGAACTCTGACCATAAGCTCATGTGGTGAAACTCCTGTCAGCGGCGAAGCGCCAGCGGGGATAAGCGTCCCTCGAGCGTCGCTCAGGCTTCCGCCCAGACGAAAATCATGCCGTCTCCCCCGATCACGATGAAACCGACCGGATTGAGCCGAGGCTCGACGGGGATCCCGATGGCTCTATCCCCTCCGCAGTCAGCCGCAGCTCCATTCTCGCCAAAACCGAAAGCACTGCAGGGTCACCTTCTATCGCCATCTGCTCGGAAAGCGGCAATGTCTCTTTCCAACGCTGGTCGTGGAAATTCGTCTGCGAATGCTGTGCATAATATTGCTTGTCGCCGGGATGGAAGTGAGCCGGCGCTTTGAGAGAAGCGCGCTTGATCAAGGCGTCACTCGCCCCGTTCGCCGCAATAGCGTGATGGTCATAGTTCCAGTATGCAAGGCTGGCCGGTTCAAACTCGAGTCCGCAGAAGCTGAACAGCTGCTTGAAGTATCGTTGTGGCGAACTCGCAAGCAGATCGTAGCAGACGACCAGGCTCGACACGTTGGAGCGTTCGGCGAAGTCCATGAGCTCGTTGTGTTTCTTGACCCAGTAGTCGATAAACTCAGCAAGCGCATTCTGTCGTCTTCGCCTGACGGATGCGATCCACCCTCTGGGATCTCTGACCACGATGACGAGGGACGCCTGTGTCGCGGGGTCTTTCACAAACTGGCCAACCCAACCGAGGTCTTTCGACGTATCGACGAGAAGCTTGCCTTCAAGCCGCCGGCTCGCGAATGCGTAGGCCGCCTCCGGCGGCTGCGTTTGTGCATCATGCAGCGCGACACATGACTCGAGCTCGCGCCCTGCACAAAGGGTGCACGGCACACGCAGGCCGTCATGCCAAAGCCTGTAGTACTCTCCGAGGAACGCCGACTTCTTCGAACTGCCGAGGACGTATCCAACCCATGTCGAGCCGCTATGCTCAGCAGAGATTGCGAACACGACTTGCGACGCCGAACCCATATCCGAGACTCTCTAGCTGATTGGCTGGTATCTCGTGCATCCTCTCCTATAACTTATTGACACGCCATCACAATCAGGCCTTTGCCTCGACCTATTTGTAACGGAAATGACATGCGGTGTAACGGTCGGTGCGGGAGGTTTTTCGATCCGGTCGTCGCACCGTCCAGCCGACCGCGACCTCCCTCCAAGCCGCCGGCGCCGGGGATCACCCGTCCCGATCGGCGTTGGCCTCGCCGTGCAGCAGCGGCCGTATCAGGCGCTTGACGCAACCGGGATCCGGCGTGTGGCGGTATTCGAACGACGCGACGCCGTCCGGCACCGCGAGACCGAGATCGTCGGCCCCGGTGGCGTACACCACCACGTCAACCTGATGCAGCATCGGGGCAAGGTCCGGCGTGTCGTGCAGCGCCACCGAGACCTCGGCGACATGCGGCGCGAAGCGTCGCACTCCAGCCTTCATCAGCGGCGTGAACTCGGGGAAGATCGAGACGACGCCGATCCGGGTGCGTGGCTCAAGGGCTGCCAGCGCCTGGCGGGTCGCAACGGCGGGGATGAAGGTCATCGTGGCCACCACCTGATCCGGCAGCAGCGCCATCACGTCGCTGCGCCGATGCGGGAAGGTGATCACGAGGTCGGCCAGCGACGCGCGCCTCCGCGCCTGGGCGTCCTGCTCGATCATCGCCAGCGTGGTGGGCTCGAACACCGCCGCATCATCGACCGCCTGCGCCATCTCCGCGCAGTAGGCTGCCGTGGTCTGCGCAAAATGGCCGACCACGGCGACCACCGGCCGGTTGCCGGTCGGATCCGGCTCGCCCATCCGGGACGCGATCAGGCCGGCGAGGTCGCTGGCGCGCAGGCCGAGCGCACGGCCCTGCGCAATCATCGCGTCGACGGCGCGGTGCAGCCCGATATCGTGCCGCGCCGCCCGTCGCGCGACCGGCGCCAGGTCGGCGACGAATGTGCCCGATCCGGTTCGACTGACGATCACGCCGGCGGCTTTCATCTCGCCATAGACCTGCGCCACTGTCATCGGCGCCACGCCGAGATGATCGGCGAGCTCGCGCACCGACGGCAACCTCTCGCCGGCACGCAGAATGCCCAGGCCGATGCCGAACTCGATCAGCCCGCGCAGCTGGGTGCCGAGCGGGACCGGCAGATCGCGATCGACGGAGAAGGCAGCGAGGTCGGCCCGGGTGGGGAGGGAGAGGCGTTCTACCATCTTGAGACAAATATTTTCCGGAGCTGATCATATCGGAGGCGGCTGGCGCGCGCTATACAGGCATTTGCCTCAGCGGTGCGCCCGTTCACGACACGCAAGCGAGGTGTCTCGTAGCATGGGACGAAAACGATTGACCTCGGAGAACCGGGACACATAGTGTTCTAGCAGGATAGGACGCCGATCAGCGAGAAAGGGGCATGCTCTTGGGCTTCTGGCGCGCCCTCGCTCTGACCATGGCACTCCTGCCCACCGCCGCACGCGCGGCCGCGTCCCTGCCGGAGGCACCCGCCATCACCCGTGGCGGCATCATCAGCTACGGCCGCTACGCCGACAGCCTGCTGCTTGATCCGGTGCTCAATGACAGCAATACCGACATCTGGATCCTGTCGAACCTCTACGACACCCTGCTGCTGCCGACCGATGACGGGCACGGCGTGCAGCCCGGGCTGGCGTCGGCCTGGCAGGTCTCTGCGGATGGCTTGACGGTAACGCTGGCACTTCGACCGGGGACACGGTTCTCGGACGCAACCGCAATCACCGCGCAAGACGTCAAGTGGTCCCTCGATCGCGCCCGCGACCCGGCCAAAGGGATCTGGAGCACCCTGCTGGGCGCGGTGGGCGAGGTTCGCATTGCGGATCCGCGCACCGTCGTGCTGCGGCTGCACCATCCGGATCCGGCGATCCTGTCGCTGCTCACCGTGTTCAATACCGCGATCATGCCACGCCGGCAGTTCGAGGCTGCTCCCGGCGCCACCGACGCCGAAAAGGCGGTCGCCTTTTCAGCCCATCCCGTGACGTCCGGCCCGTTCGTGCTGACCTCCTGGGTGCACGGGGCGACCATGCAGCTGCGGCGCAATCCTTGCTATTGGCGCGAGGGTGCCGATGGCCGCCCGCTGCCGTACCTCGATGGCATCCGCTTCGAGGTGATCCCGGACGATGCAACCCGGATCCTGCGGGTGCAGTCGGGCGAGCTCGACGGCGCCGAAATGATCCCGTTCTCGCGGGTGGCCGAGTTGCAGGCGGACCCGCGGCTGCGCCTGGACCTGTTCGCGTCGACGCGCATCGACTACGTGGTGCTGAACGTGCGCCCGTCCCTCGCGAGAGGCGTTGCCAACCCGCTCGCGTTGCCGGCGGTGCGCGAGGCGCTGAACGATGCGGTGTATCGAAGCGGCCTCGACCAGATCGTCACCCGCGGCATCGGCGTGCCGATGAGTTCCTACATGTCGCGCGCCACCCCGCTGCATGTCGATGTCCCGGACGCGGACCGGTACGATCCCGCGCGGGCGCGCGCTCTGCTGCGCCAGGCCGGCTACCCGCACGGCTTCGCCGCCACGATGCAGATCCTGGCCGGCAACGAAGACGAGATCGAGATCGGCACCGCGCTGCAGGAGATGTGGCGCGAGATCGGCGTCGATCTGCATTTGCAGCAGCTCGACATGGCCAGCATCACCGAGCTCTATCGGCAGGGCCGCTTCACGATGCGGGTCAGCATCTGGACCGACGACATCGCTGATCCCAGCGAGATCACCTCCTACTTTGTCTATGCGCCGGTCATCGGCGCGCAGCATAGCGGCTGGCACAGCCCGGCCGCGGAGCGGCTGTATCTGGCGTCCGGCAACGAGCTCGATCACGCACGGCGGGCCGCCGAGTACGCGCAGATCCAGGCGCTGTTCGCCCGCGGTCCGATCGTGCGCCTGTACGAGACGCCGTATGCGGTGGTGCTCCGCCGCGCGGTGCACGGCTTCCTGCAGCTGCCGCTTGGCAACAACGTCTTCTGCGCCACGTGGCTCGCGCGATGACGGCGGCTCGGGTGCTCCGGCGGGTGCTGCAGGTGGTGCCGACGCTGCTGGCGATCCTGGTGCTGACTTTCATGCTCGTGCATCTGCTGCCCGGCGATCCGGCGAGTGCGTTGATCGGCGACCGCGTCACCGATGCCGAGGTCGCGCGCGAGCGCGCGCTGCTCGGGCTGGACCGGCCGCTGCCGGTGCAGTTCGGCCAGTATGTCGCGGGGCTGCTGCATGGCGATCTCGGCCGCTCGACCGCGCTGGGCGTACCCGTCAGCGCCCTGATCGCCGCAAGGCTGCCGGTCACGCTGATGCTGACGGCGATGAGTGCGGCCATCGCGCTGCTGATCTCGGTGCCGCTGGCCCTGCTGGCGGCGATGAACCGTGACCGCCCGATCGACCTGCTGCTGCGCAGCGTGTTCCAGGTCGGGCTGTCGATGCCGGCATTCTATGTCGGGCTGCTGATGCTGACGCTGCTGGCCGCGCGGCTGCGGCTGTTCCCGGTCGGCGGCTACGGCGATGATCTCGCCGGTCATCTGTGGCACCTGCTGCTGCCGTCGATCTCCCTGGCGCTCAGCCTGTCCGCGGTCCTGCTGCGCAACCTGCGCGCGTCGATCTGCGACGTACTGGACTCGCCGCACGTGGAGTTCGCCCGCCTCAAGGGGCTCGACCGCGCGCTGGTGCTGCGTCGGCATGTGCTGCGCAACGCCCTGATCCCCACCGTGGCGCTGTTCGGGCTCAGCACCGGCACGCTGCTGGGCGGCGCGGTGATCACCGAGACGGTGTTCGCGATACCGGGCGTCGGCAGGCTCATGGTCGACAGCGTGTTCGCGCGCGACTACCCGGTGATCGAGGCCCTCACCCTGACGCTCGCGACCCTGGTGGTGCTGACGTTGCTGCTGACCGATCTGCTTGCCGCCGCACTCGATCCCAGGGCCGCATCCTGAGCGCCGTGGCGTCCGCCTCCCAGGCGGTCAGGCGGCAGCGGCCACGCTCGCTGCTGGCCGGCTCGGCAATCCTCGTGGTCGGCATCGTGCTGGCGGCGGTGCCGCAACTGCTGGCCCCTCTGAGCCCGCTCCGGTTCGACTACGCGCATCTGTTGAGTGCGCCCAGCCTGCTGCACCCGCTCGGCACCGACGAGTTCGGCCGCGACATGCTCTCGCGCGTGATCTGGGGCTACGCCGTCGACATGCAGATCGCGCTGTTCGCCACCGTGCCCGCGCTGCTGGTCGGCACTGTGGTGGGCGCGCTCGCCGGCTATTTCGGCGGGTTCGCGGAGACGCTGCTGGTGCAGCTGGTCGGCGTGGTCGTCGCCTTTCCGTTCCTGGTGCTGGTGATCGCCATCGTGACGGTGCTCGGGCCGGGGCTGGTGAACATGTACGTGGCGACCGCGCTGGTCGGCTGGGTGTTCTACGCGCAGCTGATGATGGTCGAGATGAAGCTGCAGCGCCGGCTGGACTACGCGGCGGCGGCGCGCGCGATGGGCTACGGCCAGGTCCGGATCATCTTCCGCCACCTGCTGCCGAACGCCGTCACCGCGGTGCTGATCTACTGGATGACCGACATGGCGCTGGCGATCCTGCTCGGCTCCAGCCTCGGCTATGTCGGACTCGGCGCGCAGCCGCCGGTGGCGGAGTGGGGCGCGCTCATCGCCGGCGGCAAGAACTACATGACGACCGCCTGGTGGATGACGGTGTTCCCCGGCATCGCCATCGTGGTGACCGGACTGGGCTTCAGCCTCACCGGCGACGGCCTCGGCACGCTGCTTGGGGTGCGCCGTTGAGCGGTGTGCCACCCCAGCTTGAACTGCGCGACGTGACAGTCCGGTTCGGCGCCGGGCGGGACGTACCGTGCGCTGTCGACGGCGTCAGTCTCAGCCTCGGGCGCGGCGAGATCCTGGGCATCGTGGGCGAAAGCGGGTCCGGCAAGAGCCAGCTGCTGCGCGCGGTAATGCGCCTGCCGCCGCGCGGGGTGCTGCTCGGCGGGGCGGTGCTCTGGCGCGGACGCGATCTCGCCACCGTGGGCGAGCAGGCGATGCGCGCGGTGCGCGGCGGCGAGATCGCGCTGATCACCCAGGATGCGTCGGCGGCGCTGAACCGGGTGCTGACGGTGGGCACGCAGATCGACGAGAGCCTGGCCGCGCACACCGTGCTGGAGCGCCGCCAGCGGCGCGCCCGGGCCGTGGAGCTGCTCGAGCTGGTCGGCATCCCGGACGCCGCGCGCCGGCTCGACGACCATCCGCACCAGTTCTCCGGCGGCATGCTGCAGCGGGTGATGATCGCGATCGCGCTGGCCAGCGAGCCCGGGCTGCTGCTGGCCGACGAGCCCACCACGGCGCTCGACGTCACCGTGCAGGAGGAGATCCTGCGCCTGCTGCTGTCGCTGCGCGATCGCCTCGGCATGAGCATCGTGCTGGTCACGCACGATCTGGGCGTGGTGGCGCGCCTGTGCGAGCGCGTGGCGGTGATGTATGCCGGCCGGATCGTGGAGAGCTGCAGCGTCGCCGGCCTGTTTGCGGCGCCGCGCCATCCCTACACGCGCGCGCTGCTCGCCTCGGTTCCGGGAGCGGCGGCGCCGCGCACCCGCCTGGCGGCGATCGAGGGCACCGCGCCGTCGATCGCCGACCGCGCCGCCGGCTGCGCCTTCCATCCGCGCTGCCCGGCCGCCCGACCGGTCTGCGCCGGCATGGTGCCGCCGCTCGAGGAGCAGGTTCCCGGTCACCAGGCGGCCTGCCTGCGCCAGCGCGAGCTCGCGGGCCTCCTGGCGGCATGAACACGGCCACCCCGATCCTGCAGGCCGAACGGGTCAGCAAGCGGTTCGGCCGGCCTGCGTCGCTGCTCGAGCGGGCTCGACGCGTGCACCCGCCGGTCATCCGCGCGCTCGACGCGGTCAGCCTCGCGTTCCGGCCCGGCGAGGCGTTCAGCATCGTCGGTGAATCCGGCTCGGGGAAGTCGACGCTGGCGCGCTGCCTCACCGCGCTGCACACCTGCGACGGCGGTCGCGTGCTCTATCGCGGCCGCGACCTGGCTTTGATGCAGCCGGCCGAACGCCGCCGCTTCCATCGCCGGGTGCAGATGGTGTTCCAGAACCCGCTGGCGGCGCTCAATCCGCGCATGACCGTGGCCGAGATGCTGGGCGAGGCGCTGCGCGTGCACCGGATCTGTCCGGCGGATCAGGTCGAGGCGCAGATGCAGGCCCTGCTCGAGCGGGTACGGCTGCCCGGCTCGGTGCTGCACCGGCGGCCGCACGAGTTCTCCGGCGGCCAGCTGCAGCGCATCGCCATGGCGCGTGCGCTCTCGGTGCGCCCGGAGATCATCGTCGCCGACGAGGTGGTCTCGGCCCTCGACGTCTCGGTGCAGGCGCAGATCGTCAACCTGCTGATCACGCTGCAGGACGAGCTCGGCCTGGCCATCGTGTTCATCGCCCACGACCTCCGGCTGGTGCGCCACATTTCTCATCGTGTGGCGGTGATGTATCGCGGCAGGCTTGTCGAGCTCGGAGACAGCGAGGCACTGTTCGCATCGCCGATGCATCCGTACACGCGCCTGCTGATCGGCTCGGCGCCGACGCTGCGGCCGGCCCATGTATCGGCCGAGACGCAGCAGGTCACCGAAGTGGCGGCAAGCGGCAGTGTTGCGGCCGCGACCGGCTGCGTGTTCCGGACACGCTGTCCGGAGGTGATGCCGCGCTGCGCCACCGAGGTGCCCGGACTGCGCGTGGCGGCGGCGGGACGCGCGGTGGCCTGCCATCTGGTACCCGAACCTAGATCACTGTAGCAGAGCAAGCCTACCGGCTCATGTTGAGCCGGCCTTGCTCTGGACGCGACCGGAGTTGCTATGCGGATCAGCGAGATGAACTGGATGCAGGTGGAGGACTACCTGCGAACCGATGACCGGTGCGTGGTTCCGCTCGGCAGCACCGAGCAGCACGCGCAGCTCAGCCTGTCGGTGGACAGCATCCTGAGCGAGCGTGTGGCACTCGACGCCACGGCAACGCTGCCGGTGCCGGTGTTCCCGGTGCTCGCCTTCGGCGTGACGCCGTATTTCGCGAGCTTTCCCGGCACCGTCACGCTGCGCGCCGAGACCTATCTGCGCATCGTGCAGGACGTGCTGGAGAGCCTGTTCCGGACCGGCTTCCGGCGCATCCTGCTCTGCAACGGCCATGGCGGCAACGCGTCGGCCGCGAACACCATCCAGGAATGGGTGGCCGAGCATCCGGGCTGCCGCGTGCGCCTGCACAACTGGTGGAACGCACCGAAGACGATGCAGAAAGTGCTGCAGGTCGATCCGGTGGCGTCGCACGCCTCCTGGATGGAGAACTTCCCATGGACCCGGCTCGGCAACCTGCGCGGGCCAGCCGAGGCCAAGCCGATGACCGATCTCGACCGGATGCGGCTGCTGTCGCCGCCGGAGGTCAAGGACATGCTGGGCGACGGCAATTTCGGCGGCCTGTATCAGCGCAGCGACGAGGACATGCTGGCCATCTGGGCGGTCGCGGTCGAGGAGACGCGGGCACTCCTCGAGAGCGGCTGGGCATGAGCGGGACGCTCCTGATCTGGGGCGCCGGCGCGATCGGCGGCACGATCGGCGCCACCCTTGTGCGCGCCGGACAGGACGTGCTGTTCGTCGACAGCGCCGCCGACCATGTCGCGGCGATGCAGCAGGACGGGCTCGCCATCGAGGGGCCGATCGAGCAGTTCGCGGTGCCGGTGCGCGCGGCGACACCCGAGCAGGTCGAGGGCCAATACGACCGCATCCTGCTCTGCGTGAAGGCGCATCACACGGCCGATGCGGCGCGCGCGCTGCTGCCACATCTGAGCAAGGCGGGCTATGTCGCCTCGTTCCAGAACGGGCTCAACGAGCCGGTGATCGGCGCGGTCACCGGCATGGACCGGGTGGTGGGCGCGTTCGTCAATTTCGGCGCCGACTATCTCGCACCCGGACGGATCCTGTACGGCGGACGCGGCGCCTGCGTGGTCGGCGAGATGGACGGGAGGGCCAGCGAGCGGCTGACCGCTCTGCGCCAGACGCTGCTGCCGTTCGAACCGGAGGCGATGACGACCGGCGACATCCAAGGCTATCTCTGGGGCAAGCTGGCCTACGGCGCGCTGCTGTTCGCAACCGCGATCACCGATGATGCGATCGCCGACATCCTTGCCTCCTCCGACTACCGCGCCGTCCTGCTCGCGGTCGGCCGCGAGGCGATGGCAGTGGCGCTGGCGCAGGACGTTCAGCCACGCGGCTTCAACGGCTTCGATCCGGCCGCCTTTGCACCCGGCGGCGACGCCAAGGCGATCGACGCCTCCTTCGACGAGATGGTCGCGTTCAACCGCCGCTCGGCGAAATCGCATAGCGGGATCTGGCGCGACCTCGCGATCCGCCACCGCCGGACCGAGGTGGATGCGCAGCTCGGGCCGGTGGTCGCAGGGGGTGCTGCCTGCGGCATCGAGACACCGATCACCGCCCGCCTGGTTACGCTGATCCACGAGATCGAGCGCCGCGAGCGCCGGCTGCACCGCACCAATCTCGCAGCGCTGCTCCCGGCCGATCGGCAGGCACGCTGATGCGGATCGGTTTCGCGGGACAGCGTGCTTTGGTGACCGGCGCGGGACACGGGATCGGGCGCGGCATCGCCCAGGCGCTGGCGCGGCTCGGCGCCCGCACACTCGCCATCGACGTCAACGCGGACGGCCTGGCCGAGACGGCGGCCGGCGCCGAAGGGTCACTGCGGATCGCGGTCACCGACGTGACCGACGCCGTCAGCATCCGCCGGGCGACCGACACCTTCGGGCCGGCCGATATTCTCGTGCACAGCGCGGGCGGGGTCTGCGGCCAGGTGGGCAAGCCGGCGGAGGAGGTCACCGCCGCGGAGTGGCAGGCGATCCTTTCGGTCAACCTCACCGGCGCGTTCCTGATGGCGCAGGCGGTGGCGCCGGACATGAAGGCGGCAGGACGCGGGCGCATCGTCAGCATCTCCAGCGGCGCCGGTCGGGGGATCAGCCTGACCGGGATCCAGGCCTATGCGGCGGCGAAGGCCGGCGCGATCGGGTTGACCCGGCAGCTGGCGCACGAGTTCGGACCGTTCGGCATCACGGTGAACAGCATCGCACCCGGCTTCGTCCGGTCCAATCCGGCCACGGAACGACAATGGGAATCCTACGGACCGGACGGGCAGCAGCGCCTGGTCGAATCTGTCGCGATGCGCCGGCTCGGCACCGTCGACGATATCGTCCATGCGGTGCTGTTCCTGGCAAGCGACTTCGCCGGCTGGATCAACGGCCAGACCCTCAGCGTGGACGGGGGCAAGTGAGCGCGGCTCAGGCTCAGCTCCGGGCGCAAGCGTGGGCCGAGCAGCACGGCGCCGAGCTCCTGGCCGACCATCCGCGCGCCCGCGGGATCGAGAATGTCGCCCTGCAGTCGACCGGCGGCTGGTCGGCGCCCGTGGCGCGGACGCATCGCTGCTGACGACCGCCGCCGTCAGGCCACGCTGCCGCCAGCAAGGCGGCCGGTTTTGTTCTAGCTCACTATTACGGATTTGCCATGACCACAGCTGCCTCCAGCTGCGGCGCCCGCTACTGCGTCAACGAAGTCCTGCTGCGTCAACGAAAAAGGTCGTCTCAAGGATGATACAAAACGATTGACCAACGACAGGCCGGGCCCATAGTGTTCTAGTAGGCTATGACGCAGCAGGAGCTCGCCCCGTCATGCATTGCATCTTGGTTCGGCTTCTCCCGCGCCCGGACAGCGACGTCCCGGGCCGGCTCTTGCATGTTTCGCGCCGCCCCGCGGCCGGGTGCGGCACCGGCCTGCGACAGCGGCTTCGGCAACGGCGCCCGTTCCCGGATCCGCCCGCATGCTGCCTGGGGAGGTGCCACTGATGCAGGACACGGCACTCGCCGAGGAAACGGCACGGCTGAACGATCTGCTGTGCACCATCAACCTGCTGGCGTGGGACGCGCGCACGCACATGCCGGCCAGCGGCAGCACGGCCCGCGGCAACCAGGTGGCGACGCTGACCGGGCTGGCACGCGACATCGCCACCGGACCGCGGCTGCGCGACGCGCTGGCGGCGGCGCTGGAGCGTGCGGGCGGCGATGCGGACGAGCGCCGGCTGCTGCAAGGCTTCGCCGCCGATCTCGAGACGATGCGTCGGGTGCCGGCGGTCCTGCTGGTCGAGATGGCGGAGCTCAAGACCACCTCGCACGCGGCCTGGCTGGTGGCGCGCGAGCAGAACGACTTCTCGGTGTTTGCGCCGTCGCTTGCCCGCATCTTCGCGCTGCAGCGCGAGCTCGCCGAGGTGATCGGCTATAGCGAGCATCCGTACGACGCGCTGCTCAGCCAGTACGAGCCGGGAATGACCCTGGCGTCGCTCGAGCCTTTGTTCGCGACGCTGCGCGCCGGCATCGCGCCGCTGCTTGAGCAGCTGCGCGACCTGCCGCCGGTCGACGGCTTCCTGCGGCAATCCTACCCGGTCGAGCGGCAGCGACGCTTCGCGCGCGCGATCGCGGCACGGATGGGCTACGATTTCATGCGCGGGCGCGTCGACGACACCGTGCATCCGTTCGAGATCTCGATGACCCGCGACGACGTGCGCATCACCTCGCGGTTTTGCGACACCTCCATCAAGGGCGGCCTGTTCGCGCTGTGGCACGAGGCCGGCCACGGCATCTATGAGCAGGGCGTGGCGACGCGCTGGACACGCGGCATCGGCGCCACCGATCTGCGCAACCTCTATGCCGTGGGCGGCAGCAGCTTCGGGCTGCATGAATCGCAGTCGCGGCTGTACGAGAACCGCGTCGGCCGGTCGCGCGAGTTCTGGGAGCTGCATTTCGGGGCACTGCGCGACTGCTTTCCCGAGCAGCTCGCCGGCATCGAGGTGGATATTTTCTGGCGTGCGGTCAACCAGGCACAGCAGGGGCTGATACGCATCGAGGCTGACGAGCTCACGTATGATGCGCATGTCATGCTGCGTTGCGAGCTCGAGGCGGCGCTGGTGGCGGGCGATGTCCAGGTCGAGGATCTGCCGGCGCTGTGGGACGAGCGCATCCGCGCGGCGTTCGGGCTGGCGGTGCCCGACCTATCCCGCGGCGTGCTGCAGGACGTGCACTGGTCGCACGGCTATGTCGGTTCGTTCGCGACCTACACGCTGGGCAACGTCATGTCGTCGCAGTTCTTCGCCGCCGCCAGCCGCGAGGCCGCAGTGAGCGAGGGTCTGCGGGAGGGACGCTACGAGCCGCTGACCGCCTGGCTCGGCCAGCACGTGCACCGGCACGGTCGCAGCCGCAACCGCGATCGCATCCTGCTTGATGCCACCGGCAACGGGCTCGATCCGCAGCCCTATCTCTCCGACCTGCGCGCGAAGGCGGCCGCACTCCTGGACAGCAAGACGTGAGCGCCGCGCCGGAGCGGCCGATTGCAGTCGCGCTGCATGGCGGCTGCGGCGTGATGGCCCGGGGCGACCTGCCGGAGGCGGACTGGACAGAGGCGCAGGAGACGATGCAGGCGGCGCTCCGTCGCGGCTGGAGCCTGCTCGCAGAGGGTGCCGCAGCACTTGACGCGGTCGAGGCCGTCGTCGTGCTGCTGGAGGATAGCCCACACTTCAATGCAGGCCACGGCGCCGCCCTGAACCGCGACGGCGTGCACGAGCTCGACGCCGCGATCATGGACGGCGGCACGGGAGCCGCCGGCGCGGTGTGCGCGGCGCGCGCGATCCGCAATCCGGTGCGCGCGGCGCGAGCGGTGATGCACCGTGGGGAGGCGCTGCTGCTGGCCGGTCCCGCCGCCGATCGCTTCGCTGCTTCGGCCGGACTCGAGCTGGCGCCGCAGACCTATTTCACCACCAGGCGCCGGGTCACGGCGCTGCAGGCGATGCAGGCGCACCGGACCGCCGGTACGCAGGCCGGGGCGAGCGAGAACGAGAAGCACGGGACCGTCGGCGCGGTGGCGCTCGACCGCAACGGTCACCTCGCGGCTGCGACCTCGACCGGCGGCTACACGGACAAGCCGGACGGGCGGGTCGGCGACAGTCCGTTGATCGGCGCCGGGACCTACGCCCGCGACGGCGTCTGCGCGGTCTCCTGCACCGGCCAGGGCGAGTTCTTCATCCGCCACGTCGCGGCCTACGGCATCGCGGCACGGATGCAGCATCTCGGCGAGCCGGTCGATGTCGCCGCACGGCACATGATCGAGACAGAACTGGCACCGCATCGGATCGGCGCCGGGCTGGTGGCGCTCGACGCGAAGGGTCGGGTGAGCGCGCCGTTCAACACCCAGGGCATGTTCCGCGGCTGGATCACCTGCGACGGCTCGATGTTCACCGCCACCCACCGCTAGCACCCCTGCACGGCTCTCGCGGCCCGACCATTTCAAAGGAGATACCATGCGCAGAACGGCTCTCCTGGCGGCCACCGCCCTGATCTCCTGCCTGTTGCCGGTGCTGTCGCATGCCCAGCCGCCGCCGGCCAACGGCCCTGCCGCGGCCCCGGGCGGCAACGCGGTCGGTTCCGGCACCGACGGCACCGCGGAGCCTGCCAAGAAGTACCAGGAGAACATCGTGGTGACGCGGCGCCGGCTGCTGTCCAGGCAGCGCAACGTCACCTCTGCCGCCTTCGAACTCGACCAGAAGCAGGTGCAGGCGCCGGGGCCGTCCGGCTCGATCCAGAGCGTGCTCAAGCAGCTGCCCTCGGTGAACTCGTATCAGTCCGGGTTCGGACAGAGCTTCGCCGAGCTGTCGATCCGCGGCGTGCGCCAGGGCGAGCTGGCCAGCGACCTCGACGGCATCCCGTTCAACGACCTGATATCGGGGGGCACCGGATCGTTCCTGACCAACAATGTCGGCGCGCCGATCACCCTGAACGAGACCGGCAACATCAATGTCTATCCGGGCGTGGCCGCCCCCGACGTGCAGGGCATCGACGCGCTCGGCGGCACCATCGACTACCGCACCAAGCGGCCGACCGACACCGCCTATGTCGATCTGACCGGCGGCATCGGCAGCTTCGGCTACGACACATATGGCTTCGAGGCCAACACCGGCAGCATCGCGTCCATGGGCGGCCTCAAGGCGCTGCTGCAATACAACCAGAGCGAGACGTCGGGCTTCATCGAGAACACGAATGGCCGGTTCCGCAACATGCTGTTCTCGGCGGACAAGCCGTACGATAACGGGTTGTCGGGCCTGAGTGCGACCGTGATCTACAACAACGACTTCTCCTACGTGCAGTCGGAGACGGTTCCGACCAGCCTGCTGGCCGGCAACCTGTTCTACAACTTCCCGAAGAACGAGGAATACACGCGGGAGTCGAATAACTATCTCACGGTGATTCTCGGCGACCAGACCTACATCTCGCAGCATCTGCTCGCCGCGATCAAGGCGTTCTACATCTCCCAGGAGAGCGAGTTCGACTCCTATACCAACCCGAACGTGCTCGGGCCCAGCGAGCCCTACATCCCCAACTTCCAGAACACCGACACGATCTACGGTCCGATCGGACCCTCCTCCGGCACGATCTTCACCCAGCCCGGCCGGTTCACCTACAATCCCCTGACATTCGGCAGCTATGCCGCCGGGCAGGCCTACGAGAACAACCCGACCAACACCGACGAGATCGGCATCGCGCCGAAGATCAACATCTTCCTGCCGCACAACAACATCACGATCGGCGGCATCATCGCCAAGGAGTGGTACTCGTCCGAGGTCTATGTCTATGGCCGACCCAACATGCCGGAAACCAACGGCTACAACTCATTCTGCTGGGACAATGGCGGCACCGACAATTTCTGTGCCGGCAGCACCCGCACCGTCTTCACCGGCTACCTGCAGGACCGGATCGACCTGCTCGACAACAAGCTCCATATCGAGCCGGCGCTGCGCCTCGAGGGTATCGACACCGTGGTCAGCCACAACTGGAACTATGGCGGGGCCGCGGGCTACCGGCTGCAGAACTACTACCGCCGCGCCCTGCCCTATCTCGGCGTCAGCTACGACCTGCCCGATCATCTCGTGGCGTATGCCAGCACCGGCCGCAGCACGCTGTATCCGCCGGCAACCGACTACGCGATCAGCGGTGGCGCGGCCGGGATTGCCAACGCCACCTACGCGCCCAAGCCGGTCACCGTGCACTCGTACCAGGCCGGCCTGCGCTACGACACCCCCGACCTATACATGAACGTGGACTACTACTATCAGAAGGAGAGCGCGGCACTCGGCTTCTACACCAACTTCGTCGACAATGTCAGCGAGTACGGCAATTACGGCACGGAGGAATTCAAAGGATTCGAAGCCAACATCGACTGGCGCATCAACGCCCAAGTCACGATGTTTGCCACCGGCTCATACAACATCTCGAAATACCTCGAGAGCTACGCGGCCTTCACCTCGCAGTTCGAAGACCAGTTCGGCTACGCCTTCAAGGGCGATCCACTGGCCAACGCGCCGAACTGGCTCGCGACCACCGGCGTCGACTATACGCCCAAGAACGTGCTCTCCCGCGGCGACAGCATCGACCTGCGCTTGTGGATGCAGTACACCGGCGAGCAGAATACCCTCTACGACCTGCCGCCGAACGAGCCGAACCCGATCCTGGACGTGGCGACCGTCACCAGCCGCAGCTTCAAGCTCGGCGCCTTTGCGACGTTCAACCTGGATGCCAAATACCGGCTGCCGATCCACCACAGCTACATCAAGAACCTGCTGTTCGATCTCAACATCCAGAACATCTTCAACCAGCACTACTACACTTATCTGTACGGCCAGTTCAACGACACCGCCGGTCAGTTCCACAATCCGTTCTACTACACCGCCTATCCCGGCATGCCGCTCGCGGCGTCGTTTCAGGTTACGGCGAGGTTCTGAGTGGCGTGACGGTTCGTGCTCGTTCCGGCGTCGGGAGCGGGTGAGGCCCTGTCGTCCGGGACGATCCCATACTGGGTGGCCGGGACTGGCCCTGCTTCCCGCGCGTCCGAGGGAGGCGGTGGCGCGCCGACGCCTTGCTGCATCTGCATGGTGGTCCCGCGGGGTGGTCAGAGCGCCAGATCCCGCACCGTAGAGACAGCCTGCTCCCCGCACAGAGACGGCCGGAAGACACGATCAAGTCTCTTCAGACAACCTGTCAGAGGCGGCTAGCTATGAACTCCGCTCAGGCTGCCCTGATGTCGGTGACGAAACAGCCGACCTCGCTTGAGAGACCCTCAGCCTGCCTGGATAAATCACCGGCAGCGTCAAGCACCTGGGCGGCGGCGGTTCCGGTCTCGTTGGCGGCTTTACTGACACCGGCAATACTGCTGGTAACGGTTCGTGTGCTGGCCGCAGTCTGCTGGACGTTGCGGGCAATCTCGGCGGTTGCCGCTCCCTGCTCCTCTACCGCTGCGGCAATCATAGTCGCAATCGCTCCAATCTCCTCAATCACCACCGAGATACCCCGGATTGCCGCGACCGCTTCGGCCGTCGCATTCTGCACCTCAGCGATCTGTTTGCCGATGTCGTCGGTCGCCTTCGCGGTCTGTTGCGCGAGGCTCTTTACCTCGGAGGCAACCACGGCAAACCCTTTACCGGCATCGCCCGCACGCGCGGCCTCAATGGTGGCGTTGAGTGCGAGCAGGTTGGTCTGGCCAGCAATATTGGTGATGAGGTTGACCACGTCGCCGATTTTTTGGGCGCCGTCGGCCAGGGCGCGGACGACGATGTCGGTCCGGCGCACGTCAGCCACTGCCTTCTCGCTGACCCGGGCTGATTGCGTGACTTGGCGGGATATCTCTGTAATTGAAGACGAAAGCTGCTCCGCTGCGGCAGCGACCGTCTGCACACCGACGCTCGCCACTTCGGCAGCCGAGGCGACGACAGATGCCTGCTGGTTGGTCTGGACGGCGGTGGTGGACATCGTCTGGGCGGTGGCTTCCATCTCGGTAGAGGCGGCGGCCAACATGCCCACCATCTGACCGACCTTGCTCTCAAAGCCGCTCACTAAAGCCTCGACACGGATGACGCGCTGGGCCTTGCCGCTTTGTTCGGCTTCTTGATCGGCTGCCAGACGGGCTCCTGCAATCATGTTGTCCTTGAAGACCTTTACAGCGCTGGCCATGCTGCCAATCTCGTCACCCCGCCCAACACATGGGATGGCCGTCGTCATCTCCTTGTTCGCCAGACTGCGCATTGCCTCAGTCATGGCGACAAGCGGCCGCGATATATGCCGGATAAGTGCGAAGGCTGTCAGACTGCTGAGCATAAGCACGAGCACGATAGCACCGGCAATCAGCCACCAGGTGCTGACATAGAGAGCACGAGCTTCATTGGCCGCGGTCAAGCCAGCATTTAGACTGTATTCCAGGTCCCAATCGGAAAAGTCCGAGAGCTTGTAGAATTCCCTTTCTGACTTACCTGTCACAACGTCCAGCGCGGCGGCATCCTGCTTCGTATCCTTGAGCCTCTCGGATTCCGCGAGTGCGGACTGAAAGTCCTTCCAGCTTGGGTCGAATACGGCGGTGAAGCGCTGACGCTCCGCGCCGGCGTCGATGAGCCGGTCATACTTCTGGCGTGCCCGGTTGGCCTGATCCACGCTGGCTTGTAGCCTCGTCATGGCCTCTTTGGCATCCGCAGTGCCCGGTTGCGCCAATAAGTAGCGGAGTTGCAGTCGCCGAGCATTGCCTACTGCGAGCCCCAACTGTGCCGATTGCTCTTCGCTGGGCAGGTAGTTGGAACTGACGTCGGCGCTCTTGGCATCGACAGCGCTCATGCGGTTCATCGCGAGACCGCCCAACAGCAGCGAGAACAAAGTCAAAGCTGCGAAGCCGGCTCCCAGCTTGGCGCCGAGACCGAAGCGAAGACCTGTTGTTTCCGATACCAAGCTCGATGACTGCATCGAAACGAGTCCTCTTGAGAAGGCTATGTCTGCTCGGCGGGAGTTAATTATACGTTAATATTCATCAAGATCATCAGCGCAAGCCCTCCCCATCGTTGAGCAACTGCCGAGCAGGCCCGAGCCAGGCATCGCGGTCTCATGAGTGCTTCGCCGCTTGCCGCTGAGTCGCGGCGAAGACGGGCATGCCATGCCGCCAGCACCTCGCACGACTTGCACATATCGGATTCAGAGAGGCTCCGCCGCTTCGACTGATAGACTCCGAAGCTGCACAATGTCGAGCGTCCGGAGGCCGCCTGGATCAGGCTTGAGGTTCGATGGAACGAGACCCGGGCCGTGCTACGCGTCAGTGCGATGAAGCTTAACGACCGCCGCCATACCGGCCCCTTGTCCATCACTCCCTCCCGGTTGGCGCACTTCAGGCGCTGGCTGAGAGGTGGGCGACCCTTCGACAGAGCTAGTGCTGGCGCCGCGGTGCGCGTGTCCTGGCCTGCTACCACGGGATGCGTAGAAACTAACGCTCCGCCGACACACTGTACTCACTCTGTCCCCTTCGAATGAAGGGCTCAGGAGGATCTACTAAGAGACCGTTTGATAATGCTACTATGCCGGCAATGCGACGCGGCTTTCTGCGCTTCGGGTGCTCATGGCCCAACGGCCACTCGCTCCGGTTCTCGAAAGCCACGCCGGGCGTGCCGCGATGCGGCGCTCTATGCTCGGCATAGCGCATTCTCAAACGGTCTCTAAGCGACTGGTCTCGCTGGCGTCCCGTAGGGGATTCGAACCCCTGTTACCGCCGTGAGAGGGCGGTGTCCTAGGCCTCTAGACGAACAGGACATGGCCGGGCGTGCCAATACGGCAGCGCGCCGGCCGGCGCAAGAGCCCGTTGCGGCGGGAAACCGGGTTCAGCGTTCGAGGTCGGCGCGGGCGACAATCCGCCCGGCCGGCTCGTCCCACACCACGATCCGATCCGGCCTGCCGCCTCCGCTCAGCAACAAGGCAAGAGAGCTGTCCGACTGCCGCACCACGCCCGTGATGCGGGTCCCGGCTGGCTGGTCCAGCGGCACCGTGATCGCCGGCATGCTGGCGCTGGAGGCAATCGGGGCCGCCGGATGCACGAGGCGCTTGATCACGGTGGCGACCAGGATGGCGGTGCCCGCGGCGATCAGCAGTGCCATCGCAATGACCGTGGCGAGCAAGGCCTTCAATCCGCGCATCTGCATCCCTCCCGTCCGATCCGGCTGCGCTGGCAACAGCGGCTCCGGTTCCGCTATGCACCCGGCATGGTGGAGCACTCCGGCGGTCACGTCGTCCCGTTCACCCTGGTCGCGTCGGCGGCGCAGGCGGGCCAGCGTACCGACCGCTTCCTGGCCGACGCCATCGGCACGGCTTCACGCTCGCGGGTCAAGGCCCTGATGCAGGCGGGCAGCGTCCGGCGAAACGGCACCGTCCTGCGCGACGCCGCCGATCCGGTGCGGCCGGGCCAGTGCTACAGCGTGGAATTCCCGCCCGCCGTCGCCGCCCGCCCGCAAGGGGAAGCGATCGCGCTCTCGATCCTGCACGAAGATGACAGCCTCATCGTTCTCGACAAGCCACCCGGGCTGGTCGTCCATCCTGCTCCCGGAAACCAGGCGGGCACGCTCGTCAATGCGTTGATCGGGCATTGCGGCGACGACCTTCCCGGGATCGGCGGCGAGCGACGCCCCGGCATCGTGCACAGGCTGGACAAGGATACCTCGGGCCTCATGGTGGTCGCGAAGACAGAAGCGGCACTGGCCGCGCTGTCGGCCGATTTTGCGGCGCGCCGGATCGAGCGCAGCTATCTGGGCCTGTGCTGGGGCATGCTGACGCCGGCCGCGGGCGCGATCGAAGGCGCGATCGGCCGGGATCCGCGGGATCGCAAGCGCATGGCGGTGGTGGCGCGCGGCGGCAAGCCGGCTTTGACGCACTACCGGACCCTCGAGATCCTGCACGGCGCGGTCAGCCTCGTCGCGTGCCGGCTCGCCACCGGACGCACCCACCAGATCAGGGTGCATCTGTCGCATCAGGGGCACCCGCTACTCGGCGACCCGGTCTATCTGCGCCGGGTGCCGGGACCCGCCCGCCTTCTGGATGATGCCACCAGACGCGCCGCCCTCGACTTCCCGCGCCAGGCGCTGCACGCCCAAAGTCTCGGTTTCACCCATCCGGCCACCGGCGCGTTCATCCGCTTCAGCAGCGAGCCGCCGGCGGATTTCCACGCCCTCAAGGCGCAGATTACGGCGAATTCAGGAAGCGCATAGGGCAATCGGCTTGACCGGACCAATGCGGTCCTGTATGCATTGCACCATTCCGACGAGCGGGCGCCCCGCCGGTCCGGACGTCCTGTGACGTGCTTGCCTCAGCGGGAGCGGTCTCAGGGACGTGAAGTCCTTACCCGCGCCCATGCTGGCTGACTGCGAAACTGGCCGCCCGATGCGCCGTATGGGCATCAACGGTTCGCGTCCAACCAGACGAAAGGAGCCTAACCGTGGCCTCTGCCGTCCTCAACCTGGGTCCCGAGGGGAATCTCTCTCGGTATCTCCAGGATATCCGCAAGTTTCCGATGCTGGCTCCGGAAGAGGAGCTCAGCCTCTCCAAGCGTTGGCGCGACCATGAAGATACCGCCGCCGCGCACAAGCTCGTGACGTCTCATTTGCGCCTCGTTGCCAAGATTGCAATGGGCTATCGCGGATATGGCCTGCCGATCAGTGAACTGATCAGCGAGGGCAATGTCGGCATGATGCAGGCGGTCAAGCGCTTCGATCCGGAGCGCGGCTTCCGCCTCGCGACCTATGCGATGTGGTGGATCCGCGCCGCGATCCAGGAATACATCCTGCATAGCTGGTCTCTCGTAAAAATGGGCACCACGGCCGCTCAGAAGAAGCTGTTCTTCAACCTGCGCCGCCTCAAGGGCCAGATGCAGGCGATCGAGGACGGTGATCTGCGTCCCGAGCAGGTCGGGCAGATCGCCCGTTCGCTCTCGGTGTCCGAGCAGGATGTGGTCAATATGAACCGCCGCCTGGCGGCGCCAGACCACAGCCTGAACGCGCCGGTGCGCGCGGACAGCGAGGGCGAATGGCAGGACTGGCTGGTCGATGAAGGTGACAGCCAGGAGCAGGTGCTCGCCGAGCATGAGGAGTTCTCCGGCCGCAAGGCACTGCTCGGCGAGGCGCTGCGCACCCTGAACGAGCGGGAGCGCCATATCCTGATCGAGCGCCGGCTCAACGAGGAGCCCGCAACCCTCGAGGACCTGTCCCAGGTCTATCACATCTCGCGTGAGCGGGTGCGACAGATCGAAGTCAGGGCCTTCGAGAAGCTGCAGAAGGCGATGAAGGCGCATGTCACCACGCGGCGGATGACCGACCAGGCCGCCTGATCGGGCAGGTACCAGGTCGTTGAAGATGTGAAACAACGCCGCTCCGGCTCCCCGGGGCGGCGTTCTCGTGTTGTCACCAAGCGTCAGCCGTCCGGCAGGCTCCACTCCGTCCGGAGTGCCGCGAGTACTCCCTCCACGGCGCGCTGACGGCGCGCCACGCGCAGGTCGGTGATCCAGCGCGCGGTGACGCACGCCGCCTCGTTCGACAACCAGCCGGTCGCGGCCGCGGTCCAGGCCAGCGGCAGGCTGCCGAGACGCGCCAGCAACTCCACACTCGTCGCGAGGTCGTGCGGGCCAAGCAGGAACAGACGCAAGGTCTCGACCGAGCCGGCGGCCGTGAACAGCGCGACGGTGCGCGTGAGGGGGCGCCCGGGTACGTTCTCGCCGACCAGTGCCAGGATGATCGGCGCTCCCAGGGCCAGCAGCAGCAGCGCCGCCCCTGGCGAGACCGTGAGCAAGACCCCCGCCGCCATGCCTTGCCACCAGCGCCAGCCGGCAACTTTGTGCGGCTGCCTCGCCTGCTTCGCCTTCCGGCTCATCGTCGGCGCTGCCTTCCGGCGCCGCGCGATGCCGCCGCACCGGCTCGGCCGGCCCTGGTGCAGTCGGCCCTGGTGCAGTCGGCGCGATCAGACATCGGTCAGGACAATATCTCGAACAGCAGCATGCCCATGATGCAGACCAGGCCCGCAGCGGCGGCGGTCTCCTGCGCCGTCTTGCGCGACGCGGCCTGCCGCCGCGGTGTGGCCGCCGCCTCGTCGTTGAGGGACTGGCTAAGCAGGATCGCCTGCTGGACGGCGCGCTCGCGCGCCGCGATGTCATGCTCGCGCTCGGCCTGGTCGATCACGAGGTCCAGCATGGCATGCAGGTCGCCCCGAGCGGATGCCGCGCGCAGCAGCAGCATCCTGCGCTCCCGCCGGCTGGTGCCCGGCCAATCCTGCAGCCTCGGCAGGGTGGCAGGCAGCAGGCTCGTTGCCAGTCGCGGCAGCGGGCCGCACCCGGCCTGCCTCTGGCAGCGCGCCAGTGCGACCAGGTCGCGCAGATCCGAACCCGCGTCCGCGAGGCTTCTCGGCTCCGGCACCCCGTCATCGGCCCGTGCGGCCAGGAAGGCGAAGATCTCCGCATCCATCATCGGCCGCGCCGGGCCCGGCGTCGCCGCCGCCGGGCCGGCGACGATGGCCGGGGCGGCCGCCTCCAGCACCAGGATCACGTCAGCCGAAGTGGCGGCAGCGGTCTTGTTGCAGAGCGGTGCGGCACAGGGCAGCAGCGGGTTGAGCAGGTAGAGCGCCAGCAGGCACAGGCCTTCCGCATCGAGCACCTGCGCCTCACGCGCAAGACGCGGCGGGATCGCGGCCAGGAGATGATGCGGCCGGTCCATCTGCAGCGACAGCCAGCGCGGCACGATCTCACGCGTGAGCAGCGCCTCGACGAGCAGGGCGGCCGCTCGCCGGTCGATCAGCGCCGGTTGCGCCAGCATGCCGGCAAGCAGCCCGCCCAGCCCGTCCGGCCAGAGCCAGGTGCCACGCCAGGACAGCGGCGCGTCGGGATCGAGCAGTGCCACGAGCCGCATCATCGCCGTGTCGTCGGTGAACGCGGTGCGCCCCTCCACCGAGCCGTCCAGGCGCCGCAGTTCCTCGATATTGCCGCTCAGGATGGCGTCCTCCGCATGCCGCCTCAGCCACTGCTCGAGCAGGCCCTGCCTGAGCAGGTTGAGCGCCGCCGCCGGCTGCTCCGCACAGGCCAGCGCCAGGCTGCGGCAGTTCCAGACGGTGCGGTCCTGGACGACGATCGGCCGGCTCGCGCGCAGCATGGTGCGCCGGATGACCCGGCGTTCGTGGATGCCGTCCAGGCTGGTCAGCGAGGCTGCCGTCGGCCGAGCCGCCGGCTGCTCGGCCAGCATGGCGCGCAGGATCTCCTGGAACCCCTGCGGCAGGCGCGCATCCTCGACCAGCGCCGCATAGCTGCCCAGTTCCAGCTTGCGTCGCAGCACATCCTGCCCGGACAGCCCCGCAAGCGGCATGCGTTGTCGCCACAGTGCGAGCAGCAACACCCCGAGGGCATAGACATCATCGGCGCAGGTGCCGTGCCCGCGCGCATTGGCGGCGCAGACCGAACTTTCCGGCGCCTCGCAGGCGGACGGCTGATGCATCGCCGGCGGCGACGCCCAGCCCGGACCGAGGAGGATGGGCCGGCCGGCCGGAGCCAGGAAGACGTTGTCCGGCCTGATGGCGCGGTGCGTCAGCCCGGCCGCATGCAATCGATCGAGCGCCGCCGCCGCCGGGCGCAGGACATGCGTCAGCAGGGCGTTGCCGGTCCAGGGTGACACCAGCGAGGTGAGCGCGGCACCCTGCGGCATGGTCGTGATGATCCAGGTGTCGCTCCCGAGGCTGCCATGCGCGATCGGCGACAAGAGGCTCTCGTGGCGCACCGGCATGGTACTGGCGAGCCGGGCGCGACATGGCGCGCCGCGCTGCACCTGCAGCGCGATGACGTCGGCGATGAGGCCGCGGCGATCTTCGGCGCCGAAGGCCGGAACGCCACCGAGCAGACCGCTCGGCCGGCCTGGCAGCACCGCGAACCGGCCGTCGATCAGGCCCGGCGCAGGCGGCGTGGGGGCGGCAGTTTGTCCAGCCTTGACCACTCGAACCTCGCCTGCAGCCTCACCTCCGCGGCCACAAGACTGCACCGCAGGCGTTAAGATTTCCTTGCCGCGTGCTTCGCGGAGAACGCGGCCCGCAACGCCCGCATGGGCGTCCGAACGGCGAGATTTCGAGCCGAGGCGGCTTGAGACCCAGGCACGCCGGCTGCAGCGTTTCCAGGCTACGAACGATGGTTCCGCCTAAAGAACGGCGTCACCGGTGACGTTCAGGGTCAGAAGGCCCCTGCTGTCGCCCGCGCGGTATCGATGCTCGATCTGCTGGCCCGCGAGCCGGGCCTGGGTTTCACCGCGATCGAGTCCAGGCTCGGACTGCCGAAGAGCTCGACGCACCATCTGATCGCCACGCTGTGTGACCTCGGCCTGCTCAAGGCCAGCCCCGACGGCGGCTACGCGATCGGCCTCCGGCTGATCGAACTCGCAGGCCGCGCCTCGCATCATCGCGGCCTCGAGCGGGAGGCGGTGCCGCTGCTGCGATCCCTCGCACGCGAGGTGCGGCTGACCTGTCATCTCGGCATCCTCGATGGCACCGAGGCGGTCTATCTCGCCCGCGTCCCGTTCGACTCCGACATCGTCGTGAAGTCGTGGGTCGGCAAGCGGTTCCCGCTGCACAGCTCGGCTCTCGGCAAGGTCCTCCTCGCGTGGCTGCCGGACCCCGAGCTCGACGAGATGATCAAACTCATCGCGTTCGAGGCGCGCATGCCGAATACCATCACCGACGCGGCGATCTTCCGCGACCATCTCGGACTGGTCAGGAAGCGCGGCTGGGCCACCGACGACGAAAAGCAGGCCCCCGACCTGCGCTGCATCTCGGCTCCGGTGCGCGACCAGAACAACAACGTCGCGGCGGCGGTCAGTGCCGTCGGTACCACGACCCAGATCGGCAGCCGCAAGCCGGCTTCAAGGACCCGAACGGGGTGTGCTTTGCCAAGGACGGCACGATGTTCGTCGTGGAGCTGAACCGGGTCATGCGGTTCGATTCCGTGGACGGCGCCGATGCGCAGGAGCACGACGTGGTGCCGGAGGGCCAGCACATCCCGCCCGGCGAGGCGAAGTTCAACCACGGTGCGCGTGTCTGCCGCGTCGGCCCCGACAACAAGCTCTATATCGCAACCGCCGAGCCGATCAATATCATGCCGAAGGAGAAGTACGACCTCTACGACAAGTCCGGCATGGGTGCCATCAACCGCATCAACTTCGACGGCACCGGTCGTGAGGTCTATGCGCACGGACTTCGCAATTCTCTCGGACTGGACTTCAACCCGGTCGACAGGACGCTCTGGTTCACCGACAACCAGGTCGATGGCATGGGCGACGACATCCCGCCCGGGGAGCTCAACCGCGCCACCAGGGCCGAGCAGAATTTCGGCTATCCCCGGTTCGGTGGCGGCCACATCCGCACCGAACTGTGGAAGGACACGACGCCGCCGGCCGACATCGTCTTCCCCGAGATCGAGACGGTGGCGCACGCGGCCGATCTCGGCATGTCGTTCTACACCGGAACGATGTTCCCCAGGGAGTATCGCGGCGGCATCTTCAGCGCCCAGCACGGGTCATGGAACCGCACGGTGCCGATCGGTGCCCGTGTCATGTTCACCAAGCTGAAGCCTGACGGGACCGCAGCCCATATGACCGTCTTCGCCTCCGGCTGGCTCACGCCCGACCACACCTACCAGGGGCGGCCCGTCGACGTGCAGCAGATGAAGGACGGGTCGCTGCTGGTCTCCGACGACTATGGCGGCGCCGTGTATCGCATCACCTATGATGGCAAGTGAGACCAGACCCGATGCAGAAACGCCGGCTCGTCCGGGCAGACGCTCGCCACCGAGGGTTCCGTCGCGAACGACGGCGTGTTCTTCGGTGACGGCGACATCGACAGCAACACGGTCTGCCCGAAGAGAGACTGACATAGCGAAACCGCTAGTCCCGCTGCGGCAAAACTCCATGCTCGGTCATGATCTGCCCGAACGCGCCGGCGGCGGCGAAGTGCACCGGCTTCACCTGCCCCAGCTTGCTGCTGTCGAGCACCAGGACGCTGTGCTGCGCCTGCCCGATCACCGCACGCTTCACCGGCGCTTCGTTGAAGTTCGAACAGGTGGCGCCGTGCCGGGCATCGAGGCCGCCCGCCGAGAGGAATGCCTTGTTGATGCCAATCCGGTGCAAGCCGCGCAGGGCATCATCCGAGGTGAACGTGGCCGATGACGCGTGGAACAGGCCGCCGAGCAGGTAGAGACGGGCCCCGGCGACCTGCGCGGCCAGTGCCGCGATGTTCAGCGCGTAGCAGACGATGGTGAGATCGAGATCCCTGGGCAGCGCCGCCACCAGATGCGGCATCGTGGTCCCGCAATCGATGAACAGCGTGTCGCCCCGCCCCACCAGGCGCGCCGCCCGCTCGGCGGCCAGGCGCTTCGCCGGCGCATGGCTGTCGGTCTCGTCCTCAAGTCGGTAGCGCGAGCGCGCGGCGGCGGAGGACGCAATCACGTGGCCGCCGAGCAATTCGACCGCAGCTCCGGCCCCGGCCCCTGCTCCTGCCCCTGCCAGGTCCCGACGCAACGTCATCGCGGAGACGCCGAGCCGGTGCGCCGCCTCGGCGAGACGCACCGATCCCCGCTCGCCGACCAGCGCGCTCAAATCATCGAGCCGCATTTGACGACGCCCCGAGCCGATGCCATCTGCCAACCCCCGCCGCCTTCCCGCACTTGCCAATGTTAGATTTCTACCATATGTGACGATCCTAACAAGCCGAAGACACGGCGATGCGGCCGGGAGACGCAGACGATGGCGCAGAGCTTCGATCCGAAGAGCCTCGCGAGCCTGATCGACCATACGATCCTCAAGCCGGACGCGACCACGGCGCAGGTGACGACCGCTTGCGAGCAGGCGCTCCGGCACGGCTTCAAGTCGGTCTGCGTGAACCCGGTGCAGGTGAGAACGGTCGCCGGCCTGCTGGCAGGCAGCGACGTGCGCGCCTGCTCGGTGATCGGCTTCCCGCTCGGCGCCGGCACCAGCCGGATCAAGGCAGCCGAGGCGGCGGCGGCGGTCGCGGATGGTGCCGCCGAGATCGACATGGTGATCGATATCGGCGCGCTGAAGGACGGCCGCACCGATGCGGTCGGCGCCGACATTGCCGCCGTTCGCGACGCCTGCCGCGGCGCCGTGCTCAAGGTGATCATCGAGGCCTGCCTGCTCACCGACGACGAGAAGCGCACCGCCTGCCGGCTCGCCAAGGCAGCGGGGGCCGACTTCGTCAAGACCTCGACCGGCTTCTCGACCGGAGGTGCGACACGCGCCGACGTGGCGCTGATGCGCGCCGAGGTGGGACCCGATATGGGGGTCAAGGCGTCGGGCGGCATACGCACGCTGGAGGTGGCGCGTGCCATGATCGAAGCCGGCGCCACGCGTCTGGGAACCAGTTCCGGCATCGCGATCATCGGCGAGGCACCCGCCGGCGACGCCTCCGGCCCCTGACGACGCCGGCCGCCGAAGCGGGCACCCGTCCACATCCGGCGCGGACACAGAAGCCGCGCCAAAGCAAAGCAACCCGGAGACGTTCCATGACCGAGTTCAGCCGCCGCCACTTCTCCTCCCTGGCCGCGGCGGCGCTCGCCGCCGGCTGGGTCGTGCCGCGCACCGCCCGGGCCGACACCCCCGCCGTCGCGACCGTCGGCGTGCCGAAGACGATCACCGCCAAAGCGACGAAGAAATACTCGATCGCGACCGTGGTCAAAGTCGACGGCATCGCCTGGTTCGACCGCATGCGCGTCGGCGTCAAGCAGTTCGGTGCGCAGCAGGGGCACGACACCTGGATGGTCGGGCCGAGCCAGGCCGACGCCGCCGCCCAGGTGCAGATCGTCGAGACGCTGATCGGCCAAGGTGTCGATGCCATCTGCATCGTGCCGTTCTCGGTGGAGGCGGTCGAGCCGGTGCTGCAGAAGGCGCGTGACCGCGGTATCGTGGTGATCTCGCACGAGGCGTCGAACCTGCAGGCGACCGACTACGACGTCGAGGCGTTCGACAACCACGCCTACGGCGCCAAGCTGATGCAGGTGCTGGCCAGGCAGATGGGCGAACAGGGCAAGTATATCGCAACCGTCGGCAGCCTGACCTCGCAGTCGCAGAACGAGTGGATCGATGGCGGCGTCGCCTACCAGCAGCAGCACTACCCGAAGATGCAGCAGGTGACGAAGCGCATCGAGACGTATGACGACGCCACCACCGACTACAACAAGCTCAAGGAAATCCTGACCACCTATCCCGACCTGACCGGCATCCTGGGCGCGCCGATGCCGACCTCGGCCGGCGCCGGTCGCCTGATTGCCGAGCGCGGCCTGAAGGGGAAGCTCTTCTTCTCGGGCACTGGGCTGGTCTCGGTGGCGGGGCAATATCTCAAGGACGGCGACATCGAATACATCCAGTTCTGGGACCCGGCGGTGGCCGGCTACGCCATGAACATCCTCGCCGTGCTGGCGCTCAGCAAGCAGCCGATCAAGGCCGGCCTGAATATCGGGCTCACCGGCTATACCGATCTCAAGGCGAACGACCCGCAGCGGGCCAACGTGCTGTTCGGCCAAGGCTGGGTCGGCGTCACCAAGGCGAACATGGGCCAGTACAACTTCTAGTCCTGGCCTGCGGCTTTCCGATGCCCCCGCCGCTGCTCGCGCTGCGTGGCGTCAGCAAGAGCTTTGCCGGCGTGCAGGCCCTGCGCCACGTGTCGCTCGCGATCGCGCCCGGCGAGATCCACTGTCTTGCCGGCGAGAACGGGTCCGGCAAGTCGACGCTGATCAAGATCATGTCGGGCGTGAACCAGCCGGACGCGGGCAAGATCGAGATCGACGGCAGGATCATGGCCGGGCTCACGCCGCGCGAGGCGATCGCGCACGGCGTGCAGGTGATCTACCAGGATTTCTCGCTGTTCGGGAACCTCACCGTTGCCGAGAACCTCGCACTCGGCAGCGAACTTCGCGATCGCCGGCGCATCATTAACTGGCGGCGCATGCGCGAGCACGCCCGCACCGCCGCCAGCCGCCTGGGGGTGGCACTCGATCTCGAGGCCGGCGTCGACACCCTGCCGACCTCCGGGCGACAACTGGTGGCGATCGCGCGCGCCCTGATGGCCGATCCGCGCCTGCTGATCATGGACGAGCCGACCACGGCGCTGACCGGCCGCGAGGTCGAGCGGCTGTTCACGGTGGTGCGCGACATCCAGGCGCGTGGCATCGCGGTGCTGTTCGTCAGCCACAAGATGCGCGAGATGCTCGATATCAGCGAGCGGCTCACCGTCATACGCAACGGCGAGGTGGTCACCGCGGGCCCGATCGCGGACTATGACGAAGCCGTCATCACGCGCGCGATGACCGGCTCCGACATCGCCGAGGAGCCGTATCGATGGGACCGCGGAACCACCGGGGGCACGCCCGTGCTCGCCGTGGCGCATCTCACCGTCGAGGGCGAGCTCGAGGATGTCAGCCTCGACATCATGCCGGGCGAGATTGTCGGCGTCGCCGGGCTGCTCGGCTCCGGACGCACCGAACTCGCACTCGCCTTGTTCGGCATGCGCCCGACCTATCGCGGCAGCATCAGCCTGCATGGCCGGGCGACGCGGCTCGCGAACCCGCAGCAGGCGATCGCGAGGGGCATCGCCTACGTCCCGGAGGACCGCCTCACCGAGGGGCTGTTCATGCCTGCCAGCATCGACCGCAACCTGCTGGCGAGCTCGTTCGCAGCCCTCAGCCGCTACGGGCTGATACGCCGCCGACGCGCCGCCGACGCGGCGGCCGGCATGCTGCGCGAGATGGCAATCGCCACGCCCACGGGCGCGCGTCCGGTGATGCAGCTCTCCGGCGGCAACCAGCAGCGCGTGGTGATCGGGCGCTGGCTGCTGCGCCACCCGTCCCTGCTGATCCTGAACGGACCCACCGTTGGCGTCGATGTCGGCTCCAAGGCCAGCATCCACCGCAAGATACGCGACCTTGCAGGCGAGCGCGGCCTGGCCGTGCTGATGATCTCGGACGACATCCCCGAACTCGTGGCAACCTGCAACCGCATCGCGGTGATGCATCGCGGACGGCTGGTCGACATGCTCGCCGCGGCTGACACCAGCGAGGCCGCGCTCGCCGACCGGCTCGGGGCGCTGACGTGAAGGCGTTGGCGCAGCGGGCCGTGCGAATACCCGAACTCGGTGTCGGCATCGTGCTGGTGGTCGCCATGCTGGTCATCGGCAGCGTCAATCCCGCCTTCTGGGACGCGGCCAACCTGTTCAGCCTGCTGCGCGCCAACGTCATCACCGGCATCCTCGCACTTGGCGTGCTGATGGTGATGCTGTCCGGCGGCATCGACGTCTCGTTTCCGGCTTTTGCCATCGCGTCGATGTATCTGACCATCAAGGGCATGGTGACGCTCGGCTATGACGGCGTCGCACTCCCGTTCATCGCCGCCACCCTGATCGGGCTGCTGCTCGGGCTGGTGAATGCCTTCTTCGTGCACGCGCTGCGCATGATCCCGCTGATCGTCACACTCGGCACCGGAACCGCGGTGCGCGGCCTGCTGCTCGGCGCGGTCGGCGCCAGCCAGATCAATATCGACCGCATGCCACCGCACCTGATCGCATTCGCCCGCACCGACCTGCTGCAGGTGACCAGCGGCGGCCAGCATTTCGGCCTGTCGGCGATGATCCTGGTCTATGCGGTCATCGCGGTCGGTGTGCATCTGCTGCTGCGCCACACGCTGCTTGGACGCAGCATCTATGCGCTCGGCGGCGGCGAGGAGGCGGCGCGCCGGATCGGCTTTTCGGTTCGCAACACGCGCATGCTGATCTACGGGCTTGCCGGCGCGCTCGCGGGCTTCACCGGGCTGCTGCACGGCTCGATGATCTGGATCGCCAACCCGCACGACATGGTCGGCATGGAGCTCGACGTCATCGCCGCGGTGGTGCTCGGCGGCGCCAGCATCTTCGGCGGCCGTGGCAGCGTGCTCGGCACCGTGCTCGGCGTGTTCACGCTGGTGATGGTCACCAACAGCCTGATCATCATGCATATCGACACGACATGGCAGCGCGTCGTGGTCGGCCTGATCGTGATCGCGGCGACCGCCGCGAGCTCCTGGCGCGACCGCAAGCGTCTCGGCTGAGGGAAGCCGGAGCATGTTAGCCCGCCTGCGCCGCGCCCGCCTGGGGCAATATGACAGCAGCCTGCTGCAGCTGGCCATCCTCACCGTCGTGATCTTCGTGGTGATGGCGACGCTGAACCCGCACAAGTTCCTGCGCCCGTACATCTTCGAGTCCATCACCTACGAGGCGCCGGAACTCGGCCTGCTGTCGATTGCGATGATGCTGGCGATGCTGACCGGCGGCATCGACCTCTCGGTGATCGGGCTGGCCAACCTGTCCGCCATCCTGGCCGGGCTGTTCTTCCACGCCTATGGCGGCGCGCACGGCCCGGCGCTGATGCACATGGCGACGCTGCCGGTGCTGGCCGGCGTCGGGATGGCGCTGGCCACCGGCCTGGTCGGCGGCGCCGTCAACGGGCTGCTGATCGCGCGCGTACGCATCACCCCCATCCTGGCGACGATCGGCACCGGCCAGATCTTCACCGGGCTCGCCCTGGTGCTGACCGGCGGCCCGGCGATCGTCGGCTACCCGATGGCCTGGGGATATATCGGCAATGGCAGCCTGTTCGGAGTGGCGGTTCCGCTGGTGGTGTTCCTCGTCATCGCCGTGCTGGTCACCGTGATGCTGGCGCGCACGCCGTTCGGCATGGACCTGCTGCTGATCGGCACCAACCGCCGCGCCGCCCTGTTCGCCGGCCTCGGCACCGCGCGTACGATCTTCTGGTCCTATGTGCTGAGCGGCACGCTCGCCAGCATGGCAGGCATTCTGCTGTCGTCCCGAACCAATGCCGCAAAGTCGGACTACGGCGTCTCGTACCTGCTGGAGGCGGTGCTGATCGCGGTGCTGGGGGGCACCAATCCGGCCGGCGGACGCGGCTCGGTACCCGGCATCGCGGTGGCACTGGTCGCCCTGATGCTGCTGTCGAGCGGCCTGCAGCTGATGCGCTTCAGCAATTTCCTGGTCGATTTCGTCTGGGGCGCGTTCCTGCTGCTCTCGATCGCGCTCAACGCCTGGCGCACGCGGAAGACATGAGCATGCAACGAACCCTCGCAACGCTTCCGCTGCACCGCAGCCTCGCCACCCGTGATGAGCAGGTGATGCTGCAAGCGGGCGCGTTGACCGCGTCGCTGTTCCGCTATGCGAGCGGCATCGAGGCGCTGCGTCTGCGCAACACCCGTGGCAGCCTGGTCCTGCTGCCCTGGTATGGTCAGATCATCTGGCAGGCCGAGTTCGACGGCGTGCCGCTCGCCATGCAGAGCGGCTTCTCGATGCCGCTGCCCTCGTCAGGCATTGCGGGCACCTATGGCTGCCTTGCCTTCCATAGCGGGCTGCTGCGCAACGGCGTCCCGGGTCCTGAGGACGACCATGCGGCGCACGGGGAGTTCCCGACCGCGACACTCGGCGATGCCTGGCTGGAGCTCGGCGAGGATGCGCACGGCCTGACCCTGCGCCTGGGCGGAGAGCACGAGCATGTGGTGGGGTTCGGCCCGCACTACCTGGCGCGCCCGTTTGTCGCCCTTGGCGAGCGCGCAACCCTGTTCGAGATCGGCATGCACATCGAAAACCGCTCCGGCAAGCCGATGGAGCTGATGTACATGGCGCATGTCAACTTCGCCTTCGTGCCGCACGGCCGCATCATCCAGCCGGTGCCGTTCACGCCGGCGCATGTCCAGGTGCGGCGCGCGGTGCCGGCGCATGTGCAGCCGAACCCGGACTATCTCGCCTTCATCGAGACGCTGGCGCGCTCACCCGAACGCATGCGGCAGCTCGACGAACCCGCGCGCTACGATCCCGAGCAGGTCTTCTACCTCAAGGCCCTGCCGCGAGGACCGGACGGACGCACCGCCATCATGCTGCGCCGTCCGCAAGGGGACGGGTTCGCGCTCAGCCACGCGCCGGCGCAGTTTCCGCATTGCGTGCGCTGGATCCTCGACGACCCGGACCAGAAGGTCGCCGCCTTCTCGCTGCCCTCGACCTGCGAGCCGGAAGGCTATGCGGCGGAGCGTCGCAAGGGCAATGTGCGCCTCCTCGCACCGGGTGCGGAGGCCGGCTTCTCGCTCACCGCCGGATATCTCGACCGCGCCGCCGCCGACCGGATGGCAACCCACATCGAGCAATTATCCAGCGACAGGAAGCAGGCATGATGAGCAGGCGCATCGCCGTGATCGGCAGCAACATGGTCGATCTCGTGACCTACGTGGACCGCATGCCCGATGCCGGGGAAACCCTGTCGGCACCCCGCTTCGCGATGGGCCCCGGCGGCAAGGGCGCCAACCAGGCCGTCGCCGCGGCGAAGCTGGGCAGCGACGTACTGATGGTGACCTGCATCGGCGACGACCTGTTCGGGCGCAACACCCTGAGCAATTTCGAGGGTCTCGGCATCGACGCCCGCCATGTGCGTGTCGTGCGTGGCCTGTCCAGCGGCGTCGCACCGATCTTTGTCGAGCCGAACGGCGAGAACCGCATCCTGATCGTCAAGGGCGCCAACGACGCGCTCGGGCCGGAGGATGTCGAGGCGGCCGCGGACGATCTGCGCGGCTGCGGCCTGATCCTGCTGCAGCTCGAGGTCCCGTTGCGGACGATCTATGCCGCGATCGCGTTCGCGCGGGCCAACAGGGTCCCGGTGCTGCTCAACCCGGCGCCAGCGACGCCCGAACTCGCGCTGGACCGCATCGCCGGCGTCAGCTTCTTCGCGCCGAACCAGACCGAGCTCGCGATCCTGACCGGGCTGCCCACGCGCACGCCCGACGAGGCCGAGCACGCGGCACGCGGACTGCTCGCGCATGGCATCGGCGCGGTGATCGTGACACTCGGCGCCGACGGGGCGCTGCTGGTCGAGCCGGACGGGACCGAACGCATCGCCCCGGTCGCGGTCCGCGCGGTGGACACGACGGGCGCCGGCGACGCTTTCATCGGCGCCTTTGCGCATCACTATGTCGGCGGCCACGACAAGCTGCAGGCGCTGCATCACGCCGCGCGCTACGCCGCGGATGCGGTGACGCGGCCGGGCACGCAGAGCTCATTCGCGACGGCGAGTGAATTCGCGGAGTTCTGCGACAGGCTCGCGAACAGCGAGCTGCCTCCCTGACGCCACCGCCTTCAGGTCACGCAGCCAATCCGGCCGCGACCTGTGCCGATCCACCGGATCGCTGCGACACCCACCACATGAATTTGTCGAAGAGGCGGTCGGACAGCACGCGCCGGATGAACAGGAATACCCTCGCACCGCCACCGGAGGCGTAGCGTGTCCGGGGACGTCGGGCAGCGACCGCCCTGGCGATGGTCCTGGCGACGACCTCGGGAGGCGACGGCAACCGCGACGTCAGGGCGCTTCCCAGCAACCACGCATGTCGCCGTGCCCAGGGACCATACGGGGTATTGCCGGACGACATCAGAAGGCTGTCATGGGCGATGCCACCCCATTCGGTCCGGATGGCCCCCGGCTCGATGATGACGACGTCTATGCCATGCGGCGCCAGCTCCATCCGCATGCAGTCGCTCATGCCTTCGACGGCGAACTTGGTGGCATGGTACCAGCTGCCGAATGGCTCACCGCCCTTGCCGCCGATCGAGGTCACGTTGACGACCTTGCCGCCGCCCTGCTGCCGCATCATCGGCAAGGCAAGCTGGCAGAGCCTGGCCAACCCGAAGACGTTGACCTCGAACTGCCTGCGGCCCTCGGCAAGGGGCACGTCCTCGAGCGCACCGTAGGCGCCGTAGCCCGCGTTGTTGACCAACACGTCCAGCCGACCAGCCTGCCTGGCGATCTGTTCGACTGCTGCCACGATCGATCCGTCATCCGTCAGGTCCAGTGCGATCACGCTGGCGCCCGCGGCTTTTAGGGGCGCCATGCGGTCCTTGCGTCGTGCTGCTGCGTACACCTGGAAACCATCGCGCAGAAGCTGACGCACCGTGGCCTCGCCAATGCCGGACGAGGCACCTGTGACCAAAGCGGTCTTCATCATTTTCATTCTCCTCAACGACCCACGACCAGAGCTATAACCCTGGAGCTAAGTCCATGGTCAACGGGTCAAGGATGCTGATTTCAGAGTTTGCCCGCTGCACGGGACTGAGCAGCGACACCGTGAGGTTCTACGTACGGCTCGGCCTGCTGGAGCCCCAGACCGGCAGCAAGGGCGGCCGCAACCCCTATCAGGTCTTCACCGCGGAACATGTCGAGATCGCCCGGATCATCCGCATGGCGCAGTCGATGGGATTCTCACTCAAGGAAATCTCCGCCTTGGGCGAAGAACATCGGTCGGGAAAGATGACCCGCGAGCGAAGTGCGGAGATCATGACCCGACAGGTCGCCAGGCTGGAACAGCAGGCCGCGCACCTGAATGCGATGACCGCCTACCTGCGGGCCAAGGTGGATTGGCTGCGAGGCGACGATGGCATGCCGGAGCCCCGGTTCTCGGACTATGCGGGCTAGAGCCTGATCCGATCGATCAGGCTCAGCTTGTCGTTTGATGGAGCAGCTTTATCCCTCGAACGGATCGCGCACCAGGATGGTGTCGTCGCGCTCCGGACTGGTGGAGAGCAGCGTCACCGGCGCTTCCACCAGCTCCTCGATGCGCCGGACATATTTGATCGCCTGCGCCGGCAGGTCGGCATACGAGCGGGCGCCACGCGTGGTCTCCTTCCAGCCCGGCATGGTCTCGAACACCGGCAGGGTCCGCAGCGACGCCGCGGGTGCTGCCGGCAGGTGGCGCACCGCGATCCCGTCCAGCGTGTAGCCGGTGCAGATCCTGATCTCGTCGAACCCGTCGAGCACGTCGAGCTTGGTCAACGCCAGGCCATTGATGCCGCCGACGCGGATCGCGCCGCGCACCAGCACCGCATCGAACCAGCCGCAACGGCGCGGACGCCCGGTGACGGTGCCGAACTCGTGGCCGCGCTCGCCGAGCAGCCGCCCGGTCTCGTCGAACAGCTCGGTCGGGAACGGGCCGGCGCCGACCCGGGTCGAATAGGCCTTGGCGATGCCGAGCACGAAACCGATCGAAGCCGGGCCGACGCCGCTGCCGGTGCCGGCGTTGGACGCCACCGTGTTGCTGCTGGTCACGAACGGATAGGTGCCGTGATCGACATCCAGCATCACCGCCTGTGCACCCTCGAACAGGATGCGACGCCCGGCGCGCCGCGCCTCGTCGAGCAGTTCCCAGACCCGGTCGGCGAATGGCAGGATGCGCGGCGCCAGCGCCATCAGCCAGTCCATCAAGTCCTGCTTGGTGAAGACCGGCGCGCCAAGCCCCTGCAGCAGCGTGTTGTGGTGCAGCAGCAGCTCGTCGAGTTTCCAGTCGAGCGTCTCGGGCTCCGCCAGATCGCACACGCGTATGGCGCGCCGTGCCACCTTGTCCTCGTAGGCCGGGCCGATGCCGCGGCCGGTGGTGCCAATCTTGCGCTCGCCGCGCGCCACCTCGCGCGCGCGATCGATGGCCCCGTGCACCGGCAGGATCAGCGCCGCGTTCTCGGCGATGCGCAAGCTCTGCGGCGTCACGTCCAGCCCCTGCGCGCGCACCCGGTCGATCTCGGCGAGCAGCGCCTGCGGGTCGATCACCACGCCGTTGCCGATCAGGCCGGTCTTGCCGCGCACCAGGCCGCTCGGCAGCAGCGACAGCTTGTAGGTCTGGTTGCCGACCACCAGCGTGTGGCCGGCATTGTGGCCGCCCTGGAAGCGCACGACGATGTCGGCGCGGCTGGCGAGCCAGTCGACGATCTTGCCCTTGCCCTCGTCGCCCCATTGCGCGCCGATCACGGTGACGTTCGACATGCTCAGTCTCCAGAAGGCGCGCCAGAAGCGGCAACAGGGAGGGCGACCGCCGCGCCGGCGCGCAGGATGTGGCTACAGCCGAGGCGCGCGGCTTCGGCCGCGAGATCGGCGTGCGGGACCAGGCACGCCACCGTGGCGTAGCCAGCCTCGCGCAGCGCCGATGACGCCGCCGCAGCGACCCCGACCGGCAGCAGCACGCGCGCGCGGGGCGGCCGTCCCGGCGCGGCGCGCAGCAGCGCCTCCGGACGCAGGGTGATCCCGCAGGCCGGCTCGCCGCCGCCGCTGAGATAGCGCCCGCCGCGTCCGAGCTCCTCGTGCCGTCCCGTCGCATACACTGTCACGCACAGGCCGGTATGGTAGCGCCAGCCGCGGAACTCGATCGGATCGATGGTCAGCCGCAGGCCGGGGGCACGCGCGAGGATGGCAGCGACGCTCTCGGCGAGCCGGTTGCACAAGGCGCGCGCGCCGGGCGTGAGATCCGCCGCCTGCAGCACCGCGAGCGCACGCGCCGCCGGCCCCGCCGCCAGCAGCAGCTCGTTCAGCACCGGCGCGAGTGCGCCACCATGATGGCTGACCTCGGCGGCGTTCTTGCGATCCAGCGCGCGCAGCAGTTCCGGCCGCACGGCCGCCGGGATGCCGGCCTCCTCGATCAGCATCGGCGCCAGCGACGGCAGCGTCAGGTCGAAGCTGACCCGGGCGAGACCGAGTGCCGCCAGCGCCTGCGCCGCCACCGCGATCACCTCCGCATCGGCTTCCGGCTGGTCGGGTCCGATCAGCTCGATCCCGGCCTGCGAGATCTGCCGGTCCGCGATCAGGGTGCCCCCCTGCACCTGGATGCAGGCGCCGGCATAGGACAGCCGCAGCGGACGCGGCGCATTGGTCAGGCGGGTGGCGGCGATGCGCGCCACCTGCGGCGTCATGTCCGGGCGCAGGCCCATCATCCGACGCGTCGAGGGGTCCATCAGCCGGAAGGTCTGCTCGGCGATGGCGGCCCCCGATCCCGAGAGCAGGCTGTCCTCGAACTCGAGCAGCGGCGGCTTGACCCGCTCGTAGCCGTGCGAGGCGAACACCGCCATCAGCTGTTCGACGGACAGCGCCTCGGTCTCCGCGTCCGGCGGCAGCAGGTCGCGCAGACCGGCGGGCAGCAAGGCCGGGTTCGGGGGCAGGTCGTCGGTCATCCGGCGGCGGTCTTACCAGCGAACGCCAACCGCGTCTCGGCCGCGGCCCAGTCGAGCCACGGCAACAAGGCCTCGATGTCGGCGGTCTCGACGGTGGCACCGCCCCAGATGCGCAGGCCGGGCGGCGCGTCGCGGTAGCTCGCGATGTCGTACCCCGCCTGCTCGGCCTCGACCAGACCGGAAAGGTGCCGCGCCGCGCGCGCCTGTTCCACCGCCGGGAGTGCCGCGAACCAGGGTGCGACGATCCGCAGGCAGATCGAGGTGCTGGACCGCGTCGCCGGCACCGCGGCGAGGAACGTGATCCAGTCGGTGCGCTCGACCCATGCCGCGATCACGGCCAGGTTGGCGGCACTGCGGGCGATCAGGCCCTCGAGGCCGCCGATGCCGTCCGCCCAGCGCAGGCCGTCGAGCGCGTCCTCGGTGCACAGCATCGACGGGGTGTTGATGGTGTCGCCGGCGAAGATACCCTCGATCAGGCGGCCCCCGCTTGCTGAACGTCCCGGGCTGGTCAGCCGGAACAGCTTGGGCAATGGCCGTGGCGGCGGCGCGCCCTCCAGCCGGGCCACCGCACGCGGCGACAGCGCCAGCATGCCGTGCGCCGCCTCGCCGCCAAGCACCTTCTGCCAGGACCAGGTCACCACATCGAGCCGGTCCCAGGGCAGCCGCATCGCGAACGCCGCCGAGGTCGCATCGCAGATCGCCAGCCCCGCATGCGCCGCCGGGATCGCGTCCGTACCCGGCAAGCAAACGCCGGAGGTGGTGCCGTTCCAGGCGAACACCACGTCGCGCGACCAGTCCACCGCCGCCAGCGGCGGCAGCACACCGTACTCCGCCGCCAGCACGCGCGCCTCCGGCAACGCCAGCTGCGCCACGATGTCATGGGCCCAGGCGGCGGTGAAGCTCTCGAACGCCAGCACATCGACCGGTCGCGGGCCGAGCAGCGACCACAGCGCCATCTCCACCGCGCCGGTGTCCGATCCCGGCACGATGCCGAGACGCCAGCCATCCGGCATGCCGAGCAGCGCGCGCGAGCGCCGGATCACCGCGTCCAGTCGCGCCCGCCCCTCCGCCGAGCGATGGCTGCGGCCGAGAAAAGCGTTCTCCAGCGCGTGCAGGCTCCAGCCCGGGCGCTTGGCGCACGGTCCGGATCCGAAGCGCGGATTGGCCGGGCGCAGGACAGGCTTCGGCGCTGGATGCATGGGCGGGCTCGATACGGCAGCGGGATGGGCGCGCACCCTAATGCAGCGCCGGCAGGATGGGAATCGGGGCGATCCCGCGCGACACTTGGCGTCTCGCGCCGCGGTGCCTCATTAGATGACGATGACCACCGCCGATCCGACCGAACTGCACCAGGGCAGGTCGCCCGCCGAGCTTGCGATCGAAGCGTCCGGCTTCGCGGTGCAGAGCCGCGAGCTGCCCCGCCTGATCCGCCTGGTCGCGCGCCGGCTGCCACCGGGAAGCGCGCTCTCCGGCGAGCACCATGCCAGCCGCGAGACCGTGCGCGCCGCCCTGTGCGAGGTGCGCCGCAAGGGTTGGGCCTCGCGCCTGATCGATCGCAGCCAGCGCGGCAGCCGGCTTTGGGTCACCCGCGCCGACGCGCAGCTCGCGGCCGAGCTGATCGACGATCCCGATGCCGACGACGCGGCGCTGGCGGCGGCCCTTGAGCCGATCCTCGCCACCCGCTACCGCGCCACCGCCGACAGCCCCGAGGCGGCGCTGGAGCTGGTGGCCGCCGAGCTGTTCGACGGCGCCGGCCGCGTGCTGTCGCCACAGCAGCACGCCATGCTGGCCCGCGAGATCGCCGAGGCCTTCGGAGGGGATCAGGCCTTTGCCGAGGCGGCCACGCGCACCGAGCAGCAGCGCCGGGCCGAGCGCGAGGCGGTCGAGGCCGCCGCCCGGCGTCGCCGGCGCACGGAGCTGCAGCGCCTGCGCGACTGGGAGCGCAGCCTGGTCGGCTTTGCCGATGTTCCGGCCCTGCTCGGCATCGACCGCGGCACCGCCCTGCGCCTGGTGGCGGAGAACCGGCTGCCGGTGGCCCGCCGCGTCACCCGCGACGGCGTCGAGCACTGGGAGTTCGACCCGGCGGAGCTGGCCCGGCTGCGCGAGCAGCTCGTGTCCGAGACCGGTGCCGCGCATCAGGCCGGGGCGCACCAGGCCGGGGCGCGCCAGGCCGGGGAACGCCAAGGCCGGACCCAGCAGACGGGGATACGGATCGGCAACGCCGCGATCGCCCGGATCGCGGCGCTGGATCGCTACGCCGCGCATTTCCGCACCGCGCGCGCGCTTGCCCGCCGCATCACCCTGGTCACCGGCCCGACCAACAGCGGCAAGTCGCACACGGCGCTGGACACGCTCTCGCGCGCGGAGAGCGGCATGGCGCTGGCGCCGCTGCGCCTGCTGGCGCACGAGTTCCGCGAGGCGCTGGGCGCCCGGGGCGTGCCCTGCTCGCTCTCCACCGGCGAGGAGCGCATCCCGGTGCCCGGCAGCCGGCATCTCGCTGCCACCGTCGAGATGTGTCCGTTGCACAACCCTGTCGACGTCGCCATCGTCGACGAGGCGCAGATGCTGCACGACCCGGACCGCGGCGCCGCCTGGACCGCCGCGATCATGGGGGCGCCGGCACGCCAGCTGTTCGTGCTGGGGGCGCCGGACTGCATCCCGATGGTGCGCCGCATCGCCGCGCTGTGCGACGACCCGCTCGACGAGATCACGCTCGAGCGCAAGGGGCCGCTGGTCGCCGCCGACGAGGCGGTCAAGCTCGCCCACCTGCAGCGCGGCGACGCGCTGATCGCGTTCTCGCGCCGCGACGTGCTCGACCTGCGCGCAGCCCTGCTGGCGCGCGGCCGCCGGGTCGCGGTGGTGTATGGCGCGCTGAGCCCGGAGGTGCGCCGGGCCGAGGCGGCGCGCTTCAATGCCGGCGACGCCGAGATCCTGGTCGCCACCGACGCCATCGGCATGGGGCTGAACCTCAACATCCGGCGCATCGTGTTCGCGGCCCTGCGAAAATTCGACGGCAGCATGAGCCGCGACCTCTCCGCCCAGGAGGTCAAGCAGATCGGCGGCCGCGCCGGGCGCTACGGCCGGCACGAGACCGGCGTGGTGGCGGTGCTGGCCGGTGCCGGCAGTGCGAGCTTCGTGCGCGCCATGCTGGCCGCCCCCCCGCTGCCGCAGGCCGAGCTGCGCCCGCTGGTGCAGCCGGACGCCGACATCGTGCGCGCGGTGGCCGCCGAGATCGGCTCGGACAGCCTGTTCGGCGTGCTGGTGCGCATCCGCCGGGCGGTGCTGCGCCGCGACGACCCGAACTACCGGCTTGCCGACATGGGACAGGCCTTCGCGGTCGCCTCCGCGCTCGAGGGCATCTCCGGCCTCGAGCTGACCCAGCGCTGGACCTATGCGATGTGCCCGATCGACGAGCGCGACAACGGCATCACCCGGCTTGCCGCCTGGGCCGCGGACCATGCCGCCGGCCGGCCGGTGATCCCGCCCGGCATCGGCAAGCTGTCCTCGCCGGAACGCGCCTCGCGCGACGAGCTGGAACACGCCGAGAAGCGGCACAAGCGGCTGGTCGCCTGGCGCTGGCTGGCACTGCGGTTTCCCGATGCCTATCCGGCGCGCCAGGATGCGGAGACCGCGACGCTACGGCTCAATGCCTGGATCGAGGACGTGCTGCGCCAGCAACGCCGCGGCAAGGATACTTGAAAACGCCTGCTGCTGGCGATCCGACCCGCCTTTTCTCCGCTCCACTGCTCACGGCCAAACGGCCGCTGCGCTGCGGTGCTCGAAAAGCCAGGCCGGCCGCAACCCTGCGAGTTGCTCTCATCCAGCATCAGGCGTTTTCAAGCATCCTTGGAACATGCTGGTGGCCGAGGTCGGACTCGAACCGACACGCCTCTCGGCAGACGATTTTGAGTCGTCCGCGTCTACCATTCCACCACTCGGCCAGCCTGGTCCTGATAATCAATCGGGCCCTGCCTGAACAGACCGGATCGACGGTCAGGCCGGCACCCGATGGATACCGCATTCCACCTTCCCCGAACCGGACCAGCGCCCGGCGCGGCCGTCCTCGCCGGAACCCACCGCACGCGTGCACACCGCGCAGCCGATGGAGCGGTAGCCCTGGTCCACCAGGGGATGACGCGGGAGTGCGCGCGCCGCGAACTCGTCCTGCAGGCGGCGCTGATCCCATCCGGCGAGCGGGTTCAGCTTCAACCGGCCGGCCTCCTGCTCGACCACGGCAAGTCCGGACCGGGTGGCGGCCTGGAACCGCTTCCGGCCGGTGATCCAGCCCGCGAACGGCAGCAGCGCCTGCTCCAGCGGACCGACCTTGCGCACCGCGCAGCATGCCTCGTCATCATAGTACCAGAGCTCTCCGGTCGGGTCCTGGCTGCGCAGCCGGGCCTGGTCCGGCGCCACATCGCGCACGTCGCTCAGGCCGAGATGCTCCGCGAGCCGGTCGCGATAGGCGAGCGTCTCGGGAAAGTGCTTGCCCGTCTGCAGGAAGATGACGGGCGTCGCCGGGTTGATCCCGGCGACGACCGCCAGCAGGACGGCAGACTCCGCGCCGAAGGACGAGACGACGGCGAGCTGGTCCGCAAGCGGGCCGCACAGCGCGTCGGCCAGCAATGACGGGCCGTCGACCCCCTGGCGCTCGCGCAGCCGCAGGGCGGCGATGGCATCCCGTCGCACCGCGCGGACGCCGCAGGCGGTCTCGCGCTCAAACGAGCTGCTGCTGTCGTCGGCCGGTAGTACGGAGCCATCCGTGCAAGCCATGTCCATCGTGGAAATCGCAGCCTCTGTGCAGACCCGAATATAGCGAACGCACGTTCGCGGAACAGGGTTTGACCTGACCAACAAGGCAGCATTGTGTTTTTGTTGCAGCGGAGACGCAGTCTGCTGCAACGAAAGCGCTCAGGCCTTGAGCACGTTCGCCGTCACGCTCTTCGCGAACGCTGCTGAATCAAGGGTTTCCGGTGTCAGCCCGATCAGCTTCAACTCGTCCATGTATTGCGCGACCTGATCACGTAGATCCTTGCCGACCGGATGCACCGACCGTCCCTCGCTCTTCAGCATGCGGGCGCACTGCTCGACGGTGAGCGACCGGCTCTCGGCCGCCAGCAGCGTCGCGGTCTCCTGCGGATGCATCGCCACCCACCGCGCCGCGTCCTGCATCGCCAGGGTGAGCGCCACCGCGGCCACCGGGTCGTCATGCAGCAGCGTGTTGCGCAACCCCAGCACGCGGCTGACCCGTACGCTGTAGCTGCCCGACATCGAGGAGGCGAGCTCGTCGAAATGCAGCCCGTCGCGCAGCAGCCAGATCGCCGGATCATGGCCTGCCACCGCCTGCACCTGGCCCTCGCTGAGCGCCAGCCCGAGACCCTCCGGCGGCAGCTGCCGCCACTCCACGTCGTGGTTCGGGTCCATCCCCTTGCGACGCATCATGATGGAAAAGAACAGCCGGTCCGGGCTGTCCAGGTTGCCGATGCCGATGACATGGCGGTGCAGGTCCTCGATGCGTCGGAACGGCGACCGCCGGGCGACCAGCAGGCGCGAACTGCCGGCCTGCAGCCCGCAGACCAGGCGCGCCGCGAGGCCGGCCTGCAGCCGCGGCAGCCACGACAGGGCGGAGGCGACCGCGGCATCGGCCTGCCCGCTCTGCACCTGATCCAGCGCGTCGCGCCCCGACAGGACAGGCTCGGGATAGGCGATATCGAGACGGTAGCGCGCGAACAGGCCCTGGTCGCGCGCCGCCAGCAGCACCGGATCGTGGCGCGGACCGGTCGCCGCCAGGGTCAGGCGGCGCGGCCGTCCATCCGGGGTCACGTGCTTGTTCTTGTACGGGTGGCGGATCTGGTTGCGCACGACCAGTGCCGCGCCGACGGCAAGCCCGGCCCCGCCTGCGGCCAGCATCAGCCGGCGGCGCTCCAAGGCGTCAGGACCTGCATGCTCGGCCCCGGGATGCTCGGCCATCGTCACTTCCTGTCGGCGCTGTCCGGCGGACGCGCCTGGCGCGGACGGTCCGCGGGGCTTTACGTCCTGCTGCCGCGTCGCTATACGGGCCACCGCCATTCCCGGATAGCTCAGTTGGTAGAGCAAGCGACTGTTAATCGCTCGGTCGTAGGTTCGAGTCCTACTCCGGGAGCCATTTAGCGCGCCAAGTCATTGTTTTAAGGGGCAAGATTTTCAGCGTGGCCAGCTATCCACGTCGCGTTCCCGCTTGTGACGCGCGAACCACGCCCCTGTGGAACGTCGGGCTGGGGTCGCTTGGCAAGCCGCACACCCTCCTGTTGAGCTCTTGTCGCCATAGATGCTCGGAGGTCGTCAGGGGTTTTCTGGCAACTGGCGGACGCCTCAGATGATGTCGGGGCCGGACGCGCAATAGTTCGCCTAAGGCGCACGGCCGCTGCTTTCGACCCGAACCGGACATCAGCTCCTGCCGAAAGCATCCAATTCCGCCATCGTCGTCAGGTGGTGGTAAGCCGCTGTAGCAGGACGACGCTCCAACATTGCTTGAAGTCGTGGCTTGAGATCCTGATCCACGCGCCAGATCAACTCGAACAACCTTCTCGTCACAGCTAGTTGGTCACAGCCCTCTAATGGGTCACTGCGATCCTCGCCTCGCGCGGCAGATATCTGGCGCTCGGCGGCAAGCCAGAAGTGCATCCAGAGCGGGAGATCAACAAAGATGATCGTGTCTGCCGCTGCCAGCCTTCTCTCAAGTAAGACTATTCCGGCCATTGCTGTGAACTGTGCAGAACACGCAGGACCTGCACAGCCTCATCCGCCACGAAATAGACCAGGATGTAGGGTGTGCCGCTGACAACGAGCTCGCGCGTCCCGACAATCCGTCCGGCGCGCCCTATCTGAGGATGCTGCTCCAGCTGCTATACCGCTACCTCGATCATATCGCCCATATCGATGGCGGCTCAAGGATTACGCTCCGCAATGAAGGCGAGTTGGATTGCACGCTCGCGCGCCGCAACCGGTAGCCATTTGACCCTCACGCAGGTCGTTTACCGGCTCGCCTCACCAGCTCGGCCCGTTGCTTGCGCCAGTCCGCAGCGACCTCCTCATGCGGGATCCACTGCACATTCGGATCGGCCGCTTCCCGCAGCGCCTTCTCGACCTCGCCGCGAAACCATGCGTCGTGTTCGACCGCATTGACCGTCAGCCCGGCCGGCAAGGCTCCCTCTTTCGCAACCCGTGTCAGCAAAATGCGCACCGCGTCCGAGACGGTCATACCGATTCCGTCGAGCACTTCCGCCGCTCGGTCGCGGATCGCCGGGTCGATCCGGGTCTGCACAAGAGCCGTCGCAGCCATCTCCCTGGCCTCCCCCTCCACACCTGCTATGTAATGCAGGTGCATTACATAGACAAGCCGACTCCTCCCAACACTCCACCAGCCTGTTGACGATAGCAGCACCAGCGCCTCGACCGGGATCCTGGCGATCACCGCCGCCACATCCGCACGTCCCCTGAACGTCTTGAGATCGCGCGCACCCTTCGGCCTTCCTGCCCCTGACCTTCCGCCTCCCGCTTGAACCGTCGCCGCCCGATCCGCACCCTCCGATCCTGCGAAACACCCTAAACCGGGTGTCCACCAGACCGGCAGCAGCTCAAACCTGACCGAGACGTCGCCGGCCTCCCGCCGCATGCGCGTCGCCCGGCTTGGCAAATTCGGTGCGATCGGCCAGAAGGTTGCATGAGCGGCACCTCCTCCGAGTCTCCCGGACCGACCGGCGCGCCGTCCGACGGCATGGCGCCTGTCATCACCGCCGACGGTTTCTACGGCATCGACATACGCGTCGGCACCGTGGCCGACGCCAAGCCCTTCCCGGAGGCCCGCAAGCCGTCGATCCGGCTCTGGATCGATTTCGGACCGGCTCTCGGCATCAGGCGCTCCTCGGCCCAGGTCACCCGGCACTACACCCCCGACCAGCTGATCGGCCGCCAGGTCTGCGCCGTGGTCAACCTGCCGCCGCGTCAGATCGGCCCGTTCGTCAGCGAGGTGCTCACCCTCGGCATGCCGGACTCCAAAGGCGAGGTCGTGCTGATCCGGCCGGACCACAAGGTCCCGGACGGCGGCCGCCTGTTCTGATGCGGCCGCCTGTTCCCATACGGGCGCCCCGCCGATGGCCATAAGCTACGCCACCGTCACCTGGGACCAGCTGCACCGCGACGCCCGGCAGCTCGCGGCAAGCCTCATGCCGCTCGGCCCCTGGACAGGCATCGTCGCGATCACCCGCGGCGGCCTGATCCCGGCGGCGATCATCGGTCGCGAGCTCGACTGCCGGCTGATCGAGAGCATCTCCGTGGTCTCCTATGACGAGGAGACCCACGGCGCGCCACGCGTGCTGAAGTCGCCGGCGGCGGCCGGAGACGGCGACGGCTTCCTGATCATCGACGACCTGGTGGATTCCGGGGTCACCGCGCAGCTTGTGCGCAGCATCCTGCCGAAAGCCTATTTCGCCTGCCTCTACGCCAAGCCCGCCGGCCGCCCGGCGACCGACATGTTCGTGGTCGAGGTGCCGCAGGAGACCTGGATCCTGTTCCCCTGGGACACCGCGCCGCTGTTCGTGCCGCCGCTCGCCCGCTCGCGTCCCGAAGGTGCTGTCTGAGGCTGCGACCGGAACGGTTGGGTCCTCCGACTTGCCTTGTGGCGACCGGGACCATAGGGTCCGCGCCGGACCAGGATGCAGCATCATGGTCTTCTTGCGAGTGGATGGAGCAGCTTTCATGCTGCTCCTGGCCGGCGGGGCGTGGCGCAGCCTGGTAGCGCGCGTGTTTTGGGTACACGAGGCCGCCGGTTCGAGTCCGGCCGCCCCGACCATCATGGACAGGGAGTTCGTGCCGTCATGCGCGCGCGCATCTACAAGCAGCCCAAGACGTCGATGCAGTCAGGCCTGGCCAACACGCATGACTGGGTGCTCGAATACGGGCAGAGCGAGCAGCGCCGCCAGGACCCGCTGATGGGCTGGTTCGGCAGCGGCGACATGCAAAGCCAGCTCCGCCTGAAGTTCCCTTCGCAGGAAGAGGCCGTCGCCTACGCGCAGCGCGAGGGGATCGCCTACGACCTCGAACTCCCGGTCGCGCGGATACACAGGCCGAAGGCCTACGCCGATAACTTCCGCAGCGACCGCCTGCAGAACTGGACCCACTGACAGGGCCGCCTCGGGTACTCCTGCGCGCCCTTAGCTCAGTTGGATAGAGCAATAGCCTTCTAAGCTATGGGTCACTGGTTCGAGTCCAGTAGGGCGCGCCACTCCACCCGCTTCAGCTATCGCCGCGGATCAAGGTCCCGGGGCCGGCCGCGGTGAACAGCTCCAGCAGGCAGGCGTGCGGCACCCGCCCGTCCAGGATGACCGCCGCCTTGGCCCCCGCGGCAACCGCCTCCAGGCAGGTCTCAACCTTGGGGATCATCCCGCCCGAGATCATGCCGCTGGCAATCCCGGCCCGCGCCTGTTCGGGGGACAGTTCCTCGATCAGCCGGTGCTGCTCGTCCAGCACGCCCGGCACGTCTGTCAGCATCAGCAGCCGGGTGGCACCCAGCGCGCCGGCAATCGCGCCCGCCGCCGTATCCGCATTGATGTTGTAGGTCTCCCCTTGTGCGCCGGCGCCGACCGGGGCAATCACCGGGATCAGCCCGGACCCCGACAGGGCATACAGCAGCCGCGTATCGATCCGGTCCGGCTGGCCGACGAAGCCGAGGTCCAGTGCGCGCTCGATATGGCTGTGCGGGTCGCGCACCGTGCGCTGCAGCTTGCTCGCCCGGATCAGGCCGCCGTCCTTGCCGGAGATCCCGACGGCAAGCGCGCCGGCGCGGTTGATCAGGTCGGCGACCTGCTTGTTCACCGAGCCGGACAGGACCATCTCGATGATCTCGACCATGGCGGCGTCGGTGACCCGCAGGCCGTCCACGAAGCTCGACTTGATCGCGAGGCGCTCCAGCATCGCATTGATCTGCGGGCCGCCGCCATGCACCACCACCGGGTTGACGCCCACCAGCTTGAGCAGCGCGATGTCGTGGCCGAACGCCTCCGACAGAGCCGGGTCGCCCATCGCGTGGCCGCCATACTTCACCACGATGGTGTCGCCGGCGTAGCGGCGCAGGTACGGCAGCGCGCTCGCCAGGATCGCCGCCTGCTCCTGTGCCGCCTTCAGCGCCGCTTCGCTCAAACTCATGGCCGATCTCTCCAGATCAGAGGCGAGCCTGGACCGGCAGCGCCAATCCGGCCAGGGTCGCCCGCAACTCCGCGATCCCGGTGCCGTCCTCGCTGCTGCTCAGGATCACCTCGGGATGTGCCGCCGGATGCCTGCGCGCCAGCGCCTCGACCTCGCGCCGCTTGGCGGCGAGCGCCACCGGCTTGGGCGCGTCCGCCTTGGTCAGCACCAGCTGGAAGCTGACCGCGGCCCGGTCGAGCAGTGTCATCGCATCCAGGTCGTTCGCCTTGATCTCGATCCGGCTGTCGAGCAGCAGCACCACCCGTCGCAGCGTCGGACGCCCACGCAGGAAATCGAACATCAACCCCTGCCAGTCTTCCTTCACCGCCTTTGCCGCCTCCGCATAGCCGTAGCCCGGCATGTCCACCAGGGTCAGCCGCTGGCCGAGATCGAAGAAGTTGAGCTGCTTGGTGCGTCCCGGCTGCGAGGAGGCGCGCGCTAAGGCCTTGTGGCCGGTGAGCGCGTTGATCAGCGTGGACTTGCCGACATTCGAGCGGCCGGCGAACGCGATCTCCGGCCGGCCCGGCTCCGGCAGCTGGTCGAGGCGCTGCGCCGCATAGAAGAACCGGCATTCGGCGGCAAACAGCAGCCGCCCGGTTTCGAGCGCCGCCACGCGCTCGGCGTCGCGATCCGCGGCATCGACGCTCGCCGCGGCCGCCGGACCCTCGCTCAGCTGCGCACCGGACGCGCCGCCTCCCTGCTCCTGCTGCCGCCGCCGCCCCCGAGCTTGGTGCTGCGCATGATCAGCCATTGCTGCGCCACCGTCAGCGTGTTGTTCCAGCAATAGTAGATCACCAGGCCGGCCGGCTGCCGCGCCAGCACGAAGGTGAAGATCAGCGGCATGATCTGGAACAGCCGCGCCTGCGTCGGGTCGGGCGGCGGCGGGTTCATGCGCTGCTGCATGAACATCGTGATGCCGAGCACGATCGGCCAGACGCCGAGATGCAGCATCGGCGAGACCAGCGTCGGATCGAACCCGATCAGCCCGAAGCCGTTGAACAGGTTGGTCGGGTCCGGCGCCGACAGGTCGCGAATCCAGCCGAAGAACGGCGCGTGCCGCATCTCGATGGTGACGTAGAGATCCTTGTACAGGCACCAGAATACCGGGATCTGCACCAGCATCGGCAGGCAGCCGCTGGCCGGGTTGACGCCCTCGGTCTTGTAGAGCGCCATCATCTCCTTGTTCATCGCCATCGGGTCGTCTTTGTAGCGCTCGCGCACCGCCGTCATCTTCGGCGCCAGCAGCTTCATCTTGCTCATCGAGCGGAACGACTTGGTCGCCAGCGGGAAGAACAGAGTCTTGACGATCAGCGTGAAGGCCAGCAGCGCCAGGCCGAAATTGCCGAGCACGGTGTTCAGCCAGTCGAGCACATAGAAGATCGGCTTGGTCAGGAAGGCGAACCAGCCGAAATCCACCGCCTTCCAGAAATCCGCGATATGCAGCGAGCCCTGGTAGCCCTCCAGCAGATGCACCTCCTTCGCGCCCGCGAACACATGGCTGCTGCTGGAGCCGGTGGCGCCGGGTGCGATGACGGTCGGGCTGCTCGCCAGGAAGTCGATCTGGTAGGTGCCGGCGCCGCTGTTCGGGACATAGCGGTAGCTAGCGGTCCCCGCCGTCGTGGCTCCCGGGATGATCGCCGTCAGCCAGTATTTGTCGGTGATGCCGGCCCACGCTCCCGAAAATTGGGCGCCAGGAGATTGGGCGCCCGAAGGCTGCGCGCCGGCGGCGGTGCCGGGCTGGGCCGCACTCCAGCCGACGCCGTTGCCGCCGGCCGCGTTGCTCTGCACGGTCTTGTAGGACATCTCCTCGAGGCGTCCGTCGACCACCGCGATCGGCCCCTCATGCACCAGGTAGCCGCCGGTCACCGCCGGCGTGTAGCCGCGGCTGACGCGCGACCAGGGATACAGCGAGACCGGCTGTCCGGTGGCGTTCTGCACCGACTGTTCGACGCCGAACATGAAGTCGCGGTCGACGGTGAACACCACTCGGAAGGTGAGGCCGGCGCCGTTGTTCCAGGTCAGGGTCAGCGGGCTGGTCGGCGTCAGGCTGTGGCCGTCGGTGGTCCAGCGGGTCTGGCTGTCCGGCAGCTTGAGCATGCTGTCGGCGCCGGCGCTCCAGCCGACCTGCACCAGGTTCGGCTGCGGCGCCGAGCGCGGTTCGAGCACGCGGACCTGCGGCGAGTTCGCCCGGATGGTCTCGCGGTAGTCCCGCAGCACGACATCGTCGAGCCGCGCGCCGGTGAGGTCGATGCTGCCCTTCACCCGCGGCGCGTCGATCGGCACCCGCTGATCCGACACCGGCGCCGGGATCGCCACCGGCTGCGTGCCGGCCGAGGCCGTATCGATCTGCGGCGCCGGCGTCTCCCCCGGCGGCGTCGCCTGGGTCATCTGCGCCGCCTGGTGATGCAGCGCCTGGCGGTTCTGCTTCGGCAGGATGAACTCGAAGCCGACGAGGATCGCGATCGACAGCGCGACTGCCAGGATGAGGCGGTTATTGTCCATCAGGATGCAGCCGGGCTTTTCTGGGTTGGGGTGGATGAGCAGGCACGCGGCACCGGGTCGTGGCCTCCCGCGCACCACGGGTGGCACCGTAGCAGCCGCCGCGCCGCCAGACCCGATCCTTGCCAGGTGCCGTGCACCGCCAGCGCCTCGATCGCATAGTCGCTGCAGGACGGCACGAACCGGCAGTTCGGCCCGAGCACCGGACGCAGCAGCAGCTGGTAGGCCCGGATCGCGGCGCGCAGGCCGGCCGCCAGCATCAGCCGCCGGCCTTGCGCAACGCCCGCGCGAAATCGTCGATCAGGGCCGCGAACCGGCGCGTCCGGGTGCCGTCGCGACCGATCAGCACCAGGTCGACGCCGCGCAGGTCGCGCTCGCGCAGCAGCAGCCGTGCCGCCTCGCGCAGACGGCGCTTGGTGCGGTTGCGCACCACGGCATTGCCGACCTTCTTGGTCACCGTGAAGCCGAGCCGGGCCGGAGCTTCGTCGCCGCGCGCCAGGCATTGCAGCACCAGTCCCGGCATCGGCGCCTTGCGGCCGCGCGAGGCGACCCGCAGGAACTCGGCCCGGCGCTTCAGCCGGACCTCGGCCGAGGCCATCAGCGCCGGGCTTCCAAACCGTGACCCCTCGCCGGATCAGGCAGAGAGGCGCTTGCGGCCCTTGGCGCGGCGGTTGGCCAGGACGCGGCGGCCGCCCACCGTCTCCATGCGGGCGCGAAAGCCGTGACGGCGCTTGCGGACCAGCTTAGATGGTTGATAGGTGCGCTTCACGACGGCACTCTCCTGAGGTGGATGGCCAGGCACCGCTTGCTGATGGCCGAAACGGACACCATGGAGGGCACGCGGGATGGATGCCCTACGCGGTCCAAGGAGCGGCGGCTTATAGTCGCGCACGGCATCCCGCGTCAACCGCCAGCCTGGAGCCGCGACCATGGCCAGTGCCCCTTCACCCTCGACCAGGACCGCCGAGGACCAGGCGCTCATCGACCGGCTGACCGGACGGGCGGAGGCGGCGGAACAGGCGGTGGTCCAGCGCGATGCCACGATGTCGAAGCTGCGCCACGATCTGCGCGGCATCCTGTCGCCGGCCATGCTGATGGCGGACCGTCTCGCGGCCAGCGAGGACCCGTTCGCCCGCCGCACCGCCGACACCCTGATCAAGACGATTGAACGCGCCGATGCCGCGTTGAAGGCGACAAGGCCGCCCTGAGAGGCTGCCTGCGAACAGACAGCCTCTGCCTCATCGGGCTAACGCTGGATCAGTTCCACCTTGTAGCCGTCCGGGTCTTCCACGAAGGCGATGACGGTGGTGCCGTGCTTTACCGGGCCGGCTTCGCGGGTCACCTTGCCGCCGCCGGTTCGGACCTGCTCGCAGGCGGCGGCGACGTCCGGCACGCCGACGGCGAAGTGTCCGAAGCCGGTGCCGACCTCGTAGCCGTCATCCTCGCCCCAGTTGTAGGTCAGTTCGATCTCGGCCTGGCCGTGCGCATTGTCGTCGAAGCCGACAAACACCAGCGTGTACTTGCCCGCCGGCACCTCGCTGCGGCGCAGTTCGCGCATGCCGAGCAGCTTGTAGAAGGCGATGCTGGCATCGAGATGCTTCACCCGGACCATCGTGTGCAGGTAGTTCGTGCTCATGTCGTTTGCCTCTGGTTGCTGTCGATGCGGTTGCCATCGATCCCGACAAGGAACAGGCCGGTACGGTCCGCGGTTGCAATGCAGCCGACGCGATCGGTGAGAAGCGTGTAGCCGGCCTCGACCGCGATGCCGCGCAGCCCGGCGGCCGCCGCATGCTCCACCGTCAGCGGCCCGATCGTCGGCAGGTCGGCACGGCGCTCCTGGCCCGGCTTGACCAGCTTGACCAGCACGCCCCCCGGCCCCGGCTGGAGCAAGCCCGCCGCGCGTTCCAGCATGCGGTCGGTACCCTCCAGGGCCTCCACCGCCAGCACCAGGTTGTCCTGCACGACGCAGCCCTGGCCGATATCCAGGACGCCGAGCGTGCGCAGCACGGCGGCACCGCGCGCGATGTCGGACAACGCCCGCGCATCCGGCGCCACCCGCCCCATGCTGCCGGCCGCCGCCACGCCATCCGCCAGGAACTCGTGCGCGCCGCGCACGGCGAACCCTTCCTCGCCCAGCACCCGCACCAGCGCCCCGAGCAGGCCGTCATCGCCGCCGAACAGCGAGCGGCCGATCCGGGCCAGGATACGGGTGCCTTCCGCATCCGGGCGCAGGTCGCGCAGCGACGGGCGGCGCACCGGGCCGATCAGCACCAGCTCGCGACAGCGCTGGCGGCGCAGCGCCGCCAGGATCTGCCCGGCCGCCGCCAGCCGGATCACCTCGTGCGGCCAGGGCGCGATCACCGACGGCTCGGCGAAATCCGCGAACCCCACGATGAACACGCGGTAGCCGGCGCGCAGCGCCGCGGCGGCGACCTGCCCGGGCAGCGGGCCGCCACCGGCCAGAATCCCCAGTCCAGGCGGCTCGTCGTGTCCGGTGGTGGTCAGGCGCCCTCGCTCTCCTCGGCGCCCCCCGGGTCGCGTCGGGCCACCCGCACCAACCCGCGCCGGCTGGGCTCGTCGATGAAGGCCAGGATCTCGTCCACCCGCGGATCACCGGCAAACTCCGCCCGCACCCGGGCCAGCCGCTCCTCGAACACGCCGGCACCGGTCTCGTCGTGCGGATACAGCGTGCGAAAGGCATGCCGCAGATGCTGCATCTCGGCTGCCGCCACGCCGCTGCGGCGCAGCCAGACCCAGTGCAGCCCGACCAGCCGGGCCCGGTTGCCGAGCACGCTGCCATAGGGAATCACGTCCGCCTCGACCCCGCACACGCCGCCGACCATCGCCGCGCGGCCGATCCGCACGAACTGGTGCAGGGCGGCCGCTCCCATGATGCGGGCATGGTCGCCGATCACCACGTGGCCACCCATCACCACGTTGTTCACGATGATGACGTGGTCGCCGAGGTCGCAGTCATGCGCGATATGCGCGTTGGCCATCAGCAGGCAGTCGCGGCCGACGCGGGTCAGGCCGGACCCGGTGACGGTGCCGCGATGCACGGTGACGTTCTCGCGGATCACGGTGCGCGCGCCGATCTCGCAGCGGGTTGGCTCGCCACGATATTTCAGGTCCTGCGGCGCCAGCCCGACGGTGCAGAACGGATACAGCAGCGCGCCCTCGCCAATGCGCGTGTGGCCGTCCACCACCACATGCGACACCAGCCGCACGCCGTCCTCGAGCGTCACCTCCGGGCCGACACTGCACCAGGGGCCGATCTGCACGCCCTGCCCGATCGCGGCACCCGGCGACACGATGGCGGACGGATGGATCCCGGCCGCCGGCGTCGACGGTTCCTGGACACTGGTGTTCTGACTGTGGTCGGTATGCTTCATCGATGAGATCAACATCAGAGCGAACTCGCCCAACCCGGACGCGCCGCCAAGACACCAAATGTTTCCGGGAATGTTCCTGGTGGTGGCCGAACGGAAAGGGCGGGCCGGCTCAGCGCATGATCATCGCGCTGTAGGTGGCCTCGGCCACGGAAACACCATCGACCCGGGCGACGCCGCGAAATTTCCAGACATTGCCCCGGTTGCGCTCCTTCTCGACATGGATGCGCAGCTGGTCGCCCGGCACCACCGGCCGCCGGAACTTGGCGTTCTCGATGGTCATGAAATAGACCAGCTTGCCTTCGAAGGCGTCGCCGAGCGTCAGCACCACCAGCGCCGCCGCGGTCTGCGCCATCGCCTCGATGATCAGCACGCCGGGCATGACCGGACGGGCCGGGAAATGGCCGAGAAAATGCGGCTCGTTGAAGGTGACGTTCTTGATGCCGATGGCGGACTGGTTGAGCACCACGTCCACCATGCGGTCGATCATCAGGAACGGATAGCGGTGCGGAATCGCCGCCATGATCTGGTGCACGTCGATCTGGGCGATCCGCTCGCCGGCCTGCGTGGGCACGGTGGCGCTCCCGGTCTCCGGCGCGGTGTTGCCGACGCTCTGGGCGTCAGCAGTGCCGGTCTTGTCGTTCTGTGCCGTTCCGTCCATCGAGGCTGAACCCAACTCCCGCGCAGCATTGCTGCGACCCCACCGCATACTTGCCTACCCGTCGGCGTCCGGTCCCTGGTGGTCCCCGGCCGCCTTGCCGCCAGCCACCGGCCGTCGCGCCAGGCGCTTCAAGGCTGCGACATTGCGGAAGAACTCACGGAACGCCATTGCCGGGCTGCCGATCACATCGGCGCCCGCGTCCACATCCGACATCACCCCCGCCTGGGCCCCGATGCGGGCCTTCCGGCCGATCCGGATATGGCCGATCAGGCCGGCCTGTGCCGCAATGGTCACGTAGTCCTCGAGTTCCGTCGAGCCCGATATTCCCGCCTGTGCGACGACGATGCAGCACCGTCCGAGGCGGACGTTGTGCCCGATCTGCACCAGGTTGTCGAGCCGCGAGCCGGCGCCGATCACCGTGTCCTGCGCCGATCCGCGATCGATGGTCGCGTTGGCGCCGACCTCGACATCGTCGTGCAGGATCACCCGTCCGAGCTGCGGCACGCTCACGAAGCCGGTCTCGGAGAGGGCAAAGCCGAACCCGTCCTGGCCGATGCGCACGCCGGGAAACAGCGTGACCCGGTCGCCGACCAGGGCGTGGCTAACGCTGGCATGGGTGCCGATCCGGCAGTCGCTGCCGATCACCACACCCGGGCCGACCACCGCATGCGCCATCACGACGCTGCCGGCGCCGATCCGCGCCCCGCTGCCGACCACCGCGAACGGGCCGATCTCGGCCGCCGGGTCAATGCCCGCCTCGTCGTCGACCAGGGCGGTCGGATGGATGCCGGGTGCTACCGCCGGGCGCGGATGGAACAAGGCGGCGATGCGCGCCCAGGCGAGATACGGCTGCGGCGTCACCAGCGCCGCACATCCCGGCGGGACCTGGCCCGCGAACGCGGGACCCAGGATCACCACGCCGGCCCCGGTGTTGCTCAGCAGCGGCAGGTAGCGCCGGTTGTCGAGGAAGCTGACCTCCTCGGCGCCGGCAGCCTGCAGCGCGGCGACCCCGGTCAGCGGCCCGACCTCGCGCCCGTCCGCCGGGCGCCTGATCTCGGCGCCGGCGAGGCGCGCCAGCACGTCGAGGGACTGCGACCCGCTATGCGCGAAGAACCGCTCGTCGCCGGTGCCGCGCCCAGAAGCTGCCATGCGACGCTACTTCTTCACCGCCGCTCCCGGCGCCGTGCCAGCCGGAGCCGGCGTGGTCGCGACCGTCGCCACCGGCGGCGGCGCCGGCTGCGGACCGGGGTTGGCGGTGGTCGGGAAGCTGCCAGAGCGCGCCAGCTCCTCGGCATCGACCCCGTCGCCCGGGATGAACACCGACGACAGCGTCGAATTCAGCTGGTTCGACACCTGCAGGGTGATGTCGAAATCGTTGATGTTCAGCGCGACCTGCTCGCGGTGCAGTACCAGGTTCATGCCACGCGCGGCCGCCACCTGGCGGATCACCTGCACCAGCTCACGCTCGATCTGGCCCAGCGAGACCTGCGCCGCCTCCTGGATGATGCGGTTGCGGTTGCGGAAATCGCGCTGCGCCGCCGTCACCCGCTGCTGCAGCGCCCGCTCGCGGGTCGCCAGCTGCTCCTGGCTGAGCTTGGAGTTCTGGATCTGCTGCTGCAGGTCGCGCCAGCTCGCCTGTTCCTTCTGCGCATCCTGGTTGAGCTTGTCGCGCCGGGCGCCGAGGATCTTCTCGACCTGCTGCGCCGCCACCGACTGGCGCATCACGTCCGGCACGCTGAGCACGCCGATCACCGCATTCGGTGGCGCCGCACCCTTCGCCATCTCGGACAGTGCCGGGATCGGCGGCAGCGGCAGCACCGGGGGGGTCTGCGGCGCGCCCGGCGCCTGCGGATCGCCGTCGCCCATGGCGTTCGCCCCGGGGCCCGCGACCGGCATCACGCCCGGGCGGCGGCGCACCACGCTCTGGCCGGCACCGCCCCCGGAAGCGCCCGAGCCCGGCGACTGGGTCTTCGGCACGAACCAGCCCGGGCCGGAACCGGCGCTCTGCGCGTGCGCCGGGCTCACGCCCGCCAGCAACGGAACCGCCACGACGGCCGCCAGCAGCGCGGCTCCGCCTGCACCGAGGCGGCGGCGTGAAAGGAAGCGGGGAACCGCATGGGACTGCAGGGCAGTGTGTGGGAGCATCATCACCTCAGAAGTTCGAGCCGAAGCCGAAGCGGAGGACCTGCGTCTGGTCGTATTTCTGCTTCACCACGGGTATGCCGATATCGACGTTGATCAGGCCGAACGGGCTCTTCCAGGACACGCCGACACCAACGGCGACACGTGGCGACAGGTTGTCGCCGGCGAGCGGCTGGTCCTGGGCTGCCGTGAAGCTGCGGATCGTGCGCACCCCGTCCAGGCCGCCGACATCGGCGAAGGTGCGGCCGGACAGGCCGAGGTCGGGCCCGAGCGGCAGCGGGAAGTTCAGGGTCGTGGACTGCGTATAGATGAAGCGGCCGCCGAGCGCGTCGCTGGCCGGATACCTGTTGGTGGGCACCGAGTGCGGGCCGACGCCGCCATCGAGGAAGCCGCGCAGATTGTCGCCGCCGAGATAGAAGTTGTCGACGATGTCCTGGCGGCCGCCGGAATAGTCGGCGAGGTAGCCGGTGCCGGCCACGATGGCGATCGTCCAGTCATGGTTGTTGGTGAACCGGTCCAGCGGGATGTAGTACGAGGCGTCGAGCTTGCCGCGCACGTATTTCTCGTTGCCGCCGAGGCCTGCCAGATCGCCGCCGACCCGCACGATGAAGCCGGTGTGCGGCTGCAGCCGGCTGTCGCGGCGATCATAGGCCAGCGTGGTGCCGACCTGTGACAGCAGCGAGTAGCCACCCTCGTCCTGGATGTACAGGCTCGCGGCGGTGTTGATGTTGCTGACGTGGCGGTCGATCAGCGAGTAGTTCCAGGACTGCGACAGGTAGCGGTTGTACGCGTAGCCGATGCGGGCGGTGCCGCCGAGCCGGGTCTCGTAATAGTCCGAGATGTTCAGGTTGTCGGTCTGGATGCTGAACAGGTCGACGCCGGCGACCAGGTTGCGGCCGAGGAAATACGGGTCGGTCAGCGAGAAATCGACCTGGTTCTCGTACTGCGCCAGCGTCCCCTGCAGGCTGGCATCGATGCCGCTGCCGACCAGGTTCTTCTGCCGGATGCCGGCATTGCCGAGAATGCCGGCATCGGTCGAGTAGCCGCCGCCCAGGGTCAGTTCGCCGGTCGGCTTCTCCGCCAGGGCGGCATTCACCACCACCTTGTCGGGCGACGAGCCCGGCACCGTCTCCACGTTCACCGTGCTGAAATAGCCCAGATCCTCGAGCGACTGCTTCGACCGGCGCTGCTGCGTCGGCGTGAACGGATCCCCCTCCGCCATGTCGAACTGGCGCCGGACCACGTGGTCCTGGGTGATGGTGTTGCCGGTGATGTCGAGCCGCTCGACATAGACCCGCGGCCCCTCGCTCACATCGAACAGCAGGTCAACGGTGTGGTTGTCGGTGTTGCGCGCGATCTCCGGCTTGACCACCGCGAACGGCTCGCCGTGCGCCTGCAGGCCGTCCTGCACGGCGTCGGAGATGCGCTGCACCTCGTCACCATCGTACCACTGATGCTCCAGGCTCTTGATCTGTGGCCGCAGGCTGTCGCCCGGCACGTGCCGCAGGGTCGACTTCACTTCGAGCTTGCCGATCCGGTAGCGCGGCCCCTCGGTGATGGTGAAGGTGATGTAGAACGACTTGCGATCCGGCGAGAGCTCGGCGGTCGCGTCCGACACATCGAAATCGACATAGCCATTGCGCAGGTAGAAGCGCCGCAGCAGTTCGCGGTCGTACTGGATACGCTCGGGATTGTACTCATCCGACGACGAGAAGAACCGGTACCAGGCGGTCTCCTTGGAGGTCACCACCTGCGACAGGCGGGCCTCGGAGAAGGCCTTGTTGCCGACGAAGCTGATCTTCTGGATCAGGGTGAGCTGGCCCTCGCTGATCTGGAACACCACCTCGACGCGGTTGTGCGACAGCCGGATGATCTGCGGCGTCACGGTGACCGCATACCGCCCCTTGCCGGCATACAGGTCGAGGATCTTCTGCCGATCGCGCGCCGCCAGCTCCGGCGTATAGACCGCGCGCGGCCGCAGCGTCAGCACCTTCTTGATGTCGTCGTCCTTGGCGGCGTGGTTGCCCTCGAAGGCGATGCGGTTGACGATCGGGTTCTCGCTCACCTTGACGATCAGCGTCGATCCGCTGCGCGTGAGCGACACGTCGTGGAACAGGCCGGTGGCGTAGAGCGTCTTCAGCGACCGGTCGAGTTCGTCCTGGTTGAACGCATCGCCCTGCTGCACGAGCAGATAGGACAGGATCGTGCTGGTCTCGATCCGCGCGTTGCCGCGTACGTCGATGGCGGCGATGCTGCCGCCGGACGCCGGCAGCCCGGCACTGCGATGGATGCGGGCCGGCTGCGCATGGCGCCGATGCACCCGCGCCGGACCCTCGCCTGGCCGGCCCTGGTCCGGCGGCGCCTGGTCGGGGGGCGCCTGGTCGGGCGGCAACTGGGCCGGTGCGGTCGAGGCAGGCTGGCCCAGAGCCGCGCCGTCGACCAGGAACGGGATCAGGCAGGCGGAGGTGAACAGCGCGGAGCGTCTAGCGGACAAGGACAGGCATCCCCCTAGAGCATGATCCAAGCGATCATGCTCTGCTCGTCGTTTGATAGAGCAGCCTCGGCTGCTCTCGGGCGGGTCGGGTGCCGGTCCCGGTTCCTTGCCGGAACCCGTGGCACAGCCATGCACCGCCCGCGGGGAACTAGCCGCAATGCTCACGCAAACGCAAGCGGCGCCCCTGCAACCAAACCCTTCGCGACCCGGACCCTACGCCGATAACGCGTCAACCTACCCGGTGCGAAACCCACTGGAACAAGCCGAAGTGCGACAGGTCGTTGAAGGTCACGAACAGGAACAGGCAGGCGATCAGCGCAAAGCCGGCGCGGAAGCTGAATTCCTGCACCGGACGCGGCACCGGGCGCCCCCTGATCGCCTCGATGGCGTAGAAGACCAGCCTGCCGCCATCGAGCACCGGGATCGGGAACAGGTTGATCAACCCGAGATTGATCGACAGCAGCGCGATGAAGCTGACCATGCTGGCAACCCCGAGCTCGGCGACCTGGCCGGAGAGCTGCGCGATTCGCAGCGGGCCGCCGAGCCCCGCCGTGCTCTGCCGGCCGGTGAGCATCTGCCAGATGCCGTCCAGCGTCTGCACGCTGACCGACCAGGTCTCCTCGACCCCGGCGACGATCGCGCGCCCGAGCGGCAGCGGCTTGGCCGGCGGCGCGGTGAACATCACGCCGATCACGCCCGAGCCGGTTTTTTCGCCTCCCCCTACGACCACCGGCACGGTCACCTCGCCGGCGCCGCGCCGGACCACCAGGACGAGGTGCTGGCCGGGTGCGGCCGAAACCAGCCGCTGCACATCGACGATGCTGCCGGTCGGCGTCGCCCCGACGCGCTCGATCCGGTCGCCCGCCACCAGGCCGGCCGCCCGCGCCGCGCCGCCCGCCACCACCTCGCCGATGACCGGCGGCATGCTCGCGAGCGGCGCCGTGCTCGGACGCCCGACGGCGGCGAACAGGCCGGCGAACAGGACGATGGCCAGCAGGAAGTTGAAGACCGGACCGGCCATGATCACGATCGCCCGGGAGAACACATGCTTGTCGTGGAAGGTGCGCCCCGGCAGCCACTTCGCCTGCGCCTCGGCGCTCGCCTCCCCGGGTCCCTCGAAGCCGTGCGGCCTGACATAGCCGCCGATCGGCAACAGGCACAGCCGCCACTCGGTGCCGACACGGTCGTGCCAGCGCAGCAGCGGGCGGCCGAAGCCGATCGAGAAGACCTCGACATGCACGCCACACCAGCGCGCCGCCAGGTAGTGGCCGAATTCGTGGATGAACACCAGAATCCCCAGCACCAGCGCGAAGGCCAGTGGGGTGTGCAGCACCTGCGGGATCACGATCTGGGTTCCAGGGGGCTCGGTTCCAGGGGGCCCGGTTCCAGGAATTGCTTGACTTGTCCCAGCATCATCGCCCTCGGCCCTTTGCAGCAGTCACGCCGCACGGGACCCGCTTCCCGGCGTCGGCAGGCAGGCCCGGGCAATGCGCCTGGCCTCGGAATCCCAATGTAGCACCGCGTCCAGCGTATCCGCCGCCGGTGCGCCGATTTCGTGGATCACGCGCTCGACGAGCCTCGCGATATCGAGGAAGCCGATGCGCCGAGCGAGGAACGCGGCGACCGCGATCTCGTTCGCCGCCGACAGCACCGCCGGTGCGGCGCCGCCGGCCCGCAGCGCCTCGCGCGACAGCCGGAGTGCGGGGAAACGCACCGGATCGGGCGCCTCGAACTCCAGCCGCGCCACCGCCGCGAGGTCGAGGCGCGGCGCATTGGTGCGCATGCGCTGCGGCCAGGCCAGCGCGTGCGCGATCGGCACCCGCATGTCGGGTGCGCCCAACTGCGCCAGCACGCTGCCGTCGCTGTACTGCACCATGCCGTGCACCACGGATTGCGGATGCACGAGCACCTGGATGCGGTGCTCCTCGAGGCCGAACAGCCGCGCCGCCTCGATGATCTCCAGCCCCTTGTTGAACATGCTGGCGGAGTCGATGGTGATCTTCGCCCCCATCGACCAGACCGGATGGCGCAGCGCCGCCTCGGGACCCGCCTGCTCCATCTCGTCGAGGCTGGCCCTGCGAAACGGGCCACCGGACGCGGTCAGCACGATACTCTCCACCTCGGCATGCTGGCGGTCGGCCATCGCCTGGAACACCGCATTATGCTCGGAATCCACCGGCAGCAGGGTGGCGCCGGCATCGCGCACCGCGCGCAGCATGACGTCGCCGGCACAGACCAGGGCCTCCTTGTTGGCCAGCGCCACGGCGCCGCCATTGCGGATCGCCGCCAGGGTGGGTGCGAGGCCCACCGCGCCGGTGATCGCCGACATGGTCCAGTCCACCGGCCGCGCCGCCGCCTCGCGCACCGCAGCCTCGCCGGCCGCCGCCGTCGTGCCGGTGCCCGCGAGCCGGGCACGCAGCTCGTCGAGCTGCCCCGCCTCCGCGATCACCGCATGCCGCGCCCGCAGCGCGATCGCCTGCTCGGCCAGACGCGCGGCGTTGCGGCCGCCGACCAGCGCCTCGACCTGGTAGCGCTCCGGCGCCTGGCCGAGCAGGTCGATGGTGCTGCAGCCGACGCTGCCGGTGCTGCCGAGGATCGAGACGGTCTTCATTTCAGCAAACTCCCCACGGGGCGGCCCGGCAAACTCCCGATGATGCGGCCATGCGTGCCGCCAAGCCAGCTCTCCAGGCGTCCGGCGGCCGGCGATGGACGCGACGCCGATCCCACATCGACCAGCCCGAGTTGCGCCGGCCGGACCTGCCAGAAGCCCTGCCCGGGCGCGCAGCCGAGCGACAACAGGGCGGCCAGTGGTGCGGCCGCGAGCAGCCCGTCCAGCCGGTCGAGCAGGCCGCCATGGCCGGGGATCAGCCGGCCGGAATCCTTGACGCCGCAGCGCCGCTTCAGCGCACTCTCCGCGAGATCGCCGGCCTGGGCCGCCAGGCCGAGCAGGCCGCCGAACAGCAGCCCGCGCGCGATCCGGCCACCGAGCGCCTCGTGCAGGACACTGGCAGACCCGGTTGCCAGGCCGGCTACCGCGGCGCCGGCCAGCATCGCGCCGAGCAGGCCGCCGACGGCGCCGGAGCGGGTCTTGCCGGGCGAGATGCTCGGCGCGAGCCTGGGACCGCCGACCGCCCGCCCCACCATGTAGGCGAGGCTGTCGCTCGACCAGACCACCAGCACGACGAACAGCAGCGACGTGGCGCCGAGCGCGCTCATGCCGCTGAGCCAGACCAGCGCCATACCGGCGAGGCCGATCAGCACGATGCCGCCGCCGCGCATCGGCCCGAGCAGAAACCCGGCGCTCAGCATGCGCAGGCCGGCCAGCCAGTCATACGAAACCGCCACCAGCAGCGACACCCCAGGCCAGGCGAGCAGCAGCACGCAGGCCGGCGAGGTCGCCCGCACCCGGGCCAGGCCGGCCCACTCCCAGGCCAGACCGGCCATCACCAGCACGGTCAAGCCGACCAGTACCCAGCCGCCATCGAGCAGGCACAGCAGGCCGGCCGGGGCCAGCACCGCCGCCGACAGCAGGCGCACGCGCAGATCGCGCCATGCGCCTGCTGCCGCGGGGTGCCCGGCGAGGCCCTGGGTCGCAGGGTGCTCGGCAAGGCCCTGGGTCGCCGGGCGCTCAGCCAGGGCGCGCACCGAAGCGACGCTCGCGGCGCGCATAGGTCTCCAGCGCCTCGGCGAAGTGCACCGGCCCGAAATCCGGCCACAGCACGTCGAGGAACACCAGCTCGGCATAGGCCGCCTGCCAGAGCAGGAAGTTCGACAGCCGGAACTCGCCGCTGGTCCGCACCATCAGGTCGGGATCCGGGATGCCGTCGGTGTAGAGGAACCGCCCGAAGCGCTCCTCGTCGAGCTGCGCCGGATCGAGCCTGCCGTCGCGCACCGCCTCGGCGACCCTGAGCGTCGCGCGCAGGATGTCGGAGCGGCCGCCATAGGACAGCGCCACCATCAGGTTGAGCCGGGTGTTGCCGGCGGTGATGCGCTCGGCCCGCTCGAACTCGCGGCACATGTCGGCATCGAACCGCTCGCGCTCGCCGATCACCCGCAGCCGGACACCCTCGCGATGCAGCTCGGCCAGCTCATGGCGCAGATAGTGCCGCAGCAGCCCGGTGAGGTCGGTCACTTCCTCGGCCGGCCGGCGCCAGTTCTCCGAGGAGAACGCATACAGGGTCAGCCAGCCGACCTTGTTCTGGATCGCCGCCTGGATGCAGCGCCGCACCGCCTGGGCACCGGCGCGGTGCCCGGCCAGCCGCGGCAGCCGGCGCGCCGCCGCCCAGCGCCCGTTGCCATCCATGATCACCGCCACATGCCGCGGCACGCCGCGTTGCGCCGTCTCCTGGTGCGCTTCCTGGGACGCTTCCTGGCGCGCTTCCTGGGCCGCCTCCCGGGCCGGCTCGTCCAGGCGCTCGACCTGCATCGGAATACCCTGCGACACGTGCGTCAGACCTGCTTGATCTCGCGTTCCTTGTCGGCCGAAGCGTCGTCGATGCGCTTGACGTAGCTGTCCGTCAGCTTCTGCACGTCCGCTGCCCAATCAGTGCTGTCGTCCTCGCTGATCTCGCTCTTCTTCTCGAAGCCCTTGATCTGGTCCATGCCGTCGCGGCGCACGCCGCGCACCGAGATCTTGGCGCTCTCGGCATAGCGGCCGGCGGCGCGGGCCAGCTCCAGCCGCCGCTCGGTGGTGAGCTGCGGGATCGGCACCCGTACCACCTGGCCGTCCGCCATCGGGTTCAGCCCGAGGCCGGCATCGCGGATCGCGCGCTCGACCGCGCCGACCAGCGTGCGGTCCCAGACCTGCACCGTGATCATGCGGCTCTCCGGCACCGCGATGGTGCCGACCTGGGTGATCGGCAGCTCGCCGCCATACGCCTCGACCCGCACCGGCTCCAGCAGCGCCGGGCTGGCGCGCCCGGAGCGCAGGCCGCCAAAGTCGCGGCGCAGGGTCTCCAGGGCGCCATCCATGCGGCGGGTGAGGTCTTCCTTCAGCGCAGTCAGGTCAGCGGCCAACGCGGCTCTCCTCCAATCTTCCGGCGCCTCGCGCTGCCGGCGCGGCTCCGGGCTGCCGCTCAGGACCGGCATGTCATGCTTACTGGAACCTTTGGCCCCTGCGGTAAATGCCGGGCACCCGCCTTACTGGGCCTCGACGATACGCGTGAACGGGCCCTCGCCGCGCATCACCTTGGCGAACGCGCCCTGGGCATGGATATTGAAGACGATGATCGGCAGCTTGTTCTCACGCGCCAGGCTGATCGCCGAGGCGTCCATCACGTTGAGGTCGTTCGCCAGCACGTCGAGATAGGTCAGCTCCTGGTAGCGCCTGGCATTGGGGTCCTTGCGCGGGTCGGCGGAATAGACGCCGTCCACCTGGGTGCCCTTGAGCAGCGCGTCGCAATCCATCTCGGCGGCCCGCAGCGCCGCCGCGGTGTCGGTGGTGAAGAACGGGTTGCCGGTGCCGGCGGCGAAGATCACCAGCCGGCCCTTCTCCATGTGCCGCGACGCGCGCCGGCGTATGTACGGCTCGGCCACGCTCGACATCTGGATCGCCGACATCACCCGGGTCGGCACGCCGGCATGCTCGAGCGCATTCTGCATCGAGAGCGCGTTGATCACGGTCGCCAGCATGCCGGCATAGTCGCCCTGCGCCCGGTCCATGCCGCGTGCGGCCGCCGCGATGCCGCGGAAGATGTTGCCGCCGCCGATCACCAGGCAGACCTGCACACCCGACGCGAAAACATCCCTGACATCGGCGGCGATGGCGTTCACCGTCTTCGGGTCCAGCCCGTATTCGCCGTCGCCCATCAGCGCCTCGCCGGACACCTTGAGCAGGACGCGGTGGTAGAGGTTGCCGCCTGAAGGTTCAGTCATCCGCAATGGTGCCCTTCATGCCGTGCGGCGCCCCTCATATCCCCCGGACCCCGCCGTCACAAGCGGATCGAGGCGATAGGCGCCGTTTACAGCCACTTGCAAGGGCGACCTCGCGCACCAGGCCCAGCGCCGCCTCACCCCTGGTCGTCTAACCCGATAGCGCGCAGCCGGGCGCGCTCCTCGTCCCAGCCGGCGCGCTCCTTGACGTTGAGGAACAGATGCACCGGACGCTCCAGCAGCGCGGCGAGCCCGTGCCGCGCGCGCTCGCCGATCGAGCGGATACGACTGCCCTTGTCGCCGATCAGGATGCCCTTGTGGCCGGCGCGCGACACATAGATCGTGGCCTCGATGCGCACCGAGCCGTCCGGCTGCTCGAGGAAGCTCTCGGTCTCGACCGTGGCGGCATACGGCACCTCCTCGTGCGTCTGCAGGAAGATCTGCTCGCGCACCATCTCGGCCGCCAGCAGCCGGTCCGGCAGGTCGGTCAGGTCGTCCTGGGGATACAGGAACGGCCCCTCCGGGAGCGCCTGCGCCATGTCGTCGAGCAGGTCGCCGAGACCCTCGCCGGAGCGGGCGCTGACCATCAGCGTGCGCTCGACGGGCAACAGCGCCACCAGCTCCGCGGTGAGCGGCAGCAGCCGCGGGCGTGGCACCAGGTCGGTCTTGTTCAGCACCAGCCACAGCCGGCGCGGGCTGCCGCGCAGCTTGGCTGCGATCTCGCGCACGCCCTCCGTGGCACCGCCGCGCGCATCGACCAGCACCAGGGTGATGTCGGCATCGTCCGACCCGGTCCAGGCGGCGGCGACCATGGCGCGGTCGAGCTTGCGCTTCGGCCGGAAGATGCCCGGCGTATCGACCAGCAGCAGCTGCGCCCGGACCTGGCCTCCAGCCTCCTGGCCTCCCGTTCCCTGGGGCCCCGCCTTGTGGGACAGGTCGTGCATCAGGATGCCGATCACCCGGAAGCGGGTGGTCTGCGCCTTCGGGCTCACGATCGACAGCTTCGAGCCTGCGAGCTTGTTCAGCAGGGTGGACTTGCCGGCATTCGGCGCGCCCACGATGGCGACGAAGCCGCAGCGGGTTGCAGCGGTCATGGCAGGTGTCCCCCCGGTACGGGCGCGATTCCCTCCCGTGCCGGCAGCTGGCCGAGCAGGTCGGCCGCCGCCGCACTCTCCGCCGCGCGCTTGGTGCTCGCCGTGCCGACGCCGGACAATCCGGCGGCGGTCACCCGGATCACGAACACCGGCGCATGCGACGGCCCAAGAGCTGACTCCACGACATAAACCGGCAGCTGCCGGCGACACCCGAGCAGCCACTCCTGCAAGGCGGTCTTCGGATCCTTGGGCGGCAGCGTCTGCGCCTCGATCGCCTCGGCCCAGGCGGACCGGATGAAGGTCCGGGCCGGCTCGAGGCCGCCATCGAGATAGGCCGCCCCCAGCACCGCCTCGATCGCATCGGCAAGCACGGTCGCCGCCTGCCGCACACCGGCCCGCGTCTCGTGCTCGGAGACCGCGAGCGCGTCCGACAGACCCATGCCGGCGGCAATCCCGGCAAGCACCGCGCGCGACACCAGCCGCGCATGGCGCAGGCCGATCTCGCCCTCCGGCTCATCGGGATAGCGCTCGATCAGCCATTCCGCCATCAGCAGGCCGAGCACGCGGTCGCCGATGAACTCCAGCCGCTCGTTCGATCGCGTGCCGGAGGCGGCGCGCCGGGAGCGGGCTGCCGGTCGGCCGCGCGTACTGTCATGCACGTTCGCCGCCGAGCGATGCGTCAGCGCCTCGCTCAACAGTTCGGGGCGCCGGAACCGCCAATGCATCAACGCCTCGATCCGGTCGCGCGCCTCGCTCATCTGCCCAAGATCTAGTGCACCCAGTTCACGATCCGCGACCAGCGTATCTCAACCGGCCACTCCCAGACCTGCCAGAGCGGATGCCGCTCATCGATCGAGAAGAAGATGAACTTGGCGTGGCCGACCAGGTTCTGCATCGGCACGAAGCCGAGATCCTCCGGCTCGGTGCCCATGAAGCGGCTGTCGGCGCTGTCGTCGCGGTTGTCGCCCATGGCGAAGAAGTAGCCGGCCGGCACCACGTAGTCCGGCGTGTTGTTGTACGGACCGTCGCTGGTCAGCTTGAGGATCTGGTGCGCTACCGGGCCATGGCCGGCGCTGCCGGGCAGGGCCTCCTCGTAGCGGCGCCCCTGCATGCGGGTGCCGTTCTCGTCAGACGCGACGCTGTCACCCTCGTCGGTGCGCGGCACCTCGGTGCCGTTGAGATACAGCTCGCCGCCGCGCATCTGCACATGGTCGCCGGGCAGCCCGACGATGCGCTTGATGTAGTCGATCGAGGTGTCCTGGGTGAAGCGGAACACCGCGACATCGCCGCGATGCGGCACCTGGCTCATGATCCGCCCCTCGAACAGGTCGGGCGAGAACGGCAGCGAGAAGCGCGAATAGCCGTACTCGTATTTGGCGACGAACAGGTAGTCGCCCACCAGCAGGGTCGGGATCATCGAGCCGGACGGGATGTTGAAGGATTCGAACAGGAACGTGCGAACGAAGATGGCAATCAACCCGGCATAGAGCAGCGTCCGAATCATGTCCCAGGTGCCGGAGCCGGCGCCATCCTTGTTGCGGCGCCCTTCCTTGTCGCGAACTGATGATTTGGTGAAGGCCATGCTGTGTGTTCCGCCTGTGTCCTACGAGAACCCCCCGCGGCGGGCGGATGAAGCCGACCCGGCTCCCGCCTGTCAAGCAATGCGGCGGCGCCTGCCACCGGGGAGTCGGATCAGCTCCCGGAGATCGCGGAAATGATGACCTGCGCGAAGGCATACGGGTATTCGTCGGTCATCGTCACCAGCAACAGCGGCGTCGTCTCCGGTGGCAGCAGCCTATGCAGCCGGGCGAGCGCGCCGCCGGTCAGCGCCAGGCTCGGCTGGCCGCCCGGCAGGTTGACCACGCCCATGTCGGAATGGAACACGCCCTGCGAGAAGCCGGTGCCGAGCGCCTTGGCGCAGGCCTCTTTCGCCGCCCAGCGCTTGGCATAGGTTCCCGGGCGGATCGCCGGCGTGCGGCGCTCGGCGCGGGCGCGCTCGGCGGCGGTGAACACGCGCTCGAGAAAGCGCTCGCCGTGTCGGCGCATCACCGTCTCGATGCGCCTGATGTCGCACAGGTCGGACCCGATCCCGATCATCAGGCTCGCCCGATTCCCTTCCAGGCGCGCGGCGCTCAAGCCTTGGCGCGCTCCACCTGGGTGATGCCGCTGGCGCCGCGCAGGCCCGCGATCACCGAGGACAGGTGGCGCAGGTCGCGCACCTCGACATCGACCAGGATCTCCATGAAATCGAGCTGCCGGTTGACGATCTTGAGATTGACGACCGTGCCGTCATGCTTGGAGACGGCGTTGGTCAGGGTCGCCAGCATCGACGGCTCGTTGGCGGCGATGACGCTGACCCGGCCGACATGCGGCTCGGCGTTGCTGCCGCGGGTGATCGCGTCATAGTCCCAGTCCACATCCATGAACCGCTCGGGTGTCGCGGCGAAGCTCTCCAGCGTCTGGCAGCCGACCGTGTGCACGGTGATGCCCTTGCCCTGCGCCACGATGCCCAGGATGCGATCGCCGGGCAGCGGGTGGCAGCAGCCGGCGAAATGCACCGCGATGCCGGCGCCGAGGCCGCGCAGCGATAGGCTGCCGGGGGGAGCGCCACTGCCGGCGCGACCGGTCGTCCCCGGACGCGCGAGGTCGGGGCGCGGCAGGCCCGGGATCATGCGCGGCGCGCGCGCACCGTGCCGCAGGTCGGGATAGGCGGCGTGCACCACCTCCTTGGGCCCGAGCGTGCCGGTGCCGACGGCGGCGTAGAGATCGTCGCGGCTGGCGCATTTGAGCTGCTTGAGTGCTGCGTCCAGCACCTTCTCGGAGCCGTCCACGCCCTCCTGGCGGAACGCCTTGGCCAGTGCCGCCCGGCCGGCATCGAGATGCGTCTCGCGCTGCTGCTGGGTGACATAGCGGCGGATGCGTGCGCGCGCCTTGCCGGTGACGACGAAGCGTTCCCAGGACGGCGACGGCGTGCCGCCACGCGCGGTCATGATCTCGACCTGGTCGCCGTTCTGCAGCTCGTGCCGCAGCGGCATCAGCCGGCCGTTGACCTTCGCACCGACGCAGCCATCGCCGACCTGGCTGTGCACGGCATAGGCGAAATCCACCGGGGTCGCCCCACGCGGCAGCTGGATGAGCTGCCCCTTCGGGGTGAAGCAGAACACCTGGTCCTGGTAGAGCTCGAGCTTGGTGTTCTCGAGGAACTCGTCGGGGGCGGCCGAATTCTCGATGATCTCGAGCAGGTCCTGCACCCAGCGCAGCCGGCGCAGGCTGGTCACCGCGCGGCTGACCTCCTCGTCGGCCTTGCCCGGCGACAGCTTGTACACCCAGTGCGAGGCGACGCCGTTCTCGGCGACGTCATGCATCTCCGGCGTGCGGATCTGCACCTCGATCTTCTGGTTGCGCGGGTGGCGCAGCGTCACCCCGGTATGCAGGCTCTGGTAGCCGTTCGCCTTCGGGGTCGAGATGTAGTCCTTGAAGCGGCCGGCGATCACCGGATAGGCCGCGTGCACCGCGCCGAGCGACACGTAGCAGGCCTCGCGCGAGGGTACCAGCACCCGGAACGCCATGATGTCGGAGAGCTGCTCGAAGGCGACGTTGCGCTTCTGCATCTTCTCCCAGATGGAGAAGGAGGATTTCTCGCGGCCCAAGACCTCGATGATCGGCACGCCGGCATCCCGACAGATCCGGGTGAGTTCCCTGCGAACTTCTTCGATGACATCCGCACCCTGGCCGCGCAGGTAGTTCAGCCGGGCCTGGATGGTCGAGTTGGCCTCGGGCTCGAGTTCCGCAAAGGACAGGTTCTGCAGCTCGGTCTTGACCTTGTCCATGCCGATGCGCCCGGCCAGCGGCGCATAGATGTCCATGGTCTCGCGCGCGATGCGTTCGCGGCGATCCTGCCGGCGCACGTAGTGCAGGGTGCGCATGTTGTGCAGCCGGTCGGCGAGCTTGACGATCAGCACGCGTATGTCGCGGCTCATCGCCAGCACCAGCTTGCGGAAGTTCTCCGCCTGCTTGGTGCGGTCGGATTGCAGCTCCAGCCGGGTCAGCTTGGTGACGCCGTCGACCAGGTCGGCGATCGCGCTGCCGAAGCGGTCCGAGATCACCTTGTAGGTGAGGCCGGTATCCTCGATGGTGTCATGCAGCAGGGCGGTGACGATCGACGGCACGTCGAGCCTGAAGCCGGCCAGGATCTCGGCAACCGCGAGCGGATGGATGATGTACGGCTCGCCATTGTCGCGTTTCTGGTTGACGTGGGCGTCGCGCGCGATCGCGAAGGCCTGCTCGATCAGCCCGACATCGGCCGCCGGATCACACGACAGCACCCGCCGCACCAGCGCCTCGCAACCGATCGCGGCCGCGGCACTTTCCCCGGTCGCCTCGGCGACGGTCGCGGCGGCGAACACGATCGGGGAACCGGCGGGAACGCTGCCGGCGAGGTCCGCCACAAGCTCGGGCGGCAGGCGCGCACCGTCCGGGGCGAACAGCGGCCGGGGTCCTTGGCCGGGCGACGAGCCGCGGCCATCAGGCGACAGGGCCACCGATCCGAACCGGTCGGGCTCGCGCGGCCCGTTCATCTAGAGCAACAAGCAGGGCATCTAGAGCAACAAGCGGGGCATGATCGACCGGATCATGCCTTACCGCCGCGAACGACCGCCGAGCTCTGCCTCGATCGCGGCCTCGAGTTCCTCCGGGGAAAGCTCGGTGCCCATGGCTCCCGCTTCTTCCTCGGCGGACACATCTTGCAATCCGAAGATGTTCTGGTCGGTCGGGATCAGGTCCAGCACCTCCTCGTCGGCCGGCTCCGGCTCCGGCGCGCGCGCCAGCGACTTCACCAGGTCCTGATGCAGGCGGGTCAGCGAGATGGTCTCCTCGGCGATCTCGCGAAGCGCCACGACCGGGTTCTTGTCGTTGTCGCGGTCGATCGTCATCTCCTCGCCGCGGCTCAGGTTGCGCGCACGCTGCGCCGCGAGCAGCACCAGCTCGAAGCGGTTCGGGATCTTCTCAACGCAGTCTTCAACGGTGACGCGCGCCATGCGGCCAGCCTCCGCTCATCCTTGTGGAATATCCCATATTAGTGGCTGCGCGGGGGTGGCGCAACCATGCTGGCCGGACCCGTGTTGCCGCGGTTTTTGCAGGAGGGCCGCGATCAGCGCTGCCACCGAGCGGCCATCGCGCGGGTCGATCCAGTCCGGGCAGACGTCGCGCAGCGGCTGCAGCACGAACAGCCGGTCCTGCAGCCGCGGATGCGGCAGGATCGGATCGGACGCCGACCGGACCATCGCGTCCATCGCCAGGAGATCGAGGTCGAGGCTGCGGGCCGCGTTGGCGACGCTGCGCACCCGCCCGGCCGCGTCCTCGATACGATGCAGCGCCGCCAGCATGGCCTCCGGCGTGACCAGGCCGGCCGCCCCATGCTCCAGCATGACGACGCCGTTGACATAGTCCGGCTGGCCGGAGGGCGGCACCGCGGCACTGCCATACCATCTCGAGACCGCAACCAGCCGCAGCCCCGGCAGGGCCGCCAGCGCGCGGACGGCATCCCGGCAGGCCGTGATCGGCCGCCCGCCGCCCGGACCGGGAAGATTGGCGCCGACGGCGACCAGGATCATACCGGTCGCGTAACGGTGGCGCCCCGCCCTTCCGCGCATTTGCGGTTCCCTGCTATGGGCGCCACGGGAATGCCGGGCGCCGCTCGCCGGGGAACGGGAGTGCGACAGGCCGGCAGGCGCGTGCAGGCGGAGCCGGGGTGCGGCGCAACGCTTTCTTCATCGACCTGCCGCATGATCCCGGAGGAGACAAAAACCAAATGGAATTCCGTAAGGACGAACGAACCTGCCTGTTCATCGACGGCGCCAACCTCTATTCGGCGTCGCGCAACCTGGGCTTCGATGTCGATTACCGCAGCATGCTCGCGTTCTTCAAGGCGCGATGCAACATCGTTCGCGCGTACTACTATGCCGCCGTGCTCGATACGGAAGACTACTCGCCGCTGAAGCCGCTGACCGACTGGCTCGCCTATAACGGCTACAGCCTGGTCACCAAGGCCGCACGCGAGTTCACCGACCAGAGCGGCCGGCGCCGGGTCAAGGGAAACATGGATATCGAGCTCGCCGTGGACATGCTCGAATCGGCGTCCCGGACGGATCACGCCATCTTGTTCAGCGGCGACGCGGACTTCAGGCGCCTCGTCGAGTCGGTGCAGCGCCAGGGCGTGCGCGTCACCGTCGTCTCCACGATCCGCAGCAGCCCGCCGATGATCGGCGACGAGTTGCGCCGCCAGGCCGACCAGTTCCTCGACCTGGCCGAGATCGCCACCGAGTTCACCCGCCGCCAGACCGAGCCGCGGCCGCGTCCGGCGCCGCGTGCCGCCGCCGCCGAAGGCGTCACCGACAACGCCGTGCCGCTGTGACCCCGTCCACGTCCAGCGTCGATGGCGCAACGCTGCTGGCCGAGCCATCCGGCCAGCCGCAGCAGCCGTCCCGTGACTGCCCGCTCTGCCCGCGGCTGCTGGTCTATCGCGAGGCCAACCGGCAGGAGCATCCGCAGTGGTGGAATGCCCCGGTGCCATCCTGGGGATCGCTCGCGTCGGAGCTGCTCATCGTCGGCATGGCGCCCGGCGTGCGCGGCGCCAACCGCACCGGCCGGCCGTTCACCGGCGACTATGCCGGCACCCTGCTGTACGAGACCCTGCGCAAGTTCGGCTTCGCCACCGGCGTCTATGGCGCCGACCCCGAGGACGGCATGGCACTCGCCAACTGCCGTATCGTCAATGCGGTGCGTTGCGTGCCGCCGGCCAACCTGCCGCAGCCGGTCGAGGTGCGCACCTGCAACCGGTATCTCCGCTCGGAGCTGGAGGCGATCCGGCCGCTGCGCGCGGTGCTGGCGCTGGGCGTGCTGGCGCACAGCGCCGTGCTGGCAGCCTGCGGCATCCCGATCTCTCGCCTGCGCTTCCGGCACGGCCAGATCCTGACCCTGCCGGATGGCCTGCTGCTGGCCGACAGCTACCATGTCTCGCGCTACAACACGAACACCGGCCGCCTGACCACCGCGATGTTCGAGAGCGTAGTGTCGGATCTCCGGACGCGCTTGGATCAGCCTGCCTGAAGCGTGTAGTCCACCAGAGGCTGTTGAAAATGCCTGATGCTGGATGAGAGCGGCCTGAAAGGCCGCGGCCGGGGTGACCTTTCGAGCACCGCAGCGGAGCGGCCGCCTGGCCGTGAGCAGCGGAGCGGAGAAAGGGCGCGTCGGATCGCCAGCAGCAGGTGTTTCAGCTGCCACTGAACCAGTTGTAGCCTTGATCCTCCCAGTAGCCGCCGGGATAGGTATTGGTCACGTAGATCGCCGCGATATGCTTGGGGTTCTTGAAACCGAGCTTGGTCGGCACCCGGATGCGCAGCGGATAGCCGTATTGCGGCGGCAGCGGCTCGGGCTTCGGCCCGGTCTCCAGTGCCAGGATGGTCTGCGGGTGCAGCGCGGTCGCCATGTCCATGCTGGAATAGTACTTGTCCGCGCACTTGAAGCCGACATAGCGCGCCGTCATGTCGGCGCCGACATGCTGCAGGAAGGTCCGCATCGGCACGCCGCGCCACTGCCCGATGGCGCTCCAGCCCTCGACGCAGATCAGCCGGGTGATCTGCGCCTCCTGCGGCAGCGCGCGCAGCCGCGACAGCGTCCACGGCGTCTTGTCGGCGACCAGGCCGGACACCTCCAGCGTCCAGTGGTCGAGATCGATCTCGGGGACGTTGTCGATCGGGTAGTAGGCATTGAACGGGAACGGCCGGGTCAGCTGCGACGCGGCATACACCGGCGCCAGCCGGGTGCGGCTGAACAGCAACCCCTGGATGCGGTCGTTGAAGCGGGACATCGCCCACAGCACGCGGTCCACGGTGTCCCCGTCGGCCAGGTTGCAGCCGCTCAGCATGCTGAGCGCGCCGAGCGACAGCCCCGAGCGCAGCAGCATGCGCCGGGACCGGTTCGAGAGCTCGGGCGGCTGTCTCATGAATGGGCCGCCGGGCGCCCGCGGCCGGTAAGCATCGACGGCAGCGTGCGCGGCACCAGGATCACCAGCGCAATATGGATCACGAAGAAGCCGACCAGCCCGGCCATGGCGCAGAAATGGATCCAGCGCACCACCGGATAGCCGCCGACGAGGTCGTCGAGCAGCTGCAACTGCACCGGCTTCCACAAGGCGAGGCCGGACAGCACGGCGACGACTCCAAGCAGCAGCGACACCAGGTAGAGCAGCCGCTGCACGGCATTATAGACGCCGAACTCGTGCGGCAGGCTGAACCTCACCGCGCGCTTCAGATCACGCAACACGCCCGCCGGGGTGACCGGCAGCAGGGTGCGCCGGAAGTGCCGGCCGAACAGCCCGTAGGCGAAGTAGATCAAGGCATTGCCGACCAGCAGCCACATCGCGGCGAGGTGCCAGGCGATGCCGCCGCCGAGCCAGCCGCCAAGCGTCGCCCAGGCGGGAAAGCGGAAGGGCAGCAGCGGCGAGGCGTTGTAGATCTGCCAGCCGCTGGCCACCATGCAGCCGAGAGCGAAGGCATTCACCCAGTGCGTCAGGCGCACCACCAACGGATGCACCACGATGCTCTTACGCGGTTCCACCACGATGCTCTTACGCGGCTCCACCACGACGCCCTCGTCCGGGGTCGCCGGCGGCGCGTTCATCGCCGGCCCCGCTGCGGGCTACATGGGAGGAACGGCACCGTCTTCTCCGACCACGATGCGCTTCGCATCGACGCTGCCGTCCGGGTTCTTCGGCCCGAACGCCACCACGTGCGCACCGGCTTTCAGCAGGCTCTTGTCGCCGGCCTCGAGATCGACCACCGGCGCGTCCTGGGGCACGGTCATCGTCTTCTTGCCGCCCTTGTAGTCCACCGTCATGGTGCGCCCGCTCGACCCGGTCACCGTGCCGATGGTGCCGTTGGTCATCGAGCCCTCGGGGCCCAGATCCCAGCCATAATGGCCTTCGCCGGCGCCGCGCATGCTTTCGGGAAAGATGGTGACCTCGCGGGCCCGCAGCGTGCCGCCCGGACCGGGATTGGCCGCGACGCCGATGAAGCGTCCCTGCTTCGCATCGGCGAGCGAGGCCTTGGTGGCACCGACATAGCCGGTCTCGGGGGTGATCTTCAGGGTCACCGGGCCGGCAAAGCGGGTCTTCAGGGTGACGGTGGTGTCGGACATCGCGGTGATCACGCCGCGGGTGCGCGGCGGCGGCCCGGCATCCGCGCGCGCGGCCTGTGTGGCCGTTACCTGCGCCGCAAGTGCCACGGCGCCCAGGCCCGCGATCAGCAAAAACTTTCTCATTCCCGGACGCATCCTCGTCATTGCATGGCCATTACGCCGCCGGCACTCCGAAAGTTACGTCGGGCCGGCGGCTTGTTTGCAAGCCGCTGCCTAGCCGCTTTGTCCGCCGGTGGCTATCCGCGCGCGCGCAGCAGCCGCGCCTTGTCGCGCTGCCAGTCGCGGGCCGCGACCGCCTGGCGCTTGTCCGCCTTCTTGCGGCCCTCGGCGAGACCCAGCAGCACCTTGGCCACGCCGCGCTCGTTGAAGTGGATATCGAGCGGGATCAGGGTCTGCCCGTCGCGCGCCACCGCCCCCAGCATCTTGTCGATCTGCTTGTGGTGCAGCAGCAGCTTGCGCGGCGCCCGCGGCTCGAAGCGGGACAGCACGCCGCCCTGGTATTCGGGGATGTAGCAGTTGAACAGCCACACCTCGCCGTCGCGTTCGCCGGCGAACGCCTCGGTCAGCGTCGCCCGGCCGAGCCGCAGGCTCTTCACCTCAGGGCCCTTGAGCACGATCCCGGCCTCCACCGTCTCCTTGATCGTGTAGTCGTAGCGAGCCTTGCGGTTCTGCGCCGCCATGCCGTGCGAGATCAGCCCGCTCTTGCGTTTCTCAGCCATCACTCCGGTCAGGCGTTGAGCCCGACCTCCTCCACCGCCCGGCGCACCCGGGCGCGGCTCGCCTCGGTCAGCGGCGCCAGCGGCAGCCGGCAGGTCTCACCGGCGCGGCCGAGCAGGCTTGCCGCATATTTCACCGGCGCCGGGCTGCTCTCGACAAACAGGGCGTCGTGCAGCACCAGCAGCCGGTCCTGGATCGCCATCGCGCCCGCGACGTCCCCCGCCTTCCAGGCCGCCTGCATGTCGGCGCAGGCGCGCGGCGCCACGTTCGCGGTGACGCTGATGCAGCCGACCCCGCCGGCGGCCAGGAAGGCCAGCGCGGTGCCGTCCTCGCCGGACAGCTGCACGAAGTCCGCACCGGCGGCGGCACGCATCTGCAGCGGCCGCAACAGGTTCGCCGTCGAGTCCTTGACGCCGATGATGTTGCGGTGCCGCGCCAGGCGCGCCATGGTCTCGACGCCCATGTCGATCACGCTGCGTCCGGGGATGTTGTAGATCACGATCGGCAGCTCCACCGCGTCCGCGATCGCCCGGAAATGCAGGTACAGCCCCTCCTGCGTCGGCTTGTTGTAGTACGGCGTCACGATCAGGGCGCCGGCGGCTCCGGCCCGCTTGGCGTGCCGCGTGGTCTCGATCGCCTCCGCCGTGCTGTTCGACCCGGTCCCCGCCAGCACCGGCACCCGGCCGCCGGCCGCCGACACCGCCATGTCGATCAGGCGGCGATGCTCCGCATGCGTCAAGGTCGGGCTTTCCCCGGTGGTGCCGGCCGGAACCACGGCACTGGTGCCCTGCGCGATCTGCCAGTCGACCAGCGCCTCGAAGGCCGGCTCGTCGATGCTGGTGTCGGGCCGCATGGGTGTGATCAGGGCGGTGATCGACCCCTCGAACATGGCAACCTCCAGGCGACGGCGCGCGGACTCGCGAAGCGCATGATGCGGGCGCGGCGGCGGACACTAGAGCATGATCCGATCGATCATGCTCTGCTTGCCGTTTGATAGAGCAGCGTCGTCGGGATTGGAACGTCCGGCGGCCGCCGCATCTTGGAACTTGCAACCGCGACGCTTCTGAGCCCACCTTTTTGCTCCATGCGACCAGTCTTGCGCACGCTCCTGATGCCCGGCCTCGCCTGCCTGCTCGCGGCCTGCGCGGTGCATGGGGCGATGTCGCAATCCGGGCCACCTTGGCCGCCGTCGCTACTCCAGCCCGGCAACGCGCAGCAGGCCGCCACCGCGCAACGCGCCCAGGCGCAGGCAGCCCAGATACACGCAGCGGGGTCGGCGGATCCGGTCGATGCGGCGGTTGCAACCTGGCTGCGCCTGCAGATCCCGGATGGCGGCAGCGCCGCCGAGATCGACGCCTTCCTGCACACCCATCCTGACTGGCCGGGCCGCGGGCCGCTCGGCCAGCGGCTGCAGGAGGCGCTGGCGGCGGAGCCCGACGATGCCGTCGCCCGCGCGCTCTGCGGGGCGCACCGGCCGACGCTGCCGGCCACGCTGCTGCGATGCGCGCTCGCGGTCGCCGGGCCCGCGGCCACACTGCCGCCGGCGGCGCGCGCGGGCGGCCAGGCGATGCCGGCGGAGCTCGCGAACCTGCCGGCGCCGATCGTGGCTGCCGCCCTGGCGGACTGGGTCGAGGGGCTCGATGATCCGGTGCAGGAAGCCGAGTTCCTGCGGCTGTTCGCAACGCTGCCGGGCCCAGCGGAGCAGTGGCGGCGCTTCGACCGGCAGGAGTGGGGCGGCGCGCTGGCCGCGGCACAGCGGCAGGCCGGGCGCCTGCCTGCGACCCTGCGTCCGCTCGCCGTTGCCCGGCTGGCGCTGCATCGCGGCGACGCCGGCGCGGACGGTCTGGCGGCCGCCCTGCACGGCGCGGCGGCACGCGATCCGGGGCTGGTGTTCGACCTTGCGCGCTGGCTGCGCCGGCATGACCAGGACGATGCGGCGCTGGCACTGTGGCACGCGGATGCTCCGGTCGCGGAACAGGCAGCCGCGCCGGTGCGGCGGCCTGCCTTCTGGACCGAGCGCGACGCGCTCGCGCGCGACCTGCTGACGGCGCATCGCGACAGCGACGCCCTCTCTCTCGCGACCGACAGCATCCAGGAAGCCCTGCCGGCCAGACTCGACACGGATTTCCTCGCCGGCTGGATCGAGCTGCGCCGCCTGCATGACCCCGCGGCGGCAACCGCGCGCTTCACCGCCCTGACCGGTTCGCGGTCGGTCATCACCAGCAGCCGCGGCTTCTACTGGCTCGGTGTGGCCCTGCAAGCGGCGGGGCGTCCGGCCGATGCCGATACCGCCTATGCGGCCGCCGCGCGCCACCCGACCAGTTTCTACGGCCAGGCCGCCCTCGCCAGGATGGCAGAAGGCCATGCGGACGCGCCGGTTGGAGCGCTTCATGGTGCGCTTCCTGGTGCGCTTCCGGGGGCGCTCCCGGGGGCACTGGCCGTGCTGCACGACCCGGCCTGGAGCAGCGGCGACGCTGTGTCCTATGCCGGCCAGGAACTGGCACGGGCGGCGGCGTTCCTGGTCGCCTGCCGCGATGCGCACCATGCCAGGCTGTTCCTGCTGCGCCTCGACCAGATGACGACGACCGAAACCGGCCACGCGCTGGGCGCCAGCTTCGCGATCCGGCTCCGCCTGCCGGACGTGGCCGTGGCGATCGCGCGCTCGGCCGGGCGACAGGGCCTGGTGCTGGCCGGGTCCGGCTGGCCGATCCCGTACACCCCGCCGGCCTCGCCCGCCCTGCCGCCGGGGCTGGCGCTGGCGGTGATGCGGCAGGAAAGCAGCTTCGACCCCGGCATCGTCAGCCCGGCCGGAGCCCGGGGATTGATGCAGCTCATGCCGGCGACCGCCCGTATGGTCTCCGGCGGCACCGTCGACGCCGATGCGCTGGGCGATCCGGCCTTGAACATGCAGACCGGCACCACGTACCTGTCGATGCTGCTGCAGCGATACGCTGGCCGCGAGCCGTATGCGATCGCCGCCTACAATGCCGGCCCGAGCCGGGTCCAGCAGTGGATCGCCGCGACCGGGCCGGGAGCGGACGGCTCGGCCACCTCGGACGCGACGATCGACTGGATCGAGCAGATCCCGTTCGCCGAGACGCGCAACTACGTGCAGCGCGTGCTGGAGAGCCAGGCGGTCTATCGCGAGAGAACCGCAGCCGGCGCCTCGGCGCGCCTCGCCATGGCGTCGCCGGGCCCGCTGCATTGAGTGCCGCCGATCGCCGGCCGCGGGCCGGCGCGGGATGGCTCGCGGTCCTGCTCGCGAGCGGCCTGGGCAGCGGCTTCACCCGGGTCGCGCCGGGGACGTTCGGAACCCTGGCCGCGATCGTCCCGGGCATCCTGCTCTGCCGGCATCCCTGGTCGCTCTGCCTCGCCATCCTGCTGGCCTGTGCGGCCGGCCTGTGGGCGATCCCGCGCGCCTCCGGGGGCGCCGACCATGGCTGGATCGTGATCGACGAGGTCGCGGGGCTCTGGATCACCCTGCTCGGCATCCCCAAGCCGCACGACCTCGCCTGGCCGCCGAGCCTGCGCGAGGTCGGGTGGTGCGCGGCGGCGTTCGCCATCTTCCGGCTGCTCGACATCACCAAGCCCGGGCCGATCGGCCGCCTCGACCGGCGCCATGACACGCTGGGCGTGATGGGCGACGATGTCCTCGCAGGCATGCTCGGCGCGCTGCTGCTCTGGTGCGCACGACTGGTCCTGGTGGAATAAAGGCGCTGCGATGCTCGACGACCCCACCCTCGCTCTGGCCGCCGACGTTCTGCAGCGCTACCGCGCGCGCACTCTCACCATCGCCACCGCCGAGAGTTGCACCGGCGGCCTGGTCGCGGCGAGCCTGACCCATCATGCCGGCAGCAGCGACGTCGTGCTGGGCGGCTTCGTCACGTACTGCAACGACCTCAAGCACCGGAGCCTCGCGGTTCCGGCCGAGTTGCTGCAACGCCACGGCGCGGTCAGCGCCGCGGTCGCGCAGGCCATGGCGGAGGGTGCGCTGTCGGCAACGCGGGCGTCCTGCACCGTCGCCGTGACCGGCATCGCGGGTCCCGGTGGCGGCAGCCCGGACAAGCCGGTGGGCCTGGTCTGGTTCGGCATCGCCTTCGCCGGGCAGGCGACCACGACCCACCGGCGGATGTTCCCGGGCGATCGTGCCGACGTGCGTGCCCAGGCTACCGCGCACGCACTGGGGCTTCTGCTGGCCCGTGCCTCTTGAGGCGAGATGCCCATTTGCGGTGACGTGACGACGCATCCGAAGGCCAGGGCCCACGGATGCGTCGTCTGTGCGATCGAGTGTTCTGGTCCGGGCGACCCGCCCGGAGAACCGGGCGCCTCGCAGGCTCAGTTCTTGGGCGGGCTCATCGCGTCCGGCGTCGCGGCGGGCGGGTTGGCAGGTGCTGCCGCCGGCGCGTTGCCCGGCGTCATCGTGCCCATCGCGCCGGAGGACGTTGTCGGTGCCGACATGCCGGTGCCGGGTGCCGTCATCGCGCCGTTGCTGCCCATCGCCGGGCTGCCCATCGCCGGGCCGCTGGTCGCCGGGCTGCTGCTGGACGCCGGAACGGCGCCCGCCTTGGCGTTCTGCAGGCTCTGCTCGTTCAGCTTCTCGACCTCGGAGTCACCGGTGCTCTTGGACATCATGTGGTGCTTGCCGTGCATCATGTGATGGTGGTGATGATGCATGGGGGTCGGGGTGGCATCCGACGTCGTCTGGGCGATCGCCGGCGCGGCAAGTGCCGGGGCGGCGACCAGAATGGCCACGGCGGCCGTCGCACTGAAAGTGAACTTCATCGATAAATCCCTTACTGCCTGGTGACCCGACCGCTCTGACCGGGCAAACCGGGTTGTAAACGCATATTTGTCGCGAGCGATGACACGTCCAGGCAACGAAACTATGGCGTGGCGGTTCCGCAACAGTCTCGAAAAGCCCGTCAGGCGCGGACTGGCGCCGTGACCGGGCTCGGAGGCCCGTACACCTCTCGTGCCCGCTTGAGGAAGGCGCTGACCATTAGCTTGACCGCCTCGTTGAACACCACGCCGATCGCGGCCTGCAGCAGGCGCGACCGGAACTCGAACTCGACGAAGAAGTCCACCAGGCAGCCCTGCGGATGCTCGGTGAAGGTCCATTTGTTGTTCAGGTAGCGGAACGGACCCCGCTCGTAGCGCACATGCGCCGACTGCGGCCGGTCGAGCGTCACCCGGCTGGTGAAGCTCTCCCGGAACGGCCCGAAGCCGATGCTGAGATCGGCGACCAGTTCGTCCTGGGTCCGGCTGCGCAACCGTGCGCCCACGCACCAGGGCAGGAACTCCGGGTAGCGCTCGACATCGGCCACCAGGTCGAACAGCTGCTCCGGCCGGTAGGCGATCAGCCGGCGCTCGGCATGCGTCGGCATCAGGCGCACGCGTCCTGGCGGCGCGCCCGCTCGGCCCGGAGTGCGGCGAAATCCGCGTCGGCATGGTAGGACGACCGCGTCAGCGGCGTGGCGCTCACCTGCAGGAAGCCCTTGGCGCGAGCCATGCCGGCATAGTCCGCGAACTCGTCCGGGGTCACGAACCGGTCCACGGCGGCGTGCTTGACGCTGGGCTGCAGGTACTGCCCCAGGGTGAGGAAATCGATTTCGGCGACGCGCAGGTCGTCCATCACCTGCAGGATCTCGAGCCGCTGCTCGCCGAGCCCGACCATCAGGCCGGACTTGGTGAAGATCGCCGGATCGAGCTGCTTGACCTGGTCGAGCAGCCGCAGCGACTGGAAGTAGCGCGCCCCCGGGCGGATCGTCGGATACAGCCGCGGCACCGTCTCCAGATTATGGTTGAACACGTCCGGGCGCGCCGCGACGACGCGTTCGAGCGCGCCTGCTTTGCGCAGGAAGTCCGGCGTCAGGATCTCGATCGTGGTGCCCGGTGCCGCATTTCGGATCGCCGCGATCACGGCTGCGAAATGCGCGGCCCCGCCATCCGGCAGGTCGTCGCGATCCACCGAGGTGATCACCACATGGCGCAAGGCCAGCCGTGCCACCGCGTCCGCGACCCGCCCCGGCTCGCCGGCATCCAGCGCATCGGGCTGGCCGGTGCGTACATTGCAGAACGCGCAGGCGCGGGTGCAGATCTCGCCCATGATCATCATGGTGGCGTGGCGCTGCGACCAGCACTCGCCGATGTTCGGGCAGGCCGCCTCCTCGCACACCGTCACCAGCTTGTGCTCGCGCATCAGCGCCCGGGTCTCGTGATAGACCGGGTGGTTCGGCGCGCGCACCCGGATCCAGTCCGGCTTGCGCTGGATCGGGTTGTCCGGCCGATTCACTTTCTCAGGATGGCGCGCCTTTTCCGGGTGGCGCAAAACTGCCGGCGAACGATGGTCGATCAGCAGCCGGGTTGACGACATGGGCGATTTTTGCTCCGCGGGGCCAGGTTCAGAAATGGATCACCTGGCCGTAGGCGTCCAGCACCGCCTCGTGCATGGTTTCGCTCACCGTCGGGTGCGGGAAGACGCTGTGCATCAGCTCCTGTTCCGTGCTCTCCAGGGTGCGCGCGATCACGTAGCCCTGGATCAGCTCGGTGACCTCGGCGCCGACCATGTGCGCACCGAGCAGCTCGCCGGTCGTGCGGTCGAACACCACCTTGACCATGCCCTCGGGCTCGCCCATCGCGATCGCCTTGCCGTTGCCGATGAACGGGAACCGGCCGACCCGGACCTCGTGCCCCTCGGCGCGGGCGCGCGCCTCGGTCAGCCCGACCGAGGCCACCTGCGGCCGCGCATAGGTGCAGCCGGGAATGTTGCTCCAGTCGATCGGATGCACATCGCGGCCAGCCAGGTGCTCGACGCAGACCACGCCCTCGTGGCTCGCCTTGTGCGCGAGCCAGGGCGCACCGGCGAGGTCGCCGATCGCGTACACGTGGGGTTCTGCCGTGGCGCAGAACGCGTCGATCAGCACGTGGGTCTTCTCGACCACCACCTTGGTGGCCTCGAGCCCCAGCCCCTCGACATTGCCGACGATGCCGACCGCCGAGATCACCCGGTCGACGATGAACTTTTCGCTCGTTCCGGCCGCCTCCACCGGCACCGTCACGGCACCGTTCTCTTTCAGCAACGGACCCAGTTTCGCACCGGTCAGGATGCGCATGCCCTGCTTCTCGAACGCCTTGCGGGCGAACGCGCCGATCTCCTCGTCCTCGACCGGCAGGATCCGGTCGGCCACCTCGATCACCGTCACCTCGGCGCCCATGTTGCGGTAGAACGAGGCGAACTCGATGCCGATCGCGCCGGAGCCCACCACCAGCAGCCGCTTCGGCATGCTTTTCGGCACCATGGCTTCCCGATACGACCAGATGAACTCGCCATCCGGCTCCAGGCCGGGGATCACGCGGGCGCGGGCGCCGGTCGCCAGGATGACGTTCTTCGCAGTCAGCCCGACGTCGGGCTTTTCCTCCTTGGTCACCTTGACCCGACGCAGCTCGCCCTCGACGCCATCGAGTGCGGCGTTGCCGTCGAACACGGTCACCTTGTTCTTCTTGAGCAGGTGGCCGACGCCCGATGCGAGCTGCTTGGCGACCGCGCGCGAGCGCTGCACCACCTTGTCGAGGTCGAAGCGGATATTGTCGGCGGAGAAGCCGAACTCGCCGAGATTATGCAGCAGGTGGTTGATCTCGGACGAGCGCAGCAGCGCCTTGGTCGGGATGCAGCCCCAGTTCAGGCAGACGCCGCCGAGATGCTCGCGCTCCACCACGGCGGTCTTCAGGCCGAGCTGGGCGGCGCGGATGGCAGCCACGTAGCCGCCCGGACCGCCGCCGATGATGATGAGGTCGAAGCTGGTGTCGGCCATCTCGTTAAACAACCAGGCTCATCGGGCTCTCGACGACCGACTTGAACACCGACACCCACTCGGCGGCAAGCGCCCCGTCGATGACGCGGTGATCCACCGACAGCGTGCAGGTCATCATGGTGGCGACCTCGATCCTGTCGCCCGACCGCACCACCGCGCGCTTCTCGCCGGCCGCCACCGCCAGGATCGCGCCCTGCGGCGGGTTGATGATCGCGGAGAACGCTTTCACGCCGTACATGCCCATGTTGGAGATCGAGAACGAGCCGCCCTGGAACTCCTCGGGCTTCAGCTTGCCGTCGCGCGCCCGCTTGATCAGCGCGCGGGCCTCGTTGCTGATCAGCGACAGGCTCTTCGCGTCGGCCTTGGTGACGATCGGGGTGATCAGCCCGTCCGGGATCGAGACCGCGACCGCGATGTCGACATCGTCGTACTGGATGATCGCCTCGTCGGTGTAGGACGCATTCACCCGCGGCACCCGGCGCAGCGTCACCGCGGCGGCCTTGATCAGCATGTCGTTGACCGACAGCTTGAAGCTGCCGGGGCCCTCCTTCGGCGACGACGCATTCAGCTCCGCGCGCAGCGCCAGCAGCCGGTCGAGCTCGACATCGATCGAGACATAGAAGTGCGGGATGGACTGCTTGGCGTCCGACAGCCGGCGCGCGATCACCCGGCGCACGTTGCTGTTCGGGATCTTCTGGTGCGGTGCCGTGATCAGCACCGGAGCAGGTTTCGCGGGTGCGGGAGCCGCCGGGGCGGCGGCGGGTGCCTTTGCCTGCGTCGGGCCAGCTTTTTGGGCGGCCTCCACATCGGCACGGATGATCCGGCCGTTCGGGCCGCTGCCGGAGATCGTCGCCGGATCGAGCCCCGCCTCGCTGGCGAGGCGCCTGGCCAGCGGCGAGATGAACACCCTGTCCCCGCCATGCGACGCCGCAGCGGCGGCGGGCGCCTGGTGCGTCGCCGGCGCCGCATCCTTCAGCGAAGGCGGCGGCGCCGGCGGGGTGCTCGCCTCGGCAGCCGGCGCCAGGGGCGCCTCCTTGTCGGCCGGCGCCGCCGCGTCCGGCACCGCCTCGCCGTCCTCGACGATGATGCCGATCGGCTGGTTCACTTGCACGCCCTCGGTGCCGTCGCCGACTAGGATGCGGCCGAGGATGCCCTCGTCCACCGCCTCGACCTCCATCGTCGCCTTGTCGGTCTCGATCTCGGCGATGACATCGCCGGACGCGATCGCATCGCCTTCCTTCTTCAGCCAGCGCGCCAGCGTGCCTTCCGTCATGGTGGGCGACAGCGCCGGCATCAGGATGTTCACGGACATGGCAGGGGACCTCAGACCAGCTTCTGCACGGCGTCGACCACCCAGCCGGGCTGCGGCAAAGCCAGCTTCTCGAGGTTGGCGGCATAGGGCAGCGGCACGTCCAGCCCGTGCACCCGCACCGGCGGCGCATCGAGCCAGTCGAAGGCGTGCTCGATCACCTGCATCGCGATCTCGGCGCCGATGCCGGCATACGGCCAGCCCTCCTCGACCGTCACCAGCCGGCTGGTCTTCTTGACGCTCTCCACAATGGTCCCGGTGTCGAGCGGACGCAGCGTGCGCAGGTTGATCACCTCCGCCTCGATGCCCTGCCCGGCCAGGATCTCGGCCGCCTTGAGTGCCACGCCGACCATGATCGAGAAGGCGACGATGGTGACCTGAGTGCCTGGGCGCTCGATCTTGGCGCGGCCGATCGGGAGGATGAAGTCCGGGTCGGTCGGGCATTCGAAGCTCTGCCCGTACAGGATCTCGTTCTCGAGGAAGATCACCGGGTTGGGGTCGCGGATCGAGGCGCGCAGCAGCCCCAGCGCATCCGCCGAGGAATACGGCGCCACCACCTTCAGCCCCGGCACGTGCGCGTACCAGCTCGCATAGCACTGGCTGTGCTGGGCACCGACACGGGATGCGGCGCCGTTCGGCCCGCGGAACACGATCGGGCAGCCCATCTGGCCGCCGGACATGTAGAGCGTCTTGGCCGCCGAGTTGATGATCTGGTCGATCGCCTGCATGGCAAAGTTGAAGGTCATGAACTCGACGATCGGCTTCAGCCCGGTCAGCGCCGCGCCGACCGCCATGCCGGTGAAGCCGTGCTCCGTGATCGGCGTGTCGATGACGCGGCGCGCACCGAACTCGGCCAGCATGCCCTGGCTGATCTTGTAGGCGCCCTGGTACTCGGCGACCTCCTCGCCGATGAGGAACACGTCGTCATCGGCGCGCATCTCGATCGCCATCGCGTCGCGCAACGCATCGCGCACGCTGATGCTCTTCGTCTCGCCCCATTCCCGCTCGGGCTCGACACGGGCCAGGTCCGGCTCGCGGGCTTCCGAGCCGCGATCGGCGATCTCCTTGGCGCCCGCGACCTTGGGCAGCGCCGGGCTCTCGGCCGCGGGCTTCGCCTCGGGCTTCGCGTCCGCGGCCAACGCGTCCTCGCCTTCGCCGAGCAGCACCGCGATCGGCGCGTTCACCGCCACGTTCTCGGTGCCCTCCTCGACCAGCAGGCGCCCGATGGTGCCCTCGTCCACGGCTTCGACTTCCATCGTCGCCTTGTCGGTCTCGATCTCGGCGATCACGTCGCCGGCCGCTACCGGGTCGCCGACCTTCTTCAGCCAGCGCGCCAGCTTGCCTTCGGTCATCGTCGGCGACAGCGCGGGCATCAGAACCTGGGTCGACATGGATCAGGCCTCCACCAGGATGTCGGTCCAGAGCTCGGACGGATCCGGCTCCGGACTCGACTGCGCGAAGGCGGCCGCATCGGCCACGATGTGCTTGATCTCGTCATCGATCGTCTTCAACGCCTGCTCCTCGACCCCCTGTCCGAGGAGTGCGTGCCGCACCCGCTCGATCGCATCCTTCTCGCGGCGCATCTGGTCGACCTCGTCGCGGGTGCGGTACTTCGCCGGATCCGACATCGAGTGGCCCCGGTAGCGGTAGGTGGTCATCTCCAGCAGGAACGGACCACCTCCGGCGCGGCAATGCGCCACCGCCTGGCGCGCCGCGTCATGCACCGCCTCGACATCCATGCCGTCCACCTGCAGGCCGGGAATGCCCCACGGCTCGCCGTTGCGGAACAAGTCGCGCGACGCCGACGAGCGCTCCACGCTGGTGCCCATGCCGTAACGGTTGTTCTCGATCACGAAGATGCAGGGCAGCTTCTGCAATGCTGCAATGTTGAAGCTCTCGAACACCTGGCCCTGGTTCGAGGCGCCCTCGCCGAAATACGCCACCGACACCTCGTCCGAGCCGCGATAGCGGTTCGCGAACGCCAGCCCGATGCCGATCGAGACCTGCGCGCCGACGATGCCGTGGCCGCCATAGAAGTTCTCCTTGCGCGAGAACATGTGCATCGAGCCGCCCTTGCCGCGCGAATAGCCGGTGGCCCGCCCGGTCAGCTCCGCCATCACGCCGCGCGCCTCCATGCCGGCGGCCAGCATGTGGCCGTGGTCACGATAGGAGGTCACCACCTTGTCGCCCGGCTTGAGCGCCATCTGCACCCCGGTCACCACCGCCTCCTGGCCGATATAGAGGTGGCAGAAGCCGCCGATCAGCCCCATGCCGTAGAGCTGGCCGGTGCGCTCCTCGAAACGGCGGATCAGCACCATGCCGCGATAGGCCCGGGTCAGCTCCTCGGTACTCATGGCCGGGCTGTTGCGCCCGTGTCCGCCCGCGATGTCGGACAAGGCAGCGGGGTCGGACAGGGCGGCGGGGTCCGCCGAGGCATTGGCGGCCGTGGCACCCTGTATCTTGGAAGACTTGTTCACGGGGACGTCCCTTCCTGCCTCGGCTCGGTGATATCGGTGCGGCCACCGGACTTCCGCACCACGCGCACGGCGTCGATGCGCATGCTCCGGTCGACGGCCTTGCACATGTCGTAAAGCGTCAGCGCCGCAACGCAAACCGCCGTCAGCGCCTCCATCTCGACGCCGGTGGGACCGGTGGTCCGCGCCAGCGCCTCGATCTCGATCGCCGTGCCATCCTCGGATGCCACCAGCTCGACCGCCACCGACGAGAGGGCGAGCGGATGGCAGAGCGGGATCAGCGCCGCGGTGCGCTTGGCCGCCATGATGCCGGCAATCCGGGCCGTCGCCAGCACGTCGCCCTTGGGCATCCGCCCCGCCAGGACCAGCTGCAGCGTCGCGGCTTGCATCACCACCCGGCCGCGCGCGGTGGCGTCGCGGCGGGTGTCGGGCTTGTCCGAGACATCCACCATCACCGCGCGCCCGGCGGCATCGAGATGCGTCAGCCGCGGGCACCCGGTCTCCTCCACGGCGGCGGACATGCCTCAGATCGGCCCGAGCAGCGCATGCGCGGCGGCGCCGGCATCGGCCTGGCGCAGCAGGCTCTCGCCGACCAGGAAGCAGGTGGCGCCGACGGCGGCGAGGCGCAGCACGTCCTCTCGCGAGCCGATGCCGCTCTCGGCCACCACGAGCCGGTCAGGCGGCACCTGCGGCGCCAGGTCGAGCGTGGTCGCAAGATCGATCCGCAGCGTGCGCAGGTTGCGGTTGTTGATGCCGATCAGGGTGGTCTCCAGCGCCAGCGCCCGGTGCAGCTCGGTCTCGTCATGCACCTCGACCAGCACGTCGAGATCCACCGAGCGCGCCAGCCCGAGCAGGTCGGCGGCCTGCTCGTCGCCGATCGCCGCCATGATCAGCAGGATGCAATCGGCGCCGATCAGCCGGCTCTCGTAGATCTGCCAGGGCTCCAGCATGAAATCCTTGCGCAGCGCCGGCAGGGAAGTCGCGGCCCGCGCCGCCTGCAGATCCGCGATGTGGCCCTGGAAGTTCGGCCCCTCGGTCAGCACCGACAGGCAGGCGGCGCCGGCGGCCTCGTAGTCGCGGGCGATCGCCGCCGGGTCAAACTGCTGCCGGATCAGGCCGGCGGAGGGCGAGGCCTTCTTGATCTCGGTGATCAGCCCGACCTGCCGCTCGGCGGTCTTGAGTTTCAGCGCTTGGCCGAAGCCGCGCGGCATCTCGTCGAGATCGCGCAGCCGCGCCTTCAGCACGCGCAGCGGCAGGCCCGCCATGCGCCGCGCGACCTCCTCGCGGGTCTGGCCACAGATACGCGCCAGGATGTCGGACGCGTCGTGCATCAATCCGGCGCCCATCACCTCCGGTGGTCCCTGTCCCTCAACCTGCATCGCAACCGTTCCAGCACCGCAAGCGCACTGCCGTCATCCAGGGCGCAGGCCGCCTCCCGGACCGCCTCGCGCAGCCCGCGCACAAGCACAGCCGCCTCCGCCGCCCCGGCTGCTTCGCCGGTTGCGGCCGCAGGCGTCCCGCTGCCATGCATCGTCCGCGGGAACATGTTGCCTCCGCGCGCGACGCGCAAGGCTGCGGCCGCATTCAGCAGCACCGTATCACGGTACGCCCCGCGCGCGCCGCGCAGCAGCGCCTCGAGTGCCAGCGCATTGTGGCGCCCGTCGCCGCCGGCGATCGCCGCGACCGGCGCCGGCGGCAGCCCGGCCATGGCGGGTGTGATCACCAGCTCATGGATCACGCCGTCCTCGAGCGCCACCACCCAGCTCGGACCGGCCAGGGTCAGCTCGTCGAGGCCCTGTCCGGCCTGATCCCCGTCGATCATCCCGTGCACGGCCCAGACCCGCGCGGAGCCGAGCCGGCGCAGCGTCTCGACCACCGGGATCAGCCAGCGCCGGTCATAGACACCGATCAGCTGCAGCTGCACCGAGGCCGGGTTGCAGAGCGGCCCGAGCAGGTTGAACAGGGTGCGGGTGCCGAGCTCGGCGCGCACTGCCGCGGCAAAGCGCAGGGCGGGATGGTGCGCAGGCGCCGCCATGAAGGCGAGGTCGTGGTCGGCCAGCTCCGCCTGCAGTTCCGCCACATCCTGCACCGGCGGCACGCCGAGTGCTGCCAGCACGTCCGAGGCCCCGGCGCGCGACGACAGCGCGCGGTTGCCGTGCTTGGCCACCGGCACGCCACACGCGGCCAGCACGAAGGCGACCGCGGTGGAGATGTTCAGGGTGCCGTGCTGGTCGCCGCCGGTGCCGCAGACATCGATCGCCCCGCGCGGCGCCTGCACCCGCAGCATGCGGCGGCGCAGCGCCCGCACGGCCCCGGTCAGTTCGGCCACCGTCTCGCCGCGCACCCGCAGCGCCATCAGCAGGCCGCCGATCTGCGCCGGCGTCGCCTCGCCCGCCATCACCACGCCGAACGCCGCCTCGGCCTGCGCCTCGTCCAGCTTAAGGCCGCCGGCGACATGCGCCAGCGCCGGCTTCAGGCCGTCCTCCAGGTCGCCGTCCTTGCAAGTGCTGGTCATGCAGTTCGCCGGATCAGGCCGCCCGCGACCGGGAATCGTTGCAACCGCGCGCGATCGCCAGGAAGTTGGCCAGGATGGCGTGGCCGTGCTGCGAGGCGATGCTCTCCGGATGGAACTGCACGCCGAACAGCGGCAGGTCGCGATGGCGCAGTCCCATCAGCACGCCGTCCTCGGTCCAGGCGGTCGGCACCAGCGTCTCCGGCAGGGTCTCGGGGCGCACCACCAGGCTGTGGTAGCGCGTCGCCTCGAACGGGCTCGGCAGGCCCGCGAACACGTCGCCGCCCGCATGCCGGACCGGGCTCACCTTGCCATGCATCGGTGCCAAAGCGCGCACCACCTCGCCGCCGAACACCTGGCCAAGCGCCTGGTGCCCGAGGCAGACGCCGAGCAGCGGCACGCGCCCGGCGGCGGCGGCGATCAGGTCGCAGCAGATGCCTGCCTGGTTCGGCGAGCAGGGACCTGGCGACAGCACGATGGCCTCGGGCTGCAGCGCCAGCGCCGCATCCACGCTCAGCGCGTCGTTGCGGCGGACATCGCACACCGCTCCCAGGTCGCCGAGATAGTGCACCAGGTTGAAGGTGAAGCTGTCGTAGTTGTCGATCAGCAGGATCATGAAACCAAGGTGGTGGTCGTGTTGGGCCCGGTCAATCCAAGGGCATTCTCGGCGGCCCGCAGCAGCGCGCGCGCCTTCTGCCGTGTCTCCTCGTATTCCGCCGCCGGCACGCTGTCGGCCACCACGCCGCAGCCGGCCTGGACGTGCATGACGCCCTCGTGGAGCACCGCCATGCGCAGCCCGATGCAGGTGTCCATGGTGCCGTCGGCGCCGAAATAGCCGATGCAGCCGGCATACGGGCCACGCCGGGTCGGCTCCATCTCGTCGATGATCTGCATGGCGCGGATTTTCGGCGCCCCGGTCAGCGTGCCGGCCGGGAAGCCCGCGACCAGCGCGTCGAGTGCATCCAGCCCCGGCCTGAGCCGTCCCTGCACCGTCGAGGAGATGTGCATCACGTGCGAGAAGCGCTCGATGGCGAAGCTCTCGGTGACGCGCACGCTGCCGATCTCGGCGACGCGCCCGACATCGTTGCGGCCGAGATCGAGCAGCATCAGGTGCTCGGCGCGCTCCTTGGGATCGGCCAGCAGCTCGGCGGCCAGGTCCCTGTCCTCCGTGGGTGTCGCGCCGCGCCCGCGGGTGCCGGCGAGCGGGCGGACCGTGACGGTATCGTCGCGCAGCCGGACCAGCACCTCGGGCGAACTGCCGACCAGGCTGAAGCCCTCCAGGTCCAGCAGGAACAGGAACGGCGACGGGTTGATGCGCCGCAGCGCCCGATACAGCGCGATCGCTGGGAGGGCGAACGACGCCGAGAAACGCTGGCTCGGCACCGCCTGGAACACGTCGCCGGCGGCGATGTACTCCTGGATGCGCCGCACGACATCCTCGAACGCGGCCCGGGTGAAGTTCGAGGAAGGCTCTGGTGCGACCGTCTCCTCGCCGGACACCGGCGGCCCCGCGTCAGAAGCCTGGGGCACCGGGAGCGCCAGTGCCACCCGGGCCCGTTCCAGCAGCGCCTCGCCCTGCGCGGGTGGCGCGCCATCGCGCAGCGGGGCGGCAAGCGTCAGCTCGTCGCGGACATTGTCGAAGATCGCGAACAGCGACGGCCGCAGCAGCACCGCCTCCGGGAGGGCCAGATCGTCCGGGGGGGCGTCCGGCAGGTGCTCCATCTGGCGCACCATGTCGTAGCCGAGATAGCCGAACAGGCCGGCCGTCATCGGCGGCAGGCCCTCGGGCAGCGCCAGCCGGTTGCCGTCGATCAGGGCGCGCAGGCTCGCCAGCGGCGGCTCGCCGGTCTCCGCGAAGCCGCCCTCGCGCTGGGCAGAGCCGCCGCTGCCGCGCCGGATTGCCACGCGGCCCTGGTTGCAGCGCCAGACCACGTCCGGCAGCAGCCCGATCACCGAGTAGCGCCCGCGCGCCGCACCGCCCTCGATGCTCTCCAGCAGGAAGGCGTTGCGCCTGGCACCCGGGAGGCGGCCGGTGAGCTTGAGGAAGGCCGCCACCGGCGTCAGCAGGTCGGCGGGCTCGATGCTGAAGACGATCTGCGCCGGGGCCGTCCCGGTCGCACGCGTCGCCGGCCCGCTCATCGGGGCCGGCTCATCGGGGCCCGCTCATCAGGGACCGACCACGCTGCGGATCGCCTGGGCGTTCAAGCTGGGCTGCTTGCGGCTGCGCAGCAGAGTGGCATAGGTCACCTCGATATCGTTGGCGATCGAGCCGTCCAGGTTGGCCTGCAGCCGGTCATAGGCGAGGCGATTGCCGGACGGATCGGGATGCTGCTGCCCGGTGATGGTGGCGACCGTGAAGCCGTCCGGATCGCGCACCATCGTCGACTGCCCCACCGGCAGGCTGAAGACGATCTGCTGCAGCTGCGGCGAGATCCCCGCCGGCGGCCGGCCGCGTCCGAACGCCGGCTCATGCACCAGGCCGGCCAGGGCGGGGAGCATCGCCAGCCCGCCCGCCTGGCGCGCCCGGGCGAACAGGCTGGCGGCCTGCTGCTCGGCCTCGCGCCGGCGCGCATCCGCCAGCACCGCGTCACGCACCTTGTCCTGCGCCTGCGCGAACGGCAGCGCCGCCGCCGGCGTCACCTGTTCGACCGCCAGCGCGTATTCGGCATCGTCGGGTCCCTGCTTGAGTTCGGGCGGAGCCCCTGGCTTTTGGGCAAACGCGGCGGTGAGGATCGCCTGGCGCAAGGCGGCCGATCCCGGCAGCGGCGCCGGCGTGCCCGACCGGGTATTGCCCTGGGCGTCGAGCGTGCCCTCCGCCGCCACCGCGCCGAGATCGCCCGGGATCTGGTCGAGGCCCGCACCGCCGGCAATCGCGTCCTGCAGCTTCTGCACCCGGTCGGCGAGCAGGTCGCGCACGCGGGCGGCGGCCAGCTGGTCGTGCAGCGTCTCGCGGCTGTCCTCGAAGCTGTGCGTCACCGCCGGGTCCACCTTGGTGACCTTGAGCAGCACCCAGCCGGTCTCGGTCTTCACCGGGCCCGCCACCTCGCCTGGCCTGGCCGCGAACGCGAGACGCCCCATCTCCGGGGACGGGAAGGTGGCCAGCGCCGCGTCGTCGAGGGCGACCGGCACGCTGTCCGCGGCCGCCGCCTGCATCTGCGGCCAGCCGGCGCCGCCGCGCCAGAGCGTCGCCAGCGCCTGCCCGCGGGCTTCGGTCGGCGAGGTGATCACCTGCACGGACCGCTTCTCCGGCACCGAGCCGCTGTTGCCTTGCGCCTTGAACAGCGCGCGCTCGTCGGCCTCGGGGATGTCGATCGAACGGGCCAGGGTCTGCGGCGACAGCAGCACCAGCTTGATGCGGCGATATTCCGGCGCCCGGAGCTGTTGCGGATGGTTGTCATAGTAGCGGGCAAGCGTGGCCTGGTCGGGGGCGGCCGGCGCCGGCTGGGCCACGAACGGGAACGTCACCAGATCGACGGTACGGGTCTGTGCCGCGAACGCGTAGGCGTGCCGGACCAGCACCGCGGGCGCCCGGGCACCCACGCGCAGCGGCTCGACCAGGGCGTTCGCCGTGAGGTCGTCGCGGAAGATCGACAGCACCCGTGCCTCGGTCAGGCGGTTCTGCTGCAGCCAGGCGTTGAAGTGGCCGCGGTCGAAGCGCCCGTCGCGGCCCTTGAACAGCGGCAGCTCGAAGATGGTCTGGCGCAGCACGTCGTCCGGCACGACGATGCCGAGCCGGGTCGCCTCGCGCAGCGCCTCGGCGCGCGACACCAGCCCCTGCAGCACCTGCATCGCGATCTGCGCCCGCTCCGGACCCGGCAGTTGCGCGGCATCGGCCCCGGTCTGCTGCGCCACCTGGTCGAGCTGGGCATGGAAGGCGTTGTTGAAGTCGTCGATGCCGATCTTGCGGTCGCCGACGGCGGCCACCGTCGCGGCGTCGGGCGCGCCGCCGAGCTTGGTGAAGAAGTCGCCGACGCCCCAGAGCACGAAGGCCGCGAAGATCAGCACGGCGAACACGCGTCCGGCCCAGGAATCCACGAAGAGATGTCTGAAATAGGTGATCATGCGGGATCCGGCAGCCGGCGTTCGGAGGTCAGCAGGGGGCGCACCATAGGGAGGGCGCCCGAGATTGACCAGCCGCACTCCCGCATGGTCTATGCCCGCTTCTCGAGGACATGTGGGGTGCCTTCCTGCGCCAGCGGAAGCGCGCTCCCCGCCTCTCGATCGTCGCGGGAACTGCTCGATGCGCCAGGTGATTGCCGGGAACTGGAAGATGAACGGCCTCACCGCCGACGCGCAAGCGCTGGCGCAGGCACTGCGCGCAGGCGTGGAACATGCGCCGACACAAGCCGAGGTGCTGGTGTTCCCGCCCTACACCCAGATCGCGACCGTCGCCCGCATCCTGGCCGGCAGCGGCGTCGGCTGGGGTGGCCAGGACTGCCACATGGCAGAAAACGGCCCCCATACCGGCGACATCTCGCCCGACATGCTGCGCGACCTCGGCGCCACGCACGTCATCCTCGGCCATTCCGAGCGCCGGCGCGACCATAACGAGCTCGACGAGACCGTGCGCGAGAAGACCGTGGAAGCCCTGCGCGCCGGCCTGATCCCGATCGTCTGCGTCGGCGAAAGCGAGGAACAGCGAGCCGGCAGCCAGCAGGAGGACACGGTCGGCTGGCAGATCAAGGGCAGCCTGCCGGACGGCTTCGGCGGCGCCGACGGCAGTGGCGGCCTGGTTGCCTACGAGCCGGTCTGGGCGATCGGCACCGGGCGTGTGGCCACCGTCGAGGACATCGCCGCCATGCACGCCTTCGTGCGCGGCGAGCTGGTCCGGCAGATGGGCGAGACCGCCGGACGTGGCATACGCATCCTGTATGGCGGCTCGGTGAACGCCGCCAACGCGGCGAGCGTGCTGGCGGTGCCGGAGGTGGCCGGCGCGCTGGTCGGCGGCGCCAGCCTCAAGGCGACCGACTTCCTGACCATCATCGCCGCCACGACGGGCCTGCCCGCCGCGTGATGCATACCGGATCGCCATGACCAGCTTCCTGCTCATCCTGCACCTGCTCGTGACCCTGGCCCTGATCGGCACCGTGCTGATCCAGCGCAGCGAGGGCGGCGGCCTGGGCATCGGCTCGACCCAGGGCATGGGCTCGTTCATGTCCGGGCGCGGCACCGCCAACCTGCTGACCCGCACCACCTCGGTGCTGGCCGCGATCTTCATGGTGCTGTCCCTCACCCTCGCCGTGCTCAACCGCGGCACCGCCGGCGTCGGCCGCGACATCCTGGCCCAACCGCCGGCGGCGACCACGCACGCGCCCGTGCCGGTGTCGAAGCCGGTGCTGCCGCCGAAGCCGACCGGCCCTATGGTGCCCACGCACTGACACGATGACGAAAGCCGGCCGGAGCGGTCCGGACTACGACGCCGTCATTATCGGTGCGGGGGCTGCAGGACTTGCCGCGAGCGCCGTGCTGCACGCGGCCGGCTGCCGCAGCCTGCTGCTCGAAGCCGACTGCCGCATCGGTGGCCGCGCCCACACACTGCACCCTGCGATCCTGGGCGGCGCGCGCTTCGATGCCGGCGCCACCTGGCTGCACCAGACCGACCGCAACCCGCTGGTCTGCCTCGCGCGTGCGCGCGGCATCGCGCTGCGGCCGGCCTTCCGCGGCGGCCGGCGGCTGCTGGTCGAGGGTCGCCGCGCGACGGGCGCCGAGGCGGCCGCCTATGACGCGTCGCGCGCGGCCTGGGAACGGCTGGTGACGGCGCGCGCCGACGGCCCCGACTGCTCGCTGGCCGAGGCCGGAACGGCCCGCGCCGACGACCCGTGGACCGCCAGCATCGAGAACTGGGATGGCGCGATCATCGCCGCCGCCGACGCCACCGACCTCGGCCTGCATGACTGGCGCCGCAACCTGCTCGACGACAACAATCTCAGCCCGCCCGACGGTGTCGGCACGCTGCTCGCGACCCTGCTCGGGCCGCTGGTCGGCCCGGCGCGGCTGAATGCCGGCGTCGAACGCATCGCCTGGCATGACGGCGAGCCCTGCGTCGTGCAGACCGGCGGGGGCACCGTCACGGCGCGCGCGGTGATCGTCACCGTGTCCACCGGGGTGTTGCGGGCGCACCGCATCGCCTTCGAGCCGGCATTGCCGCAAACGACCGCCGAGGCTCTCGACGGCTTGCCGATGGGGCTGCTCAGCAAGCTGGCCATCCCGGTGCCCGACCCGGTGCCCGGCCTCGACGACGAGACCCTCATCGAGCGGCGGGTGCCGCGACGCGGGGCGCCTGGCATGCTCGTCTCGGTGCGGCCGCACGGCCATTGCTATGCCTCCGGCTTCTTCGGCGGCAGGCACGCCTGGTCGCGGGCGGGACAGCCGGACGCGGCGCTCGATGAAGCGAGAACGATCCTGTGCGAAGCGGAACCCGGTGCCGTGACCGGAGCCGGCGGATATGTCACCGCGTGGGGCACCGATCCGCTGTTCAGGGGCGCTTATTCCTATTGCCGCCCCGGACGCGCCGCATCGCGCGAGATGCTGGGTCGGCCGCTCGGCGGCGGCCGGCTGCTGTTCGCCGGCGAGGCCTGCCGCACCGATGGTCTCGCCGGCACCGTCGGCGGCGCGCTGTTCGATGGCGAGCGCGCCGCGCAGGCGGTGCTGCGCTGCATCATGAAGTTGGATTCCGTCCCCTCCCTGGCGTCGGCCGCCGAGCCGAGGGTTCACGGCTGATCCGCCGCGGTGTAGGACGAACGCCCATGACGCGGTTCGTATTCATCACCGGCGGCGTGGTCTCCTCCCTCGGCAAGGGTATCGCCTCGGCGGCGCTGGCCGCCTTGATGCAGGCGCGCGGCTACAAGGTGCGGCTGCGCAAGCTCGACCCCTACCTCAATGTCGATCCCGGGACGATGAGCCCGTACCAGCACGGCGAGGTGTTCGTCACCGATGACGGCGCCGAGACCGACCTCGATCTCGGTCATTACGAGCGCTTCACCGGCGTGCATGCGACGCGCGCGGACAATGCCACCACCGGGCGGATCTATTCGGACGTGATCGCGCGCGAGCGCCGTGGCGACTATCTCGGCGCCACCGTGCAGGTGATCCCGCACATCACCGATGCGATCAAGGAAGCTATCGTCGCCGGCACCGCGGATCTGGATTTCGCGCTGATCGAGATCGGCGGCACCGTCGGCGACATCGAGAGCCTGCCGTTCCTCGAAGCCATCCGGCAGATGCGCAACGATCTCGGGCCGGATCGCACCATGTTCGTCCACCTCACCCTGGTGCCGTGGATCGCGTCCGCCGGTGAACTGAAAACCAAGCCGACGCAGCATTCGGTCAAGGAGCTGCAGAATGTCGGCATCCAGCCGCAGATGCTGCTGTGCCGCTCGGACCGGCCGATCCCGGAAGCCGAGCGCCGCAAGATCGCCAATTTCTGCAACGTGCGGCCGGAGGCGGTGGTGCCGGCGCTCGACGTCGACACCATCTATGCCTGCCCGATCTCGTATCACGAGGGCGGCATGGATACTGAGGTGCTGCGCCATTTCGGACTGCCGCACGAGGGCGAGCCGGACCTGTCCGGCTGGCGCCGGGTGCTGGATGCGATGCGCAATCCGGAAGGCGAGGTGCGCATCGCCGTGGTCGGCAAGTACACCAGCCTGCTCGACAGCTACAAGTCGCTCAACGAGGCGCTTATCCATGGCGGCATCGCCAGCCGCGTGCGGGTGCATCTCGACTGGGTGGACAGCCAGATCTTCGAGCAGGCCGGCGCGCTGCAGCGGTTGCAGGACGTGCACGGCATCCTGGTGCCGGGCGGCTTCGGCGAGCGCGGCTCCGAGGGCAAGATCGAGGCGGTGCGCTTCGCCCGCGAGCGCGGCATCCCATTCCTGGGCATCTGCTTCGGCATGCAGATGGCGGTGATCGAATGCGCCCGCAACCTCGCCGGCCTGCCCGACGCGTCGTCCACCGAATTCGGGCCGACCGACGAGCCGGTGGTCGGGCTGATGACGGAGTGGGCGCGTGGGCCGGAGCTGGAGCGGCGGCGTGCCGGCGGCGACCTCGGCGGCACCATGCGTCTCGGCGCCTATCCGGCGGTGCTCAAGGCAGGCTCGCGGGTGGCGCAGGCGTACGGCGCGACCTCGGTGTCCGAGCGCCACCGGCATCGCTGGGAGGTCAACATCCACTATCGCGAACGGCTCGAGGCGGCCGGGCTGGTGTTCTCCGGCCTCAGCCCGGACGGGGTGCTGCCCGAGATCATCGAATACCCGGAGCACCCTTTCTTCATCGGCGTGCAATATCATCCGGAACTCATGTCCAAGCCGTTCGCTCCGCATCCATTGTTCCGCGGCTTCATCGAAGCCTCGCTGAGGAAGGCCAGGCTTGTATGAGACAACTGGTATGAAGGCGCTGGCATGAGCTCGGTGCAGATCGGCGAGCTGGTGGTCGGCAACGACCGGCCGTTCACGCTGATCTCGGGTCCCTGCCAGATCGAGAGCGCCGCGCATGCCTTCGAGATGGCGGGTGCCCTGCACGCGATCTGCACCCGCCTCGGCATCGGCCTGATCTACAAGAGCAGCTTCGACAAGGCGAACCGCACCAGCCTGGGAGCGGCGCGTGGTGTCGGCATGCAGGCCGGGCTGCAGATCCTGGCGGATGTGCGAAGCCGCTACGGGGTGCCGGTGCTGACCGACGTGCATGCCGCCGAGCAGTGCCGGACCGTGGCACGGGCGGTCGACGTGCTGCAGATCCCGGCCTTCCTGTGCCGGCAGACCGACCTGCTGATTGCGGCAGGGGAAACCGGGGCCGCGGTCAACGTCAAGAAGGGCCAGTTCCTGGCACCGTGGGACATGGCCAACGTCGCCGCCAAGATCGCCTCGACCGGGAATACGCGCATCCTGCTCACCGAGCGCGGCACCTCGTTCGGCTACAACACGCTGGTCAACGACATGCGCGGCCTGCCGATCATGGCGCAGACGGGCTATCCGGTGGTGTTCGACGCCACCCATTCGGTGCAGCAGCCCTCAGCACTCGGCGGCGCCTCGGGGGGCCAGCGCGACTTCGCCCCGGTGCTGGCGCGCGCCGCGATTGCGGTCGGGGTCGCGGCGGTGTTCATCGAAACCCACCAGGACCCCGACTTTGCCCCGAGCGACGGACCGACGATGATCCCGCTCGAGAGCATGGCGTCGGTGCTGGAGCGGCTGCTGGCGTTCGACCGTGTCGCCAAGGGCTGAAGCGTCACGTCCATCAATTAACGATCAGGCAAACAACGATCAGGGAGACACGGCGATGAGTGGAGTTTTCGGTAGCCTGCTGGGCCAGCTGGGCGGCATGCTCGGCGGCAATGCGAACGCGCACGAGGCCGCGCAATCGGGCGCCGGTGGCCTGCTTTCGACGGTGATCAACGAGGCCGGTGGTCCGGCGGGCATCCTCGCCAAGTTCCAGCAGTCCGGCCTGGGTGCGCAGGCCGAGAGCTGGGTCGGCAGCGGCCACAACCTGCCGATCTCGGCGGAGCAGATCTCCCAGGTGTTCCCTCCCCAGCAGCTCGATGCCTGGGCGCAGCAGCACGGACTGCCGGCGGGCATGGCCTCGCAGGTGCTCGCACACTTCCTGCCGCATGCGGTGGATGCCACCACGCCGCAGGGCACGGTGCCGCCCCAGGGAGCGCCCGGGAGCGCTTCCGGGGCCGATGCCGGCAGTTTCGATTTCGGCAGCCTGATCGGGCGGCTCGGCGGCCTGAACAAGTAAACCGCCTTCCGGGGGCAGCCCCTTGCAAAGGACCCATACCATGCGCGCTCATGCTTCAGGCCTGCTCCTCGGAGGCGCCCTGGCGTTTTCGGGCTTCGCCGCGACATCGGCGCACGCGCTGAGCACCAAGGAATGCAGTGCCAAGTATCAGGCGGCGAAGGCCGCCGGCACCCTGAACGGCGAGACCTGGAAGACCTACCGCGTCAAGGAGTGCGGCGCGGTCGCGTCCGCCGGGGCCACTCCGGCCGCGACCGCCGATACCGTAGCGCCGGCCCTGAAATCCGGCGCCGGCGGCGCCGCGCCGGCCGCGGCGACCGGGCCGCTGACCTTCCCGAGCGCCGTCGATGCGAAATACGCCAAGGAGACCGCCGGCAAGGCGCGCATGCATACCTGTCTCGACCAGTATCATGCCAACAAGGCCGGCACCGGCAATGGCGGGCTGAAGTGGATCCAGAAGGGCGGCGGCTACTACAGTGCCTGCTCGAAGAAGCTGAAGGGCTGACCGGCCGGGCCGCCCCGCGCGCGGGGCGGGCCGGCATGATGACTGTGCCCGAAACGGAGCGGATCGCGTCGGAGACCAGGGGAGAGTACTGTGTCGATCAGAAATCAGACCGGCGAATAGTACAGGGGCTTCGACAGGCGTTCCAAGCTGGAAATCAGGCCGGACGAGACGTTTGCCCCACGGGCGGCGGATCGGCATCGCGCCGCATCTCGACCATGCGGCGCGCGAGCCGGCGCGGCCGGGCAAGGCTCCGGCCCGATCTCGCTCTCGATCCCGGCAATCAGCGCCATCCTCGCAAGCCCAGGCAATGACCGCGATCCGGTCTTGGCCATCACGGCGGCTCGATGGTTCTCGACGGTGCGTTGGCTGATCTTGAGTTCCACGGCGATAATCTTGTTTGGCCGACCTGCCAGCACCGAGACCATGACCTGTCGCTGCCGCTTGGTCAGGCGGTCGATCGCGTGCCTCGCATCAAGCCGGCGCCCGGCCGCGTCACTCCGGACCGCTGGTCTGCCGGGATGCGGTTCGGCGTCTTCGGCACCAAGCCCGAGCAAGATCCTGCTGAAACGATAGAGTGCGGCCTCCAGCACCACCCGCTCCCGCCCCGCATCGGCGTGACGCGCCGCATAGGCGCCAGCCAGGCTGCGCGCCTGCTGCTCGATCCGTGGCGCCAGGCCATCTTGTGGTGAACGAACCGCGACAGATGGCTCGTGGCCGGCTTCCTGAAGCGCCAGGGAGGCCCGAGGCTGACCGGTCAGCACCCCAGGCGGAGGCGGGCCGACCGAAAGGTTCGGCGGCGTCGAGAGCAGCAGGCCGTCAATCATTTTCCTGACCGAAAGCAGTCCCAGCGCGTCAGGCGGCAGCGTGGCGGACGCACGGTCCGAGGCCCGCTTCCCTACAAGTCGTTCGTATCGCAGCATGCGCTCGGCTCTCCATCGTCTCGGTGTGATCGGCAATTTCGGATTTGCGTGCCGGGCGGGTATCGCGCCGGCGAGAGAGTGCGGTTCGACGCAGAATGCCCACAGCTTCGCAGGCCGTTGCGGCGAGACTTAAGTGTAAACCGACGCGATACACCGGCAGCTAACCTGGGTTAGTTCTTGTCTTGCAAATCGGTGGTAGTGTTCTGCATGCATTCAGATCCCGACCCACATGGCCAGGCCGCCCTGATGCTCTGCGAAAGCGTCGCCCTCATCCTGATCGAGCGCGGCGTGATCGCCAAGGAGCAGATGCTGGAAGCGATCGGCGGGGTCATCGACGTGAAGCGGGAGATGGCCGGAACGGACGAAAGCGTCGTCGTCAGCGTCAGGTCGATATCGTTGCTGCAGGCCGTGGCGCGCAGTCTCTCGGCGGCCCCGGATCCATTGCGGCAGATCGCCTCTTGATTGCTTTGCGCACGGCAAATGCGAAGGCGACGCGTCGGGGTCCGGCTTCACACTCGTTCGTGCTTGCATCGGGGCTTGCTGCGCTGATCGAAACCTGCTCGTTTAAGTTGTAGCTTCGGACGATGTGCGGCTGACCGGTGCCAGACCGAAACCCTCTGACACGCAAACTGTCGCATTTTGCGCCACTCTCGCACGTGGACACCGCGGCGCTGGATCTCCTGACCGCGCGGGAGGAGCGCTTTCCCGGTCACGTCGATATCATCTGCGAGGGCTCGGTTCCGCGTTCCGTGTTCGTCCTCATCGAGGGCATGGCGATCCGCTACCGCGATTTGCCGGATGGCAGTCGGCAGATCATCACGTTCCTGATTCCAGGCGACATGTGCGACCTGCACGTCTTTCTGCTCAAGACGATGGACCACTCGATCGCGACGCTGACACCGGTGCGGATTGCACCGGTCTCACGCGACAGCATGATGGACCTGTTCATTCATCATCCACGGGTCTCGGCAGCGTTGTGGTGGAGCTCCTTGCAGGAAGAGGCCATGCTGCGGGAGCGTATTGTCTCGCTGGGTCGGCGCGACGCGCGCGGTCGCGTGGCCTACCTGCTGTGTGAGCTGCTCTGGCGCCATATGGCGGTTGGTCTGACGAACGGGCGGTCCTTCACCCTCCCTCTGACACAGACCGAGCTCGGCGATACGCTGGGGCTCTCGGCGGTTCATGTGAACCGCATCCTGCAGGACTTCCGCAAGCAGGGGCTGATTGTCATGGAGCGTCACAAGCTCAACCTGATCGACCTGTCCGGCCTGCAGATTATCGCTGACTTCAACGAGTCGTATCTGCATTTTGGCGGCGCCCCAGAGGAGCTGGCTGATTACTTCGACGGACTGGAGCGAGTTCGCCAGAAGTAGTCGTCGTTGCAGACAATGTCTCCGTTGCCGGTCGAGCGACAATACCGGGGCGGTCTCGACTTGAAGGATTGGTCATGGCCGATACCGTCCTCGCTCTGAACGCAGGCTCGTCCTCGATCAAGTTCGCGCTGTTCGAGATCGGGCCGAACGACGAAGCAAATCCGATCTCGCGCGGCCAGGTCGAGGGGATCGGCAACGCACCGCATTTCCTGGCGCGCGATCCGTCCGGGGCGATCCTCTCGGAGCAACGCTGGCCGCATGACACGGCGCCATCGCACAAGGCGCTGATCGGCATCCTGCTGGACTGGGTCGATCACCATCTGGGCGCCGACCGGCTTGTCGCCGTCGGCCATCGCGTCGTGCATGGCGGATCCGATCACCGCGTGCCGGAGCGGGTGACGGACCGGCTGCTGGACGCCCTCGACCGGCTGACGCCGCTCGCACCCCTGCACCAGCCGCACAGCCTGTCGCCGATCCGCGCCATTGCCGAGGCACGCCCCGGCCTCGTGCAGGTGGCATGCTTCGATACCGCCTATCACCGGACGATGCCGCCGGTCGCCACGCGTCTCGCGCTGCCGCGCCGCTACGAGCATCAGGGCCTGCGCCGCTATGGCTTCCATGGCCTGTCCTACGAGTACATCGCAGGCCGGCTCGCGACCGACGCGCCGGCGCTGGCGGCGGGTCGCGTCATCGTGGCGCATCTCGGCAACGGCGCCAGCCTGTGCGCGATGCGCCACGGGCGCAGCCTCGACACCACGATGGGCTTCACCGCGCTGGACGGGCTGGTGATGGGCACCCGCTGCGGCAGCATCGACCCGGGCGTGCTGCTGTACCTGCAGCAATCCGGCGGGCTCTCGCTGGGCGATCTTGAGGACCTGCTGTATCGCCGCTCGGGCCTGCTCGGCGTCTCCGGCATCGACAGCGACATGCGCACGCTGCTGGGGAGCCGCACGGAAGCGGCGCGCGAGGCGGTCGAGCTGTTCGTCTATCGCTTCATCCAGCAGGCCGGCGCCATGCTCGCGACCCTCGGCGGCCTCGACGGGCTGGTCTTCACCGCCGGCATCGGCGAGCACGCCCCCGAGATACGCACCGCGGTCTGCGCGAAGCTCGCCTGGCTCGGCATCGCTCTCGACGAGGAGCTCAACCGGGCCGGCAAGGGCCGCATCAGCATGCCGCAGAGCCGTGTCGAGATATGGGTGATCCCGACCGACGAGGAGGCGATGATCGCGCGCCACACCATCGCCACGCTGCAGGCCAAGTCGCACGGTCGCATGCCCGAGGCATGATCGGCCGGTCCACACGCCGGTCGAACGACGTTTCGTTGTGGACCGTCCGTCGCCCCGTGACCATCGCGTCCCGCACGACGCCATCCGGGCGGTCACTCGCGGTGATTGCAAGCGTCGTCAAGACAGCACCCGCGCGCGTCCGGGGACGTACGCATCCGGTCTTGCGAATACGCTCAGAGCACCCCGAAATCGTTCTCGACCGCGGTGGCTCCCGGCGCTGAAAAAGCAAGGCCAGGGCGCTGCCCTGGTCCCGCTGGGGCCGAAAGGCCCCAGACCCCGATTCCTAAATTAAAGGATTTCAAAGGCTCGCCTTTGATGGGGTCCAGGGGCGAAGCCCCTGGCCTGCTTTCATCTCGTAGCGAATGCATCGTTCTCGGGTTTTTCCGCACCCTGTCAGCGTTGATCGGATCGCACGCTTGGTGACATTCACCGAGGAAACTATGGCGCCGACCCAGCAGACCTCGATACTGCGCGACCGGCGACGCTGCCTGCTGCAGGAGTTCCGCCGTCAAAATGCATCGTCTGGCCTGGCTGCAGGACATGCGCAGTGCCGCCGAAGCGCAAGCCCATGCAGACAGAACCGCGCATCGTGACATCCACGCCACCATCTGCGGCGCCGATCCTGATGCGCAGGACGCGTCCGTGCCACTGCACGCAAAAGGCAAGGCTGGTCCAGTCCGGCGGCAGTTGCGGATCGAGCGCCACGCCGTCCTCGGTCAGCGACAGGCCCGCGAAGCCGAACACCGCGGTGAGCCAGAGGCCGCCGAGGGCGGCGATATGCACGCCGCCATCGCCGCCCACCTGGGCGTCGCCAAGATCGATGTCGGCCATCTCGCGGAAATAGCGCAACGCCAGATCGGTCAGGCCGAGGCGGGCCGCGACGAAGCCATGCATCGCCCGGCTGAGCGAGCTGCCATGGCTGCAGCGCGGCTCATAGAAGCGGAAGTTGGCCAGCCCGGTGGCGCCGGCGAACTCGCCGGGCAGCAGGCCGAGCAGGGCGACGATATCGGCCTGCTTGACCACCTGGGACTGGTCGATCCGGTCGCGTCCGAGGATCACGTCCATTGCGACCGAGCGGCCGGCATACTCCGCGAGGTCGATCCGCTCGAGCCTGTTATAGCGGGCGAACTGCTCGTACAGGCCGGTCGCCCGATCGAGGCCGGTGACGATGGTCGCGACCGTGCCGGCCCAACCGGCCAGCTCCTCCTGCGCGAGACCGAGCTTGGCCGACAGGCTTGCCCAGCGCGCCGGCCAGCGCTCGCGCAGCAGGGCCGCGACCGCGATCCCGGTGCCGATGTTCCAGCGCGCCATGACGTTGGTGAAGGCGCTGTCATCGACATGCTCGTGATACTCGTCCGGCCCGATGACGCCGCGGATGTGGCTGCACCCGTCGGCCTCGAGCCGGGCGCGGCTGGACCAGAAGCGCGCCGTCTCGAGCAGGATCTCGGCGCCGGCTTCGAGCAGGAAGGCCTCGTCGCCGGTGGCCTGCCAGTATTGCCAGACGGCATAGGCGACATCGGCGCTGATATGCTGCTCCTGCTCGCCGCACAGGATATCGATGATCGTGTGATCCGCGGCGACGGCACGACGCGGCGTGGCCTCATGCCCGCTATCGGCCGACTCCCAGGCATACAAGGCACCCTTCCAGCCCATGCCGGCAGCCTTCGCGCGCGCCCCATCCAGCGTCCTATACCGGTACATCAGCATCGCGCGCGCAGCCTCGGGCCACGTCATGCTGTAGAACGGCAGCAGGTAGATCTCGGTGTCCCAGAAGACATGCCCGCGATAGCCGTCGCCGGTCAGCGCGCGTGCCCCGATCGAGACATGCTCGTCGTGCGGGTTCGCCGCGCTATCGAGATGATAGATCGCAAAGCGCAGGGCCTGCTGGGCGGCAGGATCCCCGCCGACCTCGACATCGCTGCACTGCCAGCGTGCGGCCCAGGCAGCCCGGTGCGCCGCCATCACCCCCGCCGTCCCAAGGCCGGCGGCGATCGCCAGCCGGTCCGTGGCGGTCTTGCCCGGATCGCCCTCGGGCACGTCCGACCGCACCACCGCAACCATGCGCTCGAAGCAAATCTTTTGGCCGGCCCGGCAGGTCCATCGCCAGGTGTTGCGCAGCACGCCCGACCGGAACGGCGGCTGGCTGCCGGCATCGATGGCAAGTCGCGCGCTGGTCGCGATCGCGAGGCGGTGGCCGCCGGTGTGGGTGCGCCACTCTCCGAGAGTGTTGCTGAGGCGGTCCGGGATCAGGCCCAGCTCGACGCTCTCGAACGACGCCTCGAACTCGATCTCGGCGTTTCCGGATCGGACCTCGACCTCGATGACCTGCAAACCGATCGCGCGATCCGCCATCGAGGCCAGGCGCACGGTGCGCACCAGCAGAACCAGGCGGTCCCCGCCATCGATGCTCCGATGCTCATGCCGAAAGCGGCTGAACAGCGCGCCGCCCTGCATGTCCAGGGTCATGCGGTGCCCGGACGCCTCGGCCGGGTGGCGCAGCAGGGTGTGGCCGTCGAGCAGGACGCGCACATGCAGCCAGTCCGCGGCCGGCACCAGTCCGGCGGAGACCGGTTCCTCGCCCGGTGCGGATGGCGCGCCGGACGTATCGAACAGGCCGGCGACATAGGTGCGCGGCGGCGCCAGCCAGCGGGTGCCGCGCGTGGCCGCACGCGCGCCACGGACGCCGATCAGGCCGTTGCCGATGGCATAGCGCGCCTCCAGGCCGCCCTCGCGCAGGGCATCGAAGCCATCGGCCGTCAGCACCCAATCCGGCCCGGCCGTCGACTCCAGCTCCAGGCCGGCGCCAGCTTCTAGCCCGCTCCCGCTCACAGGCAAAGGGTCCCGTCCGCGAGAGCCTGCACCGGAACCTGGTCCAGGCTGGTGACCACCAGATCGGCGTGCGCCGCCCGCAACCCGGCGGCGTCGTCCAGCCGCGCGACGCCGATGGACCACATCTTGCCGGCGCGCGCGGCCGCGATGCCGGCCGGCGCATCCTCCAGGACGATGCACTGCCGCGGCGCGAGCTTCAGGCCGGCCGCCGCCAGGAGGAAGATCTCCGGATCGGGCTTGCCATGCGCGAGGTCGCGTCCGCAAACATTCACGCCGAACATCTCGAACAGGCTGCGACCCGGCTCGACCACGATCGCACGCAGCATCGCATTCGCGTTCTTCGACGAGGACGCGACGGCCAGCGGCCAGCCGAGCCCGTGCAGCGAACAGACGAGCCGGACGGCATCGGGAACCGCCGCGACGGCGCCCGCCTGCACAAGCTGCTGCAGTCGCGCCTGCTTGCGTATCGCATAGGCCGGAGCCTGAACTGCGGCGTCCGCCACGCCGAGCGCCACGAGTGCGGACAGGGCGCCCGCGTCGCGGGGCCTGCCCGCCACCGCAGCCTGGTAGAGCGCCGTCGTGAACAGCCCGGGATCCGCCAGCCCGTCCAGCGCCTCCCGCCAGGCCCGCTCGTGCGGCGAGGCCAGCAATACGCCGTCGACGTCGAAGATCGCGGCATTCGGTCCGTGCGCCATGCGTACGACGGGCGCTTGCGCCGGCGACGCGCTATGATCGCGTCGCGTCATGACGCCCGGTGCAGAGCCTGACATCACGGGCCGACCTGACCCTGCTCCAGATACTTCGCGTCGTCGGCCTTCTGCCGGGCCTCGGTGTCAGCCGGCAGCAAAAGCGCGACCTTATCGCGCCGATCGATCTCCGGGGGCACCACCGACAGCACCCCGCCGGTGCTGTCCTTGACCGTAAACGACAGGCTGCAGCCGCAGCATTCCGGGTCCGAATATTCGAGGACATATTGGCTGACGCCCAATGCGGCGGTCGGTCTGATCGCCCCGGAGAACTGCCCCGCCAGGCCGCGATACTGGCTGGCGCCCTCGAACCGCACGACATCGACGCCTTGTGTCAGGGTGACATGGATCGCGCCGGCGCCATCCTGGAGATCGAACCGCCCGAGGCTCCGCCCCGCACCCGCGAGCAGCGCGCCGATCCGGCCGATGATCGAGCCATCCAATGCTCCCGATGCATCGGTCTCGCGCGGCGCTGCGACGGCCATCTTCTACCCCCCTAGACGACGGGCATCGCGGGCTGACCCGTGGAGGATCGCGGAGCGACCAAAGTCCCAACCACTTGGTCAGTGGATCATCAAGAGGGGGATCGTTGCGTGGTCGAGAACATGCCGCGTCACGCCGCCGAGCAGCGCTTCGCGGACCCGGCTATGCGTGAACGCCCCGAGTGCCAGCAGGCCCACGTCAAGCTCGGCGACCTCGCGCAGCAGCCTGGCCCCGACGGTCTCGTCGGCTTGAGGCGCGAGGCGCACGAGGGTGCCCTTGATCCCCTGCCAGCTCAGCGCCTCGGCCACATCCTCGGCCGGGATGCTGGCCCGGTCGCGCCCCGGCAAGGCATCGGCAGATCCGACGGAAAACACATAGACCCTCTCCGCCTCGTGCAAAAACGGCATGCTGCAGGCCAGACACCGCACAGCCTGCAAGCTATCGTTCCAGGCCAGCGCGACCCTCCCGAGCGGCGGCCCTATGGGCTTGTCCGGGAGAAACAGCACCGGCCGGCCGCTGTCGAACAGCGCGGTGTCGATCAGCGCCGAGCTCAGTCCGAGGCGTCTGGGCTGCCCCGCCATGACGATCACGTCGGCGAGACGTCCGCGACGGAGCAGTCCGATCTCTGCGGGACCTTGCCAGTTGGACCACCTGGCATAGGTCGTCCGCAGCTTGTGGTCGACAATATCGACCGGGAGCTCGCGTGCCGCGCGCCACGCCGTGAAACGGTCTCGAATTGCAGTCGCACTGGCATCGCGCGCCGCGGTGACCGCCTCGATGGGGATCGATCCGAGCGGCGTGAACGCGCAGTCCGCAAGAAGCTGCTCGGGATCGCTCTGCAGGAGAAGCACCTCGAGGTGGCTCTCCATCGTCCCGGCGATTTCCAGCGCCCCGTCGAGCAGCACCTCGACGGCCGTATCCGCTTCCAGCACGACCAGAATCGTCCTGATGCTCATCGCCCGATCCTCACCGACTGGGTGTTTCGCACCTGGAGCTCAACCAACCAGGATGTCGTTTTCGACAGAGACCGCTTCGCGCGCGGCCCAGAGGACAGACTTCTGTAGCTGACCGTCTTGCGGCATGGCGCTCTCCAGGGGCTGGCCGGATCCGCACGCGCCGGATGACCGGGCGGCGCTTCGGCGACTCTGCACAGGCTTCCTACGCCTGACCCTGATGTCGCTGCAGCATCGGAAACTACTCACAGACCGACCGGTGCGACCCGTTACTGTCGCACGGCAGACTTCCCGGACTGTGCGAGGCCGTACAGGGCCGAGCCCAGGAGACCGGCATTGACCAGGATGACATGCGCCGGGACAGCCTGGAGCATGCCGGAGAAGCGTCCCTTGGCGCAGAATGCCCGCATGAACGCGCCATCCTGGAGCAGCGGCAGCAGCCGCGGCGGCAGGCCACCGGCAAGATAGACGCCGCCGGTCGCCAGCACCTTCAGGGCCAGGTTGCCGGCCTCGGCTCCCCAGACGTCGATCACCAGGCGCAGGGTCGCGGCGGCAAGCGGATTGTTGTCGGCATCATGCAGCGCCGCGTCCACGATGAGCGGACATCTGTCGCGCGCCGCCCGGAGTTCGGCCGCGAAGGCTGGAGGCTCTGCCGACGGATCCCTCGAGCGCACATAGTCATAGACGTTGGGCAGGCCCGAACCGGCGCAGACACGCTCATAGGCGGCGTGCCGAAAGCGCTCGGTGAGGTATCGCCAGAGGCCGGCCTGATGTTCGTTCGTCGGTGCGAAATCGACGTGGCCACCTTCCGACGGACAGGCGATGAAGGAGGTCCCGTTCCAGATCAGGAAGGCCTCACCGAGACCGGTTCCCGGAGCCAGCACCGCGATCGGCGCAAAGGGCACGGCGGAGCCCGCATTGATGACCGCGGTCTCTTCCGGGAGCAAATGCGGGATGGCATACGCGACAGCCTCCAGATCATTGAGGAGACTGACCTCGGCCAGCTTCAGGCCCGCCCTGAGCGCGTCCTGATCGACATCCCAGTGCAGGTTGGTCAGATGCGCGTGGCCGTTGATGACCGGCCCGGCGACATCGAAGCACGCCGTCGTGGCATGGCCGCCGACCTCCGCCAGGAAGGCCTCGACGATCGCCTGCAGTCCCGCATGCTCGGCACTCCGATAGTCCCGCTCGGCCACGAATTGCCTCGGCCCCTCCTCCGGCGACACAAGGGCGAGCCGGGTCATGGTGGCGCCGATATCCCCCGCGATCAGCATGGCGCGGGTGCAGGCAAGGTCCGGGCCGCTGGTTGTTCTGGTCTGGGCAACGCTTGCGGCATGATCCGCGCATAGCGGCTCGCGGCTTGCGCCGCGAGAGGTGGAAAATACTCACGATACGCTTCGATGCCGACCGCCTGTCCCGCCCTGAGGTCGCGCCCTGAAGTCGAGATTGACGGCGCACCGATCCGGCCTGGGTAGTTTCCGATCCTGCGCCGATGACGCGTACAGCGCTAGAATGGATGCTTACGGTAGCGGCTTCCCGGCGCAGATCGTCTCCTCAGGCAGCAGCCTCAGATGCAGACCGTCAGACTTCAGCGCCATCCGCTGCCGGCACGTCGCGCCATTCCGAGGATCAACGATATGGATGCCACCACTCCCACACGCGAGCTGACGCGCCACGCCGAGCCGCCTGAGCTGTCACCGCAGCAGCTTGCCCGGATGGACGCCTACTGGCGGGCCGCCAACTACCTGTCGGTCGGCCAGATCTACTTGTATGCCAACCCGCTGCTGAAGCAGCCGCTGACCCAGGCGCACGTGAAGCCGCTCGTCGTCGGGCACTGGGGCACCACCCCGGGGCAGAACTTCATCTACGTGCATCTGAACCGGGTCATCAAGCAATACGACCTCGACATGATCTACATCGCGGGCCCCGGGCATGGCGGTCCCGCGCTGGTGGCGAACACCTATCTCGAAGGCTCCTACAGCGAGATCTACCCCGACATCAGCCAGGACGAAGGCGGCCTGCAGCGGCTGTTCAAGCAGTTCTCGTTTCCGGGCGGCATCTCCAGCCATGTCGCACCCACGACGCCGGGATCGATCCACGAAGGCGGCGAGCTCGGCTATTCCCTGAGCCACGCCTTCGGAGCCGTGTTCGACAATCCCGACCTCATCGTCGCCTGCGTCATCGGCGACGGCGAGGCCGAGACCGGGCCGCTGGCCACCGCCTGGCAGTCCAACAAGTTCCTCGACCCGATCAGGGACGGCGCGGTGCTGCCGATCCTGCATCTCAACGGCTACAAGATCAGCAACCCGACCATCCTGGCGCGCATCGATCACGAGGAGCTCGAGCAGTTCCTGCGCGGTTGCGGCTGGACGCCCTATTTCGTGGAGGGCGACGATCCGGCGACGATGCACGCGCTTATGGCAAGCGTCCTTGACCAGGCGATCGCCGATATCAGGCAGGCCCAGCTGCACGCCCGCACCACGCATGTCGCAAGCCGCCCGCGCTGGCCGGTCATCGTCCTGCGGTCCCCGAAAGGCTGGACCGGACCCAAGGTGATCGACGGGCTGCAGATCGAGGGCACCTTCCGGTCGCATCAGGTGCCGATCCTGGTCGATGCCGCGCATCCGGGCCATGTCGCCGACCTCGAGGCCTGGATGCGCAGCTACCGCGCCGAGGAGCTGTTCGACGCCGACGGACGCCTCCTCCCGGAGCTGGCGGAACTGGCGCCGTCGGGCGCACGGCGCATGGGCGCCAACCCGAATGCCAATGGCGGCCTGCTGCTGCGCGACCTGCGCATGCCGGACTTTGCCGACCATGCCGTGCAGGTGCCGTCGCCGGGTGCGGTCTCGGCCCAGGACACCCTGGTGCTCGGGCAGTTCCTGCGCGACGTGGTGACGCTCAACGAGCCGCTGGCGAACTTCCGCATCTTCGGTCCCGACGAGACGCTGTCGAACATGCTCGGCAGCGTCTTCGAGGTCACCGATCGGCAGTGGGATGCGGAGCGCCAGGGCAACGACGAGTTCCTCGCACCCAGCGGCCGCGTGCTCGACTCGATGCTCAGCGAGCACCAGTCGCAGGGCTGGCTGGAGGGCTATCTGCTGACCGGCCGGCACGGGCTGCTCAACAGCTACGAGGCGTTCATCCGGATCGTGGACTCCATGTTCAGCCAGCACGCGAAATGGCTGAAGGTGACGCTGGAGCTGCCGTGGCGGCGCAAGATCGCGTCGCTCAACTACCTGCTGGCGTCGCATGTCTGGCAGCAGGACCATAACGGCTTCACCCACCAGGATCCCGGCTTCCTCGACCACGTCATCAACAAGAAGGCCGACATCGTTCGCGCCTACCTGCCGCCGGATGCGAACTGCCTGCTCTCGACCATCGACCACTGCCTGCGCAGCCGGCACTACGTCAACGTGGTCATCGCCGGCAAGCACGCGCTGCCGCAATGGCTGACGATGGAACAGGCCATCGTGCATTGCACGCAGGGCCTCGGCATCTGGCCGTGGGCCAGCAACGACCAGGGCGGCGAGCCGGATGTCGTCATGGCCTGCTGCGGCGACACGCCGACGCTGGAGGTGCTGGCGGCCGTCTCGATCCTGCGCGAGCACCTGCCCGAGCTCAGGATACGCGTGGTCAATGTCGTCGACCTGATGAAGCTGCAATCCTGCAGCGAGCATCCGCACGGCCTCAGCGAGACCGACTACGACGCGATGTTCACCCGCGACAAGCACATCATTTTCGCCTTCCACGGCTATCCCTCGCTGGTGCACCGCCTCACCTACCGCCGGTTCAACCGCAACCTGCATGTGCGCGGCTATCTGGAGGAGGGCACCATCACCACCGCCTTCGACATGCGCGTGCAGAACAAGCTGGACCGGTTCCACCTCGTGCAGGACGTCGTCGACCGGCTGCCCGATCTCGGCACGCGGGGTGCCTATCTGAAGCAGCACCTGCGCGACAAGCTCATCGAGCACAACCGCTACATCGACGAGCATGGCGAGGACCTGCCGGAAATCAGGAACTGGAAATGGAGCGCCCGCGCATGACGTCGGATGGCCTCGTCGCCACCGCGCAGGCGCTGGTCGGCGGCGGCCGCGGCCTGCTGGCGATCGACGAGAGCGTGCCGACCTGCAACACGCGCTTCGCGGATGCCGGCATCGACCAGACCGAGGAAACCCGCCGCCGCTATCGCGAGCTGCTGATCACCACCCCGCATCTCGCGGAGTGCATCAGCGGCGTCATCCTGCACGACGAGACCATCCGGCAGGGGAAGCGCGACGGCACCTCGTTCCTGCAGGTGCTGGCGGACGCCGGCATCATCCCCGGCATCAAGGTCGATACCGGCGCCAGGCCGCTGGCGCTGCATCCAAGCGAGATGGTGACCGAGGGCCTAGACGGGCTGCGCGGCCGGCTGCAGGAGTACTCCGCCTTGGGCGCGCGCTTCGCGAAATGGCGCGCGGTGTTTCCGGTCGGCGTCCGCTCGCCCACGGCTTGTGGCGTCGAGGCCAACGCGCATGCGCTCGGCCGCTATGCGGCGCTGTGCCAGGAGGCGAACCTGGTTCCGGTCATCGAGCCGGAAGTCCTGATGACCGGCACCCACACCATGGCACGATGCGGCGAGATCACCCGTCACGTGCTCTGCAGCGTCTTCGAGCAGATGCACCGGCAGGGGGTCCGGCTCGACGGCCTGGTGTTGAAGGTCAACATGGTGCTGCCGGGCCTCGACAGCCCGCCGGCCGAGCCGGTCACCATGCAGGAGGTGGCCGATGCAACGCTGGCCTGCCTGCTCGAAATGGTGCCGCCTGCCGTCGCCGGGATCGTGTTCCTGTCGGGCGGCCAATCCTGCGAGCGGGCTTCGGCCCGGCTGAACGCGCTCAACCGCCAGACCGCGTTCGCCAGGGCGCGCATCCCGTGGTCGCTCGGGTTCTCGTACGCGCGGGCGATCCAGCAGCCCGCCTTGCACATCTGGGGCGGCCTCGAGGCCAATGTCGGCGCCGCACAACAGGCGGTGTCGCATCGTGCCGCCTGCAACCGGGCGGCACTGCGCGGTGACTACGACGCAGCCATGGAACAGCCTGGATATGGCACCCCGGGCAGTGTCCGGGTGAAGCAGCAGGCGCATTGATGCCGGTCGCGGCCGAGGCGAGCCGGACATCGCATCTCGAGGTGAGGAAGCTGGAGGGGATGGCCGGCCTGGAACGGCGGCCGTTATGCCTCTATCTCGTCCGGCACGGCGAGACCGCCTGGTCGCAATCCGGCCAGCATACCGGGCGCACCGACATCGCGCTCACGCCGCACGGCGAGGATGAGGCCCGCGCCCTGCAGCCGGCGCTGGACGCCATCGCGTTCAGCCGCGTCCTGACCAGTCCGTTGATCCGGGCGCACCGCACCTGCGACCTTGCCGGGCTGGGCGGCGCCGCCGAGATCGAGCCCGATCTCATGGAGTGGGCGTATGGCGACTACGAGGGGCTGTGCTCGTCGGAGATACGCAGCAGCCGGGCCGGCTGGAACCTGTTCAAGGATGGCTGCCCGCACGGGGAGGCGCCCGAGCAGGTCGCGGCCAGGGCCGACCGGCTGATCGCCCGGCTTCGCAGCGGACAAGGCAACGTCGCGTTGTTCTCGCACGGCCAGTTCGCCTGCGTGCTCGCGGCGCGCTGGATCGCGGCGCCGGTGCTGGAGGCGGAGCACCTGGCGCTCACCACTGCCTCGCTCAGCATCCTGCGCTACAATCCCGCGCACCCTGACATCCCGGTCATCGCGCTGTGGAACGCGTCGCCGCCGTTCCTGCCGCGTCTCGATCGATTTTAATCTTGCCGAAGCTCGTTGACGCAACGGGCGGTGAAACCACGCCGGTTGTGCGTGCCACACTGCAAATGAACAGTCGCAGAAGGCGGTAAAATTATGCTTTATACCGGACTGCGTCGCATCGGTCTCCCCTATCTGCAATAGGCCCGGGTCGGCTTCCAACCACCATAACAGTATCTCGCCCCAACCGCATGGAACGTGACGGTCCTGGCAGTGTCTTTGTAGCGGCAAACGAGATACGGATCGATGTCGTCAGCTTCCCATCGCCACATGCCGTGAGAGTCCAAACCGTCACCAATCAAATCTGCCTTTTGATCCGGGGGGCCATCGAATACTGAGACGTTGTTCATGACACGTTTGCTGCCTGCCTCATCAATGAAGCTAGGGCAGTGTGCTGGTGCGGCAGCGGTGGATACCATTAGAACGATGCACAGAACGGAGGGCCTCATGCTATTCGACAACATAGTATTGATCCCCATCATCGAGCTTGTGTCCCTGTCCATTTCGGAAACGGATAGGCCGCTCGTGGACCGTTTGACCGTAGCCGGTATCGTAACGGTCGCGTGGGCAAGTGTGACGCATTGTCCGTCACCGACGAGAGTCCCGGTCATTTCGTTTGCTTTGTTCAAATCGGCCACGTAGGGCATCCCGTTGGCTCCGGACCAGAGGCGACCGACGGAGATGTATCGCCATCGTCATTCTGATTTGTCCCAAGGCCGGGTTGAAGGCGGTTTCACCGCCTACTCAAACTCGCTCCCGGCTTGCCGTCTCGCCGGCAGCGAGCTCGATGATCTCCGCGGTGATCTCCTCCTGCCTGACCTGCCGCTCGACCGCCTGCAGATCGGCGAGTTGCCGCTGGATCTGGTTGCGCGCACTCGCCACCGCCTCCATGCGTGCCGCGTTCTCGGCGGCGAAGCCATGCAACGCAGCGGCGCACAACTGGGCATGCATGTACTTGGCCGTGAGTTCGTCGACCAGGCGTGCGGGCGCCAACGTCAGGAGCAGCGAATTGTCATCCTGGACCTGGACAAAGGCGCCGGCGTCGAGCGGGAACAGCGCGGACCTGCCGATATCGTCGGCCACCATGTCGAGGACGCGAACGCTGAACGGACCAGCGAAGCCCTGCTCGGCGCAGATCAGGATCAGCGCCGGACGCTTCGGCATCGGACCCCTTGCACAGGCGCGTGCGGCAAGCAGCCCAGGCCCTGCCCGATCGCATCCGACGGCGCGGCAGCGCTTGATGCTGCCGCCTTTGTCACGCGGCTTTTGTCATGGCCGCGACGGGGCCACGCAGCAAGCGGGCTCAGCCATGCGACTGCAGCAGGGGGAGCCGCGCCGGCACGCCTTCGGCATGGTCATGGATTGCCAGCATCGACGGGTTGCCGAGCTGCAGGATGTCCCGCGCGTGGGCAACCTCCGCCGCAGTCCCGCGCGCGAACACCAGAAACCCGTCTGCCTTGATCGCGGTCTCGTACTGCACGACGCTGTCCTTGGGGATGCCGGAACTGAACAAGGCCGCCCCGATGGCGCCGATCCCCCCGGTCACCGCGGCACCCTCCACGGCGGACAAGGCGGTGGCGGCCAGGTAGCCGAGCACGACGACATGCCCGACAATGGGAATGGTGAGGAACAGGCCGCCGAAGAACAGGCCCCAGAGTCCGCCCCAGAACGCTCCGCGCGAGCCCCAGAACTTCACCCGGTCGGCCGTCGTATAGAACCCGACCACCTTCTCCTCGGTGTGGTAGCCCTTGCCGATGACACTGAGGTGCTTCATGTCGAAGCCCGCTTCGGTGAGCCGCTTGATCGCGGCCTCGGCGCCAGCATGGTCGGTGAACGTGGCGACCGCCGTTCCCTCGAAACTCATCGACTTCTCTCCCTCGGATGGTCGCGTCCGGCGCATATGCGCCCGACCCGCCTGCATCTGCTGTCCGGCCCGATGGTAGGGAGGAGAAGGTCAGTTCCGTAGTATCGGAAAACACTCACGGGCATCCGGCCGCAACGCTCAGAGTACATGCCGACCCTGACACAGCGGCGGACCGGTGCGTTAGGCGACCGCGTGAGCGGTGCTATGGGCGCCGGTGCCGTGGATGTTGGAAGCCGCGATCGTCCTGCAGCTCGGCTTGCGCGACTATGTCGAGGCCGCGGTCATCGTGTTTCTGTTGCTGTTCAACGTCGGCTTGTTTGTAAAGCTCCTGCTGCCACTGCTCGATTATGGCCGGGAGCGGCAAAGTATAGACCTATCGGCGCTGAAGCTGGCGCACTACAAGACGCGTGATCTGGGTCAACAGAAGCTCAATCTGGAACATAATAATGCACCGGATCTGCTACAACCCATCAGTGATGGCTGGGTCGGACACCGTCCAGGACAAGCAGAAGCTCTATCTGAGCGCCACCATCGCTTCGATAAATGACATTTTCGATGGAGACCTCAGTGATGGTGATAAGGTTCTGTATGTTGAAATGATAAAGGACAAGATGCTGGCGTCCGAGACGTTAAGCGCTCGGGCGAGCGCGAATTCGAAGGAACAATTCTTGAATTCAGCTTATTCTGCGGGACAAAGTCCTCACACCAAGCCATGAGTACGCAGGCGGTGCGTTCGGAGAAAGTGCGCTCAGGCCTCCTATCGACACTTCTGGGACCAGGCGCGTTTCGGGAGGCTCTCCGGAGCGGGGGCCCATCGACGTAACATCGGGAACGTGGCAAAGCCGAAGGGTCACCTTCGAACGATCAGCTAGCGGCAGGTCGTTGATGCCCAGCCACTGCCATTGTCGAAGCTACTGCACGTGACTTGCTGCGGCGGCGGTGGGTTGTAAACCTGGAATACAGGTTGAGGACGTGACGCAGCGATGGCACCAAACGCGAGACTTGCTGCCTGGAAGCGCGCACGCCTTGCCTCTGCCTGAGCCGCTGCCGTTCGTCCCTCCTCATCGACCATGCCGGGACAATAGTCTTCTTGGGTCATGCTCGGTTGGTCTTGTGACAAAGCTACGCGATTACTTTCGCACTTCTGCAGTGCCGCTTCATAATCAAAATGGCTGCACCCTGCGAGGGTCATAGCTATAAAAATCGCCAACCAGCGCGTCACGGCAACCTCCATATCTTGCGGTTTCGTAACGAACTTTCGCATAGATTGGGAAGCAGGTTTTGTGCGGCTGAGAGTTATAATTCGACTTGATGCTCTGGCGACACGGAGAGGCCTCACGAAGACAGCAGGCTATTGCCTAGGGTCGCGGCCGGGGCGCCATTCAGGCTACCTGCCACAGCGTTGGCGAACATTAGTCGATAGTAGCGCAAGCTAACTGCTCTCTTTGAGGGTGCTACGCGGTCACACACACGGCTGGCGCCACCGGCAAGTTTGGCCCGCCAGACGTCTATGGCCGCCGCAACTCGCTGGATCAGCATGAGGCAGCCTTGCTCGAATTCCAGGGCATGATCTCCATCAGCGCGAAGGAGTTAGAGGACGGTCGCCATACCGACCCTTCTTTCCAACATCCCCTCGCGGCTAGTCTGGCCCGGGCGCTTGCAGATGGTAGAGTAGCCCTCTTCAGGATCAACCGGCGCCGTAAGCACCAGAACCGTTGCCAGGGACCGTTTCCAGCCCGAGACTGATTCGAAAGGCGGCCCGCAGCGGCGTCCCGAAATGCTCGGACGACCTTGAGTGACGGATTTGCTTTCAATGTGCTTCCGACTTCCAATTAACCGGAAGCATGAAGTAACCTTTCGGGCGATAACCCGCTGAAAGCAATCCACAATTTTGGTCGGGCAGGCGGGATTCGAACCCACGACCCTCAGTCCCCCAGACTGATGCGCTACCAGGCTGCGCTACTGCCCGCCATTCCTGCGGCCGCGCCGATGTAGCAGTGCGCGGCCGCGACCGCAACGGGCCCGCGATCAGATCGGCAACTGCCGGCGCAGGCTCTCCAGTTCGGCCAGCACCATGCCGAGCGCGGTCCGCAGACGCCCGATCTCCAGGGACTGGCTGCGCGCGGCGGCCTCCAAGGCGGCCGGCGCGTCCTGGACCGCCCGCGCGCCACCATGCGCCGGGCTGCCGGCCTGCGGCAGCACCGGTCGCGCAGGCTCATGCCGCGGCAGCACGGCCGCGCCCTCCTGGCCCGACGCCGGCGGATCGTCGCCATCCTGGTCCGCGACCTCCGGCGGCGGCAGGTCGCCCTGCAGGGTGCCGTCGCCATCGCGCAGCAGCCGCTGCACCCCCTTGATGGTGTAGCCCTGGATGTAGAGCAGGTCGGCGATGCGACGCAGCAGCCCGACATCGTCTGGGCGATAGTAGCGCCGGCCACCGCCACGCTTGAGCGGCTTGACCTGCGGGAACCGGGTCTCCCAGAAGCGCAGCACGTGCTGCGGGACATGCAGCTCGTCCGCCACTTCGCTGATCGTGCGAAAGGCGGTCGCCGATTTCTTCAGCCTGGCCGATCCGGTCTCCTGGCCACCGACCGCACCGCCTTCGAGGTCGAACAGGCCGGCATCGGTGCCGGCATCCGACCATGGCGCCTGGCCCGGGCCGTCATGCGGATCGCCGAGCCCGGGATCATCGACGCCACTCATGCGGCATCATCCTCGGTGCCCGGCTCTTGGCCGTTCACGCGCGCCTTCAGCACCTGGCTGGGCCTGAACACCAGGACCGAGCGCGGCAGGATCGGCACCTCGACACCGGTCTTCGGGTTGCGTCCGATGCGGCGCCCCTTCTGGCGTACCGAGAAGGTGCCGAAGCCGCTGATCTTGACGGAATCTCCGGCCTGCAACGCTAAGGCGAGCCGTTCGAGCACGCTCTCCAGCAGATCGGCCGATTCGTTCCGCGAGAGCCCCACCTGCGTATAGATGTGCTCTGCCAGGTGCGCACGCGTCACGGTGTTCATGTGCAAACCGTAGGCAACCACACAACCCACGTCAATTGAACGAAATAGTCGCGACGGGCGGTGCCCGGCCGGGCACCGCCGGCCCACCCCGCGTCACATGCGGACCAGCGCGGAGCCCCAGGTCATGCCGCCGCCGAGCGCTTCCATCAGCACGAGGTCGCCGCGACGGATGCGGCCATCGCGCATGCCTTCCGCCAGCGCCAGCGGAATGGACGCCGCCGACGTGTTGGCGTGGCGGTCGACCGTCACGATGACCCGCTCCGGCGGCAGCCCGAGCTTGCGCCCCATGGCGTCGATGATGCGCTTGTTGGCCTGGTGCGGGACCAGCCAGTCGACGTCGGCATGCGCCAGCCCGTTCGCCGCCAAGGCCTCGTCGACGGAGGCCGACAGCTTGGCGACCGCGTGCCGGAAGACCTCGCGGCCCTGCATGCGGATCGTGCCCGGTCTGTCCCTCCGGCCGACCGCACCATCGACATAGAGCAGGTCGCCGGTACTGCCATCGGCATGCAGGTGGGTCGAGAGGATGCCGCGCGTGCCGGGTTCGCCGGCGCGCAGCACCACGGCGCCGGCGCCGTCGCCGAACAGCACGCAGGTGGCGCGGTCGGTCCAGTCCAGGATGCGCGAATACACCTCGCTGCCGATCACCAGCACGGTGCGCGCCTGCCCGATCCGGATAAAGGCGTCCGCGGTGGCCATGGCATAGATGAAGCCGGAGCACGCCGCCGCCAGGTCGAAGGCGAAGCCGCGCGTGATCCCGAGCGCTGCCTGCACCCGCGCCGCCGTGGCCGGAAAGGCCTGGTCGGGCGTGCTGGTAGCCAGGATGATGGCATCCACGTCCGACGCCAGCAGGCCCGCATCGTCGAGCGCCGCCTGCGCCGCCCGCGTGCCCATGTAGGCAGCGGTCTCGTGCGGCGCCGCCAGATGCCGCTGGTGGATGCCGGTGCGCTCGCGGATCCATTCGTCCGACGTCTCGACCTGCAAGGCGAGGTCGTGGTTGCTGACGATGCGCTCGGGCAGGTAGCCGCCGACGCCGACCAGATGCACACCCAGGCGAGGCTGGCCGTTCATGCCGCGCGCCGCCTCAGCCGGCTGCCGCGATCGGCGCCACGGCCGACGTGGCGGCGTGGCCGGCCTGCAGGTCGATCCGTTGCAGGCCCTCGCGGATGCGCTCGTTGAAGCCGTGCGTCACCATGTCCATCGCGACGTCGACCGCATGCGCGAAGCCCTCGGCGTCGGCGCCGCCATGCGACTTCACCACGACCCCGTTCAGCCCGACCAGCACGGCGCCGTTGTAGCGCGCCGGATTGAGCCATTCCCGCATCCGCTCCAGGCCCGGACGGGCCAGGATGTAGCCGAGCTTCGACGCCGCGCTGGCGCTGAACACCTGCTTGAGCATCTCGCCGACCAGGCGCATCGCCCCCTCGCCGGTCTTGAGTGCGATGTTGCCGGTGAACCCGTCGGTCACCACGACATCCGTCGTGCCGGCGGTGATGTCGTGCCCCTCAACGAAGCCGCGGAACTGCGCCGCCAGCGGACTGGACCGCAGCACGTCCGCCGCCTGGCGCACCCGCTCGTCACCCTTCAGCTGCTCGGCGCCGACATTGAGCAGCCCGATCGTGGGCTGCGGCAGGCCGAGCACCGTGCGCGCGAACGCCTCGCCCATGACCGCGAACTCGACCAGGTTGCGCCAGTCGCACACCACGTTGGCGCCGAGATCGAGCATCACGACATCGCCGCGCGCCGACGGGCTGAGCGCCGCCAGTGCCGGCCGGTCGATGCCCGGCATCGTCTTTACGACCACCTTGGCCAGCGCCAGCATGGCACCGCTGTTGCCCGCCGACACCACACCCCGCGCCTCGCGGGCGGCCACCGCATCCATGGCCAGCCGCATCGAAGAGTTGCGCACGCGCAACGCCAGCGTCGGTTTGGCGTCCATGCTGATGGCGTTGCCCGCATGGCGGAGCGTGCAGATCGACGCCGCGCGCCGCGAGCGCGCCAGCATCGGACCCAGTAACGCCTCGTCGCCGATCAGCAGGATGCGCGCCCTGGGATGCCGCTCGGCGGTGATCGCCAGGCCCTTGATGACGATGTCCGGAGCCCCGTCGCCACCCATGCCGTCGACGGCAAGATCGAACACACAAGGTGCCGGGCCTGTCGCCCCGTTCAGGACGCCGCCCGGGCTGTTGCCCGCAGCACCCGAGGATATGGCGCCCGACAACCCTGCCTCCGGTCAGATCCGAATGGTGCCCTTCAGCGGCTTGCCGGCCTGGACCACTTCGCGTCCGTCGTAATGGCCGCAATGGCCGCAGACATGATGCGGACGCTTCAGCTCGCCGCAGCTGCCGCACTCGGCATGGGCCTCGACGCGCAGCGCCTCGTGGCTTCGCCGCATGCCGGCACGGGAGGGCGAGGTCTTTCTCTTGGGAACAGCCATGGGGGTGAGCCCCTCCGAACGAGATGAAACAGCACGGCATCACGGACAGCCGTTCGGCGACCTTGCGGCCGAAGATGAGGCGCGGGCTCTAGCAGACGGCGTCCGGCTCCGCAAGCAGGCGGCCGGTCACGCGTCGTTGCCGCTGCCGGAATCCCCCGGCCCGCGCCGGGCCAGCGCCGCGAACGGGTGCGGGCGACCGGTGCCGGCGAGCTCCGCGCCGGGATCACCCGCCAAGCCGGCCGCTGCATCGGCCTCGGTCAGCGCCGCGGACGGCAGGCCGGGCTGGCGCGGATAGGGATCGAGCCCCAAAGCGAGCTGCTCGGCGGCGGTCTCGCCGAGATCGATCCCGTCATCCAGATAGGGCAGCTCGTCCGGCGCCTCGGGATCGACGCCGTCATCCTCGGTGCCTTCGGGCACGAAGCGCAGCGTGAAGCGCTCCAGCACGACCGCCTCGAACGGCTCCATCGTCACCACGCAGACCTGCGTCACCTCGGCGCGCAGCTCCCCCTGCGCTTCGACCACGCCACCCAGAGGTGCTGCGAGCCGGTAGCGGCAGCGCAGCGAGATCACCGCCGGGATCTGCAGCCGCGCCGCCAGCGCCAGCCGCTCGGCATCGCTCGCCTCGATCTCCTGCTCCAGGCCGTGCGCGCCGATCCGGTTGAGCGGCACGCGGCGGGAAAATTCGGGCCGGCTCATCAAGCGCTCCTCTTGCGTGACACCTCTATTGGGCATCCAGCAGCGCCGCATCCGGCTGCAGCGCCAGCGACCGGTCGCCCCTGTTGGCCCACATGCGTAATGCTTGCCGCAAGACCGGCGCTCGTCGCAAGACAGGTGCTTGCCATGCCGGCCGTTCGCACGGCCCCGTGTTGACACCACCCGGCCGATCAGGCACCGCACAGCAGCTTCCAGTACAGGACGAAGACATCGCCATGCGGCCGTTCGCCAAGCAAGTCCCGGCCAGCCAAGCCGCCCGGTCTCTCGCCGCCCGGTCTCTCGCCGCCCGGTCTCTCGCCGCCCGGCATCTCGCCACCCTGGCCCTGCTTGCCCTGCCGCTCGCCGGATGTGGATTGTTCGCGCCGATCCCGACCAATCGCGGCATCATCATCGAGAGCGTCGATTATAATAAGCTGGTGCCCGGCACCACGACCAAGGCCGACGTCGCCACCCTGATCGGCTCGCCGACGACGCACGCGACATTCGACGACAATACCTGGATCTATATCGGCGAGGTGACCGCACCGGTGCCGACCGCGCTGCCGCGCGTCGAGAGCCAGGAAGTGGTCGTGCTCAGCTTCGATGCCGGCGGCACGCTGCGCAGCCGGCGCCTGCTGGACAAGGCGGACGGCCGCGAGATCGCCATGGCGTCCGGCAAGACGCCGACCCCCGGCAGCGAGACCTCGTTCATGCAGCAGCTGATCGGCAATGTCGGCCGCTACTCCCCGCTCGGCAGCATGGGCGGTGGCAGCCTCGGCGGCGGCGGCCTCGGCAACACCAACAACGGTTACGGCCACGGCGGCACCGGCAACACAGTCGGCGGAACCGGCTCGTAACGGCGGCCCGCGTGGTCCGCGCATTCAAAGGCTGTTTTGTAGAGGTAGCCTGATGCGGGCCCGCAACCCCCCCATCGGCGAATTCTCCAGCGACAGCTCGCCGCCATGCGCGCGCACGATGTCGCGTGCGATCGTCAGCCCAAGCCCGGTGCCCCCGGTCGCACCGCTCTCGAACGGCCGGAACACCGTCTCGCGGCGGTCGCCGGGAATCCCCGGCCCGTCATCATCGACCACGATCTGCACCGCCCGCTCCTCCAGCATCGCCACCAGCGAGATCCGGCCGCCGTGCCGGCGGGCATTGTCGAGCAGGTTGGCGAGCACGCGGCGGATCGCCATCGGCCTGAGCATCAGCTCCGGCATTGGCGTGCTCAGCACCCGGACGAACAGCGCACCCGCCCGGCTCGCCGACAGCGCCACCTCGTCGAGCAGCGCCGGCAGGTCGATCAGGCGCGACTGCTCGCTGCCCTCGCCGCGCGCGAAGCCGAGATAGCCCTCGATCATCCGCTCCATCTCCTCGACATCGGCGATCATCTCGCTAATCTCGGGCGCCAGCTCTTCCGCGTGCAGGGCGCCATGCTGCGGCACCATCGCCAGCGACAGCCGCAGCCGGGTCAGCGGCGTGCGCAGGTCGTGGGAGACCCCGGCCAGCATCGCGGTGCGCTGCGCCACGAAACGCAGGATGCGCTCCTGCATGCGGTTGAAGGCGGAGGCGGCCTTGCGCACCTCCTGCGCGCCCTCGGGGCGGATCGTGCCCTGCTCCTGGCCCATGCCGAACGCCTCGGCGGCGCGCGCCAATCGGCGGATCGCGCGCACCTGGATGCGCATGAACAGCGCAGCCACCAGGAACAGCAGCAGCGCGCTGCCGGCGTTCCAGGCGACGAACAGGTAGATCGGCCCGACATCGAGCCGCTTGCGCGGCGCATCGATATCCAGCACGCCGCCCTGCAGCTGCACATGGATCTTCACGACGTGCGGGTCGGAGTGCCAGTCCATGGTGAACGGCCGCCGGATCACCTGCAGCGCCGCGGACAGCTCCTCGTCCATCGGCCCGATGATGTTGAACAGCTTCGGCCGCTCCAGCGTCGCGCGCGGCCGAAGGCGCATGGCCAGCTGGTACTGGTCCGACGCGGTCGCCATGATCCAGGCCTGATCCGCCGGGCGACGGTAGCGGTCCAGCAGCAGCAGGGTCTGGCTGACCTCGCCGGCGACACTGGTCGAGAGCCGGCGCGAGACGATGTCCAGATGGCTGCCATAGAACAGCTGCAGCGACACGCCCTGTGTCACCACCAGCGGGATCAGCACGATCAGCAGCGACCGCCCGAGCAGCGAGCGCGGCAGCACCCGGCGCAGCGGCCGCTCCAGCCCACCGAGCCACCGCCGGCGCCCCTGCCGCCGCTCCGGCGGCGCTTGGCCCGTCAGCCTGGCGGCGCCGGCCGGCTCCTGGATGGCGGACATGACGATCGCCGCTCAGTTGCCCGGCTTCAGGACGTAGCCACGCCCGCGCACGGTGTGCAGGTAGCGCGGCTCGCGCGGGTCGGGCTCGATGCGCCGGCGCAGGCGGGTGACCTGCACGTCGATGGCGCGCTCGCCGGCCTCGTCCATTTCCAAGGTCCGCGCGATCGCCTCGCGCGACAGCACCTCGCCAGGCCGCCTTGCCAGGACCGCGAGCAGGGCGCTCTCGCCGCCGGTCAGGTGGACATTGCCGTCCGGCCCGCTCAGCAGGCCGCGCACCGGATCGAACTCCAGGTTGCCGAGTTCGACCGGGCGCTGGTTGTCGGAGGGCTGCGGCGGACCGACCCGGCGCAGCAGCGCGCGCAGCCGCAGCAGCAGCTCTCTAGGCTCGAACGGCTTGCCGAGATAGTCGTCGGCACCGCTCTCCAGGCCGGCAATGCGGTCCTCTGGCTCGCCGCGCGCGGTCAGCAGCAGGATCGGCAGCGTCTGTCCGACCAGCCTGAGCGCGCGGGTCAGGTCGAGCCCGGTCTCGCCCGGCATGGTCACGTCGAGCACCATCGCGTCGGGCTGCATGAAGCCCAGGATCTGCCGTGCCTCGCCGGCGCCTGAGGCGACGCTGATCCTGAAGCCCTGCGTCGAGAGGTAGCGCTGCAGCAGCTTGCGCAGGCGCGCATCGTCATCCACCACCAGCACATGCGCGTCCGCACCCGGCGCCGGCGAGGTATAGAGACTCATACGCGGCGCACGTCGCGGGGGCGCGCAGGCACGGCGGGATGCGCCGCCGGCATGATGTCGGGCGCGCGCGGGTCAAGCTGCGCGCGGGTCTGCTCGTCCATCATGGCATGCATGACCCGGCGGAAGCCCTCCACCGCCGGTCCACCGGCCTCGCGATAGGCGTCCAGGATGCGCTCGCGCTGGCGGTTGAACAGCTGGCGCTCCAGCAGCCGTCCGCTCTCGGTCAGGCTGAGCAGACGCTGGCGCCGGTCACGCGCGCCGGTCTTCTGGTGGACATGGCCGCGCCGCACCAGCTCGCCCAGCACCCGCGCCAGGCTCTGCTTGGTGATGCGCAGCAGGACGAGCAGGTCGCTGACCGGCAGCTCCGGACGCCGGCCGATGAAATGCAGCGCGCGATGATGCGCCCGTCCCAGTCCGAGCCCTTCCAGGACGATGTCGGCGGACGCGGTCAGGTCGCGATAGGCCAGGAAGAACAGGTCCTGCGCCAGCCGCATCTGCTCCTCGCGCAGGAACAGCAGCGCCGTGCCGGCGCCGTTGCCGGATGGCTGATCGGCTGGCGGGTGGGCACGCGAGACAGCAGCGGAGGGTGGCAGCAGGCGGCCGTGCGGCTTGGAATCCATGCGCGAGTTAAGACAGCTTCATTGACTTAATGGAAGGGGGCTTCTAGTTCCGACGAGCTCCCACCTTGACGCAAGGACAACACTTATGGCGCTGGTGCCGTTCGACGACCGCGATGGACAGATCTGGTGGGACGGCGACCTGATCCCCTGGCGCGACGCCCGGCTGCACGTGCTGTCGCACGGCCTGCACTATGCGAGCGCGGTGTTCGAGGGCGAGCGGTCCTACAACGGCAACATCTTCAAGCTGCGCGAGCACACCGAGCGCCTGGTCGAGAGCGGACGCATCCTCGGCTTCGAGATCCCGTTCGGGATGGACGCCATCGACGCGGCCTGCCGGCAGGTGCTGGCGGTGAACGGACTGACCGATGGCTACATCCGCCCGCTGGCCTGGCGTGGCGCCGAGCAGCTTTCGGTCTCCGCCCAGCAGACCAGGATCCACCTGATGATCGCCGCGTGGTCGTGGCCTAATCTGTTCGGCGACGACCGCATGAAGGGCGTGCGGCTCGGCATGGCCGACTGGAAGCGGCCGCATCCCGAGACCGCCCCGACCCGCTCCAAGGCGGCCGGGCTCTACATGATCGGCACCATGTCCAAGCACGCCGCCGAGGCGCGTGGCTTCAACGATGCGCTGATGCTGGACTGGCGCGGCCAGGTGTCGGAGGCGACCGGCGCCAACATCTTCTTTGTCATGGACGGCGCGCTGCATACCCCGATTCCGGACTGCTTCCTCGACGGCATCACAAGGCGCACGGTCATCGCGCTGGCCCGCAAGTGCGGCCTGCAGGTGGTCGAGCGGGTGATCATGCCCGACGAGATGCAGCAGGCCGACGAGGTGTTTCTCGCCGGTTCGGCCGCCGAGATCACGCCGGTGCGCGAGATCGACGGGCTGCAGTTCACCCCGGGCCCGATCACCGAAATGCTGCTCACCGACTACGAGGCGCTGGTACGCATGCCCCCGGCAGAAGTCGCGGCGCGCCTGGCCGCCTGAGCCCAGGGCGGCGCCGCGTCAGGCCGCCCTGGGTCGCAGCCGGTCCAGGCTGACCGCCCGCCTGAGGCGGCCGATGCGGGCGACGCCCTCCAGCCGGCGGTCCAGGAACGACTCGGTCGCCGGCCCGCCGCTGCCGTCGCGGAGCCAGAACAGCAGCGTCGCGGCATAGACCGCGGCCAGGATCGCGCGCTTGCTGTACCAGCTCTGGTCGACCGACACGTCGCCGGCGGCGTGCCAGATCGTATCGACGGTGCGCGCGATCGAGCGCAGAGACGCCAGCCGGTGGCCCGGCAGCGCCAGCACGGCCAGTCCGCGCCGGATCGCATCGCGCTCCGCTTCCGACTGCTGCAGCCGCAGCAGGATCAGCGCACGCACGCGCCGGCTCGGCCGGGTCTCGGTGAGTGTGCCGGCTTCTGCCTCCATGCGCCGGTCGCCGAGGTCCGCGTGCGCTTCGACCATCTCCGCGGCGCCGCCCGGAAACAGCAGATCGGCATCCGGACCCGCCGCCTGCCGCAGTGCGGCCGGTGTCCATCCAAGCCGGCCCACCAGCGGCACCACCGCCAGCAGGGCCGCATCGCGCTCGGGACTGCGCTCGAGCGGGCCGGGAAACTCGCTGACGGCGGCGCGCGACGCGCCGTCCACCAGTCCCGGCAGCTGACGCGCGAACAGACCGGGCAACAGGCGCAGGCCGCTCTCGAACGGGTTCATTCTTCTACTTCCCGGGCCTCTACCTCCTGGGCCGGCGTTCCGTCGGACGGCATCCCGTGCCGCATCATCTCGTCCTCGAACGCGAACCGCGTGAAGTCGCGCATCCGCATCGGATAGAGCACGCCGTCGAGATGGTCGTTCTCGTGCTGCAGCACGACGGCGAGGAAGCCGCTCGCCTCGCCCTCGACCGGGCGGCCGTCGCCGTCGAGTCCGGCATAATGCACGCGCGCCGGGCGCGGCACCGCGCCGCGCAGGCCGGGGATCGACAGGCAGCCTTCGACCGCTAGTGCCTCCTCGTCGCCCACCGGCGTGATCACCGGGTTGATCAGCACCTGCGTCTCGCGCGGCGGATCGTCCGCGCCGGCACTCCGCTCCGCCGGAACCCGATAGACGAACAGCCGCTGCGGCACATGCACCTGGGGCGCGGCCAGGCCTGCGCCCCTCGCGTCCATCATCGTCTCGATCATGTCGAGGACCAGGCGGCGCAGTTCCGGTGCCGTCGGGTCGGCCACCGGTTCGGCGCGGCCGAGCAGGACGGGATGCCCCATGCGGGCGATCTTGAGCAGAGCCATGCGTTCTCCAATCAGCACTGTTATCTAGTGTGACAGGAGCGCCTGTTCCAATACGGGTGCGGCACCGTGGCGCATGAAGAAGGGCGGCTTCGCAAACGGAGCCTCGCGGCGCACGCAAATGCCGCCGCCGAAGCGTTCACCGCTCCAGCCATCGCGCCAAGTGGTGCCGGCGGGAAGATAGACCGAGCACGCCTGCACCCCTGGTGCCACGACCGGCGCCACCAGCAGGGCACCCCCCAGCCTGAAGCTGTCCGTCGCCTCCCAGGCCCGGGCGTCATCGGGGAATTCGTAGAAGAGCGGACGAATCACCGGATCGTAGGCGTTACGGTAGCGCGCCAGGCAGGCGGCGAGATAGGGCGTCAGGCGGCTGCGCAGCGCCAGCAGCTGCCGCACATCCTCCAGCACCTCCGGATGCATCCACGGTTCGTTCACAGTGCCGTCGTCGTTCCACGAATGGATGGAAAACCGCGGCATGAAAATGCCGAAGCCGACCCAGCGGATGAACAGCTCGGCATCCGGGCGCGGTCCCGCGAAGCCGCCCACATCATGACCGGTGTTGGAGACGCCCGACAGCGCCAGGCCAAGCCCCATGGGGATGTTCCATTTCAGCGTCTCGCACGAGGTGGCGTTGTCCCCGGACCAGGTCTGGGCGTAGCGCTGCATCCCGGCGGCGCCGGCGCGCGAGATCAGGAAGGGTGGCTCGTCCGGCGCATGCGCGGCCTGGGCCGCGCGTGAGGCGCGCAGCATCAGCAGGGTCTGCAGCGGTTTCATCTCCTGCGCGGGAAACGGTCGGCCGAAGCCGTGCGCGAGCGCCCGCGGGTTGCGGATCTCGAACTCGTTGTTGTCGTTCCAGGTCGCCGCGATGCCGCGCGCCAGCAGCTGCCCGGTCACCTGCCCCTGCCACCAGGTGATGGTCGCCGGGTTGGTGAAGTCGAGATAGGCGCCGGCCGCGTCCCAGAACTGCTCGAGTACCGGCACGCCATTAGCATCCGACAGCAGCAGGGCCGCCGCCGCCGCCGTGCCGAAGGCCGGATGGTCCTGCAGCAGCGCCGGCTTGATGTTGGCGATCAGCCGCACCCCCGCCTGCGCATAGCCGGCGATGAAGGCCTCCGGATCCGGGAACTTGTCCCGGTTCCAGGTGAAGACGTAGCGCCTGTCGCCGATGGAGGTGTAGCCGGAGGACAGGTGGAAGGAACTGCAGGGAATGCGGTGACGCCGCAGGTCGGCAAGGAAGCCGGCCATGCGCGCCTGCGCATCGGGCGCGTCGGTGTAGCGCATGGCAGAGCCGGAATAGCCGAGGGCCCAGTCGGGGGTCTCGGCCGGCCGGCCGGTGAGCCAGGTGACGCGGCGCACGACCTCCGGCAGGGTCGGGCCGGCGATCACGTAGAGATCGAGGTCGCCATGCTAGGCCGCGAAATACCGATACGGGCCGTGATAATTGCTGTGCTCTCAGCCGAAGTCGAAGACGCAGTCTGACAAGGTATCGTAGAAGACGCCGAAGCAGAGGCCGGCGGCGGAGGATCCGATCCCCGGTTTGCGCGTGATGAAGAACGGCATGTGCTTGTAGAGCGGGTCCGAGCTCCGCGCGTCGTAGCCGAGCGCATCGATATTGCTGAGCCGGTAGCGCCGGCCGGCGCGATCCATTCCGCCCGACCGCTCCCCGAGGCCGAAATACTGCTCGGTGGTCGGGCGCGCCACGTAATGCCGTACCTGCGCGTCCCACCAGCCGAAATTGTAGGATTGGGTCGGCCGGTCGCGCATCGCCTCCACCCAGACGTCGTCCAGCCGCACCGCCCAGCGGCAGGCCAGGCCATGCAGCCCGATCGTGAGCTGCGGGCGTCCGGTCTGCACACGCAGTGTTCCGGGGATGCTCTCATCAAGGCGGAAGGGCCCGGTGCTCACGCCTACCTCGTCGTGAGGATCCGTCAGCATCGGCTGCTTCATTTCCGCGCCTCCCGGCCCGCGTCTCCCGGTTCCGCGTCTCCCGGGTCCGCGTTCCCCGGGTCCGCGTTCCCCGGTCCGGGCCCTGGCCGCCTGGTCCGATGAACCCGGCCTCTCGGGCGCGCGCCTGCAGCCGGGCCCGACCCGGGCGGATAAGGCCGGGGAAGGATTTGTGCAACGATGGAGCCGTGTGCTATAGCGCCGCCCTCTTAGGGAGCCCGCGATCCGGCGGGCGACGGTTTACGACCGCGACCGGACCGCCGGCCGTGCATCAAGGAGTTTACGGCGCAGTGCAGGTTCTCGTCCGGGATAACAATGTCGACCAGGCGCTGAAGGCGCTGAAAAAGAAGATGCAGCGCGAGGGCATCTTCCGCGAGATGAAGCTCCGCCGGCACTACGAGAAGCCCTCCGAGCGGCGCGCCCGCGAGGCCGCCGAGGCGGTTCGCCGCGCCCGCAAGATGGAGCGCAAGCGCCTGGAGCGCGAAGGGTTCTAATAGGGCCGCCGCAGCCGGAACGGGCCGGGCTCCCCGGAGCGCCGGCCTTTTTCATGTCCGTCCCTCGAGATACCCTCGGCTAAGCGGCTTCCTCGGCACGCAGGTGCAGACGCCGGATCAGCCACGGCATCGTCATGCCCTGCACGAAGATCGAGAACGCCACCACGGCGAACGCCGCCGCCACCAGCGCGCCGCGCTCGGGCAGCGTCTCCGGCAGGGCAAGCGCCAGGGCCAGGGCGAGCGCACCGCGCAAGCCGCCCCAGACCAGCACATGCTGGTGCCGCGGATCGACCCGCAACCTGGTGCCGCTGAACAGCAGGCAGATCGGATAGACCGCGAGCATCCGGCCCAGCAGCACCACGGCAATCGCAATGCCGGCGGCGCCGGTCAACAGCGCGCCCGGATGCCGAGCGCCCTGCGCGCCGATCAGGATGAACACCACCGAGTTGGCCAGGAAGGCCGCGAACTCCCAGACATCGAACAGCCATTCGCGCGTCGATGCCGAAATCGGTCCGGTCTGGCCGACATTGCCGACCACCAGTCCCGCCGTGAGGCTTGCGAGCACGCCGGACGTGCCGAGATGTTCGGCCAGCATGAACGAGCCATAGGCCGCGATCGCGGTCAGCGTCGTCTCGACCAGATGCTCCTCGGTGCGGCCGGCAAGCAGCAGCGCCGCACCCCCGACCAGAGCGCCTGCCGCCACACCCCCCGCCACCGTCCAGAGCAGCGAGCCGGCGACGGCCAGCACCCCGCCGGACGCCCCGCCCTGGATGGCCAGCAGCACGCTGAACCCGACCGCCGCCGCCCCGTCATTGAGCAGGCTCTCGCTCGCGACCAGCGTGCCGAGACGCGGCTCCACCCGCATCTCCTTGAAGGCGGCGATCACCGAGACCGGATCGGTCGCCGCGATCAGGACCCCAAACAGCCCGGCCGCGATCCAGCGCCAGCCAAGCAGCATGTGCAGGCCCCAGGCCACCGCCAGGGCAGCGATCGCGACCCCTGCGAACGCCAGTGTCAGCGTGACCGGCAACGCCGCGCGGAACGGCTGCCAGCGCAACTGCAGCGCCGCCTCGAACACCAGCGGCGGCAGCAGCACCTCGAAGATCAGGTCGCGGGTCAGCCTGAGTTCGATGCCGGTCGGCGCCAGGGTCAGCGCGATGCCGGCCAGCACCAGCCCGACGCTATAGGGCAGGTGCGCTCGGCGCGAGAGCATGGCGACCACCGAAGCCACCAGCAGGATCAGGCCGAGGGCGAGGATGGCGTGGTCATGCATCGGGCGGTCGACGGCGACGGGTGGCACGCGGGGTCAGTCTGCCAGTTTCTCGAGCTCCCGCTGCACCGCCTCGCCCATCACCGCGGTGCCGACCCGGGCCATGCCCGGGCTCATGATGTCGGCGGTGCGCAGGCCGCTCGCCAGCACCCGGCTGCAGGCCTCCTCGATGATCCGCGCCTCGCCCTCGAGCTCGAACGAATAGCGCAGCAGCATCGCGAAGCTGAGGATCTGCGCCAGCGGATTGGCGAGCCCGCGTCCGGCGATGTCGGGCGCGCTGCCGTGGATCGGCTCGTACAGCGCCGGGCGGCGGCCGGAGGCATCCGCCGCACCCAGCGTCGCCGAGGGCAGCATGCCGAGGCTGCCGGTCAGCATCGAGGCCAGATCCGACAAGAGGTCGCCGAACAGGTTGCCGGTGACGATGACGTCGAACTGGCGCGGGTTGCGCACCAGCTGCATGGCGCAGCTGTCCGCCAGCATGTGCGACAGCTTCACGTCGGCGTAGTCGCGCCGGTGCAGGTCGGTGACGACCTCGCGCCAGAGCAGCCCGCTCTCCATCACGTTGCTCTTCTCGACCGAGCACACCGCGCCCCGCCGCTTCCGGGCAAGCTCGAACGCCACACGCGCCACCCGCTCGATCTCGTGGGTGCTGTAGACCTCGGTGTTGACGCCCAGCCTGCTGCCGTCCGCCAGCGTCTCGATGCCGCGCGGCTCGCCGAAATAGATGCCGCCTGTGGTCTCGCGCACGATCATGATGTCGAGGCCGCGCACCACGTCGGCCTTGAGCGTGCTCGCATCGACCAGCGGATCCTGCACCAGGGCCGGCCGCAGGTTGGCGAACAGGCCGAGCTCGCGCCGCAAGGTCAGGATGGCCAGCTCCGGGCGCCGCTCGAAGCCGACATGGTCCCATTGCGGTCCGCCGACGGCGCCGAACAGCACCGCATCCGCGTCGCGCGCCGCCTGCACCACCTGCGGCCGGATCGGCACCCCAAACGCGTCGATCGAGGCGCCCCCGACCAGGTCCTCGGTGATCTCGAAGCTGATGCCGCGCCGCCGCCCAAGCCAGCCGACCAGCCGCCCGACCTCGCGCATCACCTCCGGGCCGACACCGTCGCCCGGGAGCACGAGCAGCTTCTTGTTCGAGGCCATTGCGGTTCCAGTTGTCAGGAGACGGCCCAGCTCTCAGGAGACGGCTATCGCGGGCAGCCAGGGTTGCGACGCTTGCCGCTGCCGCTCGAAGCCGTCGATCGCGGCGTCATGCTGCAAGGTCTGGCCGATATCGTCCAGGCCTTCGAGCAGCCGGTGCCGGCGCAGCGCATCGACCTCGAAGCCGATCTCCTGCCCGTCCGGCCGCACCACCACCTGGCGCTCGAGGTCGATGGTCAGCCGGCTGTTGGCACCCCGGGCCGCGTCCTGCATCAGCAGGTCGCAGACCTCGCGCGGCAGCCGGATCGGCAGGATGCCGTTCTTGAAGCAGTTGCTGTGGAAGATGTCGGCGAACGACGGCGCGATCACGCAGCGTATGCCGAAATCCAGCAGCGCCCAGGGCGCATGCTCGCGCGACGAGCCGCAGCCGAAATTCTCGTGCGCGATCAGGATGCCGGCCTGGCGATAGGGCTCGCGGTTGAGCACGAAGTCCGGCCGCTCGACCCCGTCCTGATAGCGCAGCGGGTCGAACAGGTTCAGGCCGAGCCCGGACCGCTTGATGGTCTTGAGGAACCGCGACGGGATGATCTTGTCGGTGTCGATGTTGGCTTCCGGCAACGGCGCCGCCACCGCGGTCAGGGTGATGAATGGCTGCATGGCTATGACGGCATGGCTGTAATCAGCTCCCTGATATCGGTCAGACGCCCGGTGACCGCCGCCGCCGCCGCCATCGCCGGCGACAGCAAATGCGTGCGGCCGCCCGGACCCTGCCGGCCCTCGAAATTGCGGTTCGAGGTCGAGGCGCAGCGCTGCCCGGGCGCGAGCTTGTCCGGGTTCATGCCGAGGCACATCGAGCAGCCGGCCTCGCGCCACTCGAAGCCGGCGTTGCGGAAGATGCGGTCCAGCCCCTCGGCTTCGGCCTGCTGCTTCACGATGCCCGAGCCGGGCACCACCATCGCCCGCACGCCGGGCGCCACCCTGCGTCCGGCGGCCACGCCGGCGGCGGCGCGCATGTCCTCGATGCGGCCGTTGGTGCAGGAGCCGATGAACACGGCATCGACCGCCACATCGGTCATCAACTGGCCGGCCGACAGGCCCATATAGTCGAGCATGCGCTGCATCTGCGCCCGCCTGGCCGCGTCGGGCGCGCTCGCCGGGTCCGGGACGACGCCGGTGATGGCGACGACGTCCTCGGGACTGGTGCCCCAGGTGACCAGCGGTGCGATCGCCTCGGCGCGCAGCGCGACCACACGGTCATAGATCGCGCCCGCATCGGACGGCAGCGTGCGCCACCAGGCGACCGCCTGCGCGAACGCGGCACCCTTGGGGGCAAACGGACGTCCCTCGACATAGGCGAAGGTGGTCTCGTCCGGCGCCACCAGACCGGCCCGCGCGCCGGCCTCGATCGACATGTTGCAGATCGTCATCCGGCCGGCCATGTCGAGGCCGCGTATGGCGGAGCCGGCAAATTCGATGACGTGCCCGGTGCCCCCGGCGGTGCCGATGGTGCCGATGATCGCCAGCATCACGTCCTTGGCGGTCACCCCTGGACCAAGCGCGCCCTCGACCTGAACCAGCATGTTCTTCGCCGGCCGCTGCAGCAGCGTCTGGGTGGCCAGCACATGCTCGACCTCCGAGGTGCCGATGCCGAAGGCGAGCGCGCCCAGCGCACCATGCGTCGAGGTGTGGCTGTCGCCGCAGACGATGGTCATGCCGGGCAGCGAGATCCCCTGCTCCGGCCCCACGATATGCACGATGCCCTGGCGCGCCGACAGCAGCGGGAAGTACGGCACCCCGAACTCGGCGACGTTGCGCTCCAGCGTCTCGATCTGCAGCCGGCTCTCCGGCTCCTCGATCGGCCGGTTGCGATCGCTGGTCGGCACGTTGTGGTCGGCAACCGCGATGGTCGCGTCCGGCCGCCGCACCCGGCGCCCGCTCAACCGCAGCCCCTCGAAGGCCTGCGGGCTGGTCACCTCATGCACGAGGTGGCGGTCGATATAGAGGATGGCGGTGCCGTCCCCCAGCCGCTCGACGACATGGCTCTGCCAGATCTTGTCGAACAGGGTCAGCGGGGTCTCGGCTGGGCCGGACATCGTGGCAGATCCTCCAGGGGCCGCGCCCAGCCTGATGCAGGCATCATGCTGCGCTTGGGAGCGAAGCTAGCGGGGGGCTGAAAAAGCAAGGCCAGGGCTCTGCCCTGGTCCCGCTGGGGCCGCAGGCCCCAGACCCCGATTCTTTAAATTCTAGGATTTCAAAGGCTAGCCTTTGATGGGCTTGAGCCGCGAAGCGGATCGAGGGGGCAAAGCCCCTGGCCTTCACTCGTTACTTGGCGGCGGCAGGCGCGGGCACTTCGCGCGCCCGCTCGGCGATACGGGCCGACTTGCCGCGGCGGCCGCGCAGGTAATAGAGCTTGGCGCGACGCACATCGCCCCGGCGCACCACCACGATCTCGGCGATCGTCGGCGCATAGAGCGGGAACACCCGCTCGACGCCCTCGCCGTAGGAGATCTTGCGCACGGTGAAGTTGCTGCCCAGCGCCTTGTTGGAGCGCGCGATCACCACGCCCTCATAAGCCTGCAGACGCGACCGCTCGCCCTCGACGACACGCACCATCACGCGCACGGTATCGCCGGGATCGAACTCGGGCACCGCGCGGGCGGCAGTCAGGCGGGCGATCTGCTCCGCCTCGTATTGCTGGATCACGTTCATCTCTAAGGTCCTTCTCGCGAGGGTCAGTTACGGTGCGCAGCCGTGATCGGCAAGGCGCTGAATCGGGTGCGGGAGGCGTACTGCTCCCACAGGTCGGGCCGGCGGGCGCGGGTGTCGGCCTCGGCGGCGGCGCGTCGCCAGGCCGCAATCGCCGCATGGTTGCCCGACAGCAGCATTTCGGGCGCGGCACGGCCCTGCCAGTCGGCCGGCTTGGTGTAGTGCGGGTATTCGAGCAGCCCGTCGGCAAAACTCTCCTCCAGGCCGCTGCGCTCGCTGCCCATGACGCCGGGCAGCAGCCGCACGACGCTGTCCAGCAGCACCAGCGCCGCCGGCTCGCCGCCCGACAGCACGTAGTCGCCGATCGAGACCTGCTCGATGCCGCGCGCGTCGAGCACCCGCTCGTCGATGCCTTCGTAGCGGCCGCACAGCAGCACGACCCCCTCACCCTCGGCATAGCGCCCGGCATCCGCCTGGGTCAGCCGGCGGCCGCGCGGCGTGAGGTAGATCACCGCGCGCCGGTCGCCTGGCGGCAACGCCTGCGACAGCGCCGCGTCCACCACGTCCGGACGCATCACCAGCCCGGCGCCGCCGCCGAACGGGGTATCGTCCACCGCGCGATGCCGGCCGAGGCCATGGTCGCGCAGGTTGTGCGTCTGCAGCGACCAGTCGCCGCGCTCTAGCGCGCGCCCGGCCAAAGAGAGGCCGAGCGGACCGGGGAACATCTCCGGGAACAGGGTCAGGACGGCGGCACGCCAGCTCATTCGGCCGCCTCCCCGAACTCGTCGCCGTCCGGGCGTATCTCGATCTCGTCCGGACGCACGATCACCAGGCGGCCCGCCGCGATATCGATTGCCGGCACGCAGGCGCGGGTGAACGGCAGCAGAAAGCCCTGGTCGCCGCCACCGATCTCCAGGCTCGATCCAGCCCCGTAATCATGCACCGCGCGCACCGTGCCGATCGCGGCCGGACCACCTGGCTCGAAGACGGCGAGCCCGACCAGGTCGGCCAGGTAGAACTCGTCCGGCGCCGGCGCCGGCAGACGGTCGCGCTCGACATGCAAGCGGCGGTTGACCAGCGCCTGCGCCGCATCGCGGTCGCGCAGCACCTGCCCGTCCGCTCCGGTCAGCTCGCCGATGCCGCGGCCTTGCCAGCGCAGCGTCCAGGCGTCGCCGCGATCATCATGCAGCGTGCCATAGGCGGCGAGGTCGGCCGGCACCGTGGCGTAGCTGTGCACATGCACCAGCCCGCGCACGCCGTGCGGCCGTCCCACCACGCCCATTAGGATACGCTGCCCGCCCATTGCGCTTCTCTGGTGTCTCCGGTCTGGATCAGGGGGTGTGCATCAAGCGGGGGCGCTGGCGTTGGCGGCGGCGCGCTCCTGCGCCTTCTTCTTCGGCAGCGGCTGCTTGGTCTGCTCGCGAAAGGCCGGCTTGTCGGCCAGGCCGGCATTGCCGAGGAAGCGGGCGACACGGTCGGTCGCCTGCGCACCCTCGGACAGCCAGTAGCTGATGCGCTCGCCGACCAGGCGCACCCGGTCCTCGTGCTCGGCGGGCAGCATCGGGTTGTAGCTGCCGACCTTCTCGATGAAGCGGCCGTCGCGCGGCGAACGGCTGTCGGCAACGACGATGTGGTAGTACGGGCGCTTCTTCGCACCGGCGCGGGCAAGGCGGATCTTGAGGCTCATCGGTCTGTTGGCTCCTGAAACTTGGAAGGCTGTGCGGGGAACTTGGCGATCAATGCGGACGATGCGGCGGGCGCTGACCCGGTCCACCTTGCGGCATCATGCCCTTCGGCATCAGCGCACCCAGCCCCTGGCGCATCAGCCCCTTGGCGCCGAGCTTGTTGATGCGCTTCATCATCGTCGACATGTCGTCGAACTGCTTGAGCAGGCGGTTGACCTCCTGCACCGTGGCGCCGGCCCCCGCCGCGATACGCTTCTTGCGGCTCGCCTTGATGATGTCCGGGGTGCGGCGCTCGGACTTGGTCATCGACGAGATGATCGCCGTGTGACGCTTGAGCACCGAGGTGTCGAGATCGCGGCCCGCGAGCTGGCTCTTCATCTGTCCCATGCCGGGCAGCATGTCGAGAATGCCGGAGATCGAGCCCATCTTGTTGATCTGCCTGATCTGGCCGGCATAATCGTCAAGGTCGAACTTGCCGCGGAGCATCTTCAGGGCGAGCTTCTCGCTCTCCTCCTGGTCGAGCGTGTCGGACGCCTTTTCGACCAGGCCGGCGAGATCGCCGAGGCCGAGGATGCGCCCGGCGACCCGCTCGGGGTGGAAATCCTCCAGCGCGTCGAGCTTCTCGCCCGAACCGGTCAGCTTGATCGGCGCCCCGGTGATGTGGCGCATCGACAGCGCCGCACCGCCGCGCGCATCGCCATCCATGCGGGTCATCACGATGCCGGTCACGCCGACCGCCTCGTTGAAGGCGCGCGCGGTGTTCACCGCGTCCTGGCCGGTCATCGCATCGACCACCAGCAGCGTCTCGGCGGGCGTGGTGACGGCGCGTATCTGCCGCACCTCCTCCATCAGCGCCTCGTCGATCGACAGCCGCCCGGCGGTGTCGAGGATGACGACGTCGTAGCCTTCGCGCCGCCCGGTCTCCATCGCGCGCTCGGCGATCTGCACCGGCGTCTGGCCCGGCACGATGGCCAGCGAGGCCACCCCCGCGCGCTGCGCCAGTTGCGCGAGCTGCAGCTGCGCCGCCGGACGCTGGGTATCGAGGCTCGCCAGCAACACCCGCCGGCGCTCGCGGCTGCCGAGGCCCCCGAGGCGCAACCCGAGCTTGCCGGCCGTCGTGGTCTTGCCGGAACCCTGCAGCCCGACCATCAGGATCGGCACCGGTGCGGCTGCATTGAGGTTCAGCGGGACCGCGCCGGCGCCGCCGAGCGCCTCGACCAGGGCGTCGTTGACGATCTTGGCGACCGCCTGGCCGGGCGAGATGCTTTCCAGCACCTCGGACCCGATTGCGCGCTCGCGCACCCGGTTGATGAAGTCCTTGACCACCGGCAGCGCCACGTCGGAGTCCAGCATCGCCAGGCGCACTTCGCGCATCGCCTCGGCCACGTCGGCCTCGGACAACGCGCCGCGCGTGCGGAGGCGGTCGAACACTCCGGTCATCCTGCCCGACAGGCTGTCGAACATGTGCCACTACCTCAATCGCAGCCCTCCGGAGGAAGGCCAATGGTCAATGCGCCGCTGCGCGAGCCTCGCGGAGCGACGTGTCTGGTGGAGGCGGACTTAGAAGCCGGGGCGCAGTGTGTCAAGAACCGGACGCGACGCGCGCCGGCAGCGTGAACGCCGCGGCCCCCAGCAGGAGCGCCATGCACGCCACCAGGCCGAGTGCCGCCGCCAGCGAACTCTGCTGCGCCACCAGGCCGATCAGGGGCGGTGCGGCCATCACGCCGGCATAGGCCAGCGTGACCACGCCGCCGACCGCGCGCGTCGAGCCGGCCGATCCGAGATCGGCGCCGAGACGGCCGGCCACGTTGAACAGGATTGGAGCCGCGTTGCACAGCGCCAGCCCGGTCAGGGCGAAGCCGAGCACGCTGAGCCAGGCGACCGGCGCCAGCACGGCAACGCCGAGACAGCCGCCTCCGAGCGTCACCCCGGCCAGGACCGTCCGGTCGCCCAGGCGCGCGCGCACCCGGTCGCCGCAGAGGCGGCCGCCCAGGGTGGCACCGGCGAAGGCCGCATAGCCGAGGCCGGCGGCCGCCTTTGCAACATGGTGATACTCGCGCAGGAAGATCGCACTCCAGTCGAGCAGCGCCCCCTCGATGCCGAACGCCAGACCCATCATCGCCCCGGTCAGGATCAGCACCGGACGCAACAGCAGCCTCGGGGCCTTCGCGGCCTGGCGAGGCCGGGCGTCGTCCTGCATCGGCAGCATCACCCCCGACACCAGCAGGACCGCGACGAACGCGGTGCCGGCCAGCAGCGTCGCCTGCCAGGGCGGCGGCAGCAGCGTCAGCAGCAGCGCGCCGATCGCCGCACCCAGCAGCGCCCCGAGGCTCCACAGCCCATGCAGACCCGACATCACCGGGCGGCCCATGCGCGCCTCGACCTGCACCGCCTGCGCGTTCATCACCAGGTCGACCGTCCCGATCCCGGCCCCCATCAGCAGCAGGGCGCCCCCCAGTCGCCAGGCGCCCGGCGCCATCACGGCCACCGGCAGCATCAGGCAGCCCAGCAGCATGGCCGTGCGCTGCAGGGTCGGGGGACCGATGACGCGCATGGCGCGCGGGGCCAGCTGCATGGCGATCACGCCGCCGACCGCGCCGCAGATCAGCGCCACGCCGAGCACGCCAGGGCTGAGCCGCAGCCGCTCCTTGACCAGCGGGATCAGCGTCGCCCAGGTGCCGAACAGCATGCCGTGCGCAGCGAAGGTGATCGACACCGCGAAGCGTGCGCGCCCTGCGGCCTTGAGGGGCGACTGGCTCAGCTGTCCGCGTACGGGTTCTTGGTGCCGCGCAACAGCAGCCGGATCGGCGTGCCGGGCAGCTTGAAGTGCTCGCGCAGGCCGTTCACCAGGTAGCGCTGGTAGTCCTCGGGCAGCATCTCCGCCCGCGTGCCGAAGATGATGAAGGTCGGCGGTCGCGCCTTGGCCTGGGTGATGTAGCGCAGCTTGAGCCGCCTACCCTCCACCAGCGGCGGCGTGTGCCGCTCGAGTGCCGCCTCGAACCAGCGGTTGAGCTCGCCGGTCGGCACCCGCTTGTTCCAGACCTCGTGCGCGGCGCGGATCGTCGGCAGCAGCCGCTTGATGCCGGCCCCGGTCAGCGCCGAGAACGCCACCACCGGGATGCCGCGCATCTGCGACAGCGAGAACTCGATGCGGTCCGAGATCGCGCGGCGCGTCGTGATGCGGTCCTCGACCGCGTCCCACTTGTTCAGTGCCAGCACGCAGCCGCGGCCCTCGCGTTCGATCAGGCGGGCGATCTGCAAATCCTGCTCGTGCACGCCGAGTGTGGCGTCCAGCGTCAGCACCACGATCTCGGCCATCTTCAACGCCTCGATCGAGGCCGACACCGACATCTTCTCGAGCGGCAGATCCACCCGCGCCTTCTTCCTCATGCCGGGCGTATCGACCAGCTCGATCGGCCCGATCGCGTCGGCAAACCGCACCGCCACGCTGTCGCGGGTGAGGCCCGCCTCCGGGCCCGTGATCATGCGCTCCTCGCCGAGCAGCCGGTTCAGCAGGGTCGACTTGCCGGCATTCGGACGCCCGATGATCGCCAGCTTCAGCGGACCCGGCGGACGCGGTGGCAGTTCGTGCGCCTCGTCGCCCTCCTCCGGCTCCTGCACGTCCTCGGACGCGTCCGGCACGACCTCCGGGGGCACCCGGTCGGCGATCTCGCCCATCAGGTCGGAGATGCCCTCGCCATGCTCGGCCGAGATGGCCAGCGGACTGCCGAGGCCGAGGCTGTAGCCCTCCATCGCAGCGGCGGCGCCGGCGCGGCCCTCGGTCTTGTTGGCGATCAGCAGCACCGGGCGGCCCTGGCGACGCAACCAATTGGCAAAATGCTGGTCCGCCGGCGTGATGCCGGAGCGCGCGTCGATGCAGAACAGGATCAGGTCGGCCTGCGCCACCGCCAGTTCCGAGGAGGCACGCATGCGCCCATACAGGCTCTCCGGCGCCGCCTCCTCGAGCCCCGCGGTATCGATCAGCCGCACCAGCCGGCCACGCAGCATGGCCTGCGCATCCTTGCGGTCGCGGGTGACCCCGGGGGTGTCGGCGACCAGGGCATGACGACGACCGGCCAGCCGGTTGAACAAGGTCGACTTGCCGACATTGGGACGCCCGACGATGACCACCACCGGCAGGGACGGGCCCGCAGCCTCGCCGCCGGGTGCCTCCTTACTGCCGGGTGCGCCCCCACTGCCGGGGGCGTGGCTTTCAGCCATAGGCGGTCAATCGGCCGTCATCGGTGATCAGCAGCAGCTTGCCGGCGGCCACCGTCGGCGTCAGCCCCGTCGTCGATTTCAGCTTGGTGGCCGGCCCGACCGCGCCGCTGAGGGCATCAACGCTGATCATCGTCTGCTTGCTGAAGTCGCTGACACAGATCAGGCGGCCGTTGGCCAGCACCGGCCCGCTCCAGACGATGGCGCCCTTCTGGGTCTTGGTGTTGCGAAAGCGCGGCAACTGGCTGACCCAGCGGACGTGTCCCGAGATGCGGTCGAGACAGGCGAGCTGCGCGTCCGTCGACAGCAGGAACAGCCAGTCGCCGACCACCACCAGCCCGTCCTTGCCGCTGACCGTGCGCTCCCACAGCCGCCGCCCGGAGCGCATGTCGAGCGCGGTGAGCACGCGTCCGATGCTGATGACGTAGGCGGTGCCGTCGGTGATCACCGGCAGGCCGTGGATCGAGGAGAAATCCATGATCGAGTTGCGGCCGCCGGCAGCACCCAGCGTATCGCTCCAGACCGCCTCGCCGGTCTCGAGCCGCACCGCGGCGATGTCGCCGGAGCCGAAACCGGCCAGCACCACATTCTCCACCACCGCAGGGGCCGGCTGGCCGAACACGATGGTCGCGGACGGCGTCGCCGTGTAGTTCCAGAGCTGCCGCCCGCTGCCGGTCTCCAGCGCGATCAAGCGCTCGTCGATGGTCCCGAACACCATGCGCCCGTTCACCACGGTGGGCGCCGAGCGTCCCGGCGTGCCGACATCGACGCGCCACTTGACGGTGCCGTCATGGGCCGCGAGCGCCAGGCTCTCGGCCACGCCATCGACCACATAGACGGTGCCGTCCGCGACCGTCAGGCCGCCGCCGATGTTCGACGAGCGCATCTTGCGCGGCTTGGTCGGGGTGCGCCAGATCTGCTCGCCGCTCTCGAGCGCGAACGCCGTGATAACGCCGGCGCCATCCATGGTGAACACCCGGCCGCCATCGACCACCGGTTGTGCCGCCAGCACGCCGGCGCCGTTCGCGCCCACGCCGATCCTGGCCGACCAGACCGGCCGCATGCCCGACACGGCGGCATTCACGCTCTCATGGCTCGGCACCCGGCCGGGCTGCGGCCAGGACGGGACCGGAACCGGCGCCGGCAGGCTGATGGTACGCGTATCGGCGGGATCCACGGTGAGGCCGGCACCGACGCTCAGCACGTTCTCGCGGCGGCCGACCAGGATCGGCTTCGCGTCCTCGTCGAACAGGCCGCAGCCGGCGGCAGGCGCTGCCAGCGCCAGGGCCGCGCCGCCCAGCAGCGCACGACGGCGGCTCAACAGAACCCGGGTATCGGCCATATTTCTCATCAGCGGCTGCTCATCCAGGGCTCTTCTTCGGGGCAGGCCCGGTCGCGTCCGCGGGCCTGGTGTCGTCCAGTGTCTCGTTCAGGCCGGCAGCCCGGTTGCGCAGATCCTCGGAGGCGGCGCCATCCTCGCCCAGCATCGCGAGCGTGCGTCTCGCTTCCGCGACATGGCCGGTGCGCAGGTCGATCAGCGCGTCGAGTTCCTGCGCCATCGGACGCCACGGCGCCCCGGGGCGGCTCAACGTGCCGAGATGCGACTCCAGCAGGGCCGGATCGCCGTCATCGACCTGGTGCTGCACCCACAGCAGGTCGGCCAGGCCACGCAGGTCCGGATCGGCTGCGGCATCCTGGTCTATAGCACTCCACAGGGCGAGCGCCGCCTTGTGGTCGCCCGCGTCCCAGACGATCTGCGCCTGCCGGAAGCGCGCCAGGGTGCGGAAGCCTTCCGGCCCGTCGCGCTGCACCTGCTCGAACAGCGGCACCGCCCGCATCGCCGCACTGCCACCCGCGGCGCGGCTGCTATCGGCCTGCTGCATCGCCGCGAAGAACACCGAGGCGGTGGCCTGCGCCGCCTGCCCCTGCCGCCAGAGCTGGAACTGCCAGAAGCCGACGCCGGCCGCGACCACGAGCACCGCCGCGATCGCGGCGGCGCCGTAGCGGCGCCCGGTTGCGCGCAGCCGCTCCGCGCGCAACTCCTCGTCGATCTCCTTGAAGATGTCGTCGGCCAATGTCGCCGTATCCCCGTTGCCCGCGCGGCGCCACGCTCGCGCCGCGGCGCGGCGGACCATAGCGGCGAGGCACCAGGGCGGCAACCGAACCCCGCGCGGGGCGGCCGCCAACGCTTCCTTTACCTTCCGATGCGCAAATGGGCGGATGATGACGCTGCCGCACCGCACCCCGATCCAACGGCTCCTGCATTGCATCGGGCTGGGCGCCGGATGCGCTGCCGTGCTGTCAAGCCTGAGCGGCTGCGTCGATGTCGCGATCTTCCATCGCAGCGTGCCGGACCTGATCTATTCCGGCATCACCGGCCGGGACTGCTCGGTGGTGCGCCTCGACGAGGGCGACAGCTACTGCGCGCCGGTGGCGCTGCCGCCGAAGCCGCCGCTGTACTGCACCCGCAGCCTCGGGCGCGTCGATTGCTGGGCGCATCCGGAGCTGGTGGCCAACCTGCCGCCGCAGGTGGCCCAGGGGCCGCATGACGGTTCACAGCAGTTGAGCGAGGAGCAGAACCGCAACCGTCTCGCCCGCTGGCCGGCAGACCTGCAGTAGCAGCAGGCTCGCCTCCTACTTCGCGCCGAGCTTCTGCCCGGCGCTGTGCAACTGGGCCGACAGGGCAGCGAAGTTGCCCGCGATGCGCTTCTGCACCGAGGCGGCGCCGGCATTGATCACCGCCATGCGCGCCCGGGCGTCGTTGCTGATCGCCGTTTGCTCGCCGCCGGCCTGGTGGTTGACGCAGGCGCTATAGGCGCGCGCCGCGCGGTCGTAGGCGCCGACCCTGTCGATGCTGGCGTTGTACTTCTCGACCGACTCCGACTCCACCATCGGCGGCGCCGGCTCATGGCCGCACCCCGACGCCGTCCAGCCGGATGGCGCGGCGTGCGACGGCGACGGGACGATGAGGCCGGCCAGGGGCACCAGCACGGCGAACGCGCACCACCTTGAAGCGCGCCAAGTTGTCGTCACCATCGGTTTCTCCCAATCAACAGGCGCGGCATCCGAATGGAGCCGCCCGCTTTCGTCAAGCGGATCAGGCGCCACGCTGATCGCCCGGCTCAGGTCCCGGGCTGGGGCGCCGGCGATACAGCAGCGCCAGCAGACCCAGGATCGTCAGCATCGTGACGCCGCCCATGATCCGCAGCAGCTTGACGATGGCGAGGCTGTAGCGCCCGGTCGCGGGGTCGTAATGGAAGCACAGCAGCAGCACCGGCGAGGCGCGCGCGCCGATCTCGTCCTCGCGCGCGGTGCCGAGGGCTGCGCGCAAGGCGGCCGGCTGGTAGCCGACCCCGAGCAGATACGACGACACCCGCCCCGCCGGCGTCAGCACCACCACGCCGGCCGGGTGCAGGAACTGCTTGAGCGACACGTCGTAGCGGCTGTGATAGCCGACCGCCCGGCTGACCGAGCCGATCGCCGACACGTCGGCGGTTGCGAAATGCCAGCCCAACGCCGCACCCGGGGTCGGCGCGCGGGACAGATCGGCGGCCAGGGCCCGGGCCGCGTCACGGGGCCGCTCCGCCGGGTCGATGCTGAGGAACACCAGATGGTAGTCGCGCGGAGTCGCGAGCCCGGACGCCGACAGGGCCGCGAACAGGTCGTCGCGGATCACCCCGCACAGGCTCGGGCAGGTATAGTAGCCCAGCACCAGCAGGGTCGGCGCCTGGCCGATCATCGCGCCCAGCGTGGTCGGGCGCCCGTCGCTCTCGGCGAGCCGCGCCGCGAGCGGCAGCGTGCTGCCCGGGCGCTGCGCGTAGCCCAGCCCGCCCAGATCGGGGGGCGCCGCCGAAACCGGCCGCGGCACCAGTGTCCACAAGGCCGCCAGCACGAGGGCAGCGGCCACCCTCACGAGGCGAAATGCGCCAGCCGGCCGCGTGGCGCGCCGATGATCTCGTCGTCGCGCATCACCGCCTCGCCGCGCACGATGGTCGCCACCGGCCAGCCGGTCACCAGCATGCCGTCGAACGGGGTCCAGCCGATCGGCGAGACGATCCAGCTGTTCTCGATGCGCCGGCGCGCCCGCATGTCCACCAGCGTGAAGTCGGCATCGTTGCCGGCGGCGATGCGGCCCTTGCCGACCAGGTCATAGACCCGCGCCGGCCCCGCCGCCATCAGGTCGACCAGACGCCCGAGCGTCAGCCGGCCGGCATTCACATGGTCCAGCATCAGCGGCACCAGCGTCTGCACCCCCGGCAGCCCGGCCGGACAGTCCGGCCACGGCTTCGCCTTGGCGGCCAGCGAGTGGGGGGCATGGTCCGAGCCGATGGTGTCCACGGTGCCGTCGCGCACCGCCCGCCAGCTCGCCGCGTAGTGCCGCGCATCACGGATCGGCGGGTTCATCACCCCAAGCCCGGCCAATCGTTCGTAGCATTCGGGCGCCACCTGGGTCAGGTGGTTCACCAGCACCTCGATGGTGGCGATGTCGCGGTAGCCCTCCAGGTATTCGAGCTCCTCGGCGGTCGAGACGTGCAGGATATGCGCCGGACGCCGCGTGCGCCGGGCCAACGCCATGATCCGCCTGGTGCCGAGGAAGGCGCACTCCTCGTCGCGCCAGAGCCTGTGGCTGTCATACGGATCGCCGGTTTGGAACAGCTTGCGGCGCTCCTGCAGCCGGTATTCGTCCTCGCTGTGGAAGGCGATGCGGCGCCGCCCGTGGCGCATCACCCGCTCGATGCCTTCGTCGTCCTCGATCATCAGGTCGCCGGTGGAGGAGCCCGCGAACAGCTTGACCGCGCACACCCCGTCGAGCCGCTCGTACTCGCAGAGCGCCTCGGTGTTGGCACGGGTGGCCCCGACATAGAGCGCAAAATCGGTCCAGCTCGCGCGCGACGCGTAGTGCTGCTTCCACAACAGCATCGCGGCATTGGTGATCGCGGGCGCGGTGTTCGGCATGTCGAACACCGTGGTGATGCCGCCGAGTGCCGCCGCCTTCGTGCCGGTCGGGATGCTCTCGATGGCAGCGTCACCGGGGTCGCGCAGATGCACGTGTGGGTCGATCAGGCCCGGCAGCACATGCAGGCCGCGCGCGTCGATCCGTTCGGTCGCCGCGTCCGCGGCACCCGCCGACAGGCTGGCGATGCGGCCGTCGCGCACGCCGATCCCGGTCTCGACCTCACCCCAGGGCAGCATGCAGGCGCCGCCTTCGATGATCAGGTCATAGTGCATCGCCGTCCCCTCGCTGCGCGGCCACGCCATAGAGCGCCCGGTCGCTTACCAGCAAGAGTATCCACCATCGGCCATGACGATTGCACCGGTGAGCAGACTCGATGCGTCGCTCGCCAGGAAGAGCACGACCGATGCGATCTCCCAGGGCTGTCCCATCCGGTGCATCGGCGTCATCTCCAGCCATGTCGACATCATGGCCGGGTTTTCCGCGCCCTGAAGCGTCAGGGGCGTCTCGATGTAGGTTGGTGCGACCGCATTCACGCGAACGCCTCGCGACGCCCATTCGCCGGCGAGCGACCTGGTCAGGTGATGGACCGCAGCTTTCGAGGCGTTGTAGAACGACTGCGCCTGCGGCTTGTTGACAATGACGCCGGACATCGAGCCGATATTGATGATGGACCCGGCCTGCCTCGCCAGCATCCTTTTTCCGAAACTCCTGCAGCAATAGAAGGTCCCGTCGAGGTTGACCTGCATATGGCGTCGCCACAACTCGTCGGTCACGGCTTCCGCACCTGGAGAACTCGCGCCAATCCCGGCCGAGTTGACAAGGATGTCAAGCTCTCCGAACTCCCGGGAAAGTCTCTCCGCCACATCCTCGATCATGGACGAATCGGTGACATCCATCGCCACTGCCTCGACCGGCGCACCGAGCGCCTTGAAAGACTCTTGGGCGTCAGCGAGACGTGGCGAGGGGAGATCGGCTATGACGACCCGCGCCCCCGCCTCCAGCAATGCTTGGACGCAGGCGAGACCAATTCCCTGAACTCCCCCGGTGACCACGGCAAGACGTCCAGTCAGCGAAAGCTTTTTCAGGTATTCTGGCATCGATCGGAGGGTCCATCAAAAGGGACAATCCGACGGATGGAGGGACCATCCGCCGGTCGGCTCTATTGCCTGTATCCTGCTTGCCGCATGATCGATCTGGTCTGGCTCTGCGACTTTGCCAGGGCACCGTCGACCGTCATCTGTCCTGTCAGGACAGCGGCCATATTCTGCCCGACGGCCGTGCCGATGGCCTGGAATTGCGGAATCGCAACGTATTGGATGCCGGTATAGGGAACCGGTTGTTCCGAGGGACGCGTCAGGTTTGCCGACTCGATGGCCTTTTCCGTGACTCCGGCAAAAGGCGCGGCGGCGATGTATTCAGGATGTTGATAGGTCGATTTGCGCGTGCCGGGAGGCAGATTGACCCATCCTTCTTCTTTGCCGACCAGCGCGATATAGTCCTTCGAGGTTGCCCAGGCGACGAACGACTTCGCAGCTTCGATGTTCTTGGTCGAAGCCGGGACCGCCAGGTTCCACGACCAGAACCATCCGGTTCCGCCGCTCCATTTGCCGACCGGGGAAGGCGCGAAACCCGTCTGGTCGGAAACACTGCTGGTCTTCTTATCGAACACGTAGCCCGCGGCCGCGGTTGCGTCGATCCATATGGCACAGTGACCGGAACCGTAGAGGGCTTGGTTCTCGTTATGGCCATTCGAGGCCAGCCCAGGTGGGCCGTATTTCGTGAGAAGCGTCTTGTACAACTCGACCGCCTGATGCCATGCCGGGGTCTCGAGCTGCGGCTGCCATTTCTCGTTGAACCACCGCCCGCCGAACGTGTTCACCAGCGTGCTGACATAGGCCATGTTCTCGCCCCACCCCGGCTGCCCTCGAAGGCAGATACCGTAGATCTGCTTGCTTCGATCGGTCAGCGCCGCGGCTGCCTTTTCGATGAAGCCGTAGGTCGGTTGCGCCGGCATCGTCACGTGCGCCGCATCGAAAAGATCCTTCCGATAGAAGGTCATCGAGCTCTCGGCGTAGAATGGAACGGCATACATCTTGCCACCCGATGAAACGGCATCCCGTACCGGCTGGAAGATGTCGGAGTAGTCGTAGCGATCCGGAAGGTCGCTCAACGGAGCCAGCCATTGTAGCTTTCCCCAGATCGGCGCCTCGTAGGAACCGATGGTCATGACGTCGAACTGGCCGCTCCTGGTGGCGATGTCGGCGGTCACGCGCTGCCGAAGCGTGTTCTCTTCAAGAACCACCCATCTCACATGGTTGCCGGTCTGCTTCTCCCAGTTCGGGGAGAGCTTCTGCATCACGATCATCTGCGCGTTATTGACGGTCGCTACCGTTATGGTCGCAGCTTTGACCGCGGGAGCCCACACGGTTCCCAGTGCCGCCAGCAGCAAAAGACGTTTCATGTTTTCCTCCATACGAGCTTGTTGATTGTCGGTATGCAATCCATCGCCCGGCGGTCACCGTCGACGCAGGGCGCCCAGGGCGGTGACAGCTATCAGGATCAGGCCCCAGATTGCGAGCTTGGGTAGTCGCTGAACCCCATGAGGTTGCAGCCGGTGGCGATCATCTGCAGCACGAAGAGGCCAAGGACCGGGCCGCTGACTTCGCCGAAGCCGCCGAACGGGTCGACGCCGCCCAGGACCGAGGCGAGCACGATGACCAGCAGGTAGGATTTTGCATAGACCGCACTGGCCGAATTGAAACGGGCGACCATCAGGGTCGCGGCAAGAAAGCAAAGGAGGCCGGAGGCGGCATAGACGCGTACGAGAACACCATCGACGTCGAAAGCGGAGTAGCGCGTCGCCTCGGGGTTGGAACCGGTCAGCTTGAGCGAGATGCCGAACGGCGTGCGGCGCAGCACGATCGCGAGGATCACGGCGACGACCACGAAGACGAGGAACGGCACCGGGACGAAGGCGACCACGGCATTACCGCCGGAAGGCGTCCCGCTAGCGTCGCGAGCGAGGCGGCCCCGGCGGCGGTGCCGAGAAGGGTGCGTCTGGTGATCATGGAGTTTGGCCGTTTCCCGTTTGATTAAACGTTTTACCAATTATCTCGCACCGTGCCGGCGGCCGAGTCAATCCGGATCGATGGCGTCGGGGACGTGACGCCAGGCCTGCCGGGCGGCGTGCAGGTGTGCATCGGTGAACAGCTTGGCATGGGCAGCAAGGTCGCGGCTGTCGTCCCAGAGGGTACGCCAGATGCCGAGGATGCCCTCGAGGGGTTGGCCGACGACGGCCGACGAGAAGCTCTCGAAGGTGATCGGCCCGGCATAGCCGGACGCCACGAGGGCGCGGAAGACACAGCCGAAATCGATCGATCCAGAACCGAGATAACCGCGGTGGGAGTCGCCGGTGTGGAAATAGCCGAGCCGATCGCCAGTTTGCGTGATCGCAGCGGCAATGTCGGCTTCCTCGATATTCATGTGGTAGCAGTCGAGATGCACCTTGACGTTCGGCATGCCGACGCGGTCGCAGAACCGAACGGCCTGGCGGGCGGTGTTGAGCACGTTGGACTCGTACCGGTTGACAACCTCCATGCCAAGCGTGATGCCGCTCGCCTGCGCCTTTTCGGCAACCCGGCGAACCACCTCGACCGACCCCGCGATGCCGTCCTGCGTCGGCGGGGTGTCGTACTTGCGGAACGCGGAATACAGGATGCCGCAGACATGGGTCGCGCCGACGTCGCGGGCGAGCGAGATTCCGTCGAGAAGATGCCGCTCGCCATGCGCCACCCGTCCGGGATCGCCCGACGAGACGTCCATGTCGTCGGTCAGGCCGAAGGACATGGTGATGCCGATCCTGTTCGCTTCCAGGGCGCGCCGGGTCGCGGCGACATCGAAGGCGGCATAATCCATGGCGGATGCCTCGATCAGGTCGAAGCCGAGCTCGGCGGTTCGACCGATGGCGCGCGTGGCGTCATCGGCGTTCCATCCGGCGGTCCAGACGAACGCGTGCAGCCCTAGCTTGTTCATGTCTTCTTCCTGTGATTGCGGTTATTGCCCCGCGTGCGCAGGGGTGCGGTGGAAAGCCGAAGCTGCAGTTCACCGGCCAGACGGATGGATTGGAATGGTGCGGTATCGCCCTCGATGCGCCGCATCAGGCAGGACCAGGCCTGCCCGCCCATCAGCTCGACCGGCTGGCGTACGGCGGTGATCGGCGGCGAGGCGGCACGCATCCACGCATAGTCGTCATACCCGACCAGCGAGACGTCGCCCGGCACGGCGAGACCGGTGTCGCGCAACGCGGCCATGACGCCGAGCGTCGTGAAATTGGTCAACGCGATGATCGCGGTGGGGCGCTCATGGCGGCCGAGCCATTGCTCGAGTTCGCCGCTGACGGTCTCGAAGGTGAGCCCGACTTCGAGCAGTTCGGGTGCGCCGATTCCGGCATCGAGGCACTGGGCGCGTATTCCGTCCCAGCGCTCCCGGATATTGGCCAGCGCGAGCGAACTCGCGACAACCAGCAGCCGGCGGTGGCCGAGGGCGAGCAGGTGGTGGGCGGCGGCGGCGGCGGCGGCATGGTTGTCGACCGCGATCAGGTCGGCGCCCGGCTCGTCGGCGAGGCGGTCGACGACGACGTATGGAACATGGGCCGCCTCAAGGATGGGCCGCGAGGGGAAGGTGTCCGAGCAGGGCAGGATGACGATGCCGGCAGGACGCCAGGAAAACAGGGCCAGCAGGCGGGTGCGCTCGGTGCCGACGTCGTCCCCGGCGCTCGCGACGATGATGTCGTAGCCGGCTGCCTGGGCCCGCCTCTCGAGGATGGCGATCAGCGAGGTGAAGAACGGGTTCTCCAGGCTGGGCACGAGGATGGCGACCACACGCGCCTTGCCGCTTCGCAGTTGCGCGGCGGCACGATCGGCCTGGTAGTGCAGGGCCGCGACGGCCTCGTGAACACGGGCCGCCACCTCGGGGGTCACCCGCTTGCGGCCGCGGACCGCATTGGAGACCGTCGCGACCGAGACGCCGGCACGAGCGGCGACCTCGCGGATGGATGCGGGCTTGAGGACAGCCATCGGCCCCGGAACCAAGTGAAACGTTTAACCGGTTTTATCCGATGACGCCAGTGCTGTGCAAGCGGGGCGCTGTCCGTGCTTGAGGCAGGGTTTGCGGAAGGCCGGCCGCTATCGTAGGTGGACGCATGATCAGGATGTCGTGACCTTGACCGGACGATCCGAGCCGTGACCGCCAGGCAGGGAGCGGTGGCCCGCGTCCTGCGCTCGTTCCGCGCGCTGATGCCGCATGACGAGCAGTTCGTCGCCCGGCTGTGCGAGCATTCGCGGCATGTGGTGGAGGGCGCCATCGCCTTCCGGGACCTGCTCTCCGGCGGCGACCTCGAGGCGCACTATGCCGATATCTGCCGCTTCGAGGAGGCCGCTGACGACGTCACCCGGCAGACCATCCAGGCGATCCACCGCAGCTTCATCACGCCGTTCGACCGCAGCCAGATCCTGGAGCTGACCACGGCGCTGGACGACACCATCGACCTGATGAAGGAGGCCGGCCGACGCATCCGGCTCTATGGCGTGGCACCGAGCCCGGAGATGACCGCGATGGCCGAATGCGCGGTGCGGGCCACCACCGAAATACGCGACAGCCTGCCGCTGCTGAACGCGATCGCGCGCAATGTCGAGCCGCTGAATGCCATGCAGGTCAAGGTGCGCGAGGCCGAGGGCGAGGCGGATGATCTCTGCGACCTCGGGCTGCGCCGGCTGTTCGCGTCGGACACCTCCGCCGGCGACAAGCTGCTGGTGGAGAAGGTGTATGACCTGATCGAAAGCGTGGTCGACCGCTGCGAGGACGTGGCCGACGTGCTCGAGAGCATCGTCGTCGAGCAGGTCTGACGCCGGCCATGCATCCAGGATCGCTGCCACCGGTCGCCCTGGTCGCGCTGGTCGGCACCGCGCTGCTGTTCGACTTCCTCAACGGCCTGCACGATTCCGCCAATTCGATCGCCACCGTGGTCTCCACCCGCGTGCTGCGTCCGGTCACCGCGGTGTTCTGGGCGGCGTTCTTCAACTTCATCGCCTTCCTGGTGTTCGGCCTGCACGTCGCCAACACCGTCGGCAACGGCCTGGTGATGCACGGCGTCATCGATGCCCGCGTGGTGTTCGGCGCGCTGGCCGGCGCCATTGCCTGGAACGTCATCACCTGGATCTTCGGCATTCCGTCGAGCAGCAGCCACGCCTTGATCGGCGGCCTGGTCGGCGCCGCGATGGCCAAGGCGGGACCCGCGGCGATCCACTGGAGCGGCCTGGACACGGTGGCGGCCGCGATCCTGCTGTCGCCGCTGATCGGCTTCCTGCTCGCGGTCGGGCTGGTACTGGCAACGGCGTGGCTGTCGCTGCGCGAGACGCCGTTCGCCGCCGACCGGCGCTACCGGCTGCTGCAGCTGGTCTCCTCGTCGCTGCTCAGCCTCGGACATGGCGGCAACGACGCGCAGAAGACGATGGGCATCATCACCGTGCTGCTGGTCTCGCAGGGCCGGCTGGCCGGCGGCTTCCACGTGCCGCTCTGGGTGATCCTGTCCTGCCAGGCGGCGATGGCGCTCGGCACCTTCAGCGGCGGCTGGCGCATCGTGCGCACGGTCGGCTCGCGCATCACCGACCTCAAGCCGATCCAGGGTTTTTGCGCCGAGACCGGCGGTGCCTTGGCGCTGTTCGGTGCGACCTGGCTCGGGGTGCCGGTCTCCACCACCCATACCGTGATCGGCGCGGTGGTCGGCGTCGGCGCCGCGCGACGGGCGTCGGCGGTGCGCTGGGGGATCGCGCGCAGCATCGTAGTGGCCTGGGTGGTGACGCTGCCGGCCTCTGCCGCGGTGGGCGCGCTGTGCTTCTGGCTGGCCGGATTTGTCGGCTGATCACGCCGCGAGCGTCTCGAACACGTCGCCCGCCGGGGGCAGGTCCAGCACGTGGGTGCGGTGCCAGAGCGCATAGAACAGCAGGGTCCAGGCCGCGTGCTGCTCGCGGCGGCCGGTCGCGTGCCGGAACAGCCGCTGCACCGCCTCGGGTGCCGCGATCTCGGCGATGCCCGGCTGGCGTGCCACCAGGGCCGCCAGCCGCTCCCCGCTGCCGGCGATCCAGGCGCCGACAGGCACCGTGAAGCCCTGCTTGGGCGCGAACGGCTGCGCCTGCGGCAGCTGCGTCTGCAGCCAGCGCCGCAGCAGCCACTTGCCCATCCGGCCGCGCACCTTGAGATCGTCCGGCAACAGGAAAGACGCCGCCGCCACCGCCGGATCGAGCAGCGGCGTGCGCCCTTCCACGCCATGCGCCATCAGGCCGCGATCGAGCTTGAGCAGCAGGTCGTGCGGCAGCCACTCGGCGATGTCGCTCTCCTGCGCTGCCGCCAGCCGCGAGCCGCGCGCCGGCACCCGCAGCTCGATCGCGGCGATGCCGTCGCGCCAGTGCGGCGGCGGCTGGCGCAGCACGCCGAGCCCGTCGAAGGTGCCCTGCCGGCGCATGCCGCGACCGCCGCGCCACCACGAACGCATGGCGTGGCGGTACCGGCCGTAGCCGGCGAACAGCTCGTCGCCGCCCTCGCCGCTCAGGATCACCTTGACCTCGCGCGACGCGCGGCGCGCCAGCAGCCAGGTCGGGATCGCCGCGTAGTCGGCGACCGGATCGTCGAAAGCGGCCACGATCTCCGGCAGGTGACGCCAGACCATCGCCTCGTCGATGCGCAGCACCTCGTGGCGCGCGCCGCACGCACGCGCCAGCACCTCGGCCCGGGCAGTCTCGTCGGCGGCGCCACGCACGTCGAAGGCGGCGGTGAAGGCGCGCACCGGCTGGTCCGACACCCGCTGCATCATGCGCAGCACGGTCGCACTGTCGATGCCGCCGGACAGGAACATCGCGTACGGCACATCGCTGCGGCAGTGCAGCGCCACGCTGTCCTCCAGCGCCGCATCGAGGCGCGCCAGCGCCGCCGGCTCGGCGATGCTCTCGACGCGTCCCTCCGGCAAGGCGCTGATGCGCGTGCGGTCGAGCACGCGTCCGCCGGCGATGCGTATCGTCTCGCCCGGCAGCACGCGGCTGATCCCGGGAAAGATCGTCTCGCGTCCGGTGGTGAATTGCAGCTGCAGCAACTCGTCGCGCGCCTGCTCTCGCACGCCACGGCGCGCCACGAGACCTGACTCCAGCAGCGCCCGCGGCTCGGACGCGAATGCCAGCCCGTGCTCGAGTTCGGCGATGTAGAGCGGCTTGATGCCGAACGGATCGCGCGACAGCGTGAGGTTGCTGGTGCCGCGCTCGTGGATCGCAATCGCATACATGCCGCGCAGCTGCGCGATGGAGGCGGCGCCGTCGCGCAGCCACAGATGCAGCGGCGGCTCGCAATCGCTGCCGGTCGCGAAACGCACCTCCGGAAGTGCTGCGCGCAGCGCCAGGTCGTTGTAGATCTCGCCGTTGGCGATCAGGGCCGCAGGCCCCGCGAAGATCGGCTGGTCGCCGCCCGCGATGTCGATGATCGCAAGCCGGGTGTGCACCAGGGCCACCCTTCCCACCATCGCATGTCCGTCGCCGTCCGGTCCGCGATGCGCCAGCGCCTGCGTCATCGCGGCAAGTGCTGCGCTGTCCGGACGCGGCGCGTCGGCGGCGAACACGAAGCCGGCAATGCCGCACATCAGGCGTGCTCCAGGCCGGACAGCACCGCATCCCAGCGCGCCAGCACCGGGGCGCGGGCGAAGTTACGCTCGAACTTGCGTCGTCCGGCCGCGGCCAGCCGTGCGGCCAGCCCGGCATCGCCCAGCACCGCGCCGATCGCCGCTGCCAGGGCCGGCACATCCTCCGGCGGCACCAGGATGCCGTCCTCGCCGCTGCTGATCAGCTCCACCGGACCGGCCACCGACGCCGCCACCACCGGCAGCCGTGCCGAGAACGCCTCGATCACCACGTTGCCGAGCGGCTCGTGCCGCGACGGGCATACCAGCAGGTCGGCGCCGGCCAGCAGCGCGCGCGGATCATCGGACCAGCCGGGCATGCGCAGCCGCGATGCCACCCCGATCTGCCGCGCGAGCGCCTCCAGCGCGCCGCGCTCCGGGCCCTCGCCGGCGATCACCAGGACGGCGTCCGGCACACCGGCCAGCGCACGGATCAGCACGTCGAACGCCTTGTTGCGGTGCAGCCGGCCCAGCGCCAGCACCAGCTTGCTGCCGGGCGCCAGCCAGTCCGGGCGGACACGCGCCAGCATCGCATGGTCGTCGGCGAAATTCGGCAGATGGTGCACCCGCGCGGCCGGCCAGCCCTGCGCGCGTATCCAGTCGACGATTCCGAGCGTGTTGCCGATCAGGTGGTCGCAGCTCCGGTAGTACGAGAGGTCGTAGTAGCCGCCGAGCCGGCCGGCGAGCACCCAGTCCCCGGCAGGCGCCAGCCGGGCCGCCCGGTTCATCCAGGCCACTGCGACCCGGGGCTGGAAGCGTCGCAGCGCCCGGCGCAGGCGTGGTCCGGTGAGCAGGTCGAGACGGCCACCGAAGCGCAATTCGCACGGCTCCAGGCGCTCGGCACGCAGGCGGCGCGCCCTGGCAGGGTTGGCGCGCATCACCGGCAGCACCTGATGGCCGGCGGCGTGCTGGGCGGCGGCCAGCCTCTCGTAGAACAACTCCGCACCTCCGGCGTCGGCGCCCGCCATGATGTGGGCGATCTTCATCACCGGGCGGCCAGCGCCGGGGCCAGCATGCCCGCGCGCTCGAGCAGCAACAAGGCGGCCTCGGCCACCGCCGCCACCGAGAGGTCGGCGATCGGGGCGGTGCCGGACGGTCCCGGCGCCTGCACGAAGCCGGTGCAGCGGCCGGCCGGCCCATACTCCTCGGCCCGGGACGGCCCGAACAACCCGAGCGTCGGCGTTCCGGCTGCAGCCGCGAGATGCATCAGGCCGGAATCGTTGCCGACGAAGAGCGCGCACCGCCTGAGCGCCGCGGCGACCCCGGCGAGCGGCAGCCGGCCGCAGAGATCGATCGCCTCGGGCAGCGCCTCGAGCACACGCGTCGCCATGGCGCGCTCGGCCTCGCCCGGCCCCGCCACGATGACCGGCACCGCACCGGGCAACGCCGCCTCGATCTCCCGGAACAGCGCGACGAAGTGCCGCGCCGGCCAGACCTTGCCGGACCAGTTGGCGGTCGGTCCCAGGGCGATGAAGGGCGGCCCGACAGGGGACGCAGGCAGCAGGGCCGCGGCCGCCGCTTCGTCGGCCTGGCCCGTCCAGACCACCGGCAGCGGCGGCGGATCGAGGCCGAGCACCGCGGCCAGATGCCGGGTGCGGTGGCCCGGCCGGCGGCCGCCGCGCATGACCCTGCGCCGCCGCGCCGGCAGCAGCAGCGTCACCGCGGAGCCGCGCAGATCGATGGCGAGGTCCCAGCGGGTGGTGACGCAGCGCAGCCACAGACGCAGCCAGTGCAGGTCGAACCGCTGCTTCGCCATCACCAGCGTGCGCTCGCGCCGTGGCAGACGCTCGAACAGGCCGGCCGCGACCGGGCCGCAGGCGATGGTGAAGCGCGCCTGCGGCCAGCTCCGCACCAGATGGTCGAGCAGCCCGGTCGACAGCACGGCATCGCCGAGCCGGGTTGCGGTGATGAACAGGACGCGCATCCGGGTCGCTCTATTGCATCGCCCGATGTTTAGCCAGCGGGGGGCTTGGCCAGCCGGGCGCCAATCCGGCGCGGCTGCCAGCCCGGACGCGCCCTTGCCGCATCACGGGAGGCAGGCCAAGTTCACGCACATGCTCAAGCTGGCCCACCTTGCCGATCGGGCGGTGATCGCCGTCACCGGCCCCGACCGCGTCCCGTTCCTGCAGGGGCTGGTCTCCAACGACGTGGCCCTGGCCATGCCCGCGACGGCAGGACCCGCGACGGCAGTATGGGCGGCGTTGCTGACGCCGCAGGGCAAGTGGCTGGCGGATTTCTTCATCCTCTCGGACGGCGAGAGGCTGCTGCTCGATTGCGAACGCGCCCAGGCGCCGATGCTGCTGCAGCGGCTGTCACGCTACCGGCTGCGCGCCGATGCCGCGCTGTCGCTGACCGACCTGCACGTACACGTGGCCTGGGACGTGGGAGCCTGGGACGGGGCGGCCTGGGACGGGCGGCTGCCGCTCGACCCGGGCAGCATCGCCGCCCCCGATCCACGGCTGCCCGAGGCCGGCTGGCGCATCCTGTCGCCCAATGAGCGCGAGTGGGAAGCGGACGCCGCCGACTGGGACCGGCACCGCCTGCTGCTCGGCCTGCCCGACGGCTCACGCGACTGCGAGGGCGAGAAGACCGTGCTGCTCGAGGCCGGCTTCGACGAGCTGGGCGGCATCTCCTGGACCAAGGGCTGCTACATGGGCCAGGAGCTCACCGCGCGCACCCGCTATCGCGGCCTGCTCAAGCGCCGGCTGGTGCCGGTGATGTCGGACACCGCCCTGCCCGCGCCCGGCACCGTGCTCACCCATGACGGCGTCGCGGTCGGCGCGATGCGGTCCTCGCGCGACCGGTTCGGCATCGCGCTGCTGCGCCTGGAGCACCTGCATTCCGGCCTGCAGGCCGACGGCACCGCGCTGCACACCCGGATCCCCGACTGGATGCGCCTGCCGGTCGAACCGGCGTGACGACGCCCGGGCCGATCCTCGACCGCGTCGCCTTCAACCCCGATGGGCTGATCGCCGCCATCGCCCAGCAGCACGATACCGGCGAGGTGCTGATGCTGGCCTGGATGAACCGCGAGGCGCTGTCCGAGACGCTCGCCAGCGGTCAGGCCTGCTACTTCAGCCGCAGCCGCAACTGCCTGTGGCGCAAGGGCGAGAGCTCCGGCCAGACCCAGCGGGTCGTCGCGGTGCGCTTCGACTGCGACCAGGACGCGGTGCTGCTGCTGGTCGAGCAGACCGGCGTCGCCTGCCATACCGGGCGTCGCAGCTGCTTCTACCTCGAAGCCACGCCGGATGGCCTGGCCGAGATCACCCGGCCACTGATCTCGCCGGACAAGCTGTACGGCGATCACTGAGGGTGCAGGACACCACCCTTTTCATCGTCGCCGGCGAGGCCAGCGGCGACGTGCTCGGCGCGCGCCTGATGCAGGCGCTGCGGGCCCGGCGTCCGGGACTGCGCTTTGCCGGCATCGGCGGCGTGCGCATGACCGAGCAGGGCCTGGACAGCCTCTTCCCGATGCGCGACCTCGCGGTGATGGGCCTGGCGGAAGTGCTGCCGCGCCTACGCGCCCTGTCGCGCAGGCTCGACGAGACGGTGCGGGCGATCACCGCGAGCCGCCCCGACCTGGTGGTGACGATCGACAGCCCCGGCTTCACGCTGCGGCTGCTGCGCCGGATCGCGCCGCTCGGCATTCCCCGCCTGCACTACGTCGCACCCCAGGTCTGGGCCTGGCGCGAGCACCGGGTGCGCGAGTTCCCCGGCCTGTGGGAGCGGCTGCTCTGCCTGCTGCCGTTCGAGCCGGCCTTCTTCCAGCGGCACGGGCTGGAAGCGCGCTTCGTCGGCCATCCGGTGCTGCAGTCGGGCGCCGCCACCGGCAACGCCGGGCGCTTTCGTACGCGCCACGGTATCGCCGCCGACGCGCCGGTGCTGATGCTGATGCCCGGCAGCCGACGCAGCGAGGCGCCGCGGCTGCTGCCGGTATTCGGCCGCACGCTCGCCCTGCTCGCGCGCGACATGCCCAACCTGGTGCCGGTGGTCGCGGCCTCGCCGGTGGTGGCCGAACAGGTGCGGCGGGCGGCGCGGCGCTGGCCGTTGCAGCCGGTGCTGGTGACCGACCTCGACGACAAGCACGACGCGTTCGCCGCCAGCGGCGCGGCCCTCACCAAGTCCGGCACCTCGACGCTCGAGCTCGCCCTGGCGGGCGTGCCGATGGCGGTGACCTACCGGGTCAATCCGCTCACCGCCGCCATCGCCCGGCGGCTGATCCGGGTGCCGCATGTCGCCATGGTCAACCTGCTGGCCGGGCAGAGGCTGGTCCCCGAGCTGCTGCAGCAGGAGTGCCGGGCTGACCGGCTGGCCGGGGTGGTGCGGCACCTGCTGACCGATCCGGCGGCGGCAGGCGCCCAGCGCCGCGGCTTCGATGCGGTCCTGGCGATGCTGCGGCCGCCCTCGGGCACGCCGGCGGAGATGGCCGCACGCGAGGTGCTCGACCTGCTGGACGCCTCCAACGCAGCCGGCCAACAGGCGTCCTGAGCGCACCCGCATGGAACTGGTGCTCTCGGCGGTGCTGCCGATCTTCGGCCTGATCCTGGCGGGCTATGTGTGCGGCCGCCGCGGCACGCTGGGCGCCGGCGCCACCGACAGCCTGAACCGCTTCGTGGTCTATCTCGCACTCCCCGCCGTGCTGTTCGTGGGTGCCGCGCACGTCACCCGCGCCACCGCCGGGCCGCCCGGCTTCCTGTACGCCTTCGCGGCCGCAATGCTGGCGAGCTTCGCGCTCTCGTTCGGGCTCGAGCGCCGGGCCGGCCACCGCATCGCCGACTGCGCCATCGCCGGCCTCGGTGGCGGCTACGCCAATACCGGCTTCATGGGCATTCCGCTCTGTCTCGCCTTGTTCGGCCAACCCGGACTGCAGCCGGCGCTGATGTCGAGCCTGCTGACCATCAGCGGCCTGTTTGCGATCGCCCTGGGCTTGATCGAGTTCGATCTGCAAGCGGCACCCGGCCTCGCCACCACCCTGCTCCGGGTCGGCCGGGCGCTCGCCCGCAACCCGCTGGTGGCGGCGCCGCTGGCCGGCTTCGCGCTCGACCTCGCCGGCCTCGACCTGCCGCCGGCGATCCTGCACTTCATGACCCTGCTCGGCGATGCCGCCAGCCCGTGCGCGCTGGTCACCATCGGGCTGTTCCTGGCGCATCGGCCCGATCCGGCGCACGTTCCCGGCGATCAGCCGGCCGAGACGGGCAGCATCGTGCGGCAGGTCGCCATCAAGCTGCTGCTGCAGCCGGGCCTGACCTGGCTGTGCCTGCTGGGTCTCGAACGCTGGCGGGGCATCGTGCTGCCGCCGGCCTGGAGCACCAGCGCGCTCCTGATCGCGGCCCTGCCGACCGGCACCGGCCCGTTCATGCTGGCCAAGCTCTACGACCGCGAGGCGGCCAGCATCAGCCGCGTCATCCTGATTTCGACGCTGCTCTCGGTCGCCAGCATCACGCTGCTGGTGGCATGGCTATGACCTTAATGATCCGCCGCTCCGGCGGGGCCAGCAGCAATGTCGGCGCCTCCGGCTCGCCGGCGCGCAGCCGCGCCAGCCGCTCGATGTTGCGGCGGATGACCGGATGCTCGTCAACCAGCCGCTCGAATTCGCGGGCCCGGATCGCCAGCAGATGGCCGAAGCGCAGGCCGCGCACGGTCGCCGGCAGCCGCCGCCCGGCCAGCAGTTCCTCGGCGCCGATCACGTCGCCCTCGACATAGCGGATGTCGTGCTCGGCGACGTGGCTCTCGAGCACGCCGGCGCTGATGAAATACACCATGCCGACGCGCGCGCCGCGCCGGTACAGCACCTCGCCGGGGGCCACGAAGCGGATCGACAGCATCATCGCCACGTCGTGCACCACCGCGTCCGGCACCCCGCGCAGCGCCGGCACGCTCTTGATGCGCGCCTCGATGCCGCTCTTGAGGTTGAACTTGAGCCTGCGATCGAGGCGCTTACGGCGCTGCTCGGCATCGCGCCCGAGTTCGCGGTGCAGCTCCTCGCTGATCAGGCTCTCGCCCAGCAGGATGTCGTATTCCTCGCCCTCCAGGCGGATCGCCACCTGGCGCAGCATGCGGCTCTCCAGCGCCTCGGAGTAGCCGAGATAGTGCAGGCGCATGGTCTCGATGGCGTCCTGCAGCAGCTTCTGCCGCCGCTCCAGCACCTCGGAGACGATGTCGGCGACGCGCATGCCCAGCGTCGGCTCGATCCTGCGGCGCATGAAGCGGGTGAGCGCCAGCGAGACCAGGTGCTGGATCAGCAGCCGCTCGAAGCGCTCCATCATCGCGTACATCAGCGGCTGGTCGAAACCCAGCGTGCGGTGCACCCATTGCGCCAGCTTGAAGCGCCAGGACGGCCGCAACTGGCGCCGGATCGCCCGCACGTAGCCGAAGCGCCCCTCCAGCCGGGCGCCGTCGACCATCGCGTCGGCTCCGCGCAGCAGCGTCTCCATCACGCCGCGCGACAGGCCGCGTATGCGGAACAGGTCGAGCAGGATCGAGCGCTCCTGGTTGGCGATGGTGATCAGCGCGAGCGTCACCCGCTGGCGGTCGCCGAGTGCCACATCGAAGGTGTTGGCCTCGCGCTCCTCCTCGACGCGGCGATCGAGCGCTTCCAGCACCGGGCGGGTGGCGTCGCCGGAGAAGCCGAAATCGCCGGCGAGCCTGCGCGCGCGGTCGCGCACCTCGCGCAGGCCGATGCCGAGGATCTGGTGGCGCAGCGCCTCGTCGATCGCGGACAAGCGGTGCAGGCCGAAATACACCACCATCCAGCGCAGCGTGGTGCCGTTGACCAGCAGCGTGGTCAGCACGAAGCCGGTCGCCAGGATGCCGATGAAGTGCGCGATCGGCACCGGCACGTCCGGGTTCTCGGTCACCGCCAGCGCCAAAGCCAGGGTGATCGCGCCGCGCAGTCCGCCCCAGACCATGGTGACCTTGAACGGCAGCGGCACCGGCGGCGAGAGCCGGGTTGCCGCCAGCAGCGGCAGCATGCCGAACACGACCGCGAAGCGCGCAAACAACCCGGCGGCGAGTGCGATCGCGATCAGCACGCAGTCCCACCGGGTCAGGCCGACCAGCAGGCGCGGGATCAGCATCGAGGCCAGCACGAACACCAGCGAGCCGGCCCAGAACACCAGCTGTTCCCACAATTCGCCGAGGAACCGCCAGGTCGAGGGCCGCAGCGTCGAGGGGCCGTAGAGCGAGAAGGTGAGCCCGGCCGCCGCGGTGGCGACAACGCCGGACAGCCCGAGCGCGTCGTCGCACAGGATGTAGGCGATGTACGGCAGCGCGATGGTCAGCGTCACCTCGCCCGCCGGCGTGCCGCCAAGGGCCGAGATCATCAACAAAGTAAGCCGGCCGAGCAGCGCGCCGACCCCCATCCCGCCGATGAAGGCGCACGCGAATTCGTAGCAGGCCGCTCCCGCATGCACCGGGTGGTGGGCGGTGATGGCACCCAGCAGGATCGAGAAGATCGAGATCGCGGCGGCATCGTTGAGCAGCGCCTCGCCCTCGACCAGCCGGGTCAGCCTCGTCGCGGCGCCGATGCTGCGGAAGATGCCGACCACCGCGGAGGGATCGGTGGTGGCCACGATGGCGCCGAGCAGCAGGCAGACCGCAAGCGGCATGCCAGCGAACGGGAACAAGGCGAGCCCGATGGTGGCGGTGCTGACCACCACGGCGAGCACGGCGAGCAGCAGCACGGTGCCGATCTCGTGCGACAGCCGGCGCACGTCGATCGCCAGCGCGCCCTGGAACACCAGGATCGGCAGGAAGATCAGCAGGAAGGCCTGGCTGTTGACCGGGAAGTTCAGCACCGTGCGCGCGGCACCGTCGAAGACGTTGGTGAGGCTCGTGCGCAGCAGCAGGTCGGCGGCGCCCCCGATCAGGATGCCGACCAGCGCCAGCAGCACGGTCTCGGGGAGGTGCAGCCGGGCCGCTAGCGGCTGCACCGCACTCACGATCACCAGCAGCACCGCGATCGCCAGCAGGATCGCCGCCAGACCCGTCACCACCATGCACGATCTCCGTCCAGCGCACTGTTTTCACGGCATGTTCAAGATCTAGCATAGCGGCGGCCCGGATCGGCAGCGGATCTGCCACTCCCGGCGGCCCGGGATGGCGGCCGGCCGGGTTTCGTGGCAGCTTGATCCGTTAACCGGGGCGTCCGAAAGGCCGTGCCCGGGTCGGTTTGGAGTTCCGGATGCCTGCAAAGCTGCCCAGCATGCTGACGCGAGCCAGGCGCGCGGCGTCCGCTCTGCTGCTGCTGCCGGGCGCGCTGACCGTCCTCTTCAGCGGCGTCTCGACGCTTGCCATGCTGCCGTGGCAGGCGGCGCGGGCGCAGCATGCCACCCAGGGCGACACTCTGACGCCCGATCCGGCACAGGCGGCGCCTGCCACCGTGGCCAAGCCGGACCAAAGCGCGCACGGCAATGCGGCCGCAGGCCCCGCCGCCGCGAACGCCCCGCCGCCGCTGCCGCCCGGCCACGGGCCCGACACGCGCCCGCCGGCCAATCCGCCCGCGCCACCGCAGGCCGCATCGGCCCAGGCGGGGCCGCCGCAGGTGGCAGCCGCCGCGCCCCAGGGGGCAAACGCCGGGTCCTCGACCTACGGCCCGATCCTGACCAGGCCGATGCCGTCGGATCCGCAGGCGGCGGCGCTGATCCGGAAGGGTGCCTATCTTGTGCAGGCGGCCGACTGCATGCCGTGCCACAGCGCCATCGGCGGCCGGCCCTATGCGGGCGGCCTGATCCTGAACACGCCGTTCGGCCGGATGGCGACGCCGAACATCACGCCGGACAAGCAGACCGGCATCGGCGCCTGGACCGAGGAGCAGTTCTGGGACGTGCTGCACCGGGGTCTCGGCGAGCACGGCGAGTATGTCTATCCGACGATGACCTTCACCTCGTACACCAGGATGCCGCGTGGCGACGTGGATGCGGTGCACGCCTACCTGATGTCGCTGCAGCCGGTCTATGCACCGCGGCTCGACGTCTCGCTGAACTTCCCCTTCAGCATACGCGAGAGCCTGCTCGCCTGGCGCACGCTGTTCTTCCGCGCCGCCTACTTCAAGCCCGACGCGTCGAAATCCGCCGAGTGGAACCGCGGCGCCTACCTCGTCGAGGGTCCCGGCCATTGCGGCGAGTGCCACTCGCCGCGCAACGTCATGGGCGGCATCATCGACGCAAGCAGCCTGGCCGGTGCGCGCATCGACAGCTTCTGGGCGCCGAACATCTCGTCCGATGCGCGCTGGGGCATCGGCGCCTGGAGCGAGGACGAGCTGGTAGAGTTCCTGCAGACCGGCAGCACCCACCGGGGCGTGGTGTTCGGCCCGATGAGCGACGTCGTGCATGAGAGCATGGCGCACCTGACCGGCGACGACGTGCGCGCGATCGTCTTCTACCTCAAGAACACGCCGGCGCGCCCGGGCCGTCCGGCCCCGGCGCTGGCCAAGGCGGAGCGCGGGCCGTCAGTCGCGCGCGGCCATGCGGTCTATGTCGCCAACTGCGCGCAGTGCCACCAGGAGAGCGGCCTGGGGGTCAAGGGCTCGATCCCGAACCTCGCCGGCAACGACGCAATACGCAGCGACGATCCGGGCAATGCGATCACCCCGGTGCTGGCCGGGCTCGAGGGCCAGGGCAACTACGGCGCGATGCCGCGCTTCGGCGGCGCGCTGGGCGACCAGGAGCTCGCCGACCTCGCCAACTACATCCGCACCGCCTGGCACAACGGCGCCCCCGCGAACGCGACATCGAGCTTCGTGCGCGACCTGCGTGCCACGGCCCCTGTCGGGCTCGGCGGCAGCATCGCGGCCCGCAGCTTCGGCTGCCCGAAGATCGGCGAAGGCACCATCCCCGGCGCGCTCGCCACCGAAGCCGACGTCAGCATGCTGGCGACCGCCGATCGCAGCAACCTGCAGAACGGCATCACCGGCGTGATCGCGCGGGTGCGACGCGACAACCCCGATGCGGCCGCTTCGGACGTGGTGACCGCGCTGAACGCCGCCTACTGCCCGGTGGTCGCCACGCGCGCCGACCTCACGCGGGCGGAGAAGCGCGCCACCCTGATCGCGTTCTCGAACCAGGCCGGCCGACAGTTCGCCCGCCTGGTGCCGCCCGACGTGTCCAAGGTGCTGGTCAACGCCCCACTGCCGCCCGATGCGGTGGCGCAGATCAACCAGGCAGCGGCGGCGGCGGGCCTGACGCCGGGGGCGTTCATCGCGAAGCAGCTTGCGGGCGGCAAGCCGCCGGCGTCGACCCAATAAGAGGGGCCGCGCCGGTCAGACCCGGCCGCGGCGCTTCTGGTTGAGGCTGTCGATCAGCACGGCGCCGAAGATCACCGCGCCCTGGATGAACTGCACCCAGAACGGCTGCACGTTCTTGAGCGTCAGGCCGTTATTGATCAGGCCGATGATCAGCACGCCGAGCAGGGTGCCGAGCATGCTGCCCTTGCCGCCGAACAAGGAGGCGCCCCCGATCACCACGGCGGCGATCGCGTTGAGCTCCAGGCCGACGGCGGCGATCGGCTGCGCGCTGTCGAGCCGTCCCGCCAGCACCACGCCGCCGAGGCCGGCGAGCGCGCCGCTGATGATATAGACGATGGCGAGCGTGCGGTTGACCGGGATGCCGGCGAGGCGGGCTGCTTCCCGGTTGCCGCCGACGGCGTAGATCTCCGCACCCAGCACGGTACGCGACAGCACCACCCAGGCGAGCAGGAACACGGCCGCCGCGATGAGGGCGGCGATCGGCACCGGCCCGAGATTGCCGCCGCCGATATTGTCGAAGCTGTCGGGGAAGTCGAAGATCGTGTTGCCGCTGGTGACGATGAAGGCGAGGCCGCGCGCCATCGCCAGGACGGCCAGCGTCACGATGAACGGGCTCATGTTGAGCACGGTGATGGCAAAGGCGATGAACGCGCCGCAGCAGGCGCCGATACCGATGCCGGTGAGCACGGCGAGCGGCACCGGGACATGCGCGTGGATGGCAAGGCCGGTCATCACGCCGGTGAACGCCACCACGGAGCCCACCGAAAGATCGATGCCGCTGGTGACGATGACGAAGGTCTCGCCGACCGCGACGATGCCGATCAGCGAGCTTGCCAGCAGGATCGAGAGGATATTGGCGGTGCTGAGAAATGCCGGCGTGGTGATCGCGAGGTACAGCGAGATCGCCACGAACCCGACCACGATGGTCAGCTCGTTCAGAGCCCGGCCAACCCCGCCAAGGCTGAAGCGCGCCGCCTTCGAGTTTTTCGTCTCGGTAGATGACATGTCAGCCTTCTAGAATGGATTTCAAAGGCAAGCCTTTGACGGGGTCAAAGGGGCAGCGCCCCTTGGCTTCACTGGCCACCATCACCCCAAAGCCGCCAGCGCCATGATCCGCTCCTGGCTAAACGCCTCGCGCTCGATGCCTCCCGCAAGCCGGCCGGAGCGCATCACCAGGATGCGATCGCAGAGTCCGAGCAGCTCCAGCATGTCGGACGAGACCACCAGCACCGCGCCGCCCGCTGCCGCGAGTTCCCCGATCAGGCGATAGACCTCGACCTTGGCGCCGACATCGATGCCGCGCGTCGGCTCGTCGAGCAGGAACACGCGCGGGTGGGTGGTCAGCGCCCGCGCCAGCACGACCTTCTGCTGGTTGCCGCCGGAGAGGCTGGAGACCACGGTGCCGATCCCCGGGGTGCGTATGCGCAGCTCGTCCACGGCGTTGGCGGCGAGGCGGTCGGTGCGGCCGGCGGCGCTGAACACGCGCAGCCAGGCGAGCCTGCCGAGGGTGGAGAGTGCCACGTTGGCGCGCACCGGAAACGGCAGCACCAGGCCTTCGCCCTTGCGGTCCTCGGGCACGAAGGCGATGCCGGCGGCGATCGCCTCGCGCGGGCTGCGTATGCGCACGATGTTGCCGCCGATGCGGATGCTACCGGTGGTGTCGGGCAGCGCGCCGTAGATCGCCTTGAGCACCTCGGTGCGTCCGGCCCCCATCAGGCCGCCGACGCCCACGACCTCGCCGGCGCGGACCGTGAGCGACACGCCGGAGAAGCGGCCGGTCGAGGAGAGGTTCTCGACGTCGAGCATCGGGGCGCCGATGCTGGCCACCCGTTGCGGGAACAGCGCCGAGATCGGCCGGTTGACCATGGCCTGGATCAGGCCGGCCTCGTCCCATTGGCCCACCGGCCGGGTCGCCACGGTGACGCCGTCGCGCATCACGGTGACGCGGTCGCAGATCTCGAAGATCTCCTCGAGATGGTGGCTGATGAAGACGATGCCGATGCCGGCCTGGCGCAGGGCGGCGACCGTTGCATACAGGATGCGCTGCTCGGCGATGGTGAGCGTCGCGGTCGGCTCGTCCATGACGATCACGCGCGCCTCGCGGGACAGGGCGCGGGCGATCTCGACGAGCTGCTGCTGGGCGATGCCGAGGCGGCGCACCGGTGTTGCGGGTGCGACGTCGAGCCCGACGCGGGCGAGCAGCGCGCGGCTGTTGCGATACAGCAGCGCGCGCCGCACCACGCCGAACGGATTGCGCGGCAGGTTGCCGAGATAGATGTTCTCGGCGACCGTCTGGTCCGGCACCAGGCTGAGTTCCTGGTGGATCACCACGATCCCGGCATCGAGCGCGTCGCGCGGACCACGCGGCGTGAATTCGGCGCCGTCCAGCAGCACGTGGCCCGCATCGGCGCGGTAGGCGCCGGCCAGCACCTTCATCAGGGTGGACTTGCCGGCGCCGTTCTCGCCGACGATGCCGAGCACCTCGCCGCGTTTGAGCGTGATCGAAACGTCGGCCAGCGCACGCACGCCGGGGAACGACTTGCTGATGCCGCGCATCTCCAGCAGCGTCGCCACGGTGCGGGCGCCCCCGGTCGCCGCCTATTCTACCGGGCCGCTTCTACTGGGCCGCGACCTGGTCGCCCCACAGGCCGTACTGCTTGACGTCCGGGCTGTCGAGGTTGGCCTTGGTCAGCAGCACGTGCGGCCAGAACTGGTGTGCCGGGATCTTCGACTTGTCGCCATGCAGGTACTGGTCGATGTAGTTCACCGTCTGTGCCGCCATGGTGAGCGGGTTCTGCGACAGGGTGGCGTCCATCTGGCCCTTGCGTATGGCGCTGAGGCCCTGCTCGGTGCCGTCGATGCCGATCACCACGATATGCTTCGGATCGCCGATCGGCACGAACCGATTGGCCTGGCGGATCGCGCGCACCGCGCCGATCGCGTTGTCGTCGTTGCCGTTGAAGATCGCGTCGATGTCGTTGTGCGCGGCCAGCAGCTGGGTGGTGATGTTGAAGCCCTTGTCGGCATCGAAGTCGGCGGCCTGCCTGGCCACCAGCTTCAGCCCAGGATTGGCGGACGACAATGTCGCGAACTCGGTGGCGAAGCCGCGTTCGCGATCGTCGCCGGCGGTAGTGCCGAGCAGGCCTTCGAGGTCCACCACGTTGCCCTTGATCGCGCCGTAGCGGGCGCGGAGCTGGGCTGCGATGAAGTCCGCACCTTCCTTGCCGAGGGCCACGTTGTCGGTCTCGAGGAAGTTGACCTGGCACTTGCCGCAGGCAGCCCCCCGATCGAGCGTGAAGACCGGGATGTGGCGCTTGTTGGCCTGGCGGACCACCGGCACGATCGCGTTGGCGTTGATCGGGTTCAGGATCAGGGCGGCAACGTGCTGGTTGATCAGGTCGAGCACCTGGGTCGCCTGGGTGTTGGCGTCGCCGTTGGCGCTGGTGTCGATCAGGGAGAGGTCGGGATGCGCCTTGATGCCGGTCACGACACCGTTGGACATGCCCTGGAAGAACGGGTTGGCCAGGGTGGAGACGCTGTAGCCGACCACAGCAGGCTGCTGGGCCGAGGCGGGGCCGGCCGAGAGGGCGGGGAGTGCCAGGGACGCAATCACAGATGTGGCGACGGCTGCGCGGCGCAGCAGGGTGTGGGACATGACTTCCTCCGGTTCAGGCTTGCTGCGCCCGCCGGGCGTTCGCTACCTAGTTAGGGACAGGGTATGGAGCGCCTGATTGCGCTGTCAATGCCGCGGCCTGCGGCGCCGACGGCCAGCATCTGCACGGAGGTCGACCATGGCGCGTCATCCAAATCCGGGGCACGGCTTCGGCCAGCGCCGTCCCTCGCAGGCCCCGCCGCATCCGCAGCAATCGCCCCTGTTCAAGGGCAGCCCGTTCCAGCCGCTGCCCGCGCCTACGGGCGCGTCGCCGTTCCGGCTCGACCTCGAGGCAATCGTGCCGAAGGCGGTCGCTGCCGCGCGAAAGGCCGGCGGCATGGCGTTCCATGTCGTGGGCGACACCGGTGGCGTGCTGGACCCCAACCCGCAGACGCTGGTGGCCGCAGGGATGGAGCATGATGCCGGCGTTTCGGGACAGTACGGCGTCCCGGCGTTCTTCTACCATCTGGGCGACGTGGTCTATTTCGACGGCCAGGCCGAGCAATACGTACCGCAGTTCTACGATCCCTACGCGCACTACCCGCTGCCGATCATCGGCATTCCCGGCAACCATGACGGCGACGTGTTCGATGACGGCACCCGCACCAACCCGCTGCCGTCGCTGGCCACCTTCGTGCGCAATTTCTGCGCGGCCACGCCGGGCACGCATTCGCCGGACGCCGGCGAGGCGTCGCGCACGGCAATGATCCAGCCGAACGTGTACTGGACACTGAACACGCCGTTCGCGACGATCATCGGCCTGTACACGAACGTTCCGGAAGGCGGCGTCGTCGAGGCCGACCAGGCGGCCTGGTTCGTGGGCGAGCTGCAGGCGGCGCCGACGGACCGGGCGCTGATCGTGGCCCTGCACCATCCGATCTACTCGCTCGACACGTACCATTCCGGCAGCAAGCCGATGGCGACGCTGCTCGCGAACTCCTTCGCCAGCGCCGGGCGGAGTGCGGACATGGTGTTCACCGCGCATGTGCACAACTACCAGCGCTTCAGCATCGCCGACGTGGATGGCGGCGGCGTGACGCCGTATTTCGTGGCCGGGCAAGGCGGCTACCACAACCTGCACAAGGTCGCGAAGATCAACGGCCAGCCGCTGATCACGCCCTATGCGGTGCCCGGCCAGTCCGGGGTCACGCTCAACAGCTACTACGACGACCGCTTCGGCTTCCTGCGCCTCGAGGTGTCGCCAAACGAGATCGCGGTGTCGGCCTATACGGTGCCGCGGCCGCAGGAGCCCTGGGACCAGGTGCCGACCCTGTTCGACACGATGCGGTTCGACTGGAAGCAGCGCAGGCTGGTCACCGGGTCATGACGCAGGACCAGGCGGCGACCCTCCCGGTCATCGACATCGCGCCGCTGCGGTCGCCGGACGAGAGCAAGCGCCGGGCCGTCGCCGCTTCTCTCGGGCGCGCCTGCCGCGAGGTCGGGTTCTTCTACGTCACCGGGCACGGCATCGCAGAGCCCACCATGCAGGCGATGTTCGGCGCGTCGCGGACGTTCTTCGCCCTGCCGATCGAGGAGAAGCGGCGGCTCGCGCATAGCCGCACCGGCAACAATCGCGGCTATGTGGAACTCGGTCTCGAGCGGCTCGACATGAGCGCGGCGCCGGACCGGAAGGAGGCGTTCAATATCGGGCTCGAGCTGCCACCGGCGCATCCCGCGCGCGCGCAGCCGTTCCGTGGTGACAATGCGTGGCCGGACCAGCCGGACTTCCGACGGCTGATGCTGTCGTACTACGATTCCTGCCTGTCGCTGGGCACGCTGATCCATCGCGGGCTGGCGCTCGATCTCGGCCTGCCCGAACATTTCTTCGACAGCGCCCTGGACCTGCCGATGGCGACGCTGCGGTTGCTGCATTATCCTGCCAGCACCGCGGACAAGTCGGCTCCGGGTGCCGGAACCCATACCGACTACGGCAACCTGACCATCCTCGCGGTCGACGGGGTTGCCGGGCTGCAGGTGCAGCGGCGCGACGGCGCGTGGCTCGACGCGCCGCACATTGCGGGCAGCTTCGTCTGCAACATCGGCGACTGCCTGATGCGCTGGAGTAACGATGTCTATGTCTCGACGCCGCACCGCGTCAGCCAGCCCGCCAGCGAGCGCTACTCGATCGCGTTCTTTCTCGATCCCAATCCGGACGCCGCCGTGGTGCCGGTGCTGACGCAGCCCGGCATGGTGGCACGCTATCGGGCCACCACCGGTGCCGACTTCCTCCGCTCGCGGCTGGACCCGACCTACGACCACGTGCCGGCCTCCTGAGTTTCGTCATCGAGGATCCGCACCCAGGCCGACATACGCGCCTGCGGATCGGGGTGTCCCACGATGTCCGAGACCACCGCGACGCAGTCGGCGCCGGCGGCCAGGCACAACGGGGCACGTTCCAGGGTGATGCCGCCGATCGCCACCAGCGGCAGCGAGCCGATGCGCCGGCGCCATTCGCCGATCCGGTCGAGCCCCTGTGGCGCCCAGGGCATGAGTTTCAGCGTCGTCGGATAGACCGGCCCGAGGGCGACATAGTCGGGAGCCAGCACCAGCGCGCGCTCGAGCTCGGCGTCCGAATGGGTGCTGATGCCGAGCCGCGCGCCGCTGCCGCGGATCGCCTCGCGGTCCGCCTCGTCCAGATCCTCCTGTCCGAGATGGATGCAGCCGACCCCCTGCTCGATCGCCAGTTGCCAATGGTCGTTGACCACCAGCGTGGCGCCGGCGGCGACGCAGGCCAGCCGGGAAGCGCGTATCTGCTGCCGCAGATGGGCGGTGTCGGACGACTTGACCCGGAGCTGGATCAGCCGCGCGCCGTGCTCGACCAGGCGCTGCACCCAGGCGGCGCTGTCCACCACCGGGTAGGCGCGCGACGGCAGGCTCAAGCCAGCACGCTCGTGCAAGGCCCGCTCATGCAAGCAGGGGCCGGCCGAACACCGGCGTAGAGGGCGACGCCATGTCGCGGCTTGCCATCGGGTCGGACAGGAAGGCGGCGCGGCCGGCCTCGATCGCCTGCGCAAAGGCGTGCGCCATCGCCGGCGGATCGCCCGCCCTGGCGACCGCGGTGTTGAGCAGGATGGCGTCGTAGCCGAGCTCCATCGCCGCCGCCGCGTGCGAGGGCAGCCCGATCCCGGCATCCACCACCAGCGGCACCTCGGGAAAATGGGCGCGCAAGGCGCGCAGGCCGAACAGGTTGTTGAGCCCCTTGCCCGAACCGATCGGCGCGCCCCAGGGCATCAGCACCTCGCATCCGGCCCCGAGCAGGCGCTCAGCCACGACAAGGTCCTCCGTGGTGTACGGCAGCACCTTGAAGCCGTCCCCGGACAGGATGCGGGCCGCCTCGACCAGCCCGAACACGTCCGGCTGCAGCGTGTCGCTGTCGCCGATCACCTCGAGCTTGATCCAGTCGGTGGCGAACACCTCGCGCGCCATCTGCGCCGTGGTGACCGCCTCGCGCGCGGTGTGGCAGCCCGCGGTGTTCGGCAGCACCGGCACGCCGAGGTCGCGGATCAGCGACCAGAACGCCTCGCCGGCGCCCCGGCTCGCACCCGGCCCGGCGCCCTCGCGACGCAGCGAGACGGTGACCAGCGCCGGCTGGGCCGCCCGCACGCACTCGGCGAGGATGTCGGGCGACGGATACTGCGCGGTGCCGAGCAGCAGCCGCGAGGCGAACGCGGCGCCATAGAGCCGCACCGTTCAGCCTCCCTGCATCGGCGAGACGATCTCGAGCCGCATGCCGTCATTCAGGGCCTGGGTCGCCCGGCGCACAGCCGGCACGAAGTCGCCGTTCAACGCGGTCGCGAGCCGCGGCTGGGTGTAGCCGAGCTCGACCAGGACAGTCTCCAGGGTGGTGGACGCGACCTCGTGCGGCGCGCCGTTGACCAAGATGCGCATGCACGGTCTCCAGGCTCTGCATATGCCTCTCAAGTATGCAGTCCCAGGGATGCCTGCAAGCCAAGGATCCCGGCCACCTCGGCGGCGAGCACCGGCGCCAGCAGGTAGCCGTGCCGGTGCATGCCGTTGACGCTGATGGTGCCGTCCTCCTGCACGCGCACGCGTGGCATGTTGTCCGGATAGGACGGCCGCAGCCCGGCGCCGGTCTCGATGATCTCCGCCTCGGCCAGCGCCGGATGCAACGTATAGGCGGCGCCGAGCAGTTCCATCGCCGCACGCGCGGTGATGCCGCCCTGCTGCTCGCTCTCCACCATGGTGGCCCCGAGCATGAAGACATGGTCCGCGCGCGGCACCAGATAGACCGGATGCCGCGGGTGCAGCAGCCGCACCGGCCGCCGCAGGGCAAAATCCGGGCAGCGCAGCAGCAGCATCTCGCCGCGCACGCCGCGCAGGGCGGCGACCGTCGCCCGGGCCGCAAAGCCGCGGCAGTCGACGACGTGGGTGAACGCGGCCCGGTCATAGTCACCGGCATCGAGCTGCAGGCTGCCGCCCGTGGCCTGCAGCCTTGCCGCCAGGGCCGCGAGTGCTGCGCGCGGGTCGAGATGCGCCTCGCGCGGATACAGCAGCGCACGGCCGAACCGCCCGATGAGCGCCGGCTCGAGTGCTGCGATCGCCTCCGCATCGAGCCACTCGTGCCCGTCGGTGCGACGCGCGAACCGCAGCAGTTCGCCCTGGTCGCGTGCCGGCGCCAGTACCAGGCTGCCGGCGCGCACCGCGTCCGGCACGTGCGCCAGCCACCAGTCGATCGCAGCCTCGCCATGCAGCATGATCTCCACCGGCGCCGTCTCGGCCTCGCACCAGGGTGCGAGCATGCCGCCGGCCTGCCACGACGCACCCGACCCGATGCGCGGCCCCTGCTCGGCCAAGGTCACATCGGCGCCGCGCTCGGCCAGGGTGACCGAGGTGACCAGCCCGGCCACGCCGGCGCCCCGGACCAGAACCTGGGGCACCGGCACCCGGGGCACCATGCTCAAGTGCCGCCGGATCCGAGGATCCGTTGCGGATGCGTGCACAGCTCGAAGCCGTCCTCGCGTCCGACGGCGATCAGGGTCAGCCCGGCCGCCTGCGCGGTCCGGATCGCGAGTGCGGTCGGCGCCGAGACGGCGGCCAGGATGGTCGCCCCCATGCGCTGCGCCTTCTGCACCAGCTCGACCGAGATGCGGCTGCTCATCACCAGGATGCCGTCCGCCGCGTCCTGTCCGGCAACGCTCAAGGCGCCCGCCAGCTTGTCGAGCGCATTGTGCCGGCCGACATCCTCGCGCAGCGCGAGCAGGCCGGACCCCGGCCGGAAGAACCCCGCCGCATGCACCGCCCGGGTCTCGCGGTTCAACGCCTGGGCCGGCCGCATCGCCGCCATCGCCGCCATGATCTCGGCGGCCTCGACCGCGTGGCCGGCCGGCACCGGATCACCCGGCACGGCGATCGCCTCCTTCAGGCTCTCGATGCCGCACAGCCCGCAGCCGGTCGGCCCGGCGATCCGCCGCCGCCTGCTCTCCAGCCCCGCCATGCGGCCGGGATCGATCCACAGGCGCATCTCGATGCCGACGCCCGCCGGCAGGTCAACGCGCTCGATCTCCTCGATCTCGGCGAGATCCGACACGATGCGCTCGTTGAGCGAGAAGCCGCGGGCGAAATCCTCGAGGTCGGCGGGCGTCGCCATCATCACCGCGTGCGACAGCCGGTTGTAGGAGAATGCCACCGGCATCTCCTCGGGGATGCAGCGCGTCCCCGGCGTGAAGCCACCGTCGCGCCAGGCCAGCCGATCTATGACCAGGGACGACGGCGTACCGACTGGATGCAAGGCAGGCGGCATGCCGCCGGGCACTATTCCACCGTCACCGATTTCGCGAGGTTGCGCGGCTGGTCGACGTCGGTGCCCTTGAGCAGCGCCACCTCGTAGGCCAGCATCTGCACCGCGATGCTGTGCAGGATCGGCGCGGTGAAGGCGTCCGCCTCCGGCAGCACCACCATCGCCTCGACGATGCCGCGCAGCCCGGCCGCCCCCTCGGCATCGGTGAATGCCAGCAGCCTGCCGCCACGCGCCCGCGCCTCCTGCAGGTTGGACGCGGTCTTGCCGAACAGCCGCCCGGACGGCGCGATCGCCACCACCGGCACCGTGCGGTCGATGAGTGCGATCGGGCCGTGCTTCATCTCGCCGGCGGCATAGGCCTCGGCGTGGATGTAGGAGATCTCCTTGAGCTTCAGGGCACCTTCGAGCGCCACCGGGAAGTAGGCGCCGCGCCCGAGATACAGCACGTCGCGCGCCTCGGCGACGATCGCGGCGGCGCGCTGGATGTCGGCCCGCAGGTCGAACAGCTCGGCCGCCTTGCCCGGCAGGTCGAGCAGCGCCTGCACCAGCTCGAGTTCGCGCTCGGCGGTGAGGCTGCCACGGGCGCGTCCGGTGGCGATCGCCAGGCACGCCAGCACCGACAGCTGCGCGGTGAACGCCTTGGTGCTGGCGACGCAGATCTCCGGGCCGGCCACCGTCTCCAGCACCATGTCGCTGTCGCGCGCCATGCTGCTCTCCGGCACGTTGAGCACCGACAGGATGTGCTGGCCACCGGCCCGCAGCGCACGCAGCGCCGCCAGCGTGTCCGCGGTCTCGCCGGACTGGCTGATCAGCAGCGCCAGCCCGCCCGGGGCCAGCGGCGCGTCGCGGTAGCGCAGTTCGCTGGCGACGTCCGCATCGACTGGCAGCCGCGCCTCGCTTTCCAGCCAGTGCCGCCCGAGCAACCCGGCATAGAACGCCGAGCCGCAGGCGGTGATGGTCGCGCGCGGAATGGTCGCGAGGTCGAACGGCAGCGGCGGCATCACCACGCGGCGGGTCGCAGGGTCGATCATCCGGCGCAGCGTCTGCCCGATCACCAGCGGATGCTCGTGCAGCTCCTTGTCCATGTAGTGCCGGTAGCCGTCCTTGCCGATCGAGCCGCCGGCGAGCGCGGTCCGGCGTATCTCGAACGGCACCGCGCACCCCTCGGGATCGAACATCTCGGCGCCGGTGCGGCTCACCACCACCCAGTCGCCGTCGCGCAGATAGGCGATGCGCCGGGTCAGCGGCGACAGCGCCAGGCTGTCGGAGCCGAGGAACATCTCGTCCTCGCCGAAGCCCACCACCAGCGGCGCGCCATGCCGCGCGCCGATCATCAGCTCGGCGTGCCCGGCGAAGATCATCGCGATCGCATAGGCGCCGTGCAGCCGCCCGAGGGCTGCGTGCGCCGCCTCGCGCGGCGCCATGCCGGCGCGCAGGTTGCGATCGACCAGCTGCGCCACCGTCTCGGTGTCGGTCTCGGTGGTGAACACCTGCCCCTCGGCCTCGAGCTCGGCGCGCAGCTCGGCGTGGTTCTCGATGATGCCGTTATGCACGATGGAGACCAGCGCGGTGCCGTGCGGATGCGCATTGCCCTCGGTCGGCGCGCCGTGCGTCGCCCAGCGCGTGTGGCCGATACCGGTGGTGCCCGACAGCGGCGCGCGCTCCAGGGCGGCACCCAGGTTCACCAGCTTGCCCTCGGCGCGGCGGCGCTCGATATGGCCGTTCACCAGCGTCGCGATGCCCGCCGAGTCGTAGCCGCGATATTCCAGCCGGCGCAGCGCCTCGTAGAGGATGGGGGCCGCGACATTCGTCCCGATGACGCCGACGATGCCGCACATCAGCGAGTTTCCCTATTCTTCTTGTCGCGCGCGAGCTTCTCGCGAAACATCGCCGCCTGGCCCGGCTTGTTGACCTGGCGCGACCGCCCGAGGGCGAGCGCATCGGCCTCGACGTCGCTGGTGATGACGCTGCCGGCGGCAACCAGCGCGCCGTCGCCGATGCGCACCGGCGCCACCAGGATCGCGTTCGAGCCGACAAAGGCGCCTGCGCCGATCTCGGTGCGATGCTTGGACACGCCGTCATAGTTGCAGGTGATGGTGCCGGCCCCGATATTGCTGCCGGGCCCGATGCTGGCATCCCCGATATAGCTAAGATGGTTCGCCTTCGCACCGATGCCAAGATCGGCCGCCTTCAGCTCGACGAAATTGCCGACATGCGCCGCATCGCCAACGCGCGTGCCGGGGCGCAGCCGGGCGTACGGCCCGATCTGCGCGCCCTCGCCCACCGTGCAGCCCTCCAGGTGGCTGAAGGCGCGTATCTCGCTGCCGGCGCCGACCGAGACACCGGGGCCGAACACCACGTGCGGATGCACCACGACGTCCGGTGCCAGCACCGTGTCGGCGCTGAGGAACACGGTGTCGGGTGCCACAAGCGTGGCGCCCGCCGCCATCGCGGCCTGGCGCAGGCGGTGCTGGATGGCGGCCTCCGCCTCGGCGAGCTCGGCCCGGCTGTTGATGCCGCGCAGCTCGGCCTCCGGCGCCTCGACGGCACGCACGCCGGTGCGGCCGCCACGGCCCGCCGCCGCCAGCGCCACGACATCGGTCAGGTAGTACTCGCCGCGCGCGTTGTCGGCACGCACCGCCCGCAGCCAGCCGGCGAAGTCGGCGGCGGCGGCGCACAGCACACCCGCATTGCACAGCCCGATCGCGCGCTCGGCTTGCCCGGCGTCGGCCCACTCGACGATGCGCTCGACCTGCCCGTCTTGCTGCACCACGCGGCCGTAGCGCCCCGGATCGGCCGGCCGCATCGCCAGCAGCGCGAGGCGCGTACCACCCGCGCGCCGCGCCTCGAGCAGGCGCTGCAGCGTGGCCGGCGTGACCAGCGGGTTGTCGGCATAGAGCACTGCGACATCGCCGTCGCCGAACAGCGGCTCGGCCTGCAACGCCGCGTGCGCGGTGCCGAGCCGCTCGTGCTGCACCACCACCGCATGCGGCGCCGCGATCGCCTCGAGCTCCTGCATCCCCGGCCCCACCACGACCACGATGCGGTCGAACACGGCGCTACAGCTCTCGATCAGATGCCGCAGCATCGGGCGACCGGCCAACGCGTGCGCCGCCTTCGGACGCGCGGACTGCATCCGGGTTCCGAGGCCGGCGGCGAGCAGGATGGCGGTGGCGTGCATGGCCCGTTGCGGGTAGCCGGCCCCGGGCGCGAGTGTCAAACACCGGCTGCTTGCCGTCTTTCACAATGCGTTACGGTATACTGCTCGTTTTGGAGGGGTGGCCCATGCCTGCACCGCGGCTGCGCCGGGGCACGCCCGGGCTCTTCTAGCCGCCCGGTGACGGCGGGCTGGGCGGCCCCGCCTCGACGCGGGTCAGCACCATCGTCGCCAGGCCGAGCTTGGGATGCTCGAACATGATGCGCACCGGCAGCGGTGGCGCGCCCGCCACCACCCGGTTGATCCAGGCGGTGCCGTGCTGCGGCCGGTGCAGCTGTGCCTCGTCGTCGTTGTGCAGGAAGCCCGCGACCTGCTGGCTGACGAAATCGCAGCGCAGCGCGGTGCCGCCATAGGCCGCGCCATGATCCTGCGGCACGGTCTGCTGGCCGGTGGTCTGCGAACGCGCCCGGGTCAGCCGCAGGCCGTCGAACACCAAGGCGTTGCCGTCGCAGCGTCCGCTGCGCTCGACCCTGCGCATCAGGTCGGCGATCGCGCTGAGGGTGTCGACGCTGCCTCGGGCCTGGGCGATCGGCACCGGGTCACGCCGTGTCTCCGGCGGCGCCAGCACCGTCACCGAGGGATTGCCGTCGACATAGTCGAGCTGCGTCTGCCGCTGCGCGCCACGCGAATAGCCGATGCTGGTGAAGCGCACCGGCCGCACGCCGTCGCCGACGAACCGGCCCTGCGCCGTGCTGGTGACGTTGGCGCGCAGCATGAAGCCGAGCAGCCCGACCGTGTGGTCGTTCAAGCGCAAGCTGTAAGCGTCCGGCGTGAGCAGCAGGTCGACCGTGACATCCATGACGTGGAAGCCGTGCCCGTATAGCGCATAGTCAAGCCGGATCGGCGGCACGGCACCACCGGGCGGTGCTGCCGGGACCGACGCCGCCCGTGCTGGCGCCAGGGCGGCGGGGAGCGTCATGGCGGGCGCAACCGCGAGGCAGGCCACGACCGCGGCGGCCGGCCAGGAGGGTATGCGTCTCATGGGCCGGATGGTGCGGCGTCAGCGAAGGATGTCAAGTAAGCCTGCCCTTGCCGACGCCCAGCCCCCTGCTCTCCCACCCCACTCTCCCAACGAGAACGTTTCGTGTCTGGACTCACGAAAAAGTTACAGTCTCTCGCGGCTAAGCTGTCGGCAGGTATCAAGCGGGCCGCGCTGGCGATATTCAGGATTTCGCGTTCAGGCCTGCGAAGACATGGCCGTTAGTCACAGTAATCCGTGGCCGCCCTGCAATTAACGAAAGTATATCGCCGCCGATTGGCGAGCCTGATCCGGCGATGCAGGTCGGATCACGTTCAACTTTGTAGAATACCGTATTAGTGTCTTGACGACGACATCATCAGCGGCTGGCCACAGAACGGGATGACCGTGATGCCACTGCAGCAAAGACCTGCACAGACCAACCCCATGCGGCTCGATGACCGGCGGCGGGACGATCTTTCGCCCGAGCGCCGCCTGCCCGATAAGGCAGCACCCGACACCGCCAGGCGCACCGATGCAGGCTTCGACGAGCGCAAGCTCGACGACCGCCGCTTCGTCAGGACGGCGGGCGTCTCGGACAACATGGTCACCTTGTTGCCCGGACCGCTGCCGCGCACCCTGCCGCCCGGCGGATGGCTGCCGGAACTCGAACAGGCGGCCTGGGCGCTGGGTCAGTTGAAGGCCAAGGCCGATACGTTGCCCTCGCCGCTTCGGCTGCACCAGCTGCACGCCCGCCGCGACGCGATCGCGGCGAGCCAGCTGATCGGCACCAGCGCCACGCTGGCGATGCTGCTGGCGCGCGAGGCCGATGCGAGCCCGTCGCCCGCCCGCGACCTGCGCCAGGCCGAGAACCATGTCGGCTACTACTTCAACCTGCTCGAGCAGCATGACGGGAACCTCCGCACGCAGCACGAGCCCACCATCGAGACCCTGTGCAGCATGCACCGGCGACTGAACGAGCGCATCACCGCGCATGCCGGCATGCTGCGCAGCAGGCCGATCACGCTGGGCGGCTACCGGCTCGGGCCGTGGCGCGTCGTGCCGCCGCCGCCGCAGGAAATCGGCAACGCGCTGCAGGATCTGGAAAGTTTCCTGGTCGGCACAGGCACCTTGCCGATGCTGGTCCGCGCGGCGCTGGCCTGCGCGCAGATCGAGGCGATCGCGCCGTTCGACGACGGCAACGAGTTCATTACGTTCCTGCTGCCTTCGGTGATCAGCCTGAATGCCGGCTATCCGCCGCTGTTCCTCTCGGACATCTTCCTGGCCAACCGCGTGCGCTTTCGCGAAAGCCTGTCCTCGGCTTTGCTCGGCGGCGACTGGGACGCCTGGCTCACCTTCTTCCTGCAGGCGGTGGTGGAAAGCTGTGCCGCGGCGGAGCGTCGCATCGGCCACATGACGCAGACGGCACGCGCCTGGCACACCAGGCTCGCCCAGGTTCGCTCGGACAGCCAGGCGCACCGTCTCGCGGAACTCGTGCTCGACCAGCCGGTGGTGACCGTCGGCCAGGCGCAGAAGATGCTCGGTGTTTCGTTCCAGACCGCCAACACGGCGGTGCAGACGCTGGTGCGCCACGACATCCTGGCCCAGTACCAGCGCCACGACCGCAACCGGATCTTCCTCGCGCCGCGCATCGTCGCGATGTTCGAGGCCGCGGAGGCGTGACCGGCCAGGCTTGAGCCAGCGACGACCGACTATGCGCCCTGCTTGAACAGCGCGGATTGCCGGCGAAGGATGTTGAGGGTGCCGGCGCCGAGTTCGCGTGACGGCTCGACATCCTTGCTGTGCAGCGGGTCGATCTGTTCGCTGACCCACCACTCGTTGAAGGTGCCCGCCAGCACGAAGCGCGGGCCGATCCGGCGCGCGTCGCTCCACTGCCCGAGATAGGTTCGGCCGCCGTCGCGGCCGCGGCTGCCGGTGCCGCGCCACGATGCGACCACCGTCATGCATTCCGGATGCCCCGCATAGACCGAGTAGGTCGGATCGCCGCGATCCTCCCATGACCAGTAGCCGTAGCGGCTCACGTCGGGCGCCGCGATCAGGCTCTGCTGCTGGGTCACGAACCCGGTCACGAAGCGCACCGTGAATCGGTCATCCTGCCAGGGCGGCAGGGAATGACCCCAGGGCGTCGGCGTGTTGACATAGACCAGCAGCAGCGGCCTGCCGAGATAGCCGAGCAGCAGGCCCCGGCGCGCCGGATCGGCCGCGAACAGCGCATGCACCTCGTCCGCCTTGGCCGCGAGCGAGCCGTCATGCACCGCGGCCGGCGCGCCGGGATTGCCGATCATCAGCACCACGCGCGGCGCGTGGGGCAGCGTTCGCCAGGTGTCGAACAGCCTGACCGTCGCCTGCTCGATGAAGCGCTGCGTCGCCGGGCCGCCCGCGCGCCGGACATCCATGGCGAGATCGTTGGACCAGTCGACGACGATGAAATCGACCCCTGCGCCCGACAGCACGCCGGCATGGCGGGTCAGCACCGCCGGATCGTCCGAGCGATAGTAACCCTCGACGGGCGTGCCCCAGCTCTTGTGCGTGCCGCGCTGCCACTGGTCGTCCTGATGCCACAGGGCATAGCCGATGCCGACCCGACGCTCGCCGGGCGGGGCGATCGACAGGGCCGCCGGCAGCGGAGTCTCCCCTGGTGTCGAAATCGGGGTCGCGGCGGGCGTGTCGGCCCGGGCCGCGATGCGCCCGGCGACCGTCGAGCAGGCCGCCAGCCAGCCTCCGGTGCCGAGCAGCAGGCGGCGGCTCCAGCGCAGCAATCCGGGGTCACGCACCGGTCGCGGCCCCGTGCGGCGGCCCGAACGCCTGCGGCAGGCCAGGCGGCGCCGGCAGGCTCAGGACGGTCTCGCTGCAGGCCCGCGCGTCCACCAGCATGCGCTGCAACGCGCCGGCAGCGTTGCGTATGGTCAGCACGCGCTGTCCCTTGACGGCGATGCTGGCCGGCAGGGCGAAGTCGAAGCCCACCGCCTGGCTCGGATGTCCCAGCCTCTGCACATCCGGCCGCGGCTGGCCGCACGGGCCCTGCCAGACGGTGACGCCGTCGACCAGGAAGCGCAGGAACAGCGGCACCGCCGGATGCTCCAGATCCATCGCCCAGCCGCGCACCCGCGCCGTGGTCGCCTCGTCCACCACCAGGTGCGCTGGCGTCGCCCGGAGCGACCCGTCTTGACCCGCCCCGTCTTGGAGCGACGCGGCGTCCCGGTGCGGCCGATGCCGATCTCCGTGCCGCGTGACTTGTGCCGCGTCGAACGGGCTGATCTCGGGCAGCGTCGCCTCGGCGGCATCCATCTCGGCCAGGAACTGCCGCATCTCGTCATCGGTCCGCCACGCCCAACGATGCATGCCGTCATGGCGTATGCGATGGAACAGCGCGTGGTTGCGCGCAACCGAGCCATCGTCGCGCGAGCTGACCTCGCCATCCACACCGATCGCGCTGCGCAGCAGGAAATAGGTCGGCGTGTCGGCGTCGGCCGGGTCGGTCCGGCCGCCGAAGCCCGCGCACACCATGCGCCAGGAATGCTCGACATGGCCCAGCCCGTAGCCACGATAGCGGGTGTCGAAATAGCCGACGCGCTGGATCGCGCGCCGGCTGTAGCCGACACACTGGCCGGAGATCATGCGGCACTCGACCGGATCGTCCGGGCGGCCGCTGCCGGACCGGAAATGCTGCTCGAACCAGCCGCCCGCCAGGTTGATGTGGCCATGCCGCCGCACCGCCTCCATCCAGTCCCGCTGCCAGCCATCCGCCTGCGGATGGCAGTCATCCTCCAGCAACAGCACGCCGTCGCAGGCGAGCGTGTTGGTCATGAACCAGAGCAGCCGGTTCTTGTTCCACGACACGCCCATGTTGCGGCCGGTGATGCGCGCCACGCCATCGGCTTCCAGGAATGAAGCGGTGCCGTCGCTCGATCCGTCATCCGCGACCACCAGGCTGAACGGCATCGAGGTGTGCCGCCGCACCGCCTCCATCGCCCGCTTCAGCTTGTCCAGCCGGTTGTAGGTGATGATGCCGATGCCGATGGCAGCCTGCTGCGTGTCTGTCATGCCCCAGCCCTGCTACGCCCGAGCCCCGCTACGCCCAAGCCTTGTGCCGTCCAAGCCCTGGCACGCCTAAGCCCTGGCCTGGGCGGCGTTGGCGAAGCTCGGTGCTGCGACACACGGACTGCCGCTCAGCTCCAGCCATTCCGGCATCAGGAACAGCCGCAGCACGGTCTTGCGGTTCAGCGCCAGCAGCGAGCCCGGCACCTCGATCACGAAGCCGCACTCCGCCTCGCCCAGCATGGCGCGCGCGACATCGCGTCGCACCAGATCGGCCTTCACCTGCGCCACGACGCGGTCCTCGTGCACCAGGGCCACGGTGCATCCGCCGGATCGGCGGCCTCCCTCCGGCGTGCCCGCATTGCGCAACACCCAGCCCTGGATGCGGCCGTTGCGGAAGACGTCGATATGGCTCTCGATCGGCGGCAGCACGACGACCGGCTTCGGTGCGTCGCGCAGCGCGATCTCGAACTGCGCGCAGCGCTCGAACGACATGCGCACCGGCGCACCGCGGCGATCCTGGATCGTGAGCCGGTGGCCGCCATCGCTGCCCTGGCCGAGCGCCGCCGCGGGGATGGCGAAGCTGAAGCCGACGCGCTCGCTCGGATGGCCACCGTCGCGCACGTCCTTGCGGGGCTGATCGCACGGTCCTTCCCAGACCGGCGTGCCGTCCACCAGGAAGCGCAGGAACAACGGCTGCTCGGGCGCCGCGGCATCCATCGCCCAGCCGCGCACGCGGCCGATACTGGCCTCGTCCACGACCAGCAGCGGAGGCGCCGGCGCGATCACCACCGGCGCCACCGAGGGCGCCGGCAGCCGGAAGCTGCGAAACGGCGAGCCCAGCCCGAGGATCTCGAAATGCTGCTCGAGTTCGGGAAAGTCGACCGTCCGCGAGGCGTTGCGGAACTGGCGGTAATAGGCCTCGGCGCCGCCGATGATGTAGGGCACCATGTGGCGCCCCATGCCGCGGAATTCCTGCAGGAACGCGTGGTCGTTGATCTGCGCGTCGGTCAGCTCCATGCGCAGCTTCTGACGCGCGAATTCGACCACCTCCTCGTACGGGCGGTAGTGGAAATGCGCATAGACCAGGTCGCAGTCGCGATATGGCGAACTGCCGTCATGCACGACGCCGGTATGATAGCCGTGGTCCATGTGCAGGAAGCTGTCGCGCGGGTAGATCGTCTTCGAGTACAGCGCCGGGCGGAAGCCGTCCGGCGTGCCGAGCAGGTTGGACAGGTTGAGCGTGACGTGCAGGATGTCGCGTGCACCGCGCTGTGCGTCCAGATAGGCGTGGATGCGGTCCGGCTCGGCGGTGAAGCCGTCCCCGGTGCGCAGCACCACGAACTCGTCGCAGTCGAGCGGGACGTAGAAATCATAGTCGCTCTCGTGGTCGAGCTGCTTGATCAGGTCGCCGAGCACCGTGCCCTTGCGCCGGAAGTCGCCGGCGCTGGTGAAGCGGCGCTCGACATGGCCGCCCTGCGCCTCGAGGCGCTCCAGCGCCGCCAGCACCTCGGGATCGGTGCTGCCATTATCGAAGACGAACATGTTCTCCGGGCGGAACAGGGCGGCGTGGTAGCCGATGAACAGCGAGGTCAGGGTGCGCTCGTTCTTCAGCATCACCATGCAGGCGACTTTTGCCATAGGCTGTGGCCCTTTCAGTTGGCGCGCGGAAGCTCCCGCTAGAGCCTTGTCCGTTCACACTGGTTCACAGACAAAGCTCTAGCTCTTTGTTTTGGCGAGCATCTCCATCGATGCTCTACCGCAGGCTGGAAAAGATGCCGTGGTCGCGCGAGAAATGCGGATTGTAGAACGGGTCGACCGCCAGCACGTCGTGCCAGCGCTCGAGCATGACATGGTTCTCGTAGAAGAAACGCTGCGCCTTGCCGGCCGAGATGTCGTCGCCACGGCTGAGGCTCTCGTGATGCTCGGCGACCAGGTCCGGGGTCCAGATGACATGCCAGCCGGCTGCTCCGACCTTGAGGCAGAGGTCGACATCGTTGAAGGCGACCTTGAGTTCCTGCTCGTCGAAGCCGCCGACATCGAGGAACACGTCGCCGCGACAGAGCATGCAGGCGCCGGTCACCGCCGAATAGCGCTGCGCGCAGCGGGCCCGATAGAGATAGCCGCCATGGTCGGCCGGGATGCCGCGGAAGACATGGTCCGCGATGCCGCCCACCCCCAGCACCACGCCGGCATGCTGCACGGTGCCGTTCGGGTAGATCAGCTTGGCGCCGACGATCGCCGCCTTCGGGTCGGCCATCGCCTCGCCGACCATCACGCGCAGCCAGTCCGGCTGCGTCAGGAACACGTCGTTGTTGAGGAACACATAGAACTCGGCGGGGAATTCGCGCGCCATGAGGTTGTTCAGGCGGGAGTAGTTGAACGGTTCGCGGACATGCCGGACGACCACGTGCGGATCGAGCGCCGCCTCGCGACAGAACGCAGCCGCCTCCGGCGTGACCGAGCCGTTATCGACCAGAATGACGCGCCAGTCGGCCCAGCTGGTGTTCTCGAGCAGGCATTCGAGGCAGCGCCGGGTGGTTGCGACCTGGTCCTTGAACGGCACGATGATGGTGACGCCGGGCTCGTCTGCGATCCCCCAGTCGACGCTGTAGCTGGTGCTGCTGCTGCTGGGTGCGACCGTGCCGTGCGCAAAGCCGCGTCGCGCGAGATGGTCGGCGACGGCGCGCCGGCCGGCCTCGATCGCATAGGGCTTGGCGCTGCCGGACTCCGCCGTCGAGGAGGCGCTCTTGCGCCAGTGATACAGGATCTCCGGCAGGTGCACGATCTGCGCCGGATCGCAGGCCTCCGAGAGCCTTAGCAGCAGGTCATGATCCTGCGCACCGTCATACTCGGCGCGCAGCAGGCCTGCGCGCAGCAGCAGCAGCCGGTCGATCATCAGCAGGTGGCAGATATAGTTGTTGCCGAGCAGCAGGCGGTAGTTCCAGTCGGGCTTCAGGTTCGGCTCGCTGAGCACCCCGAACCCGTCGATCTTGTCCTCGTCGGAATAGACGATGCGCGCGCCGGTGCGCAGCGCCTCGCGCACCAGCTCCTCCAGCGCCACGTCGACCATCAGGTCGTCATGGTCGAACAGCACCACGAAGGCGCCGCGGGCCCGGCGCAGGGCCACGTTGCTGGCCATGCTGATCCCGCGATTGCGCTTGCTGAGCACGCAGGTGATGCGCGGATCGGCCGCGGCGTAGGTACGCAGGCAGGCGCCGAGCGCTGCCTGTCCGCTACCGTCATCGACGATGATGAGCTCCCAGTGGCGGTAGGTCTGCTCGCGCACGGAGTCGATGGCGGCGGTCAGGTGCGCGAGATTGGTGCGATGCGTCGGCATGATGATCGAGACCAGCGGCGCATCGTCGGGGAGTGCCGTGGCGCCCGCGACACGGGCGCGCAGGCGGGCCAGGTTGCGTCGTGCCCAGTTGTCGTAGTTGCCGACGGTGGCTTCCGCGACCGGCAGCATGGCGTGCAACTGCCGCTGCAGCTTGAAGGTCTTGGCGCACAAATCCTCGACGGTCTGCATCAGCGCGCGCAATTCGTCCGCATTCTCGTCCGGGCGGTGCTTGACCAGCAGCGGGCTGCCGGCGAGCTCCTGGCTCTCGGGCAGGGCGCGGAAGACGAACTCGAACTCCTGGCCGCGGCGGCACTGCGCCGGCAGTCTGAACTCGAAGCCGACCGCGGGATCGCACCGGTTCTCGCGGGCCACATCCATTCGCTGCTGCTCGGCGGTGATCTCGCTGACGATGATGCCGTTGCACAGCACCTGGATCTGGATATGGCCTTCCAGGTCGCCGGTCATGTGGTGCCGGCGCACCGCCCAGCCCTTGATGCTGTCGCCGTGCAGGCCGTCGACGACACCCATGATCGAGGTCACCGGCTCGGCGGTGAAGTCGAGCTTGCCGCGGGTCTGGCCGTGGCTGTCCATGAAGCACAGGGTGCTGCCATCCTCGAACAGGATCGACAGCGCGTGGGTCAGCCCGTCGAGGTAGCGCGTCGGGATCTCGAAGGCGAAGCCGCCGGTCTCTGTCGGCAATCCGAGCGCGCGCAGGCCCGGATGCGGGCGATCGCAGGTAGCGATGCCGGCGGCATGGCCGTCGACGAAGACGCGCAACCGCATCGTGTCCTGCGGCGACTGCCGGCAGACCGCCCAGCCGGTGATGGTGGTGCCGGAAAACGGATCGGCGAGCCCGGCGTTCGCGGCGCGCTCCCCGGAACGCTCCAGCTCCGGCTCCGGCCGGCGTTCCTGCTCGAGGTCGCGGCCCTGCGACAGGCGCGCGCCACTCGGTTCCTCGAACCGGAAGCGGAGGTTCGATCGGGTGACGCCGCCACGCGCCGGACATTCGATCGGCGTGCCGTCGCCGAGCACCAGCGACAGCACATGCGAGCGCCCGTCCTGGAAGTGCCAGGGGATCGGATAGGTGAAGCCCCTGGCGCATTGCGGAGCGGCATCGTCGGAGGATGCGGGCCGGGGCGACACCGTCGCCCGGCCGGCGCTCTCGCCGTCGATGAAGGCGTTGACCAGGCCGTGGCCCGGCGCCACGAACCATCCGGTGATCTCGGCGCTCTCGACCGGGTCCGCCCGGCCGAAGCACGCAGCCGCTTCGGCGTCGACGGCAGCATCCAGGGCGATGCCACCGTCCATGCCTCAGTCCCTCGCCGTCGCCGAGACAGTCTGCTGCCCACGCATCAGGAGAAGCTGCTCTTGGTGAGGTCGGAGACGTTGGTCAGCGTGATCTTGGTGTTGTCGGACAGGGTGACGACCGCGCCGGTCGGGCTGTACTGGACATGCTGCAAGGCGTAGCCGACCTCGCCGCTGCCGAAGCCCTTGAGGTTGAGGCTGTCGCCCTTCACGTCGGAGAAGTCCACGATCAGGGCGTTGGAGGCGTCCCCGTTGATGAACTGGAACACGTCCTTGCCGAAGCCGCCCTGCATGGTGTCCATGCCGGTGCCCCCGATCAGGGTGTCGCGGCCGAAGCCGCCGGTCAGCTGGTCCGAACCGGAGCCGGCCTGCAGCAGGTCGTTGCCCGACGAGAGCGAGCCGTCCAGCGTCTCGTTGCCGCTCGCGGCATAGAGGCTGGTCCCGGCACTGCCGGTCGCATCCAGCACGTCGCCGCCGCCGCCGCCGAGGATGGTGGTCGGGCCGTTGCCGCCGACGATCAGGTTGTTGCCAGCGGTGCCGCCCTGGAAGTAGCCGCCCGCGGTGGCGAAGATGGTATCGGTGCCGGCGCCGCCGAGCACGGTGGCTGCCCCATTGCCGCCGATGAAGGTGATATCGGCGTTGGTGGCGCTGACGCGTACCGGGCCGTTGCCGCTGGCCGCGATCGTGTCACTGCCGATATTGGCGGTGATCGTGTCGCTGCCGGTCGAGTTGACCAGGTTGTTGCCGCCGTTGAGCAGGATCGTGTTGTGGCCGGTGCCGGCCGAGATCGTATTCAGGCCACCCGCGATCGAGATCTGGTCGTTGCCGGCGCCCGTATTGATGCTCCACGGGCTGGTGCCGCTCTGGATGATGCGGTTGTTGCCGTCGCCGGTCGCGATCGTGCCCGAGCCGCCGCGGGTGAAGAAGGTGAGCGCGCCGGAACCCGACAGCACCGTCTCGTTGAGCGCGCCGCTGCCGAACAGCACCGAGTTCGCCGCCGTGTCCACCACCGCGACCGCCTCGGGCGACAGCGACAGCGGACCGCTCGCCTTGATGACGACCTCGTCCTCTGTTCCGGCGATCCCCGGCGCGAGACCGGCACCCGTGTAGGTCACCGGCGTCAGCGTTCCGGCGGAGACCGCCTGGGTGACTGCATCGGCCAGCGCCTGCGCCAGTACGGCATTCTGACCCGATGCGAATGGCAAAGTAATGGTATCGCCGGCGCCGCCGGATACTGTTACACCAGCCATGTGTTGATTCCAATTTAATGTTCGGGTGGTCCGGCACTCGCCGTAAAAAGACTGGTAATGGAACGCAGCCGACACCTCAAGGTATATTTATGTGAAAACTGCGCGGAAATGTCTTTTAATCGAGACCGACTTGCTGACGATAGGCCTGAACTACTTGACCAGTTTGGTTTGTTATTACGCTGTAACGGCTTAAAGCCTGAGCGGGGTGTCCCCTGCCAGACGTGGCGGGACAGGCGCCGGCGCCGCGAGCCGGCCCTGACGCTCGAACCGGAACCCGTTGATCAGGCAACTATTCCGCCGGCAGCCGTCCCGGCTGCGGGTGCCGGCCGCGCAGTCGCAGCCGGTCGAGCGCCAGATACACCACCGGGGTGGTGAACAGCGTCAGCGCCTGGCTCACGATCAGGCCGCCGACGATGGAAATGCCGAGCGGCTGGCGCAATTCGCTGCCCTCGCCGAAACTGAAGCAGAGCGGGAGCGCCCCGAGCAGGGCGGCGAACGTCGTCATCATGATCGGCCTGAAGCGCATCACCGCCGCCTGGAAGATCGCCTCCCGGCTGTCCAGCCCGTCCTCGCGCTCGGCGGCGAGCGCGAAGTCGATCATCAGGATGGCATTCTTCTTCACGATGCCGATGAGCAGGATCATGCCGATCAGCGCAATGATGGTGAACGGAATGCCGAACAGCATCAGCGCCAGCACCGCGCCCACGCCGGCCGACGGGATCGTCGACAGGATGGTCAGCGGATGCATGAAACTCTCGTACAGCACGCCGAGCACGATGTAGATCGCGGTCAGCGCCGCCAGCACCAGGATCGGCTCGGAGGCCAGCGATTGCTGGTAGGTCAGCGCGGTCCCGGCAAAGCCGACGGCAAGGTCGGCCGGCAGCCGGATCCCCTGCACCGCCTGGTCGATCTCGCTGGTGGCGTCGCTCAGCGACTTGCCCGGTGCCAGGTTGAACGAGATCGTGGTCGCCACATACTCGCTCTGGTGATTGACCGCGAGCGGCGTGTGGTCGGCGATCGAGTGCGCCACCGCCGAGAGCGGGATCATGGTTTCCGCCGCGGTCGCCACCGCCGATCCGGATGAGGAACTGCTGTTGCCGGTGCTGGTGAGGGACGCCTGCGCCGCGGTTCGCACCGCGTTGTTGGCCGCCGTGCTGGTGCCGTTGGCAGTACCGGTGCTGCTGGTGGCACTCGTGGTGGCGGCGAGCGAGACGACGTTGTTCGACAGCGCAGCACTGCTGTTGGACGACGAGGCGTAGTTCGACGACAGCGACGCCGACACCGGCGGCGTGGACGCCACCGAGGCCGCGGTAATCCCGGTGGCGCTTCCGGCGGTCACCGACCCTGCGGCCAGCGCGGTGGTGGCCGAACCGCTCGCCTGCGCGCCCGAGGTGCTGATCCAGATCTGCCTGAGGATCGACGGACGCTGCCAGTATTGCGGCGCCACCTCCATGACCACGTGATACTGGTTCTCGGCGTCGTAGATGGTCGAGACCGAGCGCTGCCCGAAGGCGTCGTAGAGCGTGTTGTCCACCTGGTACATGGTCAGGCCGAGCCGCGAGGCGGTGTCGCGATCGACGACCACGTTGGTCTCCAGACCGCCCTGCTGCTGGTCGGAATTGACATCGACCAGCACCCGGCTCTTCTGCAGCGCCGCAAGCAGTCTCGGGCCCCACTGGTTCACCTCGTCGGCATCGTCGCCGAGCAGCGTGTACTGGTAGGCGGCATTGCTCTGCCGGCCGCCGACCCGGATATCCTGCACAGCCTGCATGTACAGCCTGCCGCCCGACACGTGGGCGAGTTCGCGCCGCAGCCTGGCCAGCACCTGCGGCATGCGGTCACGCTGGCGCAACGGCTTGAGCGAGACATAGACGGTGGCGGTGTTGGTCTGCGCCGACGCGCCGCCGCTGCCCGCCCCGGTGGTGCCGACCACGTCCTGCACCGCCGGATCGTGCTGCACGATCGACATCATCTGCGTGAACTTCTTGCTCATCAGCTGGAACGAGATGCTCTGGTCGGCCTGCAGCGAGCCCATCAGCCGGCCGGTATCCTGGTCCGGAAAGAAGCCCTTCGGAATGATCACCAGCAGCCAGACATTCAGCGCCACCGTGCCCGCCAGCAGCAGCAGGACCAGCACGCCGTGATCGAGGGCGACCGCGAGCGTCCGCGCATAGCCATCCTGCACGCGCTGGAACAGGCTGCGGCTGCCCAGCCTGAGCGACCCCCCCCGGCCGTCCGTACGCGCCTTCTCCGGACGAAGAAACAGCGCGCACATCATCGGCGTGGTCGTCAGCGAGATCAGCATCGACACCAGGATCGCAACCGACAGCGTGACCGCGAACTCGCGGAACAACCGCCCGACCAGGCCGCCCATGAGCAGGATCGGCAGGAACACCGCGATCAGCGACAGCGTGATCGACACCACGGTGAAGCCGACATCGCGCGCCCCCACCAGCGCCGCCTGCACCCGCGGCATGCCGTCCTCCAGATGCCGCGAGATATTCTCCAGTACCACGATCGCATCATCGACCACGAAGCCGGTGGCGATCGTCAGCGCCATCAGCGACAGGTTGTCCAGCGAGTAGCCGAACAGGTACATCACCCCGAAGGTGCCGATGATCGAGACCGGCACGGCAATCGCCGGGATCAGGGTGGCGCGGCCGCTGCGCAGGAACACATAGACCACGGCGATCACCAGCAGCACCGCGATGATCAGCGTACGCTGCGTGTCTGCCAGCGACGCGCGGATGGTGGTCGAGCGGTCGATCGCGAAGGTGATGTCGAGATCGCGCGGCAGCGCCGCCTGCAGCCTCGGCACCGCGGCGCGCACGCCGTCGATCGTCGAGATGATATTGGCGCCGGGCTCGCGGAAGATGATCACCAGCACCGCCGGCTTGCCGTTGGCCAGCCCGAGATTGCGCAGGTCCTGCACGGAATCCTGCAGCTGCGCCACGTCCGACAGGCGCACCGCGTCGCCGTTGCGATAGGCCACGATCAGCGGCTTGTAATCCTCGGCATGGTTGGACTGGTCGTTGTCGGTGATCTGCCAGCGATGGCCGCCGAGATCGATGCTGCCCTTGGGCGTGTTGGCATTGCTGTTCGACAGCGACGAGCGGATATCCTCGAGTCCGATTCCATAATGAAACAGCGCCAGCGGATCCAGCTCGACGCGCACCGCCGGCAGCGCGGCACCGCCGATGACCACCTCTCCGACACCGGACAGCTGCGACAGCTGCTGCTGCATCACGGTGCTGGCCGCATCGTACATCTGGCCGCGGGTCAGCGTCTTGGACGTCAGCGCCAGGATCAGCACCGGCGCATCCGCCGGATTGACCTTGCGGTAGGTCGGCTGCGACAGCAGGTTGGTCGGCAGGTCGGCCTGCGCCGCGTTGATTGCGGCCTGCACGTCGCGCGCGGCACCATTGATGTCGCGGTTGAGCCCGAACTGCAGCGTGATGCGCACCTGCCCGGTCTGGCTCTGCGACGTCATCTCGGTGACATCGGCAATCTGCCCGAGATGGCGCTCCAGCGGCGCCGCGAGACTGGTCGCCACCACCTCGGGACTGGCACCGGGAAGCTGCGCCTGCACCATGATGGTCGGGAAATCGATCTGCGGCAGCGGCGAGACCGGCAGCTTGCTGTAGCCAAGAATGCCGGCCAGCGCGATCGCGATCGTCAGCAGCGTGGTCGCCACTGGACGGCTGATAAAGGGGGCGGAGATGTTCACGTCAGCGCAAGGGCGTTGCCCTTGACCCACTGGGACCGCAGGCCCCAGACCCCGGTTTGCAAAGGCGAGCCTTTGCTGGGGTCCAGGGGCAAAGCCCCTGGCCTACGGCCTGCCGTCATTCCGCCGGAGCCTCACCGGTATTGCGATTGGCGTGCATTCCGAACAGCCGGACCCCGACGCGGTCGACCGCGAGGTAGATCACCGGCGTGGTGAACAGGGTCAGCAGCTGGCTCGCCAGCAGGCCGCCGACGATGCAGATGCCTAGCGGGCGGCGCAGCTCCTCGCCGGCGCCGGTCGCCAGCATCAGCGGCATGGCGCCGAACATGGCGGCCAGCGTGGTCATCAGGATCGGACGGAACCGCAGCAGGCAGGCCTGGTGGATGGCGTCGCGTGGCGACTTGCCCTCGACGCGCTCGGCCTCGAGCGCGAAGTCGATGATCATGATCGCGTTCTTCTTCACGATGCCGATCAGCAGGATGATGCCGATGATGCCGATGATGTCGAGATCGTAGCCTCCGAGGCGAAGGAACAGCAGCGCGCCGACGCCGGCAGACGGCAGCGTGGACAGGATGGTGAGCGGGTGCAGGAAGCTCTCGTAGAGCACGCCGAGCACGATATAGACCGCAACCACTGCGGCCAGGATCAGCAGCAGCTCGTTGCCGAGCGATTTCTGGAAGGCCGACAGCGCGCCCTGGTAGGCGGTCGAGAAGCTCGCCGGCAGTCCGATTGCCTGCTTGGCTTGCTCGATGGCCGCCACAACGCGGTCGAGCGACGCGCCGTCGGCGAGGTTGAACGAGATCGAGATCGTCGGGAACTGTCCGAGATGCTCGATCTGCAGCGGGCCGTTGGTCTCCGACAGGCTCACCATCGCGCCGAGCGGGACCTGGGACGGTGCCACGCCGCCGGTCGCGGTCGCGGTCGAGGATGGCAGGTAGATCGCCGATATGGCGCTTCGCAGGCTGCGCACGTCGCGCATGTCGGCGTTCAGGATCACCCGGTACTGGTTGGATTGCGTGTACAGGGTGGAGGCGATGCGCTGCCCGAAGGCGTCGTAGAGCGCGTTGTCGATCGAGGCCGGGGTGATGCCGAAGCGCGCCGCGGTCTGCCGGTCGATGGTCATCTGCAACTGGCGGCCATTCGCGGAGAGGTCGCTCGACACGTCGCGGAACAGCGGGTTCTGCGCCAGTTGATCCACCAGGCGCGGCGCCCATTCGGTGAACAACGCGCCGTTCGGGTTCTCCAGGAAGAACAGGTATTGCGCGCGCCCTACGGTGCTGTCGATGGTCAGGTTCTGCACCGGCTGCAGCGCCACCGAGATCCCCGCGAGCGACTGCGTTTCCTGGTTCAGCCGGCGGATGATCTGCGTCGCCGTGGCGGTGCGCTGCCCGAACGGCTTGAGCGTGATCAGCATGCGGCCGCTGTTCAGCGTCTTATCGGTGCCGTCGACGCCGATGAACGATGAGAGGTTCACCACGTCGGGATCGCGCAGGATGATGTCGGCGAGGCGCTGCTGCTGCTCCGCCATCGCCCCGAAGGAGATATCCTGGGCGGCCACCGTCACCCCCTGGATGGCGCCGGTATCCTGCTGCGGAAAGAAGCCCTTGGGGATTTCGATGTACTGGATGCAGGTCAGCACGACGGTGACGGTGGCGACGACCAGCGTCAGCCCCTGGTGGTTCAGCACCCAGCCGAGTGCCCGGTCGTAGCGGCCGATCACCCAGTCGAAGCCGCGTTCGGCGGCGAGGTCGAGCCGGTTGCGGGTGCTGTCCGGGCGGTGGCGCACGAGCAGCGCGCACAGCATCGGCACCAGGGTGAGCGACACCACGGCGGAGAGGATGATGGTCGTGGCAAGGGTGATCGCGAACTCGTGGAACAGCCGGCCGACCACGTCGCCCATGAACAGCAGCGGGATCAGCACCGCAATCAGCGAGACTGTCAGCGAGATGATGGTAAAGCCGATCTCGCTGGAACCGCGCAGCGCCGCCTGCAGCGGTGCCTCGCCCGCCTCGACGTAGCGCGCGATGTTCTCGATCATGACGATGGCGTCGTCGACCACGAAGCCGGTGGCGATGGTGAGCGACATCAGCGAGAGCGTGTCGAGCGAGAAGCCGAACAGGTACATCCCGGCGAGCGTGCCGACCAGCGACAGCGGCACCGACAGGCTCGGGATCAGCGTCGCCGGCAGGTTGCGCAAAAAGGCGAAGATCACTAGCACCACGAGCACGACCGACATCCCGAGCTCGAACTCGACATCACGCACCGAGGCGCGGATCGTGGTGGTCTGGTCGGACAGCACCTGGATGTCGAGCGCGCTCGGCAGCGACAGCTTGAGCTTCGGAAGCAGCGCCTTGATCCCGGCGACGACGGCGATGACGTTCGAGCCGGGCTGGCGCTGGATATTGATGATGATCGCAGGCGTCTGGTTGGCCCACGCGGCGAGCTCGGTGTTCTCGGCGCCGTCGATCACCGAGGCGATATCGGAGAGCCGCACCGGGCCGTTGTTCTTGTAGGCGACGATCAGGCGCCGGTATTCCTCCGCACTCTGCAACTGGTCGTTGTTGTTGATCGTGCTGTCCTGCGAGGGACCGTCGAAATTGCCCTTCGGCAGGTCGGTATTCTGGTTGGTGATGTCGGTGCGTATGTCGTCGATCGCAATCCCGAAGGAGGCGAGTGCGCGTGGATTGACCCTGATCTGCACCGCCGGGCGTTCGCCGCCGGCCAGCGACACCTGCCCGACGCCGGAGAGCTGCGACAGTTTCTGGGCCACGCGGACATCGGCCAGATCCTCGAGCTGGGTCAGCGACAGCGTCTTCGAGGTGACCGCCAGCGTCATCACCGGCGTGTCGGCCGGGTTGATCTTGGCATAGACCGGCGGCGCCGGCAGGCCGGTCGGCAGCAGGCTGGTGGCCGCGTTGATCGCCGCCTGCACCTCCTGCTCGGCGATATCGAGCGACAGGTCGAGATTGAACTGCAGCGTGATCACCGAGGCGCCGGCCGAGCTGCTCGAGCTCATCTGGTCGAGGCCCGGCATCTCGCCGAACTGCCGCTCGAGCGGCGCCGTCACCGCCGTGGTCATCACATCGGGGCTGGCGCCCGGATAGAAGGTGGAGACCTGGATGGTCGGGTAGTCCACCTGCGGCAGCGCCGAGATCGGCAGGAACTGGTAGCCGACGATGCCGATCAGCAGGATCGCCAGCATCAGCAGCGTGGTCCCGACCGGCCGCAGGATGAACAGGCGCGACGGGCTCATGGCCGGCGCCTACTGGCCACCTGGCGCCTGGCTACCCGAGCCATCAGCCGGTGCGCCACCTGACGGCTTCTTGTGATGCGCGTGAGGTCCGGGGGCCTTGGGCGTCGCCGTCGCCGGCTCCTGACCGGGTGGCGCGCCCGGACCTGGATTGACGTTGCCGGGATTGACGTTGCCGGGATTGACGTTCGATGACGGGTTGGAACTGTCCGCGGTGATGCGGACAGGGACGCCGTCGCGCAGCCGGTCGGCACCATCGACCACCACCAGGTCGCCTGCCTTCAGCCCGGACACGATCTGCACCTTGTCGTCGCTGGTGACACCGGTCTTGACCACGGTGACGGCAACGCTCTTGTCGGGCTTGATCAGATAGACGAAGTCCCCCGGCGCGCCATGCTGGATGGCGGCGACCGGCGCCACCACCGCGCCCGTCAGCGTGTCCACCAGCAGCTCGGCATTGACGAACTCGTTCGGGAACAGCGCCTGGTCGGCGTTGGGGAAGTTGGCGCGCAGCTTGACCGTCCCGGTGGTGGTGTCGACCTCGTTATCGACACTGTCCAAAGTGCCGGTGGCGATTGCCGTCTGGTTGGTACGGTTGAAGGCGGTCACCGACAGGGTATGGCCGGCGCGGAGCTGCTGCCAGACCGGGGCAAGGTCGTCCTCCGGCAGAACGAAGATCACCGAGATCGGCTGCAGCTGGGTCAGCACCACCAGCCCGGTAGTGCTCGTGGTCTGCACATAGTTGCCGGGGTCGACCAGGCGCAGGCCGACCCGGCCGGTCACCGGCGCCACGATATGGCAATAGAACAGGTTGACCTGCGCGGTGGCGAGAATGCCCTGGTCGGCCAGCACGGTGCCGCGGTCCTGCTCGACCAGATACTCCTGGTCGACCTCCTGCTGCACTGCGATGCTGTGCTGGGCCAGCAACAGCTTGTAGCGGGCGAGGTCGGAGACGGCCTGGTGCAGCAGGCCGGTATCGTGCGCCAGGGTGCCCTGGTCCTGCTCGACCGCGGCCTGGTAGGGGCGCGGGTCGATCTGGGCCAGGAAGTCGCCCTTTTGTACGATCTGGCCTTCGTGGAAGCCGACCGACAGCAGCTGCCCGTTGATCTGCGTCTGCACGGTGATGGTGGCCAGCGGCGTGACGGTGCCCAGCCCCGACAGGGTGACCGGCAACGCGCCCGTGGCGATAGTGGCGGCGCCGACCGGCTGAGCCGCGGCTGCGGCGTGCCCGGCTTGCGGCCCGGAGGAAGTACGGCCGACCGCGAACCACCAGACCAGCAGAGCGGACAGCAGCAGCGCCGCCACCAGCAGCACCGGCCGCAGCCAGCCGGTGCTGCGCACGGGCGGACGATCCAGCAGCCCGGTGCTGGTCCGCCCCACCGGTTCTGCGCGCCCCACTGGTTCTGCCTGCTTGTCCATCTAGCGGTCCGACCGTCCCTCTGCCGTTGGAGTGTTACCCCATGACGCCGGCCCGGTCGCGGGCGCCGGTTCAGCGGCGAGACATAAGCAGCAAGACACCACCGGATGCACGTTGCCGATTGTATCGGCCGACGGCGGAAATCAGATCGGGCAGGCGCCGCTGGCGCATTGCAGATGCGCCCAGTCCACCACCTCCTGCGCCGCCTCGTCATGGATCGCGTCGGCGATGGCGGCGAAGCGCGCGGCCGAGACCTCCTCCTCGGGCAGGTATTCGTAGCCGAGCTCGCTGTCGGGGCGACTCGGCAGCACCGAACAGCAGCGCACCAGCGGCTGCTCGCGAGCGACGATCTCGCGGAACGCGGCAAGGTCGATGCGGTCCGTATAGATCTTGAGCGTGTAGGAAACCTGGTTGCCCTGAACAGGCCCGATCCAGTGCCGCTCCAGGAGCCGCAGCCACTGGTACTGCTCCTGCGGCGAGGCTTCCGGCGCGGTGACCAGCGTATCGCCGAGCCCGAGGCGCTGGATCAGCGACACGGTCGGAAAGCCGACGATGCTCATGCCCGGAAACGAGCGCAGCGTACGGACCGGATAGCCGCGCCGCTCGTATTCCGGCAGCAGCGGGTCGGTGCCATCGAGCCAGCCGCCGGCGCCCTCTGCGCTCGCATCGCGGGTGCCCCGGAACTGCACCCAGCGCAGATACTGCCGCCGCGCCGGCAGGTGCGCGCCCTCGGTCAGGCCGAACAGCTTCGACGTGGTGCCGGCCGGCTTCACCGTGGTCACCGTGACCGGACGCGCGGTGCCGAGCTCCGCGGCATAGGCGTTGGCCTCGGCCTTGGCGATTGCCGACAGCGTGGCCAGCATGCGCCAGAACGGCGCCGCCCGGTCCTCGTCCAGCAGGTCGCGGAAGCCCAGGCCGAAACGCACCCAGGCCCACTCGTGCAGGCCGGTGGGACCGATGCCGATGCGGTTGGTGCGCGCCACCTCCTCCGCATAGAGCGCATCCATGCGGTTGGCCCGCAGCAGGAAGCGCACGCCGAGCCGCACCGAGTCCGCGACCCGCTCGTCCCAAAGCGCCGCGACCTCGGCCGCGGGCGCGCCGGGTGCGATGTCGCCGAGCCCGACCGGACAGGCCAGCAGCGGCGCGAAGTCGGCGATCACGCAATAGCCGCCGGTGACGTGCAGGGTGATCTCGCCGCACGGATTGGTGGTGACCGGGAAGCGCGAGCGGCTGGCCCGCGCCGACAGCTCGGCGAGCAGGTCCGCCGCCGCATCCGCCTGGTAGCGGATCGAGCTGAAGTCGCGCCCGTCGGCATGCACCGGCTTGTCCCAGGCGGTGCCGGTGCGATGGTCCTCCAGCAGGTCGCCGTTGATGAAGCCGGGCTCGCCGTTGACATAGGCGCAGCGCGTCACCTCGGCGAACACCGCGCCGGCGTGCTCGGCAAGTGCGCTGTCCTGGGCGCTGTCCTGCGCATCTGGCGCGGTCGGCTCGAGCAACGACCAGAAGGTGCGGTCCACCATCACCGAGTGGTTCGCGGTCCATAATCCGCCATCGGATTTCGAGCGCACGAAGCGCAGCACCCCGGCATCCCGCCAGGACTTGGTGGCCATGCGCGCGGCCCGGCGCGCGCCGCCGACCTGCACCTCGACGGAGAGATAATGATCGACCAGCAGCGCCTGCTCCCACGGCTCTAGTATGGGCTCGGGCTGCAGCCCAGCCTGGCCGGCCGCTTGCGTCCTGCGGCGGGAGGGCTCGATGACGTGGCGGCGTATGTTCATCAGGCCGCGCAGCAGCGAGATCGGGCCGGACGCCGGACGTCCCTGCATGCCGGCGATCGGACTGCCGGCACGTCGGATGATCGACAGATCGAGCAGCAGCGTCCGGTCCGCCTCACCGCGGAATGCCATTGCCTCGAGGATCTCGACCGCCTTCGCCCACCCTTCGCGGCTGTCGGCGATGACGTGCCGCACCGCATCCGAGGGCGCTTGCGCAAGGTCGGTCAGCAGGCAGGAGGCCAGCACGTCCTGCACCAGGGCCTCGGCCACGGCGTCGAAGGCCGCGAGGCCCATGCCCCAGGGCAGCAGCTGCATCTCGACGCCGAAGCGGTGCAGCCCGGCGCGTCCGCGCGGAAAGTCCGGATGGTCGGGCGAGAGATGCAGCAGGAGCGTCGGCGCCTGCGCCCAGTCGACCGCGCACAGCTCGTCGTCATAGGCGCGTCCGACACCCGAACCGTTCAGCAGCAGATAGAACTTGGCAAACGAGGTGATCGCCGTGGCGCAGTTGGTGAACACCTCCATGTTGCGCGTCGGCTGCTGCGCGTCGCCATGCTGCAGGTGGCGGCCCGACGTCAGCAATGCGCCGGTGGCGATGGCATTGCGCAGCTGCGCCTGTTCGGACGCACCGACATGGTCCACCAGCGCGACATTGCCCGCGGCCACGCGGTCGGCGACACGGCCGAAGCTGTCCGCATCCTCCGGCCGGAACACCGTGCGACGGCCGACGGCCTCGCCCATGCCGCGATCGAGCGCCCGGCCCTGCAGCGGTGCCACGCCGAACGCACCATCCAGCCGGGACAGCGACAGGTCGGGCCGGTCAGCCGCCGGATGCAGTCGGGTCGCAAGATGTCCGTCCATGCAGGCACTCCAAGGATCCACGGTCAGCCGCCCCGACTCGCTGGCGGGACCAGCTATATATAGGTAGCCTGGCTGCACTTCGCACCATATCTGGTCAAGCGATGGGTTTTACACCTTGAGGTTGTGGGGGCCTGCCGCGACATGGCGGTGCGCCTGCCCGGCGCCGGAATGTCGCGGGCCGCGCGCAATCCAGATTATGACCTTCCCGCACGGTTGGGAGATCGGGGCATCCAAAGTGACATGCGGGGTTGCCTCGCCGCCGCGTTCATCGCGACCTTCCGGCTGTCGACGACGCCATCGAGGCCGAGCGCGCGGCTGCCCGCCCCACACCGGAGCCAGCTTCCGCCGGGCGCTGGCCGACGCGCCGCAGAACCTGGAGGCCGGCTTCGCGCTGGCCCGGCTGCATCTCGCCAGCGATCCCGCTTCGGCCCTGGCTGCGCAGCGGCGGCCTGACCGGCAAGACCTACGTCGTCATGTCCTCGGTGAACTTCGTGCCGATCGACCCTGCCTGCGTGGGATCACCGGCATCGCCATGCAGCAAGACACCGCAGCTGGTCTGGAGCGTCGCCTATGCCGGGCACGGCCTTGGCAACTTCCTGCCGGTCACCCGAAGCTGCAGTCCGGCCCCCATCGCGGTTGCCTCCGCGAACAGTGCGGCCGCCAGCCTGATCTCGCTGCCGGTGCTGGGCATCGCGACATCCACGCCGATCCTGGTCGTCGATGTCGACTACCAGTTCACGCCAATGTTCTTCGGTGTCGCATCCGGTCCGTTCGACTTCTGGGCCTCCGGGTACTGGCCGATCCGCAGCGCCGCTCCGGGTTCGGCCGACACCGACCAGTACACCCGGTACGATATCGCCAACCAGGCCGGCGGCGCGGGCAAATGCGCCGGCTACAACTGATGGCTTGGCAGGACCGCGGCAGCGTCGCCGTCATCGCAGCCCTTGCCCTGCCGCCGATCGCCATGATCGTCGGGCTCGCCATCGACTACAGCATCTACAGCCAGACCCGCGCGCAGGCCGATCTTGCCGTCGATGCTAGCGCGATGCAGGCGGTGCGCGCAGCGGCCTCGGCCTATGGCGGCGGCAATGTCTCGACGGCGGCGCTGCAGCAGGCGGGAGGCCTGGTTCGCAGCACAGCTCGGAATCCCCGTGCATGGCAGCGCATCGGCGACGGTCACGGTGACCTACAATCCCTCGCCGAGCAGCTTCACCGCGCTTGCGACCTATGCCGGAACGGTCACCGTGCCGTTCCTCGGACCGTTGAACCTCGGCACCTGGCCGATCAGTGGCACCGCGACCGCGGTGATCTCGAACTCCTATGTCGAGGTCCTGATGCTGCTCGACACCTCGTCCTCGATGCTGATCGGCGCGACCACCACCGATATTGTGGGGCTCGAACGAGCGACGCCATGCAGCACGCAGAGTGCCAACGAGGCGCAACCGATGTCGGCCTATGCCTAGTCGAACGGCGTCTGCGATCCGGCCTATACCGGGGCGGCCTGCATCGAGCCTGCCAGCTTCGTCGGGATCTCCAGGACCAATCCCGCGATCTGCTCCAATGGCAGCGTGCCGAACGCACCGTGCGCGTTCGCCTGTCACAACGATGCCAGCAAACCCAGCAACGACTATTACGGCCTGGCGCGTTCGCTCAAGCCGGCCATCACGTTGCGGCTGGATGTGGTCCAGCAGGCTGCCGCCCAGGTGGTGACGACGTTGCAGACCAGGCAGCAGGCGCCGGGACAGTTCCTGGTCGGCATCTACCAGTTCAACAGCACGATGCAGCCGCTCTATCCGGCAGCAGGATCCGGGGAAGCCGGCAACGATCTCGCGACGGCGCTGACAGCGGTGCAGAACGTGCCGCCCAATCTCGCGCCGAATGGTGGCAACACCGACTTTCCCTCGGCAGCAAGCGCGCTCAATGCCGACGTCGCCGCAGCCGGTGACGGCACCACCGCCGCCACCGCGCGCAAGAACCTGTTCATCGTGACCGACGGGATGGAGGATACGCCCGGCAGCAGGGTCATGGGCCCGATGACGAGTGCCGGCAACGAGCAGGTCTGCACGCAGTTTTGGAACAAGGGCTTCAACGTCTTCGTTCCATACACTCCATATTTGCCGCTGCCGAACCCGTTCTATCTCTCCAATGATAAGCAGTATGTGGAGCCGCCTGCTTCCAGCAAGGAGCTCGCGGCGCTGCAGGCCTGTGCGCCCTATCCTGCCAACGTCTTCCAGGCGAGCGACCCCGTGGCGATTCTGGCCGCGATGCAGACGATGCTGTCACAGGCGCTCAACAGCCCGGCCCGGGTCGCAGACTGATCGGGATGTTTCGGTAGCAGAATGGCGTGGGTCCTGCTAGGGTCTGGTGTCGTGGTTGTATTCGCAGGCCCGGCCGCCCTCGTGCGGCGAGGCCGCGCGCTGGCCGCTCGCGTCCCAGGGGCTTAGCATGACGACCACATGGACCGGCAACACGACCGGAACCAACTACTGGGATCTCGCGGGCAACTGGTCGACGGGCGTCGTGCCGGGCGCCGGCAGCAATCTCTCCATCCTGGGAACGGGACCGTTCTCGGTGGTGATCACCAACACCGACCGGGCCTATGCGATCAACAGCCTCAGCCTTGGCGGGACGGGCAGCAGCCCGACGCTGCAGGTCCTGGGCCGGCTCAGCGTCACCAACGGCATCACCGCGGCCGGCGGCAGTGCGCTCGATATCGGCACCACCGGTAGCGTCAGCGCCTCGTCGCTGGATCTCACCGGGGTGACGGTCATCGACCAGGGGCTGCTGACGATTAGCGGAACCGCCAGTGGCAGCGGCACGGTCGACGTTGAGGGCGGCAGCCTGTTCATCAACACCATCTCCGGCATCAACACCTACGACCTGACCGGCTCCGCCAACATGACCATCACCGACAGCGCCGGCGGATCCGGCGCGATCGTCTTCGGTGACACCAGCCCGATCTCGCTCAACCTGAACGTGGCCGGCACTGCCTTCGGCGCATCGATCACCGGGTTCGGGGCGGCCGACACCATCGATATCGGGTCGCTCGCCTGGACCCGCGGCGAGACCGTCAGCGTCAACGGCACGGCGCTGACGATCAGCAGCGGCGGCAAGACGGTCTTCACCTTCAACGACTTCAACAGCCCCGGCAAAGTTCGCGTCGAAAGCGATGGTAACGGCGGCACCGAGCTCTACACCTGCTTTCTCGCCGGCACGCGCATCCTGACCGACCAGGGCGAGGTGGCGGTCGAGGAGCTCGCTGTTCGCGACATGGTCGCGACCCTGACCGGCGGCCGCATCGTGTATCGGCCGATCCGGTGGATCGGCAGCCGGACCCTGGACAGATCGGCGATACGGCGCACCGGCGCCCACCCGGTCCGCTTCCGCGCCGGCGCGTTGTCGGACGGCGTGCCGCACCGCGACCTGCTGGTCACCCCCGAGCATTGCATCCTGGTCGATGGCGGTCTGGTGCCGGCCCGCATGCTGGTCAACGGCCGCAGCATCTTCGTCGACCACTCGGTCGGCGCGTTCAGCTTCCACCACGTCGAACTCGAGCAGCATGGCATCCTGATCGCCGAGGGCCTGACCACCGAGAGCTACCTGGACACCGGCAACCGCTGCATCTTCGCACCTGCGGCTGCAGCCGACGTGGTGCCGCTCGCGGATCTGGTCCAGAGCCACGACCAGAGCACAAGGCGGCATCAGTCCTGCGCGCCGGTGCAGACAAGCCGGGCCGCCGTCGAGCCGCTCTGGCAACGCCTGGATGGACGCGCCGCCGCGCGCGGGTGGCCGGACCAGCGCCCGGTGCTCGAACTGACCGGCGATCCGCGGCTGCGGCTGCGGCTGGAAGGCGGCCGGCAGATCGCGGCACTCTGGAACGATGGCGGTCGCCACATCTTCCACATCCCGGTCGGCGCCCGGCCAGTCCAGCTGCTGTCGCGCGTCTCGATCCCGGCCATCAACATCGGCCCCTTCGTCGATGATCGCCGTGCGCTCGGCGTGCAGGTCAGCACCGTCGTGCACTGGAACGGCCTGCTCGATACGGTCATGCCGGCCGAGGCGATCCAGCTCGAAGGCTGGCACGCCGCCGAGGGCGGGCTACGCTGGACCGACGGCGCCGCGCGACTGGATCTGCCCGCGGCGAGCAGCGCCGACACCTTCGTCGAGGTGCGCGTGGTGAACACCCTGCCCTACCAGCAGCCGGTCGCCTTCAGCCGCCTGGCTGCCTGAACGAAGGCCAAGCCTGAACCAGGTGTAAGGTTCGCCGGCTGCCGGCGCCGCATCCGATGCGCTGCGTGCTCCGTAGCCGGGCATGGCGACGCAGACCGGCACTCACATCGTCTCGACCACGAGGCAAGGGCGACAACTCTCCGAACGCATCCTCGGCGCAGCGCATCAGGCCTGCGAGCAGGGTGAACTCGACGTCGCGCAGCGACTGCTCGAACTGGCAGAGACCGTGCTCAGCAGCGACCAGACCGAGTCCACCGTGGCGCGCCGGCATCTCATGGAGGGCCTGGTCGTGACGCACCAGCGTCTGTGGAACCTGCGTCAGCCGCCCACGATACCCTGAAGCGAAGGTCAAAACGCGCACCAGCCAAGGTGCCGAGCCCGGCACCCCCCGACCCGCCCCTCAAAAAAAGATTGCAAAGGCAAGCCTTTGCTGGGGTCCAGGGGCGAAGCCCTTGGCCTGCGTGCGTCCCATAGGGGATGGATCACGCTCTACGCCCCGGCCGGTGCCGGCCGGGTCATGATGCGCAGGCTGCTGACCAGGGCGGCGACCAGCGCGAAGCCGGCCGCGACCTCGACCGACAGCCGGGTTCCGGTGGAGGGCGCGAGTGCCAAGATCATCGCGACCAGGGCCGCGCCGCAGGTCTGTCCGAGCAGGCGGGCAGTCGACAGCATCCCGCTCGCACCCCCGGCGCGGTCGCGTGGGGCTGCCTGCAGGAGGGTCCGGTTGTTGGGCGACTGGAACAGCCCGAAGCCGGCGCCGCACAGAGCCAGTCGCCAGGCCAGGGCGATATCGTGCGGATGGGCCGGCAGGCCGGCCAGCAGCAGCAGGCCGGCGGCGAGCGTCAGTAATCCGAGGCCGCCGAGCAGTCCGGCGGGGTAGCGCTCGGACAGCCGGCCGGCCAGTGGTGCCACCACCGCGAGGGTGAGCGGCCAAGGCGTGAGCAGCAGGCCGGTCTGCACCGCGGAGCGCCCGAGCGTGTCCTGGATGTAGAACGGCAGCGAGACGAAGGCGAGCATCTGCGCGGCGAACGAGGCGATCGAGGTCAGGATGGACAGCGCGAAGATCGGGATGCGCAGCAGGTCCACCGGCAGCAGCGGCGCCGGCCGCGCGAGCTGGCGGCGCACCAGCAGGGTGCCGCAGATCGCGGTCAGGCCCAGCAGGGCGAGCACCGGCCGGATGTCGGCGGCATGGCCGACGCCGTCGATCGCCGCAATCAGCAGGCCGAAGGTGGCCGCACTCAGGGCGGCACTTGGCGCATCGAAGCGGCGGTCGGCGCGCGGGGTCGCCGGCAGGCTGCCGAGGGCCACCGCCAGCGCCAGGGCGCCGATCGGCAGGTTGATCGCAAACAGCCAGGGCCACGTCGCGACCGAGAGGATGGCGGCGGCGGCGGTCGGACCCGCGGCCGAGGAGATCGCCACCACCATGGTGTTGTAGCCGACCGCCCGGCCCAGCATCCGGTGCGGAAAGATGAAGCGGATCAGCGCGCCATTCACGCTCATCACCCCGGCGGCGCCGAAACCTTGCAGGACGCGCGCCAGCGCCAGGGTCAGCAGCGAGTGCGACAGCGCGCAGGCGAGCGAGGCTGCGACGAACAAGGCAAGGCCCGCGCGATAGATGCGCTGGTAGCCAAGGATCTCGCCGAGCGAGGCGAGCGGCAGCAGGCTGACCGTGATGGCGAGCTGATAGGCGTTGACCACCCAGATCGAGGCGGCCGGGCGCGCATGCAGGCCGGCGGCGATGGTGGGCAGCGCCACATTGGAGATCGACCCGTCGAGCACCGCCATGCTGACCGCGAGCCCGACCGTGAGCATCGCCCAGGCCCGGCGCGGGAAGCCGAGCCCGTCCTGGTTTTCGCCGGCCTCGCGCGCAACGGCTTCCGGCGGCGCCTCTGCGGGACGGCGTTCGCGCAGGCTCATGGGATCATCCCGCCGCCGGCCCGGGAACCGGCGCCGGAAACAGGGCGCTGCTGTGTCCTTCGAGCCGGTAGGCGACGAGGCCGATCCACTCGTGCACCGCCCAGTCGAGCGTCGCCAGCTTGCCGCCGAGCGATTGCGGCCAGGCCGCGATCCGGTCCCGCGACAGGTAGCCGACCGGCCACGGCAACACGCTCCAGCCGGCGCGGCGGAACACGCCCACGGCGCGCGGCATGTGGGCGGCGGAGGTGAGCAGCACCCAGCGCTCGCCGGGCCTGGGATGCACCAGGGCGGCGGTCATGACGGCGTTCTCCCAGGTGGTGCGGGAGCGGTTCTCGAAGGTGACGCGCTCGGGCGCCAGGCCGAGCTGGTCGAACATCTCGCGTGCATAGCGTGCCTCGTTGCTCACGCCCTGCACGATGCTGCCCGAGCCGCCGGTGAACACCAGCCGTGCCTTCGGGTAGCGGTTCGCCAGGATCACGAAGCTGGTGATCCGGTTGCCGGCGGAGGTCAGGACCGGGGTGCCGCGATCCAGGCTGGTCAGGTCGTCGATGCCGCCGCCAAGCACCACGATGCCGTCGATGGTCGGCGGCGGCCGCGCAACCTGCGGGAAGCGGTCCTCGAGCGGGCGGATCGCCCAGCCATCGACCGGCAGCAGCAGGCAGGCGGCGAGCCCCGCGGCGCCCAGCGCCGCAAGCACCCGCCCGGCGCGCCAGCGCCTGAGCAGCAGGCCGAGCACCACGCACTCGACCAGCAGCGCGGTCGGCAGCAGCGCCATGGTCAGCAGCTTGCCGGCAATGAACATCGGGCACGCCTCGCACGCGATCAGGCGGCTATCGCTACGAGACCTTGGCCACCTCGGGCAACCGGGCGCCGGCGCTGCCTGGCGCTCGATGGCGCAGCGCGATCGGAACGTGCTCTACGAAGCCGACGCGTACCGCGCGGGAAGCGCCGGCTATCCGCCGGGCGAGGGCACCGCCGGCGATCCGCCGGACGATCCACCGGGCGAACCGGCCCAGGCCGGAGCGGCCTGCCGCGACGCGGACACCGCAGCCTGCTCGGACGGATCGATCGGCTTGAACCAGGCTTCGACCGGCGGGATGTAGCGCAGGTTATAGACCGCTTCCAGCATGTCGGTGAGGGCCATCCGATAGGTCGCGATATGGCCCGGATCGCCGGAGAAATTGCTCAGCAGCCGGGTCTTGAGATAGGTCAGGGCCTTGCCCTCGGAGGCTTCACTGCCGGTCCTTGCAGCCGGCGGCGCAGGCTCGGCGAAGCCGGCGAGCGGGTCCGCAGGTGCGACGGTACCCGGCTCGTCGATCACGGCCATCACGGCGTCCTCTTCCACACGCAGGTCATTCAGCGGGCCATGCCCGAAATCGACGACGTAGTCGCGCTTCTCCGCATACACCGCGACGACGAAACCGATGTCACCCTTCTCGACATTGGGCGGGATGTCGCGGCAGGCCCGGACGGCATTGCCGACCTTGAACTGCATCGCAGCTACCGCCTCCATCTGCTCGCTCATCGACATTCCCCTCGTCCAGACAAGGCATGCGGCCGGCGACATCGCAGCCGGTAGCACCCTTGTCGGTGGCACCTGCGGCCGAGCCGACCTCCGGGACGACGCGCATCATTGAAATAACGCAACCTTATCTCGTTATCGTAATCACAGAATGGTGAGCATTGAGGTTTCAGGGTCGAGCCTAAAGCCCAGAGCCCAGAGCCGGCGTGCCTCTCGTCAGGCCGCCGGACGCCTGGACGGTCACTCCGCCTGGCCGGCCGACAGGAACTGCAAGCCGGCCAGCCTTGCATACAAGCCGCCCGCCGCGATCAGCGTGTCGTGCGTGCCGGTCGCCACCACCTTGCCCTGCTCGATCACGATGATCCGGTCGGCGCTGCGCACCGTCGCCAGCCGGTGCGCGATCACCAGGGTGGTGCGACCACGCGAGACGATGGCGAGCGCCTCCTGGACCGCTCGCTCGGATTCCGCATCCAGCGCGCTGGTGGCCTCGTCGAGCAGCAGCACCGCCGGGTCGCGCAGGATCGCGCGCGCGATCGCGATGCGCTGGCGCTGGCCGCCGGACAGCCGCACCCCGCGCTCGCCGAGGAAGCTGCCATAGCCGTCCGGCATCGCATCGAGGAAGTCCAGCCGTGCCGCGGACCCTGCCGCCCGCACCTCGGCATCGCCGGCGGCGGGACGGCCGTAGCGGATGTTCTCCATGGCCGTCGTGCTGAAGATCACCGGGTCCTGCGGCACGATGCCGATGCGGCGGCGCAGGTCAGCCGGCTGCATCTGCCGGATATCGACGCCGTCCAGCCGGATGCTGCCGCAGGCCGGGTCGTAGAAGCGCAGCAGCAGCTGCAGGACCGTGGTCTTGCCGGCGCCGGACGGGCCGACCAGCGCCACGGTGCGGCCCGGCATGATCTCCAGCGAGAACCCGGACAGCGCGCTCTGGTCGGGCCGGCCGGGATAGCGGAAGCTCACCGCCTCGAAGCTGACATGGCCGGCCGAGCGCGCCGCGAGCCGCACCGGATGCTCCGGCACCGGGATCGTCGGCTGCTCCGCGAGCATCTCGCGCAGCCGGTCGGCGGCACCGCCGGCCCGGGCGAGCTCGCCCCAGAGCTCGCTCATCTGCGCGCCGGACGTGGCGACCAGCACCGCGTAGAACACGAAGGCGGACAGGTCGCCGCCGCTCAGCCGGCCGGCCACCACGTCGCGGCCGCCGACCCAGAGGCTGAACACGATCGCACCGAAACCCAGCAGGATGACGACGAAGACCAGCGTGGCGCGTGTGCGGATGCGTCGCAGCGCGGCGCTCACCGAGCGCTCGACCTCGCGGCCGAAGCGCGTCCGGTCGATCGGCTCGTGGGTGAAGGCCTGCACGGTGCGCAGCGCGTTCACCGTCTCCTCGGCATAGGCGCCGAGATCGCCGATCCGGTCCTGCGCCGCCCGCGAGAGTACGCGCTCGCGCCGCCCGAACAGCACCAGCGGCAGCACCACCAGCGGCACCACCAGGATCACCAGGACCGCCAGCTTCAGGCTGGTCACCACCAGCATCACCAGGGCGCCGAGCACCAGGATCGCGTTGCGCAGCCACTGCGACACGGCGGAGCCGACCAGCGCCTGCAGGACCGAGATATCGGCGGTCAGCCGGGTCAGCACGTCCCCGGTGCGCGCGGTCTCGAAGAAGGCCGGGGACAAGGACAGGATGTGGGAAAACATCTCGCGTCGCAGATCGGCGCCGACCCGCTCGCCGAGCCAGGAGACGAGGTAGGAGCGCAGCGAGGTCGCGACCGCCAGGCTCGCCACCACCGCCGCCATCGCGAGCGCCGCCGCATCGAGGCGGGCAAGGCTGCCGGTGGCGAAACCCAGATCGATGAGCCGCCGCACGCCCTGGCCGAGCACCAGCACGAGGGCGGCCGAACCCAGCAACGCAGCAGAGGCGGCGAACACCCGCCACCGGTACGGCCGGAGATAGCTGGCCAGCAACGCCACCGCGCTCAGGCGGCTCAGGCGGCTCGCCCTACCCGGCAAACGCGATGATCCTGCAGCGCATCAGCGAACCTCCAGCCCCGGGGCGGCAGCTTCCGGCTTGCCGGCACCGGTGCGAGCGAGCAGCCTCATGCGATGATCCCCGACGCTGCAGCGATACGCATCGAGATGCTACGCCAGCTGCAGGCCCGTGGCGTGGCAAAGTCGATCTGCCCGAGCGAGGTCGCGCGCGCGCTTGCGCCGGAATGGCACGGCCTGATGAAGCGGGTGCGCGACGTGGCGATCACCCTCATGCGCGAGGGCCGCATCGACATCCTGCGCAAGGGACGGCCGGTGGCGCTGGCCGCCGTCGAGCCGCAGGCCGGGGCCGAGATCAAGGGCGTGATACGGCTGCGGCTGCGCCCGGACCCTGCCTGAGCCGCCTCGTCCCGGCGTCTGTCTCAGGCCCGGCCGGCCTTCTGGAGTCTGTCTCAGGCCCTGCCGGCCTTGCGGAAGCCGCTGAGCGCCGCCAGCAGCATGCCGGCCCGCGGGGTCACCAGCTTGTCGTCGCCATGCCGCAGCTCGGTGGTGAGGATGCAGAGCGAGGAGGCGCTGAGCAGCAGCGCGCCGACCTGCTGCGTCGAGCGCGTCACCACCAGCGCCGCCCCGAGCAGTTCCGAGGCGCCGATGGTCTGCATGTCGCGCTTGCTCCAGCCCCAGCTGCTGAACAGCGCACGCTGCGGCTCGAGCGCCAGCAGCTTGCTTATTCCCGCGGCGGCAAAGCCCAGTCCGATGATGCTGTGCCAGATCGACGGCCGGTACTTGGACATGCAAGGTGCTCCCGTTTGTACCTCGAACGCGCACGCGCGAGCCCGGTTCGCTGCTACGCCGGAGGCACCTCGCCGTGGCGTGATGCGTGGTTGGGGGATCAGTGATCGTGCGGCAGGGTACGCGCGCGCTCCATGTGGTCCACGGCGAGAGCCGCCAGATCCATCAGCAGCGTCCTTTGCTCGCCGGTGAGGGTGGGACGCGGCCGGCGGTCGATGATGCACAGCGCACCCAGGACGTGGCCATCCAGCGCGCTGAACAGCGGCGCGCCGGCGTAGAAGCGCAGGCCGTCCGCGCCGCACACATGCGGGTTGCCGGCGAACCGTGGGTCGCGCGCCGCGTCGCAGATCACCAGCGCGTCGGAACCCGCGATCGTATGGGCGCAGAGCGCGGTGCTGCGCGGCGTGCTCTCCAGCGCGATCTCGTAGCGCCCGACCAGCTTCACCTCGTCGGCGCCGACGAGCGAGATGTAGGCGGACGACGTGCCGAACAGGCCGGCCGCGAGCTTGGCAAGCTGGTCGAGCTTCTCGCCCGCCAGCCGCGCCGCCACCGGCGCATACCGCGCCAGCGCCTGCAGGCGGAGGGTCTCGTCCGCCAGCACGGGCGGGCCGCCGGCCGCCTGCGTCGCGACGGCACTGACGACGCGGTTGCGGCCCAGCCGCTTGGCCTCGTACAGCGCGCGATCCGCCGCGGCGACCAGCTCCGGGCCGTCGGTGCGCGGATCCTCTTGCGAGGGGTAGATCGTGGCGCTGCCGACGCTGACGGTGACGACGCCACCGGCCTGAGGATTGCCCTCGTGGCGCAGGCTCAGCGCCTCGATCGCGCCGCGCACCCGCTCGGCCACCAGCGACGCACCGGCCTCGGGAACTCCGGGCAGCAGCAGCACCAGCTCCTCGCCGCCATAGCGCGCGGCGAGGTCGGCCGGACGCCGGGCGATGCCGCCCAGCGAGGCTGCGACCGCCTGCAGGCAGCGGTCGCCGGCCTGGTGGCCATAGCGATCATTGTAGCTCTTGAAGGAATCGACATCGAGCAGCAGCAGCGACAGCGGCACCGCTTCACGCGCGGTGCGGCGGCACTCCCGGGCCAGCACCGTCTCGAACTGCCTGCGGTTGGCGAGGCCGGTCAGGCCGTCGCTGCTGGCCAGATGGGCAAGCTCGGCGTTGGCCGCCTCGAGCTGCTGCTCGGCCGCCTTGCGCCTGGAGATGTCGCGCAGCACGACGATGAAGCCGCCATCCTTTGCCACGAAGCTGTAGCGCCCCTCCATCCAGACATAGTCGCCATTCTTGTGCCGGACGCGGTAGGTCGCCTCGGCATCGCCCAGCGTCTGCTGCGCCTGGTCCAGGGTCTGGGCAACACGCGGCCAGTCATCGGGATGCAAGACGCTGTGCGGATGCCGCCCGACCAGCTCCTCCGGCTCGTAGCCGAGCCGCGGCCGCACCGACGGCGAGACGTAGGTGCGGACGTGGTTCTGGTCCAGGCGCATGATCACGTCGCTCGCATAGTCGGCCAGCAGCCGGTACAGCTGCTCGCTCCGCCGCTGCGCGGTCTCGGTCTGCCTGCGCCGCCGCGTCTCGTTGCGATGCAACAAACCGAAGCCAGCGGACGTGCCGCACAACGCCGCCAGGACGAGGCCGATCACCAGCGCGCGGCTGCGCCAGACGGCGAAGATGTCGGCCTCCCCGAGGGCCACGTCGAGCACCAGCGGCAGCGTCGCCACGTGGGTGAAGCTGTACACCCGGCGCACGCCATCGAGGCCGGACGGCGCCGCGAAGGTGCCGGACGGCGCCTGCCGGAAGCGCCGGAAGTTGGCGCTGCCGGCAATACTGCGCCCGGTGAGCGCCGGATTGTACGGCATCCGCGCGAGGTAGGTGCCGTCGGTGCGGAACAGGTTGACCGCGCCATTGGAGCCGAGGCTGGAGCGGCCGAACAGCCCCTTGAAATAGTCGAGCCCGAGCGTGCCCACGATCACCCCGGCGAAGCTGCCATCCGGGTGGCTCAGGCGCCGGCTGAGAATCAGGACCGGCCCGCGCCCGAGCGTGCCGGCGGCATCGATGCCGACCCGCAGGCCCGCATCGGCGTTCCGGCGTTCCGCGGCAAAGAACGCGGTTTTGCCCAGGCCGGCGGCGGGAGCGGGCTGGTCGCGGGTGGCGTCGCGCACGACGCGGCCCTGCTCGTCCAGGACCAGGATGGCGCCGAGATAGGGCGCCGTCGCCGCGCGATCGAACAGCATGAGCCGCTGCATGCGGGGCGACAGGCCGGCCAGTTCGGGCTCACGCAGGCCTTCGGCGACCGCCTGCAGCGACAGGTCGTACTCGCCGATCGTGCGCGCGATGTCGGCCGCCATCGCGGTACTCAGGTTCTGCGCGCCGTTCACCGCCTGGCCCCAGGTGTCGCGCCGCAGCTGCACGAGCATGACGAGGGACACGATGGCGAAGCTTGCGATCAGCAGCACCATGGCCAGGGCCGGCCCACGCGCAACGAGGCCGGTGCTCCGGCCGGGGAACCTGCCTGTCATCATTCTGGAGCTTTCACCCATCGGTAGATCATTCGGCAACAGACCTAATTAACGATTTGTTTACGATCAAGGTAATTCGCAAGACGTAACAATCTGGCGCTCCCGCCGGTCTTCCGGCAACCGGAACGGGCTTGCAACGTAAGGTGCAGGCCGATCGGGCTGCGTCGATCGCTCGTCTTCATGGAGGCTTTGGTGCCTGAACGACCACTGCACGCCAGGCGGCGTCACACACGACAGGCGATCGTCTCGGCCTGTGTGCTGCTTTCCGGACTGGCCGGTCTCTCCGGCCGGGAGGCCCTGGCCGCGCCGCCGACCTTGCCGCCGCTGCTGCAGCCATCCACCACGGAGCGGCACCCGGGCAAGGTCATCCTCGATCAGCTGGTCACGCCGGACCTTGCGACCGCCGAGCGGTTCTATGGTGGCCTGTTCGGCTGGACATTCCGGGCGCTGCCCGATGCGAAGGTTCCCTACGCGACCGCGTGGCTCCGCGACCGGGCGGTCGCGGGCCTCTATCAGCGCAGCGTCCAGTCCGGCGAGCATGGCCAGTCGGCCTGGCTGACCTTCTTCTCGGCGACGGATGTCGATGCGGTCAAGGCACTGGCCATCCAGCATGGCGCGCATGTGCTGTTCGGGCCGCGGACGATCCCCGATCGCGGGCGCGAGGCGGTGTTGCAGGATCCGCAAGGTGCGGTGTTCGCCGTCCTCGCCTCGGCCAGCGGCGACCCGCCGGACCAGGCCGCCGGGGTCGGGGACTGGATCTGGCGCTCGCTGATCACGCCTGATCCTGACAACGACGCCGCGTTCTACCAGACGCTGCTCGGCGACGACGTCTATGACGTGACCGCGGCGGCGGCGGATCCGAGGCATCTGATCCTGGCTGCAGGCGGCTATGCACGGGCCAGCGTCAACGCCCTGCCGTCGAGCCGTCCCGGTGCCCATCCGCGCTGGCTGAACTACATCCGGGTCGATGACGTCGCGGCGACGTCGGCAAAGGCCGCCTCGCTAGGCGGCCGCATCCTGGTGCAACCACGGCTCGACCATAGCGGCACCCGCATCGCCGTCATCGCCGACCCGCTCGGCGCGCCATTGGGGCTGATGGAATGGTCCGACACCGGCAGCCAGGCGGATGCGAAATGAGAACCCTGCTCCTGCGTTCCTGTGCGGCGCTCGCGCTGGGCGGTTTCGGGCTGCTGGCGTCGGGCTGCGTGGCCCCCGGTTATGGCGGCTACGATGTCGGCGGCGGCTACTATGAAGGCTCCGGCGGCGACTATGGCTGGGGTCCGGGCCTCGCGATCGGCCCCTACGGCGGCGGCGGTTACTATCGCGGCGGCGGTTCCCGCGCGTGGCATGGCCCAAGCGGCGGCGGTCGCGGCGTCCCGTCGCTTCCCGGCGGCCGTGGCGGCGGCGGCCGTCCCGGCGGGGGCGGAGGCTCCCGCGGCGGCGGCGGTCACGGGGGTGGCGGCGGTCATGGCGGCGGCGGTCATGGCGGCGGCGGCGGCGGTCACGGCCGCTAGCCCAGCAGTCTAACGCACCCGGTGAGGCTCCGAGCCGGTCCGACAAGTTACGACCGTGACCTTCAGCGCGCTCCCCTCGAACGGTTGCAGGTGCCTGGGTGCCACGCCGTCATCGGTGATGATCTCGTCGAGTTGCGTGATTTCGCCGATGGTGCAGAACGATGGCAGCCGGAACTTCGAGCTGTCCGCCAGCAGGACGGTGCGGCGGCTGCAGCGGATCATCGTTTGCTTCGCCACGGCGCCTTCCACTGACGCTTCGGTCAGCACGGTGCCGGTGATGGAATGCGTGCCGAGCAGGCAGAGATCGGCGTGGATGCTCTCGAGGAAGAGCTCGCCGGGTGCCCCGAACAAGGTGCCTGTTCCGGCCCGGACCGTGCCGCCGGGCACCACGACGCGGATGTTCGAGCTCGGCGCGCAGAGCGTTGCGATCGGCAGGCTGTTGGTGACCACCGTCAGGCGGAGCTTGCGTTCGACCACGATCCGCATCGCCTCGAGTACAGTCGTGCTGCTGTCGCAGAGCACGCTGATGCCCGTCTCGAAACGCTGAGCCGCGACGAGGCCGATCGCCTGCTTCTGCTTCAGGGCGAGCTGAGCGTTGAGCGCGCTTTCCGTCTCGAAGGTGGCGGGTTCGACCCGCCGCAACAGAACGCCGCCATGCGTCCGCTCCAGATAGCCTGCCTCGGTCAGCTGGTCGAGGTCGCGCCGGATCGTCGACAGGGAGGTCTGCAGATCCTCCGCCAGTTCGTGGATCGATGCCGAACCGCGCTCGCGGACCAGATCGAGCAGTCTTGCCCTGCGCTGCGCTGGCAGGAGGTCAGGACGGGTCGCCATTGGTTTCGACATGCCTGCAAGCCCTGGATGATAGAGTCTGATCGTAAGCGGCGTTTTATGGTTGATCTGTGAGACCTTCTGGCGCAGCTTAGGTCGTCGGGTGCCTGTGGATCAAATGCCGGTGCTCACAAGGAAACCGTCCGGACCGGTCGGCGAGCCAGCATCCAAGCAGCCGCCCGACATGTGGAATTGCCATGGTGAACACCCCGCCCCAGCGTGACGACGCCGTACGTCGGGCCTCCGCCCTCGGCGAGGTCGATGTGCTGATCGTCGGCGCCGGCGTCAACGGCGCGGGGACCTTCCGGGATCTTTGCCTCAACGGGATCACCTGCCTTCTCGTGGATGCCGAGGATTTCGGCGCCGGCGCCACGGGCGCGTCGACCCGGATCGCCCATGGCGGATTGCGCTATCTTGAAAACGGCGAGTTCCGCCTGGTTGCTGAGGCAACGCGGGAGCGGAACCGCCTGTTGCGGACCGCGCCGCACTATGTCGCGCCGCTCCTGATTACGATCCCGTCCTTCTCGCATCTGGGTGGGCTCACACCCGCTTTCGGCAAGCTCTTCGGCCTGCAGCGACCCATGCGCTCCCGCGGCCTGGTTCTGATCAGGATCGGCCTGACGATCTACGACTGGCTTGGCCGTTCGGAGCGCGCCTTGCCACGGCACAAAATGACCGGCGGCCGCGGCGTTCGTCGCCTCTTGCCAAGGTTGCATCCTGCCCTGAGCGGGATCGCCTCCTACTACGACGCTCGCATCAGCCATCCCGAACGCCTGGTCTTCGAACTCGTCGCGGACGGTCTCGCGGCCAACCCGGCATCCGTGGCTATCAATCATTGTCGCGTCCAGGGAGCAGCCGGCGACAGTGTCTCCATCCGTGATGAGGAGACCGAAGCTGTCTTCGGGATCAGGCCAAAACTGGTGGTGAATGCCGCCGGCGCCTGGATCGACGGCGTGAACACGGCGCTGGGTTCATCCGCCCGCTTGATTGCCGGGACCAAAGGCTCGCACATCATGATCGACAACCCGGAGTTGCGGGACGCCCTCGGTGGGCGCTGCTTCTCCTATGATGATGGCAGCGGCCGGATGTGCGTCGCGTATGCCATCGGCCGTCTGGTGCTGCTCGGGAGCAGCGACATCCGGGTGGACGATCCGCGGCAGGCCGTCTGCGATGAAGCGGAGGTCGCCTATTTCCTGGCGAGCATCCGCCTGATCTTCCCGACCATCGCGGTTGATCACACGCAGATACGCTACCGCTTTTGCGGGGTCCGCCCGCTCCCCGTTGCCGACGTCAAGGACACCGTCAACATCAGCCGCGACCATTCGATCCGCAGGCTTGATCCGCAACCTGGCCGGCCGTTCCCGGTGCTTTGCCTTATTGGCGGCAAGTGGACGACGTTCCGCGCGTTCGCGGAACAAGCGGCCGATCGCGTCCTGAGCGAACTTGGAATTCCCCGCCGGCAGTCGACGCGCACTCTCGCAATAGGCGGCGGTCGCGGTTTCCCGCTCCGGGACGAAGACCGCAAGCGATGGATCGCCGACGCTTCGGCGGACACGGACATCGCTGACGAGCGGATGGAAACTCTGCTGGTGCGCTACGGAACAACAGCACGTTCGATCGCCGCCTTCTGCGCGGAGGTACCGGATGCACCGCTCCGCGCGGCGCCGGAATACTCCATCCGGGAGATGCTGTATCTGATCCGGTTCGAGATGGTGCGAACCCTGGAGGACCTCATCTACCGCCGCACGACCCTGGCGCTGAACGGTCGGCTGACGTTCGACCTGATGATCGAGATTGCCGGTATCATTGTCGAGGAGCGAGCCCCGACGAACGACCGGATGGCCACAATCGCTGAGGTGCTGCGGCTGCCGGTCCTGCGCCTTCGACGCGAGAACGGGATCGATTTCGGCCTGGACCTGCAACATCTCGCTGGCGCTGCGGCCTCTCCCGCGGCGGTAGCCTGATCATGCCGGACGGCCTCGATGACAAGGTCTTCATCGGCGTCGATATCGGCGGCTCGGTGGTAAAGGCTGCTGCATTCGACGCACGGGGGTTCGAGGTTACCTGTTGCAGCCGTCGGATAGCCAGCACGCATCCGATGCCGGGCCGCAATGAGCGAGATCCGGAGGCGATGTGGCAGGCGGCCGCTGCAGCCTTGCGGCAGGTTGTCGCAATACTGCCCGGCGGTCCCGGAAGCGTCGCCTCGCTATGCTGTGCAGGTCACGGCAATGGCCTCTATCTTCTGGACGAGAGGCTGCAAGCGCTGGGGAGCGGTATTGTCTCGTCCGATACGCGGGCGTCCTCGCTGCTGTCCGAATTTGAAATGCATCCGCATGCCGCGTCTGTCACCCGGCGTCGCGGACAGCGCTTCGGCATCGCCGAACCCTCCCTGCTGATGACATGGATGGACCGGCACGAACCAGATCTGGTGCGTCGGGCTGCCTTCCTCGTCATGTGCAAGGACTACGTGCGACTTCGGCTCACCGGCCGCATCGAGACTGACCTCTGCGACGCTTCCGGTGCCGCGTTGGTCAATATCGCCGATCATGGCTACGACGAGGAGAACTTCCATAGGCTCGGCCTGTCCCACTGGCTGCCCAAGCTTCCGCCACTTCGCCTGAGCACCGACCTATGCGGAGGCGTCAGCGCTGCCGCTGCCGCGCAGACCGGGCTTCTGGAGGGGACGCCAGTAGCGGCGGGCATGATGGACCTCGAGGCCGTGACCCTCGGTTCCGGTGTCCTGGACACGGCCCATCTCGTGATGTCGGCCGGAACCTGGAATATCGACATGCAGGTGACGGAACATCCGTGCCTGGACCCGTTGCCGCTCATGCAGTCGCTGTGCCGCAACGGCACTCGCTATCTCCTGGCGGAGGGAAGCCCGACGGGTGCCGCCAACCTAAGCTGGCTGCTCGGCGATATCCTTGAGATGTCCGATCCGCATTGGCCGGAGATCAACAGGTTGGTGTCTTCGTTGTCGGCCGCCGACTCGCAGCTGGTTCATCTCCCCTGCATCAACGGCAGCGCCGGTGCCGAGCAAGGTGGTTTCCTGGGCATTACCGGCCATGTCGGTCGCGCCCACCTCCTGCGTGCCATCTACGAAAGCAACGCCTTCATGCACCGGTTTCATGCCGGGCAAATCCGGTCGGTGACGGGTCAGCCTTTTGCATGCGGGCGGCTGTCAGGAGGAGTCACGCGAAGCGACGTCTGGTCGCAGATGTTCGCTGATGTCCTTGGCCTTCGAATCGAGGTGAGCGACAGCACCGAAATCGGCGCCCTGGGTTGCGCCGTCTGCGCCGCTACGGCGGTCGGTCATCATGCCGAACTGGAGATCGCCGTCGACGCCATGACGCGCGTGGCTCGCTCCTTCGAGCCAGATGCATCGGTCGGCCGCATCTATCAGCAGAAGTACGAGGTATTCCTGGAAATGCGAAAGGCCTTGCGACCGCATTGGGGTTCATTTGAGCAACGGGTCCAGCCAGCAGCTCCAGCTTAAACAACAAGACCGGGAGGATATTCGAAATGAAAACAAGAACTGCCGAGAGCCTGCTGTCTCTGATACTTGCCGGCGCAGGTGCGGCGCTGGTGGCCGGAACGCACCCCGCCTACGCCGACGGCGACACCTGCGTCGGCAAGGTTCCGGCGATCCATGTTTTGTCGGAGCCGATCCCCTCGACCAACTACATGAACAGCGTCCGCGGCGAGTTCGAGAAGCAGTGGCAAACCAGCGTCAGCTTCCAGAACTTCGGCGAGAACGACCGCCGGTCCAAGTCACGGCTGGATGCGTCGCAGGGCAGCGGCGCCTATCAGGTCTATGTCGTCGACGAGGCCAATGTGGCAGAATTCGCAACCAACAAATGGATCCTGCCGCTCGACAATAGCGTCATGCCGAAAGGCTGGGACTGGGATGACTTCCTGGCAGGCCGGCGCTCGGTTGCAACCTTCGACGGCAAGCCCTATTTCGCGCCGTTCGAGGGAGGCGGCGACGTAATGATGTATCGCAAGGACATCCTCGCGGCCAAGGGCATGCAGCCGCCGACAAACCTGGACGAGTACGTCAAGGACGTTGCGTTGCTGAACGACCCGGGCAAGGGCATCTATGGAACCTCTCTGCGCGGACGACGCGGATCCGGCATGAATGTCTGGCGCTGGACGCCGTTCTTCCGCGCCGATGGCGGCCAGTGGGTGGTTGACGGAAAGCCGGCCTTCAACTCCAAGGCCGGCGTCAGGGCGACCCAGACCTACATGGAACTGATGAAGTACACGCCACCCGGGTCGGCGACGAACACCTGGAGCGAGGTGATCGAGGGCTTCCGTTCGGGACGCGTGGCGATGATCATCGAGAGCGACGTTTTCGGGCCGTGGGCGGAAGACCCCCAGAAGTCGAGCATCGTCGGGAAGGTCGGCTACGCACCGCCACCTGCACCCCTGCCGTCCGCAGGCTTCGCCCACGGCCTGGCGATTGCCGCCAAGGGCAACCCGACCGAATGCTCGAAGATCGTCTCGGGCGCCTTCATTGCCTGGGCCACCGGGCGGAAGAACGAGATGGGGCGCATCAAGGCGGGGATCCTGAGCGACTACGGGCGCAAGAGCACGCTTGACAGCGCCGAATACCGCGCAAAGGTCAACCCTGAATACGTCCAGGCCCTGTTGAAGACGGCGCCCACGACATCCCTGCTGATCTGGAACAGCCCGAACTGGCCACGCTTCGGCGATGAGCTCGGCCTGGCACTGGAGGGGGTCTTCACCGGCCAGCAGACCGACATCAAGCAGACGCTCGACGGAACCGCGCAGGACCTCACGGAGCTGACCAGCCCGTAGGAGATTACGGCGATGAACGCCAGCCTGGTCGACCGGCGGCCATCGGGATGAATTCTGCATCCCCACCCGAGGTGACACGCGCCCCTGGGGCCATGGTCGGGCGCCGGCACCGCTACCTCCAGCAGCGGCGCTTTGCCTTGCTGGCGGCCTCCCCGGCTTTCATGGTTCTGGCCCTGCTGTCGATCCCGCCGACGGTCGGGGCGCTGGTCCTGTCCTTGCGGAACATGTCCCTCGAGCGCCCGACCAGCCACTGGGTCGGGTTCGCGAACTTCGTACGGATGTGGGGCGACCGGCGCCTGTGGAACGCGCTCGAGATCACGCTGCTTTGGGAGCTGATCACGGTGGCCGGGACCATGCTCGTGGCGGTCCTGGCCGGGATCGCCTTGTATGAGCGGGTGCGCGGACGCGCGCGCGATGCGCTCAGCGTCGCCTTCCTGCTGCCGATCCTGTTGCCGCGCATCTCGGCCGGCCTGATCTGGCGATTCATGTATTCGCCGCTCATGGGGATCATGAACTACCCGATGAGCCTGCTCGGGATGCGCCCGGTGGCCTTCCTGTCGGAGCCCCACGTGGCGCTCTACGCGGTAGCGGCGGTGGATGTCTGGCAATGGGGTCTGTTCTTCGCCGTCATCGTGCTGAAGTCTCTTCAGACGCTGCCGCGCAGCCCCATCGAGGCAGCCTATCTCGACCATGCCTCGGTCTGGCAGATACACTGGTTTATCAGCCTGCCGGCCCTGCGTGGCACGATCATCACGATGCTCTTCGTAAAGGGCGTGGAGAGCCTGAGGTCGTTCGACCTGATCTACACCATGACTGCCGGCGGTCCTGGCGTCGCGACAGAGACCCTCGATCTGTATGCCTACCAGGTCGGCATCGGTATATCGGGGCGGCTCTCCTACGCGGCGGCGATGAGCGTGTTGCTGACGATCGTGACGACGATCATCTTTTCCATCGTCTGGAAGAGGACACGTCGATGGAGCTGAAGCGAACGCGCGCGGAGATCCTGCTGGTCGCGATACCGCTGTTCATCGTGGCACTCTTTCCGGTTGCCTGGGCGTTCCTGAGCTCCTTCAAGTCGCTCAAGGACATCGTCTCGCCGGTGCCGGTGCTGCTGTTCCGGCCAACGCTGCAGAACTACCTGGACGTCATCGCGACACCAGCCGTGCAGATGGGAATCCTGAACAGTATCATTGCCGTGGGCGGCTCGGTCGCGATCGGCACGCTCCTCGGCTGGCCGGCAGCCTACGCGCTTGCGCGCCTCTCGGGACGTGCGAAGAACGAATTGCTGTTCTATGTCCTTTCGATCCGCTTCATGCCGCCGGTCGCGATCGCGATCCCGTTCATGGCCATCTATCTCGGCCTCGGGCTCAACGACACCCATCTGGCGCTGATCCTCACCTACAGCCTGGTGACGATCTCCACCATTGTCTGGATGTCGATCCCGGCTTTCGAGAATGTGCCACGCGAGACCGAGGAGGCGGCCGAGCTGGATGGCTATGGACCGTTTGCCGTGTTCTGGAAGATCGCCCTGCCAATAGCTTCCCCGTCGCTGATCGGCGGCGTGCTGTTCACCTTCGTGGTGATCTGGAACGAACTTCTCATAGCCCTGGTCCTGACGGCGCAGAACGTCACTCTTCCCGTCGTGGCGTCGAGTTTCAGCACGCTTGGCATGGAGGTCCCGTGGGGCGTGATCAACGCCTCGGCCATTCTGCTGTGCCTGCCGCCCCTGCTGTTCATCGGGCTTCTGACACGCTTCCTGAACCGGTTCTTCCAGCCGAGGACCGCGCTCTAGAGCAGCCTGCAAACGATGAGCGGATCATGCTCCAGCACTCCGAACGAAAGACTGTCATGGCGGAAATAGTCCTTGAGCGCTTTTCCAAGAGCTATGGCTCGGTCGAGGTCCTGCATGAGTTTGACCTGACGGTCGGCAAGGGCGAGTTCGTCGCGCTGCTGGGACCATCCGGATGCGGAAAGTCGACCTTGCTGCGCATGATCGCCGGCCTGGAGGACATCACGAGCGGCACGCTCTACATCGACGGCGCGCCCATGAACGACAGGCCGGCGCGGGATCGGGACATCGCCATGGTGTTCCAGAACTACGCCCTGTACCCCCATATGACCATCTACAACAACATGGCGTTCGGGCTGCGTCGCCTGGGCCTGGCTCGCGAGGAAATCGATCGCCGCATAACCCGGGCGGCTTCGATGCTCGGGCTTGATCCGCTGCTTGCCCGCCTGCCGAAGCAGCTCTCCGGCGGCCAGCAGCAACGCGTTGCAATGGGCCGCGCGCTCGTCAAGACACCGAAGGTGTTCCTGTTCGACGAGCCGTTGTCCAACCTGGATGCGAAGCTCCGCGATCAGCTCAGGATCGAAATCAAGAAGCTGCACAAGCTCATCAAGACCACGACAGTCTTCGTGACACATGACCAGCTGGAGGCGATGACGCTTGCCGACAAGGTCGTGGTGATGAAGGACGGCCGCGTAGAGCAGGTCGGATCACCGACGCAGGTCTATAACGAGCCGCGCAGCGTCTTTGTGTCACGCTTCATCGGGTCGCCTGCGATCAATCTCCTTCCGGTGCGTGTCGTGAACGACGGTGCCCGGGTTCGCCTGGAAGGTGATGGCTTTGTGGTCCGGCTGCCGCAACGGCCGCATGCAGGCTTGAGACCCGACCAGGAGGTGCTTCTCGGCATACGGCCGCGCGATGTTCGTATCGCAGATCCTTTGTCCGCTGACGGGATCTGCGCTCGCTTCGTTCTGTCTGAGACGATGGGCCCCGAGACGCTGGTCCAGATCAAGGTCGGCGACCAGGAAATCTCCATGCTGGTCGACGAAAGCCAGGCTCCCGAGCTGTCCGAGTCCATGCAGATCATGTTCCGCCCTGACCGGCTGCATCTGTTCGATCGTCTCACCGAACTTCGCCTAGCAGGGTGCTGAAAAACCCGAGAACGATGCAGTCGCTATGAAACCAAAGCAGGCCAAGGGCTTCGCCCCTGGACCCCATCAAAGGCTCGCCTTTGAAATCTTTGACTTTAAAGAATCGGGGTGTGGGGCCACAGCGGGACCAGGGCAGATCCCCGGCGTCGGTTTCTCGGCATCCTGCTAGAGCAAGATCGGCTCTGACAGAGCCGATTAACCGGTGGTCACCTTCGAAACCGGCAAGTCGCCAAGGTGCGGATGGACATAGGTGTCAAGGGTCGCCGTCCATTGGCCTGAAAGCTTAGCGTTTCGCCAGCCGGCCCGTAGGCCCTCAGGTCGCCTTCCGCAACCGACCTGAGCGTCACTGTCCTGACGGCATCCTGCCGAGCCCGCGCTTTTGCTGCCTCGATACCCGCCTTCTGCCGCTCGAGCGGATCGTTGCCCGCCGCGCCGGGCGCCTCGATCGCGGTGACCAGCTACTCGGCCAGATTGGCGAAGCCGGCCCTGGTTGCGCAGGCCCGGAACAGGCTCAGGACCTTCGTGCTGCCGGCGAGCGCGATCATTCGCTCTGACGCGCCGCTTTGGTCGAGATTGACGCGCGACGCCTTGCCCATGGCGTCCAGCAGCGCGATCAGGTCCGTGGGCTCGATCTGATCGGCTCGCAGCGTGGTCGCTCCATCCGTCTCCATCTCGAAGCTCTGCGCCAGCGGGCCGACCTTCAGGGTCATCGGATAGATAACGCCCGGCGCAAGTGACCACGACGGATCGTCGATACGAAGCTGCAGAGCGCTCCTGTTCGCGGTGAGAGTGAGGCGCTGGCGGTCATCCGTCGCCACGCAGAGCATGGTCCGACCCTGGTCATCCAGAAGCCGGCCGGCGGTCCAGCCGCCGACCTGGCCATCGATGGCTGATTTGTACTCGCCCTGCTCGCGCTGGAAGTCCTGACCTGGAACCAGGGGCACGGCGTAGGCAGCACGGCATGTGAGGCCGGCGAGCAGGCCGGCGGTCAAGATGAGGTGGCGCGGCATCGGTGGCTCCGAAGGGTCAGACCGTACATCATGCCGGTCCCGCTACCGAACGCCAGCCGGCGGCGCGCTGCCGCGCACTTACGGGCCGTAGATGGCCGTGCAGGAAATGTTCAGCGCGGTCAGGCCGCCCACCTTTGAAAGAGGGGGATCGCCAGCAGCAGGCGTTTGCAAACAGCCTCTGAGCCACCTTTGCCGCAAGCCGCTACGATGCTATCTATCAACTCCATGGTCCACAGACTGCGCCAGCTTCTGCTCGTGCTGATCGCGTTCGCCTTCATCGGCGGCACGTCGTCCCAGCTCGTGCGCTCGGCGGCGTATGCCGCGCCGATGGCGATGGCAGGCATGCCCTGCGACAAGACGATGTCGCATGCTGGGATGCCGAACGAGAAGCCCATGCCGCCATGCAAGGGCATGACGCCAGACTGCATCAAGCAAATGGGCTGTGTCACCGATGCCGCCTTGCCTGCGCGGGCGGTGAGCCTCGACATCGCTGTACGCGGCAGCGACGTCGATTACTGGTCGGCCTGGTCCAAGCTGGCCGACTTCGTGCGCGAACCCGAGCCCCTTCCGCCCCGAACAGTCTGAGTTCAACCGGCGCGCACCCGAGGTGCGCCCAGTCGAAACAGGTTGTTCACTGCCCGCGATGCATGTTGCGTGCATCAGCGGGTCACGAAGGGTATTTTCGATGACTTGTACACGTCTTTTCGCGAGCGCCGCGGCGCTCGTCTGCGCTTGCGCGCTCAACACCCTGCCGGCCTTCGCCAAGGCCGATGACTATCGTTTCGAGCTGGTCGGCAAACCGCAAGCCAAGGCCAGCCGCGACATCGTGCAGGTCCGCCTCGTCCACGCTCCCGACAGCAAGCCCGTACCCGATGCGGTGATCTTCGAAAGCGCTGCCGACATGGGGCCGATGGGGATGCCGACGATGACGGCCCCCGTGCAGGCGATGCCGGCGAAGGCCGGGGTTTACGGCTTCGAGGTCGAGCCGGGCATGACCGGCACCTGGGCGCTGCATCTGGCGGCCAAGGTGCAAGGCGAACCGGAGACGGTTCGGGGCACGATTACCGCCGACCTGGTGAAGTGACGTGACCGCCCGTTGGGTGCGTCTGCGAGCTGGCGGCGTGCTGGCTCTCGGCCTCGCTACGCACGCCCCAGTTCATGCGCAGACCCGGGCGCATACAGCCGCCCCCCTGGGCGCGACCGTTGATGGCCTGTTGGCGGCCGGGCGAAGCCTCAGTCCGGCGTTGCGGGCCGTCGCCCTGGATACAGAAGCGGCCTCCGCCCGGGCCGGAGGCGCCGGCGCGCTCGATGATCCGACCATCACCGACAGCTACACCACCTACAAGGACCCGAACGTCTTCAGCGCCCACACGGTGATGCTGACCCAGGCGTTCCCGCTCTGGGGCAAGCGCAGCCTGCGCCGGGCGGCGGCGCTTGCGGACGTGGAGGCCAGCCGCGGCCGGGAACGTGCGGCGCAGGATGAGCTGGATGAGAAGATCAAGGTCGCCTACGCGCAATACGACCTGACCGCGCGCGACCTGGCGGTGAACCGGGAGGTTGCCGGGTTGGCGCGCCGGATGCGGGCTGCCGCATCGGCCCGCTATGGGCAGGGCGGCGGCGACCAGGTTGCCGTCATCCAGGCTCTCGGCGAGGAGACGACGGCCAAGACCGAGGAAGTCAGGCTTGCGGGCGCATATGAAGCCGCCCGCGATCGCCTCAACGTGCTGGTCGGCCGTCCCGCAAGCGCGCCCCTCGCCGAACCCACCCGCGCAAGGCCGATCCCGGCCGCGGAACCCGCCCTGGAGATGCTGGTGGAGCGTGCCCAAGCGGCCAATCCGACGCTGGCCGCCAGCACCGCCACCATCGAAGCGGCGCGCACGCGCAGCACCCTGGCGGACAAGGCCTGGTACCCGGACGTGACCGTCGGGGCGGGACCGCTCGTCCCGACCAACAACCGCCCTGTCGGCTTTGCCGCCACGGTCGGCCTGAACATTCCCCTTCCCTGGGGGCGGGAGGCAGCCGGTCAGCGTGAGGCGGCAGCGCAGCTCGGCGCCTCCGAGCAACGCTATGACGCGACCCGGCTCGAGATCGAGGGCGCCTTGGCCGAGAGCCTCGCCAGGTTCCGGGCCGCGCGGGCGACGGAGGCGCTGTTGAAGCGGGAGGCGGTGCCGCAGGCACGCGCGGCCTTCCAGACGGTGCTGGCCAATTACAGCCAGGGACGGGGAGATCTGACTGGCGCGATCACTGCCGACCACCAGACGCACGACGTCGAACTCCGCGTGCTCCAGGCACAGCTCGACGAACAGGTCGAGCTTGCCGCGATCGAGCGCCTGATCGGCGGAGACCTGTGATGCGGTATCTTCTGCTCGCGTCGGCTTTGGCTGGCGCCGCTGCCGTCGGCCTCGCCCGAGCTGACGATCAGCCTCGCCGGCCTCTGTTCTACCAGGACCCCGATGGCAAGCCGTTCTATGCGGGCGGCCCCGAGAAGACCTCGGATGGGCGGGACTATCAGCCGGTCTTCGATGATGCCGCCTCACAGGCCGCGGCGGCAAAGCCACCGGGCGGCGATCATCGCATCCTCTACTACCGCAACCCGATGGGTCTGCCGGACACCTCGCCCAGGCCCAGGAACGACAGCATGGGGATGGCCTACATCCCGGTCTATGCCGACGAGGGAAGCCAGGACGGCCCCCCCGGCACCGTCCGGATCACGCCGGGCCGCCTGCAGACGCTCGGCGTGCGGACCGAGGCGGCGGAAATGCGGCCGCCTGCCGGCCGCGATGTTCGGGCGATCGGTATGCTCCAGTTCGACGAGCGGCGGCTGGCGACGGTCACGACGCGGGTGCCGGGCTGGATCGAGCACCTGGCCGTGGCGGCGAACGGCGACCCGGTCAAGCGCGGTCAGGTGCTGGCCGAAATCTATTCACCCGACATGGTCGCCTCGGAAGAGGAGTACCTGATCGCCGCCCGCATGGGCGGCGCGATCGGCTCCGCCTCGCTCCAGCGCCTGCGCGCGCTGAACATTCCTGATGACGAAATCGCGCGTTTGCGCCGGTCCAGCCGGTCTGTTCGGCGCATCCCGGTCGTGGCCCAGGTCGATGGCGTCGTGATCGACAAGCCGGTGCAGGAAGGCATGCGGGTCGATGCCGGAGAGGCGCTCTACAGGACGGCGGACCTGTCCAGCCTGTGGCTGATTGCCCAGGTGCAGGAGCAGGACCTCGGCGCGATCATGCCCGGGCAGATGGCCCGCGCCAGCTTCGTCGCGTTTCCCGGCCGGAGCTTCGAGGGCCGGGTGGAGTTCGTCTATCCGTCGCTATCGGCCGACACGCGTACGGCCCGCGTGCGCATCGTGCTGCCCAATCCAGACGGCGTCTTGCGCGCCGCGATGTTCGCGAGCGTGCAGATCGCGGCCGCCCCCGCCGGCGCGCCTGTGCTGGCGGTGCCGGACTCCGCCGTCCTGGACAGCGGCACGCGGCAGGTCGTGTTGGTCGCGGCCGGGGAAGGCCGCTTCCAGCCCCGAACCGTCGCTCTGGGCGTGCTTGGCAATGGCTGGGTGCAGGTGACGGACGGCATCAAGCCGGGCGACCGCGTCGTGGTCGGCGCCAATTTCCTGATCGACGCTGAAAGCAATCTGCGTGCGGCCCTGCAAGGGTTCGGGAGCGGCGACAAACCGCAGGCCGATCAGCCGGGAGCCAAGCGATGATCGGCCGTCTGATCGAGCTGTGTGCTCGCAACAAGACGCTGGTGCTGCTGGCCACCCTGATGATGGTGGGCATCGGCGTGTGGTCGGTCGCCAACACGCCGCTTGACGCCCTGCCGGACCTCTCCGACACCCAGGTCATCGTCTATACCGAGGTGCCAGGGCAGGCCCCGCAAGTGGTCGAGGACCAGGTCACCTATCCCCTGACCACGGCCTTGCTCGCCGTGCCGCACGCCAAGGTCGTGCGCGGCTTCTCGAATTTCGGCGTGTCGTTCGTCTATGTCGTGTTCGATGACGGCACCGACCTCTACTGGGCGCGCTCGCGCGTGCTGGAATACCTCAACTTCGCGGCCAAACGCCTGCCTGCGGGCATCACGCCCACTTTGGGGCCGGACGCGAGCGGCGTTGGCTGGGTCTACGAGTATGTGGTCCTTGGCGCGAACCGGACGCTGGCCGAGCTGCGCAGCATCCAGGACTGGATCGTGCGCTACGGCCTGGTGACGGCCAAGGGCGTGGCCGAGGTGGCCAGCGTCGGCGGCTTCGAGAGGCAGTACCAGGTCGTCGTCGATCCCCGGAAGCTGCAGGCCTTCGGCATCCCCCTGGACCGCGTCTCGGACGCGATCCGCGCTAGCAATAACGATGTCGGCGGCCGGACGATCGAGATGAGCGAGACCGAGTACATGGTCCGCGGTCGCGGCTACCTGCGGAACATGAAGGATCTCGAGGCGGTCGTGCTGACGGCCGATCCGAACGGCTCCGGCACGCCGGTGCTGCTGCGGGACGTGGCGCGCATCGAACTCGGCCCGGACGAACGCCGCGGCATCGCCGAGATGAACGGCACGGGGGAGGTGGTCGGCGGCATTGCCTTGAAGCGGGACGGCGCGGACGCGCTGACCACGATCGACAACATCAAGGCCCGCGTGGCGGAGATCACGCCGGGTCTGCCCGAAGGCGTGTCGATCGAACCGGTGTACGACCGCTCGCAGCTGATCGACAGCGCTATCTCTACTCTCAAGCACACCCTGCTCGAGGAAAGCCTGATCGTCGCCGCCGTGTGCATCATCTTCCTGCTGCACGTCCGCAGCGCCCTGGTGGCGATCCTGACGCTGCCGATCGGCATCCTGATCGCGTTCGCCGGCATGCACGCGCTCGGCATCGGCTCCAACATCATGAGCCTGGGCGGCATCGCCATCGCCCTCGGCGCAATGGTGGATGCGGCGATCGTCATGATCGAGAACGCCCACAAGCATGTCGAGCGTCTCCAGCCGGGCGAGCCGCGCGGCCCGGCGCTGATCGCCGCCGCCAAGGAGGTCGGCCCGTCACTGTTCTTCAGCCTGCTGGTGATCGTCGCCGCCTTTCTGCCGGTGTTCGCGCTGGAGGACCAGGAAGGACGCCTGTTCAAGCCACTGGCCTACACCAAGACCTTCGCGATGGCCGGCGGTGCCCTGCTGTCGATCACGCTGGTGCCGGTGCTGATGCTGTTCTTCGTGCGGGGGCGCATCGTCCCCGAGGCGAAGAACCCGATCAACCGCGCGCTGATCTGGCTCTACCGCCCGCTGATCCGCCTCGTCCTGCGTGTGCCGGTCCTGGCCGTGGTCGCCGCGATCGCGATCCTGGGTGCCACGGCCTGGCCGGCGATGCAGCTCGGCAGCGAGTTCATGCCAAGCCTCAACGAGGGCACGCTCCTGTTCATGCCGGTGACGCTGCCGGGGCTCTCGGTGACCAAGGCGGCCGAGCTGCTGCAAACGCAGGACCGCATCATCAAGTCGTTTCCGGAGGTCCAATCAGTCTTCGGCAAGGCGGGCCGCGCGATGACCGCGACCGACCCGGCGCCGGTCGAGATGAGCGAAACCGTGGTCAACCTGAAGCCGCCCTTCGAGTGGCCCGCCGGCAAGACGCTCGACCAGCTCATCGCGGAGATGAATGCCGCCTTGCAGCTGCCCGGTGTCAGCAACGCCTGGACCATGCCGATCAAGGCCCGCATCGACATGCTCTCGACCGGCATCCGGACGCCCGTCGGGGTGAAGGTCTTCGGGCCGGACCTGCACGTGCTGGAGCGCCTGGGAACCGAGGTCGAGCGCGTCGTCCGCGACGTGCCCGGCACCACGAGCGCGTTCGCCGAGCGGCTGGAAGGTGGTCGCTACGTGGAGATCGAGCCGGACCGCGAAGCGGCTGCCCGCTACGGGCTTTCGGTCCAGGACATAGAGAAGGTGGTGGCAACCGCCCTCGGCGGCGAAACGGTCACGACGACCGTCGAGGGACGTGAGCGGTATGGCGTGAACGTGCGGTATCCGCGCGGCCTGCGGGAGGACCCGGAAGCCATCGCCAGCCAGGTCCTGGTGCCGGCGATGCGTGGCGCCATGGTTCCACTGGGCCAGGTCGCCAGCATCCGCATCACCACCGGGCCGCCCAGCATCCGTACGGAGAACGCGCAGCCGGTCGCCTACATCTATATCGACCTGCAAGGGCGCGACCTCGGCGGCTATGTCGCGGAGGCCGCCCGGAAGGTGGCCGGGCAGGTGAAGATGCCGCCTGGCTACCACCTCGAGTGGAGTGGCCAGTTCGAGTACCTGCAACGGGCCGAGGCCAAGCTGAGGGTGGTGGTCCCAGCAACCCTGGTGGTGATCATGGTGCTGCTGTTCCTCAACTTCGGCCGGCTGACCGAGACCTTCATCGTGATGCTGTCCGTCCCGTTCGCACTCGTCGGCGGCGCCTGGCTGATGTGGCTGCTCGGCTACAACATGAGCGTCGCCGTGGCGGTCGGCTTCATCGCGCTTGCGGGGGTCGCGGCCGAAACCGGCGTGGTCATGCTGATCTACCTGGACCACGCGCTTTCCGAGATCCGAAAGAAGCGCCGTCTCGAAGGTGCGATCTTGAGCCGCGAAGATCTGCAAAAGGCCATCATGCACGGCGCGGTCGAGCGCGTGCGGCCGAAGATGATGACGGTCGTCGCGATCATGGCCGGGTTGCTGCCGATCCTGTGGAGCACCGGCACCGGCTCCGAGGTCATGCGGCGGATCGCCGTTCCCATGGTGGGCGGCATGGTGTCGTCCACCATCCTGACCTTGCTTGTCATCCCCGCGATTTACGCGATCGTCAAAGGATGGCGGCTGCCTCACCGCGCACGGCCGCCAGTTCCGACCCGGGAGCTATCATCGAACCGACACGGAGCGTGAGCCGAGAGCGGACGCTCGATTAGCCCCGCCGCCGGTCATTGACCTCGGTGCAGGGTCCGGCCGAAGAGCGCCAGCATCTCGGTCCAGCCGCGCTCAGCGGCGGCATGATCGTAAACGGGGAAGTCTGGCTTCATCCAGCCGTGCGCTGCGGGGTAGGTCTCCGCCCGGTAGCGCACGCCGGCTTGCGCCAGTGCCTTCTCCAATCGCTCCGCCATCTCAGTCGGGTAGCTGCCGTCGTTCTCGGCAGCGGCGACATAGATTTCGGCCTTCAGCTCCGGCGCGAACAGGTGGGGGCTGGCTGGCGCGTCGGTTGCGAGATTGCCGCCGTGGAAGCTAGCGACCGCCCCGAAGCGATCAGGATAGGTTCCCGCCGCGGCAAGTGCCATGCCGCCGCCCATGCAGAAGCCCACCGCGCCGACCTTGCGGCCAGCGACGTCGCCGCGCGCGTCGAGACAGACGAGGAAGGCCTCCGTATCCTCGGCGGCCTTGTCGTTGCCGGTTGTGGCCATCAACGGCCCGAGGATCGCACGGACGTCGCCCGCGAAAACCTCCTTGGGCACTAGCGGCCCATACGGGCCACAACGGTAGAAGAGATCGGGCAGCAGCACGACGTAGCCGGCGCCCGCAAGCCGCTGCGCCATCTCAGTAACGACAGGCCGGATGCCGCCTGCGTCCATGTAGAAGATGACGGCGGGCCACGGCCCCTCGCCCGCCGGCGTCGCGACGTGCGAGGGGCATTCACCGTCGCGCGTTCGGATCGTGATCTGCTCGTTCGGCACAATGTGCTCCTACCCGGACTGCTCGATGTTTCGCAACGAAGCCGAACTTCATGTCGACCCCCTCGCGAAGTAGGCCGCGGCTTTTCTTAGGCTGTCGCGCTCCGTCTTGAGCTTCGCCACCTCGCACCGACCGGGACGGCGTCCCTGCTTCGTCCGAGCCGGCGCAACCACCGCGATCGTGCGCTTCCGAGGAAGGCTTCGACAATTTCACGCCGATCAACCCTTAGACCCAAGAACATCGCAGTTAAGCGGGTAGAGCCGGGGGCAGGTCTTGCTTCGGGACGAATGTTCTAAACGATTTGAGGAACTTATGGGCTCCGCTTGGCGGAGAGGGTGTCCGAATATTAGTCTTTCTTATCAGTCTACTAGAGCTTAGCACTGCCCCTGTCCCCTTATCCGTCCCCACAGGAGATCTTCTTGAGCCGAAGCTGATCCTCGGGCCAGCTCGCTTTTAATAGTCGATGTTAGGGAACCTCGACAGGCCGTCCCATGTGGGCCATCACGAGTCGCCCGGCGACAACAACGCGCTGCGCTGGTCCGGTCTGGGAGCCGCTGACGGGACTTGGCTCGTCCAACGGGGATGCCGATCGCAGCGACGCTGTCGGTGGCGTCGGTGCGTTCCTGAGGCGCCCCACCCTAGAGCCACCACCCATCAGCCGGGTGCATCGCGGCCGGGCGTCAGAGGCGGCGTGTGTTGTGGCTGCCCCTTTTCCGATCGATCGGTTGATGGTGGCCATGCGGCAGTGACGCAGGCGCTCAGCACGCTCCAGGACATCGCGGCAGTCGCCGACCCTTCTCAAGATATTCGTCCGCACGCTCATGAACAGCAGATAAAGGTCAGGTTGCATGAGTAGGCGTACTCCGGGGGCAAAGCGACGAGTGTCATGAACCGGCACTCATGGCTCGGGGAGTTTTGTGCAAGTTGCCGCGCCACGCCCGCATGATAGGGTTTCCGGCATGAAGACACTGATCGTCATGCTGCGCGCGAACGCGTCAGAGTGGCTCGAGCTCCTGAAGCAGGCACTCCCCGATCATGAGGTCCTGCTGGATCCGTCGGCAGCCCGGGGTGCGATCACCTATGCCCTGGCAGGCAAGCCGCCGGCCGGCGCGCTCGCGGCGCTCGGTCGCATCGAGGCCTTGTTCAGCGTCAACGCGGGCGTCGAGGCGTTGCTGCAGCCGGGAACGGTTCCAGATGACGTGCCGATCGTCCGGCTGGCCGACGGTGCGCTCGCGGCCGGCATGCTGGAATGGGTGCTGGCGCAGACCCTCGCCTGGCACTGCAACCTCTTCGACTACAGGGCAAGCCAGGTCGAAATGCGCTGGGCGCCGATGCCGGAGAGAGTGTCTTCGGAGCGACCCGTTACCGTGCTTGGAGCAGGTCATCTCGGCGCGCCGGTCGCACAGGCGCTCGCACGCCTGGGCTTCCCGGTCAGGGCCTGGTCTCGCACGCCCAAGGAGCTTGCGGGAGTGGATTGCCTGGCGGGACGCGAGGCCCTGCACCCTGCCGTCGCCAGGGCCGAGATCCTGATCAACCTTCTCCCCCTGACAGAAGAAACAGACGGGCTGCTGGATCAGCAGGTGCTTGGCGCCCTGGCCCGCGGCAGCGTGCTGATCAATGGCGGTCGCGGGCGTCACGTCGTTGACGAGGCGCTGCTGGCGCTCCTGGACAAGGGGCATCTGCGCGCCGCGGTGCTCGACGTGTTCCGCGAGGAGCCGCTGCCTCTGTCGCACCCGTTCTGGCGTCACCCGCGCGTCTTCATCTCCCCGCACGTCGCCGCACCCACGCATGCGGCGTCCGCCGTGGCCACGATCGCTGCGAACATCCGCCGCCACGAGGCCGGTCTGCCGATGTCCGACATCGTGGACCGCGTCCGTGGCTACTAGGCGAGCCTCCCACCTCTCCATCGAGCTGCGACGCCTTTGTCTGGCGGTGCCGATTGTTGCCCTGCCCTGTCTTCTTGCAGCGCAATCAAATGCGGCGGCCGGATCCTCGCCGCAGAAGGTGCCACGCGGAGGCACCCTCGTCGTCGGGCTGTCGGAGGACATCGACACCCTGAACGTCTACTCGACCGGCTTCCTCGGCTACGCGGAGGCGGCTGTGGTGGAAGGGCTGCTGGCACCGGACGCGCGGGCGGAATACGTGCCGGTGCTGGCCACCGTGGTGCCGACGCTGGCGAACGGCGGCATCCTGCTGGAGCCGGACAACCGGATGCAGGTCACCTATCACCTGCGTCCGGGCGTCCTGTGGCAGGACGGCGCGCCCTTCACCTCGGCTGACGTGAAGTTCACCTGGGAGGCGGTTCGCGATCCCGCCTTCCTGGCGGAGTCGAAGGACGGGTCGGAGAACATCGCCAGCATCGATACACCGGACGATCTGACAGTGGTCGTGCATTACACCCGCCGCTCGGCCGCCTTCGCCTCCACCTTGTTCACCTTTGGGATCCTGCCTCGTCACCTGCTTGCCGGCCATGATCTCAACCACGATCAGTACAACGAGCGACCGATCGGCACGGGCCCGTTCATGGTGCACGCGTTCCGGCGCGGTGACTACCTGGTTCTGGATCGCAACCCGCACTACTGGCGACACGGCCCCGACAACGAGGCGCTGCCGTATCTCGACCGTATCGTGTTCCGGATCATCCCTGACACCAATACCCTCGGGATACTCATCCGCGCCGGCGAGATCGGGCTCGCTCCGCTGGTTCCCTACATGCTCGCCGAGCAGATCGAGGGCGCGCGGGGGATTATCGTCGAGAAGGGCCCCTCCCTGGGCTGGGAACATCTCGATTTCAACTTCCGCGGGCCGGCGCCCTTGCGCGACATCTCGGTCCGCAGAGCGGTCGCGTCCGCGATCGATCGGCGCGCCCTGGTGCGTGCCGCCGGCGGCTACCCCGAGCCGATCCACTCGGTGGTGGTGCCGCTCCTGGCCGGACTCTTCGATCCCGCCGCGCAGGGCGAAGCCTATGACCCCGCCGAGGCGAACCGCCTGCTGGACGCTGCCGGATACCGCCGAGGCTCCGACGGCGTGAGGGCGAAGAACGGGCACCGTCTGGAGTTCCGCATCACCGCCCAGAGCGGGCAGGTCGACGACGAGATCGCGGAGCAGGTCATCATCGCGCAGCTGCAGGCGATCGGCATCGGCCTGACAGCAGACAACAAGACCGGGATAAGCTTTCGCGAGGCCCGCTATCACGGCGACTATGATCTGCTCTATGGCCGCTGGGTGACCGCAGCGGACCCGGTCTACAGCGTCTTCTTCGGGACACACGGTCCTGACAACGGGCAAGGCTATACGAATCCGGCGCTGGACGCGGCCATGGCCCGTATGGAGACCGCCATGCAACCGCAGGCCAGGCGGGAAGCCGCCGCGGACATGCAGAGAATCCTGGCGCAGGACGTCCCGACGATCCCTCTGGTCAGCGCGGTGTCGCTGGCAACGAAGACCGTGCGCCTGAGAAACTACGTGGTGAACCCTACGAACATGACGGACTTCGTCACCGCGGCGACGTGGTATCTGGCTGAGCCGGACCCGCCAAGGGTGGCGTCGCGTTGAGCCTCGGCTATCTGCTCCGTCGCGGCTTCGGCGCAATACCGCTGCTGCTTGCGATCTCGCTGATCCTGTTCGCGATCGTGCACATGGCTCCTGGCGGTCCGCTCGACGTCTACGCCGACAACCCGTCGGTGACGCCGGCGGCGCTGGAGCAGATCCGCAGAGCATATGGGCTGGATCAGACTCTGCCGGTGCAATACCTCAAGTGGCTGCACGCCATGATTGCAGGAGAATGGGGCTACTCGATCCGGACCGGCCGACCCGTGCTGGCAGAAATTATCGACCGGTTGCCAGCGACACTGCTGCTCGGGGTCTCCTCGATGCTGCTCTCGCTGCTGCTCGCGCTGCCGGTCGGCATCATCGCCGCCTGCCAGCGCGGCAAGGCCATCGACCAGTTCGTTACCCTGCTTTCCTTCTCGGGGATCTCCATTCCCGTCTTCTGGCTCGGTCTGCTCCTGCAATTGCTGTTGAGCATCAGGCTCGGCTGGCTCCCGGCTGCCGGATACACCGTCTTCGGCGACGCATCGATGACGGATCGGCTTGCCCACCTCGTCATGCCTGCCGGTGTGATGGCGCTGGCGACCGCCGCGACCTGGAGCCGTTTTCTCCGGGCGAGCCTGATCGGCATTCTCGAACAGGACTATGTCCGGACCGCATACGCAAAGGGTCGCGGCCTTGCCGGAGTGGTGATGTGGCACGGGTTGCGCAACGCAGCGATCCCCTTCGTGACGGTCGCCGCCCTTGACCTCGCCAGCATCATATCCGGCGCGGTGATCACCGAGACGGTCTTTGCCTGGCCGGGCATCGGCCGGCTGTTCGTCGAGAGCATGAACGGCCGCGACTATCCGGTCCTCATGGGTCTGATGATGCTCGGCTCGCTCGCCCTGGTCCTGGCCAATCTTGCTGCGGACATCGCATGCGCGCTTATCGACCCGCGGATCCGGTATGACTGAGGTTCAGGCTGTCCCTGACGCGGCAAGTCTCGCTCCAACCCGCAGACCCTGGACGCGCAGGCTGACGCCGCCGCGTCCTGCAACGTTGGCAGTGCTGTTTCTGCTCGGCATGGCGATCCTTGTCGCGCTCGGGCCCGTCCTGTCCCCGTACCGCTTCGACCAGCAGGACCTGGACCTGATCGGACGTCCGACCGCTCCCGGGCCACAGCATTGGCTCGGCACCGACGAGCTGGGTCGCGACCTTCTGACGCGGTTGCTGGTCGGCGGACGCATCTCGCTGGCGGTCGGGTTGGCGAGCGCCCTCGTCTCGACCCTGCTCGGGACGCTGGTCGGCGGTCTGGCCGGGTTCTACGGGAGGCTGGTGGACCAGGCCCTCATGCGCCTGACCGACGTCATCCTCTCGATACCTCTGCTGCCCCTGATCCTGCTGCTGTCCGGGCTGTTCCGGCCTGACGTGCCGCTCCTGGTCCTGGTCATCGGCGGCCTGACCTGGATGAGCACGGCGCGGGTGGTACGTTCGCAGTTCCTGCAGCTGCGATCTATGAACTATGTGGACGCCGCGCGCGCGCTGGGCGCCGGCAATGCGAGGCTGATGCTGCTCCACATACTGCCGAACGCTTCAGGTCCGATCATCGTCTCGGCCACGCTTGCCGTCGGAGGCGCCATCATGCTGGAGTCGGCAATGTCGTTCCTCGGCTTCGGGGTGCAGCCGCCAGTCCCGAGCTGGGGCAACATGCTCAAATCGGCGACACCGTGGCTAGGGACCGCACCCTGGATGGCGTTGCCGCCCGGCCTGCTGATCTTCGCGACGACCCTGAGCGTCAACCTCCTTGGGAACGGCTTTCGCGGCGCGCGCGATCACGGTCGGTAGGCTCCGGTCAGCCGATCAGGCCGCCGTAGTCCCCGGGCAGTAGCCGGCGGGTTGGGGCCGCTGCAATGCGAGCGCAGATAAGGCTCGCCGCGCTAGGCCGCCTCATTGCGTTGGGGCCGCGGTAGCCGTGCCACCTCCTCCAGCAGCCACCCGCGGAACAGCTTGACGCGTGCCAGATCCTGCTTCGCCTTCGGGGTCACCAGGTAGTAGGCGCCTGGCCCGCTGACGCGCACCGGCAGTGGCAGCACGAGAACGCCCCGCGCAATCTCATCCTCGATCAGGATGCGGGGCAGCAGCGCAACTCCCATGCCGGACTGCGCCGCCTGGATCAGCATGAAGAAGTGCTCGAAGCTGGGTCCCCAGCGGGCACCCTCCTCATCGAAGCCGACCGACCGGAACCAGTGTGGCCAGGCGTGATGCCGGGTGGTGTGCTGCAGCAGCACGAAATTGGCGAGGTCCTCGAGGCTACGCAGTCGGCGGGAGCCCTCGATCAGCGAGGGGCTGCACGCGATCACTATCTCCTCGGAAAGCAGCGGCTCGGCGACGGCATCCGCCCAACTCCCAGTACCAAACTGCACGGCGACATCCAGCTTCGGCGCGTCGAGCTCGAACTGCCCGTCACTGCTGATGATGTTGATCAGGATCTCGGGATGCCGCTCCCGAAACCTCTCCAGCCGCGGGATGAGCCAGCGCGTCCCGAAGGTCGGCAGCATGCCGACCGTCAGCGTGCCGCCACCCCTGCGTGTCGCGATGAGCTCGCTGGTGCCGGCCTCCACGCGATCGAAGGCATCCCGCACGAGGTTGAAGTAGTAGCGACCGCCCTGTGTAAGCTCGCTGCGACGACTGGTGCGCCGGAACAGCGGCAATTCCAGGTAGTCCTCGAGGGTGCGAACCTGCCGGCTTGCCGCGCTCTGCGTGACGTTCAACTCGGCCGCAGCCATCGTGAAGCTTTCGTGTCGCGCAACCGCCTCGAAAGTCCTTAGGGCGCTGAGTGATGGGAGCAGGCGTCGACGCATGGCCTATCATTCTCCTACGGCATGACGGCAGGAACTAAGTGCGCTTGCACAGGCGTCGCCAAGCTCTAGCCTGTGAAGCGCCAATCCGTCGCCGTCGCGGTCCTCATTGCAAGATCCGCACCGCAGGTATCCGAAGCAGCGCCAAGTCCTGACGCGGGAGAAACCAGAACAAATGACGAGCCCAGAAAGAGGTCCTCAAGAGGCCTTCGGCAAGGACCTGACCTCGGTCACCATGGGTATCGACGGTCTCGAACGACGGCAGAGCCGCGAGAGCGGGCTGCTCGACACCGAGGGGCTGGTCCCGATCTACCTGGGCGAGGACCTTGTCGAGCCGCGCAATTACGACAACTGGTGGCATGTCGAGGACGACCTGAACGCGCTCCAGGATCGCCTCGGGGAGGTGACCCCTCATCACCGGAACGTCTTCGCGACGGAGATGATCCTGTCGCTCAGGGTTGCAGTCCGCCTGTTCGCCGGGTCCAGCCCGTCGTTCGAGGTCAAGGTGCGCGACCTGGTGGGAGGGCCGACAGGTGCCGTAGATCCCGAGGTGATCGACGGTCTGCGGGACACGCTCGATGGGCTGCTGCGCCGTCGTGGCATCGTTCGCGGCGACCTGCCGCAACGGATTGCGGAATGGGAGCAGTCGGACTTCGTGCCTCCTGCGCAGCTCGAGGGGGTATTCCGCACACTCATGGACCAGGCCCGTGATCGGACGGCGCGGATGATCTTTGACTGCGGAACGTTCGACATGGCGCTGAACCCGATCCGCGATGCGCCATATTCGGCGCGATGCTCGTTCGCTGAACGAAAGATGGACCTGAACGTCGACCATGACTTCACCCGTGCCGGGATGAAGCATCTGGTGGCACACGAGGTCTTTCCCGGCCATGCGACCCAGCTGCTCTACACGCAGGCGCGGCTGCTGGAGGGACGAGCCTACCCGGAGGTCCTGCTCTGCACGGCCAATTCCGTGCTCGGCTGCGTCCAGGAGGGCATCGGCGATGAGTCCGTCGAACTGCTCGACTGGATCGAGGACGAGAACGACATGATCCAGGCGGAGCTGCGTCGCCTGCGCAGTGCCGCACAGACCTCGGCCGCCTGGTACCTGATGCATGACGGATGGGACGCCGACGCTGTCGCCGACTATCTGCGGCAGACGGCGGCCGGCCAGGAGCCGTGGATCGAGGGCCGGCTGCGCATGGCCGCACATCCGTTCCGCGGTCCGTTCATTGCCTCCTACTGGGGCGGCGCCGTGGCAGTGCGGGCCGTGCGCGAGCGCACGCGGCCGGAGCACCGGCGCGAGTTCATCGAGTATCTTTATGCCAATACCCATTCCCCGAGCAGCCTGGACCTGTTCCAACCCAGCGCCACAGTCTCGGCATGAGTGCCAGTCCCTCCGCCGGGCCGCTGCGGCTCGCGATCATCGGCGCCGGTGCCATTGGCGGCCTCGCCGGCGCCTACATGACGCAGGCAGGGCACGACGTAGTACTGGTGGATCGCTGGCGCGAGCATGTCGATGCGATGAACGCCTCCGGCCTGGCGATCGACGGTGTGCGAGGGGCCCTCACGGTGCCTGTGCGCGCGATGCTTCCCGAGCATCTCAAGGCTCCGCTCGAGGGTGTGCTGGTGGCCACCAAATCGCAGCACACGCTCGAGGCCATGCGACAGATCCTGCCGCTGCTGAAACCCGACTCATTCATTGTCTCGTTCCAGAACGGCTTCAACGAGCCTGCCATTGCAGACCTCCTGCAGCACGCCGGCCTGGGCGGCATGCATCAGGTGATCGGCTCGATCCCTAACTACGGCGGAGCGCTGCTCGACCCCGGCCAGATCGAGTTCGTGCACGAGGGACCGATCCAGCTCGGCGAGATGCTCGGGCCCCGTACGGAGCGGCTGGGAAAGCTGGAATCGATGCTGTCCGCGCTGACCGACGTGCAGCTCTCGGACAACATCTGGGGGCAGATCTGGGCCAAGGAGGTCTACTCCGCGCAGGTCGTGTTCTCTGCACTGGTGGATGCGCCGATATCGGAGTCGCTCGGCCAGGAACGCTACGCGCGTGTGGCCGGCGCAGTCGTCCGTGAGGCGCTGGAAATTGCCGAAGCCAACGGGATCGTCGTCGAGGCCTTCGACTTCTTCGATCCCGACAACTACCGGCCGGTGACCGCACAGGATACGGAGCGGCTGCTGCGCAACATCCAGCACGCGATCTGGCTGCTCAAGAAGGACCAGAACACCGGCTACCGCTTCCGCAAGCGCGGCTCCGGCATCTGGTGGGACATCGTCTACCGCAACCGGCCGTCCGAGGTGCGCGCGTCGAACGGCAAGCTGGTGGAATATGGCCGACAGGCCGGAGCCGACACCAGGCTGAACGCAAGGCTGTGCGACATGATCTACGAGGTCGAGAACGGTGTCCGTCCGCTCGGTTTCGCCAACTACCTGGAACTGGAGGCTTACGTGGCCGAGATCGGGAAGAGCCTGCCATGAGCGCCGTATCGGGCAAGATCGGCGTTGGCTTGATCGGGGCGCACGACTGGGCAGAGAAGGCGCACCTGCCAGGATATGCCGCGCATGAGCGGGTGCATCTGGCAGCAATCTGTGACGTGGTGCCGGAGCGTGCCCGCGCCATGGCGGACCGTTTCGGGATCACGACAGTCTACCACGACCACCATGACCTGCTGGCCGACCCGGCGGTGCAACTGGTCGATGTCTGCACTCCCACCCACACCCATCTGCCGCTCAGCCTGGACGCGATCGCGGCTGGACGGCACGTGCTGTCGGAAAAGCCGCTCGCCACCGCGGCGGCTCCAGCCTTCGAGGCGGCGGCGGCGGCGGCGCGCCAGGGCGTGCGCACCAAGCTCGGCTTCACCTTCCGCTACTCGCCGGCGATCCGACAGATCAAGCGCTGGATCGAGGACGGCTCCCTCGGGGAGATCTTCCATATCCACGGATTCGAGCAGAACTCGCAGTTCCTGGACCCGGACTTCCCGTTGCGGCAGGTGTCGCCGGACCAGCCGCGCGACCGACTGATCCCGTCGTCCGTCGTGGGATACGGATCACATCTGGTCGATCTGATGCGCTGGCTCGGCGGCGAGTTCGCCTCCGTTGCCGCCAGCATGCGCAATTTCGTGCCCGAGCGCATCGTGCGCGGCATGACCGGACGGCAGCGTATCCCTATCGAGGACGGCACCGTGGGACTGGTCGAATATGCCAGTGGAACGCAGGGCCTGCTGCAGTCCAGCTACATTGCGGTCGGGAATTATCCGGGCGTCGAGATCCGCATCTATGGCTCGCGCGGGGCGGCCGTGGCTCGGCTGATCTCCGAGTTCGGCGTCGCGGAAAGCCTGCATCGGGCGGAGGCGGACGTCGTCGAGTTCCAGCCGGTCCGCCTCGGTGACGAGCATTTCCCGCCGGGGACAAGTCTTGGCACCCCATGGCCCGAGCTGTACTACCGCAACCTGATCCGGCACTTCGTCGACGAGATCGTGGAGGATCGTTCCGAGGAGTGCACCTTCCTCGACGGCGCCAGGAGCCAGCAGATCGTCGATGCACTGGTGACCGCCCATTTCGAGCGTCGCTGGGTGGATCTCGGGGGGGCATCGGCATGAGCGGCGCCACGCTCGCCTCGGATGTCGGTATCGCGGACGCCTTCCTGGACCATCACCTCACCCTGCACCCGGTAGATGCAACCTTCATGGGCATCCGCGGCTACGACCGGATGCTGCCACGTGCCGATGCCGGAGTGGCCGCCGAGGAGCGGCGCTCGATCACCGCCTTGCGTGCGCGCCTCGCGCGGGAAACCAGGGACACAAACGCCGCCCGTATCGATGCGCGCATGATCACCGGCGAACTCGATGTCGCCGAGGCGGCGCTCGATGCGCGGCCCCGCTGGCACAACCCGGCCTGGTTCACCGGGGAGGCGGCCTTCGGTCTCATCAGCCTGCTGCTGCCGCAGGCGGCCCCCTACGATCCCGAAGCCATCGCTGCCCGGCTGGACGCCATTCCCGACTTCCTTGCCGACGGGCGGGCGCGGCTGCGCGAGCGCGGACGGGCACCCGCCGGCTGGTGCGAGCGGGCGCGACGGGAGGCGCGCGCAAGCGCGAGTTTCCTCGCCTCGGGCCTGACGTTGCACGAGACGTGGCGCACCGACTGGCACGAGCCTGCCAAGGCCGCGGCGGAGGCTTTCGAGGCGTTCGCCAGCAGCCTGGATCAGCTCGACCCATGCGATGCGGCGGCAGGCGCTGCCCACCTCGACCTTGTCATGCGTGCCCAGCACGGGCTCGATGCGGGTCCGGTGGCCCTGGCGGCGGCGGCGCAGGCCGCCTTCGAGCGGCTGACGCTTGAGCTGGAGGAGGATGCCAGGGCCTTCGGCCCAGGTCAGGAGTGGCAGCACATCACGGCGGGTCTGGGGGAGCGCTTTCCGGCCCACCCGGACGACGTAGTGTCGCGCTACCGGCACTGGCACGAGGAGGCCCAGCAGCAGGCGGCAAGCCTTGTGACGCCGGCCCTGGAATACGGTCTCGACTACCGCCCACTTTCATCGCCCTTCCAGCAGGTCGCGGCCGAGATGTACTTCCTGTTCTACCGGTCTCCGCCTCCGGCGGCTGCCGGGACGGGCAGCGTCTACTGGGTGATGCCGTCGGCTGGCGACGCGCAGGCCTATCTGCGCAGCCAGAACGAGTCGCTCGTGAAGCTGGTGCACGCAGTGCATCATGGCAGCATCGGCCACCACACCCACAACGCGCGCGCGCGGACAGCGGGCAGCGTGCTGGCGCGGGTTGCCGGCACGGACTGCGCCCTCGGGATCGCGTTCCTCTCCGGGGGCATGGCGGTGGAAGGCTGGGCCTGCCACGCCGAGGACCTGATGGCGGAGGTGCCCGGCTTCTACGATCCGGCAGAGCTTCTGCTGCTCAAGCAGTACGAGCGACGCAACGCTGCAAGCGTGCTGGTGGATGTCCGGCTTCACTTGCGCATATGGAGTGAGGCGGAAGCCGAGCGCTTCTACCGTGATGAGGCCGGGTTCCCTCCGCAGCGCGCACGCGCCGAGGTGGTCCGCAACACCATGTTCCCGGGAAGCCGCCTGATGTACTGGGCGGGCGTGGAAGCGATCCGCGCCCTGCGCCGGCGGTGGCGAGGCGACACCCGGTCGTTCCACGACACGCTGCTTCAGTTTGGCCATGTGCCGATGGCAGCGATCGAGGAGTCGATGGCAGGTCACGGCCTGCTGAAGTGACGGAGCCTCCGCTCGAGCCGCCGGTGCTCGAGGTGCGCAACCTGGTCAGTGCCTTCCGCACCAGGTCCGGCTGGTTTCGAGCGGTTGATGGGGTCAGTCTCGAGATCCCCCGTGGCCGGACTGTCGCACTGGTGGGAGAGAGCGGATCGGGAAAGTCCGCCACCACCCTTTCGATCATGGGCCTGCTCAAGCCGCCGTACGCGCGCATCGCCTCAGGGCAGATCCTGTTCCGGAGCCGCGAGGGCACGATCCGGGACCTGGCGCGCCTCGATGACCGGTCGATGCGGGCGCTGCGCGGTAACGAGATCGGCATGGTCTTCCAGGATCCGATGACCAGCCTGAACCCGACGCAGACAGTCGGATGGCAGATCGCCGAGACCCTGCGCCTGCACCGGCGCATCTCAGCGCGAGCCGCCGCGGCCGAGGCAGTGCGTCTGCTCGGCCTTGTCGAGATCGCCGATGCATCCCGGCGCGCCGAGAGCTACCCGCACCACCTGTCGGGAGGCATGCGCCAGCGGGTCATGATCGCGATGGCGCTCGCCTGCAAGCCGACACTGCTGCTGGCCGACGAGCCCACGACCGCACTGGACGTCACCGTGCAGGCCCAGATCCTCAGGCTGATCCGGGGTCTGCAGGACGAACTCGGGATGGGCGTGCTGTTCATCACGCACGACATGGGCGTGGTGGCAGAGATCGCCGACCGGGTGGAGGTCATGTATGCCGGCCAGGTGGTCGAGTCCGCGCCGGTAACGACCTTGTTCGACGCACCGCGTCATCCCTACACGCAGGCGTTGATGCGCAGCCTTCCGGGCCTGCAGCGCAGCATCGGGCCACGGCGAAGGCTTCCCGTCATTCCCGGCTCGCTCGAGCATGCGCGTGAATCGACCGGTTGCCGCTTCGCCGACCGGTGCGGGTTCACGGAAGCTGCCTGCCGGGCTGCGGTACCTCAGGTGGCGCAGCTCTCCGCGGTTCACCAGGCGCGCTGCCTGCGCTCGCAGGAGCTGGCATGACCGAGGCGATCCTCCAGGTACGGGATCTCGAGGTAACGTTCCCCGGCGAGAGCCTGCTGCCGTGGCGGCGACCACCGCCATTCCATGCAGTGCGCCATGCGAGCTTCGACGTGAGTCGGCGCGAGATTGTCGGCCTGGTCGGCGAGTCCGGCTCCGGGAAGACCACCCTGTCGCGGGCTCTGCTGCGGTTGCAGCCGATCTCCTCGGGCTCGATCGATTTCGATGGTCTTGATCTGCTGGCGCTGGACAGGGCCGGCATGGCGCGCCTGCGCCGGCGGATGCAGGTGATCTTCCAGGACCCCTATACCAGCCTCAACCCGCGCATGACTGCCGGACGCAACGTTGCGGAAGGCATGCTGCTCCAGCGCGCTTGCAACCGTGTGGAGGCCATCGACCGAGCCGTGGCCCTGCTGCGGCAGGTGGGGCTCCCCGCGGACGCGGCCCGGCGCTATCCGCACGAATTCTCCGGCGGGCAGCGCCAGCGTATCGGGATCGCGCGCGCGCTCGCCGTCGAACCCGAGTTCCTGATCGCTGACGAGCCGGTGTCCGCGCTCGACATGTCGATACAGGCACAGATCCTCAACCTGCTCCTGGAACAGCAGGAGCAACGCGGTCTTTCGGTTCTTTTCATTGGGCACGACCTGTCCGTGATCCGGCAGGTCTGCGACCGGGTCATTGTCATGTGCCGCGGGAGCATCGTCGAGATCGCCCTGACCGAGGCGCTGTTCAACCAGCCAATGCACCCCTACACGCAGAGCCTGCTCGAGGCGGTGCCGGTGGCGCATCCAACGCTCCGCCGTCCTGTGGCAAAGGGCATCGCCCAGCGGTGGGTTCCGGTCGAAACGGGCTCCGCGTTGCCACTACCCATGCGGGTTTGCGATCCCGGTCACCTCGTTGCCGAATTCGCCCTCTGCAGTGACTAGCAGCCTCTTGATGCCCGACAGGCGGGAGACTGCAGAGCTTAGCCGCATGCGCTGGGCTCATGTTGCAAGAAGGTAATGTGAGCTTGCGCCTCGTGCAGTGAATTGAGTGAATTGAGTGAGAGGAAGGGAACTTTTTCGGAGAGCAGGCGAGCTCCCGGCTGGCTCCAATCCTCAAGTCAAGCAAGGAGCTCCGCGCAATGCCGGCCTGTCCTCCAGCGTTCCATGGAAATAAGCCCGGCGACATAGTCATGCGCGTCAATCGCCACGGCATCATCGCGCACCGCCGGCAGCTTGCAGCGTCCGTTGCCCTGGTCTCGTTGCTGGGAGCCGCACCGACGCTGGCACAGACTGCCGGGACACAGCCTGGACAGCAGGGGACGGCTGCAAACCAGAATGCTGCCGCGGCAATTCCGCCCGCGGGGGATAGGCCTTCCGGACCAAGCGAGAGCATCACGGTGCGCGCACAGCGGAGGCTGCTCAAGGAGAAGGACTCGCCGAGTGCCGTGACCGAGCTCGGGGCGGCGCAGATCGCGCAGACCGGGGTACAGGGCAGCGTGGCGACCCTGCTTCGCGCAGCGCCCTCCGTCTACGTGTACCAGTCCGGGATCGGCAACAACGAGCCGGTGCTCTCGATCCGAGGAACACGCGGCCTTGAGACGGCGCAGACGCTCGACGACGTGCCGATGCAGGATCTGCTCAACGGCGGCTCCGGGAGCTACCTGCAGAACGTCATCGGCGGACGCTTCAACCTCGACCAGATCGGCGGGGTGTCGATCTATCCCGGTGTGGCTTATCCCGACAAGAACACCTTCGGGACGATCGGAGGAACAATCGCCTACAACACGCTGCGCCCGACCGATGACCGATCTGCCGACGCCTTTGGCTCGATTGGCTCGTTTGGGACCTACAACGAAGGCTTCGAGCTGAACTCGGGACGCCTGAACGGCTTCCTCGGCACGGGCGACGATGCCCCGAAGTTCCTCCTGAAATACTCGAACCTCCAGACGAACGGCTATATCGACTACACGCCGGCCCGCTACAACAACATGCTCTTCGCCATCGACAAGCCCTACGACCAGGGGCTGTCCAAGGTGCAGGCCACGGTCCTCTACAACACCGGCAGCGGCCTCTACTCCTTCGAGCCGGTACCACTTCCCTATCTGGAGCAGAACGGGACCTACAGCAACTACTCCCCCGACCAGCTCTTCGACCGCCAGGAGAACGACTATCTCAGCGTCATCCTTAAGGACGACACCTATGTCAACGACTACCTGAACTTCGGGCTGACGACATTCTACCTGCATTCCGACACGGAGAACACGAGCTACGGCAACCCGAGCGTCTTCACCACACCCGGCATCCCCGGTTCGGCGACAATCGATGGCGCGGCACCCCTCAACCAGAACATCGCAGGCTTCGGCCAGCAGTCGGGATACTCGCCGGGCGGCCTCTACTACAACCCGCTGACATTCAACTACAACGGGAACGCCGCGTATCCCCCCGGCACTGCCGCATGCCCGGCAAGCGTCGCTGCCGAATGGGCCAAGATCGGCCAGGTCAGCCCGTGCGGCTACAATGCCCTGCTGTCCAGGACGCACAACGACACGTACGGCATCCAGCCGCGCTTCACCGTCACACTGCCCGAGGTCTTCGGGATCGCGAACACGATCAAGGGCGGCGCGCTGGTCGCAAACGAGACGCAGCCGAACTCGCTCTACTACGCCGGCGGCACGCCGGACGTCCCCCAGACCGCAGGCAACATGGTCAGCGGCGCCGGGTTCCCGGGATCTGACCAGGGCAACGTTCAGAGGACGATCTATCTGGGCTACCTGCAGGACAAGATCGACTTCCTGCAGAACACGCTCCACATGACACCCGGCCTCACCTTCGAGGGGACGGCTTCCAGCTTCGTGGGCGGGGACGTGTTCGGCGGAACGCCGTCGAAAGCCCTTGAGGCCGAGCCCTACTGCCAGGCCGGCAATTCGTGCAACTTCGGAAGCTTCAAGGCGACCAAGTGGGACCGGGATCTGCTGCCGTTCTTCAACGTTAGCTATGATCTCGACAAGCTGCTTCCGGCGGCAAAGGGCGTCTCGCTCTATGCCAGCTACGGCGAGTCCGCATTGTTCGCGCCTGTCACGGACTTCGGCCCAAACCTCACCGGCGGTCCGCCGAGTGCCTCGATCGTCCACCTCTACGAAGGCGGGGTGAAGTACAACATCTCGGATCTTGTTCTGTCCGCAGACTACTTCTACCAGAAGGTCGACCGGGATTACGGATTCTTCGTCTACCAGTCCGGCCCTCTGAGCGGAGATGAAGTCTACACCAACGACGGCGAGCGCGAATTCAAGGGCGTGGAGGCGGCAGCAACCTGGCAGGTCAACCGCCAATGGCAGCTCTTTGCCAACGTCTCCCACACGCTGGCCAAGTATCTCGCGACGTCGCTGGCCTACGTCACCGTCCAGGAGGATCAGTTCGGGATCGCCACCAAGGGATCGCCGATCACCGGTGTGCCGGACTGGCTCTCGACGTTCGGCGTCGATTACAATCACCGGAACCTGGCTCTGCAAGGAGATGATTTTAATATCCGCTTCGAAGGCCAGTATACCGGCCACCAGTCCACCACCTATGACCTGATCGGCACGGAGAATGTCGGGCTGATCCCCGGCATCACCGCGAAGCCCGGGTCGTATACGTACTACAGCGCGTTGCAGGGAGACACGACCTACGACCCGCACGGGGGAATCAGCCCCTTCGTGATCTTCAACCTGGACCTCAACTACAAGGTTCCAGTCAGGAATATCGGGCCGCTCAAGACGCTCGGGTTCGACCTGAACGTCCTGAACCTCTTCAACAACAGGTATTTCCAGTACTACTATCAGCAGATTGTTCCGACTAACTGCGGCACTCTCAAGAGTGGTCCCTTCGCCGGCAAGCAGGCCAGCCTCTACAGCTGCACCCCGCAGTTCGCTGACGGAATACCAGGCGAGCCGTTCGCCATCACGTTCACGGCTACGGCCCACTTCTGATCTGCATACACTGCGGACATCATCGCACGTCGCAGCCGGTCGTCATCCAACATCGGGATCGACTGGGTGATGTTGGAATATCGACCTGAGCCACGACTTTCATTCTGCTGTCGCCAAGCCCTGCCTTGGGATCGGGACGCCAGAATGTGTCATTCTTTTTGACTTGTACCCAGCAGACCGCCTGCGCGTGACGCCGCTCAATCGCAGGGCTAGCCGCCCACGCGGACGGTCCATGAGGAAAAGCCGGAGGCCTTCAGAACGTCCTCGGGAGGACAAAAAACACTCCCCAGGCGTCCATAAGTTTACATCGTTTCTCGAAGAGATCACCACGTCTGTAGGCAGCCTCCACCTTGTCTCCTACGACGTGCGCCAGAGCTGCCTCTGCCACCTCATTTGAAACACTCGTCTGTTCGGCCGCCCAATCTCGAAATGTGCTTCTGAAGCCATGCACGGTGATGTGCCCCTGCCTCATGCGGCGCAGGACCATTGTCATCGACATAATCGACAGGGGCTTCCCTGGCGCAGCCCCCCGGAAGACGTAGGCGTCGCGTCTGTCTGTCTCCCGAAGTATTGCTGCCTTGAGCAACAGGGAGATCGCCGCGGTCGATAGCGGGACCCGGTGCTCACGTCGTGCCTTCATGCGGGTCGCCGGTATTGTTCAGACGATGGCATCGAGATCGATCTCGCTCCAGGTCGCTCCGAGTGTCTCGCCGCTGCGCGCCGCAGTGAGAATGGTGAACTCGACGGCCATGGCCGAGATTCCGCCCGGCTCTCGCAGGCTCGACAGGAAGACCGGCGTCTCGGCCCACGGCAGTCCGGCATAATGGACCACAGGGGCAACTCGAGCCCGCGACAGCAGAAGCTTGACGAGGTGGCCGCGCCAGCTTGCCGGGTTCTCTCCCGAGCGCGAGCCCATCGCCTTCGCGTAGTCGAGAATGCTTTCGAAGCGACCCCTGACACGGGCGGCGGTCTCGAACTTGGTGGCCCAGATCGGTTGCAGGGCAGCAAGAACGTGCCCCGTCGCGACGTTCGAGATCGGCACGTCGCCGAGGTACGGATGGACATAGGTGTCGAGCGTCGCAACCCACCTGAACGTTATCGGCTTGACGGCATCCTCCCGAACCCTCGCTTTCGCCTCCTCGACGCCCGCCCTGCGCTGCTCGACCGGATCTTGGCTTGCGCGTATCACCGCGCGCAGTTCGCGCACGCGCTGGCGGCCATCGGCCAGATCGACCTTGTCGTTGCCTCGTGCCCGGCCCAGCCCCGTTTCCCTGAGCCGGCCGCTGCGAGTGTATCGGAACACCCGGAAGGCCTTCTCGGGACCGCGAGCGAGAAGATACAGGCCGTCCCCGTCGCCGTATCAACCCGGCAGGGCGCGCTTGACCCTCTGTGCCGACAAGCCCGGTGCCCGGACCGGCCTGACCGTCCCCTTGTCTGTCCCCTCATCATCGTTGCGAACGAAAACAGCCGCAAGCGGACGGAGGCGGACACAAAATGGAGCTAAGGCATTGCAATGAGGGAAAAGTTTTGCAGGCCTGCGGATGATCACGGATCTTGGCGAACTGAGCGTTCTGGCGGAGAGGGTGGGATTCGAACCCACGGTACGCTTGCACGCACAACGGTTTTCGAGACCGCCCCGATCGACCGCTCTGGCACCTCTCCGACGCACGCGGCGGGCGGGTTATAGAAGCCCGCCCCGCCCGGCGCAATCCTGTTGACAGACGAAGGCGCCGCTCTATAACCCCCTCTCCCGCACCGGTTCCGCCGGGGCGTCGCCATGCCCGCATGGCCCATGACAAGAAGCGACTGAGGCACCCGGGTCCGGCATCCGGGAGCCTAGAGATCGGAAAGCAGAGACAAAGATGTACGCAGTCATCCGCACTGGCGGCAAGCAGTATCGCGTGGCCCCGCAGACCGTGCTCAAGGTCGAGAAACTCGATGTCGAGGCCGGCGCCACCGTGACCTTCTCCGAGGTGCTCGCCATCGGCGGCGAGGCGGGCACCAGCATCGGGGCGCCGTTCGTGCCCGGCGCCACCGTCACCGCGACGGTCGTGGCCCAGGACCGGCTCGATACGGTCATCATCTTCAAGAAGCGCCGCCGGCAGAACAGCCGCCGCCGCAACGGCCATCGCCAGCCGGTCACCGTGCTGCGCATCGCCGACATCACCACCGCCTGAGGCGAGGAGACTGACCCATGGCACATAAAAAGGCAGGCGGCTCGTCCCGCAACGGCCGCGATACCGCCGGACGCCGCCTCGGCGTCAAGAAGTTCGGCGGCGAGAGCGTGATCGCCGGCAACATCATCATCCGCCAGCGCGGCACCAAGGTGAAGCCCGGCCGCAATGTCGGCCTCGGCCGCGACCACACCATCTTCGCCCTGGTCGACGGCCACGTGAAGTTCGAGACCCGCGCCGAGGGCCGGGTGCAGGTGAGCGTGGACAGCCTGGCGGTCGCCGCCGAGTAGCGCCTACCGCCCGCGACGCACCTCCGGATGCAGGGTCGGCCATCGTTGGCCGGCCCTTTGTCGTTGTGGCGCCTCCCACCCGTTCGACCCGCCGGAAGTTCTCCCGCACGCCATGAAATTCCTCGACCAGGCCAAGATCTACGTGAAGTCGGGGGACGGCGGCGACGGCGTGATCGCGTTCCGGCGCGAGAAATACATCGAATTCGGCGGTCCGGACGGCGGCAATGGCGGCCGCGGCGGCGACATCGTGTTCGAGGCGGTGGCCAACCTCAACACCCTGATCGACTTCCGCTACACGCAGCACTTCCGCGCCCGCAAAGGCGGCAACGGCGCCGGCTCCGACCGCACCGGCGCCGGCGCGCCGACGGTGCGCATCCAGGTGCCGATCGGCACGCAGATCTTCGACGACGGGCGCGAGATGATGCTCGCCGACCTGGATGCGCCCGGCAAGACCGTGCTGCTGTGCCGCGGCGGCGATGGCGGCTTCGGCAATGCGAGCTTCAAGACCAGCACCAACCGCGCGCCGCGCCGCGCCGACAAGGGCTGGCCCGGCGAGGAACGCTGGGTCTGGCTGCGCCTCAAGCTGATCGCCGATGCCGGGCTGGTGGGCCTGCCGAACGCCGGCAAGTCCACCCTCCTGTCGGTCGCCTCGGCAGCCAGGCCGAAGATCGCCGACTATCCGTTCACCACCCTGCACCCGCAACTCGGCGTGGTGCGGCTGTCGATGTCCGACGAGTTCGTGCTCGCCGACATCCCCGGGCTGATCGCGGGCGCGCATGACGGCGCCGGCCTCGGCGACCGTTTCCTCGGCCATGTCGAGCGCTGCGCCGTGCTGCTGCACCTGATCGACGGCGCCGCCGGCAATGTCGTGCGGGCCTGGCGCACGATACGCAGCGAACTCCACTCCTATGGCGGCGGCCTTGCCGACAAGCCAGAGCTCATCGCGCTGAACAAGACCGACGCCATGACGCCGCGGCAGATCTCGTCGCGGCAGCGGGCCCTGGAAAAGGCCACCGGCAATCCGGTGCTGCTGCTCTCGGCTGCGACACTGGGCGGCGTGCCGCAGGTGCTGCGCGCCCTGCAGGACCGCATCACCGCGGCGCGCGCGGCCGCGTGACCGCGGAGCGGCCAGCGCCGGGGATTGCTCCCGAAAACTCCCCGAACCTCGCCCAGGCCAGGCGCCTCGTGGTCAAGATCGGCAGCGCGCTGCTGGTCGACCCGGCCGCAGCCGCCCCCCGCCAGGCCTGGCTGGACAGCGTCGCCGCCGACATCGCCACCCTGCGCCGTCGCGGCATCGAGGTGATCGTGGTGTCGTCGGGCGCCATCGCGCTGGCCCGCCACGCCCTGCGCCTGCCGCCCGGCCGGTTGCGCCTCGAGGAGAAGCAGGCCGCCGCCGCGGTCGGGCAGATCCGGCTCGCCCAGGCCTGGAGCACGGCACTCGCGGCGCACGGGCTGACCGCGGCGCAGCTGCTGCTCACCCCGGGCGACACCGAGGATCGCCGGCGCTACCTCAACGCGCGCGCCACCCTGAGCACGCTGGCCAGCTTCGCCTGCGTCCCGGTGATCAACGAGAACGACACCGTCGCCACCGCCGAGATCCGCTTCGGCGACAATGACCGGCTGGCGGCGCGGGTCGCCGAGATGGTGCAGGCCGACCAGCTCGTGCTGCTGTCCGACATCGACGGCCTCTACACCGCCGATCCACGCCGGCATCCGTCGGCCGCGCACATCCCACTGGTGCCGGCGCTGACACCGGCGATCGAGGCGATGGGTGGCGCGCCGCCGCCGGGCTACTCGTCGGGTGGCATGCGCACCAAACTGGTCGCGGCAGGTATCGCGACACGGGCCGGCTGCGCGATGGCGATCGGGCTCGGCAGCCGGCTGCACCCGCTGCAGGCCCTGCTCGACGGCGCCCGCTGCACCTGGTTCCTGCCGGTCCCGGACGGCCGGTCGGCGCGCAAGCGCTGGATCGCCGGCGGCTTGCAGCCCTGCGGCCGGGTGCAGGTCGATGCGGGAGCCGCCCGCGCCCTGCGGTCGGGCAGCTCGCTCCTGCCGGCCGGCATACGCAGCGTCGAAGGCGACTTCGAGCGCGGCGACCTGATCGAGGTGCTCGACGGCGACTTGCATCTGCTGGCGCGCGGCCTGTCCGCCTATGGCAGCATGGACGCGCGCCGCATCGCCGGCCATCGCTCGGGCGCGATCGAGGCACTCCTCGGCTGGCGCGGCCGCGACGAGATGATCCATCGCGACGACCTCGTGCTTCTCTGATCTAGAACGATGCATTTGCTATGAAGCGAAAGCAGGCCAGGGCCTTGCCCTGGACCCATCAAAGGCAGCCTTTGAAATCCATTCTTTTACAGAATCGGGGTCTGGGGCCCCAGCGGGTCAAGGGCGGAGCCCTTGCGCTTGGTCCTTCCGCGGCCTGCTAGCGAAAGTCGTCGCGCGGCGGCCAGCGCAGGCGCGGCTCGCTACGCTCTTCCGGAGCCGGGCGCTCCGGCGGCACCCGCCGCACCTCGGACACGTCGCGTGGATCGATGCGGACGCCGCGCCGGGTCGCCGCAGGTGCCTCGTCCTCGAACTGGGGCTCGGGCCGGGCTGCGGGCTCCGCCGCCTTGCGCGCCCCCTGGTGCGCAACCTGGGCATCCGGCAGCCGCATCGACAGCATGCGAAGCTCGGCATGGATGTCGTCGAGCTGCGCCTCGAGCAGGTCGAGCCTGCCCCGCAGCCCGAACACCGCAAACGGCATCATCAGGAACGCGCAGGCGAACAGCACGAACAGCACGACCAGGACCAGCTGCGCCCACCACGGCACCCAGTCAGGCAGGATGGGCGACAACGTCATGCCGGCCTGGCCCTACATCCCGAGCGCGCGCCGGTAGATGTCGAGCAGCGTCTCCTGCTCCTCTACCTCGGCCGGTTCCTGCTTGCGGATGCGTATGATCTGGCGGATCACCTTGACGTCGAAGCCGGCCGATTTCGCTTCGGCGAAGATGTCCTTGATGTCGCTCGACAACGCGCGGCGCTCTTCCTCGAGTCGCTCGACCCGCTCGATGATGCTCCGCAGCCGGTCGGCCGCAATGCCTCCGGTGGCCGCGCGGTCATCCGCCGGGCCATCCGGCGTTGCCGGGCCCTGGGCCGGGTCCTGGGCCCGCGAGCCTGGCCTTTCGGCCGTGTCCAGCGTCATGTCGTCCGGCCCCATCCACTCGCCCCCCAATCCGGTCCCCTCTCGGGTCGTCGCCAGGGAGGGGCGGCTTACCAAGACCCGCCGGTAAGGGTCAATCGGCATCTCCATCCCATTGCAACCGCACGGAGCTTGCAGGACGTGCCGCAAAGCACAATCTTGCACGCGCGCCCGGGCCGCCGCGTCCCTGACCCTCGCGTCCCTGGCCCCCCGCGTCCCTCGCCACGGCGCACCCGCGGCATCCGACGGAGCTGACCCAGTATGCCAAGTGTAACCGGTCCGGTCGAACCGTTCGACTACATCGTCTTCGGCGCCACCGGCGACCTCACCATGCGCAAGCTGCTGCCGGCGCTGTACTACCGGTTCCGCGACGGCCAGATGCCCAGCGACGCCCGCATCATCGGCGCCGCCCGGTCCAAGCTGTCCGACGAGGACTTCCGCGGCCGGGCCGAGAAGGCGCTGGCCCGCTTCATCAAGGCGCCCGACCTCGACGAGGCGGTGGCGCGGCGCTTCATCGGCCAGATCTTCTACGCCAGCGTGAACGGCGCCGAGTCCGACAGCTCCTGGGAGAACCTGCTGCGGCTGTTCGATGCGGGCGTCGCGTCCCGCACCCGGGTGTTCTACCTCGCCACCTCGCCTGGCCTGTACGGCGATATCTGCCACAACCTCGCGCAGCACGGGCTGGTCACCCCGCAATCGCGCGTGGTGCTCGAGAAGCCGATCGGCACCGACCTGGCGTCCGCGGAACGCATCAACAACGAAGTCGGCCAGGTCTTCGACGAGAAAAAGATCTTCCGCATCGACCATTATCTCGGCAAGGAGACGGTGCAGAACCTGATCGCGCTGCGCTTCGCCAACCCGGTGTTCGAGCGCCTGTGGACGTCGGATGCCATCGACCACGTGCAGATCACCGCCGCCGAGAGCGTGGGCGTCGAGGGCCGCGGCGACTACTACGACAGCTCCGGCGCGCTGCGCGACATGATCCAGAACCACCTGCTGCAGGTGATGTGCCTGGTCGCGATGGAACCGCCCGGCGCGCTCGACGCCGACAGCCTGCGCAACGAGAAGCTCAAGGTGCTGCGGGCCCTCAAGCCGATCCTGCCGGAGGAGGTGCCCAACGTTGCGATCCGCGGCCAGTACGGCCGCGGCCGCATCGGCGATGCGGTGGTGCCCGGCTACATGGAGGAACTCGGCGAAGGCCGGCAGAGCAAGACGGAAACCTTCGTGGCGCTGAAAGCGGAAATCCACAACTGGCGCTGGGGCAAGGTGCCGTTCTACCTGCGCTCGGGCAAGCGGTTGCCGAACAAGTCCAGCGAGATCGTGGTGCAGTTCAAGGAGACGCCCTGGTCGATCTTCAAGTCCAAGCTGCAATCCAACCGCCTGATCATCCGGTTGCAGCCCGAGGAGGGCATCCAGCTCTCGATCATGAGCAAGGATCCGGGACCGGACGGCATGGTTCTGCGCCCGGCCAAAATCGACATCTCGTTCGAGAAGGCGTTTTCCACCCGCTATCCGGACGCCTACGAGCGCCTGCTGATGGACACCGTTCGCGGCGACCCGGTGCTGTTCATGCGGCGCGACGAGGTCGAGGCAGCCTGGACCTGGGTCGAGCCGGTGCTGGATGGCTGGGCCAGGCACCCCGACACCCTGCATTACTACTCCGCCGGCTCGTGGGGTCCGGAGGCAGCACGGCGGCTGCTCGCGCAGGACGGCAGGTGCTGGCACGAGGATGTGGAATAGCGGCTTGGCGCGACCGAACACGACCATGCGGACACCGCGCTCCGGCCCGCGGCCACCGGTTCCGCGCACCACCCGACGGCAACTCGGCACCCGCATCGCCGCCATCGTGCTTGCCGGTGCCCTGGTGGTGGTGCTGCACTTCACCGGCGTGCTGCCACGCCTGCAGCAGCGCTTCTTTCCCGACCCGGTGGACTGGCACAACGACTACAGCACGGTCGAGCACCTGCGCGGCCAGGTGGTGGCGAACGGCCTCACCCATGACGCCAAGGAATGCCTGCTGTTCATCATCAACGGCAACGATCCGCCGGCCGCCCAGCGCTTCCAGGTGATGGAGAAGCACAGCGGCACCTGTCCCGGCGCGCGCGGCCAGTTGCCGCTGCTGTTCACGCTGCGGGTCGATCGCGAGCACGGCGTGGTCGAGACCGACCAGGGCAGCCCGGGCCAGTTCCACGCCATGCCGGTGACGCCCTGAGCTGATCTAGCGCCAGTGCGCCGGGATCCAGCCGCCGAAGCGGCCCCAGTGGCCCGGCACCCACTGATGGTAGCCGGGGCGCCGGATCACGTAGGCGCCCGGCATCCAGGCATAGCCGCGCCCGTCCCAGCGCCAGCCGCCGCCCCGCCACGAATAGCCGGGACCGGGAGCGACCGGTACAGGCTCGTAGCGCGGCGGCGGCACCGGCGGAAAGGGCTGTGCCTGGGCCCGCTGCGGCAGTGCGAGGGTCGCGGCGCCGATGAGAGCAATGAGCGCGCAGGCGGCAAATCGTTGCATATCAAAGTGCTTTCGAACGTCGGGAGGGCGGTCGGTGAAGTCGGCTCGGAGCCTGTTTGAAAACGCCTGATGCTGGATGAGAGCGACCCGCAGGGTCGCGCCCGGCGTGCCGTTTCGAGCACCGGAGCGGAGCGGCCTTCATGGCCGTGAGCACCGGAGCGCAAAAACGGTGCCCAGTCTTAGAAAGCGGGGGATCGCCAGCAGCAGGTGTTTGCAAATCGGCTCTCAGCGGCAGCGATACGGGTGCCAGTAGCACCAGCCGCCGCCATGGCCCGGCGCGATGATGCAACCCGAGACCGACATGCCGCAGCCCGCGACCAGGATGGCAGCGCATAGCTGCCGGATCAGACGATTTCGCATATCTCGTGTGCTCCGCTGCTTCGTTGCGAGCGAGCCGATGCCCTGCTCGTGTTCCTTGAACGGGGCTTGTTAGGAAATCCGTCGGGCGCCTGATCAAAAAGAGCTGCTGGCCATCGCCTATCGCGGGGCCGGCGCGGACGCGGGTGCCGCGATTGCCCGGCGTGCCGGATGACGCAGCGGGCCGCCACGGGCGAGGCCACGCGCCAGGAACACCCGCTCGTCCGCCGGCAAGGTCGCCGCGACCTGCACCGCCGCGGTCTCGAGGCGGCGGCGCAGCTCGAAATCCGCCGCGCGCGCGCGATCCAGCGCCGCCAGCACCGCGGCAGAATCGAACGTCGGCTGCACGAACAGCGCGGCGGCGGCGGCCCGGCTGTCACGGGCGGTGGCGGGCAGGTCGCGGCTGTCGCGCAGCACGGTCCGGATCGCGACGCGGAACCGGGCCCGGTCGGGCGCCGGCAGGTCGTCCCCTGCCGCGCGCAATGGCTGGCGTGCTATCGGATGCGCCCGCAAGCCGCCCTGCTGCCACAGCATGAACAACCCGCCGCCGATCGCCCCGAACGCGAACACGTTGACTAGCAGGGACGCCGCCAGCAGCAGGGTGACCTGTCGTGACATCATGGCTGGACCTCCGTGGTCGCGGGTTCCTCTGGATCGAGCGGCGCTCCCAGAACGCTCACCTCGTACAGATGATCGCCGACCTGGTCGGGCCCCGGCTGCGACAGGGTGACGAAAGCGGCGCCGGCGGCCACGCCCCCGGCCAGCACCCCGGCGGCGCCCAGGCCGGAGAACCACAGCCGCAGGCGCCCTGCGTGGCGGTGACGCGATGCGGCCTGCATCAGGATACGCCCGGAGAGCGCCGCTCCGGGACCCGGCACCGTCCAGGTCGCGAGTGCGGCGTCCAGTCGGGCTGCTGCATCAAGAATGCCGGCCGCCTCCGGGTGCAGCAGCAGGTGCGCCCGGGCCGCCTCGCGCAGGTCGTCGGGCCAGCGTTCGAGCATGCCGCCATGGGCATCCGCGAGTGCCGCAAAACGTTCGGGCGTCATGGTCATTCTCCGAGCAGGTCGCGCAACATGCGCCGGCCCCGCGACAGCAGGCTTTCCAACGCTTCCACGCTGATCTCGAGCACCTGGGCGATCTCGATATTGGACAGCTCCTGGTACGTCTGCAGGGCGATGGCCTCGCGCTGCCGGGGCGGCAGCCGGGCCAGCGCCTGCCGGACCCGCCGGGCGGTCTCCTCGCTCTGCAGCGCCTGGTCGGCACGCGGTGCGGGATCGACGCGCTCCGGCGGCTCGGCCATCACCACCTCGCGTCGCTTGCGCTGGATGTCGGTGCAGAGGTTCAGCACCACCCGGTGCAGCCAGGTCTCGAAGCGCGCGGCACCAGGCTGCCAGTGCCGGGCCTGCCGCCAGGCCCGCAGCAGCGCCTCCTGGGCGACGTCGTCGGCTTCCCCGGCAGCGCCGAGCAGCCGCTGGGCGAGCGCGTGCAGCCGCGGCAGCTTGCGGTCGACCAGGGTGCGGAACGCCGCCTCGTCGCCGCTCGCCATCCGCGCGACCAGGGACGCATCGGGATCCTCGGCCACCCCTGCTCCCGCTGTCGCCCGGACGACGCGACGCATCAATCCCCCGGCCGGGTCGCGGCGGCCGCGAGGCCCGGTCGAAGCCGGGGCTCCGCTCGCCATGAGAAGTGCAGCACCGTGCATCCACGCCCTTCGGGTTGACCCGTACAGGTCTTGCACGCGCCAGCACCGCCGATCCGTCGCGACAATCGTCGGCGTGACGCGCCCATCAGCGGGCGGTCTGGATGGCCGGCGCCGGGCCGCCCGCGAACATGCCGCTGCGGCGGAAGTCCCGCGGGGTCACGCCGTAGAATCGCCGGAACAGCTTGGTGAAGTAGTTCGCATCGGCAAAGCCGCAGCGCATGGCGATGACATTGATCGGGTCCGGCTCGGTCTGCAGCCGGCGCGCCGCCTCCTCCATGCGCACCCGCAGCCGGTAGCGCGCCGGGGGCACCCCCTCGCTCGCGCTGAACAGGCGGCTGAAATGGTAGCGGCTGTAGCCACTCACCGCCGCCATCCGCCCGACATCGACAGGGGCGCCGCCGCCGTCATGCACCAAGGACACCGCCCGCTCGATCGCCGCCGGACGCTTCGAGCTCGCCCGCACCTCGCCCCAGGCCAGCATCTCGTCGGCGAGGTGCATGGCGATCGAATAGGCGAGCTGCGAGCTGCGCGCCGGCGACGAGGCCTCGCCGTCCAGCACGGAGCCGCAGGCGCGTGCCAGCCGGTCGATGCTGGCGGGGCCGAACCGGACCAGCGGGCCGACTTCCAGCAGCTGCCGCCACAGCCGCAGCACCTCAGAGCCGTTCAGGCAGATCCAGAAGAACTCCCACGCGTCACCGGGCGCCAGCCAGTAGCGATTGTCGTGCGGAAAGGCGAGCAGCATGGTCTGGCCGGGCAGCACCTCGTGCTGGATGCCGCCATAGCGCAAGCGCCCGCGGCCGGAGAGGGTGTGCTGCAGCAGCACGAACGGCGCATCGCCACGCCTGAGCCCGTCCCAGTCATAGAAGCGGCCTTGTCTCGGATCGTAGCGGCGCAGGTCGTAGCCGGCGCTGGTGACCATGGCGTGCAGCCGGTAGCGCTCCTTGGGGAACGCCAGCGATACCGCACGCGGACCGGCCGCGACCAGGCTGCTCAGCACGCAATTGCTGGTATAAGCACAGCTTTCCTCTTTCCGCCGGTCGTGTCGCTGAGCAGGGTAGCAAGAAATTCCCTGTCCCAAAACTTCCCTGTGAGAAGGACGACCTCATGAAAGTCGCGGTGATCGGAGCCGGCAGCGTCGGCTTCACGCGCAAGCTGGTGCGGGACATAATCAAGGTCGAGGCGCTGCGGGACACCGAGTTCGCCTTGCATGACATCAGTGCCGCCAACCTCGACATGGTGGCCCAGATCGTCCGCAAGGACATCGCGGCGAACCGCCTGCCGACCCGTGTCAGCACCTCGACCGAGCGTCGCGCGGCGCTGGCGGGAGCCCGCTACGTGATCTGCTGCGTGCGCATCGGCGGCCTCGATGCGTTCCACCACGACATCGAGATCCCGCTGCGCTACGGCGTCGACCAGTGCGTCGGCGACACCATCTGCGCCGGCGGCCTGATGTACGGCATGCGAACGGTACCGGAGATCCTGGCGTTCTGCCGCGACATCCGCGAAGTGGCCGAGCCGGGCGCGTGGTTCCTCAACTACGCCAACCCGATGGCGATGAACAGCTGGGCGGCGATCGAGCATGGCGGCGTCGCCAACACGGTCGGGCTGTGCCACGGGGTGCAGCATGGCTGGCGCCAGATCGCCGAGGTGCTCGGGGCGACCGACCCGCACGAGCTCGAGTATATCTGCGCGGGCATCAACCACCAGACCTGGTATGTCGACCTGCGCTGGAACGGCCGCCGCATCGACTGCCGCGAACTGCTGGAGGCCTTCGAGCGGCACCCGCAATACAGCCAGGAAGAAAAGGTGCGCATCGACGTGCTGCGCCGATTCGGGGTCTATTCCACCGAGAGCAACGGCCATCTCAGCGAATACCTGCCCTGGTATCGCAAGCGCCCCGACGAGATCCCGAGCTGGATCGACCTCACCAACTGGATCAACGGCGAGACCGGCGGCTACCTGCGCTACTGCACCGAGCAGCGCAACTGGTTCGAGACCGACTTCCCGCGCTGGCTCGGCGAGGCGGGCGCGCCGCTCGAACACTACCAGCGGTCGGACGAACATTGCAGCCACATCATCGAGGCGCTGGAAACCGGCAAGTCGTATCGCGGCCATTTCAACGTGCGCAATGCCGGCCTGGTGACCAACCTCGCTGCCGACTGCATCGTCGAAAGTCCGGGGACCGTCGACCGGTTCGGGCTGAACATGGTTGCGGGCATCACGCTGCCGATGGCGTGTGCGGCAACCTGCAGCGTGACCGTGAACGTGCAGCGCATGGCGCTCAAGGCGGCGGTCGAGGGCGACCTGGACATGCTGCGCCTGGCGATGCTGCATGACCCGCTGATCGGCGCGGTATGCAACCCCGAGGAGGTCTGGCAGATGGTGGACGAGCTGCTGGTGGCGCAGGCACAGTGGCTGCCGCAATTCGCGCACGCGATCCCGGATGCACGCGACCGCATGGGACGGGCCCGGCCCTCGGCCAAGGCCTCCGCGGGTGCCGCGCGGCTGTCGGTGCGCAGCGTCGCCGAGCTGCGCGAGGCACGGGCGCCGCGCGACGCCGCCCACTCGCCGTCCGAACTGGCCGGCTGACGCGAACAACAGGCCCGCAAGAGGCTTTCCCAAGATGCGCCAGGAACAGGAAACGATGGCCACTCAAAAAGCAGCCGCCATGCCGATGACCCGGCGACAGGCCGGCGCCGCCCTCATATCGGCGAGCGCCATGCTGGCCGCCGGGATGCCGTCCGCACGCGCCGCCGATCCGGTCTCGCTCAAGTTCTGGGTCGCCTGGGACCCGGCGCTGCCGGACAGCAAGATCGCGCAGGCGAAGATCGCGCAGTACGAGGCGGCGCATCCCGGCGTCACCATCGAGCTGCAGAACATGTCGTTCGAGGCGATGCACGACAAGCTGGTGACCGCGATCGCCGGCGGCCAGGGCCCGGACGTGAGCTGGGGCCTGGCCGAATGGCTCGGCGAGTTCGACCGCATGGGAGCACTCGCCGACCTCACCGACGCGGTGGCTGGCTGGCCGGACAAGGCCGCGATCTACCCGAACGTCTGGACCGGGCTCACCGTCCGCGGCCGCATCAAGGCGGTGCCGCATTATCTCGGCATACGCGCGCTGCTCAGCCACCAGGCGCTGCTCGCCAAGGCCGGCATCGCAGCGCCACCGAAGAGCTGGGCGGAGCTGCTGGACCAGGCCGCGGCGATCCACACCAAAACCGGCAAATACGCCTTCGCGGTCGCCAACGACGCGGTGCGCGCGCCGCAGGAGTTCTTCATGCTGCTGGTACAGAACGATGCGCCGCTGGCTGAACCTGTCGCCGCCGGCCTGTACCGCAACAACTGGGACCGCGATCCGGCGCAGCTCAGGCGGGGCAGCGAGGTGATGGCGCTGTATCGCGACCTGCTCGCGCGCGGTGCGATCGCACCCAGTTCGACGAGCTGGGGCTGGGAGGAGGAGGACAACAACTTCGCGCTCGGCCAGTACGCGATGGTGATGAACGGCTCCTGGATGCACCTGCACGAGGCGCAGTATCCGGACAGCATGCGCGACGTCGAGATCACGCCACCGCCCGGCTTACGCAACCGCCGCACCTATTTCGAGATCAATCCGTTCTATGTGTACAAGGCGTCCGCGCACCTGCAGCAGGCCACCGACTTCGCGCACTTCCTGATCACCAGGGACTACCAGGCCGCCGCCCGCCCGGCCGACAGCCCGCGCACCGACGTGGTCGGCACCGGCAAGTGGGGCACCTCGTTCAGCGCCCTGGCCGCGACCGGCGTGCCGTTTCCGCCTGTCGCCCTCGGCCAGATCACCCGCGACATGCAGGACGCCATCGGCCGCGTGCTGCTGCGGCACGAGGAGCCGCAGGCGGTGGCGGCCCGCTTCGGCCGCGCGGTCAATCATGCGCTGCGCCAATCGGGCGAGCTCGCGTCCGGGTAGGCGCATGCGGCACTCGGCGACCCTCAAGCTGCGGCGAACGGCCGCGATCGTGCGGCCTGAAAGGCGCGCCGAGGCCGGCCGTCGCACGCAGATCATCAGGACGGCGGCGCTGTTCACTGCCCCTGTGGTGCTCCTGCTGCTGGTGCTGATCGCCTACCCGCTGCTGCGCGTGCTGTGGGAGAGCGTACGCTTCGTCAACCTGGTGAACCCGACGGTGCAGGGTTTCGCCGGGCTCGAGAACTTCCGGACCGTGCTCGCCGACGACGACTTCGTGCCGGCGCTCGAGAACACGGCGATATGGACCGCGCTTTCGGTTGCCGGCGAATACGCGCTCGGCCTGGCCTCGGCCCTGGCGCTGGCCCGCAACGTGCGCGGCCGCGGCGTCTTCCGGGCGCTGATCATCGTGCCCTGGGTGATCCCGATCGTCGTGGCCGGGCTGACCTGGACCTGGATGCTGACCCCGGAATACGGCATCCTGAACCACTGGCTGGTGCAGGCGGGGGTGATCCGCCAGCCGATCGCCTGGCTCGGGCAGCCCGCGACGGCGCTGTTCACCGTGACGCTGGTCAATATCTGGCGCTCGTTCCCGTTCTACACCATCAGCCTGCTCGCCGCCCTACAGGCGGTCCCGCGCGAGCTGCACGAGGCCGCCGCCGTCGATGGTGCCGGACCGATGCGGCGCTTTCGCGTCATCACCATGCCGCACATCAGGACGGTGTCGCTGACCCTGATCCTGATCCACGTGATCTGGACCGCGATCAACTTCGACTTCATCTGGGTGATGACCCAGGGCGGCCCGCTGGACGCCTCGGAGACGCTGCCGATCATGATCTACCGCTACGCCATGCAGCAGTTCGACGTCGGCGCCGCCTGCGCGCTCGCCAGCATGATGATGGGCTTCATGGCGAGCATCGTGTTCGTACAATATTACGCCACGCGCGCGAGACCTGCGGCATGATCGTCGCCGGACGACGCGAGCACCGCCTGCATGACCGGCTCACTTATATCGTGCTGGTCACGCTCTCGCTGTTCTGCCTGTTCCCGTTCGTCTGGATGCTCGACACGGCGCTCAAGCCCACCCTCGAGGTGCAGAGCCTGAGCCCGTCGCTGCTGATCCGCCACCCGACGCTGGCGAGCTTCCGGCACGTGCTGCTGGAGACCGAATTCGGCATCTATTTCCGCAACAGCCTGATCGTCGCCGGCGCGTCGACCCTGGTGGCGCTGAGTGTCTCGATCTTCGCCGCCTACGTGCTCAGCCGCTGGCCGCGCATGAAGCTCGCGCGCGCGGTCGGCGGTGCCCTGCTGCTCTCGCAGATGATCCCCGGCGTCTTGTTGCTGATCCCGCTCTACATGCTGATCCGGCAGCTCGGCCTGCTCAGTTCCTACCTGGGCCTGGTGCTGGTCTATTGCAGCTTCACCATCCCGCTCTGCAGCTTCATGCTGAAGGGCTTCTTCGACGCCATCCCGCGCGAACTCGAGGATGCCGCCGAGCTCGATGGCTGCACGCGCACCGGCATCATCGGACGCATCCTGCTGCCGCTGGCCGCCCCCGGCCTGCTGGCGGCGGCCGCGTTCGCCTTCATCAATGCGTGGAACGAGTTCATGTTCGGCTACGTGCTGATCAACGACGACGCGCACCGGACGCTCACCCCCGGCATCATGCTGTTCCGCAGCGCGCACGTCACCGACTGGGGCAGCCTGATGGCGGCCTCGGTGCTGGCGGTGGTGCCGGTGGCCGGCTGCTTCCTCTATTTGCAGCGCTATCTCATCGAGGGACTTGCAGCAGGCGCCGTGAAGGGCTGAGCCGCGTCGGCTCTTGTCCGGGGGCTGCCGAAGCGGCAGAACAGGCGGCAGCGCGCTGGAGACGACATGGCTGTTCAGACGGACCCCCCGATTGCTGGCCACGGCGCTGCGGGTCACGGCCCGGAGTCTGGGCCGCGCCGCGACTTCCTCACCCTGCTGACCGGGGCGGCGGCGGTCATCGGCGCCGGCGCCTTCGTGTTCCCGTTTCTCGACAGCCTCTCACCTGTCGGCGGCCCCGACAGCGCCGATGCCACGGTGGACGTGGACCTGAGCAAGGTCGCACCCGGCCAGCAGATCGTCGTGGTCTGGCGCGGCAGGCCGGTCTTCGTGGTGCACCGCACGCCTGCGGCGCTGCTTGCCCTGCAGGACACCAACCTCACCAACCGGCTGCGCGACTGGGCCTCGCGCGAGCTGCAGCAACCGGACTACGTGGTCAACTGGCACCGCTCGCTCGCCCCGGAATACGGCGTCATGGTCGGCATCTGCACGCATCTCGGCTGTGTGCCCGGCTACGTGCCGAACCCGTCGCCGACCGAGCCGGTCGCGAACTGGCCGGGCGGCTATGCCTGCCCTTGCCACGGCTCCAAGTTCGACCTCGCCGGCCGGGTCTTCGAGGGAGCGCCGGCGCAGTACAACCTGCCGGTGCCACCCTATTCCATGCCCACCAAGACCAGCCTGCGCATCGGCCTCAGCCCGGACGATCTCGACTTCGACTTCGACACCATCCGCCAGCTCTAGAAGGGAACGCCGCCACGTCCGGAGCCGCCGCTGACCCGAGGCTTGCGGACCGGGCATGATCGCGGTCGTCGAGGGTTGGCGGGCCGGGCTGTTCGCCCGCTCGCAATGGGTGCCCAACATCGTCTCCGGCCTGATCGTCGGCGTCGTGGCGCTGCCGCTGGGCCTCGCCTTTGCCATCGCCTCCGGGGTGCGGCCCGAGCAGGGCCTCTACACCTCGATCATCGGCGGCCTCGTGGTGTCGCTGTTCGGCGGCAGCCGGATCCAGATCGCGGGTCCCACCGGCGCCTTCATCGTCATCCTGGCCGGCGTGGTGGCGCGGCACGGTGCGGGCGGCCTGCTGGTGGCGACCCTGATGGCCGGCGTGATGCTGCTGGCGATGGGGTTCGCCCGCTTCGGCGCCGCCATCCGCTTCATCCCGGATCCGGTGATCAGCGGCTTCACCGCCGGCATCGCGGTGATCATCTGGGTCGGACAGTGGCACGACTTCTTCGGCCTGCCGCACACCGGGGGCGAGCATTTCTACGAAAAGCTCGGCCAGCTGCTGCGCGTGCTGCCGCACCTGCATCCGGCGACCACGGCGCTGGCGCTGGCAAGCATGGCGCTGCTGCTGTTCGGGCCGCGCATCCCCGGCCTCGCGCGCCTGCCGGGGCCGCTGATCGCGCTGGTGGTGGCGACCGGGCTGCAGGCGGCGTTCCGCTGGCCGGGCGTCGCCACCATCGGCAGCGCCTTCGGCGGCATTCCACGCGGGTTGCCGCACCTCACCCTGCCCGCGATGGGCTTCGACCAGGTGATGTCGCTGCTGCCGTCCGCCTTCACCATCGCCATGCTGGGCGCCATCGAGAGCCTGCTGTCGGCGGTGGTGGCCGACGGCCTGGCGGGCACCCGGCACAACTCCAACCAGGAGCTGATCGGCCAGGGCCTCGCCAACATAATCAGCCCCCTGTTCGGCGGCATCGCCGCCACCGGGGCGATCGCGCGGACGGCCACGAACTTCCGCAACGGCGGCACCGGGCCGCTGGCCGGCATCGTGCACGCGCTGACCCTGGTGGCGGTGCTGCTGGTGGCAGCCCCGCTCGCCGGCATGATCCCGCTCTGCGCGCTGGCGGCGATCCTGTTCGTGGTGGCCTGGAACATGAGCGGGGCCGCGCACTGCGTGCGCATGCTGCGCACCGCGCCGCGGGCGGATGCGGGGATCCTGCTGATCACCTTCGGGCTCACGGTGATGACCGACCTGGTGATCGCGGTGAATATCGGCGTGATCCTGGCAATGCTGCAGTTCCTGCGCCGGATGGCGTCGAGCGTCGAGATAGTGGCGCAGGACGCGGCCACGCTGTCGGTGCCGCTGCCGCCCGGCGTGCTGGTCTATGCGATCGAGGGCCCGTTCTTCTTCGGCGCGGTGGACACGCTGGAGCGCGCACTGGGCCACACCCGCACCGATCCGCGCTGCCTGATCCTGCGGCTCGGCCATGTGCCGTTCATGGACATCACCGGCCTCCAGGCGCTGCAGGAGGCAGCCGGGAACCTGGAACGACGCGGCGTCAAGGTGGTGTTCTGCGAGGCCAACATGCGGGTGCTGCGCAAGCTGCTGCGCGCCGGCCTGTTGCCGCGCGGCGGCCCGCGCCGCTACTGCTCGACGCTGGCAATCGCGCTCGAACGCGCGGGATGAACACGCTGGGCATGTAATGGCGGCGTATTCGATTGCTTTTTGCAACAGAGATCCGCACAAGGGACAGGTCTCGCGCCGAAACTTCGCCTGATGCCCGACCTAGTGGTCCGATCCTGACGCTCACTACCCGAGCGGCAGGTTCAATCGGTCCATCAAATCAAAGGCCAGTGGTAAAACCTGACGAACTGTTCCGTCAGATTTTCCCACTGGTCCGGTTGTGGGTGCTCGTTATTGATCAGCAATGGAAGCGGGCGCGGCATGCCGTTGGCATCGGATATTTACACCGAGACCACCAGGACGACGACTGGTCCGTATGCCGGGGACTACCTGTTCTCGACCCTGACGGACTGGTCCGGCGGTGCGGCGCCGAACAGCTCCACGACGGCCGTGACCCTGAACCTGCTGTCGGGCAGCACCATTGCGGTGGACGATGCCGCCGTCATGGGCACGCTGACCTATAACAATGGCGGCAGCCCGAGTACGCTGCTGATCGGCGGCTCCCTGACCGCCACCACGCTCGCGACCCTGGCCGCCAACGTCACCACGACGGTCGCCGCCGGTGGCAGCCTGGACTTTACCGGGGCCACGACCGAATTCGGCCTCACCAACACGGTCAATGTCAGCGGCACCCTGACCGCCAGTGCGCTCAGTTTCGCGACCCAGACCGGCACCGCCTCCAACATCACGGTGAATAGCGGCGGCACGCTGACCGCTGCCAGCCTCGACCTGAGTGGCGTTGCCGGCACCACCATCCAGGCCGGCGGCAGTCTCGTCGAGACCGGCATCCTGACCTTGAACGGCGATACTCTCAGCATTGCCGGAACGGCGAACATCGGAACGCTTGAACTCAAGAGCGGCAGCCTTGCCATCACCGGCCAGACCAAGATCGCCTATAGCGGGACCGACATCTTCGCCATCAACAAAGGCGGCAGTCTCGAAATAACCGGCGCCATCAACAGCCTTACCGCCAATGACGGGCCGAGCACCTTCAACATCGATGGCGGCACGGTGAAGCTGGACGCCACCGTGTCGCTGGCGAACGCGCTCGCTGCCACCTTCAATTTCGGGTCCAGCGTGACCTACGGAGGCGGATCGTTCTGGCTCGGCAACGCCGCCATCACCGGTACCGGCACGGCTAGCACGTTCGGCTACGCGATCACCGGCGTCATGGCCGGGGACAGCTTCGAGGTCGGCACCCAGAAATACACCTCCGCGAGCTATGCCGGCCATGTTCTCACCCTCACCGGCCCAGGCCAGACATTGACGCTCGGCAACGTCACCGGCACCGCCCTGACGAGCGCCTCGTTCAGCCTGAGCACGGCGGCCGACGGCGGCACGACGGTGACCGTGAGCTGCTTCTTGGCCGGCACCCGCATCGAGACCAGGCGCGGCGAGATCGCCATCGAGGCGCTGGCCGAGGGCGACGAGGTGGTGACGCTCGAAGCGGGGATGCGCGGGTCCTCGCGCGTGCGGTGGTTGGGGCACAGCGTCATCGACGCCGCCGTCGGCGGCGAGCAGGCGGCGCCGATCCGCATACGCGCGCACGCCTTCGCCCCCGACCAGCCACGGCGCGACCTGCTGGTGACGCCGGAGCACTGCATCCTGGTCGAAGGCGGCCTGATCCCGGCCCGCATGCTGGTGAACGGCGCCAGCATCCTGCGCGAGCCGGGTCTCGGACGCTACGAGGTGCATCATGTCGAGTGCGAGCGGCATGTCATCCTGTTCGCCGACGGTCTCACCACCGAGAGCTATCTCGATACCGGGACCAGCGGCAACTTCGGCACCCAAGACCGCGCCGCCGCCGACTGGACGGCCGACGCCGCGGCACCCCTGACCACCGCGCGCGCGATCGTCGAGCCGATCTGGCGCCGGCTGTGCGAACGCGCCGGCGCCGCGTCGCCGGTGCGCGCGGTCGACCACGCCGATGATCCGGACCTGCGCCTGCGCCTGCAGGACGGCAGCGTCGTGCGCGCGCGCAACCGACGCGGGCCGCGGCACTTCTTCGTGCTGCCGGCCGGCACCGCCTCGACCACGCTGCTGTCACGATCCGGGGTGCCCGCCGAGATCGAGGGGCCGTTCGTCGATGACCGCCGCCAGCTCGGCGTGCAGGTCACCCGCGCCCTGCTCTGGACCGGACTTGCGACGCAGAGCCTGCCGCTCGCCGATGGCAGGCGGCGTGGCTGGCACGCCAGCGAGACGGCCGCCACGGCGCGCTGGACCGACGGGCAGGCGGAGCTTGGGCTGCCGGCGATCTTGCAGCGACCGGCGATCCTGGAGATCGAACTCGCCGGCATCGCGTTTTATGCGCCGCATCACCACGCATCGCGCCCTGCTGCTTGACGTAGCACCCGCCCGGCCCCAGGGTCCGCCCGCCAGACGGCCGGACGGTCGCTGCCGCGCTCTGCGCCGCCCGCAAGGACGGCGCCAGGGTCGGTGGAGGAAAGTCCGGGCTCCACGAAGGAACGGTGCCGGCTAACGGCCGGCGGGGGCGACCCCAGGGAAAGTGCCACAGAGAACAGACCGCCTGCACGCCGACCCGGGCAACCGGGGCCGCCTGCAGGCAAGGGTGAAACGGTGCGGCAAGAGCGCACCGCGCTTCCGGCAACGGCGGCGGCAGGGCAAACCCCACCGGGAGCAAGACCGAATAGGGGCGGCGGGACCGGTTCGCGATCACGGTCGCGAACCGGCTCCGGAGGTCTTTCGCCTCGCCGCCCGGGTTGGTCGCGCGAGGCACGCAGCAATGCGTGTCCCAGAGGAATGACCGTCCCGCAGCTTCGGGTGCGGACAGAACCCGGCTTACAGGCCGTCTGGCACCTTTTCCAACGCCCCCCGCCTGTTCGAAGACAGTCTGGGTTCTCCTTACGGCGTCGATTCGACTAGGCGCGGTTCACACATGCGGCACAGACCGCCGCATAACCAGAACGATTCAAGAACAGACATCTCGTTTTATAGCGGTTCCGCAACAGTTGGACGCCCAACCTGCTGTTCTTCCGACACCCACGCAAAACCGCACAAGTCGTGGAAAGAACATGCTTTCTTGTTTGACCGCCCATGTTGGCCCATGATATCCCAAGGATGCCCACGATACAGAGCGTTTCAGCGAATGCTCGGACCGGATGCGCCGGTTCGCGGGAATTCGCGAAATGCAGCGTCCGTGGGCAGGAGCTGCGCCGCATGACGGGCGCGGGGTGTCAGGGGGGCGTCGCACAGTATGAGCGTGTTCCTCGGCACCCACCAGAATCGCCTCGATGCCAAGGGCCGGGTTTCGGTGCCCGCCGGATTTCGCAACGCGCTGCGCGAGCGTGCCGCACGTCAGCAGGGGATTGCGATCGACGACGTGCCGGGCCCGGTGCAGATCGTTCTCCGCCCGTCGCACAAGCATCCCTGCATAGAGGCCTGGCCGCCCGCAGCATTCGCATCGCTCGCGAGCCCGCTCGACCAGCTCGACATGTTCTCGGAAGACCATGACGACCTCGCCGCTGCGATTTATGCGGATGCTTATCCTATCGATGCGGACAAGGAGGGGCGAATCATGCTTCCAGAGATCCTGTCCGCGCATGCGGGATTGATCGATTCGGTCGCATTCATGGGGCTAGGCCACATCTTCCAGATCTGGGAACCGAAAGCGGCCGAGGCCCGGCGCAACGAGGCCCGCGTGCGGGCACGGGCGGTCAGCCTGCCGGGCGCGCGCGCCGGGGGGGCCGGCCAGTCGTCGAGAGATCAGTCGTCGAGAGATCAGTCGTGAACGCGCGCCGGACTCGCCCTCGGACGGCAAAATCGTTGGCCCGGACTGCAGGAAACGCCGCCGGCCATGCGCCGGTGATGCTGCCCGAGGTCATCGGGATGCTCAGGCCGCGCGATGGCGGCGTCTATCTCGACGGCACCTTCGGCGGCGGCGGCTACGCGCGCGGCATCCTGGCGGCAGCACATTGCACCCTGTGGGCGATCGATCGCGACCCGCAGGCGATCGAGCGCGGCGCCGCAATCATGCATGAGGTCGCGCTGCACGATGGCGACCGGGCGGCCCGCCTGCATCTGATCGAAGGCAGTTTCGGCAGCATGATGGCGCTGCTGGCCGAGTGCCGGGTGCATCAGCTCGATGGCGTGGTGCTCGATCTCGGCGTGTCGTCGTTCCAGCTCGACGATCCCGGGCGCGGCTTCTCGTTCCGCGCCGACGGACCGCTCGACATGCGCATGAGCCGCCACGGCGAGACCGCCGCCGACCTGATCCGCACCCTGCCGGAAGCAGACCTTGCCGACACGCTCTACGCTCTTGGCGAGGAACGGCTGTCCCGCCGCGTGGCACGCGCCATCGTGACAGCCCGGGCCGAGGCGCCGATCGAGACCACGCTGCAGCTCGCCGCCATCATCCGCGCGGTGGTGCCGCCGGATCGCTCCGGTCGCCTGGACCCGGCGACCCGCTCGTTCCAGGCCCTGCGCCTGCGCGTCAATGACGAGCTCGGCGAGATCCAGCGCGGCCTCGCCCAGGCCGCCGAGCTGCTGGCGCCGGGCGGCCGGCTGGTCGTGGTCGCGTTCCATTCGCTCGAGGACCGCATCGTCAAGCGCTTCATGATCGAGGCCGCCGGCCGCCTGCCGCTGCCATCGCGGCACGACCCGCGGGGACTCGGTGGGCACCTCGCACCGCCCCGCTACCGGCTCCTCGCCAACCGGGCCGCTCGTCCCGGCGAGCAGGAGGAAGGCCGCAATCCGCGCGCCCGCAGCGCCAGGCTGCGCGGGCTCGAACGCCTCGACAGCGCCTCGACCATACCGTCCGCACCACCGACCCTGCCGGCAGGAAGCCCCGCATGATCCGTCCCCTGACCTTTTTCTGTGTCGTGCTCGCCGGCACCTCCGGCCTGTACGTGTACACCGAGAAGCACCAGACCACGGTGCTCGACCAGAAGATCTCCAAGGTCGTGCAGGAGACCCAGCAGATCCGCGAGCGCACCTCGATGCTGCGCGCGGAGTGGGCGCTGCTGAACCAGCCGGACCGGCTGCAGTCGCTGGCGCAGCGCTTCCTGCCGCAATTGCATCCGCTGGACCCGACGCAGTTCGTCCAGCTCGCCGCCGTCGAGCATCGCCTGCCCGACGAGGCCCCGCCGGTGGCCGCCGCCGCGGTCCAGCCCGCCGAGCTTGCCCCGGTGCAGGTCATGGCGCGGGCCACGCTGGCGCCGGAACCCGACACCCTGTCCGATGCGCCGCGTGCGCCCGAGGTCCGGACCGCCGACAGCGCGGCCGCCGGGGACGCGGCGGCCGACGCGCGCGCCGTGCAGGAGCCGGTGTCGCACGCGCCGCTCTACGCCGCCGCGACGCCGGCCCAGCCGCATCGCACGGTCACGCACCTGCGCACGCAGCACCCGGTGGTGCTGGCGGCGACGCAGCCGGCGCGTCCGGCAGCGCGCACGACCGCACGCCCGACCCGGACCGCGCCCCTGGTGCAGATGGCGGAGTATTCGCCACCGCCGCTGCGCCGCCTGATCCCGAACGCCGGCATGACCCATCCGGCGCCGCTGCCGATCGCGGCCTGGCGCCCGGCCCAGCGCTACGCCTCGGCCCAGGTTCCCGCCTACCAGGCCTCCAGCTACGGCATCGGCTCGTCGCTCGGCTTCTCGCACGCGGCCCTGCCGCCGCCGGTGCCGGTGCAGGACGGCAACTAGGCATGGTTCCGACCGAGACCCGCCCCCTGCGCAAGACCGGCCCCCTGCACAAGACCGAGACGTGACCGAGGCAACGCCCCCGCCTGGCGGCGAGACCGTCGTCCGCGTGACCCAGGGCGATCTTGCGCACCGCGCGCTGATGGAGCGCATGCGCGTGCGCCTGCTCAGCGTCGCCGGCGGCTTCGGCGTGCTGTTCGGCGCGGTCGGGCTCAAGCTGACGCTGGCCACGGTGCTGCATCCGATGGCGCCGGCCCCTCGGCAGATCGCGCCGCAGGTACCGAAGCTGCCGACCACCGGCGCCGACCCCAAGGGGCTGATGGCGGACGATCTCAGCCTGTCGCATGTCAAGCGCGCCACCATCACCGACCGCAACGGCCAGATCCTGGCGATCTCGCTGCCGATGGCCACCGTGTTCGCCAATCCGCTCGAGCTGATGGACCCGAGGGAGGCGGCTGCGAAGCTCCGCGCGATCCTGCCGGCGCTCGATGTCGACGACGTCGTGCGGCGGCTCTCCGAGAAGAAGCAGTTCGTCTATATCGCCCGCGAGATCCCGCCGGACCAGGAGATCGCGATCAACGATCTCGGCATTCCCGGCATCTATTTCCAGCCCGGCGAGAAGCGGCGCTATCCGCTCGGCCGCACCGCGGCGCAGATCATGGGCGCGGTCGATGTCGACGATCACGGCGTCGCCGGCGTCGAGCGCTATTTCGACCGCCGCCTGACCGGCGACGCCACGCCGCTGCGGCTCTCGCTCGATGTGCGGGTGCAGGCGGTGGTGCGCGACGAACTGGCCGCCGCCCGCGCCGAGTTCCAGGCGATCGGCGCCTGCGCCATCGTGATGGACGTGCGCACCGGCGAGGTCATCGCCATGGTCAGCCTGCCGGACTACGATTCCAACCTGTTCAGCCACGCCACCGACGACCAACGCTTCAACCGCGCGGTCACCGGCATGTACGAGCCCGGCTCCACCTTCAAGCTGCAGACCGCGGCGATGGCGCTGCAGGACGATGTGGCGCATGTCTGGGACCGCTTCTCGACGATCCCGATCCATGTCGGCCGCTACACCATCTCCGACATGAAGACCGACCATTTCGCGCCCTGGCTGTCGATGCCCGAGGTGATGGCGTATTCGTCCAATCCGGCGGCGGCCCATATCGCGCTCGATGTCGGTGCCAAGCGCCAGCAGGACTGGCTGCGCCGCATGGGCTTCTTCTCGCGCGTGCCGATCGAGCTGCCCGAGGCCGGCCACCCGATCATCCCGGGCCTGGCGCGCTGGGGGCAGTCGACGGTGATGACGGTGGGCTTCGGCCATGGCGTCGCCGAGCCGCCGCTGGCGATCGTGCGCGGCACCGCGGCGGCGGCGAATGGCGGCGTGCTGGTCACGCCGACCCTGCAGGCGCGTCCCGAGCCGGAGCGCCAGGCCGGCAGCCAGGCTGGCGGCATGTTCTCCACCAACGGGGCTGCCAACCTGCAGGATGTCTCGGCAAACCTGCCGGTGAGCGACGGTCCTCCCGCTGCCGGCGAGATTGCGTCCGACGACAATGCCGATGTGGTCGGCGGCGACGCCGAGATCGTGCCCGAGGGGCCGAAGCTGCTGTCGGACGCGAACTCGCTGCTGCTGCGCAAGATGCTGCGCCTGGTGGTCACCAAGGGGATCGGCAAGAGCGCCGAGGTGCCTGGCTACTTCGTCGGCGGCAAGACCGGCACCGCCGAGAAGATCGGCCCGCACGGCGGCTACCTCAAGCACATCAACGTCGCCGCCTTCACCGGCATCTTTCCGATGAACACGCCGCGCTTTGCGGTCTATGTCATGCTGGACAGTCCGAAGGCGACCAAGGCGACGCATGGCTGGACCACCGCGTCGTGGAATGCGGCGCCCACGGTGTCGAAGATCGTGGCCCGCATCGGGCCGATGCTGGGCCTGTTCCCGAACACCGTCGACGCGGCGCGGATCGACGCGGAACTCGACATCCCGATGCAGCCGGCCGCCCCTGCGGGCGCCCGCGAGCTCGGCCCGGGCAACGATCCCGGCGACAGGCACGACGAGGAGCGCTCGCGCACGCACGAGGCGGCGCGCCATGCAACGAAGCCGGACCTCGACCGCCTGCGCCAGACGATCGCCTATCATGATGCGGCCCCGGAGAGTCGAGATGCGTCTCGATGAACTGGCCGGTGGCGAGATCGGGTTATCGGTCCCACCCGGCACCGGCAGCACCGAGATAGCCGCCCTCACCCTGGACAGCCGGCAGGTCGGCGCCGGCACCCTGTTCGTTGCCGTGCCCGGCCGCAGCAGCGACGGACGGCGCTACATCGCCGACGCGGTCGCCGCCGGCGCCGCCGCCGTCCTGGCACCGACAGGCACCCTCTGGCCCGAAGGCGTGCCGCAGCGGCCGCTGCTGCTGGACAGCGAGCCGCGCTACACCGTGGCGCTGCTGGCCGCCCGCCTCGCAGGACCCCAGCCGGAGCGGATCGCGGCGATCACCGGCACCAACGGCAAGACCAGCACGGCGGAGTTCCTGCGCCAGCTCTGGACGCTGGACGGCGTGGCCGCGGCCAGCCTCGGCACGCTTGGCGTGATCGCGCCCCCCTCTAAACAGGCGGCGTCTCAACAGGGGGGCACGCCGCAGGTCACTGGTCCGTCCATGACCACCCCGGACAGCATCGCGCTCGCCCGTATCCTGGCCGAGCTGCGCCAAGACGGCATCGGCGCGGTGGCGCTCGAGGCCTCCTCGCACGGGCTCGACCAGTACCGGCTCGACGGGGTGGCGATCACCGCCGCCGGCTTCTCCAACCTGACACGCGACCATCTCGACTATCACGGCACCCTGTCGGAGTACCGCCGCGCCAAGCTGCGCCTGTTCGACACGCTGCTGCCCGAGGGCGGCCTGGCCGTGGTCAATGCCGACATGGACGCGCAGACCCTGGAACGGCTCACCGCCATCGCCGGGACGCGCCGCCATCAGCAGCGGACCGTGGGCGAGCGCGGCACCGCCATCCGGCTGCTGCGCGCGACCCCGCAGGCGAACGGACAGGTCCTGGAGCTCGAAATCCACGGCCAGCGGCACGAAATCGCCCTCAATCTGCCGGGCCGCACCCAGGCCGACAACGTGCTGCTGGCACTGGCACTCGCCGATCCCGACGAGGCGTCGCTGACCCGCCTGCTGCCGCATGCGGCCGCCCTCGCCGGCGTGCGCGGCCGCATGGAGCTGGCCGCGACCCTGCCGAACGGAGCGGCGGCCTACGTCGACTATGCGCATACGCCGGACGCGCTGGAGCGACTGCTGCACGGACTGCGACCGCACGCGGCCGGTGGCCATCTGGTGGTGGTGTTCGGCGCCGGCGGCGATCGCGACCGCGGCAAAAGGCCGATGATGGGCGCGGTGGCGCAGCGGCTGGCGGATGTCGCCATCATCACCGATGACAATCCGCGCAGCGAGGCGCCGACCGCGATACGCGCCGAGATCATGGCCGCCTGCGGCAACGGCGTCGCGGTCGGCGGACGCGAGCGGGCGATCGCGGCGGCGCTGCAGGCGCTGCGCCCCGGCGACGTGCTGGTGGTCGCCGGCAAGGGCCACGAGCAGGGCCAGACCATCGGCGACGAGACGCTGCCGTTCGACGATCGCGGGGTGATCCGCCGTCTGGCCGGCCTGTCGGAATCACCCGAGCCGGAGCGCACGCCGTGAGCCTGCTCTGGACCCGGCAGACGCTGGAGCAGGCGACCGGCGGCATCGCCGGCGGGCCGATCGCGGCGACCGGCGTGTCGATCGACACCCGCAGCCTGCAGCCGGGCGACCTGTTCATCGCCCTGCGCGGCGAGCACGACGATGGCCATGCGCATGTCGAACAGGCGCTGCGGCTCGGCGCCGCCGCAGCCGTGCTGCATGACGCGTCGGCACTGCCGGCCGGCCTCGCGCGGGATCCGCGCCTGCTGCACGTGCGCGACACCCAGTCGGCACTCACCGATCTGGGCCGGTTTGCGCGCGCGCGCTTCCAGGGCCGGATGGTGGCCGTCACCGGCAGCGTCGGCAAGACCACGACGAAGGAGATGCTGCGCACCGCCCTGTCGGCGCTCGGGGCGACGCATGCGGCCAGCGCCTCGCACAACAACCACTGGGGGGTGCCGCTGACCCTGGCCCGGCTCGATCCTTCAATGGCGTTCTGCGTCTGCGAGATCGGCATGAACCATCCGGGCGAGATCGCCCCGCTCGCCGCCCTCGTCAGTCCCGACATCGCGGTCATCACCACCATCGGCGCCAGCCATATCGGCCATATGGGCAGCCTCGACGCCATCGCTGCCGAGAAGGCCGCGCTGCTCGCGGTACTCCAGCCGGGCGGTGTCGCGGTGATCCCGGCCGACGCCACCGGCCTCGATGCGGCGGCCGGCCGCGCCCGCGAGGCCGGCATTCGCTTGCTGCGGTTCGGCGAGACGGGCGATGCCAGCCTCCGGAACCTGCAATTGCACGCGAACGAAACGGCCTTTGTAGCTGATTTTGCAGGAAAGTTTCTGCCCGTGACCCTGCTGGCGCCGGGCCGGCACATGGCGATGAACGCGCTGGCCTGCCTTGCCGTGGTGCATGCCATCGACGCCGACTTGGCCGCGTCTGCCGCAGCACTCGCCGGCTTCACGCCCGGCGACGGCCGCGGCGCCTTGCGGCGGCTCGCAGGCGGCGCCGCGCTGCTGGACGAAAGCTACAATGCCTCGAGCGCCTCGGTGCGCGCCGCCCTCGAGCTGCTGGCGCTGGTGCCGGCGGAGCGCCACGTGGCGGTCCTGGGCGACATGCTGGAACTCGGCGATTTCGCGGTTTCCGAGCATTTATCGTTGTTGCCGTTCGTGCGCGACTCGGCGGACATCGTTTATTGCTGCGGCGAGATGATGACCAAACTCTACAAGGCCTTGCCGCAGGATCTGCAAGGCGCGTGCGAAGCGGATGCGGCGACTCTGGCGCCGGTGGTGGCCCGGGCGATGCGGCCGGGCGACGTGATCCTGGTCAAGGGCAGCTACGGCAGCCGCATGCGCGAGATCGTGGCCGCCCTTGCGCCCATGCCTTCGGCACGTCCCATGCCTTCGGCGAGTGTGGTATCCGGCGATGCGGCGCGCTGATGCTCTACAACCTGGCGCGTCCGTTTGCCGAGCAGTTCGCGCTGTTCAACCTGTTCCGCTACATCACCTTCCGGTCGGGGGCCGCCTGCCTGACGGCGCTGTTCCTGTCGCTCTGGCTGGGCCCCCGCGTGATCGCCCGGCTGCGCCGGGTGCAGCGCGACGGCCAGCCGATACGCGCCCTGGGCCCGGAGCGGCACATCCTGGAAAAGGCCGGCACGCCGACCATGGGCGGCGTGCTGATCCTGCTGTCGCTGTTCCTCTCGACCCTGCTCTGGGCGGACCTGTCGAACCGCTTCGTCTGGGCGGTGCTGGCGATCACCGCCGCGTTCGGTGCGGTCGGCTTCGCGGACGACTACCTCAAGCTGTCGCGCCGCAACACCGCGGGCGTCAGCAAGCGCATGCGTCTCGGCTGCGAGTTCGCGGCGTCCCTGCTCGGTGGCTGGTGGCTGAACAGCCTGATGCCGGTGCCGCTCGAGGGCACGGTGGCGTTCCCGTTCGTCAAGGAACTGCTGCTGCCGCTGGGCTACGCCTTTCCGATCTTCGCCATGCTGGTGATCACCGGCTTCGGCAATGCGGTGAACTTCACCGACGGGCTGGACGGGCTGGCGATCGTGCCGGTGGTGATCGCCGCCCTGGTGTTCGCGCTGATTTCCTATCTCGTCGGCAACCGCATCTTTGCCGACTACCTGCAGCTGCATCCGGTGCCGGGGGCGGGCGAGCTGGGCGTGTTCTGCGCCGCGCTGATCGGCGCCGGGCTGGGCTTCCTGTGGTTCAACGCGCCGCCGGCCGAGGTGTTCATGGGCGATACCGGCTCGCTGGCGCTGGGTGCGGCGCTGGGCGCGGTGGCGGTGGCGGTGAAGCACGAGATCGTCCTGTGCATCGTCGGCGGCCTGTTCGTGGTCGAGACGCTGTCCGTCATCATCCAGGTCTTCTGGTACAAGCGCACCAAGCGGCGGGTGTTCCTGATGGCGCCGCTGCACCATCATTTCGAGAAGAAGGGCTGGCAGGAGCCGAAGATCGTCATCCGCTTCTGGATCGTCTCCATCATGCTCGGCCTCGCCGGGCTGGCGACGCTGAAGATACGATGAGCGGGGCATTTCCTCCGGACCTGTTCGCGGGGCGCCGCTATGCGGTGCTCGGCCTCGGCCGCAACGGGGCCGCCGCCGCGCGCGCCCTGGCCGGAATGGGCGCCGAGGTGATCGCCTGGGATGATGGCGAGGCCGCGCGCGCGTCGCTCGCCGACCCCGCCCCCGGCATAAGCGTCGAGCCGATCACGAGCATGGACGGCCTCGCGGCACTCGTGCTGTCGCCGGGCATTCCGCACCGCCTGCCGGTGCCGCACCCGGTCGCGGCCCGGGCGCTCGCCGCCGGCGTGCCGGTGCTCTCGGACGCGGAGCTGCTGTTCGAGGCGGTGCGGCGCACCGGCAGCCGGGCGCGGTTCGCCGGCATCACCGGGACCAACGGCAAGTCCACCACGACCGCCCTGCTCGCCCACCTGCTGGCCGAGGCCGGCATCCCGAATGCGGCCGGCGGCAATCTCGGGCCGGCCGCGCTGTCGCTGCCGCTGCTCGGCGACGGTGGCGTCTATGTGCTCGAGATGTCGAGCTACATGCTGGAGCGGCTCGCAGCGCTGCGCTTCGATGCGGCCGCCCTGCTCAACCTCGCCCCCGACCATCTCGACCGGCACGGCGATCTGGAAGCCTACGGCGACGTCAAGCGGCACATCTTCGAGCGCCAGACCGGGTCCGATCTTGCGGTGCTGGGGCTCGACGATGCCTGGTGCTGTGAACAGGAGCAGCACCTGCAGGATGGGCCGGCGGTCCTGGTCACCGTCAGCGGCGAGGACGGCCTGCCCGCTCCTGCGCCCGCGCTGCCCGGCCCGCACAACGCCCAGAACGCCCGCGCCGCGATCGCCATGGCGCGGCATCTCGGGGTGCCGGAGGCGGCGATCGCGCCGGCGCTGGCAAGCTTCCCGGGCCTTGCGCACCGCCAGCGCCGCATCGCCACGATCGACGGCATCGACTTCATCGACGACAGCAAGGCGACCAATGCCGACGCGGCCGCCCGCGCCCTCGCCTGTTACGACCGGATCGTCTGGATCGCCGGCGGCATCGCCAAGTCGGGCGGGATCGAAACGCTCTCGGAGCATTTCCCTCGTATCGCCGAGGTCCTGCTGATCGGGCGCGACGCCCCCATGCTGGCGAGCACCCTGGCTGCCAACGGCGTCCGCCACCGGATCGTGGACACGCTCGAGGCAGCCGTGCCGGCCGCCTTCGCGGCGGCCCGATCCCAGGCGGCACCGGTGGTGCTGCTGTCGCCGGCTTGCGCCAGCTTCGACCAGTTCCCGAATTTCGAGGTGCGCGGCCAGGCCTTCGGCACCCTGGTGCAAAGCCTGTCGCAGCGGCCAGGGAGCGCCGCCTGATGCGCAGCCTGTCGCGGATCGACAACTCCCTCATCGGCCGCTGGTGGCTGACCGTGGATCGCTGGACGCTCGGCTGCATCGGCGTGCTGATCGGCTTCGGCTACGTGCTGATGCTGGCGGCGAGCCCGGCGGTGGCGGCCCGCATCGGCGCGTCCCGCGACATGTTCATCCTCAAGCAGGTGATCTTCCTGGCGATCGCCGGCGCCATCGTGATGGCGGTATCGATGCTGCCGCCGAAGGGGGTGCGCCGGCTGTCGCTCGCCGGCTGCCTGATCGCGATCGCCGCCACCGCGCTCACCCTGGTGCACGGCATCGAGATCAAGGGCGCGCGCCGCTGGATCGCGCTGCCGATGATGTCGGTGCAGCCCAGCGAGTTCCTCAAGCCGTGCTTTGCGGTGGTGACCGCCTGGCTGCTCACCGAGCGCCGGCGGCTGCGGCTGTTTCCAGGCATGGCGATCGCCTTTGCAGTGTTCGGGGTGATCCTGATGCTGCTGCAGTCGCAGCCCGACATCGGCATGCTGACCGTGATCACCCTTGTGTTCATGGCGCAGCTGTTCATCGACGGACTCAACTTGTTCTTCGTCGGCGTCGGCTGCAGCGCGATGGTGAGCGCCTTCATCGGCGCCTATTTCGCCTTCCCGCATGTGCGCAGCCGAGTCGAGCGTTTCCTGCATCCCAATGTCGGCGACCACTACCAGATCGACACCGCGCTGCAGGCCTTCGGCAATGGCGGCCTGCTCGGCCGCGGACCGGGCGAGGGCCGGGTCAAGGACCTGCTGCCCGACGCGCATGCGGACTTTGTGTTCGCGGTCGCGGGCGAGGAATTCGGGCTGCTGGTCTGCCTGTTCATCATCGGCGTGTTCTGCTTCATCGTGATCCGCACGCTGCTCAAGCTGCTCGCCGAGGATGACCCGTTCATCGTGCTGGCCAGCTGCGGGCTGGTGACCGGCTTCGGCCTGCAGGCCTTCGTCAACATGGGCTCGACGCTGCACCTGATCCCGACCAAGGGCATGACGCTGCCCTTCATCTCCTATGGCGGCTCCTCGGCGCTGTCGGTGGCGCTGACCATCGGCATGGTGCTGGCATTGACACGCCGGCGCCCGCGCGTGCGCGTGCTGCAGGGGCGGGGACGTCACGTCTCGCTGCACCAGGGTCGCGCGGCATGAGCGAGGCCATCGTGATCGCCGCCGGCGGCACCGGCGGGCACTTCTTCCCCGCCGAGGCGCTCGGCGCGGAACTGCTGGCGCGCGGCCACCGGCTGGTGCTGATGACCGACCGGCGCGGCGGCCAGCGCGAGGCCGGCGTGTTCACCAGGGGAGCGCAGCACGTGCTGCCCGGCGCCGGCATCGCCGGCCGCGGCCTCGGTGGCCGGGTGCGCTCCCTCGCCGCGATCGGCGCCGGCGTGCTCGAGGCGCGCGGCATCCTGCGGCGCCTCAACCCCGCCGCCGTGGTCGGCTTCGGCGGCTACCCGTCGGTGCCGCCGCTGCTCGCGGCGAGGCTGCTCGGCGCGCGGCGGCCGGCGATCGTGCTGCACGAGGGCAATGCGGTGCTCGGGATGGCCAACGCCCAGCTCGCCCGCTTCGCCGACACGGTGGCGACCAGCTTTGCCAACACCGCGCGGCTGCCGATGGGAGCTGAGGTCACGCTCACGGGCATGCCGGTGCGCCCGGACATCGCCGCTCTCGCCGGCCAGCCCTACGAGCCTGCGGGAGAGACCATCAACCTGCTGATCTGGGGCGGCTCGCTCGGGGCGCGGGTGTTCGCCGACATCATGCCCGACGTGCTGGGAAACTTCGAGCCGGGGCTGCGCGCCCGGCTGCGCGTCACCCAGCAGGCCCGCGCCGAGGATGTGGACCGGGTCCGGGGCGCCTACGGGCAGGCAAAAATCCCGGCCGAGGTGGCGCCGTTCCTGCGCGACATCCCCAGCCTGCTCGCCGCGGCGCATCTGGTGATCGGCCGCGCCGGCGGCTCCAGTGTCGCCGAGATCACCGTGGCCGGACGGCCTGCGCTGCTGGTGCCGCTGCCGATCGCGGCCGGCGACGAGCAGACCGCGAATGCGACCGCCCTGGTCGCGGCGGGGGGCGGCTGGCTGGTGGCGCAGCCGCACTTCAATGCCGCCGGACTGTCCACCCTGCTGCCGACGCTGCTGACCGATCCGCTGGCGCTGCCCTCCGCCGCCGCCGCCAGCGCCCGCCTTGGCCGACCCGATGCGGCGCGTCGTCTCGCGGATCTGGTGGAGGCGGCCTTGCGCCGGCCTGCATCCTCGGCCATCCGGTCCGCTTCCAGGCCACCTGCCTCCAGAGAGAAGACGACGGCATGAGGGCGCTTCCGCTCAATATCGGCATGATCCACTTCGTGGGGATCGGCGGCATCGGCATGTCGGGCATCGCCGAGGTGCTGCACACGCTCGGCTATGCGGTGCAGGGCAGCGACATCGCCGAGAGCGGCAACGTGCTGCGGCTGCGCGCGGCCGGCATCCCGGTGCTGATCGGCCACGACGCGGCCAATCTCGGCACCGCCCAGGTGGTGGTGATCTCGACCGCGGTGAAGCGCGACAATCCCGAGGTCGCCGCCGCCCGCGCCCGGCTGATCCCGGTGGTGCGCCGGGCCGAGATGCTCGCCGAACTGATGCGGCTGCGCTGGTCGATCGCGGTCGGCGGCACGCACGGCAAGACCACCACCACCAGCCTGATCGCCGCCGTGCTGGAAGCGGCAAGGCTCGATCCCACCGTGATCAATGGCGGCATCATCGAGGCATACGGCACCAATACGAGGATGGGCTCCGGCGACTGGATGGTGGTCGAGGCCGACGAGAGCGACGGCTCGTTCCTGCGCCTGCCCGCCACCATCGCGGTCGTCACCAACATGGATCCCGAGCATCTGGACCATTGGGGCACGGCGGAAGCCATGCAGGCGGCGTACGACCAGTTCGTCTCCAACATCCCGTTCTACGGCTTCGCGGTGCTGTGCGTGGACCATCCGGCGGTGCAGCAGATGATCCCGCGCCTGTCGGACCATCGCATCGTCACCTACGGCTTCAGCCCGCAGGCCGACATCCGTGCGGAAAGGCTGGTCGCCGACAAGCGCGGCGCCACCTTCGAGGTCGCCGTCACCGACCGCGCGCGCCGCCGCAACCGGCGGCTGGGGCCGTTCCGGCTGCCGATGCTGGGCAGCCACAACGTCTCGAACGCGCTGGCTGCGATCGCCGTCGCCGTCGAGATGGAGATCGATGACGGCACCATGCGTTCGGCCTTCGCCGGCTTCAAGGGCGTCAAGCGCCGCTTCACCCGCACCGGGGAAGCCGGCGGCATCAGCATCGTCGACGATTACGGCCATCATCCGGTGGAGATCGCCGCCGTGCTGAAGGCGGCGCGGCAGGCCGGCGCGCGCGACGTGGTCGCCGTGGTGCAGCCGCACCGGTACTCGCGGCTGAGCGCGCTGTTCGAGGAGTTCTGCACCTGCATGAACGATGCCGGCACGGTGATCATCGCCGATGTCTATGCCGCCGGCGAGACCCCGATCGCGGGCATCGATCGCGACGCCCTGGTCGACGGGCTGCGCGCGCGCGGGCATCGCAGCGTGGTGCCGCTGCCGGGCCCGGAGCACCTGGCCGAGATGGTGCACGCCATCGCGCGTCCCGGCGACTTCGTGATCTGCCTGGGTGCGGGCAACATCACCGCCTGGGCCCAGGCCTTGCCTGGACAACTCGCGGTGCTGCAGAAGCAGCGCGGCGGCCACGCCGCATGAACGCGATGCGGCCACACGACCGCTCCGGGGACGGCCTGCTCGCGCTGCTGCCGCCGCTGCGCGGCCGGGTGACCGCGAACGCCCCGCTCGGGGCGCAGAGCTGGTTCCGGGTCGGCGGGCCGGCCGAGGTGCTGGTGCGCCCGGAGGATGCCGACGACCTCGCGGGCTTCATGGCGGACCTGTCGCCGGAGCTGCCGGTGATGACCATCGGCGCCAGCTCGAACCTGATCATCCGCGACGGCGGCCTGCGCGGCATCGTGGTCAAGCTCGCGCGTGGTTTTTCGGACGTTGTCGTGGAGCCGGACGGCATCGTCGCCGGCAGCGCCTGCCTCGACATGACGATCGCCGAGCATGCCGCGGCCGCCGGGCTGCGCGGCCTGGAGTTCCTGGCCGGCATCCCGGGCTCGGTCGGCGGCGCGGTGGCGATGAATGCCGGCGCCTACGGCAGCGAGATCACCGACGTGCTCGACTGGGCCGAGATCGTGACCCGCGGCGGCGACCTGCTGCGGCTGCCGGTGCAGCAGCTCGGCTTCTCGTACCGGCATTCGGCACTGCCGGACGGCGCCATCGTGGTGCGCGCACGGTTCCGCGCCGAGGCCGCCGACCGGGCGCTGGTCACGGCCCGAATCGCCGAGATCCGCGCCGCGCGCGAGACGACCCAGCCGGTGCGCGCGCGCACCGGCGGCTCGACCTTCCGCAATCCCGACCCGAGGGAGAGCGACCGCCGCGCCTGGGAACTGATCGACCTCGCCGGCTGCCGTGGCCTCGTGCTCGGCGGCGCGCAGGTCAGCGAGAAGCACTGCAACTTCCTGCTCAACACCGGCCGCGCCACCGCTGCCGACCTGGAAGCCCTCGGCGAGCAGGTGCGCGAGCGGGTGCAGGCGACGTCCGGGGTCGAACTGGCCTGGGAGATCAAGCGCATCGGAGTCCCGCCATGAGCCACGCCGCGCTGCGGAGCCGCAAGGTGACCGTGCTGATGGGCGGCCTGTCGGCCGAGCGGGCGGTGAGCCTGTCGAGCGGCGCTCAGGTGCTGCGCGCCCTGAACGAGAGCGGCTATGACGCGCGCGCGCTGGACGCCGGACCCGACCTGCGCCGCCTGCTGGCCGAACTCGACGCCGACCGTCCGGACGTGGTGTTCAACGCCCTGCACGGCCGCTTCGGCGAGGACGGCGCGATCCAGGGCGTGCTCGACTGGATTGGCATTCCATACACCCATTCCGGCATCCGGGCCTCCGCGATGGCCATGGACAAGCACGCGGCCCGTGCGGTGTTCGCCGCCGCCGGGCTGCCGGTCGCCCGTGGTGGCCTGGTGGCAATCGCCGATCTCGCGAGCGCCGACCCGCTGCCGCGGCCGTTCGTCATCAAGCCGGTCAACGAAGGCTCCTCGGTCGGTGTCGAGATCATCCGCGAGGGCTCGAACTCGCGCGCCGCGATCGCCGCCGGCTGGCGCTACGGGCCGAACGCGCTGGTCGAGGAGTTCATCCCCGGCCGCGAGCTGACGGTGGCGGTGATCGGCGACCGCGCGCTCACCGTCACCGACATCACGCCCAACCCGGCGATGAGCCACGGCTTCTACGACTATGACGCGAAATATGCCGACGGCGGCTCGCAGCACCAGTTGCCGGCCGTGATCCATCCGGTGGCGTTCGAGCAGGCGCTGGAGATCGCGCTGGCGGCACACCGCGCGCTCGGCTGCACCGGCGCCACCCGCACCGACTTCCGCTACGACGACACCCGGTCTGACAAAGCGGGAGCAGGCGACGGGGCGCCGGGCCGGCTGGTGATCCTCGAGGTCAACACCCAGCCCGGCCTGACGCCGACCTCGCTGCTCCCCGAGCAGGCCGCGTTCTGCGGCATGGACTTCGCGGCGCTCTGTGCGTGGATGGTGGAGCACGCCGCATGCCGCGCGTGAGGCGGGTCCGCTCCGGCTACGGCCCTGCCGCGGGTGCGATGGACCGCCCGTCCCGGCTGCTCATCTTTGCCCGGCGCCAGCGCCGCCTGATCAAGCCGGCGCTGCTCGCCATACTGGCTCTGGCGGCCGGCGGCGCTGCCGTGCATGTCGAGCATGCCATGCGCAGCGAGCAGAGTTTCGCGCCGATGCGGGCAGAGCTGGGGCGGGTCAGCGGGCTGCGCGTCAACGAGATCGTGGTGCTGGGCCGCAACATGCAGCCCGAGGCCTCGGTGCTCGAAGCCCTCGGCGTGACCCGCGGCGATCCGCTGCTCGGCTTCTCGGTCGAGCAAGCGCGCCGCCGCATCGACCGGCTCGCCTTTGTCGAGCATGCGACGGTGGAGCGCCGGCTGCCGGGCACCGTGCTGGTGCAGCTGGTCGAGCGCCGGCCGTTCGCGGTCTGGCAGAACCAGGGCCGCTTCGTGCTGATCGACCGCGGCGGCCAGGTGGTGGCGCAGCAGGGCATGAACGGCAAGGATGCCGAGGCGTTCGCGCAGCTGCCGCTGGTGGTCGGATCTGGCGCGCCTGCGGCTGCGGCCGATCTGATCGACGCGCTCGACGGGCAGCCGGCGGTGCGCAGCCGCGTCGTGGCCGCGGTGCGGGTCGGGCAGCGCCGCTGGAACCTGACCCTGCGCAGCGGCGCCGACGTGCTGCTGCCGGAAGGCGAGGAGGTGCCGGCGCTGGCCCGGCTGGCCCTGCTCGAGGCGCACCTGCACCTGCTCGAGCGCCCGCTGGTGAACATCGACCTGCGCCTGCCGGACCGGCTGCAGCTTCGCGTCCGCCTGCCGCCGGCGACCGACACGCCGCCTGGAATGCCGGAAGCCGGGCGGCCGCCGCTCGACCACGCGCAGGAGCCCGGCGAACAGGAGCCCGGGCCTGCACCGGCTCGGGACCGGGCCGCGCCGGACAGCGCCACGACCTTGAGGAGGCCGGCTTGAACGAGCTCACCCGCCCCCCTGCGCCGCAGGACCGGGCGCCGCAGGACCGGGCGCCGCAGGACCAGGTCCCGCCACACCAGAGCCGCGACCAGCCCGGGACGCAACTGCAGGTGCACGTCCCGCAGGAGCCGATGGCGCCCAAGGGCCGCACGCGGCGGGCGCGCAAGGCGCTGGCCCGCAAGGCCGAGGCGGCCGAGGCGACGCAGACCCGCGCGCTGGCGCTGGCCGATGCGCGCGCCGGCGGCCAGGACGGTGGCCGGCGGTCCCTCGCCTTGTCGCCACCCGACCCGCGTCGCCATCGCGACTGGCGGCCGGGGATGTTCGGCGTGCTCGATATCGGCACCAGCAAGGTCACCTGCCTGATCGGCCGCGGCGAGCCGGACGGCACGCTCAGGGTCATGGGCTGCGGCTGGCAGCGCAGCCGCGGCGTGCGGCTCGGCGGCATCACCGACCTGCGCGAGGCCGAGCGCGCCATACGCGCCGCCGTCGGCCAGGCCGAGGAGGCCGCCGACCATCATCTGCGCAGCGTCACCGTGAGCCTGACCTGCGGCCAGCCGGAGAGTCGGCTGTTCAACGTGCGCTGGCCGGTCGGCGGCCGCGTCATCGCCGACGCGGACATACGCCGGATCGTCTCGGAGGGCCGCCATCGCGCCGCCACCGACGGACGCGAAATCATCCACGCCTTGCCGCTCGGCTTCATCGTCGACGAGGTCGGCGGCGTCGAGGATCCCAGAGGGCATCATTGCGACCAGCTCGCGGCCAGGCTGCATGTCATCGACGCCGGCGCGATGGCGCTGCGCAACCTCGCTGCGGTGATCGCGCGCTGCGACCTCGGCATCACCGAGCTGGTCGCGGCGCCGTTCGCGTCCGGCCTGTCGGTGCTGGCCGATGACGAGCGCGAACTCGGCTGTTCGGTCATCGACATGGGGGGCGGCACCACGCAGCTTGCGATGTTCGCCGAGAACCAGCTGCTGCACACCGCGCAGCTCCCGGTCGGCGGCCTGCACGTCACCAAGGACATCGCCCATATGCTGTCCACGCCGCTGGGCAGCGCCGAACGGCTCAAGGTGGTGTTCGGCAACGCCGAGGTCAGCAGCGAGGACGAGCGCGAGATCCTGCAGGTGCAGCAGATCGGCGTCGACGAGCACAGCTTCAATCGCATGCCGCGCTCGAAGGTTGTCAGGGCGATCCGGCCTCGCCTGGAGGAGACGTTCGAACTGCTGCGGGATCGTCTCGACAGCGCTGGCGTCGGACGCGCCGCGGCCGAGCGCGTCGTCCTGACCGGTGGCGCCAGCCAGCTCGACGGCGTGCAGCGGCTGGCCAGCCGGGTGCTCGACCGCAAGGTACGGCTGGGGGTGCCCACCAACATACGCGGCCTGCCGGCGGACGCGGGCGGACCCGGCTTTGCCACCGCGAGCGGGCTGCTCGCCTTTGCCGCCGGCAGCGGTCGCACGTTGCACGACATCGACCTGAGCGAACCGCGACCCTCCGGCCTGTTGCGCCGGCTGGTCGACCTGCTGCGCGAGTACGTCTGATGCGCGCGGCCGCACAGACCGACGGCAGCATCGCCGCGCCATCAACCGAATCGGGTGACCCGAGACGGACGCCTCCCTACACTGACCCCCAGGGTGCCCCCCCAGAATACCCCAGGGTCCTCAAGCCCGGAGTGACGCCTTCATGACCCTCAACCTGACCTTGCCGCAGCAGACCTATTCGGACTTCACGCCACGCATCACCGTGATCGGCGTCGGCGGCGGCGGCACCAATGCCGTCGACAACATGATCGCGCTGCAGTTGCAGGGGGTCGAGTTCGTGGTGGCGAACACCGACGCCCAGCAGCTCACCCACAGCCGCGCCGACCGCCGCATCCAGCTCGGGCCGCATCTGACCCAGGGCCTGGGGGCCGGTGCAAAACCTGAGATCGGCCGCGCCGCCGCCGAGGAGGCTGCCGACGAGCTCGCCCGCCATCTCGACGGCGCGCACATGGTGTTCATCACCGCCGGCATGGGCGGCGGCACCGGCACCGGGGCGGCGCCGGTGATCGCCCGGATGGCGCGCGAGCGCGGCATCCTGACGGTGGGCGTGGTGACCAAGCCGTTCACCTTCGAGGGGGTGCGCCGCGGCAAGGCGGCCGAGACCGGCATCTCCGAGCTGCAGCAGTTCGTCGACACGCTGATCGTCATCCCGAACCAGAACCTGTTCCGCCTGGCCAACGAGCGCACCGGCTGGAAGGAGGCGTTCAAGATGGCCGACCACGTCCTGTACATGGGCGTGCGCGGCGTCACCGACCTGATGGTGGCGCCCGGGCTGGTCAATCTCGACTTCGCCGACATCCGCACCGTCATGGCCGAGATGGGCAAGGCGATGATGGGCACCGGCGAGAGCGACGGCGAGAACCGCGCGATCCGCGCCGCCGAGGCCGCGATCTCCAACCCGCTGCTCGAGGACACCTCGATGGCGGGCGCGCGGGGCTTGCTGATCAACATCACCGGCGGCGACGACATGACGCTGTTCGAGGTGGACCAGGCCGCCAACCGCATACGCGAGGAAGTCGCCGAGGACGCCAACATCATCTTCGGCTCGGCGATCGACGAGAGCCTGACCGGGCGCATACGCGTCTCGGTGGTGGCGACCGGCATCGACACGCCGGTGGTGCATGCCGACCGGCCGCGCATGAACGACGCCGCCCAGATCAGCCAGCCGATCCCGTACCCGACGCCGGGAGCGATCGGGCATGGCGCGCCGCAGCCTGCCTATGGCGGTTCGCGCTTCGGCGGTCCCGCGCGCAAGGCGGTGCCGGCGACCGGGCCGATCGGTGCGCCGGTGCTGACCCAGCAGGGTCCGCGTCCGGGGCATGCACCGGGTCATGCCAGCGACAACTGGTCGCAGTTCGCGGCCGCGGCGGAAGCCCCGGCGCCGACGCCGAACTACGCCGCCCCGTCGCAGTCGTCGCATGGCGGTTATGCCAGCGCCGGGTCGCGGCATGACGAGCAGGACTACGCGCAGGCACCCTCGCCGAGCGCCCTGCCAAACCCGCTGCCGTCGCAGCAGGCAGCGGGCCAGCTTGCCTCGGGCCTGCGCGCCGCATCGCCACGCTCGGGGCTGTTCTCCGAGCCGCCGCGCGGCCACACCGAGCCGGCGCCGGCGCCGGCGCCGAGCCGGAGCCTGTTCGGCATCGTGACCGGCGCGCTGCGCCGGGGCGCCGCACCGATGCCGGGAGCTTCGCCGCAGATGACGCACGATCCACGCCGCGCCGAGCCGCAGCTGAACGATCCCTATCATCACGAGGCAGGCCCGGACCGCGCCGAGGCCCCGACGGCGACGGTGCGCCCGGTCGCAGCCGAGGAGGCCGGCCTCGATATCCCGGCCTTCCTGCGTCGCCAATCCTGATCAGCGCCACCGGACAACCGGCCGGCTGGGCAACCAGCCGGCCGATCTGTTTTTGATACAAAAAACCGTTCGCGTTCATCGGGTTAGGACGAAATAGTCGGCAATAATCGTTGACTCGTCACCGGCTGGTCGCTGCGTCTAGACATAGACTCAACGATATTGGACCCTTCTGCCGCGCTGCGGCCCGGGACCGATGCACGGGAAACGAGGTTTGCTGATGGATGGTCTGGCCACGCTCGAGAGCCTGCAGCCGACTGGCAGCGACGACGGCGTGGAGACCATCCTGGCCCGGTCAGGGCTGGACCTGGCGGGGTCGGACCTGGCGGGGTCGGACCTGGCGGGACTGGACCTGGCGGGACTGGACCTGGCGGGACTGGACCTGGCGGGACAGTCCGCACTCGGAGGCTCCGCCGAGGCGTTCCCGTCGCTTGCCGCCGACATGCCGATCCGTTTCGGGCGGGTCCGGCAGCACACGCTGCGCAATCCGATTTCCTGTGTCGGTGTCGGCCTGCATACCGGGCGGACCATCCGCCTGACCTTGCGGCCGGCGCCGGTCGATAGCGGGATCGTCTTCCACCGCGTCGATCTCGGCATCCGCATGCCGGCCCGGCACGACATGGTGATCGACACGCGCCTCAGCACGGTGATCGCCAGCCGCGAACAGCCCGAGGCCCGGATCGCGACCGTCGAGCATGTCATGGCCGCCCTGGCCGGCTGCCTGATCGACAACGCCATCATCGAGGTCGACGGACCCGAGATCCCGGTGCTGGACGGCTCGGCGGCGCCCTTCGTGTTCCTGCTCGACTGCGCCGGGCGCCAGGAGCAGCAGGGCGCGCGCAGCATGATCGAGGTGTTGCGGCGGATCCGGGTCGAGGACGGCGCGGCCTTCGCCGAGCTGCGCCCGGCGACCCAGCCCTGTCTCTCGCTGTCACTCTCGATCGCCTTCCCGGCACGGGCGATCGGCCGGCAGGCCTGCAGCATGACGCTGACCGACCGCGCCTTCCGCAACGAAGTGGCCGACTGCCGCACCTTCACCATGCTCGGCGAGATCGAGGCCTTGCGCGCATCGGGGCTCGCGCGGGGCGGATCGCTGGACAATGCCGTGGTCGTGGACGATGCCCGCGTGCTCAATCCGGCCGGCCTGCGTCGGCGCGACGAGTTCGTCCGCCACAAGCTGCTCGACGCGATCGGCGATCTTGCCCTCGCCGGCCAGCCGATCCGCGGCGCCTTCATCGGCCACCGGTCCGGGCACGGCCTGAACAACCGCCTGCTGCACGCCCTGCTGTCGGATAGCTCGGCGTGGCGCCTCAGCGGCCGCGGGGTTCTTCCGGACGTAAGCCTGGCCGCCTGACTGACCGCCTCTCCTCCAAAGAGCCTGGCTGACGGCGGACCGGCTCTTCTCGCTTGGGCGCTGCATGATATAAGGCGGGCCCTTTTGGAAGAGCCGGCATGTCGCGCATCCCCCGACCCTCCGCTACACTTGCCACCAGGGCGGTGCCGGCCGCCGCCCTGGCGCTGTTGCTGACCGGCTGCTCGACGCTGAACGCGATCAACCCGTTCAGCAGCTCGCACTCCCAGAAGGACATCGCGGTCCAGCCGAACCAGAGCCCGGAGACATTGTACAATAACGGCATCGACGCCCTGCACGGCGGGCGCTACCAGCTGGCGCAGGCGCAGTTCGAGGCCATCCAGCAGAACTTCCCGTATTCCGCCTGGACCTCGAACGCGCAGCTCATGGAGGGCTACGCCTACTACCTGCAGAACAGCTATCCGGATGCGGTGTCGCAGCTCGACCGCTTCCTGCAGCTGCATCCCACCAGCAAGGACGCCGCCTACGCCTACTACCTGCGGTCGCTGTGCTACTACGAGCAGATCGCCGATGTGAGCCGCGACCAGCAGGGCACCGTGGAAGCGTTGTCGGCGCTGCAGGAAGTGGTGACCCGGTTTCCCGACAGTGCCTACGCGCGCGACGCCCGGCTGAAGATCGACCTGTGCCGCGACCATATCGCCGGCAAGGAGATGCTGGTCGGCCGCTACTACGAGAGCCAGCACTACTACGAGGCCGCGATCAACCGCTACCAGCGCGTGGTGCAGGACTTCCAGACCACGAACCATACCGCCGAGGCGCTGTCCCGGCTGGTCGAACTCTACCTCAAGCTCGGGCTGACCGACCAGGCACGGCGCACCGCCAGCGTGCTCGGCTACAATTACCCCGGCAGCCCCTGGTACCAGACTAGCTATCGCGAGCTGCGCTCGGCGAAGGCGCTGGCTGCCAACATGCCGGCGCCCGGCAGCAACGGCCCGATGCCGACGGCGACCCGGGCCACGCATCCGGGGTTCCTCAGCCGCGCCTGGAACTCCGTTTTCTGAGGGAAAAGGGACGGTCAGACCGGCACCCGCATGCTGACCCTGCTCTCGATCCGTGACGTTGTGCTCATCGAGAAGCTCGACCTGGTGCTGCATCCGGGACTGACCGTGCTGACCGGGGAGACCGGAGCCGGCAAGTCGATCCTGCTGGACAGTCTCGGCCTTGCCCTCGGCGAGCGCTCGGCCGCCTCGCTGGTGCGCAACGGTGCGGCGCAGGCCAGCGTGACCGCCTGCTTCGAGATCGGGCCGGACCACCCGCTGCACGCCCTGCTGGCCGAGCAGGGCATGGCGCTGGCCGCCGAGGAGGCCGGCGAGCCGCTGGTGCTGCGCCGGATCGTGATGCCGGACGGACGCTCGCGCGCCTATATCAACGACCAGCCGGTGGGCGTCGGGCTGCTGCGCCGCGCGGCCGCCCTGCTCATCGAAATACAGGGCCAGCACGAGCAGATGGGTCTGGCCGACGCCGCGACGCATCTCGACCTGCTCGACGCCTACGGCACGCACGCGAAGCTGCGCGAGACGGTCGCCCGGCACTACCGGGTCTGGATCGAGGCCACCGCGGCGCTGGCCGCCGCCCGCGCCCGGCTCGACGAGGCCGCGCGCGAGGAGGACTGGCTGCGCAACGCCTTGCAGGATCTCGCGAACCTGGCACCGCAGGAGGACGAGGAGGCGGCGCTCGCCGGCACCCGCCAGTCGCTGCAGCGGGGCGAACGGCGCGCCGAGGCGATCGCGGCGGCACTTGCCGAGATCACGCCGCGCGACCGCCGCGACCACGGGCCGGCGGCTGCCTTGCGAGCCGCCAGCCGCGCCCTGCAGCGATTGCTGCCCGCGCCGTCCGATCCGCCGCCGGACCAGGCCGATCCGGCCTCGCCGCAGGGGCTTTTGCACGCCGCCCTGGCAGCCCTCGACCATGCCGAGGAGGCGCTGGCCGAGGCCGAGACGCTGCTCGACCGGCTCGCCAGCGACCACGAGGCCGACCCAGGACTGCTGGAGCAGACCGAGGAGCGGCTGTTCGCGCTGCGGGCTGCCGGGCGCAAGCATGGCGTTGCCGTGGTCGAGCTGCCGGGCTTGCTTGCCGAGCTGCAGGCGCGGCTGGCGTCGCTCGACGATGGCAACGCGCAGCTCGAGGCGCTCGACGGCGCGGTCCGGGCGGCGCGCGCCGGCTACGAGACCGCCTGCGCCAGCCTGACCGCCGCCCGCACCGCGGCAGCCCGGCGTCTGGAGGCGGCACTGACCGCCGAGTTGCGGCCGCTGCGCCTCGAGCGGGCGCGCTTCAGGGTCGCGCTGCCGAAACTCGCCCCCGAGGCCTGGAACCTGCGCGGCGCCGAGCAGGCGAGCTTCCTGATCGCCGCCAATCCCGGCCAGGAGCCCGGACCGCTGGCGCGGGTTGCCTCCGGCGGCGAGCTCTCGCGGCTGATGCTGGCGATGAAGGTGGTGCTGGCGGGGCGGTCGGCGGTGCCGACGCTGATCTTTGATGAGGTCGACGCGGGCGTAGGCGGCGCGACGGCAGCGGCGGTCGGCGAGCGGCTGGCGGCGATCGCGTGCGACGTGCAGGTGCTGGTGGTGACGCACAGCCCGCAGGTGGCGGCACGCGGCGATCAGCATCTGCGCATCAGCAAGCACATGGCGCGCGAGAGGACCGAGACCCGCGCCGAGCCGCTCGACGGCCGTGCCCGCCGCGAGGAGATCGCGCGCATGCTGGCCGGCGAGACCATCACCGAGGCCGCCCGCGCCGCTGCCGACAGCCTGCTGGGGGCCGCTTGAAGCCGGGCCGCTTGAAGGCGCCCCGCTTGAAGACGGCCCGCTTGAAGACCGGGGGGGCGCTGCCGGAGGTGGCGCCGGACGCGTTGACCGAAGTCGAGGCAGCAGCCGAACTGGAACGTCTCGCCGCCGAAATCGCATGGCACGACCGCGCCTATCATGGAGGCGACGCGCCGAGTATCGACGATGCCGGCTACGACGCGCGGAGACGGCGCAATGATGCGATCGAACGGCTGCATCCGGCGCTGGTGCGTGCCGACAGCCCATCGGTGCGTGTAGGCGCGGCACCCGAGGCGGGGTTCGCGAAGCACGCGCACCTGGTGCCGATGCTGTCGCTGGACAACGTGTTCGACCGCGCCGACTTCGACGGCTTCATCGCGCGGGCGCGTCGTTTTCTCGGCATGACGCAGGAGCCATTGCCGCTGGTCGCGGAACCCAAGATCGATGGCCTGTCGATCAGCCTCACCTACGAACGCGGCCGCCTGGTGCGTGCGGCCACCCGCGGCGACGGCGCCACCGGCGAGGACGTCACGGCCAATGTGCGCAGCATGCGCTCGGTCCCGTCACGGCTGCATGGCGGCGGTCCGGAGCTGATCGAGATACGCGGCGAGGTGTTCCTGGCCAAGGCCGACTTCCTGGCGCTGAACGAGGCGCAGGCTGCCGCAGGCCAGCGCCTGTTCGCCAACCCGCGCAATGCCGCCGCGGGGTCGCTGCGGCAGCTGGATATGCGCATCACGGCGGCGCGCCCGCTGTCGCTGTTCGCCTACGCAAGTGGCTTCCAGGAGGGGCGTCGCTCCGGCGAGCCGGTCGCGGCCAGCCACTGGGACTTCCTCAGGCAGCTCGAGGCCTGGGGCTTCTCGGTCAATCCGCTGTCCGAGCGGCTGGAGGATGCGGCGGCGGCGGAGGCGTTCCAGGAGCGCATGGCGCGCGACCGCTCCGGGCTCGGCTACGACATCGACGGCGTGGTTTACAAGATCGACGACCTCGCGCTGCAGGCCCGGCTCGGCTTCGCCGGCCGCGCGCCGCGCTGGGCGACCGCCTGGAAGTTCCCCGCCGAGCAGGCGATCGCCAGGCTCGAGGAGATACGCATCCAGGTCGGCCGCACCGGCGCGCTGACACCGGTCGCGGTGCTGCAGCCGGTCAATGTCGGCGGCGTGCTGGTGACGCGTGCGACCCTGCACAACGAGGACGAGATCGCGCGCAAGGATGTGCGCCCGGGCGACCGCGTGCAGGTTGCCCGCGCCGGCGACGTGATCCCGCAGATCCTGGGCGTGATGCCAGCCGGTGCGGACGATCCGCCGCGTGGTCCGGCCTACGTGTTTCCCGAAACCTGCCCCGCCTGCGGCAGCCGCGCCGAGCGGCGGCCCGGCGAGGTGGTGCGGCGCTGCACCGGCGGCCTGGTCTGCCCGGCGCAGGCGGTCGAGCGGCTGATCCACCTGGTCTCGCGCGCGGCCTTCGATATCGACGGGCTCGGCCAGAAGACCATCGAGGAGTTCCATGCCGAGGGGCTGATCCGGCGTCCGGCCGACATCTTCCGGTTGGCTGGGCACCAGGAGGCGATCGCCGCCCGCGAGGGCTGGGGTGCGATCTCGGCGGCCAACCTGACACGCGCCATCGCGGCGCGCCGCACGATCCCGCTCGCCCGCTTCATCTTCGGTCTCGGCATCCGCCGCATCGGCGAGACCAACGCCCGCCTGCTGGCGCGGCACTATGTCGCCTATCCGGCATGGCGCGCGCAGATGCAGGAGGCGACGGTCATTGGCTCGGATGCGCGCCTCGCACTCGGCTCGATCACCGGCATCGGCGGCGGCATCGCCGACGAGCTGGCGGCGTTCTTCGCCGAGCCGCACAACCGCGACGGCGTCGACGAACTGGCCGGGCTGCTGACGATCCAGAGCGAGAAGCCGGTGGCAGGCGGTGCGCTCGCCGGCAAGACCATCGTCTTCACCGGAACGCTCACGAGCATGACCCGCCCGGAGGCGCGCGCGATGGCCGAGCGGCTGGGTGCCAAGGTCACGGACAGCGTCTCGAAGCAAACCGACATCGTGGTGCTGGGCGCCGACGCCGGTTCGAAGGCGAGAAAAGCGGCCGAACTCGGGATCGCCAGCCTCGACGAGGATGGCTGGCGGCAACTCGCCGGCCTGCCCGCAGCCGGACCGCGCGCCACGAACTGACGATGTTTTGGCATTGTAATATGTCGCCCGTGTCGCTATTGTGTCAGATCAACGGATTCGCCTGATCGCGCCTTGTGGCAATGCGGCAGTCGATACAATCCGCTGTACCGGAACGTCGCAGTCTCAGTCCTCCACGGAAACGTGCCACGGTTCGATCACGCGCGCCTTGCTTCCGGCGCCGCAGCCGGCGCTGCCTGTGTCGGACGGTACGCAAATCGTGATCGATTAGATCATGTGGCATACCATTGCAGGAGAGTTTCATGGCTAAAGGACAGAAGCGCGGCAACCGCGAGATCAAGAAGCCCAAGGCTGCCAAGACTGTCGTCGTCCCGCCCTCGGCCTTCATCCAGAGCAAGACCGTGCGGCCGCTGCCCGCCAAGAACTCCGGCAAATGAGAGCCTGGCCCATGAAAGTCCGGTCCTGATGGCAGCCCGAGCCGTTCCCGCGCCGCTCGATCCGGAACTGGTCTGGTTCCAGGTGAGGAACGGCATCCACCTGATCACCTGCAACGTGTCCGACGAGGCGCTCGAGGCGGTGGCCTGTCTCGACGCCGCATCGAGCATGAGCCTGCGCCGCCGGTCGTTCGACCGTTTCCGCATGCTGATCGAGGCGGCGGCCAAGCTGAAGCTCGCCACGATGCCTGCAGACTTCGACGGCCGTCTGGTGCTGTCGAGCCGCGACCTGCGGCTGGTGCCGCCGGTGGCCGGGGTTCCGGTCTATGGCAGCCTCGGCCGACGCGCGCCCGACCCGGCCGTCGCCGCCTGACAACCTGAAGCCTCAGAACACACAGACCAGCGTCAGGCCTGCGATCATCGTCACCGCGCCGACGATGCGCCAGATGTTGACCAGGTGGGTCTTGAAGCCGAGCAGGCCGTAATGGTCGAGCAGGATCGAGGTCACGATGGTCGAGGTGACCACGAGGCCGTTGAACGCCGCCCCGCCCAGGCGCCCTGCGAACAGCAGGGTGGTGATCACCGGCACCGCGGCGATCACCGTGCCGAGCCAGGCCCACCAGGGCGTGCCGGCGATGCTGGCCATCGAGGGCAGGGTCTCCCGGCTGATCAGCACGCCGGGCAGGATGGCGATCCCGGCCACCAGGCAGACGAACGCCGCCGCCCACCAGGGCCGTCCCATGCTGTTGGTCAGCTGGGCGTTGGTGCCGGAATGGATCGCGTTCAGCACGCCGGCAAGGACGGGAAAGGCGTAGAGCGCGATCTGCATGGTTCCGGCTCCGGCTCTGGATGGGACGACGGGCTGGCTCAGGCAGCCTCGTCCGGAAGATCGAACACCCTTTGCGGATGCTTGCCTAATTCAGCAGCCGGCCGCCCAGGACCCGGTTGAGCAGGATCACCAGCGCCACCGCGACCCCGTGCACCGCGAGATCGGTGGCCGCTGCGTCGAACGGATGGAACAGGTTGAGCAGCGTGGCGGCAGCGGCGGCGGCGGCAAGGCCGGTCAGCCCCGCGGTCAGGCTCGGGTTCAACGGGCAGGCGCGCCGCAGCATCAGCACCAGCAGCGCCGAGAGCGGCACCGAGAAACCCAGGATGAAGACGAGGCAGGACATGCCGTCGCCTGGCGGCTCGACGATCGTGCCAGGCAGGGCGTAGCCGCGCAGGCAGCCAAGGCCGCTGGCGCCGACCCAGAGGGCCACCGTCGGCAGCGGCAGCAATGACCACAGCCTGGAACGATCGGGCAGGCTGGACATGAACGCCGCCACTGCCGCCAGCGCGGCCGAAGCGGCGGCGCCGGCGGCGGCCATCGCCATGTCCGGAGTCGCGGTCAGCCTGGCCCACATCCGGCCGAGATCGGAAAAACCCGCGAGCACCAGGCCGATGAGGCAGACCGCAGCCAGCCAGAGCGCCGCGCGTCGTCCCGGGCCGGGCAGTGGCCGCACCGGGCGCAGGTCGAGCGACAGGCGATCGATGAGCCGGTCGGCCATGTGCGTGTCAGACATCAGGGCCGCTCCCCGACCGCCGCCGCAGCGCCGCGAGTGCCCGGTGGAAATTCACCTTCAGCGCGCCCTTGCTGCGCCCGGTCAGGCGCGCCGTCTCCTCGAGCGACCGCTCGGCCAGCCCGAGATGCTCGACCGCCTGACGCTGCCCGGCGGGGAGCTGGTCGATCATGCCGCGCAAGACGTGGCCTTCCTGCCGGCGCGCGATCATCTCGCTTGCCGGCGGCGCCGGGTCCTGCTGCACCTCGTAGGCTGCCTGGTCATGCACCTCGCGCGACCGGGCGCGCCCCTGCCGGCGGAGCACGTCGACCGCTCGATGCCGGGCGATCGCGCGCAGCCAGGGCAGGAAGGGGCGCGCCGGATCATACGTTGCCCGGGCCCGGTGCAGGGTGAGCAGGGTCTCCTGGATGGCGTCGTCCATCAGGTCCCGCCCGACGCCCTGCGAGCGGGCGATGCCGGCGATGAGCGGCACGCAGTCACGCAACAGGGTGCGGTAGGCGGCAGCGTCGCCGCCGATCGCCGCCGTCATGCGATGCGAAAGCATCTGCTCGTCCGGGACCTGGCCGGTCACCGCCGCCCCGAAGCGCGTCTCCATTCCCCCAGCATAGCAGCAGAGGCGCCGCCGGCTACTGGTGCGGGGGAGCCGCCATCGTGTTGCCAGGGGCTGCGGCACGCGGCGCCGCCATAGTGTTGGGCGCCATGGTGTTGGGCGCCATGGTGTTCGCAGACATGCCGCCCGGCGACATGCCGCCCGACGACATGCTGTTGGGGGCCATGGCATTCGGAGCCGCATTCGGTGCGGGGGCCATGGCGTTCGGCGACGGCTGCATCGCATTCGGCGATGGCTGGATCGCATTCGGTGAACTTGTCGCATTCGGGGCCGCCATGCTGCCGGCCTGCGCTCTCGCTTGTGTGATGCCTGCGCCCGCGATGACCAGGAATGCAGACGCAGCCAGCAAGGATCTCAACATCGAAGCCTCCGGGCCGCAGCCCCGCCTTGTTACAGTCGCACTCCTTCTACGTCCCGCGCCGCACCTCGGTTACCTGATCGCAGAAATATGCCCGAGGGCGGAGCAGTTGCCTCCGCCAACGCCAGGATCTGCCGGATCCGGGTGCAGGGTCGCCCAGCAGCCACAGCTTTATATGGGCAATGCGGGGAAACTGCCGGGATCCGTGCGCCAGGACGGCCCTGGCACAACGCTTGCTGGCCATGCCGTGATTGCAACGAAAGGCTTCGAGACATGCCGGCAGTAGAAGCAAAGCGTCACGAGCTGGGCGACGCCCTCGTCGATTACGAGGAGAAGGTCTTCGAGGACGTGAAGGCGAAGCCCGGCGAAAAGGCGCTGGTGACCTTCCACACCGTCGCCTTCGAGGGCTCGATCGGCCTGGTGAACCTGCTGCAGGCGACCCGCCTGCAGCGCAAGGGCTACGAGACCTCCATCCTGCTGTATGGCCCCGGCGTCACCCTGGGCGTGCTGCGCGGCTTCCCGCGTCTCGGCGACGAGGCCTTCCCGGGCCACCAGAACTTCAACAACCAGCTCCGCAAGTTCATGGACGAAGGCGGCAAGGTGTATGCTTGCCGGTTCTCGCTGCAGGCGCTGTACGGCCATGGCGAACCGTCGCTGATGGAAGGCATCCGCCCGATCAACCCGCTCGACGTGCTCGACTGCATGCTGATCCACAAGCGCGACAACGCCGTCATCATCGATACCTGGACGGTCTGACGCGGATGGCGGCTCCAAGGCGCACGGTCCGGGCCGCCGCCATCCAGCTGGTGCCGGTGCTGGACGATGGCACCGGTACCGAGGAGAAGGTGCTGGCCGCGATCCGCGACGCAGCGCGCGAGGGCGTCCAGATCGCGGTGTTCCCGGAAACCTTCGTGCCGTACTATCCATATTTCTCGTTCGTGAAGGCGCCGGTGCTGATCGGGCCCGACCATCTTCGCCTGTACGAGAACGCGCCCGGCGTGCCGGGCCCGTTCACCGACGCGGTTGCCGACGCCGCGCGCGAGGCCGGCATGGTGGTGGTGCTCGGCATCAACGAGCGCGACCACGGCTCGCTGTACAACGCGCAGCTGGTCTTCGACGCCGACGGCAGCCTGCTGCTCCACCGCCGCAAGATCACGCCGAGCTACCACGAGCGGATGATCTGGGGCCAGGGCGACGGCGCCGGGCTGCGCGTGGTGGAGACCAGGGTCGGCCGCGTCGGCGCGCTCGCCTGCTGGGAGCACTACAATCCCCTCGCCCGCTACGCGCTGATGACCCAGCACGAGGAGATCCACTGCGCGCAGTTCCCGGGCTCGATGGTCGGGCAGATCTTCGCCGACCAGATGGAAGTCACCATCCGGCACCACGCCCTGGAAGCCGGCTGCTTCGTCATCAATGCAACCGGCTGGCTCGACCCCGAGCAGCTGCACGCCATCACGCCCGACATCGCGATGCACAAGGCGCTGCGCGGCGGCACCCTCTCCGCGATCATCTCGCCGGAAGGGGACCATCTGGCACCTCCGTTGCGCGAAGGCGAGGGGATGGTGATCGCCGACCTCGACATGGCGCTGATCACCAAGCGCAAGCGGATGATGGACAGCGTCGGCCACTATGCGCGTCCCGAGCTGCTCTCGCTGCTGCATGCGAGGGGCGAGACGCACACCACCCAGGAGATGAGGAGCGACCATGCTGCTGCCCGCCACGCGACCCTCGTCGACCATGCCAGCGAGCCGCCTGCTGACCGAGCTGCAGTCACTCGGGATGCGGCTGACTGACACCGACGGGGCCGCGTCACGGCGCGGCGGCGCCGGACCGTCCGACCACAAGGCGATCCAGCTCGCCGGCCAGACCGTCATGGTGCCGATCCATACGGCCTCGTCGCACCGCTCGCCGTTCAGCGCCTCGCCGCCCGGTGAGGACGGCGCCGTGATGCTGCTGCGGGACGGCGCCCCGGTCGGCCGCATCAGCTTCCCGCCGCAGCCGCGATATTACGGGCTGCAGACCTCGGACGGCGTGCCGTACTGGAAGATCGCCCTGCTGCACGGCACCGACGTGCTGGCGACCACGGTGCTGCAGACCTGCATCCGCACCGCCGACCGCCGCACCGCCTGTCAGTTCTGCGCCATCGGCCAGTCGCTCGCAGCCGGCCGCACCATCGCCCACAAGACGCCGGCGCAACTGGCGGAGGTCGCGCGCGCCGCGGTACTGCTCGACGGCGTCCGGCACATGGTGCTGACCACCGGCACGCCGAACCTCGTCGATCGCGGCGCCGCCTTGCTGTGCGAGAGCACGCACGCGATCAAGGCGGCGGTGGCGCTCCCGGTACAGGCACAGTGCGAGCCTCCGCGCGATGCCGCGTGGTATTCGCGCCTGCGCGACGCCGGCGTCGACAGCCTCGGCATGCATCTCGAGGCGGCGACGCAGGCGGTGCGTGCACGCATCATGCCGGGCAAGGCCACGGTCAGCGTCGCGCGCTATCTCGATGCGTTCCGCGACGCGGTGCCGGTGTTCGGGCGCGGCCAGGTCAGCACCTACCTGCTCGCGGGCCTCGGCGACACCGCGGCGGAAATCCTCGCCTTGTGCGAGACCCTGGTCGGCATCGGCGTGCATCCGTTCGTGGTGCCGTTCGTGCCGATCAGCGGCACGCCGCTCGAAGCCCATGCACCACCGAGCCCGGCCTTCATGCGCTCGGTGCTGGCGCCGCTCGGCCGGATGCTGCGCGACGGGCACCTGCTCTCGACGGACGTGAAGGCCGGGTGCAGCCGCTGCGGCGCCTGCTCCTCCCAGTCCGCCTACGAGAGGGCTGCATACGAGAGCGCCGCCTGAGATGGCGCCCGGTCTCACCCTGTACGAGGACGCGATCCTGCCCTTCGTGCCGGGCGAGTATCGCGTCAAGCTCGCCTGCGAGGCGTGGGAGCGGCATGGGCACGACCGGCTGCGCCGCGCGATCTTCTGCGACGAGCAGGGCATCTTCGCGGGTGACGATCGGGATGGCATCGACGAGGTTGCCACGCCGATCGTGGCGTTGAGCTGCATCGCCGGGGCCGCCGACGGGGTGGTCGGCGTGGTGCGCATCCACCAGCCGGAACCGGGCCTGTGGTGGGGCTCGCGCCTGGGTGTACACCGGCATTTCCGGCGCATCGGCAGCATCGGCGCCGAGCTGGTGCGGCTCGCGGTCTGCACCGCGAGCGCGCGCGGCTGCGAGCGCTTCCTCGCCCATGTGCAGACACAGAATGTCGCGTTCTTCGAGCGGCTGCACTGGCACTCGCTGGACGCGGTCATGCTGCACGGCCGCCCGCATCATCTCATGCAGGCCGACCTTGTCCGGTATCTGCCGCATGGCCGCGAGACGCTCGGCTTCGTGCGCCCGCAGCGCCGGATTGCCGCGTGAGCCTGCAGGCGCTTGCCACCGCGCTGCGCGCAGGGATCGGGCTGCTGCACAAGCAGGATATCGCGCCGGTGGTGGCGTCCCTCGGGCTTGCCGAGAATGCCGTGCGCGTCGGCGATGACTGCGCCGCCATTCCCGACGGCGATGGCTGGTTGCTGCTCGCCATCGAGGGATTCTTGCCGGCCGTTATCGCGCGCGAGCCGTATTTCGCCGGCTGGTGCGGCGTCATGGTCAACCTGTCGGACATCGCCGCCATGGGCGGCCGGCCACTCGCCGTGGTGGACGCGCTGTTCGCGCGCGACGGCGAGCACGCCGTGCCGATCCTGCACGGCCTGCGCGATGCCGGCGCCTGCTACGGCGTGCCCATCGTCGGCGGCCACAGCAACACCCGCGCCGCCGATGAGCAGCTCAGCGTTGCCGTGCTCGGACGTGCGCGCGCGCTGCTGACCTCCTTCGATGCCAGGCCGGGCGAGACGCTGCTCGCCGCCATCGACTTGCGCGGGCGCTACCATGAGCCATTCGCCTGGTGGGACGCGAGCTCGGACTGTCCCGATGCCGCACGCCTGCGCCAGGATCTCGACCTGCTCCCGGCCATCGCCGAAGCCGGACTGAGCCGGGTTGCAAAGGATATCAGCATGGGCGGCCTGGTCGGCACCGCGATCATGCTGGCGGAGGGTTCCGGGATCGGCCTTGCCATCGAGGTCGATGCGGTGCCACGCCCGGACGGCGCCGACCTCGAACGCTGGCTCACCGCCTTTCCCTCGTTCGGTTTCCTGCTGAGCTGCACGGCGGACAATGCCGGGCCGATCATCGCACGCTTCGGGCAACGCGGCATCGCCTGCACCGCGATCGGGCATTGCGAGGCCGGCTCGCGCGTCGACCTGCGGCGCCACGGCGCCCGCGCCACGGTGTGGGACCTCGCGCGGTCTCCGCTGACCGGCTGTGTGGGCGCGGCATGAGCGGGCTGCGGGTCGGCATCCTGGCGCATTCCACCAATCCTCGCGGCGGCGTCGTGCACGCGCTCAATCTCGCCGAGGCGCTGACCGCGCGAGGCATCGAGGCGACACTGCTGGCGCCCGCGACACCCGGCGCGTCGCTGTTCCGCGCACCGCAATGCCGGACGCTGCTGATCCCCGCGGCCCCGGTCGCCCAGGCCGGAACCGAGACGCTGGTGCGCACACGGCGCGCCGAGATCACGAACTTCCTGGGCACGCGGCACTACGACCTGCTGCACGCCCAGGATCCGATCTCCGCACTGGCCCTGTCGGACCTGGAAGGTGCCGGCCACATCAGGAGCTTCGTGCGCACGGTGCATCATCTCGATCCGTTCCGCAATCCGGTGCTGGCACGATGGCAGGACATGGCGGTGCAACGGGCGCGTGGCCTGTTCTGTGTCAGCAGGATGTGGCGCGAGATCATCGCCGCGCGTTACGGGCGACGCAGCGTCGTGGTCGGCAACGGCGTCGAGACACGGCGCTTCACGCCCCGTCCGGACCATCGCGATGCGGCGCTGCGGACGCGCTTGCTGCCAGGCGGCGAACGGTTCGTGCTGGCGATCGGCGGCATCGAGGAACGCAAGAACACGCTCGGCACGCTGCGCGCCTTCCTGCGCATCATGCGCGCGCAGACCCATCCCGGCCTGCGGCTGGTGATCGCGGGGGGCGCGAGCCTGCTCGACCACAGCGCCTACCGACGCGAATTCGCGGCCGTGCTGGACCGTTCGGGCTACGCGGATCGCGTCATCCTGGCGGGCGTGATCGAGGATGCGGACATGCCGGCGCTGTACCGGTCCGCCGCCCTGTTGTGCTTTGCGTCCCTGCAGGAAGGCTACGGGCTCTGCATCCTCGAGGCGCTGGCCTGCGGCATTCCGGTGGTCGCGCCGCACGGGGCACCCTTCGACGAATATCTGGACCCGCCGGATGCGCTGCGTGTCGATCCGCGCAACGATGCGGAAATCGCGTCGGCGATCCTGCGCGCCTTGCAGCCGCCATGCGCGCAGCGCGCCTACCGGCATGGCCCGGTGCGGGCGGCGCGCTTCGCCTGGGACGAGGTCGCGACGGCGCATCTCGCCGGCTACTACCACCACCGGGAGCTGGCCGATGCCTGAGATGCGGTTCAGGGTGCGCTGGCCGGATGGCGGCGAGACGCTGTGCTATTCGCCATCCCTGGTCATTCGCGAGCATCTTGCGGCCGGGGGCACCTACCCGCTGCCGGATTTCCTGGACCGCGCCCGCACGGCGCTGCGGATCGCGAGTGACCGCGTGCAGCAAAAATACGGCATGCCCTGCTCGCGCGCCATCGGGCAGCTCAGGGCCATCGAGAGGCTGGCCTCGCAGTACGCCCCGGACACCGCCGTTGCAGTGACGGAATTCATCCTATGAAGGACAGGCCGATCGTGGGCGACACGCCAGCCGCGATGCATGACGTCGTGATCATCGGCGGCGGACAGGCCGGCCTGTCCGCCAGCTGGCAGCTGACCCAACGCGGCATCGACCATGTCGTGCTCGAGCAGCACGCGACCGCGCATGCCTGGCGCCACGAGCGCTGGGACAGTTTCTGCCTGGTGACGCCGAACTGGCAATGCACCCTGCCCGGCTATCCCTATGCCGGGCGCGACCCGCACGGCTTCATGCTCCGCGACGAGATCGTGGCCTATGTCGAGGGCTATGCCGCCTCCTTTGGCGCTCCGGTTCGCAAGGGCGCGAAGGTGGTCGCGCTGCAGCGCAACGATGCCGGGTATCGTGTATGCAGTGAGGCTGGCGAAATGCTCGCCGGCCAGGTGATCGTTGCCACCGGCGGCTACCACGATCCGATCGTGCCGTCCTATGCGAGTGCGCTGGATCCGACGATCCTGCAGATCCACTCCTCGGAGTACCGCTCCCCGGACAGCATGCCCGAGGGCGCCGTCCTGGTGGTCGGCACCGGCCAGTCCGGCTGCCAGATCGCCGAGGACCTGCATCTGGCCGGCCGCGCGGTGCATCTGTGCGTCGGCGAGGCGCCGCGCGTGGCCCGGCGCTATCGCGGCCGCGATGTCGTCGAATGGCTGCACCTGATGGGCTACTACGACATCCCGGTCGACGAGCATCCGCTGCGCGAGGGCGTGCGCGACAAGACCAACCACTACGTCACCGGGCGCGATGGCGGCCGCGACATCGACCTACGCCTGCGCGCCACCGAAGGCATGCAGCTCTACGGCAAGCTCACCGGCATGCACGGCGGCCGCGTCGCGGTGGCGCCCGATCTGGCGCACAACCTCGATGCCGCCGACGAGGTCGGCGAGAGCATCAAGCGCAGCATCGATGGCTGGATTGCCAAGTCTGCGATCGAGGCGCCGGTCGAGGCCGCCTACACGCCACCCTGGCGCCCCCCATCTGGTCCTGGGACCGAGCGCACGCCGATCGATACCGCCGCACTCGGGATCACCAGCGTGATCTGGTGCATCGGCTTCAGGATGAATTTCTCCTGGGTCGAGCTGCCGGTGTTCGACGAGCGCGGCGCACCGCGCCACCGGCGCGGCGTCACCGACCAGGAGGGCCTCTATTTCCTGGGCCTGCCCTGGCTGCATAGCTGGGGCTCCGGCCGCTTCTCGGGAATCGCGCGGGATTCCGAACACCTGGCCGATCAGATCGCGCGACGCGTCCGGCGGTGATCCAACCATATCCGCTTAAGCGCAACAGAGGCAGCATCGAGGTTTCCCTCCCAAATATCCTATCGCGCGCCACCCCTTCTGGTGTTGATCTGGTGGTGATAAGCCATACTGCAATCGCATCATGAGAGCGTTTGCAGAAATCATAGGCGGCATGAGGTCCGCCCTACGCCCCGGATCCGGCACCTCGACATGGACGTGCAGGGCGCAGACAATGGTGCGCGTCGCCAGGATACCGTGCTCGGCAACCATCCGGAGCGCTGGCCCATCACCTGCCGGTCGCCTACGCCTCGATCGTCTGAAGCGGTTATCCGAAACGTGATGCGCCGGCGGCATCGGGCTGCCGAACCTGCGGCCCGTCCTCGATGTTGCTGCTCCGGAAACAAGACCGACAGTGTATCCGAGGCACAGAACATGGTTGATGAAGTCGCTATCGAGCCCGCTTCCGGCGAGAGCCCGGGTCCTGCAGCCCCCGCCGGGGGCGGCCGCAGACGATTGATACGGCGGATGGGTGCAGGCGTGGTCGGTGGCGCCGTGATGGCTTCGGCAGCCGGCGTCGTGCTTGGCAGCGACACGGCGAAGGCCGCTGCCATCACCGACACCGACATCATCAACTTTGCCTTGAACTTCGAGTATCTCGGGGCCGAATACTATCTGCGCGCAATCACCGGACAGGGGCTCGCCGCGACCCTGCTGACCGGCACCGGAACCCAGGGCACCGTGACGGGCGGCAGCGTGGTGCCCTGGAACGGGTCGGCGATCCAGTATTATGCGCAGCGGCTCGCCGTCGACGAGCTCGCCCATGTCGAGTTCCTACGTGCCGTGAACGGGACCGCTGCGATCGCCGAGCCGTCGATCAACCTGTCCACGTCGTGGACCACGCTCGCCATCGCGGCAGGCCTAATCGCTCCCGGCCAGACCTTCAACCCGTTTGCCGACCCGATCTCATTCCTGCTCGGCGCCTACGTGATCGAGGATGTCTGTGTCACCGCGCTTGCCGGAGCCGCTGCCCTGCTGACGAGCAAGACCAACGTCGCGGCCGCCGCTGGACTTCTCGGCACCGAAGGCTACCAGGCCGGCATGATCCGCACATTGCTGTCGGATCTTGGTGCCGGGCAGGCCACCGATGCGATCTCTGCACTGCGCGCCTCACTCTCCGACGTCGCCGACGATTTCGGAACCACGATCCCGGGTAACGCGTACAACTTCGTTCCGAACGATATCAACGGCCTGGCATTCCGCCGCACGCCGTCCCAGGTGCTGAACATCGCCTATGGCGGAGGTGCTGCGGCGAACTACGGCTTCTTCCCGAACCTCGTGAACGGCACAATCAACTCGTAGAACTGTTTGAAGCCGGGACTGTCTTCCGCGACAGTCCCGGCTCGTGGGCATGGCGGGTCGTTCGGACGCGTGAGGAGGTCCTGACGCATCAGCCTGGCCGCTTACTCTCGGCCGCGAGCCAATCCACCACTCCATGCAGGGCGGCGTCGTTCTCCAGGCCCGCCCGAAGCCCGCGTTCATATGTTTCGACCTGGCGGTCGGATCCTGTCCCGCGACGCACGATCCCGCGAGCCGCCTCCAGTTCCCGCTCGCAGCCGAATGCCGCTGCATCTTCCCGTAGCAACGCGATCAACGTCTCCATGTTGTCCTTGAGGGAAACCATCGTGCGCGATGCCTCGTCGATCAGTGAGGCGTGCACCCCGTCGCGCTGCACGCGCCAGAAGTTCTCGCTGGCGATCGCTCTCGAAGCTCCGGTCAGCCTGGCGTGGATATCCGACCGACGGTCAAGCATACGCACGACGCAGCGATACAGCGCCGCGATCGCGACACTGTCGCCCACCCGGACGCAGCTGTCGCAGACACGCAGTTCCAGTGTCGGATAATGCATCGAGGGCCGCAACGCCCACCACAGGTAGCTCGCATCCGGTATCGCGCCCGACTGCGTCATCACCTGCAGGTAGTGCTCGTAGTCGGCGGCACCATCCATCAGGTCCGGCAGTCCCGATCGCGGCCACTCGCGATAGGCCGCCATCCGGTAGCCGGCGAGACCGGTCTGCCGTCCCTCCCAGAACGGCGACGAGACCGAAAGTGCGAGGAACATCGGCACATACGGGACCATGCGCCGCATGAGTTCGGCCCGGCGCGCGGGATCCGGCACCTCGACATGGACGTGCAGGGCGCAGACCATGTTGCGCGTCGCCAGGATGCCGTATTCGGCCACCATCCGGTCGTAGCGTTCGCCTTCGCTCTGCGCCTGCTCCGGCCATGCGGCGAGCGGATGCGTGCCGGACGCGAACACCAGCAGCCCGCGCTCGCGGCCGATCGCGGCGAGTTCCGAGCGCAGGAACCGCAGCCGATCATGCGCCTCGGCAAAATCGGTTCCAGGCGAGGTCGAAACCTCGACCTGGCTCTGCAGGACTTCCCGTCCGCACCCCGGCAGCCTGTCGTTCGCGGCGACATGGAAGGCCCTGGCCGCGTCCGAAGACGGCGTGCCGCGGCTCAAGGCATCGGCGAGGAAATATTCTTCTTCGATCCCGAAACGATAGCGGCTGTCCAACGCACGCCTCCTGTCATTCTCAGGGCTCAGCCGGCCTGGCTCCTATCCTTCGGCAGCAGCAGGACGAGCGGCAGCATCGCCGCCGGAACCAGCAGCGGCAATGCCAGGCCACGCGCACAAAACACGCCGACTGCCGCGCCCGCCACATAGGTCGACCACAGCGACGGCACGGTCACCAGGACGATCCGGTCGCCGTCATCGAGCGCGGCGCCCCGGGTGATCCGTCTGGCAAGCGCCTGGGCGAGCTTCTGCAGGTCGCCGGAGACGAAGCTGGTATTGATGCTCTGGCCGCCGAAGCGGGTGAAGACGGCGTTCTGGCCACCGAGTGCTGCCCCCAGGACCAGGACGTTGACCGGCTTGGGCAGGAACGCCGCCACCAGGATGACGAGACTGGCCACCAGCACGACGAGCACCCTGCCCCGGCCTGGTTCCTTCTCGGAACGCAGCAGCAGCCGGGCGGCCAGGGAGCCTGCCAGGAAGCAGAGGATCGCCGTCGCCTTCTGGGCGGCGCCGCGCCAATGGCCCTGGGCGAGTGCCACGCCGAGGAGTGCGGTGTTCCCGGTCATCTGGGCCGCGAACAGCCCGGTCTGCAGCCAGCCGAGGCCGTCGCAGAGACCGGCGATCAGGGCGAGCCAGGAGGCGCGGGAGGCCGGATGGCGCAGCGCCACGAGCCCAGGATGCGTCACTTCGCCGCCGTTGGCGTGGGCTTCGGCAACGGCCCTTCCATGCGCAGCCCGTGCCAGGCCAGCGCGCTGTCGCCGATGAAGGCCGCAAGCGCCCCCATCGTGCAGAGCAGGGCGACACCGAACAGCAGCACCAGCCAGGAACCGGCGCCCGAGTTGCGCAGGCTGCCGAGGAACAGCACGAGAGCCGCCCCGCAGGTGGCGGCGCAACACGGCTCGTGCGGCGTCGTGAGCCTCGCCGGACTGCTGATCCGCGATCGTCTCCAGGTGGTCCGAGACGCGCGCCAGCCGCGTGTTGAACAGGTTCAGCAGCGTGCCGATGCCCGACAGCATGAACACCGGCGTGAGTGCCACCTGGATGATGTGGGCGACATCGTCGACGGACTGGCTCGCCAGCGGCGTCGGGAAGGGAAAAGCCATCAGGCGGTCACCCGGCCTGGAGCCAGACCGCATCCTTGAGTTTCGCCACGAAGGCGGCATGCGCCTGCAGGGCCTGCGCGTCAGGCACCAGCAGCCGTGGACGGCGGTCGACGCTCGCGGCGTACGAGACGCCGGCCAGGCCGCCACCCTCCTCGACCGCCAGCGCCAGGCCGCGCTGCCGGCCGCCCATCAGCTCCAGATAGACCTGCGCCAGCAGCCGGCAATCGAGCAGCGCGTTGTGCGTGGTGCGCTCGGCAAGGTCGATGCCGTAGCGCCGGCACAGGCTGTCGAGGCTGTTCGGCAGCCCCGGGAAGCGCGCGCGCGCCAGCTCCAGCGTATCGACCATGCGGCCCCGGTCGAGCGCTGCCAGGTCGAGCTTCGCGAGCTCGGCGTCGAGGAAGCCGAAATCGAACGGCGCATTGTGCGCGATCAGCGGCGCATCGCCGACGAAGGCGAGAAAAGCATCGACCACGCCGGCGAACTTCGGCTGGCCGACGAGGTGCGCGCGCGTGTAGCCATGCACGCGCGAGGCCTCCTCCGGCACGTCACGCTCGGGATCGAGCAGCACATGGTAGTGCCGACCGGTCGGCAGATCGTCGATCAGCTCGACCGCAGCGATCTCGATGACGCGGTCGCCGGTACGCGGATCCAGCCCGGTGGTCTCGGTATCGAACAGCACGGCTCGTTTCATGGTGGAGTCTCCCGCAGTCGCACCAGCATGCGCCTGATCTGCCGCAGGCTGTGCCAGCGCGACAAGCCGGTGCGTATCACCACATCGGCGCCGCGCCGCTTCTCGGCATCCGGCATCTGCCGCGCGATCAGCGACAGCGCCTCGCTCTCGCTCATGCCGCGACGGTGGCGAATGCGGCGGATCTGGGTCGCGGGGGGCGCCGACACCACCACCACCGTATCGCAGGCGCGCCAGCCGCCGCGCTCGAACAGCAGCGGGATGTCCAGCACCGCGAAGCGGGCGCCGCGCGACCGCGCGCGGCGCAGGAACCGCCGCTGCGCCGCGCGCACCATCGGATGCATGATCCGCTCGAGCGCGGTGAAGATCTCGGGGCTGGCGATCGCCGCCGCCCGCAGCACGCCGCGATCGATGCAGCCTTCATGCACCGCGTCGGGCACCAGGGCCGCGATCGCCGGCACCGCGGCGCCGCCACGCGCCTGCAGCCGGTGCACCTCGCGGTCGGCGTCGAACACCGGCAGGCCGGCCCGGCGCAGCGCCCGCGCCGCGGTGGACTTGCCCATGCCGATGCCGCCGGTCAGGCCGATGACCTTCAACCAGATGCATCCGTTGCGGCAGGCTGGCCCGATGCCGCGACGCTGGACGCCAGCAACGCCGTGACCTCGTCATCGACCTCCGGCGTCACCCCGAACCAGGCGGCAAATCCCGGCACCGCCTGGTGCAGCAGCATGCCGAGGCCGCCCACCGTGCGCAGCCCGCGCGCGCGGGCCGCGGCCAGCAGGGCGGTCTCCAGCGGCACATAGACGATGTCGGCCACCACCAGGCGCGCGCCGGCGCGCGACAGGTCCGTCGGCAGGGCCGGCTGGCCCCGCATGCCGAGCGAGGTGGTGTTGACCAGCAGCGCCACATCCGCGAGCGCCGCCGGCCAGGCCGCCCAATCCAGTACCCTCACGCCGGGGCCCGGCACCGCGTGCCGTGGCGCGGGACCCGCTGCCGTGGCGAGGCGCCGCGCCAGCGCCTCGCTGCGCTCGCGCGTCCGGTTGGCCACCAGCACCGGGATGCCGTGCGCGAGCAGGGACGCGGCCAGCGCGAGGGCGGCACCGCCGGCGCCGAGCAGCAGCACCGGGCCGGTGCGCGCATCGACGCCGGCGGCCCGCAGGCTGGCCAGGAAGCCGGCGCCGTCGGTGCTGCTTCCGAGACAGCGTCCATCTGCCGTGAACACCAGCGTGTTGACGCTGCCGGTCCGCGAAGCGGCCTCGTCGAGCTCGTCGCAGAACGCCGCCACCGCCTGCTTGTGCGGCACGGTGACGTTGAGCCCGGCGAAACCCGCCGCCCGCAGGCCGCGCAAGGCGGTTTCCAGCCGCTCGGGCGGCACCGGCAGCGGCACGTAGGCGCCGTCGATGCCGTGCCGGGCCAGCCAGTGGTTGTGCAGCAGCGGCGAGCGGGAGTGCGACACCGGATGGCCGATCACCCCGGCAAGGCGGGCAGACCCTGAGATCATCGCCCCGCCTGCATGCAGGCCCGCCTTCATGCAGGGAGGATCACGAGACAGCGGTCCGGGTGCGCGCCCAGGCGAGCGGCAGCAGGCGCGCGAGTCGGGCGGCCCAGGCTGCCTCGCCGGCCGCATCGCCGATCAGGTCCTGCCGGATCTCGATCTCGACCTGCGGCAGCCCGCGCTGCTCGCCATGCACCGGCACGGTGTAGTCGTCGAGATCCGACAGCTCGTACGGCTCGTTGTCGCCGACGACCAGATCCCCCTCGTCGCGCAGCAGGTCGCGCAGGATCAGCGCGAAACGCGGATCGTGGTTGTGCAGCAGGCCGACATGCCAGGGACGCGGCGCGGTGCCCCCAGGCGTCGGACGGTCCGGCGATCCCAGCTGCGGCGTGAAGCTGTGCAGCGCCACCAGCACGCTCGGCAGCAGCACGGCCCGGCGGTGGTCCAGCACGGCAGCGAGTCGTGCGTGGTAGGGCGCAAAAATCTCGCGTTCGCGTGCCGCGCGCTGCCCGCTGGAAAGATCGTGATTGCCCGGCACCGGCGTGCCATCGCTCGTCAGCGGGATGGACGACACATGGCCCGGCCGGCGGTTGCAGTCGATCACCAGGCGCGAATAGGCCTGGGCCACGAGCGGCGCATCGAGCGCCGCGCTGAGCCGCACGCCGGTTCCGGCAACCCCGATATCCCATGCGATATGCCGGTCGAGGTCGCGCGGGGCGACACCGAGATCGCCCAGTGCCGCCGGGATGGCGCGGCCGGCATGGTCGGAGGCGAGCACGAACGGCGAAGTGGAGCCGGCGCGCAGCACCGTCACCGGCGGCGGATCGTCCGGGCCGATCAACACCGCCGGCCGGTCCGATTTGTTTTGGCCGTGATCTTGCACCGTGTTCTTATCAAGCACCCTGGTCGTATCCGATCATGTCGCCCGTCCATACCAACGCCGCCGACGCGCGGCCCGCGAGCCAACCGGGCCGCACCCCCGGTTCTTGGTCCCGGGTTCTTGCTCCCCGGTCTGGGGCCCCCGGGGTTCGAAGTCCGGGCCAAACCTCCGGAGAAGGATCTCCATGCCGGTTCTGTCTGTCCAGCATGTCACGACCTACCGATACCGCCGCCCGGTCGGGTTTGGCGAGCACCGGATGATGTTCCGGCCGCGCGACTGCGTCGACCAGCGGCTGGTCTCCTGGATGGTCGAGATCTCGCCGGAACCGGCTTTGTTGCGCTCGGTGCCGGACGCCTTCGGCAACGTCATCACGCTCGCCGGCTTCACCCGCCGGGCGCGCGAGCTGCGAGTCGAGAACCGCCTGGTGGTGGACCACACCGAGACCTGGCTCGATGCCGCCCAGGTGGCGCCGTATGCCCGCCTCTGGCCGTTCACCTACGACATGGACGACGTGATCGATCTCGCCCGGGTGATGGAGCGGCATTATCCCGACCCGGAGCATCGCGTGGATGCCTGGGCGCGCAGCCTGCTGCCGGAGAGCCGCACCGGCTCGACGCTGGATGTACTGATGGCGATGACCCGCGCGATCAAGCACGACTTCACCTATTGCGCGCGCCACGAGGAGGGCGTGCAGGACCCGGCGCGCACGCTGGCGCTGCAGGCCGGCACCTGCCGCGACTATGCGGTGCTGATGATGGAGGCGGTGCGCGCCCTCGGCATGGCGTCGCGCTTCGTCACCGGCTACATCTATTCCCCGGCGGTGGAGGGACGCGTGAACCAGGGCGGCGGCGCCACGCACGCCTGGGTCGAGGTGTTCGTGCCGGGCTGCGGCTGGGTGGATTTCGACCCGACCAACGGCATCGTCGGCTCGCGCGACCTGATCCGTATCGCCAGCGTCCGCGAGCCGCGCCAGGCGGTGCCGCTGGCCGGGACCTGGACCGGATTTCCGGCCGACAGCCTCGGCATGACCGTCTCGGTGCATGTCGGCGCGGGTGACATCAACGCAGCGCAGCCGAGCGCGGCGGCATCGGACAGCCGGCGCGATGGTGCGCCGGAGCGGTCGGTGGTGCGGCTGCTCGACCGCGAGAAGCCGCCGGCCGGGCTGCCCGACAGCGAGCAGTTCGAGCGCCGCCGCGACCGGAACTACGCCGCTCCCATTTGAAGCAGGCCCCATCTGAGAAAGCGAGAACGACCCCATGCTGATCCGCGCCGGATTCGACATTGCCTTCAACGCCCCGGTTCCGACGCCCCTGCTGCTCATGCTCAGCCTGCACCCGAGCCGCCTGCCCGACCTGCAGACGCCGCACGCGCTGGTGTTCGATCCGCCGGTGCCGGCCAGCGACTACACCGACGGCTTCGGCAACATCTGCACCCGTGTCGTGGCGCCGCCGGGCCTGCTGCGCATCACCAACCAGTTCACCATCACCGATAGCGGCCTGCCGGACGCGACCGCCCCCGATGCCAGGCAGGTGCCGGTGGAGGACCTGCCCTCCGACGTGCTGGTCTATCTGCTCGGCAGCCGCTACTGCGAGACCGACCGGCTATCGGATACCGCATGGTCGCTGTTCGGCCAGACCGCGCCGGGCTGGGCCCGGGTGCAGGCGATCCTCGACTACACGCACGACCGCATCACCTTCGGCTACGAGTTCGCCCGCTCGACGCGCACCGCGCACGAGGCGTTCATGGAGCGCCAGGGCGTGTGTCGCGACTTCGCGCACCTGGCCGTCACGCTGTGCCGCTGCATGAACATCCCGGCGCGCTACTGCACCGGCTACCTGGGCGATATCGGCGTCCCGCTCGACGAGAACCCGATGGATTTCTCCGCCTGGTTCGACGTCTATCTGGGCGGCCAGTGGTACACCTGCGACGCCCGGCACAACCGTCAGCGGATTGGGCGGCTGCTGATGGCGCGCGGCCGCGATGCGACCGATGTCGCGATCTCGACCGCCTTCGGCAGCGCCTGGCTCGCCGGCTTCGAGGTGATCACCTACGAGCAGACCGGCGACGTGCACAGCGCAGCCGCGACCGCCTGACGCAGCTTGGCCTTCAGGCGGCCAGCCGTCGCAGCGTGGCGACCGCCGCCCCGGCATCCCATTGCACCGGTCCCTGGATGCGAGCCACCTCGCGGCCGTTGCGGTCGATCACCAGCGTGGTCGGGATGCCGTCGAGCCTGAGCGCCAGCATCGTCTCGCTGTGCGGATCGAGCAGCACCGGCAGGCTGCGTATGCCGTGCGCGGCATAGAACGGCACCACCGCCCCGGCGCCGCCACGATCCAGCGACACCGCCAGCACCGTCATCGCGGGTGTGGCGCCGGCCAGGGCGCGCGCGAGCGCATCGAGCGCCGGCATCTCGGAGACGCAGGGCGTGCACCAGGTCGCCCAGAAGTTCAGCACCACGCCACGGCCGGCATAGTCCGCAAGCGTCAGCCTGCTGCCGTTCGCGGTGGCAAAGGCGAGGGTCGGCAGCGCCGTCGGCGGATGCGCGGCAAGGTCCGCGATCGCGCGCGGCGCCGGTCCCGCCGGCACGTCCGCGCCTTGATCGGGGGCCTGCGAGGACGGCGCCGGCGAGTGCCAGGAATTGCGCGCGACCACCGCGGCCAGTAGGGTCCCGCCGGCCGCCAGCAGGCCGCGGCGCATGACGGTCGGCGTTATCAGGGGCATGGCGATGTCTTTAGAAGAGGGCAGCAGCCAGGGGAAGCCCGGCGCCAAACCCCGGTCGAACGTCCAGGCGGACGCCCAATCCGGCGTCGGGGCCAATACGCAATGGGGCGGCCGGTTCGCCGGCGGCCCGTCGGCGATCATGCAGGAGATCAACGCCTCGATCGGCTTCGACCGGGCGCTGTGGCGGCAGGACATACGCGGCTCGCTCGCGCACGCCGCCATGCTGGCCCGCACCGGCATCATCGAGGCCGCCGACGAGCAGGCGATCCGGGGCGGCCTGGAGCGCATCGCAGGCGAGATCGCGGCCGGGCGCTTCACCTTCGACGCCGCACTCGAGGACATCCACATGAACATCGAGGCGCGGCTGTCCGAGCGGATCGGCGACGCCGGCCGCCGGCTGCACACCGCGCGCAGCCGCAACGACCAGGTCGCCACCGACTTCCGGCTCTGGGTGCGCGACGCCATCGACGGCCTCGATGCACAGGCGGCGGCCCTGATGCTGAGCCTGTCGCGCCGCGCGCTGGAGCACGCCGCGGATACGATGCCCGGCTTCACCCACCTGCAGACCGCGCAGCCGGTCACCTTCGGCCACCACCTGCTGGCCTATGTCGAGATGCTCGCGCGGGATCGCGGGCGCCTCGCCGACGCCCGCCGGCGTCTGAACGAGTGCCCGCTGGGTGCCGCGGCGCTGGCCGGCACGTCGTTCCCGATCGACCGCCGCATGACGGCCGCCGCCCTCGGCTTCGACCGTCCGTGTGCGAACTCGCTGGATGCGGTGTCCGACCGCGACTTCGCGCTGGAATATCTCTCGGCGCTGGCGATCCTGGCGATGCACCTGTCGCGCCTCGCCGAGGAGATCGTCACCTGGTGCTCGTCGCCGTTCGGCTTCATCCGGCTGTCGGACGCCTTCACCACCGGCTCCTCGATCATGCCGCAGAAGCGCAACCCGGATGCCGCCGAACTGACCCGGGCCAAGACCGGGCGCATCACCGGCGCGCTGGTCGCACTCCTGACGGTGATGAAGGGGCTGCCGCTGGCCTATGCCAAGGACATGCAGGAGGACAAGGAGCCGGTGTTCCAGGCGACCGAGAGCGCCAGCCTGTCGCTCGCCGCCATCGACGGCATGGTGCGTGACCTCGCCGCCGACACCGCGCGCATGCAGGCGCTGGCGGGATCGGGGTTCTCCACCGCGACCGACCTCGCCGACTGGCTGGTGCGGGTGCTGAAGCTGCCGTTCCGGACCGCGCACCATGTCACCGGGCGGCTGGTGGGACGCGCGGCGGCGAACGCCACCGACCTCGCCGGGCTCGACCTCGCCGAGATGCAGGCCGAGGAGCCACGCATCACCGCGGACGTGTTCTCGGTGCTGACGGTCGCGGCGTCGGTCGCCTCGCGCACCAGCGAAGGCGGCACCGCTCCAAACAATGTCGGCCGCGCGGCACGGGCCTGGATCGCGCAACTGGATGCTGCCGTGGCGGACCAGCGATCGTCGGAGAACAGCGCATGAGCCGGACCGTCTTGCTGGCGCTGGCCGCCCTGCTGCTCTGCCTGCCGCTCGGGGCCTGCGGACGCAAGGGCGCGCCGCATGCTCCGGGCCCGGCGGATCACATCATTTACCCGAAGGCCTACCCGACCGAATAGCGGGCGCAGGGTCCGGCAGCGACACCGACAGCGCCGAGGCGCGGCCGCCGGCGCCGCCGAGGCGCGCCTCGATCTGGACGCCGATGACCACCCAGCGCCCGCTGCCGTCCCGCGCCAGCAGCGGTGCGCCGCTGGTGCCGCGTGTGCCGGCGCAATCATGCTCCAGCACCGCTTCACTCCCGTCCCGGATGATGCCCAGCAGGCGGCAGGGCGGACCCTGCACCGCGATCTCCTCGCGATCCTGACCATAGCCGGCGAGTGCCAGCGCAGTACCGGGCGTCGGCAGCCGAGATGCGACCCGCAGCACCTCCGACGGCGCCGCGATCGGGTGATCAAGCAGCAGCAGCGCCCGGTCCAGGCCCGCATCGGTGGCCTCATGCGCCGGGTCGTAGCCGGCGGGCAGCACGATGCGCGCAGCCTGTGCGTGCGCGGCAAAGCTCCCCGCACGATAGCGCAGCAGCACATGCACCGAACCGGGTTGCAGCACGCGTCCGGTGCGGGCGGCGAAGACGCAGTGCGCGGCGGTCATCGCAATCGCCGGCGCGATCAGGAAGCCGGTGCAGCGAACGCCGTAGCGGGTCTGCACGCGCAGCAGTGCCCGCCACGGCGCCTGCCCGAGTGCCACCGCAACAGCCGGGCGGCCATCCTCTCCGGGCAGCCCGAATCGCGCTTGCGCCAGCGCCGGGAATGGCCGGGCGCATGGCGCGAAAGCCGCAGCCAGGAGGAAAATGCCCGCCGGCTTAATCATTCCGTATTCAAACTGTCTTAGCTTGGAGCATCAAGGCCTGAGATCGACATGATCGTGCCATCAACCTGCCACGAAGCCCATGAAGATCGGCCAGCGAGGGTGCAGAGCCCGGTCCGAGGAGAATCTCGTGTGCAGACAGGACAGACCGGAGCCTTGGCAGGCGCCGGTGGAAGAGAGATTGGCGCACCGGGCCCTCGGCCTTCTCGGCTCGCGAGGCGCCGCACCCTCGATGACGCAGCAGGCCCGCGACCGACTCTACGAGCGCATGTTCCCGCAGCACATCTGTGGGGGCCCGTGTGATGAGAGCGCCGATTAGGTCGCCCGACGGCCAGCACGGCGTCATCATCGTGCATGCCTTCGCGCACTATCACGAAGCCGACTTCGTGGACGACCCGGAGGAGATCGAACAACTCGTGGCCGACGGCCAAGGCTGGCGCATCGTCGATGCGGTGCGCCTGAGCGAGTAGCAGCACGGAATAAGGCCAGGGGCTTTGCCCCTGGACCCCATCAAAGGCGGAGCCTTTGAGATCCTGAAACTTACGAGTTTGGGTTTGGGGCCTTGGGTTTCGGCTACGACCGGATGAAGCGGGACAGATCCTCGGTCAGGCGGTCCTTGTCGGTGATGAAGAGACCGTGCGGCGCGTTGTCGTAGCGCAGGTACGTCGCTTCCGGCAGGGCGGCCGCGGCGGCGGCGGCAGTGATGTTGGCCGGCACCGTCTTGTCCCCGGTGCCGTGGATGATCAGGGTCGGCACCTTGAAGGCCGCCAGGTCCGGGCGGAAATCGGTCTCCGAGAACGCCCGCACGCAGTCGATGGTGGCGACCGGCGATGCCTGCAGCGCCATGTACAGGGTCCACTGCATGATCCCCGCGGAGACCGGCGAGCCGAGCAGGCCGGCGCCGAAGAACAGCTTGCCGAAATCGGTCAGGAACTGCGGCCGGTCCTCCTCCAGGCCGCCGACCATCTGGTCGAAGACGCCGCGATCGACACCGTCCGGATGGTCGGGCGTCTTGAGCAGGAACGGCACGACGGTGGAGACCAGCGCCACGCGGCCGACCCGCGCACCGCCGTGCCGCGACAGGTAGCGGGCGATCTCGCCGCCGCCCATCGAGAAGCCGACCAGCGTTGTGTCCTGCAGGTCGAGCGCGTCCAGCACCGCCTTCAGGTCGTCGGCGAACACGTCATAGTCGTACGCGCCGAGCGGCTGGTCGGAGCGGCCGAACCCGCGGCGATCATAGGCGATGGTGCGCAGTCCCTGCCGGGCCAGCGGCGTCATCTGGTACTCCCACATGTCGGCGTCGAGCGGCCAACCATGGATGAACACCACCGGCTTGGCCGTGGCCGCACCCCAGTCCTTGTAGAACAGGCTGATCCCGTCCGGCGTCTTGATGTGCGGCATGTCCATCCTCCCATTGGCCGTTCCCGGCCTTGCGCGCCCGATCTTGCGTTCCACGGAAACGGCGGCATCGACAGCCGGTTGCAGCCGGGGCGGCCGGCGCACCGGGGCGTGATGGACGCCCCCCGGACAGCCACTAGAACCCGAGAGCCTCCGGCCCGAACGAGTGCGGCAGCAGCTCGTCCAGGGTGCTCTGCATCAGGACCTGCCCGTGCTCGTCGACCATCCGGACACGGGCTTCAGGCCCGGCGAACTCGCGCAGCTTCTGGCGGCAGCCGCCGCACGGTGTGCAGGGTCGGCTGCCGCGCGCCGCGATCACGATCTCGGCGATGCGGCGGGGGCCGGCCAGCACCATCGCCGAGATCGCGCCGGCTTCCGCGCAGACACCCTGCGGGTAGGCGGCATTCTCCACGTTGCACCCGGCATGCACGCTGCCGTCGTCACAGCGCAGCGCCGCTCCTACCAGGAACCGGGAATACGGGGCATGCGCCCGCAGCCGCGCGGCCACGGCGGCGTTGACCAGCGGATCGGTCACAGCGTCCCCCCATCGATGAACCGCCAGGCTAGCCAAGCTGCCGGATGACGGAAAGGACGCTTGGTGGCGCGGCTAGGCGCCGGTATCGTCGTGCGAATGCACAGCGCCGCCCCGCTCGTCCAGATGCACCCGGACCCGACGCTCGACGAGTTGCTGGGCCGCCGTCCGCATGTGTCCATGCATGCGGTCTCCGGGCTGATGCTGGACGATGTGCCGCTGCGGGCGGTGGCCGACGCGCTTGGCACGCCGGTCTGGGTGACCGGAGCCGACACGCTCCGCGCGCGCTACCGGGAGCTGGCCGGCGCCTTCCGGGAGGCCGCCCTCGCCGTCTCGGTGCATTACGCCGTCAAGGCCAACGATCACCTGGCCGTGCTGCGGGTGCTGCAGGCCGAAGGGGCAGGTGCGGACGTGGTGAGCGGCGGCGAGCTGCGCCGGGCACTGGCAGCCGGGATCTCACCCGGGAGCATCGTGTTCTCCGGCGTCGGCAAATCGGACGACGAGCTGCGGCTCGCGATCGGCGTCGAGGTCGGCCAGATCAACGTCGAGAGCGCCGAGGAGATGCTCCGGCTGTCGGCGCTGTCCGTCGCAGTGGGCCGGGTCAGCCGCATCGCGCTGCGGGTCAATCCGGACATCGATGCCGGTAGCCACGACAAGATCAGCACCGGCCGGCGCGGCGACAAGTTCGGCATCGACCATCGCGACATTCCAATGCTCTACGCAGAAGCCGGCCGGCTGCCCGGCCTGCGCCCGGTCGGCCTCGCCGTCCATATCGGCAGCCAGATCGCCGCCGCGGCGCCGTTCCGCCATGCGTTCGCCCGCATTGCCGGACTGGTCGGCGCCCTGCGCGAGGCGGGCGAACACGTCGAGACGGTCGATTGCGGCGGCGGCCTCGGGGTCTGCTACCGCGACGAGGGCAGCCTCTCGCCACGCGCCCTGGCCGGCGCGATGCGCGCGACCCTCGGCGACATCGGGGTGCGGCTTGCCATCGAGCCCGGGCGCTGGCTGGTGGCGCCGGCCGGCGTGCTGCTGGCCTCGGTGCTGCTGGTCAAGCGCCAGCAGCGCGCGCCGCCCTTCATCGTGCTCGACGCGGCGATGAACGACCTGCTGCGCCCGAGCCTGTACGGGTCCTGGCACGGCATCGTCCCGCTCTCCCCGGCGGCGGCGCTGCGTCCCGTCGCCCCTGCGCATGTGGTGGGGCCGGTCTGCGAGACCGGCGACGGCTTCGCGCGTGACCGCATGCTGCCTACGCTGGCAGCCGGCGACCGCGTCGCCATCCTCGATACCGGCGCCTATGGATCGGTGATGAGCTCGACCTACAATGCGCGGCCGCTGGCGGCCCAGGCGCTGGTCGACCGCGGACGCTGGGCCACGATAAGGGCCCGGCCGCCGGTCGAGGCGCTCTGGCGGGACGAGACCGTCCCGGACTGGCTTGCATGAGCCCGGACTGGCTTGCATGAAAATGGCGGGATCGCCCTCGGACTGGAGCGCCGAGGCCGGCCGCGCCCGGCAGCGTGCCTCCCGGATCCTGCGCATCGAGCAGGCGTGGCCGGCCCTGCTGCACTGCCTCGCGTGGCTCGCCCTCTACGCCGTGCTGTCTCTGCTCGACCTGCCGCAGCGTCTGCCAGTGTGGCTGCAGGTGCCGCTGCTGCTGCTCGTGCTCGGCGCCGTGCTGTCTCTGGCCTGGCGTCGACTGCGCCGGATCGCCACGCCGCCGCAGAATGCGATCGATCGCCGCATCGAGCAGCGCTCCGGCCTGCGCCACCGTCCGCTGCAGGCCCTCGCCGACCGGCCGGCAGGCGACGCCGGTGCCATCGGTGGTTCCATCTGGGAGGCGCATCTCGCGCGCGTGGGTGCTGCCATCGGCGGGCTGCGCACCGGCTGGCCACGCCTGGGCCTGCTGCGGCACGATCCGCATCGCCTCAGCCTGCTGCTCGGGCCGGCGCTGCTGGCGGCCCTGCTGGTCGCGGGCGGCAACATCGGGGACCGGCTGGCTTCGGGCTTCCTGCCGGGCCTGTTCGAGCCGCCCGGGCCGATGCCGCGCCTGCAGGCCTGGGTCACGCCGCCTGACGACACCCACGCCGCGCCGGTGTTCCTGGCCGAGGCGCGGGCCGACGTCACCGTGCCGGCCGGATCGGTGCTGCAGCTCAGCCTGACCGGTGTGCTCGGCCATCCGCGGCTCGCCCTGCGAGCGCTTGATCCGAACCCGGCGCCTCCGGAGCCAGCGTCCGGGGTCCGCTTCGACCGGCTGGCGGCGGGCAGCTGGGCCCTGCACCACGCGCTGCGGGCCGGCACCCGCCTGACCCTGCGCGCCAACGGCCGCGCGCTCGCGGACTGGACCCTGCGCGTGGCGCCGCCGCCGCAGATCGTCGTGGCCTGGAACGGCACCCCCGGTCCCGCCTCCGAGCCCTGGCTGACCCGCCTGCCCTGGCACGTGGCGCACCCGTATGGCGTGAGCACTCTCGCCGCCGAGCTACGGCTCGCCGATCCGAAGGCTGCCGGCATCGCGCCGCTGCGGGTCCCGATCCCGCTGCCGCCGGATGCGCGCAATGCCAGCGGCACTGCCCTGCCGGACCTCGCCGCCGATCCACGTGCCGGCGAGCCGGTGGTGGCAACCCTGCTCGCGACCGACGCCACCGGGCGTACCGCGCTGTCGGGCGAGGCGCGTCTGCGCCTGCCGCAGCGGCCGTTCCGCAATCCGCTGGCGCGTGCCGTGCTCGACGCCCGCAAGCGCCTGGCGCTCGGGCGCGAGACCCGCGCGGCGACGGCGTCCGACCTGCAGGCGCTGGGCGAGGCACCTGGCGCGTTCGCCACCGACCCCGGGCTGTTCCTCAACCTGTCCAGCGCGGCCTCGCTGCTGCGCGACGACGACGTGCCGGACGACGCCGCCATCGTCGAGGCGACCGCCCGGCTGTGGGACCTGGCGCTGGCGCTGGAGGACGGGCTGCACAACGACCGCGCCGGCGCCCGGGCCGCTTCCGACGTACGGGCCGCCCGCGACGCCCTCGCCCAGCAGCTCGAGCACATGCGCCAGCTCGGCGACAAGGGCCAGATCGCGCACGAACAGTCCGAGCTCGAGCGGCGCATCCAGGCCCTGACCGCCGCCATCGGACGCCGGCTGCAGGCGCTGGCCGAGCAGGCGAAACGCGAGCACAGCATGCTGCCGCCGATGCCGGACGCGCATGCTCTCACCGGCGGCGACCTCGCGCGCATGCTGCAGCAGATGCGCGATGCCGCCTCAGCGGGCCATACCCAGGAGGCGATGCAGCAGCTGCAGCGGATGCAGTCGATGCTGGACCGCATGCGCAGCGCCACGCCGCAGGACCTGCAGAGCCTGCGCGAGCAGGCCCAGGCGCAGGCGCAGGTGCGCGAGCAGATGGCAGGCCTGCACGACCTGGAGCGACGCGAGGGCGACCTGCTCGACCAGAGCCAGGCGCGGCAGGGCGCGCAGCAGCGCGAGGCGCAAGCGCGAAGCGGCGCCGACCAGCGCGGCCAGATGGACGAGGCGACGGCCGAGCTGCTGAGCCGCCTCGGCGTGTCGCCGCCGCAGGAGCAGGGTTTCCCGCCGCCGAACCCGACCGGCCGTGACCCGGACGCGCCCGATCCGCAGGCGGAGGCGAAGCGCCAGAAAGCCGACCAGGCCGCCGAGCAGGCCCGCGCGGCGCAGCGTGCGACCGACACCCGCACCCAGCACGCCTTGTCGCGGGCGCTCGAGGAGCTGGGCCAGGAGTTCAAGGGCCTCAGCGGCAAGCAGCCCGGCGGCTTCAACGAGGCCGGACGCGCCATGCAGAGCGCCCGCGAGGCCCTCGCCGCCGGCCAGGACCAGGCGGCGCAGCAGGCGCAACAGCAGGCGCTGGCGGCGTTGCAGAAGGGCGGGCAGCAGATGCAGCAGGCCCTGGCCTCGTCCAGCAGCGGTGGCAGCCCGATGCTCCTGCCGGGCATGCCGGGCAGCAGCCCGTCGGAGGATCCCGGCGATGCGCCGGGCCAGGAGGCGCAGGGCGACGGCCAGGACACGCATCCCGGCCAGCGCGATCCGCTTGGGCGTCCGATCGGCGCCGGCCCGCATGCCGATGACGGCGATACCCACGTGCCGGACACCGCCGAACGGCTACGCTCGCGCGAGATCGAGCAGGAACTGCGCCGGCGCGACACCGACCGCACCCGCCCGCCGGCGGAACTCGACTACCTGGACCGGCTGCTGAAGTCGTTCTGAAAGCCCATTTGCAAACGCCTGCTGCTGGCGATCCCCTCTTTCCAAGGATGGGCGCCATTCCTCCGCTCCGATGCTCACGGCCAGGAGGCCGCGGCCCTTCGGCGCTCGGAGCGTCACGCCGGCCGCGGCCCTTCGGCACGGGAGATCAAGGCGCTGGGCCACGAGGTGCGGCTGATGCCGGCGAGCTACGTCAAACCCTACGTCAAGCGCGGCAAGACGGACGCAGCCGACGCGGAAGCAATCTGCGAGGCCGTCACCCGGCCGACCATGCGTTTCGTGCCGGTCAAATCGGCCGAACAACAGGCCGTGCTGATGCTGCACCGGACGCGCGAGCTGCTGGTGCGGCAGCGAACCATGATGGTGAACGCGTCGCGCGGGCATATGGCCGAGCTCGGCGTGATCGCTCCCCAAGGGATCAGCCGCGTGGCGGACCTGGTCGCCGTGCTCATGTTGGAAGCGTTCACGAACGCGGTAATGGACACAAGTTCGAGGGTCAGGCGCCGGCATAGGTCATGGCCTGAGGCACTCAAGCGGGAGATCGTCGCGGCATCGCTTTCGCCCGGAGCCTCGGTCTCGGTCGTGGCGCGGCAATACGACGTTGAGGCTGCAAAGAAACCCTCGAATGCTCACAGCCGCGTGAGCAGGGAGTGCGCGCCGAACGCCAACGGACTTAGGCGCGTCAAGCCGTTGAGAAAGGGCAGAGATAAGGATTGCGAAATGGCAGCAGATACCCTTGACCGTTTCCTAACAGCTCTAGCCGTTCGGCTTCACGCCTTTTCCGTTTGTGAGATCCAACAGGGATTTCGGCTCGCCTTTCCCTCCTTCGATGTGATCACGGTCCACTACGTTCTGCAGGGCTCTGGGTCCTTACGCGTAAGCAACGGTCAATGGCTGCCGTTTGCTTCCCGGAGCGTCCTGATCGTGCCCTCCCGCCAGTCGCACGTGCTTGGGGAGGCAGGTGCCACGGCACGGACGGTCCTCGCGGAAGATCACTGCTCGATGCTGGCTGATGGCCTCGTCACCTTCACAGCCGGCGACGGCAAAAGCGACATCCTGTTGCTGTGCGGCACGATCCCGGCCTCCTATGGAAGCGCCCCGGGACCTTTCGATCTCCTGCGCGAGCCGATGATCGAAGACCTATCGACCAGCTCCACGTCCAGGGACGCCTTCGAGCTTATGCTCGCTGAGGTTACCAGCCCTAGCCTTGGCACGCAGGCGATGACGGAGGCGCTGATGAAGCAGTGCTTGATCACGCTGCTGCGCCAGAGCCTGCCTCGTTACGACGCCACCTCGCCCCTGTTCTCGGCACTACACCATCCTCGGCTTGCACGCGCCATGCTTGCCATCATCGAGAACCCGGCGGGGGCGCACACCGTAGAGAGCTTGGCGTCGTTGGCTGGAATGAGCCGCGCGTCCTTCGCCGAGCACTTCTCACAGGCGTTCCAGCAGAGCCCCATCGATTTCGTGCAGAAAGCGCGCCTGTCAATCGCCGCCCGCCTTCTCACGACGACGGACCTGCCGATCAAGGTCGTCGCGAAGAGCATCGGCTACGTGAGCCGGAGCTACTTCTCCCGAGCCTTTCGGGCTGTATACGGCGCTGATCCGAGTAGCTTCCGTACCGGCAGCAGCGAGGGCAAAAGTAAGGTCGACGACGAAGCTTGGTCTCCAGCACGCCCTAGCGAGCAGTAGACCGACCAGGACGAACACGCCCACCCGGTGGTTAGCCGTGCCTATACATCCAAACGATGTGCTTGATCGTCCGGCGCTGCTCGGCCCGGGGAACCGCGACGGCCCGCGCGGGTATGTCCACCGAAACCTCGTGACGCTCCCGGAAAAATTGGGTGCTCAAGGTCCGCTCTTGTTCGGAGTCTATTAGATGACCGATGCATCGTCTTCATCGCGGCCGCCCTACGATCCATCGATCGAGATGGCAGTGCAGGACAAGCCGGGGCAGGACAAGCCGGGGCAGGAGAACGCGGGTCGACGCTCGGCCTTGCGCCGATTCGGCCTGGGCGCTGGTATCGCCGCGGTAGCCGCCGCAGGTGTTGCCGTCAACGCCGAACCGGCCGCGGCGGCAACCTTGACCGACCCGGAGATCCTTAATTTCGCGCTCAATCTCGAATATCTCGAAGCCGAGTTCTATCTACGCGCGTTCCTCGGCACCGGTTTGCAAAGCAGCGATGTGGCCGGAGTTGGTGTTCAGGGCAGCGTGACCGGCGGCAGTGCGGTTCCCTTCCAAAGTGAAGCGATTGCGCAATATGCGCAAACGCTTGCGGTGGACGAGCTGACACATGTGCGCTTTCTCAGGACCTCCCTCGGCGCGGCCGCGGTCGCGGAACCGAGCATCGATCTCGACACGAGCTTTACAACGCTGGCTGTAGCCGCCGGGCTGATCCAGTCGGGTCAAACATTCAATCCGTTCGCGGACGAGATCAGCTTCCTGATCGGTGCATACATCTTTGAGGACGTCGGCGTCACCGCCTACGCAGGTGCAGCGCGCTACATCACCGACCCGGACTACCTGGAAGCCGCGGGTGCGATCCTCGCTGTCGAGGCATACCATGGCGGCGCGATCCGTACCTTGCTCGCCGATATCGGCGGCGGTCAGGTCGCCAATGCGATCTCGGCACTTCGCGCCCAGCTGTCGGGAGTTCAGGACGACATGGGCATCATCATACCGGGCAATAACTACAATTTCGCCTCGGCCGACATCAACGCCCTGGCGTTCCGCCGCACACCCGCACAGGTGCTGAACATTGTCTATGGCGGCGGTCCAGCCGGAACCGGCGGCCTGTTCTTCCCGACTGGGATGAACGGCACCCTTCGCTAGCACCTCCACCAGAGGCTTCAGCCCGTTCACGGCTAGAACACCAGGCAGTCGACCAGGAGTATCGCCACGTGGCACAGACAACACAATATCCCGGCCTCGACATGGATCGACGCAGCGTTCTTCGCACGCTCGGAGCAGGTGCTGCGAGTTCCGCCGTAGCCGGAACACTCGGTGCCGGCAGCCTGGTGCTTGGAAGCAGCCCGGCGATGGCGGCGGGATACACCGACAACGACTACATTGCTTTCTTCTCGAACTTCGAAGCACTCGGCGCCAACTACTATCTCTACGGACTGACCGGGCAGGGCGTGCCGGCTGCGGACACCACCGGGATCGGAACACTGGGCGCCGTCTCCGCCGGCGGCCCGGTTGCTTTCCAGAGTGCTGCGATCGCGCAGTACGTGCAGCGCCTTGCGGTAGACGAGCTGGCTCACCTGCAGTTCTTCCGGGCCGTGCTTGGTTCGGCCGCGGTGGCGCAGCCAACCGTCGACATCGCCTCGTCCTGGACCAATTTCGCCATCGGCGCTGGGCTGATCTCGCCAGGCCAAACCTTCAATCCTTATGAAAGCGACGTGACCTTTCTGCTTGGAGCCTACATGCTCGAGGATGTCTGCATTACCGCCGCCGCAGGCGCTGCACGCTATTTCACCAATAAGGACAACGTCGAAGCCGCAGCTGGCATTCTCGGGGTTGAGGGATATCACGCGGGCGCGATCCGAACTCTGCTCAGCAATATCGGCGCCGGTCAGGCCACAGACGCGATCTCCGCACTGCGTGCCAGGCTTTCCGGCGTCGCCGATCAGGGTACCTCGATCCCGGGCCAGGCCTACAATTTCACCAACGTCGATAGCAATGCACTGGTCTATCGCCGGACGCCGGCTCAGGCGCTGGACATCCTCTATGACGGCGTTCCCACGGGCGGCGGCTTTTTCCCGAACGGCATGAACGGCACCATCCGATAGCTGCCTCGCACGTCCATCGTCCGCACCGGACGCGCGTCCGAGATGATCCCGGGATCGCGCGCGTCATCCACCAGGTCAAGTCAGCCAGCTGGTCGCGAAAGGAGGCGGATCGCGAGCCAGTGCCCGCGCCTCCGAGCGCCCGAGACTGATCGGGAGCCAGGCCGTGAACTGCATCAAGTCCAGCGGTGATGGGCCGCGCAAACAGGCCGGATACGTGACCGCACCCGACCGCGGCGCCGAAGTCAAATGCCCTTGCGTCCAGGCACCCGTCCACACAAGGCTCTGAGGTGCCGGGTCAGTGCAAGGGCGTGCCGGCGATCCGGCAGGCATGGTCCTGCAGCTCCTCGCCCGAGGCAAAGTCGAGACGCAGCCGGTCGAGTTCGCCGTCGAGCAGGAAAAAGCCCGGGCGCGGCACCGACGTGCCGACCAGCACGAGCGTATGCCGGCCCATCTCGCGGCGTGTATCATGCAGCGACGCCGCCAGCAGGCGGAACGGGTCGTGCGGTCCCAGGGTCTCGCCGGCAATGAACATGGCCCGATACGCAACGCCCGCGATCGGCGGCAGCCTTGTCCACCGGCTTCCAATCGTGCCTGATCGTGACTGCAAAATCGCATGCGCCGCCGTGCTGATGCAGTCGATATGGATGTGCAGCTGGTTCTGGCTGCGCCCGTAGGCCGAGTTGATCGCGAGCGACAGATCGTCCCGCGGCAGGCTGTGGCCGACCCTGGCTTCGACAAGCGGCGCCTGCTGCCAGGCGGCCGCGAAATAGTTCGGTGTCTGCGGTTGCAGCAGTTCCGGGCTCTCGATGCCGCCCAGGCGTCGCGTCGGGATCAGCAGATACTGCTCCCGCCCGCGGATGTCCTTGAGCACCGCGTACCCCTGCGCCAGATCGACCGTTTCGCACGGCGCCGGGGCGGCATGCATCCTCTCGTCGGGAACGCAGCGCCCGTCGACGATCTTCCACAAGGCGGACGGATCGGCCGCGCGCGCGACCGGTGCGGCGAAGAGCGCGGCCAGCAGTGCGGCAGTCGCAGGCCGCCGCAGCGTCACGCGCCTTCGATCACCGGCGCCAGGCCTGCCGCCTGCGCCAGCCGGTCGAGCCGGCGGCCGACGCTCTCGGTGCCGGACGCCAGCCGCTCGGCGGAAAGGCGCAGCACCAGCCGGTTGCCGTCGCGCAGCAGGCTGGTGCCGGCCAGCAGCTCGGGAATGCCGGCGCACAGCACATAGGCCAGGCGCAGCGCGAGCCCCAGGATCTCCGCCTGCTGGAAGCCGCGCGCGTCGAGCAGGCGGCGCGCCGGCTGCAGGAAGGCCTGATCGAGCTCGGCCTCGTAGCGCATCGCCAGCACCAAGGCGAGGAAAGCCCTGGTCGGATGCGAAAGCGCCATGCCGGGCTGGCGCAGGATACGAAGAAAGGTCTGCTCGGCGCGGTATTCCGGATGATCGAGCGCCCCGGTATCGGACACCCAGCAGGCACTCACCCGCAGCCGTCGGTCCTCGGCGCCCTCGCCGGCGAACAGCGCCGACGTCCAGTCGATCAGCGCCGGCGGCAGCGTCGTGCTGCGGCTGAGCCGGGTCGCGAGGTCATGCGAGCAGGCCTCCAAAGGCGGCTCGTCCATCACGCCCGGGGCGACCCGGCGCATGTACCAGCCCTCGCGCAGCCCGTCGACGCTGAACACCACGCGGTCCGGCTGCACCCGGCGCAGCAGCCGGCGCAGCACGGTGGCCGCGAACGGCATGTCGTCGAGGCGCTTGCGCGGCGCGCCGGGCAGCCGCTCCAGGGTGCGGCGGGTGGCGCCGATCACCCAGCCGGTCATCTCGCGCGCATCCTCCGGCGTGAGTTCGTACTGGTGCACGATGTTGAGCGGATAGAAGGTGCGCGCGATCTGCAGCCTGGCCAGCGCGCGGAACGCGCCGCCGACCAGGTACAGCGTGCGGCCGCTCGCGACGGGGAGCCATTCGACGCCATCGAGATCGTTCTCGACCAGTGCGCGCGCGCGCTGCACGTCGCCACCGGCCCGGTCCGAGAGCCGGATCACGCCGAGCCGCAGCGTGCGCGCCTCGTACATGCGGCCATCGCCCAGCCGCACCAGCTCCAGCGAGCCGCCGCCGATATCGGCCATCAGCCCTTCCGCCTGCGGCAGGCCGCACAGCACCCCGGTCGCCGAATAGTCGGCCTCCTCGAGACCGGACAGGATGCGTATGCCGGCTTGTGGCATCGCGGCTCGCAGCACGCCGATGAACTCGCCACCGTTGCTCGCGTCGCGCACCGCGGCCGTCGCCAGCACCTCGAACGGGTCGGCCTGCATGCCGCGCGCCACCGCATTGAAGCGCGCCATCACGCTCATCGCCTGGGCCACGCCGTCTTCGTTCAGCCGTCCGGTCGCCTCCAGCCCGCGTCCGAGACGCAGCACCGCCTTTTCGTTGAAGATGGTGACCGGGTTGCGCGCGTGGCCCTCGAACACCACCAGCCGCACCGAATTGGATCCGAGATCGACGACGGCGGAGCGCCGCAGCCGGCCGGAATTGGTAGCTGCACTCATGCCAGTTGCACTCATGCCTGGGCCTCAATCCTCGAGGATACGATCGGGACGGCGCGGCAACGGACGCGCCACCGGCACCACCTGTCCGCGCGCCGCCGAGCCGCGTCCCGACAAGGACGGGTTGGTCATGAAATACTCGTGCGCCGAGAACGGCTTGCTGCCCGGATCGAGCCGGCGCCAGACCGCATCGGGGCCGAGCTGCCAGGATTGCAGGTTGTCCTTCAGGTCCATCACCATGATCTGGTCGAGCACCTGCGCGTGCACCGTCGGATTGCGTATCGGCACCATGCTCTCGACGCGCCAGTCCATGTTGCGCGCCATCCAGTCGGCGCTGGAAATATACACCAGCGCATCGCGCGACGGCATGCGATGGCCGTTGCTGAACGCGAACACCCGGCTGTGCTCGAGGAAGCGTCCGACGATGGACTTCACCTGGATGGTCTCGGACAGTCCCGGCACCCCCGGGCGCAGGCAGCAGATGCCGCGCACCACGATCAGGATGCGCACGCCGGCGCGGGACGCATCGTAGAGCTTGTCGATCAGCTCCTCATCGACCAGCGAATTCATCTTGAGCCAGATCTGCGCCGGCTTGCCGGCCCGCGCGAACTTGATCTCGGCATCGATCAGGCCGGTCAGCGTGCTGCGCGTGGTCAGCGGCGAGAACGCCAGCACGTCCATCGAAGCGGGCCTGGCATAGCCGGTCATGTAGTTGAACAGTCGCGCGCTGTCGCGCACCAGCGCCGCGTCGCAGGTGAAGAAGCTGAGGTCGGTATAGATGCGCGCGGTGATCGGATGGTAGTTGCCGGTACCGAAATGCGCATAGCTGCGCACGCCGCCGCCCTCGCGACGCACCACCAGGCTGAGCTTGGCGTGCGTCTTCAGCTCGGCGAAGCCGAACACCACCTGCACGCCGGCGGCTTCCAGCGTGCGCGCCAGGCGGATGTTGGCCTCCTCATCGAAGCGCGCGCGCAGCTCGACCATCGCGGTGACCGACTTCCCGGATTCCGCCGCCTCGATCAGGGCCTTCACGATCGGGCTGTCACGCGACGTGCGGTACAGCGTCTGCTTGATCGCCACCACGGCGGGATCGAGTGCGGCCTGCCGCAGGAACTGCACCACCACGTCGAAACTCTCGAACGGGTGGTGGACGATGATGTCCTTGGTGCGGATCGCGGCAAAGCAGTCGCCACCGAAATCGCGGATGCGTTCCGGAAAGCGCGGCGCATAGGGCGCGAACAGCAGGTCCGGACGGTCATCCACGATGAGCTGCTTCACGTCGACCATGCCGATCAGCCCGGCATGCAGCTGCATCTCGTCCACCGGCACGTCGAGCTCGTCGGCGACCAGTGCCGAGAGGTCGGCCGGCATGTCCGCCTCGACATCGAGATGGATCACCACGCCGCGGCGCCGACGCTTGAGCGCGGTCTCGTAGGAGCGCACGAGATCCTCGGCCTCCTCCTCGAACTCCACGTCGGTATCGCGGATGACCCGGAACACGCCGCGGCCGCCGACATGGAAGCCCGGGAACAGACGATCGAGGAACAGGCTGACCAGGTCCTCGAGCAGGATGAACCGCGCCAGGTCCTGGGCCGCCCCGGCTTGGCCCCCTCCAGCGTGTCCCCCACCAGGCAGCCGGATGAAGCGCTCCACCTGCGCCGGCAGCATGACGAGCCCGCTCATCACGTGGCGCTCGTCGTCGTCACGCAGCAGGCGGAGCGCCAGCGCCTGGCCCATGTTGGGCATGAACGGGAACGGGTGCGCGGGGTCGATGGCGAGCGGCGTCAGCACCGGGAACAGCCGGTCCATGAAGAAGCTCTCCAGCCAGGCGTGCTCCTCGGCGCCGAGGGCCGCCGGCTCGCAGACGATGATGCCCTGCTCGCGCATGGCGGCGCGCAGCTCGCGCCAGATCCGCTGCTGCTCGTCGAGCAGGAGGCGGGCACGCTCTGCCACCGCCTGCAGCTGCTGCGCCGGCGTGCGGCCGTCGGGAGAGCGCGAGGTCAGGCTCTCGCGCACCTGGCCGACCAGCCCCGCCACCCGCACCGAGTAGAATTCATCGAGGTTGCCGGCGGAGATCGACAGGAAGCGCAGCCGCTCGAGCAGCGGGTTGCGCGCATTGTCGGCCTCCTCCACCACGCGCTGGTTGAAGTCGAGCCAGGACAGTTCGCGGTTGATGAAGCGGCCCGGCTGGCCCGGCGCGATTGCCGGCACCGCCTCGACCGGATCCAGGCGTCGGGCCTCCACGGCGACCGGTCCCTGGCGCCGAGCGGGCGCATGCGGCCTCGCCTGCACGCTCGCCGACGCCGCGGCCACCGCCATCGCCCTTGGCCTGCCCCCGCGCGGGGCGTTGCGTTTCGGTCGATCCGCGGGTTCCGGCACCAGCACACTCGTTTGCGATTGCCGCGCGACGGTAGGGCAGATCGCCACCCGAGCAAAGCATGCGATGCCGCGCCGGCTTGACCCGGGCGGCCTTCGACGTGACGCTTCGATGACATCGGCTGCCGGCCATGAGGAAACAGACACCTTGCGCAGACGCACCTTTATTGCCGCCCTTCCCGCGGCTGCCGTCCCGATCGCCGCCGGTGCCCAGACGCACCCCGCCGCGACACCCGAGGCACCGGGCCAGGGCGGCGCCCACTCCCTGCCGCCGGACGCCGCCTGGGGCGTTCGCGCCGCGGGCCTGGCGAAGTTCCAGCCCGACGGCGCCGAGCGCTTCGACCGTCCGGACGTGCATGCCGGTGACCGGCCATCCGGGGCCAGCTTCGCCTCGCGCTCGGCGGCGATGGGCCTGAACGGGGCCGCCGGCACCGCGCATCCGCTCGCCACCCAGGCGGCGATCGCCATCCTGCGACGCGGCGGCACGGCGGCGGACGCCGCGATCGCGGCGAACGCCTGCCTGGGTTTCCTGGAACCGACCAGTGCCGGCCTCGGCGGCGACTGCTACGCCATGATCTGGGACCCGAAGCTCAGGCGTGTCGTCTCGCTCGCCGGCTCCGGCGCCTCGCCGCGCGGCCTCAGCCTGGAGACGGTGCGCGCGCGGGCCAGGAACGGCGTCATCCCCAAGCTGGGTGCGATCAGCGTGTCGGTGCCCGGCGCGCTCGATGCCTGGTGGACGCTGCACCAGCGCTACGGCCGCCTGCCCTGGCACACGCTGTTCGAGCCCGCGATCGCGCTCTGCGAGCAGGGTGCTCCGGTGCCGCAGATCATCGGCTACTACATCAAGCGCAACCTCGCGGTGTTCCTGCGCCCGGGCATCGGGGTGGAGGAGACGGCGAACGCGATGCACACCTATGCGCCCGGCGGCCAGATGCCGAACGAGGGCGACGTGCGGCGCAATCCCGATCTCGCACGCACCTACCGGCTGATCGCCGAAGGCGGCCGCGACGCCTTCTATGAGGGGCCGGTGGCGCAAACCATCGAGCGCTATTTCCGGCGCATCGGCGGCTGGATGACGCGCGACGACCTTAGGCGCCATCATTCGGAGTGGCTCGACCCGCTGGTCACAACCTATCGCGGCGCCGAGATCTACGGCATGGCGGCCAACACCCAGGGGCTCGCGACCCTGCAGATGCTGAACATCCTGGAGACTTTCGACCTCCGCGCGGCAGGGTTCCAGTCACCGCTCTCGATCCACCTGCAGGCGGAAGCCAAGCGCCTCGCCTACGAGGACCGGGGGCGCTACTACGCCGACCCGCATTTCGCCAAGATCCCTGTCGCGTGGCTGAACTCCAAGGACTATGCGGCGCAGCGCGCCAGGCTGATCCGTCCCGACCGGATCCTGACGCCGGCGCATCCGGGCGACGCGCCGAGCCACGGCGACACCACCTATTTCAGCGTCGCCGGCCCGGACGGCATGATGGTGTCGATGATCCAGTCCAACTTCCGCGGCATGGGTTCGGGACTGGTGCCGGACGGGCTCGGCTTCATGTTCCAGGATCGCGGCGAGCTGTTCTCGCTCCACGACGGCCACCCGAACCTGTATGCGCCGGGCAAGCGGCCGTTCCAGACCATCATCCCCGGCTTCGCCACCCGCGCGGGCCGGCCCTGGATGGCGTTCGGCGTGATGGGTGGCGACATGCAGCCGATGGGGCAGACGCAGATCGTGCTCAACCGGATCGATTACGGCCTCGACATCCAGGCCGCCGGCGACGCGCCGCGCTGGCATCACGAAGGATCGTCGCAGAGCATGGGCGAGGACATCGCAGGGCTCGGGCCGGACGGGCTGCTACGACTGGAGGCAGGCGTGCCGGCGGCGACGCGCGCGGCGCTGGCCGGACTGGGCTGGAAGATCGGTGCATCCGATGGCGGCTTCGGCCGCTACGAATGCATCGAGCACCGCATGGCCGGCCGCGACCGGGTCTATGCGGCGGCGTCGGAGATGCGCGCGGACGGAGTGGCCCTAGCGTACTGACGGCTCGCCACGCATTTCGTCACGGCTTGACAACGCTTCCCCGGTGTCTAGCGTCGACGCAATAAAGCGCGCGTCGCCTTGAAGCGATGACCGGCCGGGGAAACGCCTTGGACCAGACCCTGCTGCTGGAGCTTGTCGGCATCGAGAAGCGCTTCGGCGGCGTGCACGCCCTGCGCGGCGTCGATTTCGACCTCTGCCCCGGCGAGGTGCACGTCCTGCTCGGCGAGAACGGCGCCGGCAAGAGCACGCTGATGAGCGTGCTGTCCGGCGTGGTGGCGCCCGATGCCGGCACGCTCCGGCTCGACGGACAGCCGGTGCGGCTGCAGAGCCCGCGCGAGGCGCAGGAGGCGGGCATCGTCATGATCCCGCAGGAGCTCGACCTGGTGCCGGGGCTCGATATCGCCGCCAACCTGTTCCTCGGCCACGAGCCGCTCACCGCGCGCCGGACCCTTGATGGCGCCCGCATGCGCCGCGAGGCGAGCGGCCTGCTGGCGCGTGCCGGGGTGACGCTGAAGGCCTCGCGGCGGGTCGCCTCGCTGCGCATGGGCGAGCGGCAACTGGTGGCGATCGCCAAGGCGCTGGCGGCCGAGGCGCGCATCCTGATCCTCGACGAACCGACCGCCGCCCTGTCTGCCACCGAGGCGGAGCATCTGTTCGGGGTCGTGCGCGAGCTGCGCGCCCGCGGTGTCGGCATCATCTATATCTCGCACCGGCTGGAAGAGGTTGCGCGCATCGGCGACCGCGTGACGGTGATGCGCGACGGCACCGTTGCCGGGCAGGCCGCACCGGACGCGCCGCAGGCCGAGCTCGTGCGCCTGCTGGTCGGCCGCGATTTCAGCGCGCTGTTCCCGGCGCACGGGCGGTCGTACGGCCCGGTACTGCTGTCGCTGTCGCATGCGCGCTTCGTCCCCGACCTGCCGCGGGCCGGCTGGAGAGCGCCGCGCGACGTCTCGCTCGCCGTGCATGCGGGCGAGATCGTCGGCCTGTCCGGCCTGATGGGTTCGGGCCGCACCGAATTGCTGTCGGCGCTGTTCGGCTTCGAGGCGGCCGGTCGCTGGGAGGGCGAGATCGGCGTCGGTGGCCGCCCGTTCCGCCCGGGAACGGTGGACGCGGCGCGCCGCGCCGGCCTCGCCTTCGTTACCGACGACCGGCGTGGCAGCGGCTTCGTACCCGGGCACACGGTGGCCCGCAACATCGTGATGTCGACGCTGCGGCGCATGACGCCGCACGGACTGGTCGCACCGGCGGCCGAACGCCGGCAGGTGGCAGCAGCCCTCGAGCGCTCGGATGTCCGGCCGCGCCGGCCGGAGGCGAAGGTGATCACCCTCTCCGGCGGCAACCAGCAGAAGGTGGTGTTCGCCAAGGAGCTGCTCAGCGAGCCGCGCCTGCTGCTGCTCGACGAGCCGACCCGCGGTGTCGATGTCGGCGCCAAGGCCGAGATCTACCGGCAGTTGCGCGGGCTCGCGGGTCAAGGGCTCGGCGTGCTGGTCGCGTCGTCCGAGCTGCCGGAACTTATCGGGCTGTGCGACCGCATCCTGGTCATGCAGGACGGCGTGACGGTTGCCGAGTTCGCAGCCGGCGTCGACGAGGCAACCCTGCGCCGGCACAGCATGGGTGACGCGCGCACGACGCGGTCGGGGGCCGCCTGAAGGTGCCCCGGTGAGCACCATCGCGCCGTCGGCCGCCCGGCCACACCTGCGGCCGCTTGCACTTCTGGTGCGCTTCCAGAGCCTGCTCGGCCTGGTGCTGGTGCTGCTCGGCGGCGTGCTGTTCTCACCGCACCGGCATGGCCGCATCCTGTTCCTCGCCGCCGACAACGTCGCCAACATCGTGCGCTCGATCTCCGAGACCGGCATCCTCGCACTTGGCATGACCTTCGTGATCATCGCCGGCGGCATCGACCTCTCGGTCGGCGCGGTGCTCGGCCTGTCGAGCGTGCTGACGGCGGCGCTGCTGGTCAATGACGGCTGGACTCTCGCGAGCACGCTGCCGCTGGTGCTGCTGGTGGCGGTGGTGTTCGGCCTGCTGCAGGGCGTGCTCTCGACCCGGCTGCGCATCCAGGCCTTCATCGTCACGCTCGCGGGCCTGCAGGCGGCGCGCGGGCTGGCGCTGATCGCGTCGGACAACAACTTCATCAACATCACCTACGGCGACGGCCCCGGACGCGCGCCGCCCGGTTTCGCGCTGCTCGGCGAACGGCTGTTCGGCGACACCTTTCCGGTCGCGACCCTGGTGTTCGTGATCCTCGCGATCCTGGCGGCGTTCCTGCTCAACCGCACGCGCTACGGCCGCTACGTGTTCGCGGTCGGCGGCAACGAACGCGCGGCGCGTCTGTCCGGCATTCCGGTGCAGTGGGTGCGCATCTCGGTGTACGGGCTGAGCGGCCTGTGCGCCGGCGTCGCCGGCATCGTGCATGCCGGACAGTTCAGCTTCGGCAGCCCGAACGACGGATCCGGCTACGAGCTGAACGCGATCGCCGCCGTGGTGATCGGGGGCACCGACCTGTTCGGCGGCGCCGGCAGCATGATCGGCACCATCGCCGGCGCCGTGATGCTCGGAGCACTCGCCAATATCCTGCAGCTCAACGACGTGAGCGCCGCCATGCAGCTGCTGGCCACGGGTGCCATCATCGTGCTCGCCGCCGGCCTGCAGACGGTGGTCGGACGCGACGCAGGCTCACGTTGAACAAAAACATGACCAGGGGAGACACGACGATGCGTATCATACCGATGCTGGTAGCTGGAACGCTGATGGCGACGCCGGCTTTCGCCAAGCCACTCTCAAAAACCTGCGGACCCCACGACCACTACGTGATCGGCTTCTCGCAGGCGAACTTCAAGGAGCCGTACCGGGCGCAGGTCAATCACGAGCTCGAACGGCTGGTGAAGACCATTCCGCAGTTCAAGATCGTGATCGCCGACGGGCAGGCCAGCGACAATACCCAGGTCTCGCAGGTCGAGAACTTCCTGACCCAGCAGGTCGACATCCTGTTCGTCTCCGCCTTCGAGGCGGCCCCGCTGACGCCTGCGGTCAGCCGCGTGTACAAGGCGGGCATTCCGGTGATCGAGCTCGATCGCAAGACGCTGGGCCATGACTACACAAGCTTCGTGACCGGCGACAACCGCGCCATCGCCAAGCAGGCCGGGGAGTACGCCGCGACGACACTCGCACCCGAAGGCGGCGAGGTTGCGATCCTGGAAGGCCTGCCGAGCTCGTCGCCGGCGATCGAGCGCCTCGAAGGCTTCAAGGCCGGCATCGCGAGCAATCCGAAGCTCAAGCTGGTCGCGGTGCAGCCGGTCGACTGGATGCAGGACAAGGCGGTGACGGTGTTCGGCGCCATGCTGCAGTCGCATCCCGACATCAAGCTGGTCTATGCCAGCAATGACCTCGCCGCAGCCGGCGCCTACATCGCCGCCAAGCAGGCCGGCAAGTCCGGGCAGGTCAAGATCATCGGCACCGACGGCCTGCCCGGACCGTCCGGCGGCATCCGCGCCGTCGCCGACGGCGAGTGGGCGGCCACCATGGTGTATCCGACCGGGGCGGCCCAGGCGCTGGATCTCGCCAGGAAGATCCTGATCGACTGCGCCGCCTCGGTGCCGGCCCTGATCACCGTGCCGACGCAACTGATCGATGCCGGCAACGCCAAGACGATCTACGCCCGCGGCAGCTGAGCGACGGTGCGAGGCGTTGGCCGGCCGTCCCGGGACGCCGTTCGAGGTCCTGCTGGCGTTCCTCCGGCTGGGACTGACCTCGTTCGGCGGCCCGGTCGCGCATCTCGGCTATTTCCGCAGCGAACTGGTCGAGCGCCGCGGCTGGGTGAGCGAGCAGGACTACGCCGAGATCGTCGGGCTGTGCCAGTTCCTGCCCGGACCCGCCTCGAGCCAGGCCGGCTTCGCGCTCGGCCTGCTGCGCGCCGGGCCAATCGGCGCGCTCGCCGCCTGGGCCGGCTTCACCCTGCCGTCAGCCTTGTTCATGCTGCTGTGCGCCGACCTGGCAGGCGGCCTGGCGGCCTCGCCGCTCGGCCACGGGCTGTTGCACGGCCTCAGGCTGGCGGCGGTGGCGGTGGTGGCGGGGGCGGTCCTGGGCATGGCGCGATCGCTGTGCCCGGACCGGCCGCGCGCCGCGATCGCGATGGCCGCTATGCTCGCCACCGCCGCGGCTCCGGCCGGCGTGGCGCAGATGGTCGCCATCTTCCTCGGAGCGGCAGCCGGGCTGCTGCTGTGCCGGGGCACCGGCGCGCCGCGGGATGCGATACCGATCGTGCAGCCGGTGTCGGCCCCGGCCGGGGCGCGCTGTCTCGGGCTGTTCCTTGCGTTGCTGGTGTTGCCGCCGGTCCTGGCGGCGCAGCGTCCAGAAGCCGTGCCGCAGGGGCTGAGGCTGTTCGAGGCGTTCAGCCGCGCCGGCGCCCTGGTGTTCGGCGGCGGCCACGTCGTGCTGCCCCTGCTGCACGATGCCGTCGTCGCGCCCGGCTGGGTGCCGGAGGATCGCTTCCTGGCAGGCTACGGTCTGGTGCAGGCCGTGCCCGGACCGCTCTTCAGCTTTGCCGCGTATCTCGGAGCGGTCGCCTGGCCGGGTTCCGGCGGCCTGCAGGGTGCCACCATCGCCCTCCTGGCGATCTTCCTGCCAGGGCTTCTGCTGGTGGCGGGAACCCTGCCGTTCTGGAACTGGCTGCGCGCCCGTCCGGCAGCACGCGCCGCGGTGCAAGGCGCCAATGCGGCCGTGGTCGGGCTGCTTGCGATGGCGCTCTACGACCCGCTCTGGACCAGCACGATCCTGCGGCCGGCCGACTTCATCGTGGCCGTGGCCGGCTTCCTGCTCCTGACGATGTGGCAAGTTCCACCGCTGGCGGTAGTGGCGCTGGGCGCGGCCAGCGGTGCAGCCCTCAGCTTGCATACGGGCTGAATCGAGCCATGCCTGGACAAGCGTCTCGGAGAAAATATTGCCGTCCGCTGCACCAGGTCGCAGAGCCGATGCCCGACCTTGCGGCTTCACGAGGTCACGGACGAGTATTTTGCCTGATTGCCCGGCAGCCCCACCCACGGAGAATGCCCATGCGCAGGCTCAGCCTGATTTTGCTGCTTGCCGCTGCCCTGCCCCGGCTTGCGGACGCCGCGCCGGCACGCTGGCAGACCTTGCCGCCGACGCCTGTAGCACTGGCGACCAGTCACGCAGGCGAGGCAGCGGTCGATGGCATACGCATCCATTATGCCGTCGTCGGCCAGGGACCGCCGGTCATCCTGCTGCATGGCGGCCTCGCCAACGCGGACTACTGGGGACGCCAGGTGCGGGCGCTGGCGCCGCGTCACCGCGTGATTGTCATGGACAGCCGCGGGCACGGACGCAGCACGCGAGACGGCCGTCCGTTCGGCTACGACCTGATGGCAAACGACGTGGTCGGGCTGATGGACGCGCTCGGGATCCGGCGCGCGGACATCGTGGGCTGGAGCGACGGCGCCATCATCGGTCTCGATCTCGCCATGCGCCATGCCGATCGCATCCGGTCCGTGTTCGCCTTCGCCGCCAACGTGACGACCGACGGCGTGCGGGACGGCGTCGAGAAGAACCCGAACTTCGCCGCCTTCATCCGCCGCGCCGGCGACGAGTATAGACGCTACTCGGCAACGCCCGGGCAGTACGACGCCTTCGTCGCGCAGATCGGCCGCATGTGGGCGGACCAGCCGAACTGGACCGACGCGCAGCTCGCCGCAATCCGCACTCCGGTGCTGGTCGCGGACGGCGACCATGACGAGGCCATCAAGCGCCAGCACACCGAGCACATCGCCGCCGCCATTCCCGACGCCGGATTGCTGATCCTGCCGAACACCAGCCACTTCGCGTTCCTGCAGGACCCCGCTCTGTTCAACGCCGCCCTGCTAAACTTTCTCGACCAGGGCAGGCGTTAGAGGCTGCCTGCGCCTTGCAAGCCGCCGAACACGCCAAGTGCGGTGGTGAGCCCTGAGACGGCCACTACCAGCCAGAAATACGGCCCGCGCAGCCGGTGCTGGTCCGGCAGCGCGCGTACCGCAAGCGCGATCAGGAAGCCCAGCACCAGAGGCAGCAGCAGCGCATTCATCACCTGCACGCCGACATTGAGCGCCACCAGGTCCGGCCACACCGCCACCAGCAGCGCGCCCGCCACCACGCAAGTGGCGTAGATGCCGTAGAACCAGCGCGCCTCCAGCGGCCGCAACTCCAGCGAGCGGCGATAGCCGGCAACCTCGCCGACGCCCCAGGCCAGCGCCAGGGAGGCCACGATCGCCGCCACCATGCCGGCGCCGAGCACGCCCAGGCTGAACACCAGACGACCGGCCTGGCCGCCGAGGAACGGGGTCAGCGCCTGGCTCATCTCGCCGATCGTATTCAGGCTGGCATCCGGCCGGTTCGGCGCAATCGTGGCGGCACACGCGATCAGTACCGCGGCCATCACCAGCTGCGTGATGACCGCGCCGATCGCGGTATCCCAGCGGGCGGCGCCGTAATGCTCGGGACGCAGCTTTTTGTCGGCGACCGCGGACTGCTGGTAGAAGATCATCCAGGGCATGATGACGGCGCCGATATTGGCAGCCGCGAGATAGACATAGCCCTTGTTGGCGAACGGGATGTTCACCGCGCCACGCACGATGTCCGCCATGTGCGGGTGCGCCGCCCAGGCGACATAGAAGAACGCCAGCTCGAACAGCCCGACCGCGATCATCACCCGCTCGGCGCGCCGGTACGACCCGGTGATCACCACCAGCAGCAGGGCGCCTGCCGCCAGCGCCAGCGTCACCGCCCGTGGCACGCCATAGAGCTCGCCGACGCCTGCCACGCCCGAGAACTCGGTCAGCAGCGCCCCGCCGGTGGCGACCGCGAGCCCGGCCGCCGAGACGATCGCCCAGAACCGCCCGAAGGTCTCGCGTATCAGCTCGCCATGGCCGCGCCCGGTGAAGATGCCGAGCCGCACGGTCAGTTCCTGCACCATGAACAGGATCGGCATCAGCAGGAACTGCAGCAGCAGCAGCCGGTAGCCCCACTGCACGCCGCTCTGCCCGGCTGTGATGATGCTGCCCACGTCGGTATCGGCGAGCATGACCACGAGCCCGGGGCCGAACACCGCCGCCGCCCGCGCGAGGCGCGACTGCTTGCTCCGGACGGCTTCGCGCGATGTGGGCAAGAGACTTCATCCTGACGGCTCCGGACCGGAGCGCGCGAAGTTGCGGCGCGGCAGGAGAAGGTCGGGCGCTCCTGGTGTCAACTCTGCTGCTCAGAGCAGCGGCGCGCCCTCCGGCATGTCCTCGACGAACTCGTCCGGGCCGATGAGCAGTTCGTCGAGCACCAATCCTGCCAGGCTGCGTGTCACAGCACCCCCCGAGGCGAGGGCCGCCTGGTCGAGCCGGCGGGCCGCCTCCCGCATGGCGTCCGCTCGCCGCGGCAGGCGCAGCAGCAGCCAGTCCACCACCGGCTGCGCCACCGCGAGCTGGCGCTCGGCGAGCAGCCGCTGCAGCAGGATGCGCAGCAATCCCTCCTCCGGCTGCCGCAGCCCGACGGCCGCCGTCGCCCGCAGCCGGCTCGCGAGGTCGGGCAGCCGCATCTCCCAGCGGGCGGGCGGCGCGCGACCGGAGAGCAGGATCGGCAGACGGTCCTCGCGGGCCGCGTTCAGCAGGTGCAGCAGGGCGCGCTCGTCGGCGGCGAGGTCGGCATCGTCGACCGCGATGCCGCCCGCGTCGCCGCTCCTCTCCGGCAACCGGGTCAGCCCGCGCAACGCCGTGCCGGGCAGCAGCAGCGCGTCATGGTCCTGCGCCCAGACCTGCAGCAGGTGGGTCTTGCCGCTGCCGGCCGCACCCCATAGCGCCAGCCGATGGTCGGGCCAGTCGGTCTCGCGGCGGCGCTCGAGCCAGGCCAGCGCCGCGGCGTTCGATGGGGCGGCGATGAAATCCGCGCGCGCGAAGCGTGGCCGGTGCGCGAACGGCAATGCAAGCTGCCGCTGCGCGCCGTGCTCTCCACCCGGCCGCTCACCTGATTCTCTCATTGTTTTACGACGCGCCCCGCCTGCCGTAAAGGAACCCGCATTGCATCTACCCGAGGAACCGCCGGCCAGCCATGCCGGCTTGGTTCGCAACGCGCACGAGGCAGCCACCGCATGACCCAGATGCCGCCCGAGGGCACCTACCGCGCGTCCGGCGTGGATATCGAGGCGGGCGAGCGGCTGGTCGAGGCGATCCGGCCGGCCGCCGGCGCCACCGACCGGCCCGGCAGCATGGGCGGCCTGGGCGGCTTCGGCGCGCTGTTCGACCTCAAGGCGGCCGGGTACCGCGACCCGGTGCTGGTCTCCGCCACCGACGGCGTCGGCACCAAGCTGATGGTGGCGATCGAGACCGGGCGGCATGACGCGGTCGGCATCGACCTGGTCGCCATGTGCGTCAACGACCTCGTGGTGCAGGGCGCCGAGCCGCTGTTCTTCCTGGACTATTTCGCCACCGGCAAGCTCGCGGTGGAGGCTGCGGCGCGCGTGGTGCGCGGCATCGCCGACGGCTGCCGGCTCGCCGGTTGCGCCCTGGTCGGTGGCGAGACCGCAGAGATGCCGGGCATGTACGGCCCGGGCCACTACGATCTCGCCGGCTTCTCGGTGGGTGCCGCCGAGCGCAACGCGCTGCTGCCGAAGACCATCGCTCCGGGGGACATCGTGCTCGGCCTGCCGAGCAGCGGCGTGCACGCGAACGGCTTCTCGCTGGTGCGCAGCATCGTCCGCGCGGCCGGGCTGGGCTGGGACGACCCGGCCCCGTTCGCGCCGGGCCTGTCGCTCGGCGCGGCGCTGATGACGCCGACCCGGCTCTACGTGCACCAGGTGCTGGCCCTGCACCGGGCCGGCCTGCTGCGGGGCGCCGCCCACATCACCGGCGGCGGCCTGCCGGGCAACCTGCCGCGCGCACTCCCGGCGGGCACCCGGGTCGCCATCGACGGCGAGGCCTGGACGCCGCCGCCGGTGTTCGGCTGGCTCGCACGAGCCGGCGGGGTCGCGCCCGAGGAAATGCTGCGCGTGTTCAACTGCGGCATCGGCATGGCGCTGATCGTCTCGAACGCCGCGAGCGCCACGGCCCTGTTGTCCGAACTCGGCGAGACCGCCTGCGTGATCGGCCGCATCGAAGCCGGGCCGGCCGACGCCCCGGCCACGCTGCGCTATGCGAGCCTGCCGCTGTTTCCGCAGGCCTGATCGGGATGGCGCGCACCCGGGTCGCGGTGCTGGTCAGCGGACGCGGCAGCAACCTCCACGCGCTGATCGCGGCAAGTGCCGCGCCGGACTATCCGGCCGAGATCGCGCTGGTGCTGAGCAACAATCCAGCGTCCCCCGGCCTGGACACCGCGCGGGATGCGGGCATCCAGGCGCAGGCGATCGACCACCGTGCGCATGGGCGCGACCGCGCCGCGCACGAGCAGGCGATCGACGCGGCGCTGCGCGAGGCCGACATCGGCTGCGTCTGCCTCGCCGGCTACATGCGCCTGCTGACCCCGCTGCTCACCACCCGCTGGGCCGGCCGCATGCTGAACATCCATCCAAGCCTGCTGCCGGCGTTTCCCGGCCTGCAAACCCACGCACGCGCCTTGCAGGCCGGCGTCACCCTGCATGGCTGCACCGTGCACCTGGTCACCGAGCGGGTCGATGACGGCCCGATCCTGGGACAGGCGGCGATCTGCGTGCATCCCGGCGACACGCCGGAGACGCTGGCGGCCCGGGTGCTGGAGCAGGAGCACCTCCTGTATCCGCTGGCGCTGCGCCGGCATCTCGGCGGCCGCGCGGCCGGGCCGCGCGAAGGCGTGCTGCTTGCGGTGTGATGCGGCATTTATCGGGTGGCCGCTTTTGCGCTAGATCTGCAGCCCGGAGCGTCCACGAGGATCGACGAGCATGGCAACCGAGCAGGCTCCCCGCAGCGAAGGCGCCCCGTTGCCGACGACAGCGGAGGCCCTGATGGCCGACCGCCAGATGTTCTGGGCGCGTTTCTGCCGGGCGGCATTCTGGGCCGTGGCGGTCGTCATCGCCATCGTGGTGCTGCTCGACTGGACGCTGGTTTAGCAGGCCAGGGGCTTTGCCCCCTCGATCCGCTTCGCGGCTCAAGCCCATCAAAGGCGAGCCTTTGAAATCCTGAAATTTAAGAATCGGGGTCTGGGGCCTTCGGCCCCAGCGGGACCAGGGCAGCGCCCTGGTCTTGCTTCTTCAGCACCCTGTTAGAGCTGCCGACTTCCGGCAGCGCCAGGGCAGCACCCGCGCACACCAGGTTCACCAGCAGCAGGTACCAGCCCGGCGCGATCACGCTGCCGGTCTGGCGGATCAGCCAGACGAAGGCAACCTGCGCGGTGCCACCGAAGGCCGCGATCGCCACCGCATAGACCATTCCAAAAAGGGTGGCCATGCCGAACCGCGTCGCGCGCAAGGCCTGCGGCAGGTGCTGCACCATCAGCACGACACTGGCGACGAAGCCGGATGCCTGCAGCATCGCGATCGCCGCGCACAGCCCGATGAACAAGGCGGCACTGCCGCTGCGCGAGGCAAGCCACAGGCCGGGCAGCACCAGCAGGGCCAGCAGCAGGCGCGGCCAGATCGCCACGCGCCGGCTGCCGACCCGGTCGGACAGCACGCCGCCGCCCCATGCGGCGCCCGCGCCGCAGACGCCGATCACCACGGCCACCAGCAGCGCGTTGCGTATCGGCAGGTGCAGCGCGGTCAGCGCGTAGCTGGTGGAGAAATTCAGGAAATACTGGGTGACGGTGCCCCCCGCCATCATCAGGAAGCCGCAGGCCAGCACCCGGCGCAGCGACGGATGCGCAGCAGGCTCGGCGACCGGGGCGCCACGTCGCGGCGCGACAGGGTTGCCACGTCGCGGCTCATGCAGCCCCGAGCGCAGCCAGAGCCCGACCGGCACCACCGCGGTGCCGAGCAGGAACGGCACCCGCCAGCCCCAGCGCGACAGCGCGGCGGGTCCGAGCAGCACGTCCAGCAGCACGCCGACCAGGCCGCACAGCAGCACCGCGCAGGCCTGGCTCACCCCCTGCCAGGCGATGAGCCGTCCCTGCCGCCCGCTGCCGGCGGCGTCGAGCAGGAAGATCGTGGCGGGACCGGCCTCGCCGCCCCAGGCGAGGCCCTGGATCAGGCGCGCCAGCACCAGCAGCAGCGGCGCGGCCGTGCCGAGCGTGGCAAAGCCCGGCAGCAGGCCGATGATCAGGCTGCCGACCCCCATCAGCGCCAGCGAGGCCAGCATGCCGGCCCGGTTGCCGCGGCCGTCGGCCAGCGCCCCGATCAGCAGCGCACCGAGCGGCCGGGTGACGAAGCCGACCCCGAAGGTGGAGACCGACAGCAGCAGCGACAGCTCCGGGTCGTGCGCCGGGAAGAACGCCCGGCCGATCATCACCGCGAAGGTGCCGTAGGCGATGAAGTCGAACACCTCGAGGGTGTTGCCGAGCACCGCGGCGACGATCTGACCTGGCGGTATGGCCTCCGGAGACCCGGTGCTGCTCGGGCCGGTGCTGCTCTGGTCGGTGCTGCTCAGGCCGGTGCTGCTCAGGCCGGTGCTGCTCAGGGAAGAATCTCGGTCCCCGAGAAGAAGAAGGCGATCTCGGCGGCGGCGTTCTCCGGACTGTCGGAGCCGTGCACCGAATTCGCCTCGATGCTTTCGGCGAACTGCGCGCGCACCGTGTGCGGCTCGGCCTGCTTCGGGTTGGTGGCGCCCATCACGGAACGGTTCTTCAGCACCGCGCCCTCGCCCTCGAGGACCTGCACCACCACCGGGCCCGCGGTCATCGAGGCGACCAGGCTCGCATAGAACGGACGCTCTCGATGCACCGCATAGAAGGCGCCGGCCTCCAGGTCGGACAGGCGGATGCGGCGCTGGGCGACGATGCGCAGGCCGGCTGCCTCGAACAGCGCGTTGATGCGACCGGTCAGGTTGCGCCGGGTGGCGTCCGGCTTGATGATGGAAAGCGTGCGCTCGGTCGCCATGTCCTGGCTCCTTGTAAAGTTTCTGGGTGAAGTCTGTTGCTACCGGGCGCGCATCTAGAACAAATCGGCCGGGCTGGCCACACGCCCTTCGCCGCGGAACCACCACTTGAGCCTGCTCGTCATCTCCGGCCTCACCCTGCGCATCGCGGGCCGCACACTGCTGGATGGCGCCGATCTCACGATCGAGCCGGGCCGCCGGGTCGGCCTGCTGGGGCGCAACGGCGCCGGCAAGTCCACCCTGCTGGCGGCGATCGCCGGCGACATCGCGCCCGACGGCGGCGAGATCCGGCTGTCGTCGCGCGCACGCATCGCGCGGATCCTGCAGGAAGCGCCATCGGGTCCGGGAAGTCTGCTGCAAACCGTGCTCGATGGCGATACCGAGCGCGCCGGCCTGCTTGACGCCGCCGGGACCGAGCTTGATCCGGCCCGGCTCGCCGACATCCACGAGCGCCTTCGCGGGATTGCCGCCGACAGCGCGCCCGCGCGGGCGGCGACCATCCTGGCCGGCCTCGGCTTCGACGCGGCGGCACAGGCGCGCGCCGTGTGCGAATTCTCCGGCGGCTGGCGCATGCGGGTGGCGCTGGCGACCGCCCTGTTCCTGCAGCCCGACCTGCTGCTGCTCGACGAGCCGACCAACCATCTCGACCTCGAGGCGACGCTCTGGCTGGAGACCTGGCTGGCGCGCTTCCCGGGTGCCGCGCTGATCGTCAGCCACGACCGCAACCTGCTCGACCGCGCGGTGCACGCGATCGCCCATCTCGATGGCGGCAAGCTGTCGCTCACCCCGGGCGGCTACGACGAGTTCGTACGCCTACGCACCGAGCGCGCACTGCAGCAGAACCGCGCGGCGGAGCGCATCGCCCAGCGGCGCGCTGACATGCAATCCTTCGTCGACCGGTTCCGCGCCAAGGCGACCAAGGCACGGCAGGCGCAGGCCCGCATCAAGGCGCTGGAAAAGCTCGACCATATCGAGAGCGTGGTCGAGGACGCGCCGGTCCGCTTCGCCTTCCCGGAGCCGGCACAGCTCGCCCCGCCGATGCTGAGCATGGACCGGGTCGATGCCGGCTATGACGGCAAGCCGGTGCTGCGCGGGCTGACGCTGCGCCTGGACATGGACGACCGCATCGCCCTGCTGGGCGCCAACGGATGCGGCAAGTCCACCTTCGCCAAGCTCATCGCCGGCCGCCTCGCGCCGATGCGCGGCAGCCTCGCTCTCGCGCGCCAGCTCAGGGTCGGCTATTTCGCGCAGCACCAGGCCGACGAGCTGGAACCGGAGGAGAGCCCGGTCGCGCACATGGCGCGCGCCATGCCGGAAGCGCCGCCGACCCTGCTGCGCGGCCAGCTCGCGCGCTTCGGCCTCGATGCCGACCGCGCCGGCACTCCGTCGCGCGACCTCTCCGGCGGCGAGAAGGCCCGGCTGCTGCTGGCGCTGGCAACCCGCGATGCGCCGCAGCTGCTGATCCTGGACGAGCCCACCAACCATCTCGACATCGACGCCCGCGAGGCGCTGGTGCGGGCGCTGGCCGAGTTTTCCGGCGCTTTGTTGCTGATCAGCCACGACGCCCATCTGGTCGAGCTGGTGGCCGACCGGCTGTGGCTGGTCGGCGACGGCACCGTGCGGCCGTTCGACGGCGACATGGCGGACTACCGCACCTGGCTGGGTGAACGCGCCCGGATCGCCAACCGCGTGGCCCATGCGGCGCCCGCTCCCGGTGAAGCCGCCAATCCCGGACTTGTCGCCAATCCCCGGCAGGCGGCCGATCGGCGCGACCGGGCGGAGCAGCGACGGGTGCTGGCGCCGGTTCGCAGGCGGGCGCAGGAGGCGGAGCGGACGATGGCAAGGTTGGCCGCGGAGCGCACCGCGCTGGAACGGCGCCTGGCGGACCCGGCCCTCTACCTGACCGGCAAGGCCGGCGAGATCACCGAAATGCACACCCGGCTGGCGGCGATCGGCCGCCAGGCCAGCGCGGCGGAGGAGCAGTGGCTGCTGGCCGAACACGAACTCGAAGCCGCGAACGTGAATTGAACGTGAGGATTGAGTTCTAAGCGATTTCATTTCATATTCAGGTCTATCGGCAAGAAGGCGAATGACCTGTTCATGATGCGCGTCATCGGATGCATCACCAACCAGCATGATCCGCGGCTCCTGGTGCTGGCGGCGTGCATCTGCCTGCTTGCCTGCTTCACGACGCTGACGCTGGTGGCGCGCGCCGAACGCCCGGGCCGTCTCGGCTTGCTGGCCTGGCTGGCCGCCGCCGCCGCGGTGTTCGGCTGCGGCGTCTGGTCGCTGCATTTCGTGGCCATGCTCGCCTTCATGCCCGGCACCGAGATCACCTACCGCCCGGGCCTCACCCTGCTCTCGATCCTGGTCGCGACCTGCGGCACGCTGCTGGCGCTGCTCTGCCAGCGCCTGTCGCTGCCGCGCGGGATACGGTGCGTGCTGGCAGGTACGGCGCTCGGCGCCAGCGTGGCCGCCATGCATGCGACCGGCGTCGCGGCGATGGATGTGCCGGGGACGCTCTGGATCGACCGGCCGCAATTGGCCTGGTCGCTGGTGGTCGGCATCCTGCTGGCGATGATCGCCTTCGCGCGCTCCGACCGGCTGTCGCGGCTGGGACGGCGCATCGAGGTCTCCGCCTGGCTCGCCGCCTGCGTCCTGAGCATCCATTTCATCGGCATGTCGGCGCTGCAGATCACGCTCGGTCCGCACGCGGCCGCCCGCGGCATGCCCGGGCCTGGCGTGGGGGCGCCGGGCGGCTTCAGCTACGGCATGCTGGCGACCGGCGTCGGCGCGGTCAGCCTGGTCGTGCTGGTGGCAAGCCTGGCCGCGACCCTGATGGAGCAGCATCTTTCCGACCGCACCGTCCTGGAACTCAAGCGCCTGCGCCTGCTGAGCTCGATCTCGCGCGAGGTCATGATCATCCACCAGGACGGCCTGATCCTGGAGGTCAATGCCGCCGGCGCCACGCTGTTCGGCGAGCCGATGGACGCGTTGATCGGCCGGCAGTTCCTGGAGCTGTTCTCGGCCGGCAGCCAGGCGGCCGCGCAGGCGCAGATGAACCAGGGCAGCGAACCGCAGGCACCGGCGAAGCTGGAGGTGCGAGTACGCGGCGGCCGGCTGGTCCCCGTCGAGGTCGCCTGCCGCGCCATCGACTTCATCGGCCGGCCGGCGACCGCGGTTGCTCTGGTCGATCAATCCGAACGTCGTCGCGACGCCGAGACCATCCGGCACCTGGCGCAGCATGACGCGCTGACCGGCGTGCCGAACCGGCTGCTGCTGCACGAGCGCATGATCCACACGCTGGCGGCCAGCGACGCGCAGCAGACCTCGGTGGCCCTGCTGCATCTCGATCTCGACCGCTTCAAGGCCTGCAACGACCTGCTCGGCGACCATGGCGCCGACCTGCTGCTGAGCGAACTGGCGTCGCGGCTCACCGCGGAGCTGCGCTCGTCGGACACCCTGGCGCGTATCGGCGGCGATGAATTCGTCATCGTCTGCGCGCTGCAGGATGATGCGCGACAGGTGGCGGCGCTGGCCGGGCGCCTGCTGGAGACCCTCGGCCAGGCGTTCGAGCATGAGGGCCTGCGCGTCGCACCGAGTGCCAGCATCGGCATTGCGCTCTATCCGCAGGATGCGGTCAACCAGGCGGCGCTGCTGCGTGCCGCCGGCACCGCGCTGCGCGAGGCCAAGCGCGAGAGCCCGGGATCGTTCAAGTTCTTCGAGCGCGGCATGGACCTGGTGCTGCACGAGCGGGTCGAACTGGAGCACGACCTGCGCCTGGCCATCGAGAATGACGAGCTCGAGCTGCACTACCAGCCGCTGTTCAGCTGCAGCAGCGGCGTGATCGAGGGCTACGAGGCGCTGATACGCTGGCACCACCCCAAGCGCGGGATGGTGATGCCGATCGATTTCATCCCGCTGGCCGAGCAGACCGGGCTGATCGTTCCGGTCGGCGAATGGGCGATCCGGACCGCCTGCATCGAGGCGTCGACCTGGCCGGCGCGGCAGTCGATCGCGGTGAACGTCTCGCCGATGCAGTTCCGGCAGTCGAACCTGCCGTCGATCGTGGCCGACGCCCTGCTCACCTCGGGCCTGCCGGCGCACCGGCTCGAGATCGAGATCACCGAGGGGGTGCTGATCACCGACACCGACGAGGCCATACGCACCCTCTCCGCGCTCCGCGCCCAGGGCGTGCGCGTGTCGCTTGACGATTTCGGCACCGGCTATTCGAGTCTGAGCTACCTGTCGTCCTTCGCCGTGGACAAGATCAAGATCGACCGGTCCTTCGTGCGGACGCTGGGCCAGGGTGAAGGCGCCGACCTGCTGGTGCGGACGATCATCGAACTTGGCCATCATCTCGGTCTCACGGTGGTCGCCGAGGGGGTGGAGACGCCGCAGCAACTTGCGATGATCCAGGGCAAGGGGTGCGACCAGGTGCAGGGCTACCTGCTCGGCCGCCCGGCGCGCATGGACCCGGCGCGCATGGACCAGAACGAGCCGCGTCAGCGGGCAGCAGGCCGGGAGCCGGAACTGCAAATCACCGCAGCTTTGTAGCTAACCAAAAAGTTACTGCGATTAGCTTATTGACGCGTTCAAGCCTGCTTTATTAACCTTCCTCCACCCAGTGGGATGAGACAACGATCCGGCTCTGCATCGCTTTCGGCGGGCAGTCCGGGCGCCTCTCGATCTACCGGCCAACGAGAGGAAGCTTGATGTCGAGATCCCTGAAGCGTTGCCTTGCCCTTTCCGTGGCATCCGTCCTGACCGGCATGATGGCTACCGCCGGCGGAGTGCGGTCCGCCCGCGCCGATCCCAGTATCGGCGTCCCCCTGGCCTTGACGGTCTATCTGCCGATCAAGAACCTGGCCGCGGCCGAGGCCGCCGCCCGCGCCATGCAGACGCCGGGCAGCTCCACCTACCACCAGTTCCTCAGCGTCAAGCAGTTCATCGCGGCCTATGCGGACAGCGATGCCCAGATCGCCAAGGTCGAGGCGACGCTCGAGAATCTCGGCTTCACCATCCAGTATGTCTATGCGAACCACCTCGCGATCGAGGTCGGCAGCTCGGTGAACAACGTCGAGAGCACCTTCAACGTCAAGCTCAAGCAGTTCACGGTCGATGGCCGCACCGGCACCGCCTCGCTGACGGCGCAGCAGATCCCCGCGGCGCTTGCCGGCCTGATCCGCGGCATCGGCGGCCTGAACACGATGGCCTATCCCAAGCCGAGGCATGTGGCAGCGCTCGCCGCCGCCGGTGCGCGCAAGGCCGCCGTCGCCGCGACGTCCGCCAGCCTGACCGGCGGCACGCCCGGCAACTACCTGCCGGCCGACTTCGAGAAGTTCTACGACGTGACGCCGATCAGCAGCCGCGGCATCACCGGGCGCGGCACCACGATCGGCATCGTGACGCTGAACACCTTCACTGCCGCGGACGCCTATTCCTTCTGGCAGCAGATCGGCCTCAACGTTTCGCAGTCGCGCATCACCAAGGTGAACGTGGATGGCGGCGAGACCGCGAGCACCAACAACACCGACGGCGAAGGCGAGACCGACCTCGATGTCGAGGAGAGCGGCGGCATCGCGCCGGGTGCCAGCGAGCGGGTGTACATCGCGCCCAACATCAGCAATGCGAACTTCATCGACGGTTTCGAGGCCGCGGCGTCGGAGAACATCGCCGACACGGTGTCGTCGAGCTGGGGCCAGCCGGAGCTCGGTTTCTTCTACGACGCCGCCACCAAAACCCCGGGCGAGACCTACCAGCTGCAGGTCTTCCATGAGGCGTTCCTCGAAATGGCGTTGCAGGGACAGAGCGTCTTCATCGCCGCCGGTGATTCCGGATCCTACGACACCGTGCGCGACTGCCCGGCCTATGGCACGCCGACCGCCACCGCGCCGACCTGCAATGCGCCCTACGCAGTGGACCATCCGGCCAGCGATCCGCTGGTGACCGCGGCTGGCGGCACCACCCTGCCGTTCTCGTATTCCCTGGGCGACGTCGTCCTGACGGTGGCGCAGGAGCAGGCCTGGAGCTGGGACTACATCTCCAGCGAGGCCGCAGCCCAGGGCAAGGCGTCCGAGTTCCCGGTCTCCAGCGTCTTCTCGACCGGCGGCGGCGGCGGCGTGAGTTCCTACTGGGGCGAGCCCTGGTACCAGCTGGCGACGCCGGGCATCACCCGCACCAAGCCGGGCCAGACCTACACCCAGAATAGCGGGTCGGGCAGTGTCCTGCAGGTGACGCTGCCGGCCAATTTTGCCGGACGCAACAGCCCCGACATCAGCACCAATGCCGATCCGGAGTCCGGCTACCAGTATATCCAGGACGGCGCCGTCTCGAACTTCTACGGCGGCACCAGCTTCGTGGCGCCGCAGCTCAACGGCGTGAACGCGCTGTTCGTGCAGGCGCTCGGCGGACGCACCGGCGAGCTCAGCCCGGTGCTCTACCAGCTCTCCGACCTCACCACCAACGACGTCACTGCCGGCGACAACTGGGGCTACAACGCCATCACCGGGTTCGACAACGCATCCGGCGTCGGCAAGCTTGATGCGGCGAAGCTGCTGGCCGGGCTGACCCTGCTGAAGGCGCTCAAGTAAACACTCAGACTACCGGCGCTCCGCCCAGCGGGGCGCCGGCCTCTTGGTTGCCGGCGCAAACCCGGATATTGAGCCTGTCGCAACAGCCCCGACAGGTCATTCCCGCATGCAGCGATCCAGTTCCAGCGTCCGAGCCGGCCTGCGCCACGGCGCCCTTGCCCTCGGCATCGCCTGCCTAGGCATCGTCGCTCTGATCTGGGCGCCGGTTGCCCGTGCCGAGGAAGGCATGTGGACGATGGACAACCTGCCGGTGAAACAGCTGCAGGCGCAGTACGGCTTCACGCCGTCCGCGGACTGGATCAAGCGGGTGACGCAATCCTCCGCGCGGCTGGCACTTGGCTGCTCAGCCTCGTTCGTCTCCGGCGACGGCCTGGTCATGACCAACCACCACTGCGCCAACGAATGCCTGTCCGAACTGTCCGGCGCCGACCACAACTTCATGCAGGACGGCTACAGCTCGGTCTCGCAGCCGCGCGAGCCGAAATGCCCGGCGATGGAGCTCGACCGGCTCGACACCATCAGCGACGTCACGCCGAAGATGCATGCGGCCCTCGCGGGTAAGCATGGCGCCGACTACACCCACGCGCAGGAAGCCGCCGAGAGCGAGATCGAGAAGTCCTGCGTCGGCGGCGACGCCACCACCTGGCGCTGCGACGTGGTGGCGCTCTACCATGGCGGCCGCACCGCCTTGTACCGCTACCGCCGCTACCAGGATGTGCGGCTGGTATTCGCGCCCGACCAGAACGCCGCCTTCTTCGGCGGCGACCCGGACAATTTCAACTTCCCCCGCTACGACCTCGACGTGACGTTCCTGCGTGCGTACGAGAACGGCCATCCGGCGCACACGCAGTTCTTCCCGTTTGATGCCGCCGGCCCCAAGGATGGCGAGCTGGTCTTCACCTCGGGCAATCCGGGCTCGACCTCGCGCGAGGCGCCGGTGGCGCAACTGCAGCTGCTGCGCGACCTCGAGCTGCCCTCGATTTTCGGCTACTACTCGACGCTCGACGGCGTGCTGTGGGAGTACAGCCGCGGCGGCGTCGCCCCGGCGCAGGACGCGCAGGACGAGCTGTTCGGCGTCGAGAACAGCCTCAAGGTGTTCACCGGCTGGCTGCAGACACTGGCCGACCCGAAAATGCTGGCGGCCAAGCAGCAGGCCGAGGACAGCTTGCGCAAGTGGATCGATGCGAACCCGCACCGCAAGGCGCAGTACGGCGATCCGTGGGCGACGCTCGCTCCCTCGCTGGTCGCCGAGCGCCGGCTGTTCACCCCGTTCGTGATGCTGGAGGGCACCCGGGCGCCGCGCGGCTTCGGCGGCGACCTGTTCGGCTATGCCAAGATGCTGGTGCGCGGCGCCGCCGAGCGTGCCAAGCCGGACGCCGATCGCCTCACCGAGTACCACGACGCCAAGCTGCCGGCCCTGGAAGCCCAGCTCGGCTCCTCTGCGCCGGTGCATCCGCGGCTCGAGCAGACCCTGCTCGCGTTTTCGCTGACCCGGCTGCGCCAGGCGCTGGGCGCCGACGACGCCTCGGTGAAGACCATCCTCGGCAAGCAGTCGCCGGAAGAGCTGTCCGCGCACCTGGTCTTGTTCACCCATCTGGGCGATCCGAAGGTGCGCATGGCGCTCTGGAAAGGTGGGCCGGCCGCCATCGCCAAGTCGACCGACCCGATGATCGTGCTGGCGCGCACCGTCGAGCCGATCGCCCGTGGCCTGCGCGACCAGTGGGACAACCAGGTCAAGGCGCCGCAGCGCGAAGCCAGCGAGGCGCTGGCGCGAGCGCGGTTCGCGCGCGAGGGCACCAGCGTCTATCCGGACGCGACCTTCACCCAGCGGGTCTCGTACGGCACGGTGAAGGGCTGGGACGAGAATGGCCACCAGGTTCCCGCCTTCACCAATTTCGCCGGCCTCTACGACCGCGCCACCGGCAGCGACCCGTTCAAGCTCACCAGGCCCTGGCTGGACGCGAAGTCGCGTCTCGACCTCGCCACCCGGTTCGACTTCGCCTCCACCAACGACATCATCGGCGGCAACTCCGGCAGCCCGGTGATCGATGCGCAGGGACGCGCGGTCGGCCTGATCTTCGACGGCAACATCCACTCGCTGGGCGGCGACTTCACCTATGACGGCACCCAGAACCGCGCCGTCGCGGTGGACACCACGGCGCTGCTGGCAGCCCTCAAGACCGTGTACCGCAACCAGGCGCTGGCCGACGAGCTGACCAGCGGCCATCTGCCAGGCGGCCGCGGCAAGTCCTGACTATCTGGATAGCCCTGGCCCCATGAAGCGCGTGACCTTGACCAGCTGGTCAAGGTCTGTCTGGAGACCTCTCCTTACGGCAACATGGTTTGGACCACCGGAACCAGGCTGGATGGAGTGACGGGAACGGCGGGCCTGCTCCTCATCCGTGAACCGCTGGCGCCTGGCGCTACGCCCGCTTCTGTCGCAGCCAAGGCATATTGATGCACTTGTTGCGGCACGGACAATCGGCCGTGCATCCGGGTGGACGAGGGAGCCGGCCGGTTCGAGGCGGACGGGCACAACGACTACCGGGTCATCCAGGGGTACTAGGTCATGTGGACGGAATCGGCCAGGGATTCACAAGACGGTCGATCAGTGATTCATAGCGGGTCGGCAGAAGTGGACCTGTTTGATGCTGACGCGGATGAGCGAGGAGGATTGGGAGATCGTTCTGGAGGTCTTCCGGGGCTGTCTTCCGAGGCGGGGCGAGAAGGCTCGTGATGACAGACGCTTTCTCGAGGCGCTGCATTTCTTCACGCTGCAGAACGTCTCGTGGCGGGCGCTGCCAGCCGAATACGGGCTCTGGAACACGGTCTGGAAGCGGTTCTCGCGGCTGAGCAACAGCGGTGTCTTCGAGGCATTCTTTCAGTCGCTGGCCGAACTCAGCCCCAGAGCGCACCTCGTGCAGATGTTCGACAGCACTACGGTTCGCGCTCATGTCTCGGCCGCAGGTGCAAAAGGGGGCAGCAAAATCAGGCGCTTGGCCGGTCGCGCGGCGGCTTCTCGACCAAAATCCACCTCAAGACCGACTTCGATGGGCAGCCACTCGCCTTCCATCTGACCGGCGGCGAGGCCAACGACAGCCCGCAGTTCCCCCTGTTGCTCGGCATCGGTCCCGACATCAAGCCGCGTGCCGTGCTGACTGACAAAGGCTACGACGCCAAGAGCAACCGAAGCGCAGCACGAAAGCTTGGCATCGTCCCACTGATTCCGGTCCGCAAGATCACCGTCCACAGCCCCAGGCACTTCCCGAGGCTGCTCTACAAAACTCGCGCCCGTATCGAGCAGGCAGTCGGCAAGCTCAAGCGCTTCAAGCGAGTAACATTGCGATGCGAGAAAACCCGGCAGAACTACGAGTCAATCGTGGCCTTCGCCTGCGGCCTCATCTTGTCCAAATCCGTCCACATGACCTAGAGCAAGACCGGCTCAAGTTGAGCCGGTCTTGCTCTACCAGATTGATCTAGAGACTGATTCACGTCTCAGGCTGGTTCAGCCTGAGACGATCAGGCTCTAGGCTAGCTCTGCGTCTCTGAATCAGTACAGGTTTCTGTACGACGATGTGCTAGGATCGGCCTGGAGGCGCTCTGATGACGCATGTTTCCTATACCGAGCTGCGGCAGAACCTGTCGCGCTATCTGGACGAGGCGATCGAGGCCCGGGCACCCCTCGTGGTGACGCGCCAGGGTGGCAAGGGCAACGTGGTGATGATCTCCGAGAAGGAGTTCGCCGGCTGGCAGGAAACGGTGCATCTGCTGAGCAGCCCCGGAAACGCCGAACGTCTGCTGCGTGGGGTGCAGCAGTTCGAGGCGGATCGCGGCACCGAGCATGATCTGGTGCCGCCCGGGACGTGAGGGTCCATTTCAGCGATGACGGGTGGGCTGACTATCTGCACTGGGTCGATGCGGATCCGACGATCCATCGCAGGCTGAACGTGCTGATCGAGGATGTGCGTCGCCATCCCTTCCAGGGGATCGGCAAGCCGGAAGCCCTGAAGGGCGATCTGTCCGGCTGGTGGTCCCGACGGATCACGGCGCAGCACCGGCTGGTCTATCGTGTCCAGGGGCGCCAGGGTGAGGATCAGCGGATCGAGGTTATCCAATGCCGGTATCACTACTGAACGCTTAATATGTCCTTTATCCTACACGGAGATAGGGGTGCGTTCTGCGCTGAGAGACTTCCTCGCAGGCCCGGTCAGGGGCAGACTGAGCCTGTATGCGCAACCGGGCGGCTGCGTCCGGATGCATGCAGGGAGCACGCCGCCTTGAACAACCGGCCAAGACGGACCGCCAGCCTGAAGGCCGACAGTCCGTCAGTGCCGCATCCGCGCGCACCGGAGCGGCTGCACACGGCGATTGCCCGCGACCTCGGGGTCGCAATCGCCGCCGGCACCCTGTCGCCGGGCGACACGCTGTCCGGGGAAGTCGCCTCCAGCGCGCAGCTCGAGGTCTCGCGGACCGCCTATCGCGAGGCGGTGCGCATCCTGGCCGCCAAGGGCATGGTCGAAAGCCGCACCCGGACCGGCACGCGGGTCAGTCCGCGCCATCGCTGGCACATCCTCGATCCCGACGTGCTGGGCTGGTTCCTGCAGACGCATCCGAGCGACGCCTTCGTGCGCGACCTGTTCGAGGTGCGGATGATGGTCGAGCCGGCGGCCGCCGGCTATGCAGCCGAGCGGGCCTCGGCGCGCGACCTGCGCGTCATGGCCGAGGCGCTCGACGAGATGGACCGCCTGACCCTGTCCACCGAGGCCGGACGCGCCGCGGATCGCGGCTTCCACCACGCAATCCTGGCGGCGACCCAGAACGAGGCGATCACGGCGTTGTCGAGCAGCGTGGGGGCGGCGATCCGCTGGACCACGTTGTTCAAGCAACGGGTGCAGGCGCATCCTCGCGATCCGATGCCCGAGCATCGGCTGGTGCTCGACGCGATCACCCGGCGCGATCCCGAGCGCGCTCGCGCGCGCATGACCGAGCTGGTCCGCTTCGCGCTGGCCGACATGCATGCCTCGCTCGCAGCCGGCGCCGGTGACGTGGCTGCGCACGCGCCGGTTGATGCGGTGCCGGGACCGGTCCATAACCGGGATGCGGTTGAATTGTCGGACAAATGATGGGCACGGATGGGCTGATCGCCCTCGACTGGGGCACCAGTTCGTTGCGGGCGTGGCTGGTTTCGCCGAACGGCACGGTGCGCGCAGCCCGCCAGGAAGGCTGGGGCATCATGCACCTGCCCGAGGGCGGCTATCCGGTGGCCTATGCCGCCATCACCGAGGGCTGGCACGACCGCGCGCGTCCGGCGATCGCCTGCGGGATGGTCGGCAGCCGGCAGGGCTGGCTCGAGGTGCCCTACCTGCCGACTCCGGCCGGCCTCGAGACACTGGCCGGGTGCCTGCGCACGATCCAGACCGGTGCCGGCCTGCTGCATCTGGTTCCGGGCGTGCTGGAGGGGAACGACGCCGCCGCACCCGATGTGATGCGTGGCGAGGAGACGCAGGCGGTCGGCGCCATGCGCCGGCTCGGGGGCGACGCGCTGCTGGTGCTGCCCGGCACGCACTCGAAATGGGCACGGCTACAGGGGCACCGGCTGGTCTCGTTCGAGACCCTGATGACCGGCGAGCTGTATGCGCTGCTGTCGCAGCATTCGATCCTCGGCCGGGCTGTCGCCGAGGCGCCGGAGCCGGCCACCGACGTGCGCGACGCGGCGTTCGATCGCGGCGTGCTGGCGGCACAGGACCGCGGCGCCCTGGCCCGGCTGTTCGGGGCGCGCGCGCTGATGCTGACCGGCGCGATCGAAGCCGGAGCCGCGCTGGACTACCTGTCCGGCCTGCTGATCGGCGAGGAGCTGCGCCTCGCGGCGCCGTTGCTGGCCGGCGCCGCCCGGGTGGCGCTGACCGGCGACGACAGGCTGTGCGCGCGCTATGTCCGCGCCTTCCAGGCCACCGGGCGCGGGCCGCCCGAACGGATCGACAACAGCGCGCTGCAGGGGTTGCTGGATATCGCAGCCGCAGCCGGGCTGGTGCCCTCGTCCCCCGCACTGCATCAACCGGGAACCTGAGATGCTCAGACAGATGATCGGGCGCATGCCCTTCACCGCCATCCTGCGCGGCCTCGCCCCGGAGGAGGCGCTGGCGGTCGGCGATGCGCTGGTGGAGGCCGGCATGACCATGCTCGAGGTGCCGCTGAACTCGCAGCACCCGCTGGAAAGCATCCGCCTGCTGGCGGAGCGCTACGGCGAGACCTGCCTGATCGGCGCCGGCACGGTGATGACGCCCTCGCAGGTGGCGGAGATCGGCGCTGTCGGTGGCCGGCTGATCGTCATGCCGCACGGCGATGCCGAGGTGATACGCGCAGCCAAGCAGGCCGGCATGGTCTGCATGCCGGGGATCGCCACGCCGACGGAAGGCTTCGCCGCCCTGAAGGCCGGCGCGGATGCGCTGAAACTGTTCCCCGCCGAACTGGTCGGGCCGAACGTGCTGCGCGCCATGCGGGCGGTGTTTCCGAAGCAGACCCTCTTCCTGCCGGTCGGCGGGGTGACCCCGGAAAACCTCGCCGAGTTCGTCCGCGCCGGCGCCGACGGCTTCGGGCTCGGCTCGGGTCTCTATGCTCCGGGACGCAGCGCCGCGGACGTACGCAGGCGTGCGGACGCGTATGTGAACGCCTGGAATGCAGTCGCCGGCGGCGCGGTGTCGGGACCATGAGGGATGTCCGCAACACCGAGCGCCGGCTCACGATCGGGATCGTCGGCTATGGCCAGATTGCCCGCATGCAGCATGCGCCGGCGCTGGCCGCCAGCAGCGGGCTGCGGCTCGCGGCGATCGCCAATCCGGTAGCGGTGCAGGGGCCGCCCGGCGTGCCGGTCTATGCGTCGCTGGCCGAGATGCTGCAGTGCCAGCCCGAGCTCGACGCGGTGGCGCTCTGCACGCCGCCGCAGATCCGCTACGGCCTGGCGCGCCAGGCGCTCGATGCCGGCCGCCACGTGCTGCTGGAAAAGCCGCCCGCCGCCACGCCGGCCGAGATCGCCGACCTCGCCCGCCATGCGGACAAGCTCGGCCTGACCCTGTTCACGGCGTGGCATTCGCTGTTCAGCGCCGCCGTGGACCAGGCCCGCATCATCCTGGCCGAGCGCGGCGTGCAGGGCATGCGCATGGCGTGGAAGGAGGATGTCCGCAAATGGCATCCGGGGGTGGACTGGTTCTGGCAGCCCGGCGGCATGGGGGTGTTCGATTCCGGGATGAATGCGTTTTCCATCCTGGTCGGCGTGATGCCGGAGCCGATCTTCGTGCGCGCGGCAAAGCTGCTGATCCCGCAGGGCGCGCACACGCCGATGTCGGCGCGGCTCGAGTTCGCGACACCTGGCACCGGCACCGGCTTTTACTCCGAGCATGACTGGGACCAGCAGGATGGCGAGACCTGGACCATCGACTGGACGCTCGGCGATGGTGGGCGGCTCACCCTCGAGCGTGGCGGGGCGCTGCTCAGGCTCGACGGCCGGGTATTGGTCGAGGCGCAGGACGAGGAGTATCCGCGGCTCTACGCGCATTTCGAGACGCTGCTGCGCACCGGCCGCTCGGACGTCGAGATCCGGCCGCTGCAGCTCGTGGCGGATGCCTTCATGCTCGGCGCGCGGGAAGCCGGCTCTCCGGTCCGGCCGTGAGTTACGAGACGCGCATCGCCGCCCACGGCCATGACCTGCTGGGCGAATCGCCGTTCTGGGACGCCGTCGACCAGGCACTGACCTGGGTCGATATCTACGGACGCCAGATCCACCGGCTGCATCCGGCCACCGGTGCGCGGCAGCTTTGGTCCATGCCGGATCGCGTCGCCACCGCGATCCCACGCGCGCATGGCGGCATGCTGGTGGCGTTGTCGCGCAGCCTGCACATGTTCGAGCCCGCCACCGGCCTGGCCGCGGCTTTCTTCTCGCTCGACCAGGCCGGGCCCGGCATCCGTTTCAACGATGCGCGCACCGACAGCCACGGCCGGCTCTGGATCGGCACCATGAACGAGGCGGACGAGGTGCGGACCGGCGCGCTGTATCGTATCGATGCCGACCTCGGCTGCACGCGGATCGAGCAAGGGATCGCGATCTCGAACGGGATCGGCTTCAGTCCCGACAATACACGGTTCTATTTTGCCGACACGCCCGAGCGGGTCATTCGCGCCTATGATTTCGACAGCGCCGCCGGCACCATCGGCAACCGCCGAGACCTGATCATTGTCGATGGCGACAGCGCCTATCCGGATGGCAGCACGGTCGACCGCGAGGGCTATATCTGGAACGCGCAATGGGAGGGCAGCCGGGTGGTGCGCTATGCGCCCGACGGCCGCATCGATGCGGTGCTGACGCTGCCGGTCAGCCGCCCGACCTGCTGCGTGTTCGGGGGCGCCGACCTGCGCACGTTGTACGTCACCAGCGCCTGCATGGAACTCACCGGCGCCGAACTGCGGACCCAACCCCTCGCCGGTTCGCTGTTCGCGATCGAAACCGACGCGACCGGGATCGCCTGCACCCGTTTCGCTGGTTGATTTGAACGCCGCCTGACGCCGATGCCACGATCGGCCGCACTCAACGACCGATATTGCGCAGCTTGCGGCCTTCCATCAGGTTGCGCTCGATATGCTCGAGCGAGATGCCTTTCGTCTCCGGCACCAGCGCGATGGTGACGAGAATAAAGACCGCGTTCAGCGCCGCGTAGAGCCAGAAGGTTTCGGCATTGCCGAAGGTGCTGAGCAACGTCAGGAAGGTCTGGCCGACCACGAAGTTCGCCGCCCAGTTGGTGAAGGTCGAGCAGGCGATGCCGAAATCGCGGCCCTGCAGCGGCTGCACTTCCGAGCACAGCACCCAGATCAGCGGGCCGGCCGAGAAGGCGAAGCCGGTGATGAAGCAGAGCAGCACGGCGATCGCGAGGATGCGCTGGAGCTCGGTCTCGATGCCGGCGAAGATCAGCAGGCCGAGCGCACCCATGCCGATCGCCATCACCGCAAAGCCCATGATCAGCATCGGGCGACGGCCCCAGCGATCCACCAGGCCGATGGCGATGAAGGTGGCGAGCACGTTCACCACGCCGACGATGGCGGTCCCCCACATCGACGCATTCTGGCCGAACCCGGCGAGGCCGAAGATCTTCGGTGCGTAATACATCACGACATTCATGCCGGTGAATTGCTGCATGACCTGCAGCAGCACGCCGAGCCATACCGAGCGGCGGAAATTCGAGTTGGCCCCGAACATGGCGAAGCCCTTCTGCTTCTGCCTGAGCTGGTCCTCGATCTCCTTGATCTCGCTCTGCACCGCGGCGCTGTCCGGACGCAGATCGTTGAGCACGGTCACCGCATCCTGGCGCCGGCCTTTCATCATCAGCCAGCGCGGGCTGTCTGGCAGCACGAACACGCCTGCCAGGAACAGCACGCCGGGGACGGCGACGAGCCCCAGCATCCAGCGCCACGCGCCGCTGTAGCTGAGCAGAGCGTCCGAGATGAAGGCGACCAGGATGCCGACGGTGATCATCAACTGGTAGGTCGAGATCATCGAGCCGCGCCGGCGCTCGTCGGCGATCTCGGAGATGTAGAGCGGCGCCGTGAAGGTGGCGACGCCGATGGCGAGCCCGAGCAGGACCCGGCCGGCGAGCAGCCAGCCGACCGACGGCGCCATGGCGCAGAGCAGCGAAGAGACGACGAACAGGGTGGCGCTCAGGATCAGCGAGCGCTTGCGGCCGAAGCTCGACGACAGGTAGCCCGCCAGGATCGCGCCGACGGCAGCACCGAACATCATGCTGCTGACGATCAGCTCCTGCATCGTCTCGCTAATGCTGAACTGCTTGGCGATGAAGGCAAGCGCGCCCGAGATCACCCCGATATCGAGGCCGAACATCAACCCGGCCAGGGCCGCGACGCCACCGGTGAGCAGGGTCTTGCCACTCCCCCGCACAGGCGTCGCCGTGTAGGTGGTGGTGCTCATCGTGCTTCTCTCCGCCCGTAAGAGCGTCAACGCACCCGCGGCGAGCCGGTTCCGGAGCGGGCCGCGCGCCTGCCTGCCTAATGATTATCGCGCGGCAATCCCTTGGTCTGCGCGATGCGCTGGTAGGCGACCGCCGGCTCCAGCACCGCCCCGGTCTGCAACTGGCCGACCACGCCGCGCTGCAGCTCCTGCCAGGGCGTCTGGCTGGCCGGGTAGCGGTAGCCGCCATCGGCCTGCAGGGCGACGCGGCGCTCGGCGATCTCGGCCTCCGGCACCAGCATGTCGACGCGGCCCTGGCGCAGGTCGACCCGCAGCCGGTCGCCGCTGCGCAGGATGGCGAGATTGCCACCGGCCGCCGCCTCCGGCGACGCGTTCAGGATCGAGGGCGAGCCCGAGGTGCCGGATTGCCGGCCGTCGCCGATGCAGGCGAGCGCGTGCACGCCCTGCTGGATCAGGTACGAGGGCGGCCGCATGTTGACCACCTCGGCGGCGCCCGGGTAGCCGATCGGCCCGGCGCCGCGCATCACCAGGATGTCGTGCGTGGTGACGTCGAGCGCCGGATCGTCGATGCGGGCGTGGTAGTCCTCGGGACCGTCGAACACCACGGCGCGGCCCTCGAATGCCTCCGGATCGTTCGGGTCGTTCAGGTAGCGTTCGCGGAACTCCTCGGAGATCACGCTGGTCTTCATGATCGCGGAGTGGAACAGGTTGCCGTGCAGCACCAGGAAGCCGGCGCGCTGCTTGAGCGGTCGCTCGAACGGCCGGATCACCTCCGCATCCAGCGTGCCCAGCCCGCCGCAGGTCTCGCCGATGGTGATGCCCTTCACCGTCATCGCCTGCTCGCGGATCAGTCCGTGCCGGATCAGCTCGCCGACCACCGCCGGCACGCCGCCGGCGCGGTAGTAGTCCTCGCCGAGATATTCGCCGGCCGGCTGCAGGTTGACCAGCAGCGGGATGTCGTGGCCGTAGCTCTGCCATTCCTCGATCGGCAGCTCCAGGCCGAGGTGACGCGCGATCGCGGCCAGATGGATCGGCGCGTTGGTCGAGCCGCCGATCGCCGAGTTCACCCGGATCGCGTTGACGAAGGCGTCCTTGGTCATCACGTCGGACGGCTTGAGGTCGTCGCGCACCATGTCGACGATGCGCCGGCCGGTCTCCCAGGCCATCTCCTGGCGGTCGCGATAGGGTGCGGGGATCGCCGCCGAGCCGGGCAGCTGCATGCCGAGCGCTTCGGCCAGCGAGTTCATCGTGGTCGCGGTGCCCATCGTGTTGCAGTAGCCGGCCGAGGGGGCGGACGAGGCCACCAGCTTGATGAAGCCCTCGTGGTCGATCTCGCCGGCGGCCAGCAGCTGCCGCGCATGCCAGATGATGGTGCCAGAGCCGGTACGCTGGCCGCGGAACCAGCCATTCAGCATCGGGCCGACCGAGAGCGCGATTGCCGGGATGTTGACGGTCGCCGCCGCCATCAGGCAGGCGGGCGTGGTCTTGTCGCAGCCGATGGTCAGCACGACGCCGTCGAGCGGGTAGCCGTACAGCACCTCGACCAGGCCCATATAGGCGAGGTTGCGGTCGAGGCCCGCGGTCGGCCGCTTGCCGGTCTCCTGGATCGGATGCACCGGGAACTCGATGGCGATCCCGCCCGCCTCGCGTATGCCCTCGCGCACGCGTTCGGCAAGGACCAGGTGGTGGCGATTGCACGGCGAGAGATCCGAGCCGGTCTGCGCGATGCCGATGATCGGCCGGCCGGACTGCAGCTCCTTCTGCGACAGGCCGAAATTCATGTAGCGCTCGAGATAGAGCGCGGTCATGTCCGGATTGTGCGGGTTGTCGAACCAGGCCTGCGAGCGCAGGCCCGCCGGCTTGGCGCGATGCATGGTGCCGGGATCCTGGCCGTTCGGCATGGCGGTGTTCTCTCGTGCTTGTCTGTCCGGCTGGCATCCGGATACGATTGGTCAGACAAATAATCGCGAAAGAACCGTCACACAAGAAGCACGGGCCGGCCCGAAAGGCCGCGCCGCCAGGTTCACGGACGGCGTGCGACCGCCAGGATGTGCAGCCCGGCATCCGCGAGCAGCGGATCGTGCGCGGCATGCCGGTCGATGGCGGCATGCAGGACGGCATCGCCGGCAGGCGGCGCGCAGGCGGCCAGCCGGCCGGATGCGGTTGCGGTCACCGCGAGCGCGTGGCAGCGCGCATCCACCAGGCCGGCATCGAGCAGCGCCGCCTTCAGGGTGGCGCTGTCATAGAGGCGTCGCTCGCCGCTTCTCACGCGACGATCGTCCGGCCGCCAGCCCAGCACCAGGGACAGCAGGGTCTCGACGCGGACACAGAGCACGCCGCCCGGCCGCAGCAGGCCGCTCAGATGCTGCAGCGCGCGGTGCGGATCGTGCGCCGCCTGCAGCGACGCCGTCGCCAGCACCAGGTCGGCGTCCCCGGCAACCGCTGCCGCGTCGCCGATGCCGGCCAGGGTGGTGACGCGATGGCCGCGCTCGATCCAGCGCCGCGTCCAGCGGGTGCCGCGGCGGTCGGCCTCGACCACATGCGCCGCCGGCGGCAGCGGCAGCGCCGACAGCAATTCCCAGGCAAGGCCGTCATGCCGCCACCGATCGGCCGGGCTGTCGTGCCAGCGCGCCTCCATGACCTCCAGCAGCGCATCCACCATGGGCGGCGCCGCCGGCCGGTCCTGCGGGTCATGCGGGTCCTGCAGGTCGAGCAGGGCGGGGAACGCCACTGCCAGGGCCAGCCGGGCGGCATCCTCGGGATCGCGATTGGCAAGCGGATGCGTCACGGCACGGTACCAGTCCAGCAGGTCTGCTCATCTCAAAGCATATCCGCCGGGGCGCAGCATCGTTATTGTAGAGGATCGAAACTCGATACCGTGCTTTTAGCGTGCCGGCGCGGTCATGACTGGCAACCCGAGACTGGCAACCCGAGCCGCGCGCCCCGGCGGCTACCAGTCGACCACCGTGCCGTCCGCCAGCCTCGCCTCGGTCGCGGTCATGATCTCCTGCCGGAACGGGTGCCGGGCCGCTTGCGCCTCGTCGATCTCGATGCCCAGCCCCGGCGCCTCCGGCACCTGCCAGTCTCCGTCCACCCGCCGGATCGGGCCGTGCAGCACATCCTCGTACCAGGGCACCGCGCCGGACATCTCCTCCTGGATCACGAAGTTCGGCGTGGCGATGTCGAAATGCAGCGCCGCCACGCCGGCGAGCGGGCCGAGCGGGTTGTGCGGCGCGATGCCGACCCCGTTCGCTTCCGCCAAAGCTGCGATCTTCCGCGCCTCGGTGAACCCCCCGACATGGCACAGGTCGGGCTGCGCGATGTCGATCATCCGGCCGGCGAGCAGCGGCGCGAACTCGTGCCGATCGACCAGCCGTTCGCCGGCCGCGAGCGGCACCCGCGCGCGCTGCGACAGTATGGCCAGTCCGGCCACGTCCTGCGGCGGCAACGGCTCCTCGACGAACAGTGGGCGCCCCGGCGCCAAGGCCTCGATATAGTGCAGCGCGGCGCCCACCGACGCGCAGCGGCCGTGGAAATCGACCATCAGCTCGACCTCGTCGCCGACCGCGGCCCGCAGGTCGGCCATCATGCGCCCGACCTGGTCGATGTCGCGTCGGGCGGCGGTGTAGTGGGTGTAGGGAATGAACACCAGCTTCATCGCCCGGTAGCCGCGCTCCAGCACCTTGTGCGCGCGCTCGATCAGCGGTGCCGCGGCCAGCGTGTGATAGACCGCATCGAGCTGCCCGAGCCCCAGATGCGTGTACACGCGCACCCGGTCGCGCGTGCGGCCGCCGAGCAGGCGCCAGACCGGAACGCCGAGGCTCTTGCCGAGGATGTCCCACAACGCCACCTCGATGCCGGCGACCGCGCTGCTGCCGATCACCCCGATGCGCCAGAAGCCGTGCTTGCGCATGATCCGCACGAGCTGCTCGATATCGCGCGGGTCACGCCCGACCACCAGCGGCGACAGGTCCTCGACGGCGCCGACCACCGCCCGGGTCTTCCATTCGAGCGTCGCCTCGCCCCAGCCATACAGCCCGGCCTGGTCGGTCTCGACGCGCACGAAGATCCAGTTGCGCATCTGCGCATTCACCACGAGCGTGCTTATCGCAGTGATCTTCATTCATGATTCTCCCGGCACGCTCTTAGGGCACCCTCCTTCGCGGCTCAGGCCCGTCCAGGTCAATAGCTTGACCTCGCTTGCCCGCCTACTATGGACGCCCATATTGAGGTTATGGCCAGAACCTCGAACAGAGAGAAGATCCTCACCGAAGGCCTGCGTGTCGTGCATGAGCGCGGCTTCGCCAATGCGAGCGTGCGCGACATCGTCCAGGCGGCAGGCGTGCCGCAGGGCTCGTTCACCAATCACTTCGCCTCCAAGGAGGCGTTCGGACTGGAGATCATCGACCTGTACGACGCGGCCGGGCGCGCCCTGGGTGCCCGCACGCTGCTCAACGAGGCGCTGCCGCCCCTGCAGCGCCTGCACGCCTGGCTGCAGGCCGGACGCGAGAGCATGGCGGCCTGCAGCATGCGCAACGGCTGCCTGCTGGGCAACTTCGCCGCCGATGCCTGCGAACAGAGCGGATCGATCCGCCGGCGCGTGCTGGCCGCCTTCAGCGAACTCCAGGCCAGCGTCGCCTGCTGCCTGCGCGCCGCCGTCGCGGCCGGCGAGATCGACGCCCAGCTCGATTGCGACGACGTCGCCGGCTTCATCGTGGCCTCGCTGCAGGGCGCCAACCTGCTGGCCAAGGTGACCGGCGAAGCCGCCCCGCTCGACCGCTTCGAGCGTCTGCTGTTCGAGCGGATCCTGCCCGCACCGCGATCCAGCTGACGGCCCTTGCAGGCTCAATATGGACGTCCATATTGGAGCGACAGGCCGCCGATCCCCGGCTGCCAGCAAGGATCCACTCATGACGAGCCAAGTCGTCCTGATCACCGGCGCGCTCGCCGGCATCGGCCGTGCCACCGCCTTCGCCTTTGCCCGCGATCACGCGAGCCTCGTTGTCTCGGGTCGCAACAAGGACACCGGCCAGGCGCTTGCCGCCGAACTGCGCGACCTCGGCACACAAGCCGAATTCATCCAGGCCGACGTCCGCCACGAGGACGAGGTGCGCGCGCTGGTCGACCAGACCGTGACGCGCTTCGGACGCCTCGACGTCGCCGTCAACAATGCCGGCACCGAGGGTCGCATCGGCCCGCTCGTCGAGCAGACCATCGAGAACTACACTGCGACCTTCGACACCAACGTGCTCGGCGTGCTGCTCAGCCTCAAGCACCAGCTCCGCATCATGCTGCCGCAGGGCCACGGCAACATCGTCAACGTCTCCTCGGTGGCCGGTTCGGTCGGCTTTCCAGGTGCCGCGGTCTATGTCGCCAGCAAGCACGCCGTCGAGGGCCTGACCCGGAGCGCCGCTCTGGAAGCCGCCAAGTCCGGCGTGCGGGTCAACGCGATCGCGCCCGGGCCGATCGTCACCGCCATGCTGGACCGCTTCACCGGCGGCTCCGAGGCAGGCAAGTCGTTCATGACCTCGCTGGTCCCGGCCGGCCGCCTCGGCAATGTCGAGGAAGTCGCGCAGGCGATCCTGTTCCTCGCCTCGGACAAGGCGCCGTTCATCACCGGCCAAAGCCTCGCCATCGACGGCGGCACCCTGGCCGGCTGACCTCGCGCGCGCCGGGGGCTGAACAAGCAAGGCCAGGGCGCTGCCCTGGACCCGCTGGGGCCTGAGGCCCCAGGCCCCCTTATGTTAAACTGCCAGGAGACTGTTTGAAAACGCCTGATGCTGGATGAGAGCGGCCCGTAGGGCCGCGGCCGGCGTGGCTTTTCGAGCACCGCAGCGCAGCGGCCTCCCCATACTTGAAAGACGGGGCCGTGAGCAACGGAGCACAGAAAAGGCGCCCAACCTTAGGAAAGTGGGGGATCGCCAGCAGCAGGCGTTTGCAAACAGTCTACCCCGGCACCGCGGCGATCACCCGCGCCACCTCCTGGTCGGTCAGGTCCGGATGGATCGGCAGCGCAAGGATGCGGGTCGCGAGATCCTCCGACACCGGCAGCGACACCCCGTCATGCCGGTCGCGATAGGCCGGCTGATGGTGCAGCGGGCGCGGATAGTAGATCGCACTCGGCACGCCCGCCTCACGCAGCGCCGCCTGCGTCGTGGCGCGGGCCGCTGCGTCCGGCAGCAGCACCGCGTACACCGCCCAGGCGCTGGTGCTGCCGGCCACCCGTACCGGCGTCGCCAGCTTGCCGGCCAGCCCGGCATCGTAGGCGCAGGCGATCGCCTCGCGCCGGGCGAGTTCCGCGTCGAAGCCGTCGAGCTTGGCCAGCAGCACCGCGGCCTGCAGCGTGTCCAGCCGGCCGTTCATGCCGATGCGCAGCACCTCGTAGCGGGTCTCGCCCTCGCCATGCGTGCGCAACGACCGGTACAGCGTCGCGCGCGCCGGATCGTCGGTCAGCAGCGCGCCGCCATCGCCGTAGCCGCCCAGCGGCTTGGACGGAAAGAAGCTGATCGCGGTGGCGTCCGCCTCGCGCCCGAGCTTGCGGGCCACCCGGTCTGGTCCGTCCAGGCTGGCGCCGAAGCTCTGCGCGCAATCGTCGAGCAGGAACATCCCCTCGGCCTGCGCGATGCCACGCACTTCCACCCAAGGCGCCGGCTGCCCGAACAGGTCGACGCCGACGATCGCCGCCGGACGCAGCCGGCCGGCCCGGCGCACGGCCTCGATCCGCGCGCGCAGCGAGGCACAGTCGATCTGGAAGCTGCGCGGGTCGACATCGACGAACACCGGCGTGGCGCCGAGCAGCAGCGGCACCTCGGCGGTCGCGGTGTAGGTGAAGGCCGGCAGGAACACCGCGTCGCCCGGCCCGATGCCCTCGGCCATCATCGCGATCTGCAAGGCGTCGGTGCCGGAACTGACGCCGACGCACTCGGCCGCACCACAATAGGCGGCCAGCCGCTGTTCGAGTTCCGCCACCTCAGGGCCGAGCACGAACTGGCAGTGCGCCAGCACCGTCTCCAGCCGCGCCCGCAAGGCGGGCGCGAGGCGGGCCTGCTGCGCCTTGAGGTCGAGAAAGGCGATCGGGGTCATCAGGCGGTCCTCTCGGCGCGGCTGACCGGCAACGCCGCCAGCACGGGTGCCGCGGCCGGACCAGGCAAGGCGCCGTCATGGTTGTGCGCGAACTCGGGCACCAGGGCGTGCAGCAGGCTGATCGCGGCGGCCGTGTCGCCGCCGCGGCAGGCCGCCGCGATCGCATCGATCGTGCCGCCCACCGCCAGCAGGTCGGCGGTGCGCGGCGTCGCCATCAGCAGGCCGGGATGGCTGGTCGGCACCGGCGGCTCGTGGCCGTGGAACAGCTCCTCGATCAGCTTCTCGCCCGGCCGCAGGCCGGTATAGCGGATCGCCACGTCCTCGTCCGGCCGCAAGCCGGCGAGCCGGATCATCTGGCGCGCGAGATCGACGATCTTCACCAGCCGGCCCATGTCGAGCACGAAGATGCCGCCATCGCGCAGGCGCGACGCGGTGCTGTCGCCGAGGGTGCTGTCGCCAAGGGTGGGGCCGACACCCGAGCGCGCGATGCCCAGCACGCTCGCCTGCAGCACCAGTCCGACCGCTTCCGGCACCGTCATGAAGTAGCGCTGCATGTCCGGATGCGTCACAGTCAGCGGGCCGCCGCGCTCGAGCTGGCGCCGGAACAGCGGCACCACCGAGCCGTTGCTGCCGAGCACGTTGCCGAAACGAACCGTCACGCAGCGCATCGTGCCGGCCGCCTCGGACTCCAAGTCCCCCCGGTCCTGCTCGAGATGCCGCGCCCGGATATCCAGCGCCTGGCAATACATCTCGGCGGCGCGCTTGGAGGCTCCCATCAGGCTGCTCGGATTGACCGCCTTGTCGGTCGAGATCAGCACCATCGCGCGAGCCCCCGCCCGCGCCGCGGCGTCGGCGACCTGCCTGGTGCCGACGATATTGGTGAGCAGCCCCTCGTTCGGGTTCAGCTCGACCATCGGGACATGCTTGAGGGCGGCCGCATGGAACACCAGCTCGGGCCGGTACGACTGGAACACCCGGTCGATGCGCAGCACATCCCTGGTATCGGCGATCACCGCGGCCCGCTTCACGTGCGGCATCGTCTCGCCGAGCTCGAGGTCGATCTGCCAGAGCGCGAACTCGCCATGATCGACCAGCACGAGCTGCTCCGGATCGAGCGACGCCACCTGGCGCGCCAGTTCCGAGCCGATGCTGCCGCCCGCCCCGGTCACCAGCACCCGCCGGCCGCGCACCAGCCCGGCCATGCCGTCCCGGTCGAGCGGCACCTGCGGACGGTTGAGCAGCTCCTCGATCGCCACCGGGCGCAGCTCGACGCGCGCCGCCGGCGCCAGCGTGGTCGGGTTCGGCGCCCGGCGCACCGCGATGCCGCGCGCATCCGCCGCCTCGATCAACGCCGCCAGGTTCTCGCCGCGGAAATCCGGTTCGGTCACCACCAGGGCGCGCGGCGCGCGGCCGGCGGCGGCAAGGCGGTCGAGCACCAGGCCGGCGTCGCGCACCGTGCCCAGGATGCTGTGGCCGCGTATGCGCCGGCCGGCCTGGTGGCCGCCCAGCGCCAGCAGCCCGAGGATGCGCAGCGGCGAGGAGCGGTCGCGGCCGATGGCGCGCAGGAACAGGTCGGCGGGCTCGTCGGCGCCGATCAGCAGCACCGGCTGCACCGCCTCGGCCGAGAGCCGCACGCGCTTGGCCTGCGACAGCCGATAGACGATGCGCAGGCCGCCCAGCATCAGCAGCAGCACCATGGCGTGGATCACCGGGAAGGTGACGCTGGGCAGCGGAAAGCCGGTGACGTGGAACAGCAGCGCGAACAGCGCCGCACTCAGCACCGAGCCGCCGGCGATGCTGAGCAGGTCGGCAACGCCGGAGAAGCGCCAATATTGCTGCGGCATGCGGAACGGCGCGCCGCCGACCAGCAGGGTGATGGCGCCGCCGGCCAGGAACCAGAGCGGATGGATCAGGCCGCCATGCGGGTCGGCGAGGTAGCGTGCGATCGGCGCGGCGGCGGCCGCGAGGGCGCCATCGAGCGCCATGTTGACCAGGATGCGGTTGATGGACCGCATCCGGGCCGTCCGGGGCGGCTGGCCGCCACCCGGCACGCGATCGGGGTCCGGCGGTTTGACGGGGCGTTGCGAGGCCATCACCGCCGCCCTATAGCCCAGCCGGTCCCGGCCTAGAAGCACCTGAGCTAGAAGGGAAGCACCGGGGCCTGGAAGGAGGGGGGATGCGTCTTGTCCCGGCAGCCGGCCTGCCGCCGTCGCTGGTGGTGCCGCTGTGCGTGGCGGCCCTGCTGATCTCGGCCGCCGCGGTGCGGCTGATGATCCGGGTCGGCGTGCTGGATCGTCCGGGCCATCGCAGCGCGCATGTGCGCCCGACTCCGAAGGGCGGCGGCGTCGGCCCGGTGCTGGCGCTGGTGCTGCTGCTGCCGGTGGCACTCGTCCAGCTTCCGGCGGGCGTCGTCGCGGGACGGCGTGCGGCGGTTCTGCTGCTGGCGGTGGTGGTCCTGGCCGCGGTGTCGTGGCTGGACGATCTGCGGCAATACCGGCCGCTGGTGAAGCTCGCGGCACAGGCGGGCTGCGCGGCGCTGGTGGCGACGATGATCGCGCTGCCGGCCGGCGCTGCATGGCCGGCGCTGGCGATCGGTTTCTGCTGGCTGATGTTCGCGACCAACGCGCTGAACTTCATCGACGGCCTCAACGGACTGGCCGCCGGGAGCATGGCGCTCTGCGGGCTGGCGCTCGGCCTGGATGCGGCCGACCCGCTCTGCGCCGTCACCGGGCTGCTGCTCTGCGCCGGGCTGCTCGGCTTCCTGCCCTTCAACTACCCGCGGGCCCGGATCTTCCTCGGCGATGTCGGGAGCCAGGGCGCCGGGCTCGCGGTCGCCGCCTGCGCGCTGCTGCACTGGCGGCACAGTGCCTCAGCCGCCGGCCTGCTGGCCGGACCGTTGCTGCTGGCGGGCGTCCTCTACGATGTCGGCTTCACCCTGTGCCGGCGCGCGCTGCGTGGCGAGCGCCTGTCGCAAGCGCATCGCGGCCACCTGTACCAGGTCGCGTTCCGCGCCGGCGTGCCGGCGTGGCTGGTCGCCCTGCTGCATTGGGGGTTCGTGCTGTGGGGCGCCGTGTTGATGCTGGGGCTGCAGCGCGGGCAAGGTTCGCTCCCCGCGGTGGTCGCGGCGGCGCTGGTGCCGCAACTCGCCTGGACCGCGCTGGTGCACCGTCGAACCCGAACTCATCCGGTCGGGCGCTGGTAGCCACTTCGAGCCGGCTGCCCGGACCACACGGCGTGTGGCCCGGGCAGGTGCGGCGCGACTACTCGGAGAGCTTGAGCTGGATGCCCTGCGCCGCGCCGGAGAGTCTGGCACCCTTGCTGATGTCGTCGATGCGTATCTCGACGCCGTTGCCGTTCTTCAGCACACGGCCGCCGATGCCGTTGCCGAGCGTCGCCTCGCCGTCGGCCGCGGCATAGGTCCCGTCGAAATCATGCAGATGGCGCAGGTGATAGACGCGGCCGTGGCCGGTCACGCTCGAATAGCCGACCGCCGCCACATCCACGCCCTTGACGTTGAAATGGTAGTCGCGGCCGTGGAAGCGCAGCACGCCGTCACCCCAGGTATAGCCGACGCCGACATCGGCGGCCTTGGCGGTGATGGTGACGTGGCCGATGACCGGGCCGGAGGCGCCAGGGTCGCGCGCGGCGAGCGCCGGACCCGCGAACACAGGCGCCGCGAGGACGGGCAGGGAGAGGGCAAGACCGGCAGCAAAGGCGGCGATCCGCATGGATAGGATCCTTTCTTGGCGTGGAGGACGCGGCATCGTCATGTGATGCGCTCGCGGCAGTATCGTTCGAGAACCGGCCCGGTTGCAGGACAGGCGGGCGGCCATGGCGGCTCTGCCCGGAGGGGTGCCCGTTTGGACACACAGGCCTGCAGATCGCCCCGCCGACCAGAAAAGCCTCAGGGTATGAGACGACGACGCACCCCGCATCCCGCTTTCGCGGAACACGTGGCACAGTCGTCAGGTCGGCACGGGCGTCAGGTCAGGCAGGAGGCCGGATCAGCCGGCGCGGCGCGACCCATGCTCGGCGGCATGGCCACCCTTGCGCGCGACGCTGGAGGCCTCGGTCATGATCGAACGCAGCTCGCGCAGGTAGGCGGCGCCCTTGAGGGTCCGCTGCACCAGGATGGAGCGGCGGTCCATCGGATCGACCTTGCGGCGGGCGAGATCGAGTTCGCCGAGCCGGTCGAGCGCCCGGGTGATCGCCGGCTTCGAGACGTTCAGCTCCGCAGCCAAACCGCGGACCGTGTGCGCGCCCTCCTGGAGATAGCAGGTCAGGAACACGCCGAGCTGGCGGGCCGACAGGTCCGGTCCGTCGCGGCGGACCATCGACACGACAGTGTCACGCAGGGTTCCAACGAGCTGATCCGATGACGAGGGTTGTGGCACCTTCAAATCCTTTCTTCAACGACACGACCGATAATCCGGTTGGTCTGACTGCATTCGGCGAAGGACAGGTCGCGATGGCGCCCATCCCCAAAAGCGTTAACAGGATCGTAACAGCTCGCTTTATAGACGGGGAGATCGATTTGGTTCAGTGCCGATTATGTTACCAAGCTGATCCGGTTCCCCGTGCAGGTTAAGAATCCGCAACAAACCTTTGTAACAGGCCCGGAGTCCCTGGGCGTCTCCCCCCTCCGGTTGCCCCGGCGACGCCGAGTCGCGCCAGGCATATGTGTCGAGATGGGCCCAACGGACAGATTTTTTGACGAATCGTTGCAGAAACAAGGCTGCCGTGACTGCACCAGCCATCGGCTTCGATGAAACATTATTCAGGTGTGCGACCGGGCTGCTGAGCCAGCTGTCGTACGCCGGATGCAGCGGCAGCCGCCAGACCGGGTCGTGCGCGGCGATCCCGCCTTGCAGCAGGGCCCCCGCCAGATCGTCATCGTTGCTGAACAGCGCCGGCAGGTCGGGACCGAGTGCGACCCGCGCGGCGCCGGTCAGGGTCGCGGCATCGATCAGGACCGACGGCGCGGCCTCGCAGGCCTCCGCCAGCAGGTCACTCAGCACCAGCCGTCCTTCGGCGTCGGTGTTGCCGATCTCCACGTTGAGCCCGGCGCGGGTCGCGATCACATCGGACGGCCGCATCGCGTCGCCGGACACGCTGTTCTCCACGCAGCCCAGCCGCAGCTGCAGCCGCACCGGCAGGTCGCGCTGCATGATCAGCCGCGCGAGGCCGAGCATGATCGCGGCCCCGCCCATATCCTTCTTCATGCGCAGCATCGCCGCCGAGGTCTTCAGGTCCAGGCCGCCGGTGTCAAAGCAGACGCCCTTGCCAACGAGCGACACCAGCGGCGCCCGCGCATCGGCCGCCGAGCCCTGCCAGTCGGCGCGCATGACGCAGGGGGCGCGGCGTGACCCGCGCCCGACGGCGTGGATCGCGGGATAGCCGCATTCGAGATCCGCCCCGGACACCAGCGCGGTGCGGGCGCCGAAGCGTGCGGCAACCTCGCACGCCGCCTCGGCCAGCTGCTGCGGGCCGAGCCGGTTCGCCGGCATGTTGACCAGGTCGCGCGCCAGCCAGATCGCGCGCGCCTGCGCGGCGCCTGCCAGAGCCGCGCCCTCGCTATGCTGCATCGCGAGGCGCGCCGCCGGCCGCGCGTCCGGATCGCGCAACGCACCGAAGCGGTAGGCGCCGAGGCAGAAGCCGAGCACCGCCATTTCGGCATCGTGCGGCTCCGGTCCGGCCAGATGCCAGTCGCCGGGCGGCAGGCCACGCGGCAATCCGGCATAGACCTCCGGGGCCGGCGCCTGCCGCCCCGAACCGAGTCCGAGCAATGCCGCGCCGACACCCGCGCCGCCCGGCAGCAGCGCGATCTCCCCGGCGCTCGCGGTGAAGCCGGTCTGCTCCAGCCAGCCGGCCAGCGACCCCGCAAAGCCGGTGCCCTGCACGAGCTCCTGGACCAAGTCCGGCAGCGACTCGGGGCGGACGACATGCACCGGCCGCGTGTCGCGGGCATCGCCGAGCCCGTCGGCAAGGCAATCGAGCGGGCGGTCGAACATCATGGTCATCCTTCGCAAGGTCCGGCACCGTCATGCAGCCAACCTGGGCTTGCAATCCCCAAGCTGCGCTTGCAATCCGCACGCGCCGACCCGACCATCAAACCCATGCCGGGCGTCGCTTTCCGGGCTCGCAGCCCATACTCCCCCGCCGCCGGCGGCAGGTCGCAGGGAGCAGCGGATGACCCAGCCTACGGCCGGCACCGCGTCCGCGCGGTGCTCGGGCCGACCAATACCGGCAAGACCCATCTCGCCATCGAGCGGCTGCTGGCGCACGGCTCGGGCATCATCGGCTTTCCCCTGCGGCTGCTGGCGCGCGAGAACTACGACCGCATGGTGGCCGCCAAGGGCGAGCGCCACGTCGCCCTGATCACCGGCGAGGAAAAGATCGTCCCGCCCGGCGCGCGCTACTTCTCCTGCACGGTGGAGGCGATGCCGCTGGACCGGAGCGCCGAGTTTGTCGCTGTCGACGAGATCCAGCTCTGCGCCGACGCCGACCGTGGCCATGTCTTCACCGAGCGGCTGCTGCATGCGCGCGGCCTGGTGGAGACCATGTTCCTCGGCGCCGAGACGATCCGCCCGCTGCTGGGCCGCCTGATCCCGGACGCCGACATCGAGACCAGGCCAAGATTGTCGCAGCTCACCTATACAGGGAACGCCAAGCTCACCAAGCTGCCGCCGCGCTCGGCGGTGGTCGCGTTCTCGGCGGCCGAGGTCTATGCGATCGCGGAACTGATCCGGCGCCGTAGAGGCGGCTGCGCGGTGGTGATGGGCCGGCTGTCGCCGCGCACGCGCAACGCGCAGGTGGCGCTGTACCAGGACAAGGAGGTCGACTACCTCGTCGCCACCGACGCGATCGGCATGGGGCTGAACATGGACGTGAACCATGTCGGCTTCGCCGGGCTGTCGAAGTTCGACGGGTCGCGGCCGCGCCGGCTGAGTGCCGCCGAGGTGGCGCAGATCGCCGGGCGCGCCGGACGCGGCATGCGCGACGGCAGCTTCGGCACCACCGCGACCTGTCCCGACCTCCCCGAGGACGTGGTGGCGGCGGTCGAGGCGCATCGCTTCGATCCGCTCGAGCAGATCTTCTGGCGCAACGGCGCGCTGGATTTCGGCAGTCCCGACCTGCTGCTGGCCAGCCTGCAGGTGCCGCCGCCGCGTCGGGGACTCGTCGCCGGCAACCAGGCGGCCGACCTGCTGACGCTCGATGCGCTGACCCGCGACGACGACATTCGCCGGCTTGCCGGAAGCAGGACGGCGACCCGCCTGCTCTGGGAAACCTGCCAGATCCCGGACTTCCGCAAGCTCGGCGACGACAGCCACACCAGGCTGTGCGCGCGCGTCTTCACCAGCGTCATGCAGACCGGGCGGCTGCCGACCGACTGGCTGGCGGCGCAGATCACCGCGCTGTCGCGCAGCGAGGGCGACATCGACACGCTGATGCAGCGCCTGTCCGGCGTGCGGGTCTGTTCCTACATCGCAGCGCGGCGCGACTGGCTCGACGACGCGCCGTACTGGCAGGGCAAGGCGCGCGAGGTCGAGGACCTGCTGTCGGACGCCCTGCACGAGCGGCTGACCACGCGCTTCGTCGACCGCCGCGCGGCGCTGCTGTTCCGACGGCTCGACGAGGCGGCAGGCCAGGACATGCTGTCCGCGGTCACCACCCAGGGCGAGGTCGTGGTGGAGGGGCACTCGGTCGGCCATGTGGCGGGCTTCGGCTTCCAGCCGGACCCGCTGGCGGAGGGCCCTTCGAGGCGGCTGGTGCTGCGCGCCGCGCGCCGGGCGCTGCGCGAGGAAATGCCGCGCCGGGTGCAGGCGCTGGTGGCCGCCGCCGATGCGGCCTTCAGCATGTCCGGGGACGCGCAACGGCTGCTCTGGACGTCGACGCCGGGGAGTGCTGCGCCGGTGGCGCGGCTGCGGCCGGGCGCCGCGCTGCTGCAGCCGATGGTCGAGGTGCTGGACAGCGAGTTTCTCGACGGCGCGCAGCGCCAGCGGGTGCGGGCAAGGCTGCAGGCCTGGCTGCACGGCCAGATCGCCGCGACCCTGGCGCCGCTGTTCGAGGCGCAGGCGCAGGCCCAGGCGGATCCGCTGCTGCGCGGCCTGCTGCACCGCCTCGTCGAGGAAGCCGGCCTGGTCGGCGGTGCAACCGCAATATCGGTGTCGCCGCTGCTGCGCCGGCGCCTCAAGCCGCTCGGCATCCGCGCCGGCCGGCTCGCCTTGTTCATGCCGGCGCTGCTCAAGCCGCGCCAGTCGCGCCTGCGCGCGGTGCTGCTGGCGGTGCGCGCCGGCGTCAGCCTGCCGCCGCTGCCGCCCGCGGGCGCGGTCAGCGTCGCGCGCGACGGCGCGGCCGACATGGCCCCGGCCGCACTGCTGGGCGCGCTGGGGTGGGTGGCGGCCGGGCCGGTCTGGCTGCGGCTCGACATCGCCGAGCGGGTGATGGCGGAGGTCGCCTGGCTGACCCGTGAGAGGCCCGCGGCGCTGCCGTCGGACCTGGCCTCGCTACTGTCGGTGCAAGCGGACCTGCTGCCCGCGGTGCTGCGTGGCCTCGATGTCAGGCTGCGGCCGGCGGCCCCGCTGCCGGACGGTCATGCCGGGGCCCCCTGCCCGCCCTTGATGAGCCTGGCGCGACGGCGCGATCCGCAGCCGGTCACACAGGCGGCACCGCTGCCCGACGCACCCGGCCGCACCCGTCGCGACGGTCCGTTCGCCGCCCTGGCCGCGCTGCGGGTGGATCGTGGAGGCGGACGCTGAGCCGGGCGCTGAGCCGGCCGGGCGGCCAGCCGGAGCAGGAAGACCGCAACTGGCAGCGTCTCGATACGTGGCTGTGGTGCGCGCGGTTTCTCAAGGCCCGCTCGGACTGCGCCCGGCTGGTGCAAGGCGGGCTGATCCGGGTCAACCGCCAGCCGACCGACAAGCCGCATGCCAGGCTGCGGCCGGGCGACGTGGTGACCCTGCCGCGCCGAGACCAGGGCGTGACCGTGCTGCGCATCGTGGCGCTCGCCAAGCGCCGTGGACCGGCGGTGGAGGCGCGCGGGCTGTATCAGGAGATCCCCGAGCCAGGCTGCTGAAGCCCAAGCGGGGAACCGTCGCGGGCGGCTTGCGCTTGCGCGCAAAACGTCCGCATATCTCGGCGCCCGTCGCGTCCCGGCCACAGGACGGCTGCCGACCAATCTAGCCTGGAGATGGTGATGACCTACGTGGTCACCGAGAGCTGCATCCGCTGCAAATACATGGATTGCATCGAGGTGTGTCCTGTCGACTGCTTCTACGTCGGCGAGAACATGCTCGTCATCAATCCGGACGAATGCATCGATTGCGGGGTCTGCGAGCCGGAATGCCCGGTCGAGGCGATCTTCCCGGACAGCGACGACCGTGCCGGCGCGTGGGCCGAGAAGAACACCGAGTTCTCCAAGACCTGGCCGAACATCACCCGCAAGGGCACCCCGCCGGCCGATGCCGACGAGTGGAAGGACAAGCCCGACAAGGCGGAATTCTTCTCGCCCGAGCCGGGCCAATCTTCCGGCTGAACTTCATCTGGGGCGCCTGACGGAAACGTTTGCTCGGGCACTCTGGCAGCCAGCGCTGCCGCCACGCATAACAGCGTTGCGCAACGTTCCGCGCATTCGGCTGTGAGGCGGGGATGGGCATGACGGGTTCCAGGAAGGCACATCCGGCACAGCGACGGGCCTGACTGGCAGGCGCGCGTCCATGCGGCAACTCTTCGCGCCCGGCGCCGATGCGTGGATGCGCCTGGTGCTGTTGTCCCTGCTGCTCCTGGCCGGCGGCAGCGTGCTGATCCTGGAGATGCTGCAGCACTCGGCCTATGTCTCGCGCGTCGGCATCGCTCCGGAACAACCGGTGCCGTTCAGCCACAAGCATCATGTCGGCGAGCTCGGCATCGATTGCCGGTATTGCCACACCGGCGTCGAGGTCAGCGCCAGCGCCGGACTGCCGCCGACCCATACCTGCATGACCTGCCACTCGCAGCTCTGGACCGGGGCGGCGATGCTCGCACCCGTGCGCGACAGCCTCGCCCGCGATCAGCCGCTGGCCTGGGTCCGGGTGCACCGGCTGCCCGACTACGTCTATTTCAACCACAGCATCCATATCGCGAAAGGCGTCGGCTGTTCGTCGTGCCACGGCGCGGTCGACCGGATGCAGCTGACCGCACGCGCGCAGAACCTCACCATGCAGTTCTGCCTCGACTGCCACCGCAACCCGGCGATGCGGCTGCGCCCGCCCGATCAGGTCTGGAACACCGAATGGACGCCGCCCGCCGACCAGGCCGCGCGCGGCAAGGCATTCCTTGCGCTGTACCACATCCGCAGCGGAGCCCAGCTCTCCGACTGCTCGATCTGCCATCGTTGAGGGCGCGATCGGGATGAGTCGCGATCACCCCGGCTTGACTGACCTTCGCCGCCGGCTTTCCGCCGGGCACGGCGCGCTCTGGCGCAGCCTCGACCAGCTCGACGACAACGACGCCTTCCGCCGCTTCCTGCACACCGAGTTCCCCCAGGCTGCAAGCGTCGGCACGACCCCGGCGCGCGGCTTCGACCGGCGTGCCTTCCTGCGCGTGATGGCGGCCTCGCTGTCGCTGGCCGGGCTCGCCGGCTGCGACGACCCGGACGACGATCCGCGCTCGAAGGAAATCCCCTATGTCGACCAGCCGCAGCAGGCGCGGCCGGGCCAGGTGATGCGCTACGCCTCGTCGACACTCATCGACGGGCATGCCAACGGCGTCATCGTGCTGACGCGCGACGGACGGCCGGTCAAGATCGAGGGGTCGCCGGCGCATCCCTGGAGCCGTGGCGGCACCGACATCGCCGGCCAGGCCTCGGTGCTGGATTTCTGGGACCCGTTCCGCTCGCAGGCGGTGCTCAGGCTCGGGCGCCCCGACGACTGGGACAGCCTGCGCCCGGCGCTCAATGCCTTGCCGCGCGGTGGGCTGCATCTGCTGACCGGGCCGGTCACCTCGCCGTCGCTGCTGGCGCAGATCCAGGGCCTGCAGCAACGCTTTCCAGGCATGCGCTGGCATGTGCATGCGCCGTCGGATGCGCGGGCGTCGCAGGAAGGTGCCGCCGCCGCGTTCGGCCGCCCGCTCGACACGCTGTACGATTTCTCAGAGGCGCAGACGGTAGTGTCGCTCGACGGGGACTTCCTCGATCCGGGTCCGCGCCAGGTCGGTCTGGCATCGCGCTGGTCGGCGGCCCGCCGTGCCTCGGCCGACCGGGGATCGCTGCTCACCCTGCATGCGGCGGCGCCGACGCCGACGCTCACCAGCAGCAAGGCGGACCACACCCTGGTCGCGAGCCAAGGCGAGATCGAGCGCCTGGCGCACACCCTGCTCGACGGCGGCGGTGATGCCAGCGCCTGGCAACAGCGCGTGGCACGGGCGCTGGCCTCGGCGCCCGGCCGCTCGATTGTCCTCGCGGGCGCGTGGCAAGCCGCGTCGGTGCATGAGGCGGTGCATCGGCTCAACGCACGGCTGGGCAATGTCGGCCGCGGCGTGCTGCATGTCGAACCGGTAGCAGCACAAGCGGAGGATCTTGCCGCCCTGGTGCAGGCGATGCAGCAGGGCCAGGTCCGGACGCTGCTGGTGCTGGGCGCGAACCCGGTGCAGGACGCCCCCGCGGCACTCGGCTTCGCCCAGGCGCTGGACCGGGTGCCGATGAAGCTGCATGCCGGCCTGTATGTGGACGAGACCGCCGCCCTATGCGACTGGCACCTGCCGCTGGCGCATCCGCTGGAAAGCTGGGGCGATGCGCGCGCCGCCGACGGCACCGTCAGCCTGATCCAGCCGACCATCCTGCCGCTCTATGCCGGGCGCTCGGCGCCTGAGATCCTGTCGCTGCTGACCGATGCCCAGCCGCAGGACGCACAGACGCTGCTGCGCTCGTACTGGCGCACGAGGCTCGGGCAGGATTTCGAGGCGGCCTGGCGCAGGGCGCTGCTGGCCGGGTTCATCGACAAGACCCAGGCCGCGTCGGTTACGGTCGCTTCGACCGCGGCAACCCGGGCACCACCCGCAACCCCGGCGCCACCCGCCGGAACCGTCGAGGTGCTGTTCCGGCCCGATCCCGTCCTGCGTGACGGTGCCAGCGCCAACAATGCCTGGCTGCAGGAGCTGCCGCGCCCGCTGACCCGGATCGTCTGGGACAATGCGGTGCTGGTGTCCCCAGCCCTGGCGGTCGAGCTGGGCGCCGCCGAGGGGGACGTGCTGCGCCTCGAGGCCACGGGACCGGAGGCTGGCGGCCGCGCGGTCGAGGGGCCGGCCTGGATCATGCCCGGGCAGGCCGCACGCAGCGTCACCCTGACGCTGGGCTATGGCCGCACCAGTCCCGACATGCTGGCCACCGGGATCGGCTACGACGCGGCGCCGCTGCGGCCGGCGGCAACACCCTTCCATCTCGCATCGGCATCGATCACCCGCACCGGTCGCCGGCACGAGCTGGCGACGACGCAGAACCACAACACGATGGAGGGCCACGACCTGGTGCGGGTGCAGCAGGTCGGCGCGGCCCCGGTCGGCGACCGGACGGGAGCACCCGACATGCTCTATGGCGGCAAGTCCGCCACCGGCAGTTCTCCGGCCGACAATCGCGCATGGGGCATGGTGATCGACCTCGATAGCTGCATCGGCTGCAATGCCTGCGTGGTGTCGTGCCAGGCGGAGAACAACATCGCCGTGGTCGGGCGAGATCAGGTGGCCGAGGGCCGCGAGATGCACTGGCTGCGCATCGACCGCTACTATGAGGGCGACGTGGAAAGCCCGGCGACGCATTTCCAGCCGGTGCCGTGCATGCATTGCGAGGATGCGCCCTGCGAGGTCGGCTGCCCGGTGGAAGCGACCGTGCACGACCATGAAGGCCTCAACGTCATGGTCTATAACCGCTGCATCGGCACCCGCGCCTGCTCCGGCTACTGCCCGTACAAGGTGCGCCGCTTCAACTATCTCGACTACAGCGCCGGCGCCGCGCCACAACTCGCCGAGCAGCGCAATCCGGATGTCACCGTGCGTGCCCGCGGCGTGATGGAGAAATGCACGTACTGCGTGCAGCGCATCGCCCAGGGTCGCATCGACAGCGACAAGAGCGGCAATGCGATCGCCGACGGCAGCGTGCAGACCGCCTGCCAGACCGCCTGCCCGACGCAGGCGATCAGCTTCGGCGACCTGAACGATGCGCACAGCGCGGTGCGTGCGAAACGGCATGATCCGCGCAACTACAGCCTGCTCGGCGAGCTCGGGGTGAGGCCGCGCACGACCTACCTGGCCGAGTACGCGCCGAAAGCGGACCGCACATGACGCCGCCGGCCTTGCAGCCCGGGCTGCGCTGGTGGCTGGGGCTGGCCGCGTCCATCGGCCTCATCGGCGTGCTGCTGATCTCGCTCGGCTGGCTGCTCTACGAGGGCACCGGCGTGTGGGGCAACAACATCCCCGTCACCTGGGCGCTCGACATCGTCAGCTACGACTGGTGGATCGGGATCGCCTGCGGCGCCTTGCTGGTATCGTCGGCGATGTTGCTGTTCGGGACGCCGGAGCGCGACGCGCTCAATCGCATCACCGAGACGGTTGCGGTGCTCGCGGCGGTGGCGGCGGCGGTCTATCCGATCATCCATCTCGGCCGCCCCTGGTTCTTCTACTGGAACCTGCCATACCCGAACACCATGCTGCTGCAGCCGCAGGTGCGCAGCCCGCTATTCTGGGACGCCATCGACATCCTCGCCTATCTCACCATCAGCGTGTCGTTCTGGGCGACCGGGCTGCTGCCGGACCTTGCCCGCCTGCGCGACCGCGCGTCGGAGCGTATCACCGAAGGCGATCCGGACTACGAGAACCGGCGCCGGCTGCGGGCCCGGCTGTACGGCGTCGCCGCCCTGGGCTGGCGCGGCTCGGCGATGCACTGGCATCGCTGGCGACAGGCGATGCGCTGTCTCGCCGTGCTCGGGCTGCTGATCGTGCCGACCCTGCAGTCGGGTGCCGCGGTGATGTTCGCCGGCACCGTGCTGCCGGGCTGGCACGACACCATCATGCCGGTCAGCTTCCTGGTCGGCGCGGTGTTCTCCGGGGTCGCCGCGGTGGCGCTGGTCAGCATCGTCGCGCGCTCGGCGCTGCGTCTGCAACGCAGCATCGATGCGCGCCCGCTGGCGCTGCTCGCCTGGCTGCTGCTGGGCTTGGGCCTTGCGGAGCTGTACTGCGAGGCGGCCGGGATCTATGCCACCCTGCTCGGCGGCGACAGCACCGAGATCGCGTCGCTGCACCGCCGCCTGGCCGGCGACCAGGCCTGGGCGTTCTGGACCATGCTCGCTGCCGGCCCGCTGGCCGCGCAACTGTTCTGGCTGCCGTTCGTGCGGCGCTCGGCCGCCGCGATCGCCAGCCTCGGCGCCAGCATCTGCCTCGGCATGTGGGCCGACCATTTCATGGTGATCGTGCCCGCGCTCGAGCACGACTTCCTGCCGTCGTCGGCGCACGCATACACGATCGGCTTCTGGGGGCTGGCAACGTTCGCAGGCTCCGGCGGCCTGTTCCTGTTCCTGCTGCTGGTGCTGCTGCGCATCCTGCCGGCGGTGGTGCTGTCGCTGCGGACGCAGCAGGACCCGCATCCGGCGGCGCAGTTCAAGTCGCCCTCGCATGGCGCGCCGCTCTGGGGGGTCGCGGCCGAGTTCGACCAGCCCGGCCGGATGATCGAGGCGGCGCGCCAGATGATGCAGGAGCACGGCATCGTCCGCCCCGGCATCTCGCGGCTCGACCTGTTCTCCCCGGTGCCGCTGGCGGACGCGGACGCGGCCCTTGCGCTGGCCTCGCGCGGGGTGCCGGAGGCGGCCGTCACCGGCTTTTTGCTCGGTGCTCTCTCGATGTTCGGCTACTGCGCCACTGTCAGCACGACCTACTACGTCCTCGATATCGGCGGCCGGCCCTGGTTCTCCTGGCCGTCCTTCATCGTCCCGAGCGTCTCGTCCGGATTGCTCTGCGCCGCGCTGGGCACCGTCGGCGTGCTGCTGGTCAAGAACCGGCTGCCGCGCCTGAACCATCCGGCGTTCAACATCCCGAACTTCAACCATGCCTCGCACGACCGGTATTTCCTGGTGCTCGAGGGGCTGGTGGAGAGCTTTCCGGCCGAGAAGGCGCTGGCGGCGCTGCATGCGCTGCAGGCCGGACCGGTGCAGATCAGCCGGGTACCGCGATGAGAGCGGCCTGCGCTGCGCGGCTGGCGACAGCGATGCTGGCAGTCCCATTGCTGGCAGTCGGGGGCTGCAAGCGCGAGGACATGGCGGTGCAGGACAAGTCGCGCACCTGGAGCGTCAGCCACCTGCTGCCGCACGGCCGCGTGGTGCAGCCGCCGGTGCCGGGCACCGTGTCGCCGGACGACAACCACCCGCCGGCGCCACAGCCGGCCGTGATCGACGCGGCGCTGCTGGCGCGCGGCGGGCAGCGTTATGCGATCTACTGCACGCCGTGCCACGGACGCGACGGCATCGGCGACGGCATGATCGTGCGGCGCGGCTTTCCGCATCCGCCGGACCTGCACGCGGCGGCGCTGCGCCGGATGCCGGCCGCCGGGCTCTACGACGTCATCGATCGCGGCTACGGCGTCATGTACGGCTATGGCGACCGGATCGGCCCGGCCGATCGCTGGGCGGTGATCGCCTATCTGCGCGCCCTGCAGCGCAGCGGCGACGTGCCGGCCTCGGCGCTGACCGCCGACGACCGCGAGAAGCTCGACCAGGCCGGGCCAGGCCGGGAGCCGTCGCGATGAGCCGCCGCCTCGCCGGGCTCGCCGGCGTTCCGGCCGTGGCGGTGCTGGTCTGGCTGCTGCTCGCCGGCGGGGTCGCGATGCAGTCCTATCTCGGCGCCTGGCTGGCGCTGGCGGCATTGCCGCTGGGGGCGCTTTCGGTGCTGATGGGCCTGGAGGCGGCGGGCGCCGCCGACCGGCCGATTGCGAGCGCGCTACGCCGGATTCTGCCGCTGATGATCCCGGCGGTGCTGGCGGCGCCCGTGCTGGAGCGCAGCGCGTGGCCCGACCTCCCCGGCGCCTGGTTCGCGCGCGACGCGTTCCTGGTCCGCCAAGCCCTGGTCCTGCTGGCCTGGGGCCTGCTGGTCCTGCTGTTCGCACGCGCCCCGCGGACCCGTGGCCGGCGCATCGCGGGCGGCCTCGGCCTGCTGGTGCATGTGGCGCTGGTGACGCTGGCCGCCACCGACTGGATCGCGTCGCTGCATCCCGGACTGCTGCCGGCTGACCTTGGACTGGTGCTGCTGAGCGCGCAGTCGGGCGCTGCCGCCTCGCTCGCGATCCTGTTGCTGCCGGCCGCGGTGCGAAACAGGGATGCCGGACGGCTTGCCGTGCTGCTGACGGTGCTGCTCGCTGTGTGGGCGTTCCTGCACTTCACCCAGTTCCTGATCGTCTGGTCGGCCGACCTGCCGCGTGAGGCAGACTGGTATCTGGCACGCAGCGGCGGGCTCGGCGCCGGGGCGCCATGGCTGCTGCCGGCGTCGCTGGGCGTGGCCGTGCCGCTGCTCGCCTGGCGCCCGTCGGTGACGCTCGCGCCCTGCGCGGTCGGCCTGCTGGCGCTGCATGTGGTCGAGATGTTCTGGCTGGTGACGCCGAGCCTGCGCGGCCGGTTTTCCATCACCTGGCTCGACCTGGCCGCCTTGCTGGCGATGGCCGGGGTAGCGGCAGCGCTCCTGGCGGTGCGTCCCGGCAGGCTGGCGGTGCGCCATGCCGCGCCCTGATCACCGCTATCCCGCTCTGCTGCTTGCGGCCGCCATCGGCTCGGTCGCCGGTGCGGCCGCCGTTTTCGGTGGCGGCCTGCTCTGGCGATGGCGCCAGGCGACCCCGGATCCGGATGCCGAAGGCGAGGATCCGGGCGCACGCGGGCTGCCCGGAACGCCGCCCGGTGCGGCCGCGCTGGAGCGGGGTTTCGAACCGGCGGACATGAAAGCTGCGACACTGGCGCGCAGTACTGCCGTGCTGTTCCTGGTCGCCATCGTCTCGCTCGGGCTGATGATCGGCATGCTGAAGGCGTTCTCGCACCAGCGCAGCCTGGTACCCGGCCCCAGCCGGCAGCAGCAGGCGGTGATCGTGCCGCCGCGGCCGCACCTCGAGGCGGACCCCAGGCAGGACTACACCCGCGCGATGCATGCGATGGATCAGGCGGTGGGGTCGTGGCGCTGGATCGATGTCGCGCATACGCGCGCCCGCGTCCCGGTGCAGCGCGGCATGGCGCTCAGCCTCGGCCGCTCGCTGGACGACCGACCGTGAAGCCAGACGCCCAGGCGCTGGCGCTCTGGCCGACCTCGGCCTCGCTCAGTGCGGCGGAGACCGACCACCTGGTCCTGGGCTTCACCCTGCTGACCCTGCTGCTGACGGTGCCGATCTTCATCGCCATCACCTGGTTCGCGATCTGGTTCCGCGACGGCCGCATCGCGTATCGCACCTACAGCGACAGGCGGAACCGGTTGCTCGAGGTGAGCTGGATGCTGATCCCGTTCCTGCTCACGCTGGTCTTCTTCTACTGGGGTGCCAGGATGTTCGACACCCACAAGCACCCGCCCGGCGACGCGATCCGGATTTCCGCCATCGGCAAGCAGTGGATGTGGAAATTCCAGCATCCCGGCGGACAGGCCGAGATCGACGACCTGCACGTGCCGACGGGCCAGCCGGTGGTGATCACCATGATCTCGCAGGACGTGATCCACGCGCTGTACCTGCCGGCGCTGCGCATCCAGATGGAGACGCTGCCCGACCGCTACACGCAGCTCTGGTTCAAGGCCGACCGGCCCGGCATCTATCGCCTGTACTGCTCGGAATATTGCGGCACCGATCATTCGGTGATGGGCGGCTACCTCACCATCATGCAGCCGGCCGACTACCAGAAATGGTTGGGCCAATCGGCCACTTCCGGGTCGCTGGTGGCGCAGGGCCGCGCGGCATTCAGCGCGCATGGCTGCTTGGGTTGCCACGTCGCCGGCTCCGTGGTGCGGGCACCGTCGCTCGCCGGCCTGTTCGGCTCCCCGGTGCCGCTTGCCGCCGGCGGCACCATCCTCGCCGACGACGGATACATCCGCGACAAGATCCTCGATCCGGACCGCAACCTGATCGCCGGCTACCGCCAGCTCATGCCGGTGTTCAAAGGCACGATCGACGAGGGCGAGATGATGGCGCTGGTGTCCTACATCAAATCGCTGGGTGGCCGGTCGCCGGACCAGAGCGGAGCAACGCCATGAGCCTGACCGAGACCCTGCTGCATCGCGATCCGAGCCCGCCGCGCAGCACCATCGGAAGGCCGCCCGACTACCTGCATGACGAGCACACGCTGCGGTCGTGGTTCTTCACCATCGACCACAAGCGCATCGCCATCCTGTATCTGCTGGCGATCACCTGCTTCTTCGTGTTGGGCTCGGTCGCTGCCGGCCTGATCCGTCTGTCGCTGGTGGTGCCGAACGGGCAGATCTTCAGCAACGACACCTACAACAAGCTGTTCACCATACACGGCGTGGTGATGGTGTGGTTCTTCCTGATCCCGTCGATCCCGACCACGTTCGGCAACTTCCTGCTGCCGATCATGATCGGCGCCAAGGACGTGGCATTCCCCCGCCTGAACCGGCTGAGCTGGTACATCTTCGTGGCGGGCGCGCTGTTCACCCTGTTCACGGTGGTGGTCGGCGGCGTCGATACCGGCTGGACCTTCTATGCGCCGTTCAGCACCACGTTTTCCAACAGCTGGGTGATCCCGGCTTTGCTCGGCGTCATTGTCGTGGGCTTCTCGTCGATCCTCACCGGGCTCAATTTCGTCGTCACCCTGCATACCATGCGCGCGCCCGGCATGACCTGGTTCCGCATGCCGATCTTCTGCTGGACCATGTATGCAACCAGCCTGATCTTCCTGCTGGCGACCCCGGTGATCACCATCGCCCTGCTGCTGCTGGTGCTGGAGCGCGCCTTCGGCATCGGCATCTTCGATCCCGCACTCGGCGGCGACCCGGTGCTGTTCGAGCACCTGTTCTGGTTCTACTCGCACCCGGCGGTCTATATCATGGTGCTGCCGGGCATGGGCGTGATCAGCGAGATCGTGCCGGCGTTCGCGCAGAAGAAGCTGTTCGGCTACCGCTTCGTGGCCTATGCCAGCATCGGCCTCGCCTCGCTCACCTTCTTCGTGTGGGGCCACCACATGTTCGTCAACGGCCAGAGCGAGACCGCCAGCCTCACCTTTTCCGTGCTGTCGTTCGCGGTCGCGGTGCCCTCGGCGGTCAAGGTCTATAACTGGACCGCCACCATCTACAAAGGCAGCATCAAGCTCGACACGCCGATGCTGTATGCAATGGGCTATATCGGGCTGTTCGTGCTGGGCGGCCTGACCGGGTTGTTCCTGGCGACGCTGTCGATCGACGAACACGTGCACAACACCTACTTCGTGGTGGCGCATTTCCATTACATCATGGTGGGTGGCACCGCGCTCGCCTTCCTCGGCGGCCTGCACTACTGGTGGCCGAAATTCACCGGCCGGATGTATCCCGAAGGCTGGGGCCGGGTCTCGGCCTTCTTCATCTTCGTCGGTTTCAACGCGACGTTCTTTCCGCAATTCATCCTCGGCTATCTCGGCATGCCGCGGCGCTACCACACCTATCCGCCCGAGTTCCAGCTGCTCAACATCCTCTCCTCGGCCGGCTCGCTGATCCTCGCACTCGGCTACATCTTCCCGATGATCTACCTCGTCTGGTCGCTGCGGTTCGGCAAGCGGGCACCGGCCAATCCATGGCATGCGCGCGGGCTGGAATGGATGACCACCTCGCCGCCGCCCAAGCATAATTTCGCGACGCCGCCGACGGTGGATTTCGAGCCGTACGACTATCGCGAGCGGGAGAGCCGGGTGTGAGCACTGCCGCCCACTTGCCTGTCGACATCACGCTCGACGAGCAGTTCACCACCAAGGCCCAGCAGCGCCACGCGGCCAGGTTCGGCATGTGGTGCTGGCTGATCACCGAACTGCTGCTGTTCGCCGGCCTGCTGCTGATCGCCACCGTGCTGCGGGTACTATACCCGGCCTCGGTCACCGCGGCGGCGAGGCATCTCAAGTTCTGGATCGGGGCTGCCAACACCGTCGTACTGATCTGCTCCAGCCTCACCATGTCCGGCGCGATCACCGCCTCGCGCCAGGGCCTGCAGACGCTGATGGTGCGCTGCATGCTGGCGACGGCTTGCCTCGGCGCCCTGTTCCTGGTGCTCAAGGGCTACGAATACTATGCGGATTTCAGCGAACACATGATTCCGTTCCTGGCATGGCGGCCGTATGCGCTGCCGTACGACCATGCCAGCATGCTGTTCGTCAACGACTACTTCGCGGCGACCGGCCTGCACGGACTGCACCTCGTCACCGGAGTCTTGATCCTGCTGGTGCTGACGCGCCAGGCGAGCCGGGCGGGATATTTGTCGCTGCACCAGAACCGCATCGAAATCTTCGGCCTGTACTGGCACTTCATCGATCTGGTCTGGATCATCGTGTTTCCCACGCTCTACGTGGTGAACCGCGCGTGACGCCGGAGTTCAGGCGCGCGATGCGGGTGCCGCTGATGGTGTTCGCCGCACTCCTGGCACTGCTTGCCGGCAACGTGCTGCTGGGCCAGATCGCCTTCGGCGGCGCCGGCTATGTCGAGGCGGCGATCGCCGGCGTGATGGTGCTGCTGGTGCTGCTGTTTTCGATGGAACTGATCCTCGAGCCGCCGATCATCCGCTTCTTCGGCCTCCTCGGTTTCCTATGGGTCGCGATCATGTTCGCCATGACGCTGACCGACTACCTGACGCGCTGAGCCGCCTTATGCCCGGTGCTGCACGATGGCGGCACTCGCCCGAGGCAGGTGCAGCACGACGGTCTCCCGGTTCGACGCGATCTCCTCGGCTGCCGGGTGCCAGGAGCCATCGGCACCGATCGTGGCGCCGCCCAATGTGACGCCAGCGATCGCATCGAGCGCCGGCGCCTGCAACCTCAGCACGGAGATCCGGCCGCCCGCGCTCTTCGGCAACGCCACCTCCAGCGAAGCCGTCGGGTTCTTGTTCAGCAGCACAAGATCGACCAGCCCATCCTGTTTGAGGACGCCGTGAGCGCTGAACCAGGCCGGGTAGGGACGCGCGAAATGCACGGGAACGACGTGTCCGGTGCCTGCCTGCCTGAACGCCAGCAAGCCGTAGAAGATCGGCCTCGGACCGACGACGACGCCGCTGCTGTCGGCGATCGGGGTATATCCCGGGCCATTGCCGCCGCCATGCAGGTTGGCGCCGGATATCCCGTTCGCCGCAAGCTGGAACAGGAAGTCCAACACCCACAGCGCGGTGCCGAAACTGCGGCTGACGCCCGGAGCACCTCCATTGTAGAAGGAATTGCACTCGGCGAAGCGGCAGCCCAGCTTGATGTCGTTGCTGGACGCGGCCGCACTCAGCGCCTGCGCCTCCTCGATCACCCTGCGGTCCGGCCGGAGCAGGAGGTCGAGAGTTGAGGAGGGGCTTTGGCCATTCGCCCGGTAGTAGTGTTGCGTGACCAGATCGACGGCACGCCCCTCCTCACGCACGAAGGGCAGGGTGTAGTTTTGTGCGTCCAGGGCGGCGGCAGGCCCGCTCAGGCGCACGTGCGGCACGGCTGACCTGATGGCGGTCGCATAGCGTCGCCACTCGCCGAGGAAGTCCTGGAATCGGTAGGATGACGATCTGAAACCATTGCCGGCATAGAGGTCAGGCTCGTTGCCGATTTCGATCGCCTGCAGTGATGGTCCCAGGCGCCGCGCGACGTAGGCTGCTTCCTCCGCCGCCGCACCGGGCGTGTTCCGCGCGAAGTTCACGCCCCAGATCACGCTCCAGCCGGTCCGGCGCACGAAGGCGGCGAACGCGTCCACCTGTCCGGGCTCGATGGGAGCAAGCCCCGCAACAGCGCCACGCCAGCTCGAGGTATCGACGCCATTCGCCCCAATCCTCAGCGAGCCTGGACCGAGCTGACGATACAGGCGTACGAGGGCGGAGTTGTCCGGGGTGAAGTACGGAACCCGGAGCTGGGTCTTCTCATAGCTCAAGCCGGCGAAGTCCGGTGCCAGCTGCCGGGCGCCGGCCGCAGCGGCATTCGCCGGCAACGCCACAGCGGAGGCACCAAGCCCATACAGAGCCGCGCGGCGGGTGATCATCGGGGCGCGCCGGTCTAGTTCTTGTAACCCTGCCAGACCCACTCGAGCGCCTCCGGCAGGGTCTGCGCGACCGTCGGCTTGTCGACATGCACCGCGTCGCGAGCGAACACGAACTGGTACCGGTAGTTCGCGGCGGCCAGCACCTTCGCCATGTGCTCGTTCGCCAGCACCCAGTCGTGCATGCCGTCCGCCAGTGGTGCTGCCGGATAGAACAGGTCCCGGTCGCCGGTCTCGAACCAGTAGCGGATCGGCTTGTGCGGCGCGTTCGCAATCAACGGCGCTCCGGGGGAGCCATCCGCCGCCTTGAGATGCACGCCTTCGACAGAGCGGGCGGCGTGCCTCGGGCCGGCCCAGTCGTCGTGATATTCCCAGGCGCCGCCGGGCAGCGCACTGTCGTGCGGCCATTGCTGGTTCACCATGGTTGGCGAGTATGCCAGCACGCGGTGGTAAAGCTCCGGATGGAACCAGGCCATGGTGAAGGCTGCGGCGCCGCTCGAGCTGATGCCCATGGTGGCGCGGGCGTCCGGGTCACGGGTCAGCGTCACATGCGCGGTATGCTCGACGCGGGGCAGCACCTCGCGCTCGACCCACTCGGCGTAGGTGCCGCTGACCGCGTCGTACTCGCGGCCGCGTTCACTGCCCTGCGCGTCCTGGCCGCCAGCGCCGATGCCGATCGCGAGCATCGGCGGCAGGCGGTGCCGGTGGATCAGGTTGTCCAGCGTGGTGAAGAACTGACGCTCGTTGAAGAAGCCGGCCGGACCGCCATCGCCGAACACGATGAACGGCGCCGCACGCGGCAGGTGCCCGGCCGGCACATAGACATCCACGCTGCGCGTCCACTGCCCCGGATGGCTGCTGGTGACGATGACGTCGGAAGCGTCACCCGGCGCGATATGCGCGCCGTAGATGGCGGCGTTGAGGCAATCATCGGCATCGTCGCGTACCATGCCGGGGCGGTAGATCACGCTGTCGGTCGAGGACATCGTGAACGACAGCACGCGGCCCCGCGGCACGCCGGGATGTACGGCGGTCTCCGAGGCCGCCGGATGGCTCGGGCCGATGATGAAATTCCCATCTGCCCGAGGCGACGGCACCGCCCCGTCGGCGAGTGCGCTCGCACGCGGATAGTCCGGATTGGCGGGATCGCGCGTCGGCGGTGCGGTCTTGAGGTCGAGGCCGGAGGTGTCGATGAAGAACGGTGCGGAGGCGGCGGTGATGTTCGCACCCGGGGGCACCGAGGCATTCCAGGCCGGACAGGCGGCGGGTGCGGCGACGGCCGGAGCAGCGTAGCACAGCAGCGTGGCGCTCAGCAGGATCGAACTCTTCTTCATTATCTGGCGCTTCCCCGGTCGAGTTCGGACGGGATCAGGCTATCGACGCGGAATCCGGCGGTCAAACCGCGCTACAGGGTGACGCTGCCCGCCACGCAGGTGACCGTCGCGCCACCGACCCAGGTGGTCTCGCCATCGCGTTCGACATGGATGACGCCGCGGCGGCCGAGCGCCGTGCCCTGTCGTGCGACATAACGCGACGGTGCAAGCCCGGCGCCGATCAGCCACTGCGCCAGGCCGGCATTCAGGCTGCCGGTGACGGGATCCTCGCGCTGCATGGAGGGAACGAACGCGCGCACCTCGAAAGCGGCGTCGGGGCCGTCGATCTCGCGGTCCCACGGCGCCACCACGCCGAGTTCCAGTCCGGACAATGCCGGGTAGTCCGGCTCCAGCGCCAGGACTTCCGCCCGGGTAGCAAGCATCACCGCAACCCAGCCCGGCCCGTTGTCGATCCACTGCGCGTGCAGGATCGCATCAGCCTGGATGCCGAGCCCGCGCACGATGCGCCCTCGCACGTCGGACGCGACCGGGCCGCTTCGCAGCAACGGCGGTGCCGCGAAAGCGAGACGGCCGGCGTCGCGCCGTATCCGCACCAGGCCTGCGTCGCACTCCTGCACCACCACGTCCGTGCGCGGGACGCCACCCGCCTGCAGCCAGGCGTGGCAGGAACCGAGGGTCGGATGGCCCGCGAACGGCAGCTCGCGATCGGGCGTGAAGATACGCACCCGGTAGTCCGCCTCGGGATGTGTCGGACGCAGCAGGAACGTGGTCTCGCTCAGGTTGCTCCAGTTGGCGAAGGACTGCATGGTCGTTGCGTCCAGCTCGCCCGCGTCGTGCACCACGGCAAGCGGATTGCCGAGCAGCGGCTGTTCGGTGAACACGTCCACCTGCCGAAATGCGAACCTCATGCGCGATCGAACCTCCCTGGTATCGGCGTTGGCGCCACCAATCTGAAGAGCGTGTATCTCAGGAGATCGACATGCGCTGGACGATAAAGATGCGCTGGACGATGAAGATTCCGGTCGTTGCAGCGGTGGCGACTGTCGCTGCCTGTGCCGCGCCGGGGCGGCCGGTTCACGAGACCGACGATGCCTGCGTCCACCGGTACTACGATTACTCCGCCCGCACGATGCCGTTCCAGTCCGCGGTGGCGGAGTGCCGTCCGGACGGTCCGATTGATTTCACCGGCGACCGCTACTACCAGCTCCTGGCCAGCAGCCTGAACGTGCCCTACGTGACGCGGACGCCGGAGGCGGACAGCCGGATCGCACTCACCGGCGGCCGCATCCCACAGCCCACCGACCGGCCGGCCGATCCGCAACTCAGCTTTCGCTGAGGCTCTCCATTCAGGGCTAGTGTCCTGCCTCCGAAATTCGCACGCGAATTTCGGAGATGAGCAGGCCACTATCTTGTTGATAAGCCTAGTGTCCCGAACCAGAAGTCCTACGAACTTCTGGTTCGGGACACTAGGTCGATGTCTGGCATTTTGCTTGCATGCGTGACGGCATGTGGCGGAAATTGCCGAACTGATGCTCCATCAAGTCACCCAGCATCTGGTCTCCCGGCTGATCGAGCTTCCTGTGCTTCGGCTCTCTCTGGGCCGCTGGCCGCACGCTCATGAAGTTCGCGGCTTCCGGCGCGCCTTCTGCGAGCGCACGCCGCTCCCACCGCTTCTGCGCGGGCTTGCAACCGTCACGGATGTCCGCCACCGGCTGACCAAGTGCCTGAACCCCATGTCCGGGTCTGGTCGCATACCGCCATCGCTGGCGTTTATGCATATCGAGAAGACCGCCGGCAGTTCGGTCGTGTCGTACCTGACCAGCCTGTATCCGGAGAGTGCGATCGATCCCGATCCATACCGGGGCGCACCGGGCCATATCCTGCAGCCGATCCCGGACCCTCGGCGCCAGTACGCCCTCACGCACGGCCATTACGATCTCCCTGCCCTCCTGCGCAGCCGGCAGCAGCGCAAGCTGTGCGTATTCTTCCGTCGTCCGGACCAGCGCATTCTCTCGCTCTACGACTATTGGCGGGCGATCACGCCGGAAGAGATCGAGCACAATCGGCCGCATGCGGGAATGATCGCCGCGCGCGCGCGCGGCCTCCTCGACTTCCTTCGCAGCCCCGAGCCCGAGGTGCGCGACTTCATCGACAACGTCTATGCACGCAGGCTGACCGGGCTCTACCTGAGCAGTTCGGATGCCATGCCCTCGGATGCGGGCTGGCTGGACAGTGCCCTTGCAGGGCTCGGCCGCATCGATTTCGTCGGAACCGTGGAGCGCATGAGCGACAGCCTGCTTGTCCTGTCGCGCCATCTCGATGCACCGCCGCCGGGGCTGGTGCCGCACGTCAACAAGCTCTCGGACATGGTGCTCGACCCTGCGAGCGTGTTTGTCCGGCACCCGTCCAGCACCCTGGCCGCTCGCGAAAGGGCAGCCATCGCGCCGCTGGTCAGGCTCGACTGGCCGATCTACGAGGCTGCCTGCGCGCGGCTTGCAGCCGGGACGGTCTGATGCGTCCCGCCGCAACGCCGCGGCCCACCAGGCACTAACGCTGCGGCCGACCAGGCTCTACTGGCCGCCCGGCCCAGCCGGCTTCAGGTAGCGGTCGAACCAGGCCAGCGTGCGGCGGTTGGCGTCCGCACTGCTCGCCGGGTCCTTCATGCCGTGGCCCTGGCCCGCATACACCACGAACTGCGTCGGCACGCCGAGCGTGTGCAGCGCATGGTAGAATTCCTGTGTCTGCGGCAACGGACATTCGATATCGGCGTCGCCGGCATATTCGAGTGTCGGCGTGCGCACCTGGGTGATGAAGGCGATCGGCGAGGAGCGCGCATAGATCGCCGGATCCGCATAGACCGAGGCGCCGAAGAACGGCAGCATCCACTCGTCGATGCCGTTCTCGCCATAGTACGACAGCCAGTCCGAGACCCCGGCACCGGCGACGGCGGCCTTGAAGCGGTTGGTCTGGGTGACCGTCCACATCGTCATGTAGCCGCCATAGCTGTAGCCGGTCAGGCCCAGCCGCGCGTCGTCGACCGGCGCCGCGCGTTCGACCGCATCGATCCCGGCCATGATGTCGCGCAGGTCGCCATGCCCGAAATCGCGCACATTGGCCTGCGCGAACGCCTCGCTCTGGCCGAAGCTGCCGCGCGGGTTGGGCAGGAACACCCGGTAGCCGGCGCGCAGCAGGAACAGCGCATCGCCGCGCGGCGTCAGGTAGTACGGCGTCCAGGCAGCCGACGGTCCGCCATGCACGTTGACGATCATCGGGCCTTTCGGGCCGTCATCCGGTGCATCGCGCGGCGACAGCAGCCAGCCCTGCACGTCGAACCTGTCGCTCTTCCAGACGATGCTCCGCACGCGCGCCGGTGCCGACCGGCCGGCATTCTCGTGCGTCAGGCTGCGCCACTGCCCGACCGGACCGGCCTGCAGCTCCGGCGGCTCGGTGAAGGTCTGGCGGATCGCGGCACTGGTGCCGCCGCTGCAGCTCAGGCCGGAGGTGTACAGCGAGCGCGACAGATCCGCCTCTCCCGACCACAGGATTTGCGGGGCGGTGTGCGCGTTCAGACCGAGCATCTGCGTGGCGGCTCCGGCGAGCGCTCCGGCCGTCAGTCCCCTGGCACCGGACATCGGCCCGCACGACCAGGACAGCGAGGTGATGGTGGCCGCAAGCCCTGGCGTCAGGTTGTCGGGTTGCGCCGGATGATCGAGTGCCAGCTCGAAGGCATCGCCGCCGGTCGAGCCGAAATCGCTCATGATGCCGCCGATGAACGCAACCCGGCTGCCGTCGGGTGCTACCACCGGGTCCGCCAGTTGCTGGCGCTGCGGCGGCGCATAGAGCAGGCGGGGCTGCGCGTCGCCGAACTCATACAGCCGCGCGGTCCACCAGTTGTTGTCGCCGTTGCCGGGTGCTGCGGTCGCCACGAACCGGAGGGCGCTTGGGCTCTGCGGGTCCGGGCGCCAGTCGTACTGATAGACATAGAGGCTGGCGGGCGACTGCCAGTGCAGCGAGCCGCCCGTGATGGTCGCGATGCGCTGCTCGTCCTCGCTGGCACCGATCTCTCCCGCCAGCCTCGCCGCCGCCTGGGTGGCCCCGGGCTCCTTGTGCGCATTGGCGGTGGCGAGCACGGCGAGGGCGCCCCCGGGCCCGTAGCGCAGATCCTGCAGGGTGCCCTTGAAGCTGAGCAGCCGGGTGAGGCCGGTGCCGTTGGCCTGCACGGCATAGACCGCGCGCGCGCCACCGTGCGGGGGCTGCAGCACGAAGGCCAGGCGTTGACCATCGGGGGCCCAGGCCAGGCTGGACGGAATGCAGTCGGGCCCTGCGCACGGCAGCCGCACCAAGACCGGCGAGTGGCCCCCGGCGACCCGGCGGATGAGCACCGATATCGCGACATCCTGGCTCTCGTTCACGGGCAGGTCGGCTTCGAGGGATGCCAGGCGGGCGCCGTCCGGGGACAGCGCGATCTCGCCGAACTGGTGCAGGGGAGAACCGGCCGGTCTCGCCGCGGTCGCGGGCGCCGGCGACATCGCGAGCACCGCCAGCAGCAGGCATGAGCGGGTGGCCAAGCTCAACATTCCGGTGTCCGCGAGATGAGGCGCCTGCCTGCGGGCAATCCGGCGGCATGTCAACCAGAGCGTGTGCGGACCACGTGCGCGGCCGCTGCAACAAGCGGGCGCCCGATCCGTTCGGTTGCGACCAACGTGATCGAGGCAACCGCATGAACCCGTTCCCCCGCAGGAGCATCCTCTCCAGCAGCGTCGGCGCCGCCGGCGGCCTCGCCGCTGCGGCAATCGCACGCGCGCAGGGCGTGCTACAGCCGGCGCATCAGGGCGTCGGCGCCAGCGATCCCGGACCGCGCGATCCGGTCCGCGACGCCGAGAATCCCGACATCCTCAATCCGCCGCTGACCGACCAGGGGACGCTGCCGAACCTGCGCTTCTCGTTCGCCGACAGCCATATGCGGCAGACCGATGGCGGCTGGACGCGGCAGATCACCCAGCGCGAGCTCGGCGTCTCGACCACGATCGCCGGCGTCAACATGCGGCTCAAGGCCGGGGGCACCCGCGAGCTGCATTGGCACAAGGAGGGCGAGTGGTCGTACATGCTCTACGGCAGTGCGCGCATCACCGCGGTCGACCAGAATGGCCGCAACTTCGTCGACGACGTGCACGAGGGCGACCTCTGGTACTTCCCCTCCGGCGTGCCGCACTCGATCCAGGGCCTGAACGACGACGGCTGCGAGTTCCTGCTGGTGTTCGACGACGGCAGCTTCAACGAGGAGAGCACCTTCCTGCTCAACGACTGGTTCAGGCACATCCCGCCGGAGGTGCTGGGCAAGAATTTCGGGCAGCCCGCGTCGATGTTCGGCAACACGCCGCCCGAGGAGCGGCGCTACATCTTCGCGCTGCCGGTACCGGGCGCGCTGGATGCCGACCGCATCGAAGGTAACGGCCGCGTGCCCGAGAGCTTCAGCTACCGGCTGCTGCAGCAGGCGCCGCAGAAGCTGCCGCACGGCCAGGTCCGGATCGTCGACTCCACCAACTTCAAGGCGTCGAAGACCATCTCGGCGGCGCTGGTCGAGGTCGAGCCGGGCGGCATGCGCGAGCTGCACTGGCACCCGAACGCGGCGGAATGGCAGTATTACCTCGCGGGTGAAGGCCGGATGGGCGTGTTCGCCTCGGGCGGCAATGCGCGCACCTTCGACTTTCGCGCCGGCGACGTCGGCTACGTGCCGTTCGCGATGGGCCACTATATCGAGAATATCGGCAGCAGCACGCTGCGCTTCCTGGAGATGTTCCGCAGCCCGACTTTTGCCGACATCTCGCTGAACCAGTGGCTGGCCTTGACGCCGCGCGAACTGGTGCAGGGCCATCTTGACCTGGGCGACCAGTTCACCGGCCACCTGGACCAGACCAAGCACCCGGTGGTCTGAGAGCCTGTTTGCAAACGCCTGCTGCTGGCGATCCGGCGCGCCTTTCCTCCGCTCCGGTGCTCACGGCCATCAAGGCCGCTCCGCTCCGGTGCTCGGAAAGCCACGCCGGGCACGGCCCGAGCATGATGCATGCATCATGCTCTCCTTGAGAGTGAGGCAGAGCAGCTAGGGCTGCTCTGCGAGCCGCTCTCATCCAGCATCAGGCGTTTGCAAACAGGCTCTGAGGCGGATCGCATGAAAAAGGCGGCTCCCCGGTGAGGGAGCCGCCCTGGAACCGGAACCGGCCGGTTCAGCTGTTCGAGCTGCGCGTGCCGGTGAGCTGCAGCAGGAACTGAAACAGGTTGATGAAGTTCAGATACAGGTTCAGCGCATCATAGACGCTGCGCTTGGCCGCACCCTCGACGCCTTCGTAGGCCGCGAACTGCGCGTAGCTCAGCTTGATGCGCTGGGTGTCGTAGGCGGTGAGCCCGGTGAAGACGAACACGCCGACCACGCTGAACAGCAACTGCAGCGCGGAGCTGTGCAGGAACATGTTCACGACCATCGCGATCAGCAGCCCGACCACGCCCATGATCAGGAACGAGCCGAACTTGGTGAGGTCGGTCTTTGTCGTGTAGCCCCAGAGGCTCATCGCGCCGAAGGTCGCCGCGGTGATGAAGAACACCCGCACCACCGAGGTCTCGGTGTAGATGAAGAACACGCTGGTCAGGCTGAGGCCCATCGCGGCGCAGAACAGCCAGAACAGCGTCTGCACCGCCTGGCGGGACAGCCGATTCACGCCGAAGCTCAGCACCAGCACGAAGGCGAGCGGCGCGAAGATCGACAGCATGCCGAGACCGGTCGGATGCGGGAAGATCCGCCCGTCCGCCAGTTCGACCCGGCTCCAGAACAGGCTGGCGAGCGACGAATGCGCCACCCCGAATGAGACGATGCCGGTGAGCAGGAGACCCGAGGTCATCCAGTTATAGACGCGCAGCATGTAGGCGCGCAGGCCGGCATCGATGACCCCGGCCTGGGCACCCACGCCCGTGGCGCGGGAGGTGCTTCGGAAATCGGGACTGAAGGCCATGTGAGTACGGTTCCTCTGGTTCGGTCGATCCGAACCGCAGGGGATATCTTGGTGGAACCGACTGCAAGGTCAAGCGGAACCGGAGCAGCCGGTCCGCCCGGCCGCTTTATTTCGCATTAAGACGCATCCATCCAGGTTTTGAGCCTGTTCTAGCTCTCCCGCAGCAGCTCCGCCGGGCTCGCGCGCAGCGCCTGCCGGGTTGCGATCAGGCCGGCGAGCAGCATCAGCAGGATGGCGCCGGCGATGGTTACCGCCAGCGTTCCGGGCAGCAGCCGCCACGGCGCCTGCAGCACATAGTGCAGCACCAGCCAGCTCAGGATCGCCCCCACCCCGGCTGCGACCAGCCCGGCCACCGCGCCCAGCACGCCGAACTCGACCAGCCAGGCCGCGCGCAGCTGGCGGCCGGTGGCGCCCAGGCTGCGCAGGATCGCCGCCTCCCGACGCCGCGCCGCCTGACCCGACGCCAGCGTCGCCGCCAGCACCAGGCCGCCCGAGAGCAGCGCCAGCACCCCCATCGCCTGCAGCGCCAGTGCCAGCCGGCGCACCAGCCGGCCGATCTCGCCGAGTACGTCGGCGACCCGGATGCCGGTGACATTGGGCAGCGCGTCGGTCACCGCCTGCAGGATCGCGGCATCGTCGGCGGGACGGCCGCTGGAGCCGACGGTGGCGACCAGCGTGTGCGGCGCCTTCGACAGCAGGCCCGGCGAGGCGATGAAGGCGAAGTTCAGCTGCAGCGAGCGCCAGGCGATGTCGCGCAGGCTGGCGACGCGGAGTGCGACGTCGCGCCCCAGCACGTTCAGCGTCATCGTCGAGCCGACATGCACCCCCCAGCCGCGCGCCAGGTTGGTGTCGAACGACAGCAGCGGCGGCCCGGCATAGTCGTGCGGCCACCAGGCGCCGGCTGCCACATGGGTGCCGGGCGGCGGCGCGGCCGACAGGCTCAGCCCGTGGTCGCCGCGCAGCGCCCAGCGTGTCTGCGGCGTCGCATGCACCTGTCCCACCGGCACCCCGTCCACCGCGACCACGCGCGCGCGCAGGCTCGGCAACTGGTGCACCGCGCCGGCCTGCGGCAGCGCGTGCAGCACCGCATCGAACCGGGCGGCCTCGTCGGGCTGGATGTCGATGAAGTAGAACGAGGGGGCGTCGGCGGGCAGCTGGCCCAGCACCGCGCTCCGGATGTTGCCCTCGATCAGGGCGATCCCGGCCAGGGTGGAGAGCCCGGCGCCGAGCGCCAGCAGCATCGCCGAGGCGGGCGAGCCGGGCCGGTGCAGGGCGCGCAATCCCAGCCCGAGCCAGGCGGGGCGCATCCCGGTCCGCCCGGCCGCGCCGGCGCCCAGGCGCAGCAGCAGTCCGGCGAGGCGGAACAGCAGCAGGATGCAGCCGGCGGCGGCACAGAAGCCGAGTGCCAGCCACGGCGACGGCGAGGTCAGCGTCGCCAGCAGCACCAGCACGCAGACCAGCCCGGCCAGCATCCCCCGCAGCCGCCAGCCGCCGCCTCTGCGCTCGGCCGGATCGTCGCGGAACAGCGCGACCGGCGAGACCCGCACGGCACGCAGCAGCGGCGGCAGCGTGAACAGCACCGCCACCAGCAGCCCGAAGCCGGCGGCGAGCAGCAGCGGACCGGGATGGACGCTGCCGTCCGGTGCCACCGGCAGCAGCCCGGCAAGCGCGCGGATCGCCAACACAGGCACCACCAGCCCGGCCAGCACACCGGCCAGCACACCGGCGCCGCACAGCAGCCCGAGCTGCAGCGAGACGATCCAGGCGACGGTGGCCGACGCGGCGCCGAGGCAGCGCAGCACCGCCAGCGTCTCGGTGCGCGCCTGCAGCCAAGCCGACACGCCGGACGCAACACCGAGGCCGCCCAGCAGCAGCGAGGCCAGTCCGATCAGCGTCATGAACTGCGAGACCTGCGCCACCACCTGGGTCAGCGCCGGGGCGGCATCCTGCACGTCGCGTATGCGCAGCGGCTGGTCCGGGTAGCGCTGCGCGATGTCGTGCGCCAGCGCCTGCACCCGGCGAACTCGGCCGGGCGCCCGGTCATCCGGCAGCGCGATGCGCAGCGTGTAGGTGACCAGGGCGCCGGGCGCGATCAGGCCGGCGGCGTCGAGCCGGGCGCGTGACAGCATGACCTCGGGGGCGAGCGACGCGCTGCCGGCGCCGTCCGGCGTGTGCGCGAGGCCGGCTGCCAGCCTCAGGGTCAGGGTGCCGAGCCGCAGCGTGTCGCCGGGGCGCACGGCGAGCCGGTCCTCGATCAGCGGCTCGACCAGTAGGCCGTCCTGCAGGGCGCGCGGGAGGGCCCCGGCTGGATCGAGCGTCACCGCGCCGACCAGCGGATAGGCCGCATCGACCGCATCGACCTCGACCAGCATGCGGCGGCCCTGCGGCCCGTACAGCATCGAGCGCAGCCTGACCGTCTCCGACAGGCGCAGGTGGCGCGATTGCAGATAAGGTTCGAGACCACCCGGCAGCGGGTCCGGGCTGTCCAGGCTGAGGTCGCCGCCGAGGATGGCGCGCCGTTGCGCGGCGACGCCGCCCTGGATCGCCGCGCGCAGGCCGCCGACGGTGCCGATCGCGGCAACCCCGAGGGCGAGGCAGGCCAGCACGACGCGCATGCCCGACAGGGTGCCGCGCATGTCGCGCAGCGCGATCGCGAGCGCCAGCCGCCAGCCGGGACGTCGAGGACCAGTCCTGCGGGACACGCTAGCGGCCTGAGCCGGACAGATGCGGCTCCGACAGCTGGCCGTCGCTCACCGACAGCACCCGGTCGCAGCGCGCGGCCAGGGCCGGCTCGTGGGTGATCAGGATCAGGGTGGTGCCGTGCTCGCGCTGCAGGGCGAACATCAGGTCGGCGACGCGGCCGCCGGTGGCGAGGTCGAGATTGCCGGTCGGCTCGTCGGCCAGCAGCAGGCGCGGCCCCGGCGCGAAGGCACGCGCCAGCGCCACGCGCTGCTGCTCGCCGCCGGAGAGCTGGCCCGGGCGGTGGTCGAGGCGGTGCGACAGGCCGACCTGGTCGAGGGCGTCCGCCGCGATCCAGCCGGCATCGGCGCGGCCGGTGAGTTCCAGCGGGATGGCGACGTTCTCCAGCGTGGTCATGGTCGGGATCAGGTGGAAGGACTGGAACACGATGCCGATGCAGCGGCCGCGGAACTGCGCGCGCTGGTCCTCGGTAAGGGAGGCGAGGTCGGTGCCGTCGATGCGCACGCTGCCGCGCGAGGGCGGTTCCAGCCCGGCCAGCAGCATCAGCAGGCTGGTCTTGCCCGAACCGGACGGCCCGACGATGCCGAGCGAGACCCCGGCGGCGAGATCCAGCGAGGCGCCGCGCACGATATCCAAGGACGTGCCGCGCGAGTTGACCGCCCCGGGACGCGCGGGCACCGTCAGCCAGAGGTCGCGCGCCTGCAGCATGGCATGCGAGTCCTTGTCCCGAGGAGGCAGAGCTGCCGATCCGTCCACGTGATCTCCGCCTGGCTGCATGGTGGACGACAACGCACGCCGCCGGCCTGGTTTGCCTGGTTCTGGTTTGCCTGTGGGCCCCGGCGGCGGCCTCGGCACAGGCAGCACCGGTGCAGCTTCTGGCACTGGGTGACAGCCTCACCGCCGGCTACGGGCTGGAGCACGAGCAGGCCTTTACCAGCGTTCTGCAGCAGGCGATCGACAAAGCCGGGCTCGATGCGCACGTGCTCGATGGCGGCGTCTCCGGCGACACCTCGACCGGGGCGGTCGCCCGCCTCGACTGGGCGCTCGGCGACAATCCGGATGCCGCGATCGTCGAGCTCGGCGGCAATGACGGCCTGCGCGGCCAGCCGCCCGCGCAGATGGAGCGCAACATCGCGGCCATCCTGGACCGGCTGCAGACCCGGCACATCCCGGTGCTGCTGTCCGGCATGATGGCGCCGCCGAACATGGGCCAGGATTATGCGCGCGCCTTCGCCGCCGCCTTCGAGCGGCTCTCGCACCGACCCGGCCTGCTGTACGACCCGTTCTTCCTGCAGGGTGTCGCCACCCACGAGGATTTCGAGCAGGGCGACCACATCCACCCCAACGCAGCGGGCGTGCGCGTCATCGTGGCGAGGCTGATGCCGCAGGTGCGCGCGCTGATCGGCGAGGCACGGCACAGGTGAGGCTGTTCGTGGCCCTCGACCTGCCCGATGCGCTGCGCGAGCGGCTCACGGCGCTGGCCGGCAGCCTCGCCGGGGCGCGCTGGATCCCGCCCGCGAACCTGCATCTGACGCTGCGTTTCATCGGCGAGGCCGACCGGGTGGTGGCCGAGGAGATCGACCATGCGCTCGCAGCACTCCGCGGGCGGCGGTTCGCGCTGGCGCTGAGCGGCACCGGCATGTTCGGCAGATCAGGCAAGGTGGTATCGCTCTGGGCGGGCGTTGAGCGGAGCGAGCCGCTCGAGCGCCTGCAGGCCAAGATCGAGACCGCACTTGCCCGCATCGGCCTGCCGCCGGAGCGCAGGCGGTTCCAGCCGCACGTGTCACTGGCCCGGGTCGATGCGGCGGCCGAGCCCGCCGTTGCGCGCTGGATCCAGGCGCACAACTTGCTGCGCTCGGAAAGCGTTGCGATCACGCACTTCACGCTGTTCTCGTCGCTGCTCGGCCGCGAGCAGGCGGTCTATCACCCGGAGGTCGATTATGAGCTTGGCTAGAACTCTGGCACTCGCCGTGCCCGTCCTCGCGGTCGCGGTCCCGGGTCAGGCGATGACCCAGGTCGCCGGCCCGCTACAGATCGGCCCCTCGCGCGGCGACGGCGACGACCAGGACCACGCGGCCCAGCTCTCGACCACGATCACCAACCAGGGCAGCCTGCCCGACCGGCTGATCAACGCGGCCTGCCCCGGCAGCGGCCACATGGCGCTGCTCAACGGCAGCCTGCGGCAGTTCCCGAACGGCCAGTTCAACGGGCTGGACATCCCGGCCTCGACCGATGGCCGCTACCAGCCGGTGCAGGCAGAATTCTCGCTGACCCAGGCGACCCAGGAGATGGTGCGCGGCACCCTGGTGCCCTGTTCGCTGAGCTTCGCGCATGGCGGCCAGCGCATCGTGGTGTTCACGCTAGGCGTGCAAGAAAGCCAAACCAACGAACCCTGAGAGACCGTCCGAGACTGCGCTACGGCGGTCATCCGACGCGCCTTTTCGGCGCTCCGATGCTCACGGCCAGGAGGCCGCTCCGCTTCGGTGCTCGAAAAGTCACGCCGGGCGGCGCCTTGGGGCGCCTCTGACAGAGCCGGAGCCCATTCTCGAACGGTCTCTAAGCGCGGGCATCATCTAGTGTGTAGATCAGTGCAGAAAGAGCTTGAGCAAGATCGCGACGATCAGCGGGTAGAGACTGCCCACCATCCATTTCAGAACCGCGACGTCGCGCTTGATGTCGACGACGTCCGTGTCGCGCTCGCTCAGCGCGGTGGCGGCGCGCATCGCCTTGTCCTCCGGGACGTTGATCGACCGGAAGGCCTCGAACACTTCGGGACTGACACTACCAACAGGACCCTCCTGAACCGGATGTTACCGCGTCGGCCGCGGCGCGGGATAGTGCGTTCATCAGTTCGGGCGCCACGCGCGCAATCTCGCCGTTCCGCGTGAGCGACGCCGGCAAACTCGACCGCCTGGTCGCCGAGGTGCGGGCGTGCCGGCACTGCGCCGCCCACTTGCCGCTCGGCCCGCGCCCGATCCTGCATGTCTCGCCCACCGCCCGCCTGCTGATCGCCAGCCAGGCGCCCGGCACCAAGGTGCATGAAAAGGGCATCTCGTTCTGGGACCAGTCCGGCGAGCGCCTGCGCGGCTGGCTCGGCATCGGCCGCGAGATCTTCTACGACACCAGCCGGGTCGCCATCCTGCCGATGGGGCTGTGCTACCCGGGCCGGCTGCCACAGGGCGGCGACCGCCCGCCGCGACCGGAATGCGCGCCGCTGTGGCGCGACCGGGTGCTGCGCCTGATGCCCGACATCCGGCTCACGCTGCTGATCGGCACCTACGCACAGAACCACGTGCTCGGCCCAGGTGCGATGACCGCGCGGGTGGAGAATTTTCGACACTACCTGCCACGCACCTTCCCGCTGCCGCATCCCTCCTGGCGCACCGGCGTGTGGGAAAGCCGTAACCCGTGGTTCCGCGAGATCGTGCTACCTGCGTTACAAGCAGAGGTGCGTTGCGCCCTGGACATGACAGGAGCGCCGCCCTAAACGCGAGAGCGTGAAGACGCTGTCTCGATTTCTGGGCGTGCTGCTTGCCCTTTCGGTCCCGGTCGCGGGGCATGCCGCACCCTCCGCCTGCGGCACCGTGGTGCTGCCGCCCGGCCTGGGCGTGACGGCGCCGGCCGCCGTGACCTCGCTGAACCCGCTGCTGTCCAATTCGGAATACAATTCCGAGGTGTTCGGCCAGATCTACCGCCCGCTAATCTCGCTGGACCGGCATCTGGACTACGATCCGGCCCGCAGCCTCGCCGCGGCGGTGGTGACCCCGGATGGCGGGCATAGCTGGCGCTTCACCATCAAGCCCTGGCTGTGGTCGGACGGCGTGCCGCTCACCCCGGCCGACCTCGTGTTCACCCTCGGCCTGATCCGGCGCCTCGGGCCGGCCTACGTCCACTCCGGCATCGGCGGCGTTCCGGACTACTTCCAGGACGTGCGCGCGACCGGGGCGCACGAGGTCATCCTGACGCTCAACCGCGCGGTCAATCCCGACTGGTTCCTGCGGCTCGGCCTCGCCGGCATTCCCGTGCTGCCCGAGCATGTGTATCGCGACCTGAGCCTGCGCGACATGCGCATGCGCCAGACCGACCCCAGCCTGTTCCGGGTGTCCGACGGCCCGTTCCTGATCGACGCGTTCGCGGTCGGGCGATACATCACGCTGGTGCCGAACCCGCTCTACGGCGGCAGCAGGCCGACGCTGAAGCGCCTGGTGATCGATTTCCTCGAGGGCGGCGATCCGCTGCAGGCGCTGCGTTCCGGCGAGATCGACGCTGCGAACATTCCGTTCCCGCTCTGGGATCTCGCCACCGCGCTGCCGAACCTGCGCACGACCAGGCTCGGCGGTTCGTTCGGCTATGACGCGATGATCCTGAATTTCCGCAGCCGCAGCGCGCCGTTTCTGCGCGACGTGCGGGTGCGGCAGGCGATGGCGCTGGCCATCGACCAGCAGGAGATCAGATCGCTCGTCTATCACGGCCAGTCGACGCCGATCCACGGGCCGGTGCCCCCGGCGATGACCGGCTTCCTGTCGCCCCGCGCCAGGGACGGCTATCCCGCGCTGCAGTACGCGCCGGAGCGGGCGCGGGCGCTGCTCGACGCCGCCGGCTGGCATCCGGGGCCGGACGGCATCCGCGTCAAGGACGGCAGGCGGCTGCAGTTCGAGGACGAGGCAACCTCGGGAACGGCCAGCGCGCTGATCTATCTCCAGATCGTCCAGCGCAACCTCGCCGCCGTCGGCATCGAGATGAACATCCGCGCCGTCGAGTTCAACGAGATGATCGCGACGATGATGGGCAACGGCCATGACTGGAACACCGGCGTCATCGGCTGGAGCGTCAACGGGTATCCGGACAGCCAGGAATTCTTCTCCTCGAACGGGGCACAGAACTTCGGTCATTACGAAGACAGGAAGATGGATGCCCTGAACCAGGCCGTGGTGGTAGCGGCAGGACACCAGGCGCTGGACGCGGCGCAGGATTTCGCCGCCGAACAGCAGCCGTTCATCTTCCTGCCGAGTGGCCAGGTGTCGGTGCTCTCGCGCCCGGACCTGCACGGCCTCGCCGACATGATCAGCCCGAATGGCGCCTGGTCGCCGGAGTTGCTGACCCTGTCAGGTAACATGGCGTGTACCTCCCAGGTTGCAGCCGCCGCCGCGCGGCTCGCGCCTTGAGCATTCCGAACCCGCGCAGGATCGGCGCGCTGCTGACCTGCGCGCTCTTGTGCGCCGCCGCCGCTCCAGTACAGACCTGCGGCACGGTGGTGCTGCCGATCGGGCTTGGCCAAGGCGCGCCATCCGCGGTGACGTCGCTGAACCCGCTGCTGACCAACTCGATCTACAACCAGGAGGTCATCTACCAGATCTACCGCCCGCTGATCTGGCTGGACCGGCATCTGGACTATGACCCGGCGCTCAGCCTCGCCTCGGCGGCGGTGACCCCGGACGGCGGCCACACTTGGCGTTTCACCATCAAGCCCTGGCAGTGGTCGGACGGCGTGCCGGTCACCCCCGCCGACGTCGTGTTCACCTTCGAGCTGATGCGCCGGCTCGGTCCTTCCTACGTCCTCTCCGGCATCGGCGGTGTCCCGGATTTCATCCAGAGCGTGCGCGCGACCGGTCCGCACGACGTCACCATGACCCTCAACCATCCGGTCAATCCGGACTGGTTCCTCCGGCTCGGCCTGGGCAACAGCGTGAAGGTGCTGCCCGAGCACGTCTATCGTAGCCTGAGCCTGCGCGAGATGCGCATGCGGCAAACCGACCCCACCTTGTTCAAGGTGTCGGACGGACCATTCGTGCTCGCCGACTACGCCGTCGGGCGGCACATCGTCCTGGTGCCGAACCCGCGCTACGGGGGCATTCAGCCCAGGATACGCCGGCTGGTTTTGGACTTTCTCGAAGGCGGCAACGCGCTGCAGGCGCTCCGCTCCGGCGAGATCGATGCGGCCAGCATCCCGTTCGAACTCTGGGATCTCGCCACCGCGCTGCCGAACCTGCGCACGATCAAGCTCGACGGCCCGTTCGGCTACCTGTCGATGATCATGAATTTCCGCAGCCGGAATGCTCCGTTCCTGCGCGACCTGCGGGTGCGGCAGGCGATCGCACTCGCTCTCGACCAGAACGAGATCATCTCGCTTGCGTATCACGGGCAGGCGAAGCCGGTCCACGGTTCGGTGCCTCCGGCGATCACCAGGTTCCTGTCGCCCGAGGCGCGCGCAGGCTATCCGTCCATGCAGTTCTCGCCGGCGCGCGCGCGGGCACTGCTCGATGCAGCCGGCTGGCATCCCGGCCCCGACGGCACACGCGTCAAGGACGGCCAGCGACTGCAGTTCGAGGTCGAGGTGTCGTCAGGCGCCATCGACCGCTTCATCGTTTTGCAGGCAGCGCAACGCAACCTCGCTGCGGTCGGCATCGGCATCGACATACGCGGCGTCGAGTTCAGCGAGCTGATTGCAACGTTGCAGGGCAACGGCCATGACTGGAACAGCATCGTTATCGCCTGGACCGTCGAGGCGTTTCCGGACAGCCAGGAATTCTTCTCCTCGGACGGCGCGCAGAATTTCGGCCATTTCGAGGACAAGAAGATGGACGCGCTGAACGCCGCCGTGGCGACCACCGCCGGAAGCCAGGCGCTCGACGAGGCGCAGGATTACGCCGCCGAGCAGCAGCCCTTCATCTTCCTGCCGACCGGCGCGATCTCGCTGCTGGCACGGCCGGAGCTGCACGGGCTGCGCGACATGGCCAGCCCGACCGGCACCTGGTCGCCGGAGTTGCTGAGCCTGTCGGGCGACATGGCGTGCCCGGCGCAGACCGCTTCCGCCGGGACGAGCGCGCGTTGAGCGTCACGAACGCGCACACGACCGGCGCGATGCTGGCGGCGGCGATCATCTGCGCCGCCGCCGCCCCGGCGCCGACCTGCGGCACCGTGGTGCTGCCCTCGGGGCTCGGCCAGGCCGATCCGCAGGCGGTGAATTCCCTGAACCCGCTGCTCACCAGCCTCACCTACAACCTGCAGATCATGCAGCAGATCTACCGGCCGCTGGTCTGGCTCGACCGCCACGTGAACTACGATCCCGGAGCGAGCCTGGCCTCGGCGGTGACGACCTCGGATGGCGGCCGCACCTGGCATTTCACCATCAAGCCCTGGCACTGGTCGGACGGCGTGCCGGTGACCGCGAGCGACGTGCTGTTCACCTTCGAAACGATCCGCCGGCTCGGGCCGGCCTATGTCAGCTACGGCATCGGCGGCATCCCCGACTTCATCGCCGACGTCCGCAGCGACAGCCGCCACGACGTCACGCTGACGCTCGACCGCAGCGTCAACCCGGACTGGTTCCTGCGCACCGGGCTCTCCATCATGGTGCTGCCGGAGCATGTCTATCGTGGCATGACGCTGGAGCAGATGCGCATGCGGCAGACCGATCCCGACCTGTTCCGGGTCTCGGACGGCCCGTTCATGCTCGACGATTTCGTCGTCGGCCGGCATCTGACGCTGGTGCGCAACCCGCTCTATGGCGGCACGAAGCCTGCGATACACAGGCTGGTGGTGGATTTCCTCGAGGGAGGCTCGCCGCTGCAGGCACTGCGTGCCGGCGAGATCGATGCCGCCGACATCCCGTTCCGGCTCTGGGACCTCGCCCGCGCGCTGCCCGGCTTTGCCACGACGAGGCTCGACGGCCCGTTCGGCTACATGGTGCTCTACCTGAACATGCACAGCGCGACCGCGCCCTCCCTGCGCGACGTGCGGGTGCGCCGGGCGATCGCGCTTGCCATCGACCAGGCCGAGATGATCGCGCTCGCCTGGCACGGGCAGGCCGGCGAGGTGCATGGGCCGGTGCCGCCGGCGATGACCGGCTTCGTCTCACAGGCTGCACGCGAGGGCTATCCGTCGCTGCGGCATGATCCCGCACAGGCCCGCGCCCTGCTCGACGAGGCCGGCTGGCGACCGGGACCGGACGGCATACGCACCAGGAACGGCCGGGCGCTGCGCTTCTCGATCGGCGTTTCGGCGGGCGTCGTCGACCGCCTGGTCGAGCTGCAGGTGGCGCAGCGCAACCTCGCCGCGGTCGGTATTGCCGTCGACCTGCACGGACTTGAATTCAACGACCTGATCGCGACGATGAGGGGCAACGGCCATGACTGGGAGGGCAACATGATCGGCCAGACCATCGAGGGGTACCCGGACGGCCAGCAATTCTTCTCCGCCGACGGCGCCTCGAACTACGGACACTACGAGGATGCGAAGATGGATGCGCTGAACCGCGCCGTGGTGAGCGACGCCGGGGCCCAGGCCTTGCAGGCGGCGCAGGACTACACCGCCGGCCAGCAGCCGGTGATCTTCCTGCCGGACGGCGCGATCTCGCTGCTGGCGCGCCCGGAGGTGCACGGCCTGCGCGAGATGGAGAGCCCGCTCGGCTCGTGGTCGCCGGAATTGCTGTCTCTGTCCGGCGACATGGCATGCAATGCGGAGCGTGCAGCCCGGTGAAACATCGATGATGCGCATCCAATGACCCGCATAGTCTGGGGCATCGGCCGCAAGCTGGGCAGCGCCGCGCTGTCGCTCGCCATCCTGATCACGCTGACCTTCGTGCTGGTGCACATCGCCCCTGGCAGCCCAGTGTACCAGATCCTCGGCCCCAAGGCCTCGCCCGCCTCGATCCGCGAGCTCAACCACGCGCTCGGTCTCGACCTGCCGTTCTGGCAGCAATATTTCCGCTGGTGGATCGACCTCGCGCATGGCCAGCTGGGCACGTCCTATGCGGTGGAACGCCCGGTCGGCAGCCTGATCGTCAGCTACGAGCTCAACACGCTCTCGCTGCAGGTCGTGTCCCTGGTCGGCAGCCTGCTGATCGCCTTGGCACTCGGGCTGGCGCATGGCGTGTACTATGACCGAACGCCGGGCCGGGTCATCGGCGGCCTGGAGCTGGCGCTGTACGCGATGCCGTCGTTCTTCAGCGGCACCCTGCTGATCCTGTTCTTCTCGATGCAGCTCGGCTGGTTTCCCGCAGGCGGCCTGGAGAACCTTCGCCTCGCGCACCAGACCGTCGCGTCGAACGCACTGCACATGGCGCTGCCGGCCGTCACCATCGTCCTGCTGACGGTCCCGGTGCTGTCGCGCTACTTCGCGCAGTCGGTGCACGAGGAGCTCGGCCGCGACTATGTACGCTCGGCCGCCGCCCGAGGCGCGTCGCCGTCGCGTATCCTGGTGCACCACGTCATCCGCAACGCGATGCGCCCGCTGGTCACCGTGCTCGGGCTTTCCCTGCCCTCGATCTTCGCCGGCGGCGTGGTGGTGGAGACGGTGTTCTCCTATCCGGGCCTGGGCTGGCTGCTCTGGCGTTCGGCGCTGGCGCAGGACTACCCGGTGCTCATCGGCATCGTGCTGGTGATCGGCATCCTGACCGTGCTGGGCAACCTGCTCGCAGACATCGCCAACACGCTGCTCGATCCGAGGACAGGCTATGCTTGAGGTCCCTGGGCTTGACGCCACCCAACCATCGGTCCCGGTGCGCCTCGGCGCGTCGTCGATCCTGGCGCGGCTGCTGCGGCTGGACGGCAGCAATGCCACGCTCAATGCCGGGCTGGCGCTGGCGGCGGTGATCCTGCTGGCCTCGGCGATCGGTCCGGTGCTGTACGGCCGCGACCCGTTCGCGCTGCACACCGCCAGCGTGCTGGCCGCTCCAAGTGCCACCTACCCCTTCGGCACCGACGATCTCGGCCGCAACGCCTTTGCCCGCCTGCTGGTGGCCGGCCGCTCGACGCTCTACGTCGCACTCCCCGCCACCCTGGTCGCCTTCCTTGTCGGCACGCTGTACGGCCTGGCCTCCGGGCTCGGCCCGCGCCTGCTCGACCAGGCACTGATGCGGCTGCTCGATGCGGTGCTGGCGCTGCCGGGGCTGGTGGTGCTGATCTTCTTCGGCGCCATCGTGCCGCTCACCACCGGCAGCCTGATCCTGCTGCTCGGCCTGATCTCGTGGCCGTCGCTGGCGCGCCTGGTGCGCAACGAGACCCTGGCGCAGCGCGACCGCGACTTCGTGCACGCTTCGCGCCAGCTCGGCGGCGGCCTGGCGCATATCGCCGGCACCCACCTGCTGCGGGTGATGGCGCCGGTGCTGGTGGTCAACTTCACCTTCCTGGTCGGCGACATGATCTTCGCGCTCTCCGCACTGTCGTTCCTCGGCCTGGGCGTGCAGCCGCCGCATACCAGCTGGGGCGGCCTGCTGCAGGAAGGCCTAGACCTGGTGGCGCTCGATGCCTGGTGGCTGATCGTGCCGCCCGGCCTGATGATTTTTTCGGCGATGCTGGCGACTTCGCTGATCGGCCAGGGCCTGCTGGCACGCGGAGGCACGCGATGACGGGACCTGGAACAGTGCTGTCGCTGCGGCATCTCGGCGTCGAGCTGGCCAGCCGCGACGGGCCCCGCCTTGCGTCGAATGTCGCACCGGTGCTGGAGGATCTCGACCTCGAGGTGCGCGAGGGCGAGATGACCGCGCTGGTCGGCGAGAGCGGCTCGGGCAAGACCATCGCCGCACTCGCGGTGATGCGGCTGCTGCCGCCGGGGGCGCGCATCACCGGCCAGGCGCTCTTCAACGGAGACGACCTGGTAAAACTCGACGAACAGCAGATGCGCGCGCGCCGCGGCAGCGTCGGCATGGTGTTCCAGAACCCGCTCTCGGCGCTGAACCCGTCGATGACCATCGGGCGGCAGGTCGCCGAGGGCCACCGGCTGCATACCGGCGCCTCCGCGCGTGCTGCCCGCCGGCATGCGATCGAGCTGCTCGGCGAGGTCGGCATTCCCGATCCGGCGCGACGCCTCGACGAGTTCCCGCACCAGTTCTCCGGCGGCCAGCGGCAGCGGGTGATGATCGCCGCCGCCCTCGCCTGCAACCCGAAGCTGCTGATCGCCGACGAGCCGACCACCGGCCTCGATCCGCTGGTGGCGCGCCAGATCCTCGACCTGCTGGCCCGGCTGCAGCGCGACCACCGCATGGGGCTGCTGTTCATCACCCACGACCTCTCGCTGGTGGAAAAGCACGCGCAGCGTCTGTGCGTGCTGTATGCCGGACGCAGCGTCGAATGGGGCGAGGCGCCGGCCTTCTTCGCGCATCCGCGCCACCCGTACAGCCATGCATTGCTGGCCGCGGTGCCGCGCCTGGGCCAGGCGACCCTGCGCGGCATCGGCGGCACCATGCCGGACCCCGGGCATCGCCCGGCCGGTTGCCGCTTCGCGCCGCGCTGTCCGCAGCGGCAGGAGGTGTGCACGCGGGCCTATCCTCCCCCGGTCGGCGACGGACGCACGCAGGCGGCCTGCCTGTTCCCGCTGGCGGACATCCCGGTGGCCGCCGCGATCGCCGCCTCGCAACCCGCGGCAGCGCCGGTGCCGGGGAGTGCCCTGCTGCAGCTGCAGTCGGTCACCATCCGCTACGGCGCGCGCGGCGGCCTGCTCGGCGGCCGCAGGACAACGGTGGCGCCGTCGCTGGACTCCGTCAGCCTGGAGCTGGCGCGCGGCGAGTGCCTGGGCATCGTCGGCGAGAGCGGTTCGGGCAAATCCACGCTGGGCCGCGCCATCCTGCACATGCTGCAGTACGAGGGCCGCATCCTGCTCGACGGCCGCGCGCTCGGCGACCTGTCGGCGGGGGATCGCAGGCGCGAGCGGCGGCGGGTGCAGGTGGTGTTCCAGGACCCGCGCGAGAGCCTGAACCCGCGGCTGCGCGTCGGCGCGATCATCGCCGAGGCGCTCCGGCTCGGCGGCCAGCACGACCATGACAGCCTGCGCCGGCAGACCGCCGCCCTGCTGGAACGGGTCGGGCTCAATGCGGCGCTGGCGCAGCGACGGCCGAACGCCATCTCCGGCGGCCAGGCGCAGCGGGTCGCGGTGGCACGGGCGCTGGCGGCGCGGCCGGACATCATCGTGCTGGACGAGCCGACCTCGGCGCTCGATGTCTCGACCCAGGCGATGCTGCTGAATTTGCTGCGCGACCTCAGCCGCGACGAGCGCCTCGCCTACGTGATGATCAGCCACGACATCGCCGCCATCGCCTGGCTCGCCGACCGCATCGCGGTGCTGCGGGCCGGGCGGATCGTCGAACTGGCGCCTACCGAGCAGCTCGTCAACCGGCCGCGCGACCCGTACAGCGCGTCGCTGGTGGCATCGGCGCCGCGCCTTGCGGGCGGCCCGGTCACGGTGCCGGGAGAGGTCTGAACCGGACCCGGGTCCGCCGGTTCAGCCTGCGGGACAGGAGGCGCGCATGACGAGCACACCGAAGCAGGGCGATACCAAGCCTGGTGATAAAGTGAAGTGGAATACCGCGCAGGGCGAGACCCACGGCACCGTCGAGAAGACCGTCACCAGCACGACCAAGGTGAAGGGCCATACCGCGAAGGCGACCGAGGAGGACCCGCAGGTCCTGGTCAAGAGTGCCAAGAGCGGCAAGCAGGCGGTGCACAAGCCCGGGGAACTGAAGCAGGGCTGAAGCGAGGCGGCTGCTGCACGCCTGCGACGCGCAGCAGCCCCATGTTCTACTTGCCGGACTTGAGCGTCAGCGCCAGCGGTGCGAACGCGCCGCCCATCACCGGGCGCGCCTCGAAGCCGGTCCAGGTGGCGGTCGGGTCGTAGAGATCCGGGAACGCCCGGCCTGCCGTGGTCGTGTTGGCGTAGGTGTACACCGCGTTCACGATATCCGTGGACAAGGTCGCATCACCCAGCGCCGCCGCAGTCCAGAGCTCCCAGTCCGCCTTGGCGATGTAGTCATAGACGGTGCTCGAGCCGAACTGCAGGATCTGCTCGGGCTGCAGTTCGAGACCCAACGGCTTGATCTGCGTCTTGTAGAAGGCGGCCTGTTCCGCAAGCACCGATGGCGGGATCAGGCTCAGCTTGAGCAGCGCGTTCGGGTAGGCGTTGTAGTCGTCACTCCAGTCGGTGTCGGCTTCGGTGAGCGTGCTCGGGCTGTACGCGTTGGCGGCCTCCTTGTACGTGTGCAGCAGGTGCGCGCCGGTGCTGTTCTGCGACAACTGCTCCCACGTGCTGATGCCTTCCTCGGCGGCAGTGCGGAAGGTCCTCGCATCCTTGCTCTGGCCCGCCATGGTGGCGATCTGCGAAAACGCATCCATGCCCTCGATGCCCTTGAGTGCAAGGTTGACGCTGTGCGCGATCAGGCCGGCGAAGTCGTCGGTCTGGTTCTGGTATTGCGGATCGACCGCGTTCGAGTAGGTGACCCCCGCGGGGATGGTGTTCAGATACGTCGCCCACTGCTTGAAGATCGCGTAATGCGCATTGGCGTAGGTGGCGGCCTCGGCGGCGGAGACGTGCTGCATGTAGGCGTCCGCCATGATCAGCATGTTGGCGGTCTCCTCCACCGGCATGTTCTCGCCGCCGCCGTCATTGTGCCCGGTCGCATTCGGATACAGGGCGCCGAGATCGTGCGGCGAGAACAGCTCCGGCCACTGGCCGGATTCGGAATAATCGATGACCGGTTCGATCAGGTAACGCAGCAGTTCCGGGTTGGTGTAGAGGAACACCGGGCTTGCCGGAAACAGCACGTCCACCGTCTGGACGTTGTCGCTGCTGCTGATCTCCTCGAGAAACAGGTAAGGGTTGGCAATCGTGTTGGTGAGTTCGGTCGCCGCGAACGCCTGGCGCAGCGTGACCGCGGCAAGTGCCGCGTATTGCGTCCCGCCCACCGCCGTCGCAGCCGCGGTGAGATTGGTGTCGAGCGTATCGGCGCGCGTCACCGCGGCTGCGCTGTCATGCGAGGCGAACGCCAGCATCGCCTCGTAGGACGGGAAATATTGCGTCCAGAGCGAGCGGATCGAGTTGCCGAGATAATTGATCGCCGGATCCCGCTCGCGGCCAAGCAGCAAGGTGAACGGCGATGTCGCGACGCTGCCGACGCTGCCGAGGTTCTTGGCAAAGGCGAACACCGGATAGTCGTTGTTGATCGCGCGCGGCTGGTTCAGGTCGTTGGTGCCGGCGAGCGTCCCGGTCGCGGCGAACAGCGAGCGCACCACGATGTCCTGCCCGCTCTGCACGGTTAGGCCCGCGACCTGCTTGGTGGCCCACAGCGACGTGCCCCAATCGGCGAAGTTGCCGGTCTGGGTTAACACCTGCGGCGCGGTCGGCTGCGCGGTCCAGGCCGCGAGATTGCCGGTCGCCGCCGTGCCGTCGCTGTCGAGCGGGATCGTCTCGGGTGCCCACGAGACCAGCGCGCTCTCGTTGCCGTTGGTCCATTCCGCACTGATGTCGAAATAGAGCTTCACCTGGTGGGTGCTGCCGTCGCTGCTCTGCGCGGTGGCGATGATGTCGGACAGCGGCATGCTGAGCCGCTTCAGGTCGGTCGCCTCGACGGGAGACAGGAAATCGACCGTCAGGTTGACGCCTGCCGCATTGAAGGTGAACACGGACTGCGTTGCCGTGGTCTTGAGCGAGGTCTGCGCCATCGGCTTGAGCGTCGGCGAGCCGGCCGGCAGCACGGGATCACCGAGGAACAGGTAGGGGTGGCTGTCGATGTAGGCGATGCCGGTGATCGCCTTCACGGTGCCGTCCCAATGCTGCGGCCAGGTGCCCGGCAGCACACCGCTGCTGTTGTTCAGCCAGACGTTCAGATACGGCCCACGTGTGATCAGCGGCGCCGCCGGCGGCCGGATCGGCGTGAAGCTGGGGGTCTGGGCGCGTGCGGCCGGCAAGGCGAGCGCGGTGCCGGCCATGAGTGACAGCGCGAACAACGCAGTGCGCGCGGCGCATGCGCGCTGCGCGGCCAGGGTATGGCCGGTTTCGAAGTGTCTCGACATTCAATCCTCCCGATCGCCCGGTTCGCCGGACGTATTCGGCCGGCTTCGTGCCGGCACTGCACGGACTATGCGCCGCGAATCACGCCGGGCCGGGGAAAAATTGCGTGATAATTATGAAATCGCCGGCGACTGAAATAAGAAATCGAAAGCGTGGCGCAGACGTTTCCGATTGTTCCGTCACTGCACCAGCCGACGCTGGTTTTCTTTCTGGCTGCGTAATCGCATCAGCAGGGCCGGCCCGCTCTCGGCGCGGCAGCACAGGTATCGCGCATTCTCGCCGTCTTGGCGCAACGGCCACGCGATCAGGCCGAGATTGGCGTACACGTCCAGCAGCTCCGGCCCGACATTGCAGAACGCGACGTCGCGGCCTTCCTGCGAGGCGAGGTCGCGCAGCCGCCAGATTGCCGAAACCTGGTCGGACGCCGCACCCACGGGATCGCCGAGCCCCAGCAACAGCGGCAGTTGCCGGTCGATACGCTTGAAGGCGATCAACGCGCGCGCGGTCTCGCTGCCCACCGCACCGTCCGGGGATAACGGTCCGGGCACGCCGTCGGGGTAGCGCTCGCGCAGCTCGTCGGTCCACGGGATGATCGCGATCCGTCCCGGCAGGATCAGCCGCCACAGGGTCAGCAGCATCAGCAGCACCGCGCAGCCCAGCGCCAGCCGGGTGCGGTTCGAGGCGTCGTCGCCGATCACCACCGCCCACCAGCTGTTGGCGTCGATCGCGCGCAGGTTCGGCTCCAGCCGGCCCAGGGTCAGCACGCAGCCGACCAGCAGCAGCAGCGGCAGCGCGGTGCCTGGGGCGAACGGTTCACTCAGCACGCGGGCATGCCGATAGTACGAGTGGCGGAACGGTGCCAGCACCAGCGCCGTCAGCACCAGCGCGCCCGGCACCAGCGGCATCGTGCCGCGCAGGAAGGTCAGGCCGGCGCCCACGCAGAGCAGCGCGATGGTGGTGCCCCAGGCCAGGGTCACGCGGTTGGACAGGCCGATCGCCAGTGCCATCAACCCCGCCCCGATCAGCGACGGGACGTAGTCGCGGGCCATCGCGGTGACCCAGGCGAAGCCGGTCGGCTGCTCGAACAGACCGGTCGCGGGCGGGATGAAGGCGTCGAGGTCGGAGGCGGGATCGAGCACGCCGAGGGCCAGCAGCATGGCGCCACAGAGCGAGACCGCGCCCACCGCCACGATCACCGAGAAATCCGCCTCGCTCTGCCGCAGCGACAAGGCGGGCCGGACCGCCCCGGAGGGCCGGATCGCGGCGGCGTATCGTGCGTCCGCCGGACGGCGCGCCTGCACGATCGCCCGGCCACGCAGCAGCATCTCGTGGCCGGCGAACAGGATGCCGGCGATGAACAGCGGCACGATGTAGTAGAAGATGCGAAACACGAACACCATGCCGAGGATCTGCGGCGCCGGCAGCCAGTGCGACAGGCCGAGCAGCATGGCGCCGTCGAACACCCCGAGGCCGCCGGGCACGCTGGCCACCAGGCCTGCGGTGTAGGCGGCGATGTAGATCGCAAGGAAGGTCGCGTAGCCGAGCCCCTCGGTGGGCGGCAGCAGGGTGTAGGCGATGGCGGCGGTCGCGGCCACGTCCAGGGTTGCGACCACGACCTGGCCGACCGCCATGCGCAGCCCGGGCAGTTCGACGCGCACGCGCCGGAACGCGAGCACCCTCGGCCGGCACGACAGCAGCACGTAGGCCAGCACCACGCCCCAGCCGGCGAGGCCGGCCGCGCGCAGCAGCAGGTGCGGTGCAAGCGCGCCCAGGATCGGCAGCGAGCCGGGCTCGATCAGCAAGACGCCGCCGATCAGCGCGCAGGCGCCGAGCACGAAGGTGACCGAGCAGAAGGCGATGATCTGCGCGATCTCCGCGGGTGCGAGCCCCCAGTTGCCATACAGCCTGAAGCGCACCGCGGCCCCCGACAGCGCCGAGAAGCCGAGATTGTGCGACAGTACGTAGGAACAGAACGAGGCGAAGAAGGTGCGCCGGAACGCAAGCGGATGGCCGACATGGATCGCCGCCAGCCGGTCGTAGAACGACAGCACGAAGTAGGCGACCAGGGTGCATCCGGCCGACGCCAGCAGCGCCGGGGTGGGGATCGCGGTGAGCCCGGCGCGGACCTGGCCGAAGCTGAGATGGCGGAACTCGCGCTGCACGACGAACACCGCGCCCGCCAGCAGCAGCAGTCCCAGAAGGTGCGGCAGGTGTCGGCCGAGGCGCCGCACCAAGGTTGGCGGCGCGCAACGCCTGCTGTCCGGGTTCGGCTCTCGGGACGGCGGCAGCGGATGCATCCGGCTCAGCGTTTCCGGCTCGGTTCCGCGTCGACTTCGCCAGACGCCGCCATGCCGGGTCGGCTTGCCTCGAGCAGCGCCGTCCCCTCGATCAGGGCGACTGTCTCGGCCACGCCATAGAGCGCGATGAAGATGCCGAAGCGCGGCCCCTCCGTCTGCCCAAGCAGCACCTCGTACAGGCAGCCGAACCAAGTTCGCAGCGGCTCGAAACGGTGCCGCTTGCCGACCTCGAACACCAGGTCCTGGATCGCCTCTGGCGCCATCGGCTCGTCGCCGACGCCCTTCAGGGTCTCGGCAAGGTCGGCGAGGGCCGCGCGCTCGCGCTCGTCCGGCGCCCTGAACTGCTTCTGCGGGCGCACGAAATCTCGGTAGTACAAGATAGCATGGTCGACGAGGCGATCGAGCAGCGGCTCGGCGCCGGGGACCAGTCCGGGCTGGTAGCGGCGCAGGAAGCCCCAGAGCACCTCCGCGCTCTCGGTGTTGGCCACCGCCGCCAGGTTGAGCAGCATGCCGAACGAGACCGGGCCGCCGCCCGCCGCCTCCGGCAACCTCCCGCCATGGATGAACCAGGCCGGGTTCGCCTGCAGCCCCGGCTCGTCGGCGGAGGCCTCCTGGATGTGCGCCTTGACCAGGTTCGCCAGGTACTCGTCGACAGCGCGCGGGATCACGTCGAAGAACAGCCGCTTGGCGCGCTGCGGGTTGCTGTACATGAACTGCGCCAGCCCCTCCGCCGGGGCGTAGCGCAGCCACTCCTCGACCGACAGCCCGTTGCCCTTGGACTTCGAGATCTTCTGCGCGTGCTGGTCGAGGAACAGCTCGTAGGTCAGGCTCAGCGGCGGCTCGGTGCCGAGCAGGCGGCAGATCCGCGTCGACAGCCGCACGCTGTCGATCAGGTCCTTGCCCGACATCTCGTAATCGACCCCGAGCGCCGCCCAGCGCATCGCCCAGTCCGCCTTCCATTGCAGCTTGGCGTGGCCGCCGGTCACCGGTGTCTCGTAGCGCGCACCGGTCTCGTCCGCCCAGGCGATGGTGCCGGCATCGGCGTCGATGCCGTCGATGCGCACCTGCATCACCACCCCGGTGCGCGGATGCAGCGGCAGGAACGGTGAATAGGTGGCCCGGCGCTCGGCGCCCAGCGTCGGCGCGATCACGGCGACGATCTCGTCATGCGCCCGCAAGGCGCGCAGCAGCGTCGCATCGAAGCGGCCGGACGTATAGTACTCGGTGGACGAGGCGAACTCGTATTCGAAGCCGAAGCCGTCGAGGAAGCGGCGCAGGCGGGCATTGTTGTGGGCGGCAAAGGACTCGTGGGTGCCGAATGGGTCCGGCACGCGCGAGAGCGGGCGGCCGAGAAATTCCCGCAGCATGTCCTGGTTCGGCACGTTGTCGGGCACCTTGCGCAGCCCGTCCATGTCGTCGCTGAACGCCAGCAGGCGGGTCGGCCGGCCGGTGAGCGCGCGGTAGGCCTGCCGCACCCAGGTCGTGCGTGCCACCTCGCCGAAGGTGCCGATATGCGGCAGGCCGGACGGCCCGTAGCCGGTTTCCAGCAACGCCGGTTGCGCCGGGTCGCGGCCGGCCGTTCGCGCCGCCAGCTTCGCCGCCTCGTCGAACGGCCAGGCTTTCGGCAGACCGGAATCCGGAGTGCGGCCGGAAGGCTCTGCGGAACCGGAACTGCTTGCGGACATCGTGCGGAAGCTAGGAACCGGCGGCGATGGGGTCAATTGCTGCGCAACGGGACCCGGCGCTGCCGCGAACCAGGACAGCCGGCACATGGGTCTATAGAGGGGGGGAATGGCTGATCCCGCAACGCCGCCCTCTGCGCCATCCTGGGCGCCCCCTGCCCTGGTGGCCGGGCATGGCCGCACCTCCCTGCTCACCCCCGACGGCGAACTGCTCGAGCTGGCCTCCGGCGCGGCGCTGGCGCTGCTGCGGACCCTGCCGCCGCCGCTGGTGGTGCACGCACCGGCGACGCTCAGGCGGCTCGGGGCAGCCAGCCTGCCGACGCTCGACCTGCTGGAGCTGTTCGCCTTCGTGATACCGGCGCACGGCGCCGCACCGACGCCACGCGGGCTGGCGCAGGCGCTCGGGCTGGCACCGGACGAGATCGGCCGTGCCGATGCCGGCCTGCTGCCGCAGCTCGCCGGCCTGCTCATGCAGCGCGCGGCCCGGCTGCGACGCACGCCCTCGGGCGCCGACATGCCGGGGCTGGCGCAGCTGCTGGCGCACGCCGGCTGGCGCTGGGCGCCGTCGCTGGGCGCCGCACTCGCGCACGTCGCGCCGAGCCGTGGCCCGGCGCCGATGTCGGGTGCGGAGGCGTTGCGGGTCTGGCGCCGGCTGCCGAAATGGGAGGAGACCGCGCCACGTCCGCCGCCCGGCAACGCCGAGGTGGCACCGCAGGAGGCGCGCGCCCGCCTCGCCCGTCTGCTCGGTCCGGACGCGGAGAACCGTCCCGGCCAGGCGGACTATGCCGATGCCGCCGCCGAGGCGTTCCGGGCCCGGCGGCGGTTGGGCGATCCGCGTCTGGTGCTGGCGGAGGCCGGCACCGGCACCGGCAAGACGCTGGGCTACGTGGCACCGTCGAGCCTGTGGGCGGAGCGCAACGGCGGCGCGGTCTGGATCAGCACCTACACCCGCCACCTGCAGCGCCAGATCGAGACCGAACTCAAACGGCTGCACCCCAACGACGCCGAGCGCCGGCGCCGCGTCGTGCTGCGCAAGGGACGCGAGAACTATCTCTGCCTGCTCAACCTCGAGGAGGCGGTCAACGGCGCCAGCCAGGGCAGCCGGACTGGCGCACCGGCATCGCTGGTCCCGCTCGCCCTGCTGGCCCGCTGGGCGGCGGCCACCAGCGATGGGGACCTGCTGGGCGGCGACCTGCCCGGCTGGTTCGCCGAGCTGTTCGGCCAGTCCACCGTGACGGGGGTGGCAGACCGGCGCGGCGAGTGCATCCACGGCGCCTGCCCGCACTACCAGCGCTGCTATATCGAGCATGGCATCCGACGCGCCCGGCAGGCCGACCTGGTGGTGGCCAACCACGCCCTGGTGCTGACCCAGGCCGCCTGGCATGCCCAAGGAGCAGGAAGCCTTTCGGCCGCCGGCACCGACGAGGACCAGGTGCCGACGCGCTACGTGTTCGACGAAGGCCACCAGCTGCCCGATGCGGCGGACAGCGCCTTTGCCGTGGTGCTGTCCGGCCTCGAGGCGGCGGAGCTGCGGCGCTGGCTGCTCGGCGCGGAAGGTGGCCGGTCGCGCGCGCGCGGGCTGCGCCGCCGGCTCGACGACCTGGTCGCCGGACTGCCGGCGCTGGAGACCCCGATGGACGCCGCGTTGCTGGCGACGCGGGCGCTGCCGGCGCCGGGCTGGTCGCTGCGGCTTGCGGATGCCCAGCCCGAGCTGCCGGTCGCGGCGTCCGCGGCAGGCACCGAGCCGGTGCGGATGGCGGATGCGGGATGCGCCAATCCCAGCGAGGCGCTGCTGCTTTTGTTGCGGCGACAGGTGCTGGCCCGGATGCCGAATGCCGGGGGGGCGGCGTCGCGCCGCCAGGGCCCGCTCGAATGCGACCTGCATCCGGTGGCCGACGACCTCGCTTTGGCCGCGGCCACCCTGGAGCGGGCCCTCGGGCGCATCCTCGAGCCCCTGCTGACCCTGGTCGCAAGGCTCGGCGCGCGGCTGGAGGCGGAGGCCGACACGCTCGACGCCACCGCCCGGGGCCGCATCGAGGCGATCAGCCGGACCATACGCAGGGGGGCGATCGGCCGGCTGGAAGCCTGGATCGCGATGTTGCGCGCGCTGCCCGAGGCGCCGGACCCGGCAGTTCGTCCGGACCATGTGATGTTCCTCAGGCTGGATCGCCGGGATGCCGCGCGCCGGGATGCCGAGCAAGGACCGCAGGGTGCTGCGATCGACCGCGACATCGGCCTGCACCGGCACTGGCTCGATCCCTCGGTGCCGTTCGCCGCCGTCCTGGCGGCGCCCGCGCACGGCATGCTGATCACCTCGGCGACATTACGCGACGATACGGGGCGCGACGACACCAGAGGCGACGAGACCGGCGCGAACGCCGAAATTTCCTGGGCGGCGGCGGAAGCCCGCGTCGGCGCCTCGCACCTGCCCTCGCCGGCGCTGCGCGCGTCGCTCGCCTCGCCGTTCGACTATGCCAGGCAGACCCGCACCTTCGTCATCAACGACGTGGCGCGGGACGATCCGGAGCAGCTTGCCGGCGCCTACCGGTCGTTGTTCCTGGCGGCGGGCGGCGGCGGGCTCGGGCTGTTCACCGCGATCAGCCGGCTGCGCCTGGTGCATCGCCGGCTGGCGGCGCCGCTGGAAGCGGCCGGCATCCCGCTCTTCGCCCAGCATGTCGATGCCATGGACAATGCAACCCTGGTCGACGTGTTCCGCACCGAGACCGACAGCTGCCTGCTCGGCACCGACGCCATGCGCGATGGCGTCGATGTCCCGGGCGATGCGCTGCGGCTGGTGGTGTTCGAGCGGGTGCCGTGGCCGCGCCCGGACATCCTGCACCGGGAGCGCCGGCTGCATCTCTCGGGCGGCGCACCGTCGGTCTATGACGACCGGATCGCCCGCCTGCGGCTGCGCCAGGCGTTCGGCCGGCTGATCAGGTCGGCAACCGATGTCGGCGTGTTCGTGCTGCTCGACCGTCGCACGCCGTCCCGGCTGCTGTCGGCGTTCCCCGCGGGCGTGGTCGCCGAGCGCACCGGGCTGGCCGATGCGGTGGCCCGGACCGCCGGCTTCCTGGCGCCGCGGGCCGCCTCAACTCCGGGCACGCTGCGACGTTGAATGGTCTCGCATGCAGGAAGGCCGCGTGATGAGCGACGCCCCGAACGAACCGCCAGGCAACCCGGGCACCATCCCGATCATGTCCGATGCCATTCGCGAGGTGCAGGGCATCATGCCGGACGAGGGCACCTTGCAGCAGGCCACCCAGGCGCTGCTGACCGCGGGGTTCGACCGGCACGATCTCAGCCTGCCGGCGCCGCGGCCAAGCCCGCAGGACACCACGCCCGAACAAGGCGCCGAGAACCCGACCGACGAGCATGATGCGCGCCAGGCCAGGACGCTGGCCAACAGCACGGTCGGCGTCGCGGGGGCGTTGATGGGCGGCCTGGTGGCCTCGGTCGCAACCGGCGGTGCGGCGATTCCTGCCGCGGCCGCTGCCGTCGCGGCCGGCCTTAGCGCCGGTGGCCTGTCACAGGCGACGTTCCAGGGTGCCGCCAACGTCCGCGAGCAACGCCATGACGCGCAGGGTGCACGCGGCGAACTGGTGCTCGCCGCCCTGGCGCGCGACCCCGAGCATGAGGCGCTGGCCACCAGAGTGCTCAGCGAGGCTGGCGCGCTCTGGGTCGAGACCGTCGAGCGGACCGGCAGCCTGACCCGGATCGCCTGACCGGGATCGCCTGCGGCGCGGCGATCCGAAGGCGGCGATCAGGCCGGCTTGAGGTTGGTGGCGGCGGCCTTGCCGCGCTCCATGGCAATCTCGTAGGTGACCTTCTGGCCTTCATTCAGGCCGCGCAGGCCGGCAGCCTGGACGGCGGTGATATGCACGAAGACATCCTTACCGCCATCCGACGGCATGATGAAGCCGAAACCCTTGGTTGTATTGAACCACTTCACGGTGCCTACGGCCATGACCGTGCATCCCCTCAATCCCAGCCAGGCCCCACGCCCGGACGCCTCAAATCCGAGGCCCACACTGTGGCCTTCGGTTGCCGTTACGTAACAGAACCCGAAATTAAAGACGGAGTCAATCACATCTCCATGACCGCAGTCTGACCAAAAAGAAGGGGTGGTCCCGAAGGACCACCCCTTTCTCAAAAACGATCCGGACCCGAAGCCGAGCCGGACCAGAAGTCCCGGTCCCAGAAGTCCCGGTCCCAGAAGTCGCGGTCCTAGAAGTCCATGTCGCCCATGCCGCCGCCCGGAGGTCCGCCGGCGGGGGCCTTCTTCTCGGGCTTGTCGGCGATCATCGCCTCGGTGGTGACCAGCAGGCCGGCCACCGACGCCGCGTCCTGCAGGGCGGTGCGGACGACCTTGGTCGGGTCGATGATGCCCGCCACGATCAGGTCCTTGTATTCGCCGAGCTGGGCGTCGAAGCCGAACGCGTAGTGTGGGTTCTCGAGCACCTTGCCGGCGATCACCGCGCCGTCCTCGCCCGCGTTCTCGGCGATCTGCCGCAGCGGGGTCTGGATCGCCTTGCGGATGATCTCGATGCCGAACTTCTGGTCCTCGTTCTCCGGGACCATCTGCGCCAGCACCAGGGAGGCGCGGGCGAGCGCGGTGCCGCCGCCGGGGACGATGCCTTCCTGAACCGCGGCGCGGGTCGCATGCAGCGCGTCGTCGACGCGATCCTTGCGCTCCTTCACCTCGACCTCGGTCGAGCCGCCAACGCGGATGACGGCAACGCCGCCCGCGAGCTTGGCCAGACGCTCCTGCAGCTTCTCGCGATCGTAGTCCGAGGTGGTCTCCTCGACCTGCGCGCGGATCTGGTTGCAGCGGCCCTGGATCTCGGTCTTCTCGCCGACGCCCTCGACGATCGTGGTGTTCTCCTTCTCGATATGCACCTTCTTAGCGCGACCGAGCATGGCGAGCGTCACGTTCTCGAGCTTGATGCCGAGGTCTTCGCTGATCACCTGGCCGGCGGTCAGGATCGCGATGTCCTCGAGCATCGCCTTGCGGCGGTCACCGAAGCCCGGTGCCTTGACCGCGGCGATCTTCAGGCCACCACGCAGCTTGTTCACCACCAGGGTGGCGAGCGCCTCGCCGTCGACATCCTCGGCGATGATCAGCAGCGGCCGGCCGGACTGCACGACGCTCTCGAGCAGCGGCAGGATCGGCTGCAGCGAGGAGAGCTTCTTCTCGTGGATCAGGATGTAGGGGTTGTCCAGATCCGCGATCATCTTCTCGGCGTTGGTGATGAAGTACGGCGAGATGTACCCGCGATCGAACTGCATCCCCTCGACGACGTCGAGCTCGGTCTGGATGCCCTTGGCTTCCTCGACCGTGATCACGCCCTCGTTGCCGACCTTCTGCATCGCCTGGCTGATCATCTCGCCGATCTCGCTCTCGCCGTTGGCGGCCATGGTGCCGACCTGGGCGGTCTCGGACGGGGTGGTGATCTTCTTGGTGTTCTTCTCGAGCTCGGCGACGACGATGGCCACTGCCTTGTCGATGCCGCGCTTGAGGTCCATCGGGTTCATGCCGGCGGCAACCGCCTTCAGGCCCTCGCGGACGATCGACTGTGCCAGCACGGTCGCGGTGGTGGTGCCGTCGCCGGCGATGTCGTTGGTCTTCGAGGCCACTTCGCGCACCATCTGGGCGCCCATGTTCTCGAACTTGTCGGTGAGCTCGATCTCTTTCGCGACCGTCACACCGTCCTTGGTGATGCGGGGCGCGCCGAAGCTCTTGTCGATGACGACGTTGCGACCCTTGGGGCCGAGCGTCACCTTGACGGCGTCGGCGAGGATGTCGACGCCACGCAGCATGCGCTGGCGGGCGTCACCGCCGAACCTTACGTCCTTGGCAGCCATGTTTTCTTCTCCAGTTGTTTACAGAACCACTATCGGAAAGCGGCGAGAGGCAAGGAAAAGGCCCCGCTGATCAGAAGATCAGGCGGCCTTGTCGATGACGCCCATGATGTCGCTTTCCTTCATGATCAGCAGCTCTTCGCCGTCGAGCTTGACCTCGGTGCCGGACCACTTGCCGAACAGCACACGGTCGCCGGCCTTCACGTCCAGGGCCACGATCTGGCCCTGCTCGTTGCGCGCGCCGGCGCCGACGGCGATGATCTCACCCTCCATCGGCTTCTCCTTGGCGGTGTCAGGGATGATGATGCCGCCCGCGGTCTTCTCTTCGCCGGTGAGCCGGCGGACCACGACCCGGTCATGCAGGGGACGGAACTTCGCCATAGTCGGATCGCTCCTCGATCGAAAGACGGCGCCCTTGCGATGAAGCGGCGCCGCCGGGGGATTTGGCACTCTCCGGCACTGAGTGCCAGACGTGACCGAGCCGGATTTAGGCTCCTGCCGGGGTCAAGTCAAGTTCGGCAGCACTCGACGGCGTTGAGTGCCAAGCCATTGATCCCAATTACATTTTCATTGCAAAGCGGCGGCGGGACAGGTCACGATCTTCTTGTCAAGATGACCCGGACCTTCGGAGACGCATATGGGCCTCGCGTTGCAGCTCAAGGATTACCGCCTGACCACCGCCGAGATCCTGTACCGGCTGCCGGACCACCCCGCGGTGCTGCAATCCTACATCTGGCAGGAACTCGATCTCGCCCCGCAATTCCCGATCCTGCGCCGGTTCCTGGACTTCTGGCGCCGGGAGATCGAGGGCAAGCTGCACTCGGTCCGGGTCGGTTCGGTCACCGTGATCAAGGCGCCGGAGGTCCGGCTCGCCGGCAGCGTGTTCACGCTACACTGACCAGAACCGGGCACTGACCAAAGCCGGCACAGGCTCTATTTAGGCCCGTCGTCGGGATCGGGAACGCGCTCGACAAGCCGGTGGCCGTCCGACTGCTGGTCGGCGCTGTCGGTGGCACGCCTGTCGTTGAGCTTCTGCGCGCCGGTCCGGCCATGCCGCACCCGGTTCTCCTGCGCCTGATGGCGCGCCTCCGCCCGCGCCTTCTGCTTGCGAACCTGGTTGAGGTTGACGATCTCGCCCATAGGGCCATCTTTGCACATCCGGCAGGCAAGAGCAGCATGAGTTGAGCGAAACTCGCGCGGCGTTGCCGGCCAACACGAAGAGCCACGCTTTTCGACACACAAGCAGAGCATGATGCCTGCATCAAGCTCGGGGACCAGAACAGTTGGGTCAGATCATCACCCTCGATGCCGCCGACGGACACGCCCTCTCCGCCTGGGAGGCCGGCTTTGCCGACAGCCCGCGCGCCCTGGTCGTGCTGCAGGAGATCTTCGGCGTGAACCACCACATCCGCGCGGTCTGCGACGGCTTCGCCGATGCGGGCTACCATGTCGTGGCGCCGGCCCTGTTCGACCGCGCGGAACGCGGCGTCGAGCTCGGCTATGCCCCCCAGGACGGGCAGCGCGGCATGCAGCTGCGCAGCGCCATCGCCCCGGACGCCACCCTCGCGGACATCCTGGCCGCGGCCGGCTATCTGGGGCGCGAAAGCGTCGGCGTCATCGGCTATTGCTGGGGCGGAGCGCTGGCCTGGGCGGCGGCGACGCAGAGCACGCGCTTCAAGGCCGCGATCGGGTGGTATGGCGGCGGCATCGCGGCGACACGAACGGCGCACCCGAACTGCCCAGTCCAGCTGCATTTCGGAGCACTGGACGACCACATCCCCCTCAGCGACGTCGAGGCGATCCGTGCCGCCCAGCCCGGCATCGAGCTGTTCATCTACGACGACGCCGGCCATGGTTTCGGCTGCAGCGAGCGCCCGAGCTACGAGGCGCGTGCCACCGCACTGGCGCAGGAGCGCAGCCTCGCCTTCCTGCAGCACCATCTGTAGCAATCAACTAATAACGGCTGGCTGCGTGAACCGGCTGTAACCGTCGTCGTTGTCCCAGGCGTTGGACCCACGCAGAAACGGAGACGACCCTGATGCTTGGCACGATCCTGCTGATCGTCATCATCCTGCTGGTGATCGGCGCGCTGCCGACCTGGGGCTATAGCGGCGGCTGGGGATACTTCCCGTCCGGCGGCCTGGGCCTCGTCCTGATCATCGTCATCATCCTGCTAGTGATGGGACGCATCTGAGAGCTTGTCTGCAAACGCCTGTTGCTGGCGATCCGACGCGCTTTTCCTCCGCTCCGGTGCTCACGGCCATGAAGGCCGCTCCGCTCCGGTGCTCGGAAAGCCACGCCGGGCACGGCTCTGCGAGCCGCTCTCATCCAGCATCAGGCGTTTGCAAATAGGCTCTAAGCGGGGCGCGGCAGGGTCAGGCCGGCTTCAGCACCCGCCCCGCGACCGCGTCCAGCTTCGCGACCAGCGCCGGGTCCCGGGCCTCCGCCGGGGTGATCAGCGCGTGGTCGAGCGCGCGGTCGCAACCGGCCGGGCACGGTCCGCGCCGTCGGCCGAGCATGGGGATCACCGCGCGCACCAGGTCGCGCGCCTTGAGCGCGTTTGACAGCATCACTTGCACGACCGCATCGACGGTCACGCTGGCATGGCCGTCGTGCCAGCAATCATAGTCGGTGACCATCGCGACGCTGGCATAGCAAAGCTCTGCCTCGCGGGCGAGCTTGGCCTCCGGCATGTTGGTCATGCCGATCACCGAGCAGCCCCAGGACCGGTACAGGATGCTCTCCGCGCGGGTGGAGAATTGCGGTCCTTCCATCACCAGGTAGGTGCCGCCGCGGGTCACCGGCAGGCCCTGCGCCCGCGCCTCGGCCTCCAACACGTCGCCGATGCGCGGGCAGAGCGGGTCGGCCATCGACACATGCGCCACCAGCCCGGTCCCGAAGAAGCTCTTCTCGCGGGCGAAGGTGCGGTCGATGAACTGGTCGATGATGACGAAGTGCCCCGGCGGCAACTCCTCCTTCAGCGACCCCACCGCGGATAGCGAGACCAATTCGGTGACGCCGGAGCGCTTCAGCGCATCGATGTTGGCGCGGAAGTTCAGCCGGCTCGGCGGGATCCGGTGGCCACGCCCGTGCCGCGGCAGGAACACGCAGCGCACGCCATCGAGGCGTCCGAACAGCAGCGCGTCGGATGGCTCGCCCCACGGGGTCTCGACCGTGCGCCACTGCTTGTCCTCGAGGCCCGCGATGTCATACAGCCCGGAGCCGCCGATCAGGCCGATGACCGGTTCGATCATGCCGCTCACTCTCTCACCACCTCACATCTGCCCAGACGCGGCGCTTGAGCACGACGACCAGCCCGAGCAGCAGCGTCAGGTATACCAACACCCGCACGCCGAGGCGCCTTCGCTCCTCCAGGTGCGGCTGCGCGGCCCAGGCCAGGAAGCTGGTGACGTCGTGCGCCATCTGCGCCGGCGTCGCCTTGGTGCCGTCGGTATAGGTCACGTGCGCGTCGTGCAGCACATCCGGCATCGCGATCGCATTGCCCGGGACATAGTCGTTGTAGTGCATGCCAGGTCCGAGGGTGACGTTGGCAGGCGTGTCGCGGAAGCCGGTCAAATAGGCCTGGATGAAGCTCGGTCCGCCCTGGATGGTGGTGGCGAGCCGCGACTGGTCCGGCGGCAGCGCACCGGCATTGGCGGCGCGCGCGGCGGCGGCGTTCGGATAGGGCAGCCGGAAACGATCGCCCGGGGTCGCGGCACGCAGCACGATGTTGCCGGTGGCGTCGGTGCCGGCCGGCACCGGCTGCGTGGCTGCGATGTCATGCACCTGGTCGGCATCCAGCCCGAGCGCCGAGAGGTCGCCATAGGTCATCTGCCTGAGCGAATGGCACGACGCACACACCTGGCTATAGACCGCATAGCCGCGCTGCACGCCGGCATAGTCGAAACGGCCGGTTGCGCCCTCGAAGCTCCAGGTCTGCGGCGGCACCGGCAGCGCCTGCAGTTGCTGCGCCGCGACCGGACGGCTGCACAATGCGGGCGCCAGGACCGCCAGGCCGCAGGCCAGCGCCGCGTTGCCAAGCCGGCGCATCAGGTCTTCTCCAGCGGCTGCGACACGGCGCCCCTGGGGATCGCTGGTCCGGCTGCCGGGCGGGGCGTCGGCCGTGGCGGCAGCACCGGCCGGCCGATGCTGTCCGGCAGCGGCAGCGGCGTCTCGATGCTGCCGAGCAGCGGCAGCAGCACCAGGAAATGCAGGAACCAGTACAGCGTGGCGATGCGCGACAAAGCGAGCCAGATGCCCGCCGGACGGTGCAGGCCGCATACCAGCAGCACCCCGAACGCCAGCACCAGCAGGCCCATCGCCGGGCGCAACAGCGGCCGGAAGCGCGCACTGTGCACCGGCGACGTGTCGAGCCAGGGCACCGCGAACAGCACCAGCACGGAGCCCGCCGACAGCAGCAGGCCACCGAACTGCGACGGCACGGCGCGCAGCACGGCGTAGAACGGCGCGAAATACCATTCCGGCGTGATGTCCGACGGCGTCGAGTACGGGTTGGCCTCGATATAGTTGCCGGGCTGGGTGAGCCAGCCCGGCAGGTAGAACACCAGCACCGCGAAGGCGATCAGGAACAGGCAGACGCCGATCGCATTCTTCGAGGTGTAGTAGGGGTGGAACGGCAGCGTGTCCTGCGGTCCCTTCACCTCGATGCCGAGCGGATTGCCCGAGCCGGTGACGTGCAGCGCCACCCCATGCAGCACCACGGCGCCCAGGATCAGGCAGCCGAGCACGCAATGCAGCGCGTAGTAGCGGTGCAGCGCGGCATCGCCGATGGCGTCGCCGCCTTGCAGCCAGACCGCCAGCGGATGCCCGATGCCGGGGAATGACGAGATCGCGCCGGAGACGACGCTCGCCCCCCAGTAGCTCATCTGGCCCCAGGGCAGCACGTAGCCGGCGAACGCTGTCACCATCGCCAGCACCAGCAGCAGCATGCCGGTCAGCCAGAGCACCTCGCGCGGCGCCTTGTACGAGCCATAATACAGCGAGCGGAAGGTGTGCCCGTAGAGCGCCACGAAGAACATGCTGACGCCGGCCATGTGCGTCGAGCGGATGACCCAGCCGCTGCTGACCTGGCGGTCGATCGTCTCGACGCTGGCGAACGCGCCCGCCGCGGTCGGGGTGTAGTTGATAGCGAGGAAGATGCCGGTGAGGATCAGCGCCGCCAGCGCCACGGTCGCCAGCGCACCGAAGTTCCACAGATAGTTGAGGTTGCGCGGGGTCGGATAGACCACGTATTCGCGCCGAAAGCCGCTGATCACCGGCAGCCGTCGGTCGAGCCAGCGGGAGAACGGTCCGTAGCCCTGCGGCAGCCCGGATGCGACATCGGATGGGGATGCGGCCGGGTCGGCGTTGGAAACTGTCTCACCGTGCAGCGATCCGGCCATCCTGGGGTCCTTCAGCCTGTCACCCGCCCGGGCGCCAACCACCGCCGTTCCGCGCGCCTGCCCCGGCAGGCTGGAGCGTTCGCACATTCCTACGCCGCGGCACATTACGGGCGCCGCCAGGGCGCTGCAACTGGCCGGGGATTGCGCTAAGACAGCGCCGCATGAGCACGCCACCGAGCCCTGTCGCCGCCTGCACCGCCGGAACCTCGCCACGGCGTCCCCCGCATGACGCGCTGCGCGGTGACGCCCAGGCCTGGTTCGAGAGCCTGCGCGACCGCATCTGCGGCGCTTTCGAGGCGGTCGAGGATGCCGATTCCGGATCCGATCAGCCAGCGGGACGCTTCGCGCGTACCGCCTGGACCCGGCCCGAAGATGGTTCCCTCGAAGGCGGGGGCCCGCTCGAAGGCGGCGGCGGCGTGATCAGCCTGATGCGCGGCCGCGTTTTCGAAAAGGTGGGAGTCAACGTCTCCACCGTGCAGGGCGAGTTCAGCCCGGAGTTCCGCGCCTCGATCCCCGGCGCCGCCGAGGACCCGCGCTTCTGGGCGTCCGGCATCAGCCTGGTGGCGCACCCGCGCAGCCCGCTGGTGCCGGCGGCGCACTTCAACACGCGCATGCTGGTGACCACGCGCGGCTGGTTCGGCGGCGGCGGCGACATCACCCCGATGTTTCCGCACAGCGTTGCGGCGCAGGCGGATGCGCAGCGCTTCCATGCCGCGTTGCGTGCCGCCTGCGATGCGCACGATCCGGCCTACTACCCGCGCTTCAAGGAATGGTGCGACCGCTACTTCTTCCTGCCGCACCGCAACGAGCCGCGCGGGCTCGGCGGCATCTTCTTTGACCACCACGCGACCGCCGACGCGGCTGCGGACTTCGCCTTCACCCGCGATGTCGGCGAGGCGTTCCTGTCGGTCTATCCGCGGATCGTGGCCGACCGCATGCACCAGCCATGGACGGCGGCCGACCGCGAACAGCAGCTGGTCCGGCGCGGACGCTATGTCGAGTTCAACCTGATCCACGACCGCGGCACGCTGTTCGGCCTGAAGACCGGCGGCAATGTCGACGCGATCCTGATGAGCCTGCCGCCCGAGGTGCGCTGGCCGTAATCGGACGCCACGCGAAGGCGTGGTTTTGGCGCCGCCGGGGTTCTCCTGTATGCACCTGTCATGACACGACGGAATGCGCCTGGTTGACCCAGTTCGGACATCCGGCATGACCAGCGGCATGAACCGCGGCATGTCGGGCCTGGACCGGCGGTCTCTGCTTCGAGGCATGGGCGCCGCCTGTGCCGGTCTTGTCGCCGGAACCGCGCTCGACGAGGCGCGCGCGCACGGCGCGGTGTCCCACGCCCTGCTCCAGAGCAACACCGCAGGCGCCCATGCCGGCGGCACCATGCCGACCCTGAACGAACCTGCGATGATGGTGGCCGGCCCCTCGACCTCGCCAGCCGCCAGCCTGGCCCGGATGCTGGCACCGCTGCTCTCGGATGCCCTGCACTCGCGGCCGGTGGCGGTGTCTGCGATCGGCGGCCGCGACGGTGTCACCGGAGCCAACGCCTTCGAGGCGCTGACCAATCCGGACGGCGCCACCGCCCTGCTGGTGCCGGGGGCCGCCTGCATGGCGTGGCTCGCCGGCGACCCGCGGGTGCATTTCGATGCCGGACGCTGGGTGCCCGCGCTGACCGATTTCGGCTCGGGGGCGCTGCTCGCCCGCTCCCGCGATCGCGCGGCCGGCAGGGTGGCGGATGCTCCGCTGCGCGTCGCCGCCTCCACGGCGGCCGGTCCGGAGCTCGCCGCACTGCTCGGGCTGAGCCTGCTCGGCATCCATGCGGTGCCGGTCTTCGGCCTGGCCGAGTACGAGGATGCGATGGCGGCGTTCGCGGCCCGGCGGGTGGACGCGATCCTGCTCACCGGCAGCAACGTCCCGGACCGGGTGCAGGCGCTGGCGGCCGCCGGGCTGCGGCCGATCTTCTCGCTGGGTGTGGATGGCGGCGGCGAGCGTGATCCGGCACTGGCGGCACTCCCAAGCCTGCCCGAGCTGCGCCGGGCGGCGCCGGGGAGCGAGCCGGGCCTGCTCGAGGCCTGGAACGCCACCGCCGCCGCCGCCCGGCTGCATGCCGCCGTGGTGTTGCCGCAGCTCACGCCGGCCGCCCTGGTCGCACAATGGCGCGGCGCCTGCCGCACGGCGATCCTCGCTCCCGCCGCCGCCGGCGCCCGGAATGCGGAACAGCTCACCCTGCTGCCGGCGCCCGACTGCGTCGCGGCGCTGGCCACCATGGTCGCGGACGAGAACACCCTGCTGGCGTTGCGGCGCTGGCTGGCCAGCCGCACCGACTGGCGTCCGGCCTGACCGGCGGCCTCCCAGCTTCAGAGTGTGGCCTTGAGATACGAGTTCTGCATCATCGGCGGCGGCATCGTCGGCCTGGCTGCGGCGCGTGCGTTGAGCCGCAGGCATCCCGGCGCCGGCATCCTGGTGCTGGAAAAGGAGGCCGGCTTCGCTGTCCACCAGACCGGGCACAATAGCGGCGTCATCCATGCCGGCCTGTACTACAAACCCGGCAGCCTGAAGGCGGTGCTGTGCAAGCAGGGCGCGGATGCCACCCGGGCCTTCTGCGAGCAGCACGCCATCCCGTACGAGACGCGCGGCAAGCTGGTGGTGGCCACCAGCGAGTTTGAGCGCGGCCGGATGGACCGCCTCGCGGAGACCGCGCGCGAGAACGGCATCTCGATCGAGCTGCTCGACGCGCAGGAACTGCGCCGGCGCGAACCGAATGTTGCCGGCATCGGCGCCATCCTGTCGCCGATGAGCGGCATCGTCGATTACCGGCGGATCTGCCAGGCGATCGCCTCGGAACTGCGCGAGGCGGGGGCCGTGCTGCGCACCGGCGTACGGGTGACGCGCATACGCGAGAGCGGCAACGAGGTGGAGATCGTCGGCAATGTCGGCGGCCCGGGCGCCGGGCGAGACAGCGAGAGCTGGGGCTGCTCGCGCCTGATCGTCTGTGCCGGGCTGCAATCGGACCGGCTGGCGCGCGAGGCCGGCCTGGCGATCCAGCACCGGATCGTGCCGTTCCGTGGCGAATACTATGCGATCCGGGCGGAGAAGCGGGCCATCGTGCACCACATGATCTACCCGGTGCCGGACCCGGCGCTGCCGTTCCTGGGCATCCACCTCACGCCGATGATCGACGGCCGGCTCACCGTTGGCCCCAACGCCGTGCTCGGGATGGCGCGCGAGGGCTACCCGCGCCTGTCGGTGGCGCCGCGCGACCTCGCCGACACCCTGGCCTTCCCGGGGTTCTGGAAGCTGGCGCGTCGCGACTGGCGCTCGGGCCTGTCGGAGCTGGGCCGCAGCCTGTCGCGACGGCGCTACCTGGCCGAGTGCCGGCGCTACGCGCCCGGGCTGGAACTTGCCGACCTGACCCCGATGCCGGCCGGCATCCGGGCGCAGGCGGTGCTGCGGGATGGCAGCATGGTGCAGGATTTCCTGTTCCTGCAGACGCCGCGCATGCTGCATGTGTGCAACGCGCCCTCGCCGGCGGCGACCTCCGCCCTGCCGATCGGCGAGATGATCGCGGATCGCGCAACGGCCGCCTGACGGTCCGGCCGCCGACGCCGACACGCCGTCGATGGTTTCGTTACGCTACAGCAACCGCAAGGATGCCGGTTCCGCAAGAGCCGTGACCGGGCAAGCACCTTTCCAACAAGCAAGCGACCGCCGACATGGCGCGGCTGACAGAACAATACGCTATCAGCATGAACACCAACGGTGGCCGTCAGCCTGGTCCGGGGTCATTCAGTGCACGAGTGTCGGCATCATCTCGTGCTGGCGAATGGCGGCAAAGGCGACCTCGCAATCGTCGGCGAGGGCCATGGGCGTGCCGTCTGCGGCGTGAATTGCAAAGGCGGCCTCGCCATCGACCGTCACCGACTTCACGTAGGCCACCTGCGACATGCCGAGCATCTGCAACTGCTGTTCGGACAGGTGGCGGATATCCACCAGTGTTACCGCCTCTGGTACGGCCTGATCGCTGATCGTGCGCATGAGCATGTCCTTCACCAGCGGGCGAACAACCCTGTGGGGCAACGCAGGCCCTCGGATCGGATTGTGTCCCGCCTGCACCACGAAGCGGATGCAGATCCGATCGGACCCGCGAATTGTGTCAATTTGACGAAGCGGAGCCTGATCCGCGTCTTAGACTTCAGTCATCTATGGCGACGTTCCGGACCCGGGCCGGACGCGTCGCCGGCGGTGCGAGGGTGCTGCCGGACTTGCCGCCGCCGCCATTCGCCCCCTTGGAAATCTCGATGCGCTTGACGCGCACCTCAGGTTGCGGCCGCACCAGATCGATGTGCAGCAGGCCGCTATCGAGCCATGCGCCACTGATGTCGATGCCTTCCGCCAGCACGAAAGCCCTCTGGAACTGCCGGGCGGCGATTCCGCGATGCAGGAACACCCGCCCCTGCGTGTCGTCATTCTGACGACCACGTATTACCAACTGGTTATCTTCCTGCGTAATCTGCAGGTCATCCATCGAGAATCCGGCGACGGCGAGCGTGATGCGCAGGCCCGTCTGGCTGATCTGCTCGATATTGTAGGGCGGGTAGCCCTCGGAGGAGGTCTTGCTGGCCCGCTCGAGCATCTGCTCGAGATGGTCGAAGCCCAGGAACAGCGGGGACGTGAAGAGCCGGCCTGACATCGAGCCTCCTCCTTCGAGCGAGACGGATCTGGAGCGAAACAACTCCCGGGACCCAGTTCGGCATCCCGCTATACAGGATATGGGCGCGGGCGCTGCACAAGCAAGCAGGAAGGGAAATCCTGCGGTGCGGGTGGCACCCTTGGCCTCGCCCCGCCACCCTTGGCCTCGCGCCGCCACCCTTGGCCTCGCGCCGGAGGGCCGCTACATGCGGCGCATGAACGAGCCCACGTCAGTATCGTCCGAGTTCGGCCCGGCGGGGACCGGAGTTCTGCCGGCGACGATCCTGATCGCGCCGCAGGCGATCCTGCGTCAGAAGACGCGCCGGGTGCGGCCGGAGGACGTCGCCGGCATACGCGGCCTGCTCGATGGCATGTTCGCCGCGATGTACGCCGCCCCCGGCATCGGGCTGGCGGCGCCGCAGATCGGCGTCGGGCTGCGCTTCGCCGTTCTCGATCTCATGGAGCAGGACCGGCCGGCACCGCTCATCCTGATCAACCCGGAGATCATCGCCGCCAGCACGTCGACGGTGGCCCGCGAGGAAGGCTGCCTGTCGCTGCCCGGCCAGTATGCCGAGGTGGTGCGTCCGGAGCGGGTCAGGGTGCGCTACCAGGACCTCGACGGCGCCCGGCACGAGATCGACGCCGACGGACTGTTCGCCACCTGCCTGCAGCACGAGATCGACCATCTCGACGGGATCCTGTTCGTCGACCACATCTCCGCGCTGAAGCGGAACATGCTGATGCGCCGCCTCGCCAAGGAACAGAAGATCAAGGCGGGCGCGTAAGCCATGCGCCTGGCCTTCATGGGGACGCCGGAGTTTGCCGTCCCATCGCTGCGCGCCCTGCATGCAGCCGGGCACCAGATCGCCGCAGTCTATACCCAGCCGCCGCGCAAGGCCGGCCGCGGCCAGGCGCTGCGGGTCTCCCCGGTGCAGGCCGAGGCGGAGCGGCTCGGCCTGGACGTGCGCACGCCCGCGCGGGTTCGCAGCGTCGCCGCCGAGCACGCGGCGTTCCGCGAGCTGGACCTCGACGTCGCGGTCGTCGCCGCGTACGGCCTGATCCTGCCGGCCGCGATGCTGCAGGCGCCGCGGCACGGCTGCCTGAACATCCATGCCAGCCTGCTGCCGCGCTGGCGGGGTGCGGCCCCGATCCAGGCCGCCATCCTGGCCGGCGACAGCGAGGCAGGGATTACCATCATGCAGATGGACCCGGGGCTCGATACCGGGCCGATGCTGCTCGAAGGGCGGCTGCCGATCGGCGCCACGACCACCGCGCAGCAGCTGCACGATGCGCTCGCGCCGCTCGGCGCCAGCCTGGTCCTGCAGGCGCTGCGACAGGCGCCGGCACCGCGACCGCAGCCCGAGACCGGGGTGACCTACGCGCCGCGCCTGTCGCGCGAGGATGGCCGCCTCGACTGGACGCAGCCGGTCGAAATGCTCGACCGCCGCATCCGCGCGATGACGCCGTGGCCCGGCGCCTGGACGCTGAGCGAGGGCCAGGTGCTGAAGGTGATCGCGGCCACGCCGCTGCCCGGTGACCATGCATCCGGTCACGGGCACGACCATGCGCCCGGCAGCGTGCTCGACGGCCTGCTCGTGGTCTGCCGCGGGGGCACGCTGCGGATCGACCGGCTGCAGCTCCCCGGCCGCGCCGTGCTGGAGGCCGCCGACTTCCTGCGCGGCCATCGCATGCCGCCCGGATGGCGACTCGGCTGAGCGTGGCCGCCACTCACGACCCGCAGCAGGCCTGCCGCTGGGCGGTGCAACTCGAATACGACGGCACGCCCTTCATCGGCTGGCAGCGCCAGGCCAGCGGACGTTCGGTGCAGGACGTGCTGGAAGCCGCCGCCGCCCGGCTCACCGGCGGCCGTCCGGTCGCCAGCATCGTCGCCGGCCGCACCGATGCCGGCGTGCATGCCGCGGGCCAGGTCGCGCATCTCGACCTGCCGCTGGCGGTCTCGGAACGCCTGACCGGCGCCAGGCTCTGCGATGCACTCAATTTCCACATGAAACCCGACCCGGTGGCGGTGCTGCGGGCCGCCCGGGTCGGCCCGGAGTTCAGCGCCCGGTTCTCGGCGATACGGCGTTCCTACGAATACCGCATCCTCAACCGCCCGGCGCGCCCGGCGCTGGATGCAAATCGCGCCTGGCATGTCAGGCAGCATCTCGACATCGCGCGCATGCAGGCGGCGGCGGCCCTCCTGGTCGGCCGGCACGACTTCAGCTCGTTCCGCGCCGCCTCGTGCCAGGCCAGGAGCCCGGTGCGCACGCTCGACCGGCTCGACGTGACCCGCGCCGGCGAGAGCGTCATGCTCAGGGCCGAGGCGCGCTCGTTCCTGCACCACCAGATACGCAACCTCGCCGGCACCCTGAAGCTGGTCGGCGACCACCGCTGGAACCTCGAGGATGTCGCCGCCGCCCTGGCCGCGCGCGACCGCAGCCAAGCCGGCCCGACCGCGCCGCCGCAAGGGCTGTGCCTGCTGGCGGTGGCCTATCCGATCGACCCGTTTGCCTGACCCGCACCCGGCGCCTCCAGGCTGAGCCTGATCGCACCCCCGTGCGGCATGCTGAACAGGCCGACATGCGGCGGCAGCACCTGAACCATCGCGCACAGCGCCGCGGTGGAGACCACCACCGCCAGCACCAGCATCGCCGCCCGGCCGACCCCCAGCGCCAGCCCGCGCCAGGCCAGGAACCAGTGCAGCCAGAGCCAGTACACCGCGACCAGGGCAAGGAACACCAGGCCCGCAACATCCGCCGGCACGCCGATCTGCAGCAGCGCGGTGACCAGCATCAGCGAAACCGCGTAGGCGATGATCACCAGCCACTCGCACCAGATCGCCGCGGTCGCGTAGCGCAGCCAGAACGGCCGGCGGGTCCAGAAGGCGGCCAGGGCGTGCGACAGCACCGGCGGCAGCAGCAACGCGCAGAACGACAGCAGGATCAGCGTGATGCCGGAGACGGTCGGCTCGCGCAGCAGCGTCAGCAGCAGCCCGACCAGGAGGAAGGCGAGCCAGGGCGCCAGCGCCGACAGGAATGCATCCGGGGTCGCGGCGAAACATTGCAGCCCCTCTGGACGCCCGCGGGCGATCAGCAGCAGCCCCTGCACGACGCTGGTCCTCACCGGTCCGCGCACCGGCGTCCGGCGTCTCAGCGGCAGCTTCATGCCGAGGCTCCGCCGGATGAGTTGCCAGAAGCGGCGCCCGACTGGCCGTCGGCAGACGCGTTGCCAGAAGCGGCGCCCGACTGGCCGTCGGCAGACGCGTTGCCAGAAGCGGCGCCCGACTGGCCGTCGGGCTGGGCGACGCGGACCAGGAAGTCCCGGTAGATCGCAACGAGCTGTTCGAGGTCGGTCAGGCTCACGTTCTCGTCCGCCTTGTGCATGCTGGCGCCCACCAGACCGAATTCGGCAACCGGGCAGGTGCGGGCAATGAACCGGGCGTCGGAGGTGCCGCCGCCGGTATCGAGCCTGGGCGTGGTGCCGGTATGCGCCCGCACCACCTCGGCCAGAGCCGCAACATAGGGCCCGGGCCGGGTAAGGAAAGCCTCGCCGCTGACCTGGACCTCGAGACGGCTGCCCGACGCATGCCGGTCGAGCACCTCGCGCAGCCATTGCTGCAGCGAGCGGCCGGAATGGATGTCGTTGAAGCGGATGTTGAGCTGCGCCGAGGCCCGCGCCGGGATCACGTTGCGGGCCGCATTGCCGACATCGACGCTGGTGATCTGCAGTCCGGACGGCTCGAACCAGGCATTGCCGTCATCGAGCCGGTGCGCGGCTAGTTCCGCCAGCAGCGACACCAAACGGTGCACCGGGTTGTCGGCGCGATGCGGATAGGCGACATGGCCCTGCACGCCCTCGATGGTGATGGCGGCGTTCAGGCTACCGCGCCGGCCGACCTTGATCACCTCGCCGAGGCGACCCGGGTTGGTCGGCTCGCCGACGAGGCAGAAATCCGGCACCTGCCCGTTCGCGCGCATCCACTCCAGCACCCGCACGGTCCCGTCGGTGGCGGGGCCCTCCTCGTCGCCGGTGATCAGCAGGCTGATCGAGCAGCCGATGTCGCCGGGCGCCGGCGCGTCCCGCAGATGCCGGGCGACGGCCGCGACGAAGGCGGCGATGGCGCCCTTCATGTCGCACGCCCCGCGGCCGTACAGCACGCCATCGCGCACCGCGCCCGCGAATGGCGGCATCGACCAGGCCGCCTCGCCCGGCGGCACCACGTCGGTATGGCCGGCGAAGCACAGGTGCGGGCCGTGCGCGCCGATGCGCGCGAACAGGTTCGGGGTGACGCGGCCGGGCGCGCCGAACGGCAGGTGGGTCACGGTGAAGCCGAGGGCCGACAGCGCCTCGGCCAACACCGCCTGGGCGCCGCCGTCGGCGGGCGTCACCGACTGCGCGCGGATCAGCGCCTGGGCGAGTGCGACCGCCGCCGTGCCGAGTGCGGGTTGCTGGCTTGGGCTCAATCGCGCAGCAGCTCGTTGATCGAGGTCTTGGCGCGTGTGCGGGCATCCACGCGCTTGACGATGACGGCGCAGGCGAGCGACGGCAGCATCCGGTTGTCGCCGGCTTGCGGCACCGCCGGCGGCAGGCTGCCCGGCACCACCACCGAATAGGCCGGCACCCGGCCGATGCAGACCTCCCCGGTCGCGCGATCGACGATCCTGGTCGAGGCGCCGAGAAAGACGCCCATCGAGATCACGCTGCCGCGCTCGACCACCACCCCTTCGGCGACCTCCGAGCGGGCGCCGATGAAGCAGTCATCCTCGATGATCACCGGGGCCGCCTGCAGCGGCTCCAGCACGCCGCCGATGCCGGTGCCGCCGCTGATGTGGCAGTTGCGGCCGACCTGGGCGCAGCTGCCGACGGTCGCCCAGGTATCGATCATGGTGCCGCTGTCGATGCGCGCGCCGACATTGACGAAGCACGGCATCAGCACGACGCCGGGCGCGACGTACGCCGAGCGCCGCACCACGGCGCCGGGGACCGCGCGCAAGCCGGCCTGCGCGAACCGCGCGGCATCCCAGCCGGCGAACTTCACGCCTACCTTGTCGAACACCGGCGCGCCGCCGGCGCCGGGCATCGGCACGCTGTCGTTGAGCCTGAACGAGAGCAGCACGGCCTGCTTCAGCCACGCATTGACCACCCAGCCGGCGGCGGCGGGCTCGGCCACGCGCAGGCTGCCGTCATCGAGGCCCGCCAGGACCTGCTCGACATCGTCGCGATCCGCACCCCGGGTGGCGGCGGTGATGCCGTCGCGCCGCTCCCAGAGCGCCAGGATACGGGCTCGCAGGGCGGCCCGGTCCGATCCTGCCGGGCCTGGTGTCCCCGCCTGATCTGGTTTCATCGGCGTTCCGTGCTGAAGGATTGAGGTTCGAAATCGCGCGGACCATGCGTGGTGCCCTTCCTGCCTGTCAACGTTCCGCATGGCGACGTGGCGCCGTCTTTACCGGCCCTTCACCAAGGCCGGCGCAAGCTGCGACACGCAGCATGGATCATCGGCATGAGCTTCATTGAACTTGGCCTGGTCGATCCCCCGCCGGCCCATTCCCCGCCGGCCCATTCCCCGCCGGCCCATTCCCCGCCGGCCCATTCCCCGCCGGCTGGGGCCCAGGCCTGCCACGCGCCGGTGCCGATCCCCGGCCTGGAGGCCTGCATGCGCGACAGCCGCAACCGCTGGCGCGCGCTCGTGGCACTTGGCGCCGACATCGCCTTCGAGACCGATCGCGACGGCCGCTTCGTCATGCTGTCGCCCGACCTCGTGCTCGGCTGGCAGGCGTCGCGGCTGATCGGCACGCCGGCTGCCGCCCTGCTCGCGCAGCCGGCGGGGGCGCCGCTGCCCAGCCTGTTCAACCCGTTCTCGGTCACCCGCCAGCGCCGGCGGCGACGGGTCTGGCTGCGGCACGCCGACGGCACCGCCGCCTGCCTGCTGCTCTCCAGCGAGCCGGTGTCTGCAGAAGGGGGGGCGGACGCCGCGGGCCCGGCGGCAGGCGCGGTACGCGGTATCGGCACCGACATCACGGTGCAGGACCGCTACGACGCCCGCCTCGCCTCCGACCTGCTGCAGCAGGAGAATGTCTGGCTCATCCTCGCCCGCATGCGCGATGCGCTGCTGCCGGCGCCGTCGCTCGCGATCGCGCTCGAAGAGCTGGTCAACGCGACGGACGCCCAGGGCGCCGCCCTGCTCCTGCACGACAGCAGCGCCGCCCTGCTCCTGCACGACAGCAGCGCCGCCCTGCTCCTGCACGACAGCCAGGCCGCCGGCGCCGCGCCCGCGGCGGAGCTGGTCCAGCCCCGGCTGGCTCAGCACGCCCTGGCCCAGAACACCCTGGCTCAGGGCGGACTGCCGTGGCCCGGCACCGCGCGAGCCCTGCGCGAGCTGGTGGCGGAGGCCTGCGCAAACAAAAGCGTGCCCTGGATACGGCAGATCCCGGATGTCGGGGTGTCGCTGCTGCTCTGCGCCAGCGGCAATCATTTCAGCGCCACCACGGTGCTGGCGCTGTGGCGCGAGGAAGCCGGCTGGACCGCGACCGAGACCGGCCTCGCCGGCTCGGTGCTGCATGCCATCCAGCCGGCGATCGAGCAGGAGCAGATCCAGCGCGAGACCGCGCGGCAATCGCGCACCGACCTGTTGACTGGCCTGCTCAACCGGCGCGGTTTCGAGCCGGAGGTCACGCGCCGGCTCGACCGCCTCGACCGGGACGGGCTGTGCGGCACGCTCATGGTGATCGCGATCGACGGCCTGCGCCACGTCAACGGCCAGAGCGGTATCGAGGTGGGCGATGCCACCCTCGTCGGCACCGCCGGCTTTCTCAGTAACGGCGTGCGGCCGACCGACCTCGTCGCCCGGCTCGGCGGTGACGTCTTTGCAACCTGGCTCGACGGGGCCGACCAGTTCGCAGCCGCCGAACGCGCCGAGTCCCTCGCGCGCAGTGGCGCGCCGCTGCCGGGCAACGGCTCCGCAGCACCCGGCCGGATCGGTCTCTCGATCGGCCTCGCCACCCGTCCGAGCCGCTCGTTCGAGGCCGTCGACAGCCTGCTGCGCCGGGCGACCGAAGCAATGCGGGCGGTCAAGCTGGCGGGCGGCGGACGCTGGCTGGTCTCCAGCGACGAGCCGATGCCTTGACCTCCGGCGCGCTCGCGGCCCGGCTCGACGAACTGCTGGCACCGTGTCCCGGGGGGCCGGAGCTTGCCGGCGCGATCGAGGCCAGCCTGCTGCGGCTTGTCGCCGGCACCTGGTCCGCACTGGTCGAGAGCTGCGCCGTGGTACTGGCGCCCGGCTCGGCCGAGGCGCTGCGCGTGGCGGCGGCGTCGCTCCCGGGAACCGAGCTGCTGCTGCCTCGCCTGGCCGCCGCCTTGAGTCCGGCCACCCTGCTCGGGCTGCCGATGCCGGACGGCGCCCGCGGCCGCTCGGCGATGGCCGCGACCCTGCTGGCGCAGCCGTCGCCGCAGCACCGCGAGCAGGTCCTCGATGCCCTGCAGGCCGGAACAGACACGGCAAGCCTGGGCGGGATCTGCACGAGCTGGGCGCGGCGCATGCTGGTCGCGACCCTGGGCAGCATCGACGCGCTGAGCCAGCAGGACCGCCTGGCCCTGCAGGAGCGGCTGCTGGCGCTTCGGCGCGACGCCTCCGGCCCGCACGCTGCCCGGCTGGCGCCGCAGGATGGCGAGGCAGGCGATCCGGACGGGGATCTCGGGGAAGCCTTGTCGGCAGCGTCGCACCGTCGCGCCAGCCGGATCCTGGCGGCGCGCGCCGGCGTTCCGCCCGCAATGGTCGAGACCGCGATCACCCGGCGGGACCGCGAGGGGTTGCTGGCGCTGTGCCGCGCCGCCGGCGCCGGCCCGGAGGAGACCATGGCACTGCAAATCCAGCTCGCCCGCATCTGTCCCAGCCAGACCCTGGCTTGCACTGCCCCCGGATCGCTTGCCGGCACCTGGCGTCTCGAGGCGCTGCGCGGCCGGCTGGACGGGCTGGCGGACTGACGACGAAAGCCGTGGCCGGAACCGGCGCCGCGCCAAAGCAGGCGCCCCCGCTTAGCGGGCGCCCGCAAACACTGCGTGAGCGACAGGAACCACGGGTTGACGTTTCGGTAGCGATTGTTAATTTTGATCCAGGGATCAGGAATTGGACAATCAGCCGTGCAGCAGCCTGCTTCGTCATCGGCCGAGATCGTCCGGATTCCCGTCAGTGCGGAGGCGAGGCTGCTGGCGGCCCTGCGCATGCTCGAGACCCGGCTCGCCGAGCAGCGCACCGCCGTTGCGGCGTGGCGCGACGAGATCGGCCGCCTGTCCGCCCTGCTGCAGACCGTCGGCACGGGAGCGCAGGCGGTGCAGCAGGATCTCGGCGTGATGGCGGCCGACCTCGATCGCAGCCGCAGCCTCTGCCTCGAGACGGCGGCCGGGCTGGACGCGGGTCGCCTGCGAGGCGCCGAACAATAACGCGAGCCGGCCTGCCTGCCGGACGTTGACACCGCCCGGCCGACGGCTGATCAGGGGTGCCTGCAGCCCCCAAGCCGGCCCGCGAGTTCCCGACGCCGATGAGATCCAGGACGCCTGGCCTGATTATCGTGCTGCTGGCACTGCTGACGGCGGTCGGCCCGATCTCGACCGACATGTACCTGCCCGCCTTCCCGGCGATGAAGGCGGAGCTGATGGCCCGGCCGGGCGAGGCGCAGATCACGCTGGCCGCCTGGTTCCTGGGCCTGTCGATCGGCCAGATCACGCACGGCCCGCTGTCGGACCACTATGGCCGCCGGGTGCCGCTGCTGCTCGGCACCGCGCTCTACACCATCGCCTCGATCGGCTGCGCCACGGCGCCCTCGATGACGGTGCTGTCCTGCTGGCGCCTCGTCGCAGCCTTCGGGGGAGCCGCCAGCCTGGTGATCCCGCGTGCCGTCATCCGTGACCTGGTGGTCAACGGCCTCGAGGCGGCGCGGCTGATCAGCCGGCTGACCCTCGTGATGGGCGTGGTGCCGATCCTGGCCCCCACCCTGGGCGGCGTCATCGCCGAGCATCTGGGATGGGAGGCGATCTTCTGGGTCGCGGCCCTCTATGGCGTCCTCTGCACCGCCCTGATCTGGCGCTACCTGCCCGACACGCTGCTGCCCGAGCGGCACGTCACGCTGCGGCTGGTGCCGGCGCTGCTGCGCTATCGCCGCGTCTGGCGCGACCGCGTGTTCCGCTTCCACGCGCTAGAGGGCGGCTGCGGCACCTTCAGCCTGTTCGCCTTCCTCGGCGGGGCGCCGACGGTGTTCCTCGGCCGCTACCACCTGTCGCCCACGCTGTTCGGCACCATCTTCATCCTCAACGCGAGCGGCTACATCATCGGCGTGCAGGTGAACGCCCGCGCGGTACGGCGATACCATCCGGGCCGGGTGCTGACCGCCGCCGCGCTCGGGCTGATCGCCACCTGCGCGGCGATGCTCGCGCTGGCGCTCAGCGGGCTGTGGGGCGCGCCCGGTATCGCGCTGTGCATGATGGCCTGCATGGCGACGCTCGGCTTCCTGTTGCCCGGTGCCGCGATCGGCTCGCTGCTGCCGCATGCCGCCGAAGCCGGCAGTGCCTCGGCGCTGTACGGCACCACGGTGTTCTTCATCGGCGCCTTCAGCACCGTGCTGGTGGGCGAGATCGGCCGCGGCAGCCCGGTGCCGATGGCGGCGCTGATGCTGCTGGGCGCGTTCGGGGCGTTGCTGTGCGACCGCCAGCGGCCACGCCGTGCCCGTCGCGGTTCCAGGAGCCGGGCAGGCCGGAGCGGCACCCTCGTCGGCGGCTGAGGGCCCCGGCGCGCTTGTCGAGCGTGATCCGGCGTGATGATATCCGCCGCCTTTTGCCCGGAGCGCCCATGCGACCTGCCCGCACCTTGTCCCGAGCCGGCCACCCTGTCCTGAAGCGCGGGGTCCTGAAGCGCGGGGTCCTGAAGCGCAGGGTCCTGAAGTGGGGGGCCCTGACGTGCGGCGTCGTTGCCCTCGCGGCGGTCCTCGGACTGTCGTGCGGTCCGGCGCGCGCCGACGAGGGCGATGACTTCATGCGCCACATGGCGACGCAACCGGGCGTCAAGACGCTGCCCTCCGGTCTTGAATACAAGGTGCTGCAATCCGGCGACCCGCATGGGTCGCCGCCAGCGCCCGGCGACCAGCTCGTACTCAACTACGACGGCAAGCTGACCGACGGCGCGACCTTCGACAGCACCCAGCAGCAGGGCGGCATGGCCCGGATGACCTTCAACGGGCTGGTCCCGGGTTGGATGGAAGGCCTGCGGCTGATGCGGCCGGGCGACATCTGGATGCTCTACATCCCGAGCAAGCTCGGCTACGGCGCCAACGGGGCCGGTCCGATCCCGCCGAATTCCGCTTTGGTGTTCAAGATCGAGCTGGTCGCGGTGCATCCTGCCGGCGGCTGACCGCGGCCGGCCGCCGCCGCCGCTCCACACGATCGGCTACCAGGCCTGCAGCTTTGCGGCGGTGCGCGATGCCCTGCTGGGCGCCGGTGTCGGCCTGCTCATCGACGTTCGCGCCGTGGCCGCCTCACGCCGCCCCGGCTTCTCCAAGCGCGTGCTGGCAGCGGGGCTGGCCGAGGCCGGGATCGGCTACCTGCACCTGCAGCCGCTCGGCACCCCGAAGCCCGGCCGCGATGCGGTGCGGCGCGGCGACATCACGACCATGCAGCGCATCTTCTCCATGCACATGCGGCATGATCGCCCGCAGGCCGCCCTGGCGGAGGCGCGCGAGGCGGCCCGCGAGACCCGGGCCTGCCTGCTGTGCTTCGAGCGCGATCCGGCGCATTGCCACCGAACCCTGGTCGGCGCGATGCTATGCACCGATACGCGCCAGCCGCTCGTCCACCTGCACGCTGCACCGCTAGAGCAAGACCGGCTCAAGTTGAGCCGGTAAACTTGCTCTACCAGATTGATCTAGAGACTGATTCACGTCTCAGGCTGGTTCAGCCTGAGACGATCAGGCTCTAGGTCATGTGGACGGATTTGGACAAGATGAGGCCGCAGGCGAAGGCCACGATTGACTCGTAGTTCTGCCGGGTTTTCTCGCATCGCAATGTTACTCGCTTGAAGCGCTTGAGCTTGCCGACTGCCTGCTCGATACGGGCGCGAGTTTTGTAGAGCAGCCTCGGGAAGTGCCTGGGGCTGTGGACGGTGATCTTGCGGACCGGAATCAGTGGGACGATGCCAAGCTCTCGTGCTGCGCTTCGGTTGCTCTTGGCGTCGTAGCCTTTGTCAGTCAGCACGGCACGCGGCTTGATGTCGGGACCGATGCCGAGCAACAGGGGGAACTGCGGGCTGTCGTTGGCCTCGCCGCCGGTCAGATGGAAGGCGAGTGGCTGCCCATCGAAGTCGGTCTTGAGGTGGATTTTGGTCGAGAAGCCGCCGCGCGACCGGCCAAGCGCCTGATTTTGCTGCCCCCTTTTGCACCTGCGGCCGAGACATGAGCGCGAACCGTAGTGCTGTCGAACATCTGCACGAGGTGCGCTCTGGGGCTGAGTTCGGCCAGCGACTGAAAGAATGCCTCGAAGACACCGCTGTTGCTCAGCCGCGAGAACCGCTTCCAGACCGTGTTCCAGAGCCCGTATTCGGCTGGCAGCGCCCGCCACGAGACGTTCTGCAGCGTGAAGAAATGCAGCGCCTCGAGAAAGCGTCTGTCATCACGAGCCTTCTCGCCCCGCCTCGGAAGACAGCCCCGGAAGACCTCCAGAACGATCTCCCAATCCTCCTCGCTCATCCGCGTCAGCATCAAACAGGTCCACTTCTGCCGACCCGCTATGAATCACTGATCGACCGTCTTGTGAATCCCTGGCCGATTCCGTCCACATGACCTAGTGGAATAAAATTGCCCCGGATTTCACAAGGTTGTAACCATTTCCGGGTCACTATCCTGGGCGACAGGACCTCTTCGGGATCGGAGCGACGCGTGCTGAGACCTAGGCTTCCTGGCAGACTGCGGCTTCCTGTCAGACTGCGTCGCGACGCCGTTCCTGCGTCCGGGCACTGACCGGATGGCCCGTCCGCCGCCCGTCAAGATCAGCAGCGAGCGCCTGGTGCTGCCGCGTCCGGGCCAGATCCTGGGCGAAGGCGAGGACAGCGCGTTCAGTGCCTTTGCGCGTGTCGCCATGCGCGGGCTCGACGTCCCGCTCGCCCTGGTGCTGGTCGACGAGCACGGCAAGCTGCAGATCAGGGGCGCTTTCGGGCGCTCGCTCGGCGAGACGCTGCCGATCTCGATCATCCGCACGCAGATGGACAGCCAGCGCCGGATGACGCTGGAGATCGCCGATCTGCAGCATGATCCGGCCTTCCTCGCCTCTCCCGAGGACGAGCGCCACTCCGGCTTCGGCGCCTATGCCGGCGCCACGCTGCGCGACGGCTCGGGCGCCTCGATCGGGGTGCTCTGCGTCCTCGACCACAAGGGGCGCCGGTTCGGCCGCGAGAGCCTCGCCATCCTGGCCGACCTCGCCCGGGCCGCGGGCTCCCTGCTCGCGTTCGAGCCCGGCCAGGAGGCACGCACCGACATCGGTTCCGAGGCGGTCACCGCGCTGCCCGGCCGCGAGGCGCTGGAGGGCGCGCTCGACCGGCTGGTGGAAGGCGCCGAGCGGGCCAACACCACCTCGCTGCCGCCGGGCTTCGGTGTCCTGCGCATCGATATCGGCCGGCTGGCCGAGCTCAACGAGATGCATGGCCGCGGCGCGGTGGACCAGGCGCTCAAGCAGATCGCCGGACGGTTGAAGTCGGTGACGCCCTCTCCCGGCTTCCTGGCCCATCTCGGCGGCGGCGGCTTCGCGCTCGTGGTGGGCGGTCGGGTCACGGCGGCCGACATCGAGGCGGTGGCGGTCCGCGCGATGGACCGGCTGCGCGAGCCCGCCCATCTCGACGGGCTGGACGTACCGCTGCGCCCGTCCGCGGGGATTGCCAGCTACCCCGCGGACGCACTCGACAGCACCGGCCTGCTGCGCAGCGCCGAGGCGGCGCTGAGCCATGCCAAGCGCCAGGGCGACGGGCGGCACATCCATGCGACGCCGAACCTGCTGCAGACCTACGAGCTCAGCGCCGGCATCGAGCAGGACCTGCAGCGCGCCACCATGAACGGCGACTTCACGCTGAACTGGCTGCCGGTGATCGACACCGCCACCGAGAAGGTGGTGAGCTTCGAAGCCCTGGCGCGCTGGCACCGGCCCGGCTACGGCGACATCTCGCCGGAGATCTTCATCTCCTGTGCCGAGGCCACCGGCCTGATCGAGCAGATCGACGGCTGGGTGCTGGCGGCGGCGTGCCGGGAGGCGCAATCCTGGGAGCAGGCGCTCGGCGTCTCGGTCAACATCTCGCCGGTCTGGATTTCCCACAACCGGCTGCCGTCACTCCTGCAGCGGGTGCTGGACGAGACCGGGCTCGATCCCACCCGGCTGCAGATCGAGCTGTCCGAGCGGGTGCCGTTCGGCTCGGACGGCATGACCCGGCGCGAGCTGTCGCAGGTCCGTGCGATGGGCGTCAGGCTGGCGCTCGATGATTTCGGCACCGGCTATTCCTGCCTGGGCCTGCTCGGAACCTACCCGTTCGACCAGGTCAAGCTGGACAGCCAGTTCGTGCAGGCGATCGGGCGCGACCGACGCGCGGAAGCCATCACCCGTGGCGTGCTGCAGATGGTGCAGTCCCTCGGCATGACCAGCTGCGCCGAGGGCGTCGAGACCGAGGAACAGCTGGCGTTCCTGGACGCGCATGGCTGCGAGGAAATCCAGGGCTACCTGATCGGCCGCCCGATCCCGCGCCTGCCACGCCAGGTCGGCTCGATCCGCGCGATGGAAGACCAGGCCTGAAGGCTGCGCAGGTCGCTCTCGGAGGCCGCAAAGGCGCGAGGCGAGCGTTGCGGCCGTCCGCCAAAACTCTCGCCCGACCGAATCGCTCCTGGCGAGCGGCTGGTTGGCGACGGAACCCGCGTCCGTGCGACGGCCAGGCGGCTCAAATGCCCTTCCTGCCGCAGCGACTTCAAGCTCTGGCGGCAGCGCCCGTCGGGAGGAGGATGAGTTTGCCGTGGGCGTGCCCGCTCAGGCTGAGGTCGAGCGCCTCGCGCCAGTCCTCGAGTGGAAAGCTGCGCGCGACCGGCACGGTGAACCGCCCCTCGGCGGCGAGCTTCGCGAAGTCGCCAAGCACGCTGTAGCGCAGCTCGCTGTCGAAGCTGTTGCGTACACCCAACTCGTCGGCCGCAGCGCCGTGGTTGCTGACAGTGAGCACGCGGCGCCCATCGCCGCCGGCGATCGTGACGAGATCGGGCAGCACGCCGCTGGTGGGGCCGGCATCCAGGATCAGGTCCGGCGCTCCCCCGCCGATGTCGAGCACCCGCTCGACCATGCCGTCCCCATACGGCGTAACCTCGGCGCCGAGCGCGCAGAGCTTTCCGGCGAAGGTGTCGCCTGCGACCGCAATCACCCGCGCCTTGCGCATGATCGCCATCTGCACGGCGGCGAAGCCGACCATCGTCCCCGCGCCATACACCACGAGCGTCCGCTCGGCCGCCACCGCCAGGATGTCGAGGCTCCGACAGGCGGTCTCGACCGCCATCGGCAGTGCTGCCGCCTCGACGAGATCGAGGCCCTGCGGCGCCGGCGTCCAAACGGCCAGGACCGCCTCGTCGGACGCTCCGGCGCTCGGATAGCCCCGGTAATCGGGCACGCCCAACACGCGATCTCCGACCCCTACGTCCGTCACGCCCTCGCCCACCGCCTGCACCGTTCCGGACACATCCAGGCCGACGCCGCGCGGGAGATCGCCGGCGAACAGGCCCCGGCAGAGAGACCAGTCCGCCGGATTGAGCCCGCACGCGTGCATCCGCACGCCGACCTGCCCGGCGCGAGGGATCGGCACCGCGGCGTCTTCCAGATGCAGCATGTCCGCCGGTTCGCCGTACGCATGGAAACGAAGCGTCTTCATCGGCCGTGGATCTCCCGTTAGCGTCAGGGGCTGACATATAAGCGTAGAGACGGTGCCTGACAATAAGTGTATGGGCTGGTCATGCCACGCAGCCGAGCCGACGCGCGCCGTCGCCTGCAGCAGGCGACGTTGGAGCTGTGCCGCGAGCACGGCTACGACGTGACGACGACGGCTGCGATCGCCGCCAGGGCCGGCGTTACGGAGCGCACCTTCTTCCGGCACTTCCCAGACAAGCGGGAGGCGTTGTTCGACGGAGAAGAGGCGTTCCGCGACGCCTTGACCGACGCGGTTGGCGGGGCGCCCGCGGGGCTGGCCCCCATGGACGCACTGCTCTGCGCGTTCCGCTCGGTCGAGCCGATGCTTGAGCGCAATCGTGGCTTCACCGAGCCCCGGCAGGAGATCATCGCCCGTACTCCGGCGCTGCAGGAGCGGGTGCTGACGAAGACGGCAAACTTGACGAGCGCCTTGTCCGCGGCTCTACGCCGTCGGGGCTTCGAGGACGGCCTCGCGACCCTCGCGGCCAAGGTCGGGATCGCCGTCCTCGGCTACGCCGTAAAGGCCTGGTTCGACGATCCGAGGCCAGGCCTGGATGCGCACCTGAGACACGCCTGCAATGCGCTGCATCATCTCTTGCCGACCATCGATACGTCCGGCCTGAACGTCGAAGTATCGGAATGAACATCCGTTATCCGCCGTCTCGGGAGACCACCAGCAGCAGGCGTTTACAAGTAGCCTCTAGCCGCTGCGGCGGGTGCTTTGTCGGGTCGGTCCATTATTGTTCAGGCTGAAGGCGATGCCGCCCGCGACGAGGCCGGTCATCAGCGGCGTCATCCAGGCCGGACGCAGCAGGAACGGCATCAGCCCCTGTTGCCAGAGGCCTTCCCATGCATGCCGGACGATCGAGCCGTGCAGGCGTCCGAGCATCGAGGGGTCCATCGCCAGCAGCATGGCGCCGAGGCTCATCTGCGGCGGCAGCAAGGCGGCGATGGCGAACGCACTCACCAAGGCGAGGGCCGACAGACACGCGAAAACGCGGACCGCGACGATCCGTCGGGTACCGCGCGGGGCCGGCCTGCCATTCCTGCGCTTGAGGCTGTAGCGCGTGACCTGTACTCCTGGCTTCGTCCCGGCCCACTTGTTCCGTCCCAGACGGCGCGACACTAGGTCATGTGGACGGATTTGGACAAGATGAGGCCGCAGGCGAAGGCCACGATTGACTCGTAGTTCTGCCGGGTTTTCTCGCATCGCAATGTTACTCGCTTGAAGCGCTTGAGCTTGCCGACTGCCTGCTCGATACGGGCGCGAGTTTTGTAGAGCAGCCTCGGGAAGTGCCTGGGGCTGTGGACGGTGATCTTGCGGACCGGAATCAGTGGGACGATGCCAAGCTTTCGTGCTGCGCTTCGGTTGCTCTTGGCGTCGTAGCCTTTGTCAGTCAGCACGGCACGCGGCTTGATGTCGGGACCGATGCCGAGCAACAGGGGGAACTGCGGGCTGTCGTTGGCCTCGCCGCCGGTCAGATGGAAGGCGAGTGGCTGCCCATCGAAGTCGGTCTTGAGGTGGATTTTGGTCGAGAAGCCGCCGCGCGACCGGCCAAGCGCCTGATTTTGCTGCCCCCTTTTGCACCTGCGGCCGAGACATGAGCGCGAACCGTAGTGCTGTCGAACATCTGCACGAGGTGCGCTCTGGGGCTGAGTTCGGCCAGCGACTGAAAGAATGCCTCGAAGACACCGCTGTTGCTCAGCCGCGAGAACCGCTTCCAGACCGTGTTCCAGAGCCCGTATTCGGCTGGCAGCGCCCGCCACGAGACGTTCTGCAGCGTGAAGAAATGCAGCGCCTCGAGAAAGCGTCTGTCATCACGAGCCTTCTCGCCCCGCCTCGGAAGACAGCCCCGGAAGACCTCCAGAACGATCTCCCAATCCTCCTCGCTCATCCGCGTCAGCATCAAACAGGTCCACTTCTGCCGACCCGCTATGAATCACTGATCGACCGTCTTGTGAATCCCTGGCCGATTCCGTCCACATGACCTAGAGCAGCATCCGTCCAATTGGAATCGCTACGCACGGCCGGATGGTGGATTAACCCGCTCCACCGCGTGACATGCCGAAACCCGGTGCGGGCGGCGGCTCAGAACTTCGCCGACAGCACGACCGAGCCGAAACTGAACAGGCCGCCTTTCTGGCCGTTGAACTCCTCGGTCTGCCAGGTCTGCGTATAGGCCAGCCGCACCCCGTGATAGAGCAGGGCCAGGCCGCCCTCGAACTCGCCGACATCCCAGATCTTGGAGACGTGCGGCTCGCCGCTGCGGAACGTGCTGCCCTGCAGCGTCGCGTCGTAGGCCACCGCCTGCCCATCGAGCCCGGCAAAGGCATACCAGGCGAACGGCCGCGTCGCCTTGTAGGCGTCAGTGCCGTCGAGGCCCGGACTGATGCGCGGCGTGCCGAAGTCGGAGTTCAGCCCCTGGCCGATCCGCACCGTGCCGCCGAGCTGGGCATAGGTCCTGAAGTCGCCGCCGGCCGCGGTGGCCGAGGGCAGCAGGTCCACCGAGATCCCGTAGGCATCCACCACCGGGAAGCGCCAGGTCCGGCTCGCCTGCAGCTGCAGGATCGGCTGGTTCGGCAGCTGGTACGACCAGCCACGGTTCGGGGTGTCGCCGATCAGGCTGTGGAACCCGTTCTGGACCTGGTAGCCGCCGGCATACGAGCCGAGCACGCCGGCCTGCACGCCGATCACGCTGCGTGTGGTGTCGGTGTCGCTGATCAGGTTGGCGGTCGCGAGCAACACGCCGGCATAGGGCCGGTCGAGCGGGTTCGGCGGGTCGAGCTGGGTGCCGCGCGGCGTGAAGATGGATTGCTGCAAGCCGAAGGCGATGCGCTGCACGCCGTCGCCCCAGATCAGCCGGTTCAGGTTGGAGATCGCCGGCGGCTGGTTGTCGGTGCCGGACGTCCAGCCGATCCTGAGCCCGCTGGTATAATACTGGTCCGAGGTCCCCTTCAGGGTGGAGACCGCATCGTTCTCGCCCTGCAGGGTCCAGGTGCCGTACGGGTCCTGCAACGGCGTCGCCGCCGCCGGGTTCGTCAGGGCGCCGGCCGCGGCCAGCCCCAGCAGGCCCGAACCGAGCCCAAGACGGCGCAGACGGGTGACAAAGCTACGCGTCATGGTGCTCACTATGCGGTATTCCTGGCTCGCCTTCTGGCCGGGCGTTCACCTGCGACCGCTTTCCTTCTAAGAGGTTCATCCTCCTGAGCAAACCCCTGCCCGGTGCCGAGCCGCCGTATCCGCGCGACCTGCGCGGCTATGGGGCGAACCCGCCACACCCGCGCTGGCCCGGCGATGCGCGCATCGCGGTGCAGTTCGTCGTGAACTACGAGGAGGGTGCCGAGGCCTGCATCCTGCACGGGGACGCGGCATCCGAGACCTTCCTGTCCGATATCGTCCCGGCACTTCCGGTCGCAGGCGCGCGGCACATGAACATGGAGAGCCTGTACGAATATGGCAGCCGCGCCGGCATCTGGCGCCTGCTGAGGGTGTTCGCGGAGCGCGGGATGCATTTCACCAGCTATGCCGTCGGCATGGCCATCGAGCGCCTGCCGGAGGTGGCGATCGCCATGGCCGAGGCGGGACACGAGGTCGCGTCGCACGGCTATCGCTGGCTCGACTACCAGTTCGTCGCGCGCGCCCGCGAGCAGGACGACCTGCGGCGCGCCATCGAAGCCCATACCCGCATCCTCGGCAGCCGGCCGCTCGGGTTCTACCTCGGCCGCTGCAGCCCGCACACCAGCAGCCTGGTCGCCGAGGATGGCGGCTTCCTGTACTGGTCGGACAGCTACGCCGACGACCTGCCCTATTGGGATGTCGCCTGCCGCAACAGCGCCGGGCGGCCGCAGCTTGTCATTCCCTACACGCTGGACGCCAACGACATGCGGTTTGCCTCCGCGGCCGGCTACGCCAGCGGCGACGACTTCTTCGCCTACCTGCGAGACAGCTTCGACATGCTGTACGCAGAGGGCGAGACGGCGCCGAAGCTGCTGTCGATCGGCCTGCACTGCCGCCTCGCCGGACGACCGGGACGGGCGCTCGCGCTGGCCCGGTTCCTCGACCATATGCAACGCCGCGAGCGGGTATGGATCGCGCGGCGGATCGACGTCGCCCGGCACTGGCACGCCGAGCATCCATACGGCCCAACGATTTAGGGTTGGCTTGACCGCTGGTGATGCAACCCTGCAACAGCATTAAACTTAGATGACAACCCTGCCGCGCAATTCTAACACGATACCGTGATGGGTGGCGGTCGTCGGTGCGGTGCTGACCATGCTATGCCATGCTCCGACGCCTTCCAGAGTGAAGGCTGTCGAACGCCTACCGCCTCCACACGGTGCGCCTGCACAGGCCAGCACCCCCTAGATCCCGGGATTACGACCGTTGAGAAGTAACAGGACCGACCGCAGCCCCCGCTCCCCGCGCCGCGGCGGATTTGACGATGATTTCGTGCCAGCTCCCACATTCACGGATCGAGGCGGCCCGCCGCGCCGGCCGTTGGGCGGCGGCGGTGGTGGCTCGCAGGTCATTGCCTCGGGGCCGGAGATCAGCGCCAGCGTGAAATGGTTCAACAGCGAGAAGGGCTTCGGCTTCGTCGAGCTGTCGGACGGCTCCGGCGATGTGTTCCTGCATGCGAACGCGCTCAGCCAGTCCGGTCATGACAGCGTCAGTCCGGGTGCCACACTCGGCGTGCGCATCGGACAGGGCCCCAAGGGGCGGCAGGTCGCCGAGGTGATCTCGGTCGACGAGAGCACAGCGCAGCCGGAGCGCCCGCGTTCCGCGGCGCCCGGCGGTTTCGGCGCGCCACGCACCGGCGGCGGCTTCCGCAGCGGCCGCACCACCCCCGACCTGTCCCAGGCCGAGGAGGTGCGCGGCATCGTCAAGTGGTACAACGCCACCAAGGGCTTCGGCTTCATCACCCCCGACACCGGCGGCAAGGACATCTTCGTGCATGCCTCGGCACTCGAGCGGTCCGGCCTGTCGAGCCTGAACGAGGGGCAGTCGACCCGTGTGCAGGTTGTACAGGGCCAGAAGGGTCCGGAAGCCGCAGCGATCAGCCTCGCCTGATGGCGCCATGCCCGCCCCGGCCGGGGCGGGCATCCATGCGAGCGGCGAGCGCCCCTGCCACCCACGGTGGGAGGGGCGCTCTGCGTTTCAGCGCACGCCGTCGATCAGGCCGCCCTGGTTCCACAGCGCATTCGCACCACGCGCAAGCCTGAGCGGGCTGGTCTCGCCGGCCCGTGCGGCAAAGATCTGGCCGTAATTGCCCGAGGCCGCCACTGCGCGAGCGGCCCAGCCATCCTGCAGGCCGAGCAGGCTGACCAGGCCGGGCGTCGGCCGCATAAGCGGGCCGGTCACGGTGGCATCGCCGACCAGCCGACCGGCCGCATCGCGCGTGACGCCCGTCCGCTCCGCCTCCACCAGAGCCGCGACGACATCGCTCACGACGGCTGTCCAGGCAGGATCGTCGTCCCGGGTGGCGGGCGCGAACGGGTCGATCGAGATCATCTGCGGCAGGATCTCGAACTGGTCCCGCATGGCGTGGAACCCCGACCGCATGCCCGCCAGCCACGACACGCTGGAGGTGATGGCGTCGCAGTTGCCGCTGGTCAGCGCCGCCTCCATCTCGCCGATCTCCTCGAACGGATGATGACGGATCGCGACCTGCTTGCGGGCCGACCAGTCGACCAGACCGTCCTCGGCCGGTGTTTCGGAGATGTAGCAGACCAGGTGGTCGGCGAGGTCGACAGGGGCGTACAGATGCAGCCGCTTTGCCACCAGGAAGCCCTGTCCGTCGATGAATATGGAGGGGGCAAAGCGCAGATGGTGCAGCAGGGCGCCCGTCGCATCCGGCGTCATGCCGATCAGGAGCGCGATCTGCCGGGCCTTCATCGCCGCCAGCGCATGCCCCTCGTCCGGAAAGCCTTTCAGCTCGACTTTGAGCGGATCGCCGAGCACCGCGGCCGCCACCGCGCCGCAGAACGGGGCCGCGAAGCCGGACAGGTCGCCGTGGGTGTCGGACTTGGTGAAGTCCTCCTGCTCGACGATGATCCCGCAGGAGAGCCGCCCGGCAGCCCGGACCTGGTCGATCGTGCGCTGCCGGGTCTGCGCGGATGCAGACGAAGAAATGGCCGCCCCGACAAGCAGGGCGGCCACGGCGCAGCCGAAGCGGATCACGGAGTCCAGGTGCCCGATGTCGGGGTGCCCGGGGTGGTGCTGGGACGCGGGTTGAAGTCCGCCGGAGCCGGGTCGATCAGCTTGCCGGTGGCGTAGTCGGTCGGGATGATGTTCAGCGCGGTGCAGCCGTTACCGCCATAGTGCGGCAAGCTGTGCGTGATAGAGACCGGGATTTCGGCATATTCGGCCGGCAGCGGCGACATCTGGCCGGACAGGCGGGAGTTGTCGAACGCCGAGAACAAGTCGCCGGGCTGGCTGTCGGCGCCGTCGGCTGGACCAAGGTTATCCTGGCCGAACTCCTGCTTGCCGAGCGCGCGGCCCTTCACCTCGTCCGGCAGCGCGGCGAGCGGGGTGAGGTTGAACATCTCGTTGATGAACTTGATGACCGAGCTGTGCTCCGCATACTCGTGGCTGATCGCATGCACGCGGTTGTACGGCGAGATCACGATGAGCGGGATGCGCGGACCGGCCGCGAGCGGGTTGCCCTCGGGGTCGAGCTCGCGGAAGTGCGGCAGGGCGTGGTCGTAGAGCCCGTCGGTCTCGTCGTAGGTGATGATGATCGCGCTATCCTTCCAGTACGGGGAGGCGGCGATCGCGTTGACCTCGTCGGCCAGCAGTGTCTCGGCGATCTGCGTGTCCGAGTAGCCGGGATGGTCGTCGCTGCCGGGGAAGGCCTTGCGCACGGTCGGGTTCGGATCGACCGGCAGCAGCCCGTCATTGTTGCCGTAGCCGCCACGCACATAGAACACGCCGCCGGCGGCGGGCAACTTCTGCGCGGCGACGTCGCCGTAGAAGTCGCCGAGACCGTGCAGGTTGGTCGTCACCTTCGGGTTGTCGCCGACATAGCCAAAATATTGCGGCCCGTTATGATGCGTGATGTAGGTCGCGTGGCTGTCGACGCCGTTGGTATCCGTCGGCTCCAGGTCGTAGCCCTCCTGGTACCAGCCCCAGTTGGTGGGTACCACCTGCTGGCTGGCGATGGTGCGGATATCGTCCTGCACGTCGAGCAGGTCGAGTGCGGGGTTCTGGTCGGTCTGGATCGTCTGCACGATCTTGTTGCCCATGAAGGACAGCGGCAGCGTGGCATAGGTCTGGTTCAGGCCGGGCGTCGCCGGGCTCACATCGTTCGGCCCGTATGGCGGGCGGGCGGCTGACGTGTCGTAGTTCGACCCGGCATAGGGACCGACATCGCTCACCACCGGCTCCCCACCGGTCGCCGCCACCACCGGGTTGGTGCTGTTGCTGCCGGTGCTGGGATGCAGCGCCCACTGGGTCTCGCCGGACTGGCCGGCGATCATCGCAATCGCGTTCGGCGTCGACGGCCCGATGATGGTCTGGTGCATCGCGTCGAACAGCGTGAAGCGATCGGCGAACTGCCACAGGAACGGCACCGTGTTGCAGTCGTCGTGGCTCATGACAAGCTCACCCTTCTGCTTGGAGGCTTGGGTCGGGTTGCTGGTGGCCGCGACCCCGGTCGAGAGCGAGACGATCTTGCCGTCCTTGGTGGTCAGGCCTTCCTCGTTCAGCGCATAGCGGTCGTTGGCGGCGACGCCGCTGCTGACATCGAGCGAATTGTCGATGCCGGTATGCGAGTGGTCGACGGAGTCTGTGTCGGCCGGGTAGAGCTGCACCGTCTTGCCGCCGGCCGCGGTCACCGTGTTCGGGATCAGGAACGGCGACACGGTGCCGACGCTGCCGTCGGTGTTGACGATCGTCTGGGTGAACCCCGGGGTCTGTGCGGCCGGCTGGCTGAACAGCCCGTTGGCGCCCGGGAAGGTCCCCAAATGGAAGTCGAACGAGCGGTTCTCCTGGAACAGCACGAAGATGTATTTCACCTTCTTTCGCAGCAGCGCGAGCTTCCGGGCATGCGAGAGGACCGGCTCGCCGGCAGGTGAGTGGGTCTGCGCCAGCACCGCCGCACTCGAGGCCGGCCCGATCGTGACCATGGACGCGTCATTGCTGGTCTGCGAGGCGAATTGGGCCTGCACGCCCGCGGCACAGGCGACGAGCGGCTGCATGACCATCGAAGCTGCGACGATCGTGCTGGTACAGGTCAGGCGAAAGCGATGGGACATGGCGAGTGACCTCAGGGGCGTGATATGCGGCTTCTGCATAGGTCGCCGCCCGAGGGCAGAAAAGCGTCTGGCGATTACAGTTCCGAGACGTTTCGAGAAGGGATCGACCCCGGAAGCGGCCAAGGGTTGCGAGCCCTGTGGCCAGGACATGTCTGCCGCTTGCACGCAAGGCTTGGCCGTACCGCAACCTGGGCGGGTAGATGCAGCTTATCGGAGTGTATCGGAGCAGGATAAATGAACGACACGCCACATCTTCTGGCCATCGTCGAAAGCAAGATGGCGCAGGTCAGGACGCAGCTAGAGCATGGCAGCGAGACCAGGGCAAAGGAGCTGCTTGAAGAGATAAGGATCTACTCGGAGGAACTGCGCCTGCACCTCGCCGCCTGAGGATATGTACTTCCCAGCCGCGACGCGCGAGGGGAAACGGGGTTTGGGGCCCGAGGCCCCAACGGGTCCAGGGCAGCGCCCTGGCCTTGCTGTTTCGAAGCGTCTGCACGCCGCCGTGCCCAGGAACCGGGCATTCGGCAGCGGCAGTCACGGCCGCCGTTCAGGTCGTCGGGACGGAGGCGATCGTCTTGAGAATGCGCGACGCGATCTGGTACGGGTCGCCCTGCGAGTTCGGACGGCGATCCTCCAGGTAGCCGCGGTAGTCGTTGTTGACGAAGCTGTGCGGCACCCGGATCGAGGCGCCGCGATCGGCGACGCCGTAGCTGAAGCTGTGGATCGACTGGGTCTCGTGCAGGCCGGTCAGGCGCAGATGGTTGTCGGGACCATAGACCGCGATGTGCTCCTCGCGGCTGTCCTCGAACGCCTGCATCAGCCGCTCGAAATACGCCTTGCCGCCGACCTCGCGCATGTAGCTGGTGGAGAAGTTGGCGTGCATGCCCGACCCGTTCCAGTCGGTGTTGCCGAGCGGCTTGCAGTGATACTCGATATCGACGCCGTATTTCTCGGTCAGCCGCTGCAGCAGGTAGCGCGCGACCCACATCTCGTCGGCGGCCTTCTTCGACCCCTTGCCGAAGATCTGGAACTCCCACTGTCCCTTGGCGACCTCGGCATTGATGCCCTCGTGGTTGATGCCGGCATCGAGGCAGATGTCGAGATGCTCCTCGACGATCTTGCGGGCGAGGTCGCCCACGTTGCTGTAGCCGACGCCGGTATAGTACGGCCCCTGCGGCGCCGGGTAGCCGCTCTCCGGGAAGCCGATCGGGCGGCCATTTTTGTAGAAGAAATACTCCTGCTCGAAGCCGAACCAGGCACCGGGATCGTCGAGGATGGTGGCGCGCCCGTTCGACGGATGCGGCGTGCCGTCCGGCAGCATCACTTCGCACATTACGATGCCGCCGTTCTTGCGCTGGCTGTCGGGGAACAGCGACACCGGCTTCAGCACGCAGTCCGAGTTGCCGCCTTCCGCCTGCTTGGTCGAGCTGCCATCGAAGCCCCAGAGCGGCAGCGCATCCAGCGTCGGCGCGCTGTCGAACTCCTTGATCTGCGTCTTCCCCCGAATATTCGGCACGGGGGTATAGCCGTCGAGCCAAAGGTATTCGAGCTTATACTTTGTCATGCAGCAATCTTCTCATGGCTTGTCGTGAAGCGAGAACCCCGGGAAGCCCAAGCGGCCCGGCAACATCAAGGGCGCGGCGCCTCCGAGCATGATCCGTGCCAACCCGACATGATCCGGACGCACGGGCGGGTAGCCCTGGCACCACAACCAGGGCATCGTCCGTGCGCTCAGAGCCTGTCTGCAAACGCCTGCTGCTGGCGATCCCCCACTTTCCTAAGGATGGGCGCCTTTTCTGTGCTCCGCTGCTCACGGCCAGTAGGCCGCTCCGCTGCGGTGCTCGAAAAGTCACGCCGGGCGCGGCCCTTCAGGCCGCTCTCATCCAGCATCAGGCGTTTGCAAACAGGCTCTCAGAGCATCTAGGAATACGCCTTGCCGAACTGGAGCCTGCGCCGGCTGCACAACCCGCTCGATTATGTCCGGCCGCGCGTCGTGCGCCTCGGCGTCACCGGGCTGGCGCGCGCCGGCAAGACCGTGCTGCTGACCGCGCTCGCGGCCACGCTGCTCGCCCCGGAGGCATTGGGCGGCCGCATCCGGCGGGTCCGCGTCGCCGCCAGCGGCGCCGGCCCGCTGCCGCGTTTCGACCAGGCCCGGCACCTTGCCTCCCTTGCCGCCGACCCGCCGCGCTGGCCGGAGCGCACCGACCAGGTCTCGCTGCTCGCCCTCGAGCTGGAACTCGCAGCACCATTGCTGCCGCGGCGCCTGGTCCGGCTGGAGCTGCTGGACTACCCAGGCGAATGGCTGCTCGACCTGCCGCTGCTGGACCAGAGCTACGGCGAGTTCTCCCGCGCCGTGCTGGCGAGGCTGGAGCAGCCCCGCCTGGCGCCTCTGGCCCGCGACTTCCTGGCCTTCGCCGGCGGCCTGCCCGAGCGCGCCGCTGCCGACGAGGCGCTGGCCGAGGCGGGGCACGGGCTGTACCGCAGCCTGCTGCACCGGCTGCGCGACGAGGCCGGCCTGTCGCTGCTGCAGCCCGGGCGCTTCCTGATGCCGGCTCCGGGCGCCTCGCCGCCCTGGGAGCGGTTCTTCCCGAGCCGGGGCAGCGGCGGCCTCGCCAGCCTGATGGCGCGCCGCTACGACGCCTATGTCGACGCCGTCCGCAGCTCGCTGGTCTCGCCGCTGTTCGGCGACATGGACCGGCTGGTGGTGCTGGCAGACCTGCTCGGCGCGCTGCATGCCGGAGCCGAGGCGTTCGCCGATGCGCAGGCCGCCCTGTCGGCCGCCGCCGGCGCGCTGCGCTGGCGCGGGTCCTGGATGGACACGGTCGCCTCGCTCGCCCGGCTGCAACTGCCGCCGCGCATCGTGCGACGGGTCGCCTTTGCCGCCACCAAGGCCGACCACGTCGCCCTACGCCAGCGCGGCAACCTGGGCCGCCTGGTGCGCAGCATCGCGCAGCTGCCCGACGAGACGATGGCGAGCGATGGCGCCCGCAGCGCCGGCTTTGCCATCGCCGCGGTTCGCTGCACCGAGGATTTTGTCTGGACGCTGGACGGCCATCCGGTCTCCGCAGTGCGCGGGCGGGTGCTCGGCGAGCGCCAGATGACGCGATCCTATCCTGGCGAGGTTCCCGACCGGGCGCCCGATGCAGCCTTCTGGGCGCACCCGTTCCTGAACCTGCCTGCCTTCGAGCCGGTGCGGCTGCCGCAACAGGGCCGCCTCGGCGTGCCCAATATCGGCGTCGAGGCGCTGCTCGGCTGGCTGCTGGAGGACCTGCTGTGAGCGTCGATCTCCCAGAATCGCCACTCATCCCGCCACGCAGCCCGCCACGCATCATGCCGCGGATCGAGGCCGAGTCGGGCACCGCCGCCAGGCTGGAGCCGCAAGCCGTCGAGGCGCTGCCGGGCGCCGTCGCCGCGGACCGCGACGGCCCGGGTGCCGCGGGGCGCTGGAGCACGCCGGCCCTGATGCTGGGGGGCGCCGCAATCCTGGCAGTCGGGCTGGCCGCGCTGCAGACCGGCAACTTCGTCGCCGCCGAGTTCGCGCGCAACGTGGTGCTCGGCTGGCTCACGCTCGTCATCGCCGTGCTCGGCTTCGGGCTGATCCTGTCAGGCACCGCGCGCGAGATCCACGCGCTGTTCCGCCTGCGCAGCGTCGACCGGCTGCGCCAGGACCTGGTCTCGCCGGATGCCGCGATCCGCACGCGCGCCGCGCGGCGCTGGCTGGGAGAGGTCGAGGGCGGTCGCGCGCTGCTGCCGCCGCTGGCCGCCCTGAACGACCCCGACGCCATCGTGCCGCTGCTGCGCGCCGGCGTCGAAGCCCGGCTGCGCGCCCGCTCGGATGCGCTCGGCCGGCGCGCGGCGCTGCAGGTGGTGGCCGGCATGGCGGCGACCCCGGCGCCGTCGCTGGTGGTGCTGCTGGTCAGCTGGCGCGGGCTGCGGCTGATCCGCCAGGTCGCCGGCGTCTATGGCATGCGGCCCGGCCTGCTCGGCACGCTGGCCCTGCTGCGCCGCTCGGCGCTGGCCGCGGGCGCCGCAGCGGTCACCGAGGTCGCCGTGAACAGCGCGGCGCACGCGGCGCTGAGCACCCCGTTGCTGGCGCATCTTGCGGGCGAGATGGCCGGTGGCGCGGTCGCCGCACGCCGCATGACGGTACTGGCGCGCGCCACCGCGGTCGCCTGCAGCCCGCTGCCGCCCGCCTGACCGCGATCCTATGCGGCTGGCCCGCCTGCTCGAAGGCTTCCGGAAACTCGTCACCGCCGGACCGGACGACCTTCTCCGCGATCCCACCTATCGTCGTCTCTGGGCCTCCGTGCTGGCGAGTTCGTTCGGTATGCAGATCATGCTGCTCGCCCTGCCGCTGACCGCGGCGGTGTCGCTGCGCGCCTCCCCCACCGCCATGGGCCTCCTCACGGCGATGGAGACCCTGCCCTTCACCCTGTTCTCGCTGCCATCCGGCGTCTGGCTTGATCGCGTGCGCAAGCTGCCGGTCTATGTCACCGGTGAGCTCGCGCTCGCGGCGGCGGCCGTGAGTGTTCCGGTCGCGCACTGGCTCGGTTTCCTGTCGGTTCCCTGGCTCCTGCTGGTCGCGTTCGTCGTGGGCCTGGTCAACACCACGGCCGGCAGCGCCTCGCAGATCGTCCTCAACCAGATCGTCGGACGCGACCGCCTGATCGAAGCCTATGCGAAGAACGCGCTCGCCAACTCCGGCGCCGAGGTCGCGGGGCCGGCGATTGCCGGTCTGCTCATCAGGTTTCTCGGGGCGCCCGTGGCACTCCTCTTCAACGCCGTCCTGCTGCTGACGTCGGCCTCGATCCTTGGCGGCATCAGCATCGACGAGACTCCAGCGCGCGGTGCCGGCGGATTCTGGCTGGAGCTGCTGGCCGGCGGCCGGTTCGTCCGCCGGACCCATCTTCTCGTTGTGCTGGCCGGGTTTGTCGCCGCCTGGGAATTCTGCAATGGCTCGGCAGTCGGTGTGAACATCCTGTTTGCCACGCGCGACCTGGCGATGAGCGGCGCGGCGGTCGGCCTCTCCTATGTCTGCCTCGGCGTGGGAACCGTGCTCGGGAGCCTGGTTGGCGGACGCCTGAGCCGGCGAGCCGGTCCGGGCCGGTGCATCATTCTGGGCTTTGCACTCACCGCGTCCGGCTCGCTGGTCCTCGCCGCCTCTCCCGCCGGGCACCTGGGCCGGGTCGCGTTCGCCGTCGATCTGATGCTGCTGGGCTTCGGTGCAATCCTGATCTTCGTCAACTTCATCGCCCTGCGCCAGGCGGCGACGCCGACGGCGATGCTCGGTCGCATGACGAGCACCATGCGCTGGTTGATCCTTATTCCGGCCGCCCCGGGTGCCCTGATCGGCGGGTGGCTCGGACAACATGAAGGCCTGCGCGCCTCGCTTGCTTTCGCCGCATGCTCAGGCTGGCTGCTGACACTTCTCGCCCTGCGCAGCCCTGTCCTGCGCGGCATCACGGCGCTTCCCGATCCGGATGATTTTAGTCCGGACCTCGAAGCCGAACCGCCGGCGCATCAACCGGTCTGCTAGCCAGCCACCTGAGACCCGGCCTAGCAGCCTGCCGGACCATCGACATGATCACGGTGACGCAAAACCGCGGTATTTAGGTAGTTTTATTACCTCTCTGGTCGCTGTTCAACGGTTACGGCGGCCCGACCTGCTTGACGAGGGGCAAAGCCGGGAATAACGCTACCGGTCTTGCTGGCCGGGAGAGACCCCTCGATGGCTCAGGATCTCGTGCTGGCGATCGATATCGGCACCGGCAGCGTGCGTGCGGCAGCGGTCGATCTGGCCGGGCGCATCATCCATGTCGTGAGCCGCGAGCATGACCAGATCGTCCCGCAATTCGGCTGGGCGGAACAGCGCGCCGCCGCCTGGTGGGATGGCGTTGTATCCACCATCCGCAGTCTTGCCGGCGCGGTGGAGCACCTGCAGGACCGCATCGCCGCGATCTGCGCCTGCGGCCAGATGCACGGCACCGTGCTGCTCGATGCCGAGGGGCGCCTGACGCGCGAGACCGTGCCGCTCTGGAACGACAAGCGCACGACGGCGCTGGTCGAGGATTTCGAGGCTCGGCATCGGCCGCAGGACTACCTGCGTGACAGCGGCAACCCGGCCACCCCGGCCTGGCCCGCCTTCAAGCTCGCCTGGCTGCGCGAACACGACCCCCGCGCCTATGCGCGCACCCGAAACGTGCTGATGCCGAAGGATTTCGTGAACTACCGGCTGACCGGCATCGCCGCGATGGACCCCGGCGATGGCTCGCTGAGCTTCCTGATGGATCCGGCCACCGGCACCTGGTCGGACCGCATGGCAGTGCTGCTTGGTCTGGACATCGGCATGCTGCCCGACCTGCGCCAGCCGCTCGAGATCCTCGGGTCGTTGACTGCGGACGCGGCCGCGCTGACCGGGCTGCGCGCGGGCACACCGGTATTGGTCGGAGGCGCGGACTACCCGGTCGCCCTGCTCGGCTCGGGCGTCTGCCGGCCCGGCCTGGCGTCGGACGTCACCGGCACTTCCTGCATCATCACGGTCATCAGCGAGCGGCCGCTGCTCGATCCCGAGATCTGCAACGTCGCCACCATCGAGGGCGGCTGGGGCGCGTTCATGCTGCTGGAGACCGGCGGCGATGCGGTGCGCTGGGGCCGCCGTGCGCTGCATGACGGCCGCGCCGACTACGCCGCCATCATGGATCGCGCGGCGGCGGCGCCGGCCGGTGCCGACGGGCTGCTGTTCCTGCCGTACCTGACCGGCGAGCGGCTCGGCGCGTCGCGCAACGTGCGGGCGCAGTTCTTCGGCCTCTCCGCCGGGCACGGCCTGGCCCATCTCGACCGCGCCCTGGTCGAGGGCGTGGCCTTCGCCGCCACCCACTCGCTGCGGCTGATGGCCGCCGCCGCGGGCCATGCGATCGAACGCGTCGTCGCCTCCAGCGGGGCATCGAAGAGCGACCTGTGGCTGAAGATCAAGGCCAGCGCCTACAATGTCCCCGTGCTGGTTCCCGAGGAGCCCGAATGCGGCATCGTCGGCTGTGCCGCGATGGCCGCGACCGCGCTCGGCCATTACGCGACCCTCGGCGCGGCAGTGGCCGGCTGCGTGCGCCATCGCGGGGAGATCCTGCCCGATCCGGCCTGGGCCGAGCGCTACGCCAGGCTGCAGCCGATCTTCGACGCCGTCACCGCGCACAGTCGCGGCCCGCAGGCGCAGGCGCTTTACGACGCGCTGGACCGGATATCCCACTGAGCGCGGAGACGAGCATGCCCGATCCGATCGAAAGTTTCGCAACCGGCCTGTTTGCCGGCCGCCACGTCCTGGTCTCCGGCGGATCGAGCGGCATCGGCCTCGCGGTGGCGCGCGGCTTCGCACGCGCCGGCGCCCGCGTGACCGCGACCGGCACCTCCGAGCGCAAGCTCGCCGCGTTGCGCGCCGAGGATGCCGACGCCAGCGTGCGGTTCGAGCGCCTGGACGTGCGCGACAGCCAGGCGATCAGCACCTTCGTGGACCGCCTGCCCGGCCTGGACGTGCTGGTCAACGCCGCCGGCGTGGCGCTGCCGGTCCGCGAGTTCGACGAGGACGCCTACCTCACGGTGATCGACGTCAACCTCAACAGCGTGATGCGGCTGTCGATGGCGGCCCGCGGGAAGCTGCGCGCGGCGCAGGGCAGCATCATCAACTTCGCCTCCATGCTCAGCACGCTCGCCGATCCGGCGGTGCCGGCCTATGGCGCCAGCAAGGCCGGCGTGCTCGGCCTCACCCGGCATCTCGCGCACGCCTTCGGGCCGGAAGGCATCCGGGTCAATGCCGTCGCACCCGGCTACCACCGCACCGACATGACGGCCGGGCTGTGGCAGGACCCGGTCTCGGAAGCCAGGATCGCCGCGCGCTCGGCCTTGAAGCGCTGGGGCAGCGCCGAGGACCTGGTCGGCGCCTGCCTGTTCCTCGCCTCCCCCGCCGCCGGGTTCGTCACCGGAGCCAATCTTGTCGTCGATGGTGGCTACCTCAGCGGCACCACCTGAAAAGTTTGCCCGCCAGTGCGCCAGGCCGGGCATCCGACGCGCCTGGCTGCGCTTCCGTTGCTCACCGCCAGAAGGCGGCTCCGCTCCGGTTCTCGATAGGCACGACGGGCGGCGCCATGCGGCGCCTCTGCCTCGGCCTGACACACTGGCGGGCAAGCTTGTCGTTCCATGCGGTTAGGGCAAGGTCAGGGTATTCCTCGTTACGAAATCATTTCATGTGGGCGATGGTGGGCGGGAACGTTGTTCAGGGCTCGCCGTTACGTGTGCCGATATCCATGCCGAAAAGGGGGCACGAATGAGACTTGCTACGTTGACGGAGCGCGCCGGTCGCGTCATTGCGGCAGCCGCGATCGCTTCGGTCTGCATCCTGCCCGCGGTGGATGCCTCGGCGCAGCCCTATCCTCCGCCCCCGCCGGGCTGGGCCGGGCCACACTATTACTGGCACGGCCAGCATTGGCACCATCGCGCCTGGGCCTACGGGCCGCATCACCGCCGCTACTGGCGCTACTACTAACAGACCGTTTGATAATGCTACTATGCCGGCAATCCGACGCGGCTTTCTGCGCTTCCGGTGCTAACGGCCAAACGGCCGCTCCGCTCCGGTTCTCGAAAGCCACGACGGCCGGCGCCGTTGGCGCCTCTCACTCGGCATAGCGCATTCTCAGACGGTCTCTAAGCCCACCGACCGGCCGGCCCATGACCGGACCGGCCGGTTTCATAGGCTAGCGCGGCTGCTTGGGTTTCGGCTGGACGAAGAGAAGGCGGCGCGAATACGAGATCCAGACGTGGTTGGCCCGCAGGAAGTCGTCGCCGATCAAGGTGAAGTCGGTGTCCGCTACCGCGAACTGGTAGTCGTGCATCGTCTCGTCCCCGATCTCCAGCGCATCGAAGCGGTGCCGGTGCGCCGGCAGCCGGCTCTCGTCGATCCCGATCGCAAAGCCGCTGCGCTCCGACCGCAGCATCGCGCGGGTCACCCCGGCCCGCTCCGCATCGTCCAGCGTGACCAGGGTGCCGACCGCCCCGCTATCCAGCACCGCATCGATCGGCTTGCCGTTCAGCTTGACCTGGAGGTTGATCCGCGTGCTCTCCAGGCGGAACGGAACCTCGAACGCCGGCGCATCGAGCGGCCGTATCGCCGCGGCACAGTGCCTGAGGTCGTAGAGGCCAAATCGATGGCCCGGCAGATCCAGGTCGACGTCGTAGTTCGACAGGAAATCGGCGCCGAACAGGCCGGCAACCCGGAGCCCCTGTACCGGCGGACCGAGATTGCCCGCCACCGGCATCGCGATGTCGCGCGCGACGCCGTGCCCGAGGTCGAGCCGGTGGACGATGACGACGGGCGCATCGATGACACCGCCGATCCCGCCCAGCCCCATGCGCAGCGCCGAGGCGCCGCGGAATGCGAAATGATCCGCCGCCGACCGGGTCAGGATCGAGAGCGCCGCACCGGTATCGATGTAGAACACCACCGGTTCACCCTCCAGCGTCGCGCGAACCGCCGGCAGGCGGGCGTCGGGCAGGATCGGCAGGTCGGCGACCCGGTCGATCCGGCAGGCCTGGGTTGCCGATGGGCCGCCTGCCGCACATCCTGCCAGCAGTCCTGCTGCCAGCAGCCCGGCGGGCAGCAGCGCCGCCGACAGGCCGGCCCGGCCGCGTTCAGGCGCCGAGGCGGCCGAGATCGACGGTGACGCCATGATCGAGCGGCCCGTGTCCGGCGCCGTAGCCGGGTGCCGCGAGGATGGCGCGACGGACATAGTCGCGCCCGCGCCGCACCGACTGGCGCAGCGTCATTCCCTGCGCGAGGCCGATGGCGATCGCGCTCGCCAGGGTGCAGCCGGTGCCATGCGTGTGCCGGGTGTCGATGCGGGGCGCCTCGAAGGCCTCGACGCCCGCCTCCGTCGCCAGCAGGTCCACCACCCGGTCGCCGCGCAGATGGCCGCCCTTGAGCAGCACCGCCGGGACGCCCAGGGTGAGCAGCGCGCTTGCCGCTGCATGCATGTCGGCGACACTCGTGATGGTGCGGCCACACAGCACCTCGGCTTCCGGCAGGTTCGGCGTGATCACGCTGGCCAGCAGCACCAGGCTGCGCTTGAGGCTGCCGACCGCATCCTTCGCCAGCAGCCGCGCGCCGCCCTTCGCCACCATCACCGGGTCGAGCACATACGGGATGCCGGGATGATTGCCGATGCGTTGCGCGACCAGCTCGATCACGTCGATGCGGTCGAGCATGCCGGTCTTGAAGGCGTCCGCGCCGAGATCGTCCAGCACGGCGTCGATCTGCTGCCCGACGAACTCCGCCGGTACCGGCATGACGCCGTGCACGCCATTGGTATCCTGCGCGGTCAGCGCCGAGATCGCGGTCGCCGCATAGCCGCCGAGCGCGGTGATGGTCTTGATGTCCGCCTGGATGCCGGCGCCACCGCCGGAATCGCTGCCGGCGATGACCAGGACCCGGCCCTGCATCAGGATCGGCCCTGCATCAGGATCGGGCCGCCGGCCCCGTCATGCCGCGACGGTGACGCGGCGGATGGTCTCGCACAGGCGGTCGACGACATGATCGACCAGCGCCGCATCCTCGGCTTCGGCCATGACCCGCACCAGCGGCTCGGTGCCGCTCTCGCGCAGCAGCAGCCGGCCGCGCTCGCCGAGCAGATCACAGGCCCAGCGGCGCGCCTCCAGCACCGCCGGATCGAGCAGCGGCGAGGCGCCGGCATAGCGCTCGTTGCGCAGCTTCTGCGGGAACGGCGTGAACATGCGGCAGACCTCGCTGGCCGGCTGGCCACGCTCGACCAGCACCGAAAGCACCTGCAGGGCGGCGATCAGCCCGTCGCCGGTGGTGGCGAATTCCGACAGCACCATGTGGCCGGACTGCTCGCCGCCGAGATTCATCCCCAGCTCGCGCATGCGCTCGACCACGTAGCGATCGCCCACCGCGGTGCGCTCCAGCGACAGGCCGAGCCCGGCCAGCTGCCGCTCCAGGCCCATGTTCGACATCACGGTCGCCACCACGCCGCCGCCCGCAAGACGCCCAACGCGCTGCCAGGAGCTGGCGATGAGGGCCAGGATCTGGTCGCCGTCGATGGCGCGGCCGTGCTCGTCCACCACCACCAGCCGGTCGGCGTCGCCGTCCAGCCCGATGCCGAGATCGGCCTTGTGCTCGAGCACCGCTGCGCTGAGGGCCGCCGGGCTGGTCGAGCCGCAGCCGAGATTGATGTTGAGGCCGTCGGGCGTGCAGCCGATGCGGATCACATCGGCGCCCAGTTCCCACAACGCCGTGGGCGCCACCCGGTAGGCGGCGCCGTTGGCGCAGTCGATGACGATGCGCAAGCCATCGAGGCGCCGCCCACGCGGGAACGACGACTTGGCGCTCTCGATGTAGCGACCCGCCGCATCGGTCAGCCGCGAGGCGCGGCCGATCATGTCGGGTGCCGCCAGTCGGCCGCCGAGCTCGCTGCGCATCAGCGCCTCGATCTCCGCCTCGGCCTCGTCGGAGAGCTTGAAGCCGTCCGGGCCGAACAGCTTGATCCCGTTATCCTCGAACGGGTTGTGCGACGCCGAGATCATCACCCCGAGATCGGCGCGCAGGCTGCGCGTCAGCATCGCGATCGCCGGCGTCGGCAGGGGTCCCACCAGCGTCACGTCGACGCCGGCGGACAGGAAGCCGGAAACCAGGGCGCACTCGATCATGTAGCCGGACAGCCGCGTATCCTTGCCGAGCACGACGCGGTGCCGGTGCGCGCCGCGCTTGAAGCGCAGGCCGGCGGCCTGCCCGAGGCGCTGCGCCACCTCCACCGTCATCGGGTCGGTGTTGGCGGTGCCGCGTATGCCGTCGGTGCCGAACAGTCTGCGTGTGGCGTCCATCCGGCCGAGCCTATCCCAGAGCATGATGCATGCATAATGCTCTGCTTGTCGGTTGATAGAGGAGGCTGTCTGGAAACGCCTGCTGCTGGATGAGAGCGGTCCGCCGGACCGCGGCCGGCGTGACTTTCCGAGCACCGGAGCGGAGCGGCCTTGATGGCCGTGAGCACCGGAGCACAGAAAAGCCGCGTCGGATCGCCAGCAGAGGGTGTTTGCAGGCGGCCTCCTAGTGCCGGATCGCCTGCCAGAGACGCAGCGCCTGCACCATGCCGGCGACATCGTGCACGCGCAGGATGCAGCCGTTCAGTGCCAGCCCGGACAGGCTGGCGGCGATGCTGCCCGGATCGCGCGACGCCGCGTCGCGTGCGCCGGCGACTTGACCCTCGAGCTGCGCGATGAAGCGCTTGCGCGACGCGCCGAGCAGCACACGCTGGCCGAGGCAGGCCAGGAGCGGCAGCCTTCGCAGCAGCGCGAGGTTCTGCGCGGCATCCTTGGCAAAGCCCAGGCCCGGATCGACCAGGATGCGGTCGCGGGCGATCCCCGCTGCGATCGCGGCGTCGCGGTGGTGCCGAAGTTCCCGCACCACCTCGACCGCGACATCGCCGTAGCTCGCGAGGCCGGTCATGGTTGCGGGCGTGCCACGCATGTGCATCAGGGCGACCGTGCAGCGCTGGTCGGCCAGCGTGGCGGCCGCCGCCGGATCGTGCGCAAGTGCCGACACGTCGTTGACCACCGTGGCCCCGGCCGCAAGGGCTGCGCGCATGGTCGCCGCGTTGCGGGTATCGACCGAGATGACGCCATGGCGCGCCAGCGCCTCGACCACCGGCAGGATGCGTGCCTGTTCGGCTGCCGGCGCGACCGAAGCCGCACCCGGCCTGGTGCTCTCGCCGCCGACATCGATCAGGTCGGCGCCGGCCTCGAGCATCGCCATGCCGGCGCGGATCGCATCGCCGACCGCGAGATGCCGGCCGCCATCGCTGAAGCTGTCCGGCGTCACGTTGAGGATGCCCATGACCAGCGGCCCCGCGGGCAGGCCGGCCAGCGGCGGGGGCGCCGAAACCAGACGCAGGCAAGCCTGCCACTCCGGGGGCACCGCGGTGACCGCGACGATCCGGTCGGCCCCCGCGCCGATCAGGCGCACGAGCGAGAAGGCGGTGTCGCCGCCCTGCAACGGCAGCGCCAGCCGGGATGCCAGCGCGTCCTGCGCGTCGCGGCCGGTCAGCAGGCCGAGCGGTTCGATGAGTGTCTGCATGATCCCCGGAGAAGCCGCCGGACAAGCAAAAGGCGGGAATGTGCCCCGCCCTTGCTCCGGTCCCGTGTGTCCCGCGCTCAGCCCGGCTGCGGCGCCGGGCCGAGGCCGCCACCCGGCGGCGGCGCCGGGTCCGGCCGGAAGCCGCCGGTGCTCGGCACCGAGGCGCGCCGGCTGTCCGGCATCGGGTCGTCCATCACCGTGCGTATCACCTTTTCGCCGCGCAGGATCTGCCGCACTTCCGCCCCCGAGAGGGTCTCATACTCCAGCAACCCGTTCGCCAGCAGGTGCAGCTCGTCGATATGGCTGACCAGGATCTCCTTGGCGCGGTTGTAGCCGGCATCGATCATCGCCTTGACCTCGGCCTCGATCTCGCGCGCGGTCTGCTCCGACACGTTCTTGTTCTGCGTCACCGAATGGCCGAGGAACACCTCCTGGCTGTTGTCGCCGTAGGAGATCATGCCGAGCTTGTCGCTCATGCCGAGCTCGGTGACCATCATGCGCGCCACCCGCGTGGCCTGCTTGATGTCGCTCGAGGCGCCCCCGGTCACCTTTTCCGGCCCCAGGATCAGCTCCTCGGCGACACGCCCGCCCATGATCTTGACCAGCAGCCCCTTGAGGTAGGCGCGGCTCTCCGACAGCCGGTCGTTCTCCGGCAGGCTGAAGGTGACGCCAAGCGCCCGGCCGCGCGGGATGATCGTCACCTTGTGCAGCGGGTCGCTCTCCGGCTCGTACAGCGCGCACAGCGCATGGCCACCCTCGTGGTAGGCGGTGAGGCGCTTCTCCTCCTCGCTCATCACCAGCGAGCGGCGCTCGGCGCCCATCATCACCTTGTCCTTGGCGTTCTCGAACTCGCTCATCGCCACCGTGCGCTTGCCCAGGCGCGCCGCCAGCAGCGCCGCCTCGTTCACCAGGTTGGCGAGATCGGCACCCGAGAAGCCCGGCGTGCCGCGCGCGATCACCTTCGGCTCGACGTCGCTGGCCAGCGGCACCTTGCGCATGTGCACACGCAGGATCTTCTCGCGGCCGTTCACGTCCGGGTTCGGCACCACCACCTGGCGATCGAAGCGGCCGGGACGCAGCAAAGCCGGATCGAGCACGTCCGGGCGGTTGGTGGCCGCGATCAGGATGACGCCTTCGTTGCTCTCGAAGCCGTCCATCTCGACCAGCATCTGGTTCAGCGTCTGCTCGCGCTCGTCGTTGCCGCCGCCCAGGCCGGCGCCGCGATGCCGGCCGACCGCGTCGATCTCGTCGATGAAGATGATGCAGGGCGCGGACTTCTTGCCCTGCTCGAACATGTCGCGCACGCGCGACGCGCCGACGCCCACGAACATCTCCACGAAGTCGGAGCCGGAGATGGTGAAGAACGGCACGTTGGCCTCGCCGGCGATGGCGCGCGCGAGCAGCGTCTTGCCGGTGCCGGGCGGCCCCACCAGCAGCACGCCCTTGGGGATCTTGCCGCCGAGGCGCTGGAACTTCTGCGGGTCCTTGAGGAAGTCCACGACCTCCTGCAGCTCCTGCTTGGCCTCGTCGATGCCGGCCACGTCGTCGAAGGTGATGCGGCCCTGCTTCTCGGTCAGCATGCGGGCGCGTGACTTGCCGAAGCCCATCGCGCGGCCGCCGCCGGACTGCATCTGCCGCATCACGAAGAACCAGGCGCCGATCAGGAGCAGCATCGGCAGCCACTGCAGCAGGTAGCGCAGCAGCGGATTGACGTCGCTGTCCTCGGGCTTGGCGATGACCTCGACGCCCTTCTCGGTCAGCCGCGGCACCAGGGTCGGGTCTTCCGGCAGGTAGGTCTCGAAGCTGGTGCCGTCGGTGAGCGTCCCGGTGACGTTGTGCTGCTGGATCGTCACCTGCCGCACACGGCCGCCATTCACGTCGCCGATGAAGTCGGAATAGGCGAGCTGCTGTGAGGCGTGCTGGCCGCTGCCCGGCTGGAACACGTTGAACAGCAGCACGAGCATCACCGCGATGATGACCCAGAGCGCCAGGTTGCGGCCAAAATTACTCATCGACTTTGCGTTTCCACGGTCACAGGAACCTACCCGACAGGCGCTTGTCCTGGACTACTCCGTGCCGCCCGGCGAAGTCGAGCGTCCGGATGGTCCGAGGCCCAGGAGTTGGCGCCAGTCGCTTGAAGCAAGCATTACATGGGTCGCGGTGCAACACCGCAAACCCCCGATGCGCGGCAGGATGCGGATAAAGCGTCAACGTCGGCCCGCAGCGCATTCACGGGCCGCCGAATGCCGCCGCCTGGCTTGCTGCAGCGTCGGGTTCGAAGGCAAAGCCGGCCCCCCCCGGCAGCGCGATCGCGGCCCCGGCGTCGTCGTACAGGCACGGCATCGCGGCCAGCACCACCGCCGGCAGCCGCGCCTCGGACGGCTCTGCGGTGCGCCTCCCGCGCGCGGCCCCGACACGGGCGCCCGGCGGCAGCGTCACCCCCGGGGCGTGCAGGCGGAACCGGCCGTCCCACAGCACGCCGTCGGCGGCGGCCACCGGCGGCTGCATGGCATTCGCCTCGCGCACCAGCAGCCAGCCCGGTCCGAGCCGTCCTGCGGGCAGCAGCCTCGCACCCCCCAGCGTCGCCGCCCGCGGCCGGCGCACCAGCGCCGCGATGGCGCGCATCGGCGGCGCATGCGCGGCGCCGGCGACGGTGCGGATCAGCGGCCCCAGCGTCTGAGGCCCGAGCAGGCAAGGAGGCAGCAGGGCGAAGCCCTGTGGCCGCAGCTCGGCCAGCCGGGCGAGTTGCCGGGCCTGGTCCTGCTGGCGCGCCATGCGCGCGGCCCCGGCAGCCGCAACCTCCCGCAGCAGCGTGGGCCGCCGGCCCGGCTCCGCGCCATCGAGTTCGCGCCGCAGGCGGGTGCGCAGCGCCGCCGCATCCTGGTTGGACGGGTCCTCGATCCAGTCGCACCCGGCATCGCGCAGCGTCGCGCGCAACCGTTCGGGCGCCACGCCGAGCAGCGGCCGCAGCAGCCGCAGCGCCGACGTCTCGACCAGCTGCGCCATCGCCGCCAGCCCGTCCGGCCCGCTGCCGGCGCGCTGCCGCATCAGCGCGGTCTCCGCCTGGTCGCCGGCATGGTGCGCGACCAGGAGATCGACGATGCCCTGCTGCCGGCAGGCCCGCGTCAGGGCGTCATAGCGAGCGGCGCGCGCGCGCGCGGCCAGGGCCGGCCCGCGTTGCAGGCCGTGCAGGCGCAGGACGCGGCTTGCCACGCCGATCCGCCGCAGGCGGTGCACGGTCGCCTGCGCCTCGTCGGCCGAGCCGTCGCGCAGGCCATGATCCACGATCAGGCCGAGGCAGCCGGCGCCGCGTGCCGTCGTCCAGCGCTGCGCCAGCAAAGCCAGGCATAGCGAGTCCGCGCCGCCGGAGACTGCGACCGCCAGCCGGCCGAGGCCCTCCCAAGGCCCGAGCGGCCGCATCAGGCGCTCGAACTCAGCCGCCCCCAGCTCCTGGAAGACGGCAGGCTGCATCGCGGTCGCGTCGGATCAGCGGCAGCCGCCGCGACCGCGCAAGGCGAGCGAGGCGCGGCTCACGCGTGGCTGCGGCGACGGGAATTCGGCGCGCAGTTTCTGCAACGCCTGGCAGGCGTCGGTCTTGTCGCCCAGCGCCAGCAGCGACGCGCTGACGCCGAGCAGCGCGTCCGGCGCGCGCCCCGAGTGCGGCGCATGGGTGTACACGTCGTAATAGGCGGTGGCGGCCTGCTGGTACTGGCGCTGGCCGGCGAGCGACTGCGCGAGCAGGAACTGCGCATCGGTCTGCCGCGGCCCTTTCGGCCCGGCGAGCACCTCGCGGGCGGCGGCCTGCGCGCCGGCATAGTCGCGGTGCGCCAAGGCCGCATTGCCCTGCTGCAGCGCCAGCTCGGGCGTGCGCCGCTCCGGCCGGGCAGGCGGCGGCGGCGGCCCGGCGTCGCCCGCGTTGCCGCCAGGAACGCCGCCCTCGGGATGGGCTTGCTGCACGGCGAAGCTCATGTCGCCGATCTGCTTGCTCAGCGCGGCGTTCTGCTGCTGCACCTGGTTGTTGAGCTGGTCGAGCTGACCGCGCAGGTCGCGCACCTGCGCCTCCAGCGTCGAGACCCGGTCGAGCAGCTGCGAGGTCAGCGGCGAGCCCGCACCCTGGTCGACGCTGGTGCTGGACGGCGCCATCGGTGGCGCGCTGCCCTCGCCGCCGCCGGACTGCATCTGCCGCATCTCGTGGCGCAGCTCCAGGATCTGGTCCTGCAGCGAGATCGCCTCGCGGCTGTCGAGCTGGGCGTGGGCAGATCCGCCCGACAGGCTGCCTGCGAGGAGAAGGGCAAAAAGTCCCGAAGCCGCAACCCGACCGATGCACGCCAAATGCATGAAGAATATCCCGATCCGCCTGGACACCCCAACGGCGCCGCAGTGGATAGCCTAAAACAGCAACGGCCGGACGATAAGCGTCCGGCCGTTCACTCAGAGCAATCGTCCGACAGGCGGTTGAACCGCCCCGACGCCGCAATGCACCCGGCGAGGTCTTAATGGACCGCCGTGATCGCGTTGCGGTTCTGCTGCCAGGACTGCTCGTCGTCGCCGAGCGCGGTCGGGCGGTCCTTGCCATAGGAGATCGTGGTCACACGGCCGGCCGAGACACCCTTGGACACCAGATAGTCGCGCGCCGCATTGGCGCGTCGCTCGCCGAGCGCGATGTTGAATTCCTCGGTGCCGCGGTCGTCGCAGTTGCCGGCGACCTGGATCGTCACCTGCGGGTAGCGCGCGAGCCAGGTGGCCTGGCGATCCAGGGTGCCCTGGGCGTCCGACGACAGGTTGCTCTCGTTCAGGGCGAAATAGACGCGGTCGCCGACATTGGCCACCAGGTCGGCCTCGCTGCCGGGAGCCGCCGCACCCGTCGGAGCCGCGGACGCGCCCATGCCGGACGCGGCGCCCGTGTTGGCGTTCTGGCCAGAGCAGGCGGCGAGCATGGCGGCCAGCCCGATGGCGCCGAGAAGCTTCAGTTTCATGGTCAGGTTCCTGAGGAGTTCGAGAGCGTCACGGGTCGAAACAGCAATCAAGCGTTAACTCGTCGCGAATTACGGTGTCGTTTCGCTTCCGGTCAAGTCGCCTGAACGCCGATCCGGCCTGTGTGGCAAAATTCTGCCCGGCCGTGTCGCCGCTGCAATGCTGCCTGCCGCTCCGGCTCTGTCCTCAGTCCCGCCTAGCCGTTCAGCGGCGACCAGGCCGGATCGGACGCGCCGCCCGCCATGCGCAGCGGATGGTCGTTGAAGCCGGCGATGTCGATGGTGGCGAGGCTGCTCGAGAACCCCGCACCGCCGGCCCCGGCGGCGCTCTGCCGGCAATACGCCATCACCCGCCCGTTCGGGCAGAAGGTCGGGCTCTCCACCGTAAAACCCTGGGTCAGGATGCGCTCGCCGGTGCCGTCCGGCTGCATCACGCCGATCGAGAAGCCGGCGCCGCCGATGCGGGTGAAGGCGATCAGGTCGCCCCGGGGCGACCAGACCGGCGAGCCGTACTGGCCCGACCCGTAGCTGATCCGGCGCGCCTCGCCGCCGGACGCACTCATCACATAGAGCTGCGGGCTGCCACCGCGATCCGAGTTGAACACGATCTGCGAGCCGTCCGGGCTGAAGCACGGGCTGGTATCGATCGATCCCGAGCTGGTCAGGCGCTGCGAGGCCCGGCTGGCGAGGTCGACGCGGAAGATGTCCGAGCCGCTGCCGCGTGTCGCCGACAGCACCACCGAGCCGCCATCCGGGGCGAAACGCGGCGCGAAGCTGATGCCCTCGAACTCGCCCAGCACCTCCTCGCGGCCGCTGGCGAGATCGAACAGATAGACCCGCGGCCGGTCGTTGGCGTAGCTCATGAAGGCGATCTGGTCGCGCGTCGGATGGAAGCGCGGCGTCAGCACGAGCCACCGCCCGCTGGTCAGGTAGCGGCTGTTGGCGCCGTCCTGGTCCATGATCGCCAGCCTGGTCTGCTGGCGGCCACGCGGGCCCGAGCGCGCCACGTAGCAGATGCGGGTGTCGAAATAGCCGCGCTCGCCCAGCATGCGCTGGTAGATGACGTCGGCGATCTTGTGCGCGATGCGGCGCCAGTTGGCAGCACCCGTGGTGTAGGCGGTGCCCTGGATCTGCTGCCCGGCGAGCACGTCCCAGAGCCGGAATTCCACGCGTAGATCGCCAGAGCCCGAGGCGTTGCCGGCGGCCAGCGCCTGCGCGCCGATGCTGCGATAGGTCGAAAAGTCCGGTGTGCCCGCGCCGCCGGCGGCTGCCGCCGTGCCGAGCACGCGGAACAGCCCGCTGCCGCCGAGATCGTCGCCGATGACCTGGGTGATCTGGTCGCCGATGCCCGGGCCGAAGGAGGGGATCGCGATCGGGATCGGCGCCGTGTGCGCCTGGTCGACGGTGATCTCGGCCGCCCCCGGGGCATTCGCCGTCGCCGGATTGGGTGCCTGTGCGAATGCGCTCAGCGGCGATGCGGCCAGCCCCGCGCCGATCGAGCCCGCCACCACCTGGCGGCGCGAAAAGAAGTCAGAAGCCATCGTCTGCATCCTATTTGTCACGCTTTTGGGTCGCAGCCCCGCTCAGGGCCGGAAGACGAACTTGATCTGGTGCACCGCGCCGAGCTCGGAGGCCGGCAGCGGCAGCTTGGCGCAGGCGGGGTTCATCACCGCGGCCCGCGCGCGCTCTGCCAGCGCCCGATAGGACGGATCGGCATCCATGCGGGCCTGATCAGGCCCGGAGAACGCCACCATGCGCGCCTCCCCGGTGGCGTCCACGGTGACCGTCAGATGCGCCTGGAACTGCGCGTAGTTGCGGGCCTCGGTGTCCTCGGCGTAGCAGCGCCGCACCGCGCCCGCGATCGCGTGCTGGTCGCCTGCACTCAGCGCCGAGGTGATGTCGCGGCCACGCGTCGGTGCCCCGCCCTGTGCCGGATTGGCGTGCGCGGTCGGCGCATGCGTCTGCTTCTGGTCGGCGCGGAACTTGTCCAGGGTGGCCAGCAGCGAATGCGTGTCCGCCGCCGCGTTCTTGGTCTTGTTCGGCTGCGTCAGGTGCGACGGCAACGCCATCTGCGGCAAGGCGGGCAGCGGCGCGGGCGATGGCGGGCTCACGCTCTGCGACGGCGACGGCGGGTTCGGCACCGGCGGCGGCGCGCGCACGCTGTCCGGCGACGGCGCCTGCAGCTTCGGCGGCGTCGGCAGCGGCGGGATCGGCAGCGGCGCCACCTCGGGGGGCGGCGGCATCGGAGGCGGCGGCGGCGGCGGTGGCGGCGCCTCCTCGACCGGCACATGCTCGGGGGGAACCGGGCTGGGGGGCGCCGGGTTGGGCACCGGCGCCGGCGGCTGCGGCGAGGGGTTGGCCTGGTCGGCGCGCGCCGAGGCGGCCGGCGGCCCGGTGAAGTCCATCTCGACCGCCGGCGGCTCCGGCGGCTCCGGCGGCTTGGCGAGCGGCATCACCACAATCAGCGACAACAGCACCAGCAGATGCAGGCCGCCGGACACATAGGCCCCTCGGCGCAGCAGCGGGTCGTCAGGCAGGAGCGCCGCCATGTAGTGTTCTCAGGGCCTGCCCGAGAATGCGCTACGCCGAGTGAGAGTGTCGCGAAGCGACACGGCCGGCGTGGCTCCCGAGAACCGGAGCGGAGCGGCCGTTTGGCCGTGAGCACCGGAAGCGCAGGCAGCTGCGTCGGATCGCCGGCGTAGTAGCATTATCGGGCAGGCCCCTGGCCGGCGGGCTGCTCGGCCAGCAGGGCGACATGGGTAAAGCCGCCGGAGGTGATGCGGCCCATGACCTCCATCACCCGCCCATAATCGATGTGCTGGTCGCCACGCACAAAAATGCGGTGCGTCGGGTCGTTCTTCGACGCGTCCTGCAGCTTGGCCACCAGCTCGTCCGTGGTCACCGCATCGTCGCCCATGTAGAGCGAGCCGTCCGCCTTGATGGTGACGGTGATCGGCTTGGTGTCGGCATTGACCTGGCTCGCGTCGGTCTTCGGCAGGTCGACATTGACGCCGCTGGTCATCAGCGGCGCCGTCACCATGAAGATGATCAGCAGCACCAGCATGACGTCGACCAGCGGGGTGACGTTGATCTCAGACATCGGCCGATAGCGGCCGCGCCCCCTGCCACCCCCCCTCCTGCCGCCTCCGGGACCCAGGGTCATCGCCATCGCTCAGGCCCGCTCTTCGGACTGGCGCGACAGGATCGCGCCGAACTCGGTGCCGAACGCCTCGAGCCTGGCGGCAAAACGCGACAGGTCGGAGCTGATCTTGTTGTAGGCGAGCACCGCCGGGATTGCCGCGACCAAGCCGATGGCGGTCGCGAACAGGGCCTCGGCGATGCCGGGGGCGACCACGGCAAGGTTGGTGTTGTGCATCGCCGCGATCGCGGAGAACGAGTGCATGATGCCCCAGACGGTGCCGAACAGGCCGATGAACGGCGCCACCGAGCCGATCGAGGCCAGGAAGATCATCCAGCGCTCCATCCGCTCGAGCTCGCGCGTCACCGTGATGCCCATCGCCCGGTCGACACGCTCCTGCACGCTGCCGCGGCTGAGGTCCGCTCCCTTGACCCGGGCCGAGCGCCGCCACTCGCCCATCGCGGCGCCGAACACGGCGGCCATCGGATGCGCGGGCTTAGCGCCCTCGGTCTCGTACAGGTCATCGAGCGAGCCGCCGGACCAGAACCGGTCCTCGAAGGCGCTGGCCTGGCGGTTGGCGCGGCGCAGCGAGATGGTCTTCTCGAAGATGATCGCCCATACCCAGACGCTGGCGAGCACGAGGCCGATCATCACCAGCTTGACGACGATAGAGGCCTGGATGAACAGGCCCCAGAGCGAGAGGTCGCCGGCGGCGGCAGCGCCGAGGTTCACCGCATCAACCGCGCGATCCAACACCGCCTCCGACAACCGCCATCATGATCTCCGTCCGGGCAAGATCGATCGATCATGCCCGGCTTGCTTTTGATAAGAGCAGCGCCAAGCGCTGCGGCCCGTCGCGCGCCTGCTTAAAGCCTTCGCGGCCAAAGCAGAAGCGAACTCTCTTCATGCGGCGTTACAAAGCGGTCAGGAGCGGCGGCAAATTATTTCTGAGACGCATCCTCGGTGTCGGCGAGCTGCGCCAGCAAGTCGCGCCAGTGCGGCGGGATGCGCGACGGACGCAGTGTCTGCATCTGGATGCAGGCGAGATCGATCTCGAGCATGGCCTTCAAATCGGGCTCGGTCTCTGGCGTGCCGCGGATCGCCTGGTCGAGCCGCATGCGCGCCGCAGTCAGTTCGCGCAGGGTGGTGATGACCTCGACCTCGTCGTCGAGTCGCACCGGCCGCCGGTACAGCACCGAGGCGCGCTGCACCACGAAGCCGATGCCGTGCTCGCGCAGCAAGGCAGAGACCGGCAGCCCGAGCCAGCGCATCGCCTCGGTGCGGGCGCGCTCGGCAAACGCCAGGTACTGCGCATGGTACATCACGCCGCCGGCGTCGGTATCCTCGTAATAGACCCGCTGGCGGAAGACGTGGCGCATCGTTCAGCCCTCTAGCTCGGACAGGGGGGGCTCGGACAGGGGGGGGTCGGACAGGGGGGGGTCGTACAGCAGCTCGGGCTGGCCCGGCTGGGTTGGCGGCGGCACCAGCCCCAGATGCCGCCAGCCGCGCTCGCCCAGCATGCGGCCGCGACTGGTCCGCAGCACCAGCCCCTCCTGGATCAGGAACGGCTCCACCACGTCCTCGAGCGTGTCGCGCGCCTCGGCGAGTGCCGCCGCCAGCGTCTCCACGCCGACCGGACCACCATGATGGTGCTCGGCGATGCGCCTCAGGTAGCGCCGGTCCATCGCGTCCAGGCCCAATTTGTCGACCTCGAGTCGCGATAGCGCCGCATCCGCCAACGCCCGGTCGACCGGGCGCGCCGGCGTGTCGCCGACCGAGGCGAAGTCGCGCACCCGGCGCAGCAGGCGGCCGGCGATGCGCGGCGTCCCGCGGCTTCGCGTCGCGATCTCCTCGGCGCCGTCGTCGGTGAGCGCGAAGCGCAGCTTCTCGGCGCCGCGCGAGACGATCAGGCGCAGTTCGGCGGCGGTGTAGAACACCAGCCGCAGCGGGATCCCGAAGCGGTCGCGCAGCGGCGTCGCCAGCAGCCCGGCGCGTGTGGTCGCGGCCACCAGGGTGAACGGCGACAGGTCGATCCGTACCGAGCGTGCCGCCGGGCCTTCGCCGATGATCAGGTCGAGCTGGAAATCCTCCATCGCCGGATACAGCACCTCCTCGATGGCGGGCTGCAGGCGGTGGATCTCGTCGATGAACAGCACGTCGCGCGGCTGCAGGTTGGTCAGGATGGCGGCGAGGTCGCCGGCGCGCTGGATCACCGGCCCGGAGGTCGCCCGGAAGCCGACGCCCAACTCGCGTGCCACGATCTGCGCCAGCGTGGTCTTGCCCAGCCCCGGCGGCCCGTGCAGCAGCACATGGTCGAGCGCCTCGCCACGCCCGCGCGCCGCCTGGATGAAGACGGAAAGATTCTCGCGGCTGGCCTGCTGGCCGATGAACTCGCCGAGATGTTGCGGCCGCAGGCTCGCCTCGGCGGCGTCCTCCTCGAGTCGGCGCTGGTCGATGGTTCTGGATGGCTGGTCGTTCATTTCGCCAGCTCCTTCAGGCTGTCCCGCAGCACCGCATCCAGCGACGCATCGGCGCCGAGCCGGTCGAGCACACGCGTGACGGCCGGCGCCGCCTCCTGCCGCCGGAACCCGAGCCCGGCCAGCGCCGCCAGCGCGTCGGCCTCGGTGCCGCCACCGGCAACCGGTCCCAGCGTGGCACCGGTGCCGGTCGGCATGCCACCGGCTTTTTCGCGCAGTTCGCTGAGCAGCCGGTCGGCGAGCCGCGGCCCGACCCCCTGCAGCCGGGTCAGGCTGGAGCGGTCGCCCGCCGCGATCACCGCGATCAGGTCGCGCGGCGACAGGCCGGACAGGATGCCCAGCGCCACCTTGGCGCCGACGCCCTGCACCGTGGTCAGCAGCCGGAACCAGTCGCGCTCGGCGCTGTCGGCGAACCCATACAGCAGGATCGCGTCCTCGCGCACGATGGTCTCGACCAGCACCCGGGCCGGTTCCGGCGGCCGCTTCAGCGCCGATAGGGTGCGGGTCGAGGCCTGCACCAGGTAGCCGACGCCGTTCACGTCGATGACGCAGCGGTCCGCCTCGACCTGCGCCAGGCGGCCCATGAGCTGAGCAATCATGGCAGCTGAGCAATCATGGTAGCTGGGCGATCATGGTAGCTGGGCGATCATGCCATGCGGGTCCCGGACGCGATGCGCAGGTGCGACTGCCGGAGATGCGCGTGGCAGATCGCCACCGCGAGCGCATCCGAGGCATCGGCGCGCCGGATCACAGCCCCCGGCAGCAGCCGGCGGACCATCATGCCGACCTGCTCCTTGCTCGCCGACCCGGTGCCGACCACCGCCCGCTTGACCGCCATCGCGCCGTATTCGCTGACCGCGATGCCGGCCAGGGCCGGCGCCAGCAGGGCGACGCCACGCGCATAGCCGAGCTTCAGCGTGGCGGCGCCGTTGCGGTTCACGTAGGTCTCCTCGACCGCCGCCTCGTGGGGCGAGAACGTCGCGAACAGCTCCTGCAGATGGTCGTGCAGCATTTTCAGGCGCAGCGGCACCGGCTCGTCGCCGTCGGTGGCGATCACCCCGTCGGCGACGTGGCGCAACCGGTTGCCGGTGGCTTCGAGCAGGCCCCAGCCGGTGAACCTGAGCCCCGGGTCGATCCCCATGATCAGGGTCAAGCGAGCCTCAGGCGGACAGCTTCTCGGCCACGTCGTCGGGCAGCTCGAAATTGGCATACACCGACTGCACGTCGTCATTCTCCTCGAGCGCATCGATCAGCTTGAGCAGGGTGCTGCAGCACTCCTCGTCCAGCGTCACCACGGTGCCCGGGCGCCAGTCGAGCCTCGCACTCTCCGCCGGCCCGAAATGCGCCTCGAGCGCGTCGCGCACGGCAAAGAAGCTCTCGACCGGGCAGGTCACCTCATGCCCGTCGGGGCCGCTCTCGGCATTCTCGGCGCCGGCCTCGATCGCCGCCTCCAGCATCGCCTCCTCGGCCGCCACCTCGGCGGGGTAGCGCACCACGCCCAGGTGGGTGAACAGGAACGAAACCGAGTGGGTCTCGCCCAGGCTGCCGCCATGCTTGGAGAACGCCGCCCGCACGTCGGACGCCGTGCGGTTGCGGTTGTCGGTCAGCGCCTCGACGATCAGCGCGATGCCGGCCGGGCCGTAGCCCTCGTAGCGCACCTCGACATAGTCGTCGGCCGCCGCCGCCCCTGCCGCCTTCTTGATCGCGCGGTCGATGGTGTCCTTCGGCATGTTGATCTCGCGCGCCGCGACCATCGCGCCGCGCAGGCGGGGGTTCGAGCCCGGATCCGGCAGGCCGCTGCGGGCGGCCACCGTGATCTCGCGGATCACCTTGGCGAAATGGCGCGCCCGACGCGCGTCCTGCGCGCCCTTGCGGTGCATGATGTTCTTGAACTGGGAATGGCCGGCCATGCGTGTGTCCGTATTTTCAGTTCAAGCGGCCGTGGCAGTGCTTGAACTTGCGCCCCGAGCCGCACGGGCAGATCGCGTTGCGCGGCGTATCGGCCCAGGCGGCGAGATGCGTCTCGGATGCCTCCGACACCTCCTGCAGCAGCGCCTCGCCGACGCCGCCCATCACCAGCGTGTCGCCACGATCCGGCAGGAAGCTGGCTCCTGAAGGACGCAGCACTGGCCCTGTCTCCGCCGACACCCGCTCGAACGGCACCGGCTCCTCCGCCTGCGGCATCAGCTCGACCCGCGCCAGCATCGCCGTCACCCGCTCGCGCATCTCGTCGAGCATGCCGTGGAACAGCTTGAAGGCCTCGCGCTTGTATTCGTTCAGCGGGTCCTTCTGGGCGTAGGCGCGCAGTCCGATGCCCTGGCGCAGCTGGTCGAGCAGCAGCAGATGCTCCTTCCAGACCGCGTCCAGCGTGGTGAGCAGCAGCTGCTTCTCGATATACTGCATGACGTTGGCGCCGAACGCGACGCTCTTGGCCGCCATCGACGCCTCGGCCGCCTGCTCGGTGCGCAAGGCGACGCCCTGCCCGTCCATCCCGTCCTCGCGCGCCCACTCGGCCACCGGCAGGTCCAGGCCGAGCAGCCGCTGCAAATCCTCGGCCAGCTCGCGGCTCTCCCACTGCTCGGCGAAGGCGCGCTCGGGGATGCGCCGCGAGACCAGGCTCTCGATCAGCTCGCGACGCATCTGCGCCACGATCTCGGAGACATCCGCCGCCGCCATGAACTCGCGGCGTTGCGCATAGACTTCCTTGCGCTGGTCGTTCATCACGTCGTCGTATTTGAGCAGGTTCTTGCGTGTGTCGAAGTTGCGCGCCTCGACCTTCTTCTGCGCCTTCTCCAGCGCCCGGTTGATCCACGGATGCACGATCGCCTCGCCTTCCTTCAGGCCGAGGCGCTGCAGCATGCCGCTCATGCGCTCGGAGCCGAAGATCCGCATCAGATCGTCTTCCAGCGACAGGAAGAAGTGCGAGCCGCCGGGATCGCCCTGGCGCCCGGCGCGGCCGCGCAACTGGTTGTCGATGCGCCGGCTCTCGTGCCGCTCGGTGCCGATCACGAACAGGCCGCCCGCATCCTTGACCACCTCGTGCCAGTCGGCAACCTGGTCGCGCAGCGCGGTCTCCTGCTGCGCCTTTTCCACCGGATCCTCAACGCCGCCGAGCTCCTGGCGGATGCGCATCTCGACATTGCCGCCGAGCTTGATGTCGGTGCCGCGGCCGGCCATGTTGGTGGCGATGGTGATCGCGTTCGGCGCGCCCGCCTGCGCGATGATGGTGGCCTCCATCTCGTGGAAGCGCGCATTCAGCACGCTGTGCCTGACGCCGCGCTGGTTGAGCAGCCCAGACAGCATCTCGCTCTTCTCGATGCTGGTGGTGCCGACCAGGATCGGCTGCCCGGTCTTGTTGATCTCCTCGATCAGGTTGCTGACCGCCTTGTACTTCTCGGCGGCATTCAGATAGACCTCGTCGTCGCGGTCGAGGCGGATCACCGGCACGTTGGTCGGAATTTCCACCACATCGAGCTTGTAGATCTCGGCGAACTCGTCGGCCTCGGTCATCGCCGTGCCGGTCATGCCGGACAGCTTCTCGTAGAGCCGGAAATAGTTCTGGAAGGTGATGGAGGCGAGCGTCTGGTTCTCCTGCTGGATCTCCTGGTGCTCCTTGGCCTCCAGCGCCTGGTGCAGACCCTCCGAGTAGCGCCGGCCTTCCATCATGCGACCGGTGAACTCGTCGATGATGATGACCTTGCCGTCGCGCACGATGTAGTCGACGTCGCGCGAAAACAGCGTGTGCGCACGCAGCGACTGCTGCACGTGATGCACCACGCTGATATTGTGGATGTCATACAGCGCGCCGTCGGTGACGATGCCGGCCTCCGCCAGCATCTGCTCGACCGTCTCGGTGCCCGGCTCGGTCAGGATGACGGTGCGGAATTTTTCGTCCTTGTCGTACGTTGCCGGGTCCTGCACGAGCTGCTTCACCACCTCGTCGACGCGGCGATACAGGTCGGAGCTGTCCTCCGCCGGACCCGAGATGATCAGCGGCGTGCGCGCCTCATCGACCAGGATGGAATCCACCTCGTCGACGATGGCGTAGGCGAAGTCGCGCTGGACCATGTCCTCCAGGCGGTACTTCATGTTGTCGCGCAGGTAGTCGAAGCCGAACTCGTTGTTGGTGCCGTAGGTGACGTCGGCATGATAGGCCGCGCGCCGCTCGTCGTCGGTGAGGTTCGGCACGATCACGCCGGTCGACAGGCCCAGGAAGCCATACAGCAGGCCCATCTCCTCGGCATCGCGCCGGGCTAGGTAGTCGTTGACCGTGACCACATGCACGCCGCGCTGGGCCAGCGCATTCAGATAGACCGCGAGCGTCGCCACCAGGGTCTTGCCCTCGCCGGTGCGCATCTCGGCGATGCGGCCCGAGTGCAGCACCATGCCGCCGATCAGCTGCACGTCGAAATGCCGCATGCCGAGCACTCGCCGCGAGGCCTCGCGCACCACCGCGAAGGCCTCGGGCAGCAGGTCGTCCAGCGTGGCGCCGGCGGCGAGCCGGGAGCGGAACAGGGCGGTCTTGGCAGCCAGCGCGTCGTCGTCCAGGATCTGGATGGACGGCTCGAGCGCGTTGATCTCGGGCACCCGGCGCTGGTGCGCCTTCAGCGACCGGTCATTGGCGGAGCCGAACAGGGCACGGGCGACGCTTGCGAACATGAAGGCCTTCCGGGGAGGTGCCAGCCGGCTGGCCGATCCACAGCATGCGGAAGCCCCCGGCCGATCGACCTGGATTCTGTTCGTCTTGAGATAAGACCCGCTCCCGGCCGGGTCAACGGCAGCCTGGGTCAACCGCGGCCCCAGAACCGCCACCCGCAGCCGCTCGCCTTGTCGCCGGACCTGGCTTCCGCCATCATCCGCCGCATCTCGAACTTCAAGGCTCTTTCCTTATGCGGCTTACCAGCCTGGCGGCCTCCCTCGCGGCGGCAGCCCTGCTTGCTCCTGCGTTCGTCCCAACCCTCCTGACCGGTGCGCTTCAGATCGGGACGGCCTCGGCTCAGACCGTCCATCATCCGGGCGCGGCCGAGGCCGGCCCCGGCAAGACCGCGACCCCCAACCCGATCGTGGCCACGGTGAACGGCGATCCGGTGCATCTCGACGACATCCGGGCGGCGGCCCAGTCGCTGCCCGACGAGATGCGGCAGATGCCGCCCAACGTGCTGTTCCCGATGATCGTGAACCAGGTGATCGACCAGAAGGCGCTGCTGATCGCAGCGCGGCACCAGGGCGTGCAGAAGGAGCCGCAGGTCCAGAAGACCATGCAGTCCGCCGCCGACACCGCGCTGCAGAACATCTACCTGACCCGCCAAGTCAGCCCGCTGGTGACCGACCAGGCGGTCCGCGACGTCTATGACAAGACCATGGCGGGCAAGTCGGGCGACAAGGAGGTGCATGCGCGCCACATCCTGCTCGGCACCGAGAAGCAGGCCGAGGACGTGATCAAGCAGCTCAAGGGGGGTGCGGACTTCGCCAAGCTCGCCAGCACGCTGTCGACCGACAAGGCGTCGGCGGCGCAGAACGGCGGCGACCTGGGCTGGTTCAAGCAGGGCGACATGCTGCCGGAATTCTCGGCGGCGGCGTTTGCGATGAGCAAGGGCCAGGTCTCCGACAAGCCGGTGCAGACCCGCTATGGCTGGCACGTGATCCAGGTGCTCGACACCCGCACCGCGTCGCCGCCGAGCTTCGACAGCGTCAAGGACCAGATCCGCCAGAAGCTGATCCAGCAGGACGTCCGCCACGTGGTGGACCAGGCGCTGACCGGGGTGAAGGTGGTGCGCTTCAAGCCGGACGGCTCGCGTGACACCGGCGCCCCGGGCGGCATGCCAGGGGCCGGCGGCATGCAGGGCCCCAATGTGCCCGGCCAGGCGCCGCAGGCAGCGCCCGGCACGCCGAGCGCCGACTGAGCGTGCCGCTCGCCGTCTCGCCGCTGGCGCTGCCGTTCCCGGTGCTGCCGGCGATCGGCGGCGCGCGCCTCGCGGCCGGGATGGCCGGCATACGCTACCAGGGCCGCACCGACCTCGTCCTGGCGGAGTTCGCCGCCGGCACCGCGGTCGCCGGCGTGTTCACCGCCAACCGGTGTCCGGGTGCCCCGGTGGACTGGTGCCGCGCCGCACTCCCCGGCGGCACCGCGCGCGCGCTGGTGGTCAATGCCGGCAACGCCAATGTGTTCACCGGCCGCGCGGGTGTTGCCAGCACCGGCGAGACCGCGAGTGCTGCGGCCCTCCTCGGCGGCTGCCTGCCGTCGGAGGTGTTCATCGCCTCCACCGGGGTGATCGGCGAGGTGCTGCAGCATGCCCGCATCGTCAACGCCCTGCCCGCCTTGCACGCGGCCCTCGATGGCGAGGCCTGGGAGGACGCCGCGCGCGGCATCATGACCACCGACACCTTTGCCAAGGGCGCCACCCGCACCGCGCGCATCGGCGGCACCGAGATCCGCATCAACGGCATCGCCAAGGGCAGCGGCATGATCGCGCCGGACATGGCGACGATGCTGTGCTTCATCGCCACCGACGCGGCGCTGCCCGCGCCGGTGCTGCAGGCGCTGCTGGCGGCCGGCGTCGACCGCAGCTTCAACTGCACGACGGTGGACAGCGACACCTCGACCAGTGACACCGTGCTGCTGTTCGCGACCGGGAGCGCCGGCAATGCGCCCGTCGCCGATGCCGCCGACCCTGCCCTCGCCGGCTTCGCACAGGCGCTCGACGACCTGCTGCTGGATCTGGCACTCAAGGTGGTGCGCGACGGCGAGGGGGCGAGCAAGCTGGTCCGCATCGACGTCACCGGCGCGATCTCCGCCGCCTCGGCGCGCCGGGTGGCGCTGGCGGTGGCGAACTCGCCGCTGGTCAAGACCGCGATCGCCGGCGAGGACGCGAACTGGGGCCGCATCGTCATGGCCGTCGGCAAGAGCGGCGAGCCGGCCGACCGCGACCGGCTTTCGGTGGGCATCGGCGGCACCTGGATGGCGCGCGACGGCGCCGTGGTGCCGGGCTACGACGAGGCGCCGGTGGTGGCGCATGTGAAGGGCTTCGAGGTCGGGATCGCGATCGATCTCGGGCTCGGCAGCGGCACCGGGACCGCCTGGACCTGCGACCTCACGCACGGCTACATCGATATCAACGCAAGCTACCGGAGCTGACGCAGTCGGGGAGCCGCCGGGAGGATTGGATGTCGATCAACGCCTTTGACCAGGCCTCTGCCACGTCCTCGCCGTGGCAGCCCCCGCCACCCTTAAAACATGGGCCGCAGGGCCCGAACGCCGACCGGGTCTGGTGCTATGCCGGCTTCTGGTGGCGGGTGCTGGCCTGGCTGATCGACAGCGCCGTGCTGTGGACGGTGGAGAGCGCGATCGGCTCGTTGGCCGGCAGGCCCCGCTTTGGCATCCGCAACGACGCGACCACGCCAGACCAGGGCGCCATTTCCAACGTCGCCTACACAATGCAACCCGAGGTCATGCACTCCTGGGGCCTGCAGCACTGGCACGTGACGGCACCCGGGCTTGCCGACCTGCTCGCGTTCGTGGTGCCGCTGCTCTACTTCACGCTGCTGGAAAGCTCGCGCTGGCAGGCGACGGTCGGCAAGCGGGTGTGCCACCTGCGCGTCACCGGCCTGGATGGCGGCCGGATCACGCCGTGGCGCGCGATCGGCCGCTATGCCGGCAAGTTCGTCTCCGCCTTCATCCTGGGCATCGGCTTCATGATGGCCGGCTGGACCACCCGCAAGCAGGCGCTGCACGACTTAATGGCCGAGACCCTGGTGGTGCGGCTGCGCCGCCCGAACGACATCGTGCAGTTCCGGCCGCCTGCGGGGTGATCTCGGCCCGAGATCGTGCGCGCGGATCAAACCGCGAGAGACACTGAGCCCAGGCTTCTGAGATCCGCACAGGACTCCCCCCGGATCAGCCGAGGCGGCAACACGCGCTCGCGGGCAGCGAGCCTGTTGCCCCCTGGCGCGATCCGCTCCAGCAGCCAGTCGACCGCGATCTGCGCGATCTCCGTCACCGGCTGCGCGACCATCGTGAGTCGCGGCTTCACGACGCCGCTCCAGGGGACATCGTCGATCGAGACAAGCGAAATATCAGCCGGACAGCGAAAGCCGAGATCGTTGATCGCCTGCAGGGCGCCGAGTGCCATCACGTTGTTCGCCGCCAGGATCGCGGTCGGCCGCCTTCGGCCAGACAAGATCGACACGCAGGCACGATAGGCCGGCTCGCTCCGATATCCCGCAATGACGGTCCAGTCCGGCTCGACCCGGACGCGCTGCTGCTGCATGGTTTCGATGAAGCCGCGGCGCCGCATGTCGGCCGACCATAGTCCCGGTCGGCCGCCGATATAGGCGATCCGCCGGTGGCCGAGCCGGAGCAGATAGGCGGTCAGCATGTGCGACGCCAGCAGGCTGTCGGTGCCGACGAAGTCCCTGTTCAGGCCGGCGATCTTCTGGTCGAAGGTCACCAGCGGCGCGCCGAAACCCGCCAGTCGGGCCCGGTATTCGTCGTCGCACCCGATCGGGCTGATGATCACCCCGGCGACCTGCTGCGCGCTCAGCAAATCCAGCGCAACGCGCTCGCGCTCGAGGCTGTCATCATTGTCGGAGACGATCACTGCCATCCGGGCGGCGCTTGCGGCCTTTTCGATCACGCGAAGGACCGTCCCGACATAGGGGTTGGTCAGGTCACCGACGACGAACCCGATATACGGACTGGACCGGCTCTTCAGGCCGCGCGCCATCGCGTTCGGCACGTAGCCGACGGCCTCGGCAGCGGCGATCACCCGGTTGCGCGTCGCCGCGCTGACCGGGCCTGACTTGTTCAGCGCCGCCGATACCGTCGAGATTGCCACTCCGGCCCGGGCCGCCACGTCTCTGATCGTTGCCAAATCCGTCGACCCGAAAGCTTCCGACCTTGTTCGCGAACAAGAGGCGCTATGGAGGAAGTAGACAATCCTTTACTGGAAACGATCCAGAAGATGTGATCCCGGCGGGCTTGTCTGATACAGGAAACCGGTCAATTTTCCTCGAAACGGTTCGGGCCGGTGGCTCGGAGCGCTGCAGATGGCAAAAACGCCACGTCGGACGGGAGTGAAATGATGCGGATGCCTATGCTGGCAGCGGGAGCGTTGGCGTGCACGGCTGCGTTCGGCGGCCATTCAGCGTGTGCCGCCGAGACGACCCTCACCTGGTTCATGTGGTCAGGCTCGCAGGCCGAGACAGACGCATGGCAACACGTCGCAGGCATGGTGCACGCCAAGTATCCGGCCATCACGGTGCAGCTGCAGACCGCGTCCTTCCCGGACTACTGGACGAAGTTGCCGTCGCTCGCGGCGTCGCATCGACTGCCCGACATCATCAGCCTGCAGAGCGAGCGTACTGCGGGGTTTGCCCAGCTGGTCGCGCCGCTTGATCCGATGATCGCGCATGACAGGTTCGACCTGGGCGCCTTCGATCGTTCGATCATCGCCGGCCTCAGCCTGAACGGCCACATCTACGCGCTGCCCTACGATTTCGGCCCGATGATCATGTACTATAACCGCGATCAGTTTGCAGCCGCCGGGCTGCCGGCGCCGAAGTCTGGCTGGACCAACGCCGAGTTCGTCAAGGACGCGAAGACGCTGACCAAGGACGGGCGGTTCGGTGCGGTACAGAGCGTGCCCGATGCGTTCTGCGCCTATGCGACCTCCGACGGCGCTGCCTATCTTGCCGCCAACGGCGATCCGGACCTGACCAATCCCAAGCTCGCTGCCGCCTTCCAGGACTATGTCGATCTCGTCGCCAGGGATCACGCCGCCCCTGTGCTGCCCTCCAGCGGCAGCCCGTCGATGGCGCAGGCAAACGGGCGCTTCGTGGCGGGGGACGCCGCCATGTATGTCGACGGGCCCTGGGATCTCATCAATGTGCGGAATTCGATCAAGTTCCACATGGGATTGGCGCCGATCCCGGCCGGGTCCGCCGGCAGCGTGACCATCACGGCCGGCTCCGGCTTCGGGGTGTCCGCAAGCAGCCAGCACAAGGAGCAGGCGTGGCAGGCCGTTCAGGTCCTGACCGGTCCGGAGGCGGAACGCTACCTGGCGGAAAACGGACGCGCCTTCCCGGCCCGGTTAGCCGACCAGACCTACTGGTATTCGGTAGCCGGAAAGGATGTCGAGAACGCAAAGCCGGCAATGCAGGCCGCACTCTCCAACGCGGTTCCGTATCGAACGAGTGCCAACTGGAACGTCATCGACGGCCTGTTCGGACAATATGCGCCGCTCGCATTCGCCGGCCGGCAGCCGGCAGGCGACGTTCTGAAGACCATCCAGCAATCCGCCGATGAGTGAGGGGCTGGCGGTGGGGCATCAGGCAAGCCTGGTTCCCGCCCCGACGCTACGGATCGGACGACGCACGCGCCTGCGTCGCGACGGCAGGGCCGCCGTCTGGTTCCTGCTGCCTGGGTTTGCCGGCCTCGCGATCTTCCTGCTGCTGCCGCTCGCGGTCTCACTGCTGCTGAGCTTCACGAACTGGTCGCTGATCGGCCAGCCGCACTGGATCGGCCTGCGCAACTTCGAGGACCTGTTCGCCGGCCGCTGGAATTTCTGGCCGGTGCTTGAGGAGACCGTCCTCTACACCGTCGAATATCTTGCCTTGAATATCGTGATCTCGATTGCGATGGCGGTCTGGATCGACAGCCTCCCATGGGGAAGGCAGTTCTTCCGGGTCCTGTTCTTCCTGCCCAGCTTCGTGCCTCTGGTCGGCTCCGCGGTCGTATGGATGCTGATCCTCACCCCGGGCGGCGCGATGGACTGGGTCGTCCACTCGCTGCACCTGCAGATCCCGAACCTCATCACCGATCCGGCCCTGGCGATGCAGGCGATCATCCTCGTCTCGCTCTGGTCCGGCTTCGGCTACAACCTGTTGCTGTTCAGCGCCGCCCTCGGTTCGATACCGGCCTCGTATCTCGACGCCGCCAAGCTGGATGGCGCCAATGCCTGGCAGCGCTTCTGGCGCATCAAGCTGCCCTTGATCTCGCCGACACTCCTGTTCGGCATCGTGATGACCGCGATCACCGCGCTGCAGGTGTTCGATCAAGTCTATGCGCTGACCCGCGGCGGTCCGGGCGCCTCGACCTACACAATGGGTTTCCTGATCTACCACACCGGCTTCGAACGCTACCGCATGGGCACCGCATCGGCGATCGCGTGGGTCCTGTTCGCGCTGATCATGATGCTGACGGCCGTCCAGATGCGACTGCAGAACCGATGGGTGCATTATGACAACTAGCGTCGCGACGGCTTCCGCGGTCCCGCCGTCCCGCGGCGGCCTCGGCATCGTCCTGCTCATCGGCATCATCCCGACCGGCCTGGTCTTCCTGTTCCCGTTCTTCTGGATGGTCAGCAACGCGCTCCGACCCAACGGCGAAGTGCTCGCCGTGCCGCCGCATCTCATCCCCAGTCATGCGGAATGGAGCAATTTCCTCAAGGTCTGGCTGTTCCTGCCGTTCGGACGCTTCTTCCTCAACAGCGCCCTGGTCGCAGGCGCCGTCAGCGCCATCACACTCGTGGTCTCCAGCCTGTCGGGCTATGCGTTCGCACGGCTGGTGTTCCCGTTCCGCAACGGCCTGTTCCTGATCTATATCGGTACTTTGATGATCCCGCCTGCGGTCCTCGTCATCCCGCTCTTCCTGATGATGAACTGGCTCGGCTGGGTCAACACCTACCAGGCCCTGATCCTGCCGATGGCGTTCTCGTCCTTCGGCACCTTCCTGCTCCGGCAATTCTTCATGCAGATCCCGCGTGAACTCGAGGAAGCGGCGCAGATGGATGGCGCCTCGCGCCTGCGTATCCTGGTCGACATCATCCTGCCACTCTCGATCCCTGCACTCGGCCTCCTCGCCTTGTTCACTTTCACCGCCCAGTGGAACTCCTTCCTCTGGCCGCTGATCGTCGTCACCGACCCGTCCCATACGACGCTGCCGCTCGGGATCACCCAGTTCCAGAGCCAGCAGGGCACCCAGTGGAACTACCTGATGGCCGGCACCACGATTGCCGTGGCACCAGGCGTGCTGCTGACGATCCTGCTGCAGCGCTATATTTTTCGCGGCTTCCAGATCAATGCCGGCTTCGGCGGCCGCTGAGTGCCGGATATGAGAGGCGAACTCATGCGTTACCGACAGATCCATCTCGACTTCCACACATCCGAACGCATCCCCGGCATCGGCACGCGTTTCGATGCGGAGCGTTTCGGGGGCACCTTCAAGCGGGCCCACGTCAATTCCGTGACCGTCTTCTCCAAGTGCCACCACGGCCTGTCATACCATCCGACCAGCATCGGCACGCAGCATCCGCATCTCTCATTCGACCTGTTGCGTGCTCAGATCGACGCGCTACACGCGAACGGCATCAACGCACCGATCTATCTCACCGCCGCCTGGGATGAGCTGGCGGCACGCGAACATCCCGAATGGCGCATCGTCGACGAGAATGGCAGCCAGCCGCGCCACAAGACCGTCCCGCTCGGCGCCGGCTGGGCGTTTCTCGATTTCACGTCGCCCTACCTGGATTATCTGTGCCGCCAGACCGAGGAGGTGATGCAGCGTTATCCCGACGGCGACGGCATCTTCATGGATATCTGCTTCCAGTTGCCGACCAGCAGCGTCTGGGCGCAGGCGCGCATGGAACTGGACGGACTCGACTGGACCGATCCTGAGCACCGCTCACGCTTTGCCGAACAGGTTCAGATCGAGTTCTTCGAGCGCATCCAGGCATCGGTGCGCAAATATGACCAGAGCAAGCCGCTCTTCTTCAATTTCGGCCATGTCCGCCGCGGGCGCCGCGACATCCTGCGCTATTTTACCCATCTGGAAATCGAGTCGCTTCCCACTGCGGGGTGGGGCTACGAGCATTTTCCCCTGAGTGCGCGCTATGTCGAGACACTCGGCATCGAGTTCCTCGGGCAGACCGGCAAGTTCCACCACCATTGGGGCGAGGTCGGCGGCTACAAGCCCGCCGATGCCCTGCTCTACGAGTGCGGCGCCATGCTGGCACAGGGCGCGCGCTGCCTGATCGGCGACCACCTGCATCCGACGGCGGCACTCGATGAGACGACCTACCGCGCCGTTGGCGTCGCATACGCCCATATCGAGGCCTGCGAGCCCTGGGCCGAGGGGTCCGGCAATGTCGCCGAGATCGGCCTGATCAGCGCCGAGGCGACCGCACGCCCCGCTCTCGTCGGCATGCCAGGTCGGCAGGAGGCGCCCGACGAGGGTGCTGTCCGTGCCCTGCTCGAGGGCCAGTTCACCTTCGATGTGCTCGACAACGAGAACGACCTCAGCCCGTACCGGCTTGTCATCCTGCCCGACGTGGTCAGCGTCACGCCGGCCCTCAAAGCCAGGCTCGACGCCTATGTCGGCTCCGGCGGCCGGGTGCTGCTTACCGGACGCAGCGGGATCAGCCCGTCCGAGGGGTTCCTGTTCGATGTCGGAGCAAGCTGGGAAGGCGCATCTGTCTTCACGCAGGGCGACTATCTGCTGCCGGTCAACGAGCTGCGCGCCGACTTCGTCTCCGACCCGCTCTACATGTACCTGCCGTCGCAGCGGATACGCGTGACCGACGGGACATCGCTCGGCGTGGTGCACGATCCTTATTTCGATCGCTCGCCGCGCGCCTTCAGTGGCCACGTCAACACGCCCAGCTGCCCCGAACCGTCCGGCTTCGACAGCGGCTCGGCGAAGGGCGCGTTCGTCTATCTGGCGCATCCGGTGTTCAGCGCGTACCAGAAGGTCGGCGCGGTAGCGATGCTGCAGGTCATCCACCGCGCCATCGCGCGGGCCCTGGGACGTCCCAAGACGCTCCGCACCGGCCTGCCGCTTGCCGGCCGCGCCACGCTTCGCCATCAGCCCGCGCTTTCGAGGTACATCGTGCATCTTATGCACGCGACGCCCGCCCTTCGCGGCACGATCGACGGCGACGCCGTGCAGCCGATCCAGGACCTGGTCACCCTTCCAAATGTCGCCGTCTCGATCGGGCTCGAGCAACCGGTCAGCGCGGTGCGCCTGGTGCCGGGCGGCGATCCGATCCCGTTCGAGACGGTGGCAGGCCGGATCGAATTCATCCTGCCCGCGCTGCGCGGGCATCAGATGGTCGAGCTCGCGCACTGACCCGGCATCCGGTCACCTGAAACCGATCGCGCCATAGAGGATTCCAGACATGAGCGACCCCGTCCTGCTCACCGACGAGCAGATGCAACGCTTCATCGCACACGGCTTCCTGCGTCTGCAGACGCAACTCTCCGACGCAGCGAACCGGAAGATCTTCGACCGCTTCGATGCATTCGTCGGCGGCGAAACCAGCCGCAACCCGGGCAACAACCTGCTGCCGGCGGTTCCGGAAATGAACGAGGTGTTTGCCGACCCGGTCATGCGCGGCGCGCTGATCAGCACCGTCGGTCCCGACCACGCCATGCATCCGCATCGCGCCCTGCACAACAACAAGCCCGGCTCCGAGGCGCAGGCGATGCACAAGGACAGCTACTGGGGCTATACGCGTCGCGTCCGCAATCATCGCTCGCGCTGGGTGATGATCATGTACGTGCCGCAGGACACGCCGGTCGATCGCGGCCCGACCGGCGTGGTTCCCGGGACGCAGTATCTCATGCGTCGGCCACTGGAGACGGTTGCCCCGGAGGCCGCGGGAGCCTTGGCAGCCGGCGGCTTCCTGCTGATCCACTACGACATCTGGCATCGCAAGATGAAGAACCACACCACCGGCAAGCGCTTCATGGCGAAGTTCGAATTCATCCGGATGCAGGCCCCGCGCGCCGCGAGCTGGGATCATCGCGATCCGGACTGGCGGCTGAATGATCTTCCCGGCACCGACCTGTCGCCGCTCTGGAGCCGCCAGTGGGACTGGCTGCGCGCCGCACCATCCAAGCTGATCCCGCTCGATCCGGCGCTCGCGCAGGCGCTGCGCGACCCGGAAGAGCCTGCCCGCCTTAATGCGGCCTACCGGCTGGCCAGCGCCGGTGGCGCCGCGATCGGCATCCTGGCCGAGGCCTTCCGCGAAGGCGATGGCCAGGACCTCGAGACCGACCATGTTGGTCATGACGAGGCTGTCGCCGACACCAGCGCCCTCACCCGCGCAAGCGCCTACGGCCTGGCTGAGATCGGGGCTGCGGCCGCGCCGGCTCTGCTGGATCTGCTGGCCGGTTCCGCCCCACGTGGCCGCAAATACGCCGCCTATGCGCTTGGCGAGATCGCCTCCCCGGACCGCGCGATCGATGCGGCGCTCTGCCACGCAACCAGGGATGACGAGGCGGCGGTCAGGATCAACGCGGTCGAGGCGCTCGGCCTCAGGCCGGCGACAGCCTCGAACGTGGCCGCACTCGGCAATGCGATCCGCGACAGCGATCCGCATGTCCGGTTTTCCGCCGCCTTGTCACTCGCGCAGCTGGGTCCGGCCGCCGACCCGGCAGTTCCAGCACTCGGCGAAGCCCTGCTCGACCGGAACCGCTACGTACCCGGCTATGCGGTCGAGGCGCTGGAGCGGATTGCCACGCCGCGCGCCCTGCAGACCCTGATCCCGTTCCTTAAGAGCGCCCGCTGGTGCCCGCATACCAACGAGACGAGCATCTTCTGAAGCGCGACCATCCCGCATTCAGGCCAGATCCAGCTGCTCGACCACTGCCGCGATCCGGTGCTGCACCGGTTCCGGCAGCGGCAGGATCGGGCGCGGCGGCGCGGCACGGCTCAGCCCGAGAAAATTCGCGCACGCATACATCACGCGCAGGCTGCTGAACTCGGTGAACAGGTCCCATAGCGGCTGCAGCTTCGCATCGAGCGCCGCGGCCGCTGCGTCGTTGCCGCGGGCCAGCGCGTCCACGATCTGCAGGCACCGCCCCGGGAACAGGCCGCCGGCGACGCTGTACCAGGCATCGCCACCCGCGCGCAGCGCTGCTTGCGCGTGCCAGTCGACGCTGCAGCCGACGGAGAACCCGGCTTCGGTCGCGCCGCGCAACGCCCGCAGGTGGTCGGCCACGAGGGCGGCCGACGGCGCCGGCGTCTTGACCGCCTCGATATACGGCAGCCGGCTCAACCGCCCGATCAACGCGGCGCTGAAACTGAAATGCGTGGTGCCCGGATTGTCGTAAACGCAGAGCGGCAGGCGCACCGCTTCCGCGACGCTCGCGTAATGCGCATACACCTCGTCCTCGGTCAGCGGCGTGTACGAGACCGGCGCCAGCAGTACGCCGGCCGCCCCCGCGTCGCGGGCATCCTCGCCCAGCCGCACCGCCTCGTCGGTCCTGAGCGCGCCGATGCCGACCAGCAGCGGCATGCGTCCCGCCACCTCGCCCACCGCCGCCTCGACCGCGCGGCGCCGTTCGGCGCGGTCGAGATAGGCATAGGTGCCGGTGCTGCCGAGCAAGCCGATCGACGGCACCCGGGCTTCCACCAGACGGCGCAGCAGCCGGCGCAATGCCTCGGTATCGACCCGCCCCTGCTCGTCCGCGGGCGTGATCGGAAAGCCCACCAGTCCGCGAAACGGGCTCATGGCAACACCGACAGAAGCGCTGCCTGCACCTCACGCCCGCGGCCACCCTTTTCCATATACTCCGCGATGTGCGGCCGGCGTTCGAGCTGCAGCCGGTGCAGCGCATGCGTCGCCGACACCAGCGTGCCGGAGCGCTGCAGCATGGCGTCGCCGAGTTCGATCAGGCGCAGGTTCGGCCATGCCTTTTCGCGAATGCCGTGCACCATCCGCACGATCTCCGCGGCCGAAGCCTCCGGCATCGCCTGCGCCAGGATCAGCACCAGGCAAGCCGTGGAGCGCGAGATGCCGGCATGGCAGTGCACGAGTAGCCTTGCTGCCCCGGGCGCCTCGTCCTGCAGGGACCGGCCGAACGCCAGGATCGCCTCGACATGCGCCGGCTCGGGACATACCTCGCCCTCGGTCGGCTCGATGATGTCGTGAAAGCGCAGCTCCAGCCGTGCATGCTCGCCATAGGTGCCGAACGCCTCGGGCACCGGATGGCCGGGATCGAGGATCGACAGCACGTGGCTCGCCCCGAGGCCGCCATGCTCGCAGAGCTCCTCGATGCCGCAGACCGTGATGCCGAACGGCGCCGGGGCGGCGCTCACGCGACGACCGCCGCCCCGGCGCGGCCGATGGCGCCGGCATCGGGCAACGTCCAGGCGTCCTGGCACAGCTGCATCAGGTGGCGTGCCCGGTCCGGCGGCAGGATGCCGTCGGCGAGACCGTCGAACTTGTCCGCCAGCTGCGCATCCGTCATCGGGTTGTCCTGGCTGCCGACCGCGTGCCGGATGAAGCGATGCAGCCGGCGTCCGTCCAGCAGGGTGACGGTCAGGTCGGCCTGGTCCTTCTGGATCGCCGCGTCCGTCGCCACCGCGATCCTGCCGCGCGCGGCGACCACGGCGGGATCACGCACGGCCGCATCGGTGAAGGCCGGCGCGCCGGCGCGTCCGGTGACCAGGGCCACCGCCGTCGCATGGGTGATGCTGAACTTGCCCTCGAGCCCGGTCTGCGGCGCCATCTTGCCCATCAGGTTCAGCACCAGCGGGTTCACCCGCAGCGCGACCGATCGGATGTCGGCGGGATGCAGGGCATGCGCATCGCGGAGCTGGATCGCGGCGTCGATCGCCGGATGCGCCACGATGCCGCAGGCGAACGGCTTGTAGGTGTTCAGCGCCAGCTCGTAGCGGCTCCCCAGCCCGTCGGTGATCTGCGACCAGTCGTGCCGGGTGCTCAGCGCCTGGCCCCAGCCGTCGACGCCTTCGATCGCGACCGCGGACGCGGTATAGCCGACCTCGGAGAGCAGCGCCGACAGCATGCCGTTCTGCGCGGCGCGGCCGGGATGGAAGCTCTTGGTGTCGGTGCCGAACTGCACCTTGAGCCCGACCGGCTGCGACGCGGCAAGTCCCAGCGCCCAGGCCATGCGCTGCTCGTCGAGATGCAGCAGGCGCCCGATCGCGGCGGCGGCACCGAACACCCCGGTGGTGCCGGTGATGTGCCAGCCCATCGCGTAGTGCTCCGGATACACCGCGTTGCCGATCCGGCACTCGATCTCGCAGCCGATCACCAGCGCGTTCATGAACTCCTCCCCCGACACCGGGCGATACTCGGCGAATGCGGTCAAGGCCGAGGCGACCGGGCCGGCCGGGTGGATGATGGTCTTCAGGTGGGTGTCGTCGAAGTCCAGCACGTGCGAGCTGATGCCGTTGACCAGCGCCGCATGCAGCGCATCGAGCCGCTCGGTGCGCCCGAACAGGCTGGCCTGCTTCGGTCCGGAGAACGGTCGCAGCGCTGCGACCGCATGCGTCGGCGCCGGCTGCCGCGAGCCGCCGACGGCACAACCGACCCAGTTCAGCAGCGTCCGCGTCGCCTGGTGGCGCACCGCGTCCGGCACCTGTGCCACCGGGGCGGTCGCGGCGTAGCGCGCGATGATATGGGTAATCGGCGGCGGCGGCTGGCGCGGCGGGTCGGCTGCATGCGCCTCGGCACTGGCGGCAAGGCCGGTGGTCAAGGCGGCGGTGGCGCGGAACAGGCCGCGGCGATCGATGGCTGCCATGCGGCGGAGGCTAGCCGGGGTGGCCTCCGCTGGCGAGACCGGCCAGCACGCCGGGATTGATCACCCGGACCGGCGCACCGTCGAGAAACGCCCGCGCGTTCTCGACACTCTGTGGATAGAAGTCGGCCCAGGTTTCGGCCACCCCGTAGCCGAGATGCGGCACCAGCACCGTGTTGCCGGCGTGCCGCAATGGATGGTCCGCCGGCAGCGGCTCGCGGTCGAACACGTCGAGAGCGGCCACGATGCGGCCGCCCTGCACGGCGTCCACCAACGCCGCCTCGTCGACCAGCGGGCCGCGCGACGTGTTGATCAGGATCGCGCCCGGCCGCATGCGCGCGAGTTCGCCGGCTCCCAGGATGCCGCGCGTACCCTCTGCCAGGACCAGGTGGAGGCTGACCGCATCCGAGCGTTCGAGCAGCGTGTCGAGCGACACGCGCGTGGCTCCGGCCGCCGTCGCAGCCTCGTCGGTCAGGTTCCGGCTCCAGGCCAGCACCTCCATGTCCATCGCCTGACCGTAGCGAGCCATGCGGGCGCCGAGCCGCCCCAGCCCGACCAGGCCCAGCGTGCGCCCGGCCAGCGTGATGCCGACCGGCAGGCCCTGCTGGAACCGTCCGGCCCGCATGTTGGCGTCGGCTGCGGGAATGCCGCGGGCCGCCGCGAGCAGCAGCCCGAGTGCCAGCTCCGCAGGCGCCGGCGCACCGCGTCCGGAGCCCTCGGTGTTGCACACCACGACGCCGCGCGCGGTGCAGGCGGCAAGGTCGAGCGTGGCATTCTTCGGGCCGGTGATGCCGAGCATGCGCAGGCCGGGCAACCGTGCGATCAGGCTGCCCGGCAACGGCGTGCGCTCGCGCATCGAGAGCACGATGTCGCATGCCGCGAGTGCCGAGGCCGCCGCATCCTCGTCGGCAAACGCGTCCTCGAAGAAGTGGAGTTCCGCCCTTTCAGCCAGCCTCGACCAGTCGGCGCTGTCTCGTGCAATCCCCTGCCAGTCATCGAGGATCGCGATCTTGGTCATGCGGTCACGGCTTTCGTGTCACGGCTTTCGTACTGCGATGACCTCGATCTCGAGCAGCATGCCGGGACCGGCCAACCCTGCCACCTGGAACGCGGCACGGGTCGGAAGGTTCGGCTGCGCGGCCGTGCCGAACGCCGCCTTGTAGGCCTTCATCATGCCGGCGAAATCCATCTTGCCGGTCTTCGGGTCGGGGGCCATGAACACGTGCATCGCCACCACATCGCCCAGCCCCAGATGCAGGGCCGCGAGTTCGGCCGCGATGCGCTTGATCTCGCTGCGCGCCTGGCTCTCGGTGTCGGTGGCGTGGTCGGAGGGCTCGGGGCCAACCCCGGAGAGATAGATCGTGGAGTAGCCCGCCGGCACCTCGACCGACGAGGCGATCGGGAAATTCGCCACCGGATGACGCACGACATCGGCAGCCCGCGCCGAGGCCGCGAGGCACGAGGAGAGAAGCAGCGCGAACGCGCCCTGGAACAGTCGCGTCACGGTCTCAATTCTCCTTGGTCGGGGCCGGGCCGCGCACCGCGGCGATATCGGCGGGTGCCACGGCATCCTTGTAGTCATTGCCGAAATGCGTGCGGACGTAGGTGATCACGGCGGCGATCTGCTGGTCCGACAGCATGCCGTTGAACCAGGGCATGCCGCCCAGGCCGTTCAGCACGACATAGACCGGGTAGCCGGAGCTCTCGAGCTTGGCATTGTGCGCCAGCGCCGGGATCCGCGCGGCCCCCACGCCACCCTGCCCGTTCGCCATGTGGCAGCCCTGGCAGACATGCTGGTACACAAGCTGGCCGGTGGCGGCCTGGACGGTGCTGCTGCCGGCGCTGCTGGCCGCGTCCGCCAGCGCCGGGCCGGTCCAGCAGAGGCTGGCGGCCGCGAGGATAACCCGGCGCATCATGCCGACCCCACGGCGCGCTGGTGCAGTTGGGTGATCGCCGCCAGCGACGACAGCAGCGCGCCCTCCTGCCAGCAGCCGACATAGGAGGCATGCTCGCCGGCCAGCACGAGGCGGTTGTCCATCTCGGTCAGCGACTTGTAGTGCTTAAGCCGGCTCTCCTCGCTCCACATGGCGCAGCAGCCGAGCGTCCAGGGCATCCGGCTCCAGGCGACGCCGACGCCGGTCCTGAACTCCTTCGGATACTGGCGATGCAGGACGGCGCCCTGCCTGAGCGCCGCCTGCACCCGCTCCTCCGGCAACTTGCCGGCGAAGTCGTAGGCCGCGGCCCCGAACATGTAGGCGCCGAGCAGCACCGCGGGACCGTTGGAGAAATAGCCGTGGCTCGGATAGGAGATCTGGCTCATCGGCTGGTCGGTGAAGCTGATGCCGCCATAGATCTGCTCGTCCTCCTCCCAGAACCGCCGGTTGAACTCCAGCCCGACCTTGACCGAGCTCTCGTACGGCACCGCCTGGATCGCCTGGCGCAGCGGCGTGCGCGCCTGCACGTCGATCTGGCTCAGCACGGCCAGCGGGATCGTGCAGACGCAGTAGTCCGCGTGCGCCTGGCCCACCGCGCCGCCGTGGTTGTTGTCGTCATAGGTCACGGTGACGCCATGCTCGTCCTGCTCGATGCGGGTGACCTTGATATTGTGGGTGACCAGCCCCTCGACCTGGCGCGCGAACGCCTTTCCGATCATGTCCATGCCGCCGACCGGCTGGAACATCGTGGTCTGCATCTCGTAGTTCATGTTGAAGGCGAGCCACTGCCACAGGCCGGACTTCAGCACCTCGGCGCGCGGCAGCGGCTGCGAGGGCAGCGGCGCGCCTTCCGGGCCGCCGCCCTGCGCGCGCGCCCAGCCGCGACGCAGCGAGACCTTGTCGCTGCTCTTGTAGGCATAGTTGCTGTCCAGCAGCCCCCAGCCCTGCATCGCCGCGAGCAGGTCATGCCGCTCGTCGGCGCTGACCACGTCGTCGAGGTGGTTCTGGTTCACCGCCTTGGCCAGCAGCTCCGCGGTCTGGCCGTTGAAGTCGGTCATGATGTCGCGGTAGCGCTGCGGCGTGCCGCCGAAACTCTGGCTGCTATGCAGCAGGCTGTTGTGGTTGACCTCGATGAACGGCTCCAGCGCCACCCCGAAGGCGCGGCAATAATGCAGCAGCGCCTGGTGGTGATACGGAATGCGCCACGGACCCGGATTGATGTAGTTGCCGGGCGCGAAGCCGACCTTCTGCGTGGCACCCCCGAGCTCGGTCAGGGTGTCGCCGCCGCGTAGCGAGAAATTGCGGCCGCCGGAACGGTTCTGGTACTCCAGGATGCGCACGCTGTAGCCGGCGCGGCGCAGCTCGAAAGCGGCCAGCATGCCGGCCAACCCCGCACCCAGCACCACGACGCTGGTGCCTGGCTTGGCACCGGTCAGCGCCGGCGGGCTCCTGAAATCGGTGCCGGCGGCATGGCCCATGCTGGTCATCGCCTGATACATGGCGGCGCTGCCGGCGGTGATTCCGATCCGGGTCAGCAATTGTCGCCGGGTCGGCGGAACGGTCCTCTGCGTCGTGCTCAAGCAAGCTGCTCCAGATCAGTGCAACATTCAGTCAAGGGACAGGCACCATGTCAATAAAAGAGGCATCATGTGTGACTTAGACGCGGTGGTCGCCTGATCTTGTCGGGATCTATGCCTGACACAGTTCCGCGTTCGGCATCAACGACTGATTGATAAGCATAAAACCATCTCTTGAGCGGGGTCTGCTGCATGAACAGGCATGCGCGCACCAGGGCCGCGCTGTTGCAAGGCTGTTGCAATTACGGGTTCGCGAGATCGTCCCGAACGACTAAGGTTGCGCCGACGCGTCGCGCGCCGTGACGCCACGACCGATCGAGGATTGATGGACCACGCCTTTCCGATCACCGACGAGCCGCCGGACGGCCCCGCCCTGGCCACCGCGCGGCCCGGCCCGGCGGCTGCAGCGACCCAGGCGCCAGAGCGTGCGGCGCCAGAGCGTGCGGCGCCAGAGCATGCGGCCCCAGAGCGTGCGGCGCCAGAGCATGCGGGCGCCGAGGGCCGTGGCCGCGACCTCAGACGCGTGCGCTGTCATCCCGATCACTGGTATCCGGTGGCCTGGTCGCGCGAACTCAAGCCCGGCGGCGTGCTCGGGGTGCGCTATGCCGGCGAGCCGATCGTGCTGGTGCGGCCGAAGCAGGGCGCGGTCTATGCCCTGGAGGATCGCTGCGCGCACCGCCAGGTGCCGCTGAGCAAGGGCAGCGTCGACGGGCAGGCGGTGCGCTGCTGCTACCATGGCTGGGCGTATGGCCGCTCCGGCGCCTGCGTCGATGTGCCCTATATCGGCCGCGACAAGCTGCCGAACGGCGTGCGCTCCTATCCGTGCCAGGAGGTCGGCGGCCTGATCATGGTGTTCCCCGGGGACGCGTCGCGCGCGCCCGGCACGCCGGTTCCGAGCTTCGGGGCCTCGGCGGACCCGGCCTACAAGACCCGCCGCTTCGGCCGGGTGGTCGGCTGCCACTACAGCTTCATGCACGAGAACCTGATGGACATGAACCACCAGTTCATGCACGCCAGGCAGATGGGCCAGATGCGCCCGCGCTTCCTCGGCCAGGATCGCGGCGAGGACTGGATCGAGGCCCGCTACAGCTTCGCGCGCACCGGCGGCAAGCAGCCGCTCGGCGAGGCGCTGATCTTCGGCGAGCGGCGCGGCACCGAGAAGAAGCATGCCGACCGCGACGTCATGACCATCCGCACCGAATATCCGTACCAGACGCTTCGCATCCGCACCAAGGACGCGACGCCGGTGATGGATCTGTGGATCGCCTACACGCCGCAGGACGAGGAACAGCGCAGCAACCGCACCTTCGGCCTGCTCTCGGTGCGCAAGCCGAAGATCCCCGGCCTGCTCGCCGCGGCATGGCCGCTGCTGGTGCTGTTCACCGAGCGGATCTTCCGCGAGGACCGCGACATCGTCGAGATCGAGCAGGCGGCGCACGATGCCCAGGGCGAGGACCGCAACCAGGAGGTGTTCCCGGTGATACGCAACCTGCGCGGCCTGCTGGCGACTTGTGGCATCCAGGCGGGCGGCATCCAAGCGGGCGGCACCCAGGCGGCCGGCATCGACCCCGGCGGCACGTCGGAGCCGACCTGCCGGAAGCTGGTCGACGGGGCCGCGTGATCGAAACCGGCGTCGGCGAGAGCGGCGTCGGCGAGAGCGGCGTCCGACGGCTCGGGGGCGTTCCGGCCGACGCGGGTCCGCCGGCGCCGGTCGGGACCGCGCGCTTCACCCTGCGCGCGCCCTTGTCGAGCGATGCCGAGGCGATCCACCGGCTGGTCAATGACTGGGGCGTGGTGCGCATGCTGCCGCGCCTGCCGTTCCCGTATCCGCGTCGGCTCACCGACGAGTGGATCGCCTCCACCGCCGAGCAGGCGCTGGCAGGCAGCGCCTACCACTATGCGATCATCCGGGCGATCACCCGGCCCGGTGAGCCCGGATCCCAGGACGGGCGCGATGCGGGGGCGGGCGAACTGCTCGGCTGCATCGGCCTGCGCATCGATGCCGACGCGCGCACCGGCGATCTCGGCTACTGGATCGGACGGCGCTACTGGAACGACGGCGTCGCCCGCGAGGCGGCCGGCCGGATCGCGCGCTGGGCGCTGGCGAATCTCGAGATCGACCGGCTGGTGGCGCAGGTCGCGACCGACAATCCGGCCTCGGCGTCGGTGCTGCGCCGGATCGGCTTTCGCGAGACCGGCACCGGCCAGCAGGACTTCCTGGCCCGCGGCGGCAGCCATCCGGTCCAGCGGTTCGAGGCGACGCACGCCGACCTCGCCGCCGATCCGGACCTGCTGGCCAGGCCGCGTCCGGTCCGCGAGGCGGCCCCAGCGCATGCCGCCGAGCCGCGCCTGATGCTGGTCGCGGCCTGCGCGCTGATCGACAGCGATGGCCGCATCCTGCTGGCGCGGCGCCCGGAGGGCCGCTCCATGGCCGGCCTGTGGGAGTTCCCCGGCGGCAAGATCGAGCCCGGCGAGACACCGGAGCAGGCGCTGATCCGCGAGCTGCACGAGGAGCTGGGCATCGACGTGTCCAGCACCTGCCTCGCCCCCTTCACCTTCGCCTCGCATACCATCGCGGCCACGCCCACCGCCTCGTCGGTACACCTGCTGATGCCGCTCTATCTGTGCCGGCGCTGGAGCGGGATCCCCCGCCCGCGCGAGGGCCAGGGCCTGGCCTGGGTCAGGCCGGAGAAGCTGGGCGACTACCCGATGCCCGAAGCCGACCGCCCGCTGGTGCCGATGCTGCGGGACTTCCTGTAGTCCTGCCTCAGGCGGAAGGCGTGTCCAGGCCGAGCGCCATCTGCGGCCCCGATGGCGCACTCGTTCGCCTGTCCTGCACGGCGACGGGCTGCTCGCCGCGTCGCGCAATCTCGGTGCGGGCCGTGAATGCCATGTCGGCATTGCCGTCGCCGGCAGCGATCTGGGCCAGCACATCGCGGTCCAGGTCGCGCCAGCTCCGGTAGCGATACGGGCCATACGGCACCCGTACGAGCAGCGCCGGCTCCGCTGACCAGGCGAGCAGCTGCTCGACCGGCGCCAGCGCCAGCATGTCGCGCAAATGGTGCGCGGTGACGTAGGCATCCGGTCCCGCCCGATGCGCCGGCAGGCCGAGGGCGCGATCGAGCCCCTCCGGCCGGCGCCAGTAGCGCAGGCCCTGGTTGGAGTGGCCCGGCGCCTCGGGCCAGATCCGCAGCGCACATTTGTAGGTGCAGATCCAGCGCGCATTGCCCGACACCGCCGGCACGCACCAGCGCTGCTCGAAGGCCGAGCGATGCGCCGCCAGGGCAGCCGGTCGGATGTCGCCCTGCAGCACAGGAGGCGCCACCTCGTGCCAAAGCGGGGCGCCAGCGACATCCTCGTCGATCAGGTGGTGGATCGCCGACGTCGCCGGCGAGATCGGGTTGCCCGGCCGCACCAGCCGGGCCTGCGGGCCGCGATGCAGCCGCCAGATCCCGTCCGCCTCGACCAGGTCCTGCCAGCCGATCTCAACCACCCCGCCATCGCTGAAGCTGTTGCCGGTGGTCTCCAGGTCGATGACCCGGAGCAGGCGGCTGGAACCTGGCAGTCCGTGAAACGCGGTGTGACTTGCCGTCATTGCGCCCATGTAGGCATGGAACGTCACCGGCGATAGCCCGGGCGGCATAGTCCGCGCCGGCACCCCAACAGCATCGAGCGAACCGCATGAACCCCACCGCCTGCATCCTGGTGATCGGCAACGAGATCCTGTCCGGCCGCACCCAGGACGCCAACATCCAGTTCCTGGCGCGGCGCCTGGGGCAGCTCGGCGTCAGCCTACGCGAGGTCCGCGTGATCCCGGACGTGCGAGAGACCATCGTGGGCAGCATCGTCGAGCTGCGCGCCCGCTACGACCACCTGCTGACCACCGGCGGCATCGGCCCGACCCATGACGACATCACCAGCCCCTGCGTCGCCGAGGCGTTCGGCGTGCCGTGGGAGATCCATGCGGAATCGTTCGCCAGGCTCGAGGCACACATGGCGCCGGGCAGCTTCAACGCCGCCCGCCAGCGCATGGCGACGCTGCCGCGGGGTGCCACGCCGATCGAGAACCCGGTCTCGGTGGCGCCCGGCTTTTCCATCGGCAACGTGCATGTCATGGCCGGCGTGCCGCGCATCATGCGGGCGATGTTCGAGGCGCTGGCGCCATCCCTGGCCGGCGGCCGGCCGACCGTCTCGCTCGCCTGGCATGCGGACGGGCTGCTGGAAGGCGCCATCGCCGAGGGGCTGGAAGCGATCCAGCACCGCATGCCGGCGGTCGATATCGGCAGCTACCCGTACGAGCGGCCGGACCGGCGCGGCGTCAGCCTGGTCAGCAAGGGCATCGACCCGGACGCCGTCGCCGAGGCCGCCGCCGCAGTCCGCGCGCTGATCGGGCAGCTCGGCGTCACTCCGGTGGAGGGCGAACCCCCGGCCTAAAGCTTCATTGACTTGATCCCGGCCAGAGGCGTTTTCAAACAGCCTCGCGGCCCATCGCCAGATACTTCTCGCGGCGCTGGGCCCGCAGCGCCGCCGGCTCCAGCGCCAGCAGGCCGGGCAGCGCGGTGGCGATCGCCCGGCCGACAGCCTGGATGGTGAAGCCGGGATCGCGATGCGCGCCACCGACGGGTTCCGGAATGATCTCGTCGATGAGCCGGAAGTTCTTCAGGTCGGTCGCGGTCAGCCGCAGCGCCTCGGCGGCGGTGGCGGCCTGGGTGGTGTCGCGCCACAGGATCGAGGAGCAGGCCTCAGGCGAGATCACCGAGTAGATCGCATGCTCCAGCATCAACACGCGGTCGCCGGCGCCGAGTGCCACCGCGCCACCGGAGCCGCCCTCGCCGATCACCGTCACCACGATCGGCACCGGCGCGGACAGGAAGGCGTCGGTCGAGCGGGCGATCGCCTCGGCCTGGCCGCGCGCCTCCGCCTCGATCCCGGGAAACGCGCCGGCGGTGTCGACAAATGAGAGGATCGGGAGGCCGAACCGGCCGGCCAGCTCCACCAGGCGGCGCACCTTGCGGTAGCCTTCCGGACGCGCCATGCCGAAATTATGCGCGAGCCTGGTATCGAGATCGTCGCCGCGCTCGGTGCCGACCACCACCACGGACCGGTTCTCGAACCGGCCGAGGCCGCCGACCACGGCATTGTCCTCGGCGAAGCTGCGGTCGCCGGCGAGCGGCGTATAATCGGTGATCAGCGCGCCGATATAGTCCAGCGTGTGCGGCCGCTGGGCGTGCCGGGCGACCTGCACCTTCTGCCAGGGCGTCAGCTTCGCGTAGGTGGCGCGCAGCTGGCGGTCGGCCTTCTCGGTCAGCCGGCCGACCTCGTCCGTGATGTTGATGCCGTCGGTTTCCGACATCCTGCGAAGCTCGTCGATCTTGTCCTCGAGCTCGGCAACCGGTTTTTCAAAATCAAGGAACTGGCGCATGCGGGTGCCTCCTAGCACAGTTCCCTTGTGTGCCAATCCCCCCGCAGGAAGCTCCCGTCACGACCCGGTATCGTGGTCCGACAGCGGGTGATGCGCCTCGACGAGTTTCGCCAGGCGCTCGGCCAGGACGTGGGTGTAGATCTGCGTGGTGGCGATGTCGGCATGTCCCAGCAGCATCTGCAGCGCGCGCAGGTCGGCGCCGCGCGCCAGCATGTGGCTGGCGAACGAGTGCCGCAGCACGTGCGGCGACAGGCGCTCCGGGGCAATCCCGGCGCAGCGTCCGGCCTCGGCCAGGATCAGGTCGAACCCCTGCCGGCTGAGCGCGCGACGGGGATTGCGGCCGGCGAACAGCCAGGGCGAGGCAGCCTGGCCGGGCGCCGTGTCGGCGTCCGCAGGGTCGCGGGCCCGCAGCACGGCGTCCGCCGCCGCGCGCGCCGCATCCGACAGCGGCACCACGCGCTCGCGGCCGCCCTTGCCGCGCACCAGCAGCATCGGCGCCTCCCCCCTGAGCGCGTCGCGCCGCAGCGCCAGCAGCTCCGAGATGCGCAGGCCGGTCGCATACAGGATCTCGATCGCAGCAAGTGCCACCGGCTGGCGCCGCGGCGGCAGCGGGCCGCCGGCAGCGCAGGCCGCGAGCAGCCGGTCGACCTCCTGCTCGGACAGCAGGCGCGGCAGCGCCGGTGCCATCCGCGGCGCGTCGAGATGCAGGCAGGGATCATCGCGGCGGATGCCCTCGCGCAGCAGGTGCAGGTGGAACTGGCGCAGGCAGGACAGCCGCCGGCTCGCCGTGCGGGCCGACAGGCCGCGCCGGGACAGCGAGGCCATGTAGTCGCGCAACGTGGCGGCGCCGGCGGCGGCGGGACGCTCGCCGGCCGCCCTCACATGCGCCGCGAAATCGGCGAGGTCGCGGCCATAGGCCTTGAGCGTGTTCGGGCTGGCGCCGCGCTCGGCGGCCAGCATCTCGAGGAAGCCTTCCAGATGGCGGTCCATCGCGGCGGCCCGGTATCGTTCGGATCGCCTGCCTTCCTAGCTGCCGCCGAAACGGTCGTTCGGCAGCACGACATGCATCTGCTGTACTGGCGGGCGGGGCGGGGCGGCGCCGAGATAGATGAACCCGCCGGCCAGGGCCAGCACGCCGAGGGCCAGCACGACGAGGAAGAATCGGATCATCTGGAACGCCCTCGATCTTGCCGCCCGATCGCCGTACGGCGGGGCTCTCCTGGGATCCCCGGGCGCATGACGACCCCGCAGCGTCTATGCTAGCTTCACGTTGATGTCACGCGACACGGCACCCGCCGGGCTCCCAACGATCGATGCCGGGACCATGCCGAACGGGCCTGCCGATCTGCCTGTGCCCGATCGCCGACCGGCGCTGCCGGCAGACATCCTGTCGGGATTGCGCCAGCGGCCGATCGTGCTGGTCGGGCTGATGGGGGCGGGCAAGACCACCATCGGCAAGCGCCTGGCGCTTCGCCTCCGCGTGGCGTTCCGCGATGCCGATTCGGAGATCGAGCGCGCTGCCGGCTGCAGCATCGCCGAGATGTTCGAGCGCTGGGGCGAGGCCGCGTTCCGCGAAGGCGAGCGGCGGGTGATCCGGCGCCTGCTGGACGGCGAGCCGCTGGTGCTAGCGACCGGCGGCGGCGCCTACATGGACCCGCACACCCGGGCATTGATCGGCGCGCGCGCCACCAGCGTCTGGCTGCGCTGCCCGCTGGAGGTGCTGGTGTCGCGGGTCGCCGGGCGCCATCATCGGCCGCTGCTCGCAGGCGGCGATCCGCGCGAGGTGCTGCGCGAGCTGATGGCGATCCGGCATCCGATCTATGCAAAGGCCGACCTGGTGATCGACTGCGACAACGCCACCGCCGAGCACACCACCAGATCGGTCCTCGATGGGCTGGCGGCCCGGGCAGCGGCTGGCGCTCCGGATGGGACCGGGCGGCACAACGAGGCCCGCCTGCCCGATACTCGCCTCCCCGATACTCGCGTTCATGTGCCGCTGCCGCACCACCCCTACGATATCCTGATCGGACGCGGCCTGATCGCGCGCGCAGGCGAGCTGCTGGCGACGGTGCTGCCGCAACCGCGCGCGATGATCGTGACCGACGCGACGGTGGCAGCACTGCATCTGCCGGCGCTGCAGGCGTCGCTCGCCGCCGCCGGGATTGCGACCGCGACCGTCATCGTGCCGCCCGGCGAGCAGTCCAAGAGCCTGCGCGGTTTCGGCGAGGTCACGGACGGCCTGCTCGCGAGCGGCCCGGAGCGGCGTTGCAGCGTGATCGCGCTGGGCGGCGGGGTGGTCGGCGACCTGGCCGGCTTCGCAGCCGCCGCGGTGCTGCGCGGGCTGCCCTTCGTGCAGATCCCCACCACGCTGCTGTCGCAGGTGGACAGCTCGGTCGGTGGCAAGACCGGCATCAACACCGCCTTCGGCAAGAACCTGCTGGGCGCCTTCCACCAGCCGCTTGCCGTGCTGGTCGATACCGCCGCCCTGGATACGCTGCCGCCACGCGAACTGCGCGCGGGCTACGCCGAGATCATCAAGGCCGGCCTGATCGGCGACGCCACGCTCTTTGCGTGGTGCCTGCACAACGGCGCCGCGATCGTGGATGGCAGCGATCCTGCCATGCAGGCCGAGGCGATCCGCCGGGCCTGCCTGTTCAAGGCCGCGGTGGTGGCGGACGACGAGCGCGAGGAGCGCGCCAGCGGCGGCCGGGCGCTGCTCAATCTCGGCCATACCTTTGCCCACGCCCTGGAAGCCGAGCTGCACTATGACGGGCGGCTGCTGCATGGCGAGGCGGTGGCCATCGGGCTCGGGCTGGCGATCCGCCTGTCCGCCCGGCTCGGCCACTGCGATCCGGCGCTCGCCGAGCGGGTGGTGCGGCATCTGGAGGGGCTCGGCATGCAGGCCCGCATCGCCTCGCTGGCGCAGGCGCTCGCTGTCGGCTTCTCCGCCACCGGGCTGATCGCGCAGATGGGACGCGACAAGAAGCGGCAGGACGGACGCATCGGGTTCGTGCTGCTGCGCGCGGCCGGCCAAGCCTTCTCATCGCGCGACGTGCCGAGCAGCGAGGTGCGGGCCCTGCTGCTGCAGGAAGGTTGCATCACATAGGACGGAGCTTCGGCTTCATCACTGTCTGTCACTCGGTTGCAACAGAGCTCGTTGCCAACCCGGCGTATCGCTCACGAAATCCGGAGCGCTACTTGTCTGATTTGCTGGCCCGAACAGTGAAGTCTGCAATCTCGTGCCGCCTCCGTAATGGACTGTGCTTTTGGGGCCACTGTCTTCGCGGTAATGGCCCTCTAACGTTCAGACAGGCTCCGCAGCAGCAACCAGAGGCTCTATATCGGGCTTAGGCATCCCACTGGGCTGCGCCGCCGATGGTTGGTGGTTGCCGCACGGGTGATTAAGAGGACGGAACAATGCGTCTGCGCACGGCGTTACTTGCAACTACACTCCTGGCGGCCGCTCCGGCCGTCGCGATGGCGCAGCCCGTCGCCGGGCCCTACATCAGCCTGGGCGCGGGCTATAACCTGCAGCAGACTGTGGGCGCCCACTTCTCGCCCACCACCGACGCCGGCGGCGCGGAGTCCGCGGGCTCGGGCAAGTCCGGCTACCGCTTCGGCGATGGCTTCGACGGCATCGGCGCTGTCGGCTTCGGCCTCGGCAACGGCCTGCGACTGGAGATCCAGGGCGCTTATCTCTATAACAACGTCAATCACCGCAGCAACACGGCGGTTGCCGGCGACACCAGCGGCCATGACCAGAAGTATGGCGCCTTCGTCAACGTCCTCTACGACATTGACCTCGCCCAGTTCGGCGTGGCGCTTCCCGTGACGCCCTATGTCGGCGTCGGCGGCGGCTACCTCTGGGATCACCTGTCGCCGTTCACCACGACCTATAACAGTGGCGACGTCGACCGGGTCGGCGGCACCGAGGGCAGCTTCGCCTACCAGGGCATTGTCGGTGTTGCCTACAACATCGTCCAGGTTCCTGGCCTGGCGCTGACCGGCGAGTATCGCTTCGTCGGCACCCTGCCGCAGAACACCGGCAGCGCGTTCACCTCGGAGTCCTACACCCCGACCGGCCTGCACAAGGGCAATGTCGACTTCAACGACAGCTTCAACCACGAGATCCTGGTTGGCCTGCGCTACGCGTTCGACACCGCCCCGCCGCCGCCGCCGCCCGCACCGGTGGTCGCACCCCCGGCGCCGGCGCCGGCCCGCACCTACCTGGTGTTCTTCGACTGGGACAGGTCGGCACTGACCGGCCGCGCCCGCGAGATCATCGCCGAAGCGGCACAGGCATCCACGCGGGTGCAGACCACCCGTATCGAGGTCAACGGCTACACCGACAACTCGGCCGCCCATCCCGGTCCGCGCGGCGAGCGCTACAACCAGGGTCTCTCGATCCGTCGCGCCGACAGCGTCAAGGCCGAGCTGGTGCGCGATGGCGTGCCGGCCACCGCAATCGACATCCATGGCTATGGCGAGAGCCATCCGCTGGTGCCGACCGGCCCGGATACCCGCGAGCCGCAGAACCGTCGCGTCGAGATCATCCTGCACTGATCTTGTTCGAACAGAACGCGCGACAGAAGGGGCACCGAAAGGTGCCCCTTTTCGTTACTGGAACTTAACGGGTTACGTGTTCTAGGTTGCTCACGAGACGCCCTCCTCCGCCCGGAGCCGGACTGCCCCCATGATCGAACAAGATGTCGCCGCGGAAACGATGTCGCACGCCCACCGCAAGGGGACGCAGCTGAACCTGATCGACAGCCTGCTCGACCGCCTGCCGCATTCGGGGCCGCTCGCCCTGACCGCGGCGCGACGCACCCTGATCCTGCAGTTCATGCGTTTCGGCGTGGTCGGGGTGATCGGCTTCCTGTGCGACGCCACCACGGTCTATGCCATGCGCCACGTGATCGGGCAGGCGGGCGCCATGATCCTGGCCTATTTCATCGCCGCCTCGATGAACTGGCTGATCAACCGGCTCTGGACCTTCCGCGGCGTCGGCGGCGCGGGGAACCTGCTGCGCCAGTGGGGCATCTTCCTTGCCGCGAACTCGCTCGGCTTCCTGCTCAACCGCGGCACCGCGCTCACCCTGACCTACACGGTGCCGTTCGTCGACCAGCATGTGGTACTGGCGCTGGTGGCCGGCACGCTGGCCGGCATGTTTTCGAACTTTACCCTGTCCCGCCGCCTAGTCTTCCGCTGAAAGGACGCTTGCAAACGCCTGCTGCTGGCGATCCGACTCGCCTTTCCTGCGCTCCGATGCTCACGGCCATTGAGGCCGCTCCGCTTCGGTGCTCGGAAAGACGCGCCGGGCGCGGCCCTGCGGGCCGCTCTCATCCAGCATCAGACGTTTTCAAGCGTCCTTTTGGGTCGATCCCGAAAGACGCTCTACGCACTGCTTGAAGCCTTCGAGGTTCGGGCCGGTGAAAACCCTGCCACCGGAGAACTCGATGCCGCAGGCGATCATCAGGTTGTCGGGGAGGCCGAACTCCTCGATCTCTTGCCCGTCGGAGTCTCTCAGCCGCCCGTCTTCATGCCGTGCGGCTCCGCGATCAAGAGCGCTGCACCGGTCCGCGTAGGGCTCGATGCTCTCGCTCCACCCGAACACGACCAGGCCGAGCGCACGGGCGAAGCCGACCTCGTAGACGGTTCCGGCATCGGCTCCGGGACCGCGGAACGGGGTGAGGTTGGCGATCACTGCGTTGCAGCCGCGTATGTGGGCCTCGTTGCCGAGCGCGATCCTGGCGGCAAGAGAGGCGACAGGCCGGTCCGGGTCCGGAGCCGGATCGAGCGGGAAGACCGGTCGCAACCCCGCCTCGACGCAGATCCGCTTGAGCAGGGCGCCCCGCTGCTCGGGTTGCGTCACGAACACGTCCGGTCCGGCGAGGTAGACCCGCAGCATCCCGTCCTCCCTGGCCCCCACCTTCCCCTGACAAGGGTGCCTGCGCTAGAGCAGTACCATGCAGAGCAGCAACGACATCCGTGCGGCCTTCCTCGACTATTTCGCCGGCCACGGCCACCAGGTGGTGCCGTCCTCGTCGCTGGTGCCGCGCAACGACCCCACCCTGCTGTTCACCAATGCCGGCATGGTGCAGTTCAAGAACGTGTTCACCGGCCAGGAGACCCGTCCGTACAGCCGCGCTGCCACCGCGCAGAAAGTCGTGCGCGCCGGCGGCAAGCATAACGACCTCGACAATGTCGGCTATACCGCGCGGCACCACACCTTCTTCGAGATGCTCGGCAACTTCTCGTTCGGGGACTATTTCAAGCCGCTCGCCATCGAACTCGCCTGGACGCTGGTGACCCGCGAGTTCGGCCTGTCGCCGGACCGCCTGCTCGTGACCGTCTATGCCGAGGACGACGAGGCCGCGTCGCTGTGGAAGCGGATCGCCGGGCTGCCGGACAGCCGCATCATACGCATCGCGGGCGCCGACAATTTCTGGCGCATGGGCGATACCGGGCCATGCGGTCCCTGCTCCGAGATCTTCTACGACCATGGCGAGGACGTGCCGGGCGGACCGCCGGGCTCGCCCGACGAGGATGGCGACCGCTTCGTCGAGATCTGGAACCTCGTCTTCATGCAGTATTTCGAGGACCCGCCCGGCACGCGCACGCCGCTGCCCCGCCCCTCGATCGATACCGGTATGGGGCTGGAGCGCGTGGCGGCGATCCTGCAGGGCCATCGCGACAACTACGACACCGATACCCTGCGTGCGCTGATCCTGGCCTCCGCCGAGGCGACCGGGCAGGCGCCGGACGGCCCGTTCCGCATCAGCCACCGGGTGGTCGCCGACCATCTGCGCTCGTCGTCGTTCCTGATCGCGGACGGCGTGCTGCCGGCCAAGGACGGCCGCGGCTACGTGCTGCGCCGGATCATGCGACGCGCCATGCGCCACCTGCACATGATGGGCACCACCGGCCCGCTGTTCGACCGCCTCGTGCCGGCGCTGGTGCGGCAGATGGGTGCTGCCTACCCGGAACTCGGCCGGGCGGAAGCGCTGATCCGCGAGACCATGCGGCTGGAGGAGGACCGCTTCAAGGCGATGCTCGAGCGCGGCCTCGCCTTGCTCGCCGACGAGACCGCCCGGCTGTCGGAAACCGCGCCACTGCCCGGCGAGGTCGCATTCAGGCTCTACGACACCTTCGGCTTCCCGCTCGACCTCACCCAGGATGCGCTGCGCGAGCGCGGGCGGGGCGTCGACCTCGAAGGCTTCGAGACCGCAATGTCGGCGCAGCGCAGGCGCGCCCGTGCCGCCTGGTCGGGCTCCGGCGAGGCCGCGACCGAGCAGGTCTGGTTCGAGCTGCGCGAGCGCCTCGGCACCAGCGAGTTCCTCGGCTACGGCACCGAGCAGGCGGATGCGGAGATCGCCGGACTGGTGGTGGACGGGACCGGGCGCGTCAGCGTCTCCGCCGGCGAGGCGGTCGCGGTGCTGCTCAACCAGACGCCGTTCTACGCCGAGAGCGGCGGCCAGGTCGGCGATACCGGGCGCATCACGGCACCCGGCGCCGGTCCCGGCCGCGAGCCGCTGGTGATCGAGATCACCGACACCCAGAAAAAGCTCGGCGACCTCGTGGTGCAGTACGGCCGCATCGTCTCCGGCGAGGCGCACATCGGCCTCGCCGTCACCGCCACCGTGGACCATGCCCGCCGCGGCGCGATCCGGGCGCATCATTCGGCGACCCACCTGCTGCACGAGGCGCTGCGCCGCCAGCTCGGCACCCATGTCGCGCAGAAAGGCAGCCTGAACGCCCCCGACCGGCTGCGCTTCGATGTCAGCCAGCCGCGCCCGATCGCGGCCGCCGAACTCGCCCTGGTCGAGGCCGAGGTCAACCGGCGCATACGCGAGAACAGCGAGGTCCGCACCCGCCTGATGACGCCCGACCAGGCGGTGGCAGACGGCGCGATGGCGCTGTTCGGGGAGAAGTACGGCGACGAGGTGCGCGTCGTCTCGATGGGGACGCCCGAACTCGGGGAATCCCGAACCGCCTATTCGCTGGAACTCTGCGGCGGCACCCACGTCGCGCGCACCGGCGATATCGGCCTGTTCCGGATCACCGCCGAGAGCGGCGTCTCGGCCGGTGTCAGGCGCATCGAGGCGGTGGCGGGCCTCGCCGCCGAGCAGTCCATGCTGCTCGCCGACCAGCGGCTGCAGCAGGCCGCGGCCCTGCTGCGGGTCACGCCGGTCGAGCTGCCCGACCGGATCGCCACCCTGATCGAGGAGCGCCGCATCGCCGAGCGCCAGCTGGCCGAGCTGCAGCGCAAGGTGGCGCTCGGCACATTTGGCGGTCCTGGGGGCGGCGGCGTGGCCGCGACGACCACCGAGAGCATCGACGGCATCGCCTTTGTCGCCCGCAATCTCGGCGAGGTGCCGGCGCGCGAGCTCAAGGGGCTGGCCGAGGCGATCGTGCAGCAGATCGGCTCCGGCGTGGTGGCGCTGCTGTCGGGATCGGATGGCCGCGCCAGCATCGTCGTCACCGCCTCCGCCGATCTGGCCGGCCGGGTCGATGCGGTGACCCTGGTGCGCGCCGCAGCAGTCGCCCTCGGCGGCAAGGGTGGTGGCGGCAGGCCGGACATGGCGCAGGCCGGCGGCCCCAATCCCGCGCGGGCGGAGGACGCCTTCGCCGCCATCCGGACCGTCCTGGCCGCGGCGCGTGCCGCCTCGTGACCGGCATTGCCCGGTGCCTGCAACGCGGGGCCGCCGCGGCGAGCCTCGTCGCCTGCCTCGCCTGGGGCGGCGGCGGCCATGCGCAGTCCAGCACTTCCCAGTCTTCCGAGACCCGCCCTGCCGAGACCCAGTCCGGCAAGCCCCACTCCGCCAAGACCCAGTCCACAAACCCGAAAACCCACGCCCCGCGTCATCCGAAGGCCCCGGTCACGGCCGCCGCGACCCCGCCGCCCCCGGCCGAGAACCTGGTGGTGCATGGCGCGCGGCGCTACGAGACCGCCCCGGTGCCGAACCAGGCCATCCACGATCCGGCCGACGCGATGCGCGACCCCGCCACCGGCGCGCCGATCGGCCGGTTCGGCCATGCCTACCTGGATGCGAACCCGGTGCCCCCGGTCAATCCGGAGCTGCAGGGCGACCAGGGGCCGGTGGCAGTCGGCGTGCAGCGCTGATCCCGTCCGCCGCTGCGGGTCGCGGCAACCGCGAGCCGCTTTACCGGTTGCTGCACGCATGCGCAGCATCCAGGCTTACAACCCGATCGGCGACTATGGCCTGATCGGCGACACCCACAGCACCGCGCTGATCGATCGCCACGGCTCGATCGACTGGCTGTGCTGGCCGCGCCACGACAGCCCGGCCTTGTTCCTGCGCCTGCTCGATGCCGACAAGGGCGGCTGGTGCCGGGTCGAGCTCGACGATCTCGTTTCGGTGTCGCGGCGCTACGTGCCGCAGACCAACATCCTCGAGACGCGCTTCGTGACGCAGACGGGTGTTGCGGTTCTCACCGACCTGATGCCGGTGCATCCGCCGGAGACGCTCCCCGAGGAAGGTCCCGACGGTGAGACCGAAAGCCGGCTGATCCGCCTGGTCACTTGCGCGCAAGGCCGCGTCAGCGGACGCTTCGCGGTACGGCCCACCTTCAACTACGCCCGCACCCCCTGCACCGCGCACACCGACGGCGCGCACGCCGTGCTGTTCCGCTCGATCGACGAGACGCTGCGCGCGGTCTCGACCCATGCCGTGCTGGTACAAGACGGCATCGGCCACAGCGACTGGTCGCTGCAGGCGCACGGGCAGGCCTGCCTGGTGCTGACGCACGGCGAGGACGGCGATACGCCTCCCCTCGATGGCGTGCACGACGCGCTGGCGCGGCTCGACCGCACGCGCGGCTACTGGGAGCAGTGGAGCCGCACCTGCACCTACCAGGGGCCGTACCGCGACATCGTGCTGCGCTCGGTGCTGTGCCTCAAGCTGCTGACCTATTCGCCGACCGGGGCGATCATCGCAGCGCCGAGCGTGGGGCTGCCGGAAGCGGTGCCCGGCAACCGCAATTTCGACTACCGCTACACCTGGCTGCGCGACGCCTCGTTCACCGTCAGCTCGTTCGTGCGCCTCGGCTATACGCGCGAGGCGGCCGAGTACCTGCGCTTCCTGCGTCACGCCGATCCGACGCACGGGCGCGACCTCAAGCTGATGTACGGCATCGACGGCCCGGTCACGGCCCGGGAGGCGCTCGATCATCTCGAAGGCTGGTGCGGCGTCGGGCCGGTCGGCATCGGCAACGGCGCCGAGCGACAGACCCAGCTCGACATCTTCGGCGAATTCCTGATGTCGCTGCACGGCTTCCTCGACGCGGTCGACTTCAATCCGCCGCAGAAGACCAACGACCATCTGCCCGAGATCGTCAGCAACCTCGCCGAGCAGGTGATCCGGCTGCGCGGCGCGCCCGATCACGGGATCTGGGAGTTGCCCGGAGAGCCGCGCCAGATCCTGCACAGCAAGGGGATGCACCGCGTAGCACTCGACTGTGCGATCGCGATCGGCAAGCGGATCGGCCAGCCGGACCAGGCGACGATCGAGCGCTGGCGGCAGATCTCCGACGAGATCGAGCAGGAGTATCGCGAGCGGGGGTGGAACGAGGCGCGCGGCGCCTACACCATGTGGTACGGCTCGGACGTGCTCGACGCGTCGCTGCTCAGGCTGGTGCTGTACGAGGCGTTCGATCCGCAGGATCCGCGTGTCGCTGCGACGTTCGCGCGCATCGGCGAAGAACTCAGCGACGGCGACCTGCTGTATCGCTACCGTTTCGATGACGGGCTCGAAGGCACCGAGGCGACCTTCTCGGCCTGCTCGTTCTGGCGGGTCGGCGTGCTGGCGCTGATGGGAGTGACCCGCGAGGCGACCGAGCTGTTCGAGCGGCTGATCGGCCGTGGCAACGATCTCGGCCTGTTCGCCGAGCAGATCGTCGCCGCCACCGGCGAGCAGCGCGGTAACTTCCCGCAGGCTTTTACCCACATGGCGATCATCAACAACGCAGTGCGGCTGATGCGCCAGATCGATGCGGTGGGACTATAGGTTCACTGTGGCAGGGCGGCGGCGCAGACCCGCCGAGGCTGGTCCAGACCTCGATGGTCATGGAAAGGCGCAGATCTGTCTGAACGCGTTATCCGGCAGGATCTCGGTCAGGGTCGCGGACGGCACGACGTCGGGAAACGGGTCGAAGGCGTAGATGTACTGGCTGCCCCTGACGCTTATCACCAGGTTCTCGGTAGCGAAGCGGATGATGTGGCCACCCGCTTTTGCTGCCGCCGCTGCAACAAGCTTCTGGTCCGGGAACACCTGGCCGGCGAATTGCTTTGCAAATGCATCGGCACTCGACAGGTTGTGTGTAAACGAAACCAGATAGCCAAAGTCGTCGTAGAGATCACCGCCGGTACCGTTCTTGAAGAAGAACATCCGGTCGGTCTTGCCATCGTTGTTGACGTCGACATCCTCTTCCTTGTCGCTTTCGGCCTGCGTCGCAGATTCTTTGAAGAAGGGGCTGTAAGGACGGACCAGAGTTCGACAAAACGGTGACAACGCCGCTGCAAGCCTGGACCTTTTGGAGTCCTGGACCAATTCGGCCTTCTCTCCGGCTGTGAAACTCTCTGAGCCAGGCTTCAGCCGATTCGAGACATCACGGCATTTCGGATCGGACTCGACGTCGATGCGGCCGTAATCGGCCCGCTCATGCGGATCGCACTCAATCAAGGAACTCCCTTCGAAGGCGATGGCGCTGAGGTCGAAGGTGGAGCGTGAGTGGCCGCGATAGAAACGCATCCGGTCATAGACGTAGCGGCCATCTATGCTGAGCTTGAAGAACGTATTCGGGTCAACACCGCCCTGGCCGGACGTCATGGCACCATCCTCGGCCTTCGCTACGATCCGATGGCCGTCAGCAAGAACGCATGAGCCAGCATTCTGCATCCTGATGCCGTCAGACCACGGAGAGAAGTTTTCCGGGATTTCCGCGAGCTTGAGCATGGGGTCATTGGCATCTATCGGCGCACCGACGCCGGGGCTCTCGTCCGACAGGGCTCCAAAGCGTATCAGCACTCGGTTATGTGGCGGATCACACTGCAGGACTGCCACGTTGTTGCTGTAGTCTGCCCTTGCTTCGTGCGGCCTGAGCACCAGCGCAAGGAGCAGAGACAGGAGAAGAAGTCGGCGTATCGAGTTGTCGCGGCTCTTTCGCACAAACAAGGCTTCCATCACGCGTACGTTGTAGTCACGCAACGAGCCAAGCACACCGAAAAAGCCGGAATCAAGCTTCTTGTCATGAGGCAGGTCAGGGTCCTGGAGCCCTCAGGCTTGGGCGGCTCCAGGACGGGTTGGGCCTATCCCTGCCCCAGCACCTCGGTGTCCAGCCCGATATCCAGCACGGTGACGCTGTGCGTCAGCCAGCCGGCGGAGATCAGGTCGACGCCGGTCTCGGCGATGGCCGCAACACTCTGCGGCGTGATGCGGCCCGATGCCTCGGCGATGCCCTGCCCGTCGATCATCGCCACCGCCTCGCGCAGCATCGGTGGCGTCATGTTGTCGAGCAGGTAGGCGTCGGCGCCGACCGACAGCGCCTCGCGCAGCTGCTCCAGCGTATCGACCTCGACCTCTATCTTGACCAGGTGGCCCACCGCCTCGCGCGCGCGCAGGATCGCCACCATCACGCCGCCGGCCATGGCGACGTGGTTGTCCTTGATCAGCACGGCATCGTCGAGGCCGAAGCGGTGGTTCGCCCCGCCGCCGGCGCGGACGGCGTATTTCTGCACGGCGCGCAGCCCGGGCGTGGTCTTGCGGGTGCAGCTGATGCGCGCACGGGTATGGCGCACCGCCTGCACCAGCCGGGCGGTCGCACTGGCGATGCCGCTCAGGTGGCACAGGTAGTTCAGCGCGACGCGCTCGCCCATCAGGATGCCGCGCGCCGGCCCCTCGATGCGCGCAATGAGGTCGCCCGGCGCGAGCGCGCTGCCGTCCCCGATCAGCGTGGTGAAGCGCAGCCGCGGCTCGACCAGGGTGAAGGCGAGCCGCGCAAGGTCGATGCCGGCCAGCACGCCCGGATCGCGCGCCCGCAGCACGGTGCGCGAGACCAAGGCCGCCGGCACCACCGCGTCGGTGGTGATGTCGCCGGCGCGGCCGAGATCCTCCAGCAGCGCCGCGCGCACGAGCGGCTCCAGCATGAGGTCGGGCAGCGGCGTCATGACGCGCGCCGCTGCTGCGGCAAGGCACACAGCGCCCCAAAGAACGCTTGAGCCGCGGTCCAGACCCGGCGCACGGCGAGCTCGTGGCGAGCCGGATGATCGGTGCGGAAGTGCCCGCCCCGGCTCTCCTGCCGGGCCAGTGCGGATTGCGCGATCATCAGGCCGAGCAGCGCCGCATCGCTCGCCTGCGCCATCGGCGCAAGGGCGGCGACCGCCCGCTGCAGGCCGGCCGCATCGCGCAGCACGCCGACATCGCGCGACAGGATCTGCCGCACCGGCTGCAGCATCGGATCGCGGGCAGCGCCCGCCGGACCGGCCGCAGGCAACGGCACGGCGCGCGCGCTGGCCCCGGTCGGATGACGCTGCAGGCTGGCGGCCACCGCCTCGCCGCAGACGGCGGCCTCGAGCAGCGAGTTGCTGGCCAGGCGGTTGGCGCCATGCAGGCCGGTGCAGGCCGCCTCGCCGCAGGCCCACAGACCCGGCAGCGAGCTGCGTCCCTCGGCGTCCACCGCGATGCCGCCCATGTGGTAGTGCGCCGCCGGCCGGATCGGGATCGGCATGCTGGCCGGCTCGATGCCATGGCTGCTGCAGGCGGCATTGATGCCGGGGAAGCGGGTGGCGAAGCGCTCGCCGAGGGCGGTCCTTGCGTCGAGGAACACGCTGTGTCCGGCGGCCAGATGATGCCAGACCGCGCGCGAGACCACGTCGCGCGGCGCCAGTTCGCTCTGCATGAAGCGCGCGCCGGTCTCGTCGATCAGGGTGGCGCCCTCGCCGCGCACCGCCTCGCTGACCAGGCTCATTGGAGCCGAACCGGCCAATGCCAAGGGAGGGGCACCGCTCTGCACCGCGAGCGCGGTCGGGTGGAACTGGATGAATTCCAGGTCGCCGAGAGCGGCACCCGCGCGGGCCGCGACCGCGAGGCCGGAGCCGGTCGAACCGAGCGGGTTGGTGGTGTCGAGGAACAGACCACCGACGCCGCCGGTGGCAATCACCACCTGCCTGCTGCGGACGGTCTGCGGGCGCCCCTGCACGCGGATCTCGGCGCCTGCGACGGCGCCGTCCTCGACCAGCAGCCGGGTCAGCACCGCGCCTTCCACAACGGTGATGCTGGCGGTGGCGCGCACCGCGTCGGCCAGCGCGCGGACGATCTCGGCGCCGGTGCCGTCACCGCGTGCGTGCACGATGCGTCGCCGCGAGTGCGCCGCTTCCAGGCCCAGCATCGGCCGGCCATCGGCATCGCGATCGAAGCGCACGCCAAAGCCGGCCAGCCGCTCGATGGCGCGCGGGCCGCCGCCGACGATGGCCCGCACGGCCGTCTCGTCGCACAGCCCGTCGCCGGCGGCGAGCGTGTCGGCGACCTGCAGTGCCACGTCGTCATCGGCCCCGACCGCCGCCGCGATGCCGCCCTGCGCCCAGCCGCTTGACGCCTCGCGGGTCAGCGGCGACGCGCTGAGCAGCAGGCAGGGCGTCGGCGCCAGGCTCAGCGCCGCCATCATGCCGGCGAGCCCGGCGCCGGCGATCACCGGCAGGTCGTCGGGCCGCACCGCGATCGGCGTCGGGAAGCGCGCCAGCCGGGTCATAGCGCCAGCATCCGCTCGACCGCCTGTCGCGCCCGCACCGCAAGATGCGGCTCGATGCTGACCTCGTGCGTCATCGTCTCCAGGCTGCGCCGGATGGTGCCGAGCGTGATGCGCTTCATGTGCGGGCAGAGATTGCACGGGCGGACGAACTCGACGTTCGGATGCTGCACGGCGAGGTTGTCGCTCATCGAGCATTCGGTGATCAGCACCACGCGGGACGCGCGGCCGCTGGCGACATAGTCCGACATGCCGGCCGTCGAGCCGGCATAGTCGGCCTCGGCCACCACGTCGGGCGGGCACTCGGGATGCGCCAGCACCACGATACCCGGATTGTCGGCGCGCAGGCGGCGGATCTCGGCCGGCGTGAAGCGCTCATGCACCTCGCAATGCCCGGCCCAGGTGATCATGGTGATGCCGGTCTCGTTGGCGATGTTCTGCGCCAGGTACTCGTCCGGGATCATGATGACGCGGTCGGTGCCGAGGCTCTCGACGACGCGCTTGGCATTGCCCGAGGTGCAGCACAGGTCGCTCTCCGCCTTCACCGCCGCCGAGGTGTTGACGTAGGTCACCACCGGCACGCCCGGGTAGCGCTCGCGCAGCAGCCGCACGTCGGCCGCCGTGATGCTCTCGGCCAGCGAGCAGCCGGCGCGCAGGTCCGGGATCAGCACCCGCTTGGTCGGGTTCAGCAGCTTGGCGGTCTCGGCCATGAAGTGCACACCGGCCATGACGATGACGTCCGCATCGACGGTCTGCGCCTCGCGGGCCAGGGCCAGGCTGTCGCCGACGATGTCGGAGACGCAGTGGAAGATCTCCGGGGTCTGGTAGTTGTGCGCGAGGATGACCGCGTTGCGTTCCCGCTTGAGCCGCAGGATCGCCTCGACATCGTCCTCGAACAGGCGCCATTCCGCCCGTGGCACCACGCGTCGGACGCGCTCATAGAGGGCGTCGGTGCGCGCCGGAAGGTCCTGCAGCATCGTGCTTCCTTAATGCTCAATGTGAGCATAACAAAGTCCATAAAAAGACGCCGAGATGGCGCTGGTTGTTATGCTACTCCTGAGCATAAGCACGTCAGGCCGCAATTCAAGCCCCGCCCCGCAACCTCATGCCGCCCGGAGCCGGCCGCACGCAGCCGGCCGCAGGCGAATAACGTCGTGCCGGCTGCCGCGACTGGGCTATGGCTTGCGTCCGCGGGTTGCGCGGCACAGGGAGCTGCCTTGGTCGACAGGCTGTCCATGATCCGGAGCGGGGAGCGGGACAGGAGCCTCTATACCCGCCTCCTGGATAATGCGTTCGACCGTGCGCTGGCGCTGGACGGCAAGGCCTCGGCGGCGACGCTCGCGATGACCGGCATGTCCGGGCGCTCATACCGCACCCTGATCAACAACCTGGTCGCCTCGGTGCCCGATGCCAGGTATCTCGAGATCGGCTCCTGGATGGGCTCGACCGCCTGCGCGGTGATGGACGGCAATGCGGTCCGCATCGTCTGCATCGACAACTGGTCGCAGTTCGACGGGCCGAAGGATGCCTTCCTCGCCAACACCGCGGCCTGCATCAGCGCGCATGTCAGGTTCAGCTTCATCGAGAGTGATTTCCGCAAGGTGGACTATGCGGGCATCGGCCGGTTCAACATCTACCTGTTCGACGGCCCGCACAGCCCGCAGGACCATTTCGACGGCGTCGCGATGCCGCTGGTGGCACTCGACCACGAGTTCGTCTTCATCGTCGATGACTGGAACTGGGAAGGCGTGCGCTACGGCACCTTGCAGGCGCTGCGCGCCGCCGGCCTGAGGGTCCTGTACTCGATCGAGATCAGGACCACGCAGGATGGCACCCATGCTGCCCTCGCGCAGCAGGCCAGCGACTGGCACAACGGCTACTTCATCGCGGTCCTGCGCCAGGCGCATTGAACCGATGGCCGAGGCACCCCGGGATTTTCCCATTGTTTGCGTCGGCGGCTCGGCCGGCGGCCTGGACGCCTATACCCGCCTGCTGAGCAACCTTCCGGGCGACCTGGATGTGGCCATCGTCATCGTCAACCACCTGCGGCATTTCGCTACCAGGCTGCACGAGATCCTGCCCGCGTTTACGACGATGCCGGTGGCGCTGATCACCGAGCGGCTGCTGATCGTGCCGAACCGCGTCTTCATCATTCCGGAGAACCGCGACCTGCACGTGCGCGACGGCGCGTTCCGGCTGCGGCCGCTCTCCAAGCCGCGCGGCTGGCCGGACGTCATCACCGTCTTCCTGCGCTCCCTCTCGCAGCACTGGACCGGCAAGATCATCGCGGTGATCGTGTCCGGCTATGACGGCGATGGCGCGGCCGCCCTGAGCGGCATCAAGCAGGCCGGCGGCACCACGATCGCGCAGCTGCTGGAGACGGCAAAGCAGCCCGACATGCCGAGAAGTGCGATCGAAAGCGGCTGCATCGACTACGTGCTCTCGCCGGAGAACATCGCCCGCAAGATCAGGCAGATTGCCGGCGGCGGGGCAGTCTAGCGGGCCAAGGGCAGCGCCCTGGCCTTGCTTTTTCAGCAGCCTGCTAGCTCGGCCGCGTCATCGGCAGCTTGCTGCCTGCCACATGCCGGGCCTGCAGCACCTCGCGGCGGAACCGGAACAGCTTCGCCGGACGCCCGACCGCGCGATCGCCCAGCGCTCCGGTCTCCTCGACCAGGTTCTGCTGCTCGATCAGGCGGCGGAAATTCTGCTTGTGCAGCCGCCGGCCGGCCAGCGCCTCGAACACCAGCTGCAACTGCAGCAGGGTGAAGGTCGGCGGCATCAGCTCGAACACGACCGGGCGATACTTGATGCGCGCCCGCAGCCTGGCGATGCCGGTGGCCAGGATGCGGCGATGGTCGCGCAGCATCGGCCGGCCGGACGGTGCCGGATCATGCCCCGCCGCCTCCTCGACCAGCCCCGCCTCGTAGAGCAGCTCGTAGCGCTGCAGCACGAGCTCCTCGTCCCACGAGCTGCCCTGCAGCCCGAAGCCGATGCCGCCGCGCTGCCGCCGGGTTTCGCGCAGCTCCGGCGCCGACGCGGCCGCCCACGCCAGCACGCGGGCACCGAGGGCGCGGGCCGCCTGCACCCCGGCCTCGCCGCGCTGGTCCTCCCACGGGAAGTAGCCGTACCAGCCGCGCCACCCGGCATCCCCATCGTCGATGCGGGTCAAGGCGAGGTAGCTGATCGAGATCGCCCGCATCGGTCCCTCCGCGCGGTCGCGGTCGCCGAAGGTGTAGAGCTGCTCGACATAGCCGAGCGGATGATGCGTCTGGTGCTCCACCCAGGAACGCAGTCCGGACTGCAGCGAGCGGTGCGCCGGCTCCAGCGGACCCGACGGCAGCGCGGCACCCTCGCCGAGCGTCAGCACCCGTGGCGTGCCCTCGTGCACCGCCACCAGCACGGCGATCAGTTCGGCGTGCAGCGATGTCTGCTGGTCGCCGGTCCGGTCCGGCGCCATCGTCAGCCGGCCGGAATATCGGCTGCCGACACGATCTTAGGCGCATCGCCTGACGGCGACACGGCCGGCAGCGTCAGGACGACGCTGACGCCGCCAGGCCGGCCATTGCCGGCAGCGCTGTCGCCAGGCCGGCCATTGCCGGCAGCGCTGTCGCCAGGCCGGCCGCTGCCGGCAGCGCTGTCGCCAGGCCGGCCGCTGCCGGCAGCGCTGTCGATGGTGGCGATGCCGCCGCTCTGCAGGGCGAACCCATAGACCTGCGCCAGGCCAAGCCCGGTGCCGTGGCCCGGCGCCTTGGTGGAGAAGAACGGCTCGAAGGCATGGTCCAGCGCCTCGCGGCTCATGCCCGGGCCGTTATCGGCCACCATGATGCGCAGCCAGCCCGGATGCTCGCGGTTGGCGCCCGCTGGCCGCCGCGCCGGACCGGTGGTGATCGCAAGCTCCGAGCCGCGACGGCCCTCCATCGCGTCACGCGCATTCGAGGCAAGGTTGAGCAGCGCCCGCTCGAGCTGGTCGCGGTCGACGCGCACCGGTGCCAGATCGCCCGCGAGCGCCAACCTTAGGCGCACGCCCGATCCGAGCGTGAGCCGCAGCAGCTGCTCGGTCTCGCGGATGACCGCATCGACATCGAGCAGGGTCGGCGCCACCGGCTGCTGGCGCGCGAACGCCAGCAGCCCCTCGACCATGCGCTCGCCGAGCCGCGATGCCTCGATGGCATTCTCCAGCGGCCGCGCCAGCCGCGGCTCCGGGCTCTCGCCCCACTGCGCATGCAGCCGCGATCGCAGGATCTCCAGGCTGCCGAACAGGGCGGTCAGGATATTGTTGAAATCATGCGCGACGCTGCCGGTCATGCGCCCCAGCGCCTGCAGCCGCTCGGTACGCAGCAGCGCGCTCTCCGCCTGCTCGCGCGCCGCGATCTGCTCGAGCAGGCGGGTGTTGGTCTCGACATATTGCCGCGTGCGCTCGTCGACCTGCTCCTCGAGCGTGGCGTTCAGGTCGGCCAGCCGGCGCACGCTGTCGGCATTGCCCAGTGCGTAGCGCACGGTGCGCTCGAAGGTCGCGACGTCGAAGCCGCCCTTGATCAGGAAGTCGTTGGCGCCGGCCTCGGCCGCCTTGCTGTCGATCATGTGCGAGCCGGTCAGCATCACGATCGGCGCCAGGATGCCTGCCGCCCGCACCGAGCGCACCAGTTCGAGGCCGCTCTCGGCGCCGACATGATGGTCGACCAGGTAGCAGTCGTACTGCCCCTCGCGCATCGCGGCCAGCCCGTCGGCGACGCGCATGACATGGTCGACCTTGTAGTCGCGCAGCCGGCCCGGACGGCGCGACGGTGACAGCATCGCGCACAGCGTGATGAACACGTCCGGGCTGTCGTCGATCAGCAGCAGACGCAGCGGCCCGGGCCGGCCGTGCTCAGGGTCAGGCGTCGCGGCGCTCAAGCGGCTGTCCCGTCTCGCAAGCGGCGATCGGCAGGCATGGTCATGCAGGGTCCCCGGCGGTGCGCGTGCCATCCGGCGCGCCCGCCGCTTCCTCTAGCTTGCCCGGATCGGGTTCGACCAGGGTGAAGCTGAAGCACGCGCCGGTCCCGCTCGGCGGCACGCCGGCCGCGATGGCGCCGCCATGCGCCGAGACGATCCGCTGGCAGATCGCAAGCCCCAGCCCCAGCCCCTGCGTGGCTGCGGCGGACCGGTTGGGAAAGCGCCGGAACGGCTCGAACAAATGCGGCGCATGCGCCGGATCGAAGCCCACGCCGTTATCGGCGACCTGCACCTGCACGATGCCGCCCACCGCCGGCCGGGCCTCGGCCACGACCTGCAGCGGCCGCTCCGGATCGCGATACTTCACCGCGTTCGAGAACAGGTTCTGGAATACGCGCCGGACCTGCGCGCGATCGGCGCGCACCGACACCGCGCCGAGACCGTCGAGGTCGATGCGCGACTCCGCGAGCACCGCGTGTGCCAGTTCCGGCGATACCGACACCCCCCTGCGGATATCCTCCAGGGCCTCGCCGGCGACGTCGCGCAGCGGCACCGGGTGCGAGCGATCGGCCTGGTGACCGGCGACGGCGAGGCGCGAGAGCTCGCCGACCATGTCCTGCATCCGGGCCGCCGACCGTACCACCGACTGGGTCAGCTGGCGCAGGTCCGCCACCGTCGCCGGGGCCGCCGGCCGATCCGCGGGCAGGTCCTCGAGCCCCTCACCGATCGCTTCGGACAGCACCTGGATCTGCCACAGCGGCTCCCTGAGGTCGTGCGCCGCGGCATCGGCGAAGAACCTGGTCTCCTCGCTGCGCCGCCGCAGCTCCTGGTTGCCGCGCGCGATCCCGGCGGCCCGGGCGAGCAGGGCCTCGCCGAGGACATCGCGCAGCGCCAGCGCCACCGCACGGTCGGCCTCCGACCAGTGCGCCGACTGGCCGCGCACGGCCTGCGACCAGGCAGCGAACGAGGCCCGCGGCGACAGCGCGGGCAGCCCCGAATCGGGCCCGGCCGCGGACCGGCGTCCCGTATCGACCGGCTTCTCCGGGTTGCCGGCCCAGGTCACCACGCGTGCGAGCTCGCGCCGCAGCAGCAGCAGCCAGCCCGCGCCGGGCAGCCGGATCGCCAGCAGGCCGCAGGGTGCGGCGTCGTCCGCGGCGAGCGCGCTTGCGAGATCCGGCGGCAGCAATCCGGGCAACGCGTTGGTCTGCAGCGATGGTTCAGGCGCCCCCAGCTCGCCTGGGGCTTCCCGCTCATCGAGCCAGGCACACAGAAGTTCGAGGATCGCATCCGGCGGTGCGGCGCCGATCCGCACCGGCTCGAGGCCCGGGATGCGTGGGCAGGCCGCAACCCCGTCGGCCTCGCACGCGGCGAGCAACAAAGCCGGGCTGTCCGCGTCGGGCGGCGGCCCGGGCGGCTGCGGCCGGCCCGCTGCATCGGGCAACCGGATGCCGGCGAGCAGGACGCCGCTCGCCGCTCGCAGCCGCGCGGTGCGCCGCTCGGCCAGGCCCGCTTCGAGTTCGGCGAGGCGCCAGGACAGCGCGCGCGCGAGGATCTCGGCGGCCAGGCGTATCTCGGGGCCGACATGCAACGGCCCCTGCAGGTGATGGCAGGCGAACAGGCCCCAGAGGCCGCCTTTGCCGTCGCGTATCGCAATCGACATCGAGGCGAATACGCCCATGTTGGCGAGGTAGGTCAGGTGCACCGGCGCCACGCCGCGCAGCACCGCGCGCGACAGGTCGACGGGCGCGTCGCCGCCAGCGAGGTTCAGCAGACGCGACGGCTGGGCGCGCGCATCCGGGATCAGCCGCACCGCCGCGCTGTTGTAGAGCCCGCGTGCCGGCGCCGGGATGTCGCTGGCCGGGAAGCGCAGGCCGAGATAGGACGCAGGCAGTGCCGGATCCGCCGGCACGGAATCGGGGTGCAGCGCCTCGGCGACCACCTCGCCGCTGCCGTCGCCGAGCAGGCGGTAGGCCATCACCCGGTCGAACCCGCTCACCTGCCCGATGGCCGCGACCGCGGCCTGGCAGGCGGCAGAGCTCCCGGTCTGCCGCTGGATGGCGGCCAGGCCCCGGTTCAGGCGCTCCAGCAGGCCGCGCGGCTCGGCGGCCGCCGGCCCGACGGGCTCGAGTTCCAACAAAGCCTCGCCGCTCGCCCCGGTGCAGGCTCCGGGACGCAAGGTCGCGTCCCACAACGCCCCCCGCGCATCGCGCAGCAGGCCGAGCGGCAGGTCGCCGGCACCGTGGGGCTGGAGTGCCATCGCGCGCTCGAGCTGTTGCCGGGCTTCGGGATCGAGATAGGCCGCCGGATGTGTCGCGTGCTCGCCGCCGGCATTCTCGCTGGCCGCGATGACGCGGAGCGCGCCCCCGGCCTGGTGCAGCACGAGCAGGACGCCATGCGGCTGGATCAGGCCCGGACTATGGATCGGCTCGACGTCGCAGGCGGTGAGAGGGGCCTCAGGCAATGAATTCCCTTCTCGCAGCCGTTGCCTCTACACTCTATTCCACACGCCCAAGGACCGCGAGAGCCTCAAGTGTGCTGCCTCCGAGAAACGCCTGCCTATCTCGGAGGCAGCACACTCGCGTTCTGAGACGGCTAGAGGAGAAAGGCCGGTGCCGGACACCGATTCATCGCTCTCGACGCTGCTCGACGGGGTCCGGCACTTCTCCGCCGAGGTGTTCCCGTCGAACCGCAAGATGTTCTCCGAGCTGGCCCGGGGGCAGGCGCCGCACACGCTGTTCATCACCTGCGCCGACAGCCGGGTCAGCCCCGGCATGATCACCCAGAGCGCGCCCGGCAACCTGTTCAACCTGCGCAACATCGGCAACATCGTTCCGGCCTACGGCGAGATGCTCGGCGGTGTCTCGGCGGCGATTGAATATGCCGTGGTGGCGCTGGGCGTCAGCCACATCATCGTCTGCGGCCATTCGGACTGCGGCGCCATGAAGGCGATGATCGAGCCGCACAAGCACGGGCTGGAGCGCATGCCGACGGTCGCGTCCTGGCTGCGCAACGCCGAGGCGGCCCGCGCGGTGACGCAGGCGCTGCTGTCGCAATCCGACGCTCGCGAGAGCAAGGATCCAGCCGGGGACGGCGCCCGCGCGGTCACGACCATGGCCGAGCAGAACGTGCTGCTGCAGCTTTCGCACCTGCGCACCCATCCGGCGGTCGCCGCCCGGCTGGCCGACGGTCGCCTGCAGATCCAGGGCTGGCTCTACGACATCGCCTCCGGGACGGTGCGCATCCTCGACGAACTGACCCGCAGCGCGATCAGCCTGCAGGAGGCCCAGGCAAGGCTGCAGCGGCCACCAGGGTGAAACGCGTCCTGGCGATCTGCCTGCTGCTGGCTGCGCCCGCGGCCCAGGCTACCCCAACGACCCAGGCTGCCCCGACGACCCAGGCTACCCCGACGACCCAGGCTACCCCGCCGACCGCGATCAAGCTTGCGACCTGGAACCTGGAATGGCTCACCACGCGGCCGACCGGCGATCCGTCGCTGCCGGACGACGCGACGACGAAGCGTCCCGAGGATATCGCGACACTGGCCGCCTACGCCGCGCATCTCGATGCCGATGCGGTCGGCATCGAGGAGGTGGACGGACCCGAGATCGCCGCTAGGATCTTCCCGCCGGACCGCTACCAGATCTTCATGACCGGCGACCATGTCGTGCAGCGCGTCGGCCTTGCGGTGCGTCGCGGCTTCGAGGTGACCCGCAACCCCGACCTGCTGGCGCTCGATGTCACCCGCCCCGAAGCCGCGCACCATCTTCGCAGCGGCCTCGACGTCACCCTTAGTCTTCCTGGCAGTGGGGCCGGCCTGCGCCTGCGCATCCTCGTGGTGCATCTGAAGACCGGATGCTGGCGGCTCGGCTTCGGCGACACCGAGCCGTACCAGTGCAAGCTGCTGCACCGGCAGCTGGAGGTGCTGAAGGCGTGGCTGGCGGCGCGGCAGGCGGAGCACGTCCCGTTCGTGCTGATGGGCGACTTCAACCGCAACATGCCGGCGCACGACGTGTTCCTCGATGCGCTCGACGCCTCGTCGCCGATGGTGCTCGCCACCAGCGGCCATATCAGCCCATGCTGGGGCGGCGAGGACTTCATCGACCACATCTTCGCCGGCGGTCCGGCAGCGCCCTGGCTGGAGCCGCAGACGCTGCGGGTCATGGTCTATCGGGAGACCACCCCGGAGATGAAGGAGCGGTTGTCGGATCACTGCGCCGTCAGCGTCCAACTCAAACCGGCCCCTTGAAAACGCCTGCTGCTGGCGATCCGACGCGCCTTTTCTGCGCTCCGCTGCTCACGGCCCCGTCTTTCAAGTATGGGGAGGCCGCTGCGCTGCGGTGCTCGGAAAGTCACGCCGGGCGCGACCCTGCGGGCCGCTCTCATCCAGCATCAGGCGTTTTTAACGGGCCTCTGATGTCCAGCCTCTGATGTTATGACCCTTTAGAAGCTGCTGCTGTCGTCGTCCCAGCCGCCGCCGCCGCCGCCGCTGTTGTCGTCGAAGCCGCCGCTGTCGAAGCCGCCGCCGCCGCTGCCGAAATTCGGGTCGACATCGGTGCCCTGGCCGCCGAACGGATCGCCGCCGGCGCCGGTGGCGGCATCGCCGTAGTTGTTGTTGACGATGGTCTCGCCACCGCCGCCGAAGCCGCCGCCGCCGAGGCCGCCACCACCGAGGCCGCCCTCGTGGCCGCTGAACATGTCCATCAGCGCATTGCCGACGACCATGCCGCCGGCGACGCCCGCAGCCGTGGTCAGCGCCGAGCCAAGGAACCCGGAGCCGCCATGCTGCTGGAACATCCCCGGCTGATAACCCGGCGGATAGCTCGGCTGCGGCGGCGGCATCTGGCCATAGTTCGGCGGCGCTTGATTATAGCCCGGCGGCGCCTGGCGCTGCTGGCCGCCGCCGAACAGGCCACCGAACAGACCACCGCTGCGCTGCTGACCAGCCTGCTGCTGCGCCGCCTGGATCGCCTGCTGCGCCTGCATCTGGGTCTGCTGCAGCTCCCATTCGAGCCGCTTGATGCGGTTCTGTGCCTCCGCCAGGGCCGCTTCCTGCACCACCGCGGTCTGCGTGATCCGGTAGCGGGCCTGCGGATACTGGTTGAAGTTGTCCGCGATGAACCGGTCGGCCTCTGCATCGATCGGCGGCAGGTTCGGCTGCGTCGCCGGCACGCTGGCGCCGAACCCGCCCCCCTGCGGCTGGCCGGAGACCCGGGCGATGAACCGGGCGATGAGGTCGCGTTCCTCGTTGGTCATGGCAGCATGATCCATCCAGATTGCAGAACGTTGATGTGGCCGCGCGCGTATCGAGCGTCAAGCGGCGGGATCAGGCAGCCCACTCGATCTTCGGGCACCGGTCCATCACCACGCGCAGCCCGGCCGCCCGCGCTGTCGCGGCCGCCGCCTCGTCGATCACGCCGAGCTGCAGCCAGAGCGTGCGCGCGCCCAGCCTGATCGCCTCGCCCGCGATGCCGGCGACGTGCCCGGAGGCGCGGAACACGTCGACCATGTCGAGCGGCGCCGCATCGGCAAGCAGCGATACCACCGGCTGGCCAAGCAGGAGCTGTCCCGCGAGACCCGGATTGACCGGCACCACCGTGAAGCCCCGGGCGAGCAGGAAGCGCATGACGCCGTGCGACGGCCGCGCCGGATTTGCCGACGCGCCGACCAGCGCGATGCGCCTGGTGTCGGACCTGATCTGCTCGATCAGGGCCAGGTCAGAACGTTCGTCCGCTGCCATGGGGTGCTCCTTGCTTGCTGGCGCCCGGCCCCGAACCTATGGTGCCGCCCCCGCATCGACCACCCTCCACCGGAGAGCGCGCGTGTCCCTGGCGCCGGATCTGAACACGAGCTTCCAGTCGCTGATCCTCAGGCTGCACGCGTTCTGGTCGGACCAAGGCTGCGCCATCCTGCAGCCGTACGATATCGAAATCGGCGCCGGCACGCTGTCGCCGCATACCAGCCTGCGGGCACTCGGCCCGCGACCGTGGCGCACCGCCTACGTGCAGCCGTGCCGGCGGCCGTCGGACGGCCGCTACGGCGAGAACCCGAACCGGCTGCAGCACTACTACCAGTATCAGGTGCTGCTGAAGCCCACACCCGCGGACAGCCAGGCGCTGCTGCTCGAAAGCTACCGCGCGATCGGCATCGATCCCGCCCTGCACGACATCCGCTTCGTCGAGGATGACTGGGAGAACCCGACCATCGGCGCCTGGGGCCTGGGCTGGGAGGTCTGGTGTGACGGCATGGAAGTGACCCAGTTCACCTATTTCCAGCAGGTCGGCGGCATCCCGGTGGCGCTGCCCTCGACCGAGCTGACCTACGGGCTGGAGCGGCTGGCGATGTATGTGCAGGGCGTCGAGCGGGTGTACGACCTCGACTATGACGGGCATGGCCTGACCTATGGCGACGTGTTCCTGCGCGCCGAGCGCGACTACTCGCGGCATAATTTCGAGCTGGCCGATACCGCCATGCTGCACCGGCATTTCGACGACGCCGAGCGCGAGAGCCTGGCGCTGGTGGAGGCGGGCGTGGCGCAGCCGGCCTACGACCAGTGCCTGAAGGCGAGCCATCTGTTCAACCTGCTGGATGCGCGCGGGGTGATCAGCGTGACCGAGCGCGCAAGCTATATCGGCCGTGTCCGCACCCTCGCCCGGCGCGCCTGCGAGGCGTGGCTAGCGGGCGAGGCCTGAGCCGATGCCCGAACTGCTGATCGAGCTGTTCTCCGAGGAGATCCCCGCGCGCCTGCAGCGTGACGGCGCCGATAGTCTCGGCCGTCTGGTGTCGGAGGCGCTGGCGCCGCTCAACCCCCGCCACACGCATCTCTACTGGGGCCCGCGCCGGATCGCGTTGTCCGCCGACCTCGATGCTGCGGTGCCGGGCAGCACCAGTTCCGAACGCGGCCCACGCGAGAGCGCGCCCGAACAGGCACTGGCCGGCTTCCTGCGCAAGCACAACGCCCGCCGGGATGCGTTGCGTGCTGAGAACGGCTTCTGGGTGCTGGACCGGCGGCACGCCCCGATCGCGGCGCACCAGCTGATCATGCAGACGCTGCCCGGGCTGCTGCGCCGGTTCCCGTGGCCGAAAGCGATGCGCTGGGGTGCGGGCAGCGGCTTGCTCTGGGTGCGCCCGCTGCGCCGCATGCTCTGCCTGCTGGACGGTGCGCCGGTGCCGTTCACTCTTGCCTTGCCCGGCGCCGACGACGGCCACGGGCTGGTGGCCGGCGCGTCGAGCGAAGGCCATCGTTTCCTGTCTCCGGGCGGCTTTACGGTCACCGGCGTGCAGGACTGGCAGGACGGCCTGCGCGCGCGCCACGTGCTGGTCGAGGCCGGCGAGCGCGCCTCGCTGATCCGCGACGGCATCGCGCGTCTGGCGCAAGAAGCCGGCTTCGTCGCGGTGCCGGATGACGGCCTGCTCGAGGAGGTAGCCGGCCTGGTGGAGTGGCCGGTGCCGCTGCTGGGCCGCATCGATGCCGCCTACATGGACCTGCCGTCCGAGGTCATGCAGGTCAGCATGCGCGTCAACCAGCGCTACTTCGCGCTGCGCCGGCCGGACGGCTCGGCCGCCCCGGCCTTCATCTTTGCGGCCAATACGCTTGCATCGGATGGCGGCGCGCTCACGGTGGCGGGCAACGAGCGCGTGCTGCGCGCCCGCTTCTCGGATGCGCGGCATTTCTGGGACCTCGACCGCGCGGTGCCCCTGGCAAGCCGGGTTGCCGCCCTCGATGCGGTGACCTTCCACGCCGCCCTCGGCAGCCAGGGCGACCGCATCGCACGGATCGCGCGGCTGGCGACGCGGATCGCCCCGATGGTCGGTGCCGACCCGGCGCACGCGGCACGCGCGGCCCATCTCGCCAAGGCAGACCTGTCGACCGGCATGGTCGGCGAGTTCCCCGAGCTGCAGGGCGTCATGGGCGGCTACTATGCCGGCCATGACGGCGAGGCGCCGGAGGTGGCGGCAGCGATCCGCGAGCACTACCAGCCGCGCGGCGCCGGCGACGGCGTTCCGCATGCGCCGGTGTCGGTCGCGGTGGCACTCGCCGACCGCCTCGACAGCCTCGCCGCCCTGTTCGCCGCCGGCGAGAAGCCGGGCGGCTCGGGGGACCCCTATGCACTGCGCCGCGCCGCCCTGGGCGTGATTCGCATCGTGCGCGACAATGCGCTGCGCCTGGATGTGTTTGCGTTGTTCCGCGCCGCCGCCGAGGCGCTGCCGGACCCGCTGCGCGCCGCGCCCGACCTCGCTCTGCTGCCCGGCTTCATCGCCGAGCGCCTGCGTGTGCAGCTGCGTGCCGACGGTGCACGGCACGACGTGCTGGCGGCGGTGAACGCGACCGGGCTGGATGGCGACCTCGTGCGCGCGCTGGCCCGCACGGATGCCGTCAGCACGCTGCTCGGCAGCGAGGACGGCCGCAACCTTTTGGCGGCGGCCAGGCGGGCGGCGAACATCCTGCGTATCGAGGAGCGCCGCGACGGTCCATACGAGGCGGAGCCCGATCCATCGCTCTACTCCCAGAACGAGGAGCGGGCGCTGGCGGCGGCGCTCGGCGAGACCCTGCCGCGCGTGGTAACGGAAATCGCGGCGGAGCGATTCGAGGTGGCGATGACCAAGCTGTCCACCCTGCGCCGGCCGCTGGACGCCTTCTTCGACGCGGTCACGGTGAATGCCGACGATGCCGCGACGCGACGCAACCGGCTCCGCCTGCTGGCAGCACTCCGTGGCGGCATGGCACGGGTCGCGGATTTCGCCGTGATCGAAGGCTGAGCTGCTCGGCAGGAACCGTCCGCACACGTCGCCGACCCAATCGCGACAGGGCACTCAGAACGAAGCTCTCCGGAGACTCGATTTCAGGTGACAGAGCGAAATGCGTAAGTTACCGGACCGGAACGAACTGATGATGTCGTTTAATCAGAACGTGTAGGGTTTCAGGATGAGCCTTCGCCGATGCCTTCGTGAACCAGTGCCGGAAATCGAGGTGGCAGCCCAACGTCTGCGCGATGCGGTATCTTCGCACTTGCGGGGTGAGCGCGACGCGGCGGACGAGCTGTTGCGTCTGGCTGACGACAAGGTGGTCCGAGACTGGTTAAACTCGGTCTGGGGAAAGGCGACCATGTACAATCAGCCTCTTCGGAAATCGGCTACTCCATCCAGGCTTCCCGAAGCTCATCGAAGCAAGCCGCGAGATCCGACCGAAGAGACGATAACTCTCATCCACGAAAGAGACGGCTACTACTGCCGATTCTGCGGGATACCGGTCATCCGGGACCGAGTGAGGCTCGCGATCCGTCGGGAGTATCCGAAAGCGGTACCTTGGGAGAGAGCGAATATTGCTCAGCATGCGGCCTTCCAGTGCATGTGGGCGCAATACGATCACATCGTGCCACACGCCCGCGGTGGCCGGAGTGACCTCGAGAATGTCTACCTGACTTGCGCCGCCTGTAACTACGGGCGGGGCGACTTCCTACTCGAGGATATGGATCTCATTCATCCGGGCCTGCACTGCCCACGACAGGGGACCTGGAACGGCCTGAAGGACTTCCGGTAGCAGACTTCGGACCGCTTCGGCCGAGTGTCCTGCGGCGCCGGCACCCTGGTCGAACGCGCGGGCCTCACATCATCAGATCAGTCCGGCCAGCCGTGCGCGCTGCATCGGACCAGTCGCGTTGCCGCGACTCCGCTCGCCGAGCCGATCCTGATCCCGCTTCACCAGGCGATCCGCGAACTCACCGGCCTGCCCGGGTGAAGGTTCACCGGTCATAATGGGTGGCACGCGACGCCGTGCCCGGCTTCGTGCAGGACGGCTGGGCGGTGCGTCTGCAGCTTTCGAACGGGATCGGAGCCAGAGCATCCGGCCTGCTGCGGTGATCGGGCCGAGCCGGGAACCTCAGGGCAGCAAGCCGGGCACACCCAGAAGCGATGCGGCATCGTGGAGCCGGCGGTCGAGCGTGCAGAGTGTCGCACCATGATCGGCGCAGATCGCAAGATGCAGCGCGTCGGCCGCGCGCAGCCCCAATTCATGCTGGTCGGCAAGACGGGCGGCGGCCCGGAACTGGGCTCGCCCGACGACGAGGATCGTGAAGCTCTCCGAACTCAGGCGGGTGAACATCGCCAGCGCGCCGGCGCGGTGCGACGCGGCGATCTGGCCGGAGCGCAGCTTGATCGACAGGGCGGAGGAAAATTCCGTGGTCACCCAGTCGCTGATCACCAGGCTATCGGGCGCCTGCGCGCCCAGCCAGTCCTGCATGCGCGCAGTCTGCGCCTCGTTCGTGAGGGCTGCGACCAGCAGCGACGTATCGAGATAGAGCGTCAATACCGCTCGTCGTCACGCACCGCACGCATGAAGCCGCCAGCGCTCTCGGGCTGCATCGGCATGCGATCGGTGACGCCCCGGAGCATCGCCGGATCGATGCTCGCGCGCACGCCTCGGATGGCGGAGATCTGCGCCACCGGTTTGCCGCGCCGGATTATCCGCACCGGCTCGCCGGCCGCCGCCTGCTCGACCAATGCGCTGAGACGGGCCTTGGCATCGGCCAGATTGACGCTCTGCACGAGCTCGATCCCTTCATGACCATCTGGTTGGTCAGATATCGCGTCTTGCCCGCGAAGATCAAGGGCCTGGTGCCGCGTCCGTTTCAGATCAGACCGGTCAGCCTCGCATGCTGCAGCAGCATGATGGTCTTGGCATAGACGATCCGGCCGTCGCCGATCATCGCCATCGCCTCGTCTCCGGTCGGCTCCAGCACCTCGATATCCTCACCTTCGCCGGGCAGGCCGCCACCGGCGCCGGTGCGGTCGGCCCCATCATATTCGGCCACGAAGAAGCTGAGCCGCTCGGTGATCGCGCCGGGGCTCATGAAAGCCTCGAAGACCGGGCGCACCGTGCGTAGCACGACCCCGGCTTCCTCCCGGGCCTCCTTGATGACGGCGACATCCGGTGGGTTCTCGTCCACCAGCCCGGCGATGACCTCGACCAGCGGCGTCAAGTGGCCGGCGGCGTAGGCAGGAAACCGGAACTGCCGCACCAGCAGCACGCGACCGCGGCCAGGGTCGTAGGCGAGCACGGCGCAGCCATCGCCGCTGGAATAGGTCTCGCGGTTCAGGGTCTGCCATGTCCCGTCGAAGCGACGGTGCTCGAACCGCGTGGTCTTCAGGATGCCGTGCCCTTCGGCCAGGATACGCACCTCGAGGATCCTAACCTCGTCGCCGGCCATGCCGCGGTCCGCCTTGTCGTCCATGCCGGACTCTCCTCCGATGCCCACAACAGAAAACCCGGGCTCTCACCCGGGTCATCACACTGGCCGAAGCGATCATCATTCAGCGCGGTGACAGCACCATGATCATCTGGCGGTTTTCCATGCGCGGCATCTGCTCGACCTTGGTGCGCTCGTCCATGTCGCCACGGATGCGCTCGAGCACCTTCACGCCGAGATCCTGGTGCGCCATCTCGCGGCCACGGAAGCGCAGGGTGACCTTGACCTTGTCACCCTCCTCGATGAACGACCGCATGGCGCGCAGCTTCACCTGGTAGTCGTTCTCATCGATATTCGGCCTGACCTTGACCTCCTTGATCTCGATGACCTTCTGCTTCTTGCGAGCCTCGTTCTTCTTCTTCTGCTGCTCGTACTTGAACTTGCCATAGTCGAGGATCTTGACCACCGGCGGCTCGGCGTTCGGGCTGATCTCGAGCAGGTCGAGACCCACCGAGAACGCGCGCAGCATCGCCTCGCGCGTCGGCATCACGCCCTGCATCTCGCCTTCCTCGTCGATGAGGCGGACGGATGGCACGCGGATCTCCTCGTTGACGCGCGGGCCCTCACGGGTCGGAGGCGCGGGCATCGGTGGTCTGGCTATGGTGGTCTCCTGTCTCGGTTACGAATGGGTCTCGTGCGATAGCCTGGGGCGAACGCAGGGCGCCCAGGCCTGCGTTCTCGCCCATACGCCCCCATGCAGGCAAGCAGGCTGTTGGCCGCACCCTGGGAATTCGCCATGCAGGCATCGGGCGGCTGTCATGTCCCGGCCGATGCGGCGGCGGTGGCCGCGCGTCTCAGATCGGGTGGTGTCGCCTCGTCCACAAGACCCCGCAGCGCCTGCTCCAGCTCCAGGACCTCCTGCGCCGCACCCCCCAGACGTCGCATCGCGACCGTGCGCGCCTCGGCCTCCTTGCGGCCGACCACCAGGATCACCGGCACCCGGCCCAGGCTGTGCTCGCGTATCTTGGCGTTGATCTTCTCGCGGCCGGTGTCGGCCTGCACCGCAAGGCCGGCGCGCTTCAGCCGGCCCGCGACCTCGAGCGCATACGGCTCGGCGTCGGTCACGATCGACGCCACCACCACCTGCACCGGCGCCAGCCAGAGCGGGAAGCGCCCGGCATACTGCTCGATCAGGATGCCGAGGAAGCGCTCGAAGGAGCCCACGATCGCGCGGTGCAGCATCACCGGGCGATGCCGCGCGCTGTCCTCGCCGATGAAGCTGGCGTCGAGCCGCTCGGGCAGGATGTAGTCGACCTGCAGGGTGCCGCACTGCCAGTCACGGCCGATCGCATCGCGCAGCACGAACTCGAGCTTGGGGCCGTAGAACGCCCCCTCGCCCGGGTTCAGCTCGTAGCCGACGCCCGCCAGCCGGCAGGCCTCGATCAGCGCCGCCTCCGCGCGGTCCCAGGTGGCGTCGTCGCCGGCGCGGTTGTCCGGCCGGTCGGCGAACTTCACCACGAAGCTGTCGAAGCCGAGGTCGCGATAGACCTGCGCCAGCATGGCGACGAAGCGCGCGGTCTCCTCGGGCACCTGCGCCTCGGTGCAGAAGATGTGCGCGTCGTCCTGGGTGAAGGCCCGCACCCGCATGATGCCGTGCAGCGCCCCGGACGGCTCGTAGCGATGGCAGGCGCCGAACTCCGCCATGCGCAGCGGCAGCTCGCGATAGGAGCGCAGGCCGTGCTTGAAGATCTGCACGTGGCACGGACAGTTCATCGGTTTCAGAGCGAGGCTCTTGTCCTCGTCCTCGACGGTGGCGATGAACATGTGCTCGCGGTAGTTCTCCCAGTGCCCGGACGCCTCCCAGAGCGAGCGGTCGACCAGCTGCGGGGTGCGCACCTCCTCGTAGCCCTCGGCGTTCTGCATCCGACGCAGGTAGTCCTGCAGCACGGTGTAGAGACGCCAGCCCTTCGGATGCCAGAAGATCGAGCCGACCGCCTCCTCCTGGATGTGGAACAGGTCCATCTCGCGGCCGATGCGCCGATGGTCGCGCCGCTCGGCCTGCTCGATCTGGCGCAGGTGCGCCTCGAGTTCGGCGGCGTCGCGCCAGGCGGTGCCGTAGATCCGGGTCAGCATCGGGTTGCGATGGTCGCCGCGCCAGTAGGCACCCGCCACCTTCATCAGCTTGAACGCGGTGCCGACATCGCCGGTGCCGCGCATGTGCGGCCCGCGGCACAGGTCGAGCCAGTCGCCCTGGCGGTAGATCGAGATCGGCTCGCGCGCGGGCAGGTCGCGTATCAGCTCCGCCTTGAAGCGCTCGCCGCGCGCCTCGAAGAACGCGATCGCCGCGTCGCGCGGCCAGACCTCGCGGACAAAAGCCGCGTTCCGCGAGACGATCTCGCGCATGCGCGCCTCGATCGCGGCGAGATCCTCGGGGGTGAACGGCTCGTTACGAGCAAAATCGTAATAGAAGCCGTTCTCGATCACCGGACCGATGGTCACCTGGGTGCCGGGATAGAGCCCCTGCACCGCCTCGGCCAGCACATGCGCGGCATCGTGCCGGATCAGGCCGAGCGCCTGCGCATCACGCCTGGTGACGAACACGACGCGGCTGTCGGCGTCGATCTCGTGCGACAGGTCGACCAGGCGGCCGTCGCGTTCCATGGCGAGTGCGGCGCGTGCCAGGCCCGGGCCGATCGATGCGGCGACCGCGGTGCCCGTCACCGGGGCCGCGAACTGGCGCACGGACCCGTCGGGCAGGGTGATCGCAGGCATGCAGTGGCTCCCGGCTCACAGAGTTTCGCGGTTGCGCCCTCCTATGGCGTCACCCCGGGGATGCCGCAACCCGGCTCGCGACATCGGCGACCGGCAGGGTGGCCAAATCGCCGGCGCGCAGGACCGTCACGCTGCCCGGATCGGGCCCGCGCGGTGCGGTCAGCGCCGGGTCGCTCTGGGCGGAGAACAGCACGATGCAGCGCGCACCCATCGCGGCGGCGAGATGCATCGGCCCGGTATCGTTGCCGACTGCGAGTGCGGCGCGTGCCGCGACGCCACCCAGTTCGAGCAGGCTGGTCTGCCCGGTGAGGTCGAGCGCCTGCGGGCATGCACGCAGGATCACCTGCGCCAGGGGCGCATCGCCGCCGGCGCCGACCACCACCGGCCGCAGCCCGCGCGCCCAGAGCAGCCCGGCGAGTTCCGCAAACCGCGCCGCGGGCCAGCGCTTGGCCGGGCGATGCGGTGCCGCTCCGGGCACCAGCAGCGCATACGGGCCGGGCAGATGCGGCCCCTGCACCGCCAGCCAGGCGAGGTCCGGCACCGGCACGACGGCGATACCGGCGCGTGCCAGCTGGTCCGCCTGCCGCTCGCGCGTGTGCATCAGGTCGCGGCCCGGATTGTCGTGCGGATGCGAGGCGCCGCGCGCGATGCCGGACCAGGGCGGCCGACCGGCCAGCCGAAAATAACGCTGCGAGCGGCTCGAGGTCTGCAGGTCATAGACGAAATCATGGCCGCGCAGCATCCGGCGCAGCGCCATCACCCGGCCCGCGTGCCACCAGGCCGGCCGCTCGTCGACCAGCACCTCGTCGAACCAGGGCGACGCCGAACACAGGGCGGCGAAGGGCCTTGTCGTCAGCAGCGCCAGCCGGTCGTCCGGGTGATACCGCCGGATGGCGGCAAACGGCGCGAAGGCCTGCACGAGGTCGCCGAGCGCCCCCAGCTTGATGATCAGGATGCGCGCCATCGGGGCGGGTCGGATTGCCTGCACAGGAGCTCGTCATAGACCGCGAGCGTCGATTGCTGCATCGCCGGCAGGCCGTAATGCTCGGCGACGTGGGCGCGGGCGCGCAGGGCCAGCGCCTCGCGCTCGACGTCGTCCAGCGCCAGCAGCCGGGCGAGCGCCTGCGCCAGCGCCTCGACATCGCCAGGCGGGAACACCGTGCCACTGACCCCGTCCTCGACGGTCTCGCTGGCGCCGCCATGGCCTGCCACCAGCACCGGCCGTCCCATCGCCTGCGCCTCGATCACCACGCGCCCGAACGGCTCCGGCTTGAGCGAGGGCACCACCACGATGTCGGCCAGCGCATAGGCCGCCGGCATGTCGTCGCAGTGGCCCGCGAAGCGCAGCCGCTTCATCAGGCCGAGGTCGTGCGCGAGTGCGAGCAGCGTATCGGCATGCGTCCCCTCGCGCTGCCTGGGGCCGACCAGAACGCAGACCCAGGCCGGAGCACCCGCAATCCTGTCTGTCGCCGCCGGCAGCCTGGCCAGCGCCCGCAGCAGCAGCTCATGACCCTTCCAGGGCGTGATCCGGCCGGCCAGCATGATGACCTTGGCGCCGAACGGCAGGTTCCAGTCCGAGGCCAGCGCATGCAGCCGGTCGCCACGGATCGCGGCCGGATCGAACATGGCGAGGTCGGCGCCGCGCGGGATGATGCGCAGCCGGTCGGGCCCGACCGCGTAGTCGGCCTGCAGGCGCGCGGCCACGAACCGGCTGATCGCGATGACCCGTTCGCCGCGCGCCATGATCGCATTGTAGCGCTTCTTGAACGGCAGGTTCTCGCTGTAGGCGCCGTGCCAGGTGGTGACGAAGGCGGTCCGGGTACGGCGCGCGGCCAGCCACGCCGACCAGGCGGGGGCACGCGACCGGGCATGCACCAGGTCGACATGCTCGCGCCGGATCAACCGTGCCAGCCACCAGGCATTCATGCAGATGCCGAGCGGGTCCTTGGTCATCAGGCGCAGCGTGATGTGGCGGCCCCCGGCGCGCCGGACCTGCGACACCATGCGGCCGCCGGCGCTGGCGACCAGCGGGATACCGCCGGCCGCCGCCACGGCACGCACCATCTCGATGGTGCCGCGCTCGACGCCTCCCGCCTGCAGCGACGGGAGCACCTGCAGGATCACCGGCGGGCGGGCGTGTACCGATTGGGCCGCAACGGAGCGGGCCGCGACAAGGGGGGCGGAGGCAGACATCGCCGGGCGCCATAGCACGCAGATCCTCCCCGTGTCCCGTTCTGAAGACGTAATGGTCCCGGCAATGGGCGGAACAGTCGCGCGCAAACGCGGTTGCAGTGGGCGAGCAGCATGCCCGCCTAAGGTCCGGGAACCTGCAGTCCCGGGAGACGAGCGTGCCGACCACCGCAAGCAAGACCCACCCGAAGCTCGGGAGCCCCAAGTTCTGGAGCGAGCTGAAGCAGCAGGTCACCGAGGCCGTGCGGCATGGACGCTGACGTCGCGGCGGATGCGATCGAGATCGTCCGCGCCGACGGGGTGCGGCTCGCGGCGCGCCACCAGCCCGGCGCCGGCCCCGCGATCCTGTTCCTGCACGGCCTGATGAGCACCATGCAGGGCCAGAAGGCCGAGCATCTCGCCCAGCATGCGGCGGCGCGCGGCTCGGAGTTCCTGCGCTTCGACTGTTCCGGCCACGGCGGCAGCGGCGGCCGCTTCGTCGACGGCACCATCGGCGGCTGGCTCGGCGACGCGCGGCTCGCCTCGGAGCGGCTTGCGTCGCGACGCATGATCCTGGTCGGCTCCTCGATCGGCGGCTGGCTGGCCCTGCTGCTCGCCCTCGCCCGCCCGGACGCGGTCGCCGGGCTGCTGCTGGTGGCGCCGGCGCCCGACATGACGCGCCGGGTGGCGGCGAACCTGCCGCCGGACGCAGCAGAGGCGCTGCAGCGTGACGGCGTCTGGCACCGCCCGGGCAGCTCCGGCGCGCCGATCCCGATCACCCGGACCATGCTCGAGGATGGCGAGCGTCATTGCCTGCCGGACGGCCCGATCGCCGTCGGCTGTCCGGTGCGCATCCTGCACGGCCAGCAGGATGCCGACGTGCCCTGGGAGGGCAGCCTGCGGCTTGCCGCGCGGCTGGCGGCGAGCGACGTGCAGCTGACCCTGGTCAAGGACGGCGACCACCGGCTGTCGCGTCCGGCCGATATCGCCTTGATGACCGCGGCCCTGGACGCGCTCCGTCGGACGGCGTGACGCCCTGGCCTGGCTGCTTCAGCACCCTGCCAGGCCGGCGCGGTGCTCTTCGGCCAGGATCGCGTCGAGGCCCTCGCGATAGGTCGGATGGCGCCAGCGATAGCCGAGCCTTTGCTGGGTGACGGCGCTGCGGACCTTGCGGTTGTCGGCCCAGAACGACCGCGCCATCGGGCTCATCGTGGCCCACGCCTCGGCGAGCGGCCTCCCGTCCGGCTCCGGCAGGCCGAGCGCTTGCGCTGCATACGCCGTGACCACCGCGCTCTCCTCCGGGAGGTCGTCGGCGAGGTTGAGCACCCGGCGCCCTGCCGGAGGACGCAGCATCGCGGCGAAGGTGGCGCCGGCGATGTCGTCCCGGTGGATGCGCCCGAAGCAGTGCCCGGGTGCGAGGATGCGCCTGGCGTGGCCGGCGCGCAGGCTGTCGAAGGCGCTGCGTCCGGGTCCGTAGATGCCGGCGATGCGCAGCAGGTCGATCACGCCATCGGTGGCCTGCCCGGCCAAGGCGGTCCAGGCCTGCTCGGCCTCGATCCGGCGCCGTGCCCGGGCCGAGCCGGGATTGGGCGCGCTGGCCTCGTCGACCCAGCCGCCGTCCCGGTCGCCATAGATCCCGGTGGTCGAGAAATAGCCGATCCAGCGCAGGCGGGCGGCGGAGCGCACGGCGCTCGCATATCGCGCCAGCACCGGATCGGCCGCATCGCCTGCCCCGTCGCGCGGCGGCACCGAGACCAGCAGATGGGTGGCCTCGGTCAGGAACCGGGCCGCCGCATCAAAGCCGATGCGCTCGATGCCATCCTCGGGCGCATCCCGGCCGGTGGTGCCGACCACCCGCCAGCCTGCGCCGGCCGCCAGCCTGCCGACGGCGGAGGCGGCGTAGCCGAGGCCGAACACCAGCAGCGTTTGCATCGCGGACACCCAGAGGGTCTCAGAAATCGAGGTCGGCGTAGTGCGCGGGCGGGGTGATGCCGGTGATGCGGTCGTTCAGGATGCCCCGGAAGCTCGGCCGCGACTTCATCCGCGCATACCAGTCGCGGGTCGGCGGCGACAGGCTCCAGTCGATGTCGCCGATATAGTCCAGCGACGAGAGGTGCGCCGCGGCGGCGAAATCGGCGAGCGACAGGTTCGCGCCGGCGAGCCATTTCCGCGTCTCCGCGAGCCAGCCGATATAGTCCAGGTGCCCGGCCACGTTGGCATAGCCGGCCCGCAGGGCTCCCGCATCCGGGTTGCCGCGGCCGACCATGCGCTTGGTGATCTTCTCGCCGACCAGGTTGCGGGTCACCTCCAGGTTGAACTTGCCGTCGAACCAGGCCACCAGCCGGCGTATCTCGACCCGCTCGCCCAGGGTGCGCCCGAGCAGCGGCGTGTCCGGATAGGCCTCCTCCAGATATTCGCAGATCACCCCGGAATCCGGGATCGCGAGCCCGTTCTCCTCCACCAGCACCGGCACGGTGTTGGCCGGGTTGAGTGCCAGGTATTCGGGGCGGCGCTCCGACAGCTTCTCCGTCCTGAGTTCGAAAGGCAGCCGCTTCTCGCCCAGGACCAGGCGGACCTTGCGCGAGAACGGCGACAGCGGCATGTGGTGGAGGATTCGCATCGAGGGAAATTATTTCATCCCGACCCGGATCGCCAACGCTGCTGCGTCGCGGCGCGCTGAAATCTGCCGCCGAGGCCTCGCCTGGGCCAGCCGTTGCAACAACTTCCCGGTTTGTGATTGACCCCGCCCCTGCGGGCGGATAGTCGCAGCCAGTGTCCGAAATTCAGCACCCTTCAGCGCCGCTGCCGCAGATCCGCGTGCGCGGCCGCTCGTTCATGGCACTGGTGCTCTCGCCGGAGCCGCCGCTCGCTGCCTGGCTGCAGGGCCTGGACGCGCAGATCACCCGCTCCGCCAGCTTCTTCGCCGGGCGCCCGGTGATCCTGGATTGCGGCCTGCTCGATGCGACCGACGCAGGCCTGGCGGAGCTGTTGCCGGCGCTCGCCGACCGCGGCGTGCGGTTGATCGCCATCGAGGGCGCCGACGCCGCCTGGCCGGCCACCGTGGGCTGGGACTGGCCGCAGGGCTTCGCCGGCGGCCGCGCGGTCGGCCCGCTCGAGGTGCCCGAGGATGGCGCGCTCCCGGCCGGCTCCGCGACCGGCGCCGGCACACTCGCCGATGCCGCGCAGGTGCAGCCCTCGCTGCTGATCGAGGAGCCGGTGCGCTCGGGGCAGTCCATCGTGTTCGCCGAGGGCGACGTCACCGTCATCGGCTCGGTGGCCTCGGGAGCCGAGATCGCCGCCGGCGGGTCGATCCACATCTACGGCACGCTGCGCGGACGCGCGGTGGCAGGCCTCGGCGGCAACCGCGACGCCCGCATCCTGTGCCGGCGCATGAACGCCGAGCTGATCGCCATCGACGGCTACTACATGACCGCCGAGGACATGCCGGTCGAGCTGATCGGCAAGAGCACACAGACGCGGCTCGACGACGAGACGCTGCTGCTGTTGCCTCTCGATTAAGACCGGGCGACGAAGCACAAAAGGGAGACATCATGGCCAAGGTTCTGGTCGTCACATCGGGCAAGGGCGGCGTCGGCAAGACGACCTCGACCGCGGCCCTCGGGGCGGCACTCGCGCAGAGCGGCAAGAACGTCGTGGTGGTCGATTTCGACGTGGGCCTGCGCAACCTCGACCTGGTGATGGGCGCCGAACGCCGCGTGGTGTTCGACCTGATCAACGTGGTGCAGGGCGACGCCAAGCTGAGCCAGGCGCTGATCCGCGACAAGCGGATCGACACGCTGTCGATCCTGCCGGCCTCGCAGACCCGCGACAAGGACGCCCTCACCCCGGACGGCGTGGCGCGGGTCATCGCCGAGCTGCGCGAGAAGTTCGACTGGGTGGTCTGCGACAGCCCGGCCGGCATCGAGAAGGGAGCGCAGATGGCGATGTATCACGCCGACGAGGCGGTCGTGGTGACCAACCCCGAGGTCTCCTCGGTGCGCGACAGCGACCGCATCATCGGCATGCTGGACAGCACCACGCTGCGCGCCAAGAACGGCCAGAAGATCGACAAGCACCTGCTGCTGACCCGCTACGACCCGGCACGCGCCGCCCGCGGCGAGATGCTGCGCACCGAGGACGTGCTGGAGATCCTCTCGATCCCGCTGCTCGGCATCATCCCCGAAAGCGAGGAGGTGCTGCGCGCGTCCAACCTCGGCTCGCCGGTGACCCTGTCCAATCCTGAGAGTGCCCCCGCCCGGGCCTATTTCGATGCGGTTCGGCGGCTGCAGGGCGAGACGCTGGAAATGAGCGTGCCCAGCGATCGCCGCGGCTTGTTCGGCAAATGGTTCAAGTGGAGGGTGGCATGAGCCTCCTCAGCTTCTTCACCCGCAAGAATTCGGCGCCGGTCGCCCGCGACCGGTTGCAGATCCTGCTGGCGCACGAGCGCTCCAACGGCGAAGGCCAGTCCGAGCTGATCGCCAAGCTGCGCGAGGAGATCCTCGAGGTGATCGCGCGCCACGTCACGATCGACCGCGACAAGGTGCAGGTTAAGCTCGACCGGGGCGCCTCGGTCTCCACCCTGGAGATCGACATCGAGGTGCCGGGCCTGAAGCTCGCCGGCGCCCGTCCGAACGGGGTGACGCCGCGGCCCCCGGACGCGCCGGAGAGCGAGCCGCCGGGCTCGGATAAGGCGGAGTCCGAGCCGGCCTCCGGCTAGGCAGCGCAAGGGCTCTGCCCTTGACCCACTGGGGCCGAAGGCCCCAGGCCCCGATTCTATGCCGCCGACCGCATGGCGGGATCAGTCTTCGATCTCGGTGAGCAGCGCTTTCAGCTCGCGAAAGGCGACATCGAGATGCTCGCCGAGACCTGGCCCGGGATCGTCTAGCCAGGTGACCGTGGCATGCACGAACGCCGCCATGCCGGTCCGGGCGGCAAGCACCGCCCGCAGATCCGCGACACCTCGCGCCTGCAAGGCGGCGGCGAGCGCCGCGGCGAGCGCGGCCATTTTCGCCATCTCGCGCTCGTGCAGTGCGGGGGTCGCGGCAATGACCTCGTGTCGTGGCTTCGAGAAGGGCCGGTTATCTTCAAGCGCGGGCCGGACTGACCGGAACGCCCAGAACAGCGTGTCGAGCGGCCCGAGCCCGGCAGGCGCATCGGCGATCGACGCCGTCAGGGCTGCGCGCAACCTGGCCTCGCCATCGAACAGGGCCTCCCGCTTGTCGGGGAAATGCCGGAAGAAGGTCCGCTCCGTCACGCCGGCCCGCGCCGCGATCTCGGCGGCCGTGGTCCGGTCGTAGCCGCGCTCGCGGAACAGCGCCAACGCCGCGCCTTGCAGACGAACGCGCACATCGTCTTCGTTTCTCGTCACAGATCCGACTGCTCCTGTTGTCAGTGACTGACACACGCGCTATGTCAGTGACTGACACCGCGGGGTGGCAATTTTTCCCCCCGGGATGGTCGAGGAGGTCAGCATGCACGTGTTTCTGACAGGAGCGAACGGCTGGGTCGGGTCGGCGATCGCCCGCGAACTCCTTGCTTCGGGCCACACCGTCGTCGGCCTGGTTCGCTCGAGGGAAAAGGGTGAGGCGCTCGCCGCGAACGGCGGCACGCCGCTGCCGGGCTCGTTGCGCGATCTGGATGTACTCCGGCACGGGGCCGGCCATGCCGACGGCGTCATCCATACGGCATTCGGTCTCGACCTCTCGAAGATCGTGGAACTGAGCGAGGAGGACCGTCAGGCGATCGAGACCTTCGGGGAGGTGTTCGCCGGTTCTGACCGGCCGATCGTCGTCACCGGCGGCTTCGGCCTGCTGCCTGCCGGGGAGGCGTTCACGGAAGACGCCAGGCCGCCCGTCATGCCCGGGTTTCCACGCGCGTCGGAGCAGACGGCGTTCGCACTCGCCGAGCGCGGGTTGCGGGCATCCGTGGTCCGCCTGCCGCGCTCGACCCACGGCGTCGGGGAGCGGCATGGCTTCGTTCCCATGCTTGCCACCAAAGCCCGCGAGACCGGCGTTTCCGCCTATGTCGGAGACGGGCGGAACCTCTGGCCGTCCGTGCATCGGCTGGATGCCGCGCGCGTCTTTTGCATGGCACTCGAACGGGGCGCCCGGAATGCGGCATATCACGCCGTTGCCGAGGACGTGCCGTTCAGGCTGATCGCCGAGGCGATCGCCCGGCAGATCGGCGTGCCCGCGAAGGCCCTGACGCAAGAAGCCGCCGAGGCGCATTTCGGCGCCTTGGCGGCCTGGGTGGCGGGCCATGGTCCCGCCTCCAGCGTGAGGACCAGAGCGGTTCTCGGATGGGAGCCGAGCGAGATCGGCATCATCTCGGATATCGACCGGCCGGACTATTACGATTGACCGGCCGGCTCGGCTCCGCGTCTCCGGCGTCAGGCCATTTCGGCGAGCGATGCCTCCAGCACGCTTGACCCCTGGCGGATATCCGAAATCGCGGCGGCGCGGGCCGCATCGCCGTCGTGCGAGCGCAGGGCGTCGATCAGGTCGTCGTGCGGGTGGCGTGCGAGCGGCGCCGGTTCGCAGGCGGCCGGCACGGTGAGCGCATAGACCGGCCCGATACGCATCCAGATGCCCTCCAGGATGCGCAGGATCAGCGGCGCCCGGGCGACCCGGCAGACCAGCCGGTGCAGGTCGGCATTGTGTCCGAGCATGGCGGCGCGGTCGCCTGCGGCCGAGGCGCGGTCGTACAGGGCGGCTAGGTCGGCGATCTGCCCGATCTCGGCATCGGTGGCCCGCTGGGCGGCGCGGCAGGCGGCGCGACCTTCGAGATCGGAGCGGATCTCGACGATCTCGCGGAATTCGTCGAGCCCGATGACCGGCACCAGGGCTGACCCGCGCTCGTCCAGCGTCAACGCCTGCTCGGACACCAGCCGCAGCAGCGCCTCGCGGACCGGCGTCGGGCTCAGCCCGAGCTCGGCCGCCAGCGGGCGCAGGATCAGCTTCTGGCCGGGCCGCAGCTCGCTGTAGATCAGCGAGGAGCGGATGCGCAGATAGGCCTTCTGGCTCAAATTCTCACGCGAGAGCGCGACACCGCCCGGAGCAGCGTAGGCATCGCCGGCATCCCCTGCAGCCACTGGCCGGGCCGGCAGCAACGTCCGGCCGGGAACCTCTGTCGGAAGGATGAAATTCATGGGACGCGGTCCGCCTGAAGCAGCCCGGGCACCACGCTCGGGCAACGTCGTTTATTATGATATCAAAACGCTTTCAATCACAAGTCTGTGATTGATCTGATATCAGGCGGCAGCCTCGAGCCCCGATGTCGGATGACATCTCGTAGCTTTGCGTCAGGCGACATCCTCCAGACTCACGGCCTGCAGCGACAGCAGGTCGCGGTACGGACCCTCGACCCGCTCGAGCTGGGTCGGGGAGCCGTCCTGCAGCACCCGTCCGGACTGCATGACGATGATCCGGTCGAAGTCGCGCAGCGTGGAGAGCCGGTGCGCGACGGCGATGACGGTGCGGCCGACCATCAGCCGCTCGAGGGCTTCCTGCACCCGCTGCTCGCTCTCTGAGTCGAGCGCGCTGGTGGCCTCGTCGAGCAGCAGGATCGGTGCGTTGCGCAGAAAGGCGCGGGCAATCGCCAGCCGCTGGCGCTGGCCGCCGGACAGCTTCACGCCGCGGTCGCCGACCTCGGTGTTGAAGCCTTCGGGCATGTCGTCGATGAAGTCGCCGCAGCCGGCATTCTCCGCCGCCACGCGGACCTCCTCGTCGGACGCCTCCGGCTTGCCGTAGCGTATGTTCTCCATCACCGAGCGGTGGAACAGCGAGACGTCCTGCGGCACCACCGAAATGACGGAGCGCAGCGCCTCCTCGGTCAGGCTGCGCAGCTCGACGCCGTCGATCAGCAGCCGGCCCTCCTGGATGTAGCGCAGCCGCTGCAGCAGGGCGAGCACGGTGGTCTTGCCGGAGCCGGACCGGCCGACCAGGCCGACCCGGGTGCCGCCTTCGACGCGCAGGTTGAAGCCGTCCAGGATCGCGCTCCCGCCGGGATAGGCGTAGGTGACGGTGTCGAACACCACCTCGCCGCGCGGCGGCCCGTTGAAGCCGGTGGCATCCGCCTCGTCGGGCATGTCGTGCGGCAGCAGCAGCGTGCCGAGCGCTTCCGCGAGCCGGGCCATGTGCTGGATGGTCTCGACCAGCGCCACCGCGAGGTCGCGGGTGCCATGCAGGATCATGAAGCCGAGCGTGGTCACCATGACCACCTCGCCGACGCTGGCGCGGTGCGCGTGCCAGAGCAGGATCGCCCAGATCAGCAGGCCCGCGGTCAGGATCGCGGTCAGCAGCGCATGCACCAGGCGCAGCTTCTCCAGGTAGCGCAGCGAGCGGCCGCGCCAGTCCATCTCGCCCTTCATGCGTTCGCCGAAGCGCCGGCGCTCGCGATGCGTGGCCCCGAAGGCCCGCACCAGCGGCATGTTGTTGATGACGTCGAGCAGTTCGCCATCCACCCGCGCCGCCTCGGTGGCGTAGCGATGGTGCAGCGGCCGGCCACCGGCGGCCAGGCGGAACATCAGCCACGACAGCAGCGCGGCCAGCACCACCAGCACGGCCGCCATCGCCGGGCTCACGATGATCATCAGCAGGATCGAGAAGGCGACGTTCAGGCACGGCGGCAGCACGTTCCAGAAGGTCAGGTTCTCCAGCGTGAACATCGCGGTCGCGGTGGCGGAGATGCGGCCGGCGAGCGTGCCCGGCATGCGGTCGGCGAAATAGGACGGCGCGTGGCCGGTCAGGTGCCGGAACAGGTCGCGGCGCAGATCGCCGGTGACCGTCACGAAGGCGTAGGTCGAGACCCAACCGCCGATCCGCCATGACATGTTGTCGAACGCGATCAGGCCGCCGAGCAGCCCGACCGCCTTCCAGACCGGTCCCATCGGCCCGTTCTTGTGGGCGTTCAGCGTGTCGACCAGGAAGTTCACCGCATAGGACGACCCGACCGCGCAGCCGACGGCGAGGATCACCGACAGCATGATGGCGATGTGCTGCAGCTTGTGGCGCCGCACGTAGCGGAACATGAAGGCGAGCGGCTGACGCGCCAGCCGAACCAGGTCGGCATCGGAGATCGTCGCCGAGTGATCGACGGGGGTGGTCATGCCGCGATCCTTAGCAGGCCTGAGAAAAACTGTAATCCGCTTGTGCGGCGCGCCGGTCGGTCATGGCACGGCCTAGTGCACCAACCCAGACAAAGCGAGCAGCTTTGTCCGGGTTAAAGGTGCCCTAGAACATCGATATAGTTCAGCTTTAACCCAAATAGACCGGTTCGGTCTGTTTGGGTTGCTGCACTAGCCGACGCCGGATGCAACCCGGTTCGTTCCGCAAGGTTGTTCATCCGACACGCCGAAGTCGAGATTGACGCCATAATGCCTCGCGGCCGCCGCAAGAATGCCGCGATCGGGGTGTTTATCGCGTGTTGACACTCCAGAGGAGCCCCGTCCCATGCGCATCGCCCAGATCGCCCCACTCCACGAGGCTGTTCCGCCGAAGCTGTACGGCGGCACCGAGCGGGTGGTCTCGTTCCTGACCGAGGAGCTGGTCAATCTAGGCCATGAAGTCACGCTGTTTGCCAGCGGCGACAGCGTCACCAGCGCCGAGCTGCATCCCTCCTGGCCGCGCGCGCTGCGTCTCGACCCGGCCATTCGTGACCCGATCGCGCCGCACATGCTGATGATGGAGCACGTCGCCCGCCGGATGGACGATTTCGACGTCCTGCATTTCCACATGGACTACTGGCCGTTCTCGTTCTTCAGCCGGCAGTCCAAGCCGTTCGTGACCACCCTGCACGGCCGCCTCGACCTGCCCGAGCTGCAGCCGGTGTTCAACACCTTCAACAAGGTGCCGGTGGTGTCGATCTCCGACAGCCAGCGCCGTCCGCTGCCGCAGGCCAACTTCGTCCGCACCGTGCTGCACGGGCTGCCGGCGAACCTGCTGACCCCGACCCCGGGCCCGCGCGACTATCTGGCCTTCCTCGGCCGCATCTGCCCCGAGAAGGGTGCGGACAAGGCGATCCGGATCGCCCGCGCCGCCGGCATCAAGCTCAAGATCGCGGCCAAGATCGACAAGGTGGATGCCGAGTATTTCGAGCACCAGATCCGGCCGCTGCTCGGTGACGGGGTCGAACTCATCGGCGAGATCAACGACAGCCAGAAGTCCGGCTTCCTGTCCGGCGCCTGCGGGCTGCTGATGCCGATCGACTGGCCGGAGCCGTTCGGCCTGGTGATGATCGAGGCGATGGCCTGCGGCACCCCGGTGATCGCGTTCAACCGCGGCTCGGTGCCCGAGGTGATCGAGGACGGCCTGACCGGCCTCATCGTCGAGGACGAGACCAGCGCCATGGCGGCAATCTCGCGGCTGCGCGACCTCGATCCGCGGGCGATCCGCCAGCGTTTCGAGACCCGCTTCACCGCGCGCCGCATGGCCGAGGACTATCTGTCGATCTATCGCCAGCAGGCCAACCGCAACCGGCCGAAGCTGCGCATCGTCGCCGGCGAGTAGCACATCGCCCGGGCGCCGGCCGATTTCCTTGACGCTGCAGGGCACAGGCTTGCTAGACAGGGCCGGCTTGTGCCCCGGCGACACGGGCGGGCTGCATCTTGCAGCACGTCCGGCGCCTGTTCAGGACCTGACGATGCCTTGGCCGACCGACGCCCATCCCTCCATGCCTGACCCAGCTGGGCCTGCCCCAGCTGGGCCTGACGCAGCGGGCCGCCCGGCGTGAGGTCAACGCTGCTCCCACGCGGCAGCCGCAGCTACGACGGCTTGCGCGCCCCGGGGCTGCCGCTGTCGATCGGCGCCGCATTCTTCGCGATCTACATCCTGGCAGCCTACATGGGCCAGACGATGATGATCGGCGTGATGGGCCTGAGCCTGCTCGCCTGCGTCGCCGTGGTCTGCCTGCGCCTGCCGGTCGCCTGCTGCGCCATCTGGCTGCTTGTCGTCGGCAGCACCCCGGAGATGTGGCTCGGCGACCTCATGCCCGGCCAGGCGAGCCTCATCACCGCCCTGGTCAAGGCATCCGGCTTCGGGCTCGCCGCCATCTGCATCCTGCGCTATGGCCTGCTGGTCGACCTGCTCAATCCGGGCTGGGCCTTCGTGCTCATGTTCTTCACCGCATACTCGCACGGACTGCACCCGAATCTCACGGTGAGCGACAGCATCCGGACCGTCATCGGATCGTCGGCGCCCTACGCGTTCTCGTTCAGCCGTCTGTCGCGCCGCTGGTGCGCCGTCATCATCGAGACGACGATGTGGGTGCCGACGCTTGCAGTAGGCTTCGGCGCACTGCTGGCGGCGCCCGGGATCCGGCCGATGCTCGCGCCCGACGAAAGTGGCTCGATCCGGTTGGCCGGTTCGACCCATCCGGCCTTCCTGGCCGGGCTGTCGATGATGGCGATCTATGCGGCCCTGGTCGAACTCTATCGGACCGGCCGAACACGGTACACCCTCCTGGTCGGGTTGAATTTCCTGATCCTGGTCATCACCGGTTCGCGCTCACCGCTGTTCTGCGCCATCATGGTGACCGGAATATCGTTTGTGGCCCTGAAGTCGGAGAGCTTCACCCTGCGCAAGCGCGTGGTTCCGTTGCTGGTCTGCCTGTTCGCGTTGCCGGCGCTAATGGTCCTCGCCGTCACCTCGAAGAGCCTGCGCATCCTCACCGTGCTCTCGGACGATGACCACGGCGTGAGCATGAGCGGCCGCGACGTGATCTGGCCGTATTTCGAAGCCGCCTGGAACCGGTCGCCGATGCTCGGCTGGGGCGTCGGCGCGTCGAAGCAGGTCATGGATCCCGACAGCCTGGCCGCCAAGCTGCTGGGGACCACGGCGGCGCATAACGAATTCCTGCGACTGGGCGTCGATGGCGGCTATGTCGGCATCGGGCTGGTCATCGTGTTCATGACGCTGTGGACATGGCGCTGGACCCGGCTGCTCGCCAGCACCGACAAGGTGATCACGCGCCTGGTCATGATCGGCGTGAGCATCGAGTGCATCACCGACAACATGCTGATCGCGGCCCCTGCGAGTGTGCTGTTCGTCTGGATGACAGCGGTGTTCGCCCGCGGCCGCTTCGAAACCGAGGACGCGGCGCACGGCATGCTGCCTGACGCCGAACTCGCGCCGGCCTGAACCGCGCAGAACCACCTGGGCCGGAGCCGGCTAACGTTTCGCCACGATTTCACGTGAATGGTTGTTCACACTCCGGTGTGTTCCTCGGGGCCGTGCGTCCAGGTTCGGCCGAGCTGAGTGGACACGTGTTGCCGGACCAGCCGCAGGGACGCTAGCGATGCAAATCTCGAGGGCCGAAATCCTGCCTGCTCGCAATCGCTACGAACTGCTCGATGGCCTGCGCGGCATCGCCGCCTTGGCCGTGATGTTCTACCATCTCAATCGTCGAGCCGGTGCGCCGTCATTGATGCCGCATGGCTGGCTGGCGGTCGATTTCTTCTTCATGCTCAGCGGGTTCGTGCTCGCGCATTCCTATTCCGAGCGCCTGCGTGGCATGACGCTGGGCGCCTTCTTCGGCCTGCGCGCGCGGCGGCTGCTGCCGTTGAGCATGCTGGGCGTCATGCTGGGGCTTGCCTACTTCCTGCTCCGGTGGAAGACGCAGGCCCCAGCGGCCGATGACGTGTCGCACGTGATGCTCGCAACCGGCCTCAACCTGTTGCTGATCCCCAACCTGCACCCCGGCGGCGTGACCGGAGACTGGTTGTTCCCAGGCAACAACGTGCTCTGGTCGCTGGCACTGGAATTCCTGGTCAACCTGGTTTGGGCAGTGATCGTGATCCGCGCCGGCAAGGTCGTGCTGTGCGCTTTGTCACTGGCTGCGGCCCTGCTCCTGGTGCTGCTTGCGCACCAACAGGCCTCGGTCAATCTCGGCTTCACCTGGGACACCCTGCCAGGGGGCGCCGCGCGCACCATGTTCGGCTTCTTTCTCGGCGTCCTGGTGTGGCACCTGCGGCCGCAGCCGGTGCACTCCCGCACGGTTCCCTGGGTCGCGGCCTGCGGGCTGCTCGCGATATTTTGCCTGCCCGACACCCACTGGCAGGTCGACCTGCTGATGGTGCTGTTCGGGTTGCCGGCCATCCTGTGGCTGTCGATCGGGGTGGACTATCGGCCCGAGCGGCCGGGGATGCGCCTGCTGGGCGAGATCTCCTATCCGCTCTACGTGATCCACATGCCGATCCTGATGCTGCTGGCCGGATGGCTGAAGCACCGTCGCCCGGACCTGCATGGCAGCGCCTGGATCGACGCGGCCGCGCTGCCGATCATGCTGCTCGCCTGGCTCGCCGGCCGCTACTACGACGAGCCGGTCCGCCGGCTGCTGCAGCGCGCCCGCGGCCCGCGAGCAGCCATGGCACGGGTCTCCGGCGCCCGCTGAACCGGCCGGCTCACACAACCATGGCGTGCGATTGCGGGATCGGCGGCGGCACCCGCGCCTGCGCCAGCGCGCTCGCCTGCCGTGCCGCGAGCGCAGACTCGTCGAAGCCGTCGATCATTTCGTGGAACAGGCGATACCAGTTCAGTTTCGCATCGAGGCGCAGGAAGGCGCTGCCCAGACCGACGGCGGAGCGATCGATCAGCACGAACTCGCGCGGCGGCTTGACGCCGCCGGTCCGTTGCAGGCCGGCATGCACCTTTTCCAGCACCGCGCGCCCGTAGGTGGGATCGTTCGACTGCTGGATCGAGCGCACGCGGTCTTCCATCAGCGGCTCGTACAGGAACTTCGCCCACTCGTTGAGCACCGCCATCTTCTCCTTGGTGATGTCGGTGAAGCCCCAGGTCTCGTAGGCGTGGTGCGCACGTTCGGTATCGTTGTGCTGCATCGCCTCGTACAGGTCGATGATGCCGCGCACGAACTCCGGCCGGAAGATCCGGATCGCCCCGAAATCCAGCAGGTTCAGGCCATCGTCGGCGCGCACCTGGAAGTTGCCGAGATGCGGGTCGCCGTGGATGATGCCGTAGCGGTACAAGGGCCGGTACCAGGCGCCGAACAGCGCAGTGGCGATCGCGTTGCGGCTTGCCTCGGACGCATCGCGCTCCAGGCGCTGCCGGAAGCTCTCGCCATCGAGCCAGTTCATGGTGAGCAGGCGCGTGGTGCACAGCGCATCCACCGGCTCCGGCACGCTGACCGACGGGAAATCCCCGAGCATGAGCCGGTACAGGCGCAGGTGCGAGGCTTCCCGCGCGTAGTCGAGCTCCTCGCGCAGGCGTTCGGCAAGTTCCTTGTAGATCTCGTCCTGCTGGATCGCATTGTCGATGCGGTGGTACAGGTTCATTGCCACGCGCAGCTGCCGCAGGTCGGCATCCACCGTCGAGGCCATGTCCGGATATTGCAGCTTGCAGGCAACCACGCTGCCATCCGGCAGCACGCCGCGATGCACCTGTCCCAGGCTCGCCGCCGCCGCCGCCTCGCGGCCGAAGCGGCTGAACTTGCGCTCCCAGTCCGGCCCCAGCTCGGCGGCCATGCGCCGGCGCACGAACGACCAGCCCATCGCCGGCGCGTTCGCCTGCAGCTGCGCGAGCTCGGCGGCATATTCCGCCGGCAGCGCGTCGGGAATCGTCGAGAGCAGCTGTGCGACCTTCATCAGCGGCCCCTTCAGGCCGCCAAGCACCGCGCGCAGGTCCTCGGCATGCGCGCCCTTGTTGGTGCGCAGCCCGAAGCGCTCGCCCGCGATCCGCGCCGCGATGCCGCCGACGGCGCCAGAGGTGCGCGCCAGGCGCCGCAGCTCGCCGAACACCGTCGAGGCGCGGTCGAGGTCGGACGGCAGCCGGTCCGCCATCACGCGCGCTCCAGCTCGTCGATGAAGCCCGCGATCACGTCGAGGCCGCGCCGCCAGAAGGCAGGGTCGGACGCATCGAGGCCGAACGGCGCCAGCAGCTCGCGATGACGCTTGGTGCCCCCGGCGCGCAGCATCTCGAGATACTTGGCCGCAAAGCCGGGATGGCCGCCGGCAAAGACGCCATACAGCGCATTCACCAGGCAGTCCCCGAAGGCGTAGGCATAGACATAGAACGGCGAATGCACGAAGTGCGGCACGTACGCCCAGAACACGTCATATTCCGGCGTCAGGTTGAAGGCCGGACCCAGGCTCTCGGCCTGCACCTGCCGCCATAGCGCGCCGATGCGTTCGGGCAGCAGTTCGCCCGATTTGCGTTCGTCATGCAGCAAGGTCTCGAAGCGGTAGAAGGCGATCTGCCGCACCACCGTGTTCAGCATGTCCTCGACCTTGCCGGCCAGCATCAGCCGGCGCCGCGCAGGATCGGTCTCGCTGTCGAGCAGCGCCCGGAAGGTCAGCATCTCGCCGAACACGCTGGCGGTCTCTGCCAGCGTGAGCGGCGTGCCCGACATCAGGTAGCCCTGCTCGGCGGCCAGGATCTGATGGATGCCATGGCCGAGCTCATGCGCCAGCGTCATCACGTCGCGGGTGCGGCCATGGAAGTTGAGCAGGATGTAGGGATGCGCCGACGGTACCGTCGGATGCGCGAACGCGCCGCCGGACTTGCCCGGCCGCAGCCGCGCATCGATCCACGGCCGGTCGAAGAAGCGCTGCGCGATGGCGCCGATGCGCGGATCGAACCCGGCATAGGCGCCGAGCACGCGCGCGCGCGCCTCGTCCCACGGGATCGTGCGGTTCTCGTCGCCCGGCAGCGGCGCGTTGCGGTCCCAGTGCTCGAGGCGGTCCAGGCCCAGCCAGCGCGCCTTGAGCGCGTAGTAGCGATGCGACAGCCGGCCGTAATCGCCGGTGACCGCATCGACCAGCGCGTCGACCACCTCGTCCTCGACCATGTTGCCGCGATTGCGAGAGCTGCCAGGGCGCGGATAGTGCCGCCAGCCGTCGGTGATCGCCTTGTCCTTGGCGATGGTGTTGGTGATCAGCGAGAACAGCCGGATGTTGCGCTGGAACGTTGCGCCGATCGCCCGGGCAGCCTGCTCGCGTTTGCGGCGGTCGCGGTCGGCCAGCCGGTTCAGCGCGTCGCCGACGGTGAGCTCCTCCTCGCCGATGGTGACCCGCAGCCCCGCCATGGTCTCGTCGAACAGCCGGCTCCAGGCCGAGCGCCCGGTGACCTCCTTTTCGTGCAGCACGCGCTCGATTTCGTCCGACAGCTGGTGCGGCCGGAACACCAGCAGGTCGCGCAGGAACGGCTGCCAGCGCGCCAGCGCCGGGTCCTGCAAGTGCCGCTCGAGTCCGGCCGGATCGAGGCGGTTCAGTTCCAGCGTGAAGAACACCAGGTCGCTGCCGATGGCGGTGATGCGCTCGTTCACCGACTGGGTGAATTTTGCCACCTGGCTGTCCGACGCGTTCGCGGCGAACAGCAGGCTGGCGAAGGAGGCGGCGCGGCCGAGCTGTTCGTCGATGCGCTCGTACTCGGCGATCGCGGCGGCGAGGGCCGCGGCGTCGTAGCCGCCGAGCCGCCCGGCATGGCCGGCGGCGAAGTCGCGCGCCGCCGCCGCCGCCGCGTCCAGGTCGGCGGCGAGCGCCGGGCTGTCGGTGCTCTCGTAGAGATCGCAGAGGTCCCATTCCGGCAGGTCGCCCTCGGTCAACGCGCGATCCGGTTCCATGGCGAGGTCCCGCTCCTTGGCAAGGTCCCGGTCTTTGGCGAGTTCCAGGTCGGAGGCGGCGGAGGCGGTAGCGAGGGCCGAAGCGGATTCGGGCATTGGCGGGCGTGATCCTGTGCGGGGTGACCCTGTATCTATGGCGCGTCCTGCGTCCCTCCAAGCCTCGCGCCCGCGATGAGCCTGGTGCAGGCGGTCGGGCGAGGTGGCCGAGATCACGGCGGCCACCGACCTGCTCGCCGCCGAGTTGATGCTGCTGAACGCCGCCGGCGGACATCGGCCGCTGAGGTGGCCCGGCTTGACGGTGGCCGCATGACCCTGCCCGACGCCCTGGATGAGCACGAACAAACTTCGTGCAAGCGTTGGGGCGTCGTAACATTAGGTGAACATCCTCAACACAGGCCGTCGCCATGCCCTATGCCGTTCCGGATCGGCCGCCATCAACGGTCACCACCGCCAAGAGCGTCCCAGCTTCCCGCGTTGAAAGCCGAGCGTCCTGATGCCATCGCTTGCAGACGGCCAGGATGCAAGGGAGGGCTCCGATCAGCTTGCGCAAGAGAATATCACTGATCTCGCCCGCATCATCGTCTCCGAAGCCGGTGGCGAGAACGAGACCGCGCAGGCCATGGTGGGCTGGACGGTGATCAATCGCATGAAGAAACAGCAATCCACCCGAGTGTCCGAGATCTGGGCCCACGGCAACTATGCCCACGGCCAGATGACGACAGGTATGACCCTCCACCTTGCTGCGAGAATCCTTGATGGCAGCGCGATGGATATCAGCCAAGGCGCGACCCACTTCTACTCGCCAAAGTCGATGCCGAACGAGGGAGACAGGCCCTCTTCCAATACCGATGCGCGCGGGGGCCTGGAAAGCGTCCCCGGGGTTACAAAGAGTGGGCGGGCGATCCGGAACTTCCGTCCCAGCTGGGCCAAGAATTACTCGGTCATTCGTATATCAGGCATTCAGGACAAAGACTTCAAGTTCTATAACGTACCATGAAACAGTTTCTGGTCCTGCTCTGGGCTGTGGCGCTCGGTTGCAACAGCATCACCGCAGCGGCGGTAGTTCCAGCGCAAGATTGGAACCCAGACGAAACGGCGCCGATGACCAACGCTGTGGCATCTGCCGCTGCTCACGCACGCGCGACGCTTTGCAAGACGCCTTCCTGCAAGGCCATCATCATCATTCACGAACTGGTCGATATCGCCCGGTTCGAAGACGGCAACGCCAATGGACTTGCCAGCCTCAATACCGGAAACCGGCCGCGGATCGCGGGTCGCCGCGTGGATCATGTGCTGCTCGGTCATCCCGATCTGTATGGTCCCGTCTGTGCAACAGGGGCGAAGGTCATCTCTCACTTCCGACTGACGGCGGGTATCTACGAAATGATCGTCCCCGTGCAGTTGCTGATGCACGGCGTGGAAATGGACTTACGCTCCCATGGGCACTGCGCACAGGATCTTCTGGCGGCGCTGCCCGGAATCCCCGAGAATGATCAGGTCCGTATCAGCGCAAGCGAACTATGCGACAGCGACTATGAAAACCACAGTCGCCCGAAGGCGGCCTGCGACGTGCTGATACAGGGGCTCAAGCCCGAACCATAAGCCTCGGCTTGATGTCTAGAGCAGCATCCGATCAATTGGAATCGCTTCGCGATGCCGAGTTTCCGATAAAGCTGCTCTTGCAAACGACAAGCTGAGCATGATCGATCGGATCATGCTCTAGCGTCGGGCGCGTCGCGGAGCCGGTCGCAGCGGCCCAGGCTGAACAGACCCACCCCGGCAAGGCCGGCGGCCAGCAGGGTGACCGCAATGGCAGAGGCATCGAACAGCGCCGCCATGCCCCAGAGCGTGCCGAGGACGCCGAGCCGATAGACGCCCCGCATGTGTGCGAACAAATGCACCGGAAGTGCCAGCAGCAGCCGGCAAGATCGTGAAGACCGCCCCGGCGAAGCGCTCAGAGGCTGTGCAGGATCGCGTAGAGCACGCCCGCCAGCAGCGCCGCCACCGGCAGGGTCAGGATCCAGGCCATCGCCATGTTGCGCAGCGTGCTGGTCTGCAGGCCGGAGCCGTTCGCCGCCATCGTGCCGGCGACGCCGCTCGACAGGATGTGCGTGGTCGAGACCGGCAGGCCGTAGGCCTCGGCGAGACCGATCGTGGCGGCGGCCACGATTTCGGCGGAGGCGCCCTGGGCATAGGTCAGGTGATCCTTGCCGATCTTCTCGCCCACCGTGATGACGATCCGCTTCCAGCCGACCATGGTGCCGAGCCCGAGCGCGATGGCGACCGAGACCTTCACCCAGATCGGGATGTAGCGGGTGCCCTGGTTGAGGTGGCCGGTATAAGCCTTCATCGTCGCCGTATCGCCGCCCGAAAAGGCACCCGGCGTCTTGACCAGGCTGCCGACCGCGGCGGAGGCGAGATACATGTCGTTGCGGATGTTCGGCACCGCCTCGGCGGGGACGTGGCGGATGGTGCCGTTCTTCTGGATCTGCCCGGCGATGTCGCCGGAGAGCGTGGCGAGCGCCGCATAGACCTCCGGCCGGTCGATCGCGCGTGTCTTCAGCGCCTGGTCCACCACTGCGCGCGCCTGCTCGGCACCGGCCGATGCGCGGCCCCCGGCATGCGCCTGGAAGATCGCCTCGGCGCGGTGCGTGGTCTCGATGAAGGCCGGCATCGCACTGTCCGGCATCGCCCGGTTCAGCGCGAACGCCGTCGGCGCCGCGCCGATCAGGATCAGCATGATCAGGCCCATGCCCTTCTGGCCGTCATTGCCGCCATGCGAGAACGAGACCCCGGTGCAGGTCAGGATCAGGAGGGCGCGTATCCACAGCGGCGGCGGCTGCTTGCCCTCGGGCGCCTGGTACAGGTCACGGCGATGCACCAGCAGCTTGAGCAGCAGCAGCAGGCCGCCGGCGGCCACAAAGCCGATCAGCGGGCTGAGCAGCAGCGCCTTGAGCACCGCGACCACCGGCCCCCATTGCAGCCCGGCGCTGGCCTCCGAGGCCGGTGCCAGCAGCTGGTTGGCGAGGCCCACGCCGATGATCGAGCCGATCAGCGCATGCGAGGACGAGTTCGGGATGCCGAACGCCCAGGTCGCCAGGTTCCAGACGATCGCCGCCAGCAGCAGCGCGAAGATCATCGGATAGCCGCCGGTGCTGCCCGCGTTCAGGATCAGGTCGATCGGCAGCATGGTGATGATCGAATACGCCACCGCACCGGTCGAGGTGAGCACGCCGAGGAAGTTGAAGGTGCCCGACCAGACCACGGCGGCGGCCGGCGACAGGCTGTTGGTGTAGATCACGGTGGCGACCGCATTGGCGGTGTCGTGGAAGCCGTTGACGAACTCGAAGCCGAGCGCCACCAGCAGGGCGAGTCCGAGCAGCACCAGGGTGCCGATCGCCAGCGCCGGCGCGTGGCTCGCGTGCATGTCGGTGACCAGCCCGAACAGCGCGTAGCCCAGGCCACCCGCCAGCAGCACGAAGAACAGCAGCGCGCCGCTCAGGCTGGGCCTGCTGCCCCTGTCGCTGTCCTGGAACCGGGTGGATTCGAAGCGCACCGGCTTCAGGCCAGCACCACGCTGGCGCAGCGCGACATCGGACATCGTTCTCATCCCCCGAGACTGAGGGCGTTCCTAGACGGGCCGCTGCACAGGTGGTGTGTCACTTTGTTGACGTTGCAGAAGCGCAATGGGTGCGCTCACCGGGGGATCGCCGGTCATGCCAGCTCGTGGTCCCAGTAGTGCCGCAGCTCCAGGCCGTTCCGGGCCACCGCATCCAGCGAGAGCGGCCGGAACCGGGCCTGCTGGGCGGCGGTGAAGCCGATGCGGGCGGCAAGCGCCGGGTCCAGCCGGGCATCGACGATCGTCGGCAGCAGCCCGGTGCGCTCGGCCATCGCGCGCTGCACGTCGGCATGCAGCAGGAGGTCCAGATAGCTCATCGCCGCCGCCTGCTGCCTCGAGGCGACCGGAACGCAGGCCAGGATGGTGAACGGGATCGCGCCCTCGACCGGGACCTGGTCATGCACCGGCCGCCCCTGCGACTGCCAGACATGCGCCCGCGACCGCCACATCGGCGCCATGTCGATCTCGCCCTCGGCAAGTGCTGCGCCGAGCGTCTCGTTGTCGGCGAACAGACGCAACCTGCCGGCCTTGCGCAAAGCCGAGAAGATGTTGCGCGCCGCCTGCAGGCTGGCCGGCCCGTCATGCTGCTCGGCGATCGCTCCCGCCGCCAGGTTATGGATCGCCAGCTGGCTGGAGAACCCGACCCGACCCTGTTTCGCGACGGCGAACAGCTCGCGGAAGCCGCGCGGCGCCACCCGGACGCGGGTCGTGTTGTAGGCGATGGTCAGTGCGGTGCGCCCCTGCGGCACGCCGTACGGCGCGCGCAGCCCGCCGGCGATCGTGGGCAGGCCGGCGACGCCCGCCGTGGTCACCGGGGCGAACAGCTGCCGCAGCGACAGGCGATAGGCGTCGACATCGGAGAGCAGCGCGACATCGATGCCGCCCGCTTGAGGCGACAGCAGCCGGGCGACGCGCTCGGCCTCGGTGGTGATGCGCTGGGCGACCACGATGTCGAGACCGCCGGCGCGGACATCCACGACCGCGCGCTGCACGTCGGCGTACGAGCCGCCCCAGCAGGCGACCGCGATATGCCGTGCCGCCGGCCCGGCTGCGGCGGCACCGCGGGGCGCCTCCGCCAGGAGGACGGGGCCGGCGAGCAGAAGCCGTCGCGAGAGGGAGAGAGGCATGGGCAGGCTCCCTACAAGCCGCGATGCGTCCTGTCGAGCCGTGCCCGAGGAACGATCAGGCCATCAGCGCCATCTGCTGCGGCGCCGCCTGGTTGAGCGCCCCCTCGTTCAAGGCCCGGGCATACTCCTTCGGCACGACGTGCCAGAAATGCGGCAGCGCCTTGTCCCAGTCATGCAGCAGCAGGGCGGCGAACCGGCTGCTGGTCTCGCGCGCATGCGTCTCGATCAGCCCGCGCAGTTCCTGCTCGGTAGCGCCCGCGCCGACACGGCTCCAGCCGAGCGTCTCCGGGTTGACCCGCAGCTCGAAATCGCCGCGCTGGTCATAGACGAAGGCGATGCCGCCGGTGAAGCCGGCGCCGAAATTGTCGCCGACGGGACCCAGCACCACCACCGTGCCTCCGGTCATGTACTCGCAGCCGTTCGAGCCGCAGCCCTCGATCACCGCGACCGCGCCCGAGTTGCGCACCGCGAAGCGCTCGCCGGCCTGCCCCGCGGCATAGAGCGCGCCGGCGGTCGCGCCATACAGCACGGTGTTGCCGATGATCGCGTTCTCGTTGCTGACCAGCTGCGAGGACGGCGCCTGCCGCACCACGATGGTCGCCCCCGACAGGCCCTTGCCGACGTAGTCGTTGGCGTCGCCGATCACCTCGAGCTTCAGCCCCTGCACCGCGAACGCGCCGAGCGACTGGCCGGCCGAGCCGCGCAGCCTGACCGTGAGATGCCCCGCCGCCAGCGTCGCCATGCCGAAGCGGCGCACGATCTTGCTCGAGATCTTGGTGCCGATGGCGCGATGCGTGTTCTGCACGCTGTAGTGCAGCTGCATCTTCTCGCCATGGTCGAACAGCGGCTTGGCGTCCGCGATCATCTGCGCGTCCAGCGTCTCCGGCACCTCGTTGCGGCCCTCGCGGGTGCAGAACCGCGCGTGCGGACCGGGATCGGCCTGCGCGAGGAGCGAGTTGAGGTCGAGATCGTCGAGATAGTCGGCGCCGCGGCTGACCTGGTGCAGCAGGTCGGTGCGCCCGATGATCTCGTTCATGGTCGAGAACCCGAGCGAGGCCAGGATGTTGCGCACGTCCTCGGCGATGAACGAGAACAGGTTGATGACCTTCTCGGGGGTGCCCTCGAACTTCGCCCGCAGCGCCTCGTCCTGCGTGCAGACGCCGACCGGGCAGGTGTTGGAATGGCACTGCCGCACCATGATGCAGCCCATCGCCACCAGCGACGCGGTGCCGATGCCGAACTCCTCGGCGCCGAGCATCGCCGCCATCACCACGTCGCGCCCGGTCTTCAGCCCGCCATCGGCGCGCAGCTTCACCCGGTGGCGCAGGCGGTTGAGCATCAGCACCTGGTGCGCCTCGGCCAGCCCCATCTCCCAGGGCAGCCCGGCATACTTCACCGAGGTCTGCGGGCTCGCACCCGTGCCGCCCGAATGGCCCGAGATCAGGATCGCATCCGCGCGCGCCTTGGCGACGCCGGCGGCAATCGTGCCGATCCCCGAACGCGCCACCAGCTTCACGGTGACGGTGGCCTCCGGGTTGATCTGCTTGAGGTCGTAGATGAGCTGTGCGAGGTCCTCGATCGAGTAGATGTCGTGGTGCGGCGGCGGCGAGATCAGGGTGACGCCGGGGGTCGCGTGGCGCAGCTTGGCGATCAGCCCGGTGACCTTGAAGCCGGGCAGTTGGCCGCCCTCGCCGGGCTTGGCCCCCTGCGCCATCTTGATCTCGATCTCGCGGCAGTCGTTCAGGTACTGCGCGGTGACGCCGAAGCGGCCGGACGCGATCTGCTTGATGGCCGAGGAGGCATTATCGCCGTTGGCGCGCGGCTTCGAGCGCGCCGGGTCCTCGCCGCCCTCGCCGCTGTCCGAGCGCGCGCCGATGCGGTTCATCGCGATCGACAAGGTCTCATGCGCCTCGGGGCCGAGTGCGCCGAGCGAGATCCCCGGTGCGAGCAGCCGCTTGCGTATTTCGGTGATGCTCTCGACATCCTCGACCGGGATCGGCGTGCGGCCCTCGCGGAAATCGAGCAGGTCGCGCAAGGCGACCGGCTTCTGCCGCCGCACCGCATCCGCATAGCGCTTGTACGTGGTGAAACTGTCGGTGGCGCAGGCGGTCTGCAAGGTGTGGATCAGGCCGCCATCGAAGGCATGCACCTCGCCCCGCCGGCGCAACTTGTACAATCCACCCACCGGCAGCGTGACCGCCTCGTCGCTCCAGGCGGTCTCGTGCAGGCCGAGCACGTTGCGCGCCAGCCCGGACAGCCCGATGCCGGAGATGCGCGACGGCATGCCCGGGAAGAACTCCGCCACCAGCGCGCGCGACAGGCCGATCGCCTCGAAATTATAGCCGCCGCGATACGACGCGATCACCGAGATGCCCATCTTGGACATCGTCTTGAGCAGTCCCTTGTCGATCGCGCGCCGGTAGCGCTCGACCGCGGTGCGCAGCGAGATGTCGCCGAACAGGCCGCGGCGATGCCTATCCGCGATGCTCTCCTGGGCGAGATACGGGTTCACCGTGGTCGCCCCCACGCCGATCATCACCGCCATCGCATGCACGTCCAGGCATTCCGCCGTGCGCACGTTGAGGCTGGTGAAGGTGCGCAGCGAATGTCGCACCAGGTGCGTGTGCACCGCGCCGGTGGCGAGGATCATCGGAATATAGGCGCGCGCCGCGCCCTGGTGCTCGTCGGTCAGGAACACGTGCGCGCAGCCGGCGCGCACGCCCTCCTCCGCGTCGCGGCGAATACGCTCGATGGCCGACCGCAGCCCGGCCTCGCCCTGATCGGCCTCGAAGGTGCAGTCGATCACGCACGAATTGGCGCCGAGGAACTCGCGCAGTGCCGCGTGCTCGCCGGTGGACAGCATCGGGCTCTCGAGCTGCAGCAGCTCGCACTGCGCCTCCTCCTCGGCCAGCACGTTGCCCAGATTGCCGAGCCGGGTGGTGAGGCTCATCACGCGGGTCTCGCGCAGGCTGTCGATCGGCGGGTTGGTGACCTGGCTGAACGCCTGCCGGAAATAATGCGCGAGGCCCCGATAAGTCTCCGACAGCACCGCGAGCGGGGTGTCGTCGCCCATGCTGCCGATCGCCTCGGCGCCCTCGGCCCCCATCGGCTGCAGGATCAGCTCGAGTTCCTCGAGCGTGGTGCCGACCGCAAGCTGGCGCCGGCGCAGCGCCTCGCCGGTGTAGTGCACCGGCTCGACGGCATCCGCGCGCACGATCTCGTCGATGCGGTGGATGCGCTTGGCCCAGCCGGAATAGTCGTGCCGGCGCGACAGCAGGTCGAGCAGGGCGTCGTCGCCGTAGAAGCGGCGCTCGTGGAGGTCGACGGCCACCGTCTGCCCGGGCCCCAGGCGGCCGCGGCTCACGATCTCGCCTTCCGGCACCTTCACCATGCCGGTCTCGGAGCCGACGATCAGCATGTCGCCGGCGGTGATGGTGTAGCGCAGCGGACGCAGGCCGTTGCGGTCGAGGCCCGCGATCACCCAGCGCCCGTCGGTGCCGCAGATCGCCGCCGGCCCGTCCCACGGCTCCATCACCGCGTTGCAGTACAGGAACATGTCGCGGTGTGCCGCATTCATCGCCGGACCGGTGACGATGGCTGCCGGGATCATCAGCGATTTCGCCATCGGCGCATCGCGGCCGGCGAAGGTCAGCAGCTCGAACACGTTGTCGAGCGAGGCGGTGTCCGACCCGCCGGCCTGCACCACCGGCTTGATGTCCTCGATGAACGGGTCGAGCACCGCATCGGCGAGCCTAGTCTCGTGGCTCTTCATCCAGTTGACGTTGCCGGAGATCGTGTTGATCTCGCCGTTATGCGCGAGCTTGCGGAACGGCTGCGCCAGGCGCCAGGTCGGGAAGGTGTTGGTCGAATAGCGCTGGTGATAGATCGCGAACCGGCTGACGAAGCGGGGGTCGAGCAGGTCTGGATAGAAGTCGGTCAGGTTCTCGGCCAGGAACATGCCCTTGTAGATCACCGAGCGGCAGGACAGCGAGCAGAAATACAGCTCCGCCACCTGCGCCTCGATCGCCGCCTTCTCGATACGCCGGCGGATGACGTAAAGGTCGCGCTCGAACTCCGGCTCCGGCACGGAGCGGAGGTTGCGTATCATGATCTGCTCGATCTCGGGCCGCGTCGCGTTGGCCTTTTCGCCGATGCAGCTCGTATCGATCGGCACCTGGCGCCAGCCATAGATGCCGTAGCCGAACGCCAGGATCTGGGTCTCGACGATGGCGCGGCAGCGCTCCTGCGCCGAGAGGTCGGTCTTCGGCAGGAACACCATGCCGATGCCGATCACCTGGCCGCTGCCGGCCGGGCTGCCGGCGCGCGCGATCGCATCCGCGAAGAAGTCCTGCGGGATCTCGACATGGATGCCGGCGCCGTCGCCGGTCTTGCCGTCCGCATCCACGGCACCCCGATGCCAGACCGCGCGCAACGCCGCGATCCCGGCCTCCACGACATCGCGGCGCCGGCGCCCGTCGAGTGCTGCCACCAGCCCGACGCCGCAGGCATCATGCTCCTGGCTCGCGTCGTAGCTGCCGGAGATCGCCTCGGCATTGCGCTGCCAGTTCGCCACGAACTCCAGGCCGCTCTCCTGGGGGCCGCTCTCCTGATCGACATGATCCATCGGGCTCACTCCGCGGCTGCCTGTGTGTTGACCCGGGCGCTCTCCTGGGCGCTCTCCTGGGCGTTCTCCTGCAGCCAGCGATGCATGCTGGCCGCAGCATCGCGGCCGTCGCGTATCGCCCACACCACCAGGCTGGCGCCGCGCACGATGTCGCCGGCGCCGAACACGCCGGGCAGGCTGGTCATGAAGCTGGTGTGGCCGACCTTCAGCGTGCCCCAGCGCGACACCTCCAGGGCCGGCTCGCCCCAGAGCGTCGGCAACGGCTCGGGATCGAAGCCGAGCGCCTTGATCACCAGGTCGGCCGGCAGGGTGAAGCCGCTATTCTCGACCGCGTCGACCGACTGCCGACCGGTCGCGTCCGGCAGGCCGAGCTTCATGCGCACCGCGCGCACCGCACGCACGCTTCCTGGCACGGTGTTGTCACCCAGGAAGGCTTCGGGTGCCGCCAGCCAGACGAAATCCACCCCCTCGTCCTCGGCGTTCTTCACCTCGCGCAGCGAGCCGGGCATGTTGGCGCGGTCGCGCCGATACAGGCACTTCACCGAGGCCGCGCCCTGGCGCACCGCGGTGCGCACGCAATCCATCGCGGTGTCGCCGCCGCCGATCACCACCACATGCTTGCCGCTCGCATCCAGCAGGCCGCTGTCGAAGTCGGGCACCACGTCGCCGAGCGAGCGCCGGTTCGACGCGGTCAGGTAGTCGATCGCCTTGACGATGCCGGGCAGGCCGACGCCGGGACCGCCCATGTCGCGCGACTTGTACACCCCGGTCGCGATCAGCACCGCGTCGTGCCGCGCGCGCAGGGTGGAAAAGGCAATGGTCTCGTCGTCGTCCACGTCGCCGATGCCGCGCCCGAGATGGAACACGATGCCGCCCTGCTCCAGCAGCGTGTGCCGGCGCGTGACGATCTCCTTCTCCAGCTTGAAGCCGGGGATCCCGTAGATCATCAGACCGCCGATGCGATCGTAGCGGTCATAGACATGCACCCGGTAGCCGCGCTTGCGCAGCTGCTCGGCCGCCGCCAGGCCGCCCGGCCCGGCGCCGACGATCGCGACCGAACGGTCGCGCTCGAGGTGCGGCCTGATCGGGCGCACCCAGCCGGCTTCAAAGGCGTGATCGGTGATAAATCGCTCGACCGCCCCGATGGTGACACTTTCAAAACCCTTCTCGATGACGCAGTTGCCTTCGCACAGCCGGTCCTGCGGACAGATGCGGCCGCAGATCTCGGGGAAGTTGTTGGTCGCCGAGCTGACCTCGTAGGCCTCCTCGAGACGCCCCTCCGCGGTCAGCTTCAGCCAGTCCGGGATGTCGTTGGAGAGCGGGCAGTGGATCGAGCAGAACGGCACGCCGCATTGCGAGCAGCGGCTGGACTGCAGCTCGGCCGCCTGCACGCTGAACGAGCGATAGATCTCGTTGAAATCCTCGCGCCGTTCCGGCACCGCGCGCTTGTCCGGCTGGTGTTGCTGCACGTGGGGGAATTGCAGCATGCGGTCGGCCATGGCGATCCTTATGAAGGCTGGGCGACGAGCCGGCAGCCTCCACGGGGGAGGCCGATCCGGATACCGGAACCGTACAGCCTCACCCCCGGCGGTAAAAGACAGTGTTGCTGACCTTTTTTGCCCGGAATAGCTGCTCTTATCCCGGTTTGGCCGGTTGAAGCACAAACACGGCCGCGATAATGGCCGTTCCGGCCCTATTGCGGGATCTGCCGCCTGCCGCCGCCGGGGCGGTAGCGGTCCAGGTAGCCCGGCACGATCAGTTCCAGCGGCGTCGGCGCAATCCCGAGTGCCTCGAACCCGGCGGCCTGCGCCGCTACCACGTTGTCGCGCCCGAGCATGGCGAGCTGGTCGCGTGTCAACGGCTTGCCGGGGACGTGCTCGAGGATCGCGGCCTGCAGCCGTGCCAACCGCATTGGCACGTCGACCATGCGCGGCCGGCGCCGGAGTTCGTGCAGCATCCAGGCCATCAGCTCGCGAAAGCTGGCAACCCGCGGACCACCCAGTTCGAAGGTGCCCCCGGCGAAGGCGGCGCCATCCACCGAGTGCCGCACCGCCTCGGCCACGTCGCCGGCATAGACCGGCTGGAACTTCGTATCGCCGCAGAACAGCGGGAACACCGGGGCGAGCCGGGCGATGCCGGCGAAGCGGTTGAAGAAGGCATCCTCCGGCCCGAACACGATGGACGGGCGCAGCACGACGGCATCTGGGAAAGCGGCCCGCACGGCTTCCTCGCCGGCATGCTTGCTGCGGCCATAGCCGCTCGGGCTGTCGGCCGCCGCGCCGATCGCCGACATCTGCACCAGCGCGCTTGCTCCGGCCGCTGCCGACAGCCGCGCGACGCGGCCGGCGCCCTCGGCATGGACGCGCATGAAGTCGCCGGATTTCGCCTCGGCCAGGATGCCGACCAGGTTGACCACCACGTCGGCGCCCTCGACCGCCTGCGCCACGCTGGGCTCGTCAGCAAGCGAGGCATACAGCGGCACCACCTGGCCGACACGCCCCATCGGGCGCAGATCGTTGGCGCGCGACGGGCGGCGCACCGCCACCCGCACGACGTGCCCCTGCTGCGCCAGCCGCTTCACCACGTAGCGGCCCAGGAAGCCGGAGCCGCCGAACACCGTCGCAACACTGCGCGTCGCCATCAGGGAATGCGTCCTACCTGCATAAGGAGAGGCCGACAGAACGATCCGGCCGACAGATCGGCTGCATCACTAACGGAGGGCGCCACTTGCCTCAACCGCTGCCCGGACGGGGTAGCCGTTGCGGAACCGCACAAACCCGGCCCGCGCCAGTTGACGCAGCAGCCGGCGGCCGTTAGATCGCCCCACCACCCGCCGCTGCCGCGACGGTTGCCCCTCAGCCCAGGTGGCGGAATTGGTAGACGCGCAGGTTTCAGGTACCTGTGGCCGAAAGGTCGTGGAAGTTCGAGTCTTCTCCTGGGCACCACACACGAGTGACGCAGCACCCTTCGGTGGCGGCAGCCCGCCCGACAGGCGGGGTTCCAGCAAGATGCCACCTGCCGCGGAGAGGAACGTCACGCAGTTCATGCAGAACGCGACCATCCATCTGCACCGGCACGACCTGCCGGACGACCTGGCACTCGGCGGCAGCGTCGCCGTCGATACCGAGACGATGGGCCTGCTGCCGCATCGCGACCGGCTCTGCCTGGTGCAGCTCTGCGCCGGCGACGGCCAGGCGCACCTGGTGCAGATCGTGCCGCCCTCCCTCGGTGGCCGCGGGGCGGACTGCCCCAATCTCAAGCGGCTGCTGGCGGATCCGGCGACGCTCAAGCTGATGCATTTCGCGCGCTTCGATGTCGGCATCCTGCAGCATGCGCTCGGCATCACCGTGGCGCCGGTGCGTTGCACCAAGATTGCCGCCAAGCTGGTGCGCACCTTCACCGACCGGCACGGGCTGCGCGAGCTCTGCCGCGAGCTGCTCGGCATCGACCTCAACAAGCAGCAGCAGACCTCCGACTGGGGGGCCGCCGACCTGTCGCCGGAGCAGCTCTCCTATGCCGCGTCCGACGTGCTGCACCTGCATGCGCTGTGGGACCGGCTCGAGGGCCTGCTGATCCGCGAAAACCGTCTCGACCTCGCCCTCGACACCTTCGCCTTCCTGCCGACCCGCGCCAGGCTGGACCTGCTCGGCTACGACGCGCCGGATATCTTCGCGCACTAAAAGGGGAAGCCGGCGTCTGTCCGGGATTTGACCGGAACGGCCGCCGTGACCATACAGGGCGCGCGCGCCTGGCCGTCCGGCGACGGGGCCCGATCCCGGCGGCTGCGATGCGGAGTAGAAGTCCTGCGGACGATGACCGTGCAGAGCCCACCCCAGACTTCGGACGACCTGCTCACGGCCGCCGAATTGCTGCGTGCCGAGGCCGCCGGGATCTCCGCGATGGCGGCGGCGATGCAGCCCGGACAGGCACTCGGTGCCGCGTTCGTACGCACCGTGGACGCTCTTGCGGCATTGCCCGGCCGGGTCGTGGTCTGCGGCATGGGCAAGTCGGGCCATGTCGGACGCAAGATCCAGGCGACCCTCGCCTCCACCGGCACGCCGTCGCTGTTCGTGCATCCCGCCGAGGCGTCGCACGGCGACCTCGGCATGCTGCAGGTGGGCGATGCGGTGCTGGCCCTGTCCAACTCGGGCGAGACCGCGGAGCTCGCCGATGTCATCGCGCATTCCCGGCGCTTCGACATGACGCTGATCGCGGTCACCGGCCAGGCCGCCTCGACGCTGGCCCGTGCCGCCGACATCGTGCTGGTGCTGCCGGCAGCCGCCGAGGCCTGCCCGATGGGCCTGGCGCCGACCACCAGCACGACGATGCAGCTGGCCCTAGGCGATGCGCTGGCGGTGGCGCTCTTGCAGCGACGCGGCTTCACCGCGCGGGATTTCGGCCTCTACCATCCCGGCGGCCGGCTCGGCGCCCGGCTGCGCCGCGCCTGCGACCTGATGCACACCGGCGACGCGCTGCCGCTCGCCGGCCCGGACCTGCCGATGCTGCAGGCGGTGATGCTGATGACCAGCAAGGCCTTCGGCTGCCTCGGCATCACCGGTCCGGATGGCCGGCTGGTCGGCATCATCACCGACGGCGACCTGCGCCGCGCCATCGAGCGCGACCTGCGCGCGCTGCGCACCGGCGATGTCATGAATGCAGCACCGCGCACGATCCATGAAGGCATGCTGGCCGCCGAGGCGCTGCGGCTGATGAATGCGACCCCGCGCCCGATCACCAGCCTGTTCGTGCTGGACGCCGAGGGCCGTCCCGCCGGCATCCTGCATGTGCACGACCTGCTGCGCGCCGGGATCGCGTGAGGCATGGTCGTGGCTCTCCCGACTTGCGTACCATGGTCCTGACAGCGTGACGGCGACCGGTCCCCAGATCTCCGATCGGCAGGAGCCGAGCGCCGCCGCGGCCCGGCGGCGCATGAGCGTGCAGCAGGCGCCGTCGCATCGCCGGCCGCCGACCGAAATCGAGCAGGCCAGGCGCCGGATGCTGCTGCGTTCGGCCAAGTGGCTGCTGCCGGTCGCGGCGCTGCTGCTGCTGGGGTCGATCGCCGCCTGGCCGGAGCTCGACCGGTCGCTGAACGCCGGGCGCGTCGCCTACCGCGAGGCGTCCGCCGTCCGGCTGGATAGCGGCAGCATGCTGGGACCGCGCTATCGCGGCCTGGATGCGCACGGCCGGCCGTACATGATCACCGCGGATACCGCGCGCCAGGTCGATCCCGAGCGGGTCAACCTGAGCCGTCCGATCGCCGACATGCTGTCGCAGGGCGGTACCTGGCTTGCGATCAGGTCGCGCTCGGGGGTTTACATGCAGCACAGCCAGCTGCTCGACCTCTCGGGCCATGTCATGTTCTACCGCGACGACGGCACCATCATGACCGGCCCGACCGCGGGCGTGGACGTGCGGCGCGGCATCGTCGTCTCGGATGACTGGGTGCACGCCGAGGGGCCGTTCGGGGTGCTCGATGCGCAGGGCTACCTGATGTCGCAGCACGATGGCATCGTGCAGTTCCGCGGGCCGGGACGCATGATCCTCAATGACGACCATACCGCGCGCCCGCAACCGGCGGCTGCGACCACCGACCCGGGCCACTCGTGATGCGCCGTCTCGCGCAGTGCACGCTGTCGCCGCTCGCGCTCGCCCTCGCCGTCCTGGTCAGCCAGGCCGCGCCGGCCCGGGGCCAGGCGATCGACCTGTCGCATGGCGGCCAGATCACGGTCACCGCGCTGGGCGGCTTCGACTGGGACCAGAAGGCGCAGATCGTCACCGCCTATCGCGAGGCGCAGGCGGTGCGCGGCGGGGTCACCGTCACCGCCGACCGGCTGCGCGCCTACTACCGCAAGAAGGCGGTGCCCCCCGGGGCCGCCGCCAAGCCGGTCGCGGCCAAGCCCGGCTCCGGGCCGGCCAACGACGACACCGGCGCCAACGAGATCTACCGGCTCGAGGCGATCGGGCACGTGCACATCTTCACCGCGACCGACCAGGCGTTCGGCGACCACGCGATCTACGACATCGACCAGGCGGTTCTGGTGATGACCGGGCACGACCTGCACCTCACCACGCCCACCCAGCTGCTGACCGCGCGCGATGTCATGGAATACTGGTCGCAGACCCGCATGTCGGTCGGCCGCGGCAACGCCTCGGTAACCACCAACGATGGGCGCCGCCTGCGCGGCGATATCCTGGTCGGCTACAGCGCCCCGAACACGCCGCCGCCGGCGGGAACTCCGAGCAAGGCGCAAGGCAAGGCCACTGCCGCGAGTGCTGCCCTGGCCAAGCCCGGCAGCCCGGCCGACGATCCGATCCAGAGTTCCGGCAAGCTGAAGCTGGTGCACGCCTTCGGCCACGTGGTGGTGCGCACGCAGACCGAGACTGTAACCGGGGATCGCGGTGTGTACGTTCCCGATACAGGCATTGCGCGGATCGTCGGCAACGTCCACATCACCCGTGGGCAGAACCAGCTCAATGGCGCGGCCGCGATCGTCAACATGCATACCGGCCTCGCCACCATGACGGAGGATCCGGGAGCGCTCGTGCGGGGTTTGATCGTGCCGAACGACAATAACAGCCCGCCCGGGAGCAAGCCCGCAGCCGCGGCCGCGCCGGCCGGAGCCAAGTCGGCGGCGTCCAAGCCGGCGCCGTCCAGGCCGGCGACACCTTGAGCGGAATGGACACACCTTGAACGAGATGGGCCAGAACCCGCTGGGCTCGCTCGCCGACGATGCGTCGGGCATGGTCGGACTGTCGGCGCAGGCGGTCGGCAAGAGCTACCGCAAGCGCGCGGTGGTGCAGGATGTCTCGATCAGCGTGCAGCGCGGCGAAGCGGTCGGGCTGCTCGGGCCGAACGGCGCCGGCAAGACCACCACCTTCTATATGATCGTCGGCCTGGTGCAGCCCGACGAGGGCACCATCACCCTGGACGGCGCCGATATCACCCAGTTGCCGATGTATCGCCGGGCGCGCCTCGGCATCGGCTACCTGCCGCAGGAGGCCAGCATCTTCCGCGGCCTCAATGTCGAGCAGAACATCATGGCCGCCCTCGAGGTGGTGGAGAGCGATCCGCACCGGCGCGAGATGATGCTGGACGAGCTGCTGCGCGAGTTCGGCATCGCCCGGCTGCGGCGCTCACCCTCGCTGGCGCTCTCGGGGGGCGAGCGTCGACGCCTGGAGATCGCCCGGGCGCTTGCCAGCCAGCCGAGCTACATCCTGCTCGACGAGCCGCTGGCCGGCATCGACCCGATCGCGGTCGGCGAGATACGCGACCTGGTGAGCCATCTGAAGCATCGCGGCATCGGCGTCCTGATCACCGACCACAATGTCCGCGAGACGCTGGAGATCATCGACCGCGCCTACATCATGCATGGCGGACAGGTGCTGATGCAGGGCGTGCCGGAGGAAGTAGTCGCCCACGAGGACGTGCGCCGCGTCTATCTCGGGGAGAGATTTTCGTTGTAGCCTGCCGGCCATGGCACTTGGACCAAGGCTGGAGCTCAGGCACACACAGACCCTGGTAATGACGCCGCAGCTGCGTCAGGCCATCAAGCTGCTGCAATTCTCGAATCTCGAAGTCGCCGCCTTCATCGAGGAAGAACTCGAACGTAATCCGTTACTTGAGCGTGACGAGCGCGGCGAGACGACGCCCGAGCTGGCCGCCCTCGACCAGCGGCCGTTGCGGGAAGTGTCGAGCGAGCCGGTCTCCACCGACCTGCTGGTCGGCGCCGAGACCCTGCCGGACGCCGCCGCTTCGCCGCTGGATGCGGACTATGCCGAGCAGTTCGACGTGAGCGGCTACGACGCCGCGGGCAGCCTCGATGCGGGCCCGGGTCCGGACTGGAGCCGGTCCGGCGGCAACGGCCTCGACGGGCAAGCCGGTGCCTCCTTCATCGACAGCCTGGCCGACACGCCGCGTTCGCTGCGCGATCATCTCGGCGAGCAACTCAGGCTGGGTCTCGCCGATCCGGTCGACCGGCTGATCGGTGCCCACTTCATCGCCCTGCTGGAACCGGCCGGGCGGGTATCGATCGACGATGCGGCGCTGGCCCGCGCACTCGGCGTGTCGATCGCCCGGGTCGCCGCGGTGCGGGCGCGTATGGTGCGCTTCGATCCGGTCGGCCTGTTCGCGCGCGACCTGCGCGAGTGCCTGGCGGCTCAGCTGGCCGAGCGCAACCGGCTCGATCCGGCGATGGCGATCCTGCTCGACAACCTGGAGCTGCTGGGACGCCGCGAGTTGAAGCGGCTGCAGACGCTGTGCGGTGTCGATGCCGACGACCTGGCCGACATGGTGGCCGAGATACGCGCCCTCGACCCCAAGCCGGGCGCCGGCCACGACAGCGCCGCGCCGCAGCCGATCCTGCCCGACGTGCTGATGCGGCCCGGCCTCGCCGGCGACTGGATCCTGGAACTCAACCCCGAGACCATGCCGAAACTGCTGGTCAGCGAGGCGTTCCACGCCAAGGTCTCGCTGCGCGCCGGGCGCGACGACCGCCTGTTCCTGAGCGAGCGGCTGGCCAGCGCCAACTGGCTGGTGAAGTCGCTGCAGCAGCGGGCGCAGACCATCCTGAAGGTGGCCAGCGAGGTGATGCGTCGCCAGGACGGCTTCCTGCTGCGCGGCGTCGGTCACCTGCGCCCGCTGATCCTGCGCGACATCGCCGAAGCGGTCGAGATGCACGAGAGCACGGTGTCGCGGGTCACCGCCAACAAATACATCTCGACCCCGCGCGGACTGTTCGAGCTCAAGTATTTCTTCACCACCGCGATCGCCGGCGTCACCGGCGAGAGCCACAGCGCGGAAGCGGTGCGGCACCGCATACGCGGCATGATCGCCGCGGAGGACGCCATCTGCGTGCTGTCGGACGATGCGATCGTGGCCGCACTTCGGCGTGAGGGCGTAGACATCGCCCGCAGAACCGTGGCCAAATATCGGGAGGCCCTGCGGATACCAAGTTCCGTGCAGCGCAAACGGGAGAAAGCAATCTCCGTCTGATGTCCAGTCTCAGCCGGGGAGACAAATCCCCACTATAAAGCTGGCGTCCCACGCGAGCCCTGCCCCTCCCTAACTGGAACCGTTGGGCCCGAAACCGCTGGGGAGAGTGCACGCATGCAGATCAATGTTGCCGGCAAGCAGATCGACCTGTCCGATGCCCTGCGGTCGCGGGTCACGGCGCATCTCGACATCATCGCCGAGAAGTATTTCGACGATGCGCTTGAGGCCAACGTGACATTCGGGCGTGCGCGCAGCTTCTTCACCTGCGACATCAACGTACATGCGGCACGCGGCCTGCTGCTGCGCGGCGAGGGCGAGGCGGCGGACGCGCATAGCGCTTTCGACGATGCCGCCGAGCATATCGCCAAGCGGTTGCGACGCTATCGGCGCCGGGTCAACGAGCATGCGCGCGACCAGTCGCCGCGCCGGCGTCCGGAGATCGGGCGGCAATACGTGTTGCGGCAGGACGAGGAGCAGCCGCCGGCGGCGCGGCGTCCCGGAGCGACCGGGCCCGCTTCCTGGATGAACGGCTCGGCGTCGGGCGCCTTTGCCACCATCATCGCCGAGCAGCCCACCGACATCGCCCGCCTCACCGTGGGCGAGGCGGTGATGCGGCTCGATCTTGCCGATCAGGCCGTGCTGATGTTCCGCAACAGCGCCAGCAGCGAGATCAACGTCGTCTACCGGCGCACAGACGGTCATATCGGCTGGCTCGACCCGACCGCCGCGTGAGCCATCTGTTCGAGGCCTTACGGCTGGGCGAGCGGCGCCTCGCCAACCGCATCATCATCGCGCCGATGTGCCAGTACTCCGCCGACGAGGGCAGCGCCGGCGACTGGCACATGATCCATCTCGGCCAGCTCGCCTTGTCCGGGGCTGGCATGCTGATCCTGGAAGCCACCGCGGTCTCGCCGGCGGCCCGCATCTCGCCCGGCGATCTCGGCCTGTATTCGGACGCGAACGAGGCGGCGCTGGCACGGGTGCTGGCGGCGATCCGCTGGTATTCGCCGATCGTGGTCGCCATGCAGCTCGGCCATGCCGGGCGCAAGGCGTCCTGCCGATTGCCGTGGGAGGGCGGCGCACAGATCGCGCCCGGCGAGCCATCCGGCTGGCAGACGGTTGCCCCGTCGGATGTTCCGCACGCCAAAGGCGAGCACGCCCCGCAGGCGCTGGATCGCCAGGGGCTGGACCGTGTCCGAAATGACTTCGTGGCGACGGCGCGGCGCGCGGCCCGGCTGGGCATCGACGGGATCGAGATCCATGGCGCGCACGGCTACCTGCTGCACCAGTTCCTCTCGCCGATCGCCAACCACCGGACCGACGAGTACGGCGGCTCGCTGGATAACCGCATGCGGTTTCCGATCGAGGTGTTCGACGCGGTGCGGGCGGCGTTTCCCGCCGGCAAGCCGGTCTGGATGCGCATCTCGGCAACCGACTGGGTGCCGGACGGCTGGGATATCGAAGGCACCATCGCCCTGTCGCAGGCATTGAAGGCGCGCGGCTGTGCGGCGATCCATGTCACCACCGGCGGGGTGTCGCCCGATCAGGCGATCAGGCTGGCGCCCGGCTACCAGGTGCCATACGCGCAGCGGGTCAAGGCAGAGGTCGGACTGCCGACGATCGCGGTCGGACTGATCACCGAGCCCGAGCAGGCGGAGGCGATCGTGGCGCAGGGCGAGGCGGATGCGATCTCGATTGCCCGCGCCATCCTCTACGACCCGCGCTGGCCCTGGCACGCGGCAGCGAAGCTGGGTGGCCAGGTCCCGGCGCCCCCGCAATACCTGCGATCGCAGCCGCAGGGCCTGCAGGACCTGTTCGCGCCGGCCGGCTTCGGGCAGCGCTGAGACGACGCGGTTCGCAGGCGCCGTTCGACGCGCTCTGCCCGTTCATCTTTTATAAGATATTTTGCTGAATATTGGTCTCCATCGCAGCGCGCCTGTGCGCAGCCCGTCTGGGGACCATGTTCCATGTCGTTTTCTGATCTGACGCCGGCCGCAATCTCGACCCAGCCGATCTCTGTCATCGCGGCTTTGACAACGACCGACATTGCAAGCCTGTCGCAGAGCCAGATCGACGCGCTGACCGCGGCACAGTTCGCCGCCGTGAGCCTGGCGGACATGGGCGCGATCTCCAGCCTGCAGGCCTATACGATCTCCAGCACTGCGCTGTGCGGGCTGACATCGGCCCAGCTCGCCGCGATGTCGTCCGCCAGCGTCGAGGCACTCGAACAGAACCAGGTACCGGGCCTGACCACCGCGGCACTTGCAGGGCTCGCGCCCGCCGAACTCGCCGGCTTCGTCAACAACCAGATCCCCTACATGACCGCGGCGCAGATCGCCTCGCTCTCCACCGCCCAGATCCAGGCCCTCGGCGTCAACCAGCTGCTCACCCTCACCGTGCCGCAGCTCAATGCGCTGACCACGACGCAGATCGCGGCCCTCACCACCGACCAGGTCGCAGGCCTCGAGGGCAAGCAGTTCGCCGCCTTCACCGCCCGGCAGGCCGCAGCCCTCACCCTGGCCGACATGGCGGGGCTCGGCACCTACCAGGCGACGTCGCTCTCGCTCGCCGCGATATCCGCGCTGAACTCGGCGCAGATCGCCGCGATGACCTCGACCGCGCTCGGCGCGCTCTCGAACGCCCAGATCGCCGCCATCACTACTGCAGCTTTTGCCGGTATCAGCACCGCCGAGATCGCAGGCCTCACCGCCTACGCCGCAGGCCAGTTCCCCGCCCTGACGGCGGCGCAGATCGCCAACCTGTCGACCGCGCAGGTCGCCGCCATCACCTCGGGCGAGATCCTCGGCATCACCGCGGCCGAGTTGCACGCGCTCTCCACAGCCGAGGTTGCGGTCCTGACCGCGCAGCAGGTCGGCACCCTCACCGCGAGCCAGCTCGGCGCCTTCTCCGGCAGCCAGCTCGCCGCCGTCACCACCGCCGACATCGCCAGCATCGCCGCCACCAGAATCACCGGCCTCTCGAACACCGCCCTCGCCAGCCTCGGCTCCGCGCAGATCGCCGCCATCGCCACCGCCCTGCCGAGCCTGACCTCGGCCCAGGTCGCCGCCCTGACCACCGCCGCGCTGGCCGGCCTCACCACCGCCGAGTGGGCCAGCCTGACCAACACCCAGATCGCGGGCCTCGGCACCGGCCAGCTCGCCGCCCTGACCACCGCCGAACTCGCCGACCTCGGCACCGGCCAGTATCCCGGCCTGAGCCCGGCCGACATCGCCGCCCTCACCACAGCCCAGATCGTCTCGCTCGGCACCGCCTCGATCCAGGCGCTGTCGCAGAGCCAGGTCGCGGCGCTCACCAAGCCGCAGCTCGCAGCGATGACCCTGCCCGACATCGGCGCGATCACCACCCTGCAGGCCTACGTGCTCTCCAGCACCGCGCTCGCCGGCCTCAGCTCCGCCCAGCTCGCCGCCATGGCCACCACCAGCGTCGAGGCCCTCGAACAGAACCAGGTGCCGGGCCTGAGCGTCGCCGCCCTCGCCGGCCTCGCGCCCGCCGAACTCGCCGGCTTCGTCAACAACCAGATCCCCTACCTGACCACCGCCCAGCTCGCCTCGCTCTCCACCGCCCAGGTCCAGGCCCTCGGCGTCAACCAGCTGCTCAGCCTCACCGTGCCGCAGCTCAATGCGCTCACCACAACCCAGATCGCCACCCTCACCACCGACCAGGTCGCAGGCCTCGGCAGCAAGCAGTTCGCCGCACTCTCCGGGCCACAGGCCGCAGCCCTGACCACCGCAGACGCCGCAGGCCTGACACCGGCGCAGATCGGCTTCCTGGCCGCACCGCAGATCGCCAGCCTGGGTTCGGCGCAGGTCGCCGCCATGTCCGCGACGACCGTCGACGCGCTGACATCGGCGCAGTTCTCTGCTCTGGGAACCAAGGCGGTGGCGGTCCTGACCACTGCGGAAGTCGCCGCCCTGGGCAGCGCCAGCATCACGGCGATGTCCACGTTGCAGGTGGCGGCGCTGACCACGACTGAGCTCAGCGCACTGACGACGGCGCAGGTGCCGTTCATGACCAGCGCCCAGATCGGCGCGCTGAGCACGGCGGATGTTGCCAGCCTGAGCACGACACAGCTCGGCGGGTTCACCTACCCGCAGGCGATGGACTTCTCGCTGATCCAGCTGCATGCCTTGAACCAGGCGCAGTTCCGGGCCCTCTGATCAGCACCATCGTCCGACAACAACGATCCGGCGCGATGTTGCCAGCCTGAGGTACCCGCGAGCCTGATCAGCACCATCGTCCGACAACAACGATCCGGCGCGGGTGCGCCCGCGCTGGAGCCGTTCCGGCAGGGCGGCCGCCATCGGCGAGCGGCCTCTGGCCCGCGGACAGGCTGCGAAGCTCAGAGCGTGTCCGAGAATGCGCTACGCTGAGCGAGATCGGAGAGGCTCTCAGTCGCGCGCCGGGCCGATCGCCTTCAACTCGCCGACGTGCCGCTCGACGATGCGATGCGTCTCCGCGGCAAAGGCGCGCAGCTTCGGATCCGAACCGTTGCGCGCCTCGGCGGCGAAAGCGGCGCCGTCCTTGGCGTGGATGTCTTCCATCGCCCGCAGGTAGCCGCTGTCGAAGGCGCGACCCGACAGGGCGCGGAGCCGGTCGAGCCGGTCCTGGAACTGCGCCTTGAGCGTGTTCGGGAAGGTGATGCCGATGCCGTTGGCAAGCGACTTCAGCTTGTCGCCGACCAGCGTGTGGTCGTGCATCTCGGTGTTGCCCTGGTCCCTGAGGTCCTGGGTCGAGCCCTGGTCGGCGGCGACCTGGCCCAGCTTGACCTCGAACATGCCGCCCTGGCTGACCTTGGCGACGAACGCCTCGTCGGTCGGCGAGGCCGCGCGCGCCGACGGCGCCAGCAGAGCGACCCCAAGCGCCGCGGCAACGGAAATTCGGACCAGCAACATCAACAACACTCCTCAGGATGATGCGGTTGCAACGATGGCGGGAGGTTCCGGGTTCAGCCCGTCCAGGAACCGCCCCGCCTGCGCCCGCATGGCCGCGACGCGCGCGGGCGCCATGCGCGACAATGTCCGCACCGGCATCGCCATGCGCGGGTTCGCGCCGAGCCGCCGCTCGTGGCGTGCGATGAAGTCCCAGTAGAGGAAGTTGAACGGGCAGGCGCCATCGCCGGTGGCACGCTTCACGTCGTAGGCACAGTTGCCGCAATAGTCGCTCATGCGGTTGATATAGGCGCCCGACGCCGCATAGGGCTTGGATCCCATCACCCCGCCATCGGCGAACAGTGCCATGCCGCGCACGTTCGGCATCTCGACCCACTGGTACGCATCCGCGTAGACGACCATGTACCACTCATCGACCTGGTCCGGGTCGAGACCCGCCAGCAGCGCGAAGTTGCCGGTGATCATCAGGCGCTGGATGTGATGGGCGTAGGCATTCTCGCGGGTATCGCCGATCGCCTGCGCCATGCAGTTCATCGGCGTCTCGGCCGACCAGTAGAACCAGGGCAGCGCCCGACGCGCGCCGAGAGCGTTCTCGTGGCCGTAACCAGGCATGCGCAGCCAGTAGATGCCGCGCACGTATTCGCGCCAGCCCAGGATCTGCCGGATGAACCCCTCGACCGCATTGAGCGGCGCGCTGCCCTCGCGCCAGGCCCGCTCGGCGGCGCGGCACGCCACCAGCGGATCGAGCAGGCCGCAATTCAGCGAGGTCGAGATCAGGGCATGGAACAGCACCGGATCGCCGGTGCGCATGAAATCCTGCCAGTCGCCGAATGATGCGAGCCGGTCGGACACGAAATGATCGAGCGCCTCCATCGCCTGCTCGTGCGTCACCGGCAGATCGAAATGCGCGGTGACGCCGAAATGCGCGCCGAACTCGCGCTCGACGAGGGCCAGCACTGCCGCCGTGGTCGCATCCGGCGCGAACCGCGGCGGCAGCGGCGGCTGCGTGCCGGCCGGCATGCGCTTGCGGTTCTCCGTATCGAAGTTCCAGCGTCCGCCGACCGGAGCGTCGCCGTCCATCAGCACGTCGTGACGGCGGCGCATCTCGCGGTAGAAGAATTCCATGCGCAGCTCGCGCCGGTTCTCTGCCCAGTGCCGGAACTGGCCGTGCGAACAGAGGAAGCGCGTGTCGGGAGCGATCTCGACAGCAACACCGGCCGCCTCCTGCCACCCGGCCATGTCCTGCATCAGCCGCCACTCGCCGGCCTCGGTGACGACGATGCGCCGCGGCCGCAGGCGCCGCGCGGCGCGGAGCATCTCGCCGCGCAGCGCGTGCGTGTTGTCGGGGTCATCCAGTTCCACGTAATCGACGCCCACGCCGCGCGCGCGCAACCGGTCGGCAAAGTGGCGCATCGCCGACAACACCAGCACGATCTTCTTCTTGTGGTGCCTGACATAGGTGCACTCGTCGCGCACTTCGGCCATCAGAACCCGGTCATGCGCCGGATCGAGGCCGTCGAGGGAGGTGATGGCATCGGAGAGCTGGTCGCCGAGGATCATCCGCAGCGTGTGAACCATCGTCGAGGCGTCTCTCAATCTCAAGCCGGGCAGCCCTTGCTCACCCGCCGCCGGAGCAACACGCGCACCGAGCCGGGGTTGCCCGGATGCGGATGCACCGCGGCCAGCACCAGGTGGCGCAGATCCTGCCGGCTGAGCCAGAACGGCAGCTCGCGCCGCAGGATCCCGCCCTCCTGGCCGGAGCCGACGCCGGTGATGATCTCGACGCAGCGCAGCCGGTCTGCCTGGGCCCGCAGCAGGAAGCCGTGCAGGGCGATAAAGGCCGCCTGCGCGGTGCGGCCATGCAGGTCGAGCGTCCGCTCGGCGCGCAGCCGGCCGTTGGACAGGTGACGCCAGCTGGTATCGTCGAGGCCAGGCTGGCGTCGGCCAACCTCGACCATCTGCGTGATTGCCACCGTGCGCGGGCGCGGCTTGCGGGCGTTGGCTGCCGGTGCTGCAACCGGCGCGGGTGCAGGCTCCGGCGTCGGCGGGGGCGCCTCGGGCGCCGGCTTTGGTGGCGGCGCACGGCCCTTGAGCGGCCTGATCTCCTGGGTCACTGCATCCCAGAGCTGGCGCTCGCTCTCCTTGAGGCTCCGCGCCATGAAAAATGCCGTCTCCTGTTCGCCCGGTATCCGCCGTCGTATGCTCTCACGCGGGCCCGCCTGCGCAAAGCCGGGCCGGGGTGGACCATCGTCGGCGCGCGCCCTACAGACGGTCGCGTGCGTCAGCCTGTTCCTGCCCAGCCTGCTCTCGCCTTGCTTGCAATCCTGGCGGTGCTGTCGCTGCTCTGGCCACGCGCGGCGGTGACGGCGCTGTCGAGCTATGACCAGCGCTTCTATCTCGGCATCGCCTACGACCTGCGCCGGCACGGCACCTTCACCGACGGCTTCTCCTATGCCGGCGGCGGCCCGGAGACGATCCGGCCGCCCGGCATGCGCTTCAGCCCGCTCTACCCAGCGCTGCTCGCCGCCACCGCAACCCTCGATCCCGGCCTGCGCGCCGGGATTGCCTGCGTCGAGGCCACCGCCGGCCGCAATCCCGCCTGTCCAAGCCGGGCACCGGTGATACGCAGCCTGCAGTTCGCCATGCTGGCGGGCTTCTACTGGATGCTCTGGATCGCGATCGCGCACGCCGCCGGCTCGCGCCGCGCCGGGTGGATCGGGCTTGCCATCGGCCTGCTCGCGGCGCCGCTGCTGCTGCTCTCGGTCAACACGCTGATGACCGAGACGCTGAGCCTGGTGCTGTCGGCGGCCGCCTGCACGCTGGCCGCCGAGGCCGTGCAGCGTCCTCGCGCGACCCGCTGGCGCTGGTGGGCCGCCAGCGGCTGCATGCTGGGTCTCGCCATCCTCAGCCGGCCTGCCTTCCTCTACCTGTTCTATGCCTCGGTGGTCTGCGCGTCGGTGGTCTGCGGGATCGTCCCGTTGCTCCGGCTTGCACGGGTCCGGCACCGGCTTGCCGGGAGTCTCGCCGGGTTCGTCGCCGGCACCGCGCTGCCGGTGCTGCCGTGGATCGCGCGCAACGCGGTCGAGCTGCATCGCGCGGCGCTCAGTTTCGGCTATGCGTCGCACACGCTGGTGCAGCGCATCGCCTTCGACGCCATGACCCCGCGCGAGTACGGGCTGAGCTTCGTCTGCTGGCTGCCGGACGGCTCCGGCCTCGGCCGCCTGATCGCCGGACGCCAGGCCTGCGACCGCTTCGGCTGGGACGAGCATCCCGACAGCTTCTATTCGATCGGCAACGGCCCGCTGATGCAGCGCACACTCGACGCCGCCGGCGGCTGGCCGCACCACATGGCCTACCTCGTGCACCACTACCTGCTGGCCGAGCCGCTCCGCCACCTGCTGGTATCGATCCCGCTGGCGTTGCGCGGGATGTATGTCGATCACTGGTGGGGCGTGCTGCTGGCGCCGGTCAGCCTCTGGGCGACCACGCGGGCTTGGCGTCGGCGCGACTGGCCCGTGCTGCTGCTGAGTCTGCCTGCCTGGTTCCTGCTGGCATTCAATGCCGTCGTCGCGGTCAACCAGCCGCGCTACAACCTGCTGCTGGTGCTGCCGTTCTCGCTGGCCGGTGCGCTGCTGTGCGAACGCCTGCTGGCGACCCGCTCCGAGGCAACCTTGCCGCCATCCGTCTCGTAACGACAGGGCGGCCGGCGAAACCGGCTGCCACCAACACGGGAGAGGCCGCGACCATGAGCATTTTCGGCTCGATCATGTCCAAGATCTTCAGCCATCCGGCCGCGGCGCCGGCGCCATCCGCGCCGTCCGCCTCGTCCGACAGCGCCCCCGCTGCCGCTCCCGTGCCAAGCGCGGTCGCGCCGGCCGCGGTCCCGGATGGCGTTCCCGCCGCTCCCACGACCGCCTCGCCGGTCGCCGCGACCGCGCCGGCGCCCCCGGTCGACGTCGCCGCCGTGCTGACCGGGATGGCGTCGAAGAACCCCGAGGCGCTGCACTGGCAGACCTCGATCGTGGACCTGTTGAAGCTGCTCGATCTCGACAGCAGCCTCAAGTCGCGCACCGATCTGGCGCACGAGCTGAGCTATGCCGGCGACACCAGCGACTCCGCCTCGATGAACATCTGGCTGCACAAGGCGGTCATGACCAAGCTCGGCGAGAATGGCGGCAGGGTCCCGGACGACCTCAAGGCCTGAGCCTCTCTCAGCTCAGTTCGAGGGCATGCTCACGCGCCGGTCGCCCTGGAGCGTGCTGGCGCGAGCCGTGCCGGCCGGCGATCAGCATGTACACCGCCGGCAGCACGAACAAGGTGAACAGCGTGCCGATCGACAGACCCGACGCGATCACCAGCCCCATGACGTAGCGTGACGCCGCCCCCGCGCCGGTCGCGAACACCAGCGGCAGCACGCCCAGCACCATTGCCGCCGTGGTCATCAGGATCGGACGCAGACGCAGCAGGCAGGCACGCTCGATCGCCTCGCGCTTGGACAGGCCCAGGGCCTGCTGCTCGTTGGCGACCTCGACGATCAGGATGCCGTGCTTGCTGATCAGCCCCATCAGCGTCACCAGCCCGACCTCGGTGAACAGGTTGAGGCTGGCGCCGCCGACGCCGAGCCAGACGAACAGCAGGGCGCCGGCGATCGACATCGGCACCGAGACCAGGATGATCAGCGGGTCGCGGAAGCTTTCGAACAAGGCCGCCAGGGCCAGGTAGGTGACCACGATGGCGAGCGCGAAGGTGGTGGCAAAGCCGCCGCTCTCCTGCACGAACTGCCGCAGCGGCCCGACGGTGTCGATGCCGTAGCCACTCGGCAGCGTCTCGCGCGAGAGCTTCTGCAGGTAGGCATAGGCCTCAGCCTGCGTCACGCCGGGCATCGGCACTGCACTCACCGTGGTCGCGTCGAGCTGCTGGAAGTGGGCGATGGATTCCGGCGCCACCGAGGTCCGGATGCTGGCGACCGAGGAGAGCGGCACCGAGATACCGTTCACCACGGCGATCGGATAGTCCAGGATCTGCGACGGGTTCAGCCGGAATTTCCGCCCGACCAGCGGCTCGACCTTGTAGGAGCGCTGGCCGCTGGAGAAGAAGCCGGCATAGTTGTCGCCGAGCAGGGCGTTCAGCGTGTTGCCGACATCGCTCATGCTGATCCCCAGCGTCGACAGCTTGTCGCGGTCGATCACGATCGTCGCCTGAGGCTGGTCGATCTTGAGGTCCTTCTCGGCATAGGCGAACAGCCCACTGGAGCGCACTCGCGCCAGGAAGGCGTCGGAGACCGTGTTGAGAGCTTCAACATCACCGGTGCCCTCGATCACGACACCGACTGGCAGGCCCTGGGAACCCGGCAGGTAAGGGGGCACAAAGACCGCCATCTCCGAGCCCGCCACGTGTGCCAGCGCCTGCTGAACCTCTGCCGCTACGGTCGCCGTGCTGCGGTGGCGCTGCGCCCAGGGCTTCAGCACCAGACCGTCATCGTAGGCGGGTGGCTGCATCGTGTGCCAGAACCCGCGGCCTTCCGCCGGGCCGGCCAGGATGTCGGTGATCTGCTTGTTGTAGAGCTCCATCTGGTCAAGCGTCGCGTTCGCGCCGACCTGCCCGCTGATACGCATGATCCCCTGGTCCTCGGGCGGCGACAGCTCGGCCTTCGAGCCGGTGTACAGGAACCAGATACTGACCAGCACGGCGCACCCGAAGGCCAGCACCAACGGGCGCAGGTTCAGCGAGACCCGCAGCATGGCCATGTAGACGCCCTGTATGCGCGCCAGGCCCGCCTCCGCCATCGCCTGCATCCTGTCGCCGGCGCCGGTGCCCCGCGGTCTGAGAAGCCGCGAGCACATCATCGGTGACAGCGTCAGCGCCAGCAGTGCCGAGACGGTGACCGAGCCCGCCAGCGTGAAGGCGAACTCGGTGAACAACGCCCCGGTCAGGCCACCCTGCAGGCCGACCGGGACGTAGGCGGCGATCAGCACCGCCGTCATCGCCACGATCGGCAGGGCCAGCTCGCGCGACGCCAGCACCGCCGCGGCCAGTGGCTTCATGCCGCCGGCGATATGGCGGTTCACGTTCTCGACCACGATGATCGCATCGTCCACCACCAGCCCGGTGGCCAGCACCAGCGCCAGCAGGGTGAGCAGGTTGATGGAGAACCCCATCAGCGCCATCATCGCAAAGGTGCCGATCAGCGACAGCGGGATCGTCACCACAGGGATCAGCACCGAGCGCGGCGAGCCGAGGAACGCGAACACCACCAGCGAGACGATCAGCAGGGCTTCGGCCAGCGTCACCACCACCTCGTGCACCGAGCTGCGGATGTATTCGCCGGAATCGTGCAGGATCTCGAGCTTGATCGCCGGTGGCATCTGCGCCTGGATCTCGGCAATACGCGCGCGCACCGCGGTGGCCAGGGAAAGGGCATTGGCCGATGGCGTGGGCCTGATCCCGATATAGATGCCCTGGTGGCCGTTGGCGATCACCTCGAAATTATCCGGATCGGAGCCGAACGCGACGCGCGCCACGTCGCCCAGCCGGATGATGCGATTGCCTTTCTGGCGCACCACGAGGTTGCGGAACTGATCGACGCTGTGCAGCCCGGAATTGATGTCGAGGACAACCTGGGTCATGCCGCCGAGGGTCTGGCCGGCGCCGGACACGAAGTTGTTGGCTATCAGTGCATTCTGTACATCGAGACCGGTGAGGCCGTAGGAAGCGAGCTTCTGCGGGTCGAGCCAGGCCCGCATGACGATGCTCGGCCCCCCCTCGACATCGACCTGTTGCACGCCGGCGACCGACTGCAGCCTTGGCGCCACCAGGCGGTGTACGTAGTCCGCGACCTGCGCCGGGTTGAGGACGTCGCTGCTGACGCCGAGATCCAGCACTTCGTTTCCACCCGAGTAGAGCGTGATCGAGGACGCCTGCACCCCCTGCGGCAACTGCGACGTCACCGAGCTGACATAGGACTGCACCTCGGCAAGTGCGCGCGTCGGGTCGTAGTTCAGCAGCAGGTGGATGGTGATGTCGCTCAGGCTGGTGGTGCTCGACGACGTCATGTAATCGATGCCCTGGGTCTGCGCGATCGCGCTCTCCAGCGGCGTGGTGATGAAGCCCGCGATGGTCGCCGGGTCGGCACCATAGTCCGAGGTCTGGATCTCGATCGTGCCGGAGACCGTATGCGGGAACTGCATCACCGGCAGCGCCTGCACGGCACGCAGGCCGAATACCAGCACCAGCGCCGAGATCACGCAGGCCAGCACCGGCCGGCGGATGAACAGTTCCGTCAGATGCATCGGCTCAGCTCCCGGTTTTCCGCGGCACGGCGGTCACTCATCCACCGGCTGCGGCTGGGCCTGATCGCCCGGCTGCACGAGGTTGTTGACCACCGCGAAAATCCCGTCTCGCAGCTTGACCTGGCCGGCGGTCACCACGATCTCGCCCGGCTGCAAGCCGCCCAGGATCGCGACCTGGTCGCCGCGGGTGGCGCCGGTCTGCACCACCCGCGTCTGCACGGTGAACCGGCCGGCGAAGCGGTCGCGCCCGTCCGCCTGATGCGCGACCGGCCGCAGCACGTACACGAAGTCGCCATACGGATTGTAGCTGATCGCCGCCTGCGGCAGCGTCAGCAGCGTGCGCGGCGCGCCGGTCTCGATCCCGACCACCGCGAACATCCCCGGCAGCAGCGCATGGTCGTGGTTGTCGAGCTGCGCGCGGACCATCACCATGCGGCTGGCGCTGTCCACCCGGCTGTTGATCGAGCCGATCCGCGCCTGGAACACCCGCCCCGGCCAGGCATCGACATGCACGTCCGCCAGCTGCCCCGGCTGCAATTGCGACAGCGCCTGCTGCTGGATGTTGAAATCGACATAGATCGGGTCGAGCGCCTGCAGGGTCACGATCGGGGTTCCCGCGGTGAGATATTGTCCGACATCGACCAGACGCACGCCGATTCGCCCGGCGAATGGTGCCCGCACGATCTTCTCGACCATGACCGCCCGGAACCCCGTCACCTGCGCCTGGTCGGACCGCAGCGTGCTCTCGTCCGCATCCAGGGTCGCGCGGCTGATCGCCTGCGCGTCGAACTGGCGGCGGTCGCGGGCGAGGTTGGCGGCGGCGAGGTCGGCCGCCGCCTGGAGCTGCGCGAGGTGCGCCTCGTCGTCATTGGCGCGCAGCCGCAGCAGCACGCTGCCGGCGCCGACATCCTGGCCCGAATTGAACGAGATGCTGTCCACGATGCCGCTGACCTCGGCGGACATGTCGGCGCCCTGCACCGCGCGGACCTCGCCGGTCGCGCGCAGCTGCGTCCGCCACAACAGCGGCGTCACCACGGTCGCCGACACCGTCTGCGCGGCCTCGGCGCCGGCGCCCGCCTGGGCAGAGGTCGGCCGGCTGCTGGCCAGCCCGTGCCGCTGCCAATAGAGCGCACCTCCGGCCAGCAGCAGGATGAGCGGCAGGCAATAGAGCAGCTTCCTCAGCATGGGCGCATCGGGCCTTTCCAGAGTGCAACAACAAGTCCGGTCCGCGTCATGGCAGCGGCGAGCTCAGCAGTCCGGGCGGCGGCGGCGGCACGTCGTCGCGGTGCCACCAGCCGCCACCCAGGGCCTGGAACAACGCAATGCTGTCGGTGTAGCGCAATGCGCGCGCGCGCAGCAGGCCGAGGCTGGCATTCTGGTAGCTCTGCTGCGCCGTCAGCACCGAGAGATACGACACGCCGCCGAGCTTGTATTGCAGGCTGGCCAGCGACAGGCTGCGCGCCGAGGCCCGCTCGGCATCGACCGAGGCGCGCAGCGAGACGGCGTCGTTCTGCAGCGCCACCAACACGTCGGCCACGTTCTGGTAGGCGGTGACCACGGTGTTGCGCCAGGCGGCCGCGGCGCTGTCCAGCGCCGCGCGCTGGGCGCGCTGGGCGTGCAGCAGCTGGCCGGCATCGAAGATCGGCTGCGCCGCCTGGTTGACCAGCGACCACAGCCCGTTGGTCGGCGAGAACAGCTGGTGGAAATCGGGCGATTCCGAACCGACGCTCGCGGTCAGCGTGACCTGCGGCAACCGGTTGGCGATCGCCACCCCGAGATTGGCGCTGTTCTGCTGCAATGTCGCTTCGGCGGCGCGGATGTCCGGCCGCTGGTCGAGCAGCGCCGACGGCACGCTGACCGGCAGTGTGTCCGGCAGGGTGATGGCATCGAGATCCAGCGCCGGGACCCGCACCTCCGAGGGCGCGCGCCCGAGATAGGCGGCAAGCTGGTCGCGGGTCTGCGCCAGCTGCGTTAGCAGCGGCACCAGCACGGTCTGCGCGGTCGCGACCTGCGCCTCCTGGGTGGCGACGTCGGTGCCGGTGGCGCCGCCGAGCTCGAACTGCCGGCGCACCGTCTGCAGCTGGCGCTGCTCGAAGCCGATCAGGTCCTGCTGCACCTTGATCTGCCCGGCCAGCGAGGCGGCGGTGATGGCGCTGGTGGCGACGCCGGCGGACAGAGCGAGGTCGGTCGCCTCCAGCTCGTAGCGCTCGAACGCAACATGCGCGCCCGCCGCCTCCACCGCCCGGCGCAGGCCGCCCCACACGTCGATCGTGTAGGACAGGTTGAGCTGCGCATCGACGTCGCTGAACAGCAGCGACGGCGTGTGCTGCCCTTCGTAGGTCAGCGGCTCCTCCTGCCTGGCATGGTTGAGCAGACCCGAGATGTTGGGGAACAGCGTGCCTTCCTGCTGCAGCCGGAGTTCCTGCGCCTGGCGCAAGGTCGCCCGCGCCGCCTCGACATTCGGGTTCTGCGCCAGCGCCGCGCGCACCAGGGCGGTGATCGCGGGCGATCGGAACAGCGCCCACCACTCGCCCGGGATGTCGCGGCCGGGTGCGTAGGCCTGGCTGATGCCGCCCGGCACCGGCTCGGACCGGGTCGCCGTCGGCAGCGGCGCCTCGGTGTAGCGCGAGACCGGCGCCACCGCCGGCCGATGATAATCCGGCCCGACGGCGCAGGAGGCAAGGCAGAGCGGCGCGCAGGAGGTCAGCAGCAGCGCGCCGGACAGGTTGCGGATCAAGACCGTCCGGTTCGGCATCGGGGAGTCAGGCGGCAGGTACATTCCGGATCCGGTCGCTCACAGCCAGTCGAGGGGGATACAGCAGATACTGTGCCAATCTCAAATGGCGAGAAACAGCCGTTCAGTCCGGGGCGGTGCCGGCCCGAGGCGGCAGAATCCGCCAATAGGTGACGGATACTCCCAAGTCGGGGTGTCCTATCGCGCGTGTCTGGTCAGGCGGCCTGGGCAGCGCGAAAGCTCGACAGCAGCCGGCTCCGTGCGATCGCGACATAGGCGGCGTCGCAATCGATGCCGATGCCACGGCCGCCTTCCTCCTCGGCCGCGATCAGGCTGGTGCCGCTGCCCATGAACGGGTCGAGCACCACCGGGGCGGCCTTGCCATGCAGGCGGATGCACATGCGTGGCAGCAGCACCGGAAACGCGGCCGGATGGTTGAACTTCTGTGCCCGCGCCTGCACGGTCGAGTACGGGATGAACCAGGTATCGCCGCGGCAGCGCAGGTCCTGCTGGTGGTTGCGGCGGGCGATGTTGCTCTTGTCCTTGTAGGGCACGCCGACCGCGAGACGCTTGATCGGCACGTTGCCGCTGCGCGTCAGGTGGAAGATGTGCTCGTGGTTGCGGTGCAGGAAGCGCTCGGAGCGGACCGGCTTGAAGTGGCCGAGGCTGTCCTCGCCGACCGAGATCGACTTCACCCAGGTGATGTGGTTCTGCAGCTCGAACAGGCCGCGCAGCCGCACCATCAGCTCGAACGGCAGCCAGGGCCGCGAACTCGAGCCGGTGATGTTGAGAAAGAACGACGCGCCAGGCGCCATCGTCCGCCTGACCTCGGTGGCGCAGGCCACCATCCAGTCGAGATAGTCGCCCTCGTCGCGCTGGTCCTGATAGGTGCCGTAGTTCAACCCGAGGTTGTACGGCGGCGAGGTCACCACGACATCGACCTGGCCTTCCGGCAGGGAGCGCATCACCCGCAGGCAGTCGCCGCGATAGAGGGTGTGCCGTCCGACCCCATAGCGTAGCGTCCGTGCGGCGATCCGCTTGATGGACTGGTCCATCCGCAACGTGGCGGCCTTGGGCGTATGCGACTCGGGGCGGACCAGCAGACTCGGACTCATGCCCGGAGTATCGCCGCCAGGACGACGACGCCGCCAGTAGCCAGCGCGTCCACGCCGCCGATTTCGCACTGGCGAGGTGCTGAAAAAGCAAGGCCAGGGCGCTGCCCTGGTCCCGCTGGGGCCTCAGGCCCCAGACCCCGATTCTTGAACAAGGATTTCAAAGGCGCGCCTTTTATGGGCTTGAGCCGCGAAGCGGATCGAGGGGGCGAAGCCCTTGGCCTTCACTCGTTGCGCTAAGGATGCCTCGTTTCGGGGAGCGCCGGCGGACGCGGCAGCAGGGCGACGAGGCTGCCGCTCGCATGCATGCTGCCGGCCTCTATCGCCGCGTCCTCGCCCCAGCCAAAGAACACATCAGCGCGAGCCGGCCCGGTGATGTCGGTGCCAAGATCCTGTGCGAGCAGCAGCCGCTGCAGCTTCGTGCCCGATGGGGTCGCGCTGTCGATCCAGAGCGGCGCGCCGAGCGGCAGGAAATTGCGGTCGATCGCGGCCGAGCGCAGCGGCATGAGATCGAGGCCGAGCGCGCCTGGCGGTCCCTGGTCCGGCCGCAGATCGTCCATCACGCGGAAGAAGACGTAGTTCGCGTTCGCCTCCATGACCGCCTGCGCCTGCTCGGGGTGGGCCGCGAGCCACGCGCGGATCGTCTGCATGCTGATGCCGTCCGGCGGCAAGGCGCCGCGCTCGAGCAGCATCCGGCCGAGCGGCGTGTACGGGTCGCCGTTCCGGCCCGCATAGCCGAGCCGCACGATCTGGCCGCTCGGCAGGCGCACGCGACCGGAGCCCTGCACCTGCAGGAAGAACAGGTCCACCGGATCGGTGAGCCAGAGGATCTCGAGGCCGCGTCCGTCCAGCGCGCCATGATCGATCTGGGCCCGGGTCGAATACGGCACCACATGGCCGTCCTGCACCCGCCCGGTGACCGCGGCACCGTGCGCGTCATGCACGGTGATGAGATCCGGCGGCCGGCGATAGACCGGCACCCGATGGGTCGCGTCCCGCGTCAGCGCACCCTTGTATTCCGGCTCGAAATACCCGGTGAACAGGGCGGCCTCCTGCCCCGCATCGCCGACCGCATACGGCTGCAGCCAGGCGACGATGACCTGGCGCAGCGCCGCCGCGTCGTTGCCCGGAACGGTCTGGACGGCCTGGCAGAAGCCGGCCCAGTCACCCGCCTTGCCGCCGGCCGTGGCGGCGGGCCCGGCGCCTCCGAGTGAGGTCTCCGGCGGCAGCAGGGCAAGCCGGTGGCACTGGTCGAGCAGCACCGGCAGCATGGTCTCCAGCCGGTCCGTGTGCCATCCCGGCAGGCTGTCGTAGGCGACCGCACGCAGCGATATCTCCGGAGGACGATGCGGTTGTTCCACGCAGCCGGCGACCGCGCCGGTGAACAGGATTGCGCGCAGGACGGGCACGCAACGCCCGAGTACCCCGCGCCGCCACGCCGTGCTACCGGCCATGCAGCCGGGCCGCCAAAGCCATCCGGGTCAGGCGCTGCGTGCGTTGGCGAGGCGCCAGTTGGGTCCGGCGGCGCTCCCGGCGGCGTCGAGCAGGCGCTCGAAGGTCCACAGGTCAGCCAGTTCCGTGGTGGCGTCGGCGCCCGAGACCGGCTGGCCGTCGCGGCCGAGCACCAGGCTGATCTGGTCCGAGACGAACTTCACATCGATCGATGCCAGCCAGAGCCCGGCGCGCTCGTTCAGCGCGGCATCGACGACGTCGGCATGCAGGATGGTGCGGACCTCGGCGCGTTGCGTCTCGCCCGCCTGCTCGCGGGCGCTGATCGCGGCGTCGAAGGCATTGAACGCGCTCTCGGTCAGGTTGGCCCGCAAGGTGGTGCGGTCGCCCTCGGCGAAGGCCTGCACGATCTTGCGGAAGGCGCCCTCGGCGCCGCGGATGAAGGAGGCTACGTCGAAGCTGCGGTCGCGCTCGCGGATCCGGGCCAGCCGGAGCCCGACCGGGCCGGTCGGGTCCGGCAGCGGACGCTCCGCGGCGGCGGCGGGCTCGGCGCGGCCATCGATCACGGGAGCGGACGGCTTGCGGCCCGGCATCCCCGGCGCCGTCTGCCCGACCGGCGGCCGCTGCAGGCCGGTCTGCTTGCCCAGGATGCCGCGCAGGCGCACCACGAGGAACGCCGCGATCAGGCCCAGCAGCACGAGGTCGACCGGAAAATGGCCTGCCGTGAAATCCATGATCGTGCCCACTCTGCTCCCGTGACAGCCTGTACAAGCGGCGCCGGTGGCTTTGAGATAGGCCTTCACCCCCCGGGAGACAACACGCGAGACAATACGCGAGACAACAGTTGCGGCGTCGATCGCGGCGGCGTCCATGATCGACCCGGATTAGCCCCGCCGCCTCCCGCCAGGCGTGTATGGTCCGGCTGCTGGCCTCGCCGCACGCGGCATGCTACCCGCGCGGTCCGAAGCCGAACCCCCTCGCCGCCGAGCTTTACACCGCCGCCCTTCACATCCAAGTCCGCCTTTTCGGGAGATCCTGATGTCCGAGACCGCCAACGCCGCCGCAGCCCCACCGGCGCTGCCGCTGACGATGAACCTGCAATACACCAAGGACCTCTCCTTCGAGGTCCCGGCGGGCGCCGAGATCTTTGCGACCTTGCGTTCGAACCCGCAGATCTCGGTCAATATCGACGTGCAGGCCAACCGCCTGCAGCAGGACCAGGCGGTGTTCGAGATCGTGCTCGCGATCAAGACCGAGGCCACGGAGCCTGCCAACGATGCCGGCACCGCGCCGCGCGTGGTGTTCATCGCCGAACTCGCCTACGCCGCGGTGGTGACGCTGAACGAGGTGCCCGACACCATGATCGAGCCGCTGCTGCTAGTCGAGGTGCCGCGCCTGATCTTCCCGTACGCCCGCAACATCATCAGCGAAGTGACCCGCGACGGCGGCTTCCCGCCGGTGGTGCTGCAGCCGATCGACTTCGTCAGCCTGTGGCAGGCCAAGCGCGGGCAGAATAATGCGGCGCAAGTCAGCACCCAAACCGGCCACGCGTGAAACCCCACCTGAGACTGCACCACGCCGGCAATCCGACGCGGCTGTCTGCGCTTCCGGTGCTCACGGCCAAACAGGCCGCTCCGCTCCGGTTCTCGACAGCCGCGCCGGGCGTGCCGCTCCACGGCACTCTTGCTCGGCGTGGCACAGCCTCAGGCGGGATTTTCCCGTCCGCGTTTAGCTGCGTGGGTCCGATCGCAGCTTGAAGAGCATGCCTTGGGCCCGGACGCCGAGTTCGCCGTTGAGCGGGCCTTGGGCGGGGCCTTGCAGGGTCACGTGTTCGCTCGCGGCGTTGGTGGCGAGGCCGCTGGTGGTGGTGGCGTCCAGGCGGCAGGCGCCCCCCGGTTCGCAGCGGAAACTGCCGTCCAGGCCGGTACTGCCCAGGCGCGAGATGCCGAGCCAGCTATCGACCAGCGCGCCATCCTGGTCGGTCAGCAGCGACAGGCGGCCGTCCAGGCTCTGGTTGTCCATGACGAGCGTCACCGGGACGTCGTAGGCGGAGACCGGCAGCAGGTTGGGCACGTTGAGGTCGGCCCCCATGCCGCCGAGCGTCGCAGCCATGCCATGCAGCGCCTGGGTCCAGAAGGCGCGCGCCTGCTCGCCGAAACCTCGATCGCCGTCTATGTCCGCACCGACGCCGTAGGCGTAGAACACGCTGCGTCGCAGCCATGTCCCGAGCCTCTCGCCGAGGCCGCCGAGGCCCTGATCGGCGTGTGGGACGGCGCCGGGCGGCCGGATGACCGCGCCGAGATCGCTGTTCTCGGCCATGTCCGAATAGATGATCGCCCGCACGGTGACCCGGCTGGCGGCAAAGCGACCCTCGTCGGAGGCGAGGGCCCGGATGATGTCCTTGTGCGGCGCCGTTGCCGCGGCGATCCGCACCGCATCGGCCGGACGCTTCGCCTGCTGGTAGATCGTGGTGAGCGCCGCCCCCATGCCGCCGAGGAAGAACTTCTGCTGGTCGCCGATGCCGGAGAGCGGGTTGCGGCTGAACAGGAAGCTCTGGCCGGCGATGTCGGCCTGCTGCGCCGCGGTGTAGGCCGGCCAGCAGGCGGACCAGATCTCGCTGCTCTGCCCGTTCGCCGGCGACAGCCGCACCACGGTGACGCGCTCGCCTGGCGACAGGGTCGCGCGCAGCTTGACCGCGAGCTTGCGGGCCCAGTCGATCTGCCCCTCGACCATCATCATGTCGTCGACATAGACCACCGTCTGCCGCACGCTCGGGGTCCGGCAGAATGCCGGATCGAGGCCGTCCGGCCCGAACAAAGCCGCACGCGCCGGCATCGCCGCCGCGACCGGCAGCAGCAGCATGGCGAGAGCCAGGGCATGCCGGAGGGGCCTGGTCCAGCCGCGCCTGCTTCGGCAGGTCGGGCTGCGATCGGCGACCCGCATCTCAGGACTCCAGTTCGGACAGCAGACCGCGATCGACGGTCAACCGCGCCGGTTCGGCTGGCCGCTCTCCCGCCACCGTCAGGGCGCCGCGCGTGCCGGCCTGTGCGGTCGCCAGCGCCAGGCGGTACTGCTCGGCGCTGATGCGGACCGAGGCGGTGATGGCGTCCCTGATCGCGCGGTCGCGCGCCTCGACCTGGTCGAGCAGCGCCTTGTGCGGGATCGCGGCATCGGTCCGGCTGCGCGACGCAAGCTCGGTCTCGCGCAGTTCCTTGGCGGTGCGCGCCTCGATCTGCAGGATGCGGGCGTCGGCCCGCTTGCGCAGCCGGTGGTAGCGCCGCCAGGCGGCGCGACGCTGCCCGGTCGCATCCATGTAGTCCGGATCGATGTCGTGCGAGACATAGGCCAGGAAGATGCCGACCAGCCAGGCCGCGAGGTTGGCCAGCAGCGAGAGCAGCACGTCGATGCCGGGATCGCTCTGCACCGCGACGTCCGGGCCCAGGATGTTCGGGCCGGCCTGCTCGCGCATGACGTGCAGCGCCGCCATGTAGCGCGAGCCGCCGGCCGCTCCCAGCACCACCAGCAGGGCCAGCGTGGACAGCGCCAGGAACCGCCAGTCGGCGATCCGCTTGATGCGCTCGGCATGGTGGCCGAACCGGTGCGTCCATTGCTTGAGGATGGCGCCATGGCCGTGCGAGGCGAACGCCAGCAGGCCGGCCAGGATCAGCGTGGTGCCGGCCGCGATCGCCGGCACGCCGAAGAACAGGAAGAAGGTGGTGTAGTTGATCAGCCACTCGGTGATGCCGACGCACAGCAGCGCCAACAGATAGACCGGATGACGCGCGATCATCACCGCGCCACGGTGGCCGTTGGCGTCGCTGTAGCGGCGATACCGCGCATCCGCCTCCTCGAAGCGGGTGCGGCGCTCGCGGTAGCGATGGTTCTGTTCCATCTCGCGCTCGACCTGCGCCACGTCCTCGTCCCGCCGCCGGGTCAGGTCGTCCTGCTCGTGCTGCAGCCGCGCGGCGCCGCTTACCGCATCGTGGTGCGGGCCGAGCCGCGCATCGAAGCGCGCGCGGACCTGCTTCCACTCCGACAGCAGCGCGCGCGCCGGTTCGAGCACGGCGCCTCGCATGCCGGGCGTGAAGCCGCGCGCATCCGCCGGCACGGGCGGCACCTGCCGGCTCTCGCGCTGCGCCGCCTCGGCCAGCCGCTCCGGTGCCGCCAGCAGGGCGCGCGCCCGGGCAGGCTCGAACGCCATCGCCTCGTGGAACGCCGCCTGCAACGGATCGGGATGGCTGGGGCTGGATGGCAGGCCGAGGACCATGCTCAGTCTCCGGACGGGCTCAATAGGAAACCGCGGCGCCGAGCGGGGCACGGCTGACGGTCTCGGGGGCACGCGGCTGCACCCGCACCACTTGCAGGTGGCTCGCCCGCAGCGCCAGCGGCGACGGGTGCCGGGCGGCGAGCACCGTGTCGACGGCGCGGCGGCTCGGCCCGATCAGGAACTCGACCCGCCGGTTGCGCGCGCGCGACGCCTCCTCGCCGTCGCCGCCGGGCAACGGCTCGCGCAGTCCGACCCCGATCGCCTCGAACTCCGATTCCGGCAGGCCGCGCGCCACCAGCTCGCGGACGATCTCGCGGGCCCGCCGCCGCGACAGCGCGAGGTTGTAGGCATCGCTGCCGACGCTGTCGGTGTGGCCGACCACCGCGACATGCGGCTCGCCGCCGGTGCTTGTCGCACCCAGGCTTGGCGCACGCAGCTGCCCGGCGAGCGCCGCCAGGACCGGAGCGGCGCCGGGCCGCGGATGATCGCGATCCGTATCGAAGAACACCCTCGCATCATAGGTCAGGCTGGTGACACACATCGTGCCGCCGGTGACCGGCACGCTGAACTCGGCAACCTGCGGCTGGCCGGCGGTCATGCCGGAGACATGGGGGGCGCCGGCGCTGGGCGTAGGCGGCGCTTCCGGGCCGGGCGGGACGGCGGTCCGGGTATTGCAGCCCAGGCAGCAGGCGCACAGCAGGATTGGCAGAAGGCGCGCGGCACGGCTCATGCGTCGAATATGCGGATCGCAATGGCAGAGTCCAAGCGCGGCGACAGGTCCGTTACGGTAATAGAACGTATAGCGCTCTTGCGCAAGACCGTGCGGTCGCGGGGCCGGCCGCGCCGGCCGCCTCAGCTCGCCCCCGGCGCCGCGCGGCGCTCAGCTTGCCAAAGAGGCGGCAATGTTGACGCCGAGTGCGATGATCGCCGTGTTGAACAGGTAGGCGACCAGGGAGTGGGCCAGCACCAGCTTGCGCATCCCGGCATTCTGCGTCGTCACGTCGCTGACCTGGCTCGCGACCGCCATGCAGAACGAGAAGTACAGGAACTCCGGGTAGTCGGGCTTGTCGTTGCCGGGAAACAGCAGGCCGGTCGCGTCGCGCCAGAACTCGTGCGCGTAATGCGTCGCAAAGATCGTGTGGATGAAGAACCAGGACAGCAGCACGGTGGCGCCGGCCAGCGCCTCGGACCAGGGCGCGTGCGGCTTGCCGTGCGCCTGCGCCAGTTCGATGACGATGGCGCCGAGCGACGCGAGGGCTGCGACGATGGTGGCGAGCAGCACGCCCCAGTTGCCCTCGTCGAGCAGGTCGGCGGTGCGCGCGAGGCCCGCCGTGGTGGAGCGACGGACCACGATCACGAAGGCGACGCCGTAGGCGGCCACACCCAGGTCCCAGCCGATCAGGCAGGCGGTGATCGGCCGCAGGTGGCGCGCGGCTGCGATCGCCACCAGGACGGCGACCGCGAAGCCGACCAGCAGGGCCGGACGATAGCGCAGGTATCGCAGCCAGTGCCGCATGCCGGCTGTCGCTCCTACCAGCCGCGCCGATCGCGCGAGCGCGACCACATGAACACCAGGAGCAGGCCGCCGCCGGCGAGCAGGATCGCCTCCGGCATGGTCAGGTGGCGCATCAGCCGGAACACCACGCCATAGATCAGCGCGTGCACCAGGGCGGAGACCACCATGCCGGCGACCCAGCCGCCGCCATGGACGTGGTGATAGCCGTAGCCGCTGCCATAGGCGTGGTGGAAGACGGCCGGGAGGACGGAAGCATGCATGAACCGGCTCTTCAGTTTCGCCGCTCTCCCGCCCATAGGCCGGGCGAACGGCAGGCCACTATCTTATCGACGGGCCTGCTGTCCACCGGGACTTGCTTCAGGCGGAGACGGCCTCAGAGGTCGCCGAGCCACGCCACAGGTCGATCCCGCTCTCGACGGCGTGGCTGTCGATCTCGCGCAGGTCTTCGGCGCTGAAGCCCGGCACCTTCAGGGCATCCAGGCTGTCATCGAGCTGCTTCACCGAGCGCGCGCCGATCAGCGCCGAGGTGACGCGTGCATCCCGCAGCACCCAGGCGATCGCCATCTGCGCCAGGCTCTGGCCGCGCCGCCTGGCAATGGCGTCCAGCGCCCGCACCCGGCCGACCAGGGCATCGGTGAGCAGGTCCGGGGAGAACGAGCTGCCCTTGGCGGCGCGCGCGTCGTCCGGCACGCCGTTGAGATACTTGGCGGTCAGCAGCCCCTGGCCGAGCGGCGAAAACGCGATGCAGCCGGTGCCGATCTCGTCCAGCGTCGCCAGCAGCCCGTCCTCGATCCAGCGATTGACCATCGAATAGGATGGCTGGTGGATCAGCAGCGGCGTGCCGAGGCCGCGCAGGATCGCGTGCGCCTTGCGCGTCATTTCTGGGGAATAGGACGAGATGCCGACATAGAGCGCCTTGCCCTGGCGGACGATGTGGTCGAGCGCCCCCATCGTCTCCTCGAGCGGCGTGCTGGTGTCGAGGCGGTGCGAGTAGAAGATGTCGACATAGTCGAGCCCCATGCGCGACAGGCTCGCATCGAGGCTGCCGACCAGGTACTTGCGCGAGCCGCCGACGCCGTACGGACCCGGCCACATGTCCCAGCCCGCCTTGCTGGAGATCACCAGCTCGTTGCGGTGCGCGTGCAGGTCGGATTTCAGCATGCGGCCGAAATTCTCCTCCGCGGAGCCGTACGGGGGGCCGTAGTTGTTGGCGAGGTCGAAATGAGTGACGCCACGGTCGAAGGCGCGGCGGACCACCGCGCGCCCGGTCTCGTAGATATCAGTGCCGCCGAAATTATGCCAAAGCCCGAGCGAGATCGGCGGCAGGTCGAGACCGCTGCGGCCGCAACGGCGGAACGCGGCATGCTCGTAGCGGGCGCGGTCGGGAACATAGGTCATGGGTCTGTCCTAAGCTGTGTCCTGGTGGTGGGCCTCGACGCTGGCCTCCGACGGTGGCCTTGGGGCCTGCAGCAAGCCGAGGAGTGCTGTGGCCTGCGGCCGCGGCGCGACGACGATCGACTGCCATGGTAGCGCTCCCAACACCCTAGCAGCGGGAGCGCCGATCGCCAATGCGTCGACCGCGGCCAGGCGTGCGTGCAGCGCCTCGGGCAGGGCGCGGACGAAGGCATCCGCAGTCTCCGCCGAGAAGAACAGGCAGGCGCGCACCTGGTGGGCCGCCAGCGCCGCGCGCGCCGCAGCCGGCAGGGCCGCCACCGGATGCGCCGCGTACGCGACGCGCCGATGCACGGTCCAGCCCCCCGCGCGCAGGCCGGCTGCAAGCCCGAGCCCCTGCCTTGCGCCGCTGGCGAGCAGGATGGTCGCCCGGCCCGGCCGCTTCACCCCGGCCAGCGTCATGCCTGCCAGCGCCGCCAGTGCGTCGGCATCCCCCGCAGCACTCGCGACCCGCCCAAACCCGGCCTCGCGTGCGCGCTGCGCGGTGCGGTCGCCGACGCCGAGCAGCACGATCTGGAACCAGGCGGGGTCCGCCGCCGCGGCCCGGGCCAGCGCTCCGACCGCCTGGCCGCTGGTGACCATGATCGCATCGAGGCCGGACGGCTCCGGCAGGCGTGGCCGGCGCGGCCTGATCCGCAGCATCGGGCAGGCGACGGCCACCAGGCCCATGGCGGCGATCGCCTGCATCGTCTCGCGCAGGCCCGGTTCCGGCCGGGTCACCAGGACCGCCTGCCTTGCCCCGTGGCCGCTATCCGGGCCGGCCTGGCTACTCGGGCCGGCCTGGCTACTCGACAAAGATGTCCGACGGGCTGTCGCGGCGCAGGCTGTGGCCGAGCTCGCGACCCAGCCGTCTTGCATCGGCGGGGGCGCCGCTGATCGCGCGCCTGAGCAGGAACGAGCCGTCCGCGCGCGCGACCAGCCCGACGAGGTGCAGGTCCGCGGCACCCCCGGCCACCACCGGGATCAGCCTGGCATGGCCGCCGATCGGCGTCCGGCAGGAGCCGTCGAGCTCGGCGAGCAGCGCACGCTCGGCGGTGGAAACCGCCCTCGCCTCGTAATCCTCGATCGCCGCCAGCAGCTCGCGCAGCTCGGCATCGTCCTCGCGTACCGTCACCCCCACGATGCCCTGCCCGGCCGCGGGGACCATCACCTCGGGATCGAGCACCACGTCGGCGCGGTCCTCCATGCCCAGCCGCCGCAGCCCGGCCAAAGCCAGCAGGCTCGCATCGCAGCGGCGCGCGGCGAGCTTGTCGAGCCGGCTCTGCACGTTGCCGCGCAGCATCACGATGCGCAGGTCCGGCCGCGCATGCAGCAGCTGCGACTGCCGGCGCACCGACGCGGTCCCGACCACGGCCTCGCGCGGCAGGCTGCTGTACGGCTCGCCGGGATCGGGCAGCACGCAATCCTGGCCCAGGATCAGCACGTCGCGGGCATCCTCGCGACGCAGCGTGCAGGCCAGCACCAGGCCGGGCGGCAGCGTCGTCTCCAGGTCCTTCAGGCTGTGCACGGCGAAGTCGATGCGGCCGTCCAGCAGCGCCTCGTGGATCTCCTTGGCGAACAGCCCCTTGCCGCCGATCTCGGCCAGCAGGCGGTCCTGCACCCGGTCGCCGGTGGTGCTGATCGCATGCTCCTGGAAGGCGCCCATGTCGCGCAGCACCGGACAGAAGCGGGTCAGCATGGTCAGGAAGGCGCGGGTCTGCACCATGGCCAGCGGCGAGCCGCGCGTGCCCACCCGCAGCGGCAGATGGCGCCGGCGCGCGGCGGCGGCCTTTGCGTCGGTGGACAGGCCGCGCGCGGCGGCGGCGGCGGCGACTTTCTGCAGCGCGGATGAAGGCTGTGCGGGACCCATTGGCATGTCCTATTACCGGCCTGCCTCGAAGGAAAGCCTGGGCCCTGAACGACAGCCCGCCTTTGCCACCAACAGCAGCGCGATGGTCGGGCGGACCGGTGCTGGCGATCGAAAGCTCCTGCGACGAGACCGCGTGCGCGATCCTCGACGCGGATGGCCGGATGCTGGCCGAGGCGGTGCTGAGCCAGTCCGGCCACGCCGAGTTCGGCGGCGTGGTGCCGGAGATCGCTGCCCGTGCGCACCTCGCCCATCTCCCCGACCTGGTCAGGCAGGTGCTCGCCGAGGCGAACCTGGTCGCGGGCGATCTCGGCGCGGTCGCCGCCAGCGCCGGTCCCGGCCTGATCGGCGGCCTGATCGTCGGCAGCGGCCTGGGCAAGGGCCTCGCATTGTCGCTCGGCGTCCCGTTCGTGCCGGTCAACCATATCGAGGCGCATGCGCTCACCGCCCGGCTGCCGGGGCTGGTGCCGGAAGGTGCCGAATTCCCCTATCTGCTGCTGCTGGTGTCGGGCGGCCACTGCCAGTGCGTCGCCGTCGACGGGCTGGGCCGCTACCGCAGGCTCGGCGGCACCATCGACGACGCCGCCGGCGAGGCGTTCGACAAGGTCGCCAAGCTGCTCGGCCTCGGCTGGCCGGGCGGTCCCGCGCTCGAACGCCTCGCTCTCGACGGCGATCCTGCCGCGGTGCCGCTGCCGCGACCGCTGCTGGGACGGCCGGGCTGCGACTTCTCCTTCAGCGGCCTGAAGACCGCGGTGGCACAGCGCCTCGCGGCCCTGCCGGCAGCCACACCGCTGCGGCGCCGGCAGGCAGCCGACCTCGCCGCCGGCTTCCAGGCCGCGGTGGCCGACGTGCTGGCCGACCGGGTGCGGCACGCGCTGGCGATGATGCCCGAGGCAGGGCTGCTGGTGGTAGCCGGCGGGGTGGCCGCGAACGCGACGCTGCGCGCGCGGCTGGCCACGGTCGCGGCGTCGCACGGCGTGCGGTTCGCCGCCCCGCCGCTGCGGCTCTGCACCGACAATGCGGTGATGGTCGGCTGGACCGCGATCGAGCGGCTGCGTGCCGGCGCCCCCGACGAGCTGCTGGCGCCCTCGCGTCCACGCTGGCCGCTGCAGGAGATGGCGGCCCCGCTATCCGGCGCCCAGGCGGCGCCGGAGTGAACTACCGGCACGCCTACCATGCCGGCAACTTCGCCGACTGCATGAAGCACGCCCTGCTGGTCTGGCTCTTGCGCGCCCTCGCCCGCAAGCCGGCCGGCTTTGCGGTGCTCGACACCCATGCCGGGGCCGGCAGCACCAACCTCGAGGCGGATGCGGCCACACGCACGGGGGAGTGGCGGCAGGGCATCGGCCGCCTGCTCGATGCAAAGCCTGCCGAGGCCCTGGCGGATTATCTCGGACTGGTCCGCGCAGCCGGCGCCATTGCGCATTATCCGGGCTCGCCCCGGCTGACCCGCACGCTGCTGCGGCCGCAGGACAGGCTGACCTGCTGCGAGCTGCAGCTGCAGGACCATGCCAGCCTGCACCGGCTGTTCCGTGGCGATCCGCAGGTTGCCGTGCACGCCCGCGACGGCTGGGAGGCGATTTGCGCCCTGCTGCCGCCGCGCGAGGCGCGGCGCGGCCTGACCCTGATCGATCCGCCGTTCGAGCAGCCGGGCGAGTTCGACCGGATCGTGCGCGCGATCCGCACGGCGCGGCGGCGGTTCGGCGCCGGCATCGTGGCCGCCTGGTATCCGATCAAGCATCGCGCGCCGGTGCGCGACTTCCACGACCGCCTGCGCCAGGCCGCCGAGCCGGATGTGGTCTGCGCCGAGCTGCTGCTGCGGCCGCCGCTCGACGCTGCCCGGCTGAACGGCTGCGGCCTGCTGGTCGCCGCTCCGCCCTGGGGCTTCGAGCCGGCGGCGACGGCGATCCTGGATGCGGTCGCCGACGGGCTCGGGGAGAGCGGCGCGCATGGCAGCCTGACCCGGATCACCCCGCCGGTCGCGCCATGAGCCTGAAGGTGCACCAGTGAGCGAGACGGTCGCGGTGGTCGGGGCCGGCGCGTGGGGCATCGGGCTCGCGATCCAGGCGGCGCGCGCGGGCCATGCGGTCACCTTGTGGACGCGCTCGCCGCAGCAGCGGCAGTCCGACGGCAGCCTGCCGCGCCTGCCCGGCATCCGGCTGCCCCAAAGCGTCGACCTGACCACCACGCTGCCGGCATCGGCGCGCGTCGTGATGCTCTGCGTTCCGGTGCAGCATCTGCGCGCGATCGCCGCCGGGATCGGCTCGCGGGCGCCCTTGGTCGCCTGCTGCAAGGGTCTCGAGCGCACCACCCGACGGCTGCCGCTGGAGATCCTGACCGAGCTGCGTCCCGGCCTGCCGCTCGGCGTGCTGTCCGGCCCGAACTTCGCGCACGAGGTGGCGCAAGGACTGCCGGCCGCCGCAGTACTTGCCTCAACGGACGCGGCCCTCGCAGCACACCTCGCGCGCCTGGTCGCGAGCGAGAGCTTCCGGGTGTATGCCAGCGACGACGTGGTCGGCGTGCAGGTCGGCGGTGCGGCCAAGAACGTGATCGCGATCGCCGCCGGCGCGGTGGCCGGCGCCAGCCTCGGCGAGAACGCCCGGAGCGCGATCATCACCCGCGGCATCGCCGAGCTGTCCCGCCTGATCGTGGCCCTCGGCGGCCGTGCCGGCACCGCCGCCGGCCTGTCCGGGCTGGGCGACCTGGTGCTGACCTGCACCGGGGCCAGCTCGCGCAACTACAGCCTGGGCCTCGCACTCGGACGCGGCGAGACCCTGCAGGCGATCCTGGCCTCGCGCAGCACGGTCGCCGAAGGGGTGGAGACGGCGCCGGCACTGGCGGCCCGTGCGGCGGCGCTGGGGGTCGGGGTGCCGGTGATCGAGGTGGTGGCGCTGCTGCTGGCCGGCGCCCTCGGCCTGGACGAGGCCCGCGCCCTGCTGCTGTCGCGACCGACGGGAATGGAGTGACGCGATGGTCCGCTTGACCGGTCTGGCCGCCCTCGCGATCGCAGTCATGCCGCGGTTCGCCGATGCGACGCCCATGGCCCCGACACCCGTCGAGATCGTCGCCGCCGCACCATCGGGCGCCTGGCAAACGATCCCGGCCGGGGAGCTGATGCTGCTCGACCTTGCGGGAGGCCCCGCCGGGACGCCGCGCCGGGTGACGATCCAGCTCGCCCCCGGCTTCGCGCCTGAGCATGTCGCCAATATCCGCCGGCTGGTCGCGGCGCGCAGCTTCGAACGGACCGCCGTCGCGCGGGTGCAGGACGACTACGTGGTGCAGTGGGGCGACGCCACGCAACCGCCGCCGCCCGGGCTCGCCCTGCATCCGCCGGCGGAATACCAGCGCGCGCTGCGGGGGCTGGCGATCACCGCACTCGCCGCGCCGGACGCCTATGCGCCCGCGTTGGGCTTCGCGCTCGGCTGGCCGGTCGGCTACGACCGCGCCGCGGGCACCGTTTGGCTCGCGCACTGCTACGGCATGGTCGGCGTCGGTCGCGACATGCCGCCGGACACCGGCTCCGGCGCCGAGCTCTATGCCGTGATCGGCCAGGCGCCACGCCAGCTCGACCGCAACATCGCGCTCGTCGGTCGGATCATCGGCGGCATCGATATCCTCGACACGCTGCCGCGCGGCACCGCCGCCCTCGGCTTCTATGCGCAGGCCGGGCAGCGCACGCCGATCCTGCGCGTACGGCTCGCCTCGGACCTGCCGCCCGCCGGGCGTCCCTCCTGGCAGGTGATGCTGACGGCATCACCGAGCTTCGCGGCCTATGTCGCGGCGCGCGCCAACCGGCGCGACCCGTTCTATGTCCGCCCGGCCGGCGGCGTGGATTTGTGCAACGTGCCGGTGCCGGTGCGCCGGGCGCCTTGAGGTATCCGACGATGGCCTCGTAGATGATGCGTTCGATGGAGCGCCTGGCGAGGCGGCTCGGGTAGAGGCAGGCATCGAGGCCGTTCTTCGGGATGTCGATCCCAGCTGTCCGGGCCACGCCTGGGTCCAACTGTTTCGCGTCCCGTGCATCCTTGCAGGCCGCTAGAGCAGCATCCGATCAATTGGAATCGCTTCGCGATGCCAAGTGTCGGATAAAGCTGCTCCATCAAACGACAAGCTGAGCATGATCGATCGGATCATGCTCTAGGAATGTGCCGGGCGGTCGCTCTCCTGGCCTCGCAATCGTTGCGTCGGAGGCGGCAGATCTGGTTATGGGATGGGCCGCCCGTCTCCGGTGGGATGACGGGCGTCACGGTGGTCGGGACGAGGTCCTGGCCAAAGCTGACCGAGGAGTTGACTTGGACAACAGAGATTCTTTCCGAGCCGTCCTGCCGGCCATTTCCATCGTAGCGCCATGCTACAACGAGGAAGAGGTGCTGCCCGAGTTCTGCCGCAGGGCTTGCGCTGCCGCTCAGGCGGCGGTCGGGGGGGACTACGAGATCGTCCTGGTGGACGATGGATGCTCCGACGGCACCTGGTCCCTGATCGAAGACTTCGCCGAACGCGACCCGCGCATCGTCGGCGTGCGGCTGATGCGCAACCACGGACACCAGATTGCCGCGACGGCAGGTCTCGAACTGTCGCGTGGGCGGCGCGTCATGCTGATCGACGCCGATCTGCAGGATCCGCCGGAACTGCTGGCCGACATGATGGCCGTCATGGACGGAGGCGCCGACGTGGTCTTCGGCCAGCGGACCCATCGCGAGGCGGAGACCTTGTTCAAGCGCAGCACGGCCTCCCTGTTCTACCGCCTGCTGTCTCGCCTCGCGGCGGTGCCGATCCCGCGCGACACCGGGGATTTCCGCCTGATGAGCCGGCGTGTCCTCGACGGCCTGTCGTCGATGCCGGAGCGACAGCGCTTCATTCGCGGCATGGTAAGCTGGATCGGAGGCAGGCAGGTGGCGCTGCCCTATGAGCGGCAGCCGCGGCTGGCCGGCGTCAGCAAGTATCCGTTGCGTAAAATGATACGCTTCGCGCTCGACGCCATCACCAGCTTCTCGGCAACGCCGCTGCGCCTCGCCTCATATCTCGGCCTGGGAGCCGCGTCGCTTGGCGGAATACTGCTTGTGTTCACGCTCTGGCGCTGGCTGCTCGGAGGCACCGTCGTCGGCTGGTCGAGCCTGATGACGGTGGTCGTGCTGTTCGGTGCGGTGCAGCTCATCGTGCTCGGGATCATGGGCGAGTATATCGGCCGCCTGTTCCTGGAAGCGAAGGCGAGGCCACTGTTCCTGGTCGGCAGCGTGCTTGCGGAGGGGCGTTCGCACGAGCTGCCGGTCGAGTTCTCGACCCTCGGGCCGGCCGTGCGACGCGACGTGTGGGACGCCATCCGCATGGCGCAGAGTGCGCCCGATCATGACCCGGCGTCGATTGCCTGGAGCGTCAGGGCTCAGGAACGCCGAGCCAGGAACGAGGTCATCCCGCAGGACGCTGCGGGGCCGAGCACCCGGGCGTCCGACCTCGCATAGTTCGGGCTGTGCTGCAGCGCGTCGCGTATGGCGCCCAGACCCGCGTCCGGGTCTGCGACCTCGACCTGGCTGGATGACGGCTCGGGCGTATCCAGCACCATGACCAGGTCCGCGCCGGACCGTGCGGGATCGGCGTAGTCCGGCCGCAACGTGTCGATCGCGACGACATCGGCGAGCACGCCGGCGCGCAGGAAGGCCGCCTGGATCTGGAGATGGTTGATCGCGCCGGTGATGCCGTAGAACCGCACCACCGGCCGCACCGATAGCGGGCGCACGGCGCGGATCGGCCCCGAGAAATCGCAGGTCGGGTTGAGGCGGAAGGAGTTGGTGAGCAGCGTGGTGCCGGTGACCGTGTCGGAACCGTCCGCCTGGTACGGGCCGCTCAGGATCAGGCCGAGCATCACCAACGCCTGCACCGCCGCAACGGAGCTCATCGCCAGGCCCAGCATCGGGCCGCTGCCGGCCGCCAGGAACAGCGCCAGGACCGGCAAGGCCGCCACGAGAAAGCGCGCATTCTGGTTGTGGCCGAAGATATGCGGCAGCATCGTCAGCATCAGCATCACGCCGCAGGCCGTGGCGATGAAGCGGTGCCGGCCGAACCCGCCGGCCGGCTCCCCCCCTCGCAGCAGGCCGCGCACCGCCAGCGCCACGGCCACCGGCAGCAGCAGCAGCGCCGGTAGGCCGAAATCGCTGCGTGCGAGTTGGCTTACGTAGTTGCGAGCATAGGCGAGGCCGCGCCCCGGCATGCGGTCGAACGGCCAGACCGTGGCGGCGAAGTGCCCGTAGGCAACATAGCGCAGGCCGTCATAGGCATAGAACGGCCAGGCTGCCAGCGCCGAGACCAGCAGCACCACCAGCAGGCCGGTCCAGCTGCCCCGTCGCCAGGCTTGCACGCCCAGCATCAGCAGGAACACCGCCGCGAGCGGCGCGAAGCTGAACTTCGCCAGCATGCCGAAGCCGAGCGCCGCCCCCATCAGGACCGGCAGGTATCGCGGCGGCCTGGGCTCGGAGGTGCGCACCAGGCACCACAGGGCCAGGGCCAGCGCCGGGACCAGCGCGGTCTCGGACATGAACTCCTCGCTGGCCCGCACCCAGATCGGCGCCACCGCGACCAGGGCGGCGGCGCCGGCGGCGGCGGCGATCCCCGAAAGCCGGCGGCCCGCATCGAACACCAGCAGGATCGAGACGATGAAGAGCGCCAGCGACAGCAGCCGGAACGCGGCATTGCTGTCGTGATGCAGCAGCACCAGCGGCAACCCGAGGAAGCGCACGCCGGGCGGCATCCAGCGATAGTCGTTGAACAGCGCATCGCGCAGCGCCCCTGGGCCGTCGAGGCGCCGGGTCAGGCCGTCCTTGAGCGAGAGGTCGATATACTGGATCTGGTCCCAGCCGGTGACGCCGGGGTGCAGCAGGATCCAGCGCAGGGACACGGCACTCGCCGATGCCACGACGAAGGCGAACAGCGAGGCGGCCAGGACGCAGACGAGCGCAGGGTTGATGGTGCGGGCCCGGCTCGGCCGAAGCGGCGCTTCCCGGTCCCGCGAGCTTGTCGATCCGTCCATTCGCCTGCCCCTGAGAGATCCGGAGCGTGGGATGGCAGATCAGTCAGGCGACCGCAAATAAACCTTGCCGTCCACGCGAGCGCCGCGGTTTCGAGTCGGTCCCGGAATACTCTGGCCTTAGCGCCTGTTTAAAAACGTCTGATGCTGGATGAGAGCGGGCCGCAGGCCCGCGGCCGGCGTGACTTTTCGAGCACCGAAGCGGAGCGGCCTTGATGGCCGTGAGCATCGGAGCAGAGATAAGGCGCGTCGGATCGCCAGCAGCAGGTGTTTCCAAACAGGCTGTCAGCGCTTGGTGCCGGTGGCGATATCGAGCCACACCGCGAGCAGCAGGATCACGCCCTTCACGATCATCTGCCAGAACGTGTCCACGCTCAGCATCGACATGCCGTTATCCAGGCTCGCCATGATCAGCGCGCCGATCAGCGCCCCAAACACCGTGCCGGAGCCGCCGCGCAGCGAGGTGCCGCCGATCACGCACGACGCGATAGCATCGAGCTCCTGCAGGCTGCCGGCCGACGGCGAACCGGCCGCGAGACGGGCGGTGGTGGTGATGCCGGCGAGTGCCGCCATCAGCCCCATCAGGGCGAACACCAGCAGCTTGATGCGCTGCACGTTCACCCCGGACAGCCGCGTCGCCTCGAGATTGCCGCCGATGGCGTAGATGCGTCGGCCGAACACGGTGCGCCGGGCCATCAGGGTGAAGGCGCCGAGCAGCACCAGCAGCACCAGCACCGGCGTCGGCACGCCGCGATAGGAGTCCACCGCATAGACGAAGCCGCCGATCGCGGCCGCCGCGGCGAACAGCTTGAGGGCGTCCAGCCAGACCGCCGGCACCTCGAGCTGGTGCTGCTGGCGCCGGTTGCGTGTCTGCACCGAGACGAACACCAGCAGGGCGAGCACGCCGGCGGCCAGAACGTAGCCGATCATGTCCGGCAGGTAGCTCTGCCCGATCGCGATCAGCGGCGCGCTGGCGGGTGCGATGGTGACGCCGCCGGTGATGCCGAGCAGGATGCCGCGGAACACCAGCATGCCGGCCAGGGTGACGATAAAGGAGGGCACCCGCAGGTAGGCCACCCAGAAGCCGTTGAACATGCCGGCCGCGATGCCGAGCAGCATCACCACCAGCAGGGTGACGGGCAGCGGCATCTGGTAGGTGACGTCGAGGATGGCGGCGACGCCGCCGAGCAGGCCGAGCAGCGAGCCGATGGAGAGGTCGATCTCGCCCGAGACGATGACGAACACCATGCCCGAGGCGAGCATGCCGGTGACCGCCATCTGGCGCAGCAGGTTGGAGAAGTTGCGCGCGGTCAGGAAGTCGCCATCGGTGAGCTGCCAGAACAGCGCCCAGATCACCGCGATCGCCAGCAGCAAAGCCAGGATCTTGTAGCGCGAGAAGGCGCCCTTCACATGGTCGAGCTTGAGCCCGAACCCGGGATTGCGGACGGTGTTCGCGGGCGCGCTGCCGGCAGAGGGCTTGGCGAGTCCGGGCTTGTTCATGGTGGCGACGGGTTCCCTCGGATCATGCGGCAGCGTGCTTGCCGGCCGGCAGGATCGCGGCCGAGAGCACCTGCTCCTGGGTGAGTGCGTCATTGGCGAAGTTGCCGCGCAGCTCGCCCTCGCCGATCACCAGCACGCGGTCGCTGATGCCGAGCACCTCGGGCATCTCGGACGACACCATGATCACCGCGGTGCCGGTGCGGGCGAGTGCAAAGATCAGCTTGTAGATCTCGTACTTGGCGCCGACATCGACGCCGCGGGTCGGCTCGTCGAGGATCAGCACCTTGGGCGCGGGTGCGAGCATCTTGGCGATCACCGCCTTCTGCTGGTTGCCGCCGGAGAGGTTGGAGATCGGCAGCACCGGGGATGCGGTCTTGATGCGCATGCGGGCGATGTCGCGGCCGATCGCGTTCATCTCGGCCGCCTCGTTGATCAGCCCGCCAGGCGCGAACGAGTTCAGCACCGCCATGGTCATGTTCTGGCCGACGCCCATCTCGGGCACGATGCCGTGCGCCTTGCGGTCCTCGGGCACCATGCAGATGCCGGCGCGCACCGCATCGCTCGGCGAGCGGATGCGCAACTGCCTGCCCTCGAGCCAGACGGTGCCCTCGCTGAGGCCACGCCAGGCGCCGAACACCGCTCTGACCAGCTCGGTGCGGCCGGCGCCCACGAGGCCGGCAATCCCCAGGATCTCGCCACGCCGGACCGAGAACGAGATGTCGTCGACCCGCTTGCGCTGGCGGTTCTCGGGATCCCAGCAGGTGAAGCGGCGGGCCTCGAACACCACCTCGCCGATCTCGTGCGCCTCGCGCGGGAACAGGTTGTTCATCTCGCGGCCGACCATCATGCGTATGATGTCGGCCTGGGTGAGCTGCGCCATCGGCGCCGAGCCGACAAAGGCGCCATCGCGGATCACCGTGACGCTGTCGGCGATCGCCTCGATCTCGTCGAGCTTGTGCGAAATGTACACGCACGCGGTGCCGCGCCGCTTGAGGTCGCGCACCAGGTCGAGCAGCACGTCGATCTCGCGCCGGGTCAGCGAGGAGGTCGGCTCGTCGAGGATCAGCAGGCGGGCATTCTTGCTCAGCGCCTTGGCGATCTCGATCAGCTGCTGCTCGCCGCCGGCATAGTTCGAAACCGGCTTGGCCGCATTGATGTGCGGCATGCGCAGGTCGTTCAGCATCGCGGTGGCGCGTGCGATCATCGCGTCGAAATCGATCAGCCCGCTGCGCGTCTTCGGCTCGCGTCCGAGGAAGATGTTCTCGGCGACCGAGAGCTGCGGCACCAGCATCAGTTCCTGGTGGATGATGACGATGCCGGCATCCTCGGTCTCGCGCACGCCGCCTGCCCGAAGCTCGCGGCCGTCCCACAGGATCTCGCCCTGCCAGGTGCCGTACGGATAGACCGCCGACAGGACCTTCATCATCGTCGACTTGCCGGCGCCGTTCTCGCCGCACAGCCCGACGCACTCGCCGGGCCGCACCGCAAGGTCGATGCCGTCGAGCGCGCGGACTCCGGAGAACTCCTTGACGATGCCACGCATCTCCAGAAGATACTCGCTCATCCGCGCGCCCTCGCCAGTCCGGCTGCCGGTGGACCCAACCGCAGTTTAATCGCCGATCTGCGCCTTGGTGTAGAAGCCGTCCTTGACCAGCAGGTCGACGTTCGACTTGGTGACCAGGATCGGCGTCAGCAGGATGGTGGGCACATCCTTCTTGCCGTTATTGATCGTCGAGTTGTAGTGCGGCGCCTGGCCCTTGGCGAGCTCGACCGCCACCTTCGCCGCAGTGGAGGCGATCAGCTTCAGCGGCTTATAGACGTCGCTGCTCTGGGTGCCCGCCACCACGCGCTTGATCGCCGAGAGATCCGCATCCTGGCCGGACACGCCGACCTTGCCGGCCATGCCCTGCGCGTTGAGCGCCTGGATCGCGCCGCCGGCAACGGCGTCGTTCGACGCGACGATGCCCTGGATGTTGTTCTTGTTGGCGGTGAGCGCGTTCTCGGTGATCGACAGCGCCTCGGTCGCCGACCATTCCGGCACCCACTGCGAGCCGACGACCTTGATGTCGCCGCGGTCGAGGAGCGGCTGCAGCACCTTCATCTGGCCTTCGCGCAGCAGCTTGGCATTGTTGTCGGTGGGCGCGCCGCCGAGCAGGTAGTAGTTGCCCTTCGGCACCGTATCCACCACGCCCTGCGCCTGCATCTCGCCGACGCGCACGTTGTCGAACGAGATATAGGCGTCGATATCGGCGTCCAGGATCAGGCGATCGTAGGAGATCACCTTGATGCCGGCCTGCTTGGCCTCGTTCACGATGTTGCCGAGCACCTTGCCGTTGAACGGCACGATGACGATCACGTCCATGCCGCGCGAGATCAGGTTCTCGATCTGCGAGATCTGGCGCTGCTCGGAGCCGTCCGCGGACTGCACGTTGACGGTGGCGCCCATCGCGCGGGCGGCGGCGGTGAAATAGTCGCGATCGCGCGACCAGCGCTCGATGCGCAGGTCGTCGATCGAGAAGCCGATCTTGGGATGCGACGGGCTGGCATGCGCCGGCGCCGACAGCAAAGCCGGGGCGGATGCGCCGGCGAGCAGCGTGGCAAGGGTGGCGGCGACCGCGCGGCGACGGGTCAGCATTGGCACGAGACGCAAGGGATCCTCCTGTGGACGGCGTGGCTGCGAGGGCGCCCTCATGGGTCGCTCTTCTGTCGCATCCGGCGGCAATGCCTAACAGCATGAGGCACGTGCAGCAACAGCGTTTCGGCGCCAGCGCCGGGGTTTTATTCGGTCTGCGCTGCACTGGCAATATTTTGCGTCGCAGCAATACCGGACCTTGGCAAGATAGTCGAAATAACGAACGAACGCGCAAAACTGACTATCGTACATCAACCACCTCGCTATGCTGGCGCCCCACCTTGCTGTTCAAGGACCCCCCAACTTGCTGTTTAAGGACCAATGAAGCGGATCACCGTGCATGATGTGGCGGCGCAGGCAGGCGTGTCGCTCGCCACCGTCGACCGCGTGCTCAATGGCCGGCGCGGCGTCAGCGAGGCGATGAGCCAGCGGGTGCATTCCACCATCGACCGGCTCGGCTTCACCCGCGACCACTTCGCCGCCAGCCTCGCCACCAGCCGGCGCCACCGCTTCGCGTTCATCCTCCCGCAGCCCGACGGCAACAGCTTCATGCATGCCCTGCACGACATGGTGCTCGCGCAGAACAAGCTGCTGATGACCCGTCGGATCCAGCTCGGCGTCATGACCTATCCGGCCTTCCAGGCGACCGCCCTCGCTTGCATCCTCGAGAGCATCGATGCGCAGCAGACCGATGGCGTCGCGGTGGTGGCGGTGGATGCGCCGCGTGTGCGCGCCGCCCTCGAGCAGCTGCAGGCGCGCGGGGTCGCGGTGATCACGCTGGTCTCCGATATCGCGAGCGCCGGCGCAACACCGGGCCGGCTGCACTGCATCGCCATCGACAATGTCGCCGCCGGACGTGTGGCAGGCTCGCTGATCGGACGCCTCAATGCGCGCCGTGCCGGCCGCGTCGCCGCGATCGCCGGCAACCTCACGCTGCGCGACCATAGCGAGCGGCATCTCGGCTTCTCGCAGGTGATCGGCCAGGAGCATCGGCCGCTCGTCCTGCTGCCGCCGGCGGAAGGGCTCGATGACGGTCCCGCGACCGCCGCGATCGTCCGCCGCCTGCTCGACACGCATGCCGACCTCATCGGGCTGTATTCGATCGGCGCCGGCAATCGCGGCATCATCGCGGCGCTGGAGCAGTCCGGACGGCAGCACGACATCGTGGTGGTCGGACACGAACTCACGCCGCATACGCGCGCCGCACTGCTGCGTGGCGCATTCGATGCGGTGCTGCACCAGTCGGTCGCCGACGAAATCACCGTTGCGGTCGAGGCCTTGCGCGCCGCGGCCGATGGCGACACCGGTCATGTGCCGGCACCGATCCGGATCGACATCTTCATGCGCGACAACGTCTGAACGGGACCGCCCAGCATGTTCATTGGTATCGACATCGGCACCTCCTCGGTCAAGGCGGTGCTCATCGACGAGCGGCAGGCGGTGCTGGCCACCGCGTCCGAGGCGCTCGGCGTCGATCGTCCGCATCCGGGCCATTCGGAACAGGACCCGCAGGCCTGGTGGCAGGCGACCCTCGCCGTGCTCGCGGCTCTGGCCAGCGCGCAGCCGGCGGCGATGCGCGACGTCGCCGGCATCGGCCTGTCCGGGCAGCAGCACGGCGCGGTGCTGCTGGACGCGGACCACGCGGTGCTGCGTCCGGCGATCCTGTGGAACGACACCCGCAGCGAGGCGGAGTGCGCGGCGCTGGAAGCCGAATGCCCCGAGCTGCGCGCGATCTTCGGCAACATCATGATGCCGGGCTTCACCGCGCCCAAGCTGCGCTGGGTGGAGACGCACGAGCCGGAGATCTTTGCGCGCACCCGGCTGGTGCTGCTGCCGAAGGACTATGTGCGCCTGCTGCTCACCGGCGAGGCGGTGTCGGACATGTCGGACGCCGCCGGCACCGGCTGGCTCGACATCGCCGCCCGCGACTGGTCGGACGCGGTGCTGGCGGCCACCCATCTCGACCGCTCGCACATGCCGCGCCTGGTGGAGGGAAGTGCCATATCCGGCCTGCTGCGCCCGGCGCTCGCCGACCGGTTTTCCATCGCGGGACCGGTGGTGGTGGCCGGCGGCGGCGGCGACAATGCGGCCTCCGCCTGCGGCATCGGCGCGGTGCGGCCGGGCAGCGCCTTCGTCTCACTGGGTACCTCCGGGGTGCTGTTCGCCAGCACCGACCGGTTCGCGCCGAACACGGCGTCGGCCGTGCACGCCTTCTGCCATGCGGTGCCCGACACCTGGCACCAGATGGGCGTGATCCTGTCGGCCACCGACAGCCTCGAATGGCTGGCGCGGCTGTTGCGCAGCGACGCCGCCAGCCTGACCGCCGAGCTCGGCCCCCGTGTGGCGCAACCGTCGCGCGCGCTGTTCGCGCCCTATCTCGCCGGCGAGCGCACGCCGCACAACATGGCCGGCCTGCGCGCGGGCTTTGCCGGCCTGGGCCACGAGGCCGACCGCGCCAGCCTGACCCAGGCGGTGCTGGAAGGCGTCGCCTTTGCCTTCCGCGACTGCCAGGAGGCCCTGATCGATGCCGGCACCGGCTTCGACCGCGCCTGGGCGGTGGGCGGCGGGGCGCGCTCGCCGGTCTGGCTGTCGATCATCGCAAGCGTGCTGCGCCGGCCGCTCGACCTGCCGGCGCAAGCCGAGAGCGGGGGCGCCTTCGGTGCGGCGCGCCTCGCGCTTTGCGCGGCGCGACACGCCGATCCGCTCGAGATCTGCACGCCGCCCGATATCGCCGGGACGTTCGAGCCCGACCCGGCGCTCGCCGACGCGTATGATCGCGCCTACGACCGCTACCGCATGCTGGCAGACGGGCTTAAGCAACTTGCATAACCGGACAGGGGTGAAGCCATGACTTCCATCTTCGGCAACATGCCGACCGTCGCTTATGAGGGTCCCGAGACCCGCAACCCGCTGGCTTATCGCTGGTACGACAGGGACCGGGTGGTGCTGGGCCGGAGCATGCGCGAGCATCTGCGCCTGACCGTCTGCTATTGGCACAGCTTCGTCATGAACGGGTCGGATCCGTTCGGGGCGCCCACCATCATCCGTCCCTGGAGCGGTCGCGACGGGCTCGATGCCGCCCGGCAGAAGGCCGATGCGGCGTTCGACCTGTTCCGCGTGCTCGGCGTGCCGTTCTACAGCTTCCACGATCGCGACGTGGTATCGGAAGGCGCCGGTTTTTCGGAATCGGTGGCCAATCTCGACGCCATCGCCGACGTGCTCGGACAAAAGCAGGACGAGACCGGCGTGCACCTGCTCTGGGGCACCGCCAACCTGTTCAGCCATCCGCGCTACATGGCGGGTGCGGCGACCAATCCGGACCCGGAAGTGTTCGCGTACGCGGCCGCCACCGTGAAGCACTGCCTCGACGTCACCCGCCGGCTCGGCGGCGCCAACTACGTACTGTGGGGCGGCCGCGAGGGCTACGACACGCTGCTCAACACCGATATCGGCCGCGAGCTCGACCAGATGGGCCGCTTCCTGAACCTCGTCGTGGAGTACAAGCACAGGATCGGCTACGCCGGCACCATCCTGATCGAGCCGAAGCCGCGGGAGCCGACCAAGCACCAGTATGATTTCGATGCCGCCACCGTCTATGGCTTCCTCAGGCGCTACGGCCTCGAGCACGAGGTCAAGCTCAACCTCGAATCCAACCATGCGCAGCTCGCCGGGCACAGCTTCGAGCACGAGATCGCGACCGCCGCGGCGCTCGGCATCCTCGGCTCGCTCGACGTGAACCGCGGCGACCCGCTGATCGGCTGGGACACCGACCAGTTCCCGAACTCGCTGCCCGACACCGCGCTGGCGCTGTATTACGTGCTGCAGTCGGGCGGCCTCGGCAGCGGCGGCCTGAACTTCGACGCCAAGATCAGGCGGCAGTCGATCGATGCGGAGGATCTGGTGCATGCGCATGTCGGCGGCATCGACCTGTGCGCCCGTGCACTGCTGGTGGCGGCGACGATGATCGAGGACGGCAGGCTCGCGCGGCACGTGGATGAGCGCTATGCCGGCTGGGATACCGGGCGCGGCCGTGCGCTGGCAACCGCGATGTCGCTCGAGGATATCGCCCGCGACGTGGCCTCGAGAAGCGACGACCCGCAGCCGCGTTCGGGACGCCAGGAATATCTGGAGAACCTCCTCAACAGCTATTTCTGAGGCAAGGCGGCCGGAGGCCGTAGCAGCCCTGGTGTCCTCCGGGTACCGAAACCCAGGGGCGGGCGCCTCTGGCAGCTTACGCAGTCGCAGCCGTCATCGCGGCTGCAGCATGGGGACACCGGGCAGAAGCAGGAGCAGGCGGGGGCCAAGTCGCCGGGCCGGGACTTCGATCAGGGCGTAGCTGATGAAGCTCCAGCCAATCAGCAGACAGATCGTCAAGCCGAAAGTCCAGGCGTGGAGTCCGAATTCTGCGTAGATCAGGCCGAAGAGGATCATGTGCCAGAGATAGATCGAGTAGGAAGCGTCGCCGAGCCGCTGCAGGACTGCCGGAGCGCGATGACCCGAGGCTTCCAGGTCGATCAGCGCAAGCAGCAGCAAGGCGCTGCCGACGCCGAATGTCGCGACGCGCGGCGCTGGCGCCAGCAACCCATGCACCGAGGTCAGCCAGATCCCGGCGGCCCAGAACGGAGCGGCAAGCAGGATCACGAAACCCGCGATTTGCCGCGGAGTATTGTCGTGCAGCACCGACACGAGCCACCCCAGTCCGAATTCGTAGATCATCGGATTGGCGCTGACACCCCAGCCACCCAGTCCGAGCGATCCCAGGCCGATTTGTTTGCCATTGACCCAGACGATTTCGATGATCATCCACGCGAAGATCGCCGGCTGCACGCGCGCCCCGGCAAGCAGGATTATGAGCGTGAGGATCGCGTAGAAATAGATCTCGAAGGCCAGCGTCCAGGCGGCCGAGAGCGGCGTCACCCACATGGTCGTCAGCGACGCCATAGCGAGCAATGACGGCTTCGGCGGCCATCCGGCCGGCTCGATCCTGAGCGTGCCGGCAAATCCTATCGCCAAGGCGAGCACGATCCAGTACAGCGGAAAGACGCGAAAAATCCGCCGGCAGGCGAAGTCCAGCGCCGGCAGGACGCGGCCTCGAAAGGCTGTCGTCGATCCGGCCCGGCGGGCGGCGCCACTCACGATGAAGCCGGAGATGACGAAAAACATGTCGACGCCGGAATAGGCAAACAACGGCACCGAAGCGTCAATCCAGAGCGGCATGACGTTGCCGCGCAGACCGTGCCCCACGACGACGAAAAGGGCGGCGCAGGCGCGGAGAGCCTGGACGTTCGCCAGCGTCGTCGCGCCCGCTGTACGACCCGGCTTCAGTGATCCGGCCAAGGCAGAGCGCTCGAAATCCGCATCGCTTCCCGTACATCGAACTCACGATGTTGGAAAGCCACGCCCGAAGGCCGCGCGCAGCAAAGGGCCAGCCGCACAGCCCTGGCTGTGCGGCTGGCCCACCTTGCCAAGTGTGCCTTAGGCGATGGTGCCGTTCAACTTGTTCGGGAAGAAGAGGTAACTCGACGCGGCACCGCCGCCATAGACGATGTTGAGCACCTGCGTGGTGGTTCGCCGGAAGACGAGGCTGTTCGAATCTGTCGGCAGGAAGTTGTAGGCGCTCCCCTGGGCGTCGGTGCCGTAGTCATCAGCGAGCCCAGACAAGGTCGCGCGCAATGCCGAGATTGCGTCAGTCGCGGCGCCTGCGCCGAGATCCGATAGCAGCGTGCGGATCGAGCCGGCGTGATAGGCCTCAACCGCGAGAATCGACGCGGCTGCGGTCACGTAGTCCGGATTGGAGATCAGCGAGGCGGCGCCGGCATAGGCGGTCACGCCGACATCCTCGAAGATGTAGGCACCCAGCAGGAAGCTGATCTCGTCGGCGAACGGGTTGAAGGTCTGCCCGGCGGTAATCAGGCCCGCCGCGATGGCCAGATTCGTGAAGCTGGTGCTCAGGTCGATCGACGGCTCGGCGACCGCGGCTGAGCCGAGGACCGCCCTGATGAAGCGGACGTGGGCCTGCTCATCGACCGCGATACGCTGTGCGTAGGCTTGAATGGCCGAACTCTGGAACGGCACCATGCTTCCGCCCGTCACGGTTCCCTGGGTGCCTGTGCCGGTGACGTCCGCACTGGACAGGCCGGTGCCGGTCGCCGCACGCAGGTAGAACTCGGCTTCCAGATATTCGAGGTTGAGGGCGAAATTGAAGATGTCGGCGTCGCCTACGGCCGCCTTTGCGCTGCCGCTGGTCAGCGCGACGCCGCCGGCCGAGAGCGCGCTGAGGGCCGCGGCACCCGCGAGACCGGTGCCAACGCGTTTGAACACGGACCGCCGAGCGAACGCCGAAACCGCGTCGTCAGGCAGGCCGATTTCAGTACCAGTCATGATAACACTCCGGAATGGATACACCCCGCTAACGTTCGATACTCAAGGATTGGATGCATGGAAAAGCTGGCGCTATCCCGGGGGCGGTGACACTTTAACGTGAGATCAGCAGAGCGGATCGACCCGCCGCCAAAACCGCGCTTCGATACTGAAGGGCGGCAGTCATATCGTGCTGTTTTCGGAAAGCTCGCGCGTGCGGATGAGTCCGGTCAGCATGCCGAAAAGCCGCTGCGCGATCAGCGGCCAGTGTCGTGCCCGCATCCAGTCCTGGGCATTTTGTTGCAGCGCAGCACACATGTCGTGATTGTCGAGCAGGGTGTCGAGGTCATTCGCGACAGACGCTGCATCCGTGCCGCTGAACCGGAACACCGCGTCGTTCGCCTCGGCGAACAACGCGATCGGCGTCACCGCGACCGCGACGCCGCTGGTCAGCGCGGTGCGCATCGCCGCACTGGACGCCTCCTTCGAGGGCCGGTACGGCAGGGCGATCACCTCGCAGCCCGCGAGCAGCTCGAGCGAGCGCCGATGCGGCAGGAACCCGGTCTCGAAGGTGATCGCGTCCCGCACGCCGAGATCGGCTGCGAGCGCCATGCAGCGCTTGATCTCGCGCGGCGAGTGCGGGTGGTTGTATTCGGCATTCACCAGCAGCAGCCTCGCACCCGGCCAGCGCTGCCGCAGCAGGGCGAACGCCTCGATCAGGGTGTCGATCCCCTTGCCGGGCAGGAAGAACCCGTAGCAGCCGATGGTCGGCCGGTCGGACCTCGCCCGCGGTGGTGGCGGCAGCGGCCGGGCGATGCCATGCGGCAGCAGGGTCGTGTTGGCATCCAGCCCGAGCGACTGCAGCCTGACCAGGTCGGCCACCGTATGCACCAGCACGCGGTCGATGCGGCGCAACGCCTCGATCGCGACATGCCGCTCGGCTGCGGCAAGCTCGAGCAGATCGCTGGTATTGTGCAGCGCCACGACGACCACCCTGCCGCGCAGCGCGCGGTGATCGATCAGCCGGGCGAGGCTGGCAAACGACAGCAAGCCGGGCTGGTGCTGCAGCACGACGGCCGGCGCGTCATCGGCGGCGATCGCCTGCGCCAGCGGCTCGACCGTCCGCCGGTCACCAGCCTCCCAGCACGGCCAGATCTCGGCGTCCACAGCCGGATCGGCGGACGGATCGGCGGCGTCGGAGGCATCCATCACCGTGCGACGGTCGCACAGGATGCGTATGCGAACCTTGCCGGCCTCACCCGGCGCGTTCAGCAGGCCGTCCAGCAGCTGGCGGGAATATTCGGCCACGCCGCAGCGCACGCCCCAGCTCGATACCCAGGCGATGCGCGGTGTCTGCGGCGGCGGCGCCAGCAGCAGGTCGCGGGCCAGACCACAATAGGCGTCAGCCAGCGTCGCCGCCTCCGGCAACCGCAACGGCCCCGGCCCGGCTTCCGGTATGGCCGGCGCAGCCGACCGCTCGCGCAGGGCGGCCACGAGGTCGTCGTGCCCGGGTTCCAGCCACAGCGAATGCGCGGTCGCCAGATGGCTGCCTGACGGCGCCGGGCGGTAGCGCAACAGGCGCACGCCGGGCAGCGGTCCGTCCGGCCCGGTGCAGAAATCCATGTGGCCGCCGCGCCCGGTGACGATGAGGCCGAGACCGGCGGCGAGCGCCTCCGCCGCCGGCAGGTTGTAGCCCTCGCCGCGCGTCGGCAGCACCATCGTGTCGGCATCGCGGTAGAGCGCCAGCAGCGCGTCGCCGTCGAGGTCGGCATCGACCAGCTCGACTGGGGCAAGACCCGGATCGGCCGCGCGCAGGGCGGCAAGCTGGCTGGCGACCTGGTTGTGCGGATTGGGAAACCCCTTGATCACCAGCCGCACCGCATCACCGGCGCGGAACGCCGCCGCCCAGGCCCGCAGCAGCACGTCGACGCCCTTGCGCGGAAAGCAGGACGAGACATGCAGGAAACGATGCACCGGCGCAGGATCCGCCGGCCGCGCGCGCCGCAACGCCGAAAAGCGCTCCAGCCGCACCGCGGGCGGGATCACCCGGACCGGGATGGCGAGCCCGCTCTCGACCAGGGCCGCGCGCACGAAACGCGTCGGCGCCACCACGGCGTCGAAATGCCGTCCCAGCAGCTCGATCGTGGCAGCCGGCAGCAGGCTCTCTTCCCAGAACAGCATCGCCACCGCGACGTCGCCACGCTGCCGCGGCACATGCACCGGATAGTGCTGGCTGATCACCATCTCGGGTCCGGTCGCGTGCGGCGGCCGGTGCACCAGCGCCGACACCAACGCCCGCTCGTCGGCCGGCACGCCGGACAGGTCCAGCGTCGGGCCCCCCTCCACCGGCAGCAGCCGCACCCGGCCCGGCAGCGCCGTCTCCAGCGCCAGCGCGAGGTCGCGGTTGATCGCGGCCAGGCTGTAGCTGCCATTGACATGGCCGGCGATCGACAGCCGCAGGTTCGCCTCCAGCAGCGGCGCCGTGGCAGGCTCGACCGGCAATGCCGCACCCGCGCGCAGCAGTGCCTGCGCCAGCACGGCAAGCTGGCGGTCCAGGGCGAAGCGGTCGAGGGTCGCGTCCTGCGCACGGGCCCGCGCGGCGCGCGCCTCCGGATCGCGGGCCAGCCGCAGCATCGCGGCGGCCACCGTCGCGGGCGCCGTGTCGATCAGCAGGTCGGCAGCCGTGCCGAGCGTGTACGGCACCGCCCCACCGGGATAGGCCAGCACCGGCACGCCATGCACCATGGCCTCGACCAGCGGCACACCGAAGCCTTCATGGCGGCTCAGCGAGACATACAGGTCGGATGCCGCATACCAGTCGTGCAGGGTTGCGTCCGTGACGCCGCCGGCCAGCACGACCTCCGCGTCCAGGCCGTGACGTGCGATCGCCTGCCGCAGGGACCGCGCATACGCATCGTCGGTGGCATCCGGGCGCCCGACCAGCACCAGCCGCGACGGGCCGCCGAAGCCGGCCCGGAAGGTCGCGAAGGCCTCGACCAGCGCGAGCTGGCCCTTGGAGGCATTGATGCGCCCGACGAACAGGAGGGTGAAGCGGTCGGCGTCGCGCAGGGCGTGGGTGGCGCGCGCGGCGCGGCGCCGCAGGTCGTCGAGGTCGAACAGCAGGGTGCAGGCGCGCACCGGCGCCAGGCCGAGGCCGCGCAGCTCGTTCGCGTTGTACTCGCTGTCGGCAAGGGCTGCCGACACATGTCCCCTGAAAGCGGCGAGCTGCCGGCGTCCGAGCCGGGCGTAGTGCGCCAGGTACGGGTGGCGCGCGAGCAACTCGGGCGGCGTGATGTTGTGGTAGAGCAGCAGCTTCGGCGCCGGCAAAGCCAGGATCTGCTCGAACCGGTCATAGCCCATCGAGTGCCGCGCGATCAGCACGTAGCCGTCGTGCCGGGGCAGCGCCTCCATCGGCAGCAGGTCCCCGGCCAGCGCCTCGGGCGGCTCCTCGGTGTAGATCTCGCTGTGGTAGCCCATCGCGCGCAGCAGCCCGCGGGTGAGCAGCATCGCGTTGGTGATGGCGTCGTTAACTGCGGAGCCGGAATGGAACTGGTGCACCGTGGCGAGGCCGCCGGCCTGCAGGCCCGGCGAGGTCAGGAACGGCGGCGGCGGCGTGACCGGCAGCGGCGGCAGCGAGGCCACGTCAGGCGCGATGTCCGGCTCCTCGTCCGGCCTGTCTGCGAGTTCTGCGCGCGCCGGCTGCTCCGGCAGCTCCGGCAGCTCCGGCGGCGGCGGCGGCTGACCGGCGCCACGGCCGATCAGCCGCCGCGTGCGGCGCACGGCAATCCGCATCGGCGCCGTCAGGAGCCAGGAGCTGCTGCCGCGCACGACCGCCAGCTCGTGCAGCGCCGCCTGCAGCCGCATGTGGAGCTGCTGCAGGTCATGGCGGCTCTGGTGCAAAGCCGCCCGCTCCGCCGCCAGGTCGCGCACCTGGAGGTGCTCGTGGCGAACGGCTTCGGTCTGCAGCTTGCCGAGGGCTTCGCGAAGCCGGCCGGCCTCGTGCATCGCCGCTTCGCGCTGCAGGTGCGACTGCTCTGCCGAAGCCTCTGCCTGCTTCTCGGCGAGCATGGCGCGCTTGTGCAAGCTGCTGATGTCGGCCTCGAGCCGCCCGGCCCGCTCGATCCAGACGCTGTCGCCCGCACGCAGGAAATCGTCGAACACGTTGGGCGGTGTCCGGAAGGCCGGCGCCAGGGCCGCGTGGCGCTCGTGGGCGACATAGTAGCGGTTGAGGCCGTCGAACCAGACGAAGTCGTAGTCCGACTCGAGCAGCAGCGGCTCCCAGTCCTGGTACGTCTCGGTGGTGGAGTTCGGCGCGGTCGCCTCGACGAGGACGATCCAGGGCCGGTAGCGTACCAGGTCGGCACCCTGCAGCACCGCGCGCTCGGTGCCCTCCACATCGATCTTGAGGAAATGGATATCGGGTGCCGCATGCAGCGCGCAGATCTCGGCCAGCGTCAGCACCGGCGCGCTCTCGGTGGCCACCGGCAGCCCGGCCGCCGCGTGCGCGGCCGCAATCGCCGGATCCAGCGTCGACAGGCCGGTGCCCTCGACGCGGTAGAACGGCGCGTCCCCGGCCTGCGCGCCGAGAGCGATCCGCAACGTCACGTCGCGCGGACGCGCCGCTGCGAGGCGCCGCGCCGCATCCGCCAGCGGCTCGATATTCACGCCGCTCCAGCCACGGTCGTAGAAGGCGCGGGTCACGCTGTGGGTGTCGGGATGGTAGGCCCCGACATCGAGATAGAACCCGGCCCCGATGTCGCCGAGGGCCCGCCAGAGCAGGACGTCCTCGAAATTCTGCGCGTAGGAAATGAAAGTCATGCCGGCTCAATCCATGTCCCAATGCAACGCAGGGATCAACTCGCCGGATGACCGCCTGCGGCGCGGCGGGGCGTCTTTGCAGGACGCCGGCGCCCCTGCCAGTCTGCAGCACTGCCGGAGAGGGGAGATCGACCGTGGCGCCATCGCAAGACCTGCAGACGCGGCCGGAGCCGTGGCAGGGGACGTTCTCGAACAGCACCACGCTGGACGACATCGTCGCCTGCTTCCGCCTGCTGCTGGGCCGGCTGCCGAACCGCGAGGAATGGCGCGGCCATTCAGCCCGCGTGGGCGAGCCGCTCGACATGGTGGTCGGAAGCTACGTGAGCTCGCTGGAATTCTCCCGCCGTGGGCTTGGCGCGCCCGGCACGCTGGGATCGGTCGGGCAGGCGCAGCTGCCGTCCTTCAGCATCTACTTTGAGGCCGACGACGCCGCCGTCGGACGGCACGTGACCTGGGAAGACTTTGACGCCGACGTCATCGCGGTGTTTCGACGCTTCGTGCGGCCCGGCGCGCATGTGCTCGATCTCGGCGCCAATATCGGGTACTTCACGATGCTGTCGGCTTCCCTCGTCGGACCATCCGGCTCGGTGATGGCAATCGAGCCGAACCCGGGCAACGCCCGCCTGATCGAGGCAAGCCGGCGTGCCAACGGGTTTGCGCAGGTGCGCGTGGTGCAGGTCGCGGCCGGACGCGAGGCCGGGCTGCTGGTGCTGCACCGCTCGCATTCCAACGGCACCACCTCTGCCGCCCCCGACGATGTGGTATCCCTGCTGGCCGCCGAGACCGTGGCCTGCGTGCGGGTGGACGGGATCGTGCCGCGTGGACGACGCATCGGCTTCATCAAGGCGGATGTCGAGGGCGCCGAGTATCTCGCGCTGAGTGGCTGCCTGCGCATCATCCGGCGCGACCGTCCGGTCATCCTGACCGAGTTCAGCCCCTCGCTGATGCAAGGCATCTCGGGGATCAGCGGCCCCGGCTACCTGGCCTGGCTGACCGGCCTCGGCTATCGGCTCTCCATCGTGCAGCCGGACGGCAGCCTGCTCGCGGCCGGACCCGCCGCCATCATGGCGGAACACGCGGCCCGCGGCATCGATCACCTGGACCTGGTGGCCGAGCCGATCCCGGTGGCAATGCACGTGCAGCAGCGCCTGCGTCGCCTCGCGGCCAAACTGGGCCGCCGATGAGCTAAGCGATCTCGTACGGGCCGCCGCGCTCCAGCGCCCGCGCATAGGCGGGACGCGCGCGCAGGCGATCGAGCCAGTTTTGCAGGTTCGGCAGCGCCGCGCCGAGCGCTTTCAGCCGCAGGCCGGCGATCTCGAGCGGAAAGCTCATCTGCGCGTCCGCCACCGAGAAGCTGTCGCCGGCGAACCAGGGCCGCGCATCCAGTTCGCGATCGAGGAAATTCAGGTGCAGTGCCAGCTGCGGGCCGAGGAACTGCCTGTCCACGCCGCGGCCGATGCCGTCCAGCAACGGCCGCAGCAGCGGGCGCAGCAGCTTGGGCGGCTGCTGCGGCAGGCGCGAGAAGACCAGCTGCAACAGCAGCAGCGGCATCAGCGAGCCCTCGGCATAATGCAAATAGTAGGTGGCCCGCTCGCGCTCCACCGAGCCCGGCTGGGGCATCAGCCGGCCGTCGCCGTAGGTCGTTGCCAGATATTCCATAATGGCGCCGGTTTCGGCGAGCGTGCGATCGCCATCCGTCACCACCGGGGATTTGCCGAGCGGATGCACCGCACGCAGCGAGGCCGGTGCCAGCATGGTCCTCGGATTGCGCTCGTAGCGCCGGATCTCGTACGGAACCTCGAGTTCCTCGAGCAGGAACAGCACCCGCTGCGAGCGGCTGTTGTTAAGGTGGTGCACGGTCAGCGTCATGGGTGGCGTATCCCCAGCCTTCGAAAGAGAGCTTTCAGGAAATGAACATGCCGGCGATGGTGGCGCTGGCGAGGTTCGACAAGGTGCCGGCCAGCACCGCGCGCAGGCCGAGGCGCGAGACCTCCGCGCGGCGCTCGGGAGCAACGCTGCCGAAGCCTGCGAGCAAAATGCCGATCGAGGAGAAATTGGCGAACCCGCAAAGCGCGAACGAGACGATCGCCAGGCTGCGCGGATCCAGCGTGCGCGCATGGATCAGCGGCGAGAGATGCACGTAGGCCACGAACTCGTTGAACACGATCTTCTGGCCGATGATGCCGCCGACCAGGACGCAGAGGTCGGGCCTGACGCCGATCAGCCAGGCGAGCGGTGCGAACAGCCAGCCCAGCATGGCTTCGAGCGACAGCGCCGGATGGCCCGCCAGGCCGCCGATCCAGCCGACCAGCCCGTTCAGGCAGGCGATCAGGCCGATGAAGGCCACCAGCATCGAGCCGACCGCGACGGCGACCCGCACGCCGTTGGTGGTGCCGATCGCCACCGCCTCGAACACGTTGGCCGGGCGGCGCTCCTCGAATTCGAGATCCATTGTGGTGACCGGGGACGCCTCGGTGGTCGGCAGCAGCAGTTTCGCGAACAGCAGGCCGCCGGGGATCGCCATGAAGGAGGCCGCCAGCAGGTAGTCGATCGGCACGCCGAGTCCGGCATAGCCCGCCAGCACCGAACCCGCCACCGAGGCGGTGCCGCTCGACATCACCGCGAACAGCTCGGCGCGCGTCAGCAGGGCGACGAAGGGCCTAATCGCCACCGGCATCTCGCTCTGCCCCAGGAAGATCGTGGTGACGGCGGAGAAGCTCTCGATCGCCGAGGTGCCGACCACCGCGCGGACGGCGCCGCCGAGGATGCGCGCCATGAATTGCATGACGTGGAAATAGTACAGGACCGCGATCAGCGCGGAGATGTAGATGATCTGCGGCAGCACGCGCAGCGCGAACACGAAGCCGCCATCGGGGAAGACGGTGAACATGCGCGGGCCGACCAGGCCGCCGAACAGGAATTCGATGCCGTCATTCCCGTAGCCCAGCACCTGGTTCACCACCAGCGAGATCGCGTGCAGCGCATGCCGCCCGACCGGCACGAACAGGATCAACGCGCCGATCGCGAACTGCAAGGCGAGTGCGGCGCCGACGGTGCGGAGCCGGATGCGCCGGCGGTCGAGGGAGCAGACGAGTGCGATCGCGACCAGCGCCGCGAGGCCGGCCACGCCATGCAGGGCCACCTCCAGTTGCGGCATCAGGCGGCACGTCCGGCCTGCGTCGCGATCCCCTGGAGCATGTCGGCGCCGGTCATGGCATGGTTATGGCCGAAGAAACTGCCGACCCCAACCCCTGGCAGGGAGCCGCCGATGCGCCGACCGACCGCCCACGACTACAGCCTGGACCTGCTGGATGGCGGCACGCTGCCGCTGGACCGCTATGCCGGGCATCCTGTCCTGCTCGTCAACACGGCGTCGAAATGCGGCTTCACCCCGCAATACGAGGAGCTGCAGGCGGTCTGGTCGCATTATCGCGGCCGCGGGCTGGTGGTGATCGGCGCGCCCTGCAACGATTTCGGCCGGCAGGAGCCGGGCAACGCCGAGGAGATCCAGAGCTTCTGCGCCCGCAACTATGGCGTCTCGTTCCCGATGTCGGCCAAGCTGCATGTGCGCGGACCCGAAGCCCATCCGCTGTTCCGCTGGCTGGCCGAGGAGGGCGGCGTGCTGTCCAGGCCGCGCTGGAATTTCTACAAATACCTGATCGGCCGCGACGGGCGGCTGCAGAGCTGGTTCACCAGCGTCACCAAGCCGATGAACCACCGCGTGCGCACGGCCATCGACCGGGCGATCCTGCAGGACTGATCAACGATCAAGCGCCAGGGCATCGGCGATCGCCCTGCCGCAGGAAGCGGTATCGGCGTGGCCGCCCAGGTCGCGCGTGCGCAGATGCGGCTCGGCCAGCACCTGCTCGATGGCGCGGACGATGGCCGCCGCCGCCGCCGCCTCGCCCAGATGGTCCAGCATCATCGCCGCCGACCAGATCTGCCCGACGGGATTCGCGATCCCCTGGCCGGCAATATCCGGCGCCGAGCCGTGCACCGGCTCGAACAGCGACGGGAACCGCCGCTCCGGGTTGATGTTGCCGGCCGGCGCGATGCCGATGGTGCCGGTGCAGGCCGGTCCGAGGTCGGACAGGATGTCGCCGAACAGGTTGCTGCCGACCACCACGTCGAAGCGGTCGGGATGCTGCACGAAATGTGCGGCCAGGATGTCGATATGGTACTTGTCCCACGTGACCTGCGGATAGTGCCGCGCCATCGCCTCCACGCGCTCGTCCCAGTACGGCATGGTGATCGAGATGCCGTTCGACTTGGTGGCCGAGGTCAGGTGGCGGCGCGGACGGGCGGCCGCCAGCTCGAAGGCATGGCGCAGGATGCGATCGACCCCGGTGCGGGTCATGATGGTTTCCTGCACCACGAACTCGCGCTCGGTGCCGGCGAACATGCGACCGCCGATGGAGGAATATTCCCCCTCGGTGTTCTCGCGCACCACCACGAAGTCGATGTCGCCGGGGGCGCGGCCGGCGAGCGGCGAGGCCACGCCCGGCATCAGCCGCACCGGGCGGATATTGGCGTACTGGTCGAACTCGCGCCGCATCGGGATCAGCGAGCCCCAGAGCGAGACATGGTCCGGCACCTTGTCCGGCCAGCCGACCGCGCCGAACAGGATCGCATCGTGGCCGCCGATCTGCGCCTTCCAGTCGTCGGGCATCATCTGCCCGTGCCGGAGGTAGTAGTCGCAGGAGGCGAACCCGAAACTGTCGGACTCCAGGCGAAACCCGTAGCGCGACGCCGCCGCCTCGAGCACCCTGAGCGCCTGGGGCATCACCTCGCGGCCGATACCGTCACCGGGGATCACCGCCACCCTGTAGGCCCGGTTGGAAGGCTGTCCGCTCATGCTCGGGTCGGTGCCGGGGTCAAGCAGTAGACGGGTTGCGCATCGAGCGATATTCGCGGCGCACGATTTCCATCAGTTCCGGCACCGACGTCGAGGCGGCCTGGTTCTCGTAGGTCACGGCGCCACGCTGCATCAGCATGATGCGGTCGGCGATCTCCAGCGTCTGCGCGTAGTTGTGCATGATCATGATGATCGACAGCGAGCCCTTGGCTTTCAGGCGCAGGATCAGGTCGATGATCAGGCCGGCCTCGCGGGCGCCCATCGCCGCCAGCGGCTCGTCGAGCAGCAGCACCCGCGCATTCGAGTTGACCGCGCGCGCCACCGCGATCGCCTGCCGCTGGCCACCCGACAGCCGCTCGACCGGCAGGTCCACCGACGGCACATGCACGCCGATCTCGTCGAGCAGTTCGCTGGTGCGCCGGCGCATGGCGCGGTTGTTGAGCAGCCGGAACGGACCCGGATAGACGATCTCGCGGTTGAGGAACATGTTGTGGAAGATCGACAGCCCGTTGGCCAGCGCCAGGTCCTGGTACACACACTCGATGCCGAGCGACCGCGCATGGTCGACCGAGCGCAGCTGCACTTCCTGGCGGTCGATGAACAGGCGGCCTTCGGTCGGCGACTGGAAGCCGGTCAGGATTTTCATCAGCGTGGATTTGCCGGCGCCGTTGTCGCCAAGAATGCCGAGGATCTCGCCAGGCTTAAGGTTCAGCGACACCCCGCGCAGCGCGGTAAGCGCGCCGAACTTCATCACGATATTCTCGGCCCGGACGATACCCGGTTCTGCCGGAGTGGGGGCTCCGCTCATCGCGCGCCTCCCAGCCGGCTCAGCCGCGTCATGTGGATGTTGAACACCATGGCGATCAGGATCGCCGCCCCCAGGATGATGTTGAAGGTGAAGGCGTTGATCCCGATCAGCGTGAAGCCGTCATTGAGCACGCCGAGCACGGTGGCGCCGATCAGGCCGCCGATGATGGTGCCCGAGCCGCCGGCGAGCGAGGTGCCGCCGATCACGCCGGACGCCACCGCGAGGAACATGATCTGGCTGCCGCCCGCCTGCGGGTCCACCGACGAGATGCGGAAGCCCTCCAGCATGCCGACGAAACCCGACAGCACCGCACTCAGCACGAAATTGCCGATCTTCAGGCGCTTGACATTGATGCCGGTCTCGGCCGCCCCGAGCGGATTGCCGCCGGAAGCCACGGTGTGCAAACCCCAGCGGGTGTTGCGCAGCAGCACATGCATCAGCAGCCCGATCGCGACCGCCCAGCAGATCTCGCTATAGCCCCAGTGGCCGAAGAACGCCTGGAAACCCGGCGAGCCGGGCGCATCGACCGGCGTGCCGGCGGAGAGCGTCAGCGTCAGGCCGTTGAGCAGGAACATGGTGCCGAGCGTGGTGACGAAGCTCGGCACCCGCAGGAACACCGTGACCATGCCGTTCACCAGGCCGATCAGCCCGCTGGCGAGGAGTGCGAGCAGCAGCCCGACCGGCGCCGGCAATCCGGCCAGCACCGCGAAATGCATCACGAACGGCGCGAAGGCGAAGATCATGCCGGCGGAGAGGTCGATCTCGCCGCCGATCATCAGCATGATCTCGCCGAACGAGATGATCGCAGCCGGGGCGATGAACTGCGACAGGTTCTCCAGGCTGGCCGAGGTCAGCAGGAAGTCGCGGTTCTCGACCTCGAAATAGGCGATCAGCAGAACCGCCACGACGAGTATGCTGATCTCGCGCCATTTCAGGATGCTGTCCAGCAGCACGCCCGCCGAGGAGCGCCGCGGCGGTTCAGCCGTGCCGGTCTGGGCCATCAGTGGTGGGCCATCAATGGTGGCATCAGCCGCCGATCGCACCGGTCAGCGGCACGATCTGCGCGGTCGCCGACTTGCCCTCGTAGCGCGTCGAGGTGGAGAGGTAGGGCTTGACGTTGTCCCTGGTGACGAATTTCAGCCCGGTATTGATGTCGGCCGGCCCGGTGAGGCCGCCCGAGGCCAGGAACGTGAACATCTCCATGCAGGTATAGAAGCCCTGCAGGTAGGCCTGCTGGTCGATGGTGAAGTCGAGCGCGCCCTTCTGGATCAGCTCGAGGGTGCGCGGCAGCAGGTCGAAGCCGCCGCCATGCACGCCTTTGGCGGCCAGGCCGTACTGGTCCATGGTCTCGGCGATGCCCTGCGTGCTACCGGCATCGACCGCGAACATGCCTTTCACATGCTGGTGGCCGAGATAGTACGACTTGATCTTGGACAGCTCCTCGTTGACCGTCGCGCCGGTCGCGACCACGTCGATATCGATCTTCTTGCCGGACTTCTTGATGACGCTGGCGGCGCCGTCGAGCCGCGGCTGGATGTTGAGCTGGCCGGGCGTTGCGATGAACATCGCCACCGTGCCGCTGTCGATCAGGCTGACGATGCGCTCGCCGAGCAGCACGCCGGCCTGGAACAGGTCCTGGCCGATATAGGCGAGCCGCTTGCTGCCGCTGCCCGCCGGCGCGTCGGCGTTGTAGGCGAAGACCGGGATGCCGGCGGCGAGCGCCTTCTCGATCGGGCCCTCGAAGGCCTTCGGGTCGACGATGCACACGCCGATGGCACTCGCCTTGGCGGCGATCGCGGAGTTCATCGCGTTCACCATCTCGCTGACGTCGGCAGTGGCCGAGCCGGTCCACTGGTAGCTGCAGCCGAGCAGTTCAGTCGCGTCGTGGATGCCGTACTGCGCCGGCGTGAAGAACGGGTTGGTGGTGACGTGGTTGACGAAGACGAAGCGCCAGCGCGGGTGGGTCGGGAACGGGCCGGCGCCCGCCGCCTCTGCCCGGCCGCCGCCCAGCAGCGCCGCCGAGGAGGCGAGGCCTGCCAGGCCCACCCCCGAAAGAGCAGCACTATGCAGCAGGCCCCGCCGCAGGCGGTCTGCGGGGGGCGCGTCGTCTTGGTGGTCCATGGTGTCTCCTCCGGGCACGCCTCTTGGATGCGGGCGCCGGTGGCAGATTTGCGCCGTTGCCCTCGGTTGTCAAAGCAGCAGTTCAGCCGCTGTCCGAGACCGTCAACTGGCGCAGCCGCAGCGCCGCCCGGAGTGCGGCGCGGGCGGCGGGCAGGCTCTGGTGGTGGTCGTCGGCGGCCAGCGTCAGCGCCTGGGTCGAGAGCGCATGACCCATCTCCCAGCCCGCCCAGGTGGCATGCTTCGACAGCGCGAACACCAGCATGCGTCCGACCCGCTCGACCAGGGACTGCTCGGCCGAATGCAGCGCATGCCGGCGCACGGTGCCCTGGTCGAGGGCCCAGCCGAACTCGCGCTCGATCACCGACTGCATCGCCGGCACCGCCGCATACAGGCAGTTCACGAACAGCTGGTGGGTTTCCGGATAGTAGCGCGCGCCGCGCTCCGCAAGACCGCGCGCCGCCACCTCGGTCGGCTCACGCAGCATGACGATCTGCGGCGCCGGCTCGAAGTCGTCCTCGTCGGTCTCGACCTCCTCGACCTCCTCGCGCGCCTGCACTTCCGGAGCCGCCGGCTCGGCCGCCGCCGCCGTCGACCCGGGCTCGCCGGGCGCTGCGTCATCGCCGGGCGGCGACGGCTCGGGCTCCGGCACCGCCGCCGCGTCCGCCGGCGCTTGCGCGTCGGCTGCAGGCGTCGCCGCGATCGGTCCGGGCCGCGGCACCGGCCGGGTGCGGCGCGGGACCCTGAGGTCGCGCAGCAACTGCGCCAGCGCCGCGGTGATCTCCGGCGAGACCGCGCTGTCCGGGGCGTGCTGCTGGATCAGCGCCACCAGCCAGGCCGGACGATGCCCTGCCACCAGCGCCGCGTAGGCGCGCAGCGAGACCTGCTGCTGCAGCCCGTCGCGATGGCGCAGGAACTGCCGGTAGCCGTCGGGCAGCACCGCGAAATCGTCGGGGAATTCGACGAACACCGAGATGTTGCGGCCACAGAACGGGATGCCGAATACCGGTCCCAGATGCAGCCAGTCCTGGTTCCAGGCCAGGTCATAGACCTCGTCCCTGTGGACGAGACCCGCGGCGCCATGCACGAAATACGGCATGCCGGCGCCGGCGCAGGTCTGCGTCTCGGAGCCGGGCAGGAACCCGTCGAAGATGTAGTGCACCACGATGCCGTCACCGGCCGTGACACTCTCGTAGCGGTCGTAGCCGGCCCCGAGGCGCTCGGCGATCGAGCGGAACCGGAAGCTGGCCGCCGCGACGGTGGCGCCCGGATGCAGGATCACCTCGACATCGTCGGGCAGCCGGAAGAATTTTTTCGCGAGTTCCTCGGCGACCCAGTAGGCCACCATGCCGGGAGCACCGTCATAGGGGTCGGACAGCGTGTCCTGGCCCACGCGGTTGCCGAGCAGCACCACCTCGGTCCAATCGTGGAGCAGGCTGCGGCCGTCCGCCTCGGCCTGCACGGTCACGTCCAGCACATCGTGCAGGCCGTCGCGGCCCGGAACCTCGCGCTTCAGGCGCCCATAGACGCCGTTGCGCTGGCCGATCAGCACCTCGTGCACGCGGCCCTCGCGGCAGGACCGGTAGCGCATGCCGCACCGGTTCGACGGCAGCGACGCGACCTTCGCACCCATGCCGAAATTCTGTTCGAGGCTGTTCTGCTTGCGGATCGAGGAGGCGATGTCGCACATCCTAAACAACTCGTCCGCGGTCATGCCCCGCCCGGTGTTCCAGATCGCAAGCTTGCCGGCGCCGTCGACCACGATGCCCGACAGCTCGACCCGCCGTGCCCCGTCCGGCGCGGTCTGGGCGGCTTCGATGGCATTGCGCACCAGCTCGCGCAGCATCATCGATTTCGGACAACGATCGATCATGCTGGCAACGAGGAAGCTCTCGTCGCCGACACGCAGCTGCGTGACCTGCGAGTTCATTTGCTTCCCTTGCTGATAAGCGAGTCTCCAGAGGCCTCTCAGACAGCCTCGAACAGGGGCAAACGCTCCATTCCTGGCACGGTGACGAGGCCCTTGTCGGTGATGCGTATAGCAGGGATTACTGATAACGGAATCAAATTGAATCCCATGTAGGGCAGCCGGCAGCCGGCGGCGACCCAGGCCTGCTTGAGCACCGCCGCCTGAAGCGCTACCTCGGTGGCGCGCAGGTCCGACAGCAGGCCGGCCACCGGCAGCGCCACCATCGCCGCCACCGTGCCATGCTGCACCACCACCACGCCGCCGCCCTCGGCCCGGATCGCCTCGACCGCGATGCGCATGTCGGCCTCGCTGGTGCCGGCGACGACGACGTTGTGGGCATCATGGCCGACGCTGCTGGCCACCGCGCCACCTTTCAGGCCGAAGCCGCGCAGCAGGCCGTGCGCCACCTCGCCCGAGCGGCCGTGCCGTTCCAGCACCGACAGGAAGCACAAATCGTGGGCGTCGAAATGAAGCTGCCAGTCGGTGGCGGACTGCAGCGCCAGCACCTCGTGATGCAGCGCGATGTCGGAGGGCTCGCGTATGGCGATCACGTTGACCCGGCAGGGCGTGTTCGGCAACGCGGGCGTCAGCGCCGCCCCCGGTGTCGCGCCTGGGGCGGGCAGGTGCAGCGTATGGTAGGCGGCGTCCGGATACCGGTAGCGCATGGTCGAGAGCTGCCGGTCCAGCTCGGATGTGACGCGCCGGTCCTCGACCGCGAGCGTGCCGCCGTACCAGGTGTTGCGCACCCGCAAATCATCGTCGAGCAGCACCAGGTCGGCGCGCCGTCCGCCGCCGAGGCCGCCGATCTCGCCGTCCATGCCGAACCGTGTTGCGGCATGCAGCGAGCCCATCGCCCAGGCGGTCTCGCGGCCGATCCCCGCCGCGATCGCCTGCCGCAGCACCCAGTCCTGCCCGAACAGGAACAGGTCGTCGGCGTCGCGGTCGTCGGTGCACAGGCACACACGCTGCGCACTCACGCCGAGCTCGGTGACCGCGCGGATCGCCGCCGGCAGGCTGTGCCACGGCGTGCCGGGCGGCCCGCCGCGCAGGAAGATCCACACCCCGGCCTCGATCAGGTCGGCGGCGATCTCGCATGTCACCGCCTCGTGGGTGTCGGTGACGCCGCTCGCCGCGTAGGCGGCGACGAACTCGCGCCCATAGACATGCCCGCTGACCGGCCGGCCGCGCCGGAGCGCCTCGGCGACGATGGCATGGCTGCGCGCGTCGCCCTCGCAGAGCTGCACGAAATCCATCTTCTCGCCGAGTGCCACCGCCTCCGGCCAGCGGTCGAACAGCCTGCCGATCTTGTCGGGCGTGAGGTCGCCGCCCGCGGTCTCGAACACCGGAGAGGTCGCCGGCACCGTGCTCGGCACCGTGAGGAAGATGCTCAGCGGCGCCGCGCGGGCATCCTCGAGCATCCACTCGACGCCCTGGGCGTCGCACACATTGCCGATCTCGTGGCTGTCGCAGAAGATCGTGGTGGTGCCGTTGAGCAGCGCCGCCTCGGCATAGGCGCAGGCGGTCATCATGCTGCTCTCGATATGCAGATGCGGGTCGATCAGCCCGGGTGCGATGATGCCGCCGCCGGCATCGTACACCTGGGCGGCGTCGCGCGACCGGCCGGCGGGATGCATCGCCGCGATCCGGCCATGGCTGATCCAGAGCTCGCGGTCCTCCAACAGCCGGCCGGAATAGGTCGAAAGCAGGCGCGCCCCGCGTATCACCAGGTCGGGCGGCTGCCGCCCGGAGGCGACGGCGGCGAGGCTGCGCGTGACCTCGTGCAGCGGCGGGACGGAGAACCGGGTCAGGCCGGACGGGGTTGGGGTCATGCGGTTGATGCTAGTGGAAACGGCCGGACCGAGGATACCCTGCCGAGGGTCGGCTTGTGGTGGAGAGCGGACTTTCAGCCATCAAGGGTGTTTCTCGTAAGCAACGCTTTGTGTAAGGAGCAAACATGGAGGTTCAGAGAATCGCCGCCTTTTCCAACGGTTCGATCGGCGGCAATCCGGCTGGTGTCGTGCTCTGTGAGGCTCTCCCAGCGGCCGAGCATATGCAGGCCATTGCAGCTGAGGTTGGTTTCTCGGAAACAGCGTTTGCGGCCTGTGCCGGGAGCGACTGGCGTGTCCGTTACTTTGCGCCTGAGATTGAGGTGCCATTCTGCGGTCACGCCACAATCGCACTCGGGGCAGCGCTCGCCCTGGCACACGGCGACGGCACCTTCGCACTTCAACTGAACGAGGCACGGATCACCGTCGAGGGGAGGCAGACGGGACCGACGCTGGCTGCCGCCCTTCAGTCTCCAGCCACGCGAAGCGCCCCTGCCGACAGGCGGCTTGTGGACGACACCTTGGCGCTGTTCTCCTACACGGCTGACGATTTAGACCCCCGCCTTCCGCCGGGGCTCGCAGAGGCCGGTGCTCGGCACCTCATCCTGGCTCTAACCAGTCGGGAGAAGCTGTCGACGATGCACTATGATCTCGAAGCAGGTCGGATACTCATGACAGCTGCCGGGATCGTGACCATCAGCTTCATTCATGCCGAGACTGACAACCTGTTTTATGCCCGGAACCCCTTTGCAGCCGGTGGAGTCTACGAGGATCCGGCAACGGGAGCGGCAGCTGCGGCACTGGCCGGATACCTGCGCGATATTGCCTGGCCACATGGCGGAGCCATCAACATCATCCAAGGCGAGGATATGGGCGTACCTTCCCGGCTGCGGGCTGAGATCACTTCTGAACCCGGCGCCAGCATCCGCGTGTCGGGCGCGGCGAGGATCATGTGATTAGCGTCAAGGTCCGCTTAGGGTCGAGGGCGCCCGACCACACCCGCCCCGTGCTCAGAGGTCCACCTGCTCGGAGACGGCCAGGGCGTCATCCACCTCGATGCCGAGGTAGCGGACCGTGCTCCCCAGCTTGGTATGACTGAGCAGGAGGTTCCCGAGCCAGCCTTGCCATCGTGGGCGTCCCGGCCGACCCGGCAGGATGCCAGATGATCTCACTTCGGACATCGGGTAGTCTGGGCGACGGGATAGGAGCCCTGCCATGAATCAGGCGTCGAAGATCGAGATCCCGGTCGAGGAAGCCACTGCGGCCGCCCTTTCGGACGTACGGCGTCTAGAAGCGGTCGGGCGGCTCATCGACCGGCTGGTCCAGCCAGGTGCTGACGATCCTTTAATCGCGCTCTTTGAGCGGACTGCCGCTGAGGCAGAGGCGGCAGGCCTGACCAAGGCCGAGGTCGAAGCCGAACTGGCGGCCTACAACGCAGAGCGCCGAGCCTGAGCGTTTACGTCATCGATGCCAACACGGTCGTCTCCGCCGCCTTGAACCCGGGCGGCATTCCTCGGCAGGCTCTAGCAGCCGCACGGGCGCGGGGCGTCATAGTGTTGTCGGAGGCAGTTTACGAAGAGATCAACGAGGTCCTAGCGCGGCCAAAGTGTGCCTTCCTGAAGGACCTAGTGGTAGAAATCTCACGGAAGAATCGTCAGATCTGAGGGTCCCAGACCAAACGGTAAGCATCATCAGCACGCGCGGGGTCGAAAGCGGCTGAACGCGGCCCGCGGTGCTTCACCGAAGTGTTGCCTGAGGTGGCTGGCGCCTGGCCGCCGCGACGTGTGACACCGCCCGCCCGCTTCCTGCATAAGCGGCGCATGATCAAAGGCATCCTCACCGTCGGCGGCTGGACCATGGCGAGCCGCGTGCTCGGGCTGGTGCGCGACCGCCTGCTCGCCACCTACATGGGGGTGGGTCCGGCGCAGGACGCCTTCCAGGTCGCGGTCCGGCTGCCCAACATGTTCCGCCGGCTGTTCGGCGAGGGCGCCTTCAATGCCGCCTTCGTGCCGCTGTTCTCCTCGCTCCTGGCCCGCGAGGGCCACGACACCGCGCGCCGCTTCGCCCGCGAGGCGATGGCGGTGCTCGGCTTCTGGCTGCTCGGGATCACCGTGCTCGGCGAGATCTTCATGCCGCAGCTGATGTACGTGATCGGCTCCGGCCTCGCCCGCCATCCGGCCACCTTCACGCTCGCGGTCGAGCTGGCCCGCATCACCTTCCCGTACCTGATGCTGATCTGCCTGGCCGCCCTGGTCTCGGGGGTGCTGAACGGGCTCGACCGGTTCGGCATGGCGTCGGCCGCCTACGTCGCCTTCAACCTGGTCGGCATCGCCTGCATCGTCTGGCTGACGCCGCACGTGCCGAGTGTCGCCTACGCCGCCGCCTGGGGCTTCATGCTCTCGGGCGTGGTGCAGCTCGCGATCCTGCTGTTCGGCAGCAAGCGCGCCGGCATGGGGATGGGCCTGCCGCGGCCGCGGCTGACGCCGGACATGCGCGAGCTGATGCGCCGCATGGTGCCCGGGCTGGTCGGCAGCGGCATCAGCCAGCTCAACCTCACCGTGGACACCCTGATCGCGACCTGGCTGCCGCCGGGCAGCCTGTCCTTGATGTATTTCGCCGATCGTCTCAACCAGCTGCCGCTCGGCGTGCTCGGCAATGCGGCGGGCACCACGATGCTGCCGGTGCTGACCCGCGAGGTGCAGACCGGGCAGGTCGAGGCGGCGCACCAAACGCAGAACCGCGCCATCGAATACGGGCTGATCCTGACCCTGCCGGCGGCGGCGGCACTCGCGGCGCTGGCGGTGCCGCTGATGGCGGCGCTGTTCGAGAGCGGTGCCTTCACCGCGCACGACGCGGTGCTGTCGGCGCAATCGCTGTGCGGCTACGCGCTCGGCCTGCCGTTCTTCGTGCTGGTCAAGGTGCTGTCGCCGGCGTTCTTCGCACGCGGCGACACCAGCACGCCGGTGCGGATCGGCATCAGCACGCTGGTGATCAACCTGGCACTCAACCTCGCGCTGATGCGTCCGCTCGCCCATGTCGGGCCGCCGCTGGCCAGCTCGATCGCGGCGATCCTGAACACCGCGCTGCTCGGCGCACTGCTGCTGCGGCGCGGCTGGCTGCGGCCGGACCGGGCGCTGCTGTGGCGCCTGGCGCGCATGCTGCTGGCCGCCCTGGCCATGGCCGCGATCCTGCGCGGCGCGCAGGCGATGCTGCCGACGCCGGTGATCTTCATGCGTGGCGGCCACCGGCTGCTGGTGCTGGCAGCCCTGATCGGGCTCGGGCTGGCGAGCTATGCGGCGGGGCTGCAGGTGCTCGGGATCGGCGTGCTCGACCTGGTCCGCCGGCAGGTCCGCCGTCGCCTGCCGACCCGGCGAGCGGGGCCGATCTGACATAAAGAAGCAATCCGTGATTCCGATATGGCGACATAAAATTCCATAAGCAGGCGCAAAATATTTTCCTTTCGTTCCGTAACGGTCCGTTTTGTGCATCGAAGTTTCCGGGTAATGGATATCGCGACGACCGGAACCCGGGCGAGGCCGCCGATGCGCTCTCGCCCCGCTTCGAGAGAGCGCAATGGCGGCAGAACAGAATGGAAGCAGGATGAAGCAGTATTTCTTGGCGCCCCGCACCATCGAACGGCGCGGATCGTTCCGGCGCGCCTTGTATCTCAAGACAGGGTTCCTGGGCGCCGGCCTGGCGGCGGCGGCGGCACTCGCAACGCCCACCCGGGCGCAGACCGTGGCGGCCCCGGCGACCACGGTGCCGAACCCGGCCTCCAGCCCGGCCACGCCACCCGGCGCTGCCGCCGTCCCGGCAGCCGCCGCCGCGCCGGCGCCGCCGGCGACATGGGCCAGCACGATCACCTGGGGCCTGCAGGGCGACGCCGGCATCCAGGGCAACGGCGACCGCCCCGCCGACGGCCTGAACTATGGCCGCCTGTTCGACGACAAGGCGAACACGGTGCTGCTCAACCAGATCCAGGCGACGGTGACCCGGCCGATCAATTCGAGTGCCACCGGCTATGATTTCGGCTTCACCCTGCAGGGCACGTTCGGCACCGACGCGCGCTACCTGCACTATGACGGCGAGTTCGACGAGCTCACCACCAACAGCCGCTACCAGTTCACCGTGCTGCAGGCGAACGCGCTGATGCACGCGCCGTGGCTGACCGCCGGCGGCATCGACTTCAAGCTCGGACAGTTCGTCACCCCGATCGGATACGAAACGATCGATCCGAGCACCAATCCGTTCTACTCGCACTCCTACATCTTCAATTTCGGCCCGTTCCAGCATACCGGCCTGCTCGCCGAGTGGCACGTGAACCCGACGCTCGACCTCTATGGCCAGATCGATACCGGCGAGAGCACGACGTTCGATGGCGGCGACAACAATGGCGAGCCGGCCGGCCTGTTCGGCATCGGATTGAACAACCTGGCAGGCGGCAAGCTGACGCTGCTGGCACTCACCCATCTCGGGCCCGAGAACCCGACCATCTCTGTGCCGAACGCCAACAGCGAGATGCGCTACGAGAGCGACTTCATCGCCACCTACAAGGCCACCAGCAAGCTCACCCTGGTGACGGAGCTGAACTACCAGCACGACGACGCCTTCGGCGCCGACAGCTACGGCGCCGCCCAGTACATCTCCTACGCGCTGAGCCCGACCTGGACCGCGAACGGTCGCGCCGAGCTGTATCGCGACAATGCCGGGTTCTTCGTGTTCGCCTATCCGGGCGATCTCGATTCGATCCGGGCCCTGAAGGGCCTGCCGAACGGTTCCTTCACCGCCGGGCGCGCCACCTACAGCGAGTTCACCGCGGGGCTCACCTACAAGCCGACGGTGCCGCATGTGGCGCTCCTCGCCTTCCGGCCGGAAATCCGCTGGGACAAGAGCTTCAGCGGCACCCCCGCCTACGACGCCGGGACCCAGACCGGCAACTTCACCTTCGGAGGCGACGTCATCCTCGGATTCTAGTCTTGCGGCGGAACCTGGGGCGCCCGCGCCGGTTGCAGCGCTGCAGCAGGCGGGGCGTCGCAGGCAATGGGTGGTTCTCGAGCCGGTCCTGCTGGCGGCCGGGCCAACGGTCGGGCACTCGACCTGACCAACCTGCTGCTCGCCGACGTGCAGGACGGCATCGGTCCGTTCCTCGCCATCTACCTGCTGAGCGCACAGCACTGGCACGCGGCCGCCATCGGCGTGGTGATGAGCATCTCCGGCATCGCCACGGTGCTGGTGCGGACGCCCGCAGGCGTGCTGATCGACCGCCTCGCGTGCAAACGCGAGATCATCGTCGGCGCCTGCGCGGTGGTCGCCTGCGGGGTGGCGCTGCTGGCCAGCCTGCCGCACTTCTGGCCGGTCGCCGCCGCACAGGTCGCGATCGGCGGCGCCGATGCCGTCATCCCGCCGGCGCTGGCGGCGATCAGCCTGGGCCTGGTCGGTCGTCTGGGCTTCAGCGGCCGGATGGGCCGCAACCAGGGCTTCAACCACGCCGGCAACACCGTGACCGCGATCCTGGCCGGCTTCGGGGGCACCTACCTCGCCCCGGCCGCGGTGCTGTGGGTGGTCGCGGGACTGGCGGCAGCCGGAGCGATCGCGACGCTGCGGATACGCCGCACCGATATCGACGACAGCGTCGCCCGCGGCTGTCCCGGGCCGGATGACGAAAAGGCTGCAGTCGAGCCGAACACCGGCCGCGGCAGCATCGGCCGGCTGCGGCATAACCGCACCCTGCTGATCTTCACGGCCTGCATCACGCTGTTCCACTTCGCCAACGCCGCCATGCTGCCGCTCGCCGGCGAGGAACTGGCACACAGCCACCCGAAGATCAGCTCGCTCTGCATGGCGGCCTGCATCGTCGCCGCCCAGATCGTGATGGTGCCGGTGGCGCTGCTCGCCGGCCGCCGCGCCGACGCCTGGGGCCGCAAGCGGCTGTTCCTGGCAGGCTTCGCCGCGCTGGCGATACGCGGCCTGCTCTACACCGTGGTGCGCGACCCGATCGGCATCGTCGCCATCCAGCTACTCGACGGGGTCGGCGCCGGCCTGTTCTCGGTGCTGTTCTTCGTGGTGGTCTCGGACATCACCAGCGGCAGCGGCCACACCAACCTCGCGATCGGCGCCACCTCGGCGGCCTGGGGATTGGGAGCCGCGTGCAGCAACACCGTCGCCGGCGCCGTCGCGCAGCATCTCGGCATGCAGGCGGCGTTTTTCGGACTGTCCTGCTGCGCTCTGCTCGCCTTCGTGCTGTTCCTGGTCCTGATGCCGGAAACCGGTCCCGATGCAGACCCCGATGCAGGCTGGGGCAGCAGCGCCCGCCCGGCGCCGGACTCCCCCGTCGGCCCCCTGCTGCCGGCCACGTCCTGATGACGGCGACGCGGGGATGGTTTGCGCCGGGCCGCACGGCTCTCTAGAACCGGAGCCAATGTCGCTCCTCTCGCCGGACGGCGCCTCGCCCGCCATGGCCCAGTGGTTCGCCCTCAAGGCGGCGCATCCGGACGCGCTGCTGCTGTTCCGCATGGGCGACTTCTACGAGCTGTTCTTCGCCGATGCCGAGGCCGCCGCCGCCGCACTCGACATCGCGCTCACCGCGCGCGGCCGGCATGCCGGTGCCGCGATCCCGATGTGCGGCGTGCCGGTCGCCGCGGCCAGCGCCTATGTCTCGCGCCTGATCCGGCGCGGCTACAGGCTCGCCGTCGCCGAGCAGACCGAGAAGCCGCGCCCGGGCCAGAAGGGGCCGCTGGCGCGCGCGGTGGTACGGCTGATCACCGCCGGCACCCTGACCGAGGACGACCTGCTCGAGGCCGGCCGGCCCAACCTGCTGCTGGCGCTGGCGACGCCACCCTCGGGCCGCAAGCTTGGCGCAGATTGGCCCATGCTTGGCGCAGCCTGGCCCATGCTTGGCGCAGCCTGGATCGACATCTCCACCGGCCTGTTCGAGACCGCGTGCCTCGAGCGCCGCGCACTCGGCGAGCTGCTCGGCCGGCTCGACCCGGCCGAGATCCTGGCCGCCGCCGACCTCGCACTCGGCGACCACGAGGCCCGCCGCGCGCCGCCCGCGTCCCCCTCGCCGCCGCTGGCGGCGCGCACGCGCCTTGCGGAGGCGTTCGGCGCCGCCAGCCTCGACGCCTTCGGCAGCTTCTCCGACGCCGAGGCGATGGCGGCCGCCCTGGCGCTGGACTATGTCCGCCGCACCCAGGCGGGTGCGATGCCGCGCCTGTCGCGGCCGGCGCCGCAGGCCGACCGCGCGACGCTCGGCATGGATGCCGCCACCCGGGCCAGCCTCGACCTGCTGCGCGCCCGCGATGGCGGCGAGACGCATACGCTGCTCTCGGCGGTGAACCATACGCTGACCGCGCCCGGCAGCCGGATGCTGGCGACCTGGATCGCGGCGCCGCTGACCGACGCGGCCGCCATCGCCGAGCGCCAGCAGGGCTGGGCCTGGCTGGCAGGCGCAGCCGGACGCGTGCCACGGGTGCGCTTCGGGCAGCGCTGCGCGGCGTGCCGGACATGGAACGCGCCCTCGGCCGGCTCTCGCTCGGCCGCGGGCAGCCGCGCGACCTCGCGGCGGTGCGCGACGGCCTGTTCGGCGCGCGCGAGGCGCTGGTCAGCGCTGGGCACCGGCCAGCAGCCGGGCTTTGATCGCGCGCATCGCCGGGGTGTCTCGACCAGGGTGGCGACCTGCGGGACCTGCTCGCCCGGGCGCTCGCCGCCGACCTGCCGGCGCGGCTCGAGGATGGCGGCGCCATTGCCGGCGGCTATGACGGCGAACTCGATGCCGAACGGCGCTTGCGCGACGACAGCCGGCGCGTGATCGCCGGGCTGCAGAACGATTATGCGCAGCGCTACGGCGTCGCCAGCCTGAAGATCCGCCATCACAGCCAGCTGGGCTACGTGATCGAGGTGCCGGGGTCGGCGGCCCAGACTCTTGCAACCAATGCCCAGACTCTTGCAACCAAGGCCATCACGGCCCGGGCGTCCTCCGACACAGGGCTGACCCTGCGTCAGGGCACCGCCAGCCTGGTGCGCTACAGCACCGACGAGCTTTCGGCACTCGATCGCCGCATCGCCGAAGCCGCCGAGCGGGCAGCGCTGCGCGAGCGCGCTTTGTTCGACCGGCTGGCGCGCCTCGCCTTGGACGAAGCAGGCCTGCCGCCGATGGCCGAGGCGCTGGCGCTGCTCGACGTGCTGCAGTCCGCGGCACGGCTGGCCGCCGTCGGCGACTGGTGCCGTGCCCATGTCAGCGAGGGCGACGGGTTCCACCTGCAGGCCTGCCGGCATCCGGTGGTGCAGGCGGCGCTGCCGCGGGCGCAGCGCTTCACCCCCAACGATTGCGACCTCTCGCCCGAGCGCCGGACCATGCTGCTGACCGGGCCGAACATGGCCGGCAAGTCCACCTTCCTGCGGCAGACCGCGCTCGCGGTCATTCTCGCCCAGGCCGGCCTTCCGGTACCGGCGGCGCGCGCCGAGCTCGGCGTGGTCGACCGGCTGTTCAGCCGCGTCGGCGCCTCGGACGACCTCGCGCACGGCCGCTCCACCTTCATGGTCGAGATGACCGAGACCGCCGCGATCCTCAATCTCGCCGGCCCGCGCTCGCTGGTGGTGGTGGACGAGATCGGCCGCGGCACCGCCACCCTGGACGGGCTGGCGATCGCCTGGGCGGTGCTGGAGGCGCTGCATTCCGGCACCCGCTGCCGCACCATCTTCGCCACCCACTTCCACGAACTGGCGCAGCTCGCAGGCAGCCTGCCGCGGCTGGCGCCGCACACCATGAGCGTGCGCGAATGGAAGGGCCAGGTGGTGTTCCAGCACGAGGTGGTGCGCGGTGCGGCGCGGCGCAGCTGGGGGGTGCATGTGGCGCGCCTCGCCGGCGTGCCGGAGGCGGTGGTGGGCCGCGCGGCCCGGCTGCTCGCCAACCTGGAACACGAGCACGCCCGCCATGCGGCGCCGCTGCCGCTGTTCGCGGCGCTCGCGGACGACCCTGCGGCTGCGCCGGAGCCGCCCGCACACCCGGCCGCGCCGGAGCCCGCGCACCCGGCCGATGCCGCCGCGGGACGGGGGGCGCCGCTGGCCGCCGGATTGGCCGCGGAGCTCGCGGCGATCGATCCCGACAGCCTCACGCCGCGCGAGGCGCTCGACGCGCTGTACCGCCTCCGCGCGTCACTGGGCGCATCACTGGGCGCATCACTGGGCGCGAATGCCACACAGGGAGGTTCGGTTCATGCCGCACTGCACGATGATCCTGTCGCGCGGAGCGAGACTGCGCTAGACCTGTGACGATGCCGACCCCATCCCAAAGCGCTCGGACCGAGCCCGGGCGCTCCAGTACCCGGCGCCCCGACTCCCGACCTGCAGACTCCCGATCAGCCGACGCCGGGCAGCCGGACGCCGGGGGCAACATGATGGGCCGCCTCCAGCCGGGACAGGCCGACACCGTGGCGCACGGCAAGGCGCTTGCCGAGGCGCAGCAGGTTCTTGCGGCGGCGCTGGCGCGTCCGGCCGATGCCACCGGCCCGGTGCCGCGCGAGGAGGCCGTCGGCCTGTTCCGCCGGCATCTGTCGCGCATCCAGCACTCCGTGCGCGACAGCTTCGAGAACCAGTCGCTGTCCGGCGTCGAGGCCGCGATGCAGCTCTCCGCCCTGACCGACGGGCTGGTGGCGGCCCTGTACGACTACACCGCATCCCGCCTCGCGGATGCGAACGATGCCGCCGAGCCGCCGCAGGAGCTCAGCATCGCCGCCACCGGCGGCTATGGCCGCGGCCTGCTGGCGCCGTTCAGCGACATCGACCTGCTGTTCCTGACCGAGGCCGCGCCGTCGCCGGCCATCCTCGGCGCGATCGAGTTCATCCTGTATTTCCTGTGGGACCTCGGCCTCAAGGTCGGGCACGCGACGCGCTCGGTGAGCCAGTGCATCGAGGAGGCGGCCGACGACACCACGGTCCGCACCACGCTGCTCGATGCCAGGCTGCTCACCGGCGAGCCCACTTTGTTCGCGATGTTCCAGGCCCGCTACATCATCGCCTGCATGGAGGCGGGGCCGGCCGGCTTCATCGCCGACAAGCAGCGCGAGCGCAGCCTGCGGCACGAGCGCTATGGCGAGAGCCCGTTCCTGGTCGAGCCCAACATCAAGGAAGGCCGCGGCGGACTGCGCGACATGCAGACGCTGTACTGGCTGTGCCGCTACGTGTTCGGCCGCGGCGAGCCGCGGCAGCTGGTCGGCATCGCGGCGCAGGTCGGCGCCCCGGGCAGCGCAAGCCCAGGCACCGCAGGCCCGGGCGGCGGCCTGCTGACCGAGCAGGAGGCCAAGCGCGCGCGCCGGTCCTGGGACTTCCTGTGGACGGTGCGCTTCCACCTGCACTACATCGCCGGCCGCGCCGAGGAGCGCCTCACCTTCGACATGCAGCCGGTGGTCGGCGCCCGCATGGGCTATACGCGGCATGGGCGCCAGGTCGGCGTCGAGCGCTTCATGCGGCATTATTTCCTCACCGCGCGCGAGGTCATGCGCCTCACCCATGTGCTCGAGCCGGCGGTGCTGCGCCAGGCGCTGGGCCAGCCTGCTCAGGCAAGCGAGACCGATGCGGCGATGCGCGCGTGCGGCTTCATGCTGTCGGACGGCCAGATCCTGCCGGCGCCGGAGACCGACTTCGACCGTGAGCCGATCCGCATGCTGCGGCTGCTGGCCCTCGCCCGCGACCGCCGCCTGCCGCTGCATCCGCTGGCGATGCACGAGCTGATCCGCTGCGAGCGCCGGGCCGCCTCGCTGCGCGGCGATCCGGAGGCCGCCGCCCTGCTGCTGTCGCTGATCTGCGGCGAACGGCCGCCCCGCCGCGAAGCGGCACCTTCGGCAGCCGGCCGCGAACCGCAGCCGGCGGGCAACACACGCGATCGCAAGTCGCCGGCGCCGGTCGAAATGCCGGGCCGGCCGCACGGCGCGCGCTGGCTGCACGTGCTCAACGAGACCGGGCTGCTCGGCCGGCTGATCCCGGCCTGGTCGCGCATCGTCGGCCAGATGCAGTTCGACACCTACCATGTGTTCACCGTGGACGAGCACACCATCGAGGCGGTACGCATCCTCGGCACGCTGGAGGCCGGCGCGCTCGCCAACGAGACCCCGGTCGCCAACGGCCTGGTCGAGGACCTGCAGTCGCGCCGGGCACTCTATGTCGCGACCCTGCTGCACGACATCGCCAAGGGACGCGGCGGCGACCATTCCGAGCTCGGCTCCGAGCTGGCACTGGAAATCTGTCCGCAGCTCGGCCTCTCCGCCGAGGAGACCGAGACCGTCTCCTGGCTGGTGCTGCACCACCTGCTGCTGAGCCAGACCGCGTTCCGGCGCGACATCGACGACCCCAAGACCATCCTCGACCTCGCCGACACCATCCAGTCGCCCGAGCGTCTCAAGCTGCTGCTGCTGCTGACCATCGTCGACATGCGTGCGGTGTCCGGCAAGGTCTGGAACGCCTGGAAGGCGGCGCTGCTGCGCGAGCTCTACACGCGCGTCGCCGAGGTGCTGGCCGGCGGGCTGGCCACCACCGAGCGCGACATACGCGTGGCGCGCGCCAAGGAGGAGGCGAGCGCGCTGCTGCGCGACGAGGGCTTCTCGGAGCCGGAGATCGAACGGACGCTGTCGCTCGGCTATGGCGGCTACTGGCTCTCCTTCGACAGCGAGGCGCACGTGCGCCATGCCCGCATGATCCGCGACTCCGAGCAGCGCGCCTCGGCACTGACCGTCGAGACGCAGCCGCTGCCGGCGCGCGCGGTCACCGAGGTCACGGTGTACACCAACGACCATGCCGGCCTGTTCTCGCATATCGCCGGCGCGCTCGCGGTCGCCGGCGCCTCGATCGTGGATGCGCGCATCCACACCATGACCAACGGCATGGCGCTGGATACGTTCTGGATCCAGGACGCCACCGAGGGCACCTTCGATGCGCCGCACCGCCTCGCCCGCCTGTCCAGCCTGGTCGAGCAGGCGCTGGCCGGGCGGCTGGATCTCGCCGGCGAGATCGCCCGCGCGTCACGCGGCGTGATGGCGCGGCGCATGCGCGCCATCCACGTGCCGCCGCGCGTGGTGATCGACAACCGCGCGTCCAACACCCACACCGTGATCGAGGTCAACGGCCGCGACCGCCCGGGCCTGCTGCACGACGTCACCGACGCGATGAGCCAGCAGGGCATGCAGATCGCGTCGGCCCACATCACCACCTACGGCGTGCGCGCGGTCGACGTGTTCTACGTGAAGGACGTGTTCGGGCTGAAGGTCAGCAACGAGCGCAAATTGCACGATCTGCGCGAGGCGCTGCTGCTGGTACTGACCCGCGCCGAGGAGGCGGTGGTGCTGCCGGCATCGGGCCCGGTCCGGCGCAGCAAGAACGGCATCGAAGCGGCCTGAGGGCTCGGGCGCCGGCCGGGCGATGACCCCGGAAATGCGGCTCGATTGACCGTCAGTGCCGGTCGCAGGCTTGTCGCGACAGCTTGTTCCGATGTGCATTCCAACCGAAGCATTTCGGTACGCCATGGAGATCGGCGGTTTCATAGACCCGCAGCATCTCCTTGCCGCCACTTTGAAAGCCTTCAATCAGAGCGCCTTCCAGTATGTCCAGGCGGGTAGCCGTGTCATTGGCACCAACTCCGTAGATCTCTGCGCGGCTGTCGGCTGCACCAAGCTGATACCGCACAAGGAGGGCTGGTCGGGGTCCGAACCTCCATCCGGGCAGAATTTCCAGCAGAGGCGACCGGCCGCCTTCCTGCAGCACCGGGCTTGCCGTGGTGACAGCGTCCTCCCTTCGGTGCAGCAAGATCACATGAACGGTCCATGTGTTGCCCGCAAAGCCGTCCCAGGCGCCCCAGAGCAGGTCGTTGTCATCCCCACCTGCAGGCAGAATCTGCAGCGTCAGCGCTCCGGCAGCCACCGTCTTCAAGACCGCGGCTCTGACGTTGCCAAGATCTGAATCGGATTGATCAGCTGCGAATGCGACGCCCGCGTTCAGATGCAGGATCGCGAGCAGGATCGCAGGGAGCCTGATCATCTCGCGCCCACAGGTCCAACAGGCGTGACCCCATTGACCACCGAGATCGTGTCCAGGTTGATGAGGCTGGCATTTGTTTCCAAGACTTGATCCAACTTGCGGCCGATCAAGTATGCCATTGCAGCACGGCTCAGATCGAGAACGCGATCCTGTCCCTCTTTGCCTTTTCCAACATCGTTCACGATGACGACGACGCTACGGCCCCTGTAGGTTATCAGAAGCTTTGTGCCGAAATGCACTGCGCCTCGGTGTTCACCTAGAGCCTGATCCGATCGATCAGGCTCAGCTTGTCGTTTGAGAGAGCAGCTTTATCCGGCACTTGGGATCGCGAAGCGATTCCAATTGATCGGATGCTGCTCTAAAAGCGCTGCTGGAAAACCCTTATGAGTGTAACGATCTACACGCATCGGCGTCGAGTCCGCTACTTCTCGATCGACGAACCAATCGCTGTAGGTCGATGCAACTCCATAGCGAGGAAGATTACCGGCCATCGGCTTACTCCGAGCACCACGAGTTCTGCCTACGATGTCTCAACTGCAATGCGCCACAGGCTTGGTCCGGAAAGCAGCCGTCGCGGCATCGCCCGGTCGGCGTGCGGGCCAGCGCGATCCGCGCCATCGCCTGCAAATTCCTGCACCGTCCCTACGCAAACTCGCTCTGCAGTGCGTCGCGGACCCGCAGCACCAGCGCGTCCCAGGCCTGCGCCCGCGGCGACCAATGCTCCTGGCCGAACCGGCGCAGGCTCGGATACCAGCGTGCGCCATGCGCGAAACCAGCGCCCCAACGCCAATCGCCACCGAAACGATCGAGCAGCCAGACCGGCGTGCCCAGGGCGCCGGCGAGATGTGCCACCGCGGTGTCCACGCTGATCAGCAGGTCGAGCGCCACCACCAGGGCGGCGGTCTGAGCCCAGTCGCCGTCCAGCGCCGGACGCGCCATTGCCAGCCCGGGCGGATCGGGCTGCAGGGCGGCGTCGCCCGCCTGCAGCGACACCAGGCGCAGTCCGGGCACGCTGCCGAGCGGCGCCAGGGCGGCGAGCGGCATCGAGCGCTGGCGGTCGAAGCGATAGGACGCCGAGCCGGCCCAGCACAGGCCGACCAGCGTGGAGTGAGGCGAGCCGCCGAGGCGCTCGCGCCAGCCGGCGGCCAGCACCGGGTCGGCGGCCAGGCGCAGGACCGGTGGCACCGGATGGCGCAGGAAATGCGGCAGGCTCATCAGGCCGGCTTCGGCGACGCATCCGAGGGCCGGCTCGCTAGCCGCGCGCAGCTCGATGTCGGCCGGCCCGTCCGGAGCAGCCCGGTCGAAGCCGGACAATCGTGCGAGCCGCAGCATCGCGGCGGGAAGTTCCAGCCGGAGCGGCACGCGCCGGGCCGCCAGCGGCACCCAGCGCAAGAACTGGATGGTATCGCCGAGGCCCTGCTCGGCGCGGATCAGCACCTGTCCCGATCCCGCGCTGCCGTCCCACTCGGGCAGCCGGTCCGGACGGGCGATTGCCGGCCCGAGCTGCCGGCGCGCCTCGAAGCCGGCCCAGCCCTGCGCCAGCGCGCCGCGAGCGAGCAGCGTGGTCGCGTGGTTGAAGCGGGCCGAGACATTTCCGGGCTCGCGGGCCAGCACCGCCCTGAACACCGCCTCGGCCTCGGCGCGTCGCTCCAGGGCCGCCAGCGCGGTGCCGTGGTTGATCGCTACCGCGCTCGCCTCGGGCGCCAACACGGACGCGCGTGACAGCATCGCCTCGGCCTCGTCGGTCTCGCCCAGTCCGAGCAGCACCAGCCCGAGTCCGCTGAGCGTCGCCGGCTCGTCCGGGGCCTGGTCCAGTGCGGCGCGGAACAGCGGCCGCGCCTGCTCGAGGCGATCCTGGGCCCACAGCGCGGTGGCGAGATTGGCCTGCGCCGCGGCATCGTCGGGCAGCAGCACCGACACCTGCCGGAACGCCCGCTCGGCGCCGTCGACATCGCCCGCCTGGCCCAAGGCCGCCGCCAGCGCGTGCCAACCCAGCGGATCGCGCGGCGATCGCAGCGTCGCCTCCCGGAAGGCCTCGGCCGCCTCGGCCAGCCGCCCCTCGGCCTGCAGCACGCCGCCCAGCGACAGCCAGCCGGCGGCATCCTGGGGATCGAGCGCGATGGCGTGGCGCAGGCTGCCCTCGGCTTCTGTCATCTGGCCGAGGCGGCGCTGCGCCTGTGCCAGCGCCCTGGACGCGCGCGGGTCGCGCGGGGCAAGCAGGCAGGCGACCTGCAGCGCCGCGCGTGCCGCCTCGCCGTGGCCCTGCTGCAGCAGCGCGAGCCCGAGCGAGATGGCGTATTCGGCCTGTTCCGGCTCGGCGGCGACCGCCTGCCCGATCAGCCCGATGGCGATGTCCGGCCGCCCACGCGCCTGGGCCGCGCAGCCAAGCCCGTGCAGGCTGGCCGAATGCGACGGCACCAGCGCCAGCGCCGCCTGCCACAGCCGCTCGGCCGCATCCAGCCGCGCCCCCGCCGGATCGGCGCGGTGCAGCCGCATCGCCTGCGCCGCCAGCCGGTCGGCCTCCCGCCGGCGCCGATGATCGCCTTGAACAATCTCCGCCAAGCCCGCTCCCTTTCCGCTGCACCGCGGCTCCTGTTATGGCTCCTGCACGAGAGAACGGCGAAGGCGGACAGGATGCAGGCCTACCGGACACTGGAGCAGCGCTTCGCCCGGATCAGCGATGTCGAGGGTGCGCTCGGCATCCTGAATTGGGACAACGACACCATCATGCCGGCCGGCGCCGCAAGCCAGCGCGCGGGACAGGTGGCGACCCTCTCGGTCATCGCGCACGAGCTGATCACCGCGCCGGACATGCCGGACATGCTGCAGGACGCTGCTGCCGGTGCGGACGCGGATGGCGGCCTCAATGCGTGGCAGCACGCCAACCTCGGCGAGATGCGGCGTCTGCACGCGCACGCCGCCGCGGTGCCGGCGGATCTGGTGGACGCGGCCTCGCGCGCGAACTCCGCCTGCGAGCGGGCCTGGCGCGAGGCCCGCGCCCGCAGCGACTTCAGGGGATTGCTGCCGCTGCTCAGCGAAGTGCTGCTGCGCCAGCGCGAAGTCGCACAGGCCAAGGGCGACGCTCTGAGCCTCGCCCCCTATGACGCCCTGCTCGACCTGTACGACCCTGGCAACCGGATGGCGCTGATCGATCCGGTGTTCGCCGACCTGCGCGCCGGCCTGCCCGCGCTGCTCGGCGAGGCGCTCGAATACCAGGCCGGGCAACCGGCCGTGTTGCCGTTGGACGGCCCGTTCCCGGTCGAGCGGCAGTTCGCCCTCGCCGGGCGCCTGATGCGTGCGCTGGGCTTCGACAGCGAGCGCGGCCGGCTCGATACCAGCACGCATCCGTTCTGCGGCGGCGCCACCGACGACGTGCGCATCACCACGCGCTACGAGGCGGCCGATTTCGCCGGCAGCCTGATGGGCGTGCTGCACGAGACCGGGCATGCGCTCTACGAACAGGGCCGGCCGCGCGAGTGGCTGGCGCAGCCTGTGGGCCGCGCCCGGGGCATGACCATGCACGAGAGCCAGTCGCTGCTGATCGAGATGCAGGCCTGCCGGTCGCGCGCCTTCGCCGGGTTCTTGGCCCCCCTGCTGCGCGAGGCCTTCGGCACCGACGGCCCGGCCTGGCAGGCCGACAACCTGCATCGCCGGCTGACGCGGGTGTCCCCCGGCTGCATACGCGTCGATGCGGACGAGGTGACCTACCCGGCGCATGTCCTGGTGCGCACCCGGCTGGAGACCGCGCTGATCGGCGGCGAGCTCGCCCTGGCCGATCTGCCGGAGGCCTTCAACGCCGGGATACGCGAGCTGCTCGGCATCACCGTGCCGGACGACCGCCGCGGCTGCCTGCAGGACATCCACTGGCCGGCCGGACTGTGGGGCTACTTCCCGACCTATACACTCGGCGCGATCACCGCGGCGCAGCTGTTCGACGCGGCGTGCCGGGCGCAGCCGGACATCGTGCCCGGTCTGGCAAGGGGTGATTTCGCGCCGCTGCTCAGCTGGCTGCGTATGCATGTTCACGAACGGGGCAGTTCGGTCGGCGACGCGGTCATCGTCGCAAGCGCCACAGGAGCGCCGTTGTCGGCGTCGATCTATCAGCGCCACCTGCGGCGGCGCTATCTTGCCGCCGCCTGATCGCGACCCGGAGGTCAGTTCGCGGCGAAGCTCATGATCGCGGGGACAGGGGCACCGTCCTCGGTGATGATGACGGTGCCAAAGGCGAACGTGACCAACATGCCTGCGATCAAGACCAGCTTTGCCACGGCCCCCTCTGCTCCATGTGGATCATATTGCCTATGAGGCTGATAAAGCGCGTCCGGCTGCCTGGTTCTGCGGGCTTCGCGCGCCGCCTGTCACGCTTGCATGAGGTCGTCTCGCTCGCGACCCGGCTCTCGCTTGGCGCCGCACTTGCCGTCGTCCCGGCCGCAGCCCGCGCCGCTCCCGCCGCCCAGCCGCCGCCCTCGACCTCACCCGCAAAGCCGGGTGAGACGGCGCAGCCAGACCAGGCGGTGCATCCCGCAGCCCAGGCAGCCGCGCCGGCGACCGACCCGCTGACACTGGTCGGCAGCAGCGACCAGCTGGCCTGGAACGGTGTCGCGATCGCACCCGATGGCCGCGTCTTCGTCGAGTTCCCGCGCACCACCGGCTCGCCGGGGCCGTCGCTGGCGGTGCTCGGCCGTGACAACAGCCTCGCAGCCTACCCGGGGGGCACCTGGAACGAATGGAGCAGCACCGGGAAGGCGGACCCGGCGCAGGCCTTCGTCGGGCTGAATGCGGTGCATCTGGCTCCGGACAACAGCCTGTGGGCGGTCGATACCGGCGCCCCGGGCTTCGGCAAGCAGGCGCTGCCGGGGGCGACCAAGCTGGTCCGCATGGACCCCGCCCGCAACACGGTCACCCGCGTCTATGTGCTGCCGCCCGACGTGCTCGAGCCGAAGAGCATGATCGGCGACGTGCGCTTCCACGGCTCCCTCGCCTACATCACCGACGCCGGCTCGCCCGGCCTGATCGTGCTCGACCTCGCCACCGGCAGCGCCCGCCGCCTGCTCGACCACGATCCCTCCACCACGGCGCCGCGCCCGATCCTGGTCGACGGCGAGATCCTCAAGGGCCCGGACAACAAGCCGGCGATGATCCATGCAGGCGCCCTCGAGGTGACGCCGGACGGGGCCTTCCTGTACTACCAGCCGCTCTGCGGGCCGCTCTACCGCATCCCGACCGCACTCCTCGACGACCCCAAGGCGACGCCGCAGGCGGTCGCGGCCGGGGTGCAGTTCTGGTACGATACCCCGGCGCTCGGCGGCACCGCGATCGGTCCGGACGGCACGCTCTATCTGGAGGATGTCGAGAACGACAGCGTGCTGGCCCTCGATGCGCACCGGGCGCTAACCACCATCCTCCACGATCGGCGCCTGCACTGGGCGGCGGCACCCGTCCTGCGCGACGGCGTGCTGACGCTGCCGGTGCCGCAACTCGACCGCGCCGCCTTGTTCCATCACGGCCATTCGCAGATCCAGTATCCGGTGCAGCTGTTCGCGCGGCCGCTGCCAGCGGCGCAGGCAGCACCCCATCGCTAGCCCCCGGGGCTGGGTGCCCTTCGCTCGGCGCCCTTCGCGTGGCGCCCTTCGCTTTGGCAGGCCGCAACGCTATGTGTGACACGGTATGACCGACACGATGCGCTACATCTCCACCCGCGGCCAGGCACCGGTTCGCGACTTCGCGGGCGTGCTGCTGGCCGGCCTCGCCGAGGATGGCGGGCTGTACGTGCCGCAAGCGTGGCCGACCCTGCAGCCGGATGACTGGCGCGCGTTGCGTGGGCTGCCCTACCCGGATCTCGCCGCGCGCATCCTCGCCCCGTTCACCGCGGGTTCGATCGACGCCGACACGCTGCATCGCCTGTGCCGCGAGGCCTATGCCGGCTTCAACCATCCCGCCATCGTGCCGCTGGTGCAGCTGGGCGACGACCTGTTCGTCCAGGAGCTGTTCCACGGCCCGACGCTCGCCTTCAAGGACATGGCGATGCAGTTGCTGGGGCGGCTGTTCGACCACGTGCTGGAACGCGACGACGCCCGGATCACCATCGTCGGCGCCACTTCGGGCGATACCGGCTCGGCCGCCATCGAGGCCTGCCGTGGCCGCGACCGCCTGCACGTGGTGATCCTGCATCCCGAGGGCCGCACCAGCGAGGTGCAGCGCCGGCAGATGACCACGGTGCTGGCGCCGAATATCGACAACCTTGCCGTCGATGGCAGCTTCGACGACTGCCAGGACCTGGTGAAGGCGATGTTCGCCGACGCGCCGTTCCGGAGCGAGATGCAGCTCTCGGCGGTGAACTCGATCAACTGGGCGCGTATCGCCGCCCAGATCCCGTACTATGTCGCCGCAGCACTCGCCCTCGGCGCGCCGGACCGCGAGGTCTGCTTCGCGGTGCCTACGGGAAATTTCGGCAACGTGCTGGCGGCCTGGGCGGCGCGCCGCATGGGCCTGCCGGTGCGCCACCTCGCCATCGGCTCGAACCGCAACGACATCCTGGCGCGCTTCCTCGGGGCCAACGACATGAGCATGCGCGCGGTCATGCCGAGCCTGTCGCCCTCGATGGACATCCAGGTCAGCTCGAACTTCGAACGCCTGCTGTTCGAACTGCAGGGCCGCGATGCGGAAGCCTGCGCGCGGATCATGACCGGCTTTCGCGCCAGCGGCCGCATGGCGGTGCCTGAGCCGGCCTGGCGCGCCGCCAACGGACTGTTCCGCGGCCTGAGCCTGGACGACGACGCCACCAGCACCGCCATCCGCCGCCTGCACGCCGAGGCCGGCTACCTCGCCGACCCGCACAGCATCATCGGCATCGAGGCCGGCCGCCGCTTTGCTGTGGCCGGCATCCCCACCATCGCCATGGGCACCGCCCACCCGGCCAAGTTCCCCGATGCCGTCCGGCTCGCCACCGGCCGCATTCCGGCTTTGCCGGCGCACCTTGCGGACCTGTATGAGCGTGAGGAACGCTACCGCCGCGTGCCGAACCGGCTCGATGCCGTCGAGGCCGCGGTGCGCGCCGCCCTGTTCAAGAACGCCGCCTGACCCACCCTGCCGATCCGCGCCTCTCTAGGAACCCTATGAACGACCTCATCAACGTCACCCGCCTGCCCTCCGGCCTGCTCGTCGTCAGCGAGCGCATGGACCGTGTGGAGACCGTCTCGTTCGGCGCCTATGTCGCGAGCGGCACCCGCAACGAGGCGGCGGAGGAAAACGGCGTCTCGCACTTCCTCGAGCACATGGCCTTCAAGGGCACGGGCAGTCGGACGGCGGCGCAGATCGCCGAGGAGATCGAGAATGTCGGCGGCCATATCAACGCCTACACCGCGCGCGAGCAGACCGCCTACTACGTCAAGCTGCTCAAGGAGGACCTGGCGCTGGGAGCCGACATCATCGGCGACATCCTGACCAACAGCAGCTTCGCACCCGAGGAGATGGAGCGCGAGCGCGGCGTGATCCTCCAGGAGATCGGCCAGGCCAACGACACGCCCGACGACATCATCTTCGACCATTTCCAGGAAGCGGCCTTCCCCGGCCAGCCGATGGGCCGCCCGACGCTCGGCACCGACAGCCTGATCCGGACCATGCAGCGCAGCTCGCTGACCGGCTACATGCGCCAGCACTACAGCACCGGCAATGTCGTGGTCGCCGCCGCCGGCAACCTGCACCACGAGCAGGTGGTGGCCCTCGCAGAGCGGCATTTCGCCGGCCTCGCCACCAGCACCCCCGAGGCGTTGCAGCCCGGCGCCTACCACGGCGGTGAGTTCCGCGAGCAGCGCGAGCTCGACCAGGTGCATGTGGTGCTCGGCTTTCCCTCGGTCGGCTACGGGCACGCCGACTACTATCCGGTGCTGCTGCTCGCCACCCTGCTCGGCGGCGGCATGTCGTCGCGGCTGTTCCAGGAGATCCGCGAGAAGCGCGGCCTGGTCTATTCGGTCTATTCCTTCAACTCGCCGTTCCTCGATGGCGGCCTGTTCGGGATCTATGCCGGCACCGGCGAGGACGAGGCGCGCGAGCTGCTGCCGGTCACCATCGAGGAGCTGCACAAGGTGCAGCACGCGATCCGCCAGGACGAGCTCGACCGCGCCCGCGCGCAGGTGAAGTCCAGCCTGCTGATGTCGCTGGAAAGCACCGGCAGCCGCTGCGAGCAGCTTGCGCGCCAGCTGCAGATCTTCGGCCGGCTGATCCCGACCGAGGAAACGGTGGCCAGGCTGAACGCGGTCGGCATCGAGGACGTGCAGCGCGCCGCCGCCCGCCTGTTCCGCGGCACGCCCACGCTGGCCTCGATCGGCCCGGGCACGCACATCCCGACCCTGGGCGCCATCGCGGACAAGCTCGCGGCATGAGTGCCAGCACCACGAGCCAGGGCAGCGACGGGGGCGGCGAAGGCCTGATCGAGCGGCTGGTCGCACTCGCCACCGCCGCCGGCGCCGATGCCGCCGATGCGGTGCTGATCCGCAGCGTCGCCCTCGGCGTGCAGGTGCGGCAGGGCAAGGCCGAGGAGCTGGAGCGCTCCGAGAGCAGCGATGTCGGGCTGCGCGCCTTCGTGGGCAGCCGCAGCGCCATCGTCTCGGCCACCAGCCTCGATCCGACCCGCTTCGAGGCGCTGGCCGAGCAGGCGATCGCGATGGCCCGCGTGGTGCCGGAGGATCGCTGGGCCGGCCTGTGCGACGCGTCCGTCCCCGGGATCTTCGACGCCGCCGGCCTCGAGCTCGAGGACCCGGCCCGCCCGGACGTCGCCGCCCTGGTGGCGCGCGCCGGGACCGCGGAGGCGGCGGCGCTGGCGGTGCCCGGCGTCGCCAATTCGCTGGGCGCATCCGCCAGCTTCGGCCGCACCGAAATCGTGCTGGTCACGTCGCGCGGCTTTTCCGGCCGCTACGCCCGCACCAGCCACGCGATCTCGGCGAGCGTGCTGGCCGGCGCCGGCACCGACATGCAGCGCGACTACGACTATCATGGCGTGGTCTTTCTCGCAGACCTCGACGACCCGGCGGTGATTGGCCACAGCGCCGGCGAGCGCGCGGTGGCCCGGATGCACCCGACCAAGCCAAAAACCGGGCAGATGCCGGTGCTGTACGACCCGCGCGTGTCCGGCAGCCTGCTCGGCCACCTCGCCGGTGCGATCAACGGGAGCGCGGTGGCGCGCGGCACCTCGTTCCTGAAGGACCGCATGGGCAGCCGCATCCTGCGCGAGGGCCTGCACGTGACCGACGACCCGCGCCGCCGCCGGGGCCTGCGCTCGCGGCCGTTCGACGGCGAGGGTGTGACAACCAGCGCCCTGGTGCTGGTCGAGGACGGCATCCTGCAGAGCTGGGTGCTCGACGGCCGCAGCGCGCGGCAACTCGGCCTCGCCACCAACGGCCATGCGGCACGCGGCCCCTCCTCGCCGCCCGGCCCGTCGACCACCAATCTCAGCCTGTCGCCGGGCGCGCTGACGCCGCCCGAGCTGATGGCCGACATCACCGAAGGCCTCTACATCACCGAGATGATGGGCTCCGCGGTCAGCGGCATCACCGGCGACTACAGCCGGGGTGCCACGGGCTTCATGATACGAAACGGCGCGCTCGCCGAACCGGTGGCCGAGATCACCGTGGCCGGCAACCTGCTGCCGATGCTGGCCGATATGACCCCCGCCAACGACCTGAACTTCCGGCGCGGCACCGACGCGCCGACGATCAGGATCGACGGGATGACGGTGGCGGGGGCGTGAGTCGTTGCCGCGTCCTCCCGGCGAGAGCGGAGTTCGTCGGCCAAACTTACTTTGGCAGGCTGCTGAGAAGGCAAGGGCGCTGCCCTTGACCCGCTGGGGCGGGCGGCCCCAGACCCGCTTTGTCAGACGCCGGCGACGGGATGGGTCGTTACCCTTGATCCCATGCCGGTGATCAGGGGGCGTCCTTTGATCATGGCCTCTTGAACCGCAGGCAGCTTGAGAGACGCGGCGTGGCTCTCGCTGTCCTTCCAAACCTCGGTGATCCAAACGGCGTCGTCTCGTGATGCATCCAGGGCGATGACGTAGCTGACGCAGCCCGGCATGTCTTTCGTCGCCGCGGCGAGGGTCTGCACGAGTTCATCCCGCTGCTCCGGCTTCGCCATCAACTGGCTGATCAGTCCATACATCGTCTCGCTCCTGACTGGGACCGCGTTCGCCCGCCCGGCGAAGAGAGCGGCCGTCGTCGCCATGCTGCCGAAGGTGACTGTTCGCCTATCGATGTCCATGAGGCAGAACTACGGATGAAATTGTTCATGAGGAAACACGATTCCAGCCATGGCGATCAGGGCGGAGGCATCGGCGAAGATCATCACAGCCCCCCGGACAGGTCGTCGAAGAAGGCCTTGTCCGCCGTCTCGCCGATCGCCGGCGGAAGCGGATGCGCCTGCCGCCAAGCCGCGAGACGCTGCGCCAGCGACACCACCTCCGCCTCCCGCCGCAGCTCGGCCTCGACCGCCATCCGGGCGGCCGCCTGCTTGGTGACGCCTCGCCTGCTCGCCAACTCAGCGACCAACCGGGCCGTCGCGTCGCCCTTGATGTAGAGAGGCATGGCGCCATCGCCTATTCGTATATCCACAAGAACATATTTGGATATCCGCCGAACGAAAAGCCGGAGACGTGCTTCCATTCGTGTGGCGCGTCGCTCACATGCGATACGTGGCGCAGCGAACCGCCCGTTGCCGCTGGGTTGCCCCGGCACCATCTGGAAGCATCATGAACACCACGCAGCCCCGCTCCTGGTCCCGTATCTCCCGCGCCCTCGCGGCGCTGCTGTTGCTCGGCAGCCTCGGCTTCGCCTCGATCGCCGCCGATGCGCGGCCGGGCGGCGGCATGTCGTTCGGCAGCCGCGGCAGCCGCACCTACACGGGGCCGGCGCCGACGCAGGTGCTGCCGGGCGGTGCCTCGCCATTCGGCCAGAGCATGACGCCGCGCCCGAACGGCTATGGCTCGCCGCTGGGCGGTGGCTTTGCCGGACGTGGGCACCCGCTGGCCGCCGGCCTGCTCGGCGGCTTCATCGGCGCCGGCCTCGGCGGCCTGCTGCTCGGGCACGGCTTCTTTGGCGGCGGCATGGGCGGCGGCGGCTTCCTCGGGCTGCTGCTGCAACTGGCGCTGATCTTCTTCGTGGTGCGCTGGCTGCTGCGCCGCTTCACCGGCGCCAGCGCGCGCAGCATGGCCGGCGCGACCGGCACCGCGCCCGGGGTTCTGCCCCGCACCGGCTATGGCGCCGCGCCGCAGGCGGCAGGGTTCGGTGCCAATGCGCCGCCGCTGGCCATCGCGCAGTCCGACTACCAGCAGTTCGAGCAGACGTTGCGCAACATCCAGGCGGCCTGGACCCGTTCCGACCTCAACGGCCTGCAGCGTCTCGCGACCCCGGAAATGGTCACCTACTTCAACCAGCAGCTGCAGGACTATGCCGGGCGCGGCACCCGCAACGCGGTGTCCGACGTGCGGCTCGATCGCGGCGACCTCTCGGAGGCATGGAGCGAAGGCGGGCAGGACTATGCCACCGTGGCCATGCGCTACTCGATGATCGACGTCACCACGGACATGACCGGACGGGTCGTCGATGGCAGCCCGAACGAGCGCATTGCCGCCAACGAGTTCTGGACCTTCGCGCGCCAGCGTGGTGGCCCGTGGTTGCTCTCAGCCATCCAGCAAGGCCGCTGAGGGGCTGCGTCAGACGGCCAGAGCACGCAGTGCCCAGACGCCGAACATTACGATGCCTACCAGCGACAGGCTGAACCAGGTGATGGCGTATTGCAGGTGGTCGTTGGGCGGCCGCGGCAGCGAGCGCTGCGGATCCGGCACGGCGGCCGGCCCGAGTGCGACCAGCGTGTAGGGCGCGGGCGCGGGCAGGCGAAGCGCCCGGGCGATTGCCGCCGGGTCCAGCGTGTAGAAGCGCCGGTGGCCGGGATCGTCTGTCGCGGACAGCCAGGTCGGGCGCTCCGCCGGGCGTATGAAGCCGGTGATGGTCGTCGGGCCGGCCCGCGGCTTCGGCGGGTAGGGCTCCCAGCCGAGATCGACCAGCATCGGCGGCTGCCCGGCCCGCAGCAGGGGCTCGACCAGGTGCGTGCCCATCACCGCATTGTCCTGGGCGTCGTCGCGTACGTCGTCGGCATAAGCGACGGCGCGGCTGCCATCGAGATTGCCGGAGACGACGATCTTCTGGAACGGCGTCGGACCTCGCGGCAGCGGCACCGGCGGCGCGCGCTCGGCGACGTCGATCTGTGCCAGCAGGCCCTGCTTCCAGGCGAGGCGATGCACCTGCCAGATCCCCAGCGACGTCGTCAGCGCCACCAGCAGCAGGGTGCAAACGAACGGGACCAGCAGCCGGCGCAACGACCCGACGCTCAGAGACAGTCTCCTACTCGTGTACCGCGGGGCCGGCTCCCCACCAGTAGATGCAGACGAACAGGAACAGCCAGACCACGTCGACGAAGTGCCAGTACCAGGCGGCGGCCTCGAAGCCGAAATGCCGCACCGGGTTGAACTGGTTGGCGCGCGCCCGGAAGAAGCACACGATCAGGAAGCAGGTGCCGATGATCACGTGCGCGCCGTGGAAGCCGGTGGCGATGAAGAAGATCGCCGGATACACGCCACCGCCGCTGAAATGGAAAGGCGCCTCGGAATATTCCATCGCCTGGCAGCAGGTGAACAGCATGCCGAGGATCACCGTCAGGCCGAGGCCCGCGACCAGGCCCTTCTTTTCGCCGTCGATCAGGCTGTGATGCGCCCAGGTGATGGTGAAGCCGGATAGCAGCAGGATCATGGTGTTCATGATCGGCAGGCTGAACGGGTTGAAGGTATGCACGCCGAGCGGCGGCCAGAGCGGCGCATTGGCGCCTGACACGTTCTCCGGGAAGATCGCGAAGTTGAAGAAGGTCCAGAAGAAGGCGACGAACAGCATGACCTCGGACGAGATGAACAGGGTCATGCCGTAGCGCAGGCCCAGCCGCGTCACCGGGGTCAGCAACTTGCCGCCGACGCTTTCGGCGATCACCGTGCGCCACCAGAACACCATCACCGTGCCGACCATCAGGAAGCCGAGCGCCAGCAGCCAGTACTGGCCGAAATGCGCCGCGATGACGATGCCGGCCAGCGTGATCGCGCCGCCGAAGGCGCCGAATAGCGGCCAGGGGCTCGGCGGCGGCACGTAGTACGGGCGGACGGCGCCATCCTCGCCGGCGGGCAGGGCGTGGGTCTCGGTGCTCATGGTGCCGTCATCTCCCGCTAATGCGCCGCGGCCAGCTTGACCATCGAGAGACCGTAGAAGATCAGGCACAACGCCACCAGCGCCACCAGCAACGCGATGTTGCGGCCACGTCGCCGGCGGACGAACTCGCGCGCCTCGGCCGGCGGCATCGGCGGCGGGAAGTCGGGATCGCCCGGCGGGTTGGCCACCCTCAGCCGACCAGATGGTCGATCATCACGGCCAGGAACAGCGCCGCGAGATAGGCCAGCGAGTAGCGGAACGCCTGGCGGGCCGGCTTGTCGCTGGTCAGGCTGACGCCGGCGGCGTCCTGGCGGTCGCGCAGCACCCGCCAGGAGAACACCAGGAAGCCCAGGTCGAGCAGGCCGGCGGCCACCGCATAGACCGGCCCGGTCAGGCCCAGCGCCACCGGCAGCAGCGTCGCCGCCGACAGCAACACGGTATAGAGCAGGATCTGGCGCCTTGTATGCGAAGCCCCGTGCGTCACCGGCAGCATCGGCACCCCGGCGCGGGCGTAGTCCTTGCAGGCATAGAGCGACAGCGCCCAGAAATGCGGCGGCGTCCACAGGAACACGATGGCGAACAGCACCAGCGGCATGACGCCGACATGGCCGGTCACCGCGGCCCAGCCGATGATCGGCGGGAACGCGCCCGCCGCCCCGCCGATGACGATGTTCTGCGGCGTCGAGCGCTTCAGCCACATCGTATAGATGAAGACGTAGAAGGCGATCGAGCCCGCCAGCAGCACGGCGGCGACGATGTTGGTCGCCAGCCACATCAGCACCACCGAGGCCGCCGACAGCAAGATGCCGAACCCGAGCGCATCGGCCGGCTGGATCCGGCCGCTGACGATCGGCCGCCGCGAGGTCCGGCGCATCAGCGCATCGATGTCGCGGTCGTACCACATGTTGATCGCACCCGCCGCCCCGGCTGCCACCGCGATGCACAGGATGGCGATGAAGGCGACGAACGGATGGATACGCCCCGGTGCGATGAACAGCCCGGCCGCCCCGGTGAACACCACCAGCGACACCACGCGCGGCTTGAGCAGATTGAGCCAGTCGCGAGCCTCGGCGCCCGAGGTCCCCGGCAGGGTAAATTCGGCCTCAGGCGGCCCGGATACGATGCTGTTCATGACCTACGTTCGTTGCAGAGACCGCTTGAGAATGCGCTACGGCGAGTCAGAGGCGCCCCTTTTGGCGCCGCCCGGGGCGGCTGTCGAGCACCGGAGCGGAGCGGCCGCCCCGTTCTTGACAGTGGGGCCGTGAGCACCGGAAGCGCAGACGGACGCCTCGGATGACCGCCGTCGTAGCATTATCAAGCGGTCTCAGCGGAGGCGGGGTAGGGTTTCGAAGGTATGATGCGGCGCCGGCGACGGCACGGACCATTCCAGTGTCGTGGCACCCTCGCCCCAGTAGTTGGCGCCGAGCGTCGGCTTGCGGCTGAAGGTGATGGCGATCACCAGCAGGAACACCAGCACCGACGCGCCCGAGATGAAGGCGCCGACCGAGGAGACATAGTTCCAGCCGGCAAAGGCGTCCGGATAGTCCGGATAGCGCCGCGGCATGCCGGCCGCGCCGAGGAAATGCTGCGGAAAGAAGGTCAGGTTGACGCCGATGAAGGTCATCCAGAAATGAATTTTTCCCAGTGTCTCCGGGTATTCGCGCCCGGTCATCTTGCCGATCCAGTAGTAGAAGCCGGCGAACATCGAGAACACCGCGCCGAGCGACAGCACATAGTGGAAGTGCGCGATCACGTAGTAGGTGTTGTGCAGGTACTGGTCGAGCGAGGCATTGGCCAGCACCACGCCGGTGACGCCGCCGACGGTGAACAGGAAGATGAAACCCACCGCCCACAGCATCGGCGTCTTGAACTCGATCGAGCCGCCCCACATGGTCGCGATCCAGGAGAACACCTTGATGCCGGTCGGCACCGCGATCACCAGGGTCGCCGCCATGAAGTAGGCCCGGCTGTCGACCGAGATGCCGGAGATGAACATGTGGTGCGCCCACACCACGAAGCCGACCACGCCGATGGCGATCATCGCATAGACCATGCCGAGATAGCCGAAGATCGGCTTGCGGGAGAAGGTCGAGACCACATGGCTGATGATCCCGAAGCCCGGCAGGATCATGATGTAAACCTCGGGATGGCCGAAGAACCAGAACAGGTGCTGGAACAGCACCGGGTCGCCGCCGCCCTGCGGGTCGAAGAAGGCGGTGCCGAAATTGCGGTCGCAGATCAGCATGGTGATCGCGCCGGCCAGCACCGGGATCGCCAGCAGCAGCAGGAAGGCGGTGACCAGCTGCGCCCACACGAACAGCGGCATCTTGTGCAGCGTCATGCCCGGGGCGCGCATGTTGAAGATGGTGGTGATGAAGTTGATCGCGCCGAGCAGCGACGAGATGCCCGACAGGTGCAGCGAGAACAGGGTGAAGTCCATCGCCGGGCCGGACTGGTAGGTGCCGTTCGACAGCGGCGGGTACAGCGTCCAGCCGGAGCCGGAGCCGTTGCCCCAGAGCAGCCCCATCATCGTCATGAAGAAGCCGGCGACCGCCATCCAGAGCGACATGTTGTTCAGGCGCGGGAAGGCCATGTCGGGTGCCCCGATCATCAGCGGGATGAACCAGTTGCCGAAACCGCCGATCAGCGCCGGCATCACCGAGAAGAAGATCATGATCAGCCCGTGCTGGGTCACGATCGCATTCCAGACCTGGCCGTTCGGCACGATATGCGAGCCGGGATGCATCAGCTGGGCGCGCATGATCATCGACAGCGAGCCGCCCACGATCCCGGCGACGATCGCCAGGATGATGTACATGGTCCCGATATCCTTGTGGTTGGTCGAGCAGAACCAACGCACGAAGAAGCTGCTCGGGGTGTGGCTGTGGTCGGCATGGCCGTGCCCGGCGGCGTGGCCCTGTTCGAAGGCCACACTTTCGGAGCCGGGCGCCGGCTGATGCCCGTCATGCGTGGTAACCGACATCCCTGGCCTCCTGCGCCCGTGGCGCCTCACTCGATGTATAGTGACAACCGGCCGGAAACAGCAGCCCGCGTTATCGTGAAGCGGCCAACCGCACCCGGTCTGGCCGCGTCGGGACGTTCGTGCTGAATCGGGTCTTGGCGTCCTTCAGCCACTGCGCGTAGTCGGCTTCACTGACCGCATGCACCTCGATCGACATCGCGCTGTGGTTGATGCCGCAGATCTGGTTGCACTCGCCGTAATAGTCGCCCGGCTTGTCCACGTCGAACCAGGTCTCGATCATCCGGCCGGGGATCGCGTAGCGCTGCACACCGAGCGACGGGATGAAGAAGCTGTGCAGCACGTCGCCGCTGGTCAGCAGCACCCGCACGCTCTTGCCCACCGGCACCACCAGCGGGTTGTCGACCGCGAGCTGGCGCAGCGCGCGCTGCTCCGGTTTGAGCTGCTTCTCGGGGATCATGTAGCTCTGGAAGTCGAGGCCGTTCTGGTCCGGGTAGGTGTATTCCCAGTACCACTGGTGCGCGGTCACCTTGATGGTCATGTCCGGCTTCGTCGCCCGGTCCTGGAAATACACCAGCCGGAAGGACGGGATCGCGATCACGATCAGGATCAGCACCGGCACAGTGGTCCAGAGGATCTCGATGATGGTGTTGTGGCTGGTCCGGCTCGGCACCGGGTTGCGCTTGTGGTTGAAGCGCACGATCACATAGAGCAGCAGGCCGGCGACGAAGCTCGCGATCGCGATGATGATCCAGAGCACGAAGGTGTTCAGCGACTGCATCTCGGCCTGCACCGCGCTGTGCGGCGCCTGCAGGCCCATCTGCCACGGATGCGGCACCTGGGCCGCGGCCGGACGTGCGAGGCAGGCGACCATCGCCGCCAGGGTCAGCGCGCCCCGCCGGGCGGCAGACCGATCCCCGCGCGGGCGACGCATCCTTGTCCTCACTTCGTGCAACACCGAGCAGGAGTTATCCGACGCGGACCGGGTAATCAAGCATGCGGGCTGGCTCAGCCCGGGAGCGGTTCGCCGTTGGCCAGCGTCACCAGCGTGAACAGGCCGCCCGGCGGCACCGGCTCGATGCGCGCCCGCAGCCGGTCGGCCGGCGGCAGCAGGCTCTCGATGGCAAAATCCGGGTGCCACCCCAGCGACCGCGAGGCGTGCGCCATGCCGCGCTCGATCGCCAGCCGGACGCCGCCATCGGCCAGGAAGTGGTTCACGAACAGGATATGGCCGCCCGGACGCACCACCCGGCGCAGCTCGGCATACAGCCGGCGCGGGTTCGGCACCACGGAGGCCACGAACATCGCCACCGCGATGTCGAAGCTGTCGTCGGCGAACTGGGTCTCCTCCGCGTCCATCTCCAGCAGCGCGTCGACATGGTCGAGCTGCTGGCGCGCCACCCGCATCCGGGCCCGGTCGAGCATGTCGCCGGACAGATCGATCCCGGTGATCCGCTTGCCGCCCTGGTAGCGCGGCAGCGCCAGGCCGGTGCCGACCCCGACCTCGAGCACGCGCTCTCCCGGCAGCGCATTGACTGCGGCCACCGCCCGGCGGCGGCCGAAGGCGGAAATTCCCCCGAACACGGAATCATACACACCGGCCCAACGACGGTAGGCCGCCTTGACCGCCTCCGCATCGAGGGCGGAGCGCGGCACGGGACCGTCCGGGCCACGTGGCTGATCTTGAATGGCGTGGCTCATCGGATGCTCTCTCTGCCCTGACCGCGCTTCGCGTTCAAGGGGCAGCCTGTGGACCGTGCGGTGCGGCTGCCTGGGCAAAAGCGCCAGAACAGATGTCCGGGTTTGCCCCGGGCGTGACAAACGCGGTATGGTTTCTCAAGCATCATGGCTCACGCCGACATGTCGAGGCTGACCCTCTGCCTGGTGCTGCTCACCGTCCTGTTCTGGGGCGCGCACCTCGTGGTCTATTTCCGCTCCATGATCATTGCCTGGGTCGATAACCGCGTGCCGTACGAGCCGGCGGTCGCCCGGCTTCGATTGCTCTTCAGGAAGGGGCGGAGATAGTCTCCGGTCCGGCCTCGCCGCCGGCAGCGCGCCGTGCGGCAAGCCGCTCCTCGATGCAGTCCCACAGCAGCCCGGCGCTGTTGATGCCGTCGAACCGGTCGATCTCCTGCAGGCCGGTCGGCGAGGTCACGTTGATCTCGGTCAGCCAGTCGCCGATCACGTCGATGCCCACGAAGATCAGGCCGCGGGCGGCCAGGTGCGGCCCGATCCGCCGGCAGATCGCGTGGTCGCGCGCGGTCAGCGACACCCTTTGCGCGACCCCGCCGACATGCATGTTAGAGCGTGCCTCGCCCTCGGCCGGCACCCGGTTGATCGCGCCGACCGGATGGCCGTCGATCAGGATGATGCGCTTGTCGCCGGCGCGCACCGCGGGCTCGTAGCGCTGCACCATCAGCGGCTCCCGCGACGTGGCGAAGACCATCTCCAGCAACGACGAAAAATTCTCGTCGCCGTCGCGGATGCGGAACACGCCGGCGCCCCCATTGCCGAACAGCGGCTTGATGATGATGTCGCGATGCTCGGCGCGGAAGGCGCGGATCGCCTGCACATCCCAGCTCACCAGGGTCGGCGGCATCAGCTCGGGAAAATGCGTGACCAGCAGCTTCTCGGGCGCGTCACGCACGGCCGCCGGGTCATTCACCACCAGGGTGTGCGGGTGGATGTGCTCCAGCATGTGGGTGGCGGTGATGTAGGCCATGTCGAACGGCGGGTCCTGGCGCATCAGCACCACGTCCATCGAAGCGAGGTCCAGCACCGCCGCCTCGCCGAGCCGGGCATGGGCGCCAACGGTGCGTTCCACCTGCACCGTGCGCGCCCGCGCGGTCAGCCGGTGCAGGCGGGGCGCCCCCGGGTCGCCGCGGCCTTCGCGCAGGCTCATATGCTGCACCTGGTACACCCACAGGGCATGCCCGCGCGCCTGCGCCTCGAGCATCATCGCGAACGTCGAGTCCGCGTGGATCGCCACCCCCTCGATCGGGTCCATCTGCACGGCAACCCGCAAAGGGCGGCTCGGTCTCGGCTCGGGCATGGATGTCCTCACAAGTGGGCCTCCAACGGCGGCCCTGCATCAACGAACCGGGTAGCGTATCGCCGTCACCTCGACCAGGACTGCACCGCGCGGCGTGTCCATGCGCACCTCGTCGCCGACCCGCTTCTGCATCAGCGCGCGTGCCAGTGGCGAGGCCAGGCTGACCTCGCCGGCCACCATGTCGGCCTCGTCCACACCGAGGATGGTCACCGTGCGCTCCTCGCCGGCCTCGTTCATGGTGGTGACTGTGGCGCCGAAGAACACCTGGTCGCGCCGAGTCTGCGCGGCCGGATCGACCGGCTGGGCGCGGTCGATCCGCTTGCCGAGGAACCGCGCGCGTCGGTCGATCTCGCGCAGCCGCTTCTTGCCGTAGAGATAGTCGCCGTTCTCGGAGCGGTCGCCGTTGCCCGCCGCCCAGGACACGATCTCGACGATCCGCGGCCGCTCGTCGCGCATCAGGTGGTTCAGCTCGACCTGCATCCGGGCGAGACCCGCCGGCGTGATGTAGCGGGCGAGGCCGGGGGCCGCCGGCGCGTCGTCTTCGTCCGCGTCTTGCTCCGGCGCCGAGGTGCCCGTCAAAGCCCGAACAGCTCCAGGCTCACCGAGGCTTCCAGCACCGCACCCGGATCGAGCACTACCAGACCGGTATCGGCGATCTGCATCCGGTTGACCGCATCCGTCATGTTGCTGGCCGGCTCGACCGCGAGATAGCCGCGCCCGGGCGGGGTGAACACCACCAGATGTCCGAACGGCGCCGATCCGACGATGCGCAAGCCCTGCCGGCGCGACGGCCAGCGCAGCACCGCCGCGTGGCCCCAGCCCGCGTAGCAGTTGTCCAGGTTGGCGTCCGCCACCGCCCGGATCGGGTCGAACCGCCAGTCGCCCGCGACCGCGAGCAGCGCCTCGGGCAGCGCGTCCGGCCCCGCCTGCCACACCCCGGTCGCGCTAAACCCCAGCTCGACATCCGCGTCGCGCGGAAAGAACGGATGCAAGCCGAGCCCGACCGGCTGCGCCCGCGTGTCGATGTTCTCGTAGCGCAGCGTGACCAGCAGGCGATCGGCCTCCAGCACATAGGTGATCGCCGCGGCGTAGTGGAACGGCCACTGCGCGGCGGGCCCGGTATGCTCCAGGGTCAGTGTGACCAGCGCATCGCGCTGCTCGGCGACGGTCCATTCGCGCTCCCAGCCATTGCCGTGGATGGTGTGCGGCTCGCCGCCGAAGTTCGGCGCCAGCTGGAAGTGCTCGCCGTCAAAGCTGAACCGCCCGTAGCCGACCCGGTTGGAGAACGGCAGCAGCGGATAGGCCGCGACCGATCTCTCGTGCTGGGCGATCAGGTTGGGGTCGGACACCGGGTGCAGGATGTCCAGCCCGTCGCGCTGCCAGCTCGCCACCGCGGCGCCCAGTTCGGGCAGCAGGCGCAGGACCGAGGCGCCGTGGCCGAGCTCGATCATCCGCGGCCCCCCTTCATCAACCCCTGCGGCGTCCGCGCCGCTTGTCCGGATCGTAGCCGCCACCGCCCGGCCCGAACGGCTCCGGCGCGCGATTTTTGCTCCCGCGCCCATTCTGGTCGACGCGCCCCCGGCCCTTCTGATCCGGTCCACGGCGGTCTGTTGCCAGAGGCGGCGGCTCCAGCCCGAGGTCGAGCGCCTCCAGCCGCTTGATCTCGTCGCGCAGCCGGCCGGCGGTCTCGAATTCCAGGTCGGCGGCGGCCGCACGCATGCGCTTCTCCAGCTCCACGATCGAGGAGCGCAGGTCGCGCCCGACCAGCTCCATGGTGCCGGCATCCTTCACCGGCGCCACCGTCACGTAGTCCTGCTCGAACACCGAGCGCATCGCGTCGCCGATATGCGTGCGCACCGATTGCGCGGTGATGCCGTTCGCCACGTTCCAGGCGGTCTGCTTGTCGCGCCGGCGGGTGGTCTCCTCGATGGCGAAGCGCAGGCTGTCTGTCATCTTGTCGGCATACAGCAGCACCCTTCCATCCACATTACGAGCAGCACGCCCAATCGTCTGCACCAGCGAGGTGCGGCTGCGCAGGAAGCCCTCCTTGTCGGCGTCCAGGATGGCAACCAGCATGCATTCCGGGATGTCGAGGCCCTCGCGCAGCAGGTTGATGCCGATCAGCACATCGAACACCCCGAGCCGCAGGTCGCGGATGATCTCGATGCGCTCCAGCGTGTCCACGTCCGAGTGCAGGTAGCGGACCTTGATGCCGGCCTCGGTCATGTAGTCGGTGAGGTCCTCCGCCATGCGCTTGGTCAGCGTGGTGACCAGGATGCGGCCGCCCTGCCCGACCACGATGCGGCACTCGGCCAGCAGGTCGTCGACCTGGTGCTCCACGGGCCGGATCTCGGTCACCGGATCGACCAGCCCGGTCGGGCGTATCACCTGCTCGGCGAATACCCCCCCGGTGCGGTCCATCTCCCACGGCCCGGGTGTGGCACTCACGAACACCGTCTGCGGCCGGAACCGCTCCCACTCGTCGAAGCGCAGCGGCCGGTTGTCGAGGCAGGAGGGCAGCCGGAAGCCGAACTCCGACAGGATCGACTTGCGCGCATTGTCGCCGCGCTCCATGCCGCCGATCTGCGGCACGGTGACGTGGCTCTCGTCGACCACCAGCAGCGCGTCCTCGGGCAGGTACTCGAACAAAGTCGGCGGCGGCTCGCCGGGCAGCCGTCCGGACAGGTAGCGCGAGTAGTTCTCGATGCCCTTGCAGACGCCGGTGGTCTCGATCATCTCGAGGTCGAAGGTGGTGCGCTGCTGCAGCCGCTCGGCTTCCAGCAGCTTGCCCCCGGCTGTGAACTCGACGAGCCGCTCGCGCAGCTCCTGCTTGATCGAGATGGTGGCCTGGTTCAGCGTCGGGCGCGGGGTCACGTAGTGGCTGTTGGCATAGATGTTGACTTCCTGCAGGTCGGCGGTCTTCTCGCCGGTCAACGGATCGAACTCGGTCAGGCTCTCGATCTCGTCGCCGAACAGTGCCACCCGCCAGGCGCGGTCCTCGTTCTGCACCGGAAAGACGTCGATGGTCTCGCCGCGCACCCGGAAGGCGCCGCGCTGGAAGGCGCTATCGTTGCGGCGGTACTGCTGCTCGACGAGGGCGCGTATCATGGTGTCGCGATCGATCGCGCCGCCGACCTCGAGCCGCACCACCATGCGCGAATAGGTCTCGACCGAGCCGATGCCGTAGATGCAGGAGACCGAGGCCACGATGATGACGTCGTTTCTCTCAAGCAAGGCTTGGGTCGCCGCATGCCGCATGCGGTCGATCTGCTCGTTGATCTGGCTGTCTTTTTCTATGTAGGTGTCCGAGCGCGGCACATAGGCCTCGGGCTGGTAGTAGTCGTAGTAGCTGACGAAATACTCGACCGCGTTGTCCGGGAAGAACTGCTTCATCTCGCCATAGAGCTGTGCGGCCAGCGTCTTGTTCGGCGCCAGGATGAGGGTCGGCCGCTGCACCGCCTCGATCACCTTGGCCATGGTGAAGGTCTTGCCCGAGCCGGTGACGCCGAGCAGTACCTGGTCGCGCTCGCCAGCCTTAAGGCCTGCGATCAATTCGCCGATCGCGGTCGGCTGGTCGCCGGCCGGCTCGTACGGCGAGACCACCTTGAGGGTGCGCGTGCGCGCCTTGGCGGCCTGCTTCTCGGGCACGAACTGGTCGCCCTGGCGCGGGCGGGCATCGGCTTCGGCCCGGCGGGCCTTCTTCTGGGCGGCGGCACTGGACATGGGTGCAGAATTGGGACCTGCCGCTCCTGAAGGCAAGGCTGCTCCGGCCGCCGGTCAGCGGCGGCCGGCCGGTCTGCCGCAGTCTCTACCGGAGATCGGCGGGCTGACCTCGACCAGGCCGGACAGCAGCATCAGCAGCTCGCTCTGCCGCCTGGTCCCGGTCTTGTGCAGCACGGCCTTGAGCTGGGTGCGAACCGTCTCCCGGGAGAGGTTCGACGCCGCTGCGACCTGATCGAGTGACAGGTTCATCAGGGCGCGCGCCACTTTCGCCTCCGAGGCCGTGAGGCTGAACAGGGCCGTGAGCATGTCACAGGATGGCGCACGGCGCGGCCTGAGCGCGGTGACGACCACGAGCGCGATCGCCGGGGCCATGAGGTCGCGGGCCTCGCCACGGAGCGGAACAACATGGAGCACCGAATCCGGCGCCTGGCCGGCTGCTCCAAGCAGCAGGCTCAGCTTCGCCGCCGGAGGCAGCGGGCCGTTTCGTTCAATGCGTGCCAGGATATCCACGAGCCAGCGCTGATCGGCCGGCCGCTGCAGGCGCAACCTTGAGAACGCCGCTGCCCGCAGATGCGGGCAGGACTCCACCAGTTCATTCGTTGCCAGCACACCAGCACCGGGTCCGAGCACCGCCGCCGGCATCCCGATCGTTTGCAGCAGCCCTGCTGCGACATGTGCACGCTCCAGCCGCAGCCGGGCCGCCACGGAGGCCGCGCGCAGGATATGCGGACGAAGCGCATCCAGCATCTCCACCTCTGCAGGCGCAAACGCTCCGCGACCGAGCGGCCGGTGCAGGCTGACTACGATGGTCTCGCCGGTGCCGAGCACGATCGACGTCGCAACCTCCCGCCCTGCCCCCTCCGGCACCAGCAGTTCGCGCTGCATCGGGTCGGCCGACAATTCCGTGTCGGTAAAGACGTCGCAGTCCCGCAAGAAACCCGGCTGCTGGCGCGCAAGCAGGATCGGCGTGCGCGTGTTGCGGGTGAGCCAGTCCTCCTCGAAGAAACGCCGGGCCGTGGCTTCGAACTGCGACGTCGCGTGCCAACCGGAGAAACCGGGACTAGCCGCGAACAGCAGGCCGCGATCGGCACCTCCTGCCTGTGCGATGGCGGCGAGCGCTGCGGGCCATTTCTCGGGTAGCAAAGCCGCCTCGTACAAGACGTCGAGCAGCGGGGCAGGATCCGGCATGGCACCCTTCGATACGACTCGGAAAGATTTCCTGCTTCACCCGCCCGGGTGAAGCGGCGCTGGCCGGAGCATGCGATCATCAACCGTTAACAAGTTCAAGAGGCTCGCACTCACATTTCGACTCCGTTCAGATGAACGTTCAGCCAAGCGGACATAACAATGAACAAGACGCTTCTGCTTTCAGTGATGGCCGTCGTTCTCTCTGCCTGCAACCAGGCCTACAAGGAAGTCACGCCTGTCACCATCGGCAGCACGCCGGGGGTGATGACCACCGCCGATGTCCGGACGATCCTGGAACGGCAGAACTCCGAGGGGCCTATCATCTGCTCGGAACCGCCGCCGGATGTCGCCAAGGCGTTCTCCTACGCAACGTCCGTCGCCGGCTCCGGGGGGATCAGCAACGGCGCCAACGGCAAGCTGAACATCAGCGCTTCGGGTGCGGAAAGCCTGGCGCAACTGGCCGGCCGCGTGCCCGGCCTGCTGGCGATGCGCGACCTCCTGTTCCGCGCCTGCGAGGCGGAGGCGAACCACGCCATCGGCAAGCTGACCTACGCCTTAATCGTGAGCCAGTACGCCAACCTGCTGGCAACGGTGATCACCGCCGACGCCGTGAATGATCCGTCCCAGGGCGCGAAGCCGATCACGTTGCAGGGCGAGAACCTGACCCAGGCCACGCCCGCTGCCCCGCCAGCACCAAAGCCCGACCCCAACGCAAAACCCAAGGCAGCAGGCGCCGGCGCCGATGTCAGCGCGACGCCCGGAATCGTTCCGGTTTCATTCACACCCGGGCTACCGCAGCCTGGCATATCGCTCGCCAAGGCTGTCGCCAAACCGGCCCCCCCGGCCGCGAAGAAGCTCCCGCCGGCCGACAAGCCATCGGCAACGGACGACTCGCCAAAGACAACGCTGAGCGGGGCCTCGGCGGCGCTGATGCAGATCCATGAGAACTTCCTCAATCACGCCAATGCCATCGCACCGCTGCTGGTCGCCTGCGTAACCCAATACGATCCCAGTCTGAATAGGGATGGCATCGTAAAAGAGAACGAAGTCCTCACGCACGAATTTTGCGGTAAGTTCTTAACGTCTCTCTATACGGCGGACATCGACGCGATCAAGACCGGAGCGATGGCCAAAGCAAAAACCGCACCGCACGCTCCCTGACATTACGGTTTCAGATCGGAGCCGACGCGAATGGCACACGTGGAGGAAGTCGGCGTCATCCTGATACACGGCATCGGGGACCAGGGGCGCTTGGAGCATCTCGACAGCCAGACGCGCGGCATCATCGAGGGCCTGCGCCGCAGCGAGGGTCGCGCCCAGAAGCGGCTGCTGCTGATCGAGCTGCCCGACAGCCTCAAGGTCCTTGTCGACTAGCTGTCCGGCATCAGGCTCTACAGCCAGCTTCATCTTAGTACGGGATTGCGCGACGAAGGTGCGGACTTTCCTCGACACCATCGATGACCCGCCACGCACCTCGATCCGGCGGCGCATGATCAGGACCATCGCGGATGTCGCCCTGTGCAACTACGATCTCTGGTATATTCTCGCGCACAGCCAGGGTTCCGTCATCGCGTTCAACGGTCTGATGGAGAACGCCTCCTCATGGCCCGGCTACCTCGACGAGAGGCGCTGGCAGCGCCTGCCCAGCAGAGGTATGGCGGGCGCGGCAGATCAACGCGCCATCCTGGCCGCCGCAAAAACGCGCGTGCCGGCTTGTCCGGTATGGGCGCAGGACAATGAAATCGCCTACCGCCGCAGGATCTTCGAAAACTTCAGGGGCTTGCTGACCTACGGCTGCCCCTGGAGAAGTTCGCTTCGATCTGGCCAGGCCAGGTCCTTGTCTGCCGTGAGCCCGCCTTCCGTGAGGGAACCCGGTGGCTGGATGTGTTCGATCCCCTCGACCCCGTCTCCGGGATCATGGAAAGTTGGCCCACTAGCGATCCTGCCTCCTGTCCGCCGCCGCACAATATCCGGCTATACCTCCAGCCGGCTGCTGCTGCGCAGCCACATTCGCTACATGGCCCAGGACCGGAGCCCCCTTGGAAATTCGACCCTGGCCGATGGCGTGGCACGCTGGCTGCTGCACGACAGCCCAGCAGCCTTGACCGCATCATCCGGCACGGCCTTCTTCAAGGCAGGCGGTCCGCGTCACCGATGGCGCTGGTGGCTCGCTGCCTTGCAATGGCTGGTGGCTTCGGTGTTAGCAACCCTGGCGGCGTCGGCCTTCACCATCGTCGTATGGTCACCGATCAGCAGAAGGATTATCCGGAAGCTGGTAAGAATGGCGGGCCTTGCACCGTGGCCATCGAAGCCGCTGGTAGCTGCGCCGATCAAGCAACTCGTCCTGCCGACCTGCGCCCGGCTGTTTGCCGGCGTGCTGGCAGTGACATTGCTCGTCGGAACCGCGGTCCGGCTGTTCGGAGAAGAGAAGCGGCAGCGCGGCCGCCTGCCCGATGAGAACTTTAGCGGTGTGCAGCATGCTCCCGATCCCTGGGCACTGCATGCGGGCGCCATGGACATGACCGTCTCGCCCTGCCGGCAGGCCCGTCAGGCTTGAGCCTGAGAGGCCGCCGTCAGGGCTCGACAGTCGCCGGAACCGGCGCTACCCGCTATGTCGTGTCGTCCCTCCCGTAATCCACACCAGCCTCAGGACAATCATGCGCATGGCGGTCAACCAGACACTCTACCGGGACGGCATGGCGCGGTTGGGGGCGGCGGTGAACATCATCACCACCACCAGCGAGGAGGGGCAGCATGGGCTGACCGCCTCCGCGGTGTGCTCGGTGACCGACACGCCGCCGACGCTGCTGGTGTGCATCAACCGCAGCTCGCGCTCGCACGACCATTTCGTCATCGGCGGCGCGCTGTGCGTCAACGTGCTGACGCCGGACCACCAGGCGATCTCCACGGTATTCGCCGGCCGCGACGAGATGGAGGTGAAGTTCTCGTCCGGCGAGTGGGAGACGCTGGAGACGGGAGCGCCGGTGCTGAGGGGCGCCACCGCCTCGTTCGACTGCCGCATCACCCAGAGCATGCAGATCGGCACCCACAGCGTGCTGTTCTGCGAAGTGCAGACCGTGACCCTGGGCGAGCGCGCCGGCGGCCTGATCTATTTCGACCGCGCCTACCACGAAGTCGGCGGCTGATCCTTGGGCCCTCCGGATGACACCGTGCGACCTGTGGACCGGGTGCTGACGCTCAACCGGCAGGGCTGGGACCGGCGGGTCGAGGAACAGGATGTCTGGACCCGGCCGGTGTCGCCGGATGCAATCGCATGCGCCCGGCAAGGCGACTGGGCGATCGTGCTCACGCCGAACCGGCCGGTCCCACGGGCGTGGTTCGGCGACGTGGCGGATCGCGACGTGCTCTGCCTCGCCTCCGGCGGCGGACAGCAGGGGCCGATCCTGGCGGCGGCCGGGGCGCGGGTCTCGGTGTTCGATGCCTCCGCGCGACAACTGGCACAGGACGAGATGGTCGCCTTGCGAGACAACCTCGCCTTGACGACCACACAGGGGTTCATGCACGACCTCGCCTGCTTCGCGGATGTGAGCTTCGACATGATCTTCCACCCGGCATCGAACTGCTATGCCCCGGACATCGAACCGGTCTGGCGCGAATGCCACCGGGTGCTCCGCCGCGGCGGCGCGCTCCTGTCAGGCTTCATGAACCCGGACGTCTATATCTTCGATGCCGAGGCGGAGGAGCGTGGCGAACTCGTCGTGCGCCATGCGCTCCCCTACCGGGAAATCGACGACCTGCCGTCCGAGGAGCTCGAGCGCCGCGTGCGACAGAACCATACCGTCGAGTTCAGCCACTCGCTGGAAACTCAGATCGGCGGCCAGCTCAAGGCCGGGTTCGTGCTGACGGACATGTTCGAGGACAAGGACCATGGCCTACCGGCGACTGGTGTGTCGCGCTTCATGCCGACCCTGTTTGCGACGCGCGCCGTGAAGCCCTGAAATCCGGGATCCTCAGTCGGATTCCACAGGCAGGGCACTGGCAATCGGTATCATCCGGCACCGGACCTCGTCCCACAGCGCGTAGCTGGGAGCCCGGAGGGCGTCGCCAAGGGTCAGGATTGTCGCATGATCGGTGACCTGCCCGCATGCGTCGTGGCAGGCCTGCAGCCGATAGTTCGGTACTCCGGGACGCAGATGATGCACGTGGTGCAAGCCGATATTGCCGCTGAACCACTGCAGCACACGCGGCAGCTTCAGGTAGGACGCACCGTGCAGCGAGGCATGCTCGAACTTCCAGTCCCGGGTTCGCGCCCACTGGCTGTCCTCGAAGCGGTGCTGCACCGAGAACAGCCAGATGCCCACGATGGCGGCGAGCGCCAGTGCGGGCAGATGCACCAGAGCCACGTCGGCCCAGCCCATCCGGGCCACCAGGCCGGCGAACACGCACACCAGAGAAAGGTCGAGCAGTGCCACGCTGAGGCGCTCGCGTCGGCAGATGGCGGGCGTGTCGAACGGCAGCCGGTAGAGCAGAATGAAAACCACCGGCGGCAGCAGGAGATGCACCAGCGCTGGGTGATGGGTGACGCGATAGACCCGCCTTGCCATCGGGCCGAGTCCGCGATACTCGGCGAGGGTCAGGCAATCGGAAAAGAAATCCGCCGGAACGCCACGCCCGTCCAGATTGTTCCAGCTTGCGTGATGGCGCGCATGCAGCCGGCGCCAGTAGGCGAACGGCGTCAAGGTGACGAGGCTGCACGCGGCGCCGACGATGCTGTTCATGCGCCTGGACCTGAACAGCGAGCCGTGGCCGCAATCATGCTGCAGCATAAAAATGCGCACGATCAAGCCGCTCGCCGGTATCGCCAGCAGCAGCGTCAGCCAGACACTGAGCGTCAGACTGGCATACATTACGGCAAGCAAAGCGAGATAAAGGCTAAACGCCGTAGCTGTCTGCCAGGCAGCCCTGCCGGAGATGGCGCCCTGGTAGAATCGCAAGTCCGACGGCGGCAGTTTCCCGAGCCGGCCAGTCACGGCCAGCGGCTCGATTGCGTTCGACGCACCGGATTGCATGCACAGGAGCTTTTCTTCGGACGGGCGCCCGGACTGGACGCCCCGTCGAGCAGCCTGGGTGTATCCTGTTACGGTCGCGTCTGCCAACCTCGGCCGGTCACGGTCGCATGCGCCGTCTTTGCAGGCTCGATCAAATCGCCGCGGCAGTTGCCCCGAACACCAGCGCCCGCACTTCGATGCTCTGGCGCGGTGGCGCATCCGCCGGCGTGGTCGGATCGATGAAGGCGGTGTGCGGCGCAAAACGGGCGCGGCCGTCATCGAGGCTGTCGTAGCATTTCAGCAGCAGCACCTCGTCCGGCATCATCCGCGACAGCGTGTGCCAGCGCTGCCCTGCGCTGTAACGCACCGAATAGACCTCGCCGCGATGCTGCGGATAGATCAGGTCCGTCGGCACCAGGTCGTCCGGCCCGAGGCTGGACGCGTCGCAGACCGCCAGCGGACTGTCCAGCACCGGGCCTCGTATCGGCCGCCACACATTGATCACCTGCACCCGGCCGCGCAGCAGCGCCTCGGCATCCGCCCCGAGATGCCGGCGCACGCGCTCGGCGCCGGAAGCTGCGGTCTGGTCCACATGCACGCGGGCGACCGGCTGGCGCTGCCCGGCCCGATCCTGCTGCCCGGGGATGCGGCGGCGGATCGTATGGTCGAAGATGAACACCCGCTGCGCGCCGGTCGCCTCCCGGAGCAGGCGATCGACCTCGGCGTAATACGCGCCGGTGATCGCGCTCTCCTGCAGAAACTCGCGTTCGGCGCTGCGGTGCCGCAGCACCGCGAAGCCCTCGCGGTCGAGCGAGACATCATGGCCGCGCAGGTCGCGGATCGCCACCTCGTGTGCCTGGTTGGTGAAATTCTGCGACGGCACGCCCGGCGGCGGCTCATGGTTGTAGGTGTGCGGCTTGCCGTCGCTCGAACCGATGAAGTTCAGGCTGGCCCGCACCACCGCACCGCCCCCGGCTTGAGAGGCAAGCGCTACGGGATCGGCAACAAGCGTCGAATTGGCGTTCATCGGACTGGCTCCACTGCACCGTCGCAGAGCTATAAGGACGGCAGCGCCGATTTCACCAGGCGCGCGAGACCGCATTTCTAACCACGACAGGCTGCCGTGGTTTAGTTCACCCTGTGCGTCCACGCAGCTCGTTGAGATCGGCGCGCGCCTTGTCCGCCACCTGGCCCCTCGGGACCAGGGCGAGAAAGCGCTCCAGGCAGTCGATGGCGGCCTGCAGGCGGCCGACCTGACGGCTCAGGTCGGCGGCGTTCAGCCAGTTCGCCGCCACATCCGGCGCGATCTGCAGCATGCCGCCGAGCGACGCCAGCGCCGCCTCGGGCTCGCCGGCCATCAACCGGCGCTGCACCAGGTTGCGCTGCAGGCGCAGCAGCACTTCGCGGCTGGTCATGCGCCGGATCATGTCGGGATGCAAAGTGACCGGCGACGCGCCGAGCCGGCCCAGCAGGAGCTGCAGGTCGCCGGCAGCCAGGGTGACGCCCTCGGCGAAGGCATCCACCAGCACGACCGCCTCGGCCTCGTCCGCCTCGTCGGGACCATCGCCGGCCGCGCCGCCGTCACGCACAACCATCGCGACCAGGAAATGGTAGGGGAAATCGACCCCGAACCCGTCCCAGCCGGCGGCGCGCATGCAGTGCAGCCAGAGCACCCCGAGCGCCACCGGCAGCCCCTTGCGGCGGCCGATCACCCGGATGAGGTTGGCATTGTCGAGGTCGTCGTAGGTCTCGCTGTCGCCGCGATAGCCGTGCCGGGCGTGGATCAGCCCGGCCAGCGCCCCGATCCTGCCCTCCGCGGACCGGCCCGACATCAGGCTGCCGATCGCGGCGGCCTCCCGCGCCAGGTCGGAGAGATGCGCTGAGGCCTCCAGCCATTCGCTTTCCGGCGCATCCAGGCGTGCCAGCTGCAGGGCGGCGGGCGCCGGATCGATCTCGGCATCGGGCAGCAGCCCGATCGCGGCCAGGGCCTGCCCCGGATCGATCATGACGACACGTCGATCATGCGAAGACTACATCTCCATCCGCATCTGCGAGCTGGCCGCACCCGGCACCATGTGCTCGCTGATATTGTGCATGATCCAGAGCGAACCCGCGATCAGGATCGCCACCGTCAGCACCGCGAAGGCGAACGCGGTGACGTTCCAGCGCTGCTCGGACGAGGTGTTCATGTGCAGGAAGCAGACCAGGTGCACGAACACCTGCACCGCAGCCAGGCCCGCGATCGCGAACAACGTCGCGACATGCGGCAGCACCGGCACCATGACCAGCCCGAAGGCCGCCGCGGTGAGCACGATGGAGAGCACGAAGCCGATGCCGTACGAGCCGACGCTGCCGTGGCTCTCGCCGGTATAGGCGCGGTTCAAGTCGGCCATTACTGCACACCCATCAGATAGACGAAGCTAAAGACGCAGATCCAGACGATGTCGAGGAAGTGCCAGAACAGGCTGAGGCACATCAGCCGGTTCATGTACGGGCCCGAGATGCCGCGCTTCTTGATCAGGATCTGCGCCATCAGCACCACCATCCAGATCAGGCCGCAGGTGACGTGCAGCCCGTGCGTGCCGACCAGGGTGAAGAACGCCGACAGGAAGGCGCTGCGGTCGGGCCCGTTGCCGTCGGCGACGAGGTGGCTGAACTCGTTCACCTCCATGCCGATGAAGCCCAGGCCCAGCAGGAAGGTGATGCCCATCCACAGCACCAGGCCGGAGGTGCGGTTGCGGTAGGCATCGAGCATGGCCAGGCCGTAGGTGCAGCTGCTGACCAGCAGCAGGAACGTCTCCACGGCGACATATTTCAGGTCGAAGATGTCGTGCCCGGTGGGGCCGTCCGCATATTGCCGTCGGGCCACCGCGAAGGCGGCGAACAGGGTCGCGAACAGGATGCAGTCGGTCATCAGGTAGAGCCAGAAACCGAACACCGTGTTCGGCCCCGGACCGTGATGCTCGCCGTGCTCGGGATGGGCTGCTAGGGATTCGTGCGCCATCGCCGTCAGCCACGCACGCTCAGTGCGACCTGGCGCGCGTGCTCGCCCTCGATGCGCGCCACCTCGGACGCCTTCACGTAATAGTCGATATCGTCGTCGCAGGTGCGCCAGATGAAGGTCGCCAGCATGGCGAGGAAGCCCGCCGCCGCCATCCACCAGATGTGCCAGATCAGCGCGAAGGCCATGATCGCCGCGAACACCGCGATGAACAGGCCGGCGGGGGTGTTGCGCGGCATGTGGATGTCCTCGTATGCGCCTTCATGCTGGGCGATCCGGCCGCGCTCCTTGGCGTCGCAGAACTCGTCGAGTGCCTGCACCTGCGGCGTCACCGCGAAATTATAGAACGGCGGCGGCGACGACACCGACCATTCCAGGGTGCGGCCGTTCCACGGATCGCCGGTCAGGTCGCGGTTGGCCTCCCGCTGGCGAATGCTGACCACGAGCTGGGTCACCTGCAGGATGATGCCGATCATGACCAGGCCGGCACCAAAGGCCGCCACCTGCAGCCACGGCGTCCAGGCCGGGTTGTCGTAGTGGTTCATGCGCCGGGTCATGCCCATGAAGCCGAGCACGTAGAGCGGCATGAAGGCGACATAGAAGCCGACCAGCCAGAACCAGAACGCGGCGCGGCCGAGGCCCTCGTGCAGCTTGAAGCCGAAGGCCTTCGGGAACCAGTAGTTGAAGCCGGCGAGGTAGCCGAACAGCACGCCGCCGATGATGACGTTATGGAAGTGCGCGATCAGGAACAGGCTGTTATGCAGCACGTAGTCGGCACCCGGCACCGCCAGCAGCACGCCGGTCATGCCGCCGATGGTGAAGGTCACCATGAAGCCGATGGTCCACAGCATCGCCGGGTGCATCTCGACCCGCCCGCGGAACATCGTGAACAGCCAGTTGAACACCTTCACGCCGGTCGGGATGGCGATGATCATCGTCGTGATGCCGAAGAAGGCATTCACGTTCGCACCCGAGCCCATCGTGAAGAAATGGTGCAGCCAGACCACGAACGACAGCACGGTGATCGAGACGGTCGCATAGACCATCGCGGTATAGCCGAACAGGTGCTTGCGGGAGAAGGTCGCCACCACCTCGGAGAAGATGCCGAAGGCCGGCAGGATCAGGATGTAAACCTCCGGATGCCCCCAGGCCCAGATCAGGTTCACGTACATCATCTGGTTGCCGCCGGCATCGTTGGTAAAGAAGTGCATGCCGAGATAGCGGTCCAGCGTGAGCAAGCCGAGCGTCACCGTCAGGATCGGGAAGGCTGCCATGATCAGCACGTTGGTGCACAAAGCGGTCCAGACGAACACCGGCATCTTCATGTAGTTCATGCCGGGCGCGCGCATCTTGAGGATGGTGACGAAGAAATTGATCCCGGTGAGCAGAGTGCCGATGCCCGATATCTGCAGGCTCCAGATATAGTAGTCGACGCCGACCCCCGGGCTGTACTGCAGCTCCGAGAGCGGCGGATAGGCGAGCCATCCGGTCTGCGCGAACTCGCCGATGGCGAGCGACAGGTTCACCAGCCCGACGCTGACCGCGGTCAACCAGAAGCTGACCGAGTTCAGGAACGGGAACGCCACGTCGCGGGCGCCGATCTGCAGCGGGACGGCGATGTTCATCAGCCCGATCATGAACGGCATCGCCATGAAGAAGATCATGATGACGCCGTGCGCGGTGAAGATCTGGTCGTAATGGTGCGGCGGCAGGTAGCCGGGCGCCCCGTCATGCGCGATCGCCTGCTGGACGCGCATCATGATCGCGTCCGAGAAGCCGCGCAGCAGCATGACCAGCGCCAGCAGGATGTACATCACGCCGATCTTCTTGTGGTCGACCGAGGTCAGCCATTCGCGCCACAGGTACGGCCACTGGCGATACCAGGTGACCAGCCCGAGCACCGCGGCCACCACGATGCCCATGAACCCGACCGCGCCCATCTCGATGGGATTGTCGAACGGGATATCCGCCCAGGTGAGCTTGCCGAGCATCGTCCCTACTTCGCCTTCATGCCGGAATTGAAGTGCATGGCCTTGCCCCTGTATTTCGCGATGATCTGGTCGAACAGCCCGTGCTGCACCTGCGCGAAATAGGTGGCGGGCACCTTCTCGCTCGGCGCCGCGACGCTCGAATAGTCGGCGTCCGTCAGGCTGCGGCCGGAGTGGCGGACCTTGTCGATCCAGGCGTCGAAGCCCGACTGCGTGGTCGCGATGGCGTTGAAATGCATGTCCGAGAAGCCGGCGCCGCTGAAATTGGCGGATTCGCCGAAATATTTCCCTGGGCGGTCGGCGATCAGGTGCAGCCTGGTCTGCATGCCCGCCATCGCGAAGATCTGGCTGCCGAGGCGCGGAATGAAGAACGAGTTCATCACGCTATCCGAGGTGATGTGGAACTCGACCGGGGTTGCCACCGGGAAGGCGATCTCGTTGACGGTGGCGATGCCCTGCTCCGGGTAGATGAACATCCACTTCCAGTCGAGCGCCACCACGTCGATCACCACCGGCTTGCGATTCGAAGTCAGCGGCCGGTACGGGTCGAGCGCGTGCGTGGTCTGCCAGGTGATGACCGCCAGGATCGCGATGATCGCGATCGGCACTGCCCAGACCACCGCCTCGACCGGGCGGGAATGCGCCCAGTTCGGCATGTAGGTGGCATTCGTGTTGGTCGCCCGGTAGCGCCAGGCGAACACCAGGGTCAGCGTGATAACCGGCACGACGACGATCAGCATCAGCCAGGTGGCGAGGATGATGAGGCTCTTTTCCTGCTGTCCGATGCTGCCCATCGGATCGAGGACATCGAGCTGGCAACCGCCGAGCAGCAGTGCCGGGCCGAGTGCGAGGAGCCCCGACACCCACCCTGGTTTCCTGTTCTTCATCACGCGCCCCAATGAGCCAAGCGGTCCCGCAAGGCCCACACCCCAGGTCCGGCGGCCCAGGTCTGGCGATCGGACCGCAAAACGGCGGGACCATAGAACCACCGTCCGGCCGGGACCAGCCGCAAACGTGCGTTGGAATGCTGCACCGCAGCGTTTTTTACCATGTCAGAGACAAGCCCAGGCGGCGATCAGGCCGCGTCAGCCCGCCGCGCGGCTTGCTGCACGGCGCGGGCCATCGCCGCGATGCCGTTGCCGCGGTTGGTGGAGAGCGCTTCCAGGAGTCCCAGATCCTTGAGGAAGACAGGATCGGTGGCCAGCACCTCGGCCGGGCTGCGGCCGGAATAGACCCGCAGCAGCATGGCGATCAGGCCGGAGACGATGGCGGCATCCGAGGCGCCGGCCAGCCGCAGCAGGCCGCCCGCGAGCGTCGCCTCCATCCAGACGCGGCTCTGGCACCCCGGCACCCGGTGCGCATCGTCCGCCCAGCGCTCGGGAAACGGCGGCAGCTTGCGGCCCAGCTCGATGATGTACTGGTAGCGCTGCATCCAGTCGTCGAACACGTCGAGCTCCTCGCCGATGGCGGCGACCGCCTCGGCGGCGCTCGCCTCCTCGGGCACGACGAACGGATCGATGCTGCTCCCGGCTTCCGGCATGGCCGCCAGCCTACAGGATGAAGCGGCTGAGGTCGCCCTTCTGGGCCAGCGGCGCCACCTTGTCGCGGACATAGGCGGCGTCGATCCGCACCGTGTCGCCCGGCCGGTCGCTGGCGGTGAAGCTCACCTCCTCGAGCAGCCGCTCGAGGACCGTCGCCAGCCGCCGCGCGCCGATATTCTCCACGCGCTCGTTGATGTCGGCGGCGAGGTCGGCCAGCGCATCGATCGCATCCTCGCTGAAATCCAGCGCCAGCCGCTCGGTCCGCATCAGCGCGGTGTACTGCTTGAGCAGCGAATGCTCCGGCTCGGTCAGGATGCGTCGCAGGTCGTCCCTGGACAGCGGCGCCAGCTCGACCCGGATCGGCAGGCGACCCTGCAGCTCGGGCAGCAGGTCGGCGGGCTTGGCCAGGTGGAAGGCGCCCGAGGCGATGAACAGGATGTGGTCGGTCTTCACGGGGCCATACTTGGTCGAGACGGTGGTGCCCTCGATCAGCGGCAGCAGGTCGCGCTGCACCCCCTCGCGCGACACGTCGCCGCCGCGAAAGCCGCCGCCCTCGGACGAACGCGCGCACACCTTGTCGATCTCGTCGAGGAACACGATGCCATGGTCCTGGGCGTGCGCCACCGCCTCGCGCGTCAGGCTGTCACTGTCAAGCAGCCGGTCGGCCTCCTCGCGCTGCAGCGCCACGCGCGCGGCCTCGACCGTCATCCGGCGCGGCGTCGCCTGCTTGTTGAACATGCCCTTCATCATCTCGCCGAGATTGATCACGCTGCCGCCGGGCATGCCGGGAATGTCCATCCCGCCCATCGGCGCCCCCTGCGGATCCGCGATGGCGACCTCGACCTCCTTGGCCTCCAGCTCGCCGTCGCGCAGCATGCGGCGGAACTTGCCCTTGGTGTCCGCACTCGCGGTCTCGCCGACGAGCGCGTTGACCAGCCGGTCCTCGGCGGCCAGCTCGGCGCGCGTCTGCACGTCACGCCGGCGCATGTCGCGCAGCATGCTGATGCTGACCTCGACCAGGTCGCGCACGATGCTCTCGACGTCGCGGCCGACATAGCCCACCTCGGTGAACTTGGTCGCCTCCACCTTGAGGAACGGCGCCTGCGCCAGCTTGGCGAGCCGGCGCGCGATCTCGGTCTTGCCGCAGCCGGTCGGCCCGATCATCAGGATGTTCTTCGGCACCACCTCCTCGCGCAGGTCGAGGGCGAGCTGGGCGCGGCGCCAGCGGTTGCGCAGCGCGATCGCCACCGCCCGCTTGGCGTCGGCCTGGCCGACGATGAACCGGTCGAGCTCGGAGACGATCTCGCGCGGCGAATAGGTCGGGATGTCCATCAGCGCGCCTCTGCCGACTGCAGGGTCTCAACGATCAGCGAATGGTTGGTATAGACGCAGATGTCGGCGGCGATGCGCATCGCCCGGCGCGCCACCTCCTCGGCGGAAAGTCCGTCCACGTCCATCAGCGCCCGTGCGGCCGCGAGCGCGTAGTTGCCGCCGGAGCCGATCGCGATCACCCCGTCCTCCGGCTCCAGCACGTCGCCATTGCCGGTCAGGGTGAAGGAGCGGGTCTCGTCGGCGACCGCCATCATCGCCTCCAGGCGCCTGAGGTAGCGGTCGGTGCGCCAGTCCTTGGCGAGCTCGACGCAGGCCCGCTCGAGCTGGCTCGGATAGCGCTCCAGCTTGGCCTCCAGGCGCTCCAGCAGGGTGAAGGCGTCGGCGGTGGCGCCGGCGAAGCCGGACAGGATGGCGCCGCCCGGCCCGATGCGGCGGACCTTGCGGGCGTTGCCCTTGATGACCGTCTGTCCGAGGGTGACCTGGCCGTCACCGGCCATCGCGACCTGGGCGCCGCGCCGGACGCACAGGATCGTCGTGCCGTGCCAGCCGATCGGGTCGTGGCTGGTCGTCTGATGTGTCTGCATGATGGCGGTAGATAATCAGTCTGGGCCTGCACGCAAGCGCCGGGCCGTCACGCGCGGACAGCGCCCGGATGGCTGGGTCAGCCGGCCGGCGGCGGCGTGGCGTGCCGGCCCGGCATCGCCGGCGGCGCTTGGATCTTGAGGTCGTGCAGCAGTTCGACCAGCTGGCTCGGACGGAACGGCTTGGCCAGCACCCGCTCGCCGGCGCCCAGCTCACGGCCTTCGAGCACATCCGGCCGGCCGGTGATGTAGATCACCGCGATCGTCGGCACGAGCGCCTGTGCGATGGCGGCGACCACGAAGCCGTTGCGGCCGGTGCGCAGGTCCAGATCGGTGATCAACACGCGCGGCTTCACCGGCTCGTCGCGCAGGACCGCCAGGGCCTCGGCCTCGCTGGCCGCCTCCGTGACCCCGAGGCCGGCGTCGCGCAGGGCCTCGCCGAGCGTGCTGCGAACCAGCGGATCGTCATCGAGCAGCAACAGGTCGCACATTGCGTATTCCCTCAGCCCGATCCCCGCACGGCCCGGCGCGGCACGATCACGCATCGCCAACGTCAAGCGCCGCGATCGATCCGTGGTTGCAAAAGGACCGGACACGAACCCGCCCTCCGGCCCTTAGAGCAAGACTGGCTCAAACCGAGCCGGTAAACTTGCTCTACCAGATTGATCTAGAGACTGATTCACGTCTCAGGCTGGTTCAGCCTGAGACGATCAGGCTCTAGAGGCTGTTTGAAAACGCCTGCTGCTGGATGAGAGCGACCCGCAGGGTCGCGCCCGGCGTGACTTTCCGAGCACCGCAGCGGAGCGGCCTAGATGGCCGTGAGCAGCGAAGCGCAGGAAAGCCGCGTCGGATCGCCAGCAGCCGGCGTTTAGAAACAGCCTGTCACACTGAGATCGGCACCTCGATCAGGTTCGCCGCGCCGGATGCGATGCCGGCCTCGACGGCGGCGGCGATGTCGCCGGCCCGCTCGACGCGACGCGCCGCAACACCCATCGACGCGGCGAGTGCGAGGTAGTCGATCGGCGGGTCGACCAGGTCCATGGCGATGAACCGGTTCGCGGCGCGCGACAGGTAGTGCGCCTGCCCCTTCATGTAGGTCTTGAGGATATTGTACTCGCGGTTGTTCATCACCACGAAGGTCACCGGCAGCTTCTCGTGCGCCGCGGTCCACAGCGCCTGCGGCGAGTACAGCGCAGCGCCGTCGCCGACCAGGCACACCACCGGCTCGCGCCCGATGCCCAGGCTGTAGCCGACCGAGGCCGGCAGCCCCCAGCCCAGCGCGCCGCCGCGCAGGAACGCATATTGCCGCACGCTCTCGCTGTACAGCAGCGAGCGCAGGTAGCCGGAGGTGGCGATGGCCTCGTCGACGATCGGGACCCCCGGCCCGATCGCGCGCAGCACCTCGCGGGCCGCGACCAGCGGGGTGGTCACCGGCTGGCTCGCCTCGCGGTCGGCCTGTGCCGCAAGCCGCCCGCGCCGCGCCCGCATGCCGGCCGCGTGGGACGCCGCCGCGCGGTCATGCGCGTCGCGTCGCGGCGCCACCCGCTCGCGCAGCATCGGCACCAGCACGCGCAGCGACGCCTGGATGTCGCCCTGCAGGGACAGCTCGGTGGGATAGGACCGGCCCAGGTCGCGAACGTCGGTCGAGAGCTGGAACACCCGGCAGGTATCCGGCACCGCGGGGCCCTCGGTATAGAGAATGGTGATCACCGACTTGCCGCCGAGCGCGAACAGCGCGTCGTAGTTCGACAGCACGTCGGCGATCTCGTCGGCGCGCGTCGGCAGGTTGCCGCTCCAGAGCGGATGCGCGGTCGGGAACGGCAGGTGCGCCGGCCAGGACGAGCCATAGACTGGCGCCCCGAGGGCGTCCGCTAGCATCACCATCTCGTCGGTGGCGCCCCCGCCTGGTGCGCCCCCGCCTGCATTGCCACGCGCGCTGACCTCGTCGCCCGCGATCAGAGCGAGGCGGCCGGGCGCCACCGAGGCCAGCAGGTCGGCCATCCGGTCGAGCGAGCCCGCCACCGCGGCGGTGTCGATGGTCGAGCGCTCCGGCACGGCGATATCGGTCATCGCCTCCATCATGTCCATCGGCAGCGACAGGAACACCGGCCCGGACGGCGCGGCGCTGCAGTCGAGGAAGGCGCGCCGCACCAGGATCGGCAGCTGGTCCACGTGGGTCACCTCGCGCGCCCACTTCACGCTGGGTGCGGCGATGCCGACGAGATCGCCGAACAGCAGCGGGTCCATCAGCGCGTGCCGGCTGTCCTGCTGGCCCGCCGTCACCACCAGCGGCGTGCCGGAGATCGAGGCGTTGAGCAGGTTGCCGAGACCGTGGCCGAGGCCGCCGGCGGTGTGCAGGTTGATGAAGCCCGGCCGGCGCGCGGCCTGCGCATAGCCATCCGCCATCGCGACCACGCTGGCTTCCTGCAGGGCCAGCACATACGCGATCTGTGTCGTCGTCAGCAGGGCATCGATCAGCGGCAGTTCGGTGGTGCCGGGATTGCCGAAGATGTACTCGACGCCCTCGCTCTCCAGCAGCTCGAGCAGCAGTTGCGCGCCACGCCGCGGGGCGAGTGCCGCGGCACGCCGGATGCCGGTGGCGGCAGCCGGCCCGGGGGTCGCCGCCGGGCCATCGTTCGGTTCGGACATGCGGCTGTGCTCCCGGTTGCGGAGCACCATCATGCCGGCGGGCCGCGTCGGCGTCAGCCCCGCGGCTGCGGGCCGGCCCTGCGATGGCGCCGATCATCACGAAGGCATGTAATAATAACCGGCCCGGGACAATCATAGATTCGACAACATTTTGCCAGATTGCTGTTGCAACAGTCACACTGTTCGAAAGCATCAATAACAATTCGTGAAACAGCACCATTCACGGTCTCGTTGCTTTCGTGGACGTATCGGTGCCGACATGATGCAGCCGTTCAGAGAAGCGGATACCTTCCCATGCTGCTGTCCGCAAAGGCGCGTCTTCCGCTGCTGCTCGCGGCGCTGCTTACCGTCGCCGGAATCCTGGCCATCGCGGGAGGCGCCCCGGGCGTTCCGGTGCGCGTGCCCGCGGCCGGGCAGCCGGCCGAAGCGCCCGGTTCGGGACGGCTGCCGGAGGGGCGGCACATGGAGCCGGTGGCCGATGCGCTGTCGGAACAGGCGACCCTGGCACCCGGGGTCGAACTGCTGGTCGGACCGGGGCGGCTCGCCTGCCGACGCGACAATATCTGCACCCTGCGCGACGAGGACGACCCGCACACGGTTCTGGTCTTCGGCATCGGCTCGCTCGACAACGGCCAGCGCCGCTACCTGATCGACAACGGCGCGCTTGCCGCGAACCCGGTCGCGGTCAGGCTGATCCGCAGGGACATGTCCGGCAACGCCTACGAGGCGCTGCAGGTGATCGATTCCCGCACCCGCGACACCATCGGCCTGCAGTAGCGTCGTCTTCGAGAGCCGCCTCAGCCATCCAACCTTTCAGTGCTGCGTTCCGCCTTCGCATGCCCATCATCGCTGCACGCTCTCGAACCAGCGCCGGAACCAGGCGGTGCCGCGCCGCTTGAGGTCCTCGCGATCCGATTCGCGCACCAGCGCATGGCCCTCGCCCGGATAGACGATGAAACTGGCTGGAACGTCCAGCGCCCGCAGCGCGGTGAAGAATTCCTGGCTCTGCGGCATCGGGCATTCGACATCGCGCTCGCCGACCGCCACCAGCACCGGCGTGGTCACCCCGCGCATGTGCATGATCGGCGACGCGTCCAGGTACGGCTTTGGATTGTCATAGACCGAGCCGCCGAACGTCACGTCGTCTGAGCCTGCCTGCGGTGCCTCGCCTTCGATCGACAACCAGTCCGAGACACCCGCATCGGCGACGCCGGCCCGGAAGCGGTGCGTCTTCGTCACCGCCCACATGGTCATGTAGCCGCCGTAGGAGCCGCCGGTGATGCCGAGCCTGGCATCGTCGATGGGTGCGGCGCGCTCCGCCGCATCCACGCCGCTGAGCACGTCGCGCCAGTCGCCGCCGCCGATGTCGCGTATGCTGCCGGCGGCGAACGCCTCGCCCTGGCCGAAGCTGCCGCGATAGTTCGGCTCGAACACGTCCCAGCCCTGCGCGAGCCAGCCGCGCAGCACGCCGCGCGAGGACGGGAACGCGGGGGTCGCCGCCGCTTGCGGGCCGCCATGCACATCGACGATCATCGGGCGGCCCCCCGAACCCGCGCGCATCATGCGCGCCCCCTGGGCCCGGGCCGGCTCGATCAGCCAGCCCTGCACGTCGAGCCCGTCATTCCTCCAGGTGATCGAACGTGCCACACCAGGTGCCACCTGCCCGGCATTGGCGTGCGTGAGCGGCCGCCAGGCGCCGATCGGCCCCGCCACGAGCTCGGGGGGGTCGGCGAAGCTCTGAGATATCGCCGCCGAGCCAAGCCTGCTGCAGGACAGCGACAGGTTCCAGCCGCCGGCCGACAGCATGCGCTCGCCGGACCACAGCACGTGGGGCGCCGCGCCCTCGGCCAGTGTCGCGACCGCGCTGGTGCCCGCGGCCAGCGTCGTCGCGGTCAATGCGTTGCCGCAATGCCAGTCGATGGAGGTGACGGTCGCATGCAGGCCGGGCGTGAGATCCACCGGTGCCGCACCGGGTGCCTTCAGGTGCAGCAGGAAGGCGTCGCCGCCGGTCGAGCCGAAATCGCTCATCCAGCCGCCGATGAAGCCGACGCTGCCGCCATCCGGGGACACCACCGGGGCTGCAAGCTGCTCGCGCGGGCCGGGCGTGAACAGGGTGCGTACCGCCCCCGAGGGCTCGAAGCCGTAGAGCCGCGCCACCCACCAGTTGCTGTCGCCGTTGCCGTGCGCGGCGGTCGCGACGAAGCCGCCATCCGGCCGCCAGTCATATTCATAGACGTAGAGGTCGGCGGGCGAGATGAAGCGAAGGGCGGCATGGTCGACCACGGCGATCCGCTGCTCGTCGAACGAAACGCCGATCTCGCCCTGCAGGGCCGCCGCCGCCTGGGTGGCCCCCACCCGCTTGTGCGCGTTCGCGGTCGCCAGCACGGCGAGTTGGCCGCCTGGCCCGTAGCGCAGACTGTCGAGCGGACCCGGAAATGCCAGCGCACGCTGCGGCGTGCCACCGGTCGCCGCCACCGTCTCGATGTCGGTGCCGATGCCGTCCGGCTCGTCGAGCAGGAAGGCCACCGTCTGTCCGTCCGCCGACCAGGTCGGCGAGGACGGCACGCAGCCCGGACGCCCCGCGCAGGGCAGGTCGATGCTGCTTGTGGCGCCGCCCGGTCCGCGTATCAGCAGCCGGGCGGGAGGCTGGGTCTCCGCCGGCAGGTCATCGGTCTCGATGCTCGCGACGTGCCGGCCGTCCGGCGCGATGACGACGCTCCGGAACAGGTGCAGCGGCGCCGCGGCCGCGGCATGCGCTTGTGCGGCAACGGTGAAGGCGGCGAGGACGGCGGGAGCGATCGAACATCTCATCCCGTCATTCATGGCTGCGCGATCAGGTCCGCGCAATGCATCCGGGATGCGCTATCCGCGCAATGCATCCGGGATGCGCTATCCGCGCAATGGATCAGGATGCGCTATCCGCGCAATGCATCCGGGATGCGCTATCCGCGCAATGGATCAGGATGCGCTATCCGCGCAATGGATCAGGATGCGCTATCCGCGCAATGCATCCGGGATGCGCTATCCGCGCAATGTTCCGGGGGGCGCGCGCCCCCCGGAGGCATAAGCGGGGCGGCTCAGCCCGGCAGCAGGACGTGGTCGATGACGTGGATCACGCCGTTCGACTGGTAGACGTCCGCGATCGTGACGGTGGCGACGTCGCCCTTCGCATCTGTCAGCGTGATGGTGCCCGGCGCGCCCATCATCGCCACCAGCGGCTCACCCGCGACCGTGGTCAGTGTCGCCTTGCCGCCGCCCGCCGCGATCGCCGCCATCAGCGCCTTGCTGTCCATGGTGCCCGGCACGACGTGGTAGGTCAGCACCTTGGTCAGCGTCGCCTTGTTCTCCGGCTTCAGCAGCGTCGCGACGGTACCGTCGGGCAGCAGGGCGAACGCCTCGTTGGTCGGCGCGAACACCGTGAACGGGCCCGGACCGTTCAGGGTATCGACCAGGCCGGCGGCCTTCACGGCGGCGACCAGCGTGGTGTGATCCGGCGAGTTCACCGCGTTCTGCACGATCGTCTTGTTCGGATACATCGCAGCCCCTCCGACCATCGGATCGGCGGTCGCGGTCATTCCGGGCTGCATGCCGGCCGTCGGCTGCGACATGGTCTGGGAACAGCCGGCGAGCAGTACAGCCGCCAGCACGCCCGGCACGATGCGGAAGTTCATTGGATGTTTCCTCGTTGCAGAACCCGCAGGAAGCAGGTCTCTGACGACGTTACTGAGCAAGCACCGTGTTGGATGCAGGGACCGATTGCATTCCGCCCTGCATCCGGGAAGATCTGAGAGCCTCTTTGCAAACGCCTGCTGCTGGATGAGAGCGGGCTGAAGGCCGGCGGCCGGCGTGACTTTCCGAGCACCGGAGCGGAGCGGCCGCCTATGCTTGAAAAGTGGGGGCCGTGAGCAACGGAGCGCAGGAGAGGCGCCCAGCCTTGAAAGCGGGGGATCGCCAGCAGCAGGGGTTTGCAAACAGGCTCTAACCCGGGCTGGGCTGGGTCCGCTTGAAGCAGGGCAGCGCCTGGATGCTGGTCCACCATTGCGCAAAGCCCGGCACGTCGAACAGCCTGTCCTGGTCGGGCGTCAGCGAGACGTAGAACGCGATCGGGGCCAAGTAGAGGTCGGCAAGGCTCAGTTCGCCGGCGATGAAGGGCGAACTGCCGCGCTCTTGCATGGCGAGCGCGATGACCTTGCGGCCGGCCTCGATCCCATCCCGGCGCGCGGCCTCGTTCCTGCCACCGACGAAATCCGGAAACAGGTGGTAGGCGGCGACGCCGCCGAGCAGGCTGGGGTAGCCGTAGCTGTCGATCAGCCCGATGACCATGTCCATCCGGGCACGGTCCTTCGGCGTCGCCGGGACCAGCGACGGGCCGGGCAGCACGTCGTTGAGGTAGCGCACGATCGCCGAGGTCTCGAGGATGCGGATGCCGTCATGGTCGAGCACCGGCACCTTGCCGAACGGATGCCGCTCGAGATGCTCGGGCTCTCGGGGCTCGCCCTTGAGCACGTTGAGCGGGACCTGCCTGTAGTCGGTGACGCCCTTCTGGGCGAGCAGCATCCGCACGGTGCGCACATAGGTGGAGCCGTCGAAACCCCACAGTGTGATCTCGGACATGGCAGCGTTTCCTGTTGCATTGCAAAACCGGGCCGCGGGCTCCGGCGCCGTGCCGATGCCAACACGCACAGGCGAGAGCGGTTGCCGCGGCATTTACGACCAGGTTTTCGGGCCGATCAGGCTCGACGCCCGGCCAGCACCTCGATCGGCGCCGGGGCATCGACCACGCGCAGCGGCGTGCTGCCGGCCGGATCGCCATCCGACTGCGCCGGCACGGCGATGTCCGTGGTCACCGCGATCTCGAAGCCGCGCAGGCGCCGCATGCCGGGCAGCAGCCGCATCAGGTTCAGCGGCAGCGCGGCGCCGGCCAGCATGGCGGATGCGATGCCGGCCCGCTCGAACAGCACCACCGAGAAGCCGCGTTCTCCCGGCACCGCCTCCGGGGCGAGCATATAGGGGCCGCCATACAGGCAACCCTTGCTGACGATGACACCGCCGGTCTCGTGCAGCACGCCGTCGATGCTGACCTGCAGACGCGCGAAGCCGTAGCGCGGCAGTTCGCGCAGCGTGTGGACGACATAGGCGCCACGGCCCAGCGCGCGCTTCACCGGCTGCGAGATGTGATGCACGACATGCGCATCGAAGCCGATCCCCAGCATCTGCACGAACAGCCGGCTGCCCTGCGGCCCGTGCGCGATCCCCGGCCAGAGCGGCCGCGGCCGACCCGCCGCCAGCACCGATGCGACCTCCGCCGCGGCACCCGGCAGGCCCAGTTCGTGGGCGAGCACGTTGGCGGTGCCAAGCGGGATGATGCCGAGGCGGCAGCGCGCGTCCAAACCCTCGGCCACTTCGGCAATCGTGCCGTCGCCGCCTGCCGCCACCACCAGGGTGGCGCCGCGCGCGACGGCGTCGCGCGCAAGCCCGGTGGCATGGCCGGCATGCGTCGTCTCCACCACGTCCAGCCGCACGCCATGCGCCATCAGCACGTCGAGCACGCTCCAGAGCAGCCACACCCGCCGGCGGCCGGCGGTCGGGTTGTAGATGACAAGCATATGACACTCCCGCAACGGGCTTTCCCCTCGCAGCAACAGGGGTATTCGCGATTCTTCGTCATGGCACGCCCGCTTCGTGGGCGCCCGGCAATTCATCATGCAACCGTCACGAAGAGACTCGAGCCGGCAGATGTATATCGCCGGGCAATGGGATCTCCTTCGTTGCCAGCGATGCGCGCGCGCTACCGGACCGTGTTCGTCTCCGACGTGCATCTGGGAACCCGCGGCTCGCGCTGCGATTTCCTCGCCGACTTCCTGCGTGCCAGCGCCTGCGACACGCTCTACCTGGTCGGCGACATCGTCGATGGCTGGCGGCTGAAGAAATCATGGCACTGGGATGGGGCGCATGACGAGCTGCTCCGGGTGATCGTCGGCATGGCCCGCGGGGGCACCGATGTCGTCTATATCCCCGGCAACCACGACGAGATTTTCCGCGCCTGGCTGCCGATGCAGCTGGAAATCGCGGGCATCAGGCTGTGCCAGGATGCGGTGCATGTCACCGTCGACGGACGCCGGCTGCTGGTCATGCATGGCGACGAGTTCGACAGCGTGGTGCGCTATGCGAAGTTCCTGGCACTGCTCGGAGACCGTGCCTACGGCGGCGCCCTGGTGGTGAACCGGTATTTCAACCTCATGCGCCGACGCCTGGGCCTGCCGTACCGTTCGTTGTCGGCCTGGCTGAAACGGCAGGTCAAGGGTGCGGTCAAGGCGATCGACCGGTTCGAGCTGGCACTCGCCGCCGAGGCGCGCCGGCGCGGCCTCGACGGCGTGGTGTGCGGGCATATCCACCATGCCGAGATGCGCGACATCGGCGGTGTGCTCTACATCAATGACGGCGACTGGGTGGAGAGCTGCACCGCGCTGGTCGAACACGATGACGGCCGCCTGGAGCTGATCGACTGGGCCGAACGCAACCGGCTGTCGTTCATGCAGCGCCGGCTGCCGCAAGATGCCTGATGCAGAATGGGCAAACGCGGCATAGGCCGATGCGGCGCATCCTGATCGTCTCGGACGCCTGGATGCCGCAGGTCAACGGTGTCGTGCGCACGCTCTCGACGGTGGCCGGTGAATTGCGCGGCATGGGCCACGTCGTCGAGGTGATCGGGCCCGACCGTTTCCGCAACGTACCCTGCCCGACCTATCCCGACATCAGGCTCTCGCTGCTGCCGGGGCGCAGGCTGGCGCGCATGATCGCGGCGTTCCGGCCGGACGCGCTGCACATCGCCACCGAAGGCCCGCTCGGCCTCGCCGCCCGGCACTGGGCGATGCGGCGCGGTGCTGGGTTCACCACCTCGTTCCACACCCGCTTCCCGGAATACATCCAGGCCCGCACCGGCCTGCCGCCCGGTCCTGCCTATGCGCTGCTGCGCTGGTTCCACAACGCCTCGGCGGCCACCCTGGTCGCCACCGAGACCCTCTCGCAGACCCTCGCCGCGCGCGGCTTCACCCGCCTGCTTCCATGGTCGCGCGGCGTCGACCTGCAGCGCTTCCGGCCGGAGCCGCGCGAGGACTGGACCCGCGACTGGAACGCGCGTCGCCCGGTGTTCCTGTATGTCGGGCGCATCGCGGTGGAGAAGAACATCGAGGCCTTCCTCGACCTGGAGCTGCCCGGCTCCAAGGTGGTGGTCGGCGGCGGCCCGATGCTGGCCGCCCTCAAGCTGGCCTATCCCGACGTGGTCTTCACCGGCCCGCGTGCCGAGCGGGCGCTGGCGCAGTCCTATGCCGGCGCCGACGTGTTCGTCTTCCCCAGCCGCACCGACACGTTCGGCCTGGTGATCCTCGAGGCGCTTGCCTGCGGAGTGCCGGTGGCGGCCTACGACGTGATGGGGCCGCGCGACATCCTGCGCGGCGCCGCGGGGCGGCCCGGCGCGGTGTCCGACGATCTGCGCGAGGCGTGCCTCGAGGCGCTCCAGGCGAGCCGCGCCGACGCGCGGGCGCACGCGGAACGGTTCGGCTGGCGCGCCTGCGCCGAGCTGTTCCTGGCCAGCCTGGTGCCGCTGGCCGCCGCCCCGGCGCGCGCCGTCCGCCGGGGAACCGGACACCGCGATGCTTGACGCCGCCCGGGCTTGACGCTGCCCGGCGGCTGTGGCGTCCACGTGCCATGACCCTTCGACTGATCGGCGGCAGGCCGGCTTCGGCCGCCTTCATCTTGTTCACCGTCGCCCTCGACGCGCTGTGCTTCGGCATCGTGATCCCGGTGCTGCCCGACCTGGTGCGCGAGGTGTCGCGCGAGCCGCCGTCACAGGCCTCCTTCTATATCGGCGCGCTGTTCGCGGTGTTCTCGCTGACCCAGTTCGTCTGCGCCCCGGTGCTCGGCGGCCTGTCCGACCGGTTCGGCCGCCGGCCGATCCTGCTCACCTCGCTGAGCGCGCTCGGCATCAATTCGCTGCTCTGGGTCTGGGTCGACGACCTGCGCTGGCTGTTCGTCATGCGGGTGTTCGCCGGCCTGTTCGCGGCCAACGTGCCGACCGCATCGGCCTACATCGCCGACGTCACGCCGCCCGAGCAGCGCGCGCGCTATTTCGGCCTGATCGGGGCGATGTTCGGGCTCGGTTTCATCCTCGGACCCGTGGTGGGCGGCCTGCTGGGCACCTACTGGATCCGGCTGCCGTTCCTGGTCAGCGCCGGCCTGATCGGCTGCAACGTGCTGTACGGCGCCTTCGTGCTGCCGGAGAGCCTGCCGCCCGACCGCCGGCGGCGGTTCGAGTGGCGGCGCGCCAATCCGTTCGCCTCGCTGCTGCGTCTCGGCCTCGATGCGACCAGCCTGCGGCTCGGCTTTGCCTGGTTCGCGACCTGGTTCGCGCTCGGCGCGCAGCAGACCAGCTTCATCCTGTCCAACCAGATGCGCTTCGGCTGGAACAGCCTGGATAACGGGCTCGCCCTCGCCCTCGGCGGCGCGGCGCAGGCGCTGGTGCAGGGCGTGCTGGTGCGACGGGTGATCGGCCGGCTCGGTGCCCGCGAGACGGCGATGACCGGGTGCCTGCTCGCGGCCAGCGGCTACCTGGTTTACAGCTTCGCGGCCACGCCCTGGGTGATGGTGGGCGGCATCCCGATCCTGGCCCTCGGGGCACTCTCGGGGCCGCCGGTGCAGTCGCTGCTGTCGGCGGCGGCAGGGCCGCAGAGGCAGGGCGAGATCCAGGGCGCGCTGTCGTCGCTGCAGGGGCTTGCGATGGTGCTCGGGCCTCTGGTGATGGGCAGCCTGTTCGCGGCCGCGACCCGCCCGGACGGGCCGGTGCATGTGCCCGGGGCGCCGTTCATGCTGGCCGCCTGCGCCTGTCTCGCCGCCGCGCTGGGCCTGCGACATGTGGCCGTGCCGCCGGCCGGCAGCACCGCCGGCACGGCAAAAGCCGGCGGCGCGTGAGCCCGCCGGGCAGGGCGGGTCGAGACAGCGCCTTGTCGGACCCCGCCGCGCGCGTTAGTTCCGCCGCAGATGCATCCGACCCGGGACCGCATCCTGGATCGCTTCCTGGATCGCTTCCTGGGCCGGCACGCACGATGGAGACCTGATCAGATGGCTGTCGACTTGCGGCCGGACGGCCCCTTCCTGCGGGCACTCCGGCTGACGCTGTGGAGCATCGTGCACTTCGCGTTCTACTTCCTCCAGCAGGTGGCCGAACTGCTGGCGCCGCTGCTGCTGGTGCTCGGCCTGGGCTGGTGGGCGCTGCCGCGGCTGGTGGAGGCCATCACCACCCACGAGGCGACGGCCGACCAGCAGGCCCGCGACATCCTCAACAGCATCTCGGGCACCATCCCGCATGCGATCATCCTGGCGGGTCACTCGCTCACGCCGGGTGGCCTGATCGTGGACGGGCTGTTGCTGATGGCGCTCGCCGCCTTGGGTGCCACGCTCTCGGCGGTTGCGGCACGCGGCATGTGAGCGGTGCCGAACACCGCATAGAGCCTGGTCGAAGGCGGCCAGCCGAGCATGATAGGCTGGCGCCAGTGCACGCAGCCGGTGCCGATCGCCACCAGCAGCAGCACGCTCGCCGCCCAGGCGGCGCGCCAGGCTGCCGCTGGCGCCGGCGGGCCGGCGGGGAACGCCGCCACAGGGTCGTGATGCCCGGGCGCCGCGAGATCGGGCAGTTCGGCATCGGCTTCCCCGGCTTCCCCGGCTTCCCCGGCTTCCTCGGCTTCCTGGGCCGCCGCGACCGGCGGCTCCGGCGCCGGCAGGGAATGCTGCTTCAGGCTCGCGGCGATGCTGCGGCTGCCGGAGAGCGCGTCCGCATCGGCGGTCGCGACCGGGTCTGCTTCGAGCAACGGCACGGGTGCGGCCGCCCCGGCGTCCGGTTCGTCGAACGCCAGCCACTGCGTCGCACAGGCCACGCACCGGACTTGCCGGCCGGCCCGGGCGTGCGACGCCGGCACGTCGTAGGTCGCGGCACAGTCCGGGCAGGTGATCCGCAGCGCGGGCAGCGGCCGGGTTGCTTGCGTGGTCGACCCCATCCGCCGCATTCCCTTCATGGTCCGGGCCGGCCTGTCCGCAGGTCCACCGCGGGCGGCGGCGGGACGCGGTCATGATCCGATTGCAGGACGTGTCACTTCGTATCGGACGCGGATCGAATTGGCCAGGGCGAACTGTGTTTGCCGGGGGCGGCTGGCGGCCTGGGCAGAAGACGCCCGAAATGCTGCAGGCGGTGAGCTTCGCGGTGCCTGCGGGTGCCTTCCGCTGGCTGCTCGGCCCGTCTGGCGCCGGCAAGTCGAGCCTGCTGCGCGTGCTGCAACTCGCCGTGCTACCCAGCTCGGGCCAGTTCGAGCTGTTCGGCACCGCGGTGCAGCGGGCCCCGCGCCGTCAGCTGGTGCGGCTGCGGCGCCGCATGGGCGTGGTGTTCCAGGACCTGCGGTTGCTGCCCGAACTGAGCGTGTTCGACAACGTCGCGCTGCCGATGCGCCTGGCGCAGGTTCCGGAGCCGCGCGTGCAGGCCGAGGTCACCGAGATGTTGAGCTGGATCGGCCTGGGACGCAGGCTGCGGGCGCGGCCCGGCGAACTGTCCGTTGGCGAGCAGCAGCGCGCCGCGATCGCGCGCGCGGTGGTGCTGCGGCCGCCGCTACTGCTCGCCGACGAGCCGACCGGATCGCTCGACGCGCCGCAGGCGCTGCGGCTGATGGAGTTGCTGATGGAGCTGAACCAGCTCGGCTCGACGGTGATCGTGGCGACCCACAACGACCAGCTGGTCCGGCATTTCAAGGCCCCGGCCTTGCGGCTCGAGCGCGGGCGGCTGGTCGAGGACGGGCAGGCCGGCCCGCCGGCCGCGCCATGAGCGGCCACCCGGTCCGGAGCCTCCCGCCCCCCGAGCGCCCGGCCCCCACACGCCCGGCCCCCGCGCGCCCAGCGGACGGCCTGGGTCTGCGTCGCGCCATCCCCGACCGCATGCTGCCCAGCGTGGTGGCGGCGATGGCGTTCCTGGCGGCTCTCGCCTTTGCCGGCGCGGTCGGCGCGCATGCCCTGGCCGCGCGCTGGAGCCGCGGGGCCGGCGCGATCGTCACCGTTCAGGTCCCCGACCCGCAGGCACAAGCTGCGACCGGCGCCGGCAGCCGGATCGACACGGTGCTGGCAACCCTCGGCGGCACTCCCGCGATCGCGACCCGGCACCGGCTCGACGAGCACGAGCTCGACGCGTTGCTGCAGCCCTGGCTCGGTGCCCGCTCGGGGCTGCTCGCGCTGCCGCTGCCCGCCGTGGTGGAGCTTCGCCTGCGGCCCGCTTCAGTACTCCCCGCGGCGCTGGCCGGAACTTTGGCCATCGCGGCGCCCGGCACGCTCGTGGAGGACAGCGCCGTGTGGAGCAACCGGCTGCTGGCGCTGACCTACAGCCTGCAGGCCTGCGCCGGTCTCGCCTTGCTAACCGTGGCCGCGGTGGCCGGCTGGGTCGTGGCGCTGGCGACCCGGGCCGGCATCGCGCGCCGGCGCGGGGCGATCGAGCTGGTGCACGGCCTCGGGGCCACCGACAGCTACGTGGCCGGACGCTTCGCCCGGCGCACCGGGTGGCTCGCCCTGGTCGGCGGCGCGGTGGGCGCATTGGTGGCGTTGCCGGTGCTGGCGCAGTTGTCCCGGCTCGCGGCGCCGTTCGCCACCGGCGGCATGGGCCAGGCGCTGCCTGGAGCCATCATCGGCAGCCAGACCGACCTGCTGCCGAGCCTGATGCTGGACGCGCTGCCACTGCCGCTGCTGGTCGCACTGCCGGCGCTGCCGCTCGCCACCGGCCTGATCGGCTGGCTCACCGCGCAGGCGACGGTGCGCGCCTGGCTGCGGCGGCTGCCATGAGCGCCGCGCAGGTCCGGCCGCGCCGGCGTCCGGTGCTCGGGGTCCTGCTGCTGGCGGCCGGGCTCGCCTTCGGCTCCGGCTTCGTCTGGTTTGCGCACGACGCGCTGCAGCCGCCCGGCAAGCCCGGACAGGCCGACGGCATCGTGGCGCTCACCGGCGGCAGTGGCCGCATCGAGGTGGCGCTGTCATTGCTCGCCTCCGGCCATGCGGGCAGGCTGCTGATCTCCGGTGTCAACCCCAGCCTCGACCTTGCGCGGCTGGCGTATGCCTCCGGGCTGCACGTTCCCGCAGGAGTGGCGTCCGGGGCGATCTCGCTCGGCCACGCGGCCACCACCACCACCGGCAATGCCGAGGAGGCCGCCGCCTGGGCCCGCGCCAACAAGCTGCACAGCCTGATCGTGGTCACGGCGGGCTACCATATGCGGCGGGCCTTGATCGAGATCGGCGCGGCCCTCCCGGGCGTGCGGCTCGCGGCGGACCCGGTACTGCCGCCGGCTTTGTTGCGGCCGGCCTCGTTCGGCACCCTGCGCCTGCTGCTCACCGAGTATCTGAAGTGGCTCGCCGTCGAGATCGGCCACGCCGCCACGCATCCGCGGGAGATCGTATGATCCTGGTCCGGGCCGCCTTGTTCAACCTGTACTTCGTGCTGCTGACTCTCGGCATGGGCCTGCTCGCCTTCTGGGTCAGGCTGTTCGGCCCCCGGCACGCGCTGCGCTACGCGACCCTGTGGTGCCGGCTGTCGGTCGCCGGGCTGCAGCGCATCTGCGGCATACGCATCGCCCTGACCGGCCGCGAGCACCTGCCGTCCGGTCCGGTGCTGATCGCCTCGCAGCACCAGAGCGCCTTCGACACGCTGGTCTGGCTGACGCTGCTGCCGCGCCCGGCCTACGTGATGAAACGCGAGCTGACCCGCCTGCCGCTGGTCGGACCGATGCTGCTGCTGGCCGGCATGATCCCGGTCGATCGCGAGGCCGGCGCGACGGCGCTGCGCAACCTGCTGCGCGAAACCGGGCGGGCGGTCGCGGATGGCAGGCAGATCGTCATCTTCCCCGAGGGCACGCGGGTCGCCGCCGGCGGAACGGTCGCGCTGCAGCCGGGCATCGCGGCGCTGGCGGCGCATACCGGCCTGCCGGTGGTGCCGGTGGCTACCGATTCCGGCCGGTGCTGGTCGCGGCAGGCGTTCATCAAGCGGCCCGGCACCATACGCATCGCCATTGCGCCGCCGCTGCCGGCCGGCCTGCGTCGGCAGGCCCTGCTCGACGCCATACGCGATGCCTGGCAGGTGGAGGAAACCCGTATGGGCGGCGCCGCGACCCGGCACGCCATGCTGCAGTGCAACCTTGTGGATAACTCTGTGGGCGGCCAATCGGCGCGGATCTGATCGGGAGCACGGCCGAGTGCAACCCGGCTGCGACCGGACGCACTCCAGGCAGTCCCGGCTTCTCGATCGCGCTGTGGCCGACCGGCGGCCCGATCGGAAATCCCTTGTGTGCAGGCTGGAACTCTGCGCCCGCATCGGCCGGCATGCCCGGGTCCGGGGCGAGGAACACGCCGCCGTTACAGGCCGGCTGGCTGTCGCCGCGGCGGCGTTGCATCATGTGGATGGTTTTCCAGCACGGCCGTCGCAGCGGTTGAAAACAAGCCACTTCAACAACTTCGGCCGGGGGTTCGACGTGATCTGTGAGTTCCGTCCGACAACGCGACCAGGAGCACGATGAGACCCCGTCTGAGCCGCCTGCGGGCGCCGTTGGCGCTCGCACTCCTGCTGCTCGGCGCCGACACGCTCGGGTGGCTGTATGCACAGCATGTGCTGGACCGGCGCCTGATGCGCCTGCAGGCGCAGGCGAGCGAAGCCGGCTGGCGGTTCGACGCTTTGTCCATGGCGCGCGGCGGCTGGCCGCTGGCCGCGACGCGCCGCTTCGAGGAGCCCGGCCTGTATCCGGGTGGTCGGCTGGGCGGTCTGTCGGGCGGTGCGGTCTGGTCCGCAAGCCGCCTCACCGCCGCGATCTCGGTGTTGCATCCGAGCGAGATGACGCTCCGCCTCGGCGGCGGCCAGGTCATCGCGACGACCACTATCGCGACGACCGGTTCGCATCCCGCTCCCGACCTGCGCCAAGCGCTGCGCTTTCGGGGCGATGACGTCACGCTGGCGATCCCGCTGGGCACACGGCCCCGACAGCTGCGGTTGCACGCTACCCGCCTGCGGGTCGCGTTCCCGGCGGGCCTCGGCCTGGCACCGCTGCGCGTCCGGCGGCTCGAAGGCAGCCTGCGCTGGACCGGAGCGGCGGCGGCACTCAGCATCGCATCGCAGGATCTCGACCTGGCAGCCGGCGCGGCCGGACCCGGACTTGCAGTCGATACCGGCGCCCTGGAACTGTCGCTGGTCGGGCCGCTCGCGGCGAAGGGCGCAGGCTGGGCGGACCGGCTGCGGGCCTGGCGGGACAAGGACGGCCGGCTCATCGTGACCCGCGCCGCCCTGCTGTGGCCGGACGCGCGCTTAGCACTCGCAGGCAATGCCGCGCTGGATGGAAACCTGCGCCCCGACGGCGCCTTCAGCCTGCGCATCGTCGGTGCGGACGCCCTGGTGGAAAGATCGGTGAGAGCGGGATTGCTCAGTGCAGCGCAGGCGACGTCGATCCGCGCCATCCTCGGGCTGGTCGCGGCCGCGACCGACACCAGGCAGGGCAGCGGCAGCATCACCCTGCCGCTCGACTTGCATGCCGGAACCCTGGCCCTCGGCCGCATTCCACTGCTCCTTGTGCCGGCACTTGCACCCGGTCTCGCCGCAACCGCGCCCGCGGCCCCGATGCCATAGGCGTGAAAGCCCTGTTCAAGTTCGGTGATCCGTCCCATCTCAATGCTGCAACGCAGCAAGCTGTCTTGCTGACCGTCCCCTGAGGCTCAGAACGCATGTTCGGCATCGACGCCCTCACCCTCGCCCGTGGGCAGTTCGCCTTCACGGTCGGCTTCCACATCGTCTTTCCGGCCTTCTCGATCGGCCTCGCCGCCTACCTCGCGGTGCTGGAAGGCCTTTGGTTAAAAACCGGGCGGCAGGTCTATCTCGACCTGTGGCGCTACTGGGTGAAGATCTTCTCGATCGGCTTCGCCATGGGCGTCGTCTCCGGCGTCGTGATGTCGTACGAGTTCGGCACCAACTGGTCGGTGTTCGCGCGCAAGGCCGGCCCGGTGCTCGGCCCGATGCTGGCCTACGAGGTGCTGACCGCGTTCTTCCTCGAAGCCGGCTTCCTCGGCGTCATGCTGTTCGGCATGAACCGGGTCGGCCGCGGCCTGCACTTCCTCGCCACCTGCCTGGTCTCGGTCGGCACCCTGATCTCGATGAGCTGGATCCTGGCCTCGAACAGCTGGATGCAGACGCCGCGCGGCTACACCATCGACAGGGCGACCGGGCGCTTCCTGCCGGCGGACTGGTGGGCGATCATCTTCAACCCGTCGTTTCCGTACCGGCTGGTGCATATGGGGCTGGCCGCCTTCCTGTGCGTCGCCTTCGTGGTCGGCGCGGTCGGCGCCTACCACCTGCTGCGTGACCGGAAGCTTGCTCGGCGTCCGTCGGACGCGGTGCGGACGATGTTCTCGATGGCGATGTGGATGGCGGCCATCGTGGCACCGCTGCAGATCCTGGCCGGCGACACCCAGGGCCTGAACACGCTACAGTACCAGCCCGCCAAGATCGCGGCCCTGGAGGGTGACTGGCAGACCCGCGACCACGCACCCGAGATCCTGTTCGGGATTCCGAACATGAAGCAGGAGCGCACCGACTATAAAATCGAGCTGCCGTTGGCGGGGTCGCTGATCCTGACGCACAGCCTGAGCGGCCGCGTGCCCGGCCTGCTGCAGTTCAAGCCGCAGGACCGCCCGTATTCGCCGCTGATCTTCTTCACCTTCCGGATCATGGTCGGGCTCGGCATGCTGATGGCGCTGCTCGGCGCGCTGTCGCTGTTGCTGCGCTGGCGCGGCACGTTCTACAGCAATCCCTGGCTGCACCGCTTCGCACTGGCGATGGCACCGTCCGGCTTCATCGCCCTGCTGTGCGGCTGGATCACCACCGAGGTCGGCCGGCAGCCCTACACGGTGTACGGCCTGCTGCGCACCAGCGAGAGCGTCTCGCCGATCGCGCTGCCCGGCATCGCCACCTCGTTCGCCGCCTTCGTCGTGGTGTATTTCGTGGTGTTCGGCGCCGGCCTCGTATTCATCCTGCGCATGATGGCGCACGAGCCCGAGCTTGGTGAGAGCGGTCCCAACCCGCGCGAACCGATCCGCACCTCCGGCATCCATCCCGGCCCGGCGCAGGGGCCCGGCGAGCGGCCGCTCGACAAGCATCCCGGCGGCGCCCTGCCGCACCCGGCGGAGTGACGGACATGCTGCACGCTCACAGCGCCGGCGCGCAGGTGCTGCACGGCCAGGACTACTGGCTGCCGGTGCTGTGGAGCGGCATCGCCGCCTTCACCATCCTGGCCTACATCGTCCTCGACGGCTTCGATCTCGGCATCGGCCTGCTGTTCGCCGCCGAATACCGTCCCGACGACCGCAACGTCATGGTCAATACGGTGGCGCCGGTCTGGGACGGCAACGAGACCTGGCTGATCCTGGGGGGTGCTGCACTCTACGGCGTGTTTCCGGTGGCCTATGCCACCGTGCTGCCGGCGCTGTATCCGCCGATCATCGCCATGCTGCTGGCGCTGATCTTCCGCGGCGTCGCCTTCGAGTTCCGTTTCAAGGCGCTGTCCCAGCGCGGCAGGTTCCTGTGGGACCTCGCCTTCTTCGGCGGCTCGCTGGTGGCAGGCTTGGCCCAGGGCCTGACGCTGGGCGGCCTGATCCAGGGCATCAAGGTCGTCGATGATGCCTATGCCGGCGGCTGGTGGGACTGGCTGACGCCGTTCTCGGTCCTGTGCGGGGTCGGCGTGGTGACCGGCTACGCGCTGCTCGGGTCCTGCTGGCTGGTCTGGCGCACCGACGGGCCGCTGCAGGCGCGCTGCCGCCGGCACTCGCGCACGCTCGGCCTGTGCACGCTGGCGCTGATCGTCGCGGTCAGCCTGTGGACGCCGACATTGCAGGGCCACTACCTGCGGCACTGGTATGTCTGGCCGCGCATCCTGTTCGTGAGCCCGGTGCCGATCCTGGTGGCGGCACTCGCCGTGCTGTTCTGGCGCGGCCTGGCCCGCGAGGATGTCCACATCACGCCGCTGCTGTGCGCGCTCGGCTGGTTCTTCCTGTGCTTCACCGGGCTGGGCATCAGCGTCTGGCCGTACATCGTGCCGCCCGGCATCACCATCTGGGATGCCTCGTCACCGCCGAGCAGCCAGTATTTCCTGCTGGTCGGTGCGGGCGTGCTGATCCCGACGATCCTTGCCTACACGATCTACTCGTACTGGGTGTTCCGCGGGAAGATCGGCGTCGAGACGCACTATCACTAGAGGAGGCTGGCAATGATGGAGCCGGACCGGATGGCTGCGTCGCGGTCGTTCACCATACGCATGCTCTGGTTCATCGGCATCTGGGCCGCCAGCGTGGTCGTCGTGGGTGTGCTGGCCGAGGGCCTGAAGCGAATCATCCTGGGCTGACCGAGTGCCGCGGGCGGCCCCAGCAGAGCCACAAGCTTCGCCACCGTGTTCATGGTGCGCGCGGTGTCCGCTTCGGCGACCGGGATGCGCAGGTTCGTCAAGGCCATGCCGGAGCCGTAGCGGACATGGAACATGATCCAATCGATCATGCTCTGCTTGTCGTCTGCTGAAGAAGGCAAGCTCAGGGCGCTGCCCTGATCCCGCTGGGGCCCCGTCCTGGAGCAGTAGGGGCCCCAGACCCCGATTCTTAAATTCAAGGATTTCAAAGGCGAGCCTTTGATGGGCCTGAGCCGCGAAGCGGATCTAGGGGGCAAAGCCCTTGGCCTTCCCTCGTTGCGCTAAGAATGACTCGTTTCCGACTTTTTCATTCACCAGCCTGCTAGAGCAAGACCGGCTCAAGTTGAGCCGGTAAACTTGCTCTACCAGATTGATCTAGAGACTGAGTCACGTCTCAGGCTGGTTCAGCCTGAGACGATCAGGCTCTAGGTCATGTGGACGGAATCGGCCAGGGATTCACAAGACGGTCGATCAGTGATTCATAGCGGGTCGGCAGAAGTGGACCTGTTTGATGCTGACGCGGATGAGCGAGGAGGATTGGGAGATCGTTCTGGAGGTCTTCCGGGGCTGTCTTCCGAGGCGGGGCGAGAAGGCTCGTGATGACAGACGCTTTCTCGAGGCGCTGCATTTCTTCACGCTGCAGAACGTCTCGTGGCGGGCGCTGCCAGCCGAATACGGGCTCTGGAACACGGTCTGGAAGCGGTTCTCGCGGCTGAGCAACAGCGGTGTCTTCGAGGCATTCTTTCAGTCGCTGGCCGAACTCAGCCCCAGAGCGCACCTCGTGCAGATGTTCGACAGCACTACGGTTCGCGCTCATGTCTCGGCCGCAGGTGCAAAAGGGGGCAGCAAAATCAGGCGCTTGGCCGGTCGCGCGGCGGCTTCTCGACCAAAATCCACCTCAAGACCGACTTCGATGGGCAGCCACTCGCCTTCCATCTGACCGGCGGCGAGGCCAACGACAGCCCGCAGTTCCCCCTGTTGCTCGGCATCGGTCCCGACATCAAGCCGCGTGCCGTGCTGACTGACAAAGGCTACGACGCCAAGAGCAACCGAAGCGCAGCACGAAAGCTTGGCATCGTCCCACTGATTCCGGTCCGCAAGATCACCGTCCACAGCCCCAGGCACTTCCCGAGGCTGCTCTACAAAACTCGCGCCCGTATCGAGCAGGCAGTCGGCAAGCTCAAGCGCTTCAAGCGAGTAACATTGCGATGCGAGAAAACCCGGCAGAACTACGAGTCAATCGTGGCCTTCGCCTGCGGCCTCATCTTGTCCAAATCCGTCCACATGACCTAGTCCTGGCCGCGCAGCGCTCCGAGCAGGGAGCGGGCCAGGTAGTATTCGTTGTAGGGGTGGTCGTCGGTGATGATCGGACCGCGATCTCCCCCGGAGACCGGAACCCGTCCGGCCAATATCCGGGTGGCCATGGCCAGCGGCGTCGCGCGCGGGTCCCATTCGACCAGATCGCGGCGCACGGGCTCCGGCAGGCGCGAGACGAAGGTGGCGGCATCGATGGTCGGGATCGGCTGCATCGAGGCAAGGTAGTGCGTGCCCCAGCCTTCGATCGACCGGTAGGCGACGACATACGCAAACGCCTGCGACAGGGTCCGCGCCACCGCCTGTCCGGTCGCGTCGTCATCGCCCGGATACCATTGCTGCAAGATCCCTCCCGGACGCAGCCTGCGGCGGATCACCGTGTACATCTCGCGCGAGTAGAGCAGGCTGGAGCCGGCGGCCTCGATCGGCGGCGGCGGGTCGATGACGATCACGTCGTAGGTCTGCCCGACCCGGGTCAGGTAGCGGCGCCCATCATCGACAACCATGTGCACGTTGCGGGCGGCGGTCACCGAAGCCGCGTCGGCATGGAAGAAGCCGAACAGGCGGATCACCGACGCGGTCAGGTCGACGGCGGTGGTGTCGATCCCCCAGCGCGACATCGTCCGCATCGTGGTACCCATGCCGAAGCAGATGACCAGGCCGTTACGCGCATGTCCGTGCACCGCGAGCGGCAGGTCGGCCATGATCTTGGTGATCGGCGTCAGGGAGGTGATGCCGACGCCGTTCACCAGCAAGGTCTTCTGCTGGCCGGCGCCGAAAGCGATGGCGGTGGCGGCATAGTCGCGACGGGTCTCGAACGGCTCGCCGCCGGACACGCTGCTTTCGTAGCTGCGGGCAAACGCGAAGCTCAGCGCGAGGACGCCGACGCAGCCTGCGAGGGCGACGCGCTGGGTTCGGGTTCGCGTGCCGGATGGCCGAGCACGCGGTCGCGGGGCGGCTGCCGGCAGGCGGGGGTCCAGTACCGACCAGGTGGCCAGCGCGATCAGCGGCAGCACCAGGAGCAGCAGGCAGATGCGGACATCGAACCGGGTGACCAGCAGGTAGCCGGCGACGAGCGGGCCGAGGATGCTGCCGAGGATGTTCATGGTGTAGCTCGTAGCCGCGCGCGCGGGATCGCCGAGGCTGGCGGCATCGACCAGCCGCGGGGTCAGGATGCCGAGCACGACGGAAAACGGCACGATGCTGAGCAGCACGTCGAGAGGGGTCATCTGTATGCGCGGATCGTCCAGTATCGCCGGCACGCAGGCGGTGAAGCAGGCCGCCAGCAGCAATGAGGTGTCGGACGGGATGCTTCCGAGCCGCACGCGACGGCGATAGAGTGCGGCGCCGATCGCGGTGGCGAGAAGGTAGGTCGCGAGGATCGCGGCGAACGCATAGATCGTGGTCTTGAGCACGATGGTGAAGCCGCGGGTCCAAACCACTTCCATCGCCAGCGAGCAGAAACCGGTGGTGAATAGGATCAGGTTCGCCGGCACCGGGCCCGGAGCGACCATGACCGCCGGCCGGGTCGGCGCGCCCCAGGCCGGCGGACACGCCGGCAGACGGTCCTCGCCGGCGCCGAGGCGAATGCCGATCGCACCGATCAGGAGGTTGGTGAGCGCCGCCACCAGCCCGGTGCCGGTAAAGCCGAGCCACTCGATCAGCACGCCGGCGCAGAGGAGCGTGCCGGTCGCCGCGCCGATGACGTTGGCGCGATAGAGGAAGCTGAAGCTGCGGGTCTTGCCGACGTCACGATCGGGGTCGCGCCAGCCGGTGCCGACGAAGCCCATCATCAGCGGAAGGGTGGCGCCCATCAGCACGCACCAGGGCAGGATCGACACGGCGATCGCGACCGACGAAAGAGCGAGGTAGCTGGCCGACCCGCCCGCATCGCCATCCAAGAGCAGATGCTGGCCGAACGCCATGCTCCAGGGCACCACGAAGGCGCCGAGGCCGATCAGCATTTCGGTGGCGCCATAGAGGGTGGCGGCGGAGCAGCCGAGACGGGTGCACAGCGCGCCGCCATATCGTCCCGCCAGCAGCGAGCCGATCCCCAGCCCGAGCATGAACACCGAGATCACGGTCGACAGCACCGGCGTGATGACGCCGAAATGGGCGAACGCCATGCGAAGCCAGATGATCTGATAGACGAGGCTGCAGAAGCCGGACAGGAAGAACAGGGCAAACAGCACGGGCCGGATCCAGAGGTCGTGGCCCGGCGCCGCTTTGGTTTCCGCCATTCGCGATGATGTCTCCAGGCGATCGGCCAGCGGACCGTGTGTCCGATGCGCCGGATGCAGCCGGGATCGGTCCTCGCGACAGTCTTGATGATCCGGCAGCATCACCAGAACCGACTAACCTAATTCCGTAAGCAATACGAGATGAAACAGTAACGTTTATAAACGCGACGATGTCCCGCGGAACTGATTCGTTTTTGCCAACCGCGCTATCGCCGTTGCCGTGAAAAAAGGATTCCAAAGGAGAGCCATCCTTTGGCAGGCCCGATGAACGTATCCCCGCGCAATCAAACGTCGGTTCCGACGCAGGGCGCATCCCCTGGAGCAGCCTGAACGGGACCCGGCTAAGCCTGCACCGGCAGGCCGGCGATCACCTTGTCCAGGGTCATCGGGTAGTCGCGGAGGCGCAGGCCGCAGGCATTGTGGACCGCATTGGCGACCGCGGCCCCGGCGCCGCAGATCCCGAGTTCGCCGACGCCCTTCGCCTTGAGCGGGTTGGCGATGGGATCGAGCTCCTCGAGGAAATACGCCTCCACCGCCGGCACGTCGGCATGCACAGGCACATGATATTCCGCGAGGTCGTGGTTGACGAAATCGCCATGACGCTGGTCCGGCACCGCATCCTCCATCAGTGCCGCCCCGATCCCGAACACCATGCCGCCGATCGCCTGGCTGCGCGCGGTCTGCGCGTTCAGCACCCGGCCGATGCCGAACACGCCGAGCATCCGTCGCACCCGCACCTCGCCGGTATCGGCGTCCACCGCCACTTCCGCGAAATGCGCGCCGAACGAGGCCTGCGCATAGCGCTTGAGCAGGGAGCCGGGCTTGATCCCGCCGGTGGCGGTGACGCCGTCCGAGCCGGCCAGTGACGCAAGGGAGAGCACGCGACCGTCCTGCATGATCTGGCCGTTCGCGAACTGCGACTTCTGAGGATCGAAGCCGGCCCGCCGGGCCAGCGCGATGCGCAGCTGGGCGCAGGCGTAATAGACCGCCGATCCCGAACTCGCCGCGCCGAACGATCCGCCCGACCCCGAGGCTTCCGGCAGGTCGGTATCGCCGAGCTGCATCACCACGCGCTCGGGCGGCAGGCCCAGCATCTCGCCCGCGATCTGCGTCAGGATGGTGTAGGTGCCGGTGCCGATATCGGTCATCGCGGTGCCCACGGTCAGGATGCCGCGAGCGTCCAGGTGCGCCTGGGCATCGGACGGACGCAGGGCCACGTTGCGTATGGCGGACGCGACACCCATGCCGAGCAGCCATTGCCCCTCGCGCCGCTGGCCGGGCCGGGGCGACCGCCGCTCCCAGCCGAAGCGCTGCGCGCCCTCGTGCAGGCAGTCGGCGAGCCGCCGGGTCGAGAACGGCCGCGACGGCCCATGCTCGGGGTCGTACTGCACGTCGTTCTTCACCCTCAGCGCCACCGGGTCCATCTGCAGCCGGTCGGCCAGCTCGTCCATCGCGCATTCCAGCGCCAGCAGGCCGACCGCCTCGCCAGGCGCGCGCATCGAGGCCGCCAGCGGCAGGTCCAGCCGCACCTGCCGGTGCGCGGTCATGCGGTCATGCGCGGCGTACAGCAGCCGGGTCTGGTTGGCGGCGGTCTCGTAGAACGCCTGGCCCTGCTGGTTGCCGGACCAGCTCTCATGGCCGATCGCGCGCAGGGTGCCATCTGCATCGGCACCGAGCCGGACGCGCTGGATGGTCGCGGTGCGGTGCGTGGTCTGCCCGAACACCTGCGGCCGGCTGAGCGCGATCTTGACCGGGCGCGCGAGCTGGCGCGCGGCCATGCCTGCCACGATGGCATCGGCGTAGGTGACCAGCTTGGAGCCGAAGCCACCGCCGATATAGCGCGACAGCACCCGCACCCGGTCCGGCTGCAGCATCAGCGTCTCGCACATCGTCTGCGAACAGGAGGCGAGCATCTGGTTCGAGGTGTGCAGCGTGAGCCGGTCGCCGTCCCAGGCCGCCAGCGAGGCATGCGGCTCCATCATCGCATGCGCCTGGTGCGGCGTGGTGTAGGTCGCATCGACCTGCACCGAAGCCGACGCGAAGGCCTGCGCGAAGTCGCCGACATGGGTGTCGACCGGCTGCGACGGGCTCCGCTGCGGCGGCACCCTCGCCTGCGGCACCCCGGCGGCGAGGTCGAAATGCCCGCGCCGTGCGTCATACCCGACCGACACGAGGGCGGCGGCGGCGCGCGCCTGCTCGAAGCTGTCGGCGACCACCAGCGCCACCACCTGGCCGTTCTGCCGGATGATCGCATCCGCCATCTGCGGCTTGCAGTACTGTGAGGCGGGACCGCCCTGGCGCGGCGCGTTGCGGTGGGTCATCACCAGCCGCACCCCCGGCGCCTGCTCGGCCGCCTGCGTGTCCAGCCGCGTGATGCTGCCCTGCGCCACGGTGGCAAGCACCAGCACGCCGACCAGCGCCGGGCCCGCGGGATCGGTCACCTCATAGGCATAGGGCGCCCGGCCGCTCACCTTCAGCGGGCCATCCACGCGGGCGATGCCGCGGCCGAGCAGGTGCTCCTGGTCGAGCGGGTTGGGGCCGGCGGGGCTGTCGAACAGGCTCGGCCTGATGGCAGGCTGCGATTGCATCGGGCTCAGCCTTCCGTCGCCTGCCGCAGGGTCGCCACCAGCGTGCGCCGCAGCAGCGGGATCTTGTAGTCGTTGCCGCCCTGGCCGACGGCGCCGGTCAGCACCTGGTCGGCGGCGCGCTCGAAGACGGCGCGTGACGGTGCCTCGCCCGCCAGCAGCCGTTCCGCCTCCCGGTCGCGCCACGGCCTGTGCGCGACGCCCCCGAACGCCAGTCGGGCCTGCGCGATCCGGCCGTGCCGCATCTCCACCACGGCCGCCACCGACACGGCGGCGAAGGCATACGAGGCGCGATCGCGCACCTTGCGGTACAGGTGCCGCCCGGCCAGCGGCGACGGCAGGCGCACCGCCACGATCAGCTCGCCCGGCTGCAGGCTGGTCTCGATCTGCGGTGTGTGCCCGGGCAGCCGGTGCAGCTCCGACACGGGGATGCGGCGGCGATCGGTCTCCACCACCGCATCGAGCAGCAGCATGGCCACCGCCATGTCCGACGGATGCGTCGCGATGCAGGACGCACTCGCGCCGAGGATGGCGTGGATGCGATTATAGCCGCCGATCGCGTCGCAGCCGGACCCCGGCGCGCGCTTGTTGCAGGCCTTCGCGATGTCGGTGAAATAGTAGCAGCGGGTGCGCTGCAGCAGGTTGCCCGCAGTGGTGGCCTTGTTGCGGAGCTGCCCGGTGGCGCCGGAGAGCAGCGCCCGCGACAGCACCGCATAATGCCGGCGCACGTGCGGATCGGCGGCCAGCGCCGCGTTGCGGACCAGCGCCCCGATCCGCAGCCCATCGCCGGGCAGCACCTCGATCATGTCCAGTGGCAGCCGGTTCACATCCACCAGGTGGCCGGGCTGCTCGACATCGAGCTTCATCAGGTCGAGCAGGTTGGTGCCGCCGCCGATGAACGCGGCATCCGGCCGCGATGCCGTCGCCTGCGCCGCCTGCGCCACATGCGACGGCCGCTCGTAGGTGAAGGCCTTCATGCGATCTCGCCGCTGGCGTCGCGGATCGCCGCCACGATGTTGGGATAGGCCGAGCATCGGCAGATGTTGCCGCTCATGCGCTCGCGCAGTTCCGCATCGGTCAGCTCGTGCCGCGTCGCCCGCAGGTCCTCGGTGACGAAGCTCGGCATGCCGGCACGATGCTCGGCGAGCATGGCCACCGCCGAGCAGATCTGCCCGGGCGTGCAGTAGCCGCACTGGTAGCCGTCATGCTTCACGAAGGCCGCCTGCATCGGATGCAGGTCGTCCGGATGGCCGAGCCCCTCGATGGTGGTGACCGCGTCGCCGTCATGCATCACCGCGAGCGACAGGCAGGAGTTGATGCGGTGCCCGTTCAGCATCACCGTGCAGGCGCCGCACTGGCCGTGGTCGCAGCCCTTCTTGGTGCCGGTCAGCATCAGGTGCTCGCGCAGCGCGTCGAGCAGGGTGACGCGGGGATCCAGCATCAGCGCGTGATGGACGCCGTTGACCTGCAGATCGACCGCTAGCGCCGCGCCGGGCTCGGCGGGCGCCGCGTGGGAAAGACCGGCACGGGCCGATGCCGCGACCGGCCGCTCCTCCAGGGCCACCACCGCGCCGGCGGTCAGGCTGGCGGCGCCACCCTTGAGCACGCCGCGCCGCGTCGGCAGGGAATTCCGGTCACCGTCCGCCATGCCGCCCCTCCAGGCCCGTTCGCCGGCCCCCGACAGCCAGCCAATGGCCTGGCCGGCCTGTCCCAGACGTGTGCGGCGCCGGGGCCAGATCAAGCCGGACGGCGGCCGAGGGAGGGTTTTTCGGAGACCCGTAACAGTTTGCAAGCAACGCCCGGCCCGGACCCGGCGCGGATCTGGGCGCGGTTCAGTGCCGGGCGCCGCCGCGGGCGAGCGAGCGCACCGGCATCTCGGCGAGACTGGCGGACGCCTGCGCCAGCTCCTCACGGAGTCGGGCGACCTCCTCTCGCAGCGCCAGGAGCTCCGCGACATCGCCCGCCGGGCGCGCCGGCGTAGGTCCCGCAACAGTGCTCCCCTCCTGCCCCGGCCGGTAGAATGGCGAGTACAGGGTCGCGCGTTCCATCACCGCGACATTCTGGGCGGCAACGCTCTGGACAGCTTGGCGTCCGACCTCTTCGAGCGCCGCCGGGCTGCCCGTCGGCACCAGCGCCTGCATGGTCCGCTCCACCGACGCGCGAACCTGGGCCTGCTGGGCAGCGAACTGCTCCATCATGCGCTCGAGATACTCGGGCACCAGTCCCTGCATGCTGTCGCCATAGAACCCGATCAGCTGGCGCAGGAAGGAGGTCGGCAGCATGTTGCGGCCCTTGGTCTCCTCTTCCATGATGATCTGGGTGAGGACGGCGCGGGTGATGTCGTCGCCCGTCTTGGCGTCATAGACCACGAAGTCGCGGCCTCGCCGCACCATGTCGGCCAGCGTGTCCAGGGTGATGTAGATCGAACTCTCGGTGTCGTAGAGACGTCGGTTGGCGTATTTCTTCACCACGACCGGCGGTAGCGGGCGATCCTCTTCCGACAAGATGTCCTCCCATCCGGGACTTATGGCGGTCTGCTGCGACCATAAGCGCGTAACATAGCACGCGCGGCAGCCGGGCGTCCCGGTCGGGGTTGCATATCACCCAATCGCCCGGCAGCCCAAGTGCTGTCCTAAAGTGCTGACCTCGCCGGGCCCTGCCGCGGACCGCCGTGTCGATCCTGACCTTGTCGATCATCCGGTGCCACCGCATCTAAGCGGTCCCGTCCCCACCTCCTGGAGAGACCATGTTCGATTGTACCGGCTATGCGAGCCATGCCGCCGACAAACCGCTATCGCCGATCCGTTTCGAGCGGCGTGATCCGGACGCCGACGACGTGCAGATCGAGATCCTGTTCTGCGGCGTCTGCCATTCCGACCTGCACATGGCCCGCAACGAGTGGTCCAACAGCGTCTTCCCGGTCGTGCCCGGGCACGAGATCGTCGGCCGGGTGACCAGGGTCGGCGCCAACGTCACGAAGTTCCGCGAGGGCGACCTGGCCGGCGTCGGCTGCATGGTCGATAGCTGCCGGCACTGCGCAAGCTGCAAGGAGGGCCTCGAGCAGTATTGCGAGAACGGCTTCACCGGCACCTACAACGATCCGGACCGCAAGACCCCGGGCCTGCGCACCTATGGCGGCTACAGCCGGGCGGTGACCGTCGACCAGTCCTTCGTCCTGCGCCTGCCGCCCAACCTGGAGCTGGCCGCGGTGGCACCGCTGCTCTGCGCCGGCATCACCACCTATTCGCCGCTGCGCCATTGGAACGCCGGGCCCGGCAAGAAGGTCGGGGTGGTCGGCCTCGGTGGCCTCGGCCACATGGCGGTCAAGCTGGCGCACGCGATGGGCGCCGATGTCACCCTGTTCACCACCTCGTCGAGCAAGGTCGAGGATGGCCGCAGGCTCGGGGCTAGCGCCGTGGTGATCTCGAAGGACCAGGGCGCGATGAAGGCCGTGGCGCGCAGCTTCGACCTGATCATCGACGCGGTTGCAGCGGACCACGACATCAACAGCTACCTCGCTTTGCTAAAGCGCGACGGCACCCTGGTGCAGGTCGGCGCTCCCGAGAAGCCGCTGTCGGTGCATGCCTTCAGCCTGATCAACCCGCGACGCAACTTCGCGGGCTCGCTGATCGGCGGCATCGCCGAGACCCAGGAGATGCTGGATTTCTGCGGCGAGCACGGCATCACCTCGGACATCGAGATGATCCGGATGGACCAGATCGACGACGCCTACGAGCGCATGCTCCGCAGCGACGTGAAGTACCGCTTCGTGATCGACATGGCGACGCTCGACGCCGCAGCCTGATATGGCCAGCCACCGCAGTTCGGCTGCGGTGGCGGCCTTCTAGCGAAACCTGTCCTTCCAGCTCCGCAGCCGGGTGAATTCGGAGAGGTCGGGCGCCAGCAGGAACGGGTTGGTTTCCTGCTCCAGCTCCAGCCGCACCGGCACTGTCGGCTTGCCGGCCCGGCGCAGGGCGGCGACCTCGGCGGCTCGCTCCGCGATGGCCGGGTTAGAGGAAAGTGCGGCCACGGCGAAGCGCGCATTCGCCTCGGTGTATTCGTGGCCGCAGCACACCAGCGTCTCCGGAGGCAGCGACGCGAGCCGCCGCATGCTTTCGAACATCTCGGCCGGACTGCCCTCCAGCAGCCGTCCGCAGCCCAGGCTGAACAGCGTGTCGCCGCAAAACACGGCAGGCGTCGCGGCGAAGAAATACGAGATGTGCCCGCGCGTGTGACCGGGCGTCTCGATCACCTGCGCGATGCTGTCGCCGAGGGCGACCGCGTCGCCTTCGGCGACGGCACGATCCAGCCGGGGCAGGCGCCCGAGATCGGCGCCGGCACCGACGATCGCCGCCCCCGTCCGCTCGCGCACGGCCTCGGCGGCATCGATGTGGTCGGCGTGGTGGTGGGTGAGCAGGATCAGCGACAGGCGGCCGCCGATGGCTTCCGCCTGCTCGATGGCCGCAAGCACGGGTGCCAGCTCGGCCGGGTCCACGATGGCGAGCGCCTGGCTCGCCGGATCGCGCAGCAGCCACGCATAGTTGTCCGACAGGATCGGCACAGGCCGGATCTCAAGTCCCATTGATGGCCTCCCCGCCGTCGACGCTCGCACCGTCATAACCTGCTACAAGCCGGACTTGCTACAAGCCGGGGCGGCTACCCGGCCGATGAAGCTGCAGCCGGCCCGTGCTATGGACGATGCTATGAGCGACGACTTCCGGGTAGTAGCGGAATTCTATGCCAGCCGCGGTGGACGCGTCGCGGCGCGCCTGCTGCGCCGGCAGCTCGCGGACCTGTGGCCCGACCTCGGCCGCCTGAACGTGCTCGGGCTGGGTCACGCGCAGCCCTTCCTGTCGCTCTGGCAACAGGATGCGGCGCTCTGCATCGCCGCCGAGACCCGGCTGCCCGCCGACACGCAGCATCTCGCCTCGGCCACCTGCATCGTCGACGAGCAGGAGCTGCCGTTCCCCGACCTCAGCTTCGACCGCATCCTGCTGAGCCACGCCCTCGAGACGTCGGCCAGCGCGCCGCGCCTGCTGCGCATGGTCTGGCGCGTGCTCAAGGATGACGGACGCCTGATGCTGATGGTGGCGAACCGGCGCGGCCTGTGGGCGCATCGCGAGAGCACGCCGTTCGGCCAGGGCGCCCCCTGGTCGCGCGGCCAGGTCGACCGGCTGCTGGCGCAGTCGCTGTTCCGCATCGAGCGCAGCAGCGGCGCGCTCTGGATGCCGCCGGCCGACATCCGGCCGGTGCTTCGCCTCGGCCGCTTCACCGAGCGCACCGGTGCGAGGCTGGCGCCGCAGCTGTCCGGCGTGCTGCTGATCGAGGCGGTCAAGGATGTCTATGCCGCGATGCCGACGGCGCGTCGCGCCGTGCGCCGGACGCTGGTACAGGCCGCCTAGTTTGATGGGCCGATTGAACCCGCCGCTCGGGTAGCGAGCGTCAGGATCGCGCCACTAGCTCAGCCCCCTGCTGAAGTCACGCCAACCGGGCCGCGCGCTTCGCCGACAAGCCAGTCAACGAAGCCGGCAAACAGGTTCCCGGCATCGGCCTGACGCGGGATGACCGCAACATAACCCGTCCGCGCAACCCGGATGTCCGGCAGCGGCGTCATCAGCCTGCCGCTGGCAACGTCGATCTCCAGCATCGGCAGCGGGCCGATCCCGATGCCAAGCCCATCTTCCACCGCCTGACATGTCACGAAGAAGTGATCGAATATCTGGCGGGGAAGTCCGGCAAGCTGTTGCAGTTCTGCCGCCTCGAGCCAGTCCGCCCAATCGCCGGCGCGGGTCTCGCTCGCGAGCAGCGTATGTCCCGCGATGTCGGCCGGCTCCAGGATCGGCCGATGCGCGAACAGCGCCGGGCTCATGATCAGGGTGTCGACATCATCCAGCACCGGAACGACGCGATGCTGAGGCCATCCATGCTCCCGAGCCACGCCGCGCCGGATCGCCACATCGACGCCACCGCGCAATTCCTCGAGCACGGTCGATACCGTCGTCACCGCGACTTCGACGTGCGGATGACCGGCGTGGTAGCGATGCAGCCGCGGGATCAGCCAGCGCATCGCAAAGCTGGTCGGGGCGCTCACGCGCAGGATGCGGCGCGCGCCGGGCCGGCCGCATGCCTGCGCCGCAACAGCCAGGCGGTCGAACGCAGAACCGACCTCGGCGGCGAAGATGCTCGCCATCGGCGTCGCGACCATGCGGCGGCCCGCCTTGGTGAAGAGCCTCTGCCCCAGCCAGCTTTCGAGTGCCGCGATCTGCCGGCTAACCGCGCCATGGGTGACACCGAGCTGCGTCGCCGCCTCGGCGTAGCTCCCGGTCCGAGCGGCGACCTCGAAGACACGCAACGCGTTGAGAGGTGGCAGGCGACGCATGAATTCCTTGAGTAAAGCTGACGCATATCGTGAGCAATGCGTGGCTGGTTGAATATTCCTCGCTTATCTATCATCGCGCCATGGCAATTTCGACCGTCCTGCACGCGACGGTGGGCGACTCAAGCCCAACGGCTGCGACCAAATCGCGCAGCCTGCTGGCCGCTTGCCTCACCCACGCGCTGCATGACGGCTACACCGACGGTCTGTATGCCTTCATGCCGGTATGGCAGGTGCAGTTCGGCCTTTCCTATGCGGCGCTGGCTGTCGTTCGCGCCCTCTATTCCGCGACGATGGGCGGCCTGCAAATCCCGGCCGACCAGGCCCTTCGCGCCGTGTCGCCGCGGGCGGCGCTGATCTTGTCGACCGGGGTCGCGTCGACGGGCTTGCTGATCATGGCGCTGCCGTTCGGCTTTGCCGGTCTCTGCGTCGGCCTCGTCGTGGCCGGCATCGGATCGAGCATCCAGCACCCACGTGGCTCGATGCTCGTCACCGACAGCTACGGCGCGGCGTCGCGACGTCCACTCGGCATCTACAACTTTTCCGGCGATCTCGGGAAAGCCGTGCTGCCGGCGCTGGTCGCGGTGCTGCTGCCGATCCTCGCCTGGCGACCGGTGCTGGGCCTGATGGCGGTGCTGGGAAGCGCTCTGGCGGTCGCCCTGGTGTCACTGGCACCGGCGGCGCGCGTCATCAGGAATGCCCCGGCGGCGGCGGCGGCTGGCCGTGGCCGCGACGGCTTTCGCATCCTGACCACGATCGGCGCGCTCGATACGGCGACCCGCATGGGTTATCTGCTGTTCCTGCCCTTCCTCATCCATGGACGGGGCGGGGGCTCGCCCTCGGTCGGACTCGCCCTCGCCCTGCTGTTCATCGGTGGCGCTCTCGGCAAGGCGACGTGCGGCTGGCTCGGGGAGCGGCTGGGTGTCGTGGGCAGCGTCATGGTGACCGAGGCCGCAACGGCTTTGCTGATCGCGGCGACCTTGTTCACGCCGCTGACGCCAACGCTCATCCTGCTGCCGCTACTCGGTATCGTGCTCAACGGCACGTCTTCGGTGCTCTACGGCACCGTGCCGGAGCTTTGCGATGGCGATACCGGCCGGGCCTTCGCGGTCTTCTATACGAGCGTGATCGGCTCTGGAGGACTCGCGCCGATCCTCTACGGCGCGATAGCCGATCACAGCAACCAGACCATCGGCGTGCTGGCCTCGGCGGCAACCGCCGTGCTGATCGCGCCGCTTGTACTGGCGCTCAGGCCCCATCTGCGCGGCCCCACCGTGGGATCGTGCAAGAGGTCCGTTTGATCCCAGCCTCCCGCATGAAGGTTCGCCAAATGAACACCGTCCCGCAGGCACCGCTCATTTTGATAACGGGCGGAGGTCGTGGCGTAGGCGCTGCGACTGCGCGGCTGGCTGCCGCACAAGGTTACGATGTCGCGATAAGCTTCGTCTCCAACACGTCTGCCGCCCTCGCGGTGGCGGCTGATGTGGAAGCTGTTGGGCGCCGAGCCTTGCCCGTGCGCGCGGATAGCGCGGATCCTGGGCAGGTCGCTCAGCTATTCGCCGCGATCGACCGGACCTTCGGCCGGATCGACGTGCTGGTAAACAACGCCGCGATACTGGCGCCGCAGTCCCGGCTGGAGGATCTCGACTTCGAGCGTGTGCGGCGTATTTTCGCGGTCAACGCGATCGGCCCTATCCTGTGTGCACAGCAGGCGGTGAAGCGCATGTCGTATCGTCACAGCAAGCGCGGCGGCGCCGTGATCAACATCTCATCGGCATCCGCCCGGCTCGGCAGTCCGAACGAATATGTCGACTACGCAGCGTCGAAGGGTGCCGTTGAGACCTTCACGACCGGCTTCGCCAGGGAAGTCGCGCGGGATGGAATACGCGTCAACTGCGTTCGCCCCGGGCACATCTACACTGAGATGCATGCCAGCGGCGGAGAGCCGGGACGGGTGGATCGCGTCAAAGACTCGATCCCGATGGGAAGAGGCGGTCAACCTGAAGAGGTTGCACGGGCGATCCTATGGCTGGCGAGCGCCGAGGCTTCCTTCATCACCGGCACGTTCCTCGATGTCACTGGCGGCAAGTGAGCGACAGCGTGCGGCGCCGGGCGCTTGCCTCGACGCACCGCGCTCAGCATCTGAGCGGTCGACCTCCGCCTGAGCTATCGGACGGTCTCGGAGCTACCGGTCCAGCCCGAGCTCATTCTCGTCGAGCAGGTCCAGGAACGGTGCGACGGCCAGGCAGAACTCCACCGTCGGCACCAGCAGGTCCGTGATCAGGGCCGGCATCGGGACCTCCTGCTCGGTATGGATGTACAGGGTGTGGTCGCAGGCCAGGGTCACGGTCCAGCCGGACGGCAGCAGTGGCGGCAGCTGCGCCGCCAGGGACAGCGCCTCGGGTCGGGCGGCGGCCGAGTGCGCGCTGCTGGGAATCCGGCCGACCTGCGCGCGCAAGGCGATCCTCCCGGAGCCGGAAGACAGCTCCCAAAGCGTCGTCGAGATCGCGCGCCCGCGCCAGCGGCACGCCATCACCGGCTTCGCATCGGGCGGGTTCGGCCGCAGCCTGCCGTAGGCATCGAAGCCGAAGAAGCCGAGATCCCCCATCAGGGACGCCAACAGGTCGCCGCACTCCGAAGTCTCGCTCATGGCCTGTATCGCTCTCCCAGGGCCTGATCCAACCGATCATGCTCACCCGCTGCGCACAGCTTGACCGTAATTGGTGAACCCCCCATGAACGGGCGCGCATGTCATCGATCATCAAGTCACTCAAACTCGTCCTCGCGCCGCCGCATCCGGCCGCGCGCCCCTTCCTGGCCGCAGGCTTCGGCGCCGTTCTGGCCGGCTGGCTGCTGCGCCGTGCCAGCGGCTGGTCGGGCTTTCGGCTGCTCAGCCGCGCCGGCCTGCTGTTCGTCGGGTTCTGCCTGTATTTCTTCCGCGATCCCGAGCGCGTCCCGCCGCCCGGCGAAGGCCTCGTGGTGGCGCCCGCCGACGGCCATGTGGTCTCGATCTCGTTCGTCCCGCCGCCGGCCGAACTCGCCATCGGGGACGAGCCGCGCTGGCGTGTCGGCATCTTCCTGTCGGTGCTCGACGTGCATGTGAACCGCATGCCGGTGGCCGCCACCGTGACGCGGATCGCCTACCACGAGGGCCGCTATCTCAATGCCAGCCTCGACAAGGCCAGCGACGAGAACGAGCGCAACGCCATCGGCCTGCGCCTTGCCGACGGCCGCACGATGGCGGTCGTGCAGATCGCCGGCCTGATCGCGCGGCGCATCCTGTGCAGCGTCCGCGAGGGCGACCGGCTTGCCACCGGCGAGCGCTTCGGCATCATCCGCTTCGGCAGCCGCACCGACCTCTATCTGCCGCCGGACGTGGCCCCCCTGGTCAGCACCGGCCAGACCATGATCGGCGGCGAGACGGTAGTTGCCCATCTCTGATCCGCGGCCGCCCCAGGGCGCGCAGGCACCCAGCGCGCAGGCACCCAGCGCGCAGGCACCCAGCGCGCACCCAGCGCGCAGGCACCCAGCGCGCAGGCACCCAGCGCGCAGGCACCGGGGCGGCGGCTGAAGCGGCTGCGCCGGCTTGGCCGCCGCGCCCGGCCGCGCTTCAGGGGGCAGTCCTTCAACCGCCTGATCCCGAACCTGCTGACCCTGGTCGGGCTCTGCGCCGGGCTGACCTCGATGCGGCTCGGACTGGACGGGCATTTCGGCCGCGCCGTGGTGGCGCTGTTGTTCGCGGCCGGCATCGACGGACTCGACGGCCGGATCGCCCGCCTGCTGCGCGCCACCAGTCCGTTCGGCGCCGAGTTCGACAGCCTGTCGGACTTCCTGTGCTTCGGCGTGGCGCCGCCGTTCATTTTGTACATGTGGTCGCTGCATAATGGCGGCCGCTACGGCTTCCTGCCCTGCATCCTGTTCTCGGTCTGCATGGCGCTGCGCCTCGCGCGCTTCAACGCGGCGATCGAGGGACCTTCCGAGACGCCCACCTACGCCTATAATTTCTTCACCGGCGTGCCGGCACCGGCCGGTGCCGGTCTCGCCCTGTTCCCTTTGTTCGTCGGCCTCGAAGCCCGCAAGACCGACTGGCTCTGGCTCTACACCACGGTCAACCACCCCGCCTTCGTGGCGGTGATGCTGACCGGGATTGCGTTCCTGCTGGTCTCCACCCTGCCGGTCTGGTCGTTCAAGAACTTCAAGGTGCCGGCCGAATTCGTCCTGCCGCTGCTGCTCGGGACCTGCGGGTTCGCCGCCGTCCTGGTCGCCGACCCCTGGGCGGCGCTGGCCGGCGCCGGACTGATCTACCTGGTCATGCTGCCGTTCAGCCGGCGCAGCTTCCACCGGCTGAAGGCCGATGCCGAGGCCCTGCAGGAGGAGGTCCCGGACGAGGACCCTGCCGGAGAGCCGATATCGGCAGGAAGGCCAGTGGCGTTGCCCCCTTGATCCGCTCAGCGGCTCAAGCCCATCAAGGGCTCGCTAGATTGCCAAGGTCGGCGCGGGCGATCGTTGGCTGCCCATCGAGTTCAGCGCAAGCATCGAGGCCAGCACCATGGCGATGAACGTGAACAGCAGCTTCGTGCCGAGCTGCAGGAACTGCGACCCGGCCAGCGGCCCGGCGATGGTGCCGAGTCCGAACAGCAGCACCAGTTCGCCGGCGACGTGCGAGGACGGCCGCTCGGGGCAGGCGCGGTTCACGATGCCGACGCACAACCCGTAGAGCGGGTACTGCACGAAGCCGAACGCGCCCAGCAGCAGGATCAGCAGCGGCGGGGACGGCGTCAGCAGGACGATCGGCGCGCAGAGCAGCAGGCCAAGCAGGATCACGCCGCTCAGCAGCACCCGGCGATCAAGCCGTTCCGCCAGCGCCGCCAGCGGCAGATAGGCGAGCGCGCCGCCCACCGAGTTGGCGGCCAGCATCAAGGTGGTGTCGTGCATGGTCAGGCCGGACATCATGCCGAACACCGGGCCGAGCCCGCCGATGGCGCCGGTGATGATGCCGACACCGACGCAGCCGAGCGCGCCGACCGGCGAGCCGCGGATCAGCGATCCCAGGCGTGGCCGGAACGGTGGCGGCGCAGGTGGGCTCGGGATGCCGCCGAGGGCGATCGGCACGATGGCGAGCGCGGTCGCGGCGACCGCGACCGCGAACGGCGCCGGACCGGTCGCACGGATGAAGTTCAGGCTCAAGGTGCCGCCGAGCGACGCCAGCAGGTTCACGATCATGTAGCCGGCAAAGGCGATCCCGGCGCCGGCCCGCTCGACCAGCCAGCCTTCGACAATCGCAGACAGGCCGCCATAGCAGAAACCGGTGACGACACGCAGAGCGATCCAGGCGCGATCGGTGGGGAGCGCGAACAGCAGGGCAGCGGCGGCGGCCGACAGCAGAGCCAGGGCGATGAAGGCGCCAGCGTAGCCGAGCCGGGCCAGCACCTGGCCGATGCACAGGCAGGCCAGCACGAAGCCGGCCGACCATCCGGCCGAGAACAGGCCGATGGCGATCATGCTCGACCCGCGGGCATGGCCGAGCATCGGCAGCAGGATGCCCTGCAGGTTGGTTCCGAACACCAGGAACAGGACGGCCAGCAGCAGGGCCGCCACCGGGCGCAGACCACCACGGGCCGCGTTGCCGCTCACGCCTGCGGCCGGCGCGGTCACTCGCGGGCGGCGGCCAGGATCGGACCGCCCAGACCGGCCTGCACCAGCACCGCCGACCGCAGGCCTGGACGGCTCGCCGGCGGCAGCCGGAAGCGGCCGGGCTGCCCGTCGGTGACGCCGAGCAGCACCAGTTCGCGCACCACGTTGCGGTGCGGCAGGGTCAGGCCGCCATTCTCGCCACGCGCGATCGGCACCTGCACCAGGGCGGGATCGTAGCGGACCAGCAGCACCCTTGCCCCCGGAGCCGCCGAGACGGTGACCGCCGATCCTGCCAGGGCAATCGAGGGCCCTTCATTGCCGCGATCGGCCCGGCTGATCAGCCGGTCCAGTTCATCGCGCCGGTTGCCCACCACGTCCGCCTGGCCGTTCACCACGATCTCTGGGGTGAAGACCTGGTCGCGGTGGAACGCCCGGGCATAGTCGCGCTGGCGCTCGGTGAATTCCGGCTTGCCGAAGGTGTCGGTCCAGCCGAGATGATCCCAGTAGGTGACCTGCCAGGAGAGCGCCAGCACGTCCGGCCGGCTCGCCAGCGCCAGCAGGTTGGCATTGGCAGGTGGGCAGGACGAGCATCCCTGGCTCTGGAACAGCTCGACCACCGTGGGATGGGCGACGTCGGCGGCCAGCGCCCGGGGCGGACCGGCCAGGGCAAGCAGGATCACGAGGCAGCCACGCGGACCCGATCGCGACGTCATTCGTTGCTCCTGTGCCTGGAGCCGTCGCAGCGGCGGCCCGCACCGGATCATGCGTCCGGCGGACGTCCCAGGTTACAGCATCGCGAGCGGCTGCTTGCGCCGCGGTGGCGTGAAGGCCGCGTCGAGCTCGGCCAGATCCTCGGGGGCTAGCGTCAAGGCGGCCGCGGCGGCATTCTCGCGCACATGCGCCTCGGTGGCGGCCTTGGGGATGCTGATCACGCCGCGATGGCGGATGGTCCAGGCCAGCGCGACCTGGGCCGCGCTGCAACCATGCCGGGCGCCCACCGCGTTGAGCACCGGATGGCGGAGCAGCGGGCCGCCCTGGCCCACCGGCGAGTAGGCCATCAGCCTGACATTCTGCTCGACGCCATACTGGATCATGTCGTGCTCGATGCCGCGATGCTCGAGATTGTACAGCACCTGGTTCACCAGGCAGCCGCCCGGGCGGGCGCGGCCGACAAACTCGGCCATGTCGTCGACATCGAAGTTCGACACCCCCCACTGCAGGATCAGTCCCTCGCGCCGCAGGATCTCGAAGGCGTCGATGGTCTCGCCGAGGGCAATTCCGCCGCGCCAGTGCAGCAGGTAGAGGTCGAGCCGGTCGGTTCCCAGCCGCTTGAGGCTGTCGCGGCAGGCGCGGGCGACGCCGGGGCGGCTCGCGTTGGACGGCAGCACCTTGCTGACCAGGAACACCTCGTCGCGGCGGCCAACGATGGCCTCTCCCACCAGGCGCTCGGACGCGCCGTCGCCATACATCTCGGCGGTGTCGATCAGGGTCATGCCGAGATCGAGCCCGAGACGCAGCGCCTTCAGCTCGGTGGCGTGCGCCGCGCGGCTGTCGCCCATGTTCCAGGTGCCCTGACCGAGCACCGGAACCTCGACGCCGCAGGACAGCCGCGCCTGCCGGATGCCGCTCATGGCTTGGGCGGGCTCTGTCCCGCCGCGGACTCGCTCCGCTCGCGGTCGCTGGTCGGATGTGCGGTGGAGCTGCCCTGCCCAATGTCGTCCGGCACGCCATTGGTCATGCCGGGACGGTTGGTCTCCTCTTGGCCGCCCGGCTCTTCTGGCGGCTGCTGGCGATCGGTATCAGGACCTTCGGGCTTCGACGCTTTGTCGCTCATGCGGGCGCTCTCCGTTCAGTGTCCTCAACCAGCCGATGCAACACCGGTTGCGCAGCGAGCTGGACTTGTTGGTCGGTTTGAGCGACCTCCAGCCCTAATCGTCAGACCGCAGTAGCGTCTCGGGAACAACGACTTCTACTCGTCCCGTTGCGACATCGTATACAATGCCGCTGACGGCGAGGCCGCCGGGCAGGTTCGGGTTCGCTTTCAGCGCGGCAACATCGAGAGCGACCGCCGCATGAGGGTTATTGATCGCAGCCTCATCAAGCTCAGCGACCGATATACCGAGCTGCTTGGCGAGGAGGGCCGGCGCGTGGTGATGACAATCGATGATGCCACAGTCGGTATGGTGCAACACAACGAGGTGCCACCCAAGCCCCACATCGCTCCCACGGGCTTTCACCACCGAGCGGAGCAGTCCCATCGTTAGAAGTACCGAAGGGTCGACGCGACCTCCAACGTTCCGAATTACCGCTGCTTCGCCTGGTGCAAGGTCGAAGATCTCGGCGGGATCTACGCGAGGATCAACGCATCCGAGAATCATGGTCTTCTTTGAGGGCATAATTCTCAGGTCTTCAAAGGCGTGACCTTCAGCGAAACTCCGGTTTCGGTTTGTCAGGCTCTCTATGACGTTCATTGATTTCTCATGCGGGTTAGAGGAAAGACCGCGAAGCAGCTGACAAGGCAAAACATCAAGGGTGACAGCAACTTGGGCTTTTCTTAGGGCATTGCTTCGCCCGATGCGCGACGATGTAGCCTCCAGGCGATCGCGGCAGTGCTGCAGGCGTCTAGATCCTATAAAGTTCGGGCGCGGCAACAATTCGAAACATCAACACTGCGCCACGGAACCTTGGCCTCCGCTTTATCCGATGACAGGAACTCGCGTCATAAGGGAGCCAAGACCTTCCGCCATCGTGGGATGCGCGAGGAGTGCGTCGCGCAGTCCCGTGTACGGCATCTGCGCCAGCATCGCAGTCTGTACGACTGCGACCACTTCTCCCGCGTCTGGACCGACCATAGAAAAGCCGATGATCTGGTCGCTGTGCGCCGAGACGAGTACCTTGGCAAAGCCAGTGGTCTCGCCGATGGTCCGCGTCCTGAGGATCGCTTCCATCGGGATGCGGGCCACCCGAACGTCGATGCCTTGCCGCCGCGCGTCTGTCTCGTTTAAGCCCACTCGGCCAAGCGGGGGATCCGTGAACATACAGTACGGCACGAGCCGCCCCTTCGTGCTGCGTGACCCCCCTGCGAGCCGATCGCGAACCACCCGGAAGTCGTCGAACGCCACGTGTGTGAAGGCAGGACTCCCCGCGCATTCACCCACTGCCCATGTCTCGGTCGCGGTCGTGGCAAGATGTTCGTCCACCCGGATATACCCGTTCGCCTCGAGCTCCACACCAGCGAGGTCAAGCCCGATGCCACTGGTGTTTGGTCGTCGGCCGGCGGCCACAAGGATATGGCTACCGGCTATGGAGCGCATTCCCGTTGGGGTCTGTATCGTGAGCTCTACGGTTTGACCGGATGTCCCGTCGACGTTGAGGACGGTCGACGACAGGAGGACCTCGAGCCCCTCCTCCTCCAGGACCTGCTGGATCTGCTCCGCGATGTCGGGGTCTTCGCGTCCAGCAAGCTGCGGACCGTGCTCAACGATCGTCACACGACTGCCGAACCGGCCGAATGCCTGTGCAAGCTCCAGGCCCACATAGCCTCCGCCCAGCACAATCAAGTGCTGCGGCAGCGCATCCAGCTCAAGGATCTCCAGATTTGTAAGCGGAGTGGATTCAGCCAATCCTGGCACGCTTGGCAATGCGGCCCGGCTACCGACACTGAGGATAAGCTGGTCACAGGTGAGGCGGCTCGAGCCGCCCTCGTTGAGCGAGACATCGAGCGTGCGCGGCGCCACGAAGCGGCCCTCCCCCATAATCAGCACAGCGCCACTCTCCCTGAAATTCTCCAGGTGCATGGCGACGAGCCCATCGACCATGTCGCGCTTCCGCTTCAGGACCTGCGCCATGTCGACGGACACTCCGCCCGTCATCGTGCCGAACTCTCTACCATTCCTGGCGAGGAAGGCGACCTTGGCGCTCCAGATCTCGTTCTTGGTTGGAAGGCAGTTTGTATTAGGGCACGAACCGCCGATCAGGCGCCGCTCGACCACAGCCGTCCGGCGACCGCTCCGCGCGAGGTGCCAAGCGATGTACTTGCCGCCCTCGCCACTTCCAAGCACAACCGCATCGTAATGTCGGCTACTCATGATACCTCCTGCTCGTCTTTAAAAAGCCGTTCGATGGGGCGCCTTAACGAAGGACAGCAGAGCCGTGGGCATTTTGTAGAATGAGAGTAGGATGTATATGCAACACCTAGCGGATCAATGAAGCCGGGGAAAGAGCCAACGGCGGCCCGTGAGGTGATACTGGACATGGCAAGCAGTTGCCTTCTCGCGCGAAGCCGTCTCATCGCCCGCGTCATCAGCAGTATCCACGATCAGGAGCTCAGGCCGTTCGGCGTGAATTCCTCTCAGTTCTCCCTGCTCATCGTCATGCATAAGCTGGGTCCATCGTCGCGCGCTGATGTTGCTCGATACTATCATCAGGACCGGTCGACCCTTACCCGAAATCTCAAGATCATGATCAAGGAGGGCTGGATCGAAGAGGATCGAGCAGCCATTAAGGGACGCGCCCGACCCTTACTGTTGTCAGCGACCGGGATCGACCTCCTCCTTCGTGTTAAACCGGCATGGGAGAGGGGGCAGCGGCAGGCAAAATCTATACTCGGCACCGGCGGCACAGACATCATCATGGAGGTGGCTGACCGTATATTGGCTTCAGCTATGAAGTGAAGGTGCATTGAGCCGAAACCGTACGTGCACCGCATGGTTGGAGGCCCTGCTTCGGTTAAAGGGCCCGCGGTGAACCATGGCGGTCGCTAGGCTTGAGGAATTATCGTTGAATAGTCCGTAGCCTGTCTTACGAGGAAGCCGCAGCTGGCGCAGCACTCAACCAGATGACTTTTCGGGTTGACATAATGGTGCATATGCACCATGTCAGTGTTCAGCAGAAGCGACCCGACCTCAGAGTGCTCTGCCGCGGGTCGACAGGATGGACTCCCGGTTCGCTGCCTTGCAGGCCGCTAACAACTCGTCACATCTCCGCGCCGTAAAGATTTGTCCTCGTATGAGATCGGCTCTGACCTACTCCACGACGGTTGGCTAAATACAGCCTCGCCTAGCGGTATTATAGCGCAAGGCCGCTGAATAGTGCCATGTTGATGATATCGCTCGCGAACACTGCGCCGCTCTGTGTCAAGGCGTCGGCGTCATGATCCTCTCCGCGGACATTCTGCTTCGCACACCGGGGATGCTGCTGCTGCACGACGGCAGATGTGGACGCAAGGCCAGACTAATAGCGCGCACGATGCAGCCGCGGCCGAGAAGAAGCGTCATCGTAACCTGTTAAAGGGAGCCAGCATGGTTCAGGCGACGGATTATATCGAGCACCGAGTGGTTCGAGAGCAGGGGTATGTGTATGCGCGGGACTACTCCGGCCAGGGGCCGGCCTTCGTCCTTATGCACGGCTTTCCCGATGATCACCGGATCTATGATGACCTGGTTCCGCTGCTTGTCGCGGCAGGCCGCCGTGTTGTCACGTTCGACTTCTTGGGCTTCGGTATGTCTGAGAAACGGTCTGGCGTTGCGTACGGCTTTGCCCAACAACTCGGTGATCTCGAGGCCGTCGTCGACGGTCTCGATCTGGGTCAGATCGTACCAGTCGCACACGATGCGTCCGGAATGGCGGCTGTCAACTACGCCCTCGCACGCCCCGATGGCGTCGCCTCTGTCATCATGCTGAACTCTGCCTACGCAGACGATGATACAGTGATCTGGCCCGAAATGATCACGCTCTTTGCGACAAAGAAAATGCAAGACCTGTCCCTTGCGATCGCACAGAGCCCGGAGCAGTTCGGTTGGCTCTTACACTGGCAGCAAAAGAAGTTCGAGGAGCGACTTTCGGTATCGCAGCGTGAGAAGTTCGGCCGTATTCTTCAGCCTATCATCACCGGAGCTTTCACTGAGCATCCTAGCTCCGGGCCGGCGTTCCTCCAGATTGCCGATCAGTTCTTTGAGGAGCTGCGGAGAAATGCAGGGCATGTCCCAGAGCTGCAGAAGCTCGACGTGCCGTTCAAGCTGATCTGGGGCGAGCGTGACCCCTATCTTACACTTGCGATGGCGGAACGTCGTCTGACGCAGCTGAAACATGGGGCCCTCATTGTTCTCCCTGCGGGCCACTGGCTGCAGCTTGACGAACCGGCGCTCGTCGCGAAATCGATGCTATCGTGAAGCCCGTCTCTCGACTAAACCACGTCAAATCAGCCGCGCCGTGCTTTGGCGCGATCGCCGCTATACTTGCCGGAGGGGCGGTCGTCCTGACCGACCCGGACGTCGGACTCGCAGCCTCGCCCGCGATAAGCTTTCGCGTGCCGACAACGAAGGTCCTTGCTATCGGGAGCTGGACGGACAAGTCGAGCCCGTCGACTTGGCGGCCTCTTGTGCCAAAGGAAATGCGGCAAACTACGGAGCTTTATCTAAACGGCAAGATTGACCAATGGTATGTCAAGCCCGACCAGAGTGGTGTTGTTTTCATCATGAACGTGACAACAGCCTCTGAGGCCCATGAGTTGCTCGAGAGACTCCCCCTTGGTGTTGCGGGCCAGATGCGGTTCCAGCTGATTCCGCTTGGCCCACTCAGCCCTCTGCGCGCTCTACTTGGGTCCCCATCAGGATAATCACCTGCTGCTAGCGGAAAAGCCTCCAGCAAAACATGGTCGATGATAGGGGCCATCACGCTCGCAGCTTCGCTTCGCGGTACGCCAATGATGAGAGCTTAGTCACGGCTTGTCAGGCCAGCCCGCCAAAGCTGGGGCAGTGCGATGTCCTTGAGGGCACTTCAGCTTGTAGCTGGCAATGCTGATGCCCGCATGGGCGGCACCGGCCTGAGCAAGACCGCAGTAAGTCGGTGGTAGGAGCGCTTCATGATCAAGGGGATCGCAGGCCGGTTGCGCGACAAGACGCGGTCGCCGCGTATCGCGCCGCATCAGGAGTTCATCAGCTTTCTCAACGCCATCGACGCAAGTGTCCCATCCTGCAAGCAGACCCACGCCATTGCCAACAACGACGCGACCCATAAGCACCGGGAGGTGCGCAAACGGGCTGGTCGCTTATCCGCGCTGGACATTCCATTTCACGCCGACCTCGGCTTCGTAGCTCGATGCGGTAGAGGGCTTCTTTGCCAAGCTGACCCGGCAGCGCCTCAAGCGCGGTGTCTTCCGCTCTGTTGCAGAACTGCAGGCCGCAATCCGTGGCTTCCGCAAAGACAGCAACCCAGAGCCTCGGCCCTTCCACTGGACCAAGGCACCGGACAAGATCGCAGCCACCGTCAAACGCCGGTGCCAACTCCTGTGTTCTATGCACTAGCCGGCGCGTGTCCAGCCCTTCGTGTCCTGCCGCCAGTAGGCCAGCGTATGACCGGCCGTCTTCAGGCCGGACCAGCGCTGCCGGGCCGTCGCGACGGCCTGCTCGTCGGATCCGTCGAACAGGTCGAACGCCCGCTCGTAGCCGTCGAGCCGGGTCGTCACGCCATCGAGCAGGAAGAGGTAGCTCGCGGCATTCGGCGCCTGGGCCGGGCGATCGGCCTCGGGGGCGGCGGCGATCCAGATCGGCTGCAGCGCCGCGTGGCCGAGCTTCGCCGAGCCGTGCGGCAGCCAGACCGGATCGGGTGCCTTCCACAGCGAGTCGTCGAGCGCCTGGACGCGCGCCTCGTCCCGGCACAGCACCAGCGCGCGTCGCCCGGCCTCCAGCGTGCGGCCGAGCAGGCGCGGCAACGCCTGTTCGGCGCTGCTCCGGGTCAGGTGGTAGAAACCGATCTCGGCCAGCGGCGTCAGCCGCTTTCGGAAGCGCCATCCTCGTATCGGGCCGCCACCAGCCGGTCGAGCAGCCGCACGCCGAAGGCGGTGGCACCCTTCGGGACGCCCGGCGCGTCCTTGCTGCTCCAGGCCATGCCGGCGATGTCGAGATGCGCCCAGGGCCCGGGGCCCACGAAGCGCTTGAGGAACTGCGCGGCGGTGATCGAGCCGCCCGGACGGCCGCCGATATTCTTCATGTCGGCAATGTCGGAGCGGATCAGCTTGTCGTAGCCGTCGCCCATCGGCATCCGCCAGAGCGCCTCGCCGGTGGCGAGCCCCGCCTCGAGCAGCTGCTGCGCCAGCGCCTCGTCGTTGGAGAACAGGCCGGCATGCTCGTGGCCAAGCCCGACGATGATCGCCCCGGTCAGGGTCGCGAGATCCACCATGAAGCGCGGCTTGTACCGTTCCAGCGTGTAGGACAGCATGTCGGCCAGCACCAGCCGGCCCTCGGCATCGGTGTTGAGCACCTCGATGGTCTGGCCGGAATGGCTGGTCACCACGTCGCCCGGCCGCTGCGCGCCGCCCGACAGCATGTTCTCGACCAGCCCGACCACGCCGATCGCATTCACCCGGGCCTGCCTGCCGGCGAGGGCCGCCATCAGCCCGACCACGGTGCCGGCGCCGGCCATGTCCCACTTCATGTCTTCCATGCCGCCGGCCGGCTTGATCGAGATGCCGCCGGAATCGAAGGTCACCCCTTTGCCGATGAAGGCGACCGGGGCCGCGTCCGCAGCGCCGCCGTTCCAGCGCATGATGACGGTGCGGGGCTCCTTGTCGCTGCCCATGGCGACGCCCAGCAGCGCCCCGAAGCCGAGCCGCTGCATCTCGGCCGGTCCGAGCGTCTCGATCTCCAGGCCGAGGTACGCGAGTGCTGCGATCCGCTCGGCGAACACCGGCGGGCTGAGCACGTTGGCCGGCTCGCTGACCAGGTCGCGGGTCAGGGCCACGCCGTGCGCCACCGCCTCGAGCGCCGGCCAGGCGGCGCGCGCCGCGCGTGCGATGTCGGGCTCGCCCGCCAGCACGGTCAGCGTGGCCAGGCGCGGCTTGTCCTCGGCGCTCTCGCGGGTGCGGTAGCGGTCGAAGCGATAGGCCCCGAGCCGCGCGCCGAGCGCCGCATGCGCCGCCTGCTCCCCGGTGAGTGCGTCCACCGCCAGGAACCCGGCGGGAGCGCGGCCCAGGGCGCCGGCCGCGGCACTCCCGGCCGCCTCGAGCGCACGCATGTCGAGATCGGCGCGCTTGCCGAGCCCGACCAGAACGACCCGGGACAATCCGGCGCCCGGGCCGAGCAGGACGCAGGTCTTGCTGCGAGCAAAGGTGAACTCGGCCGCCTGCAGGCCGCGCGTGAGCGCCCCGCCGGTGGCCTCGTCGATCGTCGTGAACAGGGCCGGCCGCGCCGCCTCCTCGGCCACCAGCAGTGCCACCGAGGCACCCTCGGGCACTACCTCCAGCCGGCCTTCGGCAAACGTGATCTCGAGCATGCGGCGCTGTCTCCGGCTGGTCTGGCGTAGTATGGCAAGTGCTGCAGTAGGTATGTGATAGCGGCGCTGATCGCCAGGGCCCCTTTGCCTCGGGAGATAGAGGCCGCTACGTCATCGCGGATGAATGATCCCGATCTGCTCGCCCTTGCCGCCGGCCTCGCGCAACAGGCGGCGGACACCATCATGCAAATCCGCAGCCGTGGCTTCTCGACCGTCACCAAGCCGGACGACAGCCCGGTCACCGAGGCCGACCACGCCGCCGAGACGCTGATCCTGCACGGGCTGCGCGCCGCGGCCAGCATCCCGGTGATCGCCGAGGAGGAGGTGGCGGCCGGGCGGTCGGTGCAGCATGACGGCTGCTTCTGGCTGGTCGATCCGCTGGACGGCACCCGCGAGTTTGCGGCCGGGCGCGACGACTTCACCGTCAATATCGGCCTGGTGCGCGACGGGCATGTGGTGCTTGGCGCAGTGGCGCTGCCGGCGCATGGCGAGCTGTATCTCGGCCTTGCCGGCCCCGATGGCACCGGACGGGCGACCCGGCGCGATGCCGCCGGGGAACACGCCATCCACGTGCGGTCGCCGCCGGCGGACGGCCTCGCGGTGCTGGCGTCGCGGCACTATGCCAACGATGAGCGCCTGCGCACCTGGCTGGGCAGCCAGCGCGTCGCCAGCGTCGGCAATATCGGCTCGGCGGCGAAGTTCGTGCGCGTCGCCGAAGGCCGCGCCGACCTGTATCCGCGGCTCGGCCGGACGATGGAGTGGGACACCGCGGCGCCGCAGGCGGTGGTGGAAGCGGCGGGCGGCAGCGTCTGCCGGTTCGACGGCCAACCGCTGCGCTACGCCAAGCCGGGCTGGGAGAACCCGTTTTTCATCTGCCGGGGCGGCCCCTGAGACCCTATTCCGGCCACAAGGCTGCATCCTGCTATCATCCGGCCGCGATCAGCCGATTCGATCGGTTCGCGAACGGAAGGGATGGCGGGCAGGACGCATGCTGGTAACCGAGAGCCTGGCCGCCGGACCGCAAGGCGTGGCCCGAGCTGCGGCGTTGCTGCAGGCCGGGCGGCTGGTCGCGTTCGGCACCGAGACGGTCTATGGGCTCGGCGCCGATGCCTGCAATCGCGAAGCGGTGCGTGCGCTGTTCGAGGCCAAGCGGCGGCCGGGGCATAATCCGCTGATCGCGCACGTCGCCGACGCCGATGCGGCCTTTGCGCAGGGGGTGCCGAAGGGCTGCGCCCAACTGCTCGCCGCCGCCTTCTGGCCCGGACCGCTGACCCTGGTGCTGCCACGGCGGCCCGACAGCACCGTCTGCGCCGAAGCCACCGCCGGCCTGCCGACGATCGCACTCCGGGTGCCGGCGGCGACGACGGCGCTCGCCTTGCTGCGCGCGGTCGGGCGGCCGGTGGCGGCCCCTTCCGCGAACCGCTCGGGCCGCCTCTCGCCCACCGAGGCGGCCCACGTGCTGGATGGCCTCGCCGGCCGGATCGACGCGGTGCTCGATTGCGGGCCGTGCCCGCTCGGGCTGGAGAGCACGGTGCTGGATCTCGCAGGCGGCCGCCCCCGCCTGCTGCGCGCCGGCGGGGTGCCGATCGAGGCGATCGCCGCGGTACTGGCAGAAGCCGGGCTGCCGGCGCCGGACGGGGACGTGGCCGCACCCGGCGCGCGCCCCGCGTCGCCCGGGATGCTGGCCTCGCACTATGCGCCGCTGCTGCCGCTGCGGCTCGACGCGGGATCGGTCGCATCCGACGAGGCGCTGCTGGCGTTTGGCGCTGCCTTGCCGGGGGCGGCGCTGACCTGGAACCTGAGTGCCGCCGGGGATACCGGCGAGGCGGCCACTCGCCTGTTCGCCGGCCTGCGCGCGCTCGACGACCAGGGCATCCGGCTCGGCCTGCGCGGCATCGCGGCGATGCCGGTGCCGGGAGGCGGCCTGGGTCCGGCGATACGCGACCGGCTGGCCCGCGCCGCGGCGCCGCGCGATGCGCGCCCGGGTCAAGGATGAGCCCGGCGATCGATCCGAAGGAGCTGAAGACGCTCTCGGACATCCTCGCTCTGGTGCTGGAAGACCAGCCGGGGCAGTCCGCGAACGCGCTGGAGGCGATCCGCGCGCGGGCGCGCAAGAACGCGGTCACCGGCGGCGCGCTCAAGAACCTGTTCGTCGCCATCGCGCCCAACCCGCCGGCCCCCAACCCCTCGACACAACGCGCGCCGCGCAGCCGGTCCGCCAAGACCGCCGCCGGGCCGGCCGAGATGCAGGCGGCGCGCACGCGTATCTCGCAGCTCACCGCCGACCTGAACCGCCTGGACCTCGAACTGCGCGAAGCCGGCTCGCGCAACGAGTCCATGCGCGCGGAACTCAACCTGACCAGGCGGGCCCGCGCCGAGGCGCAGCAGGCGATGCTGCAGGCACACGCCGAAAGCAGCCGGCCGCGCGTGCTGCTGCTGGTGCTGACGCTGATCTGCGGCATCCTGGTCGGCATCGCCGGCAGCGCCGTGGTGGGCGACCTGATGCCGGCGCGCGGCACCGACAGCTCACCGCTGCAGCAGTCGCCTTAGACCGTTTGATAATGCTACTATGCCGGCGATCTGACGCGCCTTCCTGCGCTTCCGGTGCTCATGGCCCAACGGCCACTCCGCTCCGGTTCTCGAAAGCCACGCCGGCCGGCGCCGTTGGCGCCTCTCGCTCGGCATAGCGCATTCTCAAACGGTCTTAGAGCATGATGCTGGCATCATGCTCTGCTTGAGGGTGAAATAGAACATCGGAGCCGGTACTCTGGCCGTCATGCAACAGCACGCCATCCCGCCACTGCGTCCGCCCGACACCGCCCTGCTCGCCGCCCTGCGCGAACGGCTCGGCGAGGCCGCCGTGCTCACCGGCCGCGATACCGACGGCTATTGCGAGGACTGGCGCGGGCTGTATCACGGCCGGGCGATGGCGGTGGTCCGGCCGGCCGACACCGAGGCGGTCGCCGACGCGGTGCGGCTGTGCGTGCAGCACCGGGTCGCGATCGTGCCGCAGGGCGGCAACACCAGCATGGTCGGCGGCGCGTCGCCGCACGAGGATGGCAGCGAGATCGTGCTCAGCCTGTCACGGCTGACACGGGTACGCGGCATCGATGCGATCGACATGACGCTGTCGGTCGAGGCCGGCGTCACGCTGAAGGCGGCGCAGGACGCGGCGCGCGAGGCCGGCTGCCTGCTGCCGCTGTCGATCTCGGCGGAAGGCTCGGCGCAGATCGGCGGCGTGCTCGCAACCAACGCCGGCGGCAACAACACCGTGCGCTACGGCAACGCGCGCGAACTCGTGCTCGGCATCGAGGCGGTGCTGCCGAACGGCAGCGTGCTCAGCGGCATGCGGCGACTGCGCAAGGACAATACCGGCTACGCGCTGCGCCACCTGCTGGTCGGCTCCGAAGGCACGCTCGGCATCATCACCGCCGCCGTGCTGCAGCTTGCACCGCGGCCGCACAGCCTCGAGGTGGCGCTGTGCGGGGTCGCGTCCCCCGAGGCGGCGCTCGCCCTGTTCACCGAGTTCCGCAGGCGGGATCCGTCGGCGATCCAGGCCTACGAGTTCATGTCCGGCACCGGCATGGCGCTGGTCACCGGGCTGATCGAGGGTGCGAGCCTGCCGCTGGAGGGGACGGCGCCGCACTATGTGCTGGTCGAGCTGGCCTCCGGCCGGGAGAGCGCCGGCCTGCGCGAGCTGCTCGAGGAGGTACTGGCGCAGGCGCTCGAGGACGGCTCGGTGCTGGACGCGGTGGTGGCCGAGAGCGGGGTACAGCGGGCGGCGATCTGGCGGCTGCGCGAGGAGCATTCGGAAGCCCAGAAGCGCGCCGGCGCCAGCGTCAAGAACGACGTCTCGGTACCGGTCTCGCGCGTGCCCGAATTGATCGCGCGCGCCACCGAGGCGTGCGCGGCGCTGATGCCGGGCATACGGATCGCGCCGTTCGGGCATCTCGGCGACGGCAACATCCATTTCAACCTGGTCCAGCCCGAAGCCATGCCGCGCGAGGTGTTCCTGGCGCGGGACCACGAGATCATGGACACGGTGGGCGCGGTGGTGCGCGCGCTGGACGGATCGTTCTCCGCCGAGCATGGCGTCGGGCGGCTCAAGCCGTACATGATGCCCGACTGGCGCGGCGGCGCCGAGCTCGACACCATGCGGCGGATCAAGCAGGCGCTCGATCCGCTCGGATTGTTCAATCCCGGCAAGCTGCTGCCCTAACTCCGGATCTCGACGAGGCCTGATGCAAGGACCATCCCTAGCCACGCTGCCGCGCGCGCTGTTGCTGCTCGGCGCCATCGCCCTGACAGGAGCCGCCATGCCGCCGACGAACTACGATGTGCAGCACAAGGGTATTGCCGATGTTGCCGGCGACATGCAGGCGGGGCACGTGAGCGCTGCGGCCCTGGTGCGGGCGTATCTCGCGCGCATCGCGGCGGTCGATCATGCCGGGCCGTCGCTGCATGCGGTGATCGCGCTCAATCCGCAGGCCGAGGCCGAGGCCGCGGCGAGCGACCGGCGCCGCCGGTCGGGAGCGCCGCCGCGCGCCCTGGAGGGCGTCCCGATCCTGGTGAAGGACAATATCGAGACAGAGGATGCGATGCCGACCACCGCCGGCTCGCTGGCACTGGCAGGGAACGTCACGCATCGCGATGCGCCGCTGGTGGCGCGGCTGCGCGCCGCGGGCGCGATCATCCTGGGCAAGACCAACCTGTCGGAGTGGGCCAACATGCGCTCGTCCGCCTCGATCAGCGGCTGGAGCGGCGTCGGCGGCCTGACCCGCAACCCGTATGCGCTCGACCGTTCCGCCTGTGGCTCGTCGTCGGGCAGCGCCGCGGCGGTTGCGGCCTCGCTGGCGCCGGCCGCGATCGGCACCGAGACCGACGGCTCGATCACCTGCCCGGCCTCGCTGACCGGACTGGTCGGGCTGAAGCCGACGGTGGGGCTGGTGTCGCGCACCCACGTAGTGCCGATCTCGGCGAGCCAGGACACGGCGGGGCCGATCACGCATACCGTGGCGGACGCGGCGCTGCTGGCCTCGGTGCTGGCGGGCCACGATCCGGCCGATCCGGCGACGGAGGATGCCGACGCGCATCGGCCGGCGGCCGTGCTGCCGGACACCGCGCACGCGCTGCAGGGCAAGCGCATCGGCGTGCTGCGCTTCCTGGCCGGCCACCACGCGGCGACCGACCTCGTCTTCGGCCGCGCGCTGGACCGGCTGCGCGAGGCGGGTGCGACCCTGGTCGAGATCAAGGACGGCCCGGACCTCGACGCCATCGGCAACGCCGAGATGACCGTGCTGCTCACCGAGTTCAAGGCCGGGCTCGACCTCTACCTCGCGAGCACGCCACCGGTGGTGACGACACGCACGATGGCCGACGTGATCGCGCTGAACGAGGCGCAGCATGACCGCGAGCTCGGCCTGTTCAACCAGGACCTGATGGTCCGCGCCCAGGCAACCGCGGGACTGAACGATGCGGGCTACCGCACGGCCTTATCGCAATCGCGCCGGATGGCCGGCGCCGACGGGCTCGACAAGCTGCAGGCGCAGAACAACCTCGACGCCATGGTGGCACCCACCGGCGGTCCGGCCTGGGTGGTGGACCTGGTCAATGGCGACCATGACGGCGGCAGCGCCTCGACGCTGCCGGCGGTGGCGGGATACCCGCACCTGACGGTGCCGATGGGCGATGTGGACGGGCTGCCAATCGGGCTCTCCTTCATCGGGCCGCGCTGGTCCGAGCAGCGCCTGCTGGAGTTCGGCGCCGCCTGGGAGGCGGCGGCCCGGATCAGGCAGCAGCCGCGCTACCTGCCGACGCTGCCGGAAACACCGGCGCAGCGGGCATTGCTGCTACCGGCCGGCCGCGGATCCGGGCCATCCTGACCGCACGGACGCGGGCGGCATGACCAGCCCGCCGGCCAGCCCGCGATAGACCAGCGCCCCGGCACCGGCGCCGATCAGCCAGCCCCAGGCACCACAATCGCGGATCACCCCGTGGGCGCCGAGCAGGGCGAGCCCGATCGAGAGCAGGCCGGCGATGCCGAGGGCCGCCAGTGCCCGGCGGTTCCAGCCGCGGTCATAGTAGAACGCGCCGTCGGGCGACAGGGTATACAGGTCCTCGACCACCACCTGCTGGCGGTGCACCAGGTAGTAGTCGGCGACCATGATGCCGAACATCGGCCCGAGCACCGCGCCGAAGATGCTGACGAACAGGGTGATCGCCTGCGGACTGGCGACGAACAGCCAGGGGCAGGCCAGCACCGACAGGATCGAGGTGATCAGGCCGCCAAGCCTGAAATTGATGCGCTGGGGATACAGGTTGGCGATGTCGTAGGCAGGCGAGACGAAGTTCGCCACGATGTTGATGCCCATGGTGGCGACGATGAAGGTGAGCGAGCCGATCACCACCACCACCGGGTTGCCGATGCGGCTCACGATCAGCACCGGGTCCATGATCGCGGTGCCGAACACGCGCAAAGTGCCGGCGGTGACGATCACCGTGATGACCGAGAACACCAGGAAGTTGACCGGCAGGCCGAGGAAGTTGCCGCGCCGCATCGCCGCCTCGTCGCGGCCGAAGCGGGCGAAGTCGCCGAAGTTCAGTAGCAGGGCTGCGAAGTAGGCGACGATCAGCATGGCGGCGTTCGCCATCGTGCCGATGGTGGCGGCGGTTGTCGCGGCCGGCGGCCTGAGTGGCAGCGCGAGGCTGGAGAAGCCGGTCTGCCAGAGCATCCAGGCGGCGAGCGCCATCATCACCACATAGACCACCGGCCCGCAGAAATCGATGAAGCGGCGGATGCGCTGCATGCCGCTGAGGAAGATCACCAGCTGGAACAGCCACATGAACAGGAAGCTGCCCCAGGCGAGCGTCGAAAGCCCGATGATGCTGTCGTGGGTGAGCCTGGCCGATGACGGGACCAGCGTGACCACCAGCACCTCGACCGCCTTGGACGCGAAATAGGTCTGCGCGCCGTACCAGACGATGCCGACGATGCCGCGCACCACGGCGGCGAGGTTGGCGCCCATGACCCCGAAGGCGATGCGGGCCACCACCGGATACGGGATGCCGTAGCGGAGCGAGGGGCGCCCGATCAGGTTCATCAGGCCATAGACCGCGAGGATGCCGACCAGCATCGAGATCAGCACCTGCCAGCCGGTCAGGCCGAGGAAGAACAGGCTGGCGGCGAAGGTGTAGCCGCCAACCGAATGCACGTCCGACATCCACATCGCGAACAGGCTGAAGGCGCCCCAGGTGCGTCCCGCGGGCGCGGTCGGGGCCAAATCCTCGTTGATCAGGCGCGGATGCGCCCCGGTGATGACCAGGGTCGGCACGCGGCGGCTGTTGGACGACATCGGGCGCTCCCTCCGGGGCTCGGCCGTTGCGGCAGGCTGCCGGTGCGGCATCGCGGAGCAAGTTCGATGCCAGACCAGCCTGGCCGCCAGGGTGCAGACGCGACGCCGTTCATCGCTGGCGCGAACCGGGACCAGCACGCGAACGCTAATTCTTCGTTAACCATCAAATTGTTAGTGACAGTTTACTTCGAGCGCAAATAGGGTCGCATCAGTTCGATACACGAACGAAATTCATTTCCCGACAACCTCATTGAAGTTCACCGCCATGAACACCTCCTGGATTTTCCGTGCCGGTTTTTGTTTTGCTATCGCAACTTCCTTGTCGGCGTGCGAGACGCCCGGCGAGGACCTCAAGGCGAACGTCTATACCGCTGACCAGGTAAATTCGCGCCAGGCCGCCAATGTGGTCGACATCCTGGCCGTGCTCCCGGCCCGCGTCCAGGTCGACAACACCCGCAACCAGCAATCGGCGCAGATCATCGGCGGCCTGATGGGGGCCGCGGCCGGCGGCTTCCTCGGCGGCGGTCTGGCCCGTCACAACGTTCTCGCGTCGGGAACGGTCGGCGCCGTGGGCGGTGGTCTCGTCGGCGCCGGTGCCGGTTCGCTGGTTCCGGGTACGATCCTGGTGGATGGTGTCTCGCTGACCTACGTGGACCATGGCCAGACCTACAGCTCGACCCAGGTCGGCGCGGCCTGCGAGTACATGCCAGGCCATGCGATCATGATCGAGACCACGCCGACGACGACCCGGATCCAGGCCAACACGACCTGCCCGGTCCTCAAGAAGGCCTGAGCCCCCGCGATGAAACGCTCATTCGCACTTCTGCTGGTGATGGCGCCGCTCGGACCGGCATGCGCCCGCCAGGTCAGCGCAGGACAGATCGACGCCGTCTATGCGGCGCAGCAACAGCAGGAGGCGGCGGAGCGTGACGCCGCACTCGCGCAGCAGGCCGCGGTGGAACAGGCCCAGCAACATCAGGCCGGCATCGAGCGGGCCCGGGTTGCCGCCGCGGCCGAGCGCGAGCGCGCGCGCCTCGCCGACGCACATGCCGACAAGGCCCGCGACCAGGGCTACCAGGACCAGCTTCGTGCCATCGACGTGCAGGAGAAGCTGCTTCGGCTGCAGGCGGCAAAGGCGCGTGTGGCTCGCGAGAACGAGTTCATCGACCGTGACCTGCAGAAGCAATCCGCAGAGAACGACGTGATCAAGTCGCAGGCGGATGCCGTCAGGAACCTCTCCTCCGGCGAGAAAACACTGCTCGAGAAGACCGGGGACGCCGAGGTGAAGGCGCAGTCCGGGCTGTTCCGCTGATCGGGCGGGGCGGCCGCGGGCGCCGGCCGATGCCGCCGGATTGCACCCGCCGGTCGGGGGGAATAACTTCCCCCCGGTACCTGGAACCTGCCGAGCCATGGATCGTGTCGTCCCCGCCATCACCCTGCTGCACGAGCGCGATAATGTCGCGGTGGCGCGGCGACCGCTGGCGGACGGCGAGCGGCTGGCACCGGCAGGGCTCGCCATAAGGATGCCGGTCCCGCGTGGGCACAAGGTGGCGCTGCAGGCCATCGAGGCGGGGCAGCCGGTGCGCAAATACGGCCAGGTGATCGGCTTCGCGACCGCGCCGATCGCAGCGGGAGACCATGTCCACACCGCCAACATGGCGATGAGCGACCTCTCGCTGACGCACGAGTTCTGCGTCGATGCGGCGGCCCCCGAGCTGCTGCCCGAGGCCGAGCAAGCCCGCTTCCAGGGCTATCTGCGGCCGGATGGCCGCGTCGGCACCCGCAACTTCATCGCGGTGATCTCGTCGGTGAACTGCTCGGCGACCGTCTGCCAGGCGGTGGCGCAGCACTTCAACCAGAGGGGGGCCCTGGACGGGTTCGAGAGCGTGGACGGGGTGATCGCGCTCACGCATGGCGGCGGCTGCGCGCTCAACACGCAGACCGAGGGCTACCGGTTCCTGACCCGCACCATCGCCGGCTACGCCACCAACCCCAATGTCGGCGGCGTGCTGATGATCGGGCTCGGCTGCGAGACCAACCAGATCCCGGCCCTGATGCAGGCGCACGGGCTGGTGGAGGGCGCGACGCTGCGCACCATGACGATCCAGGAGACCGGCGGCACCCGGCGCACCATCGAGGCGGCGATCGCGATCCTGCAGGAGATGCTGCCGGTGGTGGGGGCCGTGCAACGCACCCCGCAACCGGCCAGTGCCCTGGTGCTGGCGCTCGAATGCGGCGGCTCGGACGGCTATTCCGGCATCTCGGCCAATCCGGCGCTCGGCTTTGCCTCCGACCTGCTGGTGCGGCATGGCGGCACCACCGTGCTGGCCGAGACACCGGAGATCTACGGCGCCGAGCACCTGCTGACCCGTCGCGCGGCGCGTCCCGAGGTCGCAGAGAAGCTGCTCGCGCGCATCGACTGGTGGCGCGAGTACGCGCAGCGCCACCAAGCCGAGCTCAACAACAATCCCTCGCACGGCAACAAGGCGGGGGGTCTCACCACCATCTTGGAGAAGTCGCTGGGTGCTGTGGCCAAGAGCGGCACCGCCCGGCTGGAGGCGGTGTATGAATATGCCGAGCCGATCACGTCGCATGGCTTCGTGTTCATGGACACGCCCGGCTACGATCCGGTCGCGGTGACCGGCCAGGTCGCCGGCGGCTGCAATGTGATCTGCTTCACCACCGGGCGCGGCTCGACGTCGGGGTTCCGGCCGGCGCCCTGCATCAAGATCGCCACCAACACGCCGATGTACGAGCGCATGGCCGAGGACATGGACGTCAATACCGGCGGCATCATCGACGGCAGCGACACCATCGCAGCGGCCGGCGAGCGCATCTTCCGCAGCATCCTGGCGGTGGCGTCCGGCCAGCACACGCTGAGCGAGGATCTCGGCTATGGCAGCAACGAGTTCGTGCCGTGGCAGCTCGGCGCGGTGATGTGACTGTGACGACATTCGACAAGATTGCCTATCGCGGCGTCTTCCCGGTCATGCCGACGATCTTCGACGAGGCCGGTCGGCTGGACCTCGACGGGCAGCGCCGCTGCACCGACTTTATGCTCGACGCGGGCTCGGACGGGCTGTGCATCCTCGCCAACTTCTCCGAGCAGTTCGTGCTGTCCGACGACGAGCGCGCCCTGCTGACGCGCACCATCCTCGAGCATGTGCGCGGACGCGTGCCGGTGATCGTCACCACGACGCATTTCTCGCAGCAGATCTGCGCCGAGCGATCGCGCGAGGCGCAGGCGCTGGGGGCCGCGATGGTGATGGTGATGCCGCCCTATCACGGCGCCACCATCCGGGTGCCGGAGGCCGGCATCGAGGCGTTCTTCCGGGTGTTGTCGGATGCTACCCGCATTCCGATCATGATCCAGGACGCGCCGGTCAGCGGCACCGCGTTATCGGCGGCTTTGCTGGCCCGCATGGCGCGCGAGATCGACCACGTCTCCTACTTCAAGATCGAGACCGCGCAGGCGGCCAGCAAGCTGCGCGAGCTGATCGCCCTCGGCGGCGAGGCGGTCGTAGGACCCTGGGACGGCGAGGAGGCGATCACCCTGCTCGCCGATCTCGACGCGGGCGCCACCGGCAGCATGACCGGGGCTGGTTTCCCGGACGCGATCGGCGCCATCGTGCACGACTTCCTGGCCGGACGCCGGGATGCCGCCATCGCCGGCTACGAGCGCTGGCTGCCGCTGATCAACTACGAGAACCGGCAATGCGGCCTGCTGGCGGCGAAGGCGCTGATGCGCGAGGGTGGCGTGATCGCCTGCGAGGCACCGCGCCTGCCGCTGCGTTCGTTGCACCCGCAGACCCGGGCCGGCCTGATCGAGATCGCCCGGCGGCTGGATCCGCTGGTCCTGCGCTGGGGCCGGTAGTCCGGGCCGGGAATCGTGACTGGACGCTTATGGTAGCGCTGTCTAGACCAGCAGCTCTGCCGGCCGGCGCTTCCAGCCCAAAACGAGATGCGAACCGCAGCCTGAATTCGGGAGGACCATGACGATGCCCGCAACGCCGTCGCCCACGGACACGTCGCCGACGCTCACCAACCTGAACTGGCCGATCGCGGCCGCGATGATCCAGTATGCCAACATCCTGCCGGATGGCAGCTCGGTGCAGGACCAGTCCGCCGAGCAATGGGCCGAGACGGTGTCGGACGTGAGCGGCGCCGGCTTCACCGAGATCGATCCGACCGACAGCTGGATACGCATCGCCGACCTCGCACCCTCCCGGCGACGCGAGTTCCTCGCTGTGCTCAGGGATGCCGGCCTGACCATCCCGGCGATCTCGACCGCGCGCCGCAGCATCATCGATCCCGAGCACGGCGCCGCCTACCTCGAATACAGCCATCGCCTGCTCGACGTGGCCGCCGAGATCGGGGCCGCGCATGTGAGCTTCGGGCTGTTCGGGCCGCTGACCGAGGCGCAGAAAACGGTGACCTGGTTCTGGACCGTGGACGGGGTGAAGAACCCGGACGATCCGGCGACCTACCGGCGTGCGGTGCAGGGCTACCAGGAGCTCGGCCGCCATGCCGAGAGCGTCGGCGTCGATATCGCGCTGGAGATGTACGAGGACACCTATGTCGGCTCGGCCGACGGCGCGGTGCGGTTCCTGCGCGACATCGATCATCCGGCGGTCGGCCTCAACCCCGATCTCGGCAACCTGATCCGGCTGCACCGCCCGATCGAGCGCTGGCAGTCGATGGTCGAGAAGACCATGCCCTTTGTGAAGTACTGGCACGCCAAGAACTACTTCCGCGACGAGGTCGAGGCCGAGGGCTTCATCGCCACCTCGCCGGCGCCGCTGGAACTCGGGCTGATCAGCTACCGGGTGGCGGTCAAAGCCGCGATCGCGCATGGCTTCCGCGGCGCGTTCTGCGTCGAGCATTATGGCGGCGACGGGCTCAGCGTGTGCGCCAGCAACCGCGAATACCTCCGCCGCATCCTGCCGAAGTCGATAGCGCCGACCTGAGCACACCATGACCCATCTGCATGACGATCCCTCGGCGTTCGCGGCCACCGCACTCGCGGGCTACTGCGACGTGTTCGCGCAGTTCGTGCGCGCGGTGCCGGACGGGGTGGTGCGCTCGACCGCTACCCCGGACGGCAAGGTGGCCCTGGTCATCGGCGGCGGCAGCGGCCACTACCCGGCCTTTGCCGGTTATGTGGGTCCGGGCCTGGCGGACGCCGCGGTCGCCGGCGACGTGTTCGCGTCGCCCTCGACGCGGGCGATCCGCGACATCGGCGTGCGCGCGCATCGTGGCGGCGGCATCCTGCTCGGCTTCGGCAACTATGCCGGCGACGTGCTGAATTTCGGCCTCGCCGCCGAGCGGCTGCGCGGCGACGGCATCGACGTGCGGGTGCTGGCGGTCAGCGACGACGTGGCCAGCGCGTCCGCCGCCGAGCACGAGCGCAGGCGTGGCGTCGCCGGCGACCTCGCTGTCTTCAAGATCGCGGGCGCAGCGGCGGAAGCCGGCAAGTCGCTCGACGAGGTCGAGCGTCTAGCCCGCCTCGCCAACGCACGCACGCGGTCGTTCGGGGTCGCGTTCGGCGGCTGCACGCTGCCGGGTGCCAAGGCGCCGCTATTCTCGGTGCCGGACGGGCGGATGGCAATCGGGCTCGGCATCCATGGCGAGCCCGGCATCGACGAGCTGCCGATCATGCCGGCCGCCGATCTCGCCGCACTCCTGGTCGACCGCCTGCTGTCGGAGGCGCCCCATGGCAGCGCGACCGGTGGCGGCTCCCGGGTGGCGGCGATCCTGAACGGTCTCGGCAGCACCAAGTACGAGGAATTGTTCGTGCTGTGGGCCGCGGTCGGCGCCCGGCTGCGCGATGCGGGCCTGGTCGTGGTGGCGCCCGAGGTCGGCGAGTTCGTCACCAGCCTGGACATGGAAGGCTGCTCGCTCACGCTGACCTGGCTCGACGACGAGCTGGAGGCCTGCTGGCTGGCACCCTGCGCCACGGCGGTGCTGCGACGCGGCGCCACCATCGAGGCCGAACCGGCACCGGTCGCGAACGAGACACTCGCCGCAGCCGAAAGCTGGCCGCAGGCCGGCCCCGAGGGCCACGCCGGCGGACGCTGCATCGCCGGCGTGATGGCGCATCTCGCCGACATCCTGCGCGACGCCGAGCCGGAGCTCGGCCGGATCGATGCGCAGGCCGGCGACGGCGATCACGGCCAGGGCATGGCGCGCGGCTCGGCCGCCGCCGCCGCCGCGGCAAAGGCAGCGTCAGCAGCCGGCGCCGGCGCGTCGAGCGTGCTGGCCGCCGCCGCCGATGCCTGGGCGGATCGCGCCGGGGGCACCTCGGGCGCGATCTGGGGCGTCGGCCTGCGGTCCTGGAGCCAATCGCTCAGCGACGATGCCGCCATCGATGCAAAGCGCCTGGCCGCCGGCGCTCTCGCGGCGCTGGCCGGCGTGACCCGCCTCGGGGGTGCCAAGCCGGGCGACAAGACGCTGGTGGATGCGCTCGACCCGTTCGCCCGCGCGCTCGAGGCCGCGGTGTCGAAGGGCGCTTCGCTCCGCGAAGCCTGGATGGCGGCGGCCGAGGCCGCGACCGAGGCGGCCAAGCGGACCGCGGACCTGGTGCCGCGGCTCGGGCGGGCGCGGCCGCTGGCGGAACGGTCGAAGGGGCACCCGGATGCCGGCGCGGTCTCGCTTGCCATGGCGGCGCGCGCGGTGCTCGACCGGCTCCCGGAAGACGATGGCTAAGGCGTGATGGCGCAAGCCGGGCCGCTCATCGGCGTCAGCCTCAAGATGTACATGGGGCTGGCGCGCACGCGGGCCTGGATGACCGAGCTTGCGGCGATGATGCGATCGCTGCCCCTCATGCCGTTCGAGCTGTTCGTGATCCCAAGCTTCCTGTCGATCGGCGATGCGGTGCAGGTCCTCGATGGCGTCGGTGTCGCGGTGGGGGCGCAGGACGTGTTCTGGGAGGATGCCGGCGCCTATACCGGCGAGGTGTCGGCGCCGATGCTGGTCGAGGCCGGCTGCTCCTATGTCGAGATCGGGCACGCGGAGCGGCGCGCGCTGTTCGGCGAGACCGACGCGGATGTGGCGCTGAAGGTGAAGGCCAGCGTGCGCGCCGGGCTCATCCCGGTGCTGTGCGTCGGCGAGGTCGTCGAGGCTGGCCCGGAGGAGGCCATCGCCGCCTGTGCGGTGCAGATCGACGCGGCGCTCGACGGCATCCCCGCCGACAGCGAGGTCGTCATCGCCTACGAGCCGGTCTGGGCGATCGGCGCACCCGAGCCAGCCGGCGCACCCTACATCCGCGCGGTGGCGCAGGGTCTGCGCCGGCATCTCGAAGCCAACAGGAATGCGCGCCTGATCTATGGTGGCAGCGCCGGGCCCGGCCTGCTGTCCAGGCTGGACGGTGCGGTCGACGGGCTGTTTCTGGGCCGGTTCGCCCACGATATCAGCGCCCTCAGGGAGGTGCTCATGGAAGCCGGAACGCGCGCCAACAACTGCGAATGACAGGGACAGGCCATGATTGAGAAGATCAACACCGTCGCCGTGGTCGGTGCCGGCTACATGGGCGGCGGCATCGCGCAGTCGCTCGCACTCGCCGGCATGCAGGTGACGCTGGCCGACGTCTCGGCCTCGGCGACGCATGCGGCACTTGAACGCCTGCTCAAGGAGAGTGCGCAGTTCGAGGAGCAGGGCCTGTTCCCCAGGGGCGCCACGCAGACGATCCGCGCCAACCTGGCGGCGGCGGACTCGATCGAGGCGGCCGTCGCCGGCGTCGATTTCATTGAAGAGGCGGTGCCGGAAATACCCGCGATCAAGCACGAGGTGCTGCACCGGATCTGTGCCGCGGCGCGCGCCGAGGCGATCATCGGCACCAACACCTCGACCTTGCCGGTGCATACGCTGGCCCCCGCGGTGACCCATCCCGAGCGCTTCCTGACGGTGCATTTCAGCAACCCGGCGCCGTTCATCCCGGGCGTGGAGCTGGTCTCCGGCAAGGCCACCGATCCTGCCATCGTGCCGGTGGTGAAGGACATGCTGGCGCGTGCCGGGCGCCGTGGCGCCGAGGTCGCCGACACGCCGGGCTTCGTGCTCAACCGGCTGCAATACGTGCTGCTCAAGGAGGCGATGTCGATCGTCGAGGAGGGCATCGCCTCCCCCGAGGATGTCGATACCATCGTCTCCACCACGTTCGGCTTCCGGCTCGCGTTTTTCGGTCCGTTCGCGATCGCCGACATGGCGGGACTCGACGTCTATGCGAACTGCTTCAAGACCTTCGAGGATGCGTTCGGCGACCGCTTCGCCACCCCCGAGATCCTGAAGTCGCTGGTGGCGGAAGGCAAGTTCGGCACCAAGAGCGGCGAGGGCCTGACCGGCAAGTTCACCCCGGAGCAGCTCGCCGGCCTGATCGCCTACCGCAACAAGGCCTATGCCCGCATGGGCCAGCTGATGGACGAGCTCGGCCCGTCGCCGCTGCGTCAGTAGTCAGGTCTTCGCGGCGCCGTCTGCCAGTCCGGCCAGCAGGCGGCGCAGCGGCGGCGGCAGCGGGCGGCCCAGCCGCGGCAGCGAGCGGCCGATCCGCGCGCCGAGCCGATACGCACCCGAGACGGAATTCGCGGCGCGCGGCGCTGCCACCGACTGCGCGGCTGCGTCCCGCCAGCTCGACGCAGCCACCCCCCGGTCGTCGCATGGCGCCAGCCCGACGATGAAGTCCAGCCCGTCCGGCTGGGTGTCGCGGAACAGGCTGCAGCGCAAGGCGAGCACGCCGAACGCCGCCAGGTCGGCGAGCAGCAGGCAGAAGCTGCGTGGCGTCACCACCCAGCAATGCACGTCCTCGTACGCTCCCGGCGCCAGCGAAGCCCGGCAGGCGGCCTCCGCCCAGCGGTAGCGCGCGGCATCGACCGGCGGCGGCGGCGGCACCTCGCCGCGCCAGATGCAAGCCGGGTCCGCCGCCACGACGGTCAGGTACTGGTCCGCGACACGCGCCGGCGGCGGCCGCGTGCAGCCGGCCACCTCGGCCGCGAGCAGGTCGGCAAGACGGCTCTCGGCGCGGTGGTGGTCGAAGCAGAAGCGCCGGTCGGGCAATACCAGCCTGATCTGCCCGCCGGGCGACAAGGCCCGGGCCAGCGCGCGCAGCCAGCCGATCAGGTCGGGCACGTGCTCGGCGACATGCGCCGCCACGACGTAGTCGACCGGCCCGTACGCCACGCACCATGCGTCCAGCCCGGCGCCGCCGCGGTCCCAGACATGGCCGACCGGGGCCAGCGCCGCGGTCCGCACGCCCGGATCGCCGGCATATTTGGCGCGCAGCGTTTCGGTGTCGGCGTGGTCGACATAGAGGATGCGGCCCTGCGCCGGCGTCACCACGGGGCGGTCGAGCGGGCCGATCTCGACCCCCTGTAGGCGCGCGATGTCGAGACCGGACAACAGCGCCGCATTGCGCGGCAGCGCATGCTGGACGCCAGTGCGCGGCAGCGCATGCTGGACGCCAGTGCGCGGCAGCGCGGCCGGGACGTTCACCCGGACCGGCTCACCGGACGAACACCCGGACCTCGGCATCCTTGGCCGCCGGATCGGCGAACGCGCTCATCTCGACCTGCAGCGCCGAGGCGCCGTCGGCGGTGATGGCCTGCGCCACCGCCCTGCCCTCGCTGTCGATCACCGCCCGCAGCGCGGTTGCCTGTGCCTGCGCATCGGCGCCTGGCTCGGCCCGGGCGATGCTCTGCACGGTGAACAGCACGTTCGGCTTGCGGGCGAGTGCCTCGTGCACCGCAGCGCTCAGGCGGGGCTGCCAGTCGTCCGGCGCCTGGCGGGTCGGCACCACCAGCAGCGGTGGCACCGGCGGCGGACCGGCCTTGGCCACTGCCGGCGCATGCGCCACCGGCTTGCGGCCGGCATTTCGGTCGAAGGTGCGCTGGTCGACCAGCTTGCAGCCTCCCAGCAGGCTCAGGGCCGGCAGGCTGGCCACAAGCAGGCCGGCGGCCAGGAAGCGAAGGCGTGCGCATGGACGCTGGATGCAAGGCATGTCGCGGCAGACGTTGCAGGAAGCCGCATCGCGTCACAAGGGCCCCGGCTTGCCGGGCGTGGCGCGGGCCAACTACCGGAGCCCGGCTTGCCGGGGGTGGCGCGGGCCAACTACCGGAGCCCGGCTTGCCGGGCGTGGCGCGGGCCAACTATACGACACGCATGGATGCAGACCTGCTCCTGGAGCACCGTTCGAAGACGCCAAGCGAGGTCGGCGACGCGTTCGGCGACAGGATCGCCCGATCGTCCGGAGCATCGGCGCGCGCCCTGGCGGCGGCCCTGCGGCTGGCTGTCGCGCGGCAGCCGCAGGCCCATGCCGGGCCCGGTCTCGCCATGGTCGAGGCCGCGAGCCTGCTCTGGAGCCGCGTTCTCAGGTTCGATGCCGCCGATCCGCACTGGCCGGACCGCGACCGCTTCGTCGTGTCGGGCGCCCGTTTTGCCCCCCTGCTGCGCGCCCTGCTCGGCCTGACCGGCGATCAGCTTGCGCCGGACGGACCGCTGTTCGGCTTCGGCCAGCATCCGGGGGTCGAGATGGCGGTCGGACCGGCCGGCCAGGGGATCGCGACCGGCGCCGGCATGGCGCTGGCCGAACGGCTGCTGGCCGCCCGCTTCGGCCACTCGCTGGTCGATCATCGCACCTGGGTGCTGGCCTGCGAGACGGACCTTTCCGCAGGCGTCGCCCTCGAAGCCGCTTCACTCGCGGGCCAGCTCCGTCTGGACCGGCTGTGCGTGCTGTTCGAGATGGATGCTCTCGGTGCGTCCGGCGGCGAGACCGGCGGCCCGATGGCGCGCTTTGCCGCCTGCGGCTGGTCGGTGCGCGGCGTCGATGCGCACGATCCGGAGGCGCTGGCCCAGGCGCTGGCGGGTGCGATGCGCAGCCGGCGGCCGAACCTGATCGCCTGCCGGGTGCAGCACGATCTTGCAGGCCGGGGGCATGCGGGCCGGGGGCATGCAGGCCGGGGGGCAGCCGCGGCCTGCGAGCCCTTCGAGATGCCGCTGGCACCCCGCGCCTGGCGCGAGTGCGGCAGCCGCGGGGCGACGGCGCGGCGAAGCTGGCTCAAGCGCCTGGTGCGGCACCGCCAGCGCGACGAGTTCGACCGGGTCATCGCCGGGCAGCTGCCGCCGCACTGGCGACGCGACTGGCGCAGCAGCTTCAGGCTGCTGGAGGAGCGCGCCCCCGACCCTGCTTGCCTCGCTCCCTGCCCCGGTTCGGCCCGCGGCGCGGTCGATGCCCTGCTCGACCTGCTGCCGGAATTCGTCGGTGTCTCCTCGGCGCCGGGCGGCCAGCGCGCCGAGCCGGGCCTGCAGATCGGCCGCAGCCTGTGTTTCGGCACCCAGGAGCATGCGATGGCGGCGCTGCTCAACGGGGTGGCGCTGCATGGCGGCCTGATCGCCTGCGGCACCGCCTCCTTCATCTCGGTGGATCGCATGCGCCCGGCGCTCCGGCTCGGCGCGCTGATGCGTCGGCAGGTCATCCACCTGCTGACCGATGACGGGCTGGCGCTGGGCGAGGATGGCGCCGCCTGGCAACCGGTGGAGCAGCTGGCCAGCCTGCGCGCGATGCCGAACGTGGCGGTGTTCCGTCCCGCCGACACGATCGAGCTGATGGAATGCTGGGATCTCGCCTTGCACCGCACCGACGGACCGAGCGTGATCGCGGTGCCGGCGCACATCCCGCCACCGGCGACGCCGCGACGCGGCGCCGGCAATGCCTGCGGGCGCGGCGGCTACGTGGTGGCGGAGGCCGACATGCGCGACACCGGCAGGCCGGCCGCAGCGCATGCCGCGCGCCGGGACGTGACCTTGATTGCGACCGGACCGGAGCTGGCCGTGGCGCTGGCTGCCCGGCTGCGCCTCGCGCGCCGGCAGATCGCGGCCGCCGTCGTCTCGCTGCCCTGCTGGGAGCTGTTCTCTCGCCAGGGCCCGGCCTATCGTGACGCGATCCTGGGCACGGCGCCGCGGATCGGCATCGAGGCCGCGTCCGGCTTCGGCTGGGAACGCTGGCTCGGGGCGGACGGCGTCTTCATCGGCATGGACGAGTTCGGCATCGCGGCGCCGGCGGATGAGCTCTACCGGCAGTTCGGCATCACCCCGGAGGCGGTGGCAGAGCGCGTGCATCGCCGGCTGAGGGCGTCCGGACGGCCGGATGGCCGCAGGACACAGAGCGTCGACCCAGTCCAGTTCGACCAGCAGTGAAAGGTTCAATGCAATGCCCGTGAAGGTTGCCATCAACGGTTTCGGACGGATCGGCCGTCTGGTGCTGCGCGGCATCGTCGAGAGCGCCCGCACCGATGTGGAGGTGGTCGCGATCAACGACCTCGGGTCGGTCGCGGACAACGCCCACCTGCTGCGCTACGACAGCGTGCATGGCCGCTTTCCGGGCCGGGTCACGGCCGAGGGCGACACCATCACCATCGAGGCGCAGGGGCGCACCTACGGCCCGATCAAGGTGTCGGCCGAGCGCGACCCGCTGAAGGTGCCGTACCAGGGCGTCGACGTGGCGATGGAATGCACCGGCCTGTTCACCAAGAAGGAGGCCGCGGCGCAGCTCATCGCCGCGGGTGCGCGCAAGGTGCTGGTCTCGGCGCCGGCGGACGGGGTGGACGCCACCATCGTGTTCGGCGTCAACCACGACACCATCACCCGCGAGATGACGGTCATCTCCAATGCGTCGTGCACCACCAACTGCCTGGCGCCGATGGCCAAGGTGCTGGATGACGCGTTCGGCATCGAGCGCGGCTACATGGTGACCATCCACAGCTACACCGGCGACCAGCGCACGGTCGACACGCTGCACAAGGACCCGCACCGCGCCCGGGCGGCGGCGATGAACATCATCCCGACCAGCACCGGCGCCGCCCGCGCCGTCGGCCTGGTGCTGCCGCAGCTCAAGGGCCGCCTGGACGGCACCGCGATCCGGGTGCCGACGCCGAACGTCTCGCTGGTGTCGCTCGACTTCGTGCCGCGCACCGTGCCGGGCAGCGTGGCCGAGGTGAACACCCTGTTCCGCGACGCCGCCGAGGGCGCGCTGAAGGGCATCGTGGTGTACAGCACCGACCCCTGCGTCAGCAGCGACTTCAACCATGTGGTGGCATCCTGCTCGTTCGATGCCACGCAGACCGCGCTCATCGACGGCGGCAAGCTAGTGCGGGTGTGCGGCTGGTACGACAACGAGTGGGGCTTCTCGAACCGCATGGCGGACACCGCCGCGGTGTTCGGCAGCCTCTGATGGCGTCTGATCCTGCCACTCCCGCTGTTCCGGAGGAGAAGCAGGCCGCGTTCCGGACCATCGACCGGCTCGACTGCAAGGGCAAGCGGGTGCTGCTGCGCGCCGACCTCAACGTGCCGGTGCGCGACGGCCGGATCACCGACCTCACCCGCCTCGACCGGCTGACGCCGACGATCCGCGAACTCGCCGACCAGGGTGCCAGGGTCATCGTGGTCAGCCATTTCGACCGCCCGAAGGGGGTCCGGGTGCCGTCGATGTCGCTGGCCCCGATCGGCGAGGCGCTGGCCGGCGTGCTCGGCCATCCGGTGCATTTCGCCGCCGACTGCATCGGGCCGCAGGCCGAGGCGGCGGTCGCGGCGCTGCACGACGGCGAGGTCCTGGTGCTGGAGAACACCCGCTACCACGCCGGCGAGGAGGCCAACGATCCGGAGATGGCGCGCGCATTGGCGTCGCTCGCCGACATCTACGTCAACGACGCCTTTTCGGCGGCGCACCGGGCGCATGCCAGCACCGAGGGGGTGGCGCGCCACCTGCCGGCGCATGCCGGCCGGCTGATGCAGGCCGAGCTGACGGCGCTGACCCTGGCGCTGGAGCATCCCGAGCGGCCGGTCGGCGCCATCGTCGGTGGTGCCAAGGTCTCCACCAAGCTCGACCTGATCGGCAACATCCTTGGGAAGGTGGACGTGCTGATCATCGGCGGCGCGATGGCCAACACCTTCCTCGCCGCCCAGGGACTCGAGGTCGGGCGCTCGCTGCAGGAGCCGGGCATGCACGACACCGCGCGCGCGATCCTGGAGCAGGCGCGCACCCGGGGCTGCGAGATTTTGCTGCCGATCGACGCCGTCACCGCGACCGAGTTCAAGGCCCACGCCGCGACCCGGACGGTGCCGATCGCCGAGGTGTCGGCGGATGCGCTGATCCTCGATTGCGGGCCGGAGACGGTGGCGCTGCTGAGCCGGCGGCTCGGCGGGTTGCGGACCCTGGTCTGGAACGGCCCGATGGGCGCCTTCGAGACGCCGCCGTTCAACGCCGGCACCAACGCGCTGGCGCAGGTGGTCGCGTCCCTCACCGAGGCCGGCACGCTGCGCTCGGTGGCCGGCGGCGGCGATACCGTGTCGGCGCTGCGCCAGGCCGGGGTGATGGACAAGATGTCCTATGTCTCGACGGCGGGGGGCGCCTTCCTGGAATGGCTGGAAGGCAAGATCCTGCCGGGCATCCAGGCGCTGGACGCGCTGGCCGGCATCGTGCTGCCGCGCTGAGGATCAGTCGCGCTGCGTCTGGTTTTCCTGTGCCGCCTTTACCGCTCCTTAACCAGCGCGGGCCGATGGTCGCACGATGATCAGCCCCAGCAGCCTTTCGGCCTTCTCGGCGTCGCGACCGGCCGCCTCCCCGGGTGCCGCGGCCGGGGCCGCCACCACGCGCACCGTGCAGCTTGCCGGCGCACAGCCGATGGCGCCTGCCGGCCAGCGCCCGGCGCAGCCGGACCCGACCGCGCGGCGTGGCAGCCTGCTCGACCGCATGGCCTGAGCCACCCGACCGATCAGTTGCACGGTTCAAGTTCGGTAACGGTTTATGTCGTTGCGGGAAAATCGTTTGATGTGACGGGCTGATCCGTTCACGTTCGCTCGATGTCACGTTTCTCCCGTCGCGTGCCGGACGGCGACCATCGCGAGCGGGTCTCCTGCCTCGATTGCGGTCACGTCTTCTACGAGAACCCGAAGCCCGTGGTGGGCGCGGTGGTCTCGCATGACGGCCGCGTGCTGCTGTGCCGACGCGCGATCGAGCCGCGGCGCGGCTACTGGACCTTGCCGGCCGGCTACATGGAACTCGGCGAGACCGCCGAGGAGGGTGCGCGTCGCGAGGTGCAGGAGGAGGCCGGCGCGGTCATCGAGACCGACGGCATCCTGGCGCTGTTCAGCATCAGCCGGATCGGCCAGATCCAGATCATCTATCGCGGACGCTTCGTCGAGGACGGCCGTCCGGTCTTTGCGGCCGGCGAGGAAAGCCTGGAGGTCGGCCTGTTCGGCTGGTCCGATATTCCCTGGAGCGACCTCGCCTTCCCGACCGTGCGCTGGGCGCTTGAAGCCTGGGCCGATGCCGGCAGCGGTCCGTTGCAGGCACCCTACGGCAATCCCGCGTCCGACCCGCGCGGTGACGTCTCGCTCCCCGGCCTGCCTGATCGTGCCGACCCCCTGCACGCCCACTCCCTGATGACGACGCGATGAGAAGAGGGCACCCATCGATGCTCGAACGCCACCCGGTCCGCCTGGCCGGCATGCTGCTGGCCGCCGCCTGCCTGTTGCCGATCGCCGCCGTTCGCGCCGCCGAGGGCCAGGAACCGGCTCCGCGCACCGTCAGCGCGATCCCGCTGGACAACGTGGCCCTCTCCAACGGGCTGGTGGTGCAGGCGCATGCCGAGGTGCTGCGGCCGGCGCCGCTGCCGGATCTCGATGTCTCCGCCCCCGGTCCGAGCAGCGACGCGCTCGAGGCGCAGGCATCTCCCAGCGTGGCCCCTGATCTGTTCAACCCGCAGGCGCATGTCGCCGGCGACGGCTACGCTTCCGGGTCGTCGATCGATGCCGACCACAACAACCGCCACTCCACCGGCGGCGGCATGAGCCTGTCGATCCCAGTACAGTAGGCAGCCGAGCCTACGGCTGCCGCTCGATGAAGCCTTCGGGCGTGCCATCCTCCGGATTGACGAAGACGATGTCCTTCGGGTCGCGGCGCGGCGCGTCGAACGACAGGAACACCACCGGCGGCTGCAGGATGTCGGGCAGCGCATGCACCGTGCCGCGCTCGAAGAACAGCAGCGTGCCGGGGCCGAACTCGGCCTGGTTGGCAGCCTGGCCCATCCAGAACGTCCCCCGCCCGGACAGCACGTAGAGATACTCGTCGCTATGCACGTGGTAGTGCGGCGGCGTCCCGCGATAGACCCGGAACAGCCGCGCGCTGGCACTCTCGCGATCGACCAGGTAGCGGTCGAGCAGCAGGGTCTGCGCGGTCTGGGGAAAGCCGGCGGCCAGCGCCGTCACGTCGAAGCTCGAAAATCCGGTGTTGTTGTCCGGCAGCGGTTTGTCCGGTATCTGCATGGCACACTCGCTCGGTTCGGGAGACACTTGGCAATGCTCGAGGTGGTTCAACAGGCCGATGGCCGGTTCGCGGTGCGGGACATCGGCGGCCGGTCGCTCGACGATGTCCTCGGCGTCTTCGACACGCAGCGCGAAGCGGACGAATGGATGCTGAGCCGCACGCTCACCGATGAGGGCAATACCGGACTCGGCGTCATGAAGCCCGGCGCCGGCGAGCGGAACAGCTGATCCGGCTCACCGGTTGACATCGACGACCACCCGGCCGCGCACCGCTCCACGCAACATTGTCTCGGCGACAGTTCGCGCGTCCTCCAGCGCATGCGTCGTGGTCATGGCGTCGAGCAGCGCGGGATCGAGGTCGCGCGCCAGCCGGTCCCAGGCTTCAAGGCGGTCCGCGATCGGCCTCTTCACGCTGTCGATGCCGGCGAGCGTCACGTTGCGCAGGATGAACGGCGCCACCGAGGCGGGAAAATCCAGCCCCTGCGCCATGCCGCAAGCCGCCACGATGCCGCCTCTGCGCAGCCCGGCACAGACATTGGCCAGCGTGTGGCTGCCGACGGTATCGATCGCGGCCGTCCAGCGCTCGGTCTGCAACGGCTTGCCGGGTGCGGACAGGGTCGCCCGGTCGATGACCGCGCCGGCGCCGAGACGCTCCAGGTAGGCAGCCTCGGCCACGCGGCCGGTGCAGGCGACCGTCCGGTAGCCGAGCCGGCCGAGCAGCGCGAGGGCGACGCTGCCGACGCCGCCGGCAGCGCCGGTGACCAGGATCTCGCCGTCGCCCGGCCGGACGCCGTGCCGTTCGAGGGCGATCACGCACAGCATGGCGGTGAAGCCGGCGGTGCCGACCGCCATCGCCTGCGCCATAGAGAATGTGTGCGGCAGCGGGACCAGCCACTCGCCCTGCACCCGCGCCTTCTGCGCGAGGCCTCCCCAGCGCGTCTCGCCGATGCCGGTGCCGTTGAGGATCACCCGGTCGCCCGGCGCGATCCCGGCACGCGTGCTGTCCAGCACGATCCCGGCCAGATCGACCCCCGGCACCATCGGGAATGTCCGCACCACCGGACCGGCGCCGGTGAGCGCCAGCGCATCCTTGTAGTTCATCGAGGAGAACGCGACCGCGACGGTGACGTCGCCGTCCGGCAGGTCGGCCTCGTCGAGGCTGGCGAGTGCCGCCGACGTGCCTGTGGTGGTCTTCTCGATCAGCCAGCCCTTGACCATGTGCGCTTCCTTGTCAGCCGAGTTCGAAGCCTGCCAGCACGATCTTTCCAATCGAGCGGCCACTTTCAAGAAGCTCGTGCGCGCGCTTCAGGTTGGCAGCGTTGATGGTGCCGAGGTGCTGCGTGCCCGACTGCTGGTATAACGTAGTACGCAGTCGCCCCTGGTCGACCAGGCGCGCCACCTCGTGCAGCAGGCTGCCCTGCTGCTCGAGGTCGGGCGTGTCGTAGATCGAGCGGGTGAACATCAGCTCCCAGTGGATCGACACGCTCTTGCGCTTGAACGGCACGATGTCGAGCGAGCCCGGATCGTCGATCAGCGCGAAGCGGCCCTGCGGCGCGATCAGCGACGCGATGTCGGCCACGTGCTCGCCGGTGTTGGTGGTCGAGAACACGAAGGAGGGCGCACCCAGGCCAAGTTCGGCGATCTGCGGCGCCAGCTTCTCGCGATGATTGATCACATGGTTGGCCCCGAGCCCGCAGGCCCACCGGATCGTCTCCGGCCGCGATGCGGTGGCCACAACAGTCAGGCCGGTCAGGACGCGGGCGAGCTGGATCGCGATCGACCCCACCCCACCGGCGCCGCCGATGACCAGCAGCACCGGAGCGCCGCCCGGCACCGGCCGACGGACCTCCAGCCGGTCGAACAGGGTCTCCCAGGCAGTGATCGCGGTCAGCGGCAGCGCCGCCGCCTCGGCGAAATCGAGCGAGGCGGGCTTGCGGCCGACGATGCGCTCATCGACCAGATGATATTCGGCATTGGTGCCGGAGCGGCCGATCGCGCCCGCATAGTACACCTCGTCACCGGTCTTGAAGCGCATGGTCTGCAGGCCGGCCTCGATCACCGTGCCGGCGGCGTCCCAGCCGAGCACCTTCCAGCCGCCGGCCTCCGGGCTGGCCGAGGCCCTGATCTTGACGTCGACCGGGTTCACCGAGACCGCGCGGACCCGCACCAGCAGGTCGTGCCCGGACGCCGTCGGCCGCGGCAGCTCGATGTCGCACAGCGACGCCGCCGCCGAAATCGGGCCGGGATGCTGGTAGCCGATGGCGCGCATGGCTCAGGTCTCCGCCTGCTCAGGTTTCTGTGGTTCTGTCAGCCGCACGCTATCGCCGACCAGCCCGCGGGCGAAATCGGCCGCGCGGAACGGACGCAAATCCTCGGCCTTCTCGCCGACGCCGACCGCGTGCATCGGCAGGCCGAAGGCCTCGGCCAGCGCCACCACGATGCCGCCGCGGGCGCTGCCGTCGAGCTTGGTCACGATCAGGCCGCTGACATTCACCATCTCCTTGAACACCCGCACCTGCTCGATGGCGTTCTGGCCGGTGGTCGCATCGAGCACCAGCAGCACCGAATGCGGCGCGGTCTGGTCGAACTTGCGCAGCACGCGGATGATCTTGGCGAGCTCCTCCATCAGCGCGCCCTTGTTGTGCAGGCGCCCGGCGGTATCGATCAGCAGCAGGTCCGCGCCCTGCTCGCGGGCGCGCTCGAAGGCCTGGTAGGCGAGGCCGGCGGCGTCCGCGTTCGGCGCCCCCGCGATCACCGGTGCCCCGACCCGCTCGCCCCAGATCTGCAGCTGCTCGACAGCGGCGGCGCGGAAGGTGTCGCCCGCCACCAGGATCGTCCGCAGGCCCTCACGCCGGTACTGCAGCGCCATCTTGCCGATGGTGGTGGTCTTGCCGGTGCCGTTGACGCCGACCACCAGCACCACATGCGGCTTGTGCGCCGGGTCCGGCACGAACCCGATCGCCACCGGCTCGAGCACGCGCGCGATTTCGGCGGAGAGGGCCACGCGCACCTCCTCGTCGGTGACCTCGTTACCGAACCGGGTACGGCGGAACTCGTCGATCACGCGTCCGGCGACCGCGGGCCCGAGGTCGGCCGCGATCAGCAGCTCCTCGAGCTCCTCGAGTGCGGCCTCATCGAGCCGGCGCCGGTTGAACACGGCCGCGAGGTTGCCGCCGAGCTTCTGCGTGCTGCGCGACAGGCCTTCCTTGAGCCGGCCGAAAAAGCCCAGCGCCATCTTAGCAGTCTCCGGAACATCGCAAGGTCAGGGCTCTGCCCTGAGCCCGCTGGGGGCCCGTCTTGGAGCAGTGGAGGCCCCAGACCCCCATTCTTTGGGGCATATTCAGGTCGGCTCCGCCAGCAGGCCGTCCTCGACGACACCTAAGACGCGGGCGGCGATCACGGCGCCGACGCACGCCGCCGGCGGACCCTGCAGGCGCACCGGCGCGAAATGCTCGGAATGGCCTCGGCCGCCCGCTTCCAGCACCACCGCGATCTGCTGCCCGAGCAGGCCGGCATGGAAGGCGCGCGCCGCCTCGCGTCCTGCCTCGCGCAACCGCTGCGCACGCCGGCGACGCTCGTCGACCGGGATCGCCGGCATCCGTGCGGCGGGCGTGCCGGGGCGTTCGCTGTACGGGAAGACATGCAGGTACGGCACCGCATGCTCGCGCACGAAGGCCAGCGTCTGCTCGAACAGCGCCGCGTCCTCGGTGGGAAACCCTGCGATCAGGTCGGCGCCGATGCCGATGCCGGGCCGCAGGCGGCGCGCGCGCCGGATCACCGCCGCCGCATCCTGCACCGAATGCCGCCGCTTCATCCGCTTGAGCACCAGGTCGGCGGCCGCCTGCAGCGAGAGGTGCAGGTGCGGCATCAGCCGCGGCTCGTGCTCGACCAGGTGCCACAGATCGTCGTCGATCGCGGCCGGATCGAGCGACGACAGCCGCAGCCGCGCGAGCTCGGGCACCAGCGCCAGCAGCCGGCGCACCAGCTGGCCCAGCGCGGGGCGTCCCGGCAGGTCGGCGCCATACGAGGTGATGTCGACGCCGGTCAGCACGATCTCGTTGTAGCCGGCCCGCACCAGGGCTTGCGCCTGCCGGACCACGACACCCATCGCCACCGAGCGGCTCGGCCCGCGCCCGAACGGGATGATGCAGAAGCTGCAGCGGTGGTCGCAGCCCTGCTGCACCTGCAGGAACGCCCGCGTCCTGCCGACAAAGTCGGTGACCAGATGCGGCCCAACCTCCCGCACCTGCGTCTCCAGCGCCTGCATGATGTCGGACACCGCATCGTCCGACGCGAGCGCTGCAGCCGTCCACTGCTCCGGGCGCAGCTTCTCGCTGTTGCCGAGCACCCGCGAGACGCCCGGCAGCGACGCCCAGCGCGCCGGGTCGATCTGGGCTGCGCATCCGGTCACCACGATGCGGGCGCCGGGCCGCTCGCGATGCGCGCGGCGGATCGCCTGGCGTGCCTGGCGCTCGGCCTCGCCGGTGACGGCGCAGGTATTGACGACGACCAGCCCGTCCGGGTGCGGATCGCGCGACGCCGCCAGATGGCCTCGCATCACCTGGCTCTCGTAGCTGTTCAGCCGGCAGCCGAAGGTGAGGATCTCGGGCGAGGTCAAGCCGGAAGATCCCCGAGCGCAAGACTGCCGGTGAATGCGCTGGCGACCGGGCCGGTCAGCAGGACGCGGCCCGCCTGGGTCCACTCCACCTCCAGCACGCCGCCCGGCATCTCGATTTCGGCCCGCCGGCCGACCAGTCCGCGCCGGTGCGCGTTCACCAGGGTCGCGCAGGCGCCGGACCCGCAGGCCAGGGTCAGGCCGGCGCCGCGCTCCCAGACAAGCAGCCGCAACGCGGTATCGGACAGGCGCTGCGCGAACCCGATATTGGCACCCTGCGGGAACATCGGGTGCCACTCCAGCCGCGCGCCGAGGCCTGCGACATCGACCGCGTCGAGATCGTCCACGAACAGGGTCGCATGCGGGTTGCCCATCGAGCAGGCGACGGCCTCTTGGCCACCAAGCTCGACATGAAGGGTATCGGCCGGCTCCGACAGCGGGATGTCGCGCCAGTCCAGCCTGGGCTCGCCGAGATCGACGCGCGCGCTGTAGGGTCCGAGCATGCTTGCCGTGAGCCGGCCGCCCAGCGTTCGCATCGAGACCTCGCCGCGCCCGGTTTCGGCCGAGACCAGTGCCGCCACGCAACGCGAGCCGTTGCCGCACGCCCCAGCCTCGCTGCCGTCGCTGTTGACGAACCGCACGAAAACCTCGGCCTGGCGATCCGCCTGCAGCAGGATGACCTGGTCGCAGCCGATCCCCCGCCGCCGGTCCGCGATCCACGCAAATTGCGCGGGCGTCAGCCCGAATGCACCCGACCGCTCGTCGATGACGACGAAGTCGTTGCCGGCGCCATGCATCTTGGTGAACGGGATGCGCATGCGCGCCTTATAGGCCGGGTGTTGCGCTCCCGCGAGGGCCTGCCGGGATCCCGTCAGTGCGCCGTCTGTTCGACCCCGAGTGCCGCGAGCAACACGCCGCGCAGGCGGTTGAATTCGGCGTCGCCATGATCGCGCGGACGTGGCAGGTCGATCGCGACCTCGGTCCGGATGCGGCCTTCCTCCAGCACGACCGCACGGTCGGCCAGCAGCAGCGCCTCGTCGACATCGTGGGTCACCAGGAGCACCGCACAGCGATGCCGCTGCCAGAGTTCGGCCACCATCGCCTGCATCTTCAGGCGGGTGAGCGCGTCGAGCGATGCGAAGGGTTCGTCCAGCATCAGGAATTCGGGCTCGCGCACCAGGGCGCGCGCGATGCCGGCGCGCTGCGCCTCGCCACCCGACAGCGTCAGCGGCCAGGCATCGACGCGATGATCGAGCCCGACCTCGCCGAGGGCGGCCACCGCACGGGCGCGGGCGTCGCGCTGGCCGAGGCCCCCGCGCTGCCCCAAGCCCAACCCGACATTCTGCCAGACCCGCTTCCATGGCAGCAGCCGGCTCTCCTGGAACACCACCGCGACGTCGCCCGGCACCTGCACGCGGCCCTCGGTGACCTGGTCGAGGCCCGCCAGCGTGCGCAGCAGCGTGGTCTTGCCCGAGCCGCTGCGCCCGAGCAGCGCCACGAACTCGCCTTTCCCGACCGTGAGGTCGAGCTGGTCGAGCACCGCGGGCCCGGCAAAGCGCCGGGTCAGGCCCTCGATGCGGATCGCCGGCTCCGGACGGTATTCCATGTTCATGGGGTGGGTCCTCGCGGCACGGCTGGGATCAAAGTACGTTCGACGGCCGCCAGGCCAGCAGCCGGCTTTCGATGCTGCGCACGATCTGGTCGGAGATCAGCCCGAGCGCCGCATAGATGAACAGGCCGACCAGGATGATGTCGGTGCGCAGGAAATCCTCCGCATCCATCATCATGTGGCCGATGCCGCTATTGGCGTTGATCTGCTCGGCGACCACCAGCATCAGCCAGGAGATGCCGACGGCGAACCGCAGGCCGAGCAGCAGATCCGGCAGCGCGCCGGGCAGGATCACCTGCAGGATGGTCTGCGCCCGCGACAGCCCGAGGGTGCGCGCCATTTCGAGCAGCTTCGGGTCGACGTTGCGCACGCCCTTGAACAGGTTGAGGTAGATCGGGAACAGCACGCCGAGCGAGACCAGCGCGATCTTGGGCGTCTCGCCGATGCCGAACCACAGGATGAACAGCGGCACCATCGCCAGCACCGGCAGTGTGCGGCCCATCTGCATCAGCGCGTCGACCGCATCCTCGCCGAGGCGCGAGAGGCCGGCGACCAGCGCCAGGATCACGCCTGCGACGGTGCCGATCGCCAGCCCGCTGAGCGCGCGACCCAGCGAGACCAGCAGGTTGCGTGGCAGCGTGCCGTCGCGGGTGAGCGCGATCGCGGTCTGCAGGATCTGCCAGGGCGAGGCCAATGTCTGTGGCGAGATCAGCCCGGCCGAGCAGGCAGCCTGCCAGACCGCGAGCGCCACGACGGGAGCGACCAGCCGGCGCCAGGAGGTGGTGCGATGCGCGGCCCGACCGACGACCGAGCGCCGGGGACGCAGGGTGCTGCGCGACGAGGCGCGTTGGTCGAGCGTCGGTCGCAGTGTCGTGTCGAGCATGCCGGTATCCCTGATGGCATCCGAATGGCAGAGATGATCCACGCCGGGATACGTGGAAAGGCAGACTGACGACGGAAAGCTTCGTCAATTACCGCAGAGAGATCATCACTGACGTCCGGATGTCAAGGACAACACCGCAGCCGGTCGTGCTTTCAGGGCCACAAAATAGTTCTACGGAATCTTCTGGTTGTTACTCCGGACGCGTCAGCGGCGCCCAGTGCCGCCCGTCACGACCAAGCAGCTCATCGGCTCCCTTCGGCCCGGGGCTCCCGGCTTCGTAGATCTCCGGACCGCCCTTGTCGGCCGCCCACGCCTTCAGCGCCGGGTCCACCACCTTCCAGGCGGCATCGATGTTGTCGGCGCGCTGGAACAGCGTCGCATCCCCGGTCAGGCAGTCGTACAGCAGCGTCTCGTAGCCGACATTGGGTGTGAGCTTGAAGGCGTCCTCGTAGCGGAACTTCATCTCGACGCCGGAGAGTTCCATGCGCGGCCCGGGGATCTTGGCGGCGACGTTCCAGGTGACGCCCTGAGCCGGCTGGATGTTCAGGGTCAGCGTGTTCTGCGGCAGCTTGTCCATCGGGGTATCGTGGAACATGCCGAACGGCGCGTGCCGGAAATGCACCACGATCTCGGTGCGCCGCCCGGTCAGCGACTTGCCGGTGCGCATGTAGAACGGCACGTCGGCCCAGCGCCAGTTATCGACATGCAGCTTGAGTGCCACATAGGTCTCGGTGTCGCTGTCATGCGCAACACCGGGGCTGTCGCGGTAGGCGGTGACCGGTTTGCCCTGGACGGAACCGCCGCCGTACTGGCCGCGCACCGCATCCTCGGGCGTCACCGGCCGCACCGCCTCGAACAGCTGCTCCTTGGCGGTCCGCACCGTCTCGGCGCTGAACGAGTTCGGCGGCTCCATCGCGATCATCGCGAACAGCTGGAACAGGTGGTTGGGGATCATGTCGCGCAGCGCCCCGGTCGGCTCGTAGAACGCGCCGCGGCCCTCGACGCCGACGGTCTCGGCGGCGGTGATCTGCACATGGTCGATATGCTCGCGGCGCCAGAGCGGCTCGAACACGCTGTTGCCGAAGCGCAAGGCGAGGATGTTCTGCACCGTCTCCTTGCCGAGGAAATGGTCGATCCGGTAGATCTGGCTCTCGTCGAGCACCTTCAGGATGGCCGCGTTCAGCGCCTTGCTGCTCTCGAGGTCGGAGCCGAACGGCTTCTCGATCACGACGCGGCGGAAATGCCCGTCCTCCTGCTTCGTGAGGCCCGCCTTGCCGAGATTCTCGACCACGGTGCCGAAGAAGCGCGATGCCACCGCGAGGTAGAACACCGCATTGCCGGTCTGGTTGACGTGCTCGGCGAGCCCCTGCATCTGGCCGACATCGGTGAAGTCGGCCTTGTGGTAGTGCAGTCGCTGGTTCAGCCAACCCCACCAGTCCTGGTTGATCTCGGGGGTGTAGAACTCGGCGTCCGGGTCCTTGGTGAACTCCTGCATGGTGTCGGCCAGCGACTTGCGCCACTGGTCGTCGTCGCTGTCCACCCGGTCCACCCCGATCACCGTGAAGCGATCGTCGAGCAGGTGCGCCGAGGTCAGGTTGTAGAGGGCCGGCATCAGCAGCCGCTTGGTGAGATCCCCGTGCGCGCCGAAGATGATCAGGGTGCAGGGGGGCGCCGGCTGGGCGGCCGCCGGAGGGATCTTCTGGTCGGCCTGCGCCGGTGACGAGACCTCGGCGATCTTTTCCATGCGTGCTGCTCCTGTTCCGTGCCCGGCCCCAGATCCGGGCATGATGGCTCACCGGGTGGTGAACGCGAATCCCGCGACCAGTTTCCGTGACGGAGCCGCGGCTGGCCTCAGATCACGGCGGCTGCTCAGGATCGATCCGGCGCTTTAGAGGTCGAGCCTGCCTTGGAGATGCTGGGGGCCGCGTGGCGCGCGCGGAACGACGGGATCGCGCGCCGCACGATGGGCTGGTCGGCCAGGACGCCGAGCAGGATGACGGTGCCCATCACGGCAAAGTTGAGCGAGCTCGGGATGCCGAGGATGTTGACCAGGTTCTGCAGCACCTGGAGCAGCGCGGTGCCCAGCACGATGCCGATGACCGAGCCCTCGCCACCACGCAGGCTGCAGCCGCCCAGGACGGCGGCGGCGATGGCGTAGAGCTCGTAGAAGTTGCCGAACGACGACGGCGAGACGGAATTGGTGTAGAACACCAGGCAGATCGTGGCCACGCCCGCCAGGCCGCCGCTGATGATGTAGGCGCCGGTGATCACCGCATCGGTGCGGATGCCGGAGAAGCGGGCGGCCTCCTCATTGCGGCCGATCGCGAACAGGTAGCGGCCAAAGACCGAGCGGTGTAGCAGCACGCCCATGACGACGGCGACCACGACCAGCAGCATGAACGGGTGCGGGATCCCCCAGCTGCGGCCCGAGGCGAGCCAGGCGAGCCAGTCGAAATCGTCGGAATAGCCGAAGCCCATGGTCGCGTCGGTGGTGTAGTAGCGCGCGGCTCCCCGGTAGATCAGCAGGCCGCACAAGGTGACGACGAAGGGCTGCAGCTTCGCCTTGGTCACCAGCAGGCCCTGCAGCCCGCCGAGCACGACGCCGCCTGCCACGATGGCGAGGATCGCCAGCGGCCAGGGCACGCCGCGATTGACCAGCAGGTCGATGAACACGACGCCGAGCAGCGCGAAGATCGATCCGACCGACAGGTCGATGCCGCCGGTGATGATCACCATGCCCACACCGATCGAGAAGATCCCGAACAGGCCGATGAGATTGGCCATGTCGAGCAGATTGACCGCGGACAGGAACCGCGGATTGAGAATGGCGGTGATGCCGCCCACGACGAGCAGCAGCAGCAGCAGGCCCCAATCCTTGCGGGCCATCAGCCCCGATCCTTAGTGGCCATCACACAGTCTCCAGATGCTCGGCGGGTTGGCCGATGGCCAGGCGCAGGACGTTGAGTTCGGAGAAATCGGCCCGGTCGAGCACGCCGCTGATCTCGCCCTCATGCATGACGGCGACGCGGTCGGACACGCCGATGACCTCTTCCATGTCGCTCGAGATCATGATGACGCCGACGCCCTGATCCGCCAGCGCGCGCATCAAGGCGTAGATCTCGCCCTTGGCGCCGACGTCGATACCCCGGGTGGGCTCGTCGAAGATCATCAGGCGCGGCGCCATCGACAGCCACTTGGCGAGCACCACCTTCTGCTGGTTGCCGCCGGACAAGGTCGCGGCGTGGACCGCAACACTCGGGGTCTTGATCCTGAGCGCCGCTTGCTGCGCCCGGGCCGTGACGGCCTCGGCCTCGCGGTCGATGAGATTGAAGTGCGCATAGCGACGCAGGCTGGCGAGCGAGATGTTCTCCGACAGCGCCATGTCGAGGACAAGGCCCTCGCCCTTGCGATCCTCGGGCACCAGGTAGATGCCCTGGGCGATCGCCTGCCTGGGCGAGCGCACCGCGACCTTCTCTCCGGACAGCCGCACCTCGCCCGACAGGATCGGGTCGACTCCGAACAGGGCGCGTGCGAGGGAGGTGCGGCCGGAACCGACAAGACCGGCGATCCCCAAAATCTCGCCGCGCTGGACATCGAGCGAGACGTGGCGATCGGGAAAGGCGCCGGTGACGACGCGGTCGACAACGCAGATCTCGCCGCCGGGGGGCGCCCGCGGCGGCGTGTAGAGCGCGCGCAGTTCGCGTCCGATCATCAGCCGGATCATGGCGTTATGCTCGATCCCGTCGCGGTCCAGCGCGCCTGCGACACGACCGTCGCGCAGGCAGACGACGCGGTCGGCGCAGGCCTTCACCTCGTGCAGACGATGGCTGATATAGATCACCGAGACGCCGGAGGAGCGGAGCTCGGCGATGACGGCGAGCAGGCGCTCGGTTTCCTGCAGGGTGAGACTGGAGGTGGGCTCGTCCATGATGATGACGCGGGCATCGACCGACAGCGCCCGGGCGATCTCGACGAGCTGGCGCTGGGCAATCAGCAGTTTCGACACGCTGGTCTCGGGGCCGAAATCGGCGCCGAGCCGCCGCAGCAGCGGGCGGGCCAGGTCGTGCATGGTCCGGTTGCGGACGAGCCGGAGCGGGCCGCCGGTCACCGGTTCACGACCAAGAAAGATGTTGGCCGCGACATCGAGGTTGTCGAGCACGGTCAGTTCCTGGTGGACGAAGGCGATCCCGGCCCGGGCCGCGCTGGCCACCGTCATGGTGCTGTGGCCGACGCCGTCGATGACGATGCTGCCGGCGCTGGGCTGGACCACGCCGCCAAGGATCTTCATCAGCGTCGACTTGCCGGCGCCGTTCTCTCCGATGAGGCCGAGCACGGTGCCCGCCTCGATGCCGAGGCTGACATCGACCAGGGCTCTCACACCGGCGTACGACTTGCTGATCCCGGCCAAGGACAGCAGCGGGGACGCGGCCACCGGCGTGGGTTTCCGCGCGGGACTACTTGGCGGCCAGCATCCGGCGCATGCTCTGCTGGAACTCGTGCACGTTGTCCTTCTGGATGACGCGCGTGGGAATGATGATCAGGTGGTTCGCCGGGATGAAGGACTTGTCCCCGTTGATGTATTTGACCAGGTCGGTCATCGACTGGTAGCCGAACTGGAACGGCTGCTGGACGATGGTCGACTGGATGGTGCCGTCGGCCACGCCGCGCAGCGTCTGGGCGTCCTCGTCGAAGCCGACCACCTTGATCTTGCCGGACTGGCCGGCATCCTTCACCGCGGAATAGATCTGCGGCGTGTTGTAGTTGTAGAGGCCAACGAGGAGGTCCAGGCCGCCCTTGGCCAGCGCATCCTGGACGTTCGCCTTGGCCTTGGCGAAATCGCCGCCATCGGTGCGGATGTCGACGATCTGGATGTTGCTGCCCTTCAGCCCTTCCCTGATGCCCTCGACGCGCTCGCGGGCGTTGTCGGCGTCCATGGTGCCGACGAAGGCCATGAGCTTGCCGCCCTGCGGCAACGCCTTCCTGATCTCGCCGGCAGCCTGCAGGCCGGCCGCCTTGTTGTCGGTGCCGATATAGACCACGCGGGCGGAGTTCGGCGCGTCGCTGTCGGTGGTGAACAGGACCGCGTGGCTCGCGACCTTGTTGAATTCCTCGGTCGAGTTCTTCGGGTCGATGGCGGAGATCGAGATGCCGGCGACGCCGGAGGCGAGCAGGTCATCGAGCTCGCGACGCTGCTCGGCGGCGGTCGCCTGGCCGGTCACGATCACCTGCATCGCGAAATCGGGATGCTCGCCCTGGGCCTTCATGACGCCGGCGCGGGCGACGGTCCAGAAATCGGCCGAGACGTTGGTCACCAGGGCCAGGGACTTCTTGTGCTGGGCCGTGGCCGGCGCGCCGAGCAAGGCGAGACTGGCCGCTCCGATGAGGGTGGCCTGGATCAGTCGAAGCATGTTTCCTCCGGGTGCGCTTGTGTTCTTTTGGGGCGCCCTTGGTAGCGCTCCCTTTCATGTTAGTATGGTTTCCTCGGAGTTGCACAGGGCGTCCTTGCGTCTATGACCTCCCCTCAGAGCACCTTGCCGGGGTTGAGAAGGTTTCGCGGATCGAGCGCGTGCTTGATCGTGCGCATCAAAGCGAGCTCCACCGGATTGCGGGTGAAGGGCAGCCAGCGCTTCTTGCTCAGCCCGATCCCGTGCTCGGCGGACACCGTGCCGCCGAATTGCTGCACCGTCTCATAGACCGCCGCCTGGATCGCCTCCTTCGGCGGCGGCACCGCACCCGGCAGGCAGGCGACGATATGCAGGTTGCCGTCCGCGATGTGGCCGTAGAACAGGGCGACCACTCCTGGCAGGCGCTGCTCCAGGGCCCGACGGCAGCCCTGCGCGAAGGCATCGATCGCGCCGACCGGCAGGCCGATATCGAAGGCTTCGTGCATGCCCAGCAGCTGTACGAACTCGCCTGCCGCGTCGCGGGTGCGCCAGAACGCCTGCATTTCGGCCAACGACTGCGCGACGGCGGCATCCTCCGCGAGACCGGCCTCGGCCTGGCGCTCCAGCCAGGACTGGAAGCGTTCGGGGTCGATGGCGGCATCGCTGCCATGCGTCTCGACCAGCACGTAGAAGGCGTGACGGCCGGCCAGCGGGTTGCGCACCCCGCTTATGCCGGTGACCACGTCCCAGTAGTCGGGCCACATCACCTCGAAGGCGGAGAGCTGCGCGCCCAGCTCACGGCGCGCCGCGTGCAGCAGGGCCAGCACCTGCTCGTAGCTGCCGACGCCGCACATCGCCGCCGAGACGCAGGCCGGCTGCGGGAACAGCCGCAGGACGGCGCGGGTGATGATGCCCAGCGTGCCCTCGCTGCCGATGAACAGCTGCCGGAGATCATAGCCGGCATTGTTCTTCAGCATCTTGTTGAGGCTGGTCATGATGGTGCCGTCCGGCAGCACGACCTCCAGCCCGAGCACCAGCTCGCGCGCCATGCCGTAGCGCAGCACGCGGTTGCCGCCGGCGTTGGTCGCGAGGTTGCCGCCAATCGCGCACGAGCCGCGTGCGCCGAGATCGAGCGGCATCAGGTAGCCCTCATCCGCCGCGGCCTGCTGCACCGTCTCCAGGGGCGTGCCGGCGCGCACGGTGATGGTGGCGGCCGCCGGATCGATCTCCTCGACGCCCACCAGACGCTCGAGCGACAGCGCGATGCCGCCCGCGATCGGCAACGCGCCGCCGCACAGGCCGGTCAGGCCGCCCTGCGGCACCACCGCGACGCCGTGCTCGGCGCAGAGGCGCATCGCGGCAGCGACGCCCGCGGTGGTGTCGGGACGCACCACGGCCAGCGGCCGCACCGCGTCCAGCGAGCTCCAGTCGCACAGGTTGCGGAGCGGGATTGCGTCGCCGGCGAGCACGGCGTCGCCGAGCGCCGCCTGCAGGGCGGCCACGACGTCGCGGCCGGCCCGGGTTGCGTCGCGGGCGAGACCATCGTCCGGCATCAGGGCTGTTCCCCGGGCTGCTGGCGATGTTCCCCAGGCTGCTGGCGCCAGGTCGCCGGCGCCAGGCGGCGCAACCTGTCGAACGCCTCGGCGCCATAGCCGGCAGGTGCCGCGACCAGCGGCGCCCGCACCCGACGCCAGGCCTCGTCGCCGCGCTGGGCCGCCATGATCGACTTCAGCGCCGGCACGAACGGCCCGCGTATCAGGCCGGCGACCTCGAGCATGGTGGCCTCCGCGGACGCGCCCGCGAACATCGCCTGCACCGCGGCGGCAGCGATGTTGGACAGGCCGCAGATCGTGCCGGTGGCGCCCGCCTGCAGGCTGCGCGCGATGTCCGGCTCGTGCCCGACCAGGATGGCCAAGCCCGGCGCCGCCTGCCGGTAGGCCAGCACGCTGTCGAACCGGCCGCTGCTGTCCTTGACGCCGGCGACCAGCGCGCCGTGGCGCGTGCGCAGCGCCGCCGCGGTGGCGGGAGGCAGCGCGACACCGCTCACCTGCGGAATGTTGTAGAGCGTCAGCCGCAGCCGCGGATCATCGATGCCGTCGATCAACGTCGAGAAGGCCTCGGTCAGGCCCTCCGGCGTCACGTCGCGATAGTAGTAGGGCGGCAGCGCCAGCAGGTGGCTCAGGCCCAGGCCGAGCGCCTGGCGGGCCAGGGCGATCGCATCCGGGATGGCCGGCATGCCGACGCCGAGGCCGATGCGCGCGGGAGGGATGCCGTGCCGCAGCAGCGCGCGTGCGGCGGACAGCCGCTCGGCGGCGGAGAACGCGGTGCCCTCCCCGGTCGTGCCGAACAACAGCACGCCGTCGCAGCCGGACGCGACCAGCGACGCTGCGTGATCCGCGAGACGGCCCTCGTCGACCCCGCCGAGCGCATCGAGCGGTGTCGGCGAGGCAACCCAGTGCCCCTCGATGCAGTCGCCGGTTCCGGCGCGCGGCCTGTCGTTCGTCGGCATTTGATCCGGCATAATCGCCTCCCTGCTTCAGCTCGCCACGACAATCTTGACGCCCGCTTCCTCGAGCGCCGCCGCCAGCTCGCCCGCGGGCTGCGCGTCGGTGACGAGATATTCGACACGATCGAAATCGGCCACCAGGGCAAAGGCCTGGATGTCGAACTTGCTGCTGTCGGCGAGCAGGATGGTCCGTTCGCACGCTGCCATCATTTCCTTGGTGGCCGTCGCCTCTTCCAGCTTGCTGATCGAGCAGCCTTTCGCCGACAGGCCGGACACCCCGATCACCGCGGTGTCGACCGAGATCTGCGGCATGGCGGCGAAGCCGGCGAACCCGACCATGACCTTCGACGACGCGATGTAGGTGCCGCCGAGCACATAGACCGCCCGCACCGCCGCGTCCGGCAGCAGCGTCGGGATGTGCACGCTGTTGGTGACGATGGTGAGATCGCGCAGGTCGCGTATCGCATCGGCGAAGCAGGCGATGCTCGAACCGCCGTTGAGCATGAGGGTCTCGCGGTCACGGATCAGGCGTGCCGCCGCGCGGCCGATGCGCTCCTTTGCGTGCCGGTGCCGGTTCATGCGGCTGTCCAGGGTGGTCAGCGACGAAGTCACCAGACGCTCGCGCGGCACCGCGCCGCCATGCGTACGGACCAGCAGGCCGCGCTCCTCGAGCAGGGTCAGGTCGCGCCGGATGGTGTCGCGCGAGACGCCGAACAGGCTGACCAGCTCGCCGGCCGAGACCTGGCCGCGTTGCAGGACCAGCTCGACCAGCTTGGTCTGGCGGGCCGCCGGCAGGTTGGCGCTGGCCTCGTCTGGCTCACCGGCCCTGAGCAGCATGTCGTCCACCCGGCATCCTCCTCGCCGCTTCGACCGTACGCTTAGCACCACCCCGCACGGGAAACCAACCGCATGGCTTGACGACATGCACGATGTCGCAGATACCGGCATAAGCCCGCATGTTTCGCGGCAAGATGACGCAGGACGTCACGCGGCGGACCCCGGGGAGGGTGCCCAGGGAGGGTGTATGGTCGACTGGGCCAGCGAGTATCATCAGGCCGCGCTGCGTCTCGACGATCTGGTCGCGCGCGCGCGGCTGACGCTGTGCGGGCTGTCCGCCTGCGTCGATGCGACCTGCTCCCTGCATGACGCGCTGCCGGCACTCCTCGGCGCTAGCAATCCGCAGGCGGTGGCGTTCGGCGAACTCCTGCTCGCCCGCGCCACCGCCGGGATCGGCGGCGAGGTGCGCGTGGACTGGCCGGACGGCCCGGACTGGCTCGACCGTCGGCTGGCGTTCCGGCATGCGCTGGGCGGCACCGGGCCGCACGCAGCCCGGGTGCTGACCCATCTCGGCGCACCGGCGCTGCTGGCGCTCGCGACCCGCAGCCCCGAGCAGATGGCGGTGCTGGAGCCCCGGATGCGCCTTGCTCACGCTGGCCGGGCGATCGCGGTCGCGGACCTGTCGCCGATCAGGCCGAACGTCACCAAGATCTACATCTTCGAGTTCACCGCCGGGCGCCTGCTCGGCGCGGCCAGGCTCGCGCGGTCGTCGCGCATCATCGTGCGGTTCAACGATCCCGGCCTCGAGGACGACACCGAGTTTGCCGCCCTGAGCGCCCGGCTTGCCGCCCAGGCGGGCGCCGCGGTGCTGTCCGGCTATAACGGCATCGGCGGCGGCGACATGCGGGGCGCGCTGACCCTCACCCGGTCGCTGATCGCAGGATGGCAGTGCCACGAGCCGTTGCTGATCCATCTCGAACTGGCCGGCTACGATCGTGCGGCCTATCGCGATGCGGTGCTGGAGGGTCTCGCCGGGCAGATCACGTCGCTCGGGTTGAGCCTGTCCGAATACGAGGCGCTGATGCCCGCGCCGGCACCGCTCGCTGACGGCATGTCCGCCCTGGCGCAGCGCCTCGGCCTGCGGCGGGTCTGCGTGCATGCCGACAACTGGGCCGCCGCGGTGACCACCGGGGATGCGGACCGCGAACGCCAGGCGCTGATCACCGGCTGCCTGCTGGCCGGCGGCAGGGCGGCGTCGGGCACCGTCGCCAGACCGACGGGCGCGCATCCCGATGCGCAGTTCGAGGCTCCCCCGGCGCCGGCGGCACCGACGGGAAACTGGCAATTCGTTTGTGTCTCCGCGCCATACCTGCCCAGTCCTGCGACCACCCTGGGGCTCGGTGACACCTTCATGGCCGGATGCCTGCTGGTGCTCGGCCAAGGCGCTTCAGAACAAGACAAAATAGAACGGGGAACGTCAGCATGAAATTCACACAGAAGCTCGGTGCCACCCTGACCGTCACCGCTTCGCTGACCTGTGCCGGCGTCGCACAGGCCGCGACGACGATCACCATTGCGACCGTCAACAACGCCGACATGATCGTGATGGAGCACCTGTCGTCGCAGTTCGAGGCGCAGAATCCCGACATCAAGCTGCACTGGGTGACGCTCGAGGAGAACGTGCTGCGCCAGCGCGTGACCACCGACATCGCCACCCATTCCGGGCAGCTCGACCTCATCACCGTCGGCGTCTATGAGGTCCCGATCTGGGGCAAGCTCGGCTGGCTGTCGCCCTTCACCGACCTCCCGGCGAGCTACAACGCCGGCGACCTGCTCTCCCCGATCCGCAGCGCGCTCACCATCGACGGCAAGCTCGATGCGGTGCCGTTCTATGGCGAGAGCACGTTCACGATCTACCGGACCGACCTGTTCCGCGCCAGGAACCTGACCATGCCGGCGCATCCGACCTGGAGCCAGATCGCCGATCTGGCCGGCAAGGTCGGCGATCCGGGCCACGGCGTCTATGGGATCTGCCTGCGCGGCAAACCCGGCTGGGGCGAGAACATGGGACCGGTCGCCGACATGGCCAACAGCTTCGGTGGCCGCTTCTTCGACATGAAATGGAACCCGCAATTCACCTCTGCGCCTTGGAAACAGGCGGTGAATTTCTATGTCAAGCTGCTGCACGATTCCGGGCCGCCCGGCGTGGTCTCGAACGGCTACAACGAGACGCTGGCGCTGTTCGCCAGCGGCAAGTGCGCCATGTGGGTCGATGCCACGGTCTCGGCGAGTTTCCTCGACAACCCGTCGCAGAGCAAGGTCGCGGGCCACGTCGGCTATGCCGCGACGCCGTACCAGACCACCGCCGTCGGCTCGCACTGGCTGTGGGCCTGGACGCTCGCGGTGCCGAAGACCTCGCGCAAGGCCGATGCCGCCAAGCGTTTTGCGATCTGGGCGACGTCGCCCGCCTATATCGCGCTGGTCGCCAAGACCAACGGCTGGGGCTCGGTGCCGCCCGGAACCCGGACCTCGACCTACCAAAACGCGGACTATCTGAAGGCGGCGCCGTACGCGCCGGCGGTGCTCGCCGCCATGCAGAGCGCCGATCCGACCCATCCGGTCGACCAACCGGTGCCCTATACCGGGATCAGCTATGTCGGCATCCCGGAATGGCAGGATATCGGCACCGATGTCGGTCAGCAGATCGCCGCCGCGCTCTCGGGACAGGAGAGCGTCGATGCCGCGCTCAAGCAGGCGCAGGACGACACCGTGCGCGCGATGACACAGGGCGGCTACCTGCGGTAGCGACGATGAACGTCGCAGGCAGGTTGCCCGATCTTGCGGCCGGGGGCGGCGGGCGCGCCGCCGCCGGAGCGACTCCGCGCCGCCGCGCGCAGGCGCGGACCGCGATGCAGGCTCGGCTGATGCTGGCCCCTGCGGTGTCGGTGCTGCTCGTCTGGATGATCGTGCCGCTGGCGCTCACGCTGTGGTTCTCGTTCCAGCGCTACAACCTGCTGCGCCCGGCGACCGGGTTCGCGGGCTTGGACAACTATACCTACCTGCTGGGCGGCCACGATTTGTGGCGCTCGATCTGGAACACCGTCCTGCTGGTCGGCGGCGTGCTGGCGGCCACCATCGTGTTCGGCACGCTGACCGCGATACTGCTCGACCAGCCTCTGATCGGGCGTGGCATCCTGCGGCTGCTGTGCATTGCGCCGTTCTTCGTGATGCCGACGGTGAGCGCGCTGATCTGGAAGAACCTGCTGCTCAACCCGGTGACCGGCCTGTTCGCCTGGCTCGCGCATCTGGTGGATGCGACACCGATCGACTGGTTCTCGCAGGTGCCGCTGCTCGCGATCGGCATCATCGTTGCCTGGCAGTGGATCCCGTTCGCCACCCTCATCCTGCTCACCGCGCTGCAGTCGCTCGACCAGGAGCAGATGGAGGCGGCGCACATGGATGGCGCTGGTCCGCTTGGGCGGTTGCGCTACATCATGCTGCCGCATCTCGCGCGGCCGATCAGCATCGTGGTGATGATCGAGACCATCTTCCTGCTGTCGGTGTTCGCCGAGATCCTGGTCACCACCAGCGGCGGCCCGGGCAGTGCGAGCACCAACCTGCCCTACCTGGTCTACAAGACGGCGCTGCTGCGCTACGATGTCGGCGGCGCCTCGGCGGGTGGCATCGTCGCCGTGGTGCTCGCCAACATCGTGGCCTTCTTCCTGGTGCGCAGCGTCGCCACCAGCATGGAGCGCTGACATGCGACACTCCCCCCAGGCCAAGCGCGTCGCGCTGTCGGTGCTCGGCTGGATCGTCGGCGGCCTGACGTTCTTTCCGATCTTCTGGATGGCGATCACCTCGGTGAAGACCGAGGCGCAGGCGATCTCCTCGACGCCGCTGCTCTTCTTCCGGCCGACCTTCGAGAACCTCGAAACCATGCTCACCGGCGGCGACTACCTGCACTTCGCGACCAACAGCGCGATCGTCAGCATCGGTTCGACGCTCGCAGCCCTGCTGCTCGGCATTCCGGCCGCCTACGCGATGGCGTACTACCCGTCGCACAGGACGAAGGACCTGCTGCTGTGGATGCTGTCCACCAAGATGATGCCGTCGGTCGGCGTACTGGTGCCGGTGTACCTGATCTTCCGCGACGGCGGTCTGCTCGACACGCGCATCGGCCTGGTCGGGATCGACACGCTCGCCAACCTGCCGATCGCGGTATGGATGCTGTACTCGTTCTTCCGCGACGTGCCGCACGAGATCCTCGAAGCGGCGCGCATGGATGGCGCCGGCTTCCTGCAGCAGATGCTCTGGCTGCTGTTGCCGCTGGCCGCACCGGGCATCGCCGCCACCGGGCTGCTCTCGATCATCCTGAGCTGGAACGAGACCTTCTGGTCGATCAACCTCACCTCGTCGGACGCGGCGCCGCTCACCGCCTTCATCGCCTCGTTCTCCAGTCCCGAGGGATTGTTCTGGGCCCGGCTGTCGGCGGCCTCGCTGCTGGCGATCGCGCCGATCCTGGCACTCGGCTGGATGACGCAGCGGCAACTGGTGCGCGGCCTCACCTTCGGCGCCGTCAAGTAAGCGCAGCAGGAGAATACGATGTACCTGGAGAAATACCGGCTGCACGGCCGCACCGCCTTCATCACCGGCGCCGGACGCGGCATCGGGCTGGCCGCGGCGCATGCCTTCAGCGAGGCCGGCGCGCGGGTGGTGATTTCGGATCATTCCGAGACACTGCTTGCGGAAGGCGTCGCCACCCTGCGCGAAGCCGGCCGCGACGCGCACGGCGTGGTGCTCGATGTCACCCGGTCCGATGACGTGAAGCGGGTTGCCGACGACATCGAACAGAAATTCGGCCCGGTCGACATCCTGTTCGCCAATGCCGGCATCGCCTGGCCCGACACCGGCGGCGAGGACATGACCGACGAGGTCTGGCTTCGGGTGATCGACGTCAACCTCAACGGCGTGTTCTGGTGCTGCCGCGCCTTCGGCGCGCACATGCTGGAGCGCGGACGCGGCAGCATCGTCACCACCGGCTCGATGTCCGGCCTGATCTGCAACCGCCCGCAAAGGCAGGCGCACTACAATGCCGCCAAGGCCGGCGTGCACCATCTGAGCCGGTCGCTCGCAGGCGAATGGGCCGCGCGCGGCGTACGCGTCAACAGCATCGCTCCGGGCTACATCGATACCGCGATGTCCGGCGGCGGCCTGCGCACCGCCGGCCTCGGCGAGGTCTGGCTCGAGGCCACCCCGATGCGCCGCGCCGGAACCGCCGAGGAGATCGCCTCGGTGGCGCTGTTCCTCGCCTCGGACGCATCGAGCCTGCTGACCGGCGCCGTCATCGTCGCCGACGCCGGCTACTGCGTCTGGTAATGACCCCTTTCACCGACAGGACAACACCAATGACCCGGATGGACCAGAAGCTGCGCAACATTCGCGCGGGACGCTACACGCACTCCGACTTCATGATCGCCGACGCCAAGGATGCCGACATGGGCGGCGGTATCCGCATGGGCGGCCCGCGCCGCCGAAAGGATGGCAGCACCGACGGCTGGCGCACCCGGCGCGAGTTCCTCGACAGCATCAAGGCCGTCGTGGCCCAGGACATCGTCGACATCATGCTGGTCTCGGCGTCGAACCTCGAAGTGCTCACCGAGGAGGGCACCTTCCGCAACAGCCAAGTGCAGACCGCGATCCGCGCCAACGAGACCACCGACGTCTGGGGTGGCCTGCGGCACGGCAACTACGTCACCCACAGGTCGATCCCGCACAGTTCCGCGGTGCTGCCACGCATCATGTACGGCACCGCAACAGCGACGCCGGACGCACCAGTCACCGGCACCGATCTCGGCCTGTATTCGATGACGATCAATAACGACCTTGCCGCCGACCTCGCGTCGCTGGAGGCGTACAAGACGTTCCGCGCCGAGGCGAGCCAGATCGGCTTCCGGCATTTCCTCGAGGTGTTCAACCCGAACACCGCGACCGGGCTAGACCGCGACGCCATCGGCTGCCTGCTGAACGACCATATCGTGCGCTGCCTGGCCGGCGTGATGAAGGCCGACCGCCCGCTATTCCTCAAGATCCCGTTCAACGGGCCGGCGGCGCTCGAGGAACTCGCGACCTTCGATCCCTCGCTCGTCGTCGGCGTGCTCGGCGGTGGCGCCGGCACCACGCGCGACACCTTCGAGCTGGTGCACCAGGCGGAACGCCACGGTGCGCGGCTGGCGCTGTTCGGCCGCAAGATCAATCTCGCGGAGGACCCGCTGGCGCTGATCGCGCTGATGCGTCAGGTGGTCGATCAGGCCCTCTCGCCGCAGGAGGCGGTGCGGGCCTATCATGGTGGTCTGCAGGAGAGCGGCATCACGCCGACACGATCCCTGCAGGAGGACCTCGCGATCACCGAGGCGCCGTTGCAGCACGCGAAAAGCTAGCGGCGCTCCAAAGCCTGTTTGAAAACGCCTGCTGCTGGATGAGAGCGGCCCACGGGGCCGCGGCCGGCGCGTCTTTCCGAGCACCGAAGCGGAGCGGCCGTCTGGCCGTGAGCATCGGCGCGCAAGAAAGGCGCCCAACCTTGAAAGCAGGGGGATCGCCAGCAGCAGGCGTTTGCAAACAGGCTGTCAGGCCGGCCGCATGTGCGGACCGAGCACGCCGATCAGCCAATCGACGAAGACGCGCACGCGCGGCGATAGCTGTCGGCTGCTGGGATAGAGGACCGAGACCGGAGTCGGGGCGGGCGCATAGTCGGCAAGCACCTCGACCAGCGCGCCTGTCGCAAGGTCCGCGGCAAAGCGGTGCCGCGGCGCCTGCGCCAGGCCGAGCCCGAGCAACGCCGCCGCGGCGCTGGTGTCCGCACCGCTGACCAGGAGACGCGCCGGCAGCACCCGCTCGATCGTCCGACCGTCATAGGTGAATTCGAGCGGCAGGACCTGGCCGGTGCGCGAGGACATGAACCCGATCATGACATGTCCAGCCAGTGCGTCGGGCGAGGCCGGGATGCCGTGGCTTGCGAGGTAGGCAGGGCTGGCGCAGGTGGTCTCCTCCAGCAGCCCAAGGCGGCGCACGATCAGGGTGCTGTCGACCGGCTCGCCCGCGCGCACCACGCAGTCGACGCCTTCACGCACGAGATCGACGAACCGTTCGCCCTCGCCGAGCTGGACGGTGAGCGCAGGGTGGCGCGCCAGGAAGGCGGCCAGTTCGGGCAGGATGAGCGTGCGTGCCAGGTTGCCGGCGACGTCGACCCTGAGGAGCCCGCTGACCACGCCACCGGCGCCCCGGTCCGCCGCCTCGAGGTCGTTCAGGATTGTCGCGCAGTGCCGGTAGTACGCCTCGCCCTCGATGGTCGGCGAGACATGACGCGTGGACCGCTGCAGCAGCCGGGTCCCCAGCCTCTGCTCGAGCCGCTTGATGGCGGCTGTCGCGACCGGTCTCGAGATATGCAGGTCCGCCGCGGCGGCGCTGAAGCTGCGGCGGTCGACGATGCGGATGAAGAGCTCGAGAGTGGCAAGCCGGTCCATGGCAGTCCGTTCCGTCCCGCGAAACAATGATGTCCGTCGCGGCACCCTGCCAAGGCCTCCGCCGGGCGCCCAGGTACCGGATGTTCAATGACAGGAAGGTAATCCCATGCCCGAGCAGAACCGGATCGCGATCGTAACCGGCGGCAGTCGCGGCCTCGGCCGTGCCACGGTGCTGGCACTCGCCGCGCGCGGCGTCAGCTCCGTCTTCACCTACAACTCGAACCGGGCCGAGGCCGACAAGGTCGTGGCACTGGCCGAAGCGGCCGGGGTCCGGGCCGCTTCCTTGCCACTCGATGTCGGCCGGATCGCCAGCTTCGGGGATTTCGCCGGCCGCCTGCGGCATGTGCTGGCCGAGTGGGGGACCGACCGGTTCGACTACCTGGTCAACAATGCCGGCATCTCGCACCACAACAGCATCGAGACCACGACGCAAGACGAGTTCGACGCACTCTACGACGTCCACTTCAAGGGCGTGTTCTTCCTGACGCAGACGCTGCTGCCGCTGATCAGGGATGGTGGCCGGATCGTCAATGTCTCGTCGGGACTGACCCGCATCATCTTCCCCGGCAGCGCCGCCTACGCGGCGATGAAGGGAGCGGTGGAAGTGCTGACGAAGTATCTGGCCAAGGAACTCGGGCCGCGCCGGATCGCCGTCAATGTGGTGGCGCCCGGCGCCGTCGCCACCGATTTCAGCGGCGGCATGGTTCGCGACAATCCGGCGGTGAACAAGCAGGTCGCCGAGATGACGGCGCTGGGCCGGGTCGGGCTGCCCGACGATATCGGCCCGATGATCGCCGCCCTGCTGTCCGAGGATAATCGCTGGATCAACGCCCAGCGGATCGAGGTTTCCGGCGGCCTGTCGATCTGACCGGCGTGGATACGCTGGTAGGGTGCTGAAAAAGCAAGGCCAGCGCGCTGCCCTGGTCCCGCTGGGGCCCCGTCTTGGAGCAGTGGCGGCCCCAGACCCTGATTCTTAAGTTCAAGGATTTCACAGGCTTGCCTTTGATGGGCTTGAGCCGCGAAGCGGATCGAGGGGGCAAAGCCCTTGGCCTTCGTTCGTTGCGCCAAGCATGACTCGTTTCCGAGCTTTCCAGCAGCCTGTTACAGTAGCCTGTTACAGCAGCATCAATCGCACCGTCCGCCCCCGGCGGCTTCATGGTAAAGTAGTAAAACTATCGGGGTATGGTGGCTACCAGGATGAGCGACGTCGTGACGCCGGGGCATCGGCTCGGCACCTACCTGAAGGATCGCCGCAGGCGGCTCGATCCGGCGGCGTTCGGGCTGCCGGCGGAGCGGCGCCGGACACCGGGCCTGCGTCGCGAGGAGGTCGCGCAGCGCGCCAGCATCAGTCCGACCTGGTACACCTGGCTCGAGCAGGGGCGTGGCGGTGCCCCGTCCGCCGACGTGCTGAACCGCATCTCGCGCGCCCTGATGCTGACGGATGTCGAGCGCGAGCATGTCTTCCTGCTCGGTCTCGGTCGGCCGCCGGAGGTACGCTACCGCAAGGAGGACGGCGTCACCCCGCGGCTGCAACGTGTGCTCGACGCGCTGGACCCCTGCCCCGCCCTCATCCGGACCGCCACCTGGAACGTGGTCGCGTGGAACCGGGCCGCCACCGTGATGCTGGCCGACTACGCGGCAATGCCGCCGGAGCAGCGCAACGTCCTGCGCTTCATCTTCCTCGATCCCAAGGTGCGCGCCGCCCAGTACGACTGGGAGAGTGTGGCGCGCCTGGTGGTGGGCGCCTTCCGGGTGGATGCGGCACGCGCCGGGGCGGCGGCGGAGGTGGAGCCTCTGGTCGAGGAACTCTGCCGGCTCAGTCCGGAGTTCAAGGCGATGTGGCGCGACAACGACGTCCGCGGCAACGGCGAGGGCGCCAAGCACATCCGGCATCCGATCCTCGGCCCGATCGCCTTCGACCATTCGGCGTTCGCAGTCGATGGCCGGCCCGACCTGAGCATGGTGGTGTACAATCCGGCGACGCCGGCCGATCGCGACAAGATCAGGTCACTGGTCGATGCCGCGCAGGCTCCCGGGGCCGCGCAGGCTTCCGGGGCCGCGCAGGCTTCCGGGGCCGCCTGATCATCGCGGATGCTTGCCGCGGCCCGGTGCCGCTTGCTACCCCCACCCACGCCGCCCATCTCTGCCGTTCGGGCGCAAGCGCAGCAGGGGAACATCATGGGGTATCGGGTAGCCGTCGTCGGCGCCACCGGGGCGGTCGGGCGCGAGATCATCAAGACGCTGTCCGAGCGCGAGTTTCCCGTCGACGAGATCGTGGCGCTGGCGTCGCCGCGTTCCACTGGTCAGGAAATATCCTTCGGCGACAAGACCGTGCTCAAGGTGCGCAACCTCGAGACCTTCGACTTCAAGGGCTGGGACATCGCGCTGTTCTCGCCGGGTGCGGCGGTCTCGGCGATCCATGCGCCGCGGGCGGCGGCGGCCGGCTGCGTGGTCATCGACAATACCAGCCAGTTCCGCATGGACCATGACGTGCCGCTGGTGGTCCCCGAGGTGAACCCGGACGCGCTGAAGAAGAACCTCAGGCGGCGCATCATCGCCAACCCGAACTGCTCGACGATCCAGCTGGTGGTAGCGCTCAAGCCGCTGCACGACCTGTTCACGGCGAAACGGGTGGTGGTCTCGACGTATCAGGCGGTGTCCGGCGCCGGCACGGAGGGTATGGACGAGCTGTTCACCCAGTCCAAGGGCAGCTTCGTCAACGACGCCGTCACCTCGGAGCAGTTCACCAAGCAGATCGCGTTCAACTGCATCCCGCATATCGACCGCTTCATGGAGGATGGTGCCACCAGGGAGGAGTGGAAGATGGCGGTCGAGACACGCAAGATCCTCGATCCGGACATCGCGGTCTTCGCCACCTGCGTGCGGGTGCCGGTGTTCATCGGCCATGCCGAGAGCGTGGTGGTCGAGTTCGAGGAGGCGGTGGATCTGGAGCAGGCGCGCGCGGTGCTGCGCGACAGCCCCGGCGTGATCCTGCACGACCATCGCGACGATGGCGGCTACGTGACCCCGGTGGAATGCGTCGGCGAGGATGCGGTCTATGTCAGCCGGCTGCGGGTCGATCCTTCGGTCAGGAACGGCCTGGCGTTCTGGTGCGTGGCGGACAACCTGCGCAAGGGGGCGGCGCTGAACGCGGTGCAGATTGCCGAGACCATGATCGCCTTCGACCTATTCGACCGGAAGGCTGCCTGAGAATGCCCTACGCTGGCGATCCGACGCGCCTTTCCTGCGCTCCGATGCTCACGGCCAATCAGGCCGCTCCGCTTCGGTGCTCGTAAAGCCACGCCGGGGGGGCGCCTTCGGCGCCTCTCGCTCAGCGTAGAACATTCGCAGGCAGCCTTCGTGACCAGAATTGCTGCATGGCAAAATTATGCAGGCCGTTTCATTGACCGGTGTTCTGCCCGGGCGTAGGACGACTTGCCGGCCCGGGCTCCGGAGCCGCCTCGCAGGAAAGCAGCCGACTGCCTCATGAAGGATGTCCGCGACGCCCAGTACGTGGCGCACCGTAGCGACGGCACCATCGTCCGCCGCCCGATGTCCCCGCACCTGCAGGTCTATCGCCCGCAGCTCACCTCGGTGCTCTCGATCCTGAACCGCGCCTCCGGGGTCGCCATCTCGGCCGGCACCCTGTTGCTGGTGTGGTGGCTGGTCGCGGCGGCCAGCGGGCCGAAGCCGTTCCGGACGGTGCAGCATGTGATCGCCAACCCGATCGGGCTGCTGGTGCTGTTCGGCTGGACCCTGGCGCTGGCCTACCACTTCTTTGCCGGCATCCGTCACCTGGTCTGGGACAGCGGGCACGGCTTCAGCCTGCCGGCGACCCACCGCAGCGGCTGGCTCACGGTGGCGGCCACGATGGTCGCGACATTGCTGGTCTGGGCGATCGGATTGAGCCTGTGGCTCGGGGCCTAGGCGATGGTTCGGGAGGTCGGGCCATGAGCAACCAGCCGGGGCGCGTCGAGGTGATGCGCTCGCAACTCGGGCGCGCGCGCGGGCTGGGATCGGCGAAGTCGGGCGTTGAGCATTGGTGGGTCGAGCGGGTCACCGCGATCGCCCTGGTACCGCTCACCGTCTGGTTCGTGGTCTCGGTGCTGACCCTGCTGCATGCCGACCAGCCCGCGGTGCTGCACTGGGCGGGGCGCCCGGTCAACACGGTGCTGCTGCTGGCCACCGTGATCATGACCTTCCATCACATGCAGCTGGGCCTGCAGGTGGTCATTGACGACTACGTCAAGCAGAGCCACCTCGCGGTGACCCTGCTGAACAAGGGCGCGGCCCTGCTGCTGGGGCTGTTCTCGATCGTCGCAATTCTCAAGATGGCGTTCTGAGACGCCGGGATCGACCTGCCGATGAACGCCATGCCTCCCGGCTCCATGCCCCCCAGCGCGTCGCTGTCCAACGGCGCCTACAAGGTCGTCGACCATGCCTATGACGTGGTGGTGGTGGGCGCCGGCGGCTCCGGCCTCAGGGCGACCCTCGGCATGGTGGCCAGCGGCCTGAAGACCGCCTGCGTCACCAAGGTGTTCCCGACCCGCAGCCACACGGTGGCGGCGCAGGGCGGCATCGGCGCCTCGCTCGGCAACATGGCCGAGGACAACTGGCGCTGGCACATGTACGACACCGTCAAGGGCTCGGACTGGCTCGGCGACCAGGACGCCATCGAGTACATGTGCCGCGAGGCGGTGCCGGCGATCCATGAGCTCGAGCATTTCGGGGTGCCGTTCTCGCGCACCGAGGATGGCCGCATCTACCAGCGCCCGTTCGGCGGCCACATGTCGGACTACGGCAAGCAGCCGGTGCCGCGCGCCTGCGCCGCCGCCGACCGCACCGGGCACGCCATCCTGCACACGCTCTACCAGCAGAGCCTCAAGCACAACGCCGAGTTCTTCGTCGAATACTTCGCCCTCGACCTGATCATGGACGAGGACGGCGCCTGCCGCGGCGTCATGGCCTGGTCGCTCGAGGACGGCCAGATGCACCGCTTCCGCGCCAACATGGTGGTGCTGGCGACCGGCGGCTACGGCCGCGCCTACCAGTCCTGCACCTCGGCGCATACCTGCACCGGCGATGGCGGCGGCATGGCGATGCGCGCCGGGCTGCCGACGCAGGACATGGAGTTCGTGCAGTTCCACCCGACCGGCATCTTCCCGGCCGGCTGCCTGCTGACCGAGGGCTGCCGCGGCGAAGGCGGCTACCTCACCAACAGCGAGGGCGAACGGTTCATGGAGCGCTATGCGCCCACCGCCAAGGACCTTGCGTCCCGCGACGTCGTGTCGCGCTCGATGACCATCGAGATCAACGAGGGGCGCGGCTGCGGACCAAATGCGGACCACATCATGATGCATCTCGAGCATCTCGGCGCTGACCTGCTGCACGAACGGCTGCCCGGCATCTCGGAGACCGCGCGGGTGTTCGCCGGCGTGGATGTCACCCGCGAGCCGGTGCCGGTGCTGCCGACCGTGCACTACAACATGGGCGGCATTCCCACGAACTATCACGGCGAGGTGCTGCGCCCGACGCCGGGCAACCCGGATGCGATCGTGCCCGGGCTGATGGCGGTCGGCGAGGCCGCCTGCGTCTCGGTGCACGGCGCCAACCGGCTCGGCACCAACTCGCTGCTCGACCTTGTCGTGTTCGGCCGTGCGGCAGCACTGCGTGCCGCCGACATCGTCAAGCCGGGGGCGGCGATCGCGCCGTTGCCGACCGGCGCCGGCCAGGCGACACTCGAGCGCTTCGACAAGCTGCGCCACGCCGAGGGGGGCACCCGGGTCGCCACGCTGCGCGAGGAGCTGCAGCGGACCATGCAGGCGCACGCGGCGGTGTTTCGTTCCGGTGACAGCCTGACCCAGGGCGTCGGCAAGATACGCAACCTCTGGACCGGACTTTCGGACGTGTCGGTGTCGGACCGGTCGCTGATCTGGAACAGCGACCTGATGGAGGCGCTGGAGTTCGAGAACCTGATCGCCAACGGCACCGTGACGATGGCGAGTGCGGAGAACCGCGAGGAAAGCCGCGGGGCGCATGCGCATGACGATTTCCCCGAGCGCGACGATGCCGGCTGGATGAAGCACAGCGTCTCGCATCTCGACGCCAAGGGCGACGTCGCGATCACCTACCGCCCGGTGCGGATGCAGACCCTGACCAACGAAGTGTCGGTGTTTCCACCCAAGAAGCGCGTGTATTAGAATTGGGGTCTGGGGCCTAAGGCCCCAGCGGGTCCAGGGCAGCGCCCTGGCCTTACGCCGGAGCCAAGCCGATGGTTGAACTCACTCTCCCGAAGAACAGCAGGATCGGCCGCGGCCGCACCTTCAAGGCTCCGGCCGGCGCGAAACGGGTCAAGGAATTCAAGGTCTATCGCTGGAATCCGGACGATGGCGAGAACCCGGTGCTGGACAGCTACGAGCTCGACCTAGACGCGATCGGTCCGATGGTGCTGGACGCGCTGATCCACATCAAGAACGACGTCGACCAGACCCTGACCTTCCGCCGCTCCTGCCGCGAGGGCATCTGCGGCTCCTGCGCGATGAACATCGACGGCACCAACACGCTCGCCTGCCTGAAGCCGATCGAGGAGGTCAAGAAGGCGGTCAGCGTCTATCCGCTGCCGCACATGCCCGTCGTCAAGGACCTGGTTCCCGATCTCACCCAGGCCTACGCGCAGCTGCGTTCGGTCGAGCCGTGGCTGAAGACCGACACCGCGCCGCCGCCAGACGGCGAGCGCCGGCAGAGCATCGAGGAGCGTGCGGTGCTGGACGGCATGTGGGAGTGCATCCTGTGCTTCTGCTGCACCACCGCCTGCCCGTCCTACTGGTGGAACGGCGACCGCTATCTGGGTCCGGCCACCCTGCTGGCAGCCTATCGCTGGATTGCCGACAGCCGCGACGAGTTCACCGGCGAGCGGCTCGACGCGCTGGAGGATCCGCTCAAGCTGTATGGCTGCCGTACCATCATGAACTGCACCCAGACCTGTCCGAAGGGGCTGAACCCGGCCCAGGCGATCGGCAAGATTAAGCAGCTGCAACTCCAACGGAAGGGCTGAGAGAGAGAGACTGCCTGATAATGCTACTACGGCGGTCATCCAGCGCGGCGTTCTGCGCTTCCGGTGCTCACGGCCGAAAAGGCCGCTTCGCTCCGGTTCTCGAACGCCACGCCGGCCGGCGCCAAGGTGGCGCCTCTGACTCGCCGTAGCGCATTCTCAGGCAGTCTCTGATCGACGGTCGCCGCGTGCTATCGTTGCGCCATGTTTGACGACGTTCTGAATGGTCGCGCCGGTCGCAAGGCGGCGTGGCGCGATAGCCTGCTGGTCGATCACGGCATCTTCCGCACCGTCTGGTCGAACTTCGCGCCGGTGCTGGCGGGGCGGGTGTATCGCTGCAACCATCCGACCCCGGCGCGGCTCTCCGACCTCGCCTCGCGCTACCACATCCGCACGCTGATCAACCTGCGCGGGCACCGCCGCTGCGGCTCCGACGCGCTCTCGCGCGAGGCGGCCCGGGAGCTTGGTCTGGCGCATGTCGACATGGCGTTCGAAAGCCGCGGCGCGCCGCATCGCGAGCGCATCCTGCGCTTCGCGCAGATCTATCGCAGCGTCGCGTTCCCGATCCTGATGCACTGCAAGTCCGGCGCCGACCGGGCCGGCCTCGCCTCCGGGCTGGTGATCATGTTCGAGGGGGGCACCGCGGCCGAGGCGCTGCAACAGCTGTCCTGGCGGTTCGGCCACTTCAACCGCTCACGCACCGGGATCCTGGACGCGTTCTTCCTGCGCTACCAGCGCGAGGCGGAAGGCAGGCTGTCCTTCCTGGACTGGGTGCGTGACGACTATGACGAGGCCGCCCTGAAACGCGACTTCGTCTCCGGCAGCCTGGCGAGCTTCGTCAACGATAAAGTGCTGCGCCGCGAATAGCGTGCTTCGTCAGGCATCAGAGGCTGTTTGCAAACGCCTGATGCTGGATGAGAGCGGCCCGCAGGGCCGCGGCCGGCGCGACTTTTCGAGCACCGCAGCGGAGCGCAGGAAAGCCGCGTCGGATCGCCAGCAGCAGGCGTTTGCAGACAGCCTCCTACTCTGTGCGTTCTGGGGGCGGCCCCATGGACTTAACCAGGTCAAGCACCCGCTTGCGCACCGGCAGTTCGCTGATCCGGTAGTAGGCGCGCACGAGGTCGACCGTCTCCTTGCGGGTGAACAGGTCGTCGCTGCCGCCGAAGCCTTCCTGGCTCTCGGCAAACCCGGTGGCCTGCTGCAGGCTGGAACGGGCACCGCTGGCGGCATAGGGCGCCGGCAGGTCGTCGAAGAAGAAGCTGACCGGAACGTCGAGCACGCGCGAGAGGTCGAACAGCCGCGAGGCGCCGACACGGTTGGCGCCGCGCTCGTATTTCTGCACCTGCTGGAAGGTCAGGCCGAGGCTGTCACCGAGCCGTTCCTGAGACATGCCGAGCAGTGTCCGCCGCAGCCGGATGCGGCTGCCGACATGCACATCGATCGGGCTCGGGCGCGAGTCGCGCTCTCCGGAACCGGCACCGGCTTCGCCGGCAGGCAAGGAAGGGTCTCGGGCAGCAGCGATTCGCGACATGGATCCCTCGACTTAACGGTGTCTTGATAGGTAAACGCGCAACCCTAAGCTGTCAAGCTTAACAGGTTCGCGTTATACTTGAGACTTGTCGCTGACTTTCGGGGTGTTCCGGGCCCTGCCGCGATGCGCGGCTCGGAACGGCCTCAACCCAAGGCTGCAAGCCAGCAGGGCTGCGACCAGCGGCATCCACAAGCCCAGGCGTGCGAACAGCGTCGGCGGCAGCGGCGCCGGCAACGCCACCGCCAGGCTGCCGGCCCGTCCCCATCCCAGTTCGCCGAGCCGTCGGCCATAGCCGTCATAGGCGCCGGAGATGCCGGTATTGGCGGCTCGCGCCAGCGGCAGCCCCTCCTCGACCGCGCGCATACGCGCCGACTGCAGGTGCTGGTGCGGACCGGCGCTGTCGCCGTACCAGGCATCGTTGGTGATGTTGAGCAGCCAGCGCGGCCGGTCATCTGCCGCCACCACCGCGCCGGGGAAGATCACCTCGTAGCAGATCAGGGTGCCGAACCCGGCCAGCCCCGGCAGGTGCAGGGTGCGCAGGCCGGGGCCGGGCACGAAGCCGCCGCCGGGGACGACCTGGAAGGGCAGGCCGGCGGGCTGGTACTCCCCGAACGGCACCAGATGCGCCTTGTCGTAGAGGGCCGCGATGCCGCCATCGGGCCGGAGTGCCACCATGCTGTTGCGCGGACGGCCGTCGGCGCCGAAGCGGACGCTGCCGATCAGCCCCGCCGCTGCGGACGGCGCCTGCGCCATGATGATCGCGCGCGCCTGCGCGTCCTCGTCGAGCAGGCCGGGAAAGGCGCTCTCCGGCCAGGCGAACACCCACGCGCGCCCCGCGACACGCGCCTGCGCGCTTGCCCCGGCGGCCCCTTCGGCAGTCAGGCGCAGGGTGGTCCGGAAGGCCTGCACGGCGGTATCGCGGTCGAGCTTCTCGCTCTCGGGGATGTTGCCCTGGACCAGCAGCACGATCGGACCGGGAGCTCCCACCGGCCGGATGTGGCCGAGGCGAAGCGTGCCGGCCGCCGCCCACAGCGCCAGCAGCAGCAGGCTGGCCGCAACCCCGCGCCGTCCGAGGATCGGCAGGCAGGCCGCAAGCACGGTCAGCAGGGTCAGCCCGGGCACGCCGATCCACGAAGCGGGCTGGATCATGACGTCGCCGGCATGCGATGGCCATTCCCAGCTGCTGCCGAGCGGGTTCCAGGGGAAGCCGGTGAACAGGAACTCGCGTGCCAGGTCCGACAGCGTCCAGAGCCCGGCGAATGCGGCCACGCGGCGCCAGCCGGCTGGCGCCAGGGTGGCCAGCGCGCACGGCACCGCCGTGCAGCAGGCCAGCGGGATGGCGCAGAGCGGGGTCGCCAGCGGCACCGCCCACCAGAACAGGTCGAGCCGGGTCAGGATGGCGTTGGTGATCCAGTAGAGGCCGGCGCAGTAGTAGCCGAAGCCGAAGCCGAAACCCTGCAGCAGGGCGCCCTTGACATTGCTCCGGCCCAGCCGCGCCAGGAGCCAGGGCAGGGTCAGCCACAGGATGCCGGTCAGGCCGAACGGCGGCAGCGCCAGCGCCGACAGGGCACCGAGCAGGATTGCGAGCAGCATGGCGGGCAGCGTTGCAGAAGGGTCGCGATGCAGACGGCGAGCCGGTTCAGTCGAGCGCGTCGCGCAGCTGGCGCTCGTAGTGGCGGTAGTATTTGTCGGTGATGAGGTCGGTCTTGACCACCACCGCGACATCCGTGGTGTTGAACTGCCGGTCGACCACGGCCCCGTCGCCGATGAAGCCTCCCAGGCGCAGGTAGCCCTTGATCAAGGGCGGCAGCTGCTGCTGCGTGCGCTTGTGGTCGAGGCCGGCCGGATCGCAGCGGCGCATCTCGATATGCCGCTCGGGCACCGCGCGCAGCCGCAGCGCCGGCGGGGCGAGGTGGTTGTGGTAGAGATAGGTCAATTCGGGCGCCAGCCGGTCCGGATCCGTGCCGGGCAGGCTGGCGCAGCCGAACATGACGTCGATGCGGTGCAGGAACACGTAGGCGGCGATGCCGCGCCACAGCAGCTGCATGGCGGCGCGCCCGCGATAGGCCGGATCGACGCAGGACCGGCCGAGCTCAAGCAGGCGTCCGGGAAAGCCGGTGATGCGGCTGATGTCGTACTCGTCGGACGTGTAGAACCGGCCGACCCGCTCGGCACCCTCGTTCTGCACCAGGCGATAGGTGCCGACCACGCCACGCGGCCCCGAGCCGAGCGCGTGGTCGATGACCAGCAGATGGTCGGCGACCTCGTCGAACGCGTCGATGTCCCGCTTCAGGCGCCGCGCCGTGTCGTCGGGCTGCGCGCCCATCTCCTCGTAGAAGATGCGATAGCGCAGCGCCTGCGCCGCATCGCGCTCGGCGGCGCTGACGGCGATGCGGACGCCGAGATTGCCGGCGCGCAGTTCGCCGAATCCGCCATCGTGCTTCGGCGCCGACAGCGTCGGCGTTGCGATCGGAGTGGTCAGGCTCACCGCATCGCTCCGTCCCGGTTGCGCAGAGGTGCCTCATGTCGCGCGCCATCCTGATCCGGCGCGGCGACCGTGTCGGCCGCCTCCGGCAAGCGAGCGGGATCGGCAGCACCGGCCGCGATCCGCCGGCGCCCGAACAGTTCCATGCGATGGGAGACGAGGTCGAACCCGAGCCGGGCCGCGATCTGTCGCATCAACTGCTCATGCTCCGCATCCTCGAACTCGATCACGCGGCCGGTCTCGATATCGATCAGATGGTAGTGGTGCCCGTGCTCGGTGGCTTCGTAGCGCGCCCGGCCGCCGCCGAAATCGCGGCGTTCCAGGATGCCCTTCTCCTCGAGCAGGCGCACCGTCCGGTACACCGTCGCCACCGAGATGCGGCTGTCGAGTGCGGCGGCCCGGCGATACAGCTCCTCGACATCGGGATGGTCTTCCGCTTCGGACAGCACCTTGGCGATCACCCGCCGCTGGCCGGTCATTTTCAGGCCGCGATCGACGCACAGCCGCTCTATGCGGGATGCCATCGCACCACGCCCCCGTCCTTTGCACCAGGGCGGTCCGGGAGATAAAGGCGACCGTTCATCTGAGGCGGCGTATCCCAAGACCCTCGACCTTGTCGAATCGTGACCGAACTCCGCCGCGGCGGCGGCGGCCCCGGACTTTAGCGCGCAACCCGGCGCTTGGTGCCGAGGCCGATCTGCTTGGCCAGCGAGGAACGATGGCGCGCATAGCTCGGCGCCACCATCGGGTAGTCGGCCGGCAGGTTCCAGCGCTCGCGATACTGCTCCGGCGTCATGTTGTAGGCGGTCTTGAGGTGCCGCTTGAGCATCTTGAGCTTCTTGCCGTCCTCGAGGCAGATGATGTGGTCGGGGAAGATCGACTTCTTGACCGCGACCGCCGGCTGCGGCTTGTCCACCGGGGCGCTGTCGCGGCCGACATCGGCGAGCGTGCGATAGACGTCGGCGATCAGGCCCGGCAGTGCATCGGACTGCACAGGGTTGTTGGACACATGGGCCGAGACGATCTGGGCGGTCAGTCCCAGCACGCCCGGTTGCCCCACCTGATCGGTCATGTCCGTGCCCCTTGGCCACCAATACTCGCAATCCATATAAATGTTATTCCGATTCCCGCAATGTGTATTCCGCCTTACTCCGTTGACAACGCTACCTCGAAGAGCTTCCCCGCCGCTATGCCTGACCATCATCTCGACATCACCCGCGAGACCTGCCCGATGACGTTCGTGCGCACCAGGCTGGCCCTGGACCGCATCGTTCCGGGCGAGGTCCTGCATGTGCTGCTCTCCGGCGGCGAGCCGCACCGCAACGTGGTCGGCAACGCAAGCAGCCTCGGCCATGCGGTGATCGCCGACGAGCCGCGCGCCGACGGGATCAGGCTGGTATCGATCCGCCGCCTGTAGTGCAGCAACCCAAACAGACCGAACCGGTCTGTTTGGGTTAAAGCTGCGCTATATCAATGTTCTATTGCAGGCGAGCGCACCCGACAGCAGCAGGGCGTCGGCGCCATCGGCGTAGTAGCCGCGCCGGCGACCGACCTCGACGAAGCCGCGGCGGCGATAGAGCGCCAGCGCCGGCGCATTGCCGTCCGCGACCTCCAGCAGCATCAGGCGGGCGCCGCGCCCGGCGCACTCCGTCATTCCGGCATCGAGCAGCCCGCCCGCCACCCCGGCGCCGCGCGCCGCCGGCCGCACGCCGATGGTCAGCACCTCGCTTTCGTCGCCCGCAACCCGGAACAGGGCCAGCCCGGCCGCGTCCGCGAGGACGGCGAAACAGCCGGGCAGGTCGAGCAGGCCGGCGAAGGCCAGCGCATCCCAGGTCTCGCCGCCGGCGAACGCGGCCGCATGCAGGGGTGCCAGGATCGCGGCCCAGTGCCGGCCGGCGACAGTGGCGATCCCTGCCCGCATCACGCCGGCGCCGGGCGCAATCCGCTGGCGGGAGGCCTCGCCTCGGGCGGATCGACATAGAGCGGCTGGACGACGAGCGGCGGCAGGCGGCCGGCCAGACGGTCGAGTGCCACGCCGGCGATCGCCAGCGGGTCGGGATGCGCGATGCCGAGTGCCTGCGCCGCCACTCCTGCCGCAGCCAGCGTTGCCGCGACCGTTTCGCTCGCGTCGCCGGCCAGCAGCACGAAACCGCTCTCTGCGCCGCGCTCCGGCCGCGGCAGGTCGGCCAGCATGCAGCCGACGGGTCCGCCCGGATCGCGGTCGAGGAAGATGCGTCCGCGTCGCGCCTGGGTCACGCACCATATTGGCGGTGCCTGCGCCCCGGCAGTATGCCGTAACGCCTGCTGTGCGGCTGTACGCCGCAACTCCTGCTCTGCGGCTGTACGCCGCAACGCCTCGCCGGTCGTCACCCCGATCAGCCTGCCGCCGCTGCCGAGGCTCAGGCCATGCGCCAGCGCCAGGGTCGCGCGCAGGCCGGTGAAGCTGCCGGGTCCGACGATGGCGGCGATGAGGTCGATCGTCGCCATGGTCCAGCCTGCGCCGGCGACCAGGTCGCGCAACTGCCCCGCCAACCGCTCCGCCCCGCCGCGTCCCGGAACGCACAGATCGCCCAGCAGAACCGGTCGCTCCGCGACGGCGCTCACCAGCGCCAGCCTGCCATCCGCACCGGAGCCGTCGAGCACCAGGATGTGCATGACGAAACGCGCGCTACAGCAGCAGGCAGGCTTCGTCGAAGGCCAGCCGGGGCAGACGCGGATGCGACGGTTCGCCGTCGGCATAGCCAAGATTGAGCAGGAAGTTCGAGCGCCAGCCCTGGCCGGAGAGGAAGATCTCGTCGACCTTGTCGGCGTCGAAGCCGGACATCGGGGCCGCGTCGAGACCCAGCATGCGGGCCGCCAGGATCAGGTAGCCGCCCTGCAGGCTGGAATTGCGGGACGCGGTCTCTTCGGCCAGCACGATATCGGCGGCAAACCACGACCGCGCCTCGACATCCGGATACAGCCGCGGCAACTGCTCGTAGAAGAGCGGGTCCTGCGCCACGATCACGGTGACCGGGGCTGCCATCGTGCGCTCGACATTGCCCGACGAGAGCGCCGGCCGCAGCCGCTCGCGACTGTCCCGGCTGGTCAGGAACACGAACCGCCCCGGCGAGCAATTGCCGGAGGTCGGGCCGAGCTTCACCAGGTCGTAGAGCGCGTGCAGCATCGCCTCGGCGACAGGGATGTCACGCCAGCGTCGCGGCGTGCGCGCCGTGCGGAACACCTGCTCCAGCACCGCCTCGTCGACGCCGGGCGCAGGCGGCGGCCCAGGCGGCGGCGCGGCCTCGCCGGCTTCGTCGGCGGGCAGCCGGATCGTTTCGGACGGCTCCGTGCCCACCGCCATGGCCGCCCGTTACGCCTCGACCTGCTCGACCGACTGCACTTCCGGAACGTAGTGGCGCAGCATGTTCTCGACGCCGTGCTTCAGCGTGGCGCGGGACGACGGGCAGCCCGAGCAGGCACCCTGCATGTGCAGCCGGACGACGCCGTCGCGATAGCCGCGGAACACGATGTCGCCGCCGTCGCTGGCCACCGCCGGCCGCACACGGGTGTCGAGCAGTTCCTTGATCTGCGCCACCACCTCGCTGTCCTCCGGCAGCACGTCCTCCTCGGCGAGGTCGCCCTGCCCCTCGATCACCGGCCGGCCGGACACCACATGATCGACGATCACCGAAAGCACCATCGGCTTGAGTGCCAGCCAATCCACCGCGTCGGTCTTGCTGACGGTGATGAAGTCGCCGCCGAGGAAGACCCGCGCCACGCCGTCCAGCTCGAACAGGGCGGCCGCCAGCGGCGAGCGCGCGGCATTCTCCGGGCCGGAGAAATCGGCGGTGCCGGTGCCCATCACGTCACGGCCGCCCGGAATGAACTTCAGCGTGGCGGGGTTCGGGGTGTCCTCGGTCTCGATGAACATTTTGACTGCGATCCTGTGACGGGCCGGATGAGAGGCAAGCGTGTCGGGTTCTCATGTGGCAAGAAGCGCCCGGCAGGCAAGTGCTTGGCGTCGGAGTGCTGTTTCCATTTGACAGCACGGCTCATGCTCTGGCCAAGCAGGCGCTGGCAGTGAGTTGCAAATGAACAGAATCCTTCGCGTCGCCACCAGTTGCGTTGCGCTCGCCCTGCTGGCACCCACTCTGCTGGCACCGGGCGCCCGCGCACAGCCGGCGCCGCATCCCGAGCGCCTCGCCTTCGTGCTGAACTCGGCCGACGCCTCGATCAGCGAGATCGACATCGACAGCCGCCAGGAAGTGCGGCGCATCCCGGTGCTGCGCGAGCCGCACCACATGGCGACCACGCCGGACGGCCGCTCGCTGGTGGTCGGCGATACCGCCGGCAACGCGCTGTTCTTCCTCGACCCGGTCACCGGCGCCATGCAGCGACGCATCACCGTCAGCGACCCGTACCAGATCTCGTACAGCCCGGACGGCCGCTGGCTCACAGTCGCCGGCCTCGCCCGCAACCAGGTCGACATCTACGACGCGGCCAGCATGACGCTGGCGCACCGGGTGCCGGCAAAGGCGATGCCTAGCCACATCAACTACGCCCCGGACTCCTCGACCGTCTATGTCAGCCTGCAGGATAGCGGCCGGCTGATGGCGATCGAGACCGCGACCGGCCGGGTGCGGTGGGACAGCAAGGTCGGCTCGACGCCGGCCGGCGTGCTCTGGCACGAAGGGCATGTCCTGGTCGCCAACATGGGCACCGACTTCGTGGCCGTCGTCGATCCCGCGGACGGCCATGTCGAGCGCGAGATCCACATGGCGGCCGGCCCGCACAACCTGTTCATCACGCCCGACCACAAGCGGCTCTACGTGACCTGCCGCGTCTCCGGCACCATCGAGCAGCTCGACTGGAACAGCCTGGACGTGGTGCGCAGCTACCGCCTGCCCGGCGGCCCGGACGATATCGTGTTCGGCCCGGATGGCAGCATGTGGGCGACGCTGCGCTGGCGCCAGCATGTCGCGGTGCTGGATCTCGCCTCGGGCCGCTACACCACGATCGCCACCGGCCGCTCGCCGCACGGGATCTGGCTCAACACCGCGCTGCCCGGGCGGAGGATCAGTATGCTGATAGGTCGTTCCGCAACCCCCATGCGCTAGGCAGGCCGGTACCGGAGGGCACACACGCATGACCACGGGGCTGGACTTGCTCGTGCTGGCGGCGTGCGCCTGGGTCGCGGTGCATGTCGGCATCGCCGGCACCGCCCTGCGCGGCGCGCTGGCCCGGCGCATCGGCGATACCGGCTTCAGGGTGCTGTTCTCGTTGCTGTCGGTGGTTGCGATCGCGGCCCTGGTGATCAGCTATCGCAGCGCCCGCGCTGCGGGGTCGGTCCGGCTCTGGACCATCCCGGACTGGCTGGGCTGGCTGCTGGTCCTGCTGATGGCGCCGGCCTTCGTGTTGCTGATCGGCTCGGCCACCACGCCGAACCCGACTGCCGTCGGCGGCGAGCGGCTGCTCGATCGCGAGCCGCGCGGCCTGCTGCGCATCACCCGCCATCCGATGCTGTGGTCGTTCGCGACCTGGTCTGCGGTGCATGTCGCAGGAAACGGCGACCTAGTATCGCTGCTGTTCTTCGGCGCGTTCGGCGTCACCGCGCTGGCCGGCATGCCCTCGATCGACCGCAAGCTCGCGACCCGCGACCCGGCAGGCTGGGGCCGGCTCGCTTCGGCGACCTCGATCCTGCCGTTCGGCGCCATCCTCGCCGGACGCAACCGGCTGGTGCTGCGCGAGATCGGCTGGATCGCGCCGGTCGCCGGCTTGGCACTCTGGGTAGCGCTGCTGCTGTCGCACCCGTGGCTGTTCGGCGTCTCCCCGCTGCCCTACTGACGCAAGCTTGCCAGCCCCGCCGCCATCGCGTCGAACACCGCGCGGCAGCGCGCACTGGTCTTCAGGTCCTCGTGCATGACGATCCAGAGGCCGAGCTCGATGCACACCGTATCGGCGAGAACGCGCACCAGGTCCGGATCGCGCCGGGCCAATACCACCTGGCACATGCCGATGCCGAACCCGCCGCGCATCGCCGCGAACTGGGCGACGTCGCTGTCCGTCCGCAGCGCAAGGGCACTTCGCCCGAGGCTCGGGAACCTTGCCACGAAGGCGCGCAGCGGCGGCGTCTCGCAATCGAAGCCGATCAGGTCGTGCCCGGCGAGATCCGCCACCGAGGCAGGTGTTCCGCGCCGGTCAAGATAGGCGCGATGGGCGTGCAGCCCGATCTCGATCGGCGGCAGCCGCCGCGCGACCAGCGCGTCCTGGGTGGGCTCGACCATGCGCACGGCGATGTCCGCCTCGCGCCGCAGCAGGTCGTGCACGGCGTTCGACAGAGCCAGCTCGATCACCAGACCGGGATGGCGCTGGCGCAGGCCCGCCAGGATCGGCGGCAGGTGGGCCGCGCCGACCATCTCGCTGGCGCTGACCCGCACGCTGCCGCGCACCTCGCCGTGACGGCCTCCAGCGGTCCGCAGCAAGGCCGCCGCGGTCAGCGCCAGCTGCTCCGCATAGGGCCTCAGATCGACCGCCATCTCGCTCGGGATCAGCCCACGCTGGGAGCGCAGGAACAGATCGCCACCGAGAGCCTGCTCCAGGGCATCGACATGCCGGGCTACGGTCGGCTGCGTCAGTCCGAGCCGGCGCGCGGCCCCCGAGAGCGAGCCCTCCTCGACCACGGCGAGGAAGCTCCGGTAGAGGCCCCAGTCCGGATCCGTGTTCATCTATTTCCGTATAGAGGGCCTACATATCCAGGCAATTCTCTTTTGCATACATTGCCACGATCCTCGGTCTCGCCAGGCAGCCGGCACCAACCGGGGTGCGGCCAAGGCAGGAGGCAGACATGCACGCAGCAACAGTCATTTTCGGCTATGGCCCGGTCGGGCGCCTGGTCACGGCGGCTCTCGTGGCGCGCGGGGATCGCGTCATCGTCGCCCAGCGGAAGCGGCCGGCCGAACTCCCGGTCGGCGCCGACTTCCTCGCGTGCGACATCCTGCAGCCGGACGCAGTGCGGCGCGCGGTTGCCGGCGCCGCGCAGGTCCTGTTTGCGGTCGGCTTCGCCTACGACGCGCGGGTCTGGCGGACCGCCTGGCCCGCCGCGATGACCAATGTCGTCGAGGCGTGTGCCGCGAGCGGCGCGCGGATCGTGTTCATTGACAACCTCTACCAGCTCGGACCTCAGGACCGGCCGCGGCACGAGGACATGCCGCTCAGCAGCCGCGGCGCCAAGCCGCCGGTGCTGGCGGAGGTGACGCGTATCTGGATGCGTGCCCGCGACCGGGTTCGGGTGGCGGCGCTGCGTTGCCCGGATTTCTACGGACCCGACGTCCCGTTGGCGCATCTCGGAGCCACCAGCTTCGGCCGGCTGGCCCGCGGCAAGCCGGCGCTGATGGTCGTGCCGCCGGACATGCCGCACGACTTCGCCTACGTCCCGGACATCGCCCGCGCGGCGGTGACCCTGCTCGATGCGCCCGACGATGCCTTCGGGCAGGTATGGAACATGCCGTGCGCCCGGACCCGCACCTCGCGAGAGATCCTCGCCCTCGGAGCCCAGGCGATCGGCCGGCCGTTGCGGCTGACCCGGGTGCCGTTCCGGCTGCTGCCGCTGTTCGGGATCTTCGTCCGCTTCATGAAGGAGGTGGCCGATGTCGGCTTCACCTGGAACCGGCCCTACATCATCGACGCCCGCAAGTTCGAGCGGCGCTTCTGGTCCGACGTGACCCCGTTCGAGGTCGGCGCCCCGGCGACCGCCAAGTCATTCGCCGCGGCAGCCGCTGTCCCGGCGAAACCCGCTTTGCCTCAGCGGTTGCGGCGCCAGACCTCTTCCTGAAGGAACGATGCGAACACGACCCAGGCGGCAAGCGGCACGCCGGCCCAGGCGGCGCGGCGATCAACGGCCGCTGCCGTGGTCACCGCACCACCTGCGCTTCCCAGCATCGCCACCGTGACCCCGGTTGCCGCACCGAGCCGCTTCTGGCCGAACAGCACCCAGGGGAAGCCGGCGACGCCAAGGACGTTCAGGCCCCAGAAGCCGAGTGCGACGGTGCGCTGCAGGCTTGGAGGTGCGGCCAGCAGGCGGGTGCCGCTATAGGCGAGCAGCCCGTCGAGCCCGGTCCAGACCGCGCCGAATACCGGTCCCGGAGGCGTCGCCGACGGTTTACGCAGCGCCGCATACCAGGCCGCGGTGCGAGGGTGGTCGGGGGTCGGGCTGTAGCGGCGGCCGCTCATCTGGGCGATGGCGACGGCGCTGGACGAGAACAGGCTGGCTGAGACTTTGCGCATGCGGCGGCTTATACCAGCGCCTCCGCCGGGGCGCGATGCAGCGCCAGCAGGCGGTCGAGGCCACCGGCATCGCCCAGCACCGCCGCGCGCTCGCGTGGCGCGAGCCCGGCGAGCGCCGCCACCAGCGTGTCCGCCTCGGCCAGCCTGGCGAGTCCCATCAACAGATCGGCGTCCGGCGCCCCTTCGCCCCGCTGCCTTGGCGGCGGCAGCATCGCGCGATGGGCCGCCAGCAGCGCCGGATCGCGCAGCAGCACCTCAAGCGGATCGGCCGGAGTGCAGCCTTCCAGCTCGCGCGCGAGGGCATTCGCCCGCGCCAGGATCGGCGGTGTCGCGACCTCCTCGGGGATGCGCAGCAAGCCGAGCCGCGCCAGCCCCAGGCCCGGGGCGCGGTCGGCGGTGACGGCAGCCAGCGGCACCGCCAGCACCAGCCCGAGCAGCACCGGCGTCATCCACAGGAACAAGGCCGGTGACACCGTCCAGGCGATCGCGGTGAGGCACACGCCGAACAGCATGTGCTGCCAGTACGCCCGCCACACGTCGCCGAGCGGCACCCGGCCGTCGTCGCGGCGCTGGGCGTTCCAGCCGCTGTCTCGCCCGGCCAGGATCGAGACCACGCCGCCGGTCTGGATCAGCATGGCGATCGGCGCGATCAGCCCGCCGATCAGGGTCTCGAGCAGCAGCGAGACCAGCGCTCGCCACGCGCCGCCGGTGCCGCGCCGGGCCGCCCGGTCGAACAGCAGCGCGATCCAGGCGAGCAGCTTCGGCATCAGCAGGATCGCCATGGTGCCGATGAACACGTATCGCGCCAGCACCGGATCGACCCGCGGCCAGTTCGGGAACAGCGACTTGCCGGCGCCGAAATATTCCGGCCGCACAAAGTGCGACTGCACCGAGATCGCGATGCCGCACAGCAGGAACACCAGCCAGAGCGGCGAGGTCACGTACGAGCCGATGCCCATCATCAGGTGCAGCCGGCTGACCCAGTGCAGCCCGCGCGCCGGCAGCACGCGGGCGTGCTGCAGGTTGCCCTGGCACCAGCGCCGGTCGCGTATGGCGATGTCGGTGAGCGAGGGCGGGCTCTCCTCGTAGGAACCCGGCAACCCGGGCACCATGTGGATCGCCCAGCCGGCGCGGCGCAGCAGCGCCGCCTCGACGAAGTCGTGGCTCAGGATATGGCCGCCGAACGGCTTTCGCCCCGGCAGCGTCGGCAGCCCGGCCTGCTCGGCGAAGGCGCGGGTGCGGATGATGGCGTTGTGGCCCCAGTAGTTGCCCTCCGAGCCGTGCCACCAGGCGATGCCATCGGCGATCATCGGGCCGTACACCCGGCCGGCGAACTGCTGCATGCGGGCGAACAGGGTGGTGCCATTGACGATCACCGGCAGCGTCTGGATCAGCGCCACCCCGGGATGACGCTGCATGGCGCCGGCAAGGCGCACGATGGTGCCCCCATCCATCACGCTGTCGGCGTCCAGCGTCATCATCTGCGGATAGGCCGCCCCGAACCGGCGCACCCAGTCGGCGATGTTGCCGGCCTTGCGCTCGGTGTTGCTGGCGCGCCGGCGGTAGAACACCCGGTCCCCGGCGACGGCGATCCGCCGGCGCAGCCCCAGGAAGGCGGCCTCCTCGGCGATCCAGACATCGGCGTCGGTGGTGTCCGACAGGATGAAGACGTCGAAGGCGTCGAGCCGCCCGGTGGCGTCAAGGCTCTCGATGATCGCCTGCAGGCCGGCCATCACCCGCGCCGGGTTCTCGTTGTAGGTCGGCATCAGCAGCGCCGTCCGCACGGCGAGGTCCGGCAGCGGCCCGTCCCGGGTGATTCCGAGAGCAAGGCCGCCGCCGCGCCCGAGCAGCGCCACGAAGCCCGCGACCGCGCTGGTAAAGGCGAGCGCGATCCAGGCGAACAGCACCACGAACAGCAGCAGCACGACGATGCCGAGCACCGAGGGCCCGGCGCCGTTGAGCACCAGATACATCTCCCGGGCCGCGGCCAGGGTGAGCAGGATCGCGCTGCCGATCACCAGCAACCGTCGCAACCCGATCAGCCGCGGCGCGGTGGCCGGGTGCGGCGGACGGGGCGGCGCGTGGCCGAGCGACTGCGGCTGCATCGCCAGCGGCGCCGCCGGCGGCAGGAACGGCGCCTGGCCTGCCACGGTTAACGTACCCAGCGCGACAGCCACGTTTCGGACAGTGATTCGGTGTCGCTGTTCAGGGTGCAGTGCAGCTCGGCGCTCCTGGCGTCGCCGGGGTCGAACTGGAAGATGATGCGCCAGCCATGGATCTCCGGGTTCGGCTCCACCACGACATTGCGGATCGACCCGGCGCTGCTCCCGGCCTCGGCATGCAGCTTGGCATCCGGCGGCAGCGACTTCAACGCGTCGCCGGTGAAGTCGATCGCAACGATCCGGCCCTTATGATCGTCAGCGGCTCCCGCCCGGGTCTGCGCGACACGGGCACGCTTCGTGGCCCACGGATTGTCCCAGCACCAGTGCATCCGGTAGGTGAAGGCGTATTCGCCGGCGGCGTTCAGCTTCTCCCTGGGGCGCCAGAACGCCACGATGTTGTCGTTGACCTCGTTCGGCGTCGGCAGCTCGACCAGGTCCACCGCGCCCTCGCCCCAGTCGCCGATCGGCTCGATCCACAGGCTGGGGCGGCGCTCGTAGTTCAGCGCCAGGTCCTGGAAGTCGGCCCACGCGCGCTTGCGCTGCATCAGGCCGAAGCCGTGCGGACTGCTCGCATCGAACGCCGAGAATTGCAGGTCCACCGGATTGACCAGCGGACGCCAGAGCTGGTCGCCATGCCCGGTCCACACCGACAGCCCCTCGCTGTCATGCGCCGCCGGCCGCCAGTCATCGACGCGGGAGCGGTCGTTGGCGTCGAAATAGAACATGCCGGTCAGCGGCGCGATGCCGCTCTCATGCAGGTCGTGGCGCGGGTAGAGCGTGCTCTCGACATCGAAGATGGTCTCGTCCCCGGGCCTGATCGAGAACCGGAACGCGCCGGCGAGGCCCGGACTGTCGAGCAGCGCGTGCACCACCACCGACGGGCTGCCGGGTTGCGGCCGCTCCAGCCAGAAGGCGGTGAAGAGCGGGAACTCCTCGCCGCGGTCACTCCCGGTGCCGTTGGCGAAGCCACGCGCCGACAGGCCGTACGCCTGCCCCTTCGCCACCGCGCGGAAATACGACGCACCCTGGAACACGCACAGCTCGTCGAAATAATCCGGCCGGTTCAGCGGCGCGTGGATGCGAAAGCCCGAGAAGCCGATATCCTCGGTGACGCGAAGCGACTGGTCATCGTAGCTGAACAGGTCGGGGTCGTACGGAACACGCTCCGCCCGGCCGCCCGCCACCTCGAAGATGTCGATGCGGGGTCGGTACAGGAAGCCGCGTGGCAGGAATTCGACCTTGAAGGGCAGGTTCAGGCCCTGCCAGAGCGCCCGGCTCTTCTGGGTGCGGATGCCGCGATACTGGTCGAAGTTCAGCGCATCGATCGGCTTCGGCAGCCTGGTATCCGGCGCCTGGTAGGACCGGCGCGCGAGGTCCTGCGCCAGCCGACGTACGGTTGCGGCATCGAACGGCCCGGGCTGCGGATGCGCCGCCTTGGCGGACGCATCGGCGGCGAAAGCGGGCACGGTGCCCAGGGCGCCGGCGAGTGACGCTCCGGCACCTGCTGCGATGATGGTGCGGCGACGAAGCAGAGCGGCGAGCGGAGATGGCGGCAGAGGCGGCAAGCGGACGTCCTTCATCGGAGGCGGGCCGGTGCGCCCGGACCGCGCTGGCGCGAGCGTCGCACCGCCTTATGCCATCACAATGGCCGAAGAATAACGTTTTGCCGGCGAGGCCGGCACCAGGCCGGACGCCACACCGTTAATGCGTGACGTTATCCCCGATCACGCCGTTCGGCAGCGTGCCGGTCAGCGGCGGGTTGCCGTTATGCAGCCGATCGTTCGAGATCTGCCTCGGCGGCGTGTTCGGAGTACACGCGGCAAGCAAGCCGAGGCCAAGCATCAAGGCAACGATCTTCACTGCGGTTCTCCTGTCGGAACCAGTGGTTCCAGTGCAGCCATTCAAAACGACAAGCCGAGGCCGGTCCAGACATGCCGGCCGCCACCGCGCGCGATCGGCCGCCGAACGCCATTTCCATTGGTCCTGTGTCATTATTGCATCATCGGACACGCGGCCGTGAAAGGACGTCTTGATAAATCGACGCCGGTCCGACTACGAAATGTCGACCGGGCTGTTCAATGGCCCATTCACATACGGACACCGTGGATTTCGGTATGCGCAGAAACAACGCCTCGAGAGCCTCCCTGCTGGCCGGCGCTGCGCTGGCCGGCGCCGCGCTCGCGCATGCGGCTCCGAGCCGGGCCGACGATACCGGTGCCCAAATCAGCGCGATCGAGAAGCAGATACGCAACCTGCAGGGCGAGCTCGGCCGCATGAAGCGCAGCCTGGCGAAGCGCGACGCCGATGTGCGCGCAGCCCGCGCGGAAGCCGAGGCCGCGAACCGCCAGGCGATGTCGGTGTCGCAACGCATCACCAACGGCACCGGCCAGCCGCTGGCGCCGCAGCCGCTATCGGCGCCGCCCGGCTACATGCTGGGGCCGGCCGGACCCGGGGGCATTCCGAAATACGGTCCCTACGTCAATGTCGGCGGCGTGCCCACGCCGGTGATCTATCCCGGCCCGAAGCTGAACCGGGGCCAGTTCGAGCTGCTGGGCGTGCGGGTGACGCTCGGCGGCTTCATCACCGCGGACAGCATCATCCGGTCGCGCAACGAGACCCTCGACATCGCCAGCAACTTCAACAACACCATCCCGTACGCGAGCAGCCCGAACTACCACACGCCGGAGTTCCGCGAGTCGAGCCGCGCCAGCCGCGTCTCGCTGCTGGTCGAAGCCGACGCGGACCCCGTGACCAAGCTCACCGCATACTGGGAGGCGGACTTCCAGGGCGCCGGCTCCAGCTCGAACTCGGGCGAGAGCAACAGCTACGTGCTGCGCGAACGCCAGCTCTACGCGCAGATTTCCCGCAACGACTGGGACTTCTACGTGCTCGGCGGGCAGTCCTATTCGCTGCTGACGCAGAACCGCATCGGCATCATACCGCGCCAGGAGAACACGCCGCTCACCATCGATGCCCAGTTCGTGCCCGGCTTCGTCTGGACCCGCAATGTCGGCATCCGCTTCGTCAAGGGCTTCGACGATGACCGGTTCGATCTCGGCCTGTCGTTCGAGAGCCCGCAGGCGAGCTACTTCACCGGCGGCAACGGCACCGGCTCGCTCGACGGCACCGTGGATGCCACCAACACCGGCAGCGGCACGCTGAACCCCGACACCAGCTATTCCGACGATATCGCGCCCGACGTGATCCTGAAGGCGACGGCCGATCCGGGCTTGGGACACTACGAGCTGTACGGGCTTGCCCGCTTCCTGCACGACCGCACCAGCGTGATCGGCAGCGGCGACAACCACACCGTGCTGGCGGGCGGCGGCGGCGGCGACGCGATCGTGCCGCTGGTCCCGGGCAAGCTCGAACTGACCGCCAGCGTCCTGGCCGGCGAAGGCATCGGCCGGTATGGCTCGGCGCAGCTACCGGACGCCACCTTCTCGCGTACCGGGGCGCCCCAGCCGCTGCCGGAGATCATCGCGCTGGCCGGGCTGGTGGCGCACCCGGCCTCCCGGTTCGACCTCTACGCCTATGTCGGCACCGAACAGATCACCCACCGCGAGAGCTACACCGAGGGCAAGAAGGGGTACGGCTACGGCAGTCCGCTGTACAGCAATGTCGGCTGCGACACCGAGCAGCCGATCACCAGCCCGCTTGCGCAACCCTGCACCGCCAACACCTCGGGCGTGGTGCAGGGCACGCTCGGCGCCTGGTGGCGGTTCCTGCGCGGCGACTATGGCACCATGCAGACCGGCATCCAGTATTCCTACACCCGCAAGACCGCGTTCGAAGGCGTCGGCGGCAGCCCCAGCACCGACGACAACATGATCTTTCTCAGCTTCCGCTACCTGCCGTTCCAGTAGAGGCTACTCGCAAACACCTATTGCTGGCGATCCGACGCGCCTTTCCTGCGCTCCGCTGCGGTGCTCGGAAAGTCACGCCGGGCGCGGCCTCAAGCGGCCGCTCTCATCCAGCACCAGGCGTTTTCGAGCAGCCTCCTGGGGGCCAGTAGCGAGTAGATGGATTCAGCCGGCGTAGCAGGAGATTTCGATCAGGTTGCCGTCCGGGTCATGGCAATAGACCGACACCGTGGGGCCTAGCGCGCCCAGGCGCTCGACCGGGCCTTCGGTCACGGTGACGCCGCAGATCTGCAGGTGCTCGATGATGTCCTCGGTGCGTACCGCGGTCACGAAGCACAGGTCCTGGCAGCCCGGAATGGCGTCGTCGGCGGTGATCCAGCCTTCGGTGCCATAGGGCCGCAGGTTGACCTTCTGGCCACCGAACTTCAGCGCGCACCGGTTGTTGCGGCCATACTCCTCGCGCTCCATGCCGAGCACGCGCTGGTACCATGACGCGGTGATCTCGACGTCGCGGCAGGTGATGACGATGTGGTCGAGGCGGTCGACGGTGAAGCGCATCAGGTCAAACCGTCATAGAAATCGTTGCCCTTGTCGTCGATGACGATGAAGGCGGGAAAATTCTCGACCTCGATCCGCCAGACCGCTTCCATGCCGAGCTCGGGATATTCCAGCGTCTCGACGCGGCGGATGCAGTCCTGCGCGAGGCGCGCCGCCGCGCCGCCGACCGAGCCGAGATAGAAGCCGCCGAAGCGCCGGCAGGCCTCCCTGACCGAATTGGAGCGGTTGCCCTTGGCCAGCATGACGAACGAGCCGCCGGCTTCCTGCAGGCTGGCCACGTAGCTGTCCATGCGTCCGGCCGTGGTCGGACCGAACGATCCGGTCGGCATGCCCTCGGGCGTCTTGGCCGGTCCCGCATAATAGACCGGGTGGTCGCGCAGATAGTCCGGCACGCCCTCGCCGCGATCCAGCCGCTCCTTGAACTTGGCGTGCGCGATGTCGCGCGCCACCACGACGGTCCCGGTGAGCGACAGCCGGGTCTTCACCGGATGGCGCGAAAGCTGCGCCCGGATTTCGCGCATCGGCCGGTTGAGATCGACCGCGACCACCTCGCCGCCGAGCGCCGCGTCGGTCGCCTCGGGCAGGTAGTGCGCGGGGTCGGCCTCGAGCTGTTCGAGGAAGATGCCCTGGGGGGTGATCTTGGCCTTGATCTGGCGGTCGGCCGAGCACGACACGCCGATGCCGACCGGCAGGCTGGCGCCGTGCCGCGGCAGCCGGATCACCCGCACGTCGTGGCAGAAATACTTGCCGCCGAACTGCGCGCCGATGCCGAGCCGCTGGGTCAGCCGGTGCACCTCGGCTTCGAGCTCGACATCGCGAAAGGCGTGGCCGAGCTTGCTGCCCTCGCGCGGCAATCCGTCGAGCCACCTGGTCGAGGCGAGCTTGACGGTCTTGAGCGTGAGTTCCGCCGAGGTGCCGCCGATCGCGATCGCCAGGTGGTAGGGCGGGCAGGCCGAGGTGCCCAGCGTGCGTATCTTGGTCCCCAGCCAGTCGAGCAGCTTCGCGGGAGAGGCCAGCAGCGCCCGCGTCTCCTGGAACAGGAAGGTCTTGTTGGCCGAGCCGCCGCCCTTGGCGATGAACATCAGGTGCAGCTCGTCGGCATGATGCTCGCCGGGAGCCGCCGCGATGTCGAACTGCACCGGCAGGTTGTTGCCGGTATTGACCTCGTCGAACATGGTCAGCGGCGCCATCTGCGAGTAGCGCAGGTTGGTCTCGGTATAGGTGCGGTGCACGCCGTACGAGAGCGCCGCCTCCTCGTCGCCCTCGACCCAGACGCGCTGGCCCTTCTTGCCGAACACGATCGCGGTGCCGGTATCCTGGCACATCGGCAGCACGCCGCCGGCGGCGATCGCGGCGTTCTTGAGCAGATCCAGTGCCACGAAACGGTCGTTCGCCGACGCGTCCGGATCATCGAGGATGCGTCGCAGCTGGGCCAGGTGGCCGGGCCGCAGCAGGTGGCTCACGTCGCGGAACGCTTGTGCCGCGAGTTCGGTCAGCGCCTCGGGCTGCACCTGCAGCACGGTGCGGCCGGCCACCTGCATCGTGCAGACGCCGGCGAGGTCGAGCCGGCGCCACGGCGTCGCATCGTCGGCCAGCGGGAACATCGGCGTGTAGGCGAAGTCGCGAGGGGCGCCCCGGGGCGGTATCGCGTTCATCTCATTCACCTGGGCCTCGTCCAGGCCGGTTCAACTGCCGGTCGGGCCGCGCCGCCTGAAGGCATCGAGGCTGACCACCTGCGGGGTCGCGTCCGGCTCCGCTGCCTCGGTGTCCGCGGGTTCGGCCGCCGGCACCAGCGCCGGCTCGGGCTGGCGGTCGGCCGAAGTTGCCGGCTTCGAGCCGGCGTTGACCAATGCCGCCGCGTCGCCAGGCGGGGTGAAGCGCAGCACCATGCGAACCTGCGGATCGGCAAAGCCGGTGATGGCGGTGAACGGGATCACCAGCGTCGAGGGGATGCCGCCGAACGACAGGCCGACGCTCATCACCGCGTCCGCCGCATCCACCTTGAGGTCCCAGAACTGGTGCTGCAGGACGATGGTCATCTCCTGCGGATACTGCGCGCGCAGCCGGTCCGGAATCGCCACGCCGGGGGCCGCGGTCAGGAAGGTGAGGTAGAAATGGTGCTGGCCCGGCAGCCCCTCGTCGCGCGCGAAGGCCAGCGCGTTGACCATGACCTGGCGGTAGGCGTCCTCGACCCAGCGCTCGTACGGCAGCAGGCTCGGCGGCAGCCCCGGATCGTCCTCGCCCCCGGTCGCACCGGCCGGGCCGTCGCCGTCGAATTCGTCGCTCATCGGCCTCTCCGTGGTGGCTACCGCTCCGGGACCTTCATCTGTTGCCATGCCCCCCTTGCGACCACAAGGCCGGTGGTCCCGCCAGGAAAGGGGCCGGGTTCGCAACAGCCCCGGGGTTCGCCGTAGCCTCTCACGACGGCAAGAACAGTGGGGGGGCTTCTGTTGCCCGGTGCCCCCCCGTACCGCGCTTGTCACTTATGCAGCGACAGCGAGCGCCTCGAAGTTATCGTTGGCACCTGTGTTTTAGCCCGATAACGGCGGTACAATGCCGAGCAAAAGATGGGTCTTTACCACGCGTGTCGAGCCTGTGTCGCCCCCATGATCCCCGGCCCGGTTGCCCGATCCCGGAGGTAAGATGGTGGAGGCGCCGGGCACTGCCCCCGGGTCCACAACGATTATTCCACGCACCGTTTATCGCCATAGTCTTGCCCGAAGGCGCAACGGTTCGAATGTAGGCGCGTCCCGTGCAATAGGGAAGGGTTCAACGAACCCCGATTTGCAGCAGCCGCGCAGACCGGCGTGGTGAGGCGCTGCCCCCGATGCTAGACCGGACGCCCCGATGCTAGACCGGACGCCATGACGCCAGACCACGACCTGTCCGCCGACGCCCGCGACGCCACCCAGCCGACGCGCCGGGCGACCGTGCCGGCGCTTGAGGCCATGCTGCAGACGGCGCTGCCGGTGCTCGACCATGGCTTCGTGCGGGTCGTGGACTATATGGGCGACGACGGCGCCATCGTGCAGGCGGCCCGCGTCTCGTACGGGCGCGGCACCCGCAAGGTGAGCGAGGATGCCGGGCTGATCCGCTACCTGATGCGCCACCGGCACTCGACGCCGTTCGAGATGTGCGAGATCAAGTACCATGTGAAGCTGCCGATCTTCGTGGCGCGCCAGTGGATCCGCCACCGGATGGCCAGCGTGAACGAGGTCTCGGCGCGCTACTCCGTGCTGGACCGCGAATTCTACATCCCCGAGCCGCGGCACCTCGCCGCCCAGAGTGTCAGCAACCGCCAGGGCCGCGGATCTGTGCTCGAAGGGGACGCGGCCGCAGCAGTGCTCGACCTGCTGCGCGAGGATGCCGGCCGCTGCCACGACCACTACGAACTGATGCTCGGCGAGGGCGGTTCCCCCGAGGCCCCGGAGGTCGGCTACGGCCTGGCGCGCGAACTGGCACGCATGAACCTGACGCTCAACACCTATACCCAGTGGTACTGGAAGGCCGACCTGCACAATCTGCTCGGCTTCCTGTCGCTGCGACTCGATGCGCACGCGCAGTACGAGATCCGGGTCTATGCGGAGGCGATGCTGCAGACCGTCCGCGCCTGGGTGCCGGTCGCCTGCGCGGCGTTCGAGGAGTACCGGCTCGGCGCCTTTACGTTCTCCGCCTCGATGCTGGCGGTACTGCGGCGCCAGCTCGCCGGCGAGACGGTGGCGCAGCCGCAGAGCGGCCTCAGCCGGCGCGAGTGGGACGAGATGCAGGCCGTGCTGGCCGCGGTCCCGCCGGCGCCCGGGTGAGAGACGATCCGGAACGCCGGCCACCGCCGCCGCTGACCTCCGGGCGGCGGCTGCCGGACTTCACCCCCTGGATCGTGCTTGTGGCACTGCTCGGGCTGATGGCGCTCGGCCTCTATCTGTTCCCGATGGTCAAGTCGTACATGAACTACCAGGACTGCGTCGGCAGCGGGCGGGTCGATTGCGCCAGTCGCTGAGCGCGCGGGATCAGGTCTCGAGCCGCAGCGCCGCCGCCACCCTGCCGGCCAGCACCGCGTAGGCGCGGCCTGCGTCGCTGTCCGGCGCCGAGGCCATGATCGGGGTGCCGGCATCCGAGCTGGTGCGTATGTCGAGCAGCAGCGGGATCTCGGCCAGGAACGGCACCCCCAGCGCTTGCGCCTCGCGCCGCGCGCCGCCATGGCCGAACAGCTCGGTGCGATGGCCGCACGCCGGGCAGCAGAAGAACGACATGTTCTCGACGATGCCCAGCACCGGCACGTTGGTCTTCTCGAACATCGCCACCCCGCGGCGCGCATCGAGCAGCGCGATGTCCTGCGGCGTCGAGACGATCACCGCCCCCGCCAAGGATACCTTCTGCGCCATGGTCAGCTGCGCGTCGCCGGTGCCGGGCGGCATGTCCACCACCAGCACGTCGAGCGCACCCCACGCGACCTCGCCGATGAGCTGGACCAGCGCGCCCATCACCATCGGCCCGCGCCAGATCATCGCGGTGCGTTCCTCGACCAGGAACCCCATCGACATCGCCCGGATGCCCCAGGCCTCGATCGGCAGCATGCGCTTGTCCTGCAGCTCGGGGCGCGTGGTGATGCCCAGCATGCGCGGCAGGCTCGGGCCGTGGATGTCGGCATCCAGCAGCCCGACCGCGAGGCCGCGCCGGGCGAGCCCGACCGCGAGGTTGACCGCGGTGGTGGACTTCCCGACGCCGCCCTTGCCGGAGGCGACTGCCACGATCCGCTTCACCTCGGGTAGCAGCTTGCCCTCGGGCGCGGCGGCGCCAAGCTTGAGCGGCGCATGCGAGGGAGCGGGAGCCGCGGCAGCCGCTGGGCGATGTGCAGTGAGGAGCACGGTCGCATTCACGACCCCGCGCACCGCGCGCACCGCCGCCTCGGCCGCCGCCGCGACACGCTCCATTGCGGGCTGTTCCTCCCGCGCGGCGAGCAGCGCCAGATGCACCAGGCCGCCGCGCACGACCAGGCTGTCGATGCGGCCGCTGGACGGCAGCGGACGCCGGCTGGCGGGATCGATCACCGCCTGAAGGGCGCGCAGCACCGTTGCCTCGTCGAGTTCGGCCATGTTTTTCCCCTGAGGCGGTGCGCCGGATGAAACAACCCGGCCGCCGGATGTGACTTAAGGTAAGGTGGCCAGCGACGCACTGGAAGCGGACGCACCGCCTTCCCTATCTGAGTTGCGATGCATGCAGGAGCCGGACAACGGATGACGCAATCCAGCGCCCCAGCTTCCGGCGGCGCGCCCGCAGTCGCTCCCGGAGCGGCCCCGCGCCCGGGCCGCGATCACCGGGTCGACGCCCTGCGCGGCGTGGCGCTGGCGATGATGTTCGTCGACCACATCCCCGACAACGTGCTCAACCGGATCACGCTGCGCAATCTCGGCTTCTGCGACGCCGCCGAGATCTTCGTGCTGCTCGCGGGCTTCGCCTCGATGCTGGCCTATGGCCGCGCCTTCGCCCGCGAGAGCGTGCGCTCGGCGATGTCCAGGCTGCTGCGGCGCTGCGGCAAGCTCTACCTCTACCAGGTCGGCATGCTGCTGGTGAGCATCGGCGTCATCACCCAGTGGCGGCTGATCCACTGGGTGCCGGTCGACTTCCTGGAGCCGGAGCTGGCGCATGGCTGGACCAGCCTGTGGCGGGCGATGACGCTGATGGCGCTGCCCGGCAACCTCAACATCCTGCCGCTCTACATCCTGCTGCTGCTGCTGTTCCCGGTGATCTACTGGGTGTCGCGGCGCTCCGGATGGCTGACGCTGGCGCTCAGCGGCGGCGCCTGGCTGATGGTCAACCTCGATCCGGCGCTCAACCTGCCGAACTGGCTCGACCCGGACGGCTGGTACTTCAACCCGTTCGCCTGGCAGTTCCTGTTCACGCTGGGCGCACTCGCGGCGAGCGTGACCCAGGCGCGCGGCGGCGACCTGCCGCGATACCGCCTGCTGGTGGCGTTCTGCTGGGGCTACCTCGGCTTCAGCGCCGTGCAGGCCTTCCCGTGGGCGCAATGGCACCTGCCGAACCTCGCGCCGTTCGACATCGACCCGCCGCTGAAGACGCCGCTCTCGCCGCTGCGCCTGATCGACGTGCTCTCGATCTTCTACCTGGTGCAGAGCAGCCCGCTGATGCAGCGCTTCGCCTCCGGCCGCGCCGGCCAGGTGCTGGCGGTGCTGGGCCGGCACTCGCTGGAGGTGTTCTCCGCCGGCACCCTGCTCGACCTGCTCGCCAAGCTGCTGTTCGCCACCTTCGGCTCCCACTGGGCGCTGCAGATCGGCATCAACGTGGTCGGGCTGGGCACGCTGTACCTGCTGGCGCGCGCGCTGGACCGGCGCAAGGCCCTGCGCAAGCAGGCCCAGAAACGTACAACCGGACGCACAACCGGACGCACAACCGGACGCACGACCGAACGCAAGGCGGAGCAGCGCCAGCAGGCGGATGCGAGCGCCCGCGGCGCTTCCCATCAAGATCCCGTCGCCGCATCCTGACTTCATGCCCGAGACCACGCCGAATCCTGCCCGCGCCCACGATACCGACTCCGCCGCCTTCTCTGGCGCCTTCGGGTTCGGGCTGTCGCCCGGCCATGTCGCGCGCTCGCGGGGTGCAGTGGCGGCGGGCCGCACGCTGCGCATCACCGTGTTCGGCTCCTCGACCACCGAAGGCATCGGCGCGTCCGCCCCGATCCACAGCTTCCCGCAGGTGATGCGGGCCAGCCTGGTCGCGTCCGGGATCGCGCCGGTGTCGCTCGCCAATCACGGGGTCGGCGGCAACAATGCGCGCGACCTGCATGCGCGGCTCGGCGACGTGATCGCGGGCGAGCCCGACCTGGTGCTGTTCCAGACCGGCAGCAACGACCCGCTGCAGGAGGTTCCCGCGAGCGAGTTCGCGCGGCTGACCCGCGCGGACCTGCTCACGCTGCGCGCACACACCGGTGCCGACCTCGTGCTGGTCGACCAGCAGCTCTGCCGGATGCTGGAGGAGTGCGAAGCCTTCCCGCCCTATCTCACCGCGCTGCACGAGGCGGGTGCCGCGACCGGGGTGCCGGTGTTCCCGCGCTACCAGATGATGCAGGGCTGGAGCATGACGCCCGGCATGGATCGCGACCGGCTGTCGCCGGACGGGCTGCACATGGGCGATGCCGGCTACCGGCTGCTGGGCGAGGCGCTGGCCGGCTGGCTCCGCCTCGCCCTGCTGCACCCGGATGCCCCTGCGACAGCGTGACTGCGGCTTTTCCACGACGGCGGCGTTATGGAAACGCCGCCGCTTCGGCTAGAGAATGGCCCTCCCGATCCCTGAGGACACCCGTTATATGCGCCCTGCCCCCCGTCCCGCCCGCCTGGGTCTTGCCTGCCTCGCGGCGGCCCTGCTCCAGGCCGGAGTGCCGGCGGCGACCGTGGCCGGGCTGCCCGCGCCGGCGGTGGCGCGCGGCGCTCCCGACAGTTTCGCCGACCTCGCGGCCAGCCTGCTGCCGGCGGTGGTCAACATTTCCTCGACCGAGACGGTCACCAGCGACACCCCGGACGACGACAATGACGACCAGGGCGGCGGCGGCGGTGGCGACCAAGGCGGCGGCGGCGGCGGCGGACCGGGCCCGAACATCCCGGCATTCCCGCCCGGCTCGCCGTTCGAGAAGTTCTTCCACGACTTCATGAACCGCCAGAACCAGGGCAGCCCGAACGCGCCGCCGCGCAAGATGCAGGCGCTCGGCTCCGGCTTCATCGTCGATCCGTCCGGCATCATCGTCACCAACAACCATGTCATCAGCGGCGCCGAGGAGATCACCGTCACGTTGCAGGACAACACGGTGCTGAAGGCCAAGCTGATCGGCCATGACGACCGCACCGACCTCGCCGTGCTGCAGGTCCATACCGACCACAAGCTCACCGCGGTGAGCTTCGGCGACAGCGACAAGTCGCGGGTCGGAGACTGGGTGCTGGCGATCGGCAACCCGTTCGGGCTGTCCGGCACCGTCACCGCCGGCATCATCTCGTCGCGCGGGCGCGACATCCAGCAGGGCCCGTACGACGACTTCATCCAGACCGACGCCCCGATCAACAAGGGCAACTCGGGTGGCCCGCTGTTCAACATGGACGGCCAGGTGATCGGCATCAACACCGCGATCTACTCGCCGTCGGGCGGCTCGATCGGCATCGGCTTCGCGATCCCGGCCAGCGAGGCGCGGCTGATCATCGAGCAGCTGCGTCGCTTCGGCCATGCCAAGCGCGGCTGGATCGGCGTGCGCATCCAGGACGTGACCCAGGACATCGCCGACAGCCTCGGCCTGAAGACCGCGCACGGCGCGCTGATCGCCGGCGTCGAGCCGAAGGGGCCGGCGGAAAAGGCCGGCCTGCGCAGCGGCGACGTGATCCTGCAGCTCGACGGCAAGGACGTGGACGGTCGCAGCCTGCCGCGGCGGGTGGCGGAGACCCCGGTCGGCGATGCCGGCCAGTTCGCGATCTGGCGCGACGGCCGCCGGCAGGCGCTGACCATCCCGATCGGCGAGTTCCCCGAGCAGCCGGCCCAGGCCGCCAGCAAGCCTAGCCCGAAGCCGCAGCCCGCCACCTCGATGACGCTGCCGTCGCTCGGCATGAAGGTGGCGCCGATCACGCCGGCGCTGCGCCAGAAATACCAGCTCTCCGATGGCCAGAAGGGCGTGGTGATCACCGACGTGTCGCAGGATGGCGTTGCCGCCGACCGCGGTCTGCGGCCGGGCGACGTGGTGGTCGAGGTGCAGCAGACCGATGTCGCGACGCCGGCCGCCCTGCAGGAGCAGATCGACCGCGCGCGTCGGGCGAAGCGCGCCTCGGTGCTGATGCTGGTGCAGGATGGCGATGCGATCCGCTTCGTGCCGCTGCCGGTCGGGTCCGGCAAGTCCGGCGGCCTGAAGGATAAGGGCTGACCAAATCAGCTTAGAGCATGATGCATACATCATGCTCCGCTAGAGAGTGAAATAGAGCAGCTTCATGAGTTAGTTGGCATCGCAGAGCGATTCCAACTAACGTCATGCTGCTCTAGGGCTAAGCCTGCCGGGGGGTCCGGACATGATCTTCCAGGCTGTCAGCCAACAGCATCGGGCGTGGCTGCGCCAGGCGGCGCGGACCCTGGTGTCGGTGTTCCTGTCCGCGGCAGTCTCGCAACTCTTCGGCCTGCGCGAGGCACCCTGGGCGCTGATCACCGCGGCCATCGTCACCTCGAGCAGCGTCACCGGCACCTGGACCGCCGGCCGCGACCAGATCACGGGCACCCTGATCGGCGCGGCCGCCGGGGCCAGCGCCATTGGCCTCGAACTGCTCGGCTACCCGAGGATGCCGGTGTTCTGGGTCATGCTGGCGCCGCTCGCCCTGCTGGCCGCCGCCCGGCCGACGCTGCGGCTGAGCTGCGTGACGCTGGTGGTGGTGTTCCTGTTTCCGTCGCCCGGCCATCCGTTCGACCGGCCGATCGACCGCGTCGCGGCGATCCTGACCGGCGCGCTGGTGTCCCTGGTGGTCTCGTTCGTGGTGTTCCGCTCGCGGGCGCGGGCGCAGGCCTTCGGCAGTGCCCGCGAGATGCTGGGCGTCCTGCGGCAACTGCTCGAGGAGGTTATGAGCGGCCGCGGCCCGGCGGCCACGCGCGACGCCCTGAACGACACCGCCATCGCCGCCCTGCGCGGCCTCGCGGATGCGGTGCTCGAGGCCCGGCGCGAGCATGTCAGCGCGCTCGAGCAGGCCGACCCGCTGCTGGTCCGCCTGGTGCCGATGCTGCGCCGGCTGCAGAGCGACGTGCTGTTCGTGACCCGCGCGATGGACGAGCTTCCCGATGCGACCCGGCTGCGTGACACCCTGGCCTGTGCCAGCCAGGCGCTGACGGAGGTGTTCGACGGCCTCGCCCGGCGCTGCCAGGCCATCGAGCAGGGTGCGCGCAGCGTCCAGGCGCCGGGCGACGGTGCCGCCGAGATCGCCAATCTCGACGACACGCTGGCCTCGCTGGGGGATACCGCCGGGGTGCCGCTGCGCTTCACCCTGCAGATGCTGCGCCGCGACCTCGACGACATGGAGACCGCGATCCTGCAGGATGGCCAGGAGGGGGCTGCGGGCGTACCGATTGGTGTGGCTGCCTGATTTCTGGTTGGGAGACGCTGTTGAAACCTGTGGTTTGCGGGGTGGTGCTGGTCACAGCGAGTTCAGGTAGGCGACTAACTCGCTTCCATTTCGCGCCAGCAGATAGTTCCACTTTCCAAAGCGGCCTGTTGCGTTTACCGCGGCGCACCAGCGGACCGCCGCCTGCGCTTTGATGTCGGCAGTGCCTTCCCAGTCAGCGCCCTTGATCTCTGTGATCAGGTAGCGATCGTCTTCGCACGCCATTCGTGCCAGCTTTCCTTGCTCGGAACCGGGGCGCCGCTCCGACTTCGGGGCGCGCTACCGCTTCCTGCTTATGGCGGTAGTCTTTGGTGGAAACGGCGGGGTCTGCTCCCGTGGTAGCAGCACGGCGGGACGGAGAGCGCGTCACGCGGGGCATCAGACGATCGCCGCATTCAGGCGGTCGGCAGCTACGCCCGTGCCACCCCGAGGCTTCGGTGGATGGGCATTCTGCGTCATTCTGATCATCCGTTGGCCGCTTTCCACGGGTCGATGATCTCGATGCCGCAGCCGTGGAAATCGGAGACGTTTCTCGTGGCAAGCGAAGCGCCGCGTGAGCGCGCTATGGCGGCGGTCTGGGCGTCGGCTTGCGAGATGGGTTTGCCGGCTTGCCGCCGCTCCGCTGCAAGGACAGCAAAAGCCTGCGCTGCCAGGCTGTCAAAGGGGAGGACCCGGCCGCCGAAATCCTCCTCCAGCATTCCCCTGACCTCGGCCGTGAGCGCGGCGCGGCGCTTGCCAGCCGGCAGCAGCGCCACGCCATAAAGCAGCTCGGCCTCGGTGATCGCGGAGATGAACACGCTGGCGTCCGGCTGTCCTGCGAGCCACTCTTCGACTGCGGGGCTCGGGACCACACGCATCAACTCGGATAGAATGTTGGTGTCGAGCAAGATCACGGTCCGAAGGACGGCGGCTCGCGCATCGGCTCGCGCGTCATCGCAGGCAGCTCGACCCCACCGAGATGACTGAAGCGGGCGCGGATCGAAGCGACGAGACTGCCGGGCCGGGCCGGCTCTCGATTAAGGGCCGAGCGGAGGATGTCGCGTGCCTCGTCCTCCATCGAGCGCCCATGGAAGGCCGCCTGGACGCGCAGACGCGACTTGAGCGCATCCTCGATGTTGCGGATCGTGATACTGGCCATCAGTCGTCCTGTCATCAATGATTGCAAGTTAATCGATGATCTCAGAACCGACAATCAAAACGATGCATCAGTTCGGCGCGGAGGTCGGGGTGTTCGAGGGCAGCGAGCCGTGCGAGACGCCTGGCTGTGGTGCTGCGCTGACGGCGCCGGCCGCGACCGGCTGCGCACCCGACATGGTGCCTGAAGCACCAATGCGGTGGGCGCTCGCCGGCCGCACCGGCGGATGTGCGTCGAGATAGCCGAGGCAGGTCGTCACCAAAGGCGCGCAGAACGCGTCGGTGGCGAAGATCGCGTTCTTCTCGCCGGAATACAGCACGTTGGTGACGATGCCGTCGTCGGCGCGCGCGGTGATGTGGCAGTTGCCGCCGAAGGAGAGCGAGATGCCGCCGACGATGGGCGGCGCCAGGCTGACGGCGGAACTCGAGGCGCTGTACCAGGTCAGCACGTCCGTGCCCGGGAAGCTGGTGTGCTGGTCGGGGCTGCCGAGGCAGGCGACCAGGTCGACCTCGCGCAGCCCGACCAGCACACGCTGCGCCCGGTGCGCGACCACGGAATCATCGACCGCGCAGCCGGCGAGGCCGACCACTCCGCACAGCAACAGGCTCCGCACGCGCATCTGGATCAAGGCACGCAATCCCCGGTTGCCGGACCGAAGCGAGAAACCATGCACGGGACCACCGGATCAAGCGCTACTTGCCCCTCGACTTCCGGGTGCCCGGACGGCACATGGTCCGCGCCATGCCCGATCCCGTCCCGTCACCTACCCTCCTGACGAGGGACTTCGACTTCGCGCTGCCGGACGCGCTGGTCGCCCAGACGCCGGCGCGACCGCGCGAGAGTGCGCGGCTGCTCGAGGTGTCGCCGCACGGGCTGTCGGACACTGTGGTCCGCGACCTTTCCGGGCTGCTGCGACCGGGCGACCTGCTGGTCGCCAACGACACCGCGGTGATCCCGGCGCAGCTCGCTGCCCGCCGGGCTCCAAGCCTGGGCGCCGCAGCCGTGATGGGCGGCCTTGCCATTCCCGGCGCCCGCATCGGCATCACGCTGGACCGTATCCTGCCGGACGGCAGCTGGCACGCTTTGCTGCGCAATGCCCGCCGCACCCAGGCCGGCGAGGACCTGCACTTCGAAGCCAGCCCTGGAAGCGCTCCGGTCACCGCCCGCATCGTCTCGCGCGACGACGAGGGCGGCGCGGTGCTGCGCTTCTCGGTCGCGGGTCAGGCGTTCGACCGCTTCCTGCGCGAGACCGGCGCGCTGGCCCTGCCGCCCTATATCGAGCGGCCGGCGGGTCCGACCGAGGCCGACCGCCAGGACTACCAGACCGTGTTCGCGCGCCATGACGGCGCCGTCGCCGCCCCCACCGCCGGGTTGCACTTCACGCCCGCGCTGCTCCACGCGCTGGCGGCGGCCGGCATTGCGCGCACCACGGTCACGCTGCATGTCGGCGCCGGCACCTTCCTGCCGATGCGCGGCGACGATGTCGCCAGCCACACGATGCATCCCGAGCGCGGCATCGTCAGCGCGGAGGCGGCGGACGCGATCAACCGCACCCGGGCCGCTGGCGGCCGGATCGTCGCCGTCGGCACCACCAGCCTGCGACTTCTGGAGAGTGCCGTGGACGAGACCGGCCGGGTGCGGCCAATGGCAGCCGAAACCAGGCTGTTCATCCGGCCCGGGCACCGGTTTCGCACCGCCGACCTGCTGCTGACCAACTTCCACCTGCCGCGTTCGACGCTGTTCATGCTGGTATGCGCCTTTGCCGGCCATGACCGCATGCGCGAGGCCTATGCGCATGCGGTGCGGGAGAAGTACCGGTTCTATTCGTATGGCGACGCCTGCCTGCTGCACCGCGACCCGGCTGCCGACGCATGAATTTCGCCTGGAGCAGCGCGGGCTCGGATGCCGCCGCCCGGGCCGGCACGCTGCACACCGCGCATGGCGACGTGCCGACGCCGACCTTCATGCCGGTCGGCACCGCGGGCACGGTCAAGGCGATGACGATGGATGCGGTGCGCGCCACCGGTGCCGGCATCGTGCTCTCCAACACCTACCACCTGATGCTGCGCCCCGGCGCCGAGCGGGTGCAGGCATTGGGTGGCCTGCACCGCTTCATGGACTGGCCGGGACCGATCCTGACCGATTCCGGCGGGTTCCAGGTGATGTCGCTGGGCGCGCTGCGCCATCTCGATGCCGACGGGGTGACGTTCCGCTCGCACCTCGACGGCAGCGCCCACCGCCTGACCCCCGAGCGCTCGACGCAGATCCAGCACGCGCTCGATGCCACTATCAGCATGTGCTTCGACGAGTGCCTGCAGCTGCCGGCCAGCCTCGAGGCGATCGCCGCCTCGATGCAGCTCTCGATGCGCTGGGCGGCCCGCTCGCGCGCGGCCTTCGTGCCGCGCCCGGGCTATGCCCAGTTCGGCATCGTGCAGGGCGGCACCGACGCGGCCCTGCGCGCCGACAGCGTGCGGGCGCTGCGGGCGATCGGCTTCGAGGGCTATGCGATCGGCGGGCTTGCGGTCGGCGAGGGCCAGAAGCTGATGTTCGCGACGCTGGACGCCACGGTGCCGCTGCTGCCGGACGCGGCCCCGCGCTACCTGATGGGGGTGGGCACCCCGGACGACCTGCTCGGCGCGGTGCTGCGCGGGATCGACATGTTCGACTGCGTGCTGCCGACGCGCGCCGGACGCACCGCGCGCGCCTATACCGGCGCCGGCGCGCTCAACCTGCGCAACGCCCGGCATGCCGGCGACCTGCGTCCGCTGCAGCCGGGTTGCGCGTGCCTCGCCTGCACCCGGCACACGCGCGGCTACCTGCACCACCTGTTCCGCGCCGGGGAGATGCTCGGGCCGATGCTGCTGAGCTGGCACAACCTCGAATACTACCAGTCGCTGATGCGCGGCATGCGCGCGGCGATCCTGGAGCGGCGGCTCGAAAGCCATGCGGCGACGCTGCGGCAGGCCTGGGCCGAAGGCGATCCACCGGCATGAACAACACCCTCGCACTGCGCGACCGCATCCGCGACAAGGCGCTCTCGCTCGGCTTCGATGCCGTCGGCTTCGCCGAGGCCAGGCTGGGTCCGGAGGCACGCATACGCCTCGCCGACTTCCTCGCCAGCGGCGCGCATGGCGAGATGGACTGGCTGGCGGCGCGCCAGGAGCAGCGGTCCGATCCTCGCACCTTGTGGCCGGAGGCGCGCAGCGTCATCGCACTGGGACTTTCGTACGCACCGGACGAGGATCCACGCGCCATCCAAGAGCGGCCGGATCGTGGCGGCATCTCGGTGTACGCCCGCAACCGCGACTATCACGATGTGGTCCGCGGCATGCTCAAGCACCTCGCGCAGTTCATGGTGAAGGCGGCCGGCGGCGCAGATGTGAAGGTGTTCGTCGACACCGCGCCGGTGATGGAAAAGCCGCTCGCCGAGCGCGCCGGGCTCGGCTGGCAGGGCAAGCACACCAACCTGGTGTCGCGCCGGCACGGCTCCTGGCTGTTCCTCGGCGAGATCTACACGACCCTGGAGTTGCCACCCTCAGCGCGTTCCGCCGGCGGCTGCGGCAGCTGCACCGCCTGCCTTGCTGCCTGCCCGACCGACGCGTTTCCCGCGCCGTACCGCCTCGATGCCAGGCGCTGCATCTCCTACCTGACCATCGAGCATGCCGGCCCGATCCCGCACGAGTTCCGCGCCGCGATCGGCAACCGCATCTATGGCTGCGACGATTGCCTCGCCGCCTGCCCGTGGAACCGCTTCGCCGGTGTCGCGCGCGAGGCGAAGCTGCAGGCGCGTGACGACCTGCGCGCGCCGCCGCTGGCAGAGCTGGCAGCACTCGACGAGGCCGGCTTTCGCGCCCGGTTCGCGGGCTCGCCGATCAAGCGCATCGGGCGCGACCGGTTCGTGCGCAACGTGCTGATCGCGATCGGCAACGCGCAGACCCCGGCGCTGTCGGGCGCAGCGCTCGCCTTGTTGCGCGATCCGGATCCGGTGGTGGCGGAGGCGGCCGCCTGGGCGGTCGGGAAACTCCGGCCAGCATGACCCGGGCCGGCGAGAACGCGGGGGGCCTGGTCAAGCGCAGCCTGTCCCTGTCCGGCCACCGCACGTCGGTCGCCCTGGAGCCGGAATTCTGGCGGGCGCTGGAACGCCTCGCAGGTGCTAACGGCATCGGCCTGGCGGCGCTGGTGGCCGGGATCGACCAGGCCCGCGACCCGACCCGGCCGCTCGCATCGGCGCTGCGTGTGCACGCCCTGGAACAGGCCATGTTGCGCGCGCAGGTTGCATGAAAAATTGCGACAAATCTTCCGGCTGTTAACTTTCGGGTAAGTTCCGTCCGCCATGGTCAGGATGTCGAACGAGACCGGGGCCGGGACGGCTCCTGATCCCATCCAGAGGAAAATCCCGATGCTCTCCATCAACCCGACCAGCTACCTGGTTTCCGCCATGCCGGTGAGTCCGCTGACCCTGTCGCACCAGCTGCTCATGCTGGCCGAGCAGGCGGACCAGGCCGGCCTCGGCCGCAGCGCCCGCTCGCTGCTCAAGCTGGCGCACACGGTATGCACCGACCGCCCGCGCCTGCCGATCGCCTGATCGGCCGCCGCCTCGGCAACCCGGGGCCGGGCCACCCGTAGGGTGCCGGGGGGAAACCGGCTGCCCCAATCGAGGCGACATTGACTTCCGGTCGGGCCTGAGGGGCTGGTTGGCCGACAAGGCAGGCGCGTGATATTGGGCGAGGCATGGCAATCTGGGGCAAGGTGTTCGGCGCGGTGACCGGGTTCGCCGTTGGCGGACCGCCCGGAGCGGTGATCGGCGCAGCGCTCGGCCATGCCGCGGACCGGGGTTCACTGCTGGAGCCGCCGCAGGGTGGCGGCTGGCTGAGTGCGGTGGGCGGCGATGCCCGCGCCAGGCTGGCGCCCGATCCGACCAGTGCCGCGGCCCGGGTCGCGCTCCGCATGGCGGCAGTCATGGGCCGCAAGGACCAGCTGTTCGCCATCGTCGCCGTGGTGCTGTCGGCAAAGCTCGCCAAGGTCGACGCGCCGGTCAACCGGGCCGAGATCGACACCTTCAAGCGCTGCTTCCGCATCCCGCCGGAATCGACCCGCGAGATCGGCCGCCTGTTCGACCAGGCGCGGGCCCGCACCGACGATTTCGAGCCCTTCGCCGCCGAACTGGCGAGCGCCTTTGCCGACAACCGGCTGGTGCTCGAGGATGTGCTGGTGGCGCTGTTCGCCATCGCGCGCGCCGACGGGCCGGTCAATGCGCGCGAGCTCGACTTCCTCAAGCGCGTGCACGCGACGCTGGGACTGACCAAGGCGTCGTGGGAACGCGCCGAGAGCGGCGCCGCCCGGCCCAGCTCGGACGAGCCGGATGCCTATGCGGTGCTCGGCCTGAAGCCGGGCGCCACCGATGACGAGATCCGGCAGACCTGGCGGCAGCTCATGCGCGAGCACCATCCGGATCTCATGACCGCTCGCGGCGCGCCCGAGGCGACCATCGCCAAGTCGGGCGACCGCGTCGCGCGGATCAACGCCGCATGGGACAGAATCAAACGCGAACGCGGACTGTGACCCGCTTCCGTCGGCGATTCGATCCATAAGAGGGCTTTCTCGATGCAGCCTGCCGCCATCATGCAGACCCGCGAGGGGGCGCGCCTGCGTCAGATACGCGAGGGGGCCGGCTGGCGGCACTGGGGCCCGTACCTCAGCGACCGGCAGTGGGGCACCGTGCGCGAGGACTACAGTGCGAAGGGCGATGCCTGGACCTACCTCACCCACGACGATGCCCGCTCGCGCGCCTATCGGTGGGGCGAGGATGCCATTGCCGGGTTCGGCGACGAGAAGCTGCGCTGGTGCATGGGGCTCGCTCTGTGGAACGGGCAGGACCCGATCCTGAAGGAGCGGCTGTTCGGGTTGAACAACTCCGAAGGCAACCACGGCGAGGACGTCAAGGAACTCTACTACTATCTCGATGCGACTCCGACACATTCATATCTGCGCATGCTCTACAAGTATCCGCAGGGCCGCTATCCGTACGAGCGGCTGGTCGAGGAGAATGCGCGCCGCGGGCAGGATGCGCCGGAGTTCGAGCTGGTCGATACCGGGCTGTTCGATGACGGGCGCTATTTCGACGTCTTCGTGGAATACGCCAAGGCGGCCCCGGACGACATCCTGATGCGCGTGCGCGTCCTCAATCGTGGCCCGGACACCGCCTCGGTCTCGGTGCTGCCGCAGTTCTGGGCCCGCAACGACTGGTCCTGGGCGCCCGACATCACGAAGCCGGTGATGCAGGCGGACGCCGCCGGGCAGGTCCGGCTGTCGCACCCGCGCACCGGTCCGATGCGGCTTGCGGTCGAGCATGCCGACGCGCTGCTGTTCTGCGAGAACGAGACCAACGTCGTGCGGCTCTACGGCGAGCGGATTTCGGGGTTCTTCAAGGACGGCATCAACGACTACCTCGTCCGCGGCCAGCGCGACGCGGTCAATCCGGAACAGCGCGGCAGCAAGTGCGCGGCCCTGCACACCCTGTCGCTGGCACCCGGCGAGGAGCGCGCACTGCGTCTGCGGCTGCGCCCCGAGCCGGCCCAAAGCGGCGAGTTCGGGGATGATGCGTTCGCCGACTTCGATGCGGTCTTCGCAGCCCGCCGCGAGGAGGCCGACGAGTTCTACGCGGCGTTGCAGGCGGCCGACAGCGACGCCGACAGCCGCCTCGTGCAGCGCCAGGCGCTGGCCGGCATGATCTGGAGCAAGCAGCTCTACGACTACGACGTGCGGCTCTGGCTGGAAGGCGATGCGGCCGGCCCGAAGCCGCCGCCGGGACGCGGGGACATACGCAACGGCGACTGGCAGCATGTGCACGCCTCCGAGATCATCTCGATGCCGGACAAGTGGGAATATCCCTGGTTCGCGTCGTGGGACCTCGCGCTGCAGTGCCCGGTGCTGGCGCTGGTGGATCCGGATTTCGCCAAGGACCAGCTGCTGCTGCTGACGCGCGAATGGTTCACCCATCCGAACGCGGCGTTGCCGGCCTATGAATGGTCGTTCAGCGACGCCAACCCGCCGCTGCATGCCTGGTCGGCCTGGCGGGTGTTCGAGATCGACCGCGCGCTCAACGCGGCACCCGATCATCATTTCCTCAAACGCGTCTTCAACAAGCTGACGATGAACTTCACCTGGTGGGTGAACCGCAAGGATGCGTCGGGGCGCAACATCTTCCAGGGCGGCTTCCTCGGGCTCGACAACATCGCGATCTTCGACCGTTCCTCGCCGCTGCCGACCGGCGGCGAGCTGTCGCAGTCGGACGGCACCGCCTGGATGGCGATGTACGCGCTGTCGATGCTGCGTATCGCGATTGAGATCGCGCTGCAGGACAGCGCCTTCGAGGATGTGGCGGCCAAGTTCTTCGAGCATTTCCTGCTGATCGCCGCCGCCGAGGGCAACAGCCTGTGGGACGAGCAGGACCAGTTCTTCTACGACCAGCTCGGCTTCCCGGACGGCCGCCGCATTCCGCTGCGCGCCCGCTCGATGGTGGGATTGATCCCGCTCTTCGCCACCACGGTGCTCTCGGGCGCCGAGGTGGACCGGCTGCCGCAGCTCAAGGCGCAGATGACCTGGTTCCTCAAGAACCGTCCCGATCTCGCGCAGCTGGTCTCGCACTGGACGGTGCCGGGCGAGGGCGACACCGTGCTGATCTCGCTGCTGCGCACGCACCGGCTGACCGCGATCCTTGCCCGCATGCTCGACGAGACCGAGTTCCTGTCGCCCGGCGGCGTGCGCGCGGTGTCCAAGTTCCACGAGCACCAGCCCTACCGGCTGGACCGGGACGGAAAGAGCTTCGAGCTGAACTACTGGCCCGGCGAGAGCGAAAGCCGGCTGTTCGGCGGCAACTCGAACTGGCGCGGCCCGGTCTGGATGCCGGTGAACTACCTGCTGATCGAGAGCCTGCTGCGGCAGTATCGCTACTATGGCGACGCACTCACGGTCGAGTTGCCGCGCGGCTCGGGCCGGCAGGCGAACCTGCACGACATCGCCTGCGAACTGTCGCGCCGGCTGGTCAGCCTGTTCACCCGCGGCGCCGACGGCAGGCGGCCGGTGCATGGCGACTACCCGCTGCTGCAGAACGATCCGCACTTCCGCGACCTGGTGTTGTTCTACGAATACTATCACGGCGATACCGGGCGTGGCGTCGGCGCCTCGCACCAGACCGGCTGGTCAGGGCTGGTGGCATCGCTGATCCACCGCCTCAACGGCCACGACTACTCGCACTGGACCAGACCCGGCTCGACCTGACCTCAGAGCCTATTTCAAAATGCCTGCTGCTGGCGATCCGACGCGCCTTTCCTGCGCTCCGCTGCTCACGGCCAGTAGGCCGCTGCGCTGCGGTGCTCGAAAAGGCACGCCGGCCGCGTGCCCGAGCATGATGCATGCATCATGCTCTCCTTGTAGAGTGAGGCAGAGCAGCTAGCGCTGCTCTGCGGCCCGCTCTCATCCAGCATCAGGCATTTTGAAATAGGCTTTCAGGCTGCGACCATCCCTGCGGCCACGAGACATCGCGCGCGGGTATGTTGTGCGCGACCGGATCGCAGGCGATGGTCTTCTGGTAACCATCGCAAGGACAACCCGATGCCGACAGACGTTCTCTACAGCACCGCCGCCCGCGCCGATGGCGGCCGCGACGGCCATGCCGCCACCCTTGACGGCAGTCTCGACGTCCGGCTGACCACGCCGAAAGAGCTCGGCGGCGCCGGGGGTGCCGGCAACAATCCGGAGCAGCTGTTCGCGGCGGGCTATGCCGCCTGCTTCATCGGCGCGATGAAATTCGTCGCCTCGCAGGGCGGCCCGAAGGTGCCCCCGGATGCCAATGTCACCGCCACCGTCGGCATCGGCCCGCGCTCGGAAGGCGGCTTCGGCCTGGAGATCGCGCTCGAAATTGCCCTGCCTGGCCTCGCGAGCGACCAGGCCGAGACGCTGGTCCACAAGGCGCACGAGGTCTGCCCTTACTCGAACGCGACCCGCGGCAACATCGACGTGAAGCTCAAGCTCGCCTGAGCGTCACGCGCCCGCTGCTGCCGGCTGATCTGCCGCCGGCAGTTGCGGGCGCACGCCCAGGATATGGGCGATCGCGTAGGTGAGGTCGGGACGGTTCAGCGTGTAGAAGTGGAACTCGTCCACGCCGTTCGCCTGCAGCAGCCGCACCTGCTCGGCGGCCACCACGGCGCCGACCATGCGGCGGGTTTCGGCGTCCTCCTCGGTGCCGCTGAACATGGCGGCGAGCCAGCCGGGCACCGCGGTGCCGCAGGCGGTGGCAAAGCGCTTCGCGGCCCCGAAATTCGAGACCGGCATGATCCCCGGCACGACGGGTGCCGTGATGCCGGTGGCAAGGCAGCGGTCGAGGAAGCGCAGGTAGGTGTCGGCCTCGAAGAAGACCTGGGTGATCGCGCGCGTGGCGCCGGCATCGAGCTTGCGCTTGAGGTTGTCGAGATCGGCCTGCTCGCTGGCGGCCTCGGGATGCACCTCCGGATAGGCGGCCACCGAGATCTCGAAATCCGCCACCCGCTTCAGGCCGGCCACCAGTTCGGCGGCACTCGCATAACCCTCGGGATGCGCCTCGAACGCGCTGTCCCTGGGCGGATCGCCGCGCAGGGCCACGATATGGCGCACCCCCGCATCCCAGTATTGCCGGGCCACGTCGTCCACCGCACCGCGCGAGGCGCCGACGCAGGTCAGGTGGGCCGCGGGCGTCAGACCGGTTTCGCGGACGATCCGGGCCACCGTGTCGTGCGTGCGCGCCTGGGTCGAGCCGCCGGCGCCGTAGGTTACCGACACGAAGCTCGGCCGCATCGTCTCCAGCCGGCGGATGCAGGCCCAGAGCTGGGTCTCCAGCGCCTCGGTGCGCGGCGGAAAGAACTCGAACGACAGGATCGGCGCCGGGCCGGCCGCCTCGCGCATCGGCAGGCCGGCGACCCGCGGGCCGGTCAGCCAGCGCTCGAGCGGCGCCAGCCCGGAGATAGGTCCAGAGATCGGAGAGGCCTCGTTCATGCTCGTCGTTCCGGATGACCCGTGCGCCAGCAGGCCTGGGCACATGACGGGAACCAGTAGTCGGGAGTTGCATGGTAGCGGCGACACGCTACCGGCACAAACGTCATGACTTCGCCGCCCGCAGGCAACGGACCCCGGTGGTTGCGCGTGCTCGCCTGCGTGTTAATGAGGTTGCGATGTGACCGTCCGGTCATTGACCTGTGATACAGGGCAGCCGGGGACCTGCCGTCGCAGGGCAGCCAGGGATGAGGATGCGGACCGTGAGAATGATCCGGACGGGTATGCGGCGCGCCGGCGCCGTCGCGGCAGTCGGGCTCCTCCTGGGGGCAGGCGGCTGCGCCCAGAAGCCGACCGACCCCGATGCGCTCGCCGACTACAACAGCACCAACGATCCGCTGGAGTCAGGCAACCGCTTCTTCTACCGGGTCAACAACACCGTCGACAAATACACCCTCAAGCCGGTGGCGCAGGGCTATGTCTATGTGGTGCCGCAGCCGGTGCGCACCGGAGTGCACAACGCGCTGGCCAACTTCGCGAGCCCGGCCACCTTCTTCAACGACATCTTCGAGACCAAGCCGCGCCGCGCCGGCGACACCTTCGTGCGCTTCGTGGTCAACTCGACGGTCGGCGTTGCCGGCGTATTCGATGTCGCCCGCGGCCTCGGTTATCCCGCGCACGACGCGGATGGCGGTATGACGCTGGCGAGCTGGGGCGTGCCACAGGGGCCGTACCTCTACCTGCTCGGCCTGGGGCCGTCCTCGCCGCAGGCGATCACCGGCTTCGCGATGGACATCGCGCTGGCGCCGTTGACCTACGTGCCGCGCGGCTATGGCTTGCTGACCCTGAACTGGGCGCTCTACGGTATCGGCGTGGTGGATGCCCGGGCCGGGGTGTTGAACGACCTCGACCAGATCAACCGCGATGCGCTCGACCCGTATGCCACCCTGCGCAGCCTGTACCGGCAGCATCGCGCAGCCCAGATCGAGGCGATGCGCAAGGACAACCGTATGACGACACCGGACTGGTACACGCAATGATCGGGGCCGACTGCATGCTAGACGTTGACCAACACCCGCTGCCTGCGCATCGCGCCTTCCCGACGCGGCGCCGCCTGGGTGCCTTGGCCGGCGCCGCCGCCTGCCTGGCGATGTGTCTTGGAGGTGTTGCCGCCCGCGCGGAAAGTGCCGACGTCGCCTTCGTGCACCAGTTCGGCGACAAGCTGGTGGCCGTCATCAACGGCGCCGGCTCGACCGTCGAGAAGAAGCAGCAGATCCAGCCGCTGATCGACCAGAACGTGGACGTGGACGGCATCGCGCGCTTTGCGATGGGCCGCTACTGGAAGCTGGCCACCCCCAGCCAGCAGCAGCAGTTCGTCACCCTGTTCCACCATGTCCTGCTCAACACCATCACCGGCAAGCTCGGCGAATACCAGGGCGTGCGCTTCTCGGTCGGCGCGGCCACGCCGCATGGCGACGGTGAGAGCCAGGTGGCCACCACGATCGACCGGCCCGGGCAGCCGCCGGCCAACGTGGACTGGGTGATCAGCCACAAGGCCGGGGCGCCCAAGGTCGAGGACGTGTTCGGCGAGGGCGTCAGCCTGAGCCTGACCCAGCGCCAGGACTATTCCAGCTACCTCTCGCGCAACGGCAACGACATCGACAAGCTGCTGGGCGCCATGCAGAGGCAGGCCGCTCGGTCTTCGTGAGAGACGCTTCGGATATGCTCTACTACGGCGGTCATCCGACGCGGCTTTCTGCGCTTGCGGTGCTCACGGGTTGGGGGTGCGGTCGCTTTCATAGATGAGCATGGTGTGGCCGGCGCGCAGGAAGCTGGCTTTGACCTGCATGCCGATGCCGCCGAGGATCGTGCGCGAGGCGAAGTTCTCCTCGCGGGCGACCGCGACCACACGCATCTCGCCCTGGTCGTGCGCGTAGCGTAGCGCCGCCGCCGCGGCCTCGCGGGCGATCCCCCGGCCGCGCGCAGGCGGCCAGATCGCGAAGCGCAAGCCGAGCCCCAGCCCGTCCGGGCGCTCGTGCAGCCCGGTCATGCCCTGGAACACGCCGTTCTCGTTGATGGTGAAGATGCCGACGCGGCGGCGCGCCCAGAAGGCGATGTCGTCCGCCATCTCCTCGGTTGCCTGCTTGCGGTTGCGCACCCCGCCCAGCATCAGTCCGAACGCACCGGCGTCGCCCTTGAGGCGCACCATGCGGTCCAGGTCCGGCCAGCCGACCGGCGCCAGGATCAGCCGTGCCGTGCGCACCTTCCGCCCGAGCGAGGAGAAACCTGTCATGTCCTTGATCTGAGTCGCTTGGAGGCGATGAGGCTATTTGAAAACGCCTGATGCTGGATGAGAGCCGCCGGAACGGCCGCGGCCGGCGTGACTTTTTGAGCACCGGAGCGGAGCGGCCTTCATGGCCGTGAGCACAGGAGCACAAAAAAGGCGCGTCGGATCGCCAGCAGCAGGCGTTTGCAAACAGCCTAGCGGGCGATCGGGCGGTACTTGATGCGATGCGGCTCCGTCGCCTCCGCGCCGAGACGGCGGCGCTTGTCCTCCTCGTACGCCTGGAAGTTGCCCTCGAACCACTCGACGTGGCTGTTGCCCTCGAAGGCCAGGATATGCGTCGCCAGCCGGTCGAGGAACCATCGGTCATGCGAGATGATCACGGCGCAGCCGGCGAATTCGCCCAGCGCATCCTCGAGTGCCCGCAGCGTGTCGACGTCGAGGTCGTTGGTCGGCTCGTCGAGCAGGATGACGTTGCTCTCGCGGCGCAGCATCTTGGCCAGATGCACCCGGTTGCGCTCGCCGCCCGACAGGATGCCGACCTTCTTCTGCTGGTCCGCGCCCTTGAAGTTGAAGGCGCCGACATAGGCGCGCGACGGCACCGCGCGCTTGCCGAGATAGATCACGTCGGTGCCGCCGGAGATCTCCTCCCAGACGTTCTTGTCGGCATCGAGCGTGTCGCGCGACTGGTCGACATAGCCGAGCCTGACCGTCTCGCCGATCTTGAGCTCGCCGCCATCGGGCTGCTCCTGGCCGAGGATCATCTTGAACAGGGTGGACTTGCCGGCGCCGTTCGCCCCGATCACGCCGACGATGCCGCCGGGCGGCAGCTTGAAGTCCAGGTCCTCGATCAGCAGCCGGTTGCCGAACGCTTTTCGAAGTTTGTCGGCCTCGATCACCGTGCCGCCGAGGCGCGGGCCGGGGGTGATGACGATATCCGCCGTGCCGCCGGCGCGGTCGGCATTGGCGGCCAGCATCTTCTCGTAGTTGGCGATGCGCGCCTTGTTCTTGGCCTGGCGGGCGCGCGGGCTGGAGCCGATCCACTCCTCCTCGGCGGCGAGCGCACGCTGGCGCGAACTCTCCTCCTTTTCCTCCTGCTGCAGGCGCTTGCGCTTCTGCGCCAGCCACGAGGAGTAGTTGCCCTCGAACGGATAGCCGCGGCCGCGCTCGATCTCGAGGATCCAGTTGGTGACGTTGTCGAGGAAGTAGCGGTCATGGGTGATCACCATGACGGTGCCGGCATAGTCGCGCAGCGTGCGCTCGAGCCAGGCGACGCTCTCCGCGTCGAGATGGTTGGTCGGCTCGTCGAGCAGCAGGATGTCGGGCTTTTCCAGCAGCAGCCGGCACAGCGCCACCCGGCGCCGCTCGCCGCCCGACAGTTTCTCGACATCGGCCTCGGCCGGCGGACAGCCGAGCGCATCGAGCGCGATCTCGATGCGGCGGTCGAGGTCCCAGCCTTCGCCGGCCTCGATCTCCTCCTGCAGCGTGGCCTGCTCGGTGAGCAACATGTCCATCTGCTTGTCGTCCATCGGCTCGCCGAACAGCAGCGAGATGGCGTTGAAACGCTCCACCGCCGCCTTCAGCTTGCCGAAGGCGAGACCGACATTCTCGCCGACGCTCAGCGTCGGATCGAGCCTGGGCTCCTGCTCGAGATAGCCGATGCGTATGCCCTCCGCCGCCCAGGCCTCGCCGCCGTACTCGGTCTCGATCCCGGCCATGATCTTGAGCAGGGTGGACTTGCCGGCGCCGTTGACGCCGAGCACGCCGATCTTGACGCCCGGCAGGAATGACAGCGTGATGCCCTTGAACACCTCGCGGCCGCCCGGATAGGCCTTGGTCAGGTCCTTCATCACATAGACGTACTGATAGGCTGCCATGAGGGGCTCCTGGTCCAGGTTGTATCCGCGAGCATAAATCCGGAAGGCGGGGACCTGCGCCCGGCAGGACTCGAACCCGCAACCAAGCCGTTATGAGCGGCCCGCTCTAACCATTGAGCTACAGGCGCACAAGTCCCGCATCAGATTGCGCATCAGGGCGGCAATGGCAAGTTCCCGGCGGTGGCAACGCCGGCATGGCAGCCTTCGATCCGCCGCAATCGCGTGCCAATTCTGAGACACACCCACACGATCGGAGCGACCGCCATGCCCAACCGCCACCCTCTTGCCAGCCTGTTCCTGGCGGCCGCGCTGCTGCTGCCGGCTGGGGGCGCCCTCGCCCAGCCCGCGCCCGGTCCGGGCCCGGATCAATCCGGTTCCATGCAGGCACCTGCGGACCAGCGGCCGATAGACCAGCAGCCCGGGGACCAGCGACCGATGGCATCCGGCATCAAGCCCAAGCCGCGCGGAGGCTGCCTGAAATACGGGGCTGCGGGGGCCGTCGGCGGCCATCTGGCGCATCATCACGCGGTGCTCGGAGCGGTGGGCGGCTGCGCGGTCGGCGCCTACGTCAAGCACCGGTCCAAGAAGCGGATCGCCGCCGGCCAGCAGCCCTAGCGGTCCGATCCTGCCGCTCGCTACCCGAGCGGCAGGCTCAATTTGCCCACAAAACCAAAGGCTAGTGGTAAAGCCTGGCGACTCTTCCGTCAGATTATTACCACTAGAGCATCATCCGATCAGACGGAATCGGCTGATCAGATTGAGATGCTCGCCAAAACAAAGAGCTAGAGCTTTGTCTGTGAACCAGTGTGAACGGACAATGCTCTGGTGGCACCGGGCCAAGCCCGCCTGTGAGCCCTCACCAGGGCACGGTCTCCCGCTCGAAGTAGAAGCCACCGCTGGGCCCGGCGGCATCCAGGTCTGCCAGCCAGACGATCCCGGCAGCCGCCTGCTCGACCGTCCGGTAGCCTGAATGGCCGTTGAGGTCGGTAGCCGTGTAGCCGGGATCGGTGGCGTTCACCTTGATACCGAGCGGGGCAAGTTCCTTGGCGAACGACACCGTCGCCGCGTTTAGTGCCGATTTGGAGCTGTTATAGCCAAGCAGGTTGACCTCGTAGAACTCGTTCGCCGGATCCGAGAGCCAGCCGAGCGACCCGAGGCCGCTGCTCACCATGACGATCCTGGCACCGCCTGCCGCTGTCAGCAGCGGCAGGAAGGCCTGGGTGACGCGGATCGGCCCGAACACGTTGGTCTCGAAGACGGTGCGGACGTTGTCGACGGGCTGTTGGCTGGGCTTCACCCGCAAGCCGCCGGTGATCCCGGCATTGTTGACCAGAACGTCGAGGAGGCCGTCCGCCTGCCCGACATGGCCTGCTGCGGCCTGCACGCTCTCGTCGCTGGTAACGTCGATCTCGACAAACCTGACATCGTGGCCTTCGTCGCGGAGGCGTTGCGCGGCCTCCCCGCCCCGGGCGCCGTCGCGGCAGCCGAGCCAGATGCGGTAGCCCAGCCGGCTAAGCTGGCGAGCCATCTCGAAGCCGATGCTCTTGTTGGCACCGGTGATCAATGCACTCTTTCCTGTCATGCGAACCTCCTTTGCCGGATTGGCGCATCCGGCGTCGGTCGCGTTCGTAGCGTCGTTCGGGCCGGCTTGATAATCCATCCGAAACCTGACGGACTGATCGCCGTGACGAACAATGATGCTCTGCTCCGCCTGGACGATCTGTCGGTCTTCCTTGCGGTCTGCGAGATGCGCGGGTTCCGGGCGGCGGCGAAGCGGTTCGGGTGCTCGCCGTCCACGGTGAGCGAGAAGATCGTGCAGCTGGAACGGCGGCTCGGCGTGCCGCTGCTGATCCGGACGACGCGCGACGTGGGGCCGACGGCGGCGGGCCGCCTGCTCGCCGATCGCCTGCTGCCGGCGCTGGCCGAGACACGTGCCGCGCTGCAGGACGCCGCCAGCGCCCAGCGGGAGGTGCGGGGCCTGCTGCGGCTGAACGTGAGCGGCGCCGTCATGGTCGACATCCTGCCGCCGTTGCTGGATCGCTTCCTCGTGGCCTACCCCCAGGTGCGGGCCGAGCTCGTCGTAGAGGACCGGCTCGTCGACATCGCCCATGCCGGCTGCGATGCCGGTATCCGCTACGGCGAGCACCTGGGGCAGGACATGATTGCCGTGCCGCTTGGACCGGCCTCGCAGCGGGTGACGCTCGCGGCTGCCCCATCCTACCTCGCCGCGCGCGACGTGCCGCTGCACCCGCGCGACCTGCTGAAACATGACTGCGTGCGGCTTCGATTCTCCAGCGGCGCACTCGTGAAATGGAGCTTCGAGTGCCACGGCGAGACGGTGACGGTCGATCCGCCGGGCCGCCTGATCATCGGCGTCAACGCGGCAGCGGCCGCGATCGAGCTGGCCTGCCGGGGACGCGGCATCATCGCGACCTTCGAGAACTGGCTCCTGCCGTTCCTGGAGACGGGGGTGCTGCAACCGGTGCTGCCGGGCTGGTGGAGCGGGTTCGAGGGGCCGCGACTCTATTTCTCGGACCGGTTTATGCCGGCGCCGCTGCGCGCCTTCGTCGACCTGGTCGTGGAAGAACGACGTAGCGCGCCCTGACCATGAGGTCGCCGGCGCTTGTCGTTTGAGAGAGCAGCTTTATCCGACACTTGGCATCGCGAAGCGATTCCAAGTGTCGGATGCTGCTCTAGGACGGCTGCTTGGCAACAGCCAGGGCGCCCGATAGGGTCGCGCCGCGAAACGAGTGAGGGAAGCGCAGGATGGACGTCTCGAAGATCAGCCCGGGCCGCGACGTGCCCTGGGACATCAACGTGGTCATCGAAATCCCGGAAGGCTCGGCGGTCAAGTACGAGGTCGACAAGGAGAGCGGCGCCCTCGTGGTCGATCGCTTCCTGTTCACGCCGATGGCCTATCCCGCCGCCTATGGCTTCATCCCGGGCACGCTGGCCGACGACGGCGATCCGGCCGACGCGCTGGTGCTGACCCCGGCTCCGGTGGTGCCGGGCGCGGTGATCCGCGCCCGCCCGATCGGCATGCTGAAGATGGAGGACGAGAGCGGGCAGGACGAGAAGATCATCTGCGTCCCGCACGACAAGATCCACCCGCTCTACACCGCCGTGCAGAGCGTCGACGACCTGCCCGAGATCACCCGCCAGGCGATCGAGCATTTCTTCACCCGCTACAAGGACCTCGAGAAGGGCAAGTGGGTGAAGGTCACCGGCTGGGCCACCAAGGAAGCAGCCGCCGACGTGATCCGCGCGTCCCTGGCGGCCGCAGGCAAATAGGCCAGTTCCGGCCGCGGGCAAGTAATTCAGCCGCCCGCGATGGTGCGCCGGATCAGCGCCTCGTAGTTGGCGATGTAGTCCGTCATCGAGAGCGTGCGCTCGGCCTGCGCGCGCGCCGCCAGCCGCAGCCGCGTTGCCAGCGCCTGGTCCTCCAGCAGTTCCAGCACCCGCTCCGCCAGGGCGTCCGGCTGGTGGAACGGCGTCAGCAGACCGGTCTCGCGGTCCCGGATGAACTCCTGCACCGGGGCGGTGTCGCTGGCCACGATGGCGCAGCCGATCGCCATCGCTTCGCGCAGCGACCAGGAGGCGACGAACGGGTAGGTCAGATAGACATGCGCGTCCGAGCGCTGCAGCAGCGCCACATACGTCGCGTACGGCAGCTTGCCGACGAAATGCACGCGCGCGAGATCGAGCAGGCTGCCGACCTCCCTCAGCATGTACTCGCGCCAGGTGCCCTCCGAGAGCCGCGCCCCGTAGCTGACGCCGTCGCCGCCGACCAGGACGATGCGCGTATCCGGCCGCGCCCGCAGGATGTGCGGCAGCGCGCGCATGAACACATGGAACCCCCGATACGGCTCCAGGTCGCGTGCGACATAGGTGACCAGCCGCTCGCCGGGGCGCACCACGACCGCATGGCCGGGCGCCCCCTGCTGGTCGGGCACGCCCAGTACCAGGTCGCGGCCGGCGCCCCCCGGATCGGGCGCGCAGATATCGAGATTGACGCCTTCCGGCAGCACCGAGATCTGCTCGTGCGCCCATGCCGGGTAGGTCGAGCGCTGGAACAGGGTCGGCGTCTGGCCCCTGACACGCGGGCGCCCATCGCCGTCGGCGGAGCCATTGGTCAGCGCCAGCAGGTTGACGGCGTTCTTGGCGCGCACCCGGGGAAACATCGACACGTCGGACGGGAATTCCGGGTCGAAGCCGACGTCGAACCTGCCGGTGTGGTAGTAGAATTCGAGATAGCCCAGCACCGGCGTCTGCTCGAAGACGTCCTGCATGTTGAGCAGCTCGCCCCAGCCATGGTGGCCGATGATGATGTCCGGCACGTAGCCGAGCTGACGCAGGGTGCGCGCGGTCTGGGCCACCTGCTCGGCGCGCAGCGTCGCGACCTCGAATTCCTGCGCCACCGGGTTGGTCTCGGGCGCCGCCTCGCGTGGCATCCGGTACGACACCCGCCGGACCCCCGGCATCGCGTTCTGGTTCGGCTCGCTGATGAAGACGACCTCGTTCTGGCCGCCCTCGTAGTCGTTCTGCCGGATCAGGTGGCGCACCAGGTGCAGGAACTGGCCGGGGAAGTTCTGGTGGACGAACAGGTAGCGCAAGGCGGCGGTCTCGATGTCCGCTTCAGCGCCGCCTGGGGCGCGACGCGGCGCCAGCCCTGCCGGCAGGCTCGACCGGTGCCTTGCCGGCGGGCTCGACAGCAGCCTTGCCGGCAGGCTGGCGCGTCGGCTTGCCGCCCGATGCCGTGGCCACCGCCGGTTCCTGGGCACCCACCGTCGCCGCCGCATCCGGCTTGCCCAACGTCTCGGGTGCCGCGACCGCGGCCTCGTTCGGCGTGATCTCGACCAGGAACGCCTCCAGCGGCGCCAGGCTGGAGGCCTCGACGGTCTGCGTGTCCGGCGCCGGACCCACCGCGGTGCCATCGGTGAAGGTGGCGCTCACCCGCAGCGCGTGCGTCCCGGCGGCGTCTCCCTTGAGCCGCACGCGCAGGCCCAGGATCGGCAGCGCCATGCCGCGGCTGCCGCAATACTGGCCGCCATCCGACCAGGGCGACAGCCAGCCCTTGCCGAGCACGGCCTGGTATTCGATGTCGGCCGGGCTGACCTGCCGGGCCGGTGCCACCGCGAAGCCCTCGATCCAGTTCTGGCTGCCGCGCTCGCCCATCCATTCGCCGACGCGCCCCAGCCGGTCGCCGCGCCGCTGGATGTGGGCCGCCACCTCCCAGATTTCGTCGGCAGCGGGCGCCGCGGCGGTGGGGCTGGAGGCGGCGGCCTCGGCGAAGCCGCGTGGCAACGGGCCCCCGGGCATCGCCAGCGCCTCGACCCCGAACGGGCCCCGTGCCGGTGCCGGGCGCGCGGCCGGCGGCTGGGCGGCCCCCACGGCGGCGTCGCCGAGCCGCATCACCTGCAGCCGCGGCGCCTCGTTCTGCACCAGGGCGCTCTGGTAGATGGTGACCAGCAGCTGCGCGGCGTCGCCATTGACCCGCACCAGCGCCGCACTGGCGTCGGCGCCGATCCAGCCATCCTCGTTGAACGTGCTGATGCTGAGCAGGCCCGGCTCCTGCACCGGCGGATGCGAGACACGCACCCCGGGCAGACCGGTGCGCGGATCGGCGGCGGTGCTCCCCGGGGCGTGGAAGACGCAGTACAGCCCGTGCTCCAGGGTCATCAGGTGACCGGAGACCTTGAGCTCCGCGACGAGCTTCTGGCTGGTGGCAGCTGTCATCAGGGTGCTTCCCGCATTGCGATCGCGCCGGCGGCCGTGTCGTGCTCGGTCAAGGCACTGCGCGATGTTGCGTCGTCATAACATCTTTTCGGGCGTGCGGTCCGGGTCTTCGCGCTACCATGCGCCGGCAGCGCGCACAGCCGCAGCAGGGTGTCGTTCACCAAGGGCGCCGGCAGCGCCAGCGGCAGCACGGCGCCACGCCCGGTGGCGCGTATGCGCTCGGCCTGCGCGCCGATGTCGAAGCAGACAGCGCCGAGGCCGGCGCGCCAGGCGAGCGACAGCGTGAAGCACCAGGTTTCCGGCCAGATCGATGGCAGCCACGCGAGATCGCAGGCCCGGTCGCGGATCAGGGCAACCGCCTCGTCCTCGCGATAGGCGCCGGTGACCTCCGAGCAGCCGGCCGCAAGCAGCACGTCATCGTCGCGGGTGGCCCCGACCAGCACGAAATCGAGCGCCAGGTCGCGCCGGTTGCGGTCGCGCAGGCAGCCCAGCAGGACCTCGTAGCCCTTCTCGCGGCCGATGCCGCCGATCACGCAGACCCGCGCCCGGTGGTGCGAGGGCAGCGGCGAGCCGGACACGGGTCGCGGCGCATCGGCGTAGTCCTGCAGCGACAACCAGGGCCGGTCCTGCTCCCAGGGCAGCAGGTGCGGCGCGATGCCAGGGAAATGCCGGGCGATGCGCGCGCAGGTATCGAGCGACGGCGCGATCACCCGGCGCGCGCGCGCCAGCTCGTCCCGCGAGCGCGCCAGCAGCCGCGCCGGTGTCAGCGTCTCGCCCAGCAGGCTGCCCTGCGCGCCGATGCAGGCGTCGCAGCCGGCGAGGTCCGGCTCGCCGCAATACCGCCCCGCCGGCCCGACCAGCGCGATGCGCGCGCAGAAGCAGGCATAGTCGTGGATCACCACGTCGAACGGCACGCCGAGGCGGTCGCACAGGGTGCGGAGCAGCGGATGATGGCCGAGGAAATGGTGCCACTCGGCATAGGCCAGCCCTTCGCCGGCCAGCAGCGCCACCAGCAGGTCGAGCTCCCGCGGCAGGTCGAAGACCAGGTTCGGGGTCGTGTGCCGGTCCGGCTCGCCGGCCACCGGCACGTCGACCAGGCAGCCGCCGCCCTGCACCGGCCGCAGCACGATCGGACGCAGGCCGCGGCTGGCGACCGCCGCCGCCCGCTCGCGGACGATGCGCGCGACCCCGCCGGTCTCGTCGTGGGTGATCAGCAGGACCGCACGTGGCAACACGCTCCGGCCGGCGACGAACCGCAGCCGGTCGATGCGGCGGCGGGCCTCGGCGAGCGGGTCGGCGGCGATGTGCGCCTGGACCAGCGCGTCGTAGCCGGGATGCAGCCGGTTCACCGTCTCGAGGTTGCGCCGCATCAAGGCCAGGCGCGCGCCGCCCAGCGCCGGTGCGAACGAGGCCTGGCCGGCATGGCCGACATAGATGCCGGGTGCGGCGACATGCCGCCAGCCGCGCGCGCGGGCGCGCAGGCAGAACTCGTTCTCCTCGCCATAGCCCTGGGCGAACAGGTCCTCGCGGAACACCCCCCCGTCATGCAGGCACGCGCGCAGGCAGTCGCGTCGCAGATAGAGGCAGAAGCCGTGGCCGGTCGGCACGTCGATGACGCCGCCGCCGTTGGCGCGGTCCGCCAGCGTCATCAGCGCGGCCACGCCGGCCGCGTCCGGCATGCGGTTGTGCGCGCGGTGGTCGGGATAGCTGAAGATGCTGGCGTCGTTGGAAAGCGGCGTCACGCTGCCGATGTCGGGCGCGCTGTAGGCCGCGGCGCGCAACGCCTCGAAGCAGCCGGCGGGCACCAGGGTGTCGCTGTTGAGCAGCACGACGTCGCGCCCCCGGCAGGCGGCGATTCCGGCATTGGCGCTGGCGGGATAGCCGCGATTGACCGTCTGCCGGATCAGCACGATCGCGCCCTGTGCGGCCAGGCCGTCGAGCGCCAGCGCGAGGGCAGGCTCGGGACAGGCATCGTCCACCACGACGATGCGCCCCTGCCCGCGCGCGCCCAGCGCGGTCCGCACGCTTTCGATGCAGGCCAGGCTGCGGGAAAGGTCGCGGTGCACCGGGATCACCACGTCCGGTCCCGGCGCCGGCCGCACCGCGCCGACAACGCCCAGGCGCCGGGCCACCGGAGAACGCCTGACCGGCGGGCGGGCGATCGGGCTGCCGGACAGTTGGCATCCGTCCTCGCCGCGCAGCCGCAGGATTCCCCGCGGTAGATCCCCAACCGGGAACGCGAAGGAACGCGGGCGCACCAGCGGCGCCTGGGCCTCGATCTGCTCGGCGAAGCTCTCCAGCCGGCGCGCGCTCGACGTGCCATCGTCGGCCTCGATGGTCAGCAGCGGTGCGCGTTCCGCCTCGCCCGGATGCCAGAGCCATCCCTGCAGAGTGCCGTCGCGCCATTCGACGAAGCCTTCGCAGCGCAGGATCGACGCGACCCGCAGCGGGCTGCCGAGCAGGGCCACGCCGCGCCGCCTGACCTCGATGCACGAGGCACGGCGCCAACCCGGCGGCAGGCCGCGCGCCGGTGCGCCATCGACGACGATCTCGACGCGCGGCGCCGCAAAGGCGTCGCGTCCGTCCACCAGCAGCCGGCCGCTGCCGGACAGGCCGCACCAGCCGGGCCACAGGGCGGCGCGCGCGATGTCGGCCATCTGCGCGAACAGCCAGTCGGCCGGTGCGTGCTGCGACAGCGCCCGCGACAGCGCGCGGGCAGCCTCGTCGTGCGCGCCGAGCGCATGCTGCGCACCGGCAAGCGCAATCCAGCCCTCGCGGAAGTCGAACCGCCGCAGCAGGTCGCGCAGCAGGGGCACGGCATGCGCCGCGTCGCCGGTTTCCAGCCGCGCCAGCGCCAGCATGAAATCCACTTGCGGGGCGCCGCCGCTGATCCGGCGCGCGCGCTCGAACCAGCGCTTCGCCGCGACGCTGTCGCCGTCCGCCAACGCCTGCCGGCCGCGCAGGAAGGCGGCCTGCGCCTGCTCCTGGGTCCAGATGCGCCAGCTGTCCCGGTGCGCCTCGGTGACCCGCGCTACGCGCAGGCGCATCGCGGGTCGCCGAAAGGATCGGGGGGTGCGAGCCGGGTCGGGGGCGCCGGCCGGGTCAAGTGCCGGAGGCGGCGCGGGCCACCTGTGGCACCGGGCGATCCGCAGCCGCGACGCCCGCCTGGTCGATCCCCGGCTTGTCGATACCCGGCTTGTCGATACCCGGCTTCTGCGTCTCGGGCTTCCCGGAAACCTGTTCGCCGAGGCGCGCGAGTTCGGCCTCCGCCTGGCTGTCGCCCTGCGCGCGCGCACGCTGCAGCCACAGCCGGGCGGCCGCGACATCGGTCTCGCCCGCAACCCCGCGCGCCAGGTAGCGGCCCAGCATCAGCTGGGCCTTGGCGTGGCCACGCTCCGCCGCCTGCCGGAAGCGGCTCTGCGCCAGGGCCCGATTCTCCGGGATCTCATGGCCGCCGCCATGCATCGCACCGACCGCGAAGATGGCGTTGACCTGCCCCGCTGCTGCCGCGCGCTCGAACATCTCGAGCGCCGCCGCATGATCCTTTTCGCCGCCGCGCCCTGCGAGCAGCAGCTCGGCATAGGCGACCTGGGCGTCCGCCATGCCCGCCTCGGCGGCACGCGCGATCCAGTGCCGCCCCTCCTTGAGGTCCACCTCGACGCCGCGGCCCTCGGTCAGCATCCGGCCATACCAGTACTGCGCGTTCACCACGCCGTCGGCGGCTCGGCGCAGCCACATCGCGGCCTTGCGCTCATCGCGTTCGACACCCACGCCCTCGGCCAGGCAGACGCCGAAATTGAACGCCGCGACCAGGTCACCGCCGCTCGCCGCCTTCTCGAACCGCTCGCGGGTGGCGAGGCGGTCGGCCTGGGCTCCGGCGTCGCCCATCACCAGGTTGGCGAGGTCCACCCCTGCTGCATGGTCGCCCGCCTCGGCGGAGCGGCGGAACCAGCGCGCGGCCTCCTCCGGATCGCGCTGCACCCCGGCTCCGGTCAGGTAGAGCAGCCCGAGGGCGCGGGCCGCGGCGGCATGGCCCTGCTCAGCCGCGCGGCCGTACCAGGTCGCGGCCTCGGCATAGTTCGGCGGCAGGTCGCCACCCTTGGCATACAGGTCGCCGATCAGCGCGGCCGCCTCGCCGTCACCGGCCAGCGCCGCCTTGCGCAGCCAGGTCTCGCCGCCCTGCAGGTCGCGCTGCACGCCGCGCCCCTGCATCAACGCCAGGCCATAGCGCGCCTGCCCGGACCGCACGCCCTTCTCTGCCGCCTGGCGGTAGAGACTGCTCGCCGCGGCAAGGTCCTGCGGCACGCCGGCACCGCGCTCGGTCATCACGCCGAGCAGGTAGATCGCGGTGGCGAGGCCGCCGGCCGCCGCCTTGCCGAGCTCGATGGCGGCCTGCTGCTGGATCTGCAGGTCGTCGGCTCGCGCCAGCAGCGCGAGCCCCAGGCCCAGGGCGCCCTGGGCGGAGCCGGCGGCGGCGGACCGGCTGTAATAGTGGCCGGCCTGCTCGAGGTCGCGCAGCTCCTCCGGGCCGGAGGTCAGGATGTAGCCGTACAGCGCCTGCCCGTCCGGCGAGCCGGCCTCGGCGGCGCGCCTGGCCCAGTGTGCCGCCTGGGTGAAGTCGGCGCGGGCACTGGTCTGCTCCGGACCCGGGGAGAACAACGCCATCGTGCCGCCGGTAGCACCCAGGCCGTACAGATGCAGGGTCGCCAGCACGAACTGCGCCTCGACCCAGCCGGCCTCGGCGGCACGCTGCATCCAGCGTGCGCCCTCCTCCCGGCTGACCGGCACGCCGGCGCCGTCCAGGTAGGCGCGGCCGACCCGGAACTGCGCCTCGGGGATGCCGGCCGCGGCGGCGGCGGTCAGCGGCGCGAACGCGCGCTTGGTGTCACCCGCCTCGATCAGGACCTGCGCATAGGCAAGCTTTCCCGCCGGCGAGAACAGCGAGGCCAGATAGTGGCCGAGGCGCCCACTCATGCTCTGATGGCCATGCTCAGGTGCCCATGCTCAGCTGGGGCGCGTCACGGTTCGCGCATCCCCTCGGTCGCGACCGGCAGCACGGTGCTGAGCAGGTAGCGCAGGATGGTGCGTTTGCCGACCTTGATGTCGGCGGTGACCGGCATGCCCGGCACCGGATGGAAGTAGTTCGGCACGCCGTGCAGCGTGTAGCTGTCGACGCGCAGCCGGATCCGGTAGTACGTGTCGGGCGAGCCGCCGGGCACCGCATTGCTCTGGGTGCCGTCCGGGCCGCCGGGCTGGCTCGCCGCCTGCTGGTCCTTGCTGAAGCTGTCGGCGCTGACGTTGCGGACCGTGGCGGTCGCACCGCCATACTGCGTGTAGGAAAAGGTGGCGAACTTGATCAGCGCCTGGTCGCCGAGCTTCACGTAGCCGGACTCCGAGCCCTTCAGCTTGGCCTCGACCTCGAGCGGGGCCGCGAGCGGCACCAGGGTGATGAACTGGCTGGCCGGGCTCAGCACGGAGCCCACCGACACCTTGGCGATCGTCAGCACGACCGCGTCGGCCTGGGCCCGCATCACCACCAGGCTCTGTCGCAGCACCGCCTTTGCCAGGTCACCGCGCGACTCATAGTACTTGTGCTGGGCGTCGGTCAGGTCTTGGTAGATCTGCGCCTTCCAGTTCTGCACGAAGCCTTCCTGCTCGGCGAGCATCGCGGCGAGCTTGCCGCGCGCGCCGGCGGCGTTCTCCTGCGCGGTAATCTGCGAGCGCTGCATCTCCATCAGGTCGTCCTGCGCGGACAGCGACGAGAGCCGGCTGCCGACCTGGTCGTGCTGCAGCTGGACGCGCATGTTGTGCACGTCCTGCGCGAGGCGCACGCGTCCGGCATACATCGCCGCCGAGGCGGTGAACCCGGTGACGTCGGTGCGCAGCGCGTTGATCTGCTGGGTGTAGTTCAGCACCTTGGCGCGGAACTCGGCCTGCCTGCGCATGTAGGCCGCCGCCTCCGAGGTCGAGGCCGGATTGGAGAGGTCCGGACGATAGGGCGTGCCCGCCGCCTCGGCCTGCAGCCGCTTGATCTGGGCGTCGTAGGCGTCGGTCTGGGCGCGCAGGTTGTCCTCGTCGGCGCCGGTGATCGTCGGGTCGAGATGGGCGAGGATCTGGCCCTTTCGGACGACTTCGCCCTCCTTCACGTCGATCGACCGCACGATCGCGGTCTCCAGCGGCTGCACCAGCATGGTCGGCGCCGTCGAGACCAGCTCGCCCGGCGTGGTGACCACGCGGTCGAGCGGGAAGGTGCCCATCACCGTCAGCATGGTGATCGCCAGCGAGCCGACGATCCAGATGATGTAGCGTGCCACCGGCGCCGGCGGCATCGCCACCAGGGCGGCACTCGGCGAGTGGAATTCCAAAAGCGCCTGCGGCAGCTCCTCCTCGCGGCGACGCCGGCGTGGCGCGCGTTTTTTGGAAAGGGGTGTGCCCGCCGGAACGAGATCGGTGGTGGCCATGGCTCAGTCTCCCTCGGCCAGCAGCGGGGCGGGGGTGACGCGCTTGTTGCCCTGCGGGTCGAGATGGCGGTTCTGCTGCAGCCAGAGCTGGCGGTAGATCGCGCAGCGTTCGACCAGCACCTCGTGCGGCGCCAGGTCCGCGACCCGCCCGCGCTCCATCACCAAAATCAGGTCGCAATCGACCAGGGACGACAGCCGGTGCGAGACGATGATCATCGTACGCCCCTTGCTGATCCGCTTGAGGTTGGCATTCACCAGCGCCTCGGATTCCGGATCCAGCGCCGAGGTCGCCTCGTCGAGGATCATCAGCTTGGGATCGGTAATCACCGCGCGCGCGATCGCCAGACGCTGGCGCTGGCCGCCGGAGATGTTGGTCGAGCCCTCCTCGATCCAGGTCTCGTAGCCGCCCGGCATGCGCTCGATGAACTCCTCGGCGCCGGCCAGGCGCGCGGCGCGCACCGCATCCTCCAGCGTCAGGCCGGGACGGTTCGCGGTGATGTTGTCACGGATCGTGCCGCGGAACAGGAAGTTGTCCTGCAGCACCACGCCGAACGACTTGCGCAGGTGGGTGAGGTTGATCTCGCGCAGGTCGATGCCGTCGAGCTTGAGGAAGCCGGTATAGTTCCGGCTGACCCCCTGCAGCAGCCGGGTCAGGGTCGACTTGCCCGAGCCGCTGCGGCCGACCACGCCGAGCGAGGTACCGGCCGGAATGTCGAAGGTGACCTCGTCCAGCGCCTTGGTGCTGCCGGCGGGATAGGTGAAGTTCACATCCTCGAACGACAGCGCGCCCTCGATGCGTGGACGCATGCCGTTGGTCAGCGCCTTGGTCTCGGTCGGCTGGTTCAGCACCGCGCCGGCCTCGCCAAGTGCCGAGCGCACCTCGGTGAACTCCTCCAGCAGCTTGGCGAGCGAGACCAGCGGGGCTGCCACCCGGCCGCCGAGCATCATGAAGGCGACCAGGCCGCCGGCGCCGAGCGTGCTGCCGCCGGTCAGCAGCAGGTAGGCGCCGACCAGGATCACGCCGCGGCTGATGAACATCTCCAGCGGCATCGACAGCGTGGACGGCCAGTTCGCCATCCGCCCGGCATCAAGCTTGGCGCGCACCACGTCGGCGGTGGCGATGTCCCACTCGACGCGGCGCGACGGCTCCAGCGCCAGGGTCTTCAGCGTGCGTATGCCGGCGACGCTCTCGTACATGATGTTGGCGCGGCGCATCTCGGCGGCGATGACGCGGCCGATCAGCCGCCCGACCGGGCCGATGAAGATCACCACCAGCAGGCCGATCAGGCCGGCGGCGGCCATCGTCATCCAGGCCAGCGTCGAGCTCATGAAGAACAGGAACGGCAGGATCACCATCAGGGTGAACATGTCGAGGAACGTGCTCATCAGCTTGCCGGTGATGAAGTCGCGCACCTTGTAGATCTGCGCCACGCGCCCGATCACCGTGCCGGCCTGCTGGCGCTCGAAATATTCCAAAGGCAGCGACAGCAGGCGCGAGAAGATCACCAGCGCGATGCGGCTGTCGAGCCGGGTCGAGAGCACCAGCACGATCTCGCGGCGGCCGTAGCTGAGCAGCGTCTCGTACGAGGTCAGCGTCAGGATGATCATCGAGATGGCGATCAGGGTCGCCATCGAGTGGTGGTTCACCACCTTGTCGATCACCTGCATGACGATCAGCGCCGGGAAGATGGTAAGCAGGCTGAGCACGACGGAGGCGATCGAGATGTCGCGCAGCGAGCGGCGCTCGCGCAGCACCATGCGGGTCAGCCAGCCGAGATTGATCGGCGCCTCGTTCTCGGACTGGTTGCGGCTGCGCTGCACCAGCACGACGTCGCCGGTCCAGACCTGCGACAACCGCAACTCGTCGACCGCGACCGGAACGTCGCCCTCGGTGCCCATCGGGTCGCGCAGCCACACCACGCCGCGCTCAGGATCGGCGCCGATGAACAATCCGGCGCCGCCATCCTTGAAGATCAGCACGAACGGCGGCGTGTTGGTCATGCGGACCAGGTAGCGGAACTTGAGCGACATCGCGCGGGCGACCATGCCCTGCTCGTTCAGCCACAGCACAAGGCTCGCCGGCGACGGCGTGACTTCGGTGACCGGGCCGCGATAGTCCGCCACCACCAGTTCCGCGCCGTGATAGCGCGCCGCCGCCATCACCGCGCGCAGGCGCACCAGGCGGCCATCGACCTGTCCGGATGCGCCGGAGCCGCTCCGGTGGTCGCCCATGCCGTCGTTGGTCTGTGCCACGCGCTTCCCTCTGTGCAAACATCGTCGCGGCTGAAACGACTTTGACGCGCTGTACGCGGCCGCCAGCATGAAGAACCCGCACCGCAGCGATGCCGGGCAGCAAGCTTTAGCATGGGACGGATCGGTTTTTCCCGATAAAATTCCGCTACAGAGCCAAACGATGCCCAGATATGGCGTCTCAAAAAAGCTGCAATGCTGTCAGTTTTCAGCTCTATTGTTCTATTCTTGTATCCGTTGCCACGTAGCACCCGGAAACGAACGGATCCGACTGCAACAGGCCGCGCAGCACCGCTGCCTCCTCAGGCAGCAGCACCGCCACCACGCCCGTGAAGAATGCGACGGCGCCTTTCGCACGCGCGTGGAACAGCAGCGTCAAGGCGGTTGCCTGCTCGTGGCGCCCGGTGCAGCAGGCGCAGCCGCTGCCATGCACGGTGGTTCCCGGCGGCTGCCCGGTCGCGGGCGGCAGGCGCACGACCGTCAGCCACCCGACCGGTTGCAGGGGCGCCGATGGCGACAGCAGCAGGGCCCGTCCCGGCCATGGCCGCTCCGGTGCGCGGGCGAGGAAATCGACCGGGATACGGGCGTCGATGAACAGCTCCGTGCTCCCGATACTGGACACCGGGCGGCGCGCGGACGACAAGGTCCGCCCCACCCGCTCATGCCTAGCCTGCCCACTTGAGCCTGCCGACTGATCTGCCCGAGGCCGTGCCGTCATGACAAGACCCCATCTCCTTGATGTCCTGCGCGACCAGGTCCTGCTCTGCGACGGCGGCATGGGCTCGCGCGTGCAGAGCCTGACGCTGGATGTCGAGGCCGACTACTGGAACCGCGAGAACTGCACCGAGGTGCTCAACCTGTCCCGCCCGGAGCTGGTGCGCGACATCCACCGCGGCTACTTCGAAGCCGGCGCCGACATGGTCGAGACCAACAGCTTCGGCGGCTCGCCGATCACGCTGGCCGAGTTCGACCTCGAGGACCGCACCCACGAGATCAACCGCATCGCCGGCGAGCTGGCGCGCGAGGCCGCCGACAGCTTCTCGGACGGCCGCCACCGCTACGTGGTCGGCTCGATCGGCCCGGGGACGAAGCTGCCCAGCCTGGGGAACATCGCCTACGATCCGCTCGAAGCCGCCCTCGCCGCGCAGTGCCGCGGCCTGATCGCGGGCGGCGTCGATGCGCTGCTGATCGAGACCTGCCAGGACACGCTGCAGATCAAGGCCGCCGTCAACGGCGCCAAGCTCGCCCGCCTCGAGGCCGGCACCGACACGCCGATCTTCGTGCAGGTCACCGTGGAGACCACCGGCACCCTCCTCGTCGGGCCGGACATTGCGGCGGCGGCCACCACCATCCACGCGCTCGACGTGCCGCTGCTCGGGCTGAACTGCGCCACCGGCCCGCAGGAGATGGCCGAGCACGTGCGCTGGCTCGCCACCAACTGGCCCGGCCTGCTCTCGGTGCAGCCCAATGCCGGCCTGCCGGAGCTGGTGAACGGGCACACGCACTATCCTCTCGGGGCGGCCGAGATGGCGTCCTGGGTCGAGCGCTTCATCGCCGAGGACGGGCTGAACCTGATCGGCGGCTGCTGCGGCACCTCGACACCGCATATCGAGGCGATGGACGCCATGCTGCGACGGCGCGCGGGCGCCGGGCATCGTCCGGCGCCGGTGGCGCGCCGGCCGGTCTGGGTGCCGTCGGTGGCCAGCCTCTACGGCCAGGTGCCATTGCGCCAGGAGAACAGCTACTTCTCGATCGGCGAGCGCTGCAATGCCAACGGCTCGCGCAGGTGGCGCGAGCTGCAGGAGACCGGCGACTGGGACGGCTGCGTCTCGGTCGGGCGCGAGCAGGTCGCCGAGGGCTCCAACAGCCTCGACATCTGCACCGCCTTCGTCGGCCGCAACGAGGTCGCCGAGATGAACGAGGTGATCACCCGTTTCACCAGCAGCGTGAACGCGCCGCTGGTGATCGACAGTACCGAGACCAACGTGATCGAGGCGGCGCTGAAGCTGCATGGCGGCAAGCCGATCATCAACTCGATCAATTTCGAGGATGGCGAGGCGCACGCCGCGGCCCGCCTCAGGCTGGCGCGCAAGTTCGGCGCCGCCATCGTCGCCGGCACCATCGACGAGACCGGCATGGCCAAGACCGCCGAACGCAAGATCGAGATCGCGGCGAGGCTGGTGGAGTTCTGCTGCAACCAGCACGGGCTGCCGCAGTCCGACCTGATGATCGACCCGCTGGTGCTGACGGTCGCCACCGGCAACGAGGACGACCGCAAGCTGGCCTTGTGGACCCTGCAGGGGATCAAGGGCATCCACGACCGGTTCCCGGACATCCAGATCGTGCTCGGGCTGTCGAATGTCAGCTTCGGGCTCAATGCGGCGGCGCGCGCGGTGCTGAACTCGGTGTTCCTCGACCTGGCGATGCAGGCCGGCATGACCGCGGCCATCGTGCATGTCAGCAAGATCCGGCCGCTGCATCTGATCCCGGCCGAGGAGGCGAAGGTCGCCGAGGACCTGCTGCTCGACCGGCGCTCGGAGGGCTACGATCCGCTGCACCGCATCCTGGAGCTGTTCGCCGACCGCAAGCTGGCGGATGTCGCCAAGAAGGGCCGCGCCGAGACCGTCGAGGAGCGGCTGCGCGACCGCATCGTGGATGGCGAGCGCAAGGGGCTGGAGGCCGAGCTCGACCTCGCGATGCTCACCAACAAGCCACTGGACATCATCAACACCATCCTGCTCGACGGCATGAAGACCGTGGGCGAGCTGTTCGGCTCGGGCAAGATGCAGCTGCCGTTCGTGCTGCAATCCGCCGAGACGATGAAGGCGGCGGTGGCGCATCTGGAGCCGCACATGGAGCGCGTCGAGGGCCAGGAGCGCGGCACCATCGTGCTCGCGACCGTCAAGGGCGACGTGCACGACATCGGCAAGAACCTGGTCGACATCATCCTGACCAACAACGGCTACCGGGTGGTCAATCTCGGCATCAAGGTGCCGCTCGCCGACATGGTGGCGGCGGCCAAGGCCGAGCGTGCGCACGCCATCGGCATGTCCGGGCTGCTGGTGAAATCCACCGTGGTGATGCGCGAGAACCTCGAGGAGATGGCGCGCCAGGGGCTCGACATCCCGGTGCTGCTGGGGGGTGCCGCGCTGACGCGGAACTATGTCGAGGAGGATTGCGTCGCGGCGTACGGGACCGGGGGCAGCGGCGGCCGTGTCGCCTATGCGCGGGACGCCTTCGACGGGCTCGGGCTGATGGACAAGGTCAGCACCGGCGGCTTCGACGACTACCTCGCGGCGTTGAAGTCGCGTCGCAAGGGCAAGGCCAGGCAGAACAAGCGCGAGCCGGAGCAGACGGAGAATCGCGGCTTCGCACCCGTCGATATCGGGGTCGTGCAGGCGCGGCGCCGGCGCCTCAATGCCGGGCTGGAGCCGGTGCAGCCGCCCTTCTGGGGGCCGCGCACCATCGAGGCGACGCCCGAGGCGGTGCTGCCGTTCCTCAATGAGCGCAGCCTGTACCAGTTCCAGTGGGGCTTCCGGAAGCAGGGCCGCTCGCTCGACGAGTTCCTCGGCTGGGCCAAGCAGGAGCTGCGCCCGGTGCTGCGCCGCATGCTCGCTCTGTGCAATGCCGAGCACATCCTGCGTCCGCAGGCCGCGATCGGCTACTGGAAGGCGGCAGGACAAGGCAATGACCTGATCCTGTTCGAACAGGACGGCAGCACGGAGGTGGCGCGCTTCTCGCTGCCGCGGCAGCCGCGCGAGGACGGCGCCTGCATCGCCGACTTCGTGCGCGACATCGACGACAACACGCGCGACGTGATTGGCCTGCAGGTGGTCACCGTCGGCCAGAAGGCGTCGGACATCGCCCGGGAGTGGTTCGAGGGCAACCGCTACCAGGACTATCTCTACCTGCACGGGCTGTCGGTTGAGATAGCGGAAGCCATGGCGGAATACGCCCACAAGCGCATGCGGGCCGAGCTGGGGTATTCGTCCGAGGACGACCGCGACATGGACCGCCTTCTGCAGCAGGGCTATCGCGGCTCGCGCTACTCGTTCGGCTACCCCGCCTGCCCGAAGCTCGAGGACCAGGTGCCGCTGCTCGGACTGCTGCAGGCCGAGCGCGTCGGGGTGTCGCTCTCGGACGGCTACCAGCTGCATCCGGAGCAGTCGACCAGCGCGCTGGTGATCCTGAACCCGCGGGCAAAGTATTTCACGGTTTGAGGCCCGCAGCAGCGTCCGGCGGCAGCCCGGCCACCACCTCGTCGGAGGCCTGCGAGCTGGCCTTCGCGGCGCTCTGGGACATCGCGCTGCAGGAGGCGACGCGGCAAGACCTTTCGGCGCCGATCCTGATCGCGCGGGTGGCGCGCGAGGCCGGCCTGGAGGCGCTGGCCTGCGTGCAGGCCTCGGTCACGCGCGAGAGGGAGGCGCTGGTGGGTCATTCGGCCGACCTGATCGGGATGCTCATCCTGCTCTGGGCGACCGCCGGGGTGGAACCCGACGAGATCTGGACCGAACTGCACAAGCGCGAGCGGATCGGCACGCTGCTGCACGACATGGCCTACAAGCCGGGCCGCCCGAAGCGGCGGCTGACGCGGCCATGGCGAGTCGACAGCACCAAACTCCCCTGAGGCTGCCTCATACCTGGTCTCGCACTCGGGGCTGGTCTGGCAGACCTGAAGCGGGACTGGTGCATCGGAGCGCGCCGAACGATATACCCGGCGCGCTGGGCCTCCGTCGGCCCAGCTTCGGACGGAGCGGCATGAACTGGGTGGATGCGGTGATGCTGGGGTTCATGGCGCTGTCGGTCCTGGTCGGGCTGTGGCGCGGGCTCGCGCGCGAGATGCTCGGCCTCGCCGCCTGGATCGTGGCGGCGCTGCTCGCCACGCGCTACTATGGTCGGGCAGTCCCGCTCGCCGGCCGGCTCGTGGAGGATGGGCTGATCGCCGACGTGCTCGCCTTCGCCGCGGTCTTCGTCGTCATCCTGATCGGATTGTCCATCGCCGCCTCGCTGTTGAGCCGCCTCGTGCGCCTGTCCCTGCTGGGCGGCATCGACCGCGGGCTCGGCGCCGCCTTCGGCCTGGTGCGGGGTGGCGCGCTGCTCGTGCTGGCCTACATCCTGTTCGCCGTCGCACTGCCGGGGCCCAACTGGCCGGACCCGGTGCGCCATGCCGGCGCCCTGCCCTACCTGAACCAGGGCGCGCGCTACGCCATCGCCCAGGCGCCGTCCGGCTGGCGCCACGTCCTGCCGGATATCGGCAGCGATGCCGGATCGCCGGCGGATCCGTCCGGCCGGACCAAGGAGAGTTTCTGACATGGTCGCTTTCCCGCAGCATCCCTACAGACTCGATGAGCAGGACGACGACAAGCCGCACGAGGAATGCGGGGTGTTCGGCATCTGGAACGCGCATGACGCCGGCGCGATGACGGCACTCGGCCTGCATGCCCTGCAGCATCGCGGCCAGGAAGCGACCGGCATCGTCAGCTACAACGACGAGAGCCGGCCCGGGATCACCGGCTTCCACACCCACAAGGGCATGGGGCTGGTCGGCGACGTGTTCGGCGATGCCCGCATCATCGCAGGCCTGCCCGGGCACTCCGCGGTCGGCCACAACCGCTACGCCACCACCGGGGCCACCATCCTGCGCAACGTGCAGCCGCTGTTCGCCGAGTTCGAGTTCGGCGGCCTGGCGGTGGCGCATAACGGCAACCTCACCAACGCGCTGTCGCTGCGCCGCGCGCTGGTGCGCAGAGGCTGCATCTTCCAGTCCACCACCGACAGCGAGGTGTTCATCCACCTGATCGCGATCAGCCTGTATTCGACGGTCAACGACCGGCTGATCGACGCGCTCAAGCAGGTGGTCGGGGCTTATTCGCTGACCGTGCTGACGCAGCAGGCGCTGATCGGCGTGCGCGACCCGCTCGGCGTGCGGCCGCTGATCCTGGGCCGCATCGTCAGCGAAACGGGCGCCGACAAGGGTGCGGGACCGGCCTGGGTGCTGGCCAGCGAAAGCTGCGCGCTCGACATCGTCGGCGCCGAGTTCGTGCGCGACGTCGAGCCCGGGGAGATCGTCGTCATCGACCATGGCGGCGTACGCTCGATCAAGCCGTTCGCGCCAAAGCGCGGCCGCTTCTGCGTGTTCGAGTACATCTATTTCGCGCGCCCGGATTCTGTGCTCGACGGCCACGCGGTGTACGACGCGCGCAAACGCATCGGCGCCGAACTCGCCCGCGAGAGCGCGGTGGCGGCCGACGTGATCGTTCCGGTGCCGGATTCCGGCGTGCCGTCGGCGATGGGCTATTCGGTGGAGAGCGGCATCCCGTTCGAACTCGGCATCATACGCAACCACTATGTCGGCCGCACCTTCATCGAGCCGACCGACCAGATCCGCAACCTTGGCGTCAAGCTCAAGCATTCCGCCAACCGCGCGACCATCGCGGGGCGCCGGGTGATCCTGGTGGACGATTCCATCGTACGCGGCACCACCAGCCGCAAGATCGTCGAGATGGTGCGCGCCGCCGGCGCCACCGAGGTGCATATGCGGATCTCCTCGCCGCCGACCACGCATTCCTGCTTCTACGGCATCGACACCCCCGAGCGCGGCAAGCTGCTCGCAGCGACGCACGATGTCGCGGAGATGGCGCAGCTGATCGGCGCCGACAGCCTCGCCTTTATCTCGCTCGACGGGCTGTATCGCGCCCTCGGCCAGCCCGGCCGCGATCCGGAGCAGCCGCACTACTGCGATGCCTGCTTCACCGGCCTGTATCCGATCAGCCTCGCCGACCTCGACGAGAACAGCCAGGCGCGCCAGACGGAACTCGTCACCACCCGCTGACGATGGCGCTTCCACTGGAGCACACGATCGCCCTGGTGACCGGCGCCAGCCGCGGCATCGGTCGTGCCGTGTCGGTCGAACTCGCCCGGCTTGGCGCCCATTGCGTGCTGACCGCGCGCAGCCCGGGCGGCCTGGAGGAAACCGACGACCTGATCCAGGCGGCGACCGGGCAGGCGAGCACCCTGCTGCCGCTCGACCTTGCCGACAACGCCGCCATCGACAGCATCGGGCCGAGCCTGGCCAGCCGCTTCGGCCGACTCGACATGCTGGTGCATGCGGCGGCGACGCTGGGCGCCCTCACCCCGGTTGCGCACGCGACCGAGTGCCACTTCGAGCAGTGCATGGCGGTCAATGCGGCTGCCCCCTGGCGGCTGATCCGCACCACCGCGCCGCTGCTGCTGGCGGCCCCGGCCGGGCGCGCGGTGTTCCTGACCGACGCGCATGCCCGCGCGCCGGTCGCCTATTGGGGGCTGCTGGGTGCGAGCAAGGCGGCGATGGAGAACCTGGTGCTGAGCTGGGCCGACGAGGTCGCTTCGCACGGGCGGCTGCGTGTCACCCTGTTCGACCCGGGCGTGGTCGCGACCCGCCTGCGCGCCCAGGCGATGCCGGCCGAGGATGCGTCAGGGTTGCAGCGCCCGGAGGATGTCGCCGACCGGATCGCACTGCTGTGCCTGCCGGCCTCCGATACGCACGGAGCGCTGGTCGGCCGGGACTGACCCGGTGGCCGGTTTTATGCTTGACATGACTATGACGCACCGTCACATGTGACGAGTAATGGGGCAGCAGTCGAATTCGCGTGCGCGGCGCCACCGCGACGGCCTGCGCGCGCGCGGCCTGCGGCCGATCCAGATCTGGGTCCCGGATTCCCGCGCGCCCGGGTTTGCCGCCGAGGCGCATCGGCAGTCGCAAAATGCCGCCGCAGCCGACGAGCAGGACGCAATCATGGACTGGATCGAGGAGGTGAGCTGGCTCGACGATGACGCGGGGTAGCGTCATCCGGGTGGCGGATCGCGCCGGCGACTTCACCGGCAAGCCTCGCCCGGCCGTGGTCGTGCAGAGCGGAGCGTTCGACGGCGCGTCACTCACCGTCTGCCCGCTCACCAGCAGCGAGGCGGATGCCCCGTTGCTCCGCCTGCGTGTCGACCCGCATGCTGCCCTGCCGCTCGATCGAACATCCTGGATCATGGTCGACAAGATCACGACCATCCGTGCCAACCGTGTCGGCCCGGTGATCGGCGCTGTCGGCAACACCGACATGGTGCGGCTGAACGCGATGCTCGCGGTCTTCCTCGGGCTCGGATAGAGCGGACGTGATAGAGCGCATGAAGAGGGCCCGGCAGCAACAGAACCGGCAGCAGCTAACATGTGCTGCCCATCCCGGCGCACAAGCATGGCGTCGAGACGTTCACCATCGACGGCCAGACGGTGGACGCCACCTACCTCCAGGGCGCGACCGTGCCGCTCAACCTCACCGGGCTGCCCGGCGTCTCGATGCGGTTCGGCACGAGCCAGGATGGCTTGCCCATCAACGTGCAGATCGTCGGCACGTGGCAGGCGGAGTCGACTATCCTTCACGTCGCGGCGCTGCTCGAGAGCGTCAGCGCGGTTCGAAGCCTGCATCCGACCCTCTGACGATCACCGCGGGTTGCCGCGTGCCAGCCCCAGGATTAGCGTTGCCTGAACCCGGAGCAACCGGGAGCTGACGGAGGAAGCGCTCATGCAGGCAACCCTGATTCGCAGGCAGCGCCGCAAGCAGATGCCGGGCATCCTCGCCGTCGCCACCCTGCTCGCCGGCGCCTGGGCGCCCCTTGCGCAAGCACACGCCGCCGCGGTCGGGGATTGGATCACAACCTGGGCGGCGACCCCGGGACCGCGCTGGTCCGACGAGCTTCCGGCGCCGTTCGACGTGCCGGAGGTGCTCGACAACCAGACGGTGCTGCAGTTCACCCGCATCAGCGTCGGCGGCGACCGCGTGCGCGTGGTGCTGTCCAACCAGTTCGGCAGCAAGCCGGTCACCATCGGCGCAGCCAGCGTGGCGCTTGCGGCCGGGCGCGGCATCGACGCCGCCTCGATGCACGCCCTGACCTGGAACGGCCACCACACTGTCGTCATCCCGCCGGGCGCACCGATGCTCAGCGACCCGGTCGAGCTGGCAGCCCCGGCCCTCTCGACCCTTGCCATCAGCTTCTACCTGCCGGACAAGACCGGGCTGTCCACCGTGCACTGGGACGGACGTTCGACCGGGCTGATCTCGGCACCCGGCAACATGACCACCGCTGCGAGCTTCCAGCCAGTCACGACGACGCAGTCACGCCTGTTCCTGAGCTCCGTGCTGGTCGACGCCAGGCCCGCGTCGCAGTCGGTGGTGTTCCTCGCCGACAGCATCACCGACGGTTACTGCTCCAAGCCTGACGCCAACGACCGCTGGCCGGACCACGTCGCCGAACGACTGCAGGCGGAAGGCCATCCGGATGTGGCCGTTGTCAACGAGGCCTATTCCGGCGACCGTGTGCTGACCAACGGCATGGGAACCGACGCGTTGAGCCGCTTCGACATGTCGGTGCTGAGCCATCCACGCGTGAGCACGATCGTGATGATGATGGGGATCAACGACATCGGCTGGCCCGGTCCGCATGCGACCACGCCTACCGACCCCGAGCCGACCGCCGAGGACATCGAGACCGGCTACCAGCAGATCATCGCCCGCGCGCATCTGCACGGGCTGCGCTTCATCGCCGTCACGCTGACGCCGTTCATCGACACCTTCAAGGGAACGCCGGGCTATGGCTACTACACGCCAGCGAAGGAGAAGATCAGGCGGGCGGTGAACCAGTGGATACGCACCAGCGGCGCCGCCGACGGGGTGATCGACTTCGATCGGCTGCTGGACGATCCGGCCCATCCCGGCCACCTGCTTGCAGCCGACGATTGCGGCGACCACCTGCATCCCAATGATCGCGGCTACAAGGCGATGGCCGACGCGGTCGATCTGAAGCTCCTGGTCGGGCACTGATTGCCCCCTGGGCCGGGCCTTACGGCAACGCAGGTCCACCGCCCGCCTGGATCCCGCCTTCCATCCCCATGCCGCCGTTGGCGCCTCCCGGTCCCATGCCGCCATTGCCCTGGTAGTCCGGCGTGGCGGGCCCCCAGTCGCGCTGGATCAGCGAAGCCGGCTCCGAGCCGGGCGGCAGCGGTCCGCAGGCGGACAGGAGCGCTCCCAGACCCAGGGCTGTGACGGTCCCGAAAGTCTTCATGCCGCGATGACGCACGACCGCCCTCAGATGGACGCCGTGCCGGATTGAGCAGGATAGGCCAGCACCGGCCCGTCGACCTTGAGCCTCACGACTGAGCCACATGACGGCACCGCATAGCCGGGCACCCTGGCCGACACCCGCGCATCCGCGCCCACCAGCCTGATCAGCACCAGCCCATCCCGGCCATCGAAGCCGGAGCGCTCGACCATGCCCTGCAGGCCATCCTGCGCCAGCCGGATCTGCTCGGGCCGGATCATCACCTCGACCAGCCCTCTGGCCCGGGCCAGCAGCGGCAAGGTGCCGAGCGCGCAGATGACAGCGTCGCCGGATGCCTCGCCCGGCAGCAGCACCGCGTCGCCGATGAAGCGGGCGAGTGCGGCGTCCGCCGGCTGGCGGTACAATGTCCGCGGCGTCGCCACCTGCACCATGCGTCCGCCACGCAGCACCCCTACCTGGTGCCCCATCGACAGCGCCTCCGCCTGGTCGTGCGTCACCAGCACGGCAGTGGCGCCGGCGGCGGCAAGCGCCGCGGCGACTCCGGTGCGGGTCTCCTCGCGCAGCGCCGCATCCAGCGCGGAGAACGGCTCGTCGAGCAGCACCAGCGCCGGCCCGGGGGCGAGTGCGCGCGCCAGCGACACACGCTGCTGCTCGCCGCCGGAGAGTTCGTGCGGCTGGCGACCGGCGAAGGCAGCGGACAGGCCGACCGCGTCGAGCAGCGCCTCGGCCCGGTGCCGCTGCCGCCGGGCCGCGCGCGGCAGGCCGAACAGCACGTTGGCCGCCACCGTCAGATGCGGGAACAGCGCGCCGTCCTGGGCCACGTAGCCGATCCGGCGCCGGTGCGCCGGGACGTGCAGGCCACGGCCGACCAGGCGCCGGCCGCCCACCTCGATGGTGCCGGCATCGGCACGCTCGAAGCCGCACAGCAGGCGCAGCAGCGTGGTCTTGCCGCCGCCCGAGGCGCCGAGGATCGCGAGCAGGCTACCCGACGGCACCTGCAGGTCGATGCCAGCGAGCACCGGCCGGCCCAGGAAGCTCTTGCCGAGGCCCTCGACCGCAAGGTCGGCTGCTTCCGCCCGCTTGACCACGAGATCGGCCGATCCGGCCTGTCGCATACTCACGTCGCGACCCCTGCGCCCGCACCGAAGCGGCGCACCAGCAGCCAGGTCGAGAGCAGCGACAGCGTCACCATCGTCGCCGCATAGGGCGCCGCCGCCGCGAAGGCCAGGGTGGAGGTGTCGACCCAGACCTGGGTTGCCAGCGTCCGGGTGCCGATCGGCGACAGCAGCAAGGTGGTGGTGAGCTCCGTCACCGTGGAGACGAACACCAGCGCCGCCGCCGCCCCCAGGCCGGGGCCGGCCACCGGCAGCAGCACGCGGAGGAACAATTCGGGCCACGCCAGCCCGAGCGAACGCGCCGCCTCGTCGAGCCCGCGCGGCACCTGCGCGAATGCCGCGCGCACGCCCACCAGCGCCAGCGGCAGGAACAGGATCGAATAGGCCACCACCAGCAGGCCGGCGGTCTGGTAGAGCGGCCGCAGCACCGCCACCGCCAACGACACCAGCGCCAGCGCCACCACGATGCCCGGCACGCCCTGGGCCAGGAAGCTGGTGCGCTCCAGCGCCATCACCGCGCGCCCCGGATGGCGCGCCGCCAGGAAGCCGAGCGGGATCGCCAGGGCCACGGTGAGGGCGGCGGCGGCGGCGCCGAAACCGACCGAGGCCAGCGTCGCGGATACCAGCCCGGCCAGGGTCGCGGTCACCGGGCTGGACGCCGCCGAGCCCGGCTGGGTCAGCCAGTACAGCACCATGCCGACCGGCACGCCGATGGTGAGCCCGACCAGCAGCGCGAGGCCGCCCAGCACCGGCAGCAGGGTCCAGCCCAGCCGCAGCAGGGTGGGCGGGCGCCGGGTGAAGCGGCCGACCCGGGCATAGCGGGTGCGGCCGCGCAGGGCCGCCTCGCCGGCCAGCAGCGCGAGGCCACCAAGCACCAGCACGGCGGCGAGCAGGGCGGCGCCGGGCCCGGCAAAGCCGGTGCGGTATTCGGCATAGATCTCGGTGGTGAAGGTGCGGTAGCGCAGCAGCGAGAACGCGCCGAACTCGACCAGCACGTTCAGCGCCACCAGCAGCATGCCGCCGAGCAGGCTCGGGCGCAGTTGCGGCAGCACCACCCGCCAGAAGCACCGCGCCGGACCGCAGCCCAGCGCGCGCGCGGTCTCCTCCAGCGCCGGGTCCATGCCGCGCAGGCTTGCCGCCACCGGCAGATAGATCAGCGGATAATAGGCGCTGGTCACCACCAGCAGCGCGCCGGCGAAGTCCTGCAGCCCGTTGCTCAGCGACACCCAGGCGTACGAGGTCACGAAGGGCGGGATCGCCAGCGGCACCGCCACCAGCACCGCCCAGGCCCGCCTCCCGGGCAGTTGCGTGCGCTCGACGCACCAGGCGGCGGCGGTGCCGATCAGGGCGGCCGAGACGGTGCTGGCACCGACCAGGGTCACCGTGTTGTCCAGCAACTGTCCGACCAGCGGCCGGAACAGCAGGTCGGCGGCGTCCGACGGCGCGATCCGCACCGCCTGCACCAGGATGGTCAGGATCGGCAACAGCACCAGCAGCGGCCCGATGCAGGCGGCCAGCAGCAGGGCCGCGTGCGGCGGCGGCCGCAAGCGCGCGAGCGCCGCCGGAATGGTCAGAGCAGGCCGGCCTTGCGCAGCAGGGCGACGGCCTGGCTGTCGTCGCCGAGCCGGCTCCAGCCGATATCGGGCGGCGACAGCGTGTCGAGCGGCGGCAGCGCCGCATTCGCGGCGACACCTGGGCGCAGCGGATACTCGAAGGTCACGTTCGAGCGGCCCAGCGACGCCTGCGTCGGCGCGCTCACCAGGAACGCCAGGAACCGCTGCGCAGCACTCTGGTGCCGGCTAGTGTTGAGCACCGCGGCGCCGGACACGTTCACCAGCGCGCCGACGTCGCCCGGAGCGAACTCGTGGATGGCGCTGCGCATGCCGTGCGCGCCGCGCTCTTCGCGCAGCCGCTCCCAGTAGTAGTTGTTGACGATGCCGGTCGCGACCGCGCCGCGATCCACCGCCGCCACGACGCCTTCGTCATCGTCGAAGCTCTGCGCGTTGCGCTGCAGGCCGCGCAGCCAGGCGAGCGCCCCAGCTTCGCCCTTCATCGCAATTACCGCGCTGACCAGGGGCAGGAAGTCGCCGTCCGAGGGCGCGATGCCGACGCGGCCCTTCCAGGCGGGCCCGGCGAGGTCGAGCACCGAGGCCGGCAGCGCCGTGGCCTCGACCCTGGCCGTGTTGTACGCCAGCACGTTCTGGCGGGCGAGCACCCCGAGCCACTGGCCCTGCGACGAACTATAGCGCGCCGGCACCAACGCCCGCGTCGCGGCATCGACCGGCGCGAGCAGGCCATGCTCGGCCAGCAGCTGCAGCTCCGGCGAGTTCTCGGTGAAATAGACGTCCGCGGCGGAGGTGCCCCCCTCGGTCAGCAACTGGTTGGCCAGTTCCGGCCCCTCGCCGGTATGCACACGCACGACGATGCCGGTCTGCCTGCGGAAGGCGTCGACCAGCTGATCGACGGTCTGCTCGTGCTGGCCGCTATACAGCGTCAGGGTCTCGGCCGCGCCGGCCGGGCCGGCCAATACGGCGGACAGCGCCAGCGCCGCCGGCATGGTTGCGAGCAGAACGGCGCGTCGGCCGGATGTGGCGCTGCGGCGAGGTTCGAACAGCATGCGATCACTCCAGGACAGGACAGGGGAGGCCACGGTCAGGCATTGGCGAACAGCTTCTGGCCGATGAACTCGCCGGCCGCGACGCCGCCGGGACAGGCGAACAGCCCGCTGCCGACGTGGGTTGCATACTGGTTCAGCAGGTCGAGCCTCGACATCTGCTCGAACATGCGGGTGAAGCCGGCGCGAGGATCCTGCTGGTAGGCGATGAACAGCAGGCCGGCATCGTATTCCAGGCCCTGGCGCCAGGGCGGCCAGCGCTCGGCGACCATGCCGAGCCCGTCATTGTACGAGTAGGTGCGGCGCAGGATGCGCGCGCCCTGCGCCTGTGACGCGGCGCCGAGCCGGACATGCGCGTTCTGAGCGATGACCGGGTTGCCGTCGGCGTCGGTGGCGTCGAGGTCGAGCGGATCGTCTTCGTGCAGGCCGGTGAGCGGCGCGCCGGAGGCCTTGCGGCGCCCGATCACCTGCTCCTGGAAATCGAGCTCGGTGCGGTCCCAGTGCTCCAGCGCCAGCCGGATGCGGCGCGCCACCAGGTAGCTGCCGCCACGCATCCAGTCCGGTCCGCCGGGGTCCACCCACACCACGTCGTCGAAGCTGCCATTGCCGCTGAGCCGACCGTTCGCCCGTTCCGCCATGTGCATCGAGCCGGGATTCTGCGTGCCGTCCTTGAAGCCCAGCAGGTTGCGCGGCGTCTCGCCGGATGGGCTGTCAGGCAGGAACCCGGTCTGGAGCCAGCGTAGCCGGGCGGTCCCCTGGTGCGCGCCGCTGGCCGCCGTCGCACCCGGGCGCTTGCCGCCATAGCCCATGGCGGCGTCGTCGGCGGCCGCCATGCGCGCCAGCTGGCGGATCGCGTGGAAGGCGACGAAGCTGTCATCGGCGCAGGCCTGGATGCACAGGTCGCCGCCGCTGCGTGCCGGATCGAGCTGGTCGCCGGCAAAGGCCGGCAGGTCGGCGAGCTCCGGCGGACGCTGCCGCGCCAGGCCGTAGCGGTCGCGGCCGTCGCGCTCGAACAGCCCCGGGCCGAAGCCGAAGGTCAGCGTCAGGCGGCGCGCCCCCAGGCCCACGGTCTCGCCGCTATCCGCCGGCGCCCGGTTCGCCGCCCCACCCAGGGGCTCCGCGCTTTGCCCCGCCGTCAGGCGAGCGGCAGCGCGGGTCCAGTCCTGCAGCAGCCGCACAACGTCGCTCGCCGAGCGCGTCGTGAGGTCGAAGCTCGCGAATACCGTATGGATCTGCTGCGGGGTCTCGATGCCGCCCTGGTGCGGGCCGTAGAACGGCACCTGCCCGTCGGCGGTACTGGAGCCGGCGAGCGCGGACGCGGCCGGATTGACCGACCCGGCAGGTGCGCGGCCGAGCGGCGCGGCGAGCCCGGTGCCAAGCGCCGCGCCGCCGGCGAGCAGGCCGCCGGCGGCGCCGAACAGGCCGCGACGCGAGGTCGAGAAGGGACATCGGCTCATATCGGCAATCCAGGGTCGGTCAATTGGCGAGCTGCAGCGTGTTCACGTCGTCCTCGACGTAATAGAAGCCGTCGCCGTCCGGGGTCGCGGCGATGCCGAACAGGTCGCCGCTGCCGGGCGGCGACTGCGCGCGGTCGCTGTCGAACCACTGCGCGCCGATCTGCCGGCCGGCCTTCGGGTCGATCTCCACCACCTGTCCGTTAAGCCCGTTGGTGGTCAGCAGATGGCCACCCGGCGCCTGCACCAGGGCTAGCGGGCGACGGAGCAGCCCGTCGCGGCTGATTTCGCGTCCCCGGCCGGCGCTGCCGGTTCGCGTCAACGCCTGGTCGATGGCGATGATGCGGTTGCCGATGGCGTCCGAGGCATACAGCGTCCCGTCCGCATCGAGTGCGAGGCCCGTCGGGCCGATGATGAACACGCTCTTGTCGGCCTGCTCGTCGAGCCCGTCGGCCACCACGGTCTGGCCGGCGAGGCGCGGCGCCTGACCCGGTGCATAGGCGAGGTCGAGGCGCAGGATGGTCGCCTTGTTCACCACCGGTGGCGAGCCGTCGGGGCTGCCCACGGCAAAGCCGGTGTTGCTGACGAACAGGGTGGCGCCCCCCGGATGCTCGCGCAGCGCCATGTTGCCCCAGGGGCCGTCGATCCGCGGCCCGGCGAAGCTGCCGACCAGCCGGCCGCCGCTGTCGAGCACCAGCAGGCAGCCCTGCCCCTTGGTGGCGGTGGTGCCATCCTCGCTCGGCAGCGAGCCCACGATCACGTAGCCGCTGGACAGCATGGTCATCGCGGTGGTCAGCCCGACCCCGCCCGGGCATTGCGGCCCGCTCGCGGGAAGATGCCGCGGCAACGTCGCGAAGGTCGAGAGCGCGCCGCGGTCGGGATGGTAGTCGACGATGCTGGTGCCGAGGCCCTGCAGGTTGCGGCCATCGTTGAAGTTGCCGACCAGCACGTCGCCCTGGTGTACGATGCCGGCGCTGACCGGCGCCACCACGATGGCGTACGGGTTCTGGTCCCCGTTGCCGGGCACCGTCGTGCTCAGCAGCCGATGGTGATGCAGGCGGCCGAGCACCGAGCCCGCCTCGAGGGCGTGGGCACGACGGCCGGACGGGGCGAACGCCAACAGGGCGAGCACCAGGGCAGCCGGCCGCAAGTCACGGACGTTGATCAAGGAATGCGGGCCTCACGAACGGCTGCACCGCACAATTGCGAATGCTGATGAGAGTCATTCTCATCTTCGGATAGGCTTGTCAAGCCGGCAGGCCGCCCGGCTGGACTAGCCGGCTACCGCCGGTCGGACTTGAATGTCTCGAGCGTGCCGGGTTCCAGCTTGGTCGAGAGTTCGGCCAAGCGGTGCGCAGCCGCGACGATCCGCTCCAATCCCTTCGTCTGCGCGGCGACGCCGACGCCTTCCAGCAGCGCGTGAAACTCCGCCTCCTGCGCAGGGACGAGATGGGCACTGCCAAATGGCACCTCGTTCAGCCAGACTGGCGATCCCATCGTGATGTCGAGTTGGTTGCCGAAGAAAAACAGCAACGTCCCGGCGGCATCGCGGACCGGCGAAATGAACAGCAGATTGTAGAAATGCGACCCGTCACGACGGTAGTTGACGATCCACTCGATGCATCCCTGTCCCGCTTCCAGGCACGCGCGAATGCGCGGCGGAGAGACCGGGTCGGTTCTCGGGCCCTGTAGGAAGCGGCAATTGCGACCGACAATCTCCTGCATGGGATAGCGGGTCAGTGCCGCGAACGCCGGATTGACCGCCACCATCGGCGTGTCAGGCAGATGCGGGTCACACAACACCATCGGCGCGGTGCTATGCTGCATCGCCATCGTCAGTGCGTCCCGGATTTCCTTTGCGGTCAATGGTCTAACCCTCTCAAGTCGGAAGATCCGGAGCGCTTCGTCCTGTGGAGGTGCTACGCTGCCGTCGGCGGCGGCGTGGCGGATGATGCTGCGTCATCTGGGCCAGCGAGCCCAAAAGCTTTAGCAGAGACGGCATCTGCCTTCTCCATCTCAACACCCTGTTGCATCGCCGTCGCCCGAGGATAAGGCGTAGCTTGCCGAACGCTCGCCCGCAATGCGGCCGGGATCAGGTCGGCGCGGATGCCGAGATCGCGGCCTCGCTTCGCGCCAGCGCCGCCACGACCGCCTCGGCCGCCCTGATGCCGTCGACACCGGCCGACAGGATGCCACCGGCATAGCCGGCCCCTTCGCCGGCCGGAAACAGGCCGGCGACGTTCAGGCTCTGGCCGTCCGGACCACGCGGCACCCGCACCGGCGAGGAGGTGCGGGTTTCCACCCCGGTCATCACCGCATCCGCGAGCGCAAAGCCGCGCAGGCGCCGGTCGAACTGCGGCAGCGCCTCGCGTATCGCCTGCACGGCGTAGTCCGGCAGGCAGGCCGCGAGATCGGCCGGGATCACGCCCGGCTTGTACGAGGGCACCACCGCGCCCAGAACCGTCGAGGCACGCCCGGCCAGGAAATCGCCCACGGTCTGCGCCGGCGCATGGTAGCTGCCCCCGCCGGCCTCGAAGGCCCGCATTTCCCAGTGCCGCTGGAAGCCGATCCCGGCCAGCGGACCATCCGGATCGAACCCGGCCTGCGGAGTTCTCCGAAAATCCTCCGGCACCAGCCCGACCACGATGCCGGCATTCGCATTGCGCTCGGCCCGCGAATACTGGCTCATCCCGTTGGTGACCACACCACCCGGCTCCGAGGCGGCGGCGACCACGGTGCCGCCGGGACACATGCAGAAGCTGTACACGCCGCGGCCGTTCGCGGCGTGGTGCACCAGCTTGTAGTCGGCGGCGCCGAGCACGGCGTGGCCGGCCTGCGGGCCGAACCGCGCCGCATCGATCAGCGACTGCGGATGCTCGATGCGCACCCCGATCGAGAGCGGCTTGGCGACGAGCGCCACGCCTGCCGCGTGCAGGGCGATCATGGTGTCGCGGGCGCTGTGGCCGGTCGCGAGCACGACGCACCTGGCCTCGATCGTGCTGCCGTCCGCCAGCTCCAGCCCCTCGATCCGGCGCCGGCGGTGCCGGTCGGCGCCGACGCAAAAGCCGGTGACACGGGTCTCGAAGCGGTACTCGCCGCCGAGCGCCTCGATGGTCTCGCGCATGCGCTCGACCATGCTGACCAGCCGGAAGGTGCCGATATGCGGCTTGGAGACCACCAGGATCTCCTCCGGCGCGCCGGCTCGCACGAACTCCTGCAGAACCTTGCGGCCGTAATGCCTCGGATCGCTGATCTGGCTGTACAGCTTGCCGTCCGAGAAGGTGCCGGCGCCGCCCTCGCCGAACTGCACGTTGCTCTCCGGCGACAGCGCGCCGCGGCGCCAGAAGGCAAAGGTGTCGACCGTGCGGCGGCGTACGATGCGGCCGCGCTCGAGGATGATCGGACGCAGCCCCATCTGCGCCAGCACCAGCGCCGCCAGCAGCCCGCAGGGGCCGGTGCCGATCACCACCGGCCGCAAGCAGGTCGCAGCCGGCCGGCGCAGATACCGGTAGGTGACGTCGGGGGTGCGCGCGAGCCGGCCGTCATGCGCATGCGCCGCCAGCACCGCAGCCTCGTCGCGCAGGTCGAGATCGACGCTGTACACCAGGCTGATCGCGCCGCGCTTGCGGGCGTCGTAGCCGCGCCGGGCAATGGCGAGGCCGCGCAGGGCGTCCGGCGCCAGTTGCAGGCGCCGCAGCACGGCCTGCTCGACGGCGTCCGGCGCATGGTCGAGCGGCAGCTTGATCTCGTTCAGCCTGAGCATGCCGGTCTCTACCGCAGCGCGGCAGCACTTCGCCAGATGCCGGTCCCGGAACGCTGGAGGGGGGCGATGCGGCTTGCTAGAATGACGCAGATCAAGACGGCGAGGCGATGGCTCACCTGCATTCCGACACGCACCTGCACCACGACCACGACCACGAGGATTGCGGCGGCGGCGGGCATGGCCACGCGCACGGGCCCGGTGGCCACAGCCACGCGCCGGCGAGCTTCGGACGGGCGTTCGCGATCGGCATCGCGCTGAACGCGGCCTATGTCGGCGGCGAGGCGCTGGCCGGCCTGCTCTCGCACTCGCTGGCGCTGCTGGCCGATGCCGGACACAATCTGGGCGACGTGCTCGGCCTCGCCGCCGCGTGGCTCGCACAGGGGCTCGGACGCCGGCGTCCGACCACGCGCTATACCTACGGGTTGCGTCGCTCCTCGATCCTGTCGGCGCTCGGCAACGCGGTGGTGCTGCTGGTGGTGACCGGCGCGATCGCCTGGGAGGCGGTGCGCCGCCTGCTGCTCGCTCCCGCCCCGGTCGGGGCCGAGACGGTCATGGCCGTGGCGGCGATCGGGATCGCGATCAACGGGGGCACCGCCTTGATGTTCGCCGCCGGCCGCAAGGGCGATCTCAACATCCGCGCGGCGTTCCAGCACATGGCCGCCGACGCGTTGCTGGCGGCCGGCGTGGTGGCGGCCGGTGCGGTGATCTGGTTCACCGGCTGGCTGTGGCTCGACCCGCTGGTCAGCCTCGTGCTCGCCGCGGTCATCGTGGCCGGGACCTGGTCGGTGCTGCGTCACTCGCTCGACCTGGCGCTGGACGCGGTGCCACCCGGCATCGACCGGATCGCCGTCGAGGGCTTCCTGCGGCAGCTGCCCGGCGTGGTCGACCTGCACGACCTGCATATCTGGGGCATGTCGACCACAGAGACCGCGCTGACCGCGCATCTGGTGCGTCCCGGCCCGGCGGCGAACGACGCGATGCTGCGCCAGGCGGCGGCCGATTTGCGGGCCCGCTTCGGCATCGGCCACGCCACCTTCCAGGTCGAGCAGGACCTGGACGGGCGCTGCATCCTGGCCATCGTCGGGAGCGTCTGAGCGCCCGTGCTGTGGCCTGCGTCGCCAAATCCCCGTGCTGTTGGCCTGCGTGGCCAAATCATAGTGCTTCTCGCCCCGATTGCCGATCGGCTGCCGGGGAGAACGGCGTTCCACCAGGGCCTGGCGTGATCCTGGGGCTGGCATAGTGGTTGCACTAGCGTTCCTGTCGGAGCTGCGTTCCTGTCGGAGCCGCGTTCCTGTCGGCATCCGCCGCGCCATCACGGGAGCAACGATCCATGGCTGGTCGCTTTCGCAGCAAGCTCGGGGGAGCCGTCGCGCGGACAGCCATGGCCAGCGGCCTGCTTGCCTGCATGACGGTCACCGCCGCCGCCTGTGACGGCAAGAGCTACAGCCTGGGCATCAGTGCAGGCCAGACCGTCTCCGGCGGCGGTCTGGTGGTCCGACTGGACCGCGCCAGGCTGTTCGATCAGGACCCGGACAAATACATCATCTCGGTCAAGGATGACGGCACCATCCTGGCGGATCACGTGCTGCTGGTGCAGCACGGCAGCGTCGATTTCCGCACCCGGTGCGGGACGGTGTCGATCGGCGCCGAAAGGAAGATGTTCGGCAGCGGCACCCTAACCGTGAACTGGAGCTACTTCTAGCTGGTCGCCTGCTAGCTGGATGGCGACCCGACCAGGATCAGGCCGCGCAGCCGCTCGACCGTCACCCGCTCCGGCTTTGCGGTGCCCGGAGCGGTGACCGCGGCACCCCCCGCGGCGATCCCCCAGGCGAAGGCGTCCTCCGGTGTCCGGCCATCGGCGAGCGCCATCACCATGCCGGCGAGGAAGCTGTCGCCGGCGCCGACGGTGCCGTTCACCACCACGTCGAGCGCCGGCAGGCGCAGCGTGCCGTTCTCGGACGCCAGCACCGCGCCGTTCTCGCCGAGCGTCAGCGCCACCAGCCGGGCCCGGCCGCTGCGCACGATCTCCATGGCGGCGGCCTCCTGCGCGCCGTGGTCCGGCAGCCGGCGCCCGACCACACTCTCGAGCTCGGTCAGGCTCGACTTCAACAGCTCGACCCCGCCATCGGCGAGCCCGGCGCGCAGCGCCGGACCCGAGGTGTCGAGCACGTAGCGGATCGCCCGGCGGCGAGCCACCTGGCCGAGCTGGGCGTAGAAGTTCTCCGGCGTGCCGGGCGGCAGGCTGCCGCTGGCGATCAGCCATCCGGCCTCGAGGTGCTGCGCCGCGTCGAGCATCGCGGTCCAGTCAGCCTCGACCAGGGTCGGTCCCGCCGCGATGAAGCGATATTCGTGGCCGGTCGAGGCGTCGGTGACGGTGTGGCTGGTGCGGGTGCGGCCGGTGATCTGCACGGTCCGATGCTGCACGCCGCTTTCGGCGAGCAGCTCCTCGAGCAGCCGGCCGCTGGAACCGCCGGCCAGCACCAGCGCCAGCGAGCTGCCGCCGAGCGCATGCATCACGCCGGCCACGTTCACGCCGCCGCCGCCCGGATCCTGCCGCTCCGCGAAGGTGCGCAGCTTGTGCGTCGGCCGCACGCTCTGCGCCTGCGAGGCGATGTCGATGGTCGGATTCATCGTCACGGTGGCGATCAACGGCAAGGCGGTGAATGGCGGCATGCACGGCACTCGAAACAGTCCGACGCATCATGGACCCGCTTGCCCGTCGAATAAAAGCCGGCTCAGAGACCGTTCGATAATGCTACTATGCCGGCAATCCGACGCGCCTTTCTGCGCTTCCGGTGCTCATGGCCCAACGGCCACTCCGCTCCGGTTCTCGAAAGCCACGCCGGCCGGCGCCGTTGGCGCCTCTCACTCGGCATAGCGCATTCTCAAACGGTCTCTCAGAACAGCGCCATCTGCGCAGGCTGCGCGCGGCGCACCCCCGGCCTGCGCAGCTCGGGCCGGCGTCCCCCCTCTCGGTGCGTCGCATCCGGCGGCGGCCGGAACTGCGAGGTGTCCAGCGGCGCGCGCCCGTGCAGGCCGAGCCTTGCTGCCACCCGCCTGAACCGTTGCGCCAGCATGTCGGCATAGACGCCCTGGCCGCGGAAGCGATGGCCGAAGCGGCTGTCGTTGAGCGCACCCGCGCGCGTCTCGCGCACCAGGTTGAGCACGTGCCGTGCCCGCTGCGGGTAGTGCTGGTGCAGCCAGGTCTCGAACATCTGGCGCAACTCGAGCGGCAGCCGCAGCAGCACATAGCTCGCATCGCACGCGCCCCGGGCCGCGGCCGCCTCCAGGATGCGCTCCAGCTCGGCGTCGTTGAGCCCGGGGATCATCGGGGCGGCCAGCACGCCGGCCGGGATGCCGGCCTCGCCCAGGCCGGCGATCGCCGCCAGCCGCCGCGCCGGGGTGGCGGCGCGCGGCTCCATACGCCGCGCCAAGTCGGGATCCAGCGTGGTGACCGACAGCCAGACCCGCACCAGCCCGCGCCGAGCCAGCCGCGACAGGATGTCGGCGTCGCGCAGCACGCCCGCCGACTTGGTGACGATGCTGACCGGGTGGCCGAAGCGCTCCAGTACCTCCAGCACCGAGCGGGTCAGCGACAGGGTGCGCTCGACCGGCTGGTACGGGTCGGTGTTGGAGCCGAGCTGGATGGTGCGCGGCACGTAGCCCGGGCGGCACAGTTCGCGCTCGAGCAGCCGTGCCACCTCCGGCTTGAAGGTCAACCGTGTCTCGAAATCCAGGCCCGGCGAATAGCCGAGATAGGCGTGGCTCGGCCGCGCGTAGCAATAGACGCAGCCATGCTCGCAGCCGCGATAGGGATTGACCGCCCGGTCGAAGCCGAGATCGGGGCTCTGGTTCCAGGCAATCGCGCTGCGGCTGGCATCGCGTGCGAGCGTGGTCGCGACGGCGGGCGGCGCCAGCGTCTCCGCGCCGATGCTGTCCCAGCCATCGTCGAACGCCTGCGAGCTGGTGCGCTCGAAGCGGTTGCCGACATTGCCGGACACGCCGCGACCGCGACGCACCGCTTGCGTGGCTTCGACGGAGCCCGTGTGGTCCTGCATCGGCGATCCTCTGCGCTGCCGGGGGAGGTTCCTTTCGACGATGGCCGGCCAGCACGGTGGGCGCAAGAACAAATGCGGAACATAACCTGAAATGGCCCGAAATTTCCCGGGATGGCCTGAAATTTCCCGGAACGGCCCGGAACAGCCGAGAATGCCCCGCAATGCGGCGTCGGGTCACTCGCCGAGGTCGGCCGCGCGGGCTAAAGCGGACGGCGATGCAGGTCAGTTCGTCCACCATCCTGCGCCGCCTCTCGCGGCGCACCCGGCATATGAGCCTGTTCTCGCGCCGGCAGATCGGCCGGCGCGCGACCTACCGGCTCGGCGGCATCCTGGTAGGCCTGCTCGCGGTGGGCTTCGCCGGAGCCGCCGACCATGTCGACCTGTGGCGGCAGCAGCTGGTTGCCGCCGTCGGGGGCCCTGTGATGCTGCTGCTGGCGCCCGGCGGCCTCGCGGCCTCGATCTGGCTCACCCGCAGGCACGCACCGGGTGCCAGGGGCAGCGGCATCCCGCAGGTGATCGCGACCCTGCACATGACGGACGCCGGCGCCATCGACAGCGTGCTGTCGTGGCGCAACGCGATCGGCAAGATGGCCATCACCCTGCTAGGCCTGTTCTGCGGCGCCTCGATCGGACGCGAGGGCCCGACGGTGCAGATCGGCGCGACCCTGATGCACCTGCTCGGCCGGCGCCTCGGGGTCGGCGAGGCGTCGGCGCGCCGCGCGCTGATCCTCGCCGGCGGCGCCGCCGGGGTGTCGGCCGCGTTCAACAGGCCGCTCGCCGGGATCGTGTTCGCGATCGAGGAACGCAGCCACTCGTTCGAGAGCCGCACCAGCGGCACCATGCTGACGGCGGTGATCCTGTCCGGCCTGACCAGCCTCGCGATCGTCGGCAACTACAGCTATTTCGGCCATGCCGATGCCGCCCTGCCGGTCGGCGCGGCGTGGATCGCGGCCCCGCTCTGCGCGGTTGCGGGCGGCGTTGCCGTTGGCCTGTTCAGCGCCTTGCTGGTGCGGTTCGCCTACGGCCTCCCGGGTTCTCTCGGCCGCGCCGGCGCCGCGCACCCGGTGCTGTTCGCCGCCCTGTGCGGCGTGCTGCTGGCGATCCTCGGTCTGCTCTCCGGTGGGCTCATCTACGGCACCGGCTACCAGCAGGCGCGGCACATCGTCGATGGCAGCGCGCACCTGCCGGCGAGCTTCTTCGCGCTCAAGTTCGCCGGCTCGCTGATCTCGTACTGCTCGGGGATCCCGGGCGGCATCTTCGCACCCTCGCTCGCGGTCGGCGCCGGCATCGGCGGCTGGGTCGCACACTTCCTCCCGCAGGCCGCCCCCGGCATGGTGGTCCTGCTCGGCATGGCGGCGTATTTCTCCGCGGTCGTGCAGGCGCCGCTGACCGCGACCGTCATCGTCATGGAAATGACCGACAACCAGCAGGTCACGGTGGCGCTGCTGGCGACCTCGTTCCTGGCCTTCGGCATCTCGCGCCTGATCTGCCGCCGCCCGGGACGATGCGGTATCCTCGCGCGCTGCTAAAAACTCGGGAACAAGTCGTCCGTAGCGCAACGAGTGAAGGCCAAGGGCTTTGCCCCTGGACCCGATCAAAGGCTAGCCTCTGAAATCCTTGAATTTAAGAATCGGGGTCTGGGGCCCCCACTGCTCCAAGACGAGGCCCCAGCGGGACCAGGGCAGCGCCCTGACCTTGCCTTCATCAGCAGCCTGCTAGAGTGCTAAGATGCCAAACCCGCGCAACGATTTGCGGCAGTCCCAGCTTGCAATCGAGATGAAGTCCGGCATGCCCCTCATCGCCATCCTCGACGACCCGAGCCGGCCGTTGCAGGAGCGCCTCGCCGCGGCGCTCGGCGCCGATGTCGCGCTGCGGGCCTTCGCCGCGGCCGAGCCGGCGCTGCCCGGCCCGCGCGATGCGGCACCCGATCTTGTCATCGCCGCGGCCCTGCCCGGCTTCGATGCGGCCGCCTTCGCCCGGGATCTCGCCGCCATGCCGGGATGCAGCGATGTCCCGGTCCTGCTGGTGGATGCCGGGGAGGATCCGGACGCCATCGCGGCGCGTACGTGGCGGCTGCTCTGGTCACGGTCGCGCGGCGCGGCGGCGGGGGTCGGCGACCACGCGCTGGCACAGGTGATCGACGCGGTGCCGGCCTTGCTCGGCATCTGCGACGCAAACGGGCGCTTCGTCCTGGTCAACACCCTGTATGCGAGGGTCGCCGGCACCCATCCGGCGGGCATGGCCGGGCATCGCATGGCCGACGCGTTCGGCGAGGCCTACGAGCAGCGCCACCTGCCGCTCGATGGGCTGGTGCTGCGCACCGGCAATGCGCTGCCCGGCTTCGAGGAGGAGATCACCGACCGCAACGGCGTCAGCCGCATCCTGCTGACCACCAAGACGCCGTTTCGCGGCGCCGGCGGACCTTGCGTGCTGACCACGTCGCTCGACATCACCGAGCGGCGTCGTGCCGAGACGCGCCTGGCCCAGCTGGCGAGCCACGATGCGCTGACCGGGCTGCCGAACCGGGTGCTGCTGCGCTCCCGCCTGGAACGGCGGCTCGAGCTGCCGCGCCCGCGCGGCACGTCCGCCCTGCTGTTCCTCGATCTCGACTCCTTCAAGCTGGCCAACGACCAGATCGGCCATGAGAACGGCGACCTGCTGCTGCGCGAGGTGTCGCGCCGCCTCGAGCGTGCCATCGCTCCGGGTGATCTGGTGGCGCGGCTCGCCGGCGACGAGTTCGCCATCCTGCAGAGCATTCCCCTGCCCGCCGGGAACGCACCGGATCCTGCCATGCAGACCGAAAGTGCGAGGAGCACCGCCCTCGCCCAGCAGGTGCTGCAGCTCATCGAGACGCCGTTCCAGTGCGGCGACGAGGCCGTGCATATCACCTGCAGCATCGGCATTGCGCTGCATCCGCAGGACGGCATGACCGCCGACGAGCTGTTGCGCAGCGCCGAGCTCGCCATGCACGGCGCCAAGGCCGACGGCCGCGCCTGCTGGCGGCTCTGCGTGCCGAACCTGAGCGAGCAGGCCGACCAGGCGGCGCGGCTGCGCGCGGACCTGCGCGAGGCCCTGGAGTGCCACGAGTTCGTGGTGCACTACCAGCCGCAGGTGGCGCTTGCGACCGGCCGTATCGCAGGCGTCGAGGCGCTGCTGCGCTGGAACCGGCCGGGCGTCGGACTGCTGCGCCCGGGCGAGTTCCTGCAGGGCGCCCTGGAGGCGGGCCTGACCGATGCGATCGACCGCTGGGTCGTGCAGCAGGCGTGCCAGGACGCGGCCGACTGGCAGGGGCTGGGGCTGCCGCGCATACGTCTCGGCATCAACCTGTCGCCCCGCATCCTCGATAGCGGCCAGGCGCTGGACCTGGTCACCGAAACACTCGCACTGACCGGGCTGGACGCCACCCTGCTGGAACTCGAGCTGACCGAAGGCGACCTGGTCGAGGACCTGGACGCGGCGGCCGACATGCTCGCATCGCTGCGCCGGCTCGGGGTCGCCATCGCGATCGACGATTTCGGCATGGGCTACTCGTCGCTGAACTATGTGAAGAGCTTTCCGGTCGACCGACTCAAGATCGACCAGTCCTTCGTGCGCGACCTCGAGACCGAGGGCCAGGACGCCGCCATCGTGCATGCCATCATCGCGCTCGGCCACAGCCTGGGCCTGAGCATCGTGGCCGAAGGCGTCGAGACGGTGGGCCAGCTCACCCTGCTGATGGGCGACGGCTGCGACGAGATCCAGGGCTACTATTTCAGCGAGCCGCTGCCGCGCGGCGAGCTCGAGCAGATCCTGCGTCGGGAACAGGCGCTTTCGCGGCCGCTGGCGGTGTCCGGCTGACCTACTTCACAGACAGGTCGATCACCGCCATGCGGCCGCCCTCGGTGCCGAAGGCGAGGCAGCTGCCGTCCGGCGAATAGGCCAGCGCCGAGACCGCCGCGTGCCCGGCGCTGCCATGCGGACCGCAGACCGGCAAGACCCGCTTGGTCGCCACGTCGGCCATCAGCACGGTGCCGTCGGCGAAACCCGCGGCGACGACATCGTGCTGCGGATGGAAGGCGACGCGCGTGCACAGCACATTCGCGATCCCGGCCAGTTCGGTCGGCGGCTTGCCCATCGGGCCGCCGCCGAAGAACGGCCACAGCACTACGGCATCGGCCCCCGACGTCGCCAGCCAGCGGCCGCTGCGCGAGAACGAGATCGACTGCGTCTTCTGCGGATAGCCGCTCATGCGCATGTTGTGGCCGTCCGGCAGCCGCCAGCCATGCAGCTCGTTCTCCTGCATGGCGGTGACCAGCGCCTCGCCCGCCGGATGCAGCGCGATGCCGATATGGCTGCCCTTCCAGGCCAGCAGCCGCGGCGCGTCGGCCTTGGTGTTCACGAAACGCAGCGTGGCGCCGCCATAGTGCGAGGTGGCGATGCGCTTGCCGCGGGCATCGAACACCACGCCCGAGACCGTGCTGTCATGATCGAGCGTACGCTGTAGCGCGCCGGTGCCGTCGCGCAGCTCGACCTGCTTGCCGGTCGCGGCGGCGATGAGCACCGTGCGGCCGTCCGCCACGCTCGCCACGTGCTCGACCCAGCGCCGTCCGGCTGCCATCTCGTGCACCGCGTCGTCGGCATCGATCCGGCACAGCCGGTTGTCGTCGCCGCCGGTCAGGAAGCCCTGCGGCGTCACGTCCTGCGCCAATGCGAGAGCGGCGCCGTCATGCACCTCGAGCCGCCGCCAGTGCTCGGCAGCACCCCGACGCGGGGTGACATGCACGATGCCCTCGCCGGTCGCGAACGCCATCCGGCTGGAGTCGCGGGCGATGACGCAGCCGACGATGAAGCCGTCCGCCTGCTGCACCGCGCCGCGCGTGTTGATCAGCTCGTCGACCGGCAGCGACTGCGAACGGGCGCCGAGCGCGGTGCTCATCGTACTGCTCAAGTCTCGCCCCTCAAGGTTGGGCGACGCAGGATTCGAAGCCGCGACGCAGGCGCGGCCGGTTCAGGTTGCGGCCGATGAACACCAGCCGCGAGGCGCGGGGCTCGTCCGGCTTCCAGGGTGCGATGAAGTCGCCGTCCGCCATCATGTGCACCGCCTGGAAGGCGAAGCGCCGGGTCTCGCCTTTGTAGGACAGGATGCCCTTGGAGCGCAGGATGTCCTGCCCCTGCTCCTGCAGCACGGCACCGATCCAGGCCTGGAACTTCGCCGCATCGAGCGGCGCTGCCACTTCGAACGACAGGCTCTGCACCTCGTCGTCGTGGCTGTGGCTATCGCTTTCCAGGAAGTCGGGGGCCACCGCGAGCGCACGCGCGAGGTCGAAGCCGCCCTGGTCGAGCAGGTCGGTGACGCTGACATTGCCGCGTTGCGCGCGGTGGATGCGAGCATACCGGTTGATGCCGCGTATGCGCGCCTCGACCGCATCGAGGGTCGCTGCATCCACGAGGTCGGTCTTGTTCAGCACGATGACATCGGCGAAGGCGATCTGGTTCTGCGCCTCGCGGCTGTCGGCGAGACGCGCCGGCAGGTGGAGGGCATCGACCACGGTGACCACCGCATCGAGCCGGGTCTTCGCCTTGATCTCCTCATCGACGAAGAAGGTCTGCGCCACCGGCGCCGGGTCGGCGAGGCCGGTGGTCTCGACGATGATGCCGTCGAACCGGCCGCGACGCTTCATCAGGCTGCCGAGGATGCGTATGAGGTCGCCGCGCACCGTGCAGCAGATGCAGCCGTTGTTCATCTCGAAGACTTCCTCGTCGGCATCCACCACGAGGTCGTTATCCACGCCGAGCTCGCCGAACTCGTTGATCACCACGGCATATCTGCGGCCATGCTCGGCGGTGAGGATGTGGTTCAGCAGTGTGGTCTTGCCGGCGCCGAGGAAGCCGGTGAGCACGGTCACCGGGATCAGGGCTGGCACCGGGATCAGGGCCGGCTTGCTGTCTGTTGCGGGAGCGGTCCGGGTCTCTGACATGAGCTCAGCCTCGAAGGATCACGGGACGTAAAGATGCAGGCCGCTGCATATAGGGCGTGGCGGCCGCCAGTCCCAACCCCAGGATCAGGAAGAACCAGCCGCCGAGCGGCATGTTGGTGAAGGCGCTGGACGAGGCGATCGGCCATTCCTGGATCAGCACCGCCACGAACAGTCCGGTGCGCCAGGCCTGCTGGACCGCGCTCTGGCCAGGAGGCTGCCGCGGCGACAGGGCCCGCAGCCACGCCAGCACCAGCAGGCAGAACAGCAGCAGCCCGGGCAGACCGGCATCGGTGAGCGCCTGCAGGTAGTGGTTGTGCGGGTGCTGCACGCAGAAAGCGGCGCCGCCGCCGTCGGAGGCAGTCGGCGCCAGCGGCGGCACGCCGTGGAAATACTCCGGCAGCGGGCAGCCGGTGCGGAAGCCGTCGAAGCCGCGGCCGGTGAGCGGGTTCGTGCGCGCGATCACGATGGCCCGGTCCAGGATCAACCCGTACGGGCTGCTGCCGAAATGCTGCATCTGGCGCTCGAACAGCAGCACGAGGTGCGAGAAGCTGCGCGGCGAGACAACGGCAGAGACGCCGACCAGCACCGGCACCAGGGCCAGACACGCGAGCAGCGGCACGCGCAGCCGGGGCAGCATCAGCCCGGCGACGACCAGGCCGAGGCCACTGAGCAGCAGCGGCACCCGCTGGCCCGACAGCACCATCAGGGCGAGGCCGCCGAGCAGCCCCGCGATGGCTCCGGCAACGCCGGCCACGCGCTGGCCGCGTGACCGACCGCGTCCGATCAGCCAGGCACAGGCCGGCAGCAGGGTCGGGAACAGCAGCCGCGACAGCGGCGCCGCCGCGCGCGGGTGGTCGTAGGGCCCGGTCAGGGTGCCGTCATGGAAGCGCGGCATGCCGAACAGGTTGTGGCCGGTGATGGCCTGCAGCAGCAGCTGGGCCGCGATGTAGGCAAAGCTCGCCCACAGCAGCCAGGCGAGCCAGCGCTGATGGCGCACGTCGCGCAGCACCCACGCCTGCAGCGCGGCCGGGAACAGCAGGAACCGCACGGTCAGCAGCGCCTGCAGGAAGGACCGGTCGCCGCCCTGCCCCAGATGCAGCACGGGAAGCGAACAGATCACCAGCCACAGCCACCAGAGTGCCGCGACCCCGACCCAGGCCTGCCGTGTCCAGCGCCAGTCGCGCAGCACCGCGGATCGCAACAGGAAGAGCACCGCCACACCATCGATGCAGCCCTCGGCCAGGGCGCGTCCATGCACCAGGAACAGCGGAACCAGCAGCGTGGCCACCAGGGCCACGCGGTCGAGCGGACGGGTCATGCGGGTGCGGCTTGGCCAAAACCGCGGCTGCGCGCAAGTGCGTCCGCGCGCATCGCCTGAAGCCGCCGCCGTGCCGGCGCGATGTCGAACAGCTGCGCACGGGCGAGCCCACGTCCGGAGAGACCGGCCTGCAGCGCCGGATCGCCGGTCAGCCGCAGCAAGGCGGCCTCCAACAGGTCCGGCTCGGCGCGCAGGGCGGCATGACCCACCACCTCGAGCAGTCCGGGACGCGGCGAGACGATCAGCGCAGCGCCGCAGGCCATCGCCTCCAGGGCGGTCATCCCGAACGGTTCCTGCCAGCGGCTGGGCACGACCACGATCGCGGCCCGCGCCATCGCCTCAAGCACTACCCGGTGCGGCTGGTGACCGTGCATCACGATCCCGGCCGCCGCGGCGAGTGGACGCAAGGCCGCCAGGAAAGCCGTGTCCGCCGCGTCGGCGGAGAAGCGATCGCCGCCGATGATCGCCGCCCGCCAGCCCGGACGGTGCGGCAGCACCCGCGCGCAGGCCGCCACGAAAGCGTCCGCCCCCTTGTCCGCGACCACCCGCCCGGCGAACAGGATCAGCTTCTCGCGCTCGCGCACGGGCGGCGGCAAGGCGGCAAGGTCGATGCAGTTCGGCAGCACCCGCACCTCCGTGCCGGTCGGCAAGCCCTCGACGAACCGCCCACGCAGCCAGTCCGACACGCAGGCCACCCGCATGCGTCGCAGCAGCGCTGTGCGCTCCGACGCGGTCCGGGCGCGGCGCATCGCCTGCGGATCGTTGTGCAGGATGAGCGCGACCGGGATATCCGGGAACCGCCATGCGAGATGGCGGGCGATCTCCGGCCGGTTATGCACTTCGATCAAGGCGGGTCGCAGCCTGCGCAGCACACTCGCCACGGCAGCCGCGTAGCGCAACGGGCCGAGCGGCGGCCACGGCACCGGGCGCGCGGCCACGAACCGCCGCCCGGCGAACGCGGGCGCCGCAAGTGGCGCGCCGACGATGCAGTCCTCCTGCGGGCTGAGCCGGTGCACCAGCAATCCGATCGCTCCCACCGCCCCCGGCGAGAATCCCTCGCGCGGCGGCAGCACCACTGCGACCGGGCCGTCGACGGTCAGCCGACCTGTTCGTATTTGTCCAGCCGCCATGCTGCCGGTTCGCGCGCCGCGTCGTCGTACCAGCGCTGCATCAGCGGATGCGCGCGCACCCGATCACGATAGGCCCCCGCGCCTTCGCCGAGCGGCACCGCGTACGAGAGCAGGCGGGAGACCACCGGGGCGAACATCGCATCGGCGATGCCGAACGCATCGCCATGCAGGAACGGCGCCGCCTGGCTCCAGATCGCCTCGACGCGCGCGATGTCGGCGGCGACCTCGCCGGAGATCCCCACCGCCAGGGGTCGCGCGTCACGACCGCAATTCATCGGCATCGCCAGGCGCAGCACCCGGAAGCCGCCATGCATCTCGCTGGCGACGCTGCGCGCCTGCGCGCGGAGAAGACGGTCCTCCGGCCACAGGCCCGGCGCCTGTTCGGCGCAATACTCGGCGATCGCCAGGCTCTCCCAGATCCGCGCCCCGCGATGCTCGAGATACGGCACCAGGCCGTTCGGGGTCGCCCGCGCGATCGCCTCGGTGTGGCCGCCGGCGATCGGGATCACCTGCTCCTCGACATCCAGTCCGGCGAGGTGCACCGCCAGCCAGCCGCGCAGCGACCAGGAGGAGTAGCGCCTGGTGCCGATGACAAGCCGTCCGTCCGCCATTCCCGCCCCCCCCCCCGGATTAGCTGTCGTCGCGCCGGATGAAGCCGCCGCCCAGCACGCGGGTGCGGTCATACAGCACGCAGGCCTGTCCGGGCGCTGCCAGGCTTGGCGCATCCAGCAACACCTCGGCCCCATCCGGTGTGGCTGAGACCGTCGCCTGTCGCACGCTCTCCCGCGCCCGCAACTGCACGGTGCAGCGCAGCGGCCCGGCAGGCGGGTCGATCAGCCAGTTCACCCCGCGCAGCCGCAAGGCAGCCCGTCCGGCCTGATCGCCGCGCGGCCCGACCACCACCCGCCGGCTGCCCGGCTCGACGCGCACCACCTGCTGGCGGATGCCGGCCTGCATCGCCGCAGCGCCGAGGCGCCGGCCTTGACCCACCGTGTAGCGTGCGATGCCCTGATGCCGCCCGAGCACCTGGCCGTCCTCGGACACGATGTCGCCATCACCGGCGATCTCCGGGCGCAGGCGCTCGACCATGCCGGCATAATGCTCGCCACCCGGAACGAAGCAGAGATCCTGGCTGTCCGGCTTGGCCGCAACCGTCAACCCCAGCCGCAGCGCCTCGGCGCGCACGGCCGCCTTGTCCGCCATCTCGCCGAGCGGGAAGCGCAGATAATCGAGCTGCGCCGCCGTGGTGGCGAACAGGAACCAGCTCTGGTCGCGGGCCGCATCGCGCGGCCGGTGCAGCTCGACTGCACGTGCAGTCTCGACGCGCCGCACGTAATGCCCGGTCGCCATCGCCTCGGCGCCGAGTTCGCGCGCCAGGCCGAGCAGGTCGGTGAACTTCACGCCCATGTTGCACTGCACGCACGGCACCGGCGTCTCGCCGCTGGCGTAGCTGTCGGCGAAGTTGCCGATCACGCTGTCGCGGAAGCGCTGCTCGGCGTCGATCACATAGTGCGCAAAGCCGAGCCGGTCGGCGACACGCTTCGCATCGCGTATATCGCGCCCGGCACAGCAGGCGCCGGCCTTCGCTTGCCCCTCGCGCACGTCATAGAGCTGCAGGGTCGCGCCGATCACCTCGTGGCCCTGCCCCGCGAGTGTTGCGGCCACCACCGAGCTGTCGACGCCTCCCGACATGGCGACCAGGATGCGCATGCGCCCGCGTCAGCCGGTACGCGGCAGGCGGACGACGAGGCCGTCGAGGGCCTCGGTCATCACGATCTGGCAGCCGAGCCGCGAGGTCTTCTCCAGGCCGAAGGCGAGGTCGAGCATGTCCTCCTCGTCCTCGGTGGCGTCGGCGAGCTTGGGGGTCCAGGCCGGATCGATGACGACATGGCAGGTGGCGCAGGCCAGCGAACCCTCGCACGCGCCTTCGAGATCGACGCCATGACGATGCGCGATCTCCAGCACGGACAGGCCGAGCGGCGCCTCCACCTCGCGCCGTCCGCCGTCACGCTCGACAAAGGTCATATTTGGCATTCTGGGGTCATCTTCGGCATGGCGTCATTGACAGAGCACTCTGGCATCTCGGCGGGCTGTCCAGGGGAAGACTGGCCAGGGGAAGGCTGGCCAGGAAAAGGCTGGTCGGTTGCGCTGTCGGCATGCGCGCGCAACAGGATCGCGGCCGCCTGCTCCAGGTCGGCCGGTGAGGTAAAACGTCCGATCGCCAGGCGCAAGCTTTGCGCCGCCTGCCTGCCGGGTCAGCCCCATCGCCTGCAGCACCGTCGACGGTTCCACCGAAGCGGACGAGCAGGCCGAGCCGGTCGACAGGCACAATTCCGGCGCCGCCGCGATGATCGCCTGCGCGTCGGTGGCCGGGAAGCGCAGGTTGAGGTTGCCCTGGATGCGGTGGACCATGCTGCCGTTGATGGCGAGATCCGGGATGCCGCGCCGCAGCCGCTCCAGCAGCCGGTCGCGCAGCGAGCCGAGACGGATCGTCTCGTCCGCCTGCTCGTCCGCCGCGAGCTCCGCGGCGCGGCCGAAGCCCACCACCAGCGGCACCGCCAGCGTGCCCGGGCGCAGGCCGCGCTCCTGGCCGCCGCCGGAGAATAGCGGCTGCAGGCGCACCCGCGGCCGGCGGCGGACATAGAGCGCGCCGACGCCCTTGGGTCCGTACATCTTGTGGGCGCTGACGGAGGCGAGATCGAGATCCAGCGCGCCGACATCGATGCCGATCTTGCCGGCAGCCTGCGCCAGGTCGGAATGCAGCAGCGCGCCGGACGCACGCACCATCGGCGCCAGGCCGGCGAGATCCTGGATCACCCCGGTCTCGTTGTTCACCGCCATGATGCTGACCAGCAGCGTCGGCGTGCGCAGGGCTTCGCGCAGGCATTCCGGGTCGAGCCTGCCATCCGCCTCGACCGGCAGCACGACCGTCTCGAACCCTTCGTCTGCGAGATCGCGTGCCGCCTGCAGCACGCAGGGATGCTCGGTGGCGAGGGTCACCACCCGGCGGCGGGGGTCGCCATAGGCGCGCAGGTGCCGCACGGCGCCCTTGATCGCGAGGTTGTTGCTCTCGGTGGCGCCCGAGGTCAGTACCACCGCACGCGGATCGGCGCCGATCAGACGGGCCACCGCCGCGCGGGCGAGGTCGCAGGCGGCTTCGGCGTCGCGTCCCATGGCATGCTCGGCGCTGTGCGCGTTGCCGTAGCGCACGCCGAAGAACGGCAGCATCGCATCGACCACGCGCGGATCGCACGGCGTCGTGGCCTGGTTGTCGAGATAGATCATGCCGCGTGCGATTCTGGATGCGATTCTGGATGCGATTCTGGATGCGATTCTGGGCCGGCCGCCATGCGGATGTAGGCGGCGATGAAGCCGTCGACGGACGCCTCCTGCACATCCCAGGGCAGCGAGACGCGGATCGCCTGGCCGGCGAGCACGCCCAGGCCCATGGCGTCCAGAACGTGCGACGGCGCCAGCTTGCCGGACGAGCAGGCACTCCCCGCGGACACGCCGTAGCCTGCGATGTCGAGCGCGATCAGTTGCGCCGCCGCGGCGCGGCCCGGCAGCGCCAGGCAGGTGGTGTTAGGCAGCCGCGGCGCCGCAGCCCCGCAGGCGATGGCGCCGGCGGCGATGGCGGCCTGCTCGATCCGGTCACGCAGGCGGCCGTGGAGGGATGCGGCCTGCGCCATGCCGGCGACCGCCACCGCCGCCGCGGCGGCGAAGCCGGCGATCGCCGGCAGCGCCGGCGTCCCGCCGCGACGGCCCTGCTCCTGGCCGCCGCCCAGGAGCATCGGCGGCAGCCGGCCGCGCCGCGCGCCGCCGAGCAGCAGCGCGCCGGCGCCTTGCGGACCGCCCAGCTTGTGGCCCGAGAGCGCCATGCTGTCCGCCCCCAGCGACGCGAGATCGAGCGGCAGCCGACCGGCCGCCTGCACCGCATCGACATGCAGCCATGCGCCATGAGCGCGGCAGATCTGCGCCGCCGCGGCCACAGGATGCAGCACGCCGGTCTCGTTGTTGGCCAGCATCAGGCACACCAGCGCCCGCCCCTGTGTTGCGGCCAGCGCTGCCGACAGCGTGTCCGGATCGAGGCGGCCATCGGACTGCACGGCAAGCCCCTGCGCACCGGCGGGCGCCGCATGCCGGACCGCGTCATGCTCGGTGGCGCCATACAGTACCGGCCGCGCGACGCCGTGCAGGGCGAGCGCGTTCGCCTCGGTGCCGCCGGATGTGAACACGACATCGTCGATTTCGGCGCCGAACAGGCCGGCAATGCGCTCGCGCGCCGATTCGAGCAGAGCACGAGCGGCTCGCCCGGCACGATGCACCGAGGCGGGGTTGCCCGCCGCGCACGCCGCCGCCTCGGCAGCACCCAGCGCAGCATGACGGGGGCTCTCCGACGCATTCGCATCGAACAGCGTAAATAATTCGTTAGAAACAGTGTCCATAGGTGTCCCAAGAATGATCGAACACTGGATGAGACAGGCTTGTTGTCATGTTATCACAATCCCGTGTTTCCTATCTGTGCCGCACTATGCGGCTTGCGCGTTGATTCCAGTGTAAATCGGCCGCCAGCGCCGCTATACCGTCGCAGGCGTGTTGTCCGCGGGCCAATTTTGCAGCGTGGAGTCGCACGAAAAGGACCAGGTTGATGACCTCCCACCCCACGCAGTCGCGGCGAATTCGCCCAGCCCGGTTGCAACAAGGCAGGGCGCAACTCGTTTCAACGCGCACCGGCAACGCGGACAGGGCAATTTGAAAGCTCCGCTCGTTGCGCCATATACAGCCTCCCCGTCGCGAGCGGCTCCCGACCCGCTGCACGCGGCCATGTTACGGCAATCCGGCACCTAGCCGGCCGCCCGCGACACTCATGTTGAAGCCGGACGCATGGCGGGGCATCGCCGGGCGTCCGAATTGCGTTGCAACAAAGCTCGCGCCCATGCCTCGAGGCGGAGCGGCAAGAATAGCGGGACAAGATGCCTGAGGTGATGTTCGCCGGTCCTGACGGCCGGCTCGAAGGACGCTACCACCACTCCAGCGAGCCGAACGCGCCGCTTGCTCTCATCATGCACCCGCATCCGCTGCATGGCGGGACGATGAACAACCGCATCACCTACGCGATGTACCGGGCGTTCGAGAAGCTCGGCTTCTCCGTCATGCGCTTCAACTTCCGTGGCGTCGGGCGCTCGCAGGGCCGCTATGACGGCGGCATCGGCGAGATCAGCGATGCCGCCGGCGCGCTCGATTGGATGCAGATGGTCAATCCGAACTCCAGCGGGCTCTGGATCTCCGGCTATTCGTTCGGCGCCTTCGTCGGCATGCAACTGCTGATGCGTCGCCCGGAAGTGTCCGGCTGGGTCAGCGTCGCACCGCCCGCCAACCATTATGATTTCGGCTTCCTCGCACCGTGTCCGTGCGGCGGCCTGATGCTGCATGGCGATGCCGACGAACTGGTGCCGGAACCCGCGGTCCGCAAGCTGGTGGACAAGCTCAACACCCAGAAGGGCGTGCAGGTCGACTACCGCGTCTATGCCGGCGCCGACCATGTGTTTGCCAATCATGCAGACCAGGTCTCGGACGCCATCGACGACTATGTCGGCCGCGTGGTTGCCCGCAAGACCATGGCGCTGGCTGCCGACTGAACCTAGTCCGCACGCTTGTCGCACTTGCAACGGCGCCGGGAGCAACCCGGCGCCGTTTCCTTTTGATCGGCGCTGCGGACTCCGCTTCGGCCATGTGCAACGTCGCGGGCTGCGTTGCAACGCGCACATGACGGCTCTGCAACATTGTCCGTCATCCGGGGACGCCGTGCCAGTCGCCGGCTCACATGCTACAGGCCGGTCCACCGATCCAACACCCCAGGCCGACCGCATGACCACCAAGACCCCGCCGCTTCTGGAAGCCCCATTCCTTCACGAAGCCCCGTTCCTTCAAGAAGCCGGGGCGCGCGGCTACATCTTCCAGTGCACCGACATCGCCGCCCTCGACGCCGCGCTGCAGGCCGGCATCGTCGGCGGCTATGTCGGCTTCGACGCCACCGCCGACAGCCTGCATGTCGGCTCGATGATCCAGATCATGCTGCTGCGGATGCTGCAGCGGCACGGCCATCGGCCGGTGGCACTGCTCGGCGGCGGCACCACCCGCATCGGCGATCCCTCGTTTCGCGACGAGGCCCGGCAACTGCTCGACCCGGACGGCATCGAGCGCAACCGCGCCGGCATCAGGGCCAACCTCGCCGCCATGCTGCGGTTCGGCGACGGACCCTCGGATGCGATCATGCCGGACAATGCCGAGTGGCTCGACCGGCTCGGCTATATCGACCTGCTGCGCGAGGTCGGGGTGCATTTCAGCGTCAGCCGCATGCTCGGCTTCGACAGCGTGCGCCAGCGCCTGGAGCGCGAGCAGGGACTCACGTTCCTGGAATTCAACTACTCGATCCTGCAGAGCTACGATTTTCGCGAGCTCTGGCGTCGTTATGGCGTGACGCTGCAGATGGGCGGCTCCGACCAGTGGGGCAACATCGTCTCCGGGGTCGACCTGGTGCGCCGCACCGACCAGAAGCAGGTGTTCGGCCTGACCACGCCGCTGCTGACCACCGCGTCGGGTGCCAAGATGGGCAAGACCGCTGCAGGCGCGGTGTGGCTGTCGCCCGCGCGGCTGGCGCCGTTCGACTACTGGCAGTTCTGGCGCAACACCGAGGATGCGGATGTGTGCCGTTTCCTCAAGCTGTTCACCGACCTTCCGGTGGCGGAATGCGACCGGCTGGGCGCGCTGCCGGGGGCTGCGATCAACGACGCCAAGAAGATCCTCGCGACCGAGGCGACGGCGATCTGCCATGGCCGCGCCGCTGCCACGCAGGCGGCCGAGGCCGGTATGCAGCTGTTCGAGGCGGGCAGCCCGGCAGGCGCCGGGGCCGCCCACGAGGCGCTGCCGTCACGGCCGATCGCGGGCGCCAGCCTGCAAGCGGGACTGCCGGTGCATCGCCTGTTCGCCGAGATGGGGCTGGTGGCCAGCAACGGCGAGGCACGGCGGCTGGCGCGCGGCGGCGGCCTGCGGGTCAACGACGTGGCGGTCACCGACGAGAACCGCGTCATCTCCAGCGCCGATCTGCGCGACGGCGCGATCAAGCTGTCGGTCGGCCGCAAGCAGCACCTGCTGGTGCGCCCGCAATAGTTACGATGCCGATCTCAGCCGGCGAGTGCTTTCGCAGCCTTGCTGATCTGCACCGCCACGGCATCGAGCGTGATGGCGGCCAGGGCCGCCCGCATGGCGATCTCGGCGGCCTCGAACCGCTCCCCCAGCACGCGTGGAACATGCCGTCCGACCGGACATTCGGGGTCGGGGTTGGCGTGCAACGGCAGCAGCGGCAGGCGCACCGGATTGACCGCGATCCAGACATCGTCCAGCGAGATCCGTTCCGCCGGACGTCCAAGGGCCGCACCCCCCTGGCCCCGGCGGACGCGCACCAGGCCGGCCTGTGCCAAAAGGCGCATGATGCGCCGGACCACCACCGGGTTGGTATTGACGCTGCCGGCGATGCGCGGGCTCGTCAGGCGGCTGGCCGGCTCGATCGTCATCAACAGCATGATGTGGGTGGCGACTGAGAAACGGGTTGCGATCATGGCGATTGTGCAGCGTCTGCGGACAAGCGTGGTTGCGCGACCATCCGAGATAGTTCGACAACGCCGCCCCTTGCCGGCGCCGCGCCATTTCGGCATCACCCGAGGCGCATGCAGATCAGTGACGAGCGCAGATCAGCCTTGGCCGCGCATTCCCTCGCCATCCGGCGCGCCGCCGCCAGGCTCTGCGGGCAGCTCGGCTGGGCGCCGCTGCACGAGGTGCCGCTGCCGAACGGCAGGCGCGCCGACATCCTGGCGCTGCGTCCCGATGGCGGCTTTGCCTGCATCGAGGTGAAGTCCGGGCCGCGCGACTTCCTGACCGACACGAAATGGCAGGACTACCGGGCCTATTCCGACGCGCTGTATTTCGCGGTCGACGAGCAGTTCCCCCGCGCGCTGCTGCCCCCCGATACCGGCCTCGTCGTCGCCTGCGTCGGTCCGCACTGCGCGCCCGGATCGCTGATCGCCCCTGATGCCGAGATCCTGCGCGAGGCGCCGGCGCACGCGCTGGCGCCGGCGCGGCGGCGTGCCCTGTTGCAGCGTTTCGCCACCGTCGCCGCCCAGCGGCTGGCAATGCTCGAGGACCCGGCGGTCACCGCCTCGCTGCGCGCGGCACTCAAGGTCGAGTGAGCGCACCTTGCGCCGTCAGGTGCGGCGGCTCAGGCTGACCGCCCGCAACCGGCGAGGGCCCGATGCAGTCGACCGCACTGAACCAGCGCCTCGAGGCGGCCACCGGGATCGTCGCCGAAGCGGCGGCGCTGGCGATGCGCATGCGCCCCGCCTCCGGCAGCTTCACCGGCAACCTGAAAGGCGCACAGGACTGGGTGACCGAGGCGGATGGCGCGGTCGAGGCGCTGATCGCCGGCAGGCTGCGATCCTTGTTCCCGGAGGATGGCTTCAAGGGCGAGGAGACCGGGGACAGCGAGCAGGGTGCCGCCGCGTCCCTGCGCTGGGTGGTGGACCCGATCGACGGCACCTCGAACTATGCGCGCGGCCGGGATCGCTGGGCGGTCTCGCTCGGCCTGATGGATGGCGCGCGGCCGGTGCTCGGCCTGGTCGCGGCACCGGTCCTGCGCGAGACCTTCCTGGCGCGCGAGGGCGGCGGCGCCACCTTGAACGGGGCGCCGATCCGGCCGGCCGACACCAGCGATATCGGCCGGGCGATGGTCGAGGTCGGATGGAGTCCGAAGGTCACGGCCGCGGCGCACGGGGCGCTGAGCGAACGCGTCGCGGCCCTGGGTGCGGCGCCGCGTACCGGCGGCTGCGGTGCCATCGCGCTCGCCGAGATCGCCTGCGGGCGGCTCGACGCCTATATCGAGCCGTTCATCAACCTGTGGGACGTTGCCGGCGCACTGCCGCTGCTGGCCGAGGTCGGCATACGCGTCTCGCCGTTCCTGCGCGATGGCGGCATGACCGGCGCATGCCCGATCCTGGCCGCGACGCCGGGCATCGCCGAGGCGGTCGCGCAGGCGACCGGGATCAGGTTCGAGTAGAAGCGGGCTCACCGCCGAGTGCGATTCTTGCTAGTCAGGAGCCTCAGGCATCCGGGCGACTCGGTCCGGGTGCGGGCTGGAGACAGAAACACCATGCGAACCCGCCGCGGCCTCACGGCGCTCTTCTCGGTCATGCTGCCCGCCATGGCGCTGACGCCCGGACCGGCCCTTGCACAACAGCCCACCGAGCAGCAGGAGCAGCAGCAGCGGCTGGTCGACCGGGCCACGCTGACGGCGCAGGACATTCTCGACTGGCACGCCAACGGCGACCAGGCGCGGCGATTCCTGGCCCGCTCGCGCGGGGTGCTGATCTGTCCGAGCATCTTCCGCATGTCGTTCATCTTCGGCGGCTCCGGCGGCGGCTGCACGCTGCTGGCGCGCGACGGCTCCGGCTCCTGGTCGGCGCCGGCCTTCTACTCGATGGGATCCGGTTCGTTTGGATTGCAGGCCGGGATCCAGGATGCCGAGCTGATGCTGTTCATCATGAGCCGGCGCGGCCTGACCGCGATCATGGACAGCCAGTTCAAGTTCGGCGCCAACGCCGGCGTCACCCTGGCGACACTGGGCGCCGGCATGGAGGGCGACACCTCGGCGGCGTTCAATGCCGACATCGTGGTGCTCGAGAAGAGCAAGGGCCTGTTCGCCGGCATCTCCCTGCAGGGCAGCATCCTGTCGTTCGACAGCGCGGGCAACCGCGCCTATTACGGCCAGCCGGTGGGCGTGCAGGACATCGCGATCGCGATGCGGGTGAACAATCCGGGCGCCGATCCGCTGCGCGCCGTGCTGATGCGCTATGGCGGCACCGGTGGCGCGCCGCAACCGGCCTATCGCGGCGGCGAGGACGCGGGGCCGCCGCCGCAGTCCCAGCCGGACGAGTATCCGCCGCCGTATCAACGCGGCAACGCCTACGGCGCAACCGGCGGCGACGCGGGCACCCCGGGCACCCCGTCCGGCCCCGGCGCGTATCCGCCCAACCCGGACACCGGTCCGACGCAGCTTGCACCGAGCGACCCGGTGCAGAGCCAGTCGCTACCGCCGCCGCGCTGATGGCGACACGGCCCCTGCCGGACGCAAGCAGCGCGGTTGCCGATCTGCTCGATCCTGAGCCAACGGCATGGGCGCTGCAGGCGGCGGGGCTGGAGCACAAGGCGATCTGCTCGGCCGTCGGTGCGGGCGCCAATACGGTTGGCAGGTGGCGTCGTCGTTTTGCGGTTCATCGCCTGGACGGCTTGCTTTGGGCCATTGCTCGTCACGCCTCCTGCTTAGTCCTTGGCGAGACAGCCAGTCCGAGAAACACGAGGACGGCCTGGTTGAGCCGCAGGATATCTTCGTCGTCCAACCTGCCGACCCGCGTGCCAACCTTGATCTTGGGGACTGTCGTAATCTTGTCCACCATCAAACGGGACGCCGCCCGCAGGCCATTGCGCTCGTTCGGCTCCACCGGCAGGCGGAACAATGGCGCATCGGTCTCGTCCGTGGTGAAGGCGCAGATGGTGACCGAATCGGTAGCGTCGAAGCTATCGTCCTGAACGATGACGACGGGGCGTGGCTTGCCCGCATAGTCCTTGCCGCCAGCGACGGTCCAGATGTCGCCTCGCCTCATTCATCGCCCCAGTCCGAGACCGCGTCGATGAACGCCTGATCCTCCCGCGCGTGAGTGCTGGCGGCGATTGCGGTCGACTGGCGATGCGCTTCGGAGCGGAAGGCAGGGGAGCGTACATCGGGCACCCAAATCTGGATCGGGCGGAGCCCCTGCTCGCGCAGGCGTTCCCGATGTTCCCGCACCTTGATGCGCGAAGGCTTGGCGCTTGATGCCGAGGTCATGACACGTCTCCAATATAGTTACATGTAACCTATCACGGGCCGCCCGCTTCCGCCAGGACATTCACCGGTGTTCGCCGCCGAGACGAACCCCTCCTCCTTACGACCCTCTCTCGAGCCGCTCGGGTTGATCTCCGGGTTTCCCGGCCCGGCGCAGGTCCGTGACGCGGCCTTCGCCCAGGTCATCGACGGGCGGCTGCTTGGACAGGCCAGCCTGTGGGCTGCCAACGACAATGCCGCCGCCGGCGAGGCCGTGCAGCGAGCGGTCGCGGCACATCCCGAGGCGAGCCACAGCGTGGCTGAACTGGCCGGCCGCGCCGGGATCAGGTGAGCGGATAAGGCCCAAGCTGGCTCGGCCACTCGCCACGAGGTTTCGCCTGCGTCACGATCGGCGGCAGCCTGACCGCCGTGCCGCCGGCTGCCGACTGGTAGATCGCGGCAAGGATACGCATGTCCTGCAGCCCCTCCTCGCCCGGCGTCAGCGGCACCGCCTTGTTGTGCAGGCTGAGCGCGAAGGCGTCCATCTCGACGGCGAACTGGTTCCTCGGCGTGAAGCGCCGGGTTTCCAGCGCACCGGCGCGCCCCGCCTTGCGGTCGATCTGCAGGGCGAGGTTGTCGTAGCCGAACGCCGGGTCGAGCCCGAGCCAGCCGCGCTCGTTATGCACGCGCAACTGCCGGCTCTCGTGGAATCTGTAGCCGGAACTGCCGGTGGCGATGATCCCGGACGGGAACCGCAGGGTGAACAGCGCCACGTCCTCGACCTCCCTGAAGCGCGCATCATGCGCCGGGTGGGTGACCTGGCCGGTGACCTCGATCGGCTCCTCGCTGGTGATGTAGCGAAACGCGTTGGTGCAGTAGAGCCCGACATCGGGCAACGAGCCGCCGCCGGCCATCGCTAGAGCAGCATGATGTTAGTTGGAATCGCTTCGCGATTCCAACTAACTCATAAAGCTGCTCTATTTCACTCTCAAGCGGAGCATGATGCATGCATCATGCTCTAGGACCTGCCGCCACTGGCCGTTCGGCAAGTTGTTCTGGCCGTTGACCGCCTCGATCATGCGGATCGCGCCATACTGCCCGCGGCGCGCCAGCCCGATCAGGGTGCGATGCGCCGGATCGTGCTGCAGCCGGTAGGCGATCATCAGCGTGCGCTTGGCCTGCCGGCAGGCCTCGACCATCTGCTCGGCCTCGGCGACGGTCGCCGCCATCGGCTTCTCGCACAGCACGTGCTTGCCGGCGGCAGCGGCGCGCAGCGTGAACTCGGCATGCATCGCATTCGGCAGCACGATATACACCGCATCGATGTCCGGGTTGTCGCGGATGCTGTCGAAGTTCGCATAGCCGTACACGTTCTTCTCGGGCACGCCATATTGCGCCGCGATCGTGCGCGCCTTGTCCGGCCTGCCGCTGACGAGGGCTGCGATGCGCACATGCGCCGCCTGGCCAAAGCCCGGCAGGATCTCCTCCAGCGCCAGGGTGCCGAGCCCCACCACCGCGATGCCGAGTCGCCCGGCTGGCGGCAGCGGGTTCGGGACCTCGCCGTTGGCCTCGCCGGGCGCATGCAGCGGCGGCAGGCTGACCTTGCCATCCTCGACCGCACCACGCAGCGCGCCCGCTTCCTGCCGGCCGGAACCGGGCGGAGGGGTAGCAGCGGCCGCGGCGCCCGCGGCAAGCAGGGCGGTGGTGCCGAACAGGGTGCGGCGGGTCAGCTCGGTCATGCACGGGCTCCGGTCGGGTTCGGCTGGCGCACCAGCCCGACCGCCCAACACGGCGCGAGAGAACGGGATTTACAGACCCACAGGCTTGTGTCGCTTCTACGCCCCATGCCCGAGCCCAAGTCCGACCGCGCCGCGCCCCCGTCCCTGCCTCGGGCCGCCCTGCCCAGGGTGGTGATCATCACCGGCGGCTCGTCGGGGATCGGCCGCTGCACCGCCGGCCTGTTCGCGCGGCGCGGCTGGTCCGTCGGGCTGATTGCCCGCGGCCCGGCGGGACTGCGGGCGGCCCTGGACGATGTGCGGGCAGCCGGCGGCGCCGGCGCGGTCGCGGTGGCGGATGTCGCCGATGCCACGGCGCTGGAACAGGCGGCGCGCGCGCTCACCGCCCAGCTCGGCCCGGCCGATGCCTGGATCAACGCCGCCGGCAACGGCGTCTATGGACGGCTGCTCGACGTGCCGGAGGCGGAGTTCCGGCGGGTGACCGACGTCACCTACATGGGCACGGTGAACGGCGTGCGGGCGGCATTGCGGATCATGCTGCCGCGCGATGCCGGCGCCATCGTCAATGTCTGCTCCGGCATCGTGTTCCACGGCCTGCCGCTGATGTCGTCCTATGTCGGCGCCAAGGCGGCGGTGCGCGGCTTCGGCCAGTCGATCCAGGTCGAACTTAAGCTGGCGCGGAGCCGGGTGCGGCTGGCGACCGTCTTTCCGCCCGCGGTGAACACCCCGTTCTTCAGCCACGCACCGTCCTACATGGGGTTTCCGGCCCGGCCGGTGCCGCCGGTCTATCAGCCCGAGATCGTCGCCGAGGCGCTGTATCTGGCCGCCACCGGGCGCTGCCGGGAGATGACGGTCACCTCGGTGGTCACCGCCTTCTCCTGGGTCGCCCGGCTGTCTCCGGCGCTGGCCGCGTGGCTGATGGGACGTCTGCGCTTCGACGCCCAGCTGTCGCGCGATCCGGCGGCGCTGGCGGCCGAGGAGCCGTGCCTGTTCCGGCCGCCCTCGCGTGTGCTCGGGGTTCGCGGGCCGTTCAACCATCGCGCCCGCGGCTGGAGCGCGCAGGTGCGCCTACTCGGGCTGCTGCAGCGTATCAGCGCGCGGCCCGATGCCGGGCTCACTCCCGCGTCAGGAACGGCGCTGCCAGCGCCGTCGGGGGCAGAAACGGCGCCGCAAGCGCCGTCGGGGGCAGGAATGGCGCCGCAAGCGCCTGGCTCGCCGTCCAGACCTGCGCCCGCAGCGCCATGTCCAGCGCCCGCCTGTTCGGGCGCACCGGCAGACGCCGCTTCAGGTAGGCCCCGGTAAGTCCTGCGCACGCCGGCGACAGCGCGGCGAACAGCGGCGTGTCCGCCCCCTGGCACTCGGTCAGGCTGAACGCCGCCAGCAGCCGCCAGGCGAGCCCGACCATGCCCGGCTCGCGCACCAGGCCGGTGGCGACCAGGCCCGGATGCACCACATTCACGGTGACCAGGGCCGGATCGAGGCTGGCCGCCAGCGCCAGCTGGGTCATCAGCAGGGCAAGCTTGGACCGGGCATAGGCGCGCGTCATCCGCCAGGACCGGGCGAGCTCCAGGTCGGCCGGATCGATCGTCGCGCCGTCCGAGGTCGACGAGCCGATACTGACGACCCGGGCACCGCCGCCGCAGGCGATCAGGGCCGGCAGCAGCGCGTGGGTCAGCACGAACGGCGACAGGTGGTTGACCGCGAGCGTGTACTCGTGGCCCTCCCGGGTCAGCTGCCGCCGCGGCGACAGGGTGCCGGCATTGTTCACCAGCAGCGCCAGCCTGGGCGCACGGATGCGGATCGCGTCGGCAGCCGCGCGGGTCTCGCCGAGCAGCGACAGGTCGGCCCGCACCGGGATCAGGCGGTCCCGGCTGTCCGGCACTCGCCTCGCGATCCAGTCCACTGCCCGGCCCAGGCGCGCCGCGTCGCGACCGATCAGGAACAGCTCGTGGCCGGCGCCCGCCAGGCCGAGCGCGATCCAGCGTCCGATGCCGCCGGTTGCCCCGGTGATGACGGCCGCGCTCATTTGGCCAGCACGGGGGGAACCGGCACGGTGGGAATCGGCACGGGGGGAGCCGGCGCCGATACCCCTGTCGCGTGCGACGCCTCGCGGGCGCGCAGCCTGGCGACGTTCTGCAGGTGGGTCGGAAGGTCGGCGGCGAACGCATGGCCGCCCGTGCCGTCGGCGACGAAGTAGAGCGCATCGCCCGCGGCCGGATGCGCTGTTGCCTGCAGCGAGGCGAGCCCGGGCGCGCAGATCGGCCCGGGCGGCAGGCCAGGCAGCAGGTAGCTGTTATAGGGATTCGGCTGCGCGAGGTCGGCCCGGCTAAGCGGCCGCGCCAGCACGCCCAGCCCGCCCGAGGCACCGTAGATGACGGTCGGGTCCGATTGCAGGCGCATGCCCTGGTGCAGCCGGTTGAGGAACACCCGCGCCACCAGCGGGCGCTCTGCGGCCTTTGCGGTCTCGCGCTCCACGACGCTGGCGAGGATGAGCAGGTCGTCCGGAGTCGGCAGTTCGGGCTGCGCATCCCGGCCGGCCCAAACCTGCGCCAGCCTGCGACGCATCGCGGCTTGCATGCGCCCGACGAGTTCGCGTCGTGGCATGGCGAGTTCGTAGGCGTATGTATCGGGCATGATGCTGCCCTCGGCGGGGACCGGCGCCGGCCCCGCCAGTGCTGCCGCGCCAGCGACCAGCACCGCGATCTGCGCGGCGGTGAGGCCTTCGGGTACCGTCAGCTCGTGCTGCACCGGCCGCGATGTGCGCAGCACCAGCAGCAGGTCACGCACCGAGGCGTGGGCCGGGAATGCCAATTCCGCGGCATGCACCGGCCCCTGGTCACGGGTCAGGCGGCCGGCGAGCCGGAAGCCGAGCAGCGATGCGGGCCCGTCCGGCAGCGCGCCGTGCCGCTGCAAGGCGGCCCCCGCGCTCGCCAGGCCGCCATGCGGGATGACGATGGCCTGATCCCCCGCCAGCGGACCCGGCCTGCCGTACAGCCAGAGCCCGCCCAGCCCGGCCGCGCCAGCCAGCAGGATTGAAAGGAATAGCAGCATCAGCAACCGGCGCATCGAGACAGCCTGCCAGAGTCCGCACCAAGAGGCCGCTTGGAAACGCCTGATACTGGATGAGAGCGGCCCAGAGGGCCGCGGCCGGCGTGACTGTTCGAGCACCGCAGCGGAGCGGCCTGTTCGGCCGTGAGCAGCGGAGCGGAGAAAGGGCGCGTCGGATCGCCAGCAGCAGGCGTTTCCGAGCGGCCTCTCTCAGACGCCGCCGAGGACGATGCTGGCGTTGGTGCCGCCGAAGCCGAAGCTGTTCGACAGCGCGTGGCGCACCGGACGCTCCTGCGCCGTGTGCGCCACCCGGTCGATCACGCTCTCGCGGCTCGGATGGTCCAGATTGAGGGTCGGCGGCACGACGCCGTCGCGGATCGCCAGCAGCGAGAAGATCGCCTCGATCGCACCGGCAGCCCCGAGCAGATGCCCGGTGGCGGACTTGGTGGAAGACATCGCCAGGCCACGGGCGGCGTCGCCGAACAGGCGCTCCACCGCCTCCAGCTCGAGGTCGTCGGCCATGGTCGAGGTGCCGTGTGCGTTCACGTAGCCGATCTCGGCAGGCGCGAGGCGGGCGCTCTTCAGCGCGGCCACCATCGCGCGATACGCCCCGACATGGCCCTCGGGCGGTGCGGTGATGTGGTGCGCGTCGCCCGACAGCCCATAGCCGAGCACCTCGCCGTAGATCTTGGCACCCCGCTTGCGGGCGTGCTCGTATTCCTCGAGCACCACGATGCCGGCGCCCTCGCCCATCACGAAGCCGTCGCGGTCGCGGTCCCAGGGCCGCGAGGCACGCGCCGGGGTCGCGTTGAAACCGGTGGAGAGCGCGCGCGACGCACAGAAGCCGGCGATGCCGAGTTCGCAGACCGCGGCCTCCGCGCCGCCGGCGACCATGATGTCGGCATCGCCGAGCAGGATCAGGCGCGCCGCGTCGCCGATCGCGTGCACGCCGGTGGCGCATGCGGTGACCGCGGAATGGTTCGGCCCCCTGAAGCCGTAGCGGATCGAGACGTGGCCGGAGACCAGGTTGATCAGGGCGGACGGGATGAAGAACGGCGACAGCCGTCGCGCGCGGCCTTCATGCACCTGCACGGAGGCCTCGTAGATGCTCTGCAGGCCGCCGATGCCCGAGCCGATCATCACGCCGGTGGCACACTGGTCCGCCTCGTCGGTCGGCATCCAGCCGGAATCCTCCACCGCCTCGATGGCGGCGACCAGGCCGAGATGGATGAAGCGATCCATCTTCTTCTGGTCCTTGTGCGGGATCCATTCGTTGAGATCCAGGCCGCCGGCCGCGCGGGTGCCGGCCGGCACCTCGCCCGCCACCTGCGCCGGCAGGCCGGAGGGGTCGAAGGAGGTGATCGCCCGGATGCCGCTCTCGGCCTCGACCAGCCGCGACCAGAACTGCCTGACGCCCACGCCGAGCGGGCCGGCGATGCCCATGCCGGTCACGACCACCCGACGGGGACCGGCTCCGTTCAGCGTGGGTATCATGGCTGCAGCCCCCTGGCTTGGATTGAGGGGCCTGGATTCAGGCTGCCTTCTGCTTCTCGATGTAGTCGATCGCGTCCTTCACGGTGGAGATCTTCTCCGCCGCGTCCTCGGGGATCTCCACACCGAATGCCTCCTCGAAAGCCATGACCAGCTCGACCGTATCGAGGCTGTCGGCGCCGAGGTCGTCGATAAAGGAAGCCTCGGGAGTCACCTTGCTCTCCTCGACGCCCAGGTGCTCCACGACGATCTTCTTAACCTTGTCGGCGATCTCGCTCATCTGATCCTGCTTCCTCTCTGCCCCGGAAAACCCGCGGTTCGAACCCGTTCGTCCTGTTGTCGGCATCCGCAGTCGCGCCTTGACCGCGAACCCTGCCGCCCGCCTGCGGACGAAGCAGCGGGCGATTAGCATGGAATTTCATCGCTCGCCAAGGCACCGGATCGATGCGCCTCCGCCGCCGACGGCGCAAGGGTGGCGCGACGATGAAAGTTTCGCAGTCCTTTCGCTTCAAGTCCCCGGCCCTCACGTCCCCGGCCCTCACGTCCCCGGCCTTCACGTCATCGCCATGCCGCCATTGACGTGCAGCGTGGCCCCGGTCACCCAGCCTGCCTCGTCGGCGGCGAGATACGCCACCGCGGCGGCGATGTCCGCCGGCTGTCCGATGCGCCCGAGCGGGATCGCGGCGGAGAGCTTCGCGCGCTGCGTCTCGGGCAGTGCCGCGGTCATCGCGGTCTCGACGAAGCCCGGCGCCACCACGTTGACGGTGATCCCGCGCGAGGCGACCTCCTGGGCCAGCGACTTGCTCATGCCGATCATGCCGGCCTTGGCGGCGGCGTAGTTCGCCTGTCCCGCATTGCCGGTCTGGCCCACGATGCTGGCGATCGAGATGATGCGGCCGGCCCGCCGGCGTAGCATGCCTTTCAGGGCGGCGCGGCAGAGCCGGAAGGGTGCGGCGAGATCGACCTCCAGCACCCGGTTCCAGTCCTCGTCCTTCATGCGCAGCGCGAGCCCGTCGCGGGTCAGCCCGGCATTGTTGACCAGGATGTCGAGGCCGGCGCCGGCAGCCTGCTCGGCGGCGGCGACCAGCGCGTCGGGTGCAGCGGGATCCGACAGGTCGGCGGGACAGACATGCACCCGGGATGCCGGCGCTGCGGTCGCCAGCGCCGCGGCGAGGCTGTCGAGCGCCTCGCGGCGGGTTCCGGACAGCACCACGGCGGCGCCCTGGGCATGCAGCGCGCGCGCGATCGCCGCCCCGATACCGCCGGACGCGCCGGTCACCAGGGCGATCTTGCCATCAAGCCTGAACATCGATGGGTCTTCCTCAGATCTGGTTGAGCCTTGGCGTAAGCCCGGTCAGAGGAGCTTGAGCAGTTCCTCGATCTCCTCGGGCGTCCCCGCGCTGCGCGTGGCGGCGTCCGGGGCGATGCGCTTGCACAGGCCGGACAGCACCTTGCCGGCGCCGAGCTCGACGAAGCTGTCGACGCCGAGTGCCGTCATCGCCTGCACGCTCTCGCGCCAGCGCACCGTGCCGGTGACCTGGCGCACCAGCAGGTCGCGTATCGCGTCGGGCGCTGTCGCCTTGGCGGCGGTGACATTGGCGATCAGCGGCAGGCGGGGGGGTGCGATGCTGGTCTCGCCGAGCGCCTCGCGCATGGCATCCGCCGCCGGCGCCATCAGCGAGCAATGGAACGGCGCCGATACCGGCAGCGGCATGGCGCGCCGGATGCCGCGCTCGCGGGCGATCTCGATGGCGCGCGCGATCGCGCCGGTGGCGCCGGAGATCACCACCTGGCCGCCGCCATTGTCGTTGGCGACCTCGATCACCTCAAGCCGGTCCGGCTGGCCCTCGGCCTGCAGCACCGCGGCGGCGGCACAGATCTCGCGTGCCTGCTCGAGTTCGGTGCCCAGCAGCGCCGCCATGCCGCCCTCGCCCGCCGGCACCGCGCGCTGCATCGCCAGGCCCCTGCGCCGCAGCAGCCGGGCCGCCCCCGCCACGTCGAAGCTGCCGGCGGCAGCCAGCGCCGAATACTCGCCGAGCGAATGCCCCGCCACCACCGCCGCGCGCGCGGCGACGTCGAGCCCGGCCTCGCGCTGCAGCACGCGCAGCACCGCCAGCGACACCGCCATCAACGCCGGCTGGGTGTTCTGGGTCAGGGTGAGATCCTCGATCGGGCCTGCGAACATCAGCTTCGACAGCCGTTCGCCGAGCGCGTCGTCGACCTCCTCGAAGACTTCCCGGGCCGGTGCGAAGGCGGCCGCGAGGTCGCGTCCCATGCCTGCGAACTGGCTGCCCTGTCCGGGGAAGATGAAGGCGTAAACGGGCATTCGTGCAGGATCCGATCCGGCCTGGAGCCTGATGCATGCATCAGGCTCTGCTTGAGAGTGCGGTAGGGCAGCAGCCGCCACCCTGGGAAAGCTGGGACATGACGGACAGGCCGCGAGGATGTCAATGTCGTGCCGGCCGGCGCAGACTGCGGTGCCGGCGTCGGACTTGCTCGTCAGGAGATCGGGAGGCGACCCGCATGAACGAACTCAGGGCCGTGCTGCGCCAGGGAACGCAGGCGGCACACCAGCGGCTCGATGCCCGCATGAGCACGCTGCCGCTCGACCGGCGCCCGTCCTACAGCCGCTTCCTCCACGCCCAGGCGGCCGCCCTGGTGCCGCTCGAGATCGCGCTCGAGCAGGCCGGCGTGGTCTATCTGCTGCCGGACTGGAGCTGGCGCACCCGGCGCGCCGCCCTGCTCGCCGATATCAGGCAGCTCGATGGCGAAGCGCCGCCGTCACCCGCCTCGGAGGAGCAGGTGGTCGACTGGATCGACAGCCCGGCTGCGATGCTCGGCGCCACCTACGTCCTGGAGGGCTCCCGCCTCGGCGGCGCCCTGCTGCGCAAGCAGGTGCTGGCGGCCGAGGACCCGGTGATCCGGCTGGCCAGCCGCTTCCTCAACCACGGCAACGGCGAGAACCTCTGGCTCACCTTCAACGACACGCTGAAGGAAGCCCAACTGGACGAGGCGGCGCGGGCAGTGATGGTGGACAGCGCTGTCCGAAGCTTCGCGCTGTTCGAGACGGCAGCGCCACCGCTTCCGAACTAGCGGCCCAGTTGCGGCGCTCAGTCGGCCGCCTCCGACAGTTCCTCGACCGGCGGGCAGGAGCAGATCAGGTTGCGGTCGCCGTAGCTGTTGTCGAGGCGGCCCACCGGGGGGAAATACTTGTCTGTCCGGCGCGCGCCGGCCGGGAAGCAACCCTCCTCGCGCGAGTAGGCGCGGTGCCAGTCAGCCGCCAGCAAATCGGCGACCGTGTGCGGCGCATGACGCAGTGCGCTGTCGGAAGCCGTGACCCGGCCCTGCTCGATGCAGCGGATTTCCGCGCGGATCGAGATCATCGCATCGCAGAACCGGTCCAGCTCCGCCTGGTTCTCGCTCTCGGTCGGCTCGATCATGAAGGTGCCGGCGACCGGGAAGCTCACCGTCGGCGCATGGAAGCCGTGATCGACCAGGCGCTTGGCGATGTCGTCGACCGTGATGCCGGTGGCGTCGCGGAGCGGCCGCAGGTCGATGATGCACTCGTGCGCGACGCGCAAGCGGGCGCCGCGATACAGCACCGGGTAGTGCGCGGCCAGCCGGCTCGCGATGTAGTTCGAGTTCAGGATCGCGATCTCGCTGGCCCGTCGCATCCCCTCGCCGCCCATCAGCAGGATGTAGGCATACGAGATCGGCAGGATCGAGGCCGATCCGTATGGCGCCGCCGACACCGCATGGCTGTCGAAGGCTTCGCTGTGCTGCGGCAGGAACGGCGCCAGATGCGCACCGACGCCGATCGGCCCCATGCCGGGGCCGCCGCCGCCGTGCGGAATGCAGAATGTCTTGTGCAGGTTGAAATGGCTGACATCGGCGCCGTAATGACCCGGGCGGCACAGCCCGACCTGGGCGTTGAGGTTGGCGCCGTCGAGATAGACCTGGCCGCCCGCTTCGTGCACCACCGCACAGATCTCGCGCACGCTCTCCTCGAACACGCCGTGCGTCGAGGGATAGGTGATCATGATCGCCGCCAGCCGCCCGGCGTGCCTGCCGATCTTGGCGTGCAGGTCGGCAACGTCGACATTGCCGCTGGCATCGCAGCCGACCACGACCACCTGCATGCCGACCATCTGCGCGCTGGCCGGATTGGTGCCGTGCGCCGAGGCCGGGATCAGGCAGATGTCGCGATGCGCCTCGCCGCGGCTGCGATGGTAGCCACGGATTGCCAGCAGCCCGGCATATTCGCCCTGCGCCCCTGAATTGGGTTGCAGCGAGACCGCGTCGTAGCCGCTGATCTCGCAGAGCGACGCCTGCAACTCGGCGAACAGCCGCGCATAGCCACGCGCCTGGTCGGCGGGCGCGAACGGATGCATGTCGCAGAACCCGGGCCAGGTGATCGGCATCATCTCGACGGTGGCGTTCAGCTTCATCGTGCAGGAGCCGAGCGGGATCATCGTGCGGTCGAGTGCGAGGTCCTTGTCGGCCAGCCGGCGCAAATAGCGCAGCAGGTCGGTTTCCGAGCGATGCGCATGGAACACGGCTTGATCCATGAGGCGGCCCACCCGGCGCAGCTCGTGCGGGATCCCGTCGGGGATCCCGCCCAGGCCGGCCTCGACGGCGGCAACCGCATCACCGTCGCCCGAGACCGCCTGCCAGACGGCGCGGACGGTCGCCTGCGTGCTGGTCTCGTCGAGGCTGATGCCGATCAGGCGGCACTTCTCGCCGACATGCCGGCGCAGGTTGAACCCTGCCGCCACCGCGCGCGCATGCACCGCGTCGACCCACCCTTCAGCCTCGATATCGCCGGCGTCGATGGTCAGCGTGTCGAAGAACGCCTCGTTGCGGACATCGACACCGAGCGCGCGCAAACCCGCCGCCATGATCTGCGTCAGCCGGTGCACCCGGCGGGCGATCGCGGTCAGGCCCTCCGGCCCGTGATAGACCGCATACATCGAGGCGATCACGGCGAGCAGCACCTGCGCGGTGCAGATGTTCGAGGTCGCCTTTTCGCGGCGGATATGCTGCTCGCGGGTCTGCAGCGCGAGCCGATACGCGGGCGCACCATGGCTGTCGATCGACACCCCGACCAGACGACCCGGCAGCGAGCGCTTGTGCGCATCGCGTACCGCCATGTAGGCGGCGTGCGGGCCGCCATAGCCCATCGGGACGCCGTAGCGCTGCATCGAGCCGATGGCGATGTCGGCGCCCAGCATGCCGGGCGGGGTCAGCAGGCAGAGGGCGAGCGGATCGGCGGCCATCGCCACCACCGCGCCGGCTGCCCGCAGGGCCGCGATCGCAGCGCGATGATCGCGCACCGCACCCGAGCTGCCCGGATAATGCAGCAGCGCCCCGAACACCGCGCCGGCGTCCAGGTCGGTTGCCGGATCGCCCACCACCAGCGCCCAGCCGAGCGGCTCGGCGCGCGTGCGCAGCACCGCCAGCGTCTGCTGATGAGTGTCGGCATCGACGAAGAAGGCGTTGGCGCGCACCTTGGACGCGCGCCGCGCCAGCGCCATCGCCTCGGCCGCCGCGGTGGCCTCGTCGAGCAGCGAGGCGTTGGCGACATCGAGGCCGGTGAGCTCGCAGACCAGGGTCTGGAAGTTCAGCAGCGCCTCCAGACGACCCTGGCTGATCTCCGGCTGGTACGGCGTGTAGGCGGTGTACCAGGCCGGGCTTTCGAGGATGTTGCGCTGGATCACCGGCGGCAGCACGGTGCCGTGATAGCCCTGCCCGATCAACGCGGTCAGCACCCGGTTCTCGCTCGCGATGGCGCGCAGGCGGTCCAGCACCTCGGTCTCGGTCAGGCCTGGCGCCGCGTCGGCCGCCAGCGGCTCCAGGATCGAGGCGGGGACGGTCTCGGCGATCAGGGTGCGCAGGTCGGGCGCGCGCACGACACGCAGCATGGCGGCCACCTCGTCGGCGTCGGGTCCGATATGCCGCCCCATGAAGGCATGGGCATCGGATCCGGTGCCGGCCCAAATATCCGCAGAGCCCCGAGGGTCAGCAGAAGCGGTCTCGATCGTGGTCATGCTGCTGTCCTTTTGGCGGAACGCCGGTAGCCGGGAGCGACGAAGGGAAGTGGCGCCACACGCACCGCCACCGGGCGCGAGCGCAGGTCGGCGACCAGCACGGTGCCGTCGGCAGCAAAGCGGGTGTCGACCATCGCCATCGCCATCGGCGCGTTCAGGCTGGGGCCGAAGGCGCCGGAGCTGACGATGCCGACGGGGACGCCGCTCAAGTCGGCGCTCGCGAACAGCCGGGTGCTCCCGCGCAGCGGCGCGCGGCCCTCCGGCAGCAGGCCGACCCGGCGCCGAGAGGCCCCCGCCGCGAGTTCGCCGAGCACCACGGCCGCCCCCGGAAAGCCGCCGGCGCGGGCGCCGCCGCTGCGACGGCTCTTCTGGATCGACCATTCGAGCGCCGCCTCGACCGGGCTGGTGGTAGCATCGAGGTCGGTGCCGTACAGGCACAGCCCGGCCTCGAGTCGCAGGCTGTCCCGCGCCCCGAGGCCGATCGGCAGCACGCCCGGCTGCGCCAGCAGGGCGCCCGCCACATGCGCCACGTCCGCCTCCGGGATGCCGAGTTCGTAGCCGTCCTCGCCGGTATAGCCGGAGCGCGAGACCACGCAGCCGACCCCTGCAACGTCGAGCGGCCGCACATCCATGAAATTCATCGACGCCGCGTCCGGCGCCAGCGCCGCGAGGGCCGCCTCGGCACCCGGACCCTGCAGGGCCACCAGCCCGCGCGCGAACAGCGGCTCGATGACGCACAGGTCCGACAGGTGCGCGCGCAGATGCAGCAGGTCGGCGTGCTTGCGCGCGGCATTGACCACCAGCAGCAGGTGGTCGCCGAGATTGGCCACCATCAGGTCGTCGAGGATCCCCGCGCGCGTGTCGGTGAAGACGGTATAGCGCTGGCGCCCCACGGCGACCGCCACGATATCCGCCGGCACCAGCCGCTCCAGCGCCAGCGCCGCGTCGCGCACCTGGCCGGAGCGCGGCCGGAGCCGGACCTGGCCCATGTGGGAGACGTCGAACAGCCCGGCCTTGGCGCGGGTATGCAGATGCTCGGTGAGGATGCCGGTCGGATACTGCAGCGGCATGTCGTAGCCGGCGAACCCCACCATGCGGGCGCCGAGTGCCACATGCAGCGCGTGCAGCGGGGTGCGGGCGGTGGAAATGCCAGGGTCGGCCATGGGGACACACCTCGCTCGCCGGCGGAGTGCCGGTTCGTTGGTGCCCCTTCTGTCGGTTGGCCTGAGATCGTTATCCCGTCGGCGGGCGCGCGAGACGCCACTCTCCAGAAGTTCGAGCCGGGCGGTCCTTTTGCCTGAGAGTTTCCGGGGCGGTTGCTCCTTCGGCGCCGGGTGTCACCGGTCTCTCCCGCGTCAGCCCCACCTCAATCGCGTCGCAGTGCACAAAAGTCAAGAATTTCCCCCCTCTTCAAGCAGCCGGTCTTCTTCAAGCACCGGGCTTCTGCAGCACCACCAGCACCTGCGGCAGGCGGGCCGGGTTGTCGAGGAACTCGACCAGCCGGAACAGGTGGCCCCAGTGCTTGACCACGTAGCCGCGCGGGATGATCGCCTCGCCATAGTGTGACAGCGGGTTGGGCCGGGCCGCCGAGGCCGCGTGCAGGAACTGGCCCGCCTCGTAGCGCGCATTCTCGTGCGCCTCGTCGGTGAAGGCATTGGCGCAGGCCTCGTACCAGCCATGCTCCAGCTTGATGCCCGACGCCCGGCGCAGCCGCATCTCGGCGCAGAAGGCGATGAAGCGCCGGCTCTGGGTGGTGACCATCAACAGGCCGCCCGGCCTGAGCAGGCGCGCGAACTCCTCCATCCAGCGGGTGGCGAGGAACTCGTCGAGATGGCTGAACACCGACCAGGAGACGATCATGTCGAGGCTGGCGGCCTGCAGGATCATCGGCGGCGCCACCTGGCAGGCGAGGAAGTTCACATCCGGGTTGCAGCGCCGCGCCTCGGTGAGGAAGCGCGAGGTGCTGTCGGCGCCGTACAGGTTGTCGGGATGGACGTCCTTCATGAACAGCCGCAGCATCCGGCCCCAGCCGCAGCCGAAATCCAGCATTGTGCGCGTCGGCTCGAGCGGGCGGCCGGCATAGCCGGCATAGGCCTTCACCTCGCGGAAGAAGGCATGCGCCTCGTGCAGCGAGACCTCGCCGCTATGGCCGTGCATGTCCCGCTGCATCTCCTCGGAGGGAAACAGCGGCATCGGCACGCCCTCGATGTCGGGGATGCGCAGGCTGCTGACCAGGATGTCGAGCCAATCCTGGTCGCTGCGGTCCTGGAACGTCCTGTGCAGCCTGTCCGCTGCGTGCTGAGCGGGCTGCACCTTGTGGCTCCTGGTTTGATACGAGAGCAACATGAAGCACGGTTTGCCCCGACAGGGCCAGCTTCGTCGCGGTCAGGGCAGCCTTGTCTCGATCAAGGTAGGACGTCCAGGATGCGAGACGCCGGTTCAGCCTTGATGCAACTCCGCCGTGGCGTTCGGGGAGCAAAAACTCCGGCGCGCCACGGCGGATGCATCGTCGCGGTGATCGTTCTGGGTCAGGCCGCCTGGGCCAGGGTGGTGTCGTGGTTGGCGGCGACCAGCGTGCCGGCGCTCGTGGTGGTCGGCAGCAGCGCCTGGACGCTGCCGTTGGCCTCCTTGGTGAAGTCGTAGGTGGCGGTCGCGGACGAACCGTCGAGGGTCAGGCTGAGCACGTGCGCGCCGGCGGCAACGTCCGCGATATGCATGCTGAATGCGCCGTCCGCCATGCCGTCATGCAGCGCACCGAGATACTTGCCATCCACGAACTCGCGCATGGTGTTGGCGCCGCCGGTGTCCTTGTCGCCGGTCATCAGCAGCTGGCCGCTATCCTCGGTCAGGTTGCTGATGGTCAGGCCGCCTGCCACCGGGGCCGTGCTGGCGGATGCCACCGGGGTGCCGCTGCTGGCGGAGCCGCCCGCGGACGTACCCCCCGCCGTGCCGGTGGCGACCGTGCCCAGGGTGGTGCTGCCGGTGGCCGTGGTGATGAAGCTCATGCTGGCGGTCAGGTTCGACTGGTCGAGCGTCAGCTCGAGCGTGTGGGTTCCGGCTCCGGTCGGCGCCGCCACCGTGTAGGTGAACGAGCCGTCCGGCGCGTTGTCCGTGATCACGCCCTTGTAGCTGCCATCGACGAACTCGCGCACCGTCGAGGCCTCGCCGATGTCGCGGGTGCCAACGATGACGAGGTCGCCCTTCACCTCGGTGACGGAGGAAATCGAGAACAGGCTCGCGGGCACGCTCGTCACCGGGCCGGTCGCGACCGGGTCGGTGATGGTCACGGCCCCGGAGGTCGCGGTCACCACCGGGCTGGTCAGGCTGCTGGCGACCTGCACGACGTCGCCGCTGCTGGCGAGATGCAGCGAGACGGTGCCGGTGCCGTTGGTGAGCTTGACCGCCTGGTAGCCACTCTCGACCGTGCCCGACTTGGTCAGCACCTCGGCATAGACTGTGGTGAGGTTGGTCGCGGTGATGGTCTCGCTGGCGGTGACGCCGGCCCCCTTGCTCGCCTCCTGCACGCTGCCCGGAGCGGACACCGCGATGGTGGGCTTCGGCGCTGTCGTGGTGGCTGTGCCGCCGATGGTGAAGCTCTTGCTGGCGGTGAGGCTCGACTGGTCCAGCGTCAACTCCAGCGTGTAGGTGCCTGCCGCTGTCGGCGCCGCGAGGTCGTAGGTGAACGAGCCGTCGGGTTCGTTGTCCTGGATCACGCCCTTGTACGAGCCGTTGATGAAATCGCGCACCGTCGAGGCTGCGCCGATGTCGCGGGTGCCGGTCACCACCAGCGTGTTGTTCACGTCGGTGATCGACGTGATCGAGTAGGCCGTGCCGGCAGGCGGCGTCGGTGTCGCCGGCCCGGTGACCGGCGGCGTGACCACCGGGGTCGTAGGCACCGGGGTCTTCGCGGCCGCATCGGTGATGGTGACGGCGGACGATTTCGTCGTCACCGCGGGGGAGCCCGTCTTGTCGACGACCTCGACATAATCACCGGTCTTTGCAAGGTGCAGGGAGACGGTGCCGGTGCCGGTGCTGCCGATCGTGACCGCCTGGAACCCGGTCTCGACGCTGCCCGACGCTGTCAGCACCTCGGCATAGACGGTGCTCAATCCGGTCGCCTTGATCGTCTCGGTGACGGTGACGCCGGCGCCGACGCTGGCTTCCTGGACGGAGCCCGGCGCCGAGACGGTGATGCTGGCCGGCGTGCTGGTCGCGTCGGTGATGGTGATGGCGCTCGAGTAGCCGTTCACCGGCGCGTCGCCCGAGGTGTTGCTGGGAACGACCAGGAAGTCGCCGCTGTGCTCGAAGGTCACGTTCACCGTCGCGGTGCCGGCGCTGTTCAGCTGCACGGCGATCCAGTTCTCCTCCGCTACGTAGGTCGAGGTGAAGGTCGCCTCATAGACGGTGGCGTTCGGCGTGCCGGTGATGGTTTCGGCCACGGTGACGCCGGCACCGGGCGAGGCTTCCTTCACGGTACCGGGGGCGGAGACCGTGATCGGCGTCGTGTCGGTGACGGTGCCGGTGCCGGTGCTCGGGCTGGGGCTGGAGGGTGCCGGCGCGCTCGACGCCACGGTGCCGGCGATGCCGCCACGTGCGATCTGTGCCGCCATCACGGTGGCGGCGCCGCCATCGGTCGAAAGGTCGGCGGACGAGGTATATTGCGCCTCGGTGACATACATGCCGACCGGGCTGCTTTCGCTCTCGGCACCCATGCCCATCACCTGGTTGCTGCCGCCGTCGGCATAGTCCTTCGGCACGGTCGAGCCGGTGAGCTGATAGATCTCCTTGCCGTCGATATAGAAGGTGAGCGATCCCGCCTGCCAGTCCATCGAATAGACATTGAGCGCGGTGAGGTTGAGGCCGGTGATGTTGTGCGACGTGTAGCCGTCGTCGCTGCCTGCCGATGAATCGTAATAATGCAGCGTGGAGGCGGCAGAAGACGAATTGTCGAACGTCTCCAGCATGTCCATTTCGGTGATCAGGCCGGGGGCCGCGCTGTCCAGCCACTGATTGTCGGCGCGCCACAGCAGCAGGTAGTCACCGCCGGGCTGGTTCGCATATTCATAGCGCGCGGTGTAGCTGTAGAGCCCATAGCCTTCGCCGGCGCTGGCACCGGTCGGGTTCTGCATGATGCCCATCGGCGTGTAGTCGGTACCGACCGAGCCGAGCCACAGGCCGTTCGAGGACAGCGCGTGCTCGTCGCTGTCGCCCCACACATTGTTGAACGGCGTGCCCGAAAGCGAGTTGATGTCAGTGAAGTTGACATCGAAGGAACCGCCGCTCATCGGCAGGCTCCCGGCGCGAAGGCAGAACGGGGGACGCTGCTACCGGCCGGAAATACATCCGCGAGGCACTTATATGATACGGTAGCGTAACGAGTGGGGCTGGAGTTCGTCATGGCTGCAAATTCTCCCGAACGACAATCGATCTGGTCGTGATGTTGACTGGCTAAAAAAGACCGGAATTGCAGGCGTGCCGCGGGAACCTGTCTAAAATGACCGATAACCCATTGATACTGCAGGCCAACAGAGACTAAGCGGTTGTTTTTTAATAATATCCCGACTGGATGTCATAGAGCGATGCGACGTCCGGTCCGGTTGCCTTGCAAAAGTTCGTTCTGATGTCTCGTATGTTTGATATTCACATTTCCGATAACAGCGTCGGGGAGCACCACTAACGTCCTTATTCAGGAATGGCAACTGAATCCGTTCGGATGAATAACGAAAAAATATCGCAATCGTGCAGCCGCTCGCTCGTTGCTTGTTCGATCAAGTCGCGGCTTCCAAACTATACTGTAAAATACAGCATTTCCCCGAAAGCGTGACTGCTTCTCGGTTTGCTGGAATCGGATCACGCTGGACAGGCCCGGCGACCGCTTCGATGCAGTCTCGTTACGACTTCCGGCGCCAGCCGATCTCGACCAGCATCAGGATCGCATCCCACGGCAGCGCCGGCACCTCGCGCAGGCGCCAGTACCAGCGCTTGCCCAGGTGCCGGGCGGCGGGCCTCGGCGGCGGCAGCACCGCGCGGGCCGGTACTCCCGCAAGGCGCAGCAGCAGCAGGCACCGCGGCAGGTGGTAGGCACTCGTGGCGGCCAGCACCGGACCGCGGTGGCCAAGCCGACGCAGGAGCGCACGGCAGGCCAGCACGGAGGCGAGCGTGTCGCGCGCGGTCGGCTCGCACAGGATGCGGTCTTCCGGGACCCCGGCCGCCCGGAGCATCGTCGCCATCGCCCAGGCCTCGGACGGTCCAGCTTCTGACGGCCCAGCTTCGGACGGCCCAGCTTCGGACGGTTGCGGCAGCCCGACGCCGCCGGTCGGCAGGTAGAGCGCGTCGTGCAGGAAGCGACCGCACTCCAGCGCCGCCCGGACCCGACCGGCCAGGGTCGGACTGGGCGAGCCGTCCGGTCGCAGCCCCGCACCGAAAATGATGATCGCGGTCCGGCTGGGGCTGCCTGCCCCGGGAGAGACGGCGGCGGCACGGCTCGCCGCAGGATCCTTGCCGCCGTCTTGCACGTCAGGCCGGTGCTGCGAGCAGGACCCGGTTGAGCCGGATCAGGGGCACGATGGTCTCCCGCCACGCGGCCTCGATCCGCGCCGGCGCCAGGCCGCGTTCGCGCATCCCGGCCGCGATCGCCGCCACCGTGCGCTCGCCGTCGATCAGCCCCAGCAGGGCGCGCGCCTGCGGCGGCAGCGGCACCCGGACCGCGAGCTGGCCGAACAGGTGCGGCAGGCTGCCGTCGGGCCCGATCTGGCGGGCGATCTCCCCGGCCGGAACCTCGCGCGCCACCGGCACCGCATCCGGCGCCAGCGGATCCGGCTCCGGCGGATGCGCGCCGGGGCGCCGCACGTAGGCGATGTGGGTGTTCATGTTGCCCAGCAGGCCCTCGGCCACCGCGGCGCGATCGAGCAGCGGCATCGCCTCGAGCCGGGCCCGCAGCCGCGGATCGGGCAGCAGCAGCGACGGCTCGTAGCGCGCGGGCTCCAGCAGGCAGCCGATCGACAGCCCCGCCTCCGCCACCAGCGCGCGCAGCGCCGGCACGTCATAGGCCCGGTCGCGCGGGTTCAGCAGCAGGTCGTAGAGCCCGGCATCGCCGCCGCTCAGATGGTCGGCGAAATTCCTGTTGGCATGCAGCCAGGCGGACCGTGGCAGGTGGCGCAGCACCCGGCGCGCGACGTCGAGCCGCAGCGCCGGCGGCGCATCGCCCGGGGCCAGCAGCGCCAGCGCATCCTGCAGCATGTACACCCCGGTGCGGCCGTGCGGCGCGTACAGCATCAGGCCGATGCCGCCGCCTTTGGCCAGCAGGCCGGCGAGGTCGCGCAAGGTGCGCGCCGGCTCCGGCAGGTGATGCAGCACGCCGCAGCAATCGATGTAGTCGAACGGCCCGAGGCCGAGACCGGCCACCTGCAGCAGGCTCGCCTCGCGAAAGTCGATATTCGGCAGCCCGCGCGCCTCGGCCCGTGCGCGCGCGATCTCCAGGGCGGCGCGCGAGCGGTCCAGGCACAGCACATGGCCGGGGCGCCCGGCCTGCACCATCTGCTGCGCCAGCATGATGGCACCGTCCCCGGTGCCGCACCCGGCGACCAGCGCGCGCAGCGGTCGCGCGCGCGACCGCTGCGCGCCGAACACCCAGTGGTCGATCTCGCGCAGATGGCTCGGGCTGCCGACGATCAGCCGGCGGTGCTCGTCGCGCGGATCGCGGGCGGGATAGGGGTAGGCCTCGTACTGCGCCGCCAGCTCGCGGTCGGCGGCGTCGGCGCCTGCAGCCTGCTCAGGCACCCCACTCTCAAGCACGCGGCGACAGCCGGCCACGCTGCCAGGCCTCGGCGGCCGCCTGGGCGCTCATGCCGCCGGTGCGCATCGCATGCGCCAGCGCGCTCACCACCTTGTTGCCCAGGGTCAGCTCGTCGAGTTCGTCGATCAGGTCGCCATCGAGGGTCGGGCGCAGGGCGCGGCGCAGCAGCAGCCGCGCCTCCTGCTCGCCGCCGAGGGCCAGCTTCGGGTCGGCCAGCGGGCGCAGGCGCATGGCATGCAGCAGCCCGTGCGGCTGCGACAGCGGCACGATGCGGGACGCATCGCCGGCCTCCGCCCATGCCAGCGCCATCGCTCCATCCACCCGTTCAACGACGTAGCCGGCGGCCTGCAACCCGTAGGCGGTAAGCGCCGCCTCCGACAGGCAAGCCAGCGGGCTCGCCGCATCCACCACGATACGCCGGTCGAGCGCCGAGCTCGCGGCGAGGTCCCCGATGGCGGCCGGCGCCGCGCCGATCACGCACCAGACGAAACGCGGACGGTACAGCAGGCCGAGCGGCTGCATGCGGCCGGATGCCAGCAGCGCCGCATCGGTGGCGGGCAGCCAGGCGGTGGCGAGCAGGTCGAAGGCGTCCGCGTCGAGCAGTGCCGGCAGCGCGGCAAGTGCCGCCGGCACATACTCGACCTCGAGGTCATGCGCCTCGAGCACGCGCGCTACCGCGGCGGCGCTGGCCTCGTGCAGCAGAATGTCCGGATAGCCCAGCCTGATCGTGTCCATTGCGTTCCTGCCGCCCAAGCGGCGGTTCCAGCAGGTGCGGCCCCGGTTCGCAAGAGCACCCGGTTCGCAGGAGCATGGCGGGGCTTCGCGAGCGCGTCCTCAGGCCAGGGCCTGGGCGAGCAACGCGAGCCCGGCGCCGGACACTCCTTTCAGCAGCGATCGAGTAGCGCCGGCAGGAGACGCCTCGCTTGCCTCGTGAAACCCGGCTGCGCCAACTCCAGGATCGTGATCCCCTCCATGATCGAGAGCACCGCCGCGGCCTTCGCATCGTTGTCCGGCGCAGGGTGCAACCGGCTAACGATCCACTCCAGCCAAGCATTGACGGTCTTGTCGGCGATCTCGCAGTACGGCGCCTCGCCACGGGCCGCCCGTACGATCACGTCCGTCCAGACCCGCATGAACGGCGCCGTGGCCGGATCGATACCGGCCTGCATCATGTCCCCGAGAAACTCGCCCGCAGTCTGCCGCGCCCCCGAAGCGGCCGCGCCCTGCAGCACAGCCATCTGCTCGGAGATCCGCATGAGCACCGCGCGCACCAAGGCATCCTTGGTTCCGAAATGGTAGAGCAGCATGCGCCCGCTGGTGGACAGGCGTGCCGCAAGCCCACGGAGGGCGAGCGCGTCCAGGCCGTCCTCGAGCACGATCAAAGCGATCGCTTCGACCAACTCGACGCGCCGGGCAGTTTCGTTCGGCGCCATGGCGCTTTCCTGTAGCAGGTGTTACGTCACCCTGCTATGTAACGGGTGTTACGGGAAAGGACGGCTGCCATGCTCGATAGACGACAGTTGGTGATCCTGTGCATTTCCGGCGCCATGTTCTGGCTTGCCGACGTGGCCTGGATCCGATTGCTGCCATTCTTTGTCGTCGACCCGGTCGGGGGCGATATCGGTTTCCTGCTCAGCGTTCCCGTCGCCTGGATCTGCGTGCGTCTCTGCCAGTGTCTGGCCGGCCTCGACGATGCGCAGATCGTCCCCGGCATCACCTTCCTGGTGGTCGTGGCGGCCTTGTTGCACGCCTTGGCGCTCCGCTGGGCTCCAGCCTGCTACGGCGAAGACCGCGCTGGTCGCCTCGGCAGCGCGTGGCTGCTCTGGATCTACGGCCTGATCCTCGGCTCCGCGCTGCTCGCGGCGCGCAGGGCGGCGCGGACGCGGCCGGTTCGCCCTCCCGCTACCTGACCCGCGTCTACTCAGCGGCGGCCTGCAGCGCGGCGCGGCGCGCCCGGCCATAGCGCGCGGCCGGCCGGCCGCGTCCGATCGTTGTCTCGAACTTGCGCCGGCGGCGCTGCATCAGCCCGAATGCCACCCGCGCGGCACCCCGACAGACGCGTCCGTGCGGCTTGAAGCCGATCGTCTTGAAGATCATGGCGACCGCACGGTCGAGATGGCGCTCCCGGTAGAAGCCCATCGCGCGCGCCATGTAGGCGGCGATGCACCGCTCATGGTCATAGGGCATGCCGGCCGGCTCGTTGGTGGTGTGGTAGGCGAAGGCGAGCTCGTCATCCTCGGTCTCGGTGACCCGGCCGAGCGCGATCCGGGTGCGCCGCCAGACGCCGATCCGCTCGCGCTTCAGGTAGCGGTGCATGTGGTCGTAAAACAGCTTGAAGTGCCGGTACTCGTCGGCGGCGATCTGCCTGCAGATGGCGTTGAGAACCGGCTCGGCGGTGGCATCGGCGAGCGCGGTATAGAACGACGAGGTGCCGGTCTCGACCATGCAGCGCGCGATCAGCTCGCCGGTGCGGGATCCTCGAACCGAGGCGTCCACCTCGAGCGGGATATGATAGGAGCGGCGGTAGCGCGCGAACGCCGCCGGGTAGTCCCAGGACGGGTCAGCCAGCATGGCCCAGCGGCCGAGCGCATCGCCGTGCTGCACCTCCTCGACGGCCCAGTTGTCGCTGGCCTGCCGGAACGCCGCGTCGTCGGTGAACACGTTGTTGAGGTACCGTGCGTAGTCGGTGCCGTTGCGCTCGACCACCGAGGCCGCCTTGACCAGCAGCAGCACGTCCGGATCGACCAGGCCGGGGTCGAAGCGGTCCCAGGCCAGCTCGTCGATGCGCCAATGCTTCATTGCCCAGGGCCTCTGCGAATGTCAGGTCGCGCCACGCCGCGCCTTGCTCAAGACCTGCAAAATGGCATCGGTTGCAGGACCCGCAAAGTGCGGGCGGTCGCGCTGTGGCGCAACGGCAACAGATCGTGTTGTGCCTCGCTCAGGTGACTTGTGCTCCCAGGGATGCAATCATCGGCGCGCTTTGCGGTCGGGCCCTGGCGTGACCGCCGGTTTCGATCGTGCCGACCGGCAGCCGGGCAACCGGCCGCCGGGCGCTGCCTCGCGACCGCATCGCGCAGGCAGGACCCCACACACTCCGGCCCGATCATGCGGCCAAGCGGAAGGAGCCCCTGCTGCGATGAACATCCACGAGTACCAGGCCAAGACCCTGCTGAAGGGTTTCGGCATGCCAGTGCTGGAGGGGCGGGTCGCGCGCTCTCCCGAGGAGGCGCTGATCGCCGCCCGCACCCTCGCGGGGCCGGTGATCGTGGTGAAGTCGCAGATCCATGCCGGCGGCCGCGGCGCCGGGCGCTTCAAGGAGGACCCGAACGGCAAGGGCGGCGTGCGCCTGGTGAAGTCGCCGGACGAGGCCGAAGAGGCCGCGCGCGCGATGCTCAACAGCACGCTGGTGACCAAGCAGACCGGCCCGGCCGGGCGCGTCGTGCATCGGCTCTACATAGAGGATGGCTGCGACATTGCGCGCGAGCTCTACCTCTCGCTGCTGGTGGACCGCTCCACCGGCCGGGTCACCATCGTCGCCTCCGAGGAGGGCGGCATGGAGATCGAGGAGGTGGCGGCGCACAGCCCCGAGAAGATCATCAGCCAGAGCATCGACCCCGCCACCGGCTTCTCCGGCTATGTCGGGCGCAAGGTGGCACAGCAGCTCGGGCTCGCCGGCAAGACGGCGGCCGCCTTCACCCGCGTGGTGCAGGCCGCCTACGACGCCTTCATCAAGCTCGACTGCGCCATCATCGAGATCAACCCGCTGGTGGTGACCGGCGCCGGCACGCTGGTGGCGCTCGATGCCAAGGTGAGTTTCGACGACAACGCGCTGTTCCGGCATCCGGAGCTCGAGGAGCTGCGCGACGAGGGCGAGGAGGACCCGAAGGAGCTGGAGGCCGCCCGGCACGGGCTGAGCTACATCGCCCTCGACGGCAATATCGGCTGCATGGTGAACGGCGCCGGTCTGGCGATGGCGACCATGGACATCATCAAGCTGGAGGGCGCCGAGCCCGCCAACTTCCTGGACGTCGGCGGCGGTGCCACCAAGGAGCGCGTGGTCGCGGCCTTCAAGATCCTGTTGTCCGATCCGAACGTCGAGGGGCTGCTGGTCAACATCTTCGGCGGCATCATGCGTTGCGACATCATCGCGCAGGCGGTGATCGAGGCCTCGCGCGAGGTGAAGCTGCACGTGCCGCTGGTGGTGCGCCTGGAAGGCACCAATGTCGAGCTCGGCCAGAAGCTGATCGACGAGAGCGGGCTGCCGATCATCAACGCCGACGACCTCTCGGACGCAGCACGCAAGATCGTCGCCGCGGTCAAATCCCAGTCTTCCAAGGATGGTTCCAGCAAAAAGGGAGCGCGCGCGTAATGGCGATCCTCATCGACGCTGAGACGCGCGTCATCACCCAGGGCTTCACCGGAGCCCAGGGCACCTTCCATGCGGAGCAGGCGATCGCCTACGGCACCAAGATGGTCGGCGGCACCACTCCTGGAAAGGGTGGTCAAACGCATCTCGGGCTGCCGGTGTTCGACACCGTGATCGAGGCGCGCGAGCACACCGGCGCCACCGCCTCGGTGATCTACGTGCCGCCGCCGTTCGCGGCCGACGCGATCCTGGAGGCGATCGACGCCGAGATGCCGCTGATCGTCTGCATCACCGAGGGCATCCCGGTGCTCGACATGATCCGCGTGCGCGGCGCGCTGCGGCACTCGAAGAGCCTGCTGGTCGGGCCGAACTGCCCGGGCGTGATCACGCCGGATGCCTGCAAGATCGGCATCATGCCGGGCCATATCCACAGGCGCGGCAAGGTCGGCATCGTGTCGCGCTCCGGCACCCTGACCTACGAGGCGGTGGCGCAGACCACGGCGGTCGGGCTGGGCCAGTCCACCTGCGTCGGCATCGGCGGCGATCCGGTGAAGGGGCTCGACTTCATCGAGGTGCTGGAGATGTTCCTGGCCGACCCCGAGACGAGCGCGATCGTGATGATCGGCGAGATCGGCGGCGCGTCCGAGATCGACGCGGCGAGCTTCCTCCGCGACAACAAGGTCAAGAAGCCCACCATCGGCTTCATCGCCGGTGCCACCGCCCCGCCGGGACGCCGCATGGGCCATGCGGGTGCGGTGATCACCGGCGGCAACGACACCGCGGCGGCCAAGATCGAGGCGCTGGAGCGTGCCGGCGTGCGAGTGGCGCCGTCGCCTGCGGTGCTGGGTCCGACCCTGCTGGAAGCGATCCGCGGCTGATCTGGCGGAAGGCCTCGCCTGGAGACGGGCGAGGCCTCAAGCGTCCAGGCCATCGATCAGGCGGCAATTCCGGGCTGTGACAATCGCGGCCGAATATCCATCTCGATCGCGTTGCCGGTCTCGGCCAGTGCCTTGGACAGATCGTGACTGGTCTGCAGGTTAAGCCAGAAGCCCGGCGTCGTGCCAAAATAGCGTGCCAGCCGGAGGGCTGTGTCTGCGGACACACTCCGTTCCTCGTTCACGATGGCGGAGATGCGCGTCCCCGGGACCCGCAAGGCAAGCGCAAGAGCGTTGGCGCTCATCTCCAACGGAACGAGATACTCCTCGCGGAGCACCTCACCAGGATGGGTCGCGATGGGTGGCATGTCTCTCTCCTTGACCTCAAACGAGGCGTTATGATCTGCCTGGTGTCGTCTATGCTCGTCAGCTCTGGTCCAGCAGGTTGCTGAAAAGCCAAGTCGCGCGCTTAGAAAATGCGACGAAGTGGAGGCCAGGGGCGCTGCCCCTGGACCCCGGCAAAGGCACGCCTTTGCAATCCTTCACTTTACAGAAAAGGGGTTTGGGGCCGTCGGCCCCAACGGGTCCAGGGCGGAGCCCTGGCCTGCCTTCTTCAGCAGTCTGCTAGTGATAATCAGTGATCTCCACCTCGGTTGGTCCAGCGCTCGTCCAGACAAAGCAGATCCGGAACTGATCGTTGATCCGGATGCTGTGCTGGCCCTGGCAATTGCCTTTCAGTGCTTCCAACCTGTTCCCGGGCGCCCTTCGTAAGTCGAACAGCTCGACGGCAGCATCCAGCATGTTCAGTTTGCGGAAAGCGACCGTGGCGATGTTGCCATGCTCCCGGCTCGTCCCGGTCTGCAACACTTCCCCGGTAACCCGGTCACGAAAGGACTGGATCGACACGCCTCACACTATGTCGTACCGCGTCATACGTCAAGCGTCATACTCATGGCGGGATGGTTATGAGCACTATGATGCTGCGTGCTGTCGCCGCCGCGCTTCAACCACGGCCGTTCCTGTGGCAGAAGCCGGTTACTGGATAGGTATGGAGGATCGTGGATCATGCCGGACGGTGGATCAGGGCGCCCCGAGCCGAAGGCGGCAACGCGTCACGACTGGACCCGTGGCGAGGTGGCAGGACTGATCGCGCTGCCCTTCCCGGAGCTGCTGTTCCGGGCGCAGACGGTGCATCGCGCGCATTTCGATCCCACCGAGGTGCAGATCTCGACCCTGCTGTCGATCAAGACCGGCGGCTGCCCGGAGGATTGCGGCTACTGCTCGCAGAGCGTGCATCACGAGAGCGGGCTGAAGGCCAGCAAGCTGATGCAGGTCGAGGCCGTGCTGGACGAGGCGCGCGCGGCCCAGCAGGGGGGTGCAAGCCGGTTCTGCATGGGCGCCGCCTGGCGCTCGCCGAAGGACCATGACCTCGACGCCGTCTGCGCGATGATCGCGGGCGTCAAGGCGATGGGCCTGGAGACCTGCGTGACGCTCGGCATGCTGACCGGCCCGCAGGCCGGGCGCCTGCGCCGCGCCGGGCTCGACTACTACAACCACAACCTCGATACCTCGCCCGAGCACTATGGCCGCGTGATCACCACGCGCACCTACCAGGACCGGCTGGATACGCTGGGCCATGTGCGCGATGCCGGCATCAATGTCTGCTGCGGCGGCATCATCGGGCTCGGCGAGAGCGAGGACGACCAGGCGGGGCTGATCGCCACCCTCGCCTGCCTCACGCCGCATCCCGAGAGCGTGCCGATCAACCTGCTGGTGCGGGTGGTCGGCACGAAGCTCGCGGATGCCGCTGCGGTGGACCCGATCAGCTTCGTGCGCATCATCGCCGCCGCCCGCATCACCATGCCGCACAGCATGGTGCGGCTGTCGGCCGGGCGCGAGAGCCTGAGCGACGAGGCACAGGCGCTGTGCTTTCTGGCCGGCGCCAACTCGATCTTCTACGGACCCAAGCTGCTGACCACGCCGAATGCCGTCGAGAGCCAGGACATGCGCCTGCTCGACCGGCTGGGCATGGTGCCGATGGCCGTCCCTGAAACAGGGAGTGCCACCCAGGCATCATGAGCTACGCGGTCAAGGAGCTGTTCGCGACATTGCAGGGCGAGGGCGCGCAGGCCGGACGCGCGTCGGTGTTCTGCCGCTTCGCCGGCTGCAACCTGTGGTCGGGGCGCGAGCACGACCGTGCAACGGCGACCTGCCGGTTCTGCGATACCGACTTCGTCGGCATGGACGGCGAGGGCGGCGGCCGGTTCGACGACGCGGCTGCCCTGGCGGATGCGATCGCCGCCTGCTGGGCCGCTGGCGCCGAGCAGCGCTACGTCGTGTTCACCGGCGGCGAGCCGCTGCTGCAGCTCGACGCGGCGCTGATCGCGGCCGTGCACGCGCGCGATTTTGCCATTGCGGTGGAGACCAACGGCACGCTGGAAGCGCCGGACGCGCTCGACTGGATCTGCGTCAGTCCGAAAGCGGGTGCCGAGTTCCGCCAGCGTGCGGGGCACGAGTTGAAGCTGGTCTATCCGCAACCCGGCCTGCCGCCGGACCATCTCGAGGCGCTGGCGTTCCGGCATTTCTTCCTGCAGCCGATGGACGGGCCGGACCAGGCGGCGAATACCCGCGATGCGGTGGCCTATTGCCTGGCGCACCCGAAATGGCGGCTCAGCGTGCAGACCCACAAGATGATCGGGATCGCCTGAGATGCCGGCGACGCTCATCGCCGACCAGAAGGCGCTGGTGCTGTTCTCCGGCGGCCAGGATTCCGGCACCTGCCTGGCCTGGGCGCTCGACCGGTTTGCCCACGTCGAGACGCTCGGCTTCGACTACGGCCAGCGCCATCTGGTCGAGCTGAGCTGCCGGAGCACGGTGCGCGACGGGCTGGTGCGGCTGCATCCCCAATGGGGCGAACGTCTGGGCTGCGACCACACGCTGTCGCTCGACGCCCTCGGCCAGCTGTCCGAGACCGCGCTGACCCGCGACGCCGAGATCACGCTGGGCGAGAACGGGTTGCCGAACACCTTCGTGCCCGGGCGCAACCTGCTGTTCCTGACATTCGCGGCAGCGCTCGCGGTGCGGCGTGGCGCGCGGCATCTGGTTGGCGGCATGTGCGAGACCGACTATTCGGGGTATCCCGACTGTCGCGACGACACCATCAAGGCGCTGCAGGTCGCCCTCAATCTTGGCATGGACCGGCGCTTCGTGCTGCACACGCCGCTGATGTGGCGCGACAAGGCGCAGACCTGGCAACTCGCGGAAACCCTGGGCGGCGGGCCGCTGGTCGAGCTGCTGCGCCGCGAAACCCATAGCTGCTATCTCGGCGACCGCAGCCGACTGCACCCCTGGGGCCATGGCTGCGGCCACTGCCCGGCCTGCGACCTGCGTCGCCGGGGCTGGGAGCGCTACGAAGCCGCCGCCGCATGACTGCCGCCCCGAACTCTCCGGCCCTGCTGTTCAGTCGCCGCTTCTCGATGGGCCACCGGCTGCTCCGCGGCGGCTCAGAGTCCTGCGCGCTGCCGCACGGCCATAACGAGACCGTCACCGTCCGGCTGCAGGCGACGTCGCCGCGGCGCCTCGATGGCGGCGCCAACATGGTGCTGCCGTTCGAACGCGCCAAGGCGACCTGGCATCGCTGGATCGACGACCATCTCGACCACGCGCTGCAACTCGGCGAGGACGATCCGCTGCTCGGCTGGTTCCTGGCCCACGAGCCGGCGCGGGCGGAGCGCATTGTGCTGACGCCGGGCGATCCGACCACCGAATTGATGGCGTGCCTGATGATGGCCAAGCTGGCTGCGTTCCTGCAGGCCGACGGCGACCTGCTGCGCTGCGTCGAGATCCGCCTCGAGGAGACGCCCACCAACACCGTGCTGTTCAACGGCGATCCGCTCGCCGTGCTGCCCGCTGCGCGCCCCGCGCTGCATTGCTGGTGGCGCCGCGCCGACATGAGCATCGCCGACCCGATCCGGAGCCTTGCCGCATGAGTGATCCCTCGACCCACGGCCTGACCCAGCTTGGACGTCCCGCCGCGCAGCCGGCGAGCCCGGAGCAGGCGGTGCTGGAACGGGTCGCAGCACCCCATCCCGGCAGGCAGTATCTGGTGCGCTTCACCGCACCGGAATTCACCTCGCTCTGCCCGGTCACCGGGCAGCCGGACTTCGCGCACCTGGTGATCGACTATATACCCCGCGACTGGATCGTCGAGAGCAAGTCGCTCAAGCTCTATCTCACCAGCTTCCGCAACCACGGCGCCTTCCACGAGGCGTGCAGCGTGCAGATCGCCGGCACGCTGGTGGAACGCCTGGACCCGGTCTGGCTGCGCATCGGCGCCTACTGGTATCCGCGCGGCGGCATCCCGATCGACGTGTTCTGGCAGACCGGCGCCCCGCCGGACGGCGTCTGGGTCCCGGCGCAGGACGTGCCGGGATATCGCGGGCGGGGGTGATCTGCGTGAGCCGGCTCAGGGCTCTTCGCGCGCCGCTGCCCCGCGCGAAGACGATCTTTCACGCGTCTCAGATCGACGGGAGGAGCTCCCTTGGCTGATGATCCATCAAAAAGCACAAGGCGGCCGCCTGCTGGCCTGATCCTTCGCGCGGTTCGTCCGCAGGACGCCGAGGCGCTGGCCGCAATGATGAACCTGCCCGGTTTCCTGTGGGGAACGACGCGCATCCCTTTCGAAACCTCCGAGGACGTCAGGAGCCGCCTGGAGAAGGGTCTTCCTGGTGGGCGCAGATTGGTGGCGGTTGTCGACGGCGAGGTGATTGGCAACGCTGCCCTGGAGCGATTGACCGGCCGTCGCGCCCATGTCGGCAGGATCGGCATGGGCGTTCACGATGACTGGGTCGGACGTGGGATCGGGACGGAGCTCATGGCCGCTCTGGTCGATCTGGCCGACAATTGGCTAGCCCTGCGGCGGCTCGAACTGGAGGTGAACGCTGACAATCTCCCGGCTCTCGCCCTCTACCGGAGGTTTGGCTTCGAGATCGAGGGAACTCATCGCGGGCACATCTTCAGACTTGGGCAGTTCATCGACGGCTACTCGATGGCACGGCTGAAGCATCAGCCGTCTATCCAATCAGCGCCCGCAGCTTCGCCCTTACCTCCGCCAACTCCGCCGCGCTGACCCGGCCTTTGCGTATCGCCTTTCGGGCTCGCCAGTCCTGGCTCTTCACCTGGTCGGCAAGCACCACGCTGGGTGGCCTGCCAGCCAGCGTCACCTCGAAGGGATAGCCCTTGATGCGGGTCGTCGTCGGGCAACAGAGGATCATGCCGGCTCTGCCGTTATAGGCCGCCGGGCTCAGCACCACGGCCGGCCGGTGCCCGGCCTGCTCATGGCCGGCCTGGGGGTCGAACTCCAGCCAGACGATGTCACCCGCATCCGGCACATAGTCCGGCGCCACTACCAGACCTCCTGGCCGACGGCTGCTCCCGTCTCGATGGGCGCATGGCGGTTCTCCTCGGTAATTTCTGCGACCAGGGCCGCCAGGTCGTAGCTCGCCGGCCGGAGCGGCTCGATGATAATCCGCCCGGCTTCCTCGCGGACATCGACCGGCTGGTCGAGATGGACCTGCGCCGCCTCGAGCACGCCGGCCGGGATCCGCACGGCGGCGCTGTTGCCCCACTTCTTCACCACTCCCTGCATGACACCCTCCGTAAAGTAGATACAACGTATATACTAGCGTTCAGTCCGTCAAGACACGCTCCAAGCATAGGCGTGCGCCTAGGACCGGGCTAAGGTCGGGCAACGGTTACGCAACACTGATGCAGGCAGCCATGGTCTCTCGGTCGGATCCCTCCGCGCGGTCGGGCGTGCGGCTGTTCCTCGACAGCGCCGATCGCGGCGCCTGGGAGCGCTGGCTGCCGAGCGGGTTGTTCTTCGGGATCACCACCAATCCCACCATCCTGGACGCCGCCGGCCTCGCCTGTCGGCTGCCGGTCCTTGCCGATCTTGCCCGTGACGCCTTTGCGCATGGGATCGAGGAGCTGCAGGTGCAGACATGGGGCACCGACACCGCCCCGCTGGTCCGCAACGGCCTGGCGCTGGCGGCTCTCTCCCCGCGCATCGTGGTCAAGGTGCCGGTCACCTTCGAGGGCGTGCGCGCGGTGGCCGCCCTGCATCGCGAGGGGGTGCGCACCACGCTGACCGCGGTCTATGCGCCGCACCAGGCGCTGACCGCCGCCGCCGCCGGCGCCGACTACGTGGCGCCGTATTTCGGCCGCATGGGCGATCTGGGCCGCGACGCGCTGGGTGAGATCATCGCCATGCGCTCGATCCTGGCGGCGTCAGGCCGAACCACCCGGCTGCTGGTGGCGAGCATCCGCAGCGCCGCCGACCTTGCCGCCCTGGCCGCAGCCGGGCTCGACAGCTTCACCTTCGGCACCAAGGTTGCAGAAGGCCTGTTCAACGACCCCGACAGCATCAAGGCTTCGGCGGTGTTCGAAGCAACCGCCGGAAGGGCGAGTGAGCCATGACCGAGAGCGAGCTCATTGCCGCAATGCCGCCGAAGGTGGCCCGCCCGGCCTATGACCGCCACCGCGTGCGCGCCGGCATCGCGCATCTCGGCGTCGGCAATTTCCATCGCAGCCACCAGGCGTTCTATCTCGACCGGCTGCTGGCCGATCCTGAACAGAGCGGCTGGGGCATCCTCGGCATCGGCATCCAGGACACCCAGACGGAACGCGACAAGGCGCTCGCGCTGCACGCGCAGCATGGCCTCTACACGCTGACCATCTGTCCGCCGGACGCTCCGGCCGAGACGGTGCTGATCGGCGCCCTGGTCGAGTACCTGCACCTGCCCAACGACCCCGAGGCGGTACTGCGCCGGCTAGCCGACCCGGCGATCCGCATCGTCAGCCTGACCATCACCGAGGGCGGCTACAATCTCGACGAGCATGGCGCCTTCCGGCTGGAGCAGCCGGATGTCGCCGCCGATCTTGCGGCTGCCAAGGCAGGCATGGCACCGAAGACGGTGTTCGGGCTGGTCACGGAGGCCCTGCACCGTCGGCGCGCGGCTGGCGTCGGACCGTTCACCGTGCTGAGCTGCGACAACCTGATGCATAACGGGCAGGCCGCGCGCGCCGCCTTTCTCGGTTTCGCGCGCGCCCGCGACCCCGGCCTCGCCAACTGGATCGAGGCCGAGGTGAGCTTCCCGAACAGCATGGTGGACGGGATTGCGCCCTTCGTCTCCGCCGACGACGCGGCGCGCCTGAACGGGCAGAGCGGCGTCGCCGACCGGGTGCCGGTGTTCCGCGAGGACTTCACCCAGTGGGTGCTGGAGGACCGGTTCTGCGCCGGCCGGCCGCCGCTGGAGGCTGTCGGCGCGCAGTTCACCGACAACGTGGATCCGTATGAGCTGGTCAAGCTGCGCATGCTGAATGCCGGGCACACGGTGATGGCGCTGCCGTCGATCCTGATCGGCCATCAGCTGGTGCACGAGGCGATGCAGGACGAGCTGGTCAACGGCCTGGTCGAGCGCTACCTGTCCGAGGATGCGGCGCCGCATTTGACCGCGCCGCCCGGCATGGGCACGGCCGACTACGCCGCGTTGCTGTTGCGGCGGTTCCGCAATCCGAACATCCGCGACCAGGTGAGCCGCATCGCCGGACAGAGCTCGGCCAAGCTGCCGGTGTTCCTGCGGCCGACGGCCCACGCGGTGCTGGCGGCGGGCGGCGACTACAGCCGGATCGCCTTCATCGCCGCCGCCTTCGTGGAATATCTGCGCGGCCAGGATGATTTCGGGCGCGGCTTTGTGGTGGCGGAGCCGGCCCTGACGGTGCCGGATCTGGCTTTGGCCGCACGGCACGACCTCGTCTCGTTCCTGGGCATGAGCCCGTTCGCAGGCTGGAGCCTGGAACAGCATCCCGGCTTCATCGCCGAGGTCGGCCGGCAGCGCGCGGCGATCCGCGCGAACGGCACGCGGCCCGCGCTGCAGGCGCTGCTGCAGCGGTGATCCCGACCCGGCGTCTCGGCCGCACGCAGCTCGAGGTCAGCCGGCTCGGCTTCGGCGCCAACGCGATCGGCAACCTCTATGCCGCACTCGACGAGGATGCGGCGCGGGCCGCGGTCGACGCCGCCTGGAGCAGCGGGGTGCGCTACTACGATACCGCGCCGCTCTACGGCTACGGCCTGTCGGAACGCCGGCTCGGCGATCGGCTGCGGGCGCACCCGCGCGACGAGTACATATTGTCGAGCAAGGTCGGGCGGCTGCTGCGGCCGCACGGACGCGGCACCCCGCCGCGGCTGTCGGTGGCCGAGGGCGGCATCTTCGAGGGCGCGTTGCCGTTCCGGCCCGAGTTCGACTTCTCCTACGACGCCACCCTGCGCTCGTTCGAGGACAGCCTGCAGCGGCTCGGCCTGGCGCGCATCGATGTCCTGCTGATCCACGACGCCGACGCCTGGACGCATGGCGCCGCGATCGACGACCGCCTGCGCGAGGTCGAGACCGGTGCGCTGCGCGCCCTGCGGCGGCTGCGCGACGCGGGCGCGATCGAGGCGTTCGGGGCCGGCGTCAACCAGGCCTCCGCCTGCGAGCGGCTGATGGAGCTCGGCGACTTCGACTGCTTCCTGCTCGCCGGCCGCTACACGCTGCTGGAACAGGATGCGCTGGACGGGCTGCTGCCGCGTTGCGTCGCCGCCGGCGTGTCGATCATCCTCGGCGCTCCGTTCAACTCCGGCATCCTGGCCACCGGCGCCATCACCGGCGCCCGCTACAACTACCAGCCGGCCGATGCCGCCATCCTCGACCGCGTCGCGCGGATCGAGCGCGTCTGCGCGGCGCATGACGTGCCGCTCGCCGCCGCCGCCCTGCAGTTCGTGCTGGCGCATCCGGCCGTCGCCAGCGTGATCCCGGGTGCGAAATCCGCCGCAGAGGCGCACCGGAATGCGGAGCTGGTGACCCGGCCGCTCCCGCCTGCGTTGTGGAGTGACCTCAAGGCCGAACGGCTGCTGCGCGCCGACGCTCCGGTGCCGGATCAGTTCTTGAAGTAGGGCTCCACCGCCCCCTGCAGCTTCATCGTCATCGGCGCGCCGGTGCGGGTCACGGTCTTGCCGACGGTCAGCCGCACCCAGCCCTCGCTGACGCAATATTCCTCGACATTGTCCTTCTCGACCCCCTTGAAGCGGATGCCGATGCCGCGCTTGAGGATATCGGCATCGTGGAAGGGGCTCGCGGGATCGACCGAGAGCCGGTCGGGAGGCGTCTCGCTGCTCATGCTCGTCCTTCGGCTGTCTGCTTATTCTGTTTGCAATCGGAACAAAATCCAGATATCGTCTCGATAGTGATACGGAATCTCGTCATGCAGATCGCCTTCATTGCACCGCCACCGGTCCGGCCCACCTCCGCTCCGGACAGCGTCGCTGCCCCGGCTGCGTCATCGGCGATCGCGGCCAGCGGCCTTGTCCGGCCACTGACGCTGAACCCGGACCTGCACCTCGATCCGAGCCTCGGCATCGTGGTGACCGAGTATTTCAACGCGGTCGGCAAGGAGACCCAGCAATTTCCGGCCGTGCAGGCCATCCAGCGCTACCAGTTGTTCGGATTGAACGCCGCCGGCCCGGACGCACCCTGAGCGCCGGGTCTGGCTAATGCTCGGCGGCCTCGACATGGGCGCGGGCGGATTGCAGCCGGTCGAGATACGGCTCCAGCGTGGTGATGTCGGACTTGTCGGCCTCGTCGTAGGCACGTTCCGCCTCAGCCAGCCTCGCCTCGCCATCGGCGCGCAACAACTCGCCGAGCGGGGTCGCCTCGTCGGCCAGGATCGTGCAGCGCTCGCCGGTGATCTCGGCAAAGCCGCCGGCCACGAAGAACCGGTCGCTGCTGGTCGCGAAGTTGGGGCCGTCATACAGCGACACCACGCCGCCGCGCAGCAGCACGATCATCGGCGCGTGCTCCTCCATCGCCGCGAGATCGCCCTCCGAGCCCGGCATCACCACCATCTCGACGGTGCGCGACAGCAGGCGCTGCTCCGGACTGACGATCTCCACCTCGATCCCCACCGTCTCACTCCTGCTTTTTCGAGCCTTCGTGCTTGGCCACCGCCTCGTCGATCGAGCCCACCATGTAGAACGCGCTCTCCGGCAGGTGGTCGTACTTGCCGGCGACGATCTCCTTGAACGAGCGCACGGTGTCCTCGATCGAGACCAGCTTGCCGGGCGAGCCGGTGAACACCTCGGCGACATGGAACGGCTGGCTCAGGAAGCGCTGGATGCGCCGCGCGCGGGCCACGGTCTGCTTGTCCTCCTCGGACAGCTCGTCCATGCCCAGGATGGCGATGATGTCCTGCAGCGACTTGTAGGTCTGCAGGATGCGCTGCACGTCGCGGGCCACCTGGTAGTGCTCGTCGCCCACGATCTTCGGGTCGAGCGAGCGCGAAGTGCTGTCCAGCGGATCGACCGCCGGATAGATGCCGAGCTCCGCGATCGAGCGGTTCAGCACCGTGGTCGCGTCGAGATGCGCGAACGAGGTCGCCGGCGCCGGATCGGTGAGGTCGTCGGCCGGCACGTAGATCGCCTGCACCGACGTAATGGAACCCTTCTTGGTCGAGGTGATGCGCTCCTGCAGCGCGCCCATGTCGGTGGCCAGCGTCGGCTGGTAGCCGACCGCCGACGGGATGCGGCCGAGCAGCGCCGACACCTCGGAGCCGGCCTGGGTAAATCGGAAGATGTTGTCCACGAAGAACAGGACGTCCTGGCCTTCCTCGTCGCGGAAATACTCCGCCACCGTCAGGCCGGAGAGCGCCACGCGCATGCGCGCACCGGGCGGCTCGTTCATCTGGCCATAGACCAGCGCCACCTTGGAGCCCTCGGTGTCATGCTCGTTGAGCTTGATGACGCCGGCATCCTTCATCTCGAAATAGAGGTCGTTGCCCTCGCGGGTGCGCTCGCCGACGCCGGCGAACACCGACACGCCGCCATGCGCCTTGGCGATGTTGTTGATCAGCTCCTGGATCAGCACCGTCTTGCCGACGCCGGCGCCGCCGAACAGGCCGACCTTGCCGCCCTTCAGGTACGGGCACAGCAGGTCGACCACCTTGATGCCGGTGACCAGGATCTCGGCCGACGCCGCCTGGTCCTCGAAGGACGGCGCGTCACGATGGATCGGATTGTACGCCGCCGCCGTCACCGGGCCGCGCTCGTCGATCGGCTCGCCGATCACGTTGAGGATGCGGCCGAGCGTGCCCGGCCCGACCGGCATCATGATCGGCGATCCGGTATCCGTCACCTCGGTGCCGCGCACCAGCCCGTCGGTGCTGTCCATGGCAATGGCGCGCACCTCGCGGTCGCCGATCTCCTGGGCCACTTCCAGCACCAGGGTCAGGTCGCCCACCCGGCAGGTCAGCGCGTTGAGGATGTACGGCAGATCGCCGGTGAACTGCACGTCCACCACGGCGCCGCGCACCTGGGTGACGCGGCCGACGATATTGCCGCCGCCCGGCTTGTTCTGGCTCTGGGCTGGAGCCTCGGTGGTCATCGACATTCAATCAGCTCCTGCGGCGGAAGAAGAAAGTTAAGGCCAGGGCGCTGCCCTGGACCCGCTCAAGGCGGAGCCTTGAGGATCCATTCATGGAAAGTAGTCCAGGGGCAGCTCCCCGATCTCATCAGACGGCATCCGCGCCGGAGATGATCTCGATGAGTTCGCGGGTGATGTTGGCCTGGCGGGTGCGGTTGTAGGTGAGCGTCAGGCGGTCGATGGCCTTGCCGGCGTTGCGGGTCGCACTGTCCATCGCGGTCATCCTGGCCCCCTGCTCGCCGGCCGCACTCTCCAGCATCGCCCAGTAAATCTGCACCTGCAGGTTGCGCGGCAGCAGCCGGGCCAGGATGGTCTCCTCGTCCGGCTCGAACTCGTAGGTCGCACCCCCCCGGTTCTCGCCCAGGTCGTCGCCGCGCTCGTTGTCGTTCGACGGCAAGGACAGCGGGATCAGCTGCAGCTCGGTCGGCGTCTGCGACATCACGTTGTTGAAGCGGTTGTAGAGCAGCGTGCAGACGTCGAACTCACCCTTCGCCAGCATGCCCGCGATGCGCTCGCCGAGCGCGTGCGCGGCGCTGAAGGCCACGTCCTTGCCGCCGGAGCCGGGCACGCGGTCGATCACCTGCCCGGAGAACTCGCGGGCCAGGTAGTCCGCACCCTTGCGCCCGACCGGCAGGATCTTGACGGTCTTGCCCTCTCCTTCGAGCCGGCGCGCCAGGTTGCGCGTGGCGCGGCCGAGATTGGCGTTGAAGCCGCCGGCGAGGCCACGGTCCGAGGTGACAGGCACCAGCAGATGCACCTGGTCCTGCCCGGTGCCGGCCAGCAGCGGCGGCGCGCCCTCGCGTCCGATGACGTTGCGCGCGAGTGCGGCCAGCATGCGCTGCATCGCCTCCGCATACGGCCGCGCCGCCTCGGCACGCGCCTGGGCCCGGCGCAGCTTCGACGCCGCCACCATCTTCATCGCCGAGGTGATCTTGCGCGTCGACTTGACGCTGGTGATCCGCCCGCGCAGCTCCTTCAGGGAGGCCATGCGTCAGTCGTCCTGGGTGAATCGCTTGGCAAAGCCGGTGAGGAACGCGGTCAGCTTCTCCTCGGTCTCCTTCTTGATCTCGCGCGCATCACGGATCGCCTCCAGGATGCCGCCGCCATCCGCTCGCAGCTCGGACAGGTACGCGCGCTCGAAGGCCACCACGCGGTCGACCGGCACCTTGTCGGTAAACCCGCGGGTGCCGGCGAACAGCACCGCGACCTGCTCCTCGACCGGATAGGGCGTGTTCTGCGGCTGTTTGAGCAGCTCGGTGAGCCTGGCACCCCGGGCGAGCTGCTGCTGGGTCGCGGCATCGAGGTCGGAGGCGAACTGCGAGAACGCCGCCATCTCGCGATACTGCGCCAGCTCCAGCTTGATCTTGCCGGCGACCTGTTTCATCGCCTTGATCTGCGCCGCAGAGCCCACGCGCGACACCGAGCCGCCGACATTCACCGCCGGCCGGATGCCGCGGAAGAACAATTCGGTCTCCAGGAAGATCTGGCCGTCGGTGATCGAGATCACGTTGGTCGGGATGTAGGCCGAGACGTCGCCGGCCTGGGTCTCGATCACCGGCAGCGCGGTCAGCGAGCCGCCGCCGAACTCGTCCGACATCTTGGCGGCGCGCTCCAGCAGGCGCGAATGCAGGTAGAACACGTCGCCCGGATAGGCCTCGCGCGCCGGCGGGCGGCGCAGCAGCAGCGACATCTGGCGGTAGGCGACCGCCTGCTTGGACAGGTCGTCATAGGCGATCAGCGCGTGCATGCCGTTGTCGCGGAAATACTCGCCCATCGCGCAGCCGGTATAGGGGGCCAGATACTGCATCGGCGCCGGGTCGGACGCGGTTGCGGCGACCACGATGGAGTAGTCCATCGCGCCGTTCTCCTCGAGCGTGCGCACGATCTGCGCCACCGTCGAGCGCTTCTGGCCGATGGCGACGTAGATGCAATACAGCGACTTCTTGTCGTCGCCGAGATCGTTGACCTTCTTCTGGCTGATGATGGTGTCGATGACGATGGTGGTCTTGCCGGTCTGGCGGTCGCCGATGATCAGCTCGCGCTGGCCGCGCCCGATCGGAACCAGGCTGTCGATCGCCTTGATGCCGGTCTGCATCGGCTCGAACACCGACTGGCGCGGCATGATGCCAGGCGCCTTCACCTCGGCGCGGCGGCGCTCCACGTTCTCCAGCGGACCCTTGCCGTCGATCGGGTTGCCGAGCCCGTCCACCACGCGCCCGAGCAGGCCGCGCCCGACCGGCACGTCGACGATGGTGCCGGTGCGCGACACCGTGTCGCCCTCGCGGATGGAACGGTCCTCGCCGAACACCACGATGCCGACATTGTCGGATTCGAGGTTCAGCGCCATGCCGCGCAGGCCGGAGCCCGGGAACGACACCATCTCGCCCGACATCACGTTCTGCAGGCCGTAGGCGCGCACGATGCCGTCGCCGACGCTGAGCACGGTGCCGGTCTCGGCGATGTCCGCCTCGCTGTCGAAGGCGGCGATCTGCTGCTTGAGGATGTCCGAAATCTCGGCGGGACGGATCTCCATCACGCAGCTCCCTTCATGGCGTAGTGCAGGCGGGCGAGGCGTGCCTTCAGGCTGGCATCGTACAGGCGCGCGCCGATGCGCACGACGAGGCCGCCCAGCAGCGCCGCGTCCACGCTCTCATGGATATCGACGCGGCCGTAGCCGGCCTCGGCGAGACGCGCGCGCAGCTGGGTGCGCTGCAGGTCGGTGAGCGCATGCGCGCTGGCCACAGCTGCCACGGTGACGCCGCGGCGGCTCGCGACCTGGGACGCAAATTCGGTCAGGATCGCGCGCAGCGCCGGCAGCCGGCGGTTGTTGGCGATCACGCCGACGAAATGCTGCACCGTGGCGCCGAAGCCCTGCTCGTGGAGCACCGCCAGCGCCGCGTCGCGCGACTGGGCAGCGTCCAGGACCGGGCTGGCGAGCAGGCTGCGCAGAACACCGCTCTGGTCGATCAGACGGACCAGAGAGGCCGCCTGGTCGATCACCGCGTCGAGGCTGTGCTGCTCCTCGGCATACTCGTAGAGCGCGCGGGCGTAGCGTCCGGGCATGCCACCGGGCTGGCCGGGCACGCCACCAGGCTGGCCGCCGGCTTGGCCTGCCGGCACGGCACGTGTCGCGGCACCTTGTGGCACGTTCGGCGTTCCCATCTACTGCGTTGTTTTTCGGCGGTGGACTGCCGTCCCTGGAGCGGCGCGTCTAGCATGGGGGGCCTATCCACGCAACCAACCGAGCCTCCGTACGAGGCAGGCGGACCGGCCTCGCTGCTGCTCACGCTGAGCCTGTCCGAGCCGGCGCAGACGACCTTCCAGGCGCTCCGCTGCCGGCACTTCCCGGCCGACCGCAACCAGGTGCCGGCGCATGTCTCGCTGTTCCACACCCTGCCCGGCGCCGAACGCGAGGCCATCGTGCGGACGCTGGCGGCACTCGACGCCGAACGTCCGGCGATCCTCGTCGAAGCGCCGCGCTCGCTGGGGGCCGGGGTCGCCTTTCCGCTGGCGTCGCCGGCGCTGCACGCCCTGCGCGCGCGGCTGGCGGCAGGCTGGGCGCCGTGGCTGTCCCGCCAGGACCGGCAGGGCTACCGCCCGCACGTGACGGTGCAGAACAAGGTCAGCCGGGAGGCGGCGGCCGCCACCCTCGCCCGGCTGGAGAGCGGCTTCGTTGCGTGGCAGACCGAGGGGGTGGCCTTGCGGCTGTGGCGGTATCACGGCGGCCCCTGGGAGCCCCTCGAGCAGATCCCGCTTGGAGCCTGTTTGAAAACGCCTGCTGCTGGCGATCCGACGCGGCTTTCCTCCGCTCCGCTGCTCACGGCCCAAACGGCCGCTGCGCTGCGGTGCTCGGAAAGTCACGCCGGGCGCGGTCCTGCGGACCGCTCTCATCCAGCAGCAGGCGTTTTGAAACAGGCTTCGAGCCGATGTTCGAAGGAGCCGGGTTGAGCCGCTGGCCGCGGTCGGGCAAGTTACCGGCTCACTGCCGACTGGACAGACGATGACGACTACCGCGATCCGCCTGCCCGGCCCGGCTGTCCTCGTCCGGGGCCTCGTCGTGCTGGGTGCCCTGGCGATGGCGCGGGCGCCCGCCCTGGCCGAGGCGCCGGCGCCGGCGAGCAGCGATCCGGGGCGGGTCGAGAGCGGCAGCTACGCGATCGAGCCGAACCACACCCAGGTACTGTTCAGCGTCTCGCATATGGGGTTCTCCACCTTCCACGGCCAGTTCATCCAGGCCTCCGGCAGCCTGAGCCTGGACGCGAAGGCGCCGGCGAGCAGCAGCTTCGAGATCCACGTGCCGGTGAAATCCGTGCTGACCAGCAGCGCCAAACTGACCGACGAGCTGAAGGGCGATGCCTGGCTCGACGCGAAGGCCGACCCGGACATCGTGTTCAAGTCGACCAGGGTGACTCCGCTCGGCCATGGCGCGGCCTCGGTGGCGGGCGACCTGACCTTGCATGGCGAGACCCATCCGGTGACGCTGCATGCAAAGCTGGTCGGCGCCGGGGTCAACCCGCTCGACAAGAAATACACGGTCGGCTTCGACCTCACCGGCACGCTGCGCCGCAGCGAGTTCGGGGTGAAGACCTACGTGCCGCTGATCGGGGATGCGGTGACGCTCACGGTGTCGGGGGTGTTCGAGAGGCAGGGGTGACCCTTGCCATCGTGCGATGAGGATGTTCGCGTTCGGTAGAACGGACCGTCACCTAGGCGCGGTCTGGCGTCGCAGGGCCTTGGCCGCTGGCTTGCATCGCCTTAAGGAACTCCTGCACTAGCTGAACGAAGGATCACGAGAGTGACTCAGCCGGCCCGATACAAAGCGATCGACCGTTGTCGGATTGGAGGCGGCGAGACGCTGGTGAGTGTCCTCGACCTGGGCAAGCAGGCCTTGACCGGCGTGTTTCCAAAGTCGCCCGGGACGGAGATCACGACAGGCCCGCTGCGCCTCGTCTGGTGTCCCCAGTCCGGACTGCTGCAGCTGTCGCACTCGTATGACCTTGGCGAGATGTACGGCGACAATTACGGCTACCGCTCCGGCCTCAACCGCAGCATGGTCGATCATCTGACGCAGAAGATCCATGAGCTGGAGCGGACGGTCCAGCTTGCGCCGGGCGACACGGTGCTGGATATCGGCTCCAACGACGCAACCTCGCTGAAGGCGTACCAGACGCCCTCCCTGCATCGGATCGGGATCGATCCGACCGGCAGCAAGTTCCGTCAGTATTATCCCGATGACATCACGCTGGTGCCCGACTTCTTCTCGGCGGCGGCGTACCGGGCCAGCCGCGCAGCTCCGGCGAAAATCATCACGTCGATTGCGATGTTCTACGACCTGGAGGATCCGATCGCCTTTGCTCGCGAGATCGAGGCGGCCCTGGCTCCCGGCGGGGTCTGGCACTTCGAACAGAGCTACATGCCGTCGATGCTTCGCCTGACCTCCTACGATACTGTCTGCCACGAACATCTCGAATACTACTCGCTCGGGGTCGTGCAGAAGATCCTGGCAGCCGCCGGCATGCGCGCGATCGACGTCAAGATGAACAATGTGAATGGCGGCAGCTTCGCGGTAACGGCAGTGCGCGAGGCGGACACCTCCCGCCCGGTGCAGACCGTGGTGCCTTGGCTGTCGGACCAGGAAGACCGCATGGGTCTGGCGACGCCGAAGCCCTACCGGGACTTCGAGGACCGGGTCTATCGCCACCGGGCCGACCTTCGGCGCCTGCTTGAAGCGCTTGCTGCAGACGGCAAGAAGGTTGTGGGCTACGGCGCCTCCACGAAGGGCAACGTCATCCTGCAATTCTGCGGCATCGGCCCTGACCTGGTTTCGTGCATCGCCGAGGTCAACGAGGAGAAGTTCGGCGCTTTCACCCCGGGTTCCGACATCCCGATCGTCTCCGAGGCCGAAGCCCGCGCCATGCAGCCGGATTACTTTCTGGTTCTGCCGTGGCACTTCAGGGACGGGATCGTCCGTCGCGAAGCCGAGTTCCTGGCTCGCGGCGGGCGGATGATCTTTCCATTCCCCGAGATCGAGATCGTCTGAAGAACATCCCCCACTTGAAGCACGCTGCTCTCGGAACCGATCTGCATGACGTTTGTCTCCTACGCCCAGAACTTCGAGGACGTGCTGCTGCACCGCGTGTTCGGTGGTCAAGAGACCGGCTTCTATGTTGACGTAGGCGCCTATGACCCCGTTGATGGCTCTGTTACCAAAGCGTTCTATGACAAGGGCTGGACTGGGATCAATGTCGAGCCCGGCTCAGTCTTTGTCGAACTCGCGGCAGCGCGCCCGGGTGATGTGAACTTGTGCATGGCGATCATCGACCGTCCGGGTGAGGTTGCTTTCTGCGAGGATGAGGCTGATCGCGGCACGTCGCGGGTCGTCATGAACGAGAGCGGCGACTCTGCTGCGCGGATGGTGCCGTGCGACACGCTGCAAGCCATTGTGGACGCGCATTCCCACGGTCGCCCGGTAGATTTCGTCAAGGTGGACGCCGAGGGTGCGGAAAGCCTAATTGTGCACTCAACCGATTGGCGCCGTCTGCGTCCGCGCGTGCTAGTGCTGGAGGCGACGCGGCCTTGGAGCAGCATGCTCGCCAACCAAGATTGGGAACCAGTCCTACTGCAGCAAGGCTACATCCGCGCCTACTTCGACGGTATCAACTGCTTCTACATCCCGGAAGAAGAAGCGCCAGCACTGCTGCGACATTTTGAGGTGCCGGTGAACGTTCTGGACCGCGCCGAGCGCTACGGAAATGAAGCCGCGCGAAGCGAGCTGCTTGCGCGGCAATCCGAGGCCGCGAGGCTTGCCGCCGAGCGGGACACGCTACGTGCAACGCTGGATGACCGACACATCGAGGTAGAGCGCCTTATCGCCGAGCAGGGGAGACTGCAGGCAGCGTTCGACGACGGGCAGGCTGAACTGGCACGATTGACTGTCTCACAAGCTGCCGAGCGGGAGAGACTGCGCGCGACGCTTGACGACCGGCAGGCTGAACTGGCCCGAATGATGGTGTTGTGCGATTTCGAAAGAGCCGCAGCTGCCCGTCTGACCGCAGAGCGCGGCGCCTTACAGGCCGCGCTGCAAAGCCAGCAGGCCGAGGCTGCCCGTCTGGCCGTAGAACGCGACACCCTCCTGGCCGCGCTGCAAAGCCAGCAGGCGGAGGCGGACCGACTGGCCCTGGAACGGGACGCGGTGCGGCCGGCGTTGGAGGCAAACGCCCCCGAGGCGGTGGAGACTCCCGACGAACGCATCGCGCCACCGTCAGAGGCCGCGGGAGCGCCACAGCTCCGCCGCCGCAGGCGGCGATTTCCCCGCCTCGCCGCCAAGGCCGCCTACAAGCTGGTGCGCCCTGTTGTCCGCCCGACCGCTTGGCGCCTGCGGACATTCATGACGGGCGACCTCGTTGGACTGCTCGGGCGCTTGGACCATAGTGTCGAGGCGCTAGCTAGAGCACCGACGCATGGCCAGACCGTGATCGCAGCGGAGATCATTCAGCCAAGCGTGATCCAGATCAGGGACGACGGCGCCGCTGCTGAGATGCGACGGCTCGCCGTCGAGATGGAGCGCACGCTGCTGACGCTGGCACTGGAAAGGGTGCCGGAGCCATGGCGCCTAGGGCCGCCCGACGAAGCCGCCCTGCCAGAACCGACACGAGTAGCTCTGCTTCTGCCCCATAACCGTATGATGGATGTCGCTTTCCGACCCGGAGACCTGTCCGTCGCGGCCGTACTCGCGGCATCCGGCGGTGACTGGGAGCCGCATGTGCGGAGCTACCTGGAGAGCACTGTGCAGTCGGACTGGGTGTGCCTGGACATCGGCGCCAACCTTGGTGCGCACACGCTATCGTTGGCTGTACTGGCGCAGGACGGCCAGGTCGTGGCTTTCGAGGCGGACGCCGGCAACTTCGCGCTGCTGTCGAGTAACGTCGCCGCGCTCACGGCCCCGCGCGCGCCAATCGCGCCGGTCAATCTGGCGCTGTGGGACCGGCCGGCCACGCTGGTGTTCGGAGGTGCTGACGAACTCGCCGGTTGCTCGTTCGTATCCGAAGATCTCGATAGCGAGACGGTCGAACACCATCTGCGCACTGTCGTCGATGCCGCGGCGATCGGTGGCATTGACCTGCATATCCGCAGCGGCAGCGTAGCCGCGTTGCCTCTGGACGCCTGGGCCGAAGCGCATGGTCTGCCGCGCCTGGACCTGATCAAACTGGATGTCGAGGGCGCCGAGGCGCGAGTGATTCGGGGCGCTGACGCGACCCTTCGCCGATTCCGTCCGATCCTGCTGGTTGAATACAATCCTTCCTGCGCGGCCGCGTATTTCGGCCAGCCGCCGGAGGCTCTGTATGAGGAACTGGCAGCACGCTTCGCCGCCATCCATACGCTGGAGCCGGACGGCACGCTTACCGCAGTCCCCAACTGGACGACTCTGCAAACCCGACTTGCCGCGGGCAAGGGGTGGGAGGATCTCGTCTGCCTGTCCGCGCCGTCGGTAGCCAACTAAGCCGCGCTTGGTTCGGAACCCGCGATTGCACGCGCGCGGAACGGCCCAAGAAACTTGCTGCGACAGCGAAAACACCAGTTACGAAATTGGCGCGTTCCCAGGGCGAGATGAAAGACCGCAACGCACAGAATGCTATAACTGTTGACTGGTGCGGCTAGCCTACGAAGCTTGTGCTTTAATACAATTTTCCTGCACTAGAAGCCTAATCAATGGCTTGGGATTACCAAGCCCTGAGCTGTCAGCGAAGTTCCCCCACCACTCTACATCGGCTAGGACTACCCGACGTTCAAGAACAAACTGGAGCGCGAGCGCTATGGCCGATGACAAACATCTTCCGGCGAGCAAACAGGTCACTCTCAGCGGACATACCTTCCAAATTGAAGGGATCTCGGCGACAGACGCCTACTGGCAGGGATTACAGAACGACTACGAACCAGAGTTTCAGTCATTTTGCCGGCAGTTCATCCAGTCCGACTATGTCTGTCTAGACATCGGCGCGAACATCGGCGTCAAAACACTATTTCTCTCGAGGCACTGTCCAGAAGGCCAAGTCGTCTCGTTAGAGGCTGGTAGCAGGGTGGCCGCAAGCTTGGCACACAACATAGCGGGGAACGGCTGCAACAACGCGATCTCCTATCACGCTGCCGCTGCCGGACATGATGGGACGTTGACATTCGAAGAGGTGTCTGCCTGGGGGCACCAGGGCAAGAACGGCGCGAACGTGGAAGCCGTGACGCTGGAGACACTCGTCTCTCGAAGTAACCTCAATCGAGTTGACTTCATCAAGCTGGACGTTGAGGGCGGCGAGTTCCCCGTATTGAGGAGCTCTCTCGATCTGATCAAGAGGTTTGAGACAATTGTCCACGTCGAACTGAATTCTCTGACACTTCTATTATGGGGAAACACCAATCCTCTAGAGTTCGTTCAATGGATAGGAGATAACTTTTCTGAGGTGTATGTCCTCAACCATCACGTCTCAAATAAGCCTTTGCTGACACGGGTTGAGACCACAGATGAGTGTCGTGGCATCCTCCGCCGTAACCTTGTAAACGACGGCTTCGTCACGGACCTGGTGTTCAGCAACGCTTCCCGCAGGTTCAAGCCTACACCGGAACATTTCGAGAGCCAGATCTCCGAACTGCTGGGCAAAGTGACTGCTAGAGAGGTGGAGGTTGGAGCATTGCAGAGTCATAATTTTCTCCTCGCTTCGCGGTTGAGCGACGCTGAGGCTCTTCGGGCGCAGCTGGCGGCTACTGCTCACTTTCCCCTAGAAATAGCTGAGTTGAAGCATCAGGCCACTTATGCTAGCGAAGAGCTGGCTGCACTTCGGTCAAGTAGAACTCAAGATGAACAACAGATTGTATCACTGAAGGCAGAGCTGAGTGCGATCAGGTCCAAAGCAAGGTTGCTGGATGCCGAGCGAGCCGCTCTACTAGCATCGACTTCCTGGCGTGTGTCCGCGCCGGTTCGCTGGGTGAAGAAGGCTGCTGTCCGTAAGCGAGCCCAGCCTGTCGCTACGCCGGGTGCCTAGATCTCGGTCACCAGGACGCAGCCGTCGATCTGTTCCCGAATTGTCCGGTCCCTCGGACGCTAATCGGCCATTTTCACTAGGATTGCTAGCACGGCGTTCGAGCCGCAATCATGACTAACGGCCTCGTGCTAAATTACGTTGGCCAGCATGGCACGGCTTTCGCTGGTCCCGCGGGCACAGCTTGTGCAACTGTCGTCAGACTGTCAGCTTATAGAGCTCAGGCCTCCAAGTTGGAGTAGGAGATTACCCGTGCTCCTCCTTGGGTGCGGTAGGCGAGGTTTGAATTATGACTGCAGCCGGGCGCATCTTCTATTTCCAGCATATCCCGAAGACTGCCGGGACGTCGATCAAGGTGTGGCTGGCCAGCCACTTTGGTTCGAGCCTATGTCCATTGGATATAGCGGATCATCTAGTAGCTGTATCCCGCCGCGACCTTGATCAGTATCACGCGTTTGCCGGCCACTTCCATTGCTATCTCGCACCATATCTGGAGCGCGACCTAGTCACTGTCACTGTTTTGCGTGATCCATTGTCTCGAACACGTTCGCACTGGCATCAGGTGCGTCGGCACGAACAGCATCCGCATCATGAGAGAGTAAGTCGCCAAACATTTACAGAGTTTGTAGAAGACGATTCCAACAGGGTCATGATCGAAGACTATCAGGCGAGGTATCTTGTACGAATGCCAGTCGGACTACAGGCAATGGCGGAGCTGTTCTCCCAGGAAGAGCGGTCGCGATACGCGTTAGCGGAGGGACTGGAGCAGGCGTCGCTGATCGTCGGAAAGTCAGTTCTCGCGGCGGCCGCGAGCGTAACGCTCAGAAGCATGGCTGCAGTTGGTAGCTGTGATATGCTTGGCGACTTCTTTGTAAAAGTGGCGGAGATATTGGGACTTGCGCCGCCTACTGCGATACCGCGCGAGAACGCAACAGAGGATGACGTAGCCAACATTCTTTCGGCATCAGCGCTCGCCAAGCTTCGAGTGATGACGCAGATTGATCAACACCTTTATGACACCGTAGGTTGTTAGGATCGATGCAAATATGGTTTGAGGCTGGCTGATGCTATACTCCGTTACTTCTTTACGCCGCTGCTTGCGTTGCTCAGGGGGAACATGGAAAGATTGGCTGAACTGGATGTCGCATGGAACCCATTGCTCCTGAGGGACTCGCTTCCTAAGTAACAAAGCGCTTCGTTCCCATCCGCAAACTTGAGCAGGTCAGCACGTTGACGTCGGTGCTTGATTGGAAGGCTCTCCAAGCTTGGCTCGCTACCAGAAGTGGTTGGGTCTGGTCTGTCGGTCCGCCCGATCGGCGGCAAGCTGGCCCGCAACGTCCGCCTTGCTGATGCTATCGGATGGGACTCCAGACCTCCCGGCCGATTCCCTCCGGCGGCGACGTGCCTTTTCGGACAATCAGCAGGAGCGAGGTCGAGACGTATGGCCCAAGCAGCATCTTGATGTGTTTGCGGCCGTTCAGAAAGTAGGGCTGAAAATCGAATTCGAGGTCCTGCCGATCAAGGCCTGCATCGTACTCCACCGGTTCCAGAGCACATGCCACGCCACGCAACGCGTAGGATAAGTCCTCGATGTCTCGTCGACGGTAGATCACACTGTCCCCGGTCGCGAGCGTCGCGTCGTTGGACGAGACGTTGTACTCTGTCGTATGGACCGCCACGCCACCGGGCCGAACGAGATGCATTGCGTCCACGACGAAGCGCAAGCCCGCTTCGAGGCTACCTAAATGCTCAAATGAGCACGAACTCCACACGAAGTCGAAGCTGCGTCCGGACAGTGTGGAGAGGTCGCGCATGTCAGCGGGTTCAAATCGAACATTTGCCTCAAAACGGCCACGGGTTACTAGGTCCTCGTGATACAACGCTTCAAGTGAGACGGCATGTTCGTTGGTGTTGGTCCAGCCAGCCTGATCGGACGCGAGATCGGTCCCCAGCACGGACAGGCCCTTTGCCGCGAACGCGGAGGCTAGCGGCTCGGTCCCGACCGCAAACCCCAAGCCGGTTCGCCCGGGTTGCAGCAAGCCGTGCTGCTGCAGAGCTTCTGCGATCGCGCACCACTCCCACGCCTTGCGATGGATGTTCCGCTTGTCGGGTTCGCTCGCTGCTATGTTCTGCTCAAGATTCAGCGTTTCCGCCCAGCGCAGGTACCAGTCCTGGTGGAAATCGGCGTAACGACATAGTTTTGACGTTAGCATAACGCCTCCGGTGGACACTCAACGCTACGCTAACAGGCTTGCGCCCAATCGCCGAGGACGCGGCCAAAATCGGCCCAGGTAGGCAGACGTACGCTTGCGGCATCGTCCCAGACACTCGCCGCTGTCTCATCATTAAGAAGCGATTCAACGGCCGCCGCAATTGATATCGGATCCATTCGAGCTAGCAGCAGCGTGCCACGCGGTATCGCCGCGGCACTTGGCAAGTGCATACTAGCCACCGCCGGTATACCCGCGTGGAGCGCCTCGTATGGTGGTAGGCCGAAGCCTTCCGCCTCGCTCGGCATCACGACTGCGCGGGCCTCACGTAGGAATCGACGCACCAGCTCGTCGGAGGGCTGCTCCAGCACCACCAGGCGGGGGTCGCCAGCATACCTTTCGAAGAACTCTAGCGCCTCCGCCGCGTCGGGCGACAGTCGGCCACCTATGACCAAGCGGACGTTATGGCCGCGCTGCCACAGCGCCTCGAATCCGCGCAAAAGTCCGATTGTATTCTTGCGCGGCTCGACCGTCCCGATCGAGACAAAGTCACGCCGGTTCGACGAGAACGCCTGCCGTTCCAGCCCCAACCCGTCCGCGCCGGGGCCGATCACTGGCCCCGTGGCATTGGCGGCCTGGGAGCGCGCAATCCTTGCGGCATAGTCGTACTTTGTCTGTTGGCTTAGAAACGCTACGCGCCCTGCGCTGCGCAGCCCGCGCAGAAAGTAGTTGCAACCACGCGTGGCACCTTGCGGGAACAGTTCCGGTCGCAGGAACGGAAGAAAATCGTAGAGATACCACAACACGCGCACGCCAGACTTGGCGATACGCAGATGGGCTTCGGCGCGCGTCGCACCGAAGAACAGTTCCAAGTTTAGCAGTCGAGTGAGATCATGCGTCGCGACCGGCGTGGCGGTCGCCACCAGCGCCTGCAGCGCCTGGCGTTCGGCTTCCCGGGATTCGGCTGTGCCCTCGTCGTCAACTGCGCAAAGGATATCCAGAACGGCGTCGGGCAGCAGAAGCAGTTGCCCCGTCGCGTCCACGCAGCACGGCTGCAGCCGAGCCGGCCCCGGCCAATGGCGGATGGCCTCGCGCTCGACGCGCTGGATGCCGGTACGCAGCGGGGTGGCAACGATTTCCGACAAGTCAAGATGGATCGTCGCGGCCGTCATCACGTCACGTGCAAAAGCGACGGCGCAAGCGATTCCGTTTCCAACCCCAGCGAGTGGCACAGCCCGGTCGCGTAGTTGGCAAAGCTGCGCGGCTCGCTGAAGGCCCGGCGCGCCGCTTCAGGCCGAGCCGCCGCCAGACCCGCGTCCAGCAGGTCGGCCAGCGCCTCGGCCAGCAGTAGCGGGCTGATCGCGTCGGGAATGCAGCGCACGTAGGCCGCCGGCACCCCGACCGCTTCCCCGAGGGACACGTTGGTTACGCTCGGCAGCCCAACCGCGGCGCAATCCAGCAGCCCCCCGGACAACGCGCCTAAACCATAAGTACGTAATTGCACGCCAAGATCGGCGCCGACTAGATAGTCCCGATAGGTTTGCTCGGAAACGTGGTTCTCGACGAAGCGCACTTTTTCCGGAAGGCCGAGGGCTGCGACTAGTGCGCGCAGGCCGCTCGCGTCCGGATGCATCGCCAGATTACCAACGAAGTGTAGGCTGCCCGGTATGCCCCAGCCGCGCAGAAACTCCAACGCCCAGACGCATTCCTCCGGCGCCTTGGTGCTGTGAACCGCGCCAAACGTCGCGACGACCACCTCGCCCGGCGGGATGCCGAGTCGCTCCCGCGCCGCCTCACGGCGCCCTGGGGCCAATTCGGCGGTTGTCCACGGCCGGTAAATACTGAACGGGAGATAGACTGGATCGGTCCCATAGCGCTTCCGGAACAGGCGCGCGGTCACTGGCGAATGAACTATTGTGGGAGCGGCCGTCTTGGCAATCTCGCCCAGGAACAGGGCGTTCAGCTTGCTCTCGTCCTCGGCCCAGGACTGCAGCTCTGCCTCGGTTACCGGCCGGCCAAGTTCTTCCGTGGCCAACTTCAGCGCACGCGGCACCCCGATCAGCACGCGGTAGAAGTCGAGAAGCCGAGCATCATGGGCGATGCAAGCGCCACCGTAGCGGTGCAGCAGATCAAAGATGCGCAGATGGAACTGTGAGTTGCCGATCACGCTGATTACCCGATCGAAGTCGGCGCTCACATGCGGCAATGTGTCGATCGGGCGGACACTGGCAACATGGTGCAGCTTTGCCGGCTGCTTCGTCTCGGTGAAGACGTGCAGATCGACTAATCTGCCGAGCTCGGCACAGGTGGCAGCGGTGTAGTCGGCAACGCCCGAGCGGTCGGGGGGCACCGGTGACATTAGTGCGACTCGCGGCCGATGCCCGCGTCGCACGGTCGGTGCCTGGAGTGGAGGCGCCCGGGTCTCGAGCCGCGAAAGCATGGCGTCCCAGAAACGCCCTGCCACATCAGTTGCACGAAACCGCGGCCATACGCTCGCCTGCCGCGCCAGCACTATTGTCCGCCAGCTGGCGTCCGTTACTATCCGCTCCAGCTTCAACCCCAGGATAGCATCGTCTTCAAGGGAGAACCGACAGTCCGTGCCTACCACGAGCTCGGCGTGAGCAGGGATGTCTGAGGCGAGACAGGGCAGGCCCGCGGCCATGCCCTCGATCAACGGGAGGGAAAACCCCTCGTCCCGCGAGGAGCTGACGATAGCGAACGCCCAGCCATACAGATCGAGCAGCACCGCGTCGGATACATGACCCGGCACCTCGACCAGGTCTGCTCGGCCGCCAGAGGCCGAAGCGATGGCGCGGAAGGCTGCTGCATCCGCCGGCCCGTAATTGCCGGCGATTACAAGCGGAACACCGTCACCTCGCTGCAGAAGATGGGAATTAGCGTGGGCGCGTACTACCATCTCGGGATTCTTGCGCGAATCCCCGCCGCCGACCACCAGAATGTGGCGTGAGGGAGCGTGCGGCGACTGCTCGAATATCGGATCGAGCGGAGCTCCCGTTACGGCGATTGCACCCGGTGGAGCTCCTGTCAGAGTCACGAGATCGTCGGTCGAACTCTGCGAAATCGGTGCAAATAGATCGCAGCGAGCGAGCCACCGTAACGCCATCGCATAAGCAAGCCGCTCGGACGGGCCGGGTAAGTAGCGGTCAGGCCAGCGATACGGAATGAAGTCGTAGACGACGGCTGCGCGCAGCAAGGTCCGGTCGGACAGCAGACGCGCAACGAAAATTGGATCATGCGTCATCGGCGATAACATCACGCAAGCTCGCGTGGGGCCATCGCGGCCGGCGGCGTAGGCGTTTCCGTGAACTTGCTCAACGGCTGCCAGCGCTTCAGGCAGCAGCGCTGGCAGCGTCTCGTCCACGAGGCCGATCAGGCGCACGCTGCGTGGCGCATGGCGAATCAAGGCCAGCGCATGACGGCCAACTCCACGGGTTGCGTAACTCGGATCCTGCAAGCAGCGGAGGTCGAGAACGATGCCGAACTTGCGGTCCTTGGTCATATCTTCTCAATCCTACCGTCCACACGTGGCTCCCCTGTACGACAATCTGCCCAGCCGCGCCGCCGAACACAAATGCCGGCGCTCGCGGGTATGTCTGCGACCTCACGCCGACCGCTTGGAACGATTTTCCGGTGCGCCGTGATTCACAAAAATGACACCGGATCCACATCCACGTCCACCCGCACCCCCCGCCCCGCCTGCACCTGCGCCAGCCACGCGCGCAGGATCGGCTGCACCGCCACCTCGCGGCGCGTGCGTAGCAGCAGCCGCCGTCGGTGCCTCCCGCGCAGGATGGCGAGCGGCGCAGGCGCCGGTCCCAGCACCGTCACCCCGTCGCCCACCGGCGCCGCGCGGCCCAGCGCGCGCGCCGCCGCGTCGGCCGCCTCGGCGCTGTCGGCACTCACGATCAGGGCGGCCAGCCTTCCGAACGGCGGCCAGTGCCCCGGGCGCCTGGCCTCGGCCTCGCGGCGCATGAACGAGGCGAAGTCGCCCACGATCAGCGCCTGCATCACCGGATGCTCCGGCGTGTAGGTCTGCAGCAGCACCTGCCCCGGCGCCTCCTCCCGGCCGGCCCGGCCGCCGACCTGGTGCAGCAGCTGCACCGTGCGCTCCGACGCCCGCAGGTCGCCGCCGGCCAGCCCGAGATCGGCATCGACCACGCCCACCAGGGTCAGGTGCGGGAAATGCCAGCCCTTGGCGACGATCTGGGTGCCGATGATCAGATCGACCTCGCGCGCCGCAATCCGCCGCACCGCCTCGGCCGCAGCACTCGGGCCGGGCAGCGTGTCGCTCGCCATCACCAGGATGCGCGCCTCGGGGAACGCCGCCGTCGCCTCCTCGGTGATGCGCTCCACCCCCGGCCCGATCGGCGTCAGGCTGCCCTCCGCCCCGCAGGCCGGGCAGTGCTGCGGCACCGGCTCGGTATGGCCGCAATGGTGGCAGGTGAGGATGCGTCGCGCGCGGTGCTCGACCAGCCAGGCGGTGCAGTTCGGGCACTGCACGCGGTGGCCGCAGGCGCGGCACAGGGTCAGCGGGGCATAGCCGCGCCGGTTCAGGAACAGCATCGCCTGCTCGCCGCGCGCAAAGGTCGCCTCGATCGCGGTCCTGAGCACCGGGGAGAGGAACAGTCCGCGCCCGGGAGGGGCCTCTCGCATGTCGATGGGTGCGACCGTCGGCAGGCTGGCGCCGCCGTGGCGCACCGCCAGCGTCACCCGCCGGTAGCGCCCGGCCTCGGCATTGGTCAGCGTCTCCAGGCTCGGGGTCGCCGACACCAGCAGGATCGCCGCCTGCGACAGCCTGGCCCGCACCACCGCCATGTCGCGCGCATTGTAGGTGACGCCGTCCTCCTGCTTGAAGGCGGTCTCGTGCTCCTCGTCGACCACGATCAGGCCGAGGTCGGTGAACGGCAGGAACAGCGCCGAGCGCGCGCCCACCACCACCCACGCCTCGCCGCCTGCCACCGCCCGCCATGCGGCGCGGCGCGCCTTCGAGCCGAGGTCCGAGTGCCACACCGCGGGGGCCGCGCCGAAGCGGCGGGTGAAGCGCTCGAGCCATTGCGACGACAGCGCGATCTCGGGCAGCAGCACCAGCGCCTGGCGGCCTTCCGCGAGACAGGCTGCGACCGCCTCGAGATAGACCTCGGTCTTGCCCGATCCGGTGACCCCCTCCAGCAGCGTCACCGAGTAGCGCCGCTCATGCACCGCCCGGCGCAGCAGCGCGGCGTTCGCCTGCTGGTCCGCGGACAGCACGGCCGCACCCGGATGCGCCGGATCGGGGCGCTGGAACGTGGCCGCCCGCGGCATGTCCACCGCGACCAGCAGCCCGGCCTCTGCCATGCCACGCACCATCCCGGCACCGACGCCGGCGGCGCGCGCGAGGTCGTTGGTGTCGCGTGGCGCGCGGCCGGCCAGCGCTTCCAGCACGCGCGCACGCGTCGGCGTGATGCGCGCGCCGGGCGGCGGCGGGTCGGCCGGCTGCCAGCCGGTCACGGCGCGCACCGGAGCGTAGGCGTTGAGGCGCAGCGCCATCGCCATCACCAGCCCCGGCGGCGTCAGGGTGTAGCCCGCTACCCAGTCGACGAAGCGGCGCGAGGCGGCGGGCAGGCGCGGCACGTCCAGCACGGCGCTGACCGGCTTCAGCCGGTTGGCCGGCACCGGCGGCGGCATCGGGGTGCGGAACTCCGGCGGCAGCGCGGGATCCTCGTCCCACACCACGCCGACCGCCTCGCGCCGGTTCAGCGGCACCGTCACGATGTCGCCGGGCTGCAGGTCGAGGGCGGCAGGCGCGCGATAGTCGAAGGCGCCGGCGAACGGGTACGGCAGCAGCACCTTGACTCGGGCAGGATCGGGGACCCGGGCAGGATCGGGCACCCGCGCCGGTTGCTGCAACCGGGCGACGTCGCGAGGCTTTCTGTTCTCGTGCGAGACGGGTGCGGTTAAGGTCGGCGTCGTGGTGATCAGGAACTCGTTCCCGGGCTGGCCCTCCCTCGCCGGGCGGCGGCGCATTGTGCGGCCCGGTCCGCCGGCGGGCAATCGGAACCGCGCGTGAAGCCGGATAGCCCTGATCCTGGCGGCCCCGATCCTCGCGCGGTCGCCCGCTTCCTGCGCGAGAATCCCGACTGGCTGGCCGGCCAGTCCGACCTGTATCGCGCGATGGCGCCGCCGCGCCGGGTGCATGGCGAGATCCTGGCCGACCACATGGCCGCGATGCTGGACCAGGCCCGCCGGCAGGCCGCCAGCGCCGGCGCCCAGGCGGCCGGCATGCTGCGGGCGCTGCGGGCCGGCGCCGGGCTCGCCGGGCAGGTGCAGGAGGCGATCCTCGCCTTGAGCCGCACCGACGACCTCGCCGCCTGCATCCTGGCCGACCTGCCGGCGCTGCTCGGCATCGATGCCGCCCTGCTGTGCAGCGAAGGCGGCACCCCGGCCTCGCTGCAGGCGCGCGCGCTGCCGCCTGGCGCCGTCGCCGAGCTGCTCGGCACCCGCGACGTGGTGCTGCGCGCCGCCCCCGACGATCCGTTCGCCCTGCACGGCGAGGCCGCCCTGCTCGCCCGGCACGATGCCCTGCTGCGGGTCGCCCCCGGTGGCATGCCGCCGATGCTCCTCGCACTCGCGGCGCGCGACGATGCGATCCTCAACGATGCCCAGCGCGACGGCGCCGGGCACGCGGCGCTCGGCTTCCTCGGCCGGGTGCTGGCGGCGCGCATCGAGGCGCTGTGGCCGGACCCGGTTTCTTGAACGCACACCAGGCGCTGGACGCCTTCCTGGACTGGATGTGCTGCGAGCGCCGGGCGGCCGCCAACACCCTGGTGGCGTACCGGCACGACCTCTCCGGCTTCCTCGGCTTCCTGACCCGGCATCTCGGCGCCGAGCCCGACCTCGCGTCCCTGGCCGGCCTCAGCCATGCCGACCTGCGCGCCTGGCTGGCGTCGGAAGCCACCCGCCTCGCCGCGGCGGCGCGGCGCCGGCCGCGCTCGACCCGCGACGGCAACAACCGCAGCCGGGCGCGCGAGGCCTCGGCACTGCGCGCCTTCTTCCGCTACCTGGCGCGCCGGCACGGCGTCGAGAACCCGGCACCCGCGCTGCTGGCCTCGCCGCGTCCGAAGCCCAGGCTGCCGCGGCCGTTGACCGTCGGACAGGCGCTCGACCTGCCAGGCGGAGTGGCCGGGCAGGCGGCGAGCCAGTTTGCCGCAATACGCGACGAAGCCCTGTTCACCCTGCTGTACGGCGCCGGCCTGCGCATCGGCGAGGCAGTCGGCCTCGATCGCGGCATGGTGGCGCAAACACCGGGCATGCCGCTGCGCGTCCGCGGCAAGGGCGGCCGGGAGCGCCTGGTGCCGCTGCTGCCGGCGGTGCTGGCGGCGCTGCGGCGGCTGCTCGCCCTGCACCCGGCAGCCTCGCCCGAGGCGCCGCTGTTCTGCGGCGTGCGCGGCAGGCGGCTCGATGCGGCGGTCGCGCAGCGCAGCCTGGGCCGCTACCGGCGTCTGGCCGGGTTGCCGGAGCATGCGACGCCGCATGCGTTGCGGCACTCGTTCGCCACTCACCTGATGTCCGAGGGCGCCGACCTGCGCGCGATCCAGGAACTGCTCGGCCATGCCAGCCTGTCCACCACCCAGCTCTACACGCTCGCCGACGAGACCCGGCTGATGCAGGTCTGGCAGAGCACGCATCCTCGGTCTAACAAGTCCGTCAACGCGCGTGAGGACCCTGGGGATGCAGGCTGACGGCCAACCGCGCGGCTTCTATCCGCCGATCGAACCCTATGCGCACGGCCACCTCGCCACCGGCGACGGCCACGAGATCTACTGGGAGCTGTGCGGCAACCCCCACGGCATCCCGGTGGTGTTCCTGCATGGCGGTCCCGGCGGCGGCTGCTCGCCGATGCAGCGCCGGCTGTTCGACCCGGGCCGCTACCGCATCCTGCTGTTCGACCAGCGCGGCTGCGGCCGGTCGCGGCCGCACGCCGCGCTGGAGAACAACACCACCTGGCATCTGGTCGCCGACATCGAGCGCCTGCGCGAGATGCTGCAAATCCAGCGCTGGCTGGTGTTCGGCGGCTCCTGGGGCAGCACGCTGGCGCTGGCCTACGCCCAGGCGCACCCGGAACGCGCCACCGGCCTGATCCTGCGCGGCATCTTCACGCTGCGCCGGGCCGAGCTGCTCTGGTACTACCAGGAGGGTGCGTCCTGGCTGTTTCCCGACCTCTGGGAGCAGTTCCAGGCCCCGATCCCCGAGGCCGAGCGCCACGATATGATGGCATCCTATCGGCGCCGCCTGACCTCGGCGGACGAGCAGGTCCAGCTCGAGGCCGCCCGCGCCTGGAGCTTGTGGGAGGGACGCACGCTGACCCTGCTGCCGAGCCCGGAGATCGCCCGGCAGCATGCAGAGGACCGCTATGCCCTCGCCTTTGCCCGCATCGAGAACCACTACTTCGTGCATGGCGGCTGGTTCGAGGAAGGCCAGCTATTGGACCAGGTGGCGCGCATCGCGCATCTGCCCTGCGAGATTGTCCAGGGCCGCTATGACATCGCAACCCCGGCCCGCACCGCCTGGGAGCTACACCGGGCCTGGCCCGCCGCCGCCTTCCACCTGATCGACGATGCCGGGCATGCGACGACCGAGCCCGGCATCCTGTCGGCGCTGGTCGCGGCCACCGACCGGTTTGCGGCATTTACCTGAAGTCGGCGATCGCCATCCTCGGCCTGTCGGCCTGCATCGGCGGCACGGCCGAGGCGACCGGCTGTACCCGCCAGGAAGTGGCCCGGCTGCCGCTCCGCGACGATGCCGGCTTCCTGTCCGTCGAGGCCCTGGTGGCCGGCCATCCGGTGCGGCTGATGCTCGATACCGGCTCCGATGCCGGGCTGGTGCTGCCGCAGGCGGTGCGATGGCTCGGTCTGGCAGCGGCGCGCGGTGCCCCGGTCCGGCTGCACGGCACCGGCGGCAGCCTGTCGGCCGGCCTGGTGCGGCTGCCCGATCTCGTGCTCGGCGCGCTGCATCTGGGCGACGTCACGGTGCCGGTCGGCGACCTGCCTGGCGCGCCCAGCCTGCTTCCGCCGGTGATCGGCTTCCTCGGCGGTGACGTGCTGTCTCGCTTCGACCTCGATATCGACATCGCGCACGCCATGCTCTCGCTCTATCGCGTGGCGCTGCCGTCACTCGCCTGTGCGCCGCCGCCGGCCTGGTCCGGAGCCACCACGAGCGTCCCGCTCGAGCGGCAGGGCGTGCGGCTGTCGCTGCCGGCGCGCCTCGACGGGCACGCCATCACTGCCCTGCTCGATACCGGCGCCCGCTCGCGCGTCGTCTCCGAGCGCACCGTGCTCGGCTTCGGCATCACCAGCGCGCAACTGGCGGTGGATGCGGGCGGCCTCACCAGCGGCGTCGACCTGCGCGAGCAGCCCTACCACTGGCACCGTTTCGCTTCGCTGACCGTCGCCGGCGGCACCGTGCTGCGGCCGGTGCTGACGGTGGCGCCGCTCACGGGTCCGTTCGACATGCTGCTCGGCACCGACTGGCTGGCCGGCCAGCGCGTCTGGATCTCGTACTCGACCGACCGGCTGTTCCTGAAGCCCGAATGAAAAAGGGGCGCCCCAAGTAGCGCCCCTCGTTCAGAACCTGTGCGAGAATGCGCTACGGCGAGTCAGAGGCGCCTCTTGGCGCCCCCCGGCGTGGCTGTCGAGAACCGGAGCGGAGCGGCCGTTTGGCCGTGAGCACCGGAAGCGCAGAAAGCCGCGTCGGATGACCGCCGTAGTAGCATTCTCGGACAGGTTGGTTACTGGATGCTTTCGCCGTGCAGGGTCATGTCCAACCCCTCGAGTTCCTGCTCGTCGGTGACGCGCAGGCCGATGGTCAGGTCGATGATCTTGAGCAGCACGAAGGAGAGCAGCCCGCTCCAGATCAGGGTGACGCAGACCGCCTTGAACTGGATGATCAGCTGCGCGAACCCGCCGACGGTGCCGGTCGGCGACGCATCGGTCGCCGATAGCGGCCCGTAGGCGAACACGCCGGTCAGCAGCGCGCCGACGATGCCGCCGATGCCGTGCACGCCGAAGCAGTCCAGGCTATCGTCATAGCCGAGCAGGTGCTTGAGCGCGGACGAGGCCCAGAAGCAGATCACGCCGGCGGCGACGCCGATGATGATGGCAGCACCCGGCAGCACGAAGCCCGACGCCGGGGTGATCGCCACCAGCCCGGCCACCGCGCCGGAGATCACGCCCAGCACCGTCGGCTTGCCCTTGACGATCCACTCCGCGAACATCCAGCCGAGTGCGGCGGCCGCGGTCGCGATCTGGGTGGCGGCCATCGCCATGCCGGCACGGCCGTTCGAGCCGACCGCGGACCCCGCGTTGAAGCCGAACCAGCCGACCCAGAGCAGCGAGGCGCCGATGACGGCATAGGTGAGGTTGTACGGCGACATGTCGTCATGCCCGTAGCCGCGGCGCTTGCCGAGCACCAGTGCGCACATCAGGCCGGCGATGCCCGCATTGATATGCACCACCGTGCCGCCTGCGAAGTCGATGGCGCCGAACGCGCCGACCCAGCCGATCGGGCTCCAGACCCAGTGCGCGATCGGCGCATAGACCACCAGCGACCACAGCACCATGAAGATGCACATGGCGCTGAACTTCATGCGGTCCGCGAAGGCGCCGGCGATCAGCGCCGGGGTGATGATCGCGAACGTCATCTGGAACATCATGTAGACGCTCTCGGGGATCGTCATCACCGTGGCGTTCGAGCTGCCCGCGCCCATCGTGAAGCCGATGTCGGAGCCCTTGCTGATGTTCGCGCCGATGCCGTTGAGCATGAAGCGCGACAGGTCGCCGATATAGGGCGAGCCGGTGGTAAATGTCAGGCTGTAGCCGATGACGGTCCAGGTGATGGTCACCAGGCAGCAGACCGTGAACGCCTGCATCAGGGTGGCGAGCACGTTCTTCTTGCGGACCATGCCGGCATAGAACAGCGCCAGGCCCGGCACCGTCATCATCAGCACCAGGGCGGTGCTGGTCAGCATCCAGGCGGTGTCGCCGGTGTCGATCTTCGGCGGCGGCGGCGGCGGGGCGGGTGCCGCGGCAAGTGCCGGTGCTGCCATGCAGAGCATGGCGAGCAGCGCGGCGCCGGTGATGGCTGTCACGCCGGCAGCGGCGGACGGTGGCAGGCGGCGTGCGGAACCCGAGGCCGCCCGGGCGGTTGGTGCAGTCTGCGTCATGGTCACAGCGCGTCGTCTCCCGTCTCACGTGTCCGGATGCGAACGGCACGGATGATCTCGGAGACAAAGATCTTGCCGTCGCCGATCTTGCCCGTGTGGGCCGATTGCAGGATCGCATCGACCACCTGGTCCACCATGTCGTCGGTCACCGCGACCTCGATCTTCACCTTGGGCAGGAAGCTGACGTGATATTCCGCCCCCCGGTAGATCTCGGTCTGTCCCTTCTGGCGTCCGAACCCCTTCACTTCCGACACGGTCAGTCCCTGCACGCCCAACGGCGTGAGGGCCTCACGCACATCATCGAGCTTGAAGGGTTTGATGACTGCTGTAACGAGCTTCATCCCACCTCACTCTGCCTTGGTCACTCTGCCTCGGCTTTCCTCGCCCAGCCCCCACCGGACCGAGCTGCCGCCCTGCCGGACAAGAGCCGGTTTGACACGCGACCGTTCCAAAAATCGTGCCAGGGCGACCGCGGCGGCAAGTGGCCGTCATCGTTTTGCCCCGGCAGCGCCGGCCATGCGCGCCAGCCCGCTTACCGCCGGCCCGTTTCGCGGCCAGACTGTCCGGGACGACCGCCCAATAACTAGGCATCTTTCTCCATGGCTCCTGAACATCACCTCGCCGTCCCGTCCGGAGAGCCGCCCAGGGGCCGGCCGGATCACGATGTCGACGTCTGCGTCGTCGGCGCCGGCCCGGTCGGCGCCACGCTGGCCTGCCGCCTCGCCGCCGGCGGCGTTAGCGTGGCCGTGGTGGACCGCGCCGCGTTGCCGCCGATGGAGCATCCCGACTTCGACGGCCGCGCCTACGCCATCGCCGCCGGCTCGCGTCGCCTGCTCGAGGCCGCCGGCGTGTGGCAGCGCCTGCCGCGGCGCTCCTGTCCGATCGAGGGCATACGGGTGTCGGACGGTCGTCCCGGACAGGCCGCCTCGCCGTTGTTCCTGCATTTCGAGCAGCCGGCGCCGGGCGAGCCGTTCGGCTGGATGACCGAGGCGCGCCACCTGCGCATGGCGCTCAACGACGCGCTGCACGCCTCGCCGCTGATCCGGCTGCACGCCCCGGACCAGGCCCACGTCGCGCGCGATGCCGACGGCGTACGGATCGTCACCGGCTCGGGCCAGGACGTGCGGGCGCGGCTGGTCGTGGCGGCGGAGGGACGCGAAAGCCCGCTGCGCGCCGAGGCTGGCATTGCGGTGACGCGGTTCCCCTACCGACAGACCGGGATCGTCACCGCGATCGCGCATGAGCGGCCGCACAACAACCTGGCCCTCGAGCATTTCTTGCCGGGCGGCCCGTTCGCGCAGCTGCCGATGCAGGGCGGCGAGGCCGGGGCAGATTTCCCGGCCGCCAATCTCTCGGCCGCCAATCTCTCAGCCGCCAATCTCTCAGCCATCGTCTGGACCGAACGCGAACCGCTGGCCACGCGGCTGGCCGCCCTCGACGAAGCCGGCTTCACCCGCGAGCTGCAGCGCCGGCTCGGCTGGCATCTCGGCCCGGTGCGCCCGGTCGGCCGCCGCTGGACCTACCGGCTCGGAGCGCTGCACGCGCACCGCTATGTGGCCGAGCGGCTGGCCCTGGTCGGGGACGCGGCGCACGGCATCCACCCGATCGCGGGCCAGGGGCTCAATCTGGGCTTCCGCGATGTCGCCGCCCTGGCCGCCCTGGTGGTCGAGGCGGTCGCCCTCGGCGAGGACCCGGGTGCGCCCGACCTGCTGGCGCGCTACCAGGCCGCGCGCCGTCCCGCGAACCTGGCCATGCTGGCGGCAACCGACGTGCTGGACCGGCTGTTCAGCAGCGACAACCCCGCACTTCGGCTGGCGCGCGGCCTCGGCATCGGCGCGGTGCACCGCATGCCGCGGCTCAAGCGCGCCTTCGTCACGCAGGCCATGGGATAGGCGTGGCTTTGCGTCGAAGCCGATTCGCAACCGCGCCCTCTAGACCCTATCTCTTCTGGACAGCAGCAGGCGCCGGAACCACGAGCATGGACATGACCGTGACCACCACCGATCCGGTCGCGGTGGACCAGCCCGTCGTCGCCGAGCTTTGGCAACGGCTGCGTGGCGAGGCAGGCGCCTGCCACGACCCGATCATGGCCAGCCTGATCGAGCTCAACCTGCGGATCCACCCGAGCTTCGCCTCGGCGCTGGCCGCCCTGCTCGCGCGCAAGCTGGCCGACAGCGCGGTGCCGTCGCGCGCCCTGCTGGAACTGATGACCGAGGCGCATCGCGCCGACCCGCTGATCGTCGAGGCAGCGGCTGCCGACCTGATGGCGATCAAGGAGCGTGACCCGGCCTGCCCGGACCTCACCACGCCGTTCCTGTTCTTCAAGGGCTTCCAGTCGCTGCAGGCCTATCGCGTCGCGCACTGGCTATGGGACAAGGACCGCCGGCACCTCGCCCGCCACCTGCAGAGCCGGGTCTCCGAAGCCTTCGGGCTCGACATCCATCCGGCGGCTGTGCTCGGCCGTCGCATCCTGATCGACCACGGCACCGGCATCGTGATCGGCGAGACCTCGGTGCTGGAGGACGACGTGTCGCTGCTGCAGGGGGTGACCCTGGGGGGCACCGGCAAGAACGAGGGCGACCGGCATCCCAAGATCCGTCGCGGCGTGCTGCTCGGCGCCGGCTGCAAGATCCTGGGCAACATCGAGATCGGCGAGGGTGCCAAGGTCGGCGCCGGCAGCATCGTGCTCGAGGCGGTGCCCGCCTACACGACCGTGGTCGGCAATCCGGCCCGGCGGGTCGGCACCAAGCACTCGTCGATGCCGGCCTTCACGATGGACCAGACGCTACCGCCGCTCGACTACGTCATCTGAGAGGCTATTTGCAAACGCCTGCTGCTGGCGATCCGACACGCCTTCCCTGTGCTCCGCTGCTCACGGCCATAAAGGCCGCTCCGCTCCGGTGCTCGGAAAGCCACGCCGGGCACGGCTCTGCGAGCCGCTCTCATCCAGCATCAGGCGTTTTCAAACTGATGCGGTGGACGGCTCCTGTGCGGCATCGATGTGCCAGGCTCGTAGCTGTTGAGGCAACGGGCAAAAGGAGCCGTCCACCATGGAGATTACCACGATCGGTCTGGACATCGCCAAGCGCGTGTTCCAGGCACACGGCGTTGACGCGTCCGGCCAGGCGGTGCTGCGCCGCAAGCTACAGCGGGCGGAAGTGCTGGCGTTCTTCAAGAGCCTGAAGCCGTGCCTGGTCGGCATCGAGGCGTGCGGCACGGCGCATTATTGGGCACGGGAGATCAAGGCGCTGGGCCACGAGGTGCGGCTGATGCCGGCGAGCTACGTCAAGCCCCCAAGCTACGTCAAGCCCTACGTCAAGCGCGGCAAGACGGACGCAGCCGACGCGGAAGCAATCTGCGAGGCCGTCACCCGGCCGACCATGCGTTTCGTGCCGGTCAAATCGGCCGAACAACAGGCCGTGCTGATGCTGCACCGGACGCGCGAGCTGCTGGTGCGGCAGCGAACCATGCTGGTGAACGCGTTGCGCGGGCATATGGCCGAGCTCGGCGTGATCGCTCCCCAAGGGATCAGCCGCGTGGCGGACCTGGTCGCCGTGCTCATGGGGGAGAACACGGCGAGCGTGCCGACGCTGGCCCGCCACGCCCTGCGTGGGCTGGCCGCGGAGTTGGAAGCAGTGGGCATCCGGGTAAAGGAAATCGAGGCGGCAATCCTGGCCTGGCACAAAGACAACGAGGTCAGCCGCCGGCTTGCGACCATTCCCGGCGTGGGGCCGATCACCGCTTCCGCCATCGTGGCCACCGTCACCGATCCCACCCAGTTCCACTCCGCCCGTCAGTTTGCCGCCTGGATCGGGCTGGTGCCCAAGCAGAACAGCAGTGGCGGCAAGCAACGCCAAGGCGGCATTTCCAAGCAGGGCGATCGAACCCTGCGGCGGTTGCTTGTGCTCGGTGCAACGGCGGTAATCCGCCACGCCCGAACCAAGAGCACACCGGAGGTGGCCTGGCTGAAGGGTGTGCTGGAGCGTCGCCCGGCACGGCTCGCATCCGTGGCGCAGGCTAACAAAACGGCGCGCATCGTTTGGGCGCTGCTGGCCCGGGGCGGAAGCTATTGCACGCCGGCAGCAGCTACACCGGCCGTGGTTTGACGGCGTAACAGGATCCCTGCCGGCCAACGCCGCGGCTGGCAGGGTGTGAGGGCAGCAACGACGTGATGGCAAACCGGTCGAACCCGGGGCTTGGCAGAACCCGTTTAGAGTCTTGCGCCTCCGAGCGCGCGAAACTGATTGGGAGCCAGGCCGCGAACTGCATCAAGGCCAGCGGTCATGGGCCGCGCAAACAGGCCGGACACATGACCGCACCCGACCGCGGCGCCGAAGTCAAATTGCCCTTGCGTCAAGGGAGCCGTCCACACAAGTCTCTAAACGGCAGCGGTCTCTACCGCAGGCGGGTCAGTTCGTAGAGCGCCACCGCGGCGGCGTTGGAGACGTTCAGGCTCTCCATCGCACCCGGCATGCGCAGGCCGGCGATCTCGTCGCAGGTCTCGCGGGTCAGCCGCCGCAAGCCTTCGCCTTCCGCTCCCAGCACCAGCGCCAGGCGCCGTTCGGCGAACGCGGCGCCGTCCAATATGCCACTGCCGGCATCCAGGCCCACCACCCATAGGCCGGCCGCCTTCAGTGCCACCAGCGTGCGCGACAGGTTGACCGCGCGCAGCAGCGGCATGGTCTCCAGCGCGCCGGAGGCCGCCTTGGCAAGCGCCCCGGTCTCCTCCGGCGCGTTGCGGTCCTGGACCACGACGGCGGCGGCGCCGAAGGCCGCGGCCGAGCGCAGGATCGCCCCGACATTGCGCGGATCGCTGACCTGGTCCAGCACCAGCACCGGACCCGGACGCTGCAGGGCGGCCTCCAGCGTCGGCGGCGCCAGCGGATCCGCCTGCAGAGCCGCGCCCTGGTGCACGGCGTCGCGCCCGAGCAGGGCATCGAGCCGGGCGCGGTCGGTCCGCTCGACGGTCAGCGGCCAGGGCGTGCCGGTGCGGGTTCCCAGGCGCGCTGCCAGGGTCGCCTCCGCCTCCTCGGTCAGCAGCAACCGGCGCAGCCGGCGCTGCGGATTGCGCAGCGCCGCCTCGACCGGGTGCAGCCCATGGAGCCAGAGGCCGCCGCCACCCTTCGTGCTGCCATGCTGCGCGGCATGCGCGCGGTCTGGCTGCGTCCGCGAGGTCGGCCGCGCCTGGGATGATCTCGGGCCGGAGGGAGGTCTGGAGGGCATGAAGCGGAGCATAGTCGGGGCTGGCCGGCGCGTCACGGCGGCGCCCTCGAGCGACCGGAAGCTCGATTGACAGGACTGGCGATCAGCCTTAACCCGCAGCGCATCGGAGGGGTGCCCGAGTGGCTAAAGGGGGCGGACTGTAAATCCGCTGGCGTACGCCTACGTTGGTTCGAATCCAACCCCCTCCACCATCTTCCGCCGACGACCCGACCTGCCGAACTTGCTCGAGAGAAGCTGCATCCCGGACGACGTCATCCAGCGCCTCCAAGATCGGCGACGTGCGCGCAGGCTGCGGCGACAAGTCCGGCGGCCGCGGCCAGGGCGGCCGCAATGGCCGGGCGGCGATAATCCCAGATCATGTCGGGTTCCGGCGGGTTGATCACCATCGTGGCGTTCGCCTCGAACAGCAGCACCGAGCCGTCCGCGGCAAGCGCAAAGTCGATGCCGGCATAGTCGAGCCCGAGTGCGGCGGCGATCCCGGCCAGAGCCACCATCGCGCGCGCGCCGATGCAGCCTGGCATGTCGAGCAGGAAGCGATGCTCCTCGGCACGATGGCCGGCGTCGTCCGCCATCGCAGCGGTGAAGTAGTGCACCTTCCACTGCGCGGAGATCGCCAGATGCAGCGGATAGAGCGCGCCGCCGATGACCATGACCCGGTACTTGCGCCAGAGCCCGTCCGGGCTGCGCGCATCGAGGCAGCCGATGGCCAGGAGGTCGTCGCCCGGCAGCGCCGCCGCCGCCGGTGCCAGCGCCGCATGCGATGCGACACGCACGCAATGCTGCCCGGTATGCAGCCCCGGGACACGCAGCAGCAGCGGATAGCCGAGGGCCTCGGCCGCGGCGATCGACGCACGCGGCAGGTGCAGCATGCGCGGCGCGATCACGCCCTCGATCCGCGCCAGCCGCGATGCGTTGTCCAGCCGGCCGGTCAGACGCACGCGCTGGGGAGGATTGAGCACCGGCCTGGCCATCGCGGCATCGATCCCCGGCGCCCGTGCCGCCGCGAGCAGCCGCCCGGCAGCGGCCAGCGCCGCTCCGCACAGCTCGGCGTCGCCGATCGCATTGATCACGAGCCGGTGCGGCGGCAGCTTCATGCCCTCGGGGTGGAACTCCGGGCACAGCGTGGTGACGGCATAGAGCCGGTCGTCGATCCAGTGCCGGACCGGGACGTTGCCGCCACGCGCCGAGACCAGCAGCAGCAGTGCGATGCCCTCGCCGGTGCCGCGGTAGCGCCGCCGGCCGATCGCATGACCGGTGAAGCCGCGTTGCCGGGCCTGCGCTGCCGCGGCCGCGTCGCCGGCTGCCTCCAGCAGCCTTGCCATGCCCTGGTGCGCCGGCGCGTAGTCCGGCGCCGACGCCAGGGCCTGGGCAAAGCGCATGCGCCCGGCATCGCTGTCGCCGTCCTCGATCAGCAGGTTGCCGAAGGCGGTCTGCGCGAGCGCACTCGACGGATGGTGCAGCGCGGCCTGGCGCCAGGCCGCGCGGGCGGCCGAACGGTGGCCGCTGGCCAGGGCGAGCGCACCAAGCTCGACCAGCGCCTGGCAGTGCGTCGGCTGCAGCTGCAACACATCGAGATAGGCGGCCTTGGCAGCGTCGTCCGCTCCCCGTGCCACCAGCTGGCGCGCCTACGCGAAGGCACGGGTGATGTCGCGCGTGCTGTCGGCGGCCGGCATGGCTGTCCCCAATCGGCGCGTTGTCCACGCACCGAACCAGGCGATCGTGCCGCACGTTCGTTAACGCAACGCAAAGGTGCCGGCGCCTGATTTTGCTGCGGCATCGCCGGTCGGGGACTATAATGCTGGCCGCAGGAACCCGGGGCGCCGCATGCGGGTAGCGCGCGCGCCAGAGGGAGAACGACCACGCATGCCCTTCGACGGTGTCGACTTCGAGCCACGTCGCGAAAAACCGGTGCGCGGCGCCCCCGGCGACAACCTCGTGACCGTACTGATCGTGGTGCTCGCGATCTGCATGCTGGTGACGCCGATTTCGGTTGCGGGCCTGGTCGATACGATCCGCTACCTGCGCGGCGACTAGCCTTGGCGCCGACGTGAGCGCACCTAGGCGGGAACTCACCTGGAAGTGAGACCGCCTGCAATGTTCGCGTTACGTTTCAGCACCATTATCCTGTTCGAGTTGTTGTGTTTCCAGGCGCTGTCTGTCCAGGCGCTATCTTTCCAGAAGTGAGCGTGATGCAGTCATCAACACGATCCCCCGCTGCGGCATCGCCGGGCCGCGGTTCGAGGGCCGGCCGCCGGCTGCGCGGGCTGGCGGCCGCCGCGGCGTTGCTGGCCGCGACGGGATGCACCGTCACCCCGTACGGCTATGGCTACGGATATCCCGGCTACTACTATGGCAGCGGGTACGGCTACGGGTATGGCTATCCTGGAGCCTACAATGCCTATGGCTATGGCTACCCGGCCTACTATGGCGGCTGGACCTGGGGGGCGCCGTTCTTCGGCTACGGCTTCGGCGGCTACTATGGCCGCGGCTACGGGGGCTATGGACGCGGCGGCTACGGACGTGGGGGCTACGGACGCGGCGGCTACGGCGGGGGCTATGGCCGCGGCGGCTACGGCGGCGGCGGCTTCGGTGGTGGCCATGGCGGCGGTGGCTTCGGTCACGGCGGCCGCTGAGGATCAGGTGCCGCAATACGTGGCGCGCACCACCTCCTCGGGCCGCGGCGGCGCCGCGTAGCGCTCGCGGTCGGGCTGGTCGTCGAACGGCCGCCGCAGCACCGACAGGAGCTCATCGAGCGGCCCGCGATCGCCGGCCTCGGCGGCGGCCAGGCTCGCCTCGACCCGATGGTTGCGCGCAATGAAGGCCGGGTTGGCGGCTCGCATGCTCCGGCGACGGTCGGCGGGCGCGGTATCCTCGGCTGCAAGGCGGCGCCCCCAGGCCTGCAACCAGCTGTCCAGGCATGCCGGATCCGCGAACAGGTGGCGCAGGGAGGCCTCGGGCGGTTCCGGCCGGGCTTGCGGACCAGGCGCATCCTCTGGTCCCACATCCTCTGGTCGCACATCGCAAAGCCGCCGGAAGGTCAGGGTGAAATCGGCCTCCTGCGCGGCCATGCAGGTCAGCAGGTCGTGCGCCAGGGCGCGGTCACCCTCTTGCGGCGTCGCGAGGCCGAGCTTGCGCCGGAACGCATCGTCCCAGGCCGTCTGGAACAGCTCCGCAAACCGGGCCAGCGCCTCGTTGGCGACCGCGACTGACACCGACGGGTCCGGATCGAGCAGCGGCAGCATCGCCTCCGCCAGACGCGCCATGTTCCAGTGCGCGATCTGCGGCTGGTTGCCATAGGCGTAACGCCCGCCGGCGTCGATCGAACTGAACACGGTGCCGGGGTGGAAGCTGTCCATGAAGGCACAGGGGCCATAGTCGATGGTTTCGCCGGCGACCGACATGTTGTCGGTGTTCATCACGCCATGGATGAAGCCGACGGACTGCCAGTCGGCGATGAGCCGCGCGGTGCGGGCGATCACCGCGTCCAGCAGCACACGATAGGGCTGGATGGCCGCGCCCGCCTCGGCGGCCTGCGGATAATGCCGCGCGATCACATGGTCGGCCAGCACCCGCAGGCCCTCGGTGTCGCGGCGCACTGCGAAATACTGGAAGGTGCCGACGCGGACATGGCTGCGCGCGACCCGGGTCAGCACGGCGCCCGGCAACGGCCGCTCGCGCATGATCGTCTCGCCGGTGGCAACCACGGCGAGCGAGCGCGTCGTGGGGATGCCGAGGGCGGCCATCGCCTCGCTGACGATGAACTCGCGCAGCGCCGGGCCAAGGGCTGCGCGCCCATCGCCGCGACGCGAGAACGGCGTCGGGCCGGCGCCCTTGAGCTGGATGTCGCGGCGCTCGCCGGCGCGATCGATCACCTCGCCCAGCAGCAGCGCGCGACCGTCGCCGAGCTGCGGCACGAAATTGCCGAACTGGTGGCCGGCATAGGCCATGGCGAGCGGCTCCGCGCCGTCCGGAACCCGGGTTCCGGCCAGTTCGAGCACGCCCTCGGCACTGGCCAGCCGTTGCGGGTCCAGCCCCAGCTCGACGGCCAGCGCGTCGTTGAGGCAGACCAGCTGCGGCGTTGCCACCGGCGTCGGATCGAGACGGGCGAAAAACCGCTCGGGCAGCCGCGCATAGATGTTGACGAAGCGGAAAGTCGCCGGCGCCGGCTGCGCGCCATCCGATGCGCCAATGAAAGCATCGTTGGGGAAAGCATAGTCGGGCATGCAGGGATTACCTTGAACAAGGGATCGTGCCCGGGTGGAAGTGGGGATGGCTTCGCGACAAACCAAGGGTCGGCGTTCACAGACGATTGATGATCTAATACTTAGGTTTTAACGTCGAATTAACTTACAGTGATCTATCGATTATTGGATCGAGGCAACACGTGCAGCGCATTCCCACCGAGCGGCGAGCCGCGTGACAGCGCGGTTGGGCCCTGCCGTGATGCCCGGGCCGCCTGCACGACAGCCTTGCGTGCCGGACGGCCCGGTGCCACTCACCCTGCCGCCGCAGCTGCCAGGGGGCAAGGCGCCAGGCGGCAAGGCGCCGGTGGGCCTCGACCGGGAATTCTGCGAGCGCGAGCCCATCCATATCCCGGGTGCCACGCAGCCGCATGGCGCCGTCCTGGCGGCGCGCATCCAGTCCTTGCGGGTGACGCATTGCAGCGCCAACCTCGCCGACATCCTCGGACGTCCTCCCGCCGCGGTGCTGGGGAGTGACCTCTCGACGATCATCGGCCCGGCCGCGCTCGAAGCCGTCCTCGGGCTCAAGCCGTACGAGCGGATTTCGCTGGGCACCATGCAGACCGACGCGCCGCCGTCGACCGGGACAGCGCAGGGCCGCGTGCTGCATCTGAACGGGTTCCATTCCGGCGACCGGATCTGTGTCGATATCGAGCCTGCGCGCAGCGATGTCGGACAGCAGCCGTCGGTGAAACTGGTCCAGTCGGTGCTGGAGAGCTTCAAGCGCGCCACCAGCCAGTCGGCGCTCTGCACCCTTGCCAGCAAGGGCCTGCGCGCGATCACCGGCTACGACCGGGTGATGATCTACCGCTTCGGCAAGAGCGGGGATGGCGCGGTGGTCTCGGAGTTCCACGCCCGGCACCTCAAGCCGTGGCTCGGCAACCACTATCCCACGACCGACATCCCGCCGCAGGCCCGCCGCCAATACATGCTGCAACGCGTGGGCGCGGTGGCCGACGCCGCCTACGTGCCGGTGCCGCTGCTGACCGGCCGGCGCATCGAGGACGCGACCCCGCTCGATCTCACCTACAGCGCGCTGCGCAGCGTCTCGCCGATCCACCGCGAGTTCATGCGCAACATGGGCACCGCGGCCAGCCTGACGGTGGCGCTCACCTATGGTCCCGACCTCTGGGGCCTGATCATCTGCCATCACTCTAGCCCGCACATCGCCGGGCCGGAACTGCGCGCGGTGGTCGACATGGTCGGACAGGTGGTGTCGCTGCTGCTCGGCAGCCTGCACGATGCGGAGATCTTCGCCTCGCGGACCAATCGGCAGTCGACCTTGCGCGCCATCCTGGACCAGCTTGCGGCGCCGGTGCCGCTCGGCGACGCACTGGCCAAGGCGCAGGCGGCGCTGCTGCATCTGGTCGGAGCCACCGGCGCGGTGGTTCGGGTCGGCGGTGTCTGCCGCTGCTTTGGACGCACGCCGGACGCCGGCGTCGGCGAGCAGATCATCGCAGCCCTGCAGGCGACGCCGCACGGCAACGGCGATCCGATCGCCATCGGCGATCTCGGACTGCGGCATCCGCAATTCGCGCCCTACGCGCCGGTCGCCAGCGGTGCGCTGCTGCTCGAGCTCTCCCCGCTCGGCAAGGACGTCATCCTGTGGCTGCGTCAGGAGCAATCGCGCACGGTGACCTGGGCCGGCAATCCCGATCAGCATGCCGAGATCGACCCGGTCAGCGGCCGGCTTGCCCCGCGGGCCAGCTTTGCCGCCTGGACCCAGACCACCACCGGCCAGTCCGATCCGTGGACCGCCGCCGACGAGACGCTCGCCCACGATTTGCGGCAGGCCATCGAGGCGGAGGCCGCGCACCGGTCGAAGTCGGAGCGGGCCTGGCACGAGCACTACCGCGAACTGAGCGAGAGCCTGGAGCACAAGGTGCAGCAGCGCTCACAGGTGCTGGAAGCCGAGACGCAGGAGCGCCAGCGCACCGGCGCGATCCTGCAGCAGGCGCAGAAGATGGAGGCGATCGGGCAACTGACCGGCGGGGTGGCGCACGACTTCAACAACGTGCTGGCCGCCGTGCTGGGCAATCTCGAGCTGGCGCAGGCGCGCGCGACCGATCCGGCCGTCAAGAAATTCCTCCGCAACGCGCAGCAGGCGGCCGAGCGCGGCGCCAAGTTGACCGACCACCTGCTGTCGTTTGCGCGCAAGCAGCCGCTGCGCCGCGAGTCGTGCGACCTCAACCGGCTGAGCACCGACTTCGCCGCCCTGATCAGGCGCACCGTGGGTGCCGCCATCGAGGTCAGGCTGACGCTGGCGGCAGGCCTCTGGCCGGTGATGCTGGACGCGACCCAGTTCGAGATGGCCCTGCTCAACCTCGCGGTGAATGCCAGCCACGCGATGCCGGGCGGCGGCGTGATCGAGATCAGCACCCGCAATGTCCCTGCCGGCTCGGACGGGCTGCCCGGCGACCTCGATCCCGGCGACTACACCTGCGTGGCCGTGCAGGACGATGGCAGCGGCATGAGTGCCGAGGTCGCGGCGCGTGCCTTCGAGCCGTTCTATACCACCAGCACGATCGGCAAGAGCACCGGCCTCGGGCTGAGCCAGGTCTATGGCCTGTCCAAGCAACTCGGGGGCACCACGATCCTGACCAGCCGGGCCGGTCGCGGCACCTGCGTCAGCCTGCTGCTGCCGCGTGCCCTGCATGCTCCTCTCGCGGCCCCGGTGCCGCAGTCCGTTGCGGACCAGTCCGTTGCGGTCACGCCGCCTGCGGACGTGCAACCGACCGACGCCAGGCTGCTGGTGATCGACGACGATCCCGACGTGCGCGAGGTCACGGTCGAGACGCTGCGGGCCCTCGGATTCGATGTCGTCGCGGCGGAAAGCGCCAAGCTCGGACTGGACATCCTGCATAGCGGGCTGGAGCTCGATCTGGTGGTGACCGACTTCTCGATGCCGGAGATGAACGGCATCGAGTTCATCCGCCACGCGCACCTGTCGCATCCGCAGCTGCCCTGCCTGCTGGTGACCGGCTATGCGGAAACCAGCGACTTCGCCGAAGCGATCTCCGGCGGCATCACCATCCTGCGCAAGCCGTACCGGATGAAGGAACTGGCCGCCACCATCGAACGCCTGCGCGCCTGAGACCGTCCGGGAATACGCCACGCCGGCAATCCGACGCGGCTTTCTGCGCTGTCGGTCACTCTGTCCGCGGAGTGAGCCTCTCCCGGGCGCCGTCGATGTCCGCGCTGCCCGGCTCATCAGACGCCGTCTCCGGCGGGGTGGTCGGGAAGCCGCCATGCGACGCGGTCCGGCGGCGCTTGTTCTCCTCCTGCCCCGGCTTGGTCTCGTGGTCGTATTCCTTGCCGGCGTCCGGTGCGGGCTGTGCCATGTCGGCGTGTCCTTCTGCCTGTCGTCTGATAGAGCAGCTTTATCCGACAGATGGCGTCGCGAAGCGATTCCCTGTGATCGGATGCCGCTCACGGATGCTTGCGCGCGGCGTGGCGTGGCGCTGGGGCATTCCAATTCGTCGCCAGTCGGGCCATATGAGCCGTGCTGGATTTCGCAGCCGTGGGTTGCCTGACGCCGCTTCCGGCTCCGGGGTCGCAAGTCATTCAAGGCCGGATCGACCACGGTCCTCTGTCATGCAGGGGGCCTTTTCCGCGCGTCCGGTTCGCGCAGCACGTGCAGGAGGCATCTGAAGATGGTCAAGCGTCGCAAAGAGGAAGAGATTGCCGGCGTCCTGGAGTTCGAGGGCCGCACAAGCGAGGATCCGGAATTCCTGGAATGGGTTGCCGGCCACAAGGCGACCAACGGCGGCAAGATACGGGTCAGCCAGGGTGGTCGAGGCGTCCGGGTGATGTTTGCCAAGGAGGCCGACATGGCGCTGTGGCAGGCGCGGTCCGAGCAGGCGGCGAAACGCAAGAAATCGGCGGCGTCCTGAAGCGAACCCGGCGCTCCATCGCAAGTTGTAGCAGCGAACCCGACCGCCTCGAGGCTTACCCAAGCGTGTGTATCCTGCTCGTCGAAGACGAACCTCTCATCCGGGAGGTCATGACCGAGAGCCTGCAGGAGGCCGGCTTCGAGGTGATGCAGGCGGAGAGCGGAGACCGGGCCGTCGAGTTGATCCGTGATGCGCCCTGCCCGTTCTCGGCGCTGGTGACGGACTTCCACATGCCGGGCCGGATCGACGGCGCCGGCGTCGCGCGCCGGATGCGCAAGGTCTGGCCGCGGCTCCCGGTCGTGATCGTCTCCGGCCGCCCGGAGGTCTTCCGGGAGCAATGGGAAAGCGAAGACGGCTACGGGGTGCTGCGGAAACCCTACCTGCCGCGGCAGCTGATCGAGCTGGTCCGGCAGCTGGTGCAGGCGGCCGCGCCGGACCCAGGGTAGCGTCGAAGACGCGCGACGCACGCGCCCGTGCCGGCGTCGCTTTGCTGCTCTTGTTGCTGGCCGGGTGCGCGGCCGGCTCCCCCGCCGCCCTGCCGACGCGGTGCCTGCCGGCGCTGCGCGACGAGGTCACGATCGTCGATTCGGGCTGGCATACCGCCCTGGCGCTGCCCGCCCGCGAGCTGACCGGGGGCCTGGGCATCTTCCGGCGGATCTTCCCGGGCGGCTCGACCTACGTGTTCGGCTTCGGCAAGCGGACGTTCATGATCGCGCCGGCGAATGATCTCAGCGAATGGCTGCTCGGCCCGTTCCCGGGACCCGGCGCCATCCAGGTGGAAGCGCTCTCGGCGCCGGCGGCGATCGCCTACGCATCCCCGGTCCGGACGGTGACGCTGGCGCTGCAACCGGGCGAGGTGCCGCACCTGGCCGGCGCCATCTGGGCCGGCATCGACCATGACCGGGCCGGGCAGCCGACGCGCATCGCGGCACGGCCCTGGCACGGCACGTTGTTCTACGCGTCAACCCACGGCTATGGCATGGCATACACGTGCAACGCGTGGACCGCCGCGATGCTGCACGCGGCGGGCGTGCCGATCGATGCATCCGGCGTCGTGCTCGCCGGCCAGGTCATGCATCGGGTCGGCAGGGTTGCCGAGTGCGGTCGCTGAGCCGGCGGCGCGTCACCGGGAGGTGCAGGGCGGCGCGGTGCCGTCCGAACAGGCTGGGACCTTTTCGCCCGACGGCAGCACGACATAGACCGGCTGGGCCGGCTGCGACCCGCCGCTGAACGACGAGCAGCCGGCCAGTACTCCGGCGGCCACCGCCAGCATCATCGTGCGGCGCGAAGCCGCGGCAATCCTGGTCGCTGTCATCTGCCGCTCCTGTCTGCGAGCCCTGGAGCGGGCGGAGGGAATCGAACCCTCCTCGGTAGCTTGGAAGGCTACTGCATTACCACTATGCTACGCCCGCACCGGCAGCGAAGCGCGAACTCCGCCGGGCTCCCGCCGGGCCTCTGTCTAGCGTCCCCCCGCACGGGCCTGCAAGCCCCTCGCCCAGCCCGGCATATGGGCGTTGATGCGCGCGCCGGGGTCTTGACTTTGCGCCCCGCTCAGCTTCTTTACGCCCCCTGCGCCGGGTTCAGGCGGTCATTCTTCCAGCCCTCAGCTTGGGTGGGAGGGGACCGCGAAGGCGGCGATGCAGGGGTGTAGCTCAATTGGCTAGAGCGCCGGTCTCCAAAACCGGAGGTTGCGGGTTCGAGACCCTCCGCCCCTGCCACTTGGCCGCCTGTCCGGAACAGAAATGTTATGGGCCACGGTCCCGCCCGCTCTGGACGGGTTCGGATGTCTGGTGTCTGGAAGGTGCGGCGTGGCGGTCAGTCCTGCGAAATTCATCCGCGAGGTGCGGTCCGAGGCGACCAAGGTCACCTGGCCGACCCGCCGTGAGACGCTGGTGACCACCGGCCTGGTGCTGGCGATGGCGGCGATCACCGCAATCTTCTTCTTTGCGGTCGACCAGATCATCGGCCTGGGCGTGCGCGCCCTGTTTGGCCTGGGGGGCTGAGGAGCAGGTCATGGCGAAGCGTTGGTACGTCGTCCACGTCTATTCGGGTTTCGAGAAGAAGATCGCCCAGCAGATCAAGGAGCAGGCCGCGCAGAAGGGCCTGGCTGATCATTTCGACGAGGTGCTGGTGCCGTCCGAGGAAGTGCTCGAGGTCCGGCGCGGCCAGAAGGTGAGCGCCGAGCGCAAGTTCTTCCCCGGCTACGTGCTGGTGAAGATGGAACTGACCGACGATGCCTGGCATCTGGTCAAGGACACGCCGAAGGTCACCGGCTTCCTGGGCACGCGCATGCGCCCGTCGCCGATCAGCGAGGCCGAGGCCGAGCGGATCATGAAGCAGACCCAGGAAGGCGTCGAACGCCCGCGTCCGTCGGTGCTGTTCGAGATCGGCGAGCAGGTGCGTGTCGCCGACGGTCCGTTCACCAGCTTCAACGGCACCGTCGAGGATGTCGACGAGGAGAAGGGCCGCCTCAAGGTCAGCGTGTCGATCTTCGGCCGGTCCACTCCAGTGGACCTGGAATACGGGCAGGTCGAGAAGGTGTGAGCCGTCAGGCCTGAAGCAGCGTAACGGTCAGGCCGGTGGCGGCGCCGGCGGCATGGCCCGGAGCATCTCCGCGACCTGATCGGACGCCTGTCCCAGCAGCGTGCTGAGGGCGGCCACCAGGGCGGCGGTCCCGGGACCATCCGGCTGCCGGGTGAGATGCAGGCTGCGGCTGCCGGCCGGCCCGCTATCCGGGCGATGCACCGAGAGCGTCGCCTGCAGTTCGGCGCGGCCAGCGCTGTCGGCCGCGAAACGCTGCACGTCGAGTTCCACCAGCGCCGTCGGCGTCGTCGAGATCGCGCTGCCCTGGGTGAACACGCCGGCGCCCGGCAGGCGCTGGCTCAGGTCGAGGGCCAGCGTGCGGCCGATCATCTCGTCGAGCGCGTCCGCCCAGGCGGCGTCCTCGACCGTGCGCAGCCGGTAGTCCTCGTCGTTGCGCACGATATGGTCGCGCTGCAGGCTGGGTGCGACACTCGGCGTGCGCACCTCGACCGACAGCGGGCCGCCGCCGCCCGGTTGCCCGGGCACGAATGCCAGCGTGTAGTAGCTCGGCTCCGACCCGCCGCATCCGGCGAGCAGCAACGGCATGGCTGCCCCCAGCATGCCAGCCAGCATGGCGCGGCGCCGGACGGCATGCCGGGCGGGGCGGATCCCCTGCTGCTGGACCCCGTGCGGCTGGACCCCATGCTGCAGAATTGGGGCCAGATGTCTCATGGGTTGCTCCGGCCGAAGATCAGCGACGAGGGGTGGCGGTTCAGGTAGTCGGTAAGCGAGCGGACCGAACGGGCCGTGGCGCTGAGCTGGTCGAGCGTGCGCTGCAGGCTGTTGTGGAAATCGGAGTTGCCGCCGTACGTGGCCAGCGCGCCGTTGGCGTTGTCGATCGCCTTCTGCAACTGGCCGGAGATCTGCGGCAGCCGCTGCAGGAACGGGGTCAGGCCGTGGTCGGCGCTCTGCACCAGGTGGTTGGTGCTTGCCAAGGTCTGGTTGAGCTCGACCAGCGCCTGCTTGAGCTGCGGGCTCGCCACCGTGGCATCCGCGTGCGCCAGCAGGCTGCTCAGGCTGTCGCCGATCTGCGACAGCGGCAATGCGGCCAGCTTGGCCGACACCGTCGACAGGCTGTCCATGATCCCGGCCATGCCGCCCGACTGGCTCGGCAGCACGATCGCGTTGCCCTCGAGCGAGATCTTCTCCGGCTGCGCCTTGGGCACGAAGCTCAGCGAGATCATCGCGCTGCCGGTGAGCAGATTGTCGGTGTCGGTCTCCGCACGGAGACCCCGGTTCACCATCGCCTGGGTGATGGTGAGGATCGAGCTGCCCTGCATCTCCTGGTCGGACAGCACCCGCTCGGGCTGCACCTCCATCGCCACCCGGACCTGGGCATCGCCGGTATTCTGGTCGATCTGCAGCTTGACCTCGGTGACCTCGCCGACCTGGATGCCGAACATCTCGACCGGGCTGCCGGCATCGAGTCCCTTCACCGAACTGCGCAGGTAGGTCACGACATGCACCCGCTCATGGTAGCCGGCGGTGTCGGCGGCCTGCCTGCTCTCGTAGAGCTTGAACACCGTGCCCCCCGGAGCCGTCTCGGACTGCTTGCTGCGGCGCTCGCTCGGCAGCCCGAAGGCCACGCCGCCCGAGATCAGGGCCTGCAGGCTCTCGACCTGGAGATGCAGCCCGCTGCTGCCGCCGAAATCCACCCGCAGGCCGGACACGTCCCAAAAGCGCGTGTCGCGCCGCAGGAAGCCGTCATAGGGATGCTTGACGAACACCTGCACCGGGATCGGGCCGCGCCCGTTCGCGGGCAGCTTGTAGCCGAGCACCTCGCCGGCCTGCACGTCGCGGAAGAACACCGGCGACCCCTGGCCGAGCGAGCCGAGCGAGGCGGTCATCAGGGTGAAGGTCTGGCCCGGCTCGTCGGACCGCACGCCGGGTGGCGAGTCCAGGCCCTCGAAACGCGTCTCGCCGATCTCCGCGCCGGGCCTGCCGGGATCGATGGCGATGAAGGCGCCCGACACCAGGGTCTCGAGGCCGCTGACGCTGGCGCCGCTGAGGCGCGGCCGGACCACCCAGAACTTGGCGTTACGGGTGAGCATCGGTGCCGACCGCGAGCTCATCTGCACGCGCACGTCGACGTGCTGCAGGTCCCTGCTGAGTTCGATCCCCTCGACGGTGCCGAGGCCGACCGCCTTGTGCTTGACCTGGGTCTGGCCGGCGGTCAGGCCGTCGGCACTGTCGAACTGGATGGTGATCTCGGGGCCGCGCCGCGAGATCGTCTCCCAGCCGAGATAGGCCCCGATCGCCACCACGATGATCGGGATCAGCCAGATCAGGGAGAAGCGCGTCGGCCGCGCCCCCGCCTCCGGCACGCCGCCATTCCCGCTCGCAGGCGGCTCGCCGCCGACGCCGCCACCGCCGGGGGCGCCCTGGTTCCCCGGTTCTCCTCGTCCCGGAGGACCGCCTGTATTCCCACTCACGCCTGTGCTCGCTCCGCCCTTGCGGCGCGCGCTGGCGACCGCGTTTCCCCGAAGGCCGGTCCGTTCAGGCCGGCGGCGTCCCACATGACCCTCGGGTCGAAGCAGTCGGCTGCAAAGATGGTCAGTATCACGACCGCGGCGAAAGACATCATCCCGGCATCGGCATTGACATTGGCCAGGGCATCGAAATGCACCACTGCCACCAGGATGGAGATCATGAACACGTCGATCATCGACCAGCGCCCGACGAAATCGATGATGCGGAACAGCTTGGACCGCAGCACGAGGCGATTGGCCGATCCGCGCCAGGTCGCAAAGCACATTACGCACAGGCCCAGGACCTTGAGCACCGGCACGGTGACGCTGGCGAAGAACACCAGCAGGGCGAGCGGCAGCATCCCCGCGTCATATAACTCGCCGACACCCTGCAGGATGGTGTGGTCGCCGCCCCGGTTGAGCTTGATGATGGTCATCACCGGGAGGACGTTGGCCGGCAGATAGAGCACCACGGCGCTGAAGATGAGCGCCATGGTCCGCCTGACGCTGTCCGGCTTGCGGCGGTACAGCCTCGCGCCGCAGCGCGGACAGGCTCCGACGCACTCCTCGCAGGAGAGCCTGGTGGGCGAGCAGCAGACCAGCCCGCAGGACAGGCACGAGACCATGTGCTCCGGCGGCGGCGGCACCTCATGGATGTCGATCTCCGGTCCGAAGGGACGATGCACCGGGTGGCGGTGCGCAAGGCGCACCCGGCGACGCGACCAGATCACGTCCGTATCCAGCGTGGAATCCGTCACCCCCAGGGTCAGCATCAGGCCGGCCAGGGCATACACCGCGACCCCGACCTGGATGTCGGCGAGGTCGATCAGCTTGGTGTAGGCGACCAGGACGCCCAGCATATAGACCTCGATCATCGACCAGGGCCGCAACCGGTCGTACCAGCGCATCATCGCGGTGACCCGCAAGGGCAGCCGGTGGTGCAGGGCGCCGAACAGGATGCCCAGCATGAGCAGGATGACGACCGCCGGCAGCACGATGGTGACCAGCGCGATCAGGCCGCCGACGATGCCCCACCCGTCACGCAGCAACTCGATCGGCCCGGTGAACAAGGTGATGGTGCGCGAGCGACCGTAGATGCTGATGGTCAGCACGGGCTGCGTGATGCTCAGCAGGTAGAGCACCGCGGAGGTGAGGCAGAAGGCCAGCGGGGTCGCGATCGGCGGATTGCTACGACGGACGCCAAGCTTGGTGTCGCAGCGCTCGCAATGCATGATCTGTCCGGGCTGCAGGTCCCGCGAGCGCTGCACCAGGCCGCAGCCGTGGCACTCGCAGAGCTGCGGCAGCCCGCGCAGGGTCGATCCGGGCACCCCGAGCAGGGCGCGCATCCTAGCGGTGGCGGTGCTCACGGCAGGAGGATGCCGGCTTGGCGGATCAGTTCAGGCACCGGGGGCCTCCAAGGATGTACGCCCGGGCAGATAATGCGGGGCATCGGGGTCGACAAGCAGTATGCCAGGCAATCATCAACAGGCGATGACCGGTGTTCAGGTTGCAGCAACGGCCCTGGTTTTGTATAGGGCGCATGCAGTCTGCCGACATAGCTCAGGGGTAGAGCAACTGATTCGTAATCAGTAGGTCCTCGGTTCAATTCCGAGTGTCGGCACCATTGTCCCCGTCGGTGTCTTTTATTGGAAACCGCCGGCTCGAAATTGCTGCCGCGTCGGCCCTGCCTTGTGGCCCTGCTCCCTTGCGGCATACTTGCACTTATGCAGGTCACGCGGGCCAATTCTGAACCGACCGACCCACAGAGCACTGCGGCGCAGGACGTCCCGGTTGCGTCCCAGGCGGCGCCAGCGGCCAAGGCCGAACCGCGGCGCCTGTGGCTGCAACCGGACCCGGAGAGCGTCGCGTTGCTGCGGCGTGCGCCGGTGATCGCCCGGCACGCCCGCAACGCCGGCATCACGCGACGCATCGAGACCACGTACTACGACACGCCGGACCGCTTGTTGTTCAGGGGAAATCTGTCGTTGCGGGTGCGGACGCTCGGCCGCCGCTTCATCCAGACGCTGTCGGGGCGCGCGAGCCAGGCGAGTGCAGCGTCCGGCACCTGGTCGTGCAGCGTGGCGAGCGCTCTGCCGGACCTGGCCGATCTCGGGGCCCTGCAGGCCGACTGGCTGCCGCCGGCGGTGCGCGAGGCGCTGCTGCGCGGTCCGCTGGCGCTGGTCTGCACAGCCAGGATACGCCGCCACACGCGCCGGCTCGCGATGCCGGACGCCTTGGCCCCCGACTCCCTGGTCCCCGGTTCCCTGGTCGATGTCGTCTTCGAGGATGGCGGCATCGAGGCCCAGGGCCGGCACCAAGGCATCGACCGGATCGGCCTGGTGCTGCACGCCGGCGAGGCATCGGCGCTGTACGAGGTCGCGCTGCGGCTGCTCGACGTGGCGCCGCTGCGGATCGGCGCCGACAGCACGGCCCTGCTCGGCTACGCGCTGGCCACCCAAACCCACCTGCGGGCGGCAAAGGCGACCGCCTCGAGCCTGACGCCGGCGCTGGCGATGGACGATGCGATCGCGGCCATCCTCGCTGCATGCCAGACGCATCTGCAGGCCAACCAGGGCGTCGCGCAAAACGCCCGCACGCCGGATGGCGTGCACCAGATGCGCGTCGCGCTGCGCCGTGTGCGCTCGGCGCTGTCGCTGCTGCGCCGCGACCTGCCGTCCGGCACCATGGCAAGCCTGGCTCGCGAGGCGAAGTGGGCTGCCGCTCAGCTCGGCCCGGCGCGGGGCTGGGATGTCTTCCTGGCCAGCACCTTGAACGACACCCTGACGCAACGCACCCGGGCGCCCCGCGGCGGCCCGGATTTCCAGGCGCTGCGGCAGGCGGCCGAGGCGCCGCGCGCGCGCGCCTACCGGACCGTCACGGCGTTGATCACGGCGCCGCGCTTCAGCCGCTTCCAGCTCACCCTGGGCCAGTGGGCGGCGCGGCGCGGCTGGCGCAACGAGGTCACCCCGGACGGGCTGGCGCTGCTGGCGGATCCCGCTTCACTGGTGGCCGCCGGCATGCTGGGCCGCCTGCATCGCAAGGCGCTCAGGCAGGGCGCGCACTTCAGGCGCCTGTCGGCCACCGAGCGTCACCAGCTGCGCATCACGCTGAAGAAGCTGCGCTACGCCATCGAGTTCTTCCTGCCGCTGTTCGAGGCCTCGGGTCGCGCGCATCGTTTCGTGCGACGGCTGAGCCGCCTGCAGGAGGCGCTCGGCCTCGACCATGACGCCGCCGAGACCAGGCCCCTGCTGGTGCAACTCGGCGGTCGGGGCAGCGCCGGCGGCATCCACCAGGCCATCGGCGTGGTGATCGGCTGGCAGGCCCGCGAGGAGCTCGTCAACCTCGATACGCTGGCGGCGCAATGGCAGCGGTTCAAGACCCTGCAGCCGTTCTGGCCCAAGGTATCGAAACCGCTCAGTGCCGGATCAACGCCAGCAGCACCTCGGCCAGGATGAGGATCACGATGATGAACTCCATCGCCGCCGCGCGGCTGCTGGAGGCCTCCTCGTAGAGGGCGGCGTAGGTATCGCGGATGATCGCAAGCTTGCGGTCCACCGCGGCGCTGACGGTGCCGACACGGAACAGGTCGAGTGCTGCGGTATAGATGCGCGCGAGATAGACGTCCTCGGTGACCTGCAGCGCGTTGTCGACCTTCTCGGTCAGCTCGGTGACTTCGGCGACCAGCGTGTACAGCCGCCGTGCCAGGCTGGCAAAGCGGCGCGAGCTCAGCAGGCCGCCGATGCGATGGGTGGTTTCCACCAGGTCGTACATGCTGGGCAGCTCGTCATCGAGCAGCTCGTCATAGTAGCGCATCTCCAGCAACTGCGCGTTCGCGACCTCGATCACATCCAGCACGTCGGAATCGCCACGCGGTTCGTAGATGAAGGCACGATCCCAGGTCAGCACCGCAAGATCGTCGGTATAGTACGAGAAGCGCTTGCGCAGCAGGTCGGCGCGCGCGGCCTCCGACAGCGCACGCCTCTCGCCCGACAGCAGCGGCACCAGGTCGCAGCGTTCCATCAGTGCCACGGCGCCGATCGGCGCATCGAAGGCGCGGACCACGCCGACCAGGTAGTCCTCCTGCAGGATCGACCGCGCCGGTCGCGTCAAGGCCGATGCCAGTACCTCGTGCAGTTCCGCATTGATCCGGCTCCAGACCGGATGCGGCGAGCTCGGTCCGATCGCGGCGTCAACGGCGTTGAGCCGGTCGGTGAAGCCGGGCCAGTCGCAGCCACCTGCGGTCACCGAGAAGGCGATGGTGAGTACACCGAAATCGTACAGGCGCGCCGTCGCGGTCGCGGTCACTTCGCCGTCCGCGAGCGTGAGCCGCACCGGTTCCAGCGGCAGCACCAGGGGTGGCACGTCGTAGGAGATCGCCTTGGGCGAGGTGACGCGCAGGGTTCTGCGGGCACTGCTGGCGCCGGTATGCTGGCGCCAGATCGCCTCGGCCCGCACCAGGTCGGCGGCATAGGCGAAGTCGAACAACCGGTACACGATGATCTCGGCATCGACGACCTGCAGTGCCGGCAAGGGCCTAGACCCTTATGTTGCTGAATCGGAACGGCCTCGCGTGGTCGAGATCCTCCGCGAACAGCCGCGCGCGATCCAGCAGCGGCGTCCAGTCGGAATAGACCCCGACCAGGTCTCCGAGATAGGGCCGCATGATGTCCAGGATGCGCGCATGATCCAGCGCATCGGCCTCGACCAGTCCGCAGCCCGGGTTTTCGATCGCCCAGACCAGACCGGCCAGCACCGCGGCGGTCACCTGCAGGCTGGTCGCGTTGTTGTACGGCACCAGGCGGCGCGCCTCGTCGATGGCAAGGCGCGAGCCATACCAGTACGCCCCGCGCGAATGCCCGAGCAGCAGCACGCCGAGCTCGTCCATGCCGCCGGTGATCTCGTCCATCATCAGCCGCTGCGTCGGCTGCAGGCGCCAGTTGCGCCCGGCCAGCTCATGGATCGACAGCACCGCGTCGTCGCACGGATTGTAGGCGTAGTGCACGGTCGGACGGTATCGCACATCGCGGCCATCGCGCACCGTGTAGTAGTCGGCAATCGAGATCGACTCGTTGTGGGTGATCAGGAATCCGTGGAACGGGCCTTCGAGGGGAGTCCAGCTGCGCACCCGCACCGACGCACCCGGCCGCATCAGGTAGATCGCGGCATCGCAGCCAAAATCGTGCCGGCGGCCGTCGATGGGGAGTGCGCCCTCATGGGTACCCCAGCCCAGTTCCGCCGGCTGGCAGCCTTCGCCGACGAAGCCGTCGATCGACCAGGTGTTGACGAACTCGCCGCGGCGCTTGGCGACGTTGCCGACCTGCGTGTCCCGCTCGGCGATATGGATGGCCTGCACGCCGAGCCGCTGCGCGAGCTCGGCCCATCCCGCGCGCGAGACGGGAGTGTCGCTCTTCGCCCCGGTATCGTGCGCAATCTCGAGCAGCGCCTGCTTCACGAAATGCGAGACCAGGCCGGGATTGGCGCCGTGTCCCACCACCGCGGTGGGTCCGGAATTGCCGCCCGCCGCGAGCGCCAGCGCGCTCTCCCGCAGCGCGTAGTTGGAGCGTTGCGAAGGCGTCAGCGCGGGATCGGTATAGCCGCCGGCCCAGGGTTCGATGCAGGTATCGAGATAGAGCGCGCCGCACGCGCGGCAGAGCGTGATCAGCGCGACCGAGGAGACGTCGACCGACAGGTTGAGCAGGAAATCGCCGGCGCCGAGCAGGGGAGCGAGCACCGCGCGGTAGTTCCGCCGGTCGAGCGGCTGCACCAGGATGCGGATGCCGAGTGCCGCCGCCACCGCGCCGCCACGCGCATCCGCGGTGACGATGGTGATGCGCTCGCGGGGCATGTCGATATGCGCCAGGATCAGCGGCAGCACGCCCTGGCCGATGCTGCCCAGGCCGAGCATGACGAGCCGGCCGTCGAATGCGACGTGGTGCATGTCCCGCACGCCCGGGAGCTGCTGTCCGGGCGGCGTCGCGGCGGCGGGAGGCCCTGTCATCACCTCAGGCCCCGCCCAGGACGACCCGCAGCTTCTGCGCCAGCTCGTCGCGGCGGTACGGCTTGTTCAGCACCGGCAGGCCCTGGCCGATGGTCTGTCCCGCGCCGGCATCGCCGACAGGGCCCGAGGTCAGCAGGACCTTCAGCCCGGGCCGAAGCTGCTGCGCATCGACCGCGAGCCTGGCGCCATCCATGCCGCCGGGCATCACCACGTCGGAGAACAGGATGTCGATCCGTTCGGGGCCGCGCAGATGTTCCAGCGCCTCGCTCGCATTGCGCGACACCACGACCTTGTAGCGCAGCTCTTCGAGGCTCTCGACCGCCATGCCGAGCACCTGCTCGTCATCCTCGACCAGCAGCACGGTATCGCCGCTGCAGGCGCGGCGCAGCGGCACCATGCTGGTCGCGGCATGACGCTCCTCGGCGACCGCATCGTCCGAGCGCGGGAAATACAGCCTGACACTGGTACCGGCGCCGGGCGTGCTGTCGATCATGACATCGCCGCCGGCGCTGCGCATGAAGCCATAGACCTGGCTCAGGCCGAGGCCGGAACCGCGTCCGACCTCCTTGGTGGTGAAGAACGGCTCGAACGCCCGGTGCAACGTGCCCGGCTCGAGGCCGGTGCCGGTATCGGTCACGCAGACCATCACGTACGCCCCCGGCGCGATGCCGCGAACGGCGACGGCCTCGGTCGCCAGGTACACATTGCCGCACTGCAAGCGGATCGTGCCGCCCGCTGGCATCGCATCGCGGGCATTGACGATCAGGTTCAGCACGGCGGACTCGAACTGCGCCGGATCGACGCGCACCGGACCCGCCGCCGGGTCGAGATCGAACTGCAGGTCGATCGCCTCGCCCGCGGCACGCCGCGCCAGGGCATGGAACTCGAGCAGCAGTCGGTTCGGGTTGAGCGTCTCCGGGCGCGCCATCTGCCGGCGCGAGAACGCCAGCAACTGCTGGGTCAGCTGCTCGCCGCGACGCGCCGCGATCATCGCCGTCTCGGCCAGCCGCACCACCCGGTCGGTCCGCTCCGGACGCCGGATCATCATGTCGAGGCAGCCGACGATCACCGTGAGCAGGTTGTTGAAATCGTGCGCGACGCCGCCGGTCAGCTGCCCGATCGCCTCCATCTTCCGCGCCTGGTGCAGCGCATCCTCGGTGCGGCGGCGATCGGTGGTGTCCATGACGATGCCGGCCATGCGCACCGGCTCGCCGCCCGGCGCATATTCGACCCGACCACGCGCATCGATCCAGCGCATGGCGCCGTCACCGCGGGTGATGCGGCATTCCAGTTCCAGGGTTCCGCTGCCGAGCGCCGTGTCGAACGCGCCGGCGGCCGCGTTACGATCCTCGCCCACGACATGATGCAGGAACGCGGAGCGGCCCCATGCCTGCCTCCGGCTGCCGTGCCAGGCCTGATCTCGTTGCGATCCCGCCTCGGACTCCGGGTCGAGGCCGAAGATGTGGTCGTGCCGCCGCGAGCGTCGGGCGGTGTCGGTGCGCAGGTCGAGGTCCCACGATCCCATGCCGGCGCTGTCGAGCGCGAACGCCAGCGTCTCGCGCGCCGCCTCAAGTTCGCCGGTGCGCTGCCGGACGCGCTGTTCGAGGGTCTCGTTGAGCTGCAGCAAGGCGGCGGCACTCTGCTCGCGTCCGAGCAGCAGGTCGCGCGCCTGGTACTGCCGGCGACGCGCCCGCAGCGCGGATCCGACCGCGCTGGCCAGGGTTTCCGCATTGATCGGCCCCTCGAGCAGCACGACGTTGCCAAGCTGGCCGAGGATCGTGGCCGATGTGGCCGAACGCGGGCCGGACTGTCGCGTCGCCAGCACGATGAACCCCAGGTCCGACCACGGCAGCTGCCCGGCGATCCAGTCGAGCACCGGCCGCAGATCGGCACCGAGCAGCGTCTCCTCGGTCACCACGACCCCGCCGATCTCGCCGTCGAGGCTGGCGCGCAGGGCGGCGAGGTCGGCGCAGACGATGCCCGCGACGCCGGCACGCTGCAGCACCTGGCCGATGATGCCGGCATCGCGTCCGTGCGGGGCAAGGATGGCGACGTGCTGCGACACCCCGGGCAACCCCGCGCTCAGGCCGCCGCACCCATGCGCCGCTCCGGCGTCGCCGCGCGCTGCGCGAAGACGTCGGGACTGAAGACGTGGGGACTGTCGTCGGGGCCCTGGATGCCGGTCGCGGCCCGCGCCGCGTCTGCAGGACCGTTCGATGTCATCTCGGGCATGGTTGATCCGTGGCTTGCACAGCCGCGCGACCTAGCACACGGCCGCGGCCTTCAACAGGTGCCGATTTCTCAGAGCCTGTTTGCAAACGCGTGCTGCTGGCGATCCCCCGCTTTCTAAGCCCGGGCGCCTTTCCTGCGGACCGCTCTCATCCAGCATCAGGGGTTTTCAAACAGGCTCTCAGCCCTTGCTCTTGATCCACCACTTGACGGGCTGCGGCTCCCGGGTGCTGGCCCTGGACTTGGCCTGCTGGGGCGTGGCCTGCTGGCGGCGCACCTTCGGCACCCGAACGGCGGCCGGACCCTCGGGCCGCGGCACCAACGCAGGCTCGGGCGCCGCCGGTCTGGTCGCGGCCGGTGCCGCCGCTGCGGCCTGGACCCGCCCCACGGCCATAGGACCCGCGTCGTCCTGCGCCGCCCGGGCCGCCGACCGCGCCTCGTTCAGGTCGAGTTCCAGATGCGCCAGACGGGTCTGCAGGCCCTGCAAGGCGAGCCGTGTCTCGTGCAACGAGCGCTCGGCCTCCTCGCGAACCCGCCGCTCGCGCGCCAGCTCGTCGCGCAGCGCATCGAGCGCCGAGCGGCCCTGGTCGGCCCGGCCCTGGTCGCTGATGTCGTGATATCCGGGCCGGTCGCGCCCGGCATATTCGACGACGACATCGCCATCCTGGACAAAGGCCGGCCGTTTGAGCTTGTGCATCGGCGCCGCGGCGCGGCGCTGGTTGCCGCCGTTCTGACCGCCGCCGTGGCCGCCGCCGTGGCCGACACTTCCTGGGCGGAACGGGTCCAGCGAATCGCGCCCCGGCTCCGGGCGGCGCGCCTCGGCGTCGTCGTGGCTGGCGCCGCGTCCGAGGCGGGCCAACGCCTGGCGGACGCCTTCCTCGGACAAGGCGGTTTCGGACGCGGCGTCCTCGGGGGATGCGCCGCGCAAGACAAGCTTATCAGGCAAGCTGGATCCTATCGAACTTGAATAAAAACATAGAATTCATCTCGACCAGCGGCATGATGACGTCGATCGGACCGCCACCCTGGCGGAGAACCCTGACCCACATCACGTTCGCGTTGCGGACGAATACTTGCTCGATAGCAGCAATCCACCGCGAGGACAACAACACGCCCGGCGAGTCTGCCTCAGGGCCGACGGACCGGGATCGGCGGCGCCTCGATCAGCCGGCGATAGAGGTGCCAGGTCGCGTGCCCGAGCACCGGGATCACCACCGCGAGCCCCACGAACAGCAGCAGGCCGCCGAGCAGCAGCAAGACGGCGACGATCAGGCCCCACAGCAGCATCGTCGCCGGGTTGCGCGCCATGGCGGCAAGCGAGGTGCGTATCGCGGTGGCGACGTCGACGTTACGGTCAAGTATCATCGGGAACGAGACGACGCTGATCGACAGCGTCAGGATCGCGAACAGCAGACCCATGAAGTTGCCGAGAACGATCAGGGCAATGCCGGCACCGCTGACCATCTGATACAGCATCTCGGACATCGAGTTCATGCTGTCCTCGTCGAACAGCGCCGTATAGGTCGACCGCGCCACCACCATCCACAGCATGAATATGACCAGAAGCACCAGCGCCATCTGGATGATGTGCGGCAGGGAGTTCGACCGCAGGACCGCGAAGGCGTCGCGCCAGGAGACCGGCAGGTTGCGTTCGCGCCGCCGGCTGATCTCGTACATCCCGAGTGCCGCGACCGGCCCGACGAGGGCGAAGCCGGTCGCCATCGGATAGAACAGCGGCAGCACCCGATAGCCGGCGGTGAGCTTGGCGGCGAGGATGGCGACCACCGGGTAGATCACGCAGATGAAGGCGAGCTGGGTCGGCACCTGTCGGAAATCGTCGAAGCCGTCACGCAAGGCCGCGACAAGGTCGGCGGGCGAAATCCGCCGGATGACGATACCGGCCGCCGGGTTCCGCTCACGCCGCGCACTCAGGGAAACACCCATCACGCACTCCGTCTCGACTGGGAGAGGCTCCCGGACCGTCGGTCCGAAAAATCAACGGCACTAACCTAGCATTGTTCCGTAATGGCGCCAAAACCGACTGCGCCGGGCTCGGGCTGCAGCGCGTCGATCACGGAGTTGGCACGCGGCTGCCACAGCCCGAGCGCGATCGCATCCCTGAAGCGTGCCCGCATGTCCTCCCGGGCAGCCGGATTGCTCCGGTGCAGGAAGTCGTCGACCGCGGGATCGGCCAGCGTGGCTGCGAACACCAGCTCGTACTGGCGGTCGAGCCGCTCGGGCAGCGTGCGCCCGAACCCGTGCAGCCCGGCGAGGCCTCGGGCGATCTCGGCGGCGCCGCGATAGCCGTGCCGCATCATGCCGGCGATCCAGTCCGGATTGGCCAGCCGGCCGCGCACGACGCGCGCCACCTCCTCGGCGACGTGGCGTAGCCTGGGCGTGTCCGGCCGGGTGCTGTCGGCGTGATACAAGACGGGCGCATTGCCGAGCAGCGCGGCAGCGGCGGCAAAACCGCCCTCGTGCGCCGCGTAGTCCGGACTGTCGAGCAGGTCGGTCTCGGCATGGTCCTGCTGGTGCAGCAGCGCCTGGCTGGCGGCGACCCTGGCGGCAAAATCCCCGGCAGGCCCACCTCCGTCGGGACGCAAGGCGGCGATGTCGGCACCGGTATAGGCGGTGGAGGAGGCGTCGAGATAGGCCTGCCCGATCGCCTCGCGACCGGCATCGCCGAGCAGGGTTGCGGTGCCGGCGCCATACGCCCCCGCCGCCGGGCCGAAGATGCGCGCCGGCGCCGCCTCGCCGAGGGCCGCCAGCGGGTTGAACTCGGGGCTCTCGCCTCGCTTTGCCACCGCCCGCACCGCTTCGTCGAACAGCCGGATCTGCGCCTCGAAGCTGTCGCGGAACAGGCCCGAGATGCGCAGCGTCACATCGACGCGCGGGCGGTCGAGCAGCGCCAGCGGCACGATCTCGATGCCGGTGATGCGGCCCGAGGCCGCATGCCAGAGCGGCGTGGCCCCGATCAGCACCAGGGCCAGGGCGAAATCCTCGCCGCCGGTGCGCAGCGTGGTGCTGCCCCACAAATCGATCACCAGCGAGGACAGCTCCTCGCCGCTCTCCCGGCGGTGCCGCTCGAGCAGCAGCGACGCCATCCCGGCCGCCAGCACCATCGCACCCGGGGTCGGCACCGCGCGCGGATCGATCGCATAGAGGTTGCGCCCGGTCGGCAGCACGTCGAGCCGGCCGCGACTCGGGGCACCGGCCGGCCCGGCCGGCACGAAGCTTGCGTCCAGCGCCGCCAGCAGCGACGCCGCCTCGCCTTGCGCCGAGGCGGCGACGGCGGCCTCGAGCAGCACCGGGTCGGCACCCGGGTTGCCGGCGAGCAGGCCATCACGCAACGCCGGGAGCGAGGCCGGCGGCTCGCCGAACACGTGCAGCCCGTCGCGTATCTGCAGCTCCTTTACGTCGCATAGCCAGGCATCGAGCCGGGCCAGCGCCTGGTCGTCGTCGGGCTCGCGGTCGGCGCCGCTCTCGGCGAGCAGGCCGAGGTCGCCGGCGCGGGTCAGGATCTCGCCGCGGAGCATGGCGCCGCGCCTGCGGTCCAGCCCGTCGGCGGCGGCATAGTCGTCGATCAGCCGCTCCAGGACCCGCGCCGCCTCGCCCGGGCGCGCCGCACCCAGCGGCGGCGTCAGATGGCCGATGCAGACCGCGCCGAGCCGCCGCCGCGCCACCGCGGCCTCGCCGGGATTGTTCACGATGAACGGATAGATCACCGGCAGGCCGCGCAGCAGGGCGACCGGCCAGCACGCAGCCGACAACGCCGCCGCCTTGCCGGGCAGCCATTCCAGGGTGCCGTGCGTGCCGAGATGCAGCATCGCGTGCGCATCCAGTGACAGACGCAGCCAGAGCATGAAGGCGACGTAGGCGTGGCGCGGCGGGCTGTCGGCATCATGGTAGCCGCCCCTGCGGTCGGTGCGGCTGCCACGGTCTGGCTGCACCGCCACGACGACGTTGCCCAGCCGCAGGTGGCGCAGTTGGAAGCCGCCATCGACGCAGGCGGGATCGGTGTCCGGCGCGCCCCATGCGGTGTCGAGCGCGTCGTTCAGGGTGTCCGGCAGGGTCCGGCGCAATGCGCCGTACTCGGCTAGCGTGATGAACCGTGCCGGTGCCTCCTGGCACACCACGGCCGCGAGGGTGGCGGCATCGGGGGGTCGCGGCACGGCGTAGGACGCATCGTGCAGGCGGCCGAGGATCGAGCGCAGGCTGGCGAAGCTGTCCAGCCCGACCGCGTGCGCCTGCTGCCCGCCGATGCCGGGATAGTCGGACAGCACGATGGCGACGCGGCGCTCACCCGGACGGCTGGCGCCCAGGCGAGCCCAGCCGGCGGCGCGGTCGGCAGCGAGTGCGATGCCGTCCGCATCCGGCCGGTTGATCGTGCGGCCAGTACCCGGTTCGCACTGATCCCCCTCGGCCGCCTTGAACGAGATCGCGCCGGTGAGCAGCCGGCCGTCCAGCTCCGGCAGCACCACCTGCATGGCGAGGTCGGTCTGCGATAGCCCGCGGCTGCTCGCCAGCCACGCCTCTCGCGCGCCGACCGCCAGCACGACCTGCAGCACCGGCACCCCGGCCCGATCCAGCGGCGAGGTGCCGCTGGCGGCGTCTTTGGCGGAAAACGCGGTGGCACTCAGGATCACCGCCGGCCGCCACGCCAGCAGCCGCTGCCCGACGAGCGACGCCGCCTCCGCCTGCTTGAGGCTGCTGGCAAACAGCGCGCGCACCGACAGGCCACGCGCATGCAGCGCCTCGGCGAGGGCCCGCACCGCGTGCGTGTCGCCGGAGGCCAGGTGCGAACGGTAGAACAGGATCGCCGCGAGCGGTGCGCCCTCGCGCTGCAGGCCGGGCAACGGGAACTCGCCGGCTTCCGGCAGCGGCTCCGGTTCGGCCCCGTCATCCGCCCCGAGCCCCGCGAGATGGGCCGCCAGTGCCAGCGCGCAGGCTGCGTTGCGCGGACCGCCCTGGCGCAGGAACCCGTCCATGCGCGCCCACGTCGCCGCATCGACGGTGCTCCACTCGGCCAGCCGCGGATCACGCCGCTCGCAGCCGGGCAGCAGCAGCAGGGCGATGCCGTGCGCCCGGCAGTGCGACGCGACCTCCTCGACACCGTAGCGCCAGTAGTCGAGGCCGCCGAGCAGCCGGATCACCACGCAGCGCGCAGGGGCGACCACCTGCTCGACCAGCAGGTCCACCGACATCGGATGCCGCAGCCGCGCCAGGCTCTCCAGCCTGACCGCCGGCGCCGGTGCGCGTGGCGGCGCGGCCCGTTGCGCAGCCTGTTGCGCCGCCTGGGACCAGGCGCCGAGGTCGCTGTCCGAGAACGACAGGAACAGCAGCGGCGCCGCGGAGGGACCGGGGTCGTAGGCCGCCTCGGCCTCGTCGAGCGTCCGGCTCTCGCGGACCAGCAGGTGCAACGGGGTTGCCTCAGGCCGGCTGCAGCGACGCGGCCGACAACGCCCGCTCGATCGCCGGCCGGTCGAGGCCGCGGCAGCCGATCACCACGATGTGGCCGTCGCGTGGCTCGCCCGGGTTCCAGGTTCGGTCGAACTGGTGCCGGAACCGCGCGCCGACGCCCTGCACCGCGAGCCGCCGCGGCTTGCCGCGCACAGCGACGAACCCCTTCATGCGCAGGATGTCGTGCTCGGCCGCGACCTGCGCCAGCCTGGCCACCAGATGCTCCGGGGCGCCGATTTCGCCGACATCCACGACGAAACTCTCGAAATCGTCGTGCTCGTGGTCGGCATCGAGATCATGGTGCGACGGCCGCGCGTCGAGATCGTCCTGCGCCGACGCCTGCAAACCGAGCAGCACCGCCGGATCGATGCGCCCCTCGCTGGCGCGCAGGATTTTCACCGCGCGCGGGATCGCAGCGGCGATGCCGCTTTCCAGCGCTGCGCATTGCGCGTCGTCGAGCAGGTCGGTCTTGTTCAGCACCACGAGATCGGCGGACAGCAGCTGGTCCTCGTACACCTCGGACAGCGGGTTGTCGTGGTCGAGCGACGGGTCCTCGGCGCGCTGGCGGGCCACCGCCTGCGGATCGTCGGCGAACCGGCCGGCCGCCGCCGCCGGCGCATCGACCACGGTGATCACGCCGTCCACCGTCATGCGGGTGCGGATGCTGGGCCAGTTGAACGCGCGCAGCAGCGGCTTCGGCAGGGCGAGCCCGGAGGTCTCGATCACCACATGCTCGGGCGGGTTCGCGCGGTCGAGCAGGCGCTCCATCGTCGGCAGGAAATCGTCGGCGACCGTGCAGCACAGGCAACCGTTCGCCAGCTCGATCACGTCGTCGTCGGTGCAGCCCACGATGCCGCAACTGCGCAGCGTGTCGCCATCGATGCCCAGCGCGCCGAACTCGTTGACGATCACCGCGATGCGACGGCCGTTCCCATGCTCCAGCACATGACGCAGCAGCGTGGTCTTTCCGGCGCCGAGAAAGCCGGTGATGATGGTGGCCGAAACCAGGCTCATTCAATCGTGTCCAGTCAGCTGGGGCAGCGCCGGGATGCGGCCGTGCACCATGGTGGCGAGCGCCGGCGGACGCCGCGAGGGCATCACCACACCGGTCAAGGATGCGGCGTAGATCGCAGCGAAGTCGAGCAGGTCGGACGCATTCTCCAGATCCAGGCCGCCGAGCAGGTAGCTCCACTTGCCCGGCATGGCGATCGCCGCCGAACAGCCGCCAGCGCAGTTGGCCAGGCATTTCGCTTCATGCACGCGCACCCGTGCATCCTCGCGCGCCCGGGCCAGGGCGCGCAGGTGGGCATGGAGCAGCGCCCCGGGCGTGGCATCGCCCTCGCGGACCTCGCGGCCGGCGCGGCAGGTGGTGCAGACATGCAGGATCGCTTCGGTCATCGGCTGGTGGTGACGCTCCGGGGCTGCATGGCCTCGTCGGCCCGGCATGCTAAGACTAGGCTTCAGCTCCTCGCCCGGTCAAAGCCAGCCTCTTGCCAGCCCCCCCAGTTTCGCGCCTTGCCCCGGTGTCGCGCCTCACCCTCGTCCTCGGCGGCGCACGCTCGGGGAAGAGCGCGTATGCCGAGACCGTGCTGGCGGCAGCCCCGGCGCCCTGGCTGTACGTCGCGACCGGGCAGGCCCGGGACGACGAGATGCGGGCGCGTATTGCCGCCCACCGGGCCCGGCGCGCCGGCGGCTGGCAGACCGTCGAGGTGCCGCTGGCGCTGGGCGAGGCACTCGAGGACGCCGGCGCGATGCCGGCGCTGGTAGACTGCCTGACCCTGTGGCTGACCAACCTGCTGCTCGGCGAGCACGACGTGGCCGGGGCAACCGCGCGGCTCGAGGCAGCCCTCGGCCGGCGCGGCGCGCCGACGGTGCTGGTGGCGAGCGAGGTCGGCCTCGGCATCGTGCCGGAGAACGCCCTCGCCCGGCGCTTTTGCGACGCAGCCGGGCTGCTGCACCAGCGCCTGGCCCGCCTCTCGGATCACGTGGTGCTGGTGGCGGCGGGACTGCCGCTGGTCCTCAAGCAGGCCGCGACCTGACGATGGACGAGGCAGCCGACCGGCATCGCCGGAAAATGGAACATCGCAAGGCGGTGCAGGATCACGAGGTGGCCGGCAAGACCATCGCGCACAAGGGCCTGCTGATCGTGCATACCGGCCCCGGCAAGGGCAAGTCGACCGCGGCCCTCGGCCTGATGCTGCGCATGGTCGGACGCGGCCGGCGCACCGGAATGGTGCAGTTCATCAAGGGCGCCTGGGACACCGGCGAGCGGCGTGTGCTTGAAGGCTTCGGCGAGTTGGTCGAATGGCACACGATGGGCGAGGGCTTTACCTGGGAGACGCAGGATCGCGACCGCGACATCGCCGCCTGCGCGCAGGCCTGGGACACCGCGCGCGGCTTGCTGGCGCGCAGCGATCTTTCTTTGCTGGTGCTGGATGAACTCAATATCGCCCTGCGCTACGGCTATCTCGAGCTCGATACTGTGCTCGATGCGATCGCCCGGCGTCCGCCGATGCTGCATGTCGTGGTGACCGGCCGCAACGCAAGGCCGGCGCTGCTGGACGCCGCGGACCTCGTCACCGAAATGATGCAGGTGAAGCATCATTTCGCCGCCGGTGTGAAAGCCCAGGAAGGCATCGAATTCTGAAAGCCTGTTTGCAAACCCCTGCTGCTGGCGATCCGACGCGCCTTTCTTGCGCTCCGTTGCTCACGGCCCAGACGGCCGCTCCGCTCCGGTGCTCGGAAAGCCACGCCGGTCGCGGCTCTACGAGCCGCTCTCATCCAGCATCAGGCGTTTTCAAACAGGCTCTGATCGCGCGGGAGTGTCCACGATGCCGGCGCTGATGATCCAGGGCACCGGTTCGTCGGTCGGCAAGTCGACCATCGTGGCCGGGCTCGCACGCGCGCTGACCCGGCGCGGGCTGCGCGTGCTGCCGTTCAAGCCGCAGAACATGTCGAACAATGCGGCGGTGACCGTGGATGGCGGCGAGATCGGGCGCGCGCAGGCCTTGCAGGCGCGTGCCTGCGGCGTGGCGCCCGTGACCGACATGAACCCGGTCCTGCTGAAGCCGCAGAGCCAGGTCGGCGCGCAACTCGTGGTTCGCGGCCGGGTGCGCGGCAACTATCGCGCCCGCGAGTACCAGCTGCTCAAGCCGTCCCTGCTGCCGGTCGTGCTGGACAGCTTCGCGCGCCTGCTTGCGGCATCGGATCTCGTGCTGGTGGAAGGTGCGGGCAGCGCCTCGGAAACCAATCTGCGTGACGGCGACATCGCCAACATGGGGTTCGCGCGCGCGACCGGTACCCCGGTGGTCCTGCTCGGCGACATCGACCGCGGCGGCGTGATCGCGAGCCTGGTCGGCACCCGGACCGTGCTCGACGCCGACGATGCCGCCTGCATCAAGGGTTTCATCGTCAACCGCATGCGCGGCGACGCCTCGCTGTTCGATGCCGGCATGCGCACGATCGCCGACCATACCGGCTGGCTGCCGCTCGGCCTGGTGCCGTTCCTCGACGCGGTGCGGGCGCTCCCGGCCGAGGACGCCGCCGACCTGCACACGCAATCCTCCCCTGCCGAGGGCCTGCGCATCGCGGTGCCGATGCTCCCGGGCATCGCCAATTTCGACGACCTCGATCCGCTGCGCGCCGAGCCGGGTGTCGCGCTGGTCATGGTGCCGCCCGGCAAGCCGCTGCCTGCCGGCTGCGCCCTGGTGATCCTGCCCGGCTCCAAGGCGACGCTCGCCGATCTCGCCTTGCTGCGGGCAGAGGGCTGGGACATCGACCTGCAGGCGCACCATCGGCAGGGCGGCCGGATTCTCGGTCTGTGCGGCGGCTACCAGATGCTGGGCCGGCACCTCGCCGATCCCGACGGCATCGAGGGGCGGCCGGGCAGCGCGCGCGGCCTGGGACTGCTCCAGGTCGAGACCGTGCTGACGCCACACAAGCGGCTGTCGATGGTCTGCGGAACGACGATGGCGGCGGGCGAGCCGGTGCAGGGCTACGAGATGCACCTGGGCGTCACCCAAGGTGCCGATACCGACCGGCCGATGCTGCGCCTGCAGGATGGCAGGGCCGAGGGCGCCACCTCGCCGGACGGGCTGGTGAGCGGCACCTATCTGCACGGGCTGTTCCATGCGGATGCAGCGCGCCGGGGCTTCCTGCACCGGCTCGGCGTGGCGGTGGCGCCACGCGACCACGACGCCTGCGTGGAGGCGGCGCTCGATGCGCTGGCCGCGCATCTCGAGGCCCATGTCGATATCGAGGCCCTGCTGCGGATCGCTCAGAGCCGGCCGTAGGCCCGGCTGCTGGCGGGCACCGGAACCAGGGAGTAGCGCAGCGCGCCCCGCGAGAGGTCCGGGCGCCCGTCGGGGGTGACCGGCACCAGCACATGATCCTGCAGCATGGCGTAGGTCGAGATCTGGCTGTTCGGCAGGTTGTGCAGGTGCAGGATCGGCAGGCCGGATGCGGCATCGCGCGTGATGGTCCAGCGGTCGCCCCAGATCAGGTTGCGCTCGCCGATATAGTCGAGGGTCGTCTGCGGCTCGGTCGCCTGGATGTCGTACTCGCCCTGGATGTCGCCCGGATTGCCGTGCAGCACCAGGTCGACGAAGGACGGGTTGATCCCGAAGCCGGACGGCTGGCGCCCCTGCCAGTCCCCGAAGATCGGCCCGGTGGGACCGCAGCCGGCGAGCGCGGTCATGGCCGCGAGGGCCAAGGCCGTGCGGGTCAAACGGGGGATCGTGTTCATGACGTGTGCCTTGGGGCTGATGGGGGGCTGATCCGGGGAACGCCTGCGATGGCCTGCCGGCTCGGGCCGCCGCCTCGCACCTTGCCGGTCCATACCGACATGGGGCGCCATGGCGGATTTTCGACCTTGCGGCCCCAAGCGCGTGCTGGTCACGCGGGGGGGGGGGGAGCCCTGGTCTCAGTCCTCGCGAAAGGCGGAGGCCGGGTAGCCCTGCGCGAACAGCAGCGCGCGCAGATCGGCATGGTCGATGCGCGTCTCGATCGCCTGCGCCACCACCGGCCTGGCATGGTAGGCGACCCCCAAGCCCGCCTCGGCCAGCATGTCGAGATCGTTGGCGCCGTCCCCGACCGCCAGCGTCGCCGACAGCCGCAGGCCGCGGGCGGCGGCCAGTTCGAGCAGCCTGGCACGCTTGGCGCCGCGGCCCTGGATCGGCTCGCCGACCTCCCCGGTGAGCCGCCCGTCCGCCTCCAGCAGCGTGTTGGCGTGATGCTCGTCGAACCCGCAGCGCGCCGCGATCCTCGACGTGAACCAGGTGAAGCCGCCGGACACCAGGGCGCAACGCGCATTGTGCGCCCGCATGGTGGCGACCAGGGTGCGGGCGCCGGGTGCCAGCGCGGCCTCGCGCAGCACCAGCTCCAGCGCGCCGGTTTCCAGCCCACGCAGCAGGGCGACCCGGGTTTGCAGCGCCTCGGCGAAATCGATCTCGCCGTTCATGCTGCGCCGGGTGATGGCGGCGACCTGCTCGCCGACCCCGGCGTGGGCGGCGAGGTCGTCCAGCGTCTCCGAGGTGACGATGGTGCTGTCCATGTCGGCCACCAGCAGCCCCTTGCGTCGCCCGCGGGCGCGGGTGATCAGCACATCGACCGCCTGTCCGGTGAAGGCCGCACGCAGGACCGCGGGGCTGGGCTGGCTGAAGGCGTGCGCCGGGCATGGAATGTCGACGGCCTCGCCCGGCGACAGGATGCGCGGCTCGCCGCCGCCGACCATCTCGCGCGCCACCCGGATCATCGCCGGCGTCAGCGTCGACGCCTTGCGATCGGCGACCAGGGTGAGGATACGGGGGAACGCCATGGTCGGGCGTTTCGCAGGGATGGCCTCTTGAAGCAAGCAGCCCCGGATGGTTTGCCGCCGTGTCACAGCGACATCGAAGGCGACGCGCTGATCGTCGCCGGGCCGACCTGCAGCGGCAAGTCGGCGCTCGCACTCGCACTCGCACGGGCACTCGGCGGCATCGTGATCAACGCGGATTCCATGCAGGTGTATCGCGAGTTGCACGTGCTGACCGCGCGTCCCACCGCGGCGGACGAGGCGCTCTGCCCGCACCGCCTGTACGGCGTGCGGGCCGCCTGCGAGCCGGGCAGCGTCGCCTGGTGGCGGACCGAGGCGCTCGCGTGCCTGCGCGAGGCCTGGGCCCAGGGCCGGCTGCCGATCCTGTGCGGCGGCACCGGGCTGTATTTCCGCGCCCTCACCGACGGGCTCGCCGCCATCCCCGACGCTGGTGCCGCGGCCCGCACGGAAGCGCGCGCCTTGCTGGCGGCGATCGGGCCTGCCGCGCTGCACGAGCGCCTGCAGGCGCTCGACCCCGACACTGCCGCGGGCATCCGCGCCAGCGACGGGCAGCGTCTCGCACGCGCCTGGGAGGTGCTGGCCGGCACCGGACAAGGACTGTCCGCCTGGCAGCGCGTCCCCGGGCTGCCGCCGGCGCCGGCGCGATTTGCCGCCCTGCGGCTCGCTCCGCCGCGCGCCGAGCTCAGGGCGGCGATCGCCGAGCGGTTTTGCGACATGCTGGCGCAGGGCGCGCTGGACGAGGTCGCAGCACTTCTGGCGCTCGGCCTGCCGGCGTCGCTGCCGGCGATGCGCGCGCACGGCGTGCCCGAACTGGCCGGCGTGCTCCGCCACGGCGACCGCCTGGAGGACGCCGCGCGGCGTGCGGTGCTGGCGCAGGGCCAGTACACCAAGCGGCAGGCCACCTGGTTTGCGCATCACCGGCTGGCCGTTGCCCAACGCAGCGACATAATCACACAGCGTATCGCGAATATGACGCAACTTCCGAGAATAAGATGGCAAGAAATCTTATCATTTGTTCAATCCCGCGTTGACGCGCCACGCGAAGCGCGCCCATAACCCGGCACCGCGCCCACCCCGGCCGCTTTTGGGGGGCGCGCCGTTTGGAGAACGCCATGAACGCGACCACCGATCCGGGGGACCGCCGCCACCAGGCCAGCCAGGGCAGCGAGGCCGTCTCGACGCCGACGCTGAACGGCGCCGAGGTGCTGCTTCGGGTCCTGCAGGAGCAGGCGGTCGAGGTCGTGTTCGGCTATCCCGGCGGCGCGGTGCTGCCGATCTACGACGCGCTGTTCAAGCAGAACTCGATCCGCCACATCCTGGTCCGACATGAGCAGGCCGCGGTGCATGCCGCCGAAGGCTATGCGCGCTCGACCGGGCGGATCGGCGTGGTGCTGGTCACCAGCGGCCCGGGTGCGACCAACGCGGTGACCGGTCTGGTCGACGCGCTGATGGACAGCATCCCCCTGGTGTGTCTCACCGGCCAGGTGCCGACGCACATGATCGGCAACGACGCCTTCCAGGAAGCCGACACCACCGGCATCACCCGGCCGGCCACCAAGCACAACTACCTGGTCAAGCGCGCCGGCGACCTCGCGCGCACCGTGCACGAGGCCTTCTACGTGGCAGCCAGCGGCAGACCCGGCCCTGTCGTCGTTGACTTACCGAAAGACATCATGGTCGGACCGGCGGACTATGCGCCGGCCTCGACCGCGCCGCATCGCTCGTATCGCCCGGTCACCGAGCCGCGTCCGGAAGCGATCCGGCAGGCGGTGGCGCTGATCAAGCGGGCGAAGCGGCCGCTCTTCTATACCGGCGGTGGCGTGATCAACTCCGGTCCCGCCGCCGCCGAGGCGCTCGGGCGGCTGGTGCGGCTGACCGGCGCTCCCTGCACCTCGACCCTGATGGGGCTCGGCGCCTATCCGAGCACCGATCCGCAGTTCCTCGGCATGCTCGGCATGCACGGCACCTTCGAGGCCAACCTGGCGACGCACGGCTGCGACGTGCTGGTCAATCTCGGCGCCCGCTTCGACGACCGCGTCACCGGGCGGCTGGATGCGTTCTCGCCCGGCTCGGCCAAGATCCATGTCGATATCGACCCGTCCTCGATCAACAAGATCGTGCCGGTGGATATCGCCGTGGTCGGCGATGCCGGACGCGCCATCGCGCTGATGATCGAGGCCTGGCATGCCGACCCGGCCGAGCCGGACCGCGCAGCGCTCGCGGCCTGGTGGCGGCAGATCGACGCCTGGCGCGGCATCGACAGCCTGCGCTACACGCAGGACCCCTCGCCGTCCGCGATCATCAAGCCGCAGCATGCGGTGAAGCGGCTGTACGAACTGGCGCGCGACACCGGCCGCGACTGCTTCGTCACCACCGAGGTCGGCCAGCACCAGATGTGGGCGGCGCAGTATTTCGCGTTCGACAGGCCGAACCGCTGGATGACCTCCGGCGGCCTGGGCACGATGGGCTACGGGCTGCCGGCCGCGGTCGGCGTGCAGGTGGCCCATCCCGGCGCGCTGGTCATCGACATCGCCGGCGAGGCCAGCACGCTGATGAACATCCAGGAGCTCGGCACGATCTGCCAGTACCGCCTGCCGGTGAAGCTGTTCATCCTGAACAACCGCTACATGGGCATGGTGCGCCAGTGGCAGGAGCTGCTGCATGGCAGCCGCTATTCGGAGAGCTACAGCGAGGCGCTGCCGGACTTCGTCAAGCTTGCCGAGAGCTTTCACGGCACCGGCATGCGCGCCACCTGCGTGGCCGAACTCGACGACACCATACGCGCCATGCTCGCGCATGACGGGCCGGTGATCGCCGACATCTGCGTCGACCAGGCGGAGAACTGCTTCCCGATGATCCCGTCGGGTGCGGCGCATAACGAGATGATCCTCGGGCCGGACCAGAACGAGCAGGCGGCAGCCATCACCAACGAAGGCATGATGCTGGTCTGACACCGACGGCTGCAGGACCTGTTTGCATGGCAAGCACTGACGAAGCCGAGATCACCGCCGTCATCTCGGTGCTGGTCGAGAACGAGGCCGGCGTGCTGGCGCGCGTCATCGGCCTGTTCTCCGGCCGCGGCTACAACATCGAGAGCCTGACCGTGGCGCCGGTCGAGGACGGCCGCAACCGCAGCCGGATCAACATCGTGACCTCGGGCACGCCGATGATCATCGAGCAGATCAAGGCCCTGCTCGATCGGCTGGTGCCGGTGCACCGGGTGGCGGACCTGACCAAGGACGGTCCGCACGTCGCGCGCGAGATGGCGCTGATCAAGGTGGTCTCGACCGGCGAGCTGCGTTCCGAGGCGCTGCGCATCGCGGACGCGTTCCGGGCGCGCCCGGTCGACACCACCACCGGCAGCTTCGTGTTCGAACTCACCGGCGCCACCGACAAGCTGGACGCCTTCATCGAGCTGATGCGTCCGCTCGGGCTGGTCGAGATCTCGCGCACCGGGATTGCCGCGATCGCGCGCGGTCCGCATACCATCTGATTTCGAGAGCAAGAGGAACAGCGCCCATGCGCGTGTACTACGACAGCGACGCCGACGTGAACCTGATCAAGAGCCGCAAGGTCGCGATCATCGGCTATGGCAGCCAGGGCCACGCGCACGCCAACAACCTCAAGGATAGCGGCGTCACCCAGCTTGCGGTGGCGCTGCGTCCGGGGTCCGCCGGCATCGCCAAGGCGGAGGCGGCCGGCCTGCGGGTGATGAACCCGGCCGAGGCTGCCGCCTGGGCCGACGTGGTGATGGTGCTCACGCCGGACGAACTGCAGGGCGACCTGTATGCCGAGCATCTGGCCCCGAACCTCAAGCAGGGGGCCGCGATCGCGTTCGCGCATGGGCTTGCGGTGCATTTCAGGGTCATCGAGCCGCGGCCGGACCTGGACGTGTTCATGATCGCCCCCAAGGGGCCCGGCCATACCGTGCGCTCGGAGTACCAGCGCGGCGGCGGCGTGCCGTGCCTGGTGGCCGTGGCGCAGGATCCGTCCGGCAACGCGCTGGAGATCGCGCTCTCGTACGCCAGCGCCGTCGGCGGCGGACGTGCCGGCATCATCGAGACCAGCTTCCGCGAGGAATGCGAGACCGACCTGTTCGGCGAGCAGACGGTGCTGTGCGGTGGCCTGGTCGAGCTGATCCGGGCCGGGTTCGAGGTGCTGGTGGAGGCGGGCTACGCGCCAGAGATGGCGTATTTCGAATGCCTGCACGAGGTGAAGCTGATCGTCGACCTGATCTACGAGGGCGGCATCGCCAACATGAACTACTCGATCAGCAACACCGCCGAATACGGCGAGTATGTCACCGGCCCGCGCATCATCACCGCCGAGACCAAGGCGGAGATGAAGCGGGTGCTGCACGACATCCAGAGCGGCAGCTTCACCCGCAACTGGCTGCTGGAGAACAAGGTCGGCCAGGTCGGCTTCAAGGCCACGCGGGCCCGCGCCAACCAGCACCAGATCGAGGAGGTCGGCGAGAAGCTGCGCGCGATGATGCCCTGGATCGGCAAGAACCGGCTGGTCGACAAGACCCGGAACTGAGGCGGAGCCCTGGCATCGACGGTTGTTCGCTTGCCAGGGCTTGTGGCATATTTGCACATCAACCGTTCTCCGAGCCCTGGTGGTGAGAGATCGATGCGAAACGAGATCATCCCGAACCTGCGCTACGCGAACGCGCCCGGCGCCATCGACTTCCTCTGCAACGCCTTCGGTTTCGAGCGCCGGGCGGTCTATCTCGATGAACGAGATGCCACGGTGATCCAGCATGCCCAGCTGACCTGGGCCGACCGGATGTTGATGGTCCACAGCATCAACGACACGGAGTTCGCGCGGGCCGCGAACATGCGGACCGTGTTGCAGGCGGGTGGCCCCACCATCGGGCTCTACCTCATCGTCGAGGACGTGGATGCCCACGCGGATCGGGCGCGCAGCGCGGGGGCGGACATCTTCCTCGGGCCGGTGGATCAGCCCTACGGAGGACGCGGGTATTCCGCCCGCGATCCCGAGGGGAATGTCTGGAGCTTCGGCAGCTACGATCCGTGGGCCACGACCGGGGTCACCTGATCGACCGGACCGCGCTGCGGGTCTCAGCTATCGAGATGGTCCGCAGCAGTGGACGCCGATGACGCCCGGCCGGCGGCGGTTTCGTCCCGCACAATCCGGTAGCCGGCGCGGCTCAGCGAACGGATGCCCAGCAGGTCCAAGCCCGGCACGGCATCGCGTATCGCCATCAGGTCGTCATGGCTCAGATCCGCAGTCATGGTGTCGGGCATTACAATGATCCGTTCGATCCGGTGGTGTGTTCGCGGCCGGTCAGTCGATAACGGCGCCGGTCGGGAAGCGTTGCACGACGGCCGCGGTCAGGGCAACCGGGCGCTCCGCAGGGCGGCTTGCAGCCGCGCCCATGCCATCGCGTCGCCCGGCAGCCCGAACCGCAGCAGGTTCGGGTCATCGTCGAAACGGCGGACGAGCAGCCCGGCCTCGCCCAGATGCCGATGCAAGGCCGCCGCCCCGCGCCCGCAATACAGCCGGAACAAGGCGGTGCCCCCCTGGCCACGAAACCCATGCCGCAGCAGCAGCCGGTCCAGATCCGCCCCGTCCCGCCGCAGCCGGTCGGCCATCGCTGCGCGCCAGGCCGTATCCGCCAGCGCGACGCGGGCCGCCTGTATCGCAACCCCGCTGATCGCCCAGGGGCCGAAGGCGGCGCGCAGCCGTCCGGCCAGTCCAGCCGACGCCAGGATGAAGCCGAGCCGGATCCCTGCCAGGCCGTAGCTCTTGCCGAACGAGCGCAGCACCAGCAGGCCCGGATGCGGCAGGCAGGAGCCGAGGCCGGTCATGTCCGGCTCGAGATCGACGAACGCCTCGTCGCAGATCAGCACGCCGCCCTGCTCGGATTGCGCCGATGCCAGCGCGAGCAGACGGCCGGGCGGCAGCCGCCTTCCGTCTGGATTGTTCGGGTTGCACAGGATCGCGGCGGTGCCGGGCTGCAGGGCGTTGCTGGCGAACGCTTCGATCCCGTAAGCGACCTCGACCGGGAGGCCGGCATTGTCCCAGCCGGCGCGGTGCTCTGCATAGGTCGGCGCCAGGATCGTGGCAGCCCGGCACCCGAGCAGGTAGGGCAACAGGCTGATCGCGATCTGCGTGCCTGGCGTTGCCACCACCATGCCGGGATCGGCAACCCCGTAGCAGGCGGCGGCCACTGCCTGCACGCGCAGGATGTCCTCGGGCTCCGGCAGCCGCGCCAGGGCGTCCGGGCCGATCGGCCCGATCGGGTAGGCATGCGGGTTGATCCCGGTCGAGAGATCGATGAACGGCGCCGGCGCCGATGCAAACAGGCGCCGCGCCTCGATCAAGCGGCCGCCATGTGCGATGCCGGTCGGCATGCTGGACGGAGGACCTTGGACCACCATCGGGATTGTACTGTGTGGTCTGGTGATCGAAGGCATCCTCGGCTACCCGGCCCCGCTGTTCCGCCTGTGGCGCCACCCGGTGGTCTGGATCGGCGGCCTGATCGGCTGGCTGGACGGGAGGCTCAATCGCGACAGTTTGCGGCAAGGGCAGCGCCGGCTCAACGGCGTCCTCGCCTTGCTGCTGATCGCGGGCATTCCGGCCCTCGTCGCGGCGCTGGCGCAGGCCCTGGCCCTGCACTGGCTGCCACGTCCGGTCGCGGTGCTGCTATGCGGTGCGGCGGCGAGCAGCCTGCTGGCTCAGCGCAGCCTGTCCAGCCACGTGCGGGCGGTGGCGAGCGGCCTCGAAGCGGACGGCCTTGCGGGCGGCCGCGCCGCGGTGTCGCACATCGTCGGACGCGACCCGGATAGCCTGGACGCGCCCGCGGTGGTGCGCGCCGCGATCGAGAGCCTCGCCGAGAACTTCTCCGACGGCGTGACGGCTCCGCTGCTCTGGTGCGTCCTGCTCGGCCTGCCGGGCATCGCCGCCTACAAGGCGATCAACACCGCCGACAGCATGATCGGCCATCTGAGCCCCCGGCATCACGCCTTCGGCTGGGCCTCGGCGCGCCTGGACGATCTGGTGAACCTGCCGGCCTCGCGGCTGGCCGCGGCCTGGATCGCGCTGGCCGCTCCCGGACGCGCTTGGTCAAGCTTGCGCATCGTGCGGCGCGATGCCGGCCGGCACCGCTCGCCGAATGCCGGCTGGCCGGAAGCGGCGATGGCCGCAAGCCTCGGGATCCGCCTCGCCGGGCCGCGCGACTATGCCAGCGGTCGCGTCGAGGATCCCTGGCTCGGCGACGGCGACCGGCCGGCCAGTCTCGCCGATCTTCGGCGCGCCCTGGTGCTGTACCGGCGCGCCTGCACGATCCAGTTGCTGGCCACGGCCGCCTTGCTCGGCGTTGTGGCGTTCGCTTGACCGGCGCCGGAAAGCCGCCTTGTCTCGCCGGCATGCCCCCGCCTTGCCCACCGCCGTTCGATGACGGGTTCCGCCGGCACCTGCACACGCTGTTCTGCTGGCGGCGCGACGTCAGGCATTTCCGCACCGATCCGCTGCCCGCTCTGCTGCAGGCACGGCTGCTGGCGAGCTGTGCCCTGGCGCCCTCGGTCGGGTTGAGCGAGCCGTGGCGGCTGGTCGCGGTCGACGACCCGGACCGGCGTGCGGCGGTACGACGCAATTTCCTCGCCAGCAACCATCTGGCGCAGCAGGCCGTGCAGGCCGGCCGAGCGCAGGACTATGCCCGGCTCAAGCTCGCCGGGCTCGATCAGGCGCCGTGGCATCTTGCGGTGTTCTGCGAGTCCGATCCGGCTCAGGGCGGCGGCCTCGGGCGGCAGAGCATGCCCGAGACACTCGCCTTTTCCGCCGTGATGGCGATCCACACGCTCTGGCTGGCGGCGCGAGCCGAAGGCGTCGGCCTCGGCTGGGTTTCGATTCTCGACGCCGGCACCATGACCTCCATCCTCGACGTGCCGCCGGAGTGGCGCTTCATCGCCTATCTCTGCCTGGGCTACCCGGCCGCCGAGGATGACGTGCCGGAGCTCGAGCGCGCCGGCTGGGAGGTCCGCGGCGCCTCGGGGGCGGCGGTTTTGCAGCGGTAGGCCAGCGACGTGACAGCGCGCCGTAACGGGTCTAGTCACGAATGAAGGTCGAATGACCGCGAAGCGGGGAGGATACAGATGCAACGACGGTCTTTCGTCGGGGGTGTTGGCGCGGCCGCTCTGGTGGCGTCGCTCGCGGCAGGCAGGTCGAGGGCGGCTGACCGCCCCTACACCGTGGCGCTGGTGCCGGGCCTCACCACCGACGCCTTCTACATCACCATGCATCGGGGCGCCGCGGCGGCGGCCCGCGCGTTGGGCGTCAAGCTGGTGTTCCAGGGCGCGCCGGCCTTCAATCCGGTGCAGCAGGTGCCGGTGCTGGATGCGGTGCTGGCCCGCCGGCCGGACGTGCTGCTGATCGCGCCCACCGACAAGACGCAGCTCATCGTGCCGCTGCGCAACGCCTTTTCCTCCGGCGTGCCGGTGATCACGGTCGATACCTATATCGGCACCGGCGTGTACCAGACCGGCAGCGGCAATGCCGACTTCCCGCTTGCCTATATCGCGTCGAACAATACGCTGGGCGGCGCGATCGCGGCCCGCGCGCTGGCAAAGGCGATCGGCGACCGCGGCCGCGTCTATGTCTCCAACATCGAGGCCGGGGTCTCGACCACCGACCAGCGCGAGGCCGGCTTCAAGCAGGAGATGGCGAAGCACCCGAACATCACCGTGCTGTCGACGCAGTTCAACGACGACGACGCCAACAAGGCGGCCTCCCAGGCGCAGTCGGTGCTGGCACGGCATTCCGACCTGGTCGGCGTGTTCGGCACCAACCTGTTTTCCGCCATGGGAGCCGGCAACGGCATCCAGCAGGGCGGCAGCGCCGGGCGCGTCAAGGTGGTGGCGTTCGATGCGCCGCAATCCATCGTCGGCAACCTGAAAAGCGGCCTGGTGGATATCGCGATCGCGCAGCATCCGGCCGAGATCGGCTGGTTCGGCGTGGCGGCGGCGTATGCGCACCTGACCGGGCAGTCGATCCCGCCGGCGATCGCCACCGGCTTCACCATCATCGACAAGGCCAACGTCGATGATCCGGCCACCAAGCAGTATCTCTATTCGGAATGACCGGATACCCGGAGTGACTGGGCCGGCCACCGACACCCGGTCCCGCCGCAACATCCTCGCCTTATTGGCGGCCGGCCGGGCCTGGCTGTTCCTGCTCGTACTGCTGGTCGTCTTCGAGATCTGGTCTCGCGCGGCCTATGGCGGCAGCTTCGTGTTCAACGCATTCAACCTGCGCTCGGTGGCGGTGTTCGCGGTGGCCCCGGTGCTGCTCGGCCTCGGCCAGACCCTGGTCATCATCTCGGGCGGCATCGACCTCTCGGTCGGCTTCACCATGGGGCTGGCGGCGGTGATCTCGGCGCACGTCGCCAACAGCATCGGCACTGTCGCCGGCGCGCCGCTGGGGCTGCTCGCCGGCATCGTCGCGGCCCTGGCCGCGGTGATGCTGCCCGGCTGGATCAACGGGCTGCTGATCGCGCGGCTGCGGGTGCCCCCGTTCATCGGCACGCTGGGCATGTACGGGGTGGCGCGGGGTGCGGCCTACCTGATCGCCGGCGGCACCACGGTTCCGGTCGAGAACGCGTGGCTGAACTGGCTCGGCAACGGCACCATCGCCGGTGTCCCGGTGGTGGTGCTGGTGGCACTCGTGGTGGTGCTGGTGGTCCACTACCTGCTGTCCGAGAGCCTCTTCGGCCAGTACACCTACGCGATCGGCGGCAACCGGGCGGCGACGCTGCGTGCCGGCGTCAATGTCTCGCGGGTCACCGTGCTGCTCTACATGCTGTCGGCGCTGACCGCCGGCATCGACGGCATCCTCTATACCGGACGTTTCGCCGCAGGCGCCCCGCAGGCCGGCGAACCGCTGCTGCTCGACAGCATCGCCGCCGTGGTGATCGGCGGCGCCAGCCTGTTCGGCGGCTCCGGCACCGTCACCGGCACCATCATCGGCGCACTGATCATCGCGGTGATCCAGTACGGGCTGGTGTTCCTCGATGTCGAGCCGTTCTGGCAGTTCATCGCCGTCGGCATGGTCATCATCATCTCGGTGCTGGTCGACCAGAGCCAGCGCCGCTTCGGCGGCGGCCGCCAGGAAGAATGACGGCCATGGGTGACATCAAGGCGGATCCAGTCCTGGAAACCCGGGGCCTGTCGAAGCGCTTCGGCGGCGTGCATGCGCTGGAGCGGGTGGACTTCACGCTGCGCGCCGGCGAGGTGGTGGCGCTCGCCGGCGACAACGGCGCCGGCAAGTCCACCTTCACCAAGATCATCTCCGGCGTGTTCCAGCCGAGCGAGGGCGAAATCCGCTATTGCGGGCAGATGGTGTCGTTCGACGGCCCGCAGGCCGCGCGCACCCAGGGCATCGAGACCATCTACCAGGACCTCGCACTCGCCGATAACCTCGATATCGGCGGCAACGTGTTCCTCGGCCGCGAACTGAAAACCCGGTTCCTCGGGCTGCCGCGCATCGACCGCAAGCGCATGCGGGACGAGGCGGCGAAGGCGCTGGCGGTGCTCGACGTGCACCTGCACCAGCTCGACCGCCCGGTGCGGGCGCTGTCCGGCGGGCAGCGCCAGGCGGTAGCGATCGGGCGCGCGATCTACTGGGACGCGCGCGTTCTGATCATGGACGAGCCGACGGCCGCTTTGGGCGTGCCGGAGCAGCGCCGCGTGATGGAGCTGATACGCGGCCTGCGCGACAAGGGCATCGGCGTCATCTTCATCTCGCACAACCTCGCCGACATGTTCGCCGTCAGCGACCGCATCGTGGTACTCAGGCGCGGGATCGTGGCGGGCGAGCGCCAGGTGGGCGCGGTCGATCCCGAGGAGATCGTGCGCATGATGGTGGGCTAGGGCAGCATCCGATCACTTGGAATCGCTTTGCGATCCCATGTGATGGATAAAGCTGCTCTATCAAACGACAAGCTGAGCATGATCGATCGGATCATGCTCTAGTAGTGTCTGCTGCGGGGAAAACGGGCATGTCCCTCTACGACCGCTTCGAGCAGGCGATCATGCTGGTGCTCACGGTTGCCGTCGTCGTGCTGGTGGCGCTCTCCACGTTCCACCTGGTCGCCTCGGTGGCCATGCTGGTGATCGACGACCGCCTCAATCCGGCCGATCCCGCAACCTTCCAGCGCGTCTTCGGGATGTTCTTCACGGTGGTCATCGGGCTCGAGTTCAAGCACTCGCTGGTGACCTCCGGCGGCCTGGAGAGCGTGGTGCGGGCGCGGTCGATCATCCTGATCGGCATGCTCGCGACGGTCCGCAAATTCATCGTGCTCGACCTCGCCACCGTCGACGCACTGGAGCTGTTCGCGATCGCGGCCGCGGTGCTGTCGCTCGGCGTGGTCTATTGGCTGGTGCGCGACCAGGACGGCAAGATCGCCGTCATGAAGGCGACCCGGCACACGGCCGAGCAGCATGCCCTGGGCCCGGCTATGGAGGAGCACGTCCGCCATCCCTGACCGAGGTCCGCCACCCGTCACCGGGCTGCCGGGGACAACGTCCATAGCAGCGACATCTAGCGCCAGAGCGCCCCGGCCGCGTCCTCGGCCTCGGGCTCCTCGCCATCCGGCGGCAGCTCCAGCAGGGATGCCGGGTCGGTCGCATTCTGGACCGCACCCGGCGCCTCGATCCCGCGCAGCTTGCGCGCCACCACGCGGGTGCGCCGCCTGGCTTCCTCGATCGAGCTCGACATCGCCGAGGCGTTGCGCCCGAGCCGCTCCAGCACGCCGTCCATCTTGACCATCTCCTGGCGGGTCGCGCCGAGCAGCTGGCTGATGATCTCGGTCTTCTCCTCCAGCGCCAGCGTCACATAGCCGAGATGGATGGTGCGCAGCAGCGCCGGGATCAGGCTCGGGCCCATCACCATGACGCGCTGCATGCGCCCGATCTCGTCGATCAGGCCGGGCACGCGCGCGATCTCGGCATACAGCCCGTCGGTCGGCAGGTAGAGCACCGCGAACTCCACCGTGACCGGCGGCACGATGTATTTGGCAGCGATCTTGCGCGCCTCCAGGCGCACCAGCTGTTCAAGCGCGCGACGCGCGGTGCGCTCGCCATCGGCATCGACCTGCTCGACCGCCTGCAGCAGACGCTCGTAGGCCTCGGTGGGAAACTTGCTGTCGATGGCGAGCAGCGGTCGCGCGGCCCCCGGGCTGCCGCGCATCGGCATGCGCACCGCGAACTCCACCACCTCGGCGCTGCCCGCTGTGAGCCGGCAGTTGCTCTCGTAGGCGCCGGTCGGCAGCACGTCGTCGAGGATCGCGCGCAGCTGCGCCTCGCCCCAGCCGCCGCGCGTCTTGACGTTGGAGAACAGCCGCTTGAGGTCGCCGATCTGCGCGGTCATCGCCGCCACCTCGCCCATCGCCTTCTGCACCGCGCCGAACTGCTCCAGGACGCGCTGGAAACTGGTCTGCATCTGCTTCTCGACGGCGGCATGCAGCTGTTCGTTCACCGAGGCCTGGATCGCGGCGAGCCTGGTCGCCGACTGCTCGGACATCTCGCGCAGCGCATTGGCCATCGCCACCCGCGCCTCGCCCTGCTCGCGCGCCATCATCGTGGTCAGCGTGCCCAGCCGCTCGCTGACGTCGTTGCGATTCTGCTCGATGCGGCTGACCAGGATGCGTTCGATCTCGGCAAGCCGGAACGACGTCCGCTCGGCGTCGCCGGCGCGCGCCGCCTGCTCGCGTTCGGCCAGCACGCCCAGCCGGTGCAGCAGCCGGGCGGCCTCGCGCGGCGCGGGATCGTGCAGCGCACGCAGCACCAGCAGGCAGGCCGCGAAGCTGGCGACGGCGGCCAGCAGCGCCAGCAATACGGCAACGGACATCGGTCTGGCTGCAGCCTTTCGCCTCGCATCGCGGCATGGTCCCGCCGGGTTCAGCCGCGTTCGCCAATCGGCGGGATTGGATTGCCTTGAAGTCAATTGACGCCATGCCTATAGTAAGGCCGCCATAGGATCAATGTTCGTCATGCATCCGCCCGCCATCGCCCGGCTGAACGCCAATCTCGACCCGGTCTCGATGGCCGAGCCGGTGACCCAGCAGGAAGCGGAGGCGATGCTGCGTGCCGCCTTCAACCTGTTCCAGCGCTGGCAACTCGATGCGCAGCAGAGCCGCCGCCTGCTGGGCTCGCCGAGCGAGCGCACCTTCCAGCGCTGGAAGGCCGGCGACGTCGCCACCATCCCGCACGACACGACCTGCAGGCTCGGCGACCTGATGGGCATCCACAAGGCGCTGCGCTACCTGTTCACCGATCCGCAGCGCGGCTACGACTGGATACGCAAGCCGAGCCCGGCCTTCGGGGGCTATTCCGCCCTCGATCGCATGCTGCAGGGCGCGCCGACCGACCTTGCCGCGATCCGCGCCTATCTCGATGCGGAACGGGCGAGCTGGTAGCAGACGCCCCAGGAACCAGAGCATTATGGCCCTGCGCCTGCGCTGGAAGAAATCGCACCGCATCATCCGCACGGTCTATCCGACGGTGCACCTGTTCGAGGATATCGCCGATCCGGCCGACTGGGACAGGATCGCGCGCGCCGAGGCCCGCAGCAACCCGCGCCTGCGCGACGAGATCGGCAACCTGGCCCTGGTGCCGGTGCATAGACGGGTCAGCGGCAGCACCGCGACCCTGGTGATGGGCGCCTTCACCCATGCCTCGCCGCTGCGTCCGAGCCGGTTCTCCGATGGCAGCTTCGGCGTCTGGTATTGCGGCGACCGCTTCGAGGTGGCACTGGCCGAGACCGCCTTTCATTTCGAGGCGTTCATGCGCGCGACCGGCGAGCCGGCGGCCGACGCGGATTTCCGCGAGCTGCACTGCGCGATCTCGGGCAGCGTGCACGACCTGCGCAAGGCCGACCCGGAGCACACCCTGGTGCCGGACGACTGGAGCGCCGGCCAGCGCCTCGGCCGCCGGCTGCATGACGAGGCGCTCGATGGCGTCGTCTATCCGAGCGTGCGCTTTCCCGCCGGCATGGCGGCCGGGCTGTTCTGGCCGAACTGCGTGACCCTGCCGGTGTTGCAGGCGCGCCAGTTCCGCTACCGCTGGGACGGCGGCCGCATGACCGCCTGGTTCGAGCACGGCACCCGGGACTGGGTCTCGTACGAGCCGGCGGCGTGACCCAGGTTTCAAAGACCAGACCGTGAGCACTCCCGACTTCCTGCCGGGCTTTGCGACCCATCGCATCGAGACCGAATCGGCTGTCTTCATCCATGCCCGCAGCGCCGGACATGGACCGCCCGAGCGCCTGATCGGCGCCGAGACCGCGTTCTTCCTGGGCCGCCAGCTGCATACGCAGAGCAGGACCGAAGGCGTGCCGTCCGCGGCGCTCGCGGCCGAATATCTGCGCTGCTATTCCGCTCCCGGCACGATCCACTCGGCCTGCGAGGACTACCGCGCCGCGGCCAGCATCGATCTCGGCCATGATCGCGCCGACGACGCGGCCAGGCGCCGCATCGGCGCGCCGCTGCTGGCGCTGTGGGGCGACAAGGGCACCGTCGGCGCGCTCTACGACGTGCCGCAGACCTGGCGCGAGAAGACCGCGTCGCCCGATCTCGTCACGGGGGCCGCGCTGCCGTGCGGGCACCTGCTGCAGGAGGAGCAGCCCGACGCGCTGCTTGCGCACCTGTTGGCGTTCCTCGCCGGGTGAAGCCGCCCGGCCTCGATATCAGCGGCCTGACCCTGGCCTACGGCGCCCAGACCCTGTTCCGGGATCTGGCACTCGGCGTGCCGGCCGGACGGTTCATGGTGATGCTGGGGGCCAGCGGCGTCGGCAAGAGCAGCCTGCTGCGGGTCGCGGCCGGGCTCGCTAGCCCGATGGCCGGATGCGTCACGGCCACCGACGGGCAACTCCTGCAGGGGCGCATCGCCTGGATGGGGCAGCAGGACCTGCTGTATCCCTGGCTCACCATCCTCGACAACGTCATGCTCGGCGCGCGGCTGCGCCGGCAGCAGCAGGACCGCCGCCGCGCCCTGGATCTGCTGGAGCGTGTCGGGCTCGGCGGCCGTGCCGGCTCGCTTCCGGCCGAACTGTCCGGCGGCATGCGCCAGCGCGCGGCGCTCGCCCGCACGCTCTACGAGGACCGCCCGATCGTGCTGATGGACGAGCCGTTCTCGGCGCTGGACAGCATCACCCGCACCCGCGTGCAGGACCTCGCGGCAGGCCTGCTCGTCGGCCGCACCGTGCTGATGATCACCCACGATCCGCTGGAGGCGTGTCGCATGGGCCAGCTCCTGGTGGTGCTGTCGGGAACGCCCGCAACATTGACCGCGCCGGTGGCACTCGCGGGCGATGCGCCACGGCCGCCGGACGATGCCGAGGTGCTGCGCATGATGGGCCGGTTGCTGCGCGTGCTGAGTGCCGCCGCCTGATGCTGAGATCAGCCAGCCGTCCGCTGCTGACCCTGATCGGCCTGCTGGCGGTCTGGTGGGCGGTGAGCCGGACCAGCGGCATTCCTGCCTACCTGCTGCCCGATCCGGGGTCGGTGGCGGTCGCACTCTGGCAGCAGCGCGGCCTCCTGCTCTGGAGCACGCTCACCACGCTGACCGAGACCGTGCTCGGCTTGTCGATCGGCACCCTGCTCGGCGCGGCCGCGGCACTCGCGATGGTGTTCTCGCCGCTGCTGGCACGCTGGCTGATGCCGCTGCTGCTGCTCAGCCAGGCGGTGCCGGTGTTCGCGCTCGCACCGCTCCTGGTGTTGTGGTTCGGTTTCGGCATCGCATCCAAGGTGGTGATGGCGGTGCTGGTGATCTTCTTCCCGGTCACCGCCGCGTTCGCCGACGGCCTGCGCCGCGTCGCACCCGGCTGGCTCGACCTCGCGCGAACCATGGGCGCGTCGCCATTCGCCGTCCTGCGCCATGTGCGGCTGCCGGCGGCGATGCCGGCCTTCGGCTCCGGACTGCGCGTCGCCACCGCGATCGCGCCGATCGGCGCGGTGATCGGCGAGTGGGTCGGCGCCTCCGCCGGCCTCGGCTACGTCATGCTGAACGCGAACGCACGCATCGAGACCGACGTGATGTTCGCGGCTTTGTTCGTGCTGGCGTTGATGACCGTCCTGCTCTGGACCCTGGTCGACCGGCTGCTGCGCCGGCTGCTGTTCTGGGTGCCCGAAGCATGAGACGGCCTCTGAGCCGGAGGTTCAGTCGCCGACGGTCACCACGATCTTGCCGACCTGCTCGTTGGATTCCAGGTAGCGGTGCGCCGCCACGATCTCGTCGAAGCGGAAGAAGCGGGCGATCACCGGCTTGAACCGGGCCGCGGCGAGGCCGTCGAGCACGAAGCGCTTGCCGGCCTCCAGACGCGCGGGGTCCCGGCTGATCTCGAACAGCGTATAGCCGCGCATCGTCAGGCCCTTGCCCAAGGCTGCGAACAGCGGGAACGGCGTCGGATCCGGGCTCAGCGCGCCGTACTCGAACAGGATGCCACCCGGGGCCAGCGCCGCCGCCAGCTTTTCCACCGTCGGGCCGCCGACCGGATCGAACGCGATCCGGGCCCCCTTGCCGTTCGTGAGCCGGTTCACCTCGGCGATGAGGTCCTGCTCGCCGGTGCGGATGACCGGCACGCCGGGCACCGCCTGCTCGAGTGCCGCCTGCTTGGCGCCGCTGCGGGTGAGCGCGATCGGCTTGGCGCCGGCGGCGGCGCAGATCTGGATGGCGGCAAGTCCGACACTGCTCGACGCGGCTGGGACCAGCACGGCGTCGCCCGCGCGCAGCTCGGCAATATCCACCAGCGCGCCCCAGGCGGTCAGGTACTGCATCCAGCAGGCGGCGGCGTCGGTGAAGCTCAGGCTGTCTGGATGCGCCACCACGGCGTGCACCGGCGTGATCACCTCCTCGCCGTACATGCCGTATTGTGCCATCGAAAAGGCCGGAATCGTGCTGACCGCCTGTCCGGGCGCAAACCCGGTGACGCCGGGTCCGATTGCATCGACCACGCCGGCGGCCTCGTAGCCCAGGCCCGAAGGCAGTTGCGGGGCCTCGAGATACTGGCCGGCGCGGAACATCGCTTCCGCCCGGTTGAGGCCGATGGCGCGCACCCGGATGCGCACCTCGCCTTCGCCCGGAGCGCGGGACGGCAGGTCCTCGATCCGCAGGACCTCCGGGGCGCCGGTTTCATGGAAGCGGACAAGGCGGGGCATGGCGATCTCCTTCGATGAGCGTGCCGGTTCTCGCGCCGGCTCCCGCAACCGCGCAACGCCTGCAGGCCGCCTATCGGATCACGAGCGGGTGCTTCACGCAGCGGTGCTCGACCAGGGCGCCGGTTTCCACGGCCTCGGTCGAGCCCCATCTTACCTGTCGTTGCACAGGAGGATGCCCAGATGATCGAACACCGGCCGTTCACCGGTCTCGGCGGCGCCGACCATGGCTGGCTCAAGGCCCGGCACCATTTCTCGTTCGCGAGCTATGCGGACCCCGCGCGCATGGGCTGGGGCGCGATCCGGGTGTGGAACGACGACGAGATCGCACCGCAATCGGGCTTTCCGCCGCATCCGCATTCGGACATGGAGATCATCACCTATGTCCGCGACGGCGCCATCACCCACCAGGACAGCCTGGGCAACACGGGTCGCACCGAAGCCGGCGACGTGCAGGTGATGTCGGCCGGGTCCGGCGTGCGGCACGCGGAATACAACAGGGAGGACGCGACCACACGCCTCTTCCAGATCTGGATCCTGCCGGATCAGCGCGGCGGCGCGCCGTCCTGGGGGGCACGGCCGTTTCCGAAGACCGACCGCTCCGGCCGCTTCGTGACGCTGGCGAGCGGCTATGCCGACGATGCCGAGGCGTTGCCGATCCGCGCCAGCGCCCGGGTCATGGGGGCAACCGTCAAGGCGGGAGAACGGGTGGCGCTCGACCTCGATCCGGCCCGGCACGTCTATCTGGTCACGGCACGCGGCAGCGTCGAGATCGACGGCACCAGGATCGCAACCCGCGACGGGGCGGCGATCACCGGCAGCGAGAGGATCGAGATCGTGGGCGTCGAGGATGCCGAGATCGTGCTGGTGGACGCGGCCTGAGCCGGCCCGCTGACTTGTTGGGCAAATGCAACCGTCACGCCGCTGGGATGTTACCCTTCGGTCTCTCCACCACGAGCGACGCGTGGTGGCAACCCTGTGCCGGAGGTAACCCCATGCTGATCGTTCTATGCCTGTTCCTACTTATCGTTCCCACGGTCGCTGTCGCCATACTCGGGAAATAGGCTCTCGGGAAATAGGCACTCGGGAAGTAGATCCCGCCAGGCTGGCGCCCCGACCGAACGAGGCGCCAGCTTTGGTGCAGCGCGGTCCCTGCGTCAGTGCTGGGTCCAGCCGGTATAGCTCGCCACCGTTGCCGCGGTGATCAGCTTCGGCGCCATCAGCGTCACCTTCCGGGCCGGCGGATGCCCGTTTGAGATATCGACGGCCGTCTTGAGGGCGAGCTTGCCCATCGTATAGGGATCCTGCGACGCCGAGGCCTTGATCTGGCCGTGGCTCTCGATCGCCTGCACGATGTCAGGCGCGCCATCGACCGACGTGAACACGATCCCGTCGCGGTGCGTCTGCTTGGCGGCCAGGCTCGAGCCGATCGCCTGCGGATCATTGATGGTGAACACGCCGGCGAGATCCGGATAGCGGATCAGGTAGCCCTGCATCACCGACATGCCGCCCTCGCGCGAGCCCTTGCCGTCCTGGTCGCTCGACAGCAGCTTGATGTCCGGCGACTTGGCCAGCGCCTGCTTGCAGCCCTTGACCCGATCGGTCACCGCCGACACCTGCGGCCCGTTCTGGATGATGACGTTGCCCTTGCCGCCGATATCCCTGGACAGCTCCTCGCAGGAGATGCGTCCGGCGGCGACGTTGTCGGTCTCCACCGTGGCATCGGCGCCGGTGGCGGCCACGTCGGCGGCGACCACCACGATGCCGGCCTTCTGCGCCCGCTTGATCGCCGGCAGGATCGCGTTCGGATCGACCGCGTTCAGCACGATCACGTTCACCCCCGAGGCGATGAAATTGTCGATCTGGGTGAACTGCTTGTTGAGGTCATAGTCGGCTGACACCGCGACCACGCGCGCGCCGGGATTGATCGCCTTGGCCTCGGCGGTGACGCCCTTGGTCAGGGCCACGAAATACGGGTTGCCGAGCGAGCCGAGCGTGACGCCGACGCTCTCGAACTTGGCGGCCATGGCGGGCTGCACGCCGGCGAGGCCGAGGGCAGCGGTCGCGGCGAGCAGAAGGGTCCGGGACATGTTGTGTTCCTTGCAGTCGGTCGAAGGTTGAAGTGGAAACGCTATGATCGCGGCAGGGTCAGGTGCGCGCGCCGCCCTGCTGGCGGAAACGATCCAGCGCCACGGCACCGATGATCACCAGCCCCTTGACGATGAACTGCCAGATGTCAGAGACGCCGAGCAGGATCAAGCCGTTCGACAGCACCGCGATGATCAGCGCGCCGATCAGCGTGCCCCAGATCGAGCCGATGCCGCCGACGAACGACGTGCCGCCCAGGATCACCGCCGCGATCGCGTCGAGCTCGTACGACTGGCCGAGCTGCAGCCCGTTCGCAGCATAGAGCCGGGCCGACGACATCACCCCGCCGAGGCCGGCGAGCAGACCGGACAGCGAATAGACGAACATCAGGATCAGCGGCACGTTGATGCCGGACAGCCGCGCTGCCGCCGGATTGCCGCCGACCGCATAGATGCGCACCCCGAGCACGGTGCGTTTCAGCACGTACCAGGAGGCCACGATCACCGCGACGGCGATGATCGCGAGCCACGGGATCGAGACGCCCGGCAGGATGGTCAGGCCGTCATTGCCGATCCAGGCATAGGACAGGTTCGGATTGAAGATGGTGTTGTCCGCCCCCATCAGGCGCGCCAGGCCGCGTACCGCGGTGAGCGAGCCCAGCGTCACGATGAACGGCGGCAGCTTCCCGTAGGCGATCAGCGCACCGTTCAGGCCGCCGATGACCAGCCCGACCAGCAAACACACCGGCACCGCGAGGGCGCCCCCGATCGGCCACAGCGAGGCGATCAGCGCGCCCATGGCCGATGCCGCCAGGATCGAGCCGACCGACAAATCGATGCCGCCGGTGAGGATCACGAAGGTCATGCCGGCGGCCAGCACGCAGTTGATCGAGGCCTGCTGCGCCACGATGGACAGGTTCTGGCCGCTCAGGAAGCGATGGCCGCCGAACAGGTGAAAGCCGATCGCCAGCAGGATCAGCACCGGCAGCATGCCGGCGGCCTGCAGCGACGAGCGCAACCGGACCTGTTTCGCCGACAGCCCGGCGCCCCCGACGGGCGCATCCGTCGTGGCGGCGTTCGAGGCCGGCGGCGGCACCGCCTTGGTGGGGGTTTCGGTCTCGGTCGGCTGCATCGGCGTTGTCCTAGGCCGCTTCCATTCCGGCGGCATATGCCATGATATTCTGCTGGGTGATCGCCTCGCCGCCCGCACCACCGACGCTGCCGACGATCGAGCCCTCGCGCATCACCAGCACCCGGTCGCAGATGCCGACGATCTCGGGCAGCTCCGACGAGATCACCAGGATCGCGATCCCCTTGCGCGCGAGCTCGTCGATGATGCGGTAGATTTCTGATTTCGCGCCGACATCGACGCCGCGTGTCGGCTCGTCCAGGATCAGCACCTTCGGCCCGGTCTCGAGCAGCCGGGCGAGCAGGATCTTCTGCTGGTTGCCGCCCGAGAGGCTGCCCACGGTGACCAGCGGACTGGCAGCGCGCACACGCAGGTTGCGGAACGCGTCGTTGGCGCGCTGGGCCGCCCGCTTCAGGTCGAGCGCCACGCCGCCCTTCGCGTCACGCGCGATCACGCCGAGATTGATGTTGGCGCCGCACGACATGTCGAGGAACAGGCCGAGCGCCTTGCGGTCCTCGGTGAGATACGCGATCCCCTGCTCCAGCGCCTCGGCCGGGCCGCTGACGGTGATCGGGGAGCCATCAAGCTTCACTTGACCACCCACCGCGCGGTCGGCGCCGAAGATCAGCCGCGCGAGTTCGGTGCGCCCGGCGCCGACCAGCCCCGCCAGCCCGAGCACCTCGCCGCGGTTGATCGAGAACGAGCATGGCTTCACCCGGCGCCCGCCATCGGTCAGGCCCTCGACCTCCAGCACCAGATGCGGGTGCACCACGTCCGGATCGTGCTCCTTGGTGTAGAAGCTCGACAGGTCGCGCCCGACCATCATGCGCACGATGGCTTCCGCGTTGATCTCGTGCCGTCCGAGGTCGCCGGCATAGCTGCCGTCGCGCAGCACGGTGACGCGGTCGGCGAGTTCGTACACCTCGGCCATGCGGTGGCTGATATAGATGATCGCGATGCCCTCGGAGCGCAGCTGCTTGACCAGCCGGAACAGCCGGTCGGTCTCGCGCGAACTGAGCGCCGTAGTCGGCTCGTCGAGCACCAGGATGCGCGACTTGCCATGCAGGGCGCGCGCGATCTCGACCATCTGCTGCTCGGCGATCGACAGCGTGCCGACCAGCGATCTGGGGTTGAAGGGAGCACCGAGCCGTTCCAAGACCGGCGCGCACTCGGCCTCCATGGTGCGGCGGTCGATGCGCCCGCCGGCATGGCTGATCTCGTCGCCGAGATAGATGTTCTCGGCCACCGTGAGGTTCGGGGCGAGCGCCAGCTCCTGGTAGATGATTGCAATCCCAGCCCGCTTGGCCGAGTGCGGGCCGTCGATCTGTATCGGCTTGCCGTCGATCAGGATCTCGCCGCCGGGATCGGCGCGGTGCGCGCCGGACAGGATTTTCATCAGCGTGGACTTGCCGGCGCCGTTCTCGCCCATCAGCGCCATGATCTCGCCACCCCAGGCCTTGAGCCTGACGTCGCGGAGTGCCTTCACCCCGGTGAAGGTCTTGGAGATGCCACGCATCTCGATGGCCGGCACCCCAGAAGCGGTGCCGGCTGGATCATAGCTGGACTGGTCCACGGTCGTGCTGTCCACCGGCTCGCTCCTCCCGAGGAGCTTGTTTGTTCCACTTATTGAAGCCGCTGGGCGGGGCGGATGCAAGTGGGCGGCCGAACGCGGGTGATGGGTTGCGCACGCCGAATGCCAACCCATTATACTACCGATCGGTAGATTAAGGAGGACAGCTATGGCTAAGCTTGATGGCAGGGTTGCGATCGTCACCGGGGCATCGAAGGGCATCGGGGCCGGCATTGCACTGCGGCTGGCGGCTGACGGCGCAAGCGTCGTCGTCAATTACTCACGGAGTGCGGACGCCGCGGAGCATCTCGTGACGACGATCAAGCGGGCCGGCGGGCATGCGACGGCCGTGCAGGCCGACATCTCGCAGCCGGACCAGATCAAGGTCCTGTTTGAGAAAACGACTGCCGCGTTCGGCCATGTCGACATTCTGGTCAACAATGCCGGCATCTACGAATTCGGCGACCTCGCCAGCATCACGCCAGACTCGATCGACCGGCAGTTCGCATTGAACGTCAAAGGCCTGATCCTCGCGACACAGGCGGCCGCACAGGCCTTCCCGGCGACGGGCGGCGTGGTGGTCAACATCTCGTCCGGCGCCGGCGTCACGCCGATCGCGCAGGCTCAGGCCTACAGTGCCACCAAGGGCGCGGTCGACAACCTGACGCGCTCGCTCGCCCTCGAACTCGGGCCTCGCAAGATCCGTGTTGTCGGCGTCGCCCCGGGTCTCACCGCAACGGAAGGCACCAGCGGCATGGGCGAGGAAGGTGCGGCTCCGTTCATCGCGCGCACGCCGCTCGGCCGCATCGGGCAGCCGGCCGATATCGCCGCAGCCGTCGCCTTCGCCGTGTCGGACGAGGGCGGCTGGATCACCGGCGAGACGCTGCAGGTCGGTGGCGGCTTGCGGCTCTAGAGCCTGATCGTCTCAGGCTGAACCAGCCTGAGACGTGAACCAGTCTATAGATCAATCTGGTAGAGCAAGTTTACCGGCTCAACTTGAGCCGGTCTTGCTCTAGCACGACAAGCCGGCGCGGTTTTGGGTGAGGGTGGTCAGGAGTTTGAACCGCCCTCACCGTCCGGCCGCGCGCCGTCCGGGCGCGTTCCTAGGACAGGTGATGCACCTCGCCGAGGCCGTAGACCGGCGTCGGGATGCCCTCCTGCCGCGCCTTGAGCTGCAGCGCCAGATACAGCGAGTAGTGCCTTGACTGGTGCAGGTTGCCGCCGTGGAACCACAGCGCCTCCTGCTGCGTCGGCTTCCACATGTTGCGTAGTTCGCCCTCCCACGGTCCCGGGTCCTTGGTGGTGTCGGAGCCGAAGCCCCAGCATTTTCCGACCTTGTCGGCGACCTCCTGGCTGATCAGCCGCGCCGCCCAGCCATTCATCGAGCCGTAGCCGGTGGCATAGACGATCAGGTCGGCCGGCAAGTCGGTGCCGTCGGTCAGCAGCACCGAGCGCTCGCGGAGCGCTTCCACGCCGACGCGGCTGTGCAGCTTGACGCTGCCGTTGGCGATTAGCTCCGACGCGCCGACATCGATGTAGTATCCCGACCCGCGACGCAGGTATTTCAGGAACAGCCCGCTCTCGTCGTCGCCGAAATCCAGCAGGAAGCCGGCACGCTCCAGCCGCGCGTAGAACTCGGCGTCGCGCTCGCGCATCGCCCGGTACACCGGGATCTGGAACTCGTGCATGATCCGGTACGGCAGGGAGGCGAACACGAGGTCGGCCCGCTCCGTGGTCATGCCGTCGGCGACCGCATCCTCCGAATACAGACTTTTGAGAGCCAGCTCCATCAGGCTGTCCGAGCGCGCGATCATCGTGGACGTGCGCTGCACCATGGTGACGTCGGCGCCGTTCTCCCACAGATCGGCGCAGATATCATGCGCCGAGTTGTTCGACCCGATCACCACCGCCCGCTTGCCGCGCCAGGCGTCGCCGCCAGGATGCCTGCTGGAATGGTGCTGCTCGCCGGTGAAGCGCTCCGCGCCCGGATAGGCCGGCACGTTCGGCAGCCCCGACATGCCGGTCGCCAGCACGAGCTGCTTCGGCCGCAAGGTGATCGGGCAGCCGCGGCGCTCGACGGTCACCTCCCATTCGTGGGCCACTTCATCGAAACGCGCCGACGTGCAGACGGTGGAATGCCAGCAGGCCAGTTCCATCGTCTTCTCGTAGGCCTCGAGCCAGTCTGCGATCTTGTCCTTCGGCGCGAACACCGGCCAGTGGTCCGGGAATGGCAGGTACGGCATGTGGTCGTACCACACCGGGTCATGCAGGCAGAGCGACTTGTAGCGGCTGCGCCACTGGTCGCCGGCATTGGGATGCGCGTCGACGATCAGCGTCGGCACGTCGAGATGCCGCAGCCGTGCGCCCAAAGCGAGACCCCCCTGGCCGCCGCCGACGACCAGCACATAGGGCTGCACCGTGACCCCGAGCGACGCGGTCTCGGCCTCGCGCCGGTCACTCCAGCTCTGCCGCCCCGGCTCGACGCCGTGTGCTGCCCCCAGCGGACGGGTCCGGCCGCGCTTCTCCTCATGGCCCTTGAGCTCGCAGGCCGTGGTCAGCAGCGTCCAGCACAGCCCGTCACGCAGCCGCAGCAGACCCTTGCCGCGGGCGACCGCGATCTCGAAGGTGAACCAGGCGGTGATGACGCCATCCGCCTCGGTCGCCGGCTCGCTGAGACGCCAATGCTCGGGACGGATATGCGGCAGTACCGTATCGAGCATCGCTGCGATCTCGTCGCGGCCCTCGACGGTCTTGATGTTCCAGGTAAAGGCGACGAGATCGCGCCAGAAGCTCTCCCGGGCGAACAGACGGGCCGCCTCGGCGCCGTCGCCGCTGCGCAGCGCGTGATCGAAACGCGAAAGCCAGTCGGCGGCGGTGCGGCTCGGCGCGTCGAGCGCGGTCTCAGGCTCAAGGGTTGTCGACATGGATCGGAAATCCTCGGAGTAGCTGTTTCCCTTGGGCGGCAACGGCCAGCGCCTGCACGACCACCCGTCTTTTTGATTGAAGGCAGCATCCTCCCAATCCTGGGCAAAGAGCAATGCCGAGGCCGCGCGGCCTAGCGGGCCGAGGGCGAGGCCTTGAGCCGCTCGGTCAGCAAGCCAAGCACCCTCGCCCGGTCGACATCGAGGCAGGCGTGCACATTCGCAGCACCCGGTTGTTCGATGGTTGCTCCGCTGTCCAGCACCGCGAGGCGGATCGGCACCGGGTGGCAGACGGACGGATCAAGCAGCCATGCGACCGGAACCACGTCGAACAGCACCGGAACCGGTCCCCACGGATTGTTCGCGGCCCACTGCGCGTAGAGGGCGGCGAGCGCCCGGTCGGCAGGATCGGGCTGGCCGAAGATGTCGCGGCGCATCGCCAGCGGCAGCGCGACCTCGGTTGCGTCCAGCGGCATCAGGACAACCGCAACGCCGCTCTCGATCAGTCGCCGGAAATCGCCCGGATCCGAATGGATATTGTATTCGTTGCCCGGTGTAGCGCTGGTCGTGCCCGGAACCTTGCCATAGCCACGACGGACCGATCCGCCCATCAGGATCACCTGTCGCACGCGTCGGAAGGTTGCCGGGTCGCGTGCGATCGCCGCCCCGATCGTGCTGAGCGGCGCGATCGCGATCAGGGTGATGCTGCCGGTCGGTGCCGCACGAAGCCGTTCCAGCAGCAGCGCCACCGCATCGGGGGCCGGCGCCGCGGGTCGGGTCAACGCCCACGCCGCCTGGGTGAACCGGGTGCTGTCCGCTGTCGACGGCCCGGTGCCCACCGCGATGTCATCGCGACCGGCCTGGTGGAGGAGGCGCCGGACCAGTCGTGTCCGCAGCGTCGTGTTGCCGAAACTCGTTGTGACCGCTTCGATGCTCACCTCCGGGGCTCGCAGCAGCAGCGCCAGCGCGAAGGCATCGTCGATGTCGTCGCCGATATCGGTGTCGACGATGACAGGCTTGATCTCAGCGGCGTTCGCAACGCCGGCTGGCAGCAGCAGCGGCAGCATGGCCGCACATCGGATCGGCCATTTCAAACGCTGCGTCCCCCCGAGTTCAAAGTCCGGCCGCGCGCTCTCCGCCCGCCGCCGTGATCACCCCGATGATGACCAGCCCGGTCAGCACCATCCGTGTCCCCGCCCCGAACCCGAGCGTGTTCAGCATCGACACCAGCAGGAACAGGAACAACGCCGCCCCCCACACCCCCGCCGGGCTGGCGCGGCCGCCATTCACCGAGGTGCCGCCGATCACCACCACCGCGATCGAGGACAGCAGGTACTCCACCCCCATGTCGAGCGAGGCGCCGCCGGAGAAGCTGGCCAGCAGCACGCCGCAGATCGCACTCAGCACCCCGGACAGCGCATAGGTCGCCACCGCCACCCGGTTGACCCGCAGCCCGGCCAGCCTTGCCGCGCGCGGGTTCTGGCCGATCGCCGACACCGTGCGGCCAAAAATGGTGCGCGCCAGCACCAGCTTCGCCAGCAGGCTGAGCCCCAGCGCCACGAACGCCGCCAGCGGCAGACCGAGCGGGGCTGCGCTGCTGAACCAGGCCAAGGCGGGCGGCGGCTTGACCAGCAGGCCGCCGCCGACCTCGATGGCGACGGATTGCACGATGAAGCTCGCCGACAGCGTGGCGACGATCGGCGGGATGCGCAGCAGGAACACCAGCCCGGCATTGGCGAGCCCGACCGCCGCCCCCGAGGCCAGCGCCGCCAGGATGCCGAGCGCGATGCCGCCATTGCCGCCATCCATCATTTTCATCGCGATGACGCCGGCGAGCGCGATGGTGGACGGGATCGACAGATCGACATTGCCGGGACCGAGCGTCACCACCAGCATCTGGCCGAGGCCGACGATCACGTAGAAGGTGCCGAAGGCGAGGGCCGCGGTGAGCGCGCCGCCGGCGCCCTGCTCGGCCGCAGCGGCCGCCACCAGCCACACCACGATGGCGGCCGCGAACGACCACGACCAGGGCTGCCGGATCAGCCGCCGCAGCAGCGTGGACAAAGTGCTCACGCCTCACGCTCGCGGCCGGTGAGCGCGCGCAGCGCCAGCACGGCGATCAGGATCGCGCCCTGCGCGCCGACCTGCCAGTCGGCACCGAGATGCAAAAACGTGAGCGCGGAACTGGCGAGGGCGAGCGTCAGCGCGCCGATCACGGTGCCGATCGGTGCGATGCGGCCGCCGAAGAAGCTGCAGCCGCCCAGGATCGCGCCCGCCACCGACAGCAGCGTGTAGCGCTGTGCAATATTAGCATCCGCGGACGTGGTCAGCCCGACCAAAGCAAGCCCGGACAGCACGCCGAAGCAGCCGGCCAGCGCATACAGCGTCATGCGCGCGCGCAAGGCCGACCAGCCGGCGCGCTCGACGGCGCGGGCAAAGCCGCCCATGCCGCGCAGCACCACGCCGAACGAGGTGCGCATCATCAGCACATGGGTGAATAAGCCGATCACCACGCAGGCGACGATCGGCAGCGGCACCAGGGGCATGTGATACCCCACGAAGCTGGCGAGCCAGTCGGGCGAGTTGCCGCCCGGCGACGGCAGCAGCAGGATCGCAAGCCCGAGCCAGACGAACGACATCCCCAGCGTCACCACGATCGCGGGCAGCTGCCGCCACTGCACCAGGGCGCCGACCGCCGCATAGCCCGCGATGCAGCCAAGCAAGGCGAGCGCGCCGAGCCAGGGCCGATCATGCAGCCAGGTCGCTGTGATGCAGGCAACCAGGCCGACGAAGCTGCCGATCGACAGATCGAGGTCGTTGATGGTCAGGAACATCATCTGCGCGATGGTGGCGAGTGCCAGCGGCACCGCGAGATTGAGCATCAGGTTGAGCCCGAAATAGCTCATCGTGCGCGGCTGCAGCCAGAAGATCGCGCCAAGCAGGATCACGAAGGTCGCCACCGGCAGCAGCAGCGGCGCATCGACACGTGAGCGCAAGGAACCGGGTGCTGACATCAGAACGACGCCTGCAGGACGCGCGCTTCGGTGATCTCCTCCGGCCCGAGGACGGCCATGATGCGCCCCTCGCGGAACACATAGACGCGGTCGCACTCGTACAGCTCGTCCATCTCCGTGGTGTACCAGAGGAAGGTGCGCCCGGAAGCGGCCTGCGCGCGGATCATCGCGTACACATCCTGCTTGGTCTGCACATCGACGCCGCGCATCGGGTCATCCATCAGGATGATGCGCGCCTCGCTGTCGAGCGCGCGCGCGAACAGCGCCTTCTGCTGGTTGCCGCCCGACAGCGACAGGATCGGGCTGTCCATGTCGGGCGCACGGATTTTCATCCGCCCGCGCCAGTCCTCCGCCGACGCCCGCTCGCGCGCAGGGTCGAGCAATCCGTGCCTCAGGTGCTTGCGGTAGGCACCCACAGAAATGTTCTCGCCGATCGACCAGAGCGGGAACACGCCGTCGCGCTTGCGGTCGCCGGCGACCATCGCCATCGTCCGGGCCGAGAACAGATCGACCAGGAACTCGGTCTGGCCGTGCCCCGCGAGACCTCCGAGACCGATCACCTCGCCTGCGTTGGCGACCAGATTCTCGCCGCCCTTCGGGCCCGCCTTCGCCCGGACCTGCAGCACCGGGCTGCTGCCGGTGCGACGATCCCGGGCCGTGCGCGCCACCGCGGCGCGGTGCGTACCGCCGCTCATCAGCGCCACCAGACTGTCGCGGTCATGCCGCGTGGCCGGATCGCAGCCGACGACGCGGCCGTCGCGCATCACCGCGATGCGGTCGGCACTCTGCAGCACCTCGTGCAGCATGTGTGTCACCAGCAGCACGCTGCAGCCCTGCTGCGTCATGCGCCGGATATGCGCCAGCAGCTGCGCGGCGGTGGAGGCGTCGAGCGACGAGGTCGGCTCGTCGAGGATGACCAGCCTGGGCGCCACATCGGTGGTGGTAAAGGCGCGCGCGATCTCCACCATCTGGCGCTCGGTCAGCGACAGCGAGGCGACCGGTGCGCCCACGCGTATACGGTGACCGGGGAACACCGCATCGAGCGCCGCCTTGATCAGCGCCGCCGCGCGCCGCGACCAGGCCCGGCCGCGCAGGCCCGGATGCACCAGCCTGGTGTTCTCGGCGACCGTCAGGTTCGGGCAGAGCGACAGCTCCTGGAACACGCAGCGTATGCCCAAGGCGCGCGCCGCACGCGGATCGTGCACGGCGGAGGTCGCGCCGAAGACCTGCATCGTGCCCGAACTCGGGGTCAGCGCGCCGGTCAGCAGGTTGATCAGCGTGGACTTGCCGGCGCCGTTATGGCCGACCAGTCCGAGACACTCACCGGCCTCGATGGCAAGGTCGACGCCGTCGAGGGCCCTGACCGGACCGAAGCTCCTGGCAATGTCGATGAAGCGGACGAGGACCGCTGGCGTGTGATCAGTGGCCGACGGCACGCAGCTGCTCGGCGTCCTGCTGGGTATAGAGCTTGTTGGCGAGGCCGCCGCTCGGGGTCTTGGCGAGCGTGTCGTTGAGCGTGTCCTGGCTGATTTTCAGATAAGGCACCTGCAGGTCCTTCGGCGGCGGCTTGCCATCCAGCACCTGCTGCGCCACCCAGAATGCCAGCGTCACCACGCCCGGCGCAATGCTGGACGACATCGTCGTGTAGCCCGTCTTGTCATGCTCCTGCTTCCACCAGGCGAGCTCGTCCTGGCGGTTGCCCATGATGATGATCGGTGCCTGGCGTCCCGCCGACGAGAACGCCTGCGCCGCACCGTAGCCGTCGCCGCCCTCGGTCAGCACGCCCGCGATCGGCGGCAGGCCGGGCAGCACGCCGGCGACCGCCTTCTGCGCCACGGTCTGCGTCCAGTTGCCATAGACCGTGCTGACGAGGTGGAAGTTCGGATGCCGCTTGAGCGCGTCCAGCATGCCGACATTGAAGGCGTCGTCGATCGAGGTGCCGGCGATGCCGCGTATCTGGATCAGGTTGCCGCCCTGCGGCAGGCGCTGCGCCAGGTAGTCCACCTGCTCGGCGCCCATGCCCTTGAAGTCCACCGTCAGCCGCCATGCGCAGGGTGCCGTGACAATGCCGTCGAACGAGATCACGGTGATGCCGGCATCGCAGGCCGACTTGATCGCACCGTTCAGCGCATTCGGCGAGGCCGCATCGATGACGATGGCGTCGAACCCCTGCAGGATCATGTTCTGGATCTGCGCGGCCTGCTCGGTGACCTGGTTCTCGGCGGTGGTGAAGGCCGGCGCCTCCTTGACGACACCCATCTTGACCGCGCGACCGGTGGCGTCGGTCCAGCTGGTCAGCATGGTCTGCCGCCACGAATTGCCGGCATAGTTGTTGGACAGCGCGATGCGCTTGCCCGCGGTCGCCGCATACGCGTGCGCCGCCGACAACAGCAGCATTGCCGCAAATCCCAGACCTGCAACCCGGCTCTTCATGGAAATCTTCCCCTGCTGGTTATCGATGTCGGCAAATCTGTCAACGCGTCAGGCAGCGGCCTGCAGGATCGCCCGCAGCCGCTCCATGCGCTGCGTCGGCGCGACCTTGCGCGCCAGGTCCAGCACGCCGCCGATGCGGATGCGCACCTTGCTCTGGTGGTTGCGCGCGATGTCGGCGAGCTGGTGGTCGAGGAACGGATTGCGGAAGCGATCCAGCGTAGTGGCGCGATACGCGGGCGCACCCGCATCGCCGAGTGCTGCGAACACCGGCAGCACTTCCTGCTCGTGCACCGCGTCGAGGAACGCGCGCTGCTCCGGGATGTCGAGGATCTCGCGCACGGTCATCCCCGGTGCCAGGCCATCCTGCTGCCAGCGCGAGACCAGCACGCTATGGCCGAGATTGAGGATGAACAGCTTGCGCTGCTCGTAGCGCTCCAGCGACGCCGCCACCTCGATGCAGGGGTTCCGGCAGAACGGCACCAGGCCGGGCTGCGCCTCGATCGCCCACAGCGCGTAGGGTTCCGCCACCGCGCCCAGCGGCTCCAGCGGGGTCGGCACGATGCGGTCGACCAGCGTGTTGACCCAGCGGCAACGTGTCGCCAGCCATTCGCGGAACCCGTCCGGCTGGTTCCAGCTGCTGCTCGCGGCGAGCACGATGTCGCGCAGCATGCGGCCATTGCCGACCTGCAGCTCGCACGGATACAGGTCGAGCGGCTCGGCGCGATGCCGGTAGCGCGCCAGCAGCAGCCGCGCCAGCCGGGCGGGGAACGAGCGAGCATGCTCCGGTCCCCGCGCATCCTCTTCGTGCAGGTCGAAGCCGCGCTCGGCGGTGTTGGAAACCAGCACCTGCGCCTCGTGCACGACGATGCTCTCGATCGCCTCCCAGTCCCGCGATGCCTGCAGCGCCCGCGCCACGCTCGACACCGTGACTCGGCGGTCCACCACCGCGCCATTTTCGAGGCCGCGTATCTGCACCGGGAACGGCCCGGCATTGAAGGCGGCGATGCGGCGCGCGCTGTCGGCGCTATCGGTGGTCTGCACCACGGTGATCGGCCCGGGGGCATCGCCGGAGGCGAGCGCCTCGGAGACGAACAGGTCGACATGCGCCTGCAGGAAGCGGCTGGTGCCGAACTGCACGATGGGGGTGACGGTCAAACTATACCTCGATGGTGGCCTTGATCACGCCGGCTTCCGGCCGCAGCCAGCCGGGAAATTGCGCCGCCGCGTCGTCGAGCCGGGCGTGGTGGGTGCGGAGTGCGGCCACCGGAATACTGCCCTCGCGCATCCGCGTCACCACTTCGGTGAAATCCTCCGGCAGCGCGTTGCGGCTCGCCAGCAGCGTGGTCTCGCGGGCGTGGAATGCCGGGTCGGGGAAGCCGATCTCCTCGCGCACCACGCTGAGTAGCACGTAGCGGCCGCCGTGGCCGACATAGCGCAGTCCGTTGCGTATCGAGCCGACATTGCCGGTCGCATCCACCACGACATCGAAGAACTCGCCGCCGGTGGCCTCGGACAAGGCGGCCTCGGTGTCGGCATTCGCCAGCAGCCCGGCATCGGCGCCCAGCGAGGCCAGCGCCAGGTCGAGCCGGTCCTGGCGCATGTCGACGACGCTGACCGGCGCGCCGCGCGCGCGGGCGAACAGGATCGCGGCGATGCCGATCGGGCCGGCGCCGACCACCAGCACGCGGTCCTGCGCTGTCACCGCCCCGCGCGCGATGCCGTGCGCGCCGATGGCGAGGAACTCCACCATCGCCGCCTCGTCGAGGCCGATGCCGTCGAGCGGGACGACGTTGGACGCCGGCACCGCGAGCAGTTCCGCCATGCCGCCATCCTGGTGCACGCCGAGCACGCTGATGTTGCGGCAGCAATTGGTGCGCCCGCGCCGGCAGGCCCGGCAATGGCCGCAGGACAGGTACGGCACCACGTAGGCCGCCTTCCCCGGCCGCAGCGTGCTGCCCGGCGGCGCATGCACCACCTCGCCGGCCAATTCGTGGCCCATCACCCGGGGATAGTGCAGGAACGGATGCTTGCCTTCGTAGATATGCAGGTCGGTGCCGCACACCCCGACGCGCCGGATACGCAGGACCGCCTCGTCTGCGCGCGGCACCGGATCGGGCCGCTGCACCACGGCGAGCCTGCCGGGTGCCTCGCACAGAAGCGCCCTCATGACCGTCTGCGCCGGCGCTGGTCGAAATACACGATCACGATGATCAGGCCGCCGGTGATGACCCGCTGCCAGAACGGGTTCACGTTGAGCAGGTTGGCGCCGTTGTTGATCGTGGTCAGCAGGATCGCGCCCAGGATCGGCCCGATCACCGTGCCGACCGCGCCGAACAGCGAGGTGCCCCCGATCACCGAGGAGGCGATCGATTGCAGTTCCCAACCGTCGCCGGTGGTGGCGACGCCGATGCCGATGCGCGACGCGGTCAGGATGCCGGCGAACGCCGCGAGCGTCGCCGAGATGATGTAGGCCAGATAGATCGTGCGGCCGACATTGATGCCGGACAGCCGCGCCGCCTCGGGATTGCTGCCGGCCGCATAGATGTGCCGACCCCAGCGCGTCTGGTGCAGCAGCAGGCCGGCCGGGATCGCCACCAGGATCACCATCCAGAACAGGTTGGGAATGCCGAGCACGGCGCCACGCGAGAACGCGCCGAAACTGTGCGGGAAGCCGGCGATGGTCTGTCCCCCGGTCATCAGCAGGCCGATGCCGCGCAGCGCGGTCAGGCTCGCCAGCGTGGTGATGAAGGGCGGCAGCCGCATCTGCACGATCGCGAAGCCGTGGAACATGCCGATGGCCACACCCATGACCAGCGTGATCAGGCAGGCCAGCGCGATCGGCACATGCGCCACCAGCAGCATCGCCACCACGGTGCTGGCGAGACCGACCACCGCGCCCACCGAGAGGTCGATGCCGGCGGTGATGATGACGAAGGTCTGGCCGATGGCGATGATCGTCCACAGCGACGCCTGCCGCATCAGGTTCACGAAATTGCCCGTGGTGGCGAAGCTGTCGGTCGAGACGGCCAGGATCACCCAGAGCAGCAGCAGCAGCCCGAGCAGGGTCAGGCTGAGCAGGAAGGCGAAGCGCTTGCGGGCGCCTGATTTCGGCACCGGCAGGCCAGGAGTCTGTTGCAGGGTCTCAGACACCGATCGCCTCCTTGAGGATGGTTTCCTGGTCAACCTCGCGTGGCGTGTAGCTCGCCGCCAGACGGCCGGCGCGGAACACGTGCAGCCGGTCGGCGAGGTCGCGCACCTCCGGCAGATAGGACGAGACCAGGATCACACCGGCGCCGTTATGCAGCAGCTTGGCGATCAGCTTGTAGATCTCGACCTTGGTGCCGACATCGACGCCGACGGTCGGCTCGTCGAAGATGAACAGGTCGGCGCCGTGGCTGAGCCATTTGCCGATCACGATCTTCTGCTGGTTGCCGCCGGACAGCGTCGCGGCGAGTGCGCCCTGCGACGCGGTGACGATACGCATGTCGCGTATCTGGCCCCCGGCGGCGCGTCGTTCAGCGCCGGCATCCATCAGCGGACCGCGGCTGAGGCGGTCGAAGATCGGCGCATTGAGATTGAAGCCGACCCCGAGACTGAGGCACAGCCCCTGGTCGCGCCGGCTTTCCGGCACCAGGGCCATGCCGAGATCGATCGCCTGCCGCTCGCGCCGGATATCGACGCGCCGGCCCTTGAACTCGACGCTGCCGCCGGTAGCACGGGTGCGGCCGAACAGGCATTGCACGAACTCGCTGCGCCCGGCGCCGACCAGGCCGTACAGCCCGACCACCTCGCCCTTGTGCACCTCGAGATTGATATCGCTGAAGCCCGGGCCGCTGAAGTTGGCGACCCGCAGCAGCGTCTCGCCCTGGGTGATCTGCTCCTTGTAGTGCACCTCCTCGATCGAGCGCGCCACCATGTCGCGGATCAGAGCGCGCTCGTCGGTCTCGGCGGTCACGTGGGTGGCGACCAGCACGCCGTCGCGCAGCACGCTGACCCGGTCGGAGAGCTCGAAGATCTCCTCCAGGCGGTGGCTGATATAGACGATGGTGACGCCGTCCGCATTCAGCCGGCGCACCAGCCGGAACAGCTGGTCGGTTTCCTGGCGGGTGAGATAGCCGGTCGGCTCGTCGAGGATCAGGAAGCGGGTGCCGCGCATCGCGGCGCGCGCGGTGGCCACCAGCTGCTGCTGGCCGATCGTGAGCTCGCCGAGCATGGCGCCGGCATCGATGGAGAAGCCGAGATCGTCGAGCACGCGCTGCGCCCTGCTGCGCATCGCCCGCTTGCGCAGGAAGCCGCCGCCACTCGTCTCGTCGCCGAGGAACATGTTGGCGGCGACATCGAGATGCCGGCACAGCACCACTTCCTGGTGCACCGCATTGATGCCGAGCCCGATCGCGTCATGCGGGGTCGCCAGCGCCACCTCCCGGCCGCGCCACAGGATCTCCCCGCCGGTGCGCGGATACGCACCGGTGAGGATCTTGATCATGGTGGACTTGCCGGCGCCGTTCTCGCCGACCACCGCGTGGATCTCGCCCTCCTCGAAGGCGAGGCTGACCGATTTCAGCGCGTAGGTGCCGGTGAAGCGCTTGTCGACACCACGCAACTCCATGATGGTGGTCACGCCGGCAGGCTCAGTTCAGCTTGGGGTTGAGCAGCTCCTGCGAGCGCGGCGTGTCGAGATTGGCCTTGGTGATCACGTTGACGCCGGTATCGACGTTCTTCGGCACCGGCTGGCCGCGCGACGCGGCGAGCGCGGTCTTCACGCCGTCATAGCCCATGCGATACGGGTCCTGCACGATCATCGCGGCGATCGTGCCGTCCTTGAGGAAGCCGACCAGCTTCTGGTCGCTGTCGAAGGCCACCGTGCTCAGCTTCGGCGGCTTGATCTCGGCGATCGCCTGGCCGGCGCCCTCGCTCATCGTCAGGTTGGACGCGAAGATGCCGACCAGGTTCGGATGCGCGGTCAGCAGGTCGTTGGCGATATTGAGCCCCGTGGTGACCTGGCCGTCGCCGATACGCACGGCGATGATCTTCAGGTCGGGATACTTCTTTGCCAGCTCCGCCTTGAAGCCCTGGGTGCGCTGGTCGAGCGAGCCGACGCCGGGCAGCGAGACGATGATTGCCACGTCTCCCTTGGCGCTGCCATTCTTGGCGGCGACCGCGGCACCCAGCGCATCGGCGGCCTTGCGGCCACCCTCGACATTGTCGGTGGTCAGGAACGAGGTGAAGGCGTCGGTGTCGGCGGCGGAATCGATGCCGATGATCTTGACCGATTTGGCGGCGTCGCTGATCGGCGGCCCGAGGGCGGCAAACTGCGTCGGCGAGATCACGATGGCGGCCGGATGCTCGGAGACCGCATTCTCGAGCGCGCTGATCTGGCCGGGGATGTCGGCCTCGCTCTGCGCGCCCAGCAGCGGCACTTTGATGCCGAGATCGCGCCCGGCCTTGCGGGCGCCGGCCTGCACGATCAGCCAGTATTCGGCGGTGGTGTCCTTGACGATCACCGGGATCGTCTCGGCGGCCCGCGCGGCGCCGGCAACCGGCGCGCCAGCAAGCAGCGCGGCCCCAGCCAGTGCAGCGAGCACGCGCCGGCGCGGTGATCGGATGGCTTTTGGCAATGACGAGATATTGGTCATGTCTCTTCTCCCTGTTCGGCTCTGGCGGCCGGTGACCTGGGCGGGTATTGCCCGCCTGTGTTTCTTATAGGATAAGGAACACGCGCGCCTGTCAACTGGCGCCGCGAATGGGCGCCTCGCACGAGCATAAGCCCGCTGTCTGGGACGCCCGCTGTCTGGGACGAATGTCGAAGCCGAACACCCTGTTCAAGCAGGCCTATAATGGCAGCCTGGATCTGATCGGACGGACCCGTGTGCTGCCGTCCGAGCCGGAGTTGAGCGCGCGGCTGCGGATCAGCCGGACCACCGTGCGTGCCATCCTGCAGCGCCTGTCCGCACAAGGCCTGCTCGAATACGAGCAGGGCGAGAAACGCATCCTGCGTGCGCCGGCCGCCGCCGACTATTTTCCGAAGCACGAGGTCGATCCGGTCGCCGTCGTGATCGAGCGCCGCTTCATGCAGAAAATCCTCGCCGAGGACAGCATCCCCGGCGGCAGCATCAACGAACTGGAGCTGGCGCGCGAGGTCGGCGTCAGCACCTCGTCGGTGCGCGAGTTCCTGATCCGCTTCAGCCGCTTCGGGCTGATCGAGAAGCGACGCAACAGCACCTGGATCCTCAAGGGCTTCACCCGCGCCTTCGCCCTGGAGCTGACCGAGGTGCGCGAGATGTTCGAGCAGCGCTCGGCGCGCCGCTTCATCGCGCTGCCGCCAACGCATCCGGCCTGGCCGGAACTGGCACGCATCGGGCACCTGCATCACACGGCGCAGCAGGACGGACGCATCGACGAGGCCGCCTTCGCAACACTCGACGAGCGCTTCCACCGGCTGGTCCATTCGGCGTCCGACAACCGCTTCGTGGTGGATTTCTACGATGTCATCGCGCTGGTGTTCCACTACCATTATCGCTGGAACAAGGCGGACGCGATCCGGCGCAACATGGTCGCGATCGACGAACATCTCGCCTACATCGCAGCCCTGGACCGCCGCGACCGCGCGGCCGTCGACCGGGCCTGCCGGGCGCACCTGCGCTCGGCGCGGCGGACCTTGCTGGAGTCCATCATGGTCGTCGACGAGACACTGCCGAAGGAGCCCCGCCCATGACCCGGATCACCGGACTGCGCAGCCTCGACATCCGCTTCCCGACCTCGCGCGGCCTGGATGGCTCCGACGCGATGAATCCCGATCCGGATTATTCCGCTTCCTATGCGATCCTGCAGACGGATGATCCCGGGCTGCAAGGCCACGGGCTGACTTTCACCATCGGGCGCGGCAACGAGATCTGCTGCCAGGCCATCGCCGCACTCGCCGGCCGCGTCGTCGGGCTCGACCTCGACTGGATCTGCGAGAACCCGGCGCGGTTCTGGCGCCACGTGACGTCCGACAGCCAGTTGCGCTGGATCGGCCCGGACAAGGGCGTCATCCATCTCGCGACCGCCGCCGTGGTGAATGCGGCGTGGGACCTTTGGGCGAAAGCGGACCGCAAGCCGCTCTGGCGGCTGGTCGCCGAGATGAGCCCGGCGGAACTTATCCGGTGCATCGATTTCCGTTACATCACCGATTGCATCACGCCGGAAGAGGCGCTCGAACGGCTGCAGGACAAGGCCGGCGGCAAGCCGGCGCGCATCGAGACGCTGCTGGCCGACGGCTATCCCTGCTACACCACCTCGGCCGGCTGGCTCGGCTATGACGACGCCAAATTGACGCGGCTGTGCGAACAGGCGGTGGCGTCCGGTTTCACCCACATCAAAATGAAGGTCGGCCACGACCTGCAGGACGACATAAGGCGCCTGCGCATCGCGCGCGAGGTCATCGGACCTAACCGGCGGCTGATGATCGACGCCAACCAGGTCTGGGATGTCGGCCAGGCGATCGACTGGGTGCGGCAGCTGTCCTTCTGCAACCCGTATTTCATCGAGGAGCCGACCAGCCCGGACGATGTCGAGGGCCATCGCACCATACGCGAGGCCGTCGCACCCGTGCGTGTCGCCACCGGCGAGATGTGCCAGAACCGCATCCTGTTCAAGCAGTTCATGATGCGCGGCGCGCTCGACATCGTGCAGATCGACAGCTGCCGGCTCGGCGGCGTCAACGAGGTGCTGGCGGTGCTGCTGATGGCGGCGAAATACGACCTGCCGGTCTGGCCGCATGCCGGCGGCGTCGGCCTGTGCGAACATGTCCAGCATCTCTCGATGATCGACTATGTCTCGATCTCCGGCACCATGCAGGACCGGGTGATCGAATATGTCGATCACCTGCACGAGCATTTCGAGGACCCGTGCATCATACGCGGCGCCGCCTACCAGGCGCCCACGGCACCCGGCTACTCGACGACGATGCGCGCGCAGGCACTGGAAACCTTCCTGTACACCGGCTAAGCAGGGCTCTCAAAAATTATACGCGCCGGAGAGCCATCGGACCATGCTGCGTGGAATAGACCCCCTGCTCACGCCCGGGCTGCTGCACACGATGGCCTCCATGGGCCATGGCGACCGGATCGCCATCGTCGATGCCAACTTCCCCGGGGCGTCGAACGCGCAACGGCTGCACGAGCTGCCCGGTCTCGATGCGGGCTCGGTGCTACGCGCCGTGCTGTCGCTGCTGCCGCTGGATGATTTCGTCCCCGATCCGGCGGTGACGATGCAGGTGGTGGGCGATGCCGGGACCATTCCGGAAGCCGTTCAGGACTTCACCGTGATCCTTGGGGCCCATGACGCGCCGGCCCCGACCACGGTCGAGCGGTTCGCGTTCTACGAGCTGGCAAAATCGGCCTACGCCATCGTGCAGACCGGCGAGACCCGGCTGTACGGCAACATAATAATAGCCAAAGGCGTCATCAAACCGTTCTGAACGGCTGTCTGCAAACGCCTGCTGCCGGCGATCCGACGCGCCTTTTCTCCGCTCCGGTGCTCACAGCCGAAAAGGCTGCTCCGATCCGGTGCTCGAAAAGTCACGCCGGCCGCGGCCCGTTGGGCCGCTCTCATTCGGCATCAGGCGTTTGCAGACAGCCTCCGGCCGAGCCGCCGAGCAGCAAGCGCCCGACATCCCGCGCTCTGGCGCCTAGCAGGGTGCCTGCGTCGCGCATCGCTTCGTCCAGGGTGATCGGGCCGGGTGCGAGGCTGAAGGCGGCGCGCAGGCCGTGCGCATACATCGCCTCGTAGCCGTCGCCGAGCGAGCCGGCAAAGGCGATCACCGGCACGCCGGCTGCGCGTGCAATCCGGGTCACGCCGAAGATCGTCTTGCCGCCCAGCGTCTGCCGGTCGAGCCGGCCCTCGCCGGTGAACACCCAGTCGGCGCCCTGCACCGCCTCGGGCAGGCCGGCGTGCTCGGCGACGATCTCGATGCCGGGACGGAACACCGCCCGGGTGAACATCTTCATCGCATAGCCGACGCCGCCGGCAGCGCCCACGCCCGGATACGCGCGATGATCCATCCCCGTCGCCCGGGTGCAGAACTCGGCGTAGCGGCGCAGCGCCGCATCCAGGCGCTCCACCTCCTGTGGCGTGGCGCCCTTCTGCGGCCCGAACACCGCGCTGGCGCCGTTCGGGCCCAGCAGCGGATTGTCGACATCGGCGGCGATATCGAACTGCACGCCACGCAGGCGCGGATCGAGCCCGGAGGCATCCAGCCGGTCGAGGGCCGCGAGGGCCGCGCCGCCTTGCGGCAGCGGCGCGCCCTCGGCATCCGCCAGCACCAGGCCTAGCGCCCGAAGCAGGCCGGCGCCGCCATCGTTGCTGGCGCTGCCGCCGATGCCGAGCACGATGCGCTCGGCGCCGGCATCGAGTGCTGCGCGCACAAGCTCGCCGGTGCCGAACGAGCTGGCCCTGCCGGCGTCCCTGGCCTGCCGCGGCACCAGCATCAGCCCGCTGGCCGCCGCCATCTCCACGAAGGCGGTGCGGCTGTCCGGCTGCCAACCCCAGACCGCTGCGACCGGTTCGCCGAACGGGCCCTGCACGACCTGCGACCGGGTCTCGGCACCGGTGATGCCGCGCAGCGCATCGAGCAGCCCCTCGCCGCCATCCGACATCGGCCGCAGCACCATCTCAGCACCGGGCCACGACTCCGCGAGCCCTTCCGCGATGGCGAGCGCCGCCTCCGCGGCAGTCAGGCTTTCCTTGAAGCTGTCCGGGGCGATGACGAACTTCATGGCTGCCGGCGCAGTTCAGGCGGTCTCGACCAGGCCGGCCCACTCGGTCACATGCCCGGCGAGCGCCGGACGCGTCACCTCGGGCAGCCCGTGGGCCGGCGTGCCAACGAACAGGAAGCCCGCCAGCGTGTCGGGCGCCACAAAGCCCAGGCCGGCCTGCACCCGCGGATCATAGGCGTTGGCGCCGGTGACCCAGATCGCGCCGAAGCCCGAGGCGTGGATCGCGTTCAGCAGGTTCATCGCGCCGGCGCCCACGGCCAGCATCTGCTCTAACGGCGGCACCTTGTGGTCGGTCCGGATGCGGGCGCCGAGCGCGATCGTCAGCGGCGGACGCAGGAACTTGCCGCGCTGCTTGTCGATGAGCGGCTGCGGCGCCTCCGGGTCACGCGCACGCAGCGCCGTCTCGACCAGGTCCGCCAGGCGTCTGCGCGCGTCGCCCCGGATCAGCACGTAGTGCCAGGGCGCCAGGCGTCCATGATCGGGCGCCCGCAGGCCCGCTTCTAGGATGCCGTCGAGCACGGCACCCTCGGGCGCCGGCTCGACCAGGCTGGACACCGAAACCCGGCTCAGCAGCGTCTCCAGGGCGGCCATCGGCATCAATGCGCGAGCTGCGCGCGGATGGCCTCGGTGACCAGCGGATGGTCCGGCGGCAGGTCGGGCGCAAAGCGGGCGACCACGCTGCCGTCGCGCGCGATCAGAAACTTCTCGAAGTTCCAGAACACGTCGCCCGGCGGCGGCGCATGTCCGAACGACGCGAGCCGTGCGCGGAACTCTCCCGTCGGGTTCTGCTGCGCCTCCGGGACCGCCTGCACCAGCGCCGCGTAGAGCGGATGCCGTCCCGGCCCGTTCACCTCGACCTTGGAGAACAGCGGAAACTCGACCCCGTAGGTGCTGCTGCAGAATCCGGCGATCTCGCCCTCGCTGCCCGGCTCCTGGCCCCGGAACTGGTTGCAGGGAAAGCCCAGCACGGCAAAGCCCCGGTCGCGATACGCCTCGAACACTGCTTCCAACGCCGTGTACTGCGGCGTCAGCCCGCATTTCGACGCGACGTTGACCACCAGCAGCACGTCGCCAGCATAGGCACCGAGGGTGGTCTCGCTGCCATCGATCCGCTTGACCGCAATGTCGCGTATCGCTGTCATGGGGCCCTCGTTACTTCTGTTCACAGCCAAGGTGACCCGCCGCGCCGTTGCCGACAAGAGGCGGCCGGGCGGGCAGTGGCATGGGTCGCGGCCATCCTGTAGGAGTTGCGCGTCATGGATACCGCTCCCGCCCCATCCAAGTCGGCTCCGCTCGCCCCCGGCCGGAGCGCGCACGTCCATCGCGTCACCGGCGAGACCACGATCTCGCTGACGCTGGGCCTCGACGGCAGCGGCCGCACCCGGATCGCCACCGGCATCGGCTTCCTGGACCACATGCTGACCGCTCTCGGACGGCACGCGCTGTTCGACCTCGAGATCGAGGCGCAGGGCGACCTGCATGTCGACTTCCACCACACCACGGAGGATACCGGTATCGCGCTGGGCCAGGCGATCGCGCGCGCGATCGGCGACAAGCGCGGCATCCGGCGCTACGGGCAGGCACTGGTGCCGATGGACGAGGCGCTGGTCGAGGCGGCGATCGACATCTCCGGACGTTCGTTCCTGGTCTGGGACGTGCGCTTTCCCCGCGACAAGGTGGGCGAGATGGATACCGAGCTGTTCGAGGAGTTCTTCCGCGGCTTCGCGTCCAACGCCGGCCTGGCGCTGCACGTCACGCAGAAGGCGGGCAGCAACAACCACCATATCGCCGAGGCCTGCTTCAAGGCGGTGGCGCGCGCATTGCGCATGTCGAGCGAGCCCGATCCGCGTGCCGCGGAGGCAATTCCCTCCACCAAGGGCGTGCTGTGAGCGTCCCGCTCACGGGAGGCGCGCTGTGAAGCTGTACAGCTCGCACTTCCATCCGCCGACCTCGCCACGCGCCGGCGCGCCGCCGGTGCTGGTCAAGGAGGGGGTGTCCTGGCGCTGCCTGGTGCTGGGCTGGCTCGGGCTGCTGGTCACCGGCGCATGGATGCCGGCGCTGCTGGTCGGCGCCATCAGCCTGCCGGTGCTGGCCCTAGCGCGTCATCTGCCCGGAGGGCCGGCCGGTCACTGGGGCGTGCTGCTCGGCGTCAACGTCCTGGTGGCGTTCTTCGCCAACGACCTGCGCCGCTGGGATCTGCGGCTGCGCGGCTTCACCGTCGGTCCGCTGGTGGCCGGCCGCGATGCGGGTGCCGCGCTGCTGCGGTTGCTCGACCACAGGCCGGAGCTGCTCGGAGGCGGCCCGTGACGAGCGCCAGCCGACAGGTAGCGGCATGATGCGGGTGGCGGTCGTCGACTATGCCGGCGGCAACCTCGCCTCGGCCGCGCGCGCGCTGCAGGAAGCGGCCCGGCTCGCCGGCCTCGACGCCGACATCGCCATCACCGACGATCCGGCTGCGCTGCGGCAGGCGGACCGTATCGTGCTGCCGGGCCAGGGCGCCTTCCTCGACTGCGCCAGCGGCCTCGCCGCGGTGCCCGGCCTGCGCGATGCGATTAAGGACGCAACCCGTGCAGGCACGCCGTTCCTTGGCATCTGCGTCGGCATGCAACTGATGGCGGAGCGCGGGCTGGAACATGGCGAGACGCCCGGCTTCGGCTGGATCGCCGGCGAGATCGCGCCGATGGATGTCCCCGGCCTGCGGCTGCCGCAGATGGGCTGGAACGAACTGCTGTTCACCCCGGGCGCGCATCCGCTGACCGAGGGCCTGCGGGCGGGCGACCACGCCTACTTCGTGCATTCCTACGCGCTGCGTGCGCACGGCTCGGCCGACGTGGTCGCCAGCACCGACTATGGCGGCCTGGTGCCGGCGCTGGTGGCGCGCGGCAACCGCGCCGGCACGCAGTTCCATGTCGAGAAGAGCCAGGCGGTGGGTCTGCGCATCCTCGCGAACTTCCTGCGCTGGACTCCCGCCCCGGTGGAACCCTCCTGATGCAGGCCAGCGACACCAGGGGTGCCAGGCCGCCGAAGCTCTCGACCGAGCGGGCGACCAGCCTCGACGATGACGACGTCCAGGCGCTGTGCGAGGCGACGAGTGCCGCGATCCTCGATGGCGGCGGCTTCGGGTGGGTCAAGTCGCCCGGACGGCAGGTGCTGGAACGCTACTTCCGCGGCCTGCTGATGGTGCCCGAGCGCACGCTGTTCGTGGCGCGCCTCGACGGCCTCATCGTCGGCGCCGCGCAACTGGTGCGGCCGCCGCGCAACAACGAGGCGCAGGCGATGAGCGCCACCCTGATGCACAGCTATGTGGCGCCCTATGCGCGCGGCCACGGCCTCGCCCGGATGCTGACCCGCGAGGTCGAGGACTGCGCGCGCGCGATGGGCTACCAGGTGCTCAATCTCGACCTGCGCGAGACCCAGATCGCGGCGATCGCGCTCTACCGGAGCATGGGCTTCACCCATTGGGGCACGCACCCGCATTATGCCCGAGTCGGCGGCCGGGTGGTGCGCGGCCTGTTCTATACCAAGCGGCTGCAGGAGGGCGGCATCCTGGATGAGTGACGCCGTCGCCCCCTTCGCCCCGGACAGACTGACACTCTATCCGGCGATCGACCTCAAGGACGGCGCCTGCGTCCGTCTGCGCCGCGGCGAGATGGCGGATGCCACCGTCTATTCCGACGATCCCGGCGCGCAGGCGCGGGCCTGGGGCGAGGCCGGCTTCGAATGGCTGCACGTGGTCGACCTGAACGGCGCCTTTGCCGGGCGCTCGGTCAACGAGGCGGCGGTGCGCGCGATCCTGGCGGCGGCCCGGGTGCCGGTGCAGCTCGGCGGCGGCCTGCGCGATCTCGCCGCGATCGAGTACTGGCTTGCCGCCGGCGTCACCCGGGTGATCCTCGGCAGTGCCGCGGTCAAGCAGCCTGTGCTGGTGCGCGAGGCCTGCCGCCTGCATCCCGGCCGCATCGTGATCGGCATCGACGCACGCTCCGGCAAGGTCGCGACCGAAGGCTGGGCCGAGACCTCCACCCTGGACGCCGTCACGCTTGCGCGCCGGGTCGAACAGGAGGGTGCGGCGGCGATCATCTTCACCGAGATCGAGCGCGACGGCATGCTGTCCGGCCTGGACCTCGATCAGACCGGACAGCTGGCCGAGGCGGTGCGCATCCCGGTGATCGCCAGCGGCGGGGTCGGAACGCTTGCGCATCTGGTGGCGCTGCGCGACGTCGCCGGGCGCAGGCCGCAGGCGCACGCGGGCATCGAGGGGGTGATCGTCGGCCGCGCGCTGTATGACGGCCGGATCGACCCGGCGGCAGCGCTCGCAGCCCTGGGCGCTCTCGCATGCTGAAGCTCCCATGCTGAAGCTAAGGGTGATCCCGTGCCTCGATGTCAAGGACGGCCGCGTCGTCAAGGGCGTGAACTTCGTCTCGCTGCGCGACGCCGGCGACCCGGTGGAGCAGGCCGCACTCTATGACGCCGCCGGTGCCGACGAGCTCACCTTCCTCGACATCACCGCCAGCCACGAGCACCGCGACACCATCCTCGACGTAGTCAGCCGGACCGCGGCGCGCATCTTCCTGCCGTTCACGGTCGGCGGCGGCGTGCGCTCGCCCGAGGACATGCGCCGGCTGCTGCTCGCCGGGGCCGACAAATGCGCGATGAACTCGGCCGCCGTGGCGCGTCCCGCCCTGGTGGCGGAGGCCGCGTGCAAGTTCGGCAGCCAGTGCGTGGTGGTCGCCATCGATGCGCGCGCCGACGGCCATGGCGGCTGGGAGGTGTACACGCATGGCGGCCGCACGCCGACCGGGCGCGACGCCATTAACTGGTGCCGTGAGGTCGAGGCGAGCGGCGCCGGCGAGATCCTGCTGACCTCGATGGACCGCGACGGCACCCGCTCCGGCTTCGACCTTGACCTGCTGCGCGCGGTGTGTGGCGCGGTGCGGGTGCCGGTGGTGGCATCCGGCGGGGTAGGCGAGCTGGCGCATTTTGCCGAGGGTGCCCGGGCCGGCGCATCCGGACTGCTGGCGGCCAGCGTGTTCCATTTCGGCCAGTTCACCGTGCGAGAGGTGAAGGCCTCCCTCGCCGCGGCAGGCCTGCCGGTACGGTTCGAGCAGCCGGATCATGCTTCAGCACGATAGGATGAGACGGCATGAGCCTGGAGGGGCACCAGTGAGCAAGCCAGCCAAGAGCCGCAGCAAGACCCCCAAGACGGCCGGCAAGGCGCGGGCGAAGTCCGCCGGCACCCGCGAGAAGGCCAGCATCGCCAGCCAGGCCGCCTCGTTGAAGCTTGGAACGCGCAAGGCCGCGGTACGCAAGGCGGTGCAGCGGCTGACCAGCGCCAAGCCCGGGCATGCGGTGACGGCGCCGGCGGAGCGCTCGCTGCTCGAGCCCGGCTCCACCGCCGCCGTGCTGGACCGGCTGTTCGAGACCGTGGTGGCGCGTCGCGATGCCGACCCGAATGTCAGCCATTCCGCCCGGCTGCTGTCGCGCGGCACCCACAAGGTGGCGCAGAAGTTCGGCGAGGAGGCGGTCGAGTGCCTGATCGAGGCGGTCGCCGGCAACGGCGACAAGCTGATCGGCGAGAGTGCCGACGTGCTCTACCACCTGATCGTGCTGTGGGTGGATGCCGGGCTGCGGCCGGATGCGGTCTGGAACGAACTCAGGCGGCGAGAGGGCATCAGCGGCATCACCGAAAAGGCCGCGAGAGCGCGCTGGCTGCCCGGCATGTCGGAAACAGGAGACTGACGCGATGACCGTGGCCGGCCTGGGTCCGTACGATCCGGACAACATCTTCGCCCGCATCCTGCGCCACGAAATCCCGGCGACGATGGTGTTCGAGAACGAGCACGCAATCGCCTTTGGCGACATCGCGCCCCTGGCGCCGACGCATGTGCTGGTGATCCCGCGCGGCGCCTATGTCTCGTTCGCGGACTTCACCGCCCGTGCCGGCGCCGGCGAGATCGCCGGGTTCTTCCAGGCCGTCGGCACGGTGGCGACGCAACTCGGCCTGGATGCTCCCGGCTATCGCCTGCTGACCAATATCGGGGATCATGCCGGACAGGAGGTGCCGCATTTCCATGTGCACCTGTTCGGCGGCCGGCCGCTCGGGCGGATGCTGGCTTCGTCCTGACGCTGCTTTATCGAACGACAAGCAGAGCATGATCGATCGGATCATGCTCGATGAGCATCAGGCCGACCGCAGGCGATCCTGCCCGATCAATGCCAGTCCCTCGGCCACCGACACGAACTCGCCACCGCCCGAGACGCGGGATGCCCCAAAGCGCTGCTCGAACAACGCACGCACCGCGGGCACGAACGACGTCCCTCCGGTGAGGAACACCCGGTCGATCTCGTCCGCGCGCACCCCGGCCTGGTCCAGCGCCTGCCCCACGGTCAGCGACAGTCGGGCGAGATCGGGTGCGATCCAACGCTCGAACTCCTGCCGCTCGATCAGCCGCTCCACCGCGAAGTTGCCATGCGTGAAGCGAAGCACGGCGCTCCGGGCGTGCGACAACTCGGCCTTCACGGCGCTCACCGCCTGGTATAACGGATAGCCCATCTCGTCCTCGATCAGGCGGATCAGCGCGCGCAGCCGGCCGGGATGTTCGCTCGCCGCCGCCACCTCCTCGATCTCGCGCAGCATGCGCGGCGTGCGCATCAGCGACAGCCGGTGCCAGCGTGCGAAACCGGAGAAATATTCCGGGGGCACCGGCAGCGCGTTGCCCATGATGGAATAGACGTCACCCTTGCCGAGCAGCGGCGCGATCACCTGGTCGATGATGCGGGCATCGAAACTGTCCCCGGCGATGCCGATGCCGGCATGGCCGAGCGCCGCGACACGCCCCGGCGCGAAGCGCATGACCGAGAAATCGCTGGTGCCGCCGCCGAAATCGCCGACCAGCACGGTCGCCGCCGCGTCCAGGCCGCGCGCGAAGCGGAACCCGGCGGCCTCGGGTTCCAGCGCCACGCCGATGCCCTCGAATCCGGCCCGGGCGAAGGACGCGCGCAGGCGCATCTCCCCGAAGCCATCGTCGGCGAACTCGCCGGCGAAGCGCACCGGTCGTCCGGCCACCACCTGCGCACCCGCATGCCCATCGTTGAGCAGTCCCTTGAGGAACAGCGCCACCATCTGCTCGAGACCGTGCATCCGCCCGAAGATGCTGGTCTGCACGAAGCTCCTCTGCGCCAGGTAGGTCTTCATCGACATGATCAGCCGGCTGTCGAGCGGGTCGTCGAGATAGGCCTGCACCGCGGCCGGCCCGGCGGCATGATGCAGCACGCTGCGGCCACGCGCCTCCTCGTTCCAGAAGCACAGCACGGTGCGGAAGGTGTCGAGCCGGGCGTGGCCGAAGGCGTAGGTCTGTGTGGTGACACTGCCGTCCGGCTGCAACATCGCCACCACGCTGTTGGTGGTGCCGAAATCGATACCGATCGGCGCTGTCATCCCGACGATGCCGGACGTCAGGCGCGTACGGCTTCGCGGAGGAGTTCCAGTACCGCGTCATCGGTTCGCTCGAACCGCAACGGCGTCACCGCGATCGCCCGGTTGTCGAGGGCGGCCGCCTCGCTGTCGGCTGCATCCCGGCGCAGGCGGCGGCTGATCTGCAGCCAGTGGTAGTCGAGCGTGCGTGGGTCGGCGCGCGACAGGATCTCGATCCCGTCCAGCAGCCCCTCGCCCTGGCGCGTCACCGTCAGCGGGCCCGCCGCATCCGGGGCGCAGGCCGGGAAATTCACGTTCAGGCAGGCGCTGCCGCTCCAGCCCGATCGTGTCCGGCCGGGGCATGCCAGTCGCCGGATCACCGGCCCCGCGAGGGCGGAAGCGGTGGGCCACGGCACCGCATCGCGATCCTCGAACGCCTGGCTCAGCGCGATCGACGGCACGCCGAGCAGCAGCCCGGTCATCGCCGCCCCCACGGTGCCGGAGAACACCGTCTCGACGCCGAGATTGGCGCCGCGATTGACCCCGGACAGGATCATGTCGGGGCTGGCATCGCGCATCAGGTGGCGCACGCCGAGCACGACGCAGTCGGCCGGAGTCCCCTGCACCGAGAAGCGCCGCTCGCCGAGGGTCTCGATGCGCAGCGGTGCGTGCAGGCTCAGCGAGTGCGAGGTGCCGCTCTGGTCGTGCGCCGGCGCCACCACCCAGACCTCGCGGGCGAGGCTCACAGCCACCTGCTCCAGCACCGCGAGGCCGGGTGCGGCGATGCCGTCATCGTTGGTCAGCAGCACGCGGTCGAAGATCGGATCCAAGCTTGGCCTCCCAACCTCTGGCCTTAGTGCGCGGCCGGTGCGCCGCCGCCGCCCGGCTTGTTCGGCGACAGCAGCCAGCACAGCGGCACGATGGCAAAGCAGGCGATCGCGAAGGTGTGGAACGCATCGTTGTAGGCCAGCGCCGAGGCCTGCTGGATGAATTCCTGATAGATCTGGTGGGTGACGCCGCCATCGAGCGAGGCCTGCGAGCGCCCGAGCTGCTGCAGATATTGCCTCGTGTGGACGTTGTAGTCGTTGAACGGCTGATGGAACGGCGTCATCCAGTGCACCATGTGCGCCTCGCGTATCTGCGTGCGCTCGGTGATCAGCGAGGTTGCGCACGAGATCCCGATCGAGCCCATCACGTTGCGCATCATGCTGAACAGCGCGGCCGCGTCGCCGTTCAGCTCCTTGGGCAGCGTCTGGTAGGTCACCACGCTGATCGGCACGAACAGGAAGGCGAGGCAGCTGGCCTGTGCCATGCGATAGTACACCAGGGTGCGGAAGTCGATCGTCAGCACGAGGTGCGCCGAATACATCAGCGCCGCGCCCATGATGAAGAAGCCAAATGCAATCACGTAGCGGGCCTGCACCCGCTTCAGGATCATGCCGATGAACGGGATGAGCACGATGATGCCGATGGCCCCGGGCGACAGCACCAGGCCCGCGAGGGTGGCGGTATAGCCGACCACCTGCTGGGAGAATTGCGGCACCAGCACCGCAGAGGAGTACAGCACGAAGCCGACCGCGCCGATCAGCAGCGCGCCGACCGCGAAGTTGCGATCGCCGAACACGCGCAGGTCGACGACCGGCTTCTTCACCGTCAGCAGCCAGCCGATCGCACCCAGGATCCCGGTCACCGCCAGGAACGCCAGGATGCGGATGAACGGCGAGCCGAACCAGTCATCGTCCTCGCCGCGATCCATCATCACCTGCAGGCAGCCGAGGCCGATGCCGATCAGCGACAGGCCGACGAGGTCGATAGAGGCCGGACGCTTCCTTGCCCAGGGCGGGTCCTCGACCAGGGCGGCGACGGCGAGCAGGCCAACGATGCCGATCGGCACGTTGATGAAGAACACCCAGCGCCAGGAGGCATTGTCGGTGATGTAGCCGCCCAGGGTCGGGCCGAGCACCGGCGCCACGATGGTCGCGAGCGCGGTGATCGCGAACGCGCCCGACCGCTTTTCCGGCGGAAACGTATCGAGGATGATGGATTGCTGGTTCGGCTGCAGGCCGCCGCCGAACAGCCCCTGCAGCAGCCGGAACACGATCAGCTCCGGCAGGCTCTGCGACACGCCGCACAGGAACGAGCACACCGTGAACATGCCGATACAGATCATGAAGTAGCGCTTGCGGCCGAGCACGCGGCCGAGCCAGCCCGAGACCGTCAGCACGATGCCGTTGGCCGCGAGGTAGGAGGTCAGCGCCCAGGTCGCGTCGTCATAGGAGGTGGAGAGGTTGCCCGCGATGTGCGGCAAGGCGACGTTCACGATGGTGGTGTCGAGCACCTCCATGAACGCCGCCACCGTGACCACGACCGCGATCAGCCACGGATTGCCCTTCGGCTTCCACTCCTGCGAGCCGCTCAACTGCGCGTCCTCATTTCCGCGCGGCCGACTTCGTACTCACCATCGGCACTCACTTTCGCGAGACCGACTTCGTGTTCACGGTCGGCTCGACCGACGCCCCGATCGGCAGCGGGATGTTCGGGTTCAGGCCAGCATCGATGATGATCTTGACCGGCACGCGCTGCACGATCTTGACGAAGTTGCCGGTGGCGTTCTCCGGCGGGAAGGCGCTGAACGCCGCACCCGAGCCGTTCTGTATGCTGTCCACGTGGCCCTCCAGCTTCAGCTCCGGATAGGCGTCCACCGAGATCTTCACCGGCTGGCCCGGCCGCATGTCGTCGATCTGCGTCTCCTTGAAGTTGGCGGTGATCCAGACCTCCGGCTCGACGATCGAGAACAGCGACTGCGCCGCCTGCACATAGTTTCCGCGCTCGACATTGCGCTGCGAAATCCAGCCATCGTGCGGCGCGCGGATCACCGTCCATTCCAGGTCGAGGTTGGCGGTGTCGAGCTGCGCCTGCGCCTGCGCCAGCGAGCCGGCCTGCTGGGTGATGCGGGTGCTCGCGTTGCCGATATTGCTCTGGATCGGCGTGGCCTGCTCGACATTGCCTTCGGCCTGCAGCACCTGGCCCTGCGCCTGCTTGAGACCCGCCGTGGACTGGTCGATCGCCTGCTGCGTGGTGGCGGCATGGGCGATGTTGTGCTGGCGCTTGTATTCGGTCTCGGCGTTGATCTCGTTGGCCTGCGCGATCTGCAGCTGGCCCTGCGCCTGCTTGAGCGCGCCCGGGAAATTCTTCTTCGCCACGTCGACCTGGTATTTGGCGCCCTCGAGCTGCCCCCTGGCCTGCTGCATCGTCGCCGCCGCCTGGTCGCGGCTGGCCTGGTAGTTGCGCGGATCGATGCGCAGCAGCACCTGGCCCTGATGCACGAATTCGTTGTCGTTGACGTCGAGCTCGGTCACGTAGCCCGAGACGTGCGGCGCGATGGTGATGGTGCGGCCGGCGGTGAAGGCGTCGTCGGTGCTCTCCTCGAACCGGGTCGTCCACCAGTAGAAGAAGCCGCCGACCACGACGACGATGACGAACAGGATGAGGCCGAGCCTGACCCAGGGCCTGGCTTTCTGCCGCGACTGCTCGCGCTTCTCCTCCTGCTCGCGGACCTTCTTGTCGTCGCCCCCCGAATTGCCATCAGACTTGGCGTCGGACTGGTCCTGATCCTTGTCGTCCCCGGAACCGCCGTTTTCAGCCATTCATGCCTCAAAGTTCGCCAAAAGGGGGCACATCGCCCGGACTGTCGGGACGCTGACCGACCCGTTCGGTCAGTTTTAGACATGTACCGGCGAAGGCAGCAACCGGGTCAGAGACCGTTGGAAATGCGCTGCGGCGAGTCGGAGGCGCCGTCCTGGCGCCGCCCGGCGCGGGTTTCGAGAACCGGAGCGGAGCGGCCGTTTGGGGCCGTAAGCCCCGGAAGCGCAGAAAGCCGGGTCGGATGACCGCCGAAGTAGCATTCTCGAACGGTCTCTCAGGTCATCAGGGCGCGGTAGGCGAGCTGGTCCTCCGTCATACGCAGGAACACCTGGTACTTGCGGTCATGGAATACCCGCGTCGCCGGATCGGGCTCGATGATGCGGCCCGCGCGGGTCATCGCCGCCATGCCTTCGGTGACCGAGGCATAGGCACCGCCGGCGACCGCGCCGAGCACGGCCGCCCCAAGCAGCACCGCCTCCGGCTCCTCCGGCAGCACGATCCGGCAACCGGTGGCGTTGGCATGCTCGCGCAGGAACAGCGGGTTCTTGTTGTGGCCGCCGGAGGCCAGGATGGTGTCGATGCGGTAGCCGGTGGCGTTCAGGGTCTCGATGATGTGGCGGGTGCCGTAGGCCAGCCCCTGCAGGGTCGCGAGGTAGAGCCGGGCGAGATCGTCCGGGCCGGCCGACAGGCTCAGCCCGGAGATCATGCCGCGCAGGCTGCTGTCCGCCCGCGGCGAGCGGTTGCCGTGGAAGTCAGGATCGACATGCAGCCCTGCCGCCAGCAGGGCCGGATGCGCGACCGCCTCCGCGCGGGCCAGCGACGCAAGCCGTTCGTTCAGCACGGCGTAGATGCTGCCGGCTTCCGGCTTGAGTTCCGCATAGGCCGCATGGGTCTGCACCACGTGGTCGACCAGGCTGCCGACCGCGGACTGTCCGGCCTCGTTGAGCCACATCCCGGGCACCATTGCCGAGAAATACGGACCCCAGATGCCCGGCACGAAGCGCGGCTCGGCCGAGACCGTCATGTGACAGCTCGAGGTGCCCCCCACCAGCGCCAGCCGCTGGTCGAAGCCGGGATTGCCTGGCAGGGTGACGCCGATGGTGCCTATGCCGCCGGCATGCGCGTCGATGGCGGACGTGCCGATGGCGGTGCCGACCGGCAATCCCAGTTCCGCCGCCGCGGCGTGGCCGAGCCCGTCCCCCTGGGGGGTTCCGATCGGCAGCACGTCGCGACCGATACGAGAAAAACCCTCGTCGGCCAGCATGCCGAGCCCGATCGACCGGAAATACGCGTCGTCCCAGCGCTGCTCGTGGCCGAGATAGGTCCATTTGCAGACGGTGGAGCAGAGCGAACGCGCCTCGGATCCGCAAGCCCGCCAGGTGAGGTAGTCGGGCAGGTCGAAGAACAGGGCAGTGCGCCGGAAGGCATCCGGCAGAGTCTCGGCGAGCCAGAGCAGCTTCGGGGTCTGCATCTCGAGCGAAACCCGGCCGCCGACATAGCGCAGCACGTCATGGCCGCCGGCATTGATCCGCGCCGCCTGCGCCTCGGCGCGGTGGTCCATCCAGACGATGACGTTGCGCGCATCGTCGCCCTCTTCATTCACGCCGACCGCGGCGCCATCCGCATCCACCGCCACCAGCGAGCAGGTCGCATCGAAGCCGATGCCGCCGATCCGTACAGGTCCGCTCGTCGCGACGGCCCGCCGGACGCATTCGCAGACTGCCCGCCAGATGTCGTCGCCCGACTGCTCGACATGGTCCGGACGCGGTCGCCAGGTGCGGATCGGCTCGACATGCTGGCCGAGCGCGCGGCCGCTCGCGGTGAACACGCCTGCCCTGGCACTGGTGCTGCCCACGTCGACGCCGATGAAGGCAAGGTCGTCCGTCGGTGTCGCGCTCATTGCTGCGCTCATCTTGTCCTCCCTCGGGAGTGCCAGGATGACGCCGGAAGGAGCCGGGAGCAACGTCCCTGCCGGCGCATCCGGCGGACTTGACGCCTTCGCGGGAGGCTACGCATCGTGCAGCCCAACCAAGCGCGCCTGGGGAGGAACATCATGTATCTGGAAAAATACAAGCTCGACGGCCGTGTCGCGGTGATAACCGGCGGCGGTCAGGGCATCGGCTATGCCTGCGCCCAGGCGCTCGGCGAGGCCGGCGCCACGGTGATCCTGGGCGAGATCGACCCGGCGCGCTCCGCCCAGGCGGCGCAGTCGCTGCAGGCACTCGGGATCAAGGCGTTCGGCGAGACCCTCGACGTCACGAAATCCGAGCAGGTCGCGGCCCTGGCCGAGCGCGTCCGCGCCGCGCACGGCACGCCGCACATCCTGGTGAACAATGCCGGCATCGCCAAGAGCGACGTGCGCGCCGAGGACACCTCGGATGCGCACTGGCGCCTGCACATGGATGTCAACCTGGACGGCGTGTTCTGGTGCTGCCGCGAGTTCGGCCGCCTGATGCTGGCCGAAGGACGTGGCGCCATCGTCAACATGGGCTCGATGTCCGGCGAGATCGTCAACAAGCCGCAGCCGCAGAGCTTCTACAATGCGTCCAAGGCGGCGGTGCACCACCTCACCAAGTCGCTCGCCGCCGAGTGGGCCGCGCGCGGGGTGCGGGTGAATGCGGTGGCACCCACCTACATCGCAACCCCGCTGACCCTGTTCGGCAAGGAGAACAAGGAGATGTTCCAGACCTGGCTGGACATGACCCCGATGGGCCGCCTCGGCGAGCCGGACGAGATCGCCTCCACCGTGCTGTTCCTGGCGTCCGACGCGTCCAGCCTGCTCACCGGCAGCATCGTGCTCGCCGATGGCGGCTATACCAGCTGGTGAATACTTTTCCTGCACCCTGCTGGTTTCAGTCCGCGACGATCCGCACGACCGCCTCGTTGCGCCGCAGCGCGGGGATGGTCCAGGGCGGGTCGTAGAACCACTCGAACGGCTTGCCGTCCGGGCGCAGCCCGCTGCCAATGAGGGCGACAAGCAGCCTGGCCTCGGCGTCGCCAACCCTGGCTGGCGTGGGGGTTCCGGCATAGCGCAGCACCGCGACCGTCTCGGGGGGAACGTCCACCAGCGCGACAGCCGGGTTATCCGGCAGCGGCAGCGTCGCCAGCGTGCTGCCCGCCGGCATGAAGAACTGGACGCGCCACTGGCCGGCGCCGGTGCGCGCCTGTGCGACCGGTGCCGTCATGTCGATCGAGCGGGCGGACTGTGCGACCGGGGCTGTCATGTCGATGCTCTGCCTGCCGCGGTTTCCCCCAAAGATATATCCGGCGAGCCGCTCGAAGCCGGCGCCGCGCGCCCGGACCTCATCCCCTTCGACCACGGTCTCGGCGGCCACGCGCGGACCGTAGCGTCGGACCTGGACCGGTCCGAAGGTCCGCACGAGCGTATAGGACGGCTCGTGCACGGTGCGTATTCCGAACACCGAACAGCCGGTGGTCAGCAGCCCGGACAGTATCGCGACCATGACACCTCGCACCCAAGCTCCTATCCGGCTTGCACCAGCCAGTCCTCGGAGCGCAGCCCTGCAACCCGCACGAACTCGCCCAGGTTTCCCGTCACCACCACCAGGCCCCGGCTACGGGCATGGCCCGCGATCATCAGGTCATAGGCGCCGATCACGAGGCCACGACGCTCGAGACTGGCCCGGATGTCCGCCGTATGGGCGGCGGCGGCGCTGTCATAGGGCATGACGCTGAGACGGGCAGCGAAACGCTCCACCACCTGCCGGTTCTCGCTCGGCCGCGCCGACTTCTCGGCGCCGTAAAGAAGTTCGTACAGGACGACGTCCGAGATGCACAGTCCGCTGGCTTCTGCGTTGAAGCGGGTCCGCAGGCCTGCGGGCCGGTCCCGCATGACCCGAATGCAGAGGTTGGTGTCAAGCAGGTAGCGCAGCGTCAAAAGCTGTCGCGTTCCTGCGCCTCCGGCTGCCGGCGATCGCCCAGATCCACACCTGTTGCGTCGAAGAAGTCGTCCCAGGACGCATCGACCGGCACGATGATCCGGCGCGGCCCGTCCTGCACGATCGTCACCTCACGCACACCATCGCCAAACGCGACCGCCTTCGGCAGCCGCACGGCCTGCGAGCGATTGGACAGGAAAAGGGTTGTCTGAGCATTCAAGGCCAGTCTCCATATCCCAGAGGGATATACATACTTGCGCGCGTCAAAAAGTCAAGTGGAACAATCAGCGCCAGCGGCCGAAGGGCCGTCCTGACCGAGGTGCCAGGAGGCTGCCTGGAAACGCCTGATGCTGGATGAGAGCGGCCCGCTTGGGCCGCGGCCGGCGTGACGTTTCGAGCATCGGAGCGGAGCGGCCTCCTTGGCCGTGAGCACCGAAGCGCAGAAACGGCGCGTCGGATCGCCAGCAGCAGGCGTTTCCAGGCAGCCTCTCTCAGAGTTGGAGGGCTTGGGTTTTGACCAGCCTCGCATACAGCCCGTCTTGTTCCATCAGCTCCGCATGCGTGCCGCACTCCGCCGCCCGTCCGTCGCTGAGCGCCACCACCAGGTCGGCGGAGCGCACGGTGGACAGCCGGTGCGCCACGATGATGGTGGTGCGGCCAAGCCGCAACCGGGCCAGCGCGTCCTGCACCACCGCCTCGCTTTCGGTGTCCAGAGCGCTGGTCGCCTCGTCGAGCAGCAGCAGGCGCGGGTTGCGCAGCAGCGCCCTAGCCAGCGCAACACGCTGCCGCTGGCCGCCGGAGAGCCGCTGGCCGCCGGTGCCGACGCGGGTCTCGAACCCGTCGGGCAGCGCGTCGATGAAATCCTCCGCCGCCGCCGCCCGCGCCGCCGCGCGCATCGCCGCCTCGCTCGCCTCCGGACGGCCCATGCGTATGTTGGCGCCGACCGAGGTGTCGAACAGCAGCGTGTCCTGGCTGACATAGGCGATGGTGCCGCGCAGGTCGGCGAGACGCAGCCGGCGCAGGTCGATGCCGTCGAGCAGGATGCGGCCGCCGCTGGCATCGTGCAGGCGCGGGATCAAGGACAGCGCGGTGGACTTACCCGCCCCGGACGGCCCGACCAGCGCCACCGTCAGCCCGGGTGCGGCATCGAAGTCGAGCCCGCGCAGGCCCTCGCGGCCATCCGGATAGACGAACCAGACATCCTCGAAGCGCAGATGCCCGCGCCCCTCGGGCAATGAAACCGCGTCCGGCGCCTCCGACACATCCGGTGGCTCGTCGATCACGGTGAAGATGCGCACCAGCCCGGCCAGCCCTTCCTGCACCGCGGCGTTCAGCGAGCCCAGCGCGCGCAGCGGACGCGACGCCAGCAGCAGGGACGCGACGAAGCCGGAAAAGTCGCCGAGGGTCGCGCCTCCCGACGAGGCGCGCCAGCCGGCGAAACCCAGCACCGCGGCGACCGCGGTGCCGCCGAGCACCTCCAGCAACGGATCGACCCGGGCGCGGCCGCGGGTGATGCGCAGCAGCGCGCCATGCAGCAGGTCGAAGGAGCGGTCGGCGCGCTGCTCCTCGGCCTGCTCGAGGCGATACACCCGCACCGTGCGGGCCTGGGCGAAACTCTCGTTGAGCAGCGCCGCCGTGTCGCCGATCTGCTCCTGCATGCCGCCCGAGGCGCGCCGCACCCGGCGGCCGATGCGCTGGATCGGCAACGCGGCGACCGGATACAGCAGGGCCGCGATCAGGCTCAGCTCCCAGTCCATATAGATCATCGCCACCACCAGGCTAACCACGGTGACGCTGTCGCCGAGCGCATTCACGGCGCGGATCATCGCCTCGCGTATGGTGACCGCGTCGGTGGTGAAGCGCGCGGCGAGCTGCGCCGGCGCCTCGCGCTCGATGCGCGCCACGTCGGCCCGGATCAGGTGGGTGAACATCTTGCCCTGCAGGCCGCGTATGACGATCAGCACCAGGTTCTGCACGGCGATGGTCTGGCCGTATTGCGAGGCCGCCTTGGCGGCGGTGATCAGCACCACCAGCGCCGGCACCTGGTACAGGATGCGCGGGTCGTGGGCGGCGAACATGTCCAGCGCGCGGCTGATGACGAAGGGATACAGCCCGGTGAGGCCGGCCATCATCGCGGTCAGCACACCGACGGTCACCAGCCGGCCGCGATAATGCCGCACCTCCTCGCGCCAGAGCCGGCGCAGCAGCGCGACACTGGTCTGCTCCGCGGCGACCTCGGCCGGCACCGGCTGGTATCCGGTCCCACCCGCTCTCAGTGGCCCTGCATCCATCGCCGCCCGTCTAGCAGCCGGGGCGTCACCGTGAAAGCATGCCGCCGGCTCGGGCCGCGACAGCACGCCTGCAGCTACTGTCGCTGAAGAACGCCTGCGGCTAGGGCCGCCGCCCGGCAATGCGCAAGGCAGGCCGCATGGTCGGCGACGCAGCCGCCGGCCTGCCACCAGTCGCGGGTTGCTGCCAGCAGGCGCCCCACCGACGGGCCGGCCGGTACGCCGCTGGCGAGCAGGTCACGGCCGGCCAGCGGGAATACCGGCGGCTCGATGCGACGCAGCTGCTCGCGGACCTGCTGCCAGGCCAGCGGGTCGCCAGCATCCTCGATCAGCCAGCTGCGACCGAGCAGGATGGCGGCGGGCTCGTCGGCCAGCATCCGGCGCAGGGCGGCGTCGTCGAGCCCCGGGCGCGGCGCCGGCCGGTCGGCCAGCAGGTCCCCGAGCCGGACGCCCTCGGCGCCGGAGAGCTTGAGTGCCGCCGCGACCGGCCCCGCCGGACCGCACAGCAGCGCCGCCAGCCGCAGGACGGCATCGTCACGGCTCTCGTCAGGGAGGGTGGTGCGGGCCAGTCGACGCACCAGCTGCTCGGCGTCGGCGCCCCCGGGCAGCAGCCGATCGAGGATGCCGAGCGACTGCATCAGCAGCAGCGAGGCCGCCGGGTCGGTCGTGTTCGAGGTCGGGGCCAGCAGGATGCGGCGCAGTTCGGACCACACGCGCTCCGCCGACAGGCCGCCCAGCGTCGGCGCCGCCGCTGCGATCGCGGCGACCGCCTCCGGATCGGGCGCACCGGTGCCGTAGCGGGCCTGGAAGCGGAAGAACCGCAGCGTGCGCAGCGCGTCCTCCTCGATCCGGCGCGCCGCCGCGCCGACGAAGCGCACCCGACCGGCGGCGAGGTCGGCGGCGCCGCCGAAATAGTCGTGCAGCGCATAATCTTGCCGGACGGGGTCGCGCGACAGCGACATGGCATTGAAGGTGAAGTCCCGTCGCGCCGCATCCTCGCGCCAGTCGGCGGTCCAGGCGACGACAGCATGCCGGCCATCGGTCGCCTCGTCGCGCCGCAGCGTGGTGATCTCGATCGGGTGTCCCTGCAGCAGCGCGGTCACGGTGCCGTGCGACAGTCCGGTCGGGATGGCACGGATATGCGCCTCGCCCAGCCGGTGCATGACCTGCTCGGGCGGTTCCGGGGTCGCGAGGTCGATATCCGCCGAATTCCGCCGGGCCAGCAGGTCGCGGACCACGCCACCCACCAGACGCGCCTCCGGCAGTGTCCGCCAGACCTGGTCGAGTGCCCGGACCTGCTCGGGAGAAAGAGTGGCGAACAGTCGGGACGGATCGGGAATGGCGGCGCCGGCGCTCACTTTCTGTCTGGTATCAGCTTGGGTCTGGTGCCAGCGGGGCGTCGTCCGGTGTCAGTGGCCCGATCGGGAAGAACACGCCCTGGCTCCAGACGCCGAGGCAATCGCATCCCTGGCAATGACCACGCACCGCCAGCGCGGCCAGTTCGTAATAGACGGCCCTGGACACACGCGCCTGGATCGCCGACGCCCCGCTGCCGCGCACGTGCAGGTAGGGCGCCGGACCATGGCCCTCGGCGCAATGCGGCCGCTGCCAGTCGACCGACAGCTCGTGCTCGGGACCGGCGCAGACGATCTCGTCGACATTGGTCCTGAAGGCCAGCGTCTGATGCCGGCCGGCGCCCTGCCAGTCGAGTTCGACGGCGACGAAGGGCACATCCTCGACCTCGATCGAGCCGCGCTCGGCGGGTGTCTCGAGCCAGTAGATGCCGTGCTCGTCGCGGGCCAGCACGCTGGAGAACAGGCAGACCAGCGGCTTGCGCCGGATCGGCGAGCCCCGGTAGAGCCAGGTGCCGTCGCGCTGGATCAGGAACGGCAGCGCGCCGCACTGGGCTTGCCGTGCCTGGACCTGTCCAGGCTGGGCTTGCCGTGCCTGGACCTGCCGCGCCGCCGGCCGGAAGGCCCGCGGCTTGCCCGACGGGCGACACAGGTCCGCATCGAGACCGATGGTGCCCTGCAAATCCTGCGACGCCGGGCCGGACCGATCTGAACCCTCAGCACTCACACGCTCTTCCCATCGTGTCGACTTGCAGTGCCCTGGATATAGGGAGTGCTGACCGCTTGATGAAAGCCCCGGACCTGTCAGATTGAGCCGCGGGAGCCATGCTCCGGGCCACGCCGCCGGCGATGTTGTATCCAGGCATCACGGGCCGCCGAGCCGCGGGTCTCGACCCAGTTCAGCCAGAGGACGATGACGATTACCCAGCAGGACCAGACGGCCGCCCATCCGGACATCCTCGCGGCCCCGGACGTTCTTGCAGGCAACGACCCGGTCGCGAGCGCCGACCGGCTCGCCGCACGCCTCGCCGAGGTGCGCGCGCAGATCGGCCAGGTCATCTACGGACAGCAGCAGGTGGTCGGCGAGGTGCTGGTGTGCCTGCTCTCGGGCGGCCACGGGCTGCTGGTCGGCGCTCCCGGCCTGGGCAAGACGCTGCTGGTCGAGACGCTGGGCACGGTGCTCGGGCTTGCCGCCAAGCGGGTGCAGTTCACGCCTGACCTGATGCCGGCCGACATCACCGGCAGCGAGATCCTGGAGGAAACCCACGACGGCCGCCGCGGCTTCCGCTTCGTGCCCGGCCCGGTCTTCTGCCAGCTGCTGATGGCCGACGAGATCAACCGCGCCAGCCCGCGCACGCAGTCGGCTCTGCTGCAGGCGATGCAGGAGCGGCGGGTGGCGGTGGCGGGCCTCGACCATCCGCTGCCGCGGCCGTTCCATGTGCTGGCGACGCAGAACCCCATCGAACAAGAGGGAACCTATCCGCTGCCCGAGGCGCAGCTCGACCGCTTCCTGCTGCAGATCGACCTCACCTACCCGAGCGAGCCGGAGGAGCGCGCCATGCTGCTCGCCACCACCGGCGCGCATGCGGGCGTCGCCCTGCCGGTGCTGGGCGCCGGCGAGCTGGTGGCGGCGCAGACCCTGATACGTGCGCTGCCGGTCGGCGAGACGGTGGTGGATGCGATCCTGCGCCTGGTGCGCCAGGCGCGGCCGGAGAGCAGCGAGGACCGCCGGCTGTCACGCGACATCGCCTGGGGGCCAGGGCCGCGCGCGGCGCAGGCGCTGATGCTGGCCTGCCGGGCACGGGCGCTGCTGGATGGCCGGCTGTCGCCGAGCATCGACGACGTCGCGGCCCTGGCCCAGCCGGTGCTGCGGCATCGCATGGCGCTCACCTTCGCAGCCCGTGCCGAGGGCGCCACGCTGCCGAGCCTGATCGACGGCCTGCTGCAAAGGCTGGGGTGAGCGTCGCCACCTCCTGGCGGCGGTTGCAGCGCGGGTGGGCCGCGAGGGCTGATCACGCCGCGATGCCATCGGATCCGTCGCCCGGGTCATCGCCGCATCGCGGTCTCTCCGAGGCGCAGGCGCTCGGCGCGCGGTTGCCGGCCCTGCTGGTGGCCGCCGAGCAGGTGGCGAACACCGTGGCCCAGGGTGTCCATGGCCGCAGGCGGGCCGGCATGGGCGACAGCTTCTGGCAGTATCGCGCGGCGCTGCCGGGCGAGCCGGCTCAGCGCATCGACTGGCGCCAGTCCGCGCGGTCCAGCCGCGCCTATGTGCGCGAGATGGAGTGGGAGGCGGCCCAGACCGTCTGCCTCTGGCCCGACCTGTCGCCGAGCATGCGCTGGCGGTCCGGGCGCCACCTGCCGACCAAGCAGGAGCGCGCCGAGCTGCTGCTGCTGGCACTCGCAGCACTGGCGCTGCGCGGCGGCGAGCATGTCCGGCTCACGGTCGGAGGCGCCGGCGCGCGAGCCGAGCGCGTCTCCGGCCGGCACGCGCTGCAGCAGCTCGGCGACCAGCTCCTGCATGCCGGCGGCCGGAACCCGGGCGAGCGGAACCAGGCGGGGAGCCTGCCGGATCCGGCCCTGGAGCTGCCGCGCCGGGCGCGGGTGGTGCTGATCGGCGACCTGCTCTCGCCAATAATGGAGATCGAGGCGTTGTTCGTGCGGCTGTCGGCCATGCCGGTGAGCTGCCATGTGCTGCAGGTGCTTGATCCGGCCGAGCTCGACCTGCCGTACCAGGGCCGCATCCGCTTCGAGGGTCTGGAGGGCGAGGCGCCGATCCTGGTACAGCGGGCGGAGGATCTGCGCGAGGCGTATCGGGCGGCACTGCGGCGTCACCAGGACGCCCTCGCCGGGCTGTGTCGCGGCGCCGGGTTCGGCCTGACGCTGCACCTGACCTGCCAGCCGCCGCAGGATGCGCTGCTCGGCCTGCACCAGGCGCTGTCCGCGCCGCGCGCCGCGTCCGCTTCTGTCTCGCGACCAACCGCCGCCGACGCCCGGTGACGTTTCTCGCCCCCTGGCTCATGCTCGGCCTGCTCGCGCTGCCCGCTTTGTGGTGGCTGCTGCGCGCCATCCCGCCCGCCCCGCGCCGGCAGTCGTTTCCGGCGCTGCGCCTGCTCGAGGGGCTGGCGGCACGTCGGCAGGAGACGCGCCGGGCGCCGCTGTGGCTGCTGCTGCTGCGGGTGCTGGCAGCGGTGCTGCTGATTGCCGGGCTTGCCCAGCCGGTGCTGGTGCAGCACCAGGCGGCACGCCTCGGCCGCGGCAGCCTGCTGGTGGTGCTCGATGATGGCTGGGCGGCGGCGCCGGATTGGCCACAACGCATCGCGGCCCTCGATGCCGTCCTCGACCAGGCCGGGCGCGATCGGCGCCGGGTGACGCTGGTCGGCACCGCGCCGGCGACCTCCGGGGACGCCACGGGTCCGCGGCCGGCATCCCAGGTGCGCGCCGCCCTGGATGCCATGCGGCCCAGCCCGTGGAACACCGATCGCGCGCATGTCGCGCTCCCCTCGGGCGCATTCGGCCAGGTGGTCTATGTTTCCGACGGCCTGGCGACGCCAGGCGGTTTCGGCGGCGATGCCGGCTTCGCGCGGGCGCTGCGCCGGCTGGGTCCGGTCACCGAGCTGCGCGCCGAGCCGCAGGCGCTCCGGCTGCTGCTGGCGCCGGAGCCCCGGCCGGACCGGCTCATCGTCCATGTCGGGGCCTTGCCGCAGCCGATGCCGCGGAATTTCGTCGTCCGCGCCGAGGACGCGCAGGGCGGCGTGCTGGCCAAGGTCGAGGGGCGTATTCCGGCCGGGGCCGCCGAGGGCAGTGTCGGCGTGGTGCTGCCGGTGGAACTGCGCAACCGCATCGCCGAGCTGGCGCTGGACGGCGTTGCCGGCACCGGCGGCCTGCGCCTGCTCGACGAGGGCGATCGCCGCCGTCCGGTCGGGCTGATCGGCGGCGGCGGCTTCAGCGACACCCCGCTGGTCGGCCCGCTCTTCTATCTCGAGCGGGCGCTGTCGCCGGATACCGAGCTGCGCACCGGGGACGTGGCCACCCTGCTGTCGCGCCAGCTCTCGGTGCTCATCGCCCCGGACGGCACCCTCGACGACCCATCGTCCCGCGCGCGCGTCGCCGGCTGGGTGCGCGGCGGCGGCATGCTCGTCCGCTTCGCCGGTCAGCACCTCGCGAGCCAGCAGCAGGAGCCCGACCAGGCGCCGGATCAGGCGGCATCGGGGGCGGCGGACGCGCCGGAGGCCGCGACGCCGACTCGGATCGACGGCCTGCTGCCGGCACCCCTGCTCGGCGGCTCGCGCACCCTGGGCGGTGCGATGTCGTGGAGCCATCCGGCGACCCTGGCGCCCTTCGCCGCCGACAGCGCATTCGCCGGACTGGCGGTGCCGAGCGATGTCAGCGTCACCCGGCAGGTGCTGGCGCAGCCCGCTTCCGACCTCGACCGCCGCACCTGGGCCAAGCTCTCCGACGGCACGCCGCTGGTCACGCACGCACCGCTCGGCGCCGGCCAGCTGGTGCTGTTCCACGTCACCGCCACCGGCGACTGGTCCAGCCTGCCATTCTCCGGCCTGTTCGTGCAGATGCTGCACCGGCTGGTGGAACGCTCCGTGGGCCAGCTTGCGCAAGGCGGCGATGCCGTGCTGGCACCGTTCGCGACCTTCGACGGCGACGGCGTGCTCGGCACGCCGCCGCCCTCGGCGGTGGGCGCCGGTGCGCGCGAGTTCGGCCACATCGCCGCGTCCGCCGCGCATCCGCCCGGCCTGTACGGCCCGCGCTCCGATCGCCGCGCGCTCAATGCCGGCGACGGCCTGCCGCCGCTGGCCGCGAGTGCTGCTGTCGGCACCCCGTCCGATCTTGCAGGAAGGGTGCCGGATCGTCCGCTCGGCCCCTGGCTGCTGGCCGCCGGGCTGCTGCTGCTGGCGCTCGACCTGCTCGTCACCCTGCGTCTGCGTGGCTTGCTGCGCCCCGGTCGTCTGCGTCTGCGGGGGCGATCGGCCGGGGCCGCTGGCCTGCTGGTGCTGCTCTGGGTGGGCGCAGCTCCCGCGGCGGCCGATCCGGTGCCCGCCGCGGCAGAGGAGACCCGGCTCGGCTATGTGGTCACCGGCGACGCGCATGCCGACCTGGTGTCGCGCCAGGGCCTCGAGGGCCTGTCCAGCTATGTCAACGCCCGCACCTCGGCGGTGCTCGGCCATCCGGACGCGGTGCAGCCGGGACATGACGACCTCTCCTTCTACCCGCTGCTGTACTGGCCGGTGACCACCGGGGCGCGGCTCGATCCGGCGGCGATCGGCGCCCTGAACGGCTATATGAGCCATGGCGGCATCCTGATGATCGACACCCAGGAGGGCGCGGAACCGGGCAACCCGAACGATCCGGGCAGTGCTGCGGACGGCGCGCGCGCCCTGCGGCAGGCGACGCGCGGGCTCGACATCCCGCCGCTGGCCCAGGTCGCCACCGGCCACGTGCTGGCGCACAGCTTCTACCTGCTGCATGAATTCCCCGGACGCACCGTCGGCGCCCCGGTCTGGGTCGCGGCCGGCGCCGACCAGGGCAACGACAATGTCAGCCCGGTGATCATCGGCGCCAATGACTGGGCGGCCGCGTGGGCGGTCAACGAGTCCGGCGACACGCCGTATGCGGTCATCCCGGACGGCGACACGCAGCGCACCTTGGCCTACCGCTTCGGGGTCAACGCGGTGATCTACGCGCTGACCGGAAACTACAAGGCGGACCAGGTGCATGTCCCGGCCCTGCTGCAGCGGCTCGGCGAATGAACCGGGCCTCGCTGTTCCAGCCTGGTGCCTATCATCGCGCTGCGGAGACGGTCTCCGGCGGCCTGTCGCATGTCTCCTCGATCAGCCTGGCGCCGCTGCTGCCGATGCCGGTGCTGCTCGGCCTCGCGGCGCTCTGCCTGCTGGTGCTCGCGCTCGGCTTCGCGCTGCGGGCGGGCGGCACGGTCTGGCGGCTGCTCGGCTTTGCGGTGCTGCTCGGCTGGCTCGCCGGCCCGCATTTGGTGCGCGCGACCTGGCAGGCACTGCCGGAGACCGCGCTGCTGGTGCTGGACCAGACCGGCTCCATGGCGGTCGGCCGGCGCGCGGCGATCGCCGATGCGGCGGCCGCCCGGCTGCGCGAGGCGGCGGACCGGCTGCCCGGTCTCGCGCTGCGCACCGTCCTGGTGCCGCCGGCCGCCCCCGGCAGTGGCGGGGGCACCCGCCTCTTTTCCGCCCTGGCCCGGGCGGAGTCCGACATTCCGGCCGGCCAGCTGGCCGGCGTGATCGCGGTGACCGACGGCCAGGTGCACGACGCGCCATCCGGGCCGGTTCCGGCGGCCAACCGGGGGGTGCCCCCGGTGCCGTTCCACGCCCTGATCGTGGCGTCCGGCGAGCAGACCGACCGCCGGCTGCGCGTCCTCTCGGCACCGCCATACGCGATCATCGGCCATGACGCGACGCTGCGCGTGCAGGTCGAGGATCTCGGTCCCGACCCGCAACATGGTGCCCACGGGGGGGCCCACGCGACGCTCAGCCTGCGGCGCGACGGCGAGGCGCCGCTGACCCGCGAGGTACAGGTCGGCGTCGCCCAGGACATCACGCTGCCGGTCACCCATCCCGGTCCGATGCTGGTGCAGCTCACCGCGTCGGCCTTGCCCGGCGAGGTCTCGACCCTGAACAACCAGGCGGTGGTGCAGATCAACGGCGTGCGCGATCGGCTGCGCGTGCTGCTGGTGTCCGGCGCCCCGAACCAGGGCGAGCGGGTCTGGCGGAGGCTGCTGAAGGCCGACCCGGCGGTGGACCTGGTGCATTTCACCATCCTGCGGCCGCCGGACAAGGACGACACCACGCCGCTGAACGAGCTGGCGCTGATCGCCTTCCCGACCCGCGAGCTGTTCCAGGAGAAGATCGACAGCTTCGACCTGATCATTCTCGACGGCTTCGAGAATCGCGGCATCCTGCCGCTCGCGTACCTGCAGAACATCGCCGATTTCGTGCGCGGCGGCGGCGGTCTGTTGCTGACCGCCGGCCCCGAGTTCATCGGCCGCGGCAGCCTGCAGGACACGCCGCTCGGCGACATCCTGCCGGTGCACGTCCCCGAGGAGGGCGGCCTGCTGCAGCAGCGGTTCCAGCCGGCCCCGACCACCCTGGGCCGCCGGCATCCGGTGACCGCCGACCTGCCGCAGATGCCGCCCGCATCGGTTGCAAACTCAGGGAGCGACACCGGCTGGGGACCCTGGTACCGCGCCTTGCGGGCCGACCAGTCGCATGGCGAGGTCCTGCTCGACAGCCCGGATGGCGCCGGCGGCAAGCAGCCGCTGCTGGTCCTCGACCATGTGGATCGCGGACGCGTCGCGGTGCTGCTGTCGGACCAGATCTGGCTGTGGTCGCGCGGCGAGGGCGGCGGCGGCCCGCAGGCCGAGCTGCTGCGACGGATCGCGCACTGGCTGATGAAGGAGCCGGACCTCGAGGAGGAGCAGCTGCTGGCCCGTATCGAGCAGGGACGTCTGCTGGTGACGCGCCGCTCGATCGACGAGCAGGTCGCGCGCAGCGTGCAGGTCGTGGCCCCCGACGGCAGCCAGAGCCGCCTGCAGCTCACGGATGATCGCGCCGGGATGCTGCGCGGCAGCGTCGCCCGCGCTGATGCGCCCGGGATCTGGGAGGTCACCGACGGCACCCGGCACGCCTATGCCGCAGCAGCGCCCGATGATCCCCAGGAGATCGCCGACCTGCGCGCCACCGCGACGAGGCTGGCCCCGGTGGCGGCACGCACCGGGGGCGCGACCGGCTGGCTCGGCGATGATCCCACGCATGTGCAGGTGCCGCAGCTGCGCCTGGTGGCAGCGGGTGCTGCGGCGCACGGCTCCGGCTGGATCGGGCTGCCGCGCACCGGCGCGCATGTCGTGACCGGCACCCGCACCGATCCGCTGCTGCCGGCCTGGCTGGTGCTGCCGGTGCTGCTGGCCCTGCTGTTCGCCGCCTGGCGCCGCGAGGGACGCTCCTGATCCCCCCGCTCTTGATACCGCGGTGAACTCCGGCGGTCGGCTCTCTACCGCCTGAGCGTGAACGCCGAAACGTAGCGCGACGTGTTGGCCTTGGTGATCAGCACGCAGTTGAACAGCTGCTTCTCGTGCGGCACGCCGGTCTTGCCGGTCTTGAGGAACTCATTTGCCTCGTCGACGGCTTTTGCCGAGAAGATGGCAACCGGCTGGAGCACCGTGTACTGGAGCTCGCCCGCCTTGATCGCCGCCACGGCATCGGGCGAGCCGTCGAAGCCGCCGACCTTGATGCTCGACAGCTTGCCTGCCTCCTTCAGCGCCGCGATGGCGCCGAGGGCCATCTCGTCGTTGCCGCTGATCACGCCAATGATGTCGGGATGCGCCTGCAGCAGGTTCTGCATCTTGTCATGCCCTTGCGTCCGGTCCCAGTTGGCAACCTGCGAGCCGGCCCTGATCAGGCCCGAATACTGGCTGAGCACCGTCTCGTAGCCGTTCGAGCGGGTGGCGGCGTTGTTGTCGGACGGCGAGCCGAGCAGCTCGACATAGTTTCCCTTCTGGCCGACATCCTTCACCCAACGCTGCGCCCCGAGTGCGGCACCCTGTGCGTTGTTGGACACCAGCTGGGCTTTCGCCAGGCCTTCCTGGTTGATCTCCGCGTTGACGAGGAACACCGGGATGTTGGCCGCGATGGCCTTCTTGACCGCGCCGACCGAACCGCTCGCGTTGGCGGGATCGAGGATGATCGTGACGGCATGGTTGGTGATCGCGGTGTCGATCAGGTTGCTCTCGGTGTTGGTGTCGCCCTTGGAGGCGCTGACGTTGGCCGTGTAGCCCAGCTTCTTGGCTTCCGCGGCGGCGACTTGGCCCTCGGTGAGCCAGTACGGGTTGGAGGGGTCGTTGACGATGATCGCCATCAACCCACCCGCCGCCCGGGCCGGCGCCATCGCGCCCCCCAGGACCGGCAGGCCGAGCGAGACGGCGGACATCATCAGCAGGGTTCTTATCTTCGACACTTTGTTACTCCCTTTGGAATGTCGTGGAACTTCGTTGAACGCTAACCCGGCTGCGGCGTCGGGGGCCGGGCGGCGGCATTCGACCTCGCCTTCGGACGACGCTTGTACTGGACGGCGTTCAGCAGCACGGCGAGCACGATGACGGCCCCGGTGAACACCGTCTGCCAGTAGGACGAGATGCCGATGATGACCAGCCCGTCGGACAGGAAGCCGATGACGAAGGCGCCGAGCAGCGTGCCGCGCACGTTGCCGCGGCCACCGGTCAGCGCCGCGCCGCCGATGACGACGGCGGCGATCGCCGTCAACTCGTAGGACAGTCCGGCGGTCGGGCCGGCCGATGTCAGCTGCGAGGAGAGGATCAGGCCGGCGGCGGCAGCGCAGACGCCGGACAGGACATAGACGGAGACCTGGACGGTTTTCACCGGGACCCCGGATAACTCTGCCGCACGCTCGTTGCCGCCCGATGCGTAGAGCCAACGCCCGAAGGCGGTCCGGCTCAGCATCGTGTTGGCAAGCAGCGAGACGACGACCAGAACGAGAACCCCGATCGGAACGCCGAGCAGGTGGTTGAAGCCGAGCCAGTTGAAGCCGGTGTTGCCGAGGTCCGGCCGGCCGCCAAGATTGTTGTAGGTGAGCCCGTTGGTGATCAGTAGCGCCGCACCACGCGCCACGTACATGACGCCGAGAGTCGCGACGAAGGCGGGAACCTTGAAGCGCGCGACCAGAACGCCGTTGACCAAGCCTACGATTCCGCCAACCAAGCAGGTCAGGATCACGACGACCCAGACCGGCGGAAACAGCACGATGCCGAGCGCATTCAACGTGACACCCTGCATCAGGAAGCCTGCGACGACGCCCGAAAGCCCGAGCGTCGAGCCGACCGACAGGTCGATGCCGCCATTGAGAATGACGAGCAGCATGCCGATCGCCAGGATCCCGAAGATGGCGACGTGCGAGGCCATCGTGAGGAAGTTGCCGACCGAGAAATAGTACGGCGACAGGATCGAAAACACGATGATGATCACGATCAAGGCGAAGAAGGCCCGGCCTTCGAGGAGCAGCCGCCCGATCTCGAGGTTGCCCAGCGAAGCGGCTGCGCCACGGCGTGCCGGCGGCGTGCGTGTGTCTGACATGGGCGGACCCTTGGCTTGATTGAGTGTCAGTGGACGACGGCTTCGCCCGAGGCGGCCATGATCTCTTCCTTCAAGATATCGGGTCCGAACTCCGCCGAGATCCTGCCTCTGCGCATCACGACGATCCGGTGCGCGACGCTCAGGCATTCCTGCACTTCCGACGTCGAATAGATGACGGCGAGGCCTTGTCTCGCCTTCTCGCCGAGCAGCCGGAAGACCTCGGACTTGGCGCCGATATCGATGCCGCGGCTGGGCTCGTCCAGCAGGATCGCCTTGGGCTCGGTCGCCAGCATCTTGCCGATGACGACCTTCTGCTGGTTGCCGCCGGAAAGCGAGCCGATCGCGGCCCCGCCGCCGGCGGTCTTGATGTGCACGTTGCGTATCGACGCGTCGACCAGCACCTTCTCCCGGGGGCGGGAGGTCAGGATGCCCTTGACGAACGAGCGGATGCTGGCGAGCGACAGGTTCTCGCCAACCGACATCGTCTGCACGAGCCCGTCGCGCTGGCGGTCTTCCGGGACCAGCACCAGTCCCTTGCCGATGCGCTCGGCGATGCTCAGCCCGGCGAGCTGCTGGTTCTGCAGCAGGACATCGCCGCTCGCGATCGGCACCCGCCCGGCGACGGCCTCCAGCAGCTCGGTGCGTCCCGCGCCCATGAGGCCGTAGATGCAGACGATCTCACCGGCGCGGACATCGAGCGACAGGTGATCGACCGCCAGGTTGTGCGCCTGCGTCGTGTCGGCAACGCAGACGTCGCGAATCGACAGCGTGACGTCGCCGAACGCGTATCCGGTCGGCGGTGACCCGCGGTCGTAATGATCTCCGACCATGTTGTGGACGATCCATTGCAGGTCAATATCCTTCGCCGGCGCCGTCGCGGTCACCGTGCCGTCGCGCAGGACGACCGCATAGTCGGTGACCTGCAGCGCCTCCTCGAGATGATGCGAGATATAGACGATCGAGACACCACGGCTGGTCAGGTCGCGGATGACCTTGAACAGCACCTCGACCTCGGTGGCACTCAGCGCCGATGTCGGCTCGTCCATGATCAGGATGCGCGCGTCCACCGACAGGGCACGCGCGATCTCGACGATCTGCTGCTGGCCGAGGCGCAGGTCGGCGACCAGCGTCGAGGGCTCGATGTCTTCCTCGAGCTCCTCCATCAGGGCCCGCGTCTGGCGCGCCTCTTCCGCGAAATCCACGCCGGTTGCGGTGCGCAGCTCGCGACCGAGAAAGATGTTGTCGCGAACGCTGAGGTTCGGCGCCAGGCTCAGCTCCTGGTGGATGATCGAGATGCCGCTGTCCCGCGCTTCCACGGTGGAGGCGAAGGTGACGCGACGGCCCTCTAGCTCGATATCCCCCGAGGTTGGCGTGATGACGCCGGACAGGATCTTCATCAGGGTGGACTTACCGGCGCCGTTCTCGCCGAAAAGTGCCGTGACCTTGCCGCGGTGGATGTCGAAGTTCACGCCCTTGAGGGCGTGGGTGCTGCCATACACCTTGGCGATGTTTCTTGCCGAGAGCACGACGCTACCCGGAACCGGAACAGCATTGGACGCCATGCTCATTGGACGTCCAGCCTCACCGGAGTCACCACCCAGGTGCCGGGATCGGTCAACTGGAACACGCCGACGACCGACAACGTCTTGCCGGTGAGGTGGGCGGCGTCGATCTTTGCGACGACCTGCTTCTTCATCTCCTTGTTCAGAGCGGAGCCGGCATTCTGGTACTCGATCTGGTTGCTGAACTGCCCGAAGGTGATCGTTCCGGTCGCATCGCGCAGATCGGTTCCGACGATCGCAGGCCCGGTCTGGACCGTGACATGCACGCTGTCCGGAACTCCCGGCACCGCGATATCATAGACGCCGGAATCCTGGCTGCCCGCGCGGCCCTTGAAGCGGACGGAGAATTCCGGTCCGGCATCGGCGGCGACGCCATATTGCTTCTCGGCCGCCGCCTGGTCCTTGGCGATGGCGTCGGCCAGGGTAGCGGCGTCGACGGCGCGGCTCTCGACGGCGGCCTGCACCTTCGGAAACTCGGTGTGGCCGTACGCCGCGGGCGAGAAGGTTCCAGGCGCCACGTCCGCCGCCGAGCCGATGCGTACGACCTTGGTGTCGAGAGCCATGGCCGCAAGCAGCACGACCGCCGCACCCGCAGCGAGGGCGAGCGTCATGTTCGGCTTCGCAAGTGCCGTCATCACGGGACCAATATGATCTTGATCGAGCCTTCGCCCTTTTTCATCAGGTCGAAGCCGTGCCTGAACTCGGCGAGCGGCAGCGTGTGCGTCACCACGCCCTCGGTCGGCAGGCGGCCGTCGCCGATGGCGGCGATCGTCAGCGGGTAGCAGTACGGTCCGAGATGCGCGCCGTACAGGTCGAGCTGCTTGCGGTCGCTGATGATCGACCAGTCCGCCGTCACCTCGTGGCCGAACACCGAGAACTCGACGAAGCGGCCGAGCTTGCGGATCATGTTCAGGCCTTGCGTCACACTGGATTCGTGCCCGGTGGCCTCGATATAGACATCGCACCCGTAGCCGTCGGTCAGCGACTTGACCGCGCCCACCACGTCCATCTCGAACGGGTTCATCACGATGTCGGCGCCAAACTTCTTCGCCAGGTCGAGCCGGTCCTGCTTGCCGTCCAGCACGATCAGCTTGGATGGGTTCTTCAGCCGGGCCGCACCGACCATGCCCAGGCCGAGCGGCCCGGCGCCGGACAGCACCACCACGTCGTCGAGCTGGATCAGGCCGCGATTGACCGCATGCACCGAGCAGGCATACGGCTCGGCCAGCACCGCCTTTTCCAGCGGGATGCTGTCCGGCACCTTGTGCGTGCGGCTCTCCTTGGGGAACCGCATGTATTTGGCCATGCCGCCATTGACGTTGTTCTGGAAGCCATAGACGTCGTGCCGCTCGCACATCCAGTATTCGCCGCGGCCGCAATAGCGGCAGTGCTCGCACGGCACGATCTGCTCGGAGATCAACCGGTCGCCGACCTTGTGCAGGCCGCGCCGCGCGACGTTCTCGCCGATTTCGACGGCGCGCCCGACGAACTCGTGCCCGGGGATCATCGGCGCCTTGACGTAGCGCGCCTGGCCCTTGTTGTCGCCCCAGAACGACGGCGCACCCTGGAAGGTCTTGATGTCGCTGGCACAGATGCCGCAGGCCTCGACCTCGATGATGATGTCGTCCGGCCCGGCGCGCGGCACGTCGACCTCCTCGAGCCGGTAGTCGCCGGGCGCATAGGCGACGACCGCCTGCATGCGCTTGGGCAGCTCGGCGCCCGCCGGCCTCGTGGTCTCGATCACGGTATCCATCATGGCGTCCTCTCGCGGGATCGAAAGAAGTTGGTCAGGCAGGCTCGAGGCGCTGCAGCAGCCCGTCGGCCAGCGCCTGCAGGATCAGGTTGCACGAGCAGGCGCCGGCATCGAGCGTGCCGCGCGACCGCTCGCCCAGCCGCGCCGCGCGGCCGAGCCTGGCCACCATGTCGCGCGTGCCCTCCAGGCCGGCGGCACTGGCGGTCTGCAGCGCCTGCAGGCTGGCCGCGAAATCCCGGCCGTCCTTGGCGGCCGCGATGAACGCGTCGCGCGCCGGCACCAGCACATCGATCAGCGTCTTGTCGCCGACCTTCGCCTCGCCGAGATCGACGATCGCCGCCTCGCCGGCCGACAGCATGGCCGCGAACCGGTCGCGGTCCAGCGTGCTCGTGCCGTCCAGCGCCTCGGCCATCTCGGTGAAGAACGAGCCGTATAGCGGGCCCATCGAGCCGCCGATGTCGCCCAGCAAGGTGTCGCCGATGGTGGCAAAGCCCTCGCGCAGGTCGAATGATTTGCTCTCCAGTCGCTCGATGACGAGCCGGAACCCCTTGGCCATGTTGATGCCGTGATCGCCGTCGCCGGTGGCGCCGTCGATCTCGGACAGCAGCGCCTGGTTCTCGATGATGATGGCGGCGATCCCGGTGGCGATCGGTGCGGCGTCGGCGAGTGTCACGGTCTGTTGCATCGTGGTGCTCCTCAGCCGCCCACTGTAAGCCCAATCGAGCGCGCCGGCGCGCGCAGCAGGCGGTCGAGCTCCTCGTCCAGGCGCGTCAGCGTCACCGACACCCCGGCCATTTCCAGCGAGGTGAAGTAGTTGCCGACGAAGCGGTGCCGCGGCGTGATCTTGTGCCGGCGCAGGATCTCGTCGACATGGCCGTACAGCAGATACAGCTCCATCAGCGGGGTGGCGCCCAGTCCGGACACCAGCACGCTGACATCCTCGCCGCCGAACGCAAGGTCGGCCAGGATGCGCTCCAGCATCATCGCGGCCATCTCTTTCGCCGGCGCCACCGGCAGCACCGCGATGCCGTGCTCGCCATGGTGGCCGATGCCGACCTCCATCTTGCCGGCCTCGATGGTGAAGTTCGGCTTGCCGGCAGCCGGGATGGTGCAGGCCGACAGGCCGATGCCGATCGAGCGCGTATTGTCGATCGCCTTCTGCGCCGAGGCGATCACGCCGTCGAGGTCGGCGCCCTCGGCCGCGCGCGCGCCGCCCGCCTTCCACATCAGGATCTCGCCGGCAACCCCGCGGCGCTTGTCGGCCGCATCGGGCGGCGCCGAGGCCACGTCGTCGTTGGCGATCACGGTCTTCACCGTGATGTCGTCCTTGGCCGCGAGCTTGGCCGCCATCTTCACGTTCATGTTGTCGCCGGCATAGTTGCCGTACAGGCAGGCAACGCCCCGGCCGCCGTCGGCCTCCCGGAAGGCGGCATGGAAGCTCTTGGCGGTGGGCGAGGCGAACACCTCGCCGACCGCGACCGCATCGCATAGTCCCGGACCGACATAGCCCAGGAACGCCGGCTCGTGCCCCGAACCGCCGCCGGTGACGACGCCGACCCGGCCGCGCGGCCGGTCGCCGGCATGGCGCAACACGCGCGGATGGTCGGTCGCCGCCAGCAGGTCCGGATGCGCCGCCAGAACGCCACGCAGGCTGCCCTCGGTGACCTGGTCCGGATCGTCGATCACGCGGTTCATGCCGCTTCCCTTCCTCGAGAAGATGGAACCGTCGCCGGCGACCACCCTCGTCGCCTAGATGCGACAGGAGCCGTACGAATGTCAACAGCGTGCGCTGATGAACACACCGGATTCTGCGTCCGAGAGGCTGGCGAGGCGCAAGTCCAGCCTCAACCGCCGATTCTCAGACAAATGAGGCGATCAGATGAGCAACGAGCGTGTTCATCTGAACATCACTTGAATATTTGTGCAGTGCAAAACCGCGTGCACCGCTGCAGATTTTCTGGGAGATCTGCTGCAATGAACAAAGTTCGATCGAGCACCTCGCTTCACATGGTCCGGACTCCGAACCGCCCGGATGTCAGGCTCGAGACCCTCATCGAGATTGCGACGCTGTACTACCTGGACCACGCGACCCAGGAGGAGCTTTCCCGCCGCTTTGCATTGTCGCGCGTGAAGATCGGGCGGCTGTTGAAGCGTGCCCGCGCGGAAGGACTGGTCGAAATACGAGTGCGTCAGCCTTCCTCGGTCGGTGCCGAGCTCGAAAAGGATTTCGTCCGTCGCTTCGGGATCGACAGGCTGCTGGTTTCGATCGATCACCGTGAGCCAGAGGCTCAGCGAAACGCCGTTGCGGCGCTGGTCGCCTCGCATCTCGAACGCACGTTGCCGGAAAATGCCGTCGTCGCTGTCGGGATGGGACGCAATGTATCGGCAGTGGCGGACACGCTCGTCTCGCGGGCGCGTGCCGGTGTGACCTTCGTATGTGCCATCGGTGGCTCGCTGCGCGCCGGCGAAGACATGAACCCGGATCACATCTGCCGCCGCCTCGCAGCACGCTTCGGTGGCGACAGCGAGACCCTGTACGCCCCTGCCCTGGTGACCAGCGCGGAACTGCGTGCAGAGCTCTATCTCAACGAGACGGTCAAGCTCACCCTGGATCGAGCCCGTCGCGCCCATGTCGCCCTGATCGGGATTGGCGACCTCTCCGAGGAAAGCAACCTGGTCAGGATGGGCTGGTTCTCACCCGCCGAAATCGCCGAGGCACGCCTCGCCGGCACGATCGGTGATACCATGGGCTATGACTTCATCGACATCCACGGCAGGCCCGCGAATACCAGCATGCAGGACCGGGTCATCGGCCTGAGCAGGGGGGACCTGGAGCGGATCCCGGATGTCATAGCGATAGCCAGCGAAAATACGAAGGCGGCGGCCATCCTGGGTGCGTTGCGGACCGGCGCCATCAACACGCTGGCGACCTCGATCACGAACGCACACACGATCCTGCGCCTGGATGATGCGACGACTCCGCTGACACCGGCTTAAGCTGTCGTTCGGCAGCGCACTCATCCGGCATCGCGATGCGGTTCCAGCCGATCGGATGCTGCCTTAAGGTTTAGGTCATGACCGACTTGCCGACGCTCGCCGATCCTGATCGCGATCCCTGGCTCTGGCTCGAGGAGGTGGAGGGCGAGCGGGCCACCGGCTGGGCCGATGCGCAGACCGCTTCCACCCTCGCCTGCTTCGGCGGCGCACGCTACGACGCCGACCGCGAGACACTGCGCCGGCTGCTCGACCGCCCGGACAAGCTGCCGGTGCCGACGCGCCGGGGCGGCCGGTTGTTCGATTTCTGGCGTGACGCGACGCATCCGCGCGGACTCTGGCGCCGCACCACGCTGGCTTCGTTCAGGACTGCCGCGCCGGATTGGGAGATCCTGCTCGATATCGATGCCCTGGCGGCAAGCGAGGGCGAGGACTGGATCTGGCAGGGCGCGGACACGCTGTATCCCGAGCACGAGCGGGCCATCGTCGCACTGTCGCGTGGCGGCAGCGATGCGTCCGTGCTGCGCGAGTTCGACCTCGGCGAGCGGCGCTTCGTGGCAGGCGGCTTCACGCTGCCGGAAGCCAAGGGCGGCACCGACTGGCTCGACCGCGACACGCTGCTGCTGTCCTCGGCGTATGGCGGCGCCACCGCGTCGGGCTATGCCAGCACGGTCCGGCTGTGGCCGCGCGGCACCGATCCGGCCGAAGCTGCCGTGTTGTTCGAGGTATCACCCGCCAGCATGGCCGCCGGTGGCAGCTATTACCGCGCCGAGGACTGCCTGATCTTCATCGACCGGACCGGCTTCTTCGACCACACGATCCGCTTGGGAGATCGCAGCGGCCCGACGCGTCGGATGGAGTGGCCGACCGACGCCGCCTCGCGCTGGAGCCGCGGCTGGCTGGCGCTCAAGCCGCGCACACCGTGGGAGATCGACGGCACGACGCACCCGCCGGACAGCGTGCTGGTGATCCGCATGGCGGACTGGCTGGCAGGCAGCCGCGCGTGTCGCGTGGTGTTTACCCCGGAGCCACGGCGGGCGTTGCAGGGGATGTTCTGGCTCGACGGCCACCTGGTGCTGAGCATCCTCGACGACCTGCGCCCGGTCTTCGTGCTGCTCACGCCCGGCGAATGGAAGGAGCGCACGATCGCGGAGCTGCCGCAGGTGGGCACCGCCGGTGCCTGGCCGTTCGACGCCGAGGAGGAGGAGAGCGACGGCAGCCTTCTGGCCCTGGTGCAGGACCCGGTGACGCCGCCTACCCTGCTGCTGGTGCCCCCGGATCTCGCTGCGCCAACCGTGCTGAAGCAGGCGCCGGCGGCCTTCGATGCCACCGGGCTGGTGGTGACCAGGCACGCGGCGATCTCATCGGACGGCGAGCGCATCCCGTATGTGCAGACCGGTCCCGCGCGGCAGGACGGCGATGCCCCGGTGCATCTGTCGGGCTATGGCGGCTTCCAGATTTCCCGGCTGCCGACCTACTCGATTGCCACGGGCAAGCTCTGGCTCGAGCGCGGCGGCACCAGCGTGGTGGCCAACCTGCGCGGCGGCGGCGAGTTCGGAACGCGCTGGCACGAGGCCGGCCGCCGCGCAGGCAAGCGTCTGTCGCACGACGATTTCGCCGCCGTGGCCGCGGACCTGGTCCGGCGCGGCGTCACCACGCCAAACCGGATCGCCGCCGAGGGCGGCTCGAACGGCGGCCTGCTGATCGCCAACATGCTGACACGCTATCCGGAACGGTTCGGCGCGCTGTTCTGCACCATCCCGCTGATCGACATGCGGCGCTATGCGAAGCTGCTGGCGGGAGCGAGCTGGATCGCGGAATACGGCGATCCGGACGTGGCAGCCGACTGGGCGTTCCTGGGGCCGATCTCCGCCTACCACGCGGCCGAGCCGGGGCGCTCGTATCCGCCGATCCTGCTTGCCACCGCACGCCGCGACGACCGGGTGCATCCCGGCCACGCCCGCAAGATGGCGGCGAAGCTGCAGGCGATGGGCTACGCGGCCAGTTTCTATGAGCCGGCCGCCGGCGGTCACGGCTATGGCCGCGACAATGCCGAGGTCGCGAGCTTCGTGGCCCTCGGGTTCGAGTTCCTGCGGCGGTCTATCGGGTGGGAGAACTGAGGTCGGGCAGCGCTCAGGACGCCGCCGACAGCCGTCGGCCAGCATGGCGCTGGACCGCCCGGATGATCGAATCCACGTCGATGCCGTTCTGCGCGTAGAGGTCGGCGATGGTGCCGGTCTGGCCGAAATTCTCCACCCCCAGCGACACGGTGCGATGCCCGCACACCGACCCGAGCCAGCCCAGCGTCGCCGGATGACCGTCGGTCACGGTGACCAGGAGGCAGTGCCGCGGCAACACGGCCAGCAGCCGTGCGATGTGGCTGTCGCCCTCGCCGCGTTGCGCCGCGGTCCAGCCCGCCAGCAAGCGGTCAGCCGAAATGATCGCCAGCACCCCGACGTCGCGATAGCCGTCGCCGAGGCGCCCCGCCGCCTGCAGCACCTCGTGGCCGATGCAGCCCTGGTAGGCGAGCACGATCTCGGCGTTCGGACCCGGCTCGCGCCACCAGTACGCGCCGTCGATTACGCTGCCCTGGAAGGCGGGCCCGGTGCGGCGCGCCGGCTGCGGCAGCGGGCGGGTGGTCAGGCGCAGGTACACCGAGCCGCCGTCCTCGCGCTGCATATGGGCGAAGGCCCAGTCCATCACGACGGACAACTCGTCCAGGTATGCCGGCTCGTAGGCGGCGAGACCAGGCTGGCTGATGCCGATGAGCTGGCTGCCGATCGACTGGTGCGCGCCGCCTTCCGGCGCCAGCGTCACGCCTGATGGCGTGCCGACGATCAGGAAGCGGGCATCCTGGTAGCAGGCATAGTTCAGCGCATCGAGGCCGCGCGCGATGAACGGATCATACACCGTGCCCACCGGCAGCAGGCGCTCGCCGAACAGCTCGTGCGACAGGCCGGCGGCGCCGAGCAGCAGGAACAAATTCATCTCCGCGATGCCGAGCTCGATATGCTGGCCGCTATCGGTGAAATGCCATTTCTGCGTCGACGGGATGCGTTCGTCCTTGAAGGTGTCCGCCAGCTTCGCGCGCGCGAACAGCCCGCGCCGGTTCACCCACGGGCCCAGATTGGTGGACACGGTGACGTCGGGCGAGGTGGTGACGATGCGCTCGGCGAGCGGGCTGCCGGAGGCGCCGATGCGGTCGAGGATCTTGCCGAACCCGGCCTGCGTCGAGAGCTCGGAATCGTCGAGATACACCGGTCCGCCGACCTCGACGGCATCGGCCCGATAGCGGCGCGGTCCGCCGGCAAAGAACGGCACGCCGGCCAGGAAGTCGCGCAGTGCCGCCGCATCCGCGATGGTGGCCAGCGGCTCCCATTCGTCGCCGGCGACGACGCCCATGCGGGACTGGAAGTCGGCCATCTGCTCGCGGGTCATCAGCCCGGCATGGTTGTCCTTGTGCCCGGCCAGAGGCGTCTTCCAGCCCTTGATGGTGTAGGCGAGGAACACCGTCGGCCGGTCATGGTCGACCGCATCGAAGGCGTCGGTGAGCGTCTGCACGCACTGGCCGCCCAGGTTGTTCATGAGCTCGGCGAGTTCGTCGTCGCTGCGGCGCTCCAGGAGGGCGGTGACCGGCCCCTGGTCGCCGATCGCATCACGCAGCCGCCGTCGCCAGGCGCCCCCGCCCTGGTAGGTCAGCGCCGAGTAGAGCTGGTTCGGACACTGGTCGATCCAGGCGCGCAGCCGTTCGCCGCCGGGCTCGGCAAAGGCCGCCTGCTGCAGGGCGCCGTATTTCAGCCGCACCACGTCCCAGCCGAAGGCGCCGAAGATCGCCTCGATGCGCTGCCACAGCCCCTCGCGGACGACGCCGTCGAGGCTCTGCCGGTTGTAGTCGATGATCCACCAGCAATTGCGCAGACCGTGCTTCCAGCCCTCCTGCAGGCACTCGTAGATGTTGCCTTCGTCGAGCTCGGCGTCGCCGACGAGGGCGATCATGCGGCCGGGCTTGCGCGGCGCGGCCCATCTGCGCGAGCCGAGATAGTCCTGCACGAGCGACGCAAAGGCGGTGAAGGCGACGCCCAGCCCGACCGAGCCTACGGAGAAGTCCACGTCGTCGATATCCTTGGTGCGGCTCGGATAGGACTGCGCGCCGCCCAGGCCGCGGAACCGCTCCAGCTTGTCCCGGGTCTGGTTGCCCATCAGGTACTGGATGGCGTGGAACACCGGCCCGGCGTGCGGCTTCACCGCCACCCGGTCCTGAGGCCGCAGGACATGGAAATACAGCGCCGTCATGATCGAGACCATCGACGCGCACGAGGCCTGGTGGCCGCCGACCTTGACGTCGCCATCCTGCTTCGGCCGCAGGTGGTTGGCATTGTGGATGGTCCAGCAGGCGAGCCAGAGCAGGCGCTGCTCGATGGCTTTCAGGTGCGCGATCTCGGCTGGCATGGCGTTGGTTCCTCGAGGCCGCCGCTTCGGGCCGTGGCCACGCTGACGCAAACGCTATTGCATGTCGCGAGGCACCGCCACCTCCCGGCATCGGCGTCGGCCCGGGGGAACTGGACCTATACGGATCTACGACTTCTATCGTAAAATTGTCGGGAAACAGCCCTGACAGGATCGCCCATCGTGACGTGCCCCGCGAGAAGAGTACTGGCCGCCCCGCTCCTGTTGACCCTCGCCGGCTGCGGCTACAGCGCGTCGCATGATGCGCACAAGGCGCAAATCGGGATGATCGGCATGTCAGCCAATGACGTGCAGGCCTGCGCCGGGCCGCCGGACAAGACCGTGCAGCTCAACCCGGACACACAGTTGTTTTCGTATGTTTACAAACCGTCGGCGACCGGCGGACTGACCGTGGACCTGCCGCTCAGCCTCGGCGGCATCTCGCTCGGCGGCAGCGGCACCTATTGCAGCGCCACCCTGCGGCTGGTCGACAACAAGGTCACCGACCTGCATTTCAGCGGCGACAACGACAAGGCGGTCGGCGAGGATGGCGTCTGCGAGCCGCTGATCCGCGGCTGCCTGCGCCAGCCGGAGCCGACCATGCAGCCGGCCGCCGCCATGTCCAAGGCCTCCGGCTTCCATCCGCCACCGGAACCGGCGCAGCCGGCCGACGCCGAGACCAGCCCGCCCCCGGCTCCCGCCCCGGCTGCGAAGAAGTAGCCGACTGAAGAAGGCGCGTCCCGGAGGGAAGCTAGCAGAAAGTGCTTGCATGACGGGGCCGCAAATACCAGACTGACTGCATGAACAGCAGGCAGGTCCGGACCCTGAAGGCTGTCTTCAGCACCCCAGTACTATCCGGCCTTGAGTGGGCTGCCATCGAGAGCCTGCTGATCGCAGCCGGCTGCGAAGTGATCGAAGGCAGCGGGTCAAGGGTCCGGTTCGTCTGCAAGGGGATCGTGGCGTCGTTCCACCGGCCGCATCCGGCCAAGGAAGCCAAGCAGTATCAGGTGCGCGACGCGCGCGAGTTTCTGACGAAGATCGGGGTGAGACCATGAACGTGATGAAACACAAGGGCTACTTCGCGCGCGTCGAGTTCGACGCCGCCGACCGCATCTTCCTGGGCCGGATCGCCGGCATCAACGACATCGTCGGTTTCCACGCCGAGACGGTCGCCGACCTTGAGGCCGCCTTCCACGAAGCGATCGAAGACTACATCGAGACCTGCGCCAGGGCCGGCAAGACCCCGGAGAAGCCGGCCAGCGGCAAGGTCATGTTCCGGATGGATCCGGACGTGCATCAGAAGGCGGCCCTGGCCGCGCAGGTGCGCGGCGTCAGCCTCAACCAGTGGGCGGAGGAAGCCCTGAGGCATCAGGCCGAGTCGGAACTGGCCTGACCCTCGGACGTGGGGCCAGACCTCAGAAACCGGCTACTTCGTGCGGGACGTAGTCGGCTTCGAGGCGCTTGATTTCGGCATGGTCGAGCTTCAGCGTCAGGGCCTCCAGCGCGTCCTTCAGGTGGTGTTCCTTGGAAGCCCCGATGATCGGCGCGGTGATGCCGGGCTTGTGCAGCATCCAGGCCAGGGCCACCGCGGCGCGCGATGCGCCGCGCGCTTCGGCCACCGCCCCCACCGCATCCACGATCTTGCCGTCGGCTTCGGCCGTCTGCTCGTAGAGCTTGCGCGAGAACGCATCGGTCTGGTCGCGCTTGGTCTCTCCCGCGGCGCTGCGCGGTCGCGCCAGCTTACCGCGCGCCAGCGGGCTCCACGGAATGACGCCGATCCCCTCCTCGCGACAGAGCCCGAGCATCTCGCGCTCCTCCTCGCGGTAGAGCAGGTTGAGGTGGTTCTGCATCGACACGAACCGGGTCCAACCATGCCGGTCGGCGAGATACAGCGACTTCGCGAACTGCCAGGCATGCATCGAGGACGCGCCGATATAGCGTGCCTTGCCGGCCTTCACGACGTCGTGCAGCGCCCCCAGCGTCTCCTCGATCGGAGTGTGCGGGTCGAAGCGGTGGATCTGGTACAGGTCGACATAGTCGGTCCCGAGCCGGGCCAGCGAATGATCGATCTCCGACAGGATCGCCTTACGCGACAGGCCGCCGCCGTTCGGATGCTTGGCCATCACGCCATGCACCTTGGTCGCCAGCACGATCTCGTCGCGCCTTGCGTAGTCACGCAGCGCGCGGCCGACGATCTCCTCGCTCGACCCCGCCGAATAGACGTTGGCGGTGTCGAAGAAGTTGATGCCGGCTTCCAGCGCCTGCTTGATGAACGGGCGGCTCTGCTCCTCGCCAAGCGTCCATTCATGCGGCCCACGGTCGGGCTCGCCGTAGGTCATGCAGCCCAGGCACAGGCGCGAGACCTTCAGGCCGGTGCGACCGAGATTGACATAATCCATCGAGTGTCTCCGTTCAGCTGCGGGCCGCTGCGATCAGCCCCTTCATGTGTCGGACAACGTGCGGCAGGCCGTGCAGGATCGCCTCGCCGATCAGGAAGTGTCCGATATTGAGTTCACGGATTTCGGGAATTGCCGCGACCGGACCGACATTGTCGAACGTCAGGCCGTGCCCGGCATGCACTTCCAGCCCGAGACTGTCCGCAAGCCGCGCGCCGTCGCGCAGCCGTTGTAGCTCCTCGCCGGGATGGTGCGCGTAGGCACCAGTGTGCAGCTCGACCACGGCCGCCCGCATCGTGGCCGCCGCCTTGATCTGTGCCGCGTCGGCGTCGATGAACAGCGACACCCGGATGCCCGCTGCAGACAGACGGGCCACGATCGGCGCCAGCGTCTGCATCCCGCCTGCGGCATCCAGGCCGCCCTCGGTGGTCACCTCGGTGCGTCGCTCGGGCACGATGCAGCAGGCATGCGGATGCAGCGCCGCCGCAATGTCCGCCATCTCGGAGGTCGCCGCCATCTCCAGGTTCACCGGCGCGTCGATCCCGCTCGCGATCCGCTGCAGGTCGTCGTCGCGTATGTGCCGACGGTCCTCGCGCAGATGCAACGTGATGCCGTCCGCCCCGGCCGCGATGGCGACTCGGGCGGCCTCGAGCGGGTCGGGGTGGCCGCCGCCGCGGGCATTCCGCACCGTGGCCACGTGGTCGATATTGACGCCCAGGCGGCATGTCATGCGGCTGCACTCCGGTTGCGTGCGATCGTCTCGGCCAGCCGCAAGGCCTCGATCAGGCTGATCGGCGAGGCGATCCCCTGCCCCGCAATGTCGAACGCGGTGCCATGGTCCGGCGAGGTCCGCACCAGCTCCAGCCCGAGCGTGACGTTGACGCCGCGCTCCATGTCGAGCGTCTTGAGCGGGATCAGCGCCTGGTCATGATACATGCAGATCGCCGCATCGTAGCGCGCCCGCGCCGAGGGCGTGAACATGGTGTCGGGCGGCATCGGCCCGATCGTCCGGATGCCCTCGTTTGCCAGCAGGCGCATGGCAGGCTCGATCAGCGTCGTCTCCTCGTCGCCCATGCGGCCGCTCTCGCCGGCGTGCGGGTTCAGGCCGGCGATGGCGAGGCGCGGCGCCAAAATGCCGAAATCCCGCACCAGCGCGTCGCGGGTGGTGCGCGCGACCCGCACGATCTCCGCAGTGCTGAGCCGCTCCACCGCCTGGCGTAGCGAGCAATGCACCGTCACCGGGACGACGCGCAGCGAAGGTCCCGCCAGCATCATCACTTCCACACCCGGCATCCGCATCAGGGCGCCGAGATACTCGGTATGACCCGGATAGGCGAAGCCGGCCGACTGCAGCACCGCCTTGCTGATCGGATTGGTCACGATCCCCGACACCGCCCCCGACTGGGCCAGCGCAACCGCGCGCGCGATGCTGGCGGTAATCGCCGGGGCGTTGACGCCGTCGGGGCGTCCGGGAATTGCCGGCACCGACAATTGCAACGGCAGCACCGGCAACGCACCCGCAAACCGCGCGCTCGCCTCCGAGGCATCCGACAGCACCGCCACCGGCAGATCAGCCCCGCCGGGACAGGACCGCAGCCAGTCCGGATCGGCGATCATCAGGAACGCCGGACCATCGCAGCGCAACATGCGCCAAGCCTTAATGGCGATCTCGCCACCGATCCCGGCCGGATCCCCCATACTCAGCGCCAGCACCGCACCCCCCGCCGACCAGCACGGAAGCAGAGGTAGTTTGAAAACGCCTGATGCTGGATGAGAGCGGCACGGAGTGCCGCGGCCGGCGTGACTTTGCGAGCACCGCAGCGCAGCGGCCGCCCCGTGCTTGACAGTGGGGCCGTGAGCAGCGGAGCACAGCAAAGGCGCGTCGGATCGCCAGCAGCAGGTGTTTGCAAACTACCTCTCAGATGTGGAGCGCGCGTCCTTCGACGGCCAGCGCCGCCTCCTTGACCGCCTCGCTCAGCGTCGGATGCGCGTGGCAGATGCGCGCCACGTCCTCGGCGCTGGCGCCGAACTCCATCGCGGTCGCGAGTTCCGCGATCAGCGTGCCGGCATCCGGACCGAGGATGTGCGCGCCCAGAATACGGTCGGTCTTCTTGTCGGCCAGGATCTTCACGAAGCCGTCGGTTGCCGCCATCGCGCGTGCCCGCCCGTTGGCGGTGAAGGGAAACTTGCCGACGGTGTAGGCGACGCCGTCCGCCTTGAGCTCTTCCTCGGAGCGCCCGATCGCGGCCACTTCCGGCCAGGTATAGATCACCGACGGGATCACGCCGTAATTCACGTGCCCCGCCTGCCCGGCCAGGATCTCAGCCAGCGCCACGCCCTCGTCCTCGGCCTTGTGCGCCAGCATCGGCCCGGCGATCACGTCGCCGATCGCATGGATCGAGGGGATGCTGGTGGCGTAGTGCGCATCGGTCTTCACCCGCTTCTTGTCATCGAGCGCGACGCCGACCTCCTCCAGGCCGATGCCGTCGCTGACCGCGCGCCGGCCGATCGCGACCAGCACCACGTCCGCCTCGAGGGTGGACGCATCGCCGCCCTTCGCCGGCTCGAGTGTCAGCGTGACGCCCTTGTCGGTCTTCTCGGCCTTGGTGACCTTGGTCGACAGCCTGAACTTCAGCCCCTGCTTGTCGAGCACGCGCTGGAACGATTTGGCGATCTCGGTGTCGATCCCGGGCACGATACGGTCGAGATACTCCACCACGGTCACCTCGGCGCCCAGACGGCGCCACACCGAGCCCAGCTCCAGCCCGATCACGCCGGCGCCGATCACCACCAGGTGCGTCGGCACCGTCGAGAGTTCGAGCGCGCCGGTCGAGGTGACGATGGTCTTCTCGTCGATCTCGATGCCGGGCAGCGCGATGCTGTCGCTGCCGGTCGCGACCACGATGTTCTTTGCCGAGAACGACTTGCCGTCGACCTCGACATGGTTCGGGCCGGTGACCTTGCCGAAGCCCTTGAGCCAGGTGACACCGTTCTTCTTGAACAGGAACTCGACGCCCTTGACGTTGGCCTCCACCACACCCGCCTTGCGCGCGTGCATTTTGGCAAGGTCCAGCTTCACGCCCTCGACCATGATGCCGTGCGCGGCAAAGCCCGCGGCCGCCTCATGGAAGTTCTCCGAGGATTGCAGCAACGCCTTCGACGGGATGCAGCCGATATTGAGGCAGGTGCCGCCAAGCGTCGGGCGCGTCTCGACGCAGGCCGTCTTCAGCCCGAGCTGCGCCGCCCGCAGCGCGCAGACATAGCCGCCCGGTCCGGAGCCGATGATGATGAGGTCGTAGTCGGTCTCGGCAATCGCCTGCGCCGGGGCGGCGGGCGCCGCGGTCGGGGCCGGCGGGGGCGCCTTCGCCGGGCTCGCCGAGGTTGCCGGCGGCACCTGCTTCGGCGGTGCCGGCCTGGCCTTCGCGGCGCCGGCCTTGCCCCCCGCTTCGATCGTGGTCAGCACGGCGCCGACTGCCACTTCCTCGCCTTCCTGCACCGCCAGCGCGCCAAGCACGCCGGCTTCCGGCGCCGACACCTCGACACTGACCTTGTCGGTCTCCAGCTCGACCACCGCCTCATCGACAGCGACCGCCTCGCCGGGCTGCTTGATCCAGCGCGCCACGGTTGCCGTGGTCACGCTCTCGCCCAGCACGGGCACCTTGATCTCGATCGCCATGATCTCGTGTGTGTCCTGATGTCTGGAAGGCAAGGCCAGGGCGCTGCCCTGGACCCGCTGGGGCCTCAGGCCCCAGGCCCCGATTCATAAATGCAAGCCGAAGAGGCGGTTTGAAAACGCCTGCTGCTGGATGAGAGCGGCCCGCAGGGCCGCGCCCGGCGTGTCTTTCCGAGCACCCCAGCGCAGCGGCCTTTTTGGCCGTGAGCAGCGAAGCGCAGGAAAGGCGCGTCGGATCGCCAGCAGCAGGCGTTTTCAAGCCGCCGACACTCAGAGTTCGAGGAGCAGGCGGCGCGGGTCTTCTACCCCTTCTTTCACTCTCACCAGGAAGCTGACCGCCTCCTTGCCGTCGACAATGCGGTGATCATACGAGAGTGCCAGATACATCATCGGCCGGATCACCACCTGGCCGCCTACCGCGATCGGCCGGTCCTGGATCTTGTGCATGCCCAGGATCGCCGACTGCGGCGGGTTCAGGATCGGCGTCGACATCAGCGAGCCGTAGATGCCGCCATTGGTGATCGAGAAGGTGCCGCCGGTCAGCTCGTCGAGCTTGAGCTGGCCGTCGCGGGCGCGCTTACCGAAACCCGCAATGCCACGCTCGATGGCCGCGAAGCCCATCCGGTCGGCGTCGCGCAGCACCGGCACCACCAGCCCGTTCGCGCCGCCGACGGCGATGCCCATATGCACGAAGTTGCGATAGATCACGTCGTCGCCACTGATCTCGGCATTCACCGCCGGAAACTCGCGCAAGCCCGCGACGCAGGCGCGCACGAAGATCGACATGAAGCCAAGCCGCGCGCCGTTATGCTTCTTCTCGAACGCCTCGCGATACTCGGCCCGCATCGCCATCGCCGCACTCATGTCCACTTCGTTGAAGGTGGTGAGGATGGCCGCGGTGTTCTGCGCGTCCTTCAGGCGGCCGGCGATGGTCTTGCGCAGCCGGGTCATCTTGACCCGCTCCTCGCGCGGATCGTCGGGGCGCGGCGGCGTCGGCGCGGGCGCCGGCTTTGCCGCAGGGCCCGCCGGGCGCTCCAGGAAGGCGAGCACGTCGCCCTTGGTGATGCGGCCGTCCTTGCCGGTGCCCTCGCCGACATCGCCGTGTTTGAGGTTGCGCTCGGTCATCAGCTTGGCAGCCGAGGGCAGCGGCGCATGCGTCGCGAGATCCGCCGGCGGCGTGGCCGGACGCGACACCGGGCCGCTGGTGCGCGGCGGCGGATTGACACCGCCGCTCGGATTGGCCGCCTCGCGTGACGGCTTCGGGGGTGGCGAAGCCGCCGGCTTGGGCGCCGGGGCCGCACCCGATCCCGCCTCCACCGTCGTCAGCAGCGAACCGACCTCGACCTCGCCGCCCTCGTCCACCGCATGCGCGCCAAGCACGCCGGCTTGGGGTGCCGCGACCTCGACGCTGACCTTGTCGGTCTCGAGCTCCACCACCGCCTCGTCGGTGCTGACCGCGTCGCCAGGCTGCTTGAGCCAGCGCGATACGGTGGCGCTCGTGACGCTCTCACCCAGCGTCGGAACCTTGATCTCGGCAGACATGCGCTTCCTTCAGTCTTACTGCGCATCCGCCAAGGGTGGCGGACGCTCCTGCGGCTTGCGGGCAGGATCCCGGTGAACCGGCGCCGGTCGGAACGACCGCAACCTTTCGGGTCAATCTGCTCTCAGGAGGATGCTCCGTCGAGGCCCAGCGCCTGGCGCACCAGGGTCGCCTGCTCGGTCGCGTGGGTCCGGGCGAGGCCCGTCGCCGGGCTCGCGGCCGGCCTGCGCCCGACATACACCGGCCGTGTCGCGTTGTGGCCGACAGCGCCAAGCACCGCCTCGATCCGCCGGTCCACGAACGACCAGGACCCCATGTTCTCGGGCTCCTCCTGGCACCAGATCACCTTGGCGTTCGCATAGGGCGCGAGCGCCCCGCCCAGCTCGTAGTCGCTGAACGGATAGATCTGTTCCAGCCGCAGGATCGCCACCGTGTCGGCCTGCTGCTCGCGCCGCTCGGCCAGCAGGTCGTAATAGACCTTGCCGGAGCAGATCACGACGCGGGTGACCGTCTCCGGCGGCGCGATCTGGTCGATCTCGCCGATCACCGGCAGGAAGTGGGTGCCCTCCGCCATGTCGGCGAGCGCGCTTACCGCCAGCTTGTGCCGCAGCAGCGACTTCGGCGTCATCATGATCAGCGGCTTGCGGTAGTTGCGCTTGAGCTGCCGGCGCAGCGCATGGAAGTAGTTCGCCGGCGTGGTGACGTTGCAGACCTGCAGGTTGTTCTCGGCGCAGAGCTGCAGGTAGCGCTCGAGCCGCGCCGAGGAGTGCTCCGGCCCCTGGCCCTCGTAGCCATGCGGCAGCAGCATCACCAGGCCCGACATGCGCAGCCACTTGGTCTCGCCGGACGCGATGAACTGGTCGATGATCACCTGCGCGCCATTGGCGAAGTCGCCGAACTGCGCCTCCCACAGCACCAGGGTGCGCGGATCGGCCAGCGAATAGCCGTATTCGAAGCCGAGCACGCCGAACTCCGACAGCAGCGAGTTGTAGATCTCGATGCCGGCCTGGTCGGGCGCGATGTTGTTCAGCGGCACGTATTCGTTCTGGTTCGACTGGTCGATCAGCACCGCATGGCGATGGCTGAAGGTGCCGCGCTGGCAGTCCTCGCCGGACAGCCGCACCCGGTGGCCCTCCTCCATCAGCGAGCCGAACGCGAGCGCCTCGCCGGTCGCCCAGTCGATGCCCTCGCCGGAGGCGAACATCGCGCCCTTGGCCTCGATCTGGCGCACGATCTTGGGATGCGCGTCGAAATCCGCCGGCACCAGGGACAGCGCGCGCCCGACCTCGCCCAGCACGTCGCGCGACACGCCGGTCAGTTCCTCGGCATGGTGGCCGTTCTCGCCGAGCTGCGGCACGGCGGGCTGCTTCATGCCCGACCAGGTGCCCTCCAGCCAGTCCGCCTTGTTCGGGCGATACGCCCTGGACGCCTTAAACGCGTCGTCGAGCAGCGCCTGGAAGGCGTCCCACTGCGCCGCGGCCGCCTCGGCGGAGATCGCCGCCTCGCGCACCAGGCGCTCGGCATACAGCGTCCGGCTGGTCGGGCGCGCCCGGATCGCCTTGTACATGGTCGGCTGGGTGAAGGCCGGCTCGTCGCTCTCATTGTGGCCATAGCGCCGGTAGCAGACGATATCGAGCACGATGTCGGTGGCGAAGCGCTGCCGGAACTCGGTGCAGAGCCTGGCGCAGAACACCACCGCCTCGGGCTCGTCGCCGTTCACGTGCAGGATCGGCGACTGCACGGCCTTGGCGATGTCGGTGCAGTACATGCCCGAATAGGCATGCGCCGAGACCGTGGTGAAGCCGATCTGGTTGTTGACCACGAGATGGATGGTGCCGCCGGTGCGGTAGCCGATGAGCTGGCTCATCGCCATGGTCTCGTACACCAGGCCCTGGCCGGCGAAGGCCGCGTCGCCATGCATCAGGATGCCCATCGCCGAGCGGCGCGTGGCAGTATCACCCGACATGTCCTGGTAGGCGCGCACCTTGCCGACCACCACCGGATCGACCGCCTCGAGGTGCGACGGGTTCGGCTGCAGCGAGATATGCACCTTGTGGCCGGCGATCTCGACATCCACCGAGGTGCCGAGATGGTACTTCACATCGCCGGAGCCCTGCACGTCGTCGGGCTTGAACGAGGCGCCGCCGAACTCGCTGAAGATCGCGGTGTACGGCTTGCGCACGATGTTGGCGAGCGTGTTCAGCCTTCCGCGGTGCGGCATGCCGATGGTGATCGAGCGCACGCCGTCATGCGCCGCCTCGTCGATGATCGCCTGCAGCGCCGGAATGGCAACCTCGCCGCCCTCCAGCCCGAACCGCTTGGTGCCGACATAGCGCTTCTGGCAGAACGCCTCGAAACCCTCCGCCTCGGTCAGCTGGCGCAGGATCTCGGTCTTCTGCTCGGCCGAATACATGTCGCGCCAGCGGCCGCCCTCGATGCGGCTCTGGATCCAGTCGCGCTGCTCCGGGTCCTGCACATGGGCGAACTCGACGCCGACCGGCCCGCAATAGGTGTGGCGGATGGCGGCGAGGATCTCGTGCATGGTGGCGGTCTCGCCACCGAGCAGGTTCGACATCGCATGGCCGAGATAGATCGGCCGGTCGAAATCGCCTGGCCCGAAGCCGTAGGTCGCCGGGTTGAGGTCGGCATGCTGCTTGGGGATCTGCAGCCCCAGCGGGTCCAGCCGCGCTTCCAGATGGCCGCGTACCCGGTAGGCCCGGATCATCTGCATGGCGCGCAGGCTGTCGTCGGCGGCGGCGCGCACCGCCTCGGCGGACGGCACTCCGGCGGCCTTGGCGCCCGGGTGATCCTGCACCGGCGCGGGTGCCGCGCGCGGAGCGGCCGGCTCCACCTCGAAGTGCCGCGGTGCCCAGGAGGCGCCCGAGGCGTCCTGCGACACCGCGATACCTTCCTCGCCGAGGGCTGCGAACAGGTCGACATAGCTGGGATCGACGCCGTCGGGATCGTCGATCCAGCGGGCATAGAGGTCCGCCAGGTAGGCGGCGTTGCCGCCGCTGAAGGCCGAAGCAAGGATGTCGACGCCCGCCATGGGATACTCCTAGCAAAGCGCCCGGCGCGGAGGCCGCGTCGGAGCCTGGGTGGTGCGCAAGAGAGATAGCGCTGCCATGCCGCCACCACCGCGTGCATTCGCCTGTGGCAGCAATGCTTCCGGCGCATGGGAAGCCGGTGCCGCATGTCGCGGCATCGGGTTGCCGGAAGTCTCAGGGTGTGACCAGGCCATCAAGGGACGACAGGCAAGATCCGGACCAGGCCGGATCTGCACCACAAGCTAGGCACCGATCTTCCGGAAGTCCGCCAGAAGCTTCTTCACCGCATTGCAGGACGCGTCGAATGCCGCCTGCTCCTGCGGCTCGAGCTTCACCTCGATGATGCGCTCGACGCCGCCGGCGCCGATCACCACCGGCACGCCGACATAGAAGTCGGTCTGGCCGTACTGCCCGTCCAGCTTCACCGCGCAGGGCAGCACCCGCTTCTTGTCGCGCAGGTAGCTCTCCGCCATCGCCACCGCGGACGCCGCCGGCGCGTAGAACGCCGAGCCGCGCTCCAGCAGCTTCACGATCTCGCCGCCGCCATTGGCGGTGCGGGTCACGATGGCGTCGATCTTCTCCTGGGTGGTCCAGCCCATGCGGATCAGGTCCGGCACCGGGATGCCGGCCACCGTCGAGTAGCGGGTCAGCGGCACCATGGTGTCGCCGTGGCCGCCGAGCACGAAGGCGGTGACGTCCTCCACCGAGACGCCGAACTCCTGCGCCAGGAACAGCCGGAACCGGGAGCTGTCCAGCACCCCGGCCATGCCGACCACCTTGTGCGCGGGCAGGCCGGACTTCTCCTGCATCACTGCGACCATCACATCGAGCGGATTGGTGATGACGATCACGAAGGCGTCCGGCGCGTGCGCCCTAATGCCGTTCGCCACCTGCCCGATCACCTCGGCGTTCTTGGACAGCAGGTCGTCGCGCGACATGCCCGGCATGCGCGGGAAGCCGGCGGTGACGATCACCACGTCGGCCCCCGCGATGGCCGCATAGTCGGAGCCGCCGGTGAGGTCGGCGTCGAAGCCGTCCACCGGCGAGGATTGCGCCAGGTCCAGCGCCTTGCCGGCTGCGACCCCGCCGAACACGTCGAACAGGACGACGTCGCCCAGCTCCTTCAGGCCGATGAGGTGGGCAAGCGTGCCACCGATATTGCCGGCGCCGATCAGGGCGATCTTGTTGCGGGCCATGGGGCGTCCCTCGGGAGGTTGCGGGTCCATGAGCAGGCATGCCGGAGACCAGCGCCAACCCGCTCGTAATGCGGCTGTTTGCTAGTCCTTCGGTCCGTGATCGGCAAGAGCGGCGGAACGCTCCGGCTCACGCCAGGTGCGGCAGATCCAGGTAGGCCTGGCTCTGCATCTCCTCCAGCCTCGACGCAGTGCGCTCGAAGGCGCCGGCCCCCTCGCCGCGCTCGAAGATGCGATCAGGACGATCGGCGGCGGACGCCACCAGCTTCACCTTCTGTTCGTACAACGCATCGACCAGCACGACGAAGCGGCGCGCCACGTCGAAATTGTCGGGGCCCAGCCGGGGCACGTCGTCGATCACCAGGGCGGGGTAGCGCGCGGCGAGTGCCAGATAGTCGCCGGCGCCGAGCGGCCGGTCGCAGAGCGCCTCGAAGTCGAAGCGGGCGACACCGCCGGCGGCACACGGCACCTGGAACGGGCGGCCCATCACCGTCAGCGTCTCCGGCCCCGGGACGGCGCCGCCGGCCAGCCGGTCGAAGGCAGCGTCCAGCCTTAATTCCGCCCGCGCGTCGGCCGGCACGTGCCAGGTGGCCATCCCGCGCAGGCCACCCCGGCGGTAGTCCCGCGCGCTGTCGAGCGAGACGGTGTCCATCTGGCAGTTGATGGTCGCGATGAACGGCTTGAACGCGTCGCGTCCCGGGCGGCCCTGGAACAGCTCGTCCGGACGGGTGTTCGACGTCGCCACCACCACCACGCCGCGCTCGAACAGCGCGTCGAACAGCCGGCCCAGGATCATCGCGTCGGTGATGTCGTTGACCTGGAACTCGTCGAAGCAGAGCAGCATGGCGTCGGCGCTGATCGCCTGCGCCAGCGGCGGGATCGGGTCGGCGAGCGCCGGGTCGGCGCGCTTCATCGCGTGCAGCCGGGCATGCACGTCCTGCATGAAGCGGTGGAAGTGGATGCGCTGCTTGCGGCGCACCGGCACGACCTCGAAGAACAGGTCCATCAGCATCGACTTGCCGCGGCCGACGTCGCCCGCCAGGTAGATCCCGCGCGGCCGGGCGGCGGCGTGGCTGGCGCGTCCGAACAGCCCGCGCAGGCCACGGCGGGCGGCATGGGCGCCCGGATAGTGCCGGAGTTCCTCGAACAGCACGTCGAGACGGGCGGCGGCGCGCTCCTGCGCGGGATCGGCGGCGAGCGAACCGTCGACCACCCGTCGGCGATAGGCCGCGAGTGGTCCTGCCGTCGTTGCAGGCGTTTCGGGCGCGGCCGGCAGCGACAGCGTGGTGCTCATGGCGGCGGCAATAGCGGGCGCCGCCGCCGGGATCAACCGACGTGGCCTCGAGTTGAGCCACCCGCGCTGCCTTCACTCAATCGCGATCAGGTAACCCGGAGGCCGCGCCGACCATTACGCCCCTGTGTCCAAGATTATGTTGAAGTTCCAGATGCCGCTTGCCCGGGTCGCCGGGTGGTGCTCCCGGATGCTCGCGGGCGGCGGCCTCTTGGCGGGTGCCGTCCTCATGATGGTCGGCCTCCCCGCTTCTGCCGCGGCCCCGGTCGCCGGCCTGCGCATGACGGTCGAGCGGCCGCACTTCACCTGCGAACGTGGCGGCGCGACCCTGTCGCATGTGGTGTTCCGGCCCGGCAGCGAGGCCGCCGGTCACGGTGTGCTACCCTGCTGCGACGGCCAGATCGGCTGCGCGCAGTTCCTCTCGACGACAACGGTGCTGCGTCCCGGACGTCGCTGGCACGGCTAGTGCCTTTCAACAGGTATAGTGGATCGGGATAGAGGTTCCAGGGCCGGCGTTTCTGGGCTATCTCACCGGCCGTAACCTCAGGATTGGGCTCGTGCCGCAGCGCCGGATTGCTGTGCTTCTGACGGCGGTTCTTCTGATGCCTCCCGCAAGCGGCATGGCGCAGATAAGCCAGCCCGCGCGAGCGGCGACCTCGCCTGCGGCGCACCAGCCTGCAACCGCCGCCCAGGAGCAGATCACCGTCTGGGGCCACAGACGGCACTTCTTCCCGGCTCCGATGGCCAACACCACCGTCGCGGAGCCCGGCCCGCGGTCAGGCTTCGGACCCGGCGCCAGGCTCGGCATCGCCACCGTCGAAGGGGGCCCGGCCAGTGACCGGATCCATAATGGTGTCTCTGCCGGCATCGCCATCCCCGTATCGGGAGTCCGCGGCCTCGACTTTACCCTCACCGCAACCGGCAGCCGGGATTCCATGGCAGCGTCCGGGACCAATGGCGCCGCCGCGACGACGGCCGGATTGCGGTTGAAGTTCTAGCTTTCGCGTCGAGGCCGCTGCGACCCTGTCCGGTTCCGGCTGAGCCGGCTTGCAGCGCCGCGCGCGCGGCTCTACGTGATCGCTGATCATCGCGGACCCGGATGAACCCATGCTCAAGACCGATCTCGTCGATCTGCGCTACGACGCGCTGCAGGCCACGCCGGTCTCGGGCAGTCCGTTTGCGCATGTGGTCGTGCCGGGCTTCGTGCCCGACGAGACGCTCCGACAGGTGGTTGCCGCCCTGCCCGCCATGTCGAGCGGCGGCTCGTTCCCGCCGGCATCGCTCCGGCTGCAGCCCATCGTCCGCGCCCTGGTCGACGAGCTCGAAGGCCCACGCCTGCGCGCGGCGATCGCCGCCAAGTTCGGCCTCGATCTCGATGGCAGCCCGACCATGCTCACCCTTCGCGGCCGCACGCGCGAAAAGGATGGCCGCATCCATCGCGATTCGATCGCCAAGCGGGTCACGGTCCTGCTGTACCTGAACCCGGACGGCGAGAGCTGGGTCCGTCGCGAGGGCTGCCTGCGGCTGTTGCGCAACGGCACCGATCTTGAGGATTTTGCCGTCGAGGTGCCTCCGGTGAACGGCACCCTGCTGGTGTTCCCGAACGGCGCCACCACCTGGCACGGCCACCGGCAATATGTCGGCCGGCGCTACGCGATCCAGCTCAACTACATGGCGGATGGCCCGAAGGCGCGCTCCGAGATGCGCCGCCACCAGCTGTCGGCCTTCATGAAGCGCTTCGCCTCGGCCGCCTGACGGTCCGGCCAGCCGCGACCAACGGCCGCGCCGCATGCATTCCCCGCTTGCGCTCCCCTGACGCCCATGCGCTCCCAGGCGTCCACGCGCTATCTGGCGTCCACGCGCTCTCTGGGCGCCAGGCTGTGGCTGGTGTGGCTGCTGGCAACCCTGGTGGCCGTGCTGGTCGGCATCCTGCTGGTGCAGTTCGCCCGCAACTCCGATGCGGCGGTCGAAGCGCGGGCGGACGCGGAACTGGCGCATGCCTGCGACCTGATCCACGACAGCTTTGCCTTCTATGCAACCGGATGGGCCGGCGACGGCGCCGCGACGGCTGCGACCCGGCGTGACCTCGACACGGTGCTGGCCACGGCGCTCGCGCGCGAGCCCGCCATGTCCGGCGGCTTGTGGCTGCGTGGCCGCGGCGTGATCGCAGCGCGCATCGAGCCGCCGGGCGCACCGAGGGCGAGCGACCTCAACTCGGTGGCCGAGACCGCCGTCGCCGGCGAACGCAGCGCGACCCTGCGGCACGAGGCCGCGGGGCGCACCACGCTGGTGGCGGCCTGTCCGCTGGCCGGTCCGTTTCCGGGCCTGGCCGCCTGGACCGCGACCAGCCTGCAACCCGGCGGCCGCGACCGCCTCGGGCTCGGGCTGGCCGGCCTGGCCCTGCTGGTGCTGGGCCTCGCCGGATGGCTGGTCTGGATCACCACCGGCTGGAGCCGGCGCATCCGCGGCATCGAGGTGACGTTGCAGCAGCACGATGTCGAGGCGCTGCCGGTGCTGGCGCCGACCGGGGAGCGCGAACTCGACCGCATCGTGAGCGCCCTGAACGATGCCGGGCGACGCCTGGAGGTGGCCCGGCAGCGCAACGCGGCCCTCACCGCGCGCGTGGCGCTCGCGGAGCGGCAGGCCCTGCTGGGACGCATGGCGGCCGGCATCGCGCACGAGATACGCAACCCGCTGGCCTCGATGCGCCTGCGCGCCGAGAACGCCCTGCACGGCGATGCCGCGCGCAAGGACCCGGCCTACAAGGACCGGGCCCTGCAGGCCGGCCTGGTCCAGATCGCCCGCATCGACGTCCTGGTCACCGAGCTGCTGACCATGACCGAGCGCCGGCCGGCGCAGCGCCGCCTGGTGCCGCTGGCGGCGTTCATCGAGGCCAGGCTCGCCGGCATTCGCGACCTTGCCGAGAGCAGCGGCGTCCGGCTGTCCGGCACCGCGCCCGCGCCCGGCCTCGCCTGGCCGCTGGATGAGGGGCTGATCGGGCGGGCGCTCGACAACCTGCTGCTGAATGCCGTCCAGCACAGCCCGCCGGCAGGCACGGTGCGGCTGTACTGCACCGAGGAGGCGGCCGGCCTGCGCTTCACGGTGACCGACGAAGGACCCGGCGTGGCGCCAGCCCTGCTGCCGGACCGGCTGTTCGAGCCGTTCGTCGGCGATCGCACGGATGGCACCGGCCTGGGCCTCGCCATCGCGCGCGAGCTGGCCGCCGCCGACGCCGCGGTGCTGGCGCTCGCCGATGCGGGCGGCGGCGCGGGTGGCGGCGCGGTGTTCAGCCTGCTGCTGCCGGCCATCCCGGCATGAGCCGCGTGCTGGTGATCGACGACGACGCGGCGCTGCGCGAGAGCCTGGCCGAGACCATCGAGGATCTCGGCCACGATGCGCTGCAGGCCGGTGACGGGGAGGCCGGGCTCGGCCTCATCGCCGCCGGCGGGGTCGATGCGGTGCTGCTGGACCTGCGCATGCCGGGCCTGGGCGGCCTGGAGGTGCTGGCGCGGATCCGCGCCCGGACGCCGCCGGTCGCGGTCGCCGTGCTGACCGCGCATGCCAATGCCGCGAACACCATCGAGGCGATCCGGCTCGGCGCGATCGACCATCTCACCAAGCCGGTCGGGCGCGAGGCGCTGGCCGCCCTGCTCGGGCGCCTGCTGCGCGCCGCACCTGCCGCGGCCTCGCCGGTGGCAGTGCCGGAGGCAGAGAGCCTGGTGGGGCGCTCGCCGCAATGGCGCGAGGTGCAGAAGGCGATCGGGCTGCTCGCCGACAGCGACGCCAGCGTGTTGATCACCGGCGAGACCGGCACCGGCAAGGAGGTCGTGGCGCAGACGATCCATGCGCATGGCCAGCGGCGCCGCAAGCCCTTCGTCGCGGTGAACTGCGCCGCGATCCCGACCGAGCTGCTCGAAAGCCAGCTCTTCGGCCATGTGCGCGGCGCCTTCACCGGCGCGGTCGCGGACCGGATCGGCTCGTTCCGCGAAGCCGATGGCGGCACCCTGTTCCTCGACGAAATCGGCGACATGGATCTCGGCATGCAGGCCAAGCTGCTGCGGGCGCTGCAGGAACGCGTCGTGCTGCCGGTCGGCGGCCGGCCGGCGTCGATCGATGTCCGCATCCTGTCGGCGACGCATCGCGACCTGCCTGCCCTGATTGCGGCGGGCCGGTTCCGCGAGGACCTGTTCTACCGGCTCGGCGTGGTGCCGCTGCAGCTGCCCGCGCTGCGCGAGCGCGCCGCCGACATCCCGCTGCTGGCCGAGCATTTCCTGCAGCTGGCCGACCCGGCAGCGCCGCGTCGGCTGGGCATGGCGGCCCGCGAACGGCTGCTGGCGCATCATTGGCCGGGGAACGTGCGCGAACTGCAGAACGCCATGCAGCGCGTCACCGCGATGGTGCGCCAGCGCGCGGTCGAGGCCGCGGATGTCGGCTTTCTCGGCGGCAGTGCCGCGTACGACGAGACGGAGCCGGGTGGCGACGAGACCCTGGAGCAGGCGGTCGGCCGGCTGGAGACGGCGATGATCCGGCGCGCGCTGGCGGCCAGCGGCGGCAACCGCACGGAGGCGGCGCGCCGCCTCGGCATCCACCGGCAGCTGCTGCACGCCAAGCTGCGCCGCTACGGGCTGGAGACCGGATGAGGCCGTCCGGACAGCGGACGCCACGACCGGATAGCGGACGCCCGGACCAGCATCTGCTGCGCCCATGTCGCAATGAATACAGTAGCTTGTGCCGTGGCACGGCGCTTGGAACAGGTCATGCCGGGCGCAGCGCGCTCCGCAACCGCAAGGACCTGTCATGACTCCGAAACCCTATCTGGTGCCACTCGCCGTGGTCCTGCTCGCCGGTGCCGGTGGCCTCGCCGCAGCGCAGGTCATCGCGCAGCAAGGTGGCTACGATCCCGGCCAGTTGCCCGCCTTCCACGGGACGGTGCAGCAGTACGACCTGACGCCGCGCGGCGATGTCGATGGCGTGTTGCTCGCCGATGGCACCGAGGTGCATTTCCCGCCGCATCTGGGCCTCCAGGTGACGGCCGCGATCCGCCCCGGCGACGCGGTGACGATCCGCGGCCTCAAGGCGCGCATGCTGCCGCTGGTGCAGGCGATGGCGATCACGGCCGACAAGAGCGGCACCACCATCACCGATGACGGGCCGCCAGCCGGACCGCCACCGCGCGGTCCGCAGGAGCCGCCGCCGCCGCCCGGAGGCCCCGACATGGCGGGGCCACCATCGACGGTCAGCGGCATCGTGAAGCTGCGCCTGCACGGGCCGCGCGCCGATTTCAACGGCGTGCTGCTCGATGACGGGACCGAACTCCACCTGCCGCCGCCGGAGGCAGACCGCCTGTCGGACCAGTTGCAGCCGGGTCGTAGGATCACGGCGCGCGGCGGCCTGTTCGCCAGCGGCCTGGGCCGGGTCATGGGCGTCTCGGCGATCGGCCCCTCGGCGGACCAGCTGACCGCCGTCGCCGTGGGGCCACCGCCGCCGCCGCCGCCGGGAGAACCGCCGCCGCCGCCTGCTCCGTAGGCACCGATGCGACCTTGGGCCAGCGGGGTTGCGGCATCATGCCGGCACGCTCGATCCCACTGGTTCACAGTGCGGGCATCGGGCGCATTAGGGCGCTGGCGCGAACCATGACGACATGCTATCAACCTGGTCCAGCTTAGTCTGGACGCCGCATCATGCAGACCGTGAACATCCACGCGGCCAAGACCCAGTTGTCTCGCCTGGTCGAACAGGCGGCGGCCGGAGAGGAGATCGTCATCGCGCGCGCCGGCCGGCCGGTCGCCAGGCTGGTGCGCCTCGAGGCTCCGGCGCCTGGCACCCGGCGTCGGCTCGGCATGCTGGCCGGACAATTGCGTGCCCCGGACGATTTCGACGCGCCGTTGACCGATGACCTGCTGGCATCGTTCGAGAGCGACTGAAGCGCCGGACGCCCGATGCGGCTGCTGCTGGACACGCATCTGCTGCTCTGGGCGCTCGGCGAGCCGGGGCGGCTGGACCGCACGACCAGGGCCGTGATCGAGGATACCGGCAACGACGTCCTCTTCAGTGCCGCCAGCATCTGGGAGATCGCGATCAAGGCGGCGCTCGGGCGCATGGATTTCAGGGTCGGCCCGGAGGCCATCGTGCAGGCGGCGCGCCGGACCGGGTTCGTCGAGTTGCCGGTACATGCCGCCGCGGCGGCGCTGGTCGCGGACCTGCCGCCGCATCATCGCGATCCGTTCGACCGGCTGCTGATTGCACAGGCGATGGCCGAGCCGGCGCGCCTCTACACCGCCGACCCAATACTGCCGCCCTATTCGGAGCTGGTGACGCTGGTCGGCGCGTGACGATCCGGGTGAACCCTCAGGTCGGCACGTTGCGCGCCAGCTCCTCGAGCCAGGCGCGGGCATTGCCGTCCGAGGGCGCCCGCCAGTCGCCGCGCGGCGACAGCGCGCCGCCGGAGGACAGCTTGGGGCCGTTCGGCATCGCCGAGCGCTTGAACTGGCTGAACCCGAAATACCGGCGCAGGAACAGCTCCAGCCAGTGGCGGATCTCGCCGAGGGGGTACTCCCGGCGCCGCTGCTCGGGGAAGCCCGGCGGCCAGGTGCCCCGTCCGGTCTCGCCCCAGGCCCGCCAGGCCAGGAACGCCACCTTCGAGGGCCGGAACCCGTAGCGCAGCGTGTAGAACAGGTTGAAATCCTGCAGCGCGTACGGGCCGATCTTCTGCTCGGTACTCTGCAGGGCGGCATCGGCGGCCGCCGGCACCAGCTCGGGCGAGATCTCGGTCTCCAGGATCAGGCCAAGCACGTGCAGCGCCTCAGGTGCGAACTGCGCGGTGGCGATCGACCAGCGGATCAGATGCTGGATCAGCGTCTTCGGCACCCCGGCATTGACGTTGTAGTGCGACATCTGGTCGCCGACGCCGTAGGTGCACCAGCCCAGCGCCAGCTCCGACAGGTCGCCGGTGCCGAGCACGATGCCGTCATGCTGGTTGGCCAGCCGGAACAGGTAGTCGGTGCGCAGGCCGGCCTGCACGTTCTCGAAGGTCACGTCGTAAACCGGCTCGCCGCGGGCGAACGGGTGCTCGATCTGCTCGAGCATCAGCCGCGCCGACGGGCGGATGTCGAGCACCGCGCTGGTCACGCCGAGCGACTGCATCAGCGCCATCGCATTGTCGCGGGTGCCGTCGCTGGTCCCGAAGCCGGGCATCGTATAGCCCAGGATGCCGGTGCGCGGCAGTCCGATCCGGTCCATCGCCCGGGCCGCGACGATCAGCGCCTGGGTCGAATCCAGGCCGCCCGACACGCCGATCACGATCCGCTGCAGGCCGGTGGCGGCCAGCCGCTGCTCCAGGCCGGAGACCTGGATGTTGTAGGCCTCGAAGCAGTCCTGGTGCAGCCGCGCCGGGTCGGACGGCACGAACGGGAACCGCTCGATCGGACGGCGGAAGCCGATATCGGCCGTCGGCGGCGCCAGGGTGAAGGCGATGCGCCGGAACGGCCCGGGCGCCTCGGTCGCCCGGCGGTTCTGCTCGAAGGTGCCCATGCGCGCCCGCTCCTGCCGCAGCAGGTCGAGATCGATATCCGCGATGGCGGTCTGCGGACCCGCCGGGAAGCGCCCGGTCTCGGCCAGCGGCGCCCCGGCCTCGAAGATCGAGACCTGGCCGTCCCAGGCCACGTCGGTGGTGGATTCGCCCTCGCCGGCCGCCGCATACAGATAGGCGCACAGCCCGCGCACCGACTGCGCCTGGCACAGCAGGCGCCGAATCTCGGCCTTGCCCACGGTGATGTTGCTGGCCGAGAGGTTGCCCACGATGGTGGCGCCCGCCAGCACGCTGCTGCTGCTCGGCGGGTTCGGCACCCAGAGGTCCTCGCAGATCTCGGCATGCACGACCAGGCCGGCCACGTCGTCGGCGGCGAACAGCAGGTCGGTCCCGAACGGCACGTCGGCGCCGCCGAGCCGGATGTGGCCACCCGCCAGGCCGGCGCCGGCTGCGAACTGCCGGGCCTCGTAGAACTCGCGATAGTTCGGCAGGTAGGATTTCGGCACCACGCCCAGCACGCGGCCGCGATGGATGGCGACCGCACAGTTGAACAGGGCGCCCTGCGCCCGCAGCGGCGCGCCGACCAGGATCAGCGGCAGGAAAGCGGCCGAACGCGCGGCCAGGTCCTGCAGGGCGGCCTCGACGGCATCGAGCAGCGCGTCCTGCTGGCGCAGGTCCTCGATGGTGTAGCCCGACAGGCCGAGCTCGGGAAATACCGCGAGCGCGGCTCCCTGCCCGCCGCAATCCGCCGCCAGCGCCGCGGTCGCGCGGGCATTGGCCATCGGGTCGGCCAGCGCGACCGGCAGGGTACAGGCCGCCACGCGCACGAAGCCGTGCCGGTAGATCGACCGGAATTCGGCAAGGGTTGCAACCGGGGCGCTCACCCTGTTGTCTTGGACATCGCGGCGGCGCCTTGCAAGTGCGGGGGTTCCCGGGTGCCTCAAAAACATCGCCACTGCCGCATCGGAACAAAAGCTGGCACAAAGCTGTTCCAGGCCGGTGGAGTTGGAGTGCCAGTTCGAGATGACGGAGCCTTTGCACCGATGAGCAGGCGGCTATGAGCCGGGCCGTGTCGATCATCGGAGCCGGACCGGGGGGCCTCGCCAGCGCGATGCTGCTGGCCAATGCCGGCGCCGACGTCACCGTCTATGAACGCCACGCCCAGGTCGGAGGACGCTCCGGGACCATCGAAGGGATCTCCGCGCACGGGCGATTCCATTTCGATATCGGTCCGACCTTCTTTCTCTATCCGCGCATCCTGTCGGATATCTTCGCCGAATGCGGCCGTTCGCTGGAGGACAGCGTCGAGCTGATCCGGCTCGGCTCGCACTACGACCTGCTGTTCGAGAACGGCCCGCGGATGACCGCGACCAGCGACATCGAGGCGCTGCAACGATCGGTCGCCACCATCTCGGCGCAGGACGCCGCCGCGATCCCCGCCTTCCTGGCCGACAACCGGGCCAAGCTCGAAGCCTTCCGGCCGGTGCTGCAGCGTCCGTTCGACAGCTGGCGCGACCTGCTGCGGCCGGACATGCTGCGTGCCCTGCCGCTGCTGCGCCCGGGCCGGTCGGTGGATCGCGACCTCAAAAACTTTTTTTCCGATCCGCGGGTCCGGCTCGGCTTCTCGTTCCAGAGCAAGTATCTCGGCATGTCGCCCTATCGCTGCCCGAGCCTGTTCACGATCCTTGCCTTCATGGAATACGAGTTCGGCATCTTCCATCCGCGCGGCGGCACGGGCGCGGTGATGCGGGCGATGGCCGACGCGGCACGACAGCTGGGCGTCCGCTTTCGCATGGGCGAGCCGGTACGCGAGTTGCTGATCGAGGGTCGCCGGGTCACCGGGCTGCGCACCGATCGTGGCGTGCAGAACTATGACGCGGTGGTGCTCAATGCCGACTTCCTGGCCAGCATGACCAACCTGGTGCCGGACGCCAAGCGGCGCAAATGGACCAACCGCCGGATCGCGCGCAAGCAGCTCTCCTGCTCGACCTTCATGCTGTATCTCGGCATACGGGGCACGCTGCCCGATGTCGCGCACCACACGATCTTTCTCTCGCGCGAGTACGAGCAGAATTTCCGCGAGATCAACGAGGGCCGCATCGCGCCGCAGGTGCCGTCGTTCTACATGCAGAATGCCTGCGTCACCGATCCGGCGCTGGCGCCACCGGGCTGTTCCACGCTCTATGTGCTGGTTCCGGTCGGCCATACCCGTGCGGGGGGGCTCGACTGGAGCCCGGAGGAACGCGCGCGGTATCGGGCCCTTGCGCTGCAACGCCTGATGCAGGCCGGACTGCCCGACATCGAGAACCGTATCCTGTTCGAGAAGATCATGACGCCGGCCGACTGGGAAAGCGAACTCGACGTGCATCGCGGCGCGGTGTTCAACCTCGCGCATTCGCTGACGCAGATGCTGAACTTCCGGCCGCATAACCGCTTCGAGGATCTCGACGGCGTCTATCTGGTCGGCGGCGGCACGCATCCCGGCAGCGGGCTGCCGGTGATCTTCGAGGGTGCCCGCATCAGCGCCCGTCTGCTGGCCGAGGATATCGGACTGCGACAGGTCCGCACCGACATGACCTGGTCCGACCGTCCGGCACCCGCACCCTCGGTCGATGCCATGGCTGAGAGGAATTCGCTGTGAACATGTCTCGTCCGGTTCCTGGTCCGGTTTCTGGCCCGGCTTCTGGCCCGGTCGGGGTCATCGGCGCCGGCCTCGGCGGCCTCGCCGCCGCCTGCACGCTCGCCGCCCGCGGGCACAAGGTGGTGCTGTTCGACAAGAACCCGTGGCTCGGCGGCAAGGCGGCGGTGCACCACGATGCCGGCTACCGGTTCGACATGGGCCCGACGATCCTGACGGTGCCCTCGGTGCTCGAGCGAATCTTCGCCGAGGCCGGCGAGGTGATGAGCGATCATCTCGACCTGCGGCGCATCGATCCGCAATGGCGCTGCTTCTTCGAGGATGGCAGCGTGCTCGACCTCGACCAGGATCCGCGCGCAATGGCGGCGCGTCTGCGCGAGTATTCGCCGCAATCCGAAAAGGGCTACGGTGACTTCCTGGCGATGAGCGAGCGGCTGCACGCCGTCAGTCGAAAATTCTTTTTCTGGCGATCGGTGCAGGATATCGGCGACACGCTGGATTTCCGCAGGAACCTCGATCTCAAGACGTTGAAGGATGTGCTCAGCCTGCGCATGGGCTCCACCGTCGCGCGCGAGATCAGGAAGCGCGTGCCGGACAAGCGGGTCGCGCAGATGCTCGACCATTTCGTGCAGTATGTCGGTTCGTCGCCGTATCTCGCGCCGGCCGTGCTGTGCAGCATCGGGCACATGCAGACCCAGGAAGGCGTGTGGTATCCGATCGGCGGCACCCGCGCGGTGCCCGAAGCGCTGACCGCGCTGGCCGAGCGCCTGGGCGTCGACATCCGGCCGGACACCGGCATCGCGCGTATCAACCGTGACCATGGCGGCCGCGACGCGCGTGTCACCGGCGTGCTCACCGAGGCCGGCGAGACGGTGCCGCTGCGTGCCGTGGTGTCCAACATGGACAGCGTGCGCACCTATCGCGAGCTGCTCGGCGGCGAGGCGGACCGCCGCTTCACCGGCCGCCGCCCGCGCGAGGCCGCCTGTTCGGGCGTCGTGCTGTATCTCGGTCTGGATCGGGCCTACGAGCACCTGGCGCACCACAACTTCGTCTTCTCGCGCGACCCGAAGGAAGAGTTCGACTTCATCTACCACAAGGGCGAACCGGCACCCGATCCGACATGCTACATCGCGGCACCCTCGCGCACCGAAGCAGGCGTCGCGCCGCCGGGTGGCGAGGCGCTGTATATCCTGGTGCATGCGCCGTACCTGCGGCCGCACCATGACTGGTCGAAGATGCTGCCGGCCTATCGGCGCGTCATCTTCGACAAGCTGGCGCGCACCGCCGGCCTGACCGATCTGGACACCCGCATCCGCACCGAACGCGTGCTCACGCCGGCCGATATCCACGAGCGCTACCGGGTTCTCGACGGGGCAATCTATGGCCTCGCTAGCCACGGCCGCTTCGTCGGTGCGTTCAAGCCCGGCAACCGGTCGCGCGAGGTGCCGGGGCTGTATCTCGCGGGGGGTGCCGCGCATCCGGGGGCCGGCATGCCGATGGTCATGATGTCGGGCTGGATCGCGGCCGACGCCCTCGATACGGACGCGAAGTCCAACACCGGCAGCCCGGCCCTCGTGCGCCCCGCTTTGGTGCAGCAGAGCGCCTGATGACGATCGAGCGCGATCCGGTGGCGCTGCGGTTCGAGCCGCTGTTCCGCCTGTTCGCGCTCTATCTTCGCTTCAGCTTCTCCCGGAACTTCCACGCGGTGCGGCTATCCGGCGCCTTGCCGGTGCTGCCTGAGCTGCAACCCGTGATCGTGTTCAGCAACCACCCGTCCTGGTGGGATCCGGCCCTGTTCATCCTGCTCACCGACCATATGTTCCGCGGCCGGCCGTGTTTCGGACCAATGGACGAGGATTCGCTGCAACGCTACGGCTTCTTCCGCCGCCTCGGCGTCTTCGGCGTCGAGAAATCCTCACTCGCCGGGGCGAAGCGGTTCCTCCAGGTAGCCCGGCACATCCTGGGACAGAGCAGCGGCCCGGCGGGGCGCGGCATGGTCTGGGTGACGGCCGAGGGCGGCTTCACCGACCAGCGCAAGCGTCCGATCACGCTGCGTCCCGGCATTGCGCATCTCGCCCGCAGCGTTCCCGATGCGTTGCTGGTGCCGCTAGCCATCGAGTACGGGTTCTGGAACGAGAGCCGGCCCGAGGTGATGATCCGGTTCGGCACGCCGATGCCGGCCGATGCGCAGCGGCGCACCACCGACTGGACCGCACTGCTGCAGACCGCCTTGTCGGCCGAGATGGACGCGCTGGCGCGCGATACGATGAGCCGTGACCGGTCCCGCTTCCAGCGCGTGCTGCGCGGCCGTGCCGGTGCGTCGTTGCCCTACGATCTCTACCGGCGGCTGCGCGCGCTGCTAGCCGGACGGCCCTTCTCGTCGGCGCATGAGGAGGAGGCGTGAACACGTTGGCACTGCTCGGCGACGTATCGCTGGCTCTCGCGGCACTGCCGATGCTGGTGGCGCTCAGCAATTTCGGCTTGATCCGGCGCCCGGGGGCGTCCCGCTTCCTGCCGGCGATCTCGGTGCTGATCCCGGCGCGCAACGAAGCTGCCAATATTGCGGCTGCGGTCGAGTGCGTGCTCGCGAGCACGGCCTGCACGATCGAGCTCCTGGTGCTCGATGACGATTCCACCGACGCGACACCGCAGATCCTGGCCTGCATCCACGATCCGCGCCTGCGCGTGCTGAGCGCGCCCGGCCTGCCGGGCGGCTGGTCCGGCAAGCAGCATGCCTGCTCGGTGCTGGCGCGCGAGGCGCGGTTCCCTTTGATGGTGTTCCTCGATGCGGACGTGCGGCTCGCACCGGACGCGCTGTGCCGCATGGGGGGCTACATGGAGGCGCATCCGCAACTCGGCCTAGCCAGCGGCTTTCCCCGGCAGGTCACCCGAAGCTGGTCGGAGTGGCTGCTGCTGCCGCTGATCCACCTGCTGCTGCTCGGCTACCGGCCGCAGGCGCTGGATCGCGATCCGCGTCTGGTTGGTTTTGCCGCCGGCTGCGGGCAGTTGTTCATCGCGCGCCGCGATGCCTACCGGCGGGTCGGCGGCCATGCCCGCATCCGCGCCTCGATGCATGACGGGCTGACGCTGCCGCGCGCGTTCAGGAATGCCGGCATCGGCACCGGGCTGTTCGACGGCACCCTCCTCGCGAGCTGCCGGATGTATGCGTGCTTCCAGGATGTCTGGAACGGGCTCGGCAAGAACGCCACCGAGGGGATGGCGACACGGCGCGCGCTGCCGGTCTGGACCGTACTGCTGGGCGGCGGACATGTGTTGCCGTTCGCACTGCTGCTCACCGCACCGCTCGTGGCGGAGCGTTCGGTGGTCTGGGCTGCCTGCGCCCTGAGCCTCGGACTGCGGGCGCTGCTGGCCATCCGCTATCGGCAGGATGCGCGCAGCGTGCTGGCGAGCCCGGTCGGCGTCGCGATGCTTCTGGTCCTGCAATGGAACGCACTGGTGCGTGCCGCGCGCGGCCGCCCTGCCACCTGGCGCGGGCGCGCCTACCCGATGCAATGAGGTCGGCGGTGCGAGCGATCCTGGTCGCGACACTCTGGCCGCAGGCGGTCGCCACGGTCGCGCGCGCGGCGACGGTGCAGGTCGTGGTCGACGGCGTGCGCGATGCACGCGGCCATGTCCGGATCGGCGTCTGCACGAAGCCGGAGTTCCTGGGCGAGAACTGCCGGTATCATGCCTTGGTGGCGGCCCGCCCGGGGAGCGTCACGGCCACAATCGACAAAATCGTTCCGGGGACGTATGCCGTAGCGGTTTACCAGGATATTGACGATCTCGGCCGGCTGAAACGCAATTTCTTCGGCGTGCCGCGCGAGGATGTCGGATTTTCGCGCGATCCTCCGCTAGGATTGGGGCCACCCGGTTTCGATGCGAGCGATATCAGCATCGGCGATGCCGGCGGCCGTATCGTTGTCAGACTGCACCATTTCGGATCATGACCCCAGCTTTGGAGACCTCCATGCGACGTATGCTCACACTGCCCCTGCTGGCCGCCCTGGTATTGGGGATGCTGCCGCTGGCCACCCAGGCCGCCCTGGCGCAGCCCGGCCCGGGTTTCGATCGCGATCATCGGCCGCCGCCGCCGCCGCGCCACTACCACCATCATCGCTATCATCGGCATCTGCCGCCGCCGCGGTAAAAGCGCGGACGGCTGCAACCTGGGTGGTTCGCCTGGGTTAGCGCGGTCAGCAAAGGAGCCCAGTCATGGAACTGCTTCACTGGACGTTGGTCTTTCTCGTCGTGGCCCTGGTCTGCGCCGTGCTCGGCTTCGGCGGCTTCGCGGCGACCTTCGCCGGCATCGCCAAGATCCTGTTCTTTATCTTCCTCGTCCTGTTCGTGGTCAGCCTGATCTTCGGCCGCGGGCGGGGCAGCCGACTCTAACCAGGCGCGTCTCTGCAACAGAACGGGGCCCGGTCGCAGCGACCGGGCCCCGTTTCGTTTCTGCTCACCCGTCTGCGGTTCAGCCGGGTGAGCGGTTCAGGTCGTGCGCCAGCGCCGCGGTTTCCGCCTCCCTCTGACAGGCGATGATCCCGACGACGCGGCTGCCGTCATACTGCCGCGCCAGGAACTCGCCAGTCGCCAGGTCGCCATCGACGACCACCCGGTCGAACGTCTCGGCATGGCCAAGATATTCGAACCGCTTGCCGTAATGGTAGGTCCAGAAGAACGGCGGCTGCTCGAAGCGGGCGTCGCCGCCGAGCATGCCGCGCGCCGCAACCCGTGCATGCTGCTGCGCGACCCGCCAATGCTCGATGCGCGCGGCATCGGCGATGCCGAGAGGAAAGCGTGCCACATCGCCGGCCGCGAAGATCTGGTCGGTGGCGCGCATGTCTGCGTCCACAAGAATACCGCCATCGCGTGCAAGATCGAGGGAGGCCGCGAACGCCGTTGCCGGGTGCACGCCGTAGCCGACCAAGGCCACGTCTGCTTCCAGCCGGGTGCCGTCGTCGAGCACCACCGCCTGGACCCGTGTCACGCCCTCGATCGAGGCAATCCGGCGCGGCGCCATGAAGACCACGCCGTGCGCTTCGTGCAGCCGGCGAAACATGGTGCCGATCTCGGTGCCGAACTGGCGCTCGAACGGGATCGTGGCATTCGCGACCACGGTCACCGGCACGTCGCGCTCGCGCAGCGCCGATGCCGCCTCCAGGCCGATGAACGAGGCGCCGGCGATGACGACGCGCGCCCCCCCTTCCAGAGCCGGCAGCAGGCTGCGCGCATCATCGAGGGAGCGCAGCAGATGCACGCCCACGAGGTCGGCGCCCGGCACGTCCGGTCCGCGCGGGATGCCGCCGGTCGCGATCAGCAGGGCGTCGTAGACCAGGACCGATCCGTCCGCGAGCGTGACCCGGCGCGCACCCTGGTCAAGGGCCACAGCCTCGCCATGCACCCGCTCGATACGGTGCGACGCCCAGAAGTCGTTCTCGCGCAACGGCCACACCTCATCCGGCGGCATCGCCCCCTGCAGCACGAACTTGCTGAGCGCCGTGCGGTCGTACGGCGCGTCCGCCTCGGCGCCGACCAGCACCACCCGGCCGGTGAACCCGAACTCGCGCAGGGCGGCGGCGGCGGCCGTCCCCGCCGCACCGGCGCCGACGATCAGCATGGTGCGCGGGTCCGCCGGGCCTGCCGCCACTGCTGGCGGTAGCGGCAGCGGCCGGTCCGAGACGCGCACATCGCCGTCGATGATTTCGACCGGATAGCGGGTCAGCGGATCGAGCGCCGGCGGCTCCAGCAAGGCCCCGTCGGCGATGGCGAAACTCGCCTTGTGCCACGGGCAGACCAGCCGCCCGTCACAGACCGCGCCCTGCTCCAGCGGTGCCCCGGCATGCGGGCAGTCGGCCCCGAAGGCGTGCACCACCGCGCCGTCGCGCAGCAGCAGGATCGCGGTCTCGCCGACCATCACCCGGACCGGGCGGTGCTGTTTCAGCATGTGCAGCGTGGCGACTTTCTGCATCGGAGGCTCCTCCAGGAGGCTGTCTTGAGCGTCACGGATCTGGAATGCAACGGGGAGGTGGTGGCATGGTTTTCGGCACGAACCCGGAACAGGGCTGGCCGAAAGCGGAATGGCCGATTTCAGAGAGACTGCTCAAGAGGCTGGGGTGTGCGACTTTGGAGACATTCGACTGCAACGGCGTCCAGGCCCGCAAAAACAAAGCGCTCGATGTGACTGACCAGGGCTTCGATTCCATCACCCCCCACCACCAGGTCTGGCAGGAACGTCTCCAAACTCGATCTGTTGATAACTGAGAGCATGATGCACGGTGCGATGACCGTCAGAAGACATCGGCCCACCAGAGGGTCTTCCGCCGGGCGATCAATGATTTCTCCAATGATCGCTTTCAGGTGGGCGCGACGCGGCGCGATTGACGTGGCAACAAAATCTTTCTGGGCGAAGGTCGGGATGACCATCTCCCGGCTCACGAGCCGCATTTCCCACGAACCGGCCGTCGATTGGGAAAGACGACCCGCCAAATCCCGAACGAAAACCCGCAATTTTTCTCGGGCAGGCAGGGCTGCGGCGCCGGCTTTGTCCGGCGGCAAGATGTCGGCCCGCCGGTGCGCTTCCTTCAGCGTCGCTATGTAGAGCACCTCGAAGCCGCCGAAATGGTAGTTGACGGCCGCCAGGTTCATCCCGGCGCGCAGGCAGATCTCCCGGCTGGTTGCACCGTGAAAACCCTTCTCGGCGAAGACCTCGCCCGCCGCCTCGAGCAATTGCTCTCGCGCCCTGGCGCCTCCCTTGGACATCGGCGGTTCCTCAAAGCGGTGCTGGCGAGGCATGACCATCACATATACGCCTGACGCCATATTTCAATTTCAAATTTGGATTTGACACACTACCCCTTTCTCCTCATGGTCATCGTCGGCGGACGAGGACCTTCCCATGAACGACATGCCGGATCCCTCCAATGTTCCTGGCGCTGACGAGAGGCAGTCGCGAACGGTCGAACCGCCGGCTGTACAAAAGCGGGGCAATCGCCCTCTGATCGTCCTGGCCGTCATCGTGCTCGTCCTGGCGGGCATGGCGGCATGGTACTACGCAACCACGCGTGACATGGAATCGACCGACGACGCACAGGTCGATGGCAACACCGTCACCATCGAGGCGAAGGTGTCGGGCTACCTCACGCAGCTCTATGTCAACGACAATCAGCAGGTCGGGGCGGGCCAGTTGCTGTTCCGGATCGATGCTCGCGACTACCGTGCCACCCGCGATCAGGACCAGGCCGCCTTGGCCCAGGCACAGGCGCAGGCCGCGAGTGCCGGCGCGAATCTCGGCATGGCCCGGATCACCGCGCCGGCGAAGCTGGCCGCGGCGCGTGCCCAGAGCGCCTCTGCGGCCGCGACACTCGCCTTAGCGGCCGCAGACCTCAAGCGCCAGAACAGCGTGGAGCGCCGCTCCACCAGTCAGCAGAGCATCGACCAGGCGGCGCAGACCTTCCGCTCCGACAAGGCGAACTTCGAGAACGAGGAGGCGCAGGTGGCGATCGCCAACGTAGTCGCGCAGACCATCGCCCAGGCGCAGGCGCAGTACGACCAGGCCGTGGCCGAGGTTGCGCAGCAAAAGGCACAGCTCGCTGCCGCCGACCTCAACCTTGGCTACACACAGGTGCGGGCGCCGCAGGACGGCTGGGTGACGCAGCGCAACGCCCAGCGCGGCAGCTATGTGGCAGCCGGCCAATCGACCTTGTCCCTCGTCGCCCCGGACGTCTGGGTGACGGCGAACTTCAAGGAGAACCAGCTGGCGCGGATGCGCGTGGGACAGCGGGTCAAGATCAGGGTCGACGCCTACCCCAAGCTGCGCCTGGAAGGTCACGTGGACAGCCTGCAGCTCGGCACCGGCTCGCGGTTCAGCGCCTTCCCTGCCGAAAACGCCACCGGCAATTTCATCAAGATCGTGCAGCGCGTACCGGTGAAGATCGTGATCGACAGCGGTCTTAATCCCGACATGCCGCTGCCGCTGGGGCTCTCGGTCGTCCCGACGGTGGCTCTGCGATGAGCCCCCCGGCCGATGCGGCGGAATTTTGGCGGCCGGCCGCCAATCCCTGGGCGATCGCCCTCATGGTGACGATTGCCGCTTTCATGGAAGTCCTGGATTCCACGATCGTCAACGTCGCCCTTCCCCACATTGGCGGTTCGATGTCCGCCAGCAATGACGAAAGTACCTGGGTCCTCACCTCCTATCTTGTTGCCAACGGGATCGTTCTGATGATCTCGGGCTTCTTCACCCGGCTGCTCGGCCGCAAGCGCTACTTCCTGATCTGCATCGTGATGTTCACCGTGTTCTCGTTCCTGTGCGGCGCCGCCGAGAGCCTGCCGCAGATGATCATCTTCCGCTTGTTGCAGGGATTCTTCGGCGGTGGTCTGCAACCTTGCCAGCAATCGATCATCCTGGACAGCTTCCCGCGCGAAAACCGCGCCGCCGCCTTCGCGGTCACCGCCATGGCGACCATCGTCGCACCCGTGCTGGGACCGGTCATCGGTGGCGTCATCACCGACAATTACAGTTGGCGCTGGATCTTCTTCATCAACATTCCGGCGGGCATCGTCGCCTTCTTCGGCGTGACAGCACTCGTAGAGGACCCGCCATGGGTAACGCTGGCCGCGAAGGTACGGCCCTCCATGGATTACATCGGCCTCGGCTTCATCGTGCTTGCGTTGGGCTGCTTCCAGGTCATGCTGGATAGGGGGGAAAATGCCGACTGGTTCAGCTCCGGCACTATCACCCTGCTTGCGGTGCTCAGCGCCATCGGCTTTGTCGGCGCAGTCACCTGGCTGCTCTGCGCCCGCGATCCGATTGTGAACCTACGCGTCATGCAAGACAGGAATTTCGCCCTCGGCTGCCTGATGATCGCCGCCATGGCGATGTGCCTATACTCGAGCTCCGTTCTGCTGCCTCAGCTTTCGCAGCAGCAGCTCGGCTACACGGCGACCTGGGCGGGTCTGCTGCTGGCACCTGGTGCGGTCGCGCTCATCCTCCTGATCGTTCTCGTCGGCCGGGTCATGCCCTATGTTCAGACACGGTACATCATCGCCTTCGGCTTCCTTTTCCTGAGCTTCGCGTTTCTCTATTCGAGCCGGCTCACGCCGGACATAGACTTCTTCGACCTGGCGAAAGACCGGGTTCTGCAAACCATGGGCCTGGGTTTCCTGTTCGTGCCGATCTCCTCGATCGCCTATCTGAGCCTGCCGAAGGAGCTCAACAGCGATGCGGCGGCACTCTATACGATGTGCCGCAATGTGGCAGGGTCGATCGGAATCTCGGTCGCGAGTGCCCTCGTCACCACCCGCGATCAGGTGCGGATGGCCACTCTCGGCAGCCATCTGTCGCCGCTATCGCAGCCTTACGCGCAAACGCTCTCGGCGATTTCGCGCACGCTCCAGGCGTCCGGATCGACGATGGCGGCCGCCGAGCAGAGTGCCTTCGCGATGCTGCATCAGACGCTGCAGAAGCAAGCCGAAATCCTCGCCTATAGCGACGTCTTCGTCGTCTGCGCCGCCATTTCCATCATCGTGCTGCCATTCAGCTTTCTCCTCTCCCCCGCCAAGTCCGGTCAGGCCGGCACAGGCAGCCATTGATGAAACACTTCCTGACAGCCGCCATCCTGCTGCCCATTGGCCTCGCCGCCTGCACCGTCGGGCCGGATTTTACGCCGCCGCCTGACGCTACGCCGCCGCATTGGCACGATCCGGCGGCGAGCCTCGCGCCGAAAGGCGGCAGCGCGGGTGTCACGACGCAAGCCGATCCGCAACCGGATTGGTGGAAACGGTTCGACGACCCCGAACTTACCGCACTGATCGCGCGGGCGGCCGGTGGCAATCTCGACCAGAAAGTCGCGCTGCAGCGGATCGAAGCGGCCCGCGCCACCGAAATATCCGAGGCCGCCGCGGGTCTGCCGAGCCTGAAGGCGACCGGGTCCTATACCGACCAACAATCCGGGTTGGACGCGCTGAAGGGACAGATCGGCGGCCTGTTCCCGGTCACGCTAAACCAGGCTCCGCCGCCCTACGGACTCTTCGAAGGCGCGGTCGATGCATCCTGGGAACTCGACCTTTTCGGAAAAGTGCGGCGCTCGGTGGAAGCCTCGGAAGCCGACAGCGCGGCGCTGCTCGGCGACCGAGCGGATTCCCTCGTCTCGCTGCAGGCGGAGGTGGCGCAGACCTACGCGAAGCTGCGCGCGGCGCAGGCCGCTCTTGCCGCCGCAAACACGGACATCGCGACCGAACGCAATCTGCTCAGGCTCACCACGGACCGTGCCTCGCATGGCCTGACGAGCGATCTCGACGTCCGCGACGCGCTGGCGCAACTTGCCTCCAGCCAGGCTTCGGCACCGCAATACGCGCAACAGATCGCGACCGATCTCAACAGCCTCGCCGTGCTGCTCGGTCAAGCGCCGGGTGCCCTCGACGCCGAACTCGCGCCCATGCGGTCGATCCCGCGCATGGCCGCGGCGCAGGTGCCGATTGGTCTGCCGTCTGGCCTGGCCCGACGACGCCCCGACATACGCGCCGCCGAAGCACGGCTGCATGAACAGACCGCCGATGTCGGCGCCGCCATCGCCGAGCTCTACCCGGACATTACCCTCACCGGCGAGGTCGGGCAGCAATCCGGATTGCTCAAGAACATCGCCAAATCCTACAACAGCATCTATTCTTTCGGTCCCTCGATCTCGTTGCCGATTTTTCAGGCCGGCAAGCTCCGGGCGGGCATCGCCCAGGCAAGAGCGCAGCGGCTCCAGGCCGCGTTCACCTACAAGAAAACGGTGCTGTCCGCATTACAGGACGTCGAAAACGCGCTCGCCAGCTATCGCACTGATGTCCAGCGGCTGGCGCCGTTGCAGATAGAAGACGACGCCGACCAGGATGCCGTGGATATTGCGCTTGACCGCTACCGGCACGGCCTCTCCAACTACATCGACGTGCTGAATCCCCAAAGCAGCCTGATCTCGGTGCATCAGTCCGTCATCCAGGCGCAGGTCGCCGTCACCGACGACCTGGTGTCATTGTATAAGGCACTCGGCGGAGGTTGGGAGGCAGGAACTGGTGCCACGACGGCGTTGCTTCCTGGCACGAGCTTGCTGAACTGAAATGCTCTTGCACGCTTTGCCACGACAAGGTGGGATCAGCAAACGTTCAGGTCATCTGGTCGAATGTCGGCAAGAGGTGATGCAGCGTTGCAAAGGCGGGTCGGCACCAAGGCATCAGACTTTGTTCACTACAGGATCTCGCTCACAGCGATCGCGGCGCGGCAGCCGAGCTTGATCACCCGGGACATGGCGCGATAGGCCGGTGCCAGTTCGGCCTCGTGGGCCAGCCCGATATCGCGATGCTCCAGTTCCTCGGCGCGGAACTGCTCGATGGTGTCGCGCAGTTCGCCCTCCTCCGAACCCAGGCTCGCCGCCTGCGCCGCATAATGTTCGTCGATCGCCTCCTCGACCGCCACCGTGCACGCCATCGCGGCCCGCTCGCCGATCGCGGCGGTGACCGCGCCGAGCGCGAAGCCCGCCACGTGCCAGATCGGCAGCAGCGCCGTCGGACGCACCCGCCGCCGCGCCACCAGCGCTTCGAACACCTGCTTGTGGTGCGTCTCCTGCTGCTTCATGTGACGCAGGATGTCGCCTTTGGCGCCCCGCCCGAGCACCGCGAGCTGCCCCGCATAGATGCGCTCGGCGCCGTATTCGCCGGCATGGTCGACCCGGATCATGCGGCTGATCCGGGTGGCCTGGTCAGGCTCCCCCGGCTGCGGATAGCGAACCTGGCTCATGCTGGTCTCCTGGCTGGCCGCCATGCGGTGGCAGCCACGACAACCGACATGGTGGCGGCATAGATCAAGTCCAGGGTCGCCATCGAGACCGGCAGCCAGTCAATCAGCCGGTTCGGCGCATCGCAGGGCTTGGCCGGACGCAGCGGCATGGAGGCAAGCCGCTCAGCCATGCTGCCGCCATGGACCATGCTGCCCTTCAAGAGGGTCGGCGCCATGCATTGCGGCACCGGATCGGGCCACCAGGCCTGCTCGACCCCGACATGGGTGAGTGCCAGCGCGATCGATGCCAGCAGCGGCAAGGCGAGCAGCGGCACCAGGATCCGGGCGAGGCGCGCCGGCGCCAGCACTGTCGCGACGCCCAGCAGCGCCAGGACCCGGTACGGCCAGCGCTCCATCAGGCACAGCGCGCAGGGCGCCATCGACAGGCGGTGCTCGGCATACCAGGCGATGGCCAACGCCACGATGCCGCCGAGTGCCGCCAGCGCACCGGCCCGGCTTTCAGCCGGCACGCGGCTTCTGCTGGCCGAGCGCCGCCAGGAAGCTGCGGGCCCAGCTCGCCGCGGTCACCTCGTGCACGGCCCGGTCCATCGCCTGCCAGCGTGTGATACGCTCCGCCTTCGGCATCGAGAGCGCCTGGTGCAGGCCCTCGGCGATCTCGTCCGGATCGTACGGGTTGACCAGGACCGCCTCGCCCAGCTCGGGTGCGGCGCCGGCAAAGCGGGACAGCACCAGAACGCCGGGATCGGCCGGATCCTGGGCTGCGACATATTCCTTGGCGACCAGGTTCATGCCGTCGCGCAGCGGCGTGACCAGGGCGACCCGCGCATAGCGGTGGAAGCCGGCCAGCGTCGGGCGCGGGATCGCCCGGGTGATGTAGCGGATCGGTACCCAGTCGAACTCCGCCCATTCGCCGTTGATGCGGCCGGCCTGCTCGTCAAGCCGTCGGCGCAGCGCCTTGTACTCGGCGACATCGCCGCGCGAGACCGGCGCCACCTGCAGGAAGGTGACGCGGCCGCGATGCTCCGGAAACCGCTTGAGCAGACGTTCATAGCCCTGGAAGCGCTGCGGCAGGCCCTTGGAGTAGTCGAGCCGGTCGACGCCCAGGATCAGCGCGCGGTCGTGCATGCTCTCCTTGAGGCGCTCCAGATCGGCTCCGCCCGCTGCCTTCCCGGCCTGCAGCGCGAACTCGTCCGCGTCGATGCCGATCGGGAACGCGCCGGTGGCGGCGGTGACCCGCTCTGCCGCCAGCGCCTGGTCGACATGCCGCCGGTCCTCCTCGGTCTGTAGCCCGATCAGCTCGTAGCCGGCCAGCGAGCGGATCAGGTGGGCGGCTCCGGGCAGGGCGCCGAACAGCGCCAGGGGCGGGAACGGTGTATGCAGGAAGAAGCCGATGCGGTTGCGCACACCGATCGCGCGCAACGCCTCGCCGAGCGGGATCAGGTGGTAGTCCTGCACCCAGATCACGTCGTCGGGCCGCAGCAGCGGCGCCAGCGTGCGTGCGAACAGGGCGTTCACGTCGAGGTAGGTTTCCAGGTCCTCGCGGCTGTACTCGACCAGACCCATGCGGTAGTGGAACAGCGGCCACAGGATGCGGTTGGAGAAGCCCTGGTAGAAGCCCTTGTGCTGCTGCGGGGTTAGATCGATGGTGGCGTAGGTGACGCCGCCCTGCGTGCTGGTCTTGGGCTTGGCGTCGCCGTCTTTCGCCTGGCTGGTCCTGGTCCCGCTGATCTGGCCAGACCAGCCGAACCACAGGGTCGGCTGGCCGCCGATCGCATCCTTCAGCCCAACCGCAAGGCCGCCCGCCGGATGGCCGCGTTCACGCGGCGACGGCACCCGGTTGGAGACGACGACTAGACGGCCCACGCGCGCTCCTCTCCGGCCGCGAGTGCGGTCAGCCAGCGCCTGACGCTCTCGGGCTCATCGAAATCGTCCGGAATGCGGTAGCCGGTGCCACCGAGCGCGATCGCCGCCCGGATGCCATCCTCGTCGGTGACGTCGTCGCCGATGAACACGGGGAGGCGGCCGGCAAACGGCGCATGCTGCATCAGGGCGCGCACCGCGGAGCCCTTGTCGGTGCCGCTCGGCCGGATCTCCCATGCCATCTTCGCGGTCTGCACGTGGAAGCGGTCTCCGGCACTCGCCACCATGCGGTCCGCAGCCTCGCGCAGCCGGTCGGCGGCCTGTGGCGCGCTACGGTAGTGCAGCACGAAGCCGGTCGCCTTGCGCTCCACCCGCACCCCGGGATCGGCCGCTGCCAGGGCCTCTGCCTCGTCGAGCCAACCGGCCGGGATGGCGGGTACCGGAACCCGCTCGAGCGCGGCGTCCGGGCTGCGTCGCATGGCGATGCCGTGCTCGCCGGCGACGGCAAACGGGATCCCGGGCAGGAACTCGTCGATCTGCGCGATCGGACGGCCGGTGACCAGGGCGAGCGCGTCGCCGCAGAGCGTCCGCAGGCGCCGCAGGGTGTCGGGCAGGCCATCCGCGACTCGCACCAGCTCGGGCGCCGGCGCGATATCCACCAGCGTGCCGTCGAAATCGAGCAGGAACGCGGCGCGCTCCGGCGGCGGCAGCGGTGGCCGCGCGCTCTGGGGGGAGTTCGTCATGGCACCACCGTCGCGTCAGGATCGTGTTGCATGGTTCGATTCAGTTCTGCGGGGCCGACGGATCGGGCGGCGGCACGAAGGCATTGGGATCGGCGTTCGGATCGACGCCGAGACCGGGCCGGCCGGTCGGATAGACGGGATCTGGCGCCCGGTCGACCGTGCCGGGCTGCTCGCTCTGGCCCGGTTGCTCGCTCTGAATCGTCGGCATGCCGGGCTGGTCCGCGCCCGGCTGATCCGTCCCGGTCGGACCGCTGACAGGGGCGGGCACAGGCGGCGTGGCTGCGACCAGGGGCGGGGCCGCCGGCGCGACGTCTGCGCCGGCACAGGCCACCAGCTGCACGCCATAGACCGGACTCTCGAAGATATCCACGAACGGCTCGGCGGCGAACATCCAGCCGGCGAAGGGCTTGGTGTCCGGGTGCCGGTCCTGCACCGCGACCGAGGCAGCGGCGTCCGGCGGCAGGCCGGGCGGGTGCACCAGGCAATTCTGCACGGTGACGGTCAGGCTCTTGTAGGTGCCGGCCTGACCGGCCGGGATGGTAAGCGTTTCAGTATGTGCGTCGAGCTTGTCCAGCACGCGCACCACCGCCTCTGCCCGTCCCTGCCAGGTATCGGGTGCATACAGCGTCGGCGGCGTCACCAGTTCGGCCGCCCGGGCCGGCGCAGCCGTCCAGATCAATGCAGCGACGATCGCGGCGCGGCGGCCGAACCTCGTGCGCATCTCAAGCCGTCCGCTTCGGCGTCTCGAGCGTGTCCACCATGCCGGCCAGGATGCGCCGCATGGCGTCCGGATCGACACCCATCAGCACCGCATCCTCGAAGGCATCGCGCAGGACCTCGCGCAGTTCGGCCTGGTTCTCCTCCAGCACCCGCAGCTTCTCGCGACAGGAGACCGGAGTCCCGTCGCTCTGCGGCCAGTTGGTCGTCATCGGAGCGTGCCCACGCGACGCACCTCAGCGGTTCGGCAGGTCGTCGGACTTGCCGGGCACCGCGGCGGCCTTGCCCGACTGGCCCTGCTTGTTCGCTTCGGCCTGCTTGGTCATCGTGTCGGTGACGGTGAAGATGAACTTGCTGAGCAGCTGCTCCAGGCTGATCGAACCCTGCGTCTGGGTGATCCGGCCACCAGGCGGCAGGGTGCCGTCGGCGCCGCCGGGCGCCAGTGCGAGATACTTGCCGCCGAGCAGGCTGTCCGACGTCACCACGATCGAACTGTCCGGGGGCAGCTTGATGTCGGGCCGCACGGTGAGGGTCACGATCGCCTGGAAGCTCTTCGGGTCGACCGTCTCGGACACCACCTGGCCCACCGTGACGCCCGCCATGCGCACGTCGGATCCGACATCGAGCCCATCGACATGGTCGAACTGCGCCTTGAGCTGGTAGCCGGGCTGCGAACGGCGGCCGTTGCCGATCACCGCCGCCGTGATCAGCGCCGCCAGCACCACCAGCACCACGAACCCCGCCAGCAGTTCGACCGGGTCATGCCGGCGGCGCACCGGAACCGCATGCTCTGCGACCGCCATGGCTCAGCTGTCCGGCGTCCAGGCTTCGTAGTCGCCCGTCGAGGTCGGCCGCCGGCCGCCGTTATAGTCGCTGCCCGGCGGCCGGTAGCCGCCCGGCTCGCCGGTCAGGTTTGGCTGGAAGGGCAGCTGCCAGGGTTGCCTTGCGGTCGGCGGCAGCGGCTCGGCGTCGGCGTTGTGCAGCCAGTTCCACCATTCCGCCGGCACGCTGGAAGGATCCTCGCCCGGCCGGTAGATCACCCAGCGCCTGATGCGGCGATTCGGCACACGCGGACGCCGATCCTCGTAATAGGCGCGGCCATCCGCATCCCTGCCGATCAACCGTCCCCTGAACATCGTGAAGAGCCGCGTGCCGATGGTGGTCATGCACAAGCGTATAGCCACCCCGTCCACACCGGTCCATCCGCCTGCCGCGCGCGCCGGGGCACGAGCCCGGAAGCCTGTCGGGCAAGTTATCCCGGATATCCCCAATATGCTGTGGGGTGTATAGTTTTATACCCCAACATACAGCTTGGGCGGCAAGCCGGGGTTCGCTAGCATCGGCTTATGAACAGTCAGCCAGCCCGCCGAGCCACGGCCAGGACGCGCCGCAAACACCCGGCCGCGTCGTTCTGGAACGGCGTCAGGATGCGAACCCAGGCCGCCAGTCCCGATCCGGATGCGGCGCCACGCCTGGTGACGGTGCCGGCGGACTGGGACCAGGACGCCGCGGCGGCTTTCGCGGCGCTCGCCCCCGGTGCCGGCCGCGCCTCGCTGGCGGAAGCCTCGCTGGTCTGGGTGGCGCCGCTCGCCGACCATCCGCAAGCGTCGCACGGACTGGCGGCGCGCCTGCTGGAGTTGCTGCTGCGGCGTGGTGCCGCGCCGCTGGAATGCGTCTGGCATGGCTCGCGCCAAGGCGCGCCCGGCTTCGTGCTCAATCTTGCGGCGTTCGCGCAGCCGGACTCCGGCTTCGAGATCGACGGGTTCATGCGCGCCCTCGAGACGCTGGCCGAGGCGCTGCACCTGCTGCAGCCGTCCGGCCGCACGCCGTGCACGCTGCTGCTGAGCAACCTCGATGCGTGCCTCGCCGCCCTCGGCCTCGATTACGACAGCGCCCCGGCGCGTGCCGTCGCCGCCTGCCTGTGCGCGCTGGCGACCAGCACGATGCATCCCACCACCCTTGCTTCGCACAGCAGCCGGGCGGCTCCGGCAGAGCTGCCGCCGCACTGCCCGGTGCCGGGCCTCGCCCGCTATGCCATCAGCCGCTGGCAGGAGGCGGAACAGCGCAGCCGGCGGTCCGCGCGGAGCACACCGGCGCATGCCCTGCTGCCGGAGACCGGACCGATCGAGACCGGCCTGTCGGCGCCCGGCTGGACCGACGCCCTGCTCGGAGTCGAGGCCTGCGGCGCGGCCCCCCTGTTCTCGCCGCTGCGGCAGGATGGCCGGCTCGCGGCCAGCACGCTGGCACGGCTGGCGGCGCGCGGCATGAGCCCGGAGTCGGCGCTGGCCGCGAGCCTTGCCGGCTTGCCGGTCGTGGCACAGGCTGGCGCCGAGGCGGCCCGGGCGATGCACCGGGCGATCGCTCCGTTCCTGGACCGCCAGCCGGCCGCACCGGCCGAGATGCAGGCGCCGATTCGCGGGACGCCCACGGATCGCCGCAGGGAGCTGCCCGCGCGGCGCAGCGGCTTCACCCAGAAGGCGACCGTCGGCGGCCAAGCCATCTACCTGCGCACCGGCGAATACGAGGATGGCAGGCTCGGCGAGGTCTCGATCGCGCCGGCCCGCGCCAGTTCTGGGCGCTCCAGTCCCGGGGGTGCCGGCGCCGTGCAGCGCGGGCTGCTGGACGCGGTGGGCCAGGCGGTCAGCCTCGGCCTGCAGCACGGTGTGCCGCTCGAGACCTATGTCGAGACTTTCGCCTATGCCCGTGTCGGTCCCGGCGGGGCGGTCGAAGGCGACGAGGCGGTGGCCAGTGCCACGTCCACGCTCGACTACGTGTTCCGCACGCTGGCGCATGCCTATCTGGGCCGCAGCCTGCCGGATGCGCCGCAGCAGGGCGCCGGCCCGGCCGACGATCCCGACGACGCATTGCTGCCGCTCGACCTGCCGCGCGAGACCCACCGCCCCTCCGGCCCACGCCGGCGGCACGGCCTGCGGCTGGTCGGTTGAGGGGGAGCGCGGACCGGGCATGACGCAGTCAATCATCGAGGGCCGGCTTGCGGCACTCGGGATCGTCCTGCCGCGGGCGGCCGCCCCGGTGGCGAACTATGTGGCCGCGGTGGCCAGCGGCAACCTGCTGGTGATCTCGGGACAGCTGCCGCTGGTGGACGGGCAGTTAGCCCTGCGCGGCAAGCTCAGTGGCGAGGTCGGGCTCGAGCAGGGGGTCGAGGCCGCGCGGGCCTGCATGCTCAACGTCCTGGCGCAGGTGCAGGCTGCCGCCGGCTCGCTCGATCGGGTGGCGCGCGTCGTGCGACTCGGCGGCTTCATCGCCTGCATGCCGGATTTCACCCAGCATGCGGCGGTAATGAACGGCGCCTCCGACCTCGCGGTCGCGGTCTTCGGCGAGGCCGGCCGGCATGCCCGCTCGACGATCGGCGTCGCTTCGCTGCCGCTGGATGCACCGTGCGAAGTGGAAGGCTTGTTCGAATTGCGATGAGCCCCGGCTGATGCGCAGCCCCTGTCCCGACACCAGCGGCACGCCATATCGGCCTCATGCCTGAACAAAGCCTGTCGCTCAGCCTGCATCCGGCCATCGGCACGATCGACGCCGCGGAGTGGGATCGTTGCGCCGGACCCGACAATCCGTTCGTCAGCCACGCCTTCCTCTCCGCGGTCGAGGATAGCGGCTCGGCCGGCTCGCGCACCGGCTGGCTGCCGAGGCATGCGGTGCTGCGCGACGACACCGGTGCGATCGTCGCCGCCGCGCCGATGTACGCCAAGTCGCACAGCTACGGCGAGTACGTGTTCGACCATGGCTGGGCGGCGGCCTTCGAGCGCGCCGGCGGCCAGTACTACCCGAAGCTGCAGGTCGCCTCCCCGTTCAGCCCGGTGCCCGGTCCACGGCTGCTGGTCAGCCCGGCAGTGCCCCCGGCGCAGCAGGGCGCCATCATGCAGGCGATGGCGGCGGCGCTCAGCCAGGCCTGCGGCGAGCTGTCGCTGTCCTCGGTGCACGTGACTTTCTGCCGTCCGGAAGAATACGAGAGCCTCGGACAGGCCGGCTGGCTGCAACGGCTGGGCACGCAGTTCCACTGGGAGAATGCCGGCTACGCCAGCTTCGATGATTTCCTGGCGGGCTTCAATTCGCGCAAGCGCAAGGTGGTGCGCCGCGAGCGCCGCGACGCCAATGCCTGCGGCCTCGAATTCCGGACCCTGCGCGGCGCAGACATCACTAGGGCGCACTGGAAGGCATTTTACCGGTTCTACACCTCGACGGTGGATCGCAAATGGGGCAGCGCGTATCTCACCGAGCGATTCTTCCCGCTGCTGTCTGAACGGCTTGGCGACAGGGTGGTGCTGATGCTCGCAGAGGATTCGGGTCGGCCGGTGGCAGGCGCGCTCAACCTGCTCGGGTCCGACGCGCTCTACGGCCGCAACTGGGGATGCTCCGGCGACTGGCCGTTCCTGCATTTCGAGCTCTGCTACTACCGGGCGATCGAGTTCGCGATCGAGCACGGGCTCGCCCGCGTCGAGGCCGGCGCGCAGGGTGAGCACAAGATCCAGCGCGGCTACCTGCCGAAGCCGACCTACTCGGCGCACTGGATCGCGCATCCGGGCCTGCGACGGGCGGTGGCAGACTTCGTCGCGGAGGAGCGCGCGGCCCGGCTGCTGGAGATGCAGGCGCTGGCGGAATACTCGCCCTATCGCCAGGAAGCGCCTGCAGGAGAAGAAGATTGAGCAAGGCGAAACGGGACGCCGCCCGGGCCGTTTTGCGCGCATCCGGTCCAGGATTTGTGAACCATGAATGACGAACCGAAACGCAATGACGAACGTGTCAGGGTGCGGGCGTACGTGTTGTGGGAAAAGGACGGACGGCCGCACGGCCGCAACCAGGCCTACTGGAACGAGGCGCTGCGGCAGATCCAGGAGGAGGAGCGGGAGAAGAGCGGAACGGGGAGCACCCGGCCGGATGATCGCCAGCCGAGCGCCTGATCTTCAGTTCCGCCTAGACCGGATCATGCTCTGGAGCTCGCCTGCATGTTCGCGTCGATCTTGGCGAGGAAGTCCTCGGTGTTGAGCCACTTGGCCTCGGGCCCGACCAGCAGCGCCAGGTCCTTGGTCATATAGCCCTGCTCGACGGTCTCGACGCAGACCTGCTCCAGGGTCTCGGCGAAGTTGGTGACGTCGGGCGTGTTGTCGAACCGGCCGCGATAGACGAGCCCCCGGGTCCAGGCGAAGATCGAGGCGATCGGGTTGGTGCTGGTCGGGCGCCCCTTCTGATACTCGCGGAAATGCCGCGTCACGGTGCCGTGCGCCGCCTCCGATTCGACTGTGTTGCCGTCAGGGGCGAGCAGCACCGAGGTCATCAGCCCCAGGCTGCCGAAACCCTGCGCCACGATGTCGCTCTCGACGTCGCCGTCATAGTTCTTGCAGGCCCAGACATAACCGCCCGACCATTTCAGCGCGGCGGCCACCATGTCGTCGATCAGCCGGTGCTCGTAGGTCAGGCCGAGGGCGTCGAAATCAGCCTTGAACTCGGTCTCGTACACCTCCTGGAACACGTCCTTGAACATGCCGTCATAGGCCTTGAGGATGGTGTTCTTGGTGGAGAGATACACCGGCAGCTTGCGGTCGCGGCCATAGGTGAGGCTCGCGCGCGCAAAGCCGGTGATCGAATGCTTGGTGTTGTGGATGCCGAGCGCCACGCCCGGACCCTTGAAATCATGCACCTCGAGCTCGAGCGGCGCACTCCCGTCCGCCGGGGTGTAGGTCAGGGTGACGCGTCCGGGACCGGGGATCTTGGTCTCGGCAGCACGGTAGATGTCGCCATAGGCGTGGCGTCCGATGACGATCGGCTGCGTCCAGTGCGGCACCAGGCGCGGCACGTTCGAGCAGATGATCGGCTCGCGGAAGATGGTGCCGTCGAGGATGTTGCGAATGGTGCCGTTCGGCGAGCGCCACATCTTCTTGAGCTTGAACTCGGTGACGCGTGCCTCGTCCGGCGTGATCGTCGCGCACTTCACGCCGACACCGTAGGTCTTGATTGCGTGGGCGCTGTCGACGGTCACCTGGTCGTCGGTGGCGTCGCGATGCTCGATGCCGAGATCGTAGTATTTCAGGTCGATATCCAGATAGGGCAGGATCAGCTTCTGCTTGATGAAGCTCCAGATGATGCGGGTCATCTCGTCGCCATCGAGCTCGACGACGGGTTCCTTCACCTTGATCTTGGCCATGCTCTGGGTCCTGTCGAAAGGCGATCCGGCGCAGCGCCAGGATCAGACCGGTGTCTCCTTCGCATCCCGAACCCGACCCGGCAAGCCTCAGTGGAGCCGACGGCAGACATTCAAGGCCGGGGCCTTGCCACAGCGTCGGGTATTGCCCTGGCCCGTGCTTGCCTGCTAGTCGGCGGCGTCGGCAGCATCCTGGTCGTCGGGTGCTACGAGCATGGCATTCGCGACCACGCCGGCCTGCTCGCGCACCTTGCGCTCGATGGCCTCGGCCATCTCGGGATGCTCGCGCAGGAACTGCTTGGAGTTCTCGCGCCCCTGACCGATGCGCTGGCTGTCGTAGCTGAACCAGGCGCCGGACTTCTCGACGATGTTGGCCTTGACGCCGAGATCGATCAACTCGCCCATCTTGCTGACCCCTTCGCCATACATGATATCGAATTCCACCTGCTTGAACGGTGGCGCCATCTTGTTCTTGACCACCTTGATGCGGGTCTGGTTGCCCACGACCTCGTCGCGCTCCTTGATCTGGCCGATGCGGCGGATGTCGAGGCGGATCGAGGCATAGAACTTCAGCGCGTTGCCGCCGGTGGTCGTCTCCGGGCTGCCGAACATGACGCCGATCTTCAACCGGATCTGGTTGAGGAAAATCATCATGGTGTTCGAGCGCGAGACGGTGCCGGTGAGCTTGCGCAGCGCCTGGCTCATCAGGCGGGCATGCAGGCCGACATGGCTGTCGCCCATGTCGCCCTCGAGTTCGGCACGCGGCACGAGGGCCGCCACGCTGTCGATGACCAGCACGTCGATCGCACCGGAGCGCACCAGCGTGTCGGCGATCTCGAGTGCCTGCTCGCCGGCGTCCGGCTGGCTGATCAGCAGGTTGTCGACATCGACCCCCAGCTTGCGGGCATAGCCGGGATCGAGCGCATGCTCGGCATCGATGAACGCGCAGGTGCCGCCACGCTTCTGCGCCTCGGCGATCGCATGCAGCGCCATGGTCGTCTTGCCGGAACTTTCGGGACCGTAGATCTCGACGATCCGGCCGCGCGGCAGTCCGCCGATGCCAAGCGCGATATCCAGCCCGAGCGACCCGCTGGAGATGACGTCGGCAATCTCGCTGCCACGCTGCCCCAGGCGCATGACCGAGCCCTTCCCGAAGGCCCGTTCGATCTGGGTGAGCGCTCCCTCGAGCGCCTTCGACTTGTCCATGCTTGTTTCCTCAGGGCCCGTATGCCGAGGGGCCAGATGATGTCCAGGAGGGTGTCACAGGCCGCTGCCACGCCGCAACGCCGCGACTCGGGACGCTATCGCTTAAACTGATAACCAGCGGTTAACGGATCGACGCGGAAGCGACCGTGCCTGCCGCGGCATCCAGGGCACGGCACCCGGGCACGGCAGAAGGATATGAGGACAGCTTGGGGATATTAACCATTTATCAAGAGTTTGTTCTCTTTTGTTCTACTAGAACAAAACGGGTTCACGCAAGGGTTTTTTGAGGTGGCCAAACCGGAGGATTCGCCGGGCGAAGCTCACCGGACCGCTGGCGGCCCGGGCGGCGGCCGGCGCAGGCGCCAGACATAGGCGATGATCCCTGCGACCGCCTGGAAGTGCTCGCGCGGGATCTCGGCATCGAGCGGCAGGACATAGAGCGCGCGCGCCAGCGGCGGATTGGACACCAGCGGCACCTTGTTGTCCTGCGCCACGGCACGGATCCTGGCCGCGATCTCGCCCGAGCCCTTGGCCACCAGTCTCGGGGCGGCGTTGCCGCCGCTCTCATAGACCAGCGCGACAGCAAAGTGCGTCGGGTTCGTCACCACCACGGTGGCCTTGGGCACCTGGTCCATCATGCGCCGGCTGGCACGCTGGCGCCGCATCTGCCGGATGCGCCCCTTGACCAGCTGGTCGCCCTCGCTCTCGCGATGCTCGTCGCGCAGCTCCTGCTTGCTCATGCGCAGCTTGGTCATGTGGTGGTAGCGCACCCAGGCCACATCCAGCAGGGCGATCCCCGCCTGCACCGCCAGCAGCATCAAGGTCGCATCCAGGCTCAGCCGCAGGGCCCGGGCCGCCAGCGTCGCCGCGTCCCAACCCGGCGCGCGCCACAGCACCGGCATCAGGCCGACCAGCACGTGGCGCAGGGCGAACGCGAACGCGACCAGCTTTGCGACCGCCTTGGCGGCCTCCACCGCGGTCTCGCCACCGAAGATCCTCGACAGCCCGCGCATCGGGCTGACCCGGCTGAATTGCGGCATCATCGCGGTCGGGCGCAGCAGCAGGCCGGTCTGCAGGACCGTCACCGTCAGGCCGCCGGCCGCCGCGGCCAGCACCGCGGGCGCGGCGAGCGCCGCGCTGGCACGCATCGCGTCCTGCCAGACCAGGGCGGTCCCGTTGCCGGACAGGTCGGTCCCGGCGACGTTCGCCATGAAGCCGTGCATCTGCACCACGAACCGCGCGGCCCGGTCGGGCAGCGTCATCATCAGGGCCAGTACGGCAACCCCGATGCCGGAGAGCGACTGCAGCTCCCTGGAGATGGCGACCTGGCCGTCCTCGCGCGCCTTGGCAAGACGCTTGGCGGACGGGGCTTCCGTCCTGTCGTCCTTGTCGGCCATCGCGTCACCTCAGGACGACAGGCGCGGCATGATCGATCGGATCGTGCACTACCGCCCCGGCAGGCTGGCGAAGCCGGCCTGCAGCGCCTGCAGCCAGGTCTGCAGGATCGGTCCCAGCAGCAGCCCGAACAGCAGCAGACCGCCCAGCACCTGCCCCGGCAAAGAGAGGTTATGGACCTGCAGCGTCGGCAGCAGGCGCGCCAGCACACCCAGCATCAGCTGCCAGAGCAGCCCGACCAGCACCAGCGGCGACGCCAGGCGCAGCGCCAGCGCGAAACTGTTCTCGGTCGCCAACGCGACACTCTGCACGACGTCGCCGGACGACAGCAGCATGCCGGGCGGCAGCAAACGGTAGCTTCCGGCCAGGGCGCCCAGCGGCATCGCATACAGGCCCGAGGACAGCACCAGCACCGGCGCCACGATCGCCAGCAGCCGGCTGATCGCACTGGTCTGCGATCCGAGGTCCGGGTCAGGCTGCAGCACGCTGGACAACCCGATCATGGTCGAGATGATCTGCCCTGCAATCGGCAACGACAGCGCCATCAGCCGCGCCAGCCACCCGATCAGCAATCCGCAGCCGAGTTCCGAGGCGATCAACGCGACCTGGTGCGGCATCAGGTCCTGAGCAGCGGGCAGCAGCCCCTGAACCCCGGGAAAGATCAGCACCGCAAGACCCACGGCGAGCCCGGCGCGTACAACCATGGGGATCTCGCTCTCGCCGATGCCGGGCAACACCATCACGGCGGCGCTGACCCGGCACAGCACGAGCATGAAGCCGAAGGCGAGGCCCGGCAGCGCCGCCAGCAGCGACGTCACGGCCGATGATGTCGCCGGCGACGCCGCCCGTGGCCCGTCACTGGCCGCCAACGGCGATCAGCCGATCGAGCAGGATGTGCGTGTAGTCGGTCAGCGTCGCATACATGAACGGCCCGGCGAGCATGAGAGCGGCACCCAGCGCCAGCACCTTCGGCACGAACGCCAGCGTGCTCTCGTTGATCTGGGTGACCGCCTGGATCAACGAGATCACCAGCCCGACGCCCATTGCGGTCAGCAGGCCGGGAGCAGCAAGCTTCAGCACCACGACGAACAGGTCGCGCAGCACCATCGCGACATCGCCTTCCTGCATCGTTCCGCTCCGGGCCCGGCTAGAGCATGATCCGATCGATCATGCTCAGCTTGTCATTTGATAGAGCAGCTTTACCCGTCAGTTGGGATCGCGACGCGATTCCAACTGACGGATGCTGCTCTAGATCTGCATCTTCATGACGTCCTGGTAGGCCTGCACCACGCGGTCGCGGATCGCCACCGTCGATTGCAGCGCAAGCTGCGCGCGCGACACCGCCGTCACCACGTCGGTGACGCTGGCCTCGCCGGCGATACCCTGCGCGGATTTGAGATCCGCCTGGTGACCGGTCTCCACCACCGCATGCATCGCTTGCTCAAGCGTGGCCCCGAAGCCGGACAGGTCGGACGCCGATGTCGCGTCGTCCAGGCCGTCGATGCCGGCCGGCGAGACGCCGCCCTGGACCCGCGCATAGGCGCTGACGGCACTCGAAGCGCTGACCGAGAAGGGATCTCCGCTCATTTGAGCATGTCGATCGTGCGCGTCAGCATCGAGCGCGTGACCTGCATGACGTTGAGGTTGGCACTATAGGAACGCTCGGCCTCGCGCATATCCATCAATTCGACGAAGCTGTTCACGTTCGGCATCTTGACATAGCCTTCCGCATTCGCCGCCGGGTGCGACGGGTCGTATTTCATCGTGAAGTCGCTCATGTCCTTGCCGATCTGCTTGACCGTCACCATCGCGACACCCGCCACGGGATCCAGCGCCTCGGCAAACGTCACCGTCTTGCGACGGTACGGATCCGCGCCGGGCCTGGACCCGGTGGTGTCCTGGTTTGCCAGGTTCTCCGCGATCACCCGCAACCGGCTGGTCTGCGCCTCCATGCCGGCCGAGGAGATGTCGAGCGCTTTCGAGATGTCCATGCGCCGGATCAGCCCTTGCCGAGTGCCGTCGAGAACATCGCCATGTACTTGCTGTAGATGTTGGTCACCAGCCGCTGCTGGTTGTCGGTCTCCGCAACCTTGGTCATCTCCTCCTCGACCGACACCCGGTTGCCGTCCGGCGACCGCTCATGGCCGGCCACCTTGATGGTACCGCTGTCGCCAACGGTCCCCGGCAGATGCATTGCATCGGTCTGCACCGGCGTCACCATGAAGGACGACAGCGCGGCCGCGAACGGACGCTCGTCGCTCGGCTGGAAGTTGGGCGTGTTGGCATTGGCGACATTGCGTGCCAGGACGCGCTGTCGATCCTCCAGCCAGTCGAGCTTGCGCTCTGCCAGCGAGAACAGATCGCTCGAGCCGGTCTGCATGCCACACCACCTTTCGCTCACGCGACAACTTTGCAGAGAACCGCTTAGAAAGTGTTAACGACGCGGAGAATCCCGGTAACGGTTCGTCCTCGCAATGTTTGCATCGATGTGGCAGCCTGTCTGCATGAGTTCCAACCACCCGCCTGGCCGCGCAATCAGCGACGCCGGCACGACGCAGCACGACGTCGAGGCGCTGGCGAAGCGAGTTGCGTCGACATTGCAGGTCAGCCGCGCCCTGCTGATGGCCGGACGACAGATCTGCCTGACCGGGCTCGAAATCCAGGTGGCGGAGGTCTGCGATCGCGCGGCATCGCTGGCCTCGCACGAACACCCTGCGCTGCGTTTTTGCCTGCTGGCGTTGCGGACCGAGATCGACACATTGACGGCCCTGCTGCAGGCACGGGAGGCCGCCGGTCGATGTCCGTCCATGACCTCCTGACCATCGGCGCCGGGCTTGCCGCGGTCATCATCATGATCCTGCTGGCGCGCTACGGCACCCGGTTCACCGGACTGTTGCACAAGCACGGGCAGCAGCAGACCCTGCTGTCGCTGCGGGCCTCGCTGCCGATCGATGCGCGGCGCAGGCTCAGTCTCATCGATTGCGACGGACGCCGGCTGCTGCTGCTGACCGGCGGCACGACCGACGTCATGCTCGGCTGGCTGCCGGCCGAGGAGAGGCCGGGCCGCGGTTCGCCGCCGTGACCCGGCGCGCGATCCGCCGCTGCGGCACGAGATCCGGAACGGCCCGGTTTCTGGCCGCCCCGATCCTGGCGGCCCTGTTCCTGGCGGCCCTGGTGGTCCTGCCGCCGGTGTCGGCAGCCGCCCAGTCGGTCAGCATCGATCTCGGCCAGTCCGGCGCGGCGGGGGCCACCGGCCGGCTGTTCCAGCTCACCGCCGTCATCACGCTCCTGTCGCTGGCGCCGAGCCTGCTGGTGATGGTGACCGCCTTCACCCGCATCGTCATCGTGCTGTCCCTGCTGCGGGGCGCGCTCGGTGCGCAGGGCACGCCACCCAATCCGGTGATCATTGGCCTGGCGCTGTTCCTGACCTTCTTCGTCATGCAGCCGACCTTCGAGCATGCCTGGACCAACGGCGTGGCCCCGATGCTGGCCGGACAGCTCAGCGAACTCGATGGCGCCCGCGCCGCCGCCGAGCCGTTCCGCCACTTCATGCTGCTCAACGTCCGGCCGCCGGACCTGACCCTGTTCCTCGATATCGCCAAGCTGGCGCCCCCGGCCACTGCGGGCGATACGCCCTGGCGGGCCCTGGTGCCGGCCTTCATGATCGGCGAGTTGCGGCGCGGCTTCGAGATGGGCTTCCTGCTCTACATGCCGTTCCTGGTGATCGACATCGTGGTCTCGAGCGTCCTGATGAGCCTCGGCATGATGATGCTGCCGCCCAGTGCGATCTCGCTGCCGTTCAAGCTGATCTTCTTCGTGCTGATCGATGGCTGGCACATGATCGCCGGTAGCCTGGTGCAGAGCTTCAACACCGGCTGACAGACTTGTCCCAGAACCCCGGGCTGCCGATCAGGACGGCCGCGATGATGTGACCGCAGACGACCATGCCGAGCGCGCGCCCGAACGGGACGAGTGCTGCCGGCTGTAAGCCCCGCGGCGTTTAGCGCCTGGGCAGGCACTCCGCGATATAGGGCGGCAGCGCGAAGGCGGCGGCCTGTAGTTCGGGAGACCAGTATCGCGTCGTCCCGAGGATGCCGGCCTGCTTTGCGCGCTGCCGGATGCGTTCCACATCTGCCGTCAGCCCCTCTGCGTTGCAGGCGACGCCCAGTGTCATGAAGCCACCCACGTAGGTCGGCACAGCTACGACATAGGCTGACACATACGGAAAGAAACGGGCCCTCCGGCGGCTCGTTTCACGGAGCTCATCGGACTGCATGAACGGCACGCCGCACTGGTTGACGATGATGCCGTCCGTCGTCAGGACACGGGCACAGTGGCGGTAGAACTCGTCGGTGAACAGCACCTCGCCGACGCCGACCGGGTCCGTGCTGTCGACGATGATGACGTCGAAACTTGCAGCCGGCGCGCGAACCACATAGTCGACCCCGTCGCCGATGATCACCTCGGCGCGCGGATCGTCCCAGGCCGTCCCGGCAATCCCCGGAAGAAACTCCTTCGACAGCCTCACCACCTCGCCGTCGATTTCGACCATCACCGCCCGCTGCACGGTCCGATGCAGCAAGACCCGGCGCAGGACACCGCCGTCACCGGCTCCGATGATCAGCACATTCCGCGGTCCGGCATGGGCCAGCAGCGGAACGTGGGTCAGCATCTCCTGGTAGACGAACTCGTCGGCTTCGGTGATCTGGATCACGCCGTCTAGCACCAGTACGCGCCCATGCGTTTCGCTTTCGAAGACAACGATGTCCTGGAAGTCGCTTTTCACGCGGGCAAGCTCGCGCCTGATCCGGAAGCGCTGGCCCCAGGCGACATAGAGCGTCTCGTTGATCCAGACTTCATCCAACATGGCAGCGTCCCCACTGGAGCATGACCGTCCCGCCATGCTCCGCCTGTCCTGTCCGCGGTTGCGACATGCTGTTGCAAGAAAGATTGTTGCAAGAAAAAGGCCGGGATTGACCCGGCCTCAAATCTCGTCGCAGCGGCTTGAGCACTTCTAGAGGACGCGGCCGCGCCTCTGCTCGTCGAGATCGATGCGCTCGGCCTGGAAGGTCCGCTGCAGCACAGGGATGGCAAGATGCGGATCGCACTCGCCGCACATGAAGATATCCACAGCGGCAAATCCGCGTTCGGGCCAGGTGTGGATCGAGATATGGCTCTCGGCCAGGACAACCACGCCCGAGACGCCGCCATTCGGCGCGAAGTGATGGAAGTGACTGTGCAGGATCGTCGCACCCGCCGTCACCGCGGCCTCGCACAAGGTCCGGTCGATCACCGCCGGATCGCCCAGGTTCCTGGCATCCCAAAGATCGACCAGCAGATGCATGCCGGCGAACCTCATCCCGTCCTTTTCGACGAAATAATCCTTGCAATCCGCTGCCTCACCCGAGGGAGCAGTCGAAACCTGGTTATTGCTCGGAGAATCCGAGACCATCCCCAGTTGAGCAAGTGCGTTCATCACGTACCCCTGAACCAGCAGACGGCCTGTTGGGCGAAACCGCCCCCTTGGGCCAAGAGCGGCGGGGAATAGGTCCTCAGGACCTTCGACGCAAGCCCTTTCTGGGCTTTCCGTGCGCTTTGACCCGGGTCGCCCCTACTGCCCGAGCGACCTCACCCCGGCGGCCACCTGGCGCAGGGCAGCCACATCGGCCTTCTCCGCCGCAGCCCCGGTGGCCGTCGCGCCGGTGGTCAGCAGCTGGAACAGGGCGGCCTTGTCGCCGTCGGCTATCCGCCCCTGCACCGCATCGTGCACCTGGGCCTGCCGCTTGGCGTCGCCGGCGCGGGACGCAGCCGATGCGAGACGCAGCAGCAGGTCCTGCTGCGAGCGATCCAACGGGCCCGTGGCCGGCACCGAACGATCCACGAGGGTGGACAACGCCTCCGCCGCGTCCGACCAGCTCGCACGCGCCATGAGCAGATTTGCCTTCAGATCGAGAGCCGCCGACGAGGTCAGGTCCTTGATCGTCGCCAGCGCCTCGACGGCGTGGCCCTGGGCGGTGAGACCGCGCGCGCGCAGCATCCGGCGCTGCTCGAGCAACGCCGGCGGCAGGTCGGTCGCATCGGAGTCATGCAGAGCCTGCTGCGCGGCTTGCGGGTCGTTCTGTTGCAGCTCTAGGCCAGCCAGCCGGGCGCCGAGGGTCGCCTTCTCGAGGCCAGATTGGGCGACCGCCATCAGCTTGCCCACGATCGGCGCCGCCCGCTCAGGCAGGTCCAGGGCACTCAGCCGGTCGACCAGATACCGTGACAGTCGCTCGCCGTCGCCTCCGCGCGGCACCAGGTCCATGTTCGCCTCGATCAGCGCCGCTTCGTTGAACGTGTCGGCGGCACTGCCGTCCGCCGGCGACGCGGCGAGGCGCTTGAGTACGTCGCCCGCACGGGCCCTGGTCGCATCCTGCTGCGTGGGAAACAGCAGCGAGGTCTCGCGCAGCAGCGACAGCGCTTCGGGCAACTGGCCAGCCTGGATCCTGAGCTCACTCAGCCGGTAGCGCGCGGACAGCTCATGTCCCGCGATACGCGCGTCCAGGAGATGCTTGTCGAGACTGTCCGCGGCAGCTCGCGGCGTGAGATCCCCGGAACGGAGCCGCATGGCGACACTCTGCTCTGCCGCCAGGTCTGCGATGCGGATGTCGGCATCCGACCGCAGCGCATCGAGAGCCGAACGCGCGGGCTGCGCATGGCCGCGTCGCGCGGCCAGCAGCGCCCTTGCAAAGGTCAGCTTCGGACCGGGAGGCATGGCGTCGATCAGCCCCGCCTGCGCATCCGTGCCGCCTTCCACCAGCGCTTCCGCGGCGATCGGCAGGAGAATGGCCGCCAGCGGCTCAGGGTAGCGTTGCAGCAACCCCAGGTTGGACGCAATCAACCGGGCGGCGTCAGGACGCCCGGGATCTTGCCGTGCCAGTCCAATGCCGTGCCAGAGGGCAACCTCCGGGCTGTCGATGTAGCCCGGGTCGTTGGGGCAGGTATCCTGATCGCTCGCCGGCTCCGGCGCGCTGCCGGCCGCCTTGCGCTCGAGCACGGCCGCCGCCAGGCGCACGATCCGCGTCAGCCGGAGGCAGGTCTGCCGCGCATCATCGGCAACAGCGACCTTGGCTAGCGTGGACGCCTGTGTGCCGTCACCCAGCGCCAGAGCGGCCTGGGCTGCCATCATGCGTTCATCGAACCGGCTGCCGGCCGGAGCTGCGGCTGCGGCTGCGACGGCCTCCTTCGAACGACGATACAATGCCTGTCGCGTCCCGCGACGCAGGGCGAGAATGCGTGCACCGCTGCCGTCTGCTCGCGCCCGCGCGTCCTGGCCATCGACAGGCAGCCCAAGCGCCTGCGGGCCCAGGCCGGACAGCAGGAAGGCGCTTCGCGTCGGCCGCATCTCGATCCGATCGGAAAGCGGGTCGATCACGATGCCGAGCGAGCTTTCCACGATGACGTAGGCGTGGCCGTGCCGGCTCCGGTCGAAAGCCTCCGTACCGGTGCGGAGCGTTCCGACCAGCAGGTTCTCGCCGGTGTCGGGATCAGGGACGATCACGGTCCGCCCGGGCGCCACGACCGGCAGAAGCAGGCTCATATTGTCGAGGACGGGTTCGATCGCGGTCCGACTTTGGCCTCCGCCTGCATCCAGGATCAGCCAACCGGCGGCTACCCGCTGCAGAGCGAACTGCCTGGCATTACGCCCCGGCAGTGTCAGCATCGTTGCCTCGGGCAACAACTGGATCGATGCACTGGCGGCGAGCGGCTCCTGCCGCACCTCCGAGAGGTCCAGCGGCCGTGCCGCGTCGAATATGACGAGCGTATCGGAGCCACGGGTGAAGGCTGCGGCTCCCACTCCCTCCTCGAACGGCAACAGCAACCCGCGGCCCTTCGCGGAACCCTCCGGGGCATCGGCCATGCTGGCGAGCAGCGTGACCGGACCGATGGAACCGGGCTGGGCGACCGGAGGCGTCGGACCGCCGGCCGACGATGCGATCGGTGCCGGCAGCGCCGCGCCGTCCGGCACCGAGGATCTGAACCGGGCGGATCCGGCGCTGTCTCCCTCGATGACGGCCATCAGCGGCACCGGAAGACCCGGCAGCACCCCGGCCTGATCAGGGCAAGCCGGAGCCGGTTGCGCGGTCGGACTGTCCTGCGGCTCCACCTCGAGCACCAGATCACGGCCATCATGAACCGTCCGCACGCGGCTCGTCCGGCCGACATCGAAGCGCAGAAAACTCCCCGCGATGGCCACCCGGCTGACGCCATGTGCCGTTCCTCGGGGCAGTCTCGGCAGCGTCACTCCGATCACATGCAGAACGACATGCCCATCCTCCTGGGTCAGCGCGAAGGCATCGGCTGAAGGCAACCTGACGACGATCCGGCTGCTGCCATGCTGGTCGCTCAGCCGGACCGGTAGTCGCGGCGACGCCGCGACAGCGCCATTGCAGAGCAGCAGCCCCACGGCGAGCAGGCCGATGGTGGCTGCAACGCCGCCGGGTCCGACGACAGGCATCGACGGCGGATCAGTCGAAGCTCGCGAGCAGCTTGTCGATATCCGACTGGTCCATGGCGCTGTGGGCCAGCTGCGGCCCGTTCAGCAGCCCGTCACCCTCGGGCATCGGAGCCGACTTCATGCCGACGATGGATGCCTTGCCGAAGGTTGCAACGATCCTCGCGATGGTCGTCTCGATTGTCTTGAGCGTGGAGACGACCTTCGTGATGCGCTGCCCGGTGATGTCCTGGAAGCTGCAGGACTCGTAGATCGTGCTGGTCGCATCCTGCAGCTTCTGTGCCGCCTCACCCTCGAGCGTCGCACCCAGCGTGTCGAGCGTCTCGCAAGCCTCCAGGATGGCCTCGGTCGCCGCGGCGGTATGCGAGACGATCGCGTCCAGCTCGTCGGTCGCGCAGGGGATGTAGCTTACCGTGATATCATCGACCTTGAGCGCCGCGATCTCCCGGCGGGCCGTCGCCACCGCGTCTCCGAGCGCGCCGATCTCGTGCAGCAGCGTGGTTTCGCGGTGGCTGATGTCGCCGGTCATGCTTCCGAGCACGGCCAACACCACATCGGTGACCAGATCCGGCTGTCCCTGAGGATATCGCGCCTTCAGGCTGACCAGCCGGTCGGCCAAGTTCTGCACGTCATGCATTGCAGAGCACCTTCTCGATCTTGCCCTTCAAGGTCTCGGCGTTGAAGGGCTTGACAATGTAATTCGAAACACCGGCCTGCTTCGCGGCGACGACGTTTTCGATCTTGCTCTCGGCCGTTATCATGATGAACGGCAGAGTCTTGAGACGCGTATCCTTGCGGACCTCCGTGAGCAGCTCGAGCCCGGTCATCGGCTGCATGTTCCAGTCGCTGATGACCAGGCCGTAATTTCCGGTCCGCAGCTTGCTGAGTGCCTCGCCACCGTCCATGGCCTCTTCGACATTATTGAAATCGATCTGCTTCAACAGATTGCGGATGATCCTTAGCATCGTCTTGTAGTCGTCGACGATCAGGACGTTCATTGACTTGTCCATGGACATGACCGATGGTCGCCTTATGCTGATTAGTTGATTTCGGAAGAAACCCGGACCGGGTCCGGGGAATCCTCATGGATTCGCATCTGCGCCAGCATTTGCGTCGCCATCCGTGCCCGTTCCGGCTGCATCGCGGCCAGTACCGCCGCAGCCTTGCGCTCGTTCATGCGGTCGAGCACTTCGAGCAGGACATGGACGTCAAGTACGTCGAATATTGCCGCGGCGTCGCGCGGCTTCATTGCCTCATAGACCTTGACCAGGCCGGTCCAGTTGGCGCTCTGCCTCTGCTTGCGTGCCCCGTCGAGCTGCTGGAGACTGCCCTGCAGGGTGGAAAGCTGGCTGATCCTGAGCTCCAGCTTTGTTTCTGCCGCCTCCATGACGACCTTGCGCTCATCCAGCGCCCGCTCCCGTTCGTCGAGTTTCTTGCTGCGGCCGAGCAGGTCCTCCAGGAGCGCCCGCTCTGCAGGATTGACCTCGACGGGTGGAGCAAGCTTGGCACTGCCGGCCTGCACGAGGAGCCGGTCGGCCGATGGTGCGGTGTCCCGTCGATCCGGTTGCGGTGTCTGTACTGCCTGCGGTGCCGCCGCCGCCGCGGAGGGGGCGCCGTCGAGCGCAGACTTTGCCTCCCGGGCGAGCGTTGCGACCTTCGCCGACAGCAACATCGCCATGACGACGATGGTCAGCGGCAGCAGGCGCGGAGGCGCGGCTCGGAGCTTCATGGCCTTCACCGCGCCATACGGAGTGCGCGGAGAAGTTCCTTTTCCGCCTGGCTCCGGACCCGGTTGTCCGTCTCGGGCGGGACCTCCTGGGACGCGGCGTGCAGCTGAGGCACCGGCCGGACGGCATCCGCCGCCGCCGTCACCGCAAGCGCGGGAGCCACCCGTCCTTGCCTGACCAGCTTGTCCAGCTGGTCGGCGAGTTTCTCGCCACGATCGCTCAGGAACGAGAGATCATTCTTGAGCACCTTTGCCTGCTCGACATGCCGGGCGATCTGGCGCCCGGCGCCGTCGGCGACCGTTCGCAGACGTTCGATGCTGCCCTCGGCCTGGCGGGTGCTGTCGTTGAAGCCGCCGATCAGCTTCTCCAGTTCCGACCGATCCCGCCGCAGCACGCCGAGTGCTCGCTCCAGCCGGAGCGCATGGAACAGGACCATGACGAGCAATCCGATCAGCAGGGCTTCGAGCAGCCATTGCATGTTGTTCATGCTGAGTTCCTTCTCAGGCTCGACGGAGGTTGGCGACGTCGGGTGCTGTCTGCGGCCGGCCCAGAACCTGGTCGATCCGTACGGCGATGCGGTTCTTGCGGCGTCCGACACGCCCCTCGAAGAGGGTGACCGGCCCGCATCGCAGCTGCACGGGCGCCTCCGGCCCGTGACGCAGCGTGAACTGGTCACCGGGCTTGAGAGCGATGACGTCGGACAGACGCATCAACTGCTCGTCCAGCACGACGTCGAGATCGACCTCAGTGCTCCATAGTTCTTCAGCCAGATGGGTCTCCCAGATCGAATCGCGTCCGAACTTTTCCCCCATGAACTGCTGCAGCAGCAGCTCGCGGACAGGTTCGAGCGTCGCGTACGGCAACAGCAGCTCCATGCAGCCGCCGCGATCCTCCATATCGACATGCAGCTTCGCCAGGACCGCGGCATTCGAGAGCCGAGAGATCGCGGCGAACCGCGAGTTCACTTCGAGCCGTTCGAACCGGAAGCTGATCGAGCAGAGCGGGTCGAAGCTCGCCGACAGATCGGACAGCACGACCCGGATCAGGCGTTCGACCAGCATCCGCTCGATGGTCGTGTAGGGTCGCCCCTCGATGCGCATGGCAGCGGTTCCGCGTCGGCCGCCCAGCAGAACGTCCACGATCGAATAGATCATGGCGGAATCGATCACCATCAGCCCGTAATTTTCCCACTCCTCTGCCTTGAAGACCGCGAACATCGCAGGTAAGGGGACAGAGTCGAGATAGTCTCCGAAGCGAAGCGAAACGACGTTGTCTATCGAGACTTCGACGTTGTCGCTGGTGAAGTTGCGCAGGCTGGTGGACATGATGCGGACCAGGCGGTCGAACACGATCTCCAGCATCGGCAGTCGTTCGTACGATACCAGGCCGGAGCTGATGATGCGCTCGATGCCGCTTTCACCGGCATCGTCGCCGGCGACATCGCCGAAGCCCAGCAGGGAGTCGATCTCGGCCTGGTTGAGAATCCGCGCCGGCTCATTCGTCTCCGGAGGCTCGGGTGCGCTCGCCCCGGCGTCGGTCTCGGCGTCGGCCTCGGTCTCGGCGCCCCACGCGGCGGCTAGTTCATCATCGGTGTCGCTCATTGCACGAGCACCTCGACAAAGAGCACGTCCAGGATCTGGACCGGCGCCACGATGCTGTCGATACGGTTGATCAGCGCTTCGCGCAGACGGTAGGTGCCCTCGCCACCGTGCAGTTCCTCCGGCCGGGTGCTGCGCAGATAAGTCTGGAACGCATCGAGGATTCTCGGCATGTTGCTTGTCACGACGGCATTGTCGGCCGCGTGGGCCACCTCGATCTTGGCGCGCAGCTTGACAAAAATCGCGCGATGGGTTCCGGTGTCGAGGTTTGTTACGACATCAGGAACGTCCAGCAGTGATGGCGTCTCGTCGATGGCGGCGACCGGGTGCTTCGGCTTACCACCACCGAGCAGGTGCGGCAGGATACCGGAGAACCAAAGTCCGGCAACAACGAGCAGGAAGACGACGACCGGGGCGACGATGAGCAGCAGCTTGCGCTTGCCGGACTTCTTGGCCGCCGGAGCGGCGTCCTCGCCCTCCTCCATGGTCGCCGCCTTGCTCATAACAGCCTTCCTCGGATGGTTGCCACGACGGGCGCCCGTCATCTCGCCGGGTCTGCGAAGTATGCGTGCCACAGGTTAAGAACTCGTCACCGCCGTGCGCTGTGCTCGATCGGAAGACGCTAACGTTTCAGTAGGGTTTAGGGCCGAGGATCGCCGTGACCGAGCGGAGGCGTCATGGAAAACCCGACCTACATCGCGTTGTCTAGACTGGATGCCCAGCAGCGCACGATGGATGTTATCGCGTCGAATATGGCGAACGCGAATACCGCCGGATACAAGAGCGAGCGCGTCCTGTTCAGCGACTATCTGGTGCAGCAGAAGAATACCGACACGGCCCCGGGCGGAAAGGTCCTGGCCTTTACCCAGGACCGCGCGACCTACTTCGACCATACTGCGGGGGCACTCACCCAGACCGGCAATCCGCTCGACCTCGCCCTCGGCGGCAACGGCTTCTTCTCGGTCCAGACCCCGTCCGGTGTGCGGTTGACGCGCTCGGGCAGCTTCGGGCTGCAGGCGGATGGCACTGTGGTCGACGCGTCCGGCAATGCGCTGCTCGACAGTGGTGGCAGCCCGATCCAGCTGCCGGCCGGCGACAGCAGGATCCAGATCGCGGCCGACGGGACCGTCAGCGGCGAAACCGGCCAGATCGGCAAGGTCGGCGTGGTCGACGTCACCGATCTCAATGGTCTCACAGCCGAGGGCGGCAAGCTGTTTCGCAGCAACACCACCCCGCAGCCGGTCGCGCAGCCGAAGATCGTCCAGGGCGCCATCGAGGGCAGCAACGTCCAGCCCATCTCCGAGCTCACCACGATGATGCAGACGGAGCGGGATTTCCAGTTCGTCACGCAGTTCGTACAGAGCGAGAACGAGCGCCAGCAGAACAGTATCGACAAGATCACCCAGACCCAGGGCTGAGCGTCCCCATCGGGCGGCGATGAGAAGCAGGAGTAGGACATGCGTGCACTAGATATTGCCGGAACCGGGATGCAGGCGCAGCAGACCAACGTCGAGGTCATTTCCAACAACATCGCGAACATGACAACGACCGGCTACAAGCGCACACGCGCCGAGTTCCAGGACCTGATGTATCAGAACCTGCGTCGGGTCGGGTCCAACAGTTCTGATGGCGGATCGGTCGTCCCGTCCGGCGCGCAGGTCGGGCTCGGCGTGAAGACGGCCGCCATCTACCGCATCAGCGAGCAGGGCACCCTCCAGCAGACCAGCAACAGCCTCGACCTGGGCATCCAGGGCAACGGCTACTTCCAGGTGACGCTGCCGTCGGGCGATACAGCCTACACCCGCGACGGAACGTTCGCGCTGGCAGCGGATGGCACCATCGTCACATCCGACGGCTATACGGTGGCGCCGGGGATTACCGTTCCGGCCAATGCGCAGAGTGTCGCAATCAACGGGTCCGGCCAGGTGCAGGTCACCATCGCGGGCCAGACCGCCGCGGCCACGGTCGGCCAGATCCAGCTCGCGGTGTTTCCGAACGAAGCGGGCCTCGATGCCCAGGGCAGCAACCTGCTGCTGCAGACGACCGCGTCCGGCAGCCCGACGACCGGCAATCCGAGTGCTGCAGGCTTTGGCAGCGTCATGCAGGGCTTCGTCGAAAGCTCGAACGTTAACGTCGTGACCGAGATCACGAGCCTGATCACGGCGCAGCGCGCCTACGAGATGAACAGCAAGGTCATCACGGCGTCCGACGACCTCATGCAGACGCTGACGAACCTGAAATGATGAGAGGCCGGTCGACCCTTGTGCTTCTGGTGGCAATGAGCGCGGGCCTGGCACTGGCTCGCGCGGGAGAGGCCGCGCAGCCGCGTCTCGTCGTCAGCCTGCATTCGGACACGGTCAGGCTGTCCGACCTGTTCTCCGGGCTCGAGCCCGGCCAGGACTGCACTATCGGCCCGGCGCCCGCAGCCGGGCAGAGGATCGTCGTCGCCCAGGCCCAGCTTGTTGCGATCGCAGTACAGTTCAGTGTCGACTGGCAACCTGGTTTCAGGCCGGCCAGTGTCGTCGTGGAGCGCAAGGGTCGCCAGGTCCCGCGGGAGCAGCTCCTGCCGGTGATCCAGGCTGCCCTTGTCGGGCTCGGGGCCCCGGCGGATAGCGAGGTTGCCCTGGGCGCCTTCGTGGCTCCCATGGTGCCGGCAGAATTCACCGGCCTCCCGGACGTCGAGCAGCTGACCTACGACCAGAGCGACGGCAAGTTCGGCGCGCAGCTGGCCTTCAGCACCGCCGGCTCCGAGCCCGTGCGAATACGCATCACCGGCGTGGCCCAGGAAATGGTCCAAGTCCCTGTGCTGTCGCATCCAATGGGTGCTGCCAGCATCATCGAACCGCAGGACCTGCAGACGATCCGGGTGCGGCGGAGCCTGGTCAGCGACCGTCTCGTGCTTGTCGCGTCGGATGCCGTCGGCATGGCGTTGCGGCACCAGATGACGGGCGGCTCGCTCATCCCCCATGACGCGTTGACACGGCCTCTGCTGGTGTCACGCGGGATGCCGGTACTGCTGCGACTTCAATCGGACGGCCTGACCCTGACCATGCAGGGACAGGCCATCGATGGCGGCGCGCTCGACGACCGCATCCACATCCTCAACGGGACCTCTCGCGCGGTGCTGGTGGCACAGGTGACCGGGGCCGGCCAGGCGCGCGTCGATCCGGGAGCCGCTCCTGCCATGCTGGCCGCGACGCAGGCCGGCCTGCCGCCGGCGAGCTCGCTGCCCTCGTTGCATGGTCTGTCCAGCCAAGGCCCGCTTGCATCCGGTCCGGGAGGTCTCGACCAGTGATCGCCCACCGTTCGCGGCTTCTGCTCATCGTGCTGCTGCTGCCGCTTGCCGGCTGCGGGGCGCTCTCGCGCCTGTCCGATCTCGGGCGACCTCCAGCGATGACCCCGATCACCGACCCGACGGTCGAGCGTGGCTACAAGCCGCTCAGCATGCCGATGCCGGCACCCGAACAGGCGCCGGCCCAAATCGCCAGCCTCTGGCGTCCGGGCAGCCGGGCGTTCTTCCGGGACCAGCGTGCGGCCCAGGTGGGGGACCTGCTGACGGTCCTGGTGGAACTCACCGACAATGCCGATTTCGAGAACAACTCGACCGCGACACGCACCGGCAGCGAGGCCATGGCGATCCCGAACCTGTTCGGCGCCAGGGGAAAGATCGTCTCAGCCGTGACCGGCGCCGGCGGCTTGGCAACGAACAGCAACAACAGCAACGTGGCCACCGGAAGCCTGAAGCGGAACGAGACCATGACGCTGCGGCTGGCCGGGATCATCACACAGGTACTGCCGAACGGAAACCTGGTGGTCGCGGCCCGCCAGGAGGTTCGCATGAACAGCGAGCTTCGGGTACTGCAGGTGAGCGGGATCGTTCGACCGCAGGACATTGCCAGCGACAACACCATCACGCACGACCGGATGGCCGAAGCCCGGATCTCCTATGGCGGCAAGGGCCAGCTGACCGACCTGCAGACGCCGCGCTACGGACAGCAGCTCATGGACATCGTGTTGCCGTTCTGACCGCCTAGTGCAGCAGCCGGCCCGCTTCAATCGTCGCGGTGCACCTTCTCCATGCGCTCGTGACGCTCCTGAGCCTCGATGGAGAGGGTGGCAATCGGCCGCGCCTCCAGCCGCTTGAGGCCGATCGGCTCGCCGGTCTCCTCGCAGTAGCCATAGACGCCGTTCTCGACCCGGCGCAGGGCGAGGCCGATCTTGGCGATCAGTTTGCGGGCCCGATCACGCGTGCGCAGTTCGAGCGCACGGTCGGTCTCGACGCTGGCACGGTCCGTTATATCGGCCTCGTGAATGCCGCCCTCCGACAGGCTGGCCAGGGTGCCGTCGGCTTCCTTCAGAAGTTCGGCGCGCCATTTCGTCAGTTTGAGCCGGAAATACTCGGCCTGGACGGCGTTCATGAATTCCTCGTCGTCCGACGGCCGGTAATCTGGAGGCAAGGTGATCATCATCGCCGACCCTAAAGACTTGCTGTGGCGGGGCATCTTCCCCGTCAGCAGTTCAACCGATGCCCATGATCCCGCGCACGTCGCCGTGATCTGGAAGATCCGGGCGGCTTATAGCCACACGGGCGCCCGCCGCCAAGTGTAGAAGCCGGTTCTTCACGGTTCGGTCATGCAAGGGGGGGAGCGCCACCTCTGCGCTGGCCCAGGCGGATGGCCTCGATCCCGGCGCGCAAGCGAATCGCCCCGAGGATCTCGCCGAGCTGCGGATCTTCGGCGTCCGGAACGTCGGCCAGCAGAGCGGCGAGGCGGCTCAGGCTCGCCGCAGGATCGGCGCACCCGAGCAGGTCCCGCTGCAGGGCCGCCAGTGCCGCCAGCAGATCCCGCCCGCGCTGCCGCGCCTGCCGGTCGCCGGATTGGCCGGCGGGCGACCATGTAGCGCCTGCTTCCTGCAAAGCCAGCATCGTTGCGGACAACGCTCCGGCCGAGACGCCGGCCGCCCCGCTGGCTGGCTGCTGCACCGCGGCCGGTTCGGTTGTGACGACAAAGGCTGGACCGCCCTGGGTTCCGGCGCGCGCCTGGAAGGCCGGCTCCAGGGGCGGCGCCACCGCGCCGATCGCCGCAATCGACATGAACGAATTCCCCGCGGCTCGACGGAACCGACCCCGCGAGCCGAAGCTATCATTACGTAATCGATCTCGTCGTTGACAGTTTATTCGTACTTGCGGGGCATCATGGCTCCTGACCTGCCCGAGACTGCCAAGGATCCGGATGCCGCTCCTGAGCCTCTGCTTCGTTCTTCTCACGCTGATCGCGGCGGTGCCGGTCAGTGCCGAGGAAGTGCGAATCAAGGATATTGCCGACATCGAGGGCATCCGCAGCAACCAGCTGATCGGCTACGGCCTCGTGGTGGGTCTCAATGGAACCGGCGACCGGCTCAGCAACTCGGTGTTCACGCGGGAGTCGCTGATCAGCATGCTCGAACGGCTCGGCGTGAACATCCGCGACCAGGAATCCAAGCTCCAGACCAAGAACATTGCCGCCGTCATGGTGACGACCGACCTGCCGCCGTTCGCGCATGGCGGCAGCCGCATCGACGTCACCGTGTCTGCGGTCGGCGATGCAACAGATCTCTCGGGTGGCACGCTCCTGGTCACACCACTGATGTCGGCGGATGGCGAGGTCTATGCCGTGGCGCAGGGGCAACTGGTGACGAGCGCCTTCTCCGCCCGCGGCGCCGGCGCGTCGGTGACCCGCAATATCCCGACCAGCGCACGCATGGCCAACGGAGCCACCGTCGAGCGCGAGGTTCCGGTCGATCTGAGCACGCGCACCGACCTGCATCTGTCGCTCCGCAATCCGGACCTTACGACCGCGGAACGCATTGCCGACGTGATCGACAAGGCACTGGGGCAGGCCGTGGCGCGCGCCACCGACCCACGGACGGTCGCGCTGTCACTGGCCGGGCGCGACGTCGTGGGCACGCTGTCGCAGATCGAGGACCTGCTGGTCGAGCCGGACAGTCCGGCGGTCGTCGTCGTCGACGAGGCCAGTGGCACCATTGTCATGGGCGACAATGTGCGGATCAGCACGGTGGCCATTGCGCAGGGCAACCTCACGATCCAGGTAGCGGAATCACCTGAGGTCTCACAGCCCGGAGCATTTTCCGGCGGCAAGACCGTCATCGTGCCGCGTACCTCGGTGCAGGTGGACAGCGGCGCCGGGAAGCGCCTGGGCATCCTGCGGAACGGACCGAACCTGCGTGACCTGGTGAGCGGCCTCAACTCGCTCGGGGTCGGGCCACGCGATATGATCAGCATCCTGCAGACGATCAAGGCGGCGGGCGCGCTGCAGGCCGACCTGGTGGTGCGTTGAAGGTCGCGGCGCCCGCGGCCGCGATCCCTGCCGGTGCGCCGGGGGCGAGCGTCACGGCAGCCGTCGATCCGCACGTCTGGAAGGCGGCGCAGGATTTCGAAGCCATGGCGATCGGTCAGATGCTCGAACCGATGTTCTCGACGGTCGATACATCGCAGGGCGAGTTCGGCGGCGGTGCCGGCGAACAGAACTTCAAGCCGATGCTGGTGACCGAGATGGCAAAGGCGGTCGAACAGCGCGGCGGTCTCGGCCTGGCGGCGCCGGTCTATGCCCAGATGTTGAAGATGCAGGAAAAAGCCAAATGAGTTCACTTCTGGATGCCTCCAGCTTGCTGCTCGACGTACTGGATGCAGAAAATGCCGCTCTCCGACGGCTGGATCTAGCCGCCGCGGTCGCTCTGGTCGCTGCCAAGCAGGCGGCACTGGCTCGGTTCGAGGCCGCAAGACCCCGGACACCCCCGCCGCATGGCTCGGAGCCGGCGCTGGGAGCCGCTGCCATTCGTCTGCAGGCGGCACTCGCCGAGAACAGGAAGCTGCTGGAGCGCGCGATGACCGTGCAAGGTCGGATCATGGCGCTGCTTGCACGGGCTGCCCGGGAGCAGATCCCCGAGCAGCGTTATGGATCGCAGGGCTGTTATCAGAGCGGCAGGAATGACCGGCCGTTTGCCCTCAACTGGAGGGCGTAGGCCGGCCGTGCGATCGCGCGCAGGTATCGCCAGGGTCTGTCCGAACGCGTTGCCGGCCGGACATCGGGCATGTCCGACCGGCACCTTGTCTCAAAAACTCGGCTCAATCCGACGTTGCAGAGCGCTCACTCTCCTGCGTCTCGTCCTCACGGGTCTCCATGGGCTGCATGGTCACCGCAGGCGAAGTCTCGGCCGAAGCTTGCTTGCGACGGCGGCGGATCGCCGGCGCCGCCGCGCGCAGGGTCTCCGCAGCTTTTCTGCGTGTCCCTGCATTTGGTGCGCGACGCATCTTCACGGCAGCGTCAGTGCGTGACGCCGGCGCCCTGGACTTTGCCGCGGGCTTGCGCGCCGTCCGGGCTGCGGGTGTCGCACGCGGCTTGCGTGTGGCACCCGCTGCCGACTTCGCCGTGCGGCCCTTCGTCGCGGTCCGGGCAGTGCCAGGACGTCCCGGCCCCTTGCGCAGAGTGGCGGTCAACCGGACGGGCGCCTTGCGTGCAGCCGCCGCAGCACGCGGCTTGCGGGTAGCCGCAGTGCGCGACGCGGGTGCCGCCTTGCGTTTTGCGATACGCGACGGCGCGGCCTTGGCGGTGCGCGGCGATGACCGCGTGGTCGCCTTCGTTGCACGCGTCGTGCTCCGGATGGCTGTCCGGGTGGTGGCCTTCGTCGACCTGGCCTTTGTCGCACCGGTTCTTGTCGGCGCGCTTCTGGCAGCGGACGTCTTGCGCACGGCGGCCTTGGCCGCGACCTTGCGACCAGGAGCGGCTCGCGTCGAGGCGGCGCGCTTTGTCGTGGTCGCGCGCTTCGTCGTCGCGCGCTTCGTCGTGGCACGGGTGGCCGCCGCCTTGGTCGTGCGCTTCGCCGGGGCCTTGGCGGTGCGGGTCGCACCGGCCTTGGCGGCTGCCGGGCGCGACGTCGCGGACTTGCCGCCAAGCTTCTTGGCTGCCGCCGACCGTGCTGCCGGAGTTTTGGCAGTCCTGGTCGTGCGCGCAACGGAACTGCGGCTTCCGGTTCCCGCCGTACGGCGTCCCCCGGCCTTCACGGCCATTGCCTTGGCGCGCGGGCTCGGCGTCTTTGAGCTGTCATCGGTACTCATCGTGTGGCCTTTCCATAGTCCTGTGTAGATCGGGTTCCGGATGGTGGGGAGGTGCTGCGTGATGTGCGTTTCCTGACCGGATGCGATCCGTCACCTGCCGGAAAGAGCGCTGCAGACGATCCGCGAATCGCGACTCGGACGCGTACAACTTGTAAAGCTATTCCCCGCCGTCCGGTAACTGTCAATCAAAAGCAACCGTTACAGGAAAGTTCCGGCCGGTGTTGTTGTCCGTGCCGCAATCCGGTCCCGCCGCACGAAGGCCCTTGGCGGTCGCCGATGCTGGCAGCATCAGCCAAGTTGAGGACCGGCCGGTGCCTGTCAGCGCAGTGGCGAGACCGCGAGATTGTCGAGCAGGCGCACGCTGCCGAGGCGGGCCGCTGCCAGCAGACGCGCTCCGGGCCGGTTTTCCGCGATCGCCTGCAGCGAACTGGCCGCGACGAGCGCCAGATACTCGACCGAAAAACCCTGCAGCCGGAGGTCTTCGCGTGCGGTCGCGAGGCACACATCCACCTCGTCGCCATCCGCGATCGCCCGTGCCAGGCGCCGCAGGCATCGATGCAGCGCCGGCGCCCGCTGCCGTTCCAATGGTGTCAGGAAGCGGTTTCGCGACGACATCGCCAGGCCATCGGCCTCCCGCTTTGTCGCCACTCCCTCGATCCGCACCGGGATGAACAGGGCTTCGACGATGCTGCGTATGACCTGGAGCTGCTGCCAGTCCTTCTCGCCGAAGAACGCACAAGCCGGGCGCACCTGGTTGAGCAGCTTGGCGACCACCGTCGCGACACCGCTGAAATGGCCGGGTCGCGCATCGCCTTCCCAACCGAGCGCCGCACTCCCGGGCACGATCCGGATCTCGTCGCCGCCGGGATACATGATCTCCACGGACGGGAGCCACGCCAGGTCGCAGCCGGCGTCGCGCAGCAGGGCAAGATCGCTGTCCTCGTCGCGCGGATACCGCGCGAGGTCGTCGCCCTGGTTGAACTGCGTCGGGTTGACGAAGATCGAGGCGGCAACGTGTCTGCTCTCCCGGCCGGCAGCAGAGAGGAGCGAAAGATGCCCGAGGTGCAAGGCGCCCATCGTCGGAATCAAGGCCAGGTCCGGCCCCAGCGCCGCCACCGCGGCCACGAGCTCATCCAAGGTGCGTGCGACGTACATGCTGCCTCCCGCGGCGTCTTCATCAGGCCGGGAGGTGCACGCGATGCGCCGGCGACGCAAGCGGCAAGGCGGCCGGGGGAAGCCTCGCCTGCGCCTTGGCCGACAGACGGCGCTTGAACACCGGGCGCATGGCGAAGACATAGTCGTGCGCGAGGAACGGTCGCGCGAGAGGAACGGTCGTGCGAGGGGAATTGGGCAAGCGATGCAGACGGGCACCAGGAACGGTCCGCCGGAGAATGAGAGGGGCGCGATCCCGGTTCGCGGGATGCGGCCGGCGCCGGCTGTATCCGGAGAGGCCGCCGCAGACGCAGGACACGACGGGGATGATTTCGTCCAAGCCGCGCGTGCGGATGCCGAAGCGCGCGCCTGGCTGCGCCGGCAGACGCTGCCGCCGCTGTTGTTGATGATGATGCGTGGTGCGGCGGCCCGATGTCCGGTCTGCGGCGAAGGCCGCCTGCATGCAGGCTATCTTCGTCTCGTATGCCGATGCAGCGCCTGTGGCGCGCCGCTCGCGGCGGTGCGCGCCGACGACGCGCCGCCCTATTTCACCATCTTGATCACGGCCCACATCATCATCGCCCTCGTGGTCCTGACCACGCACGACAGCACGTTGCCGATCTGGTCGATGATCGCGGCGTTCGTGCCGCTGACGCTGGTCGTGGCAATGCTGCTGCTGCGGCCGGTGAAGGGCGCGACGGTCGGCGTGATGCTCAAGCTCGGCCTGATCGGCGAGCACCGCGACGACAACGGCACCTGAAACCGCGGCATCCGGACATCCCGCCTCGCCTCCCCGCAACAGCCTCCCGCTCAAGCCCACAGCTTCCCGCTCAAGCAAGGACCGCTCATGAAGATTGACGGCATCGCCTATCGCAGCCTCTGGATCGACATGGAGGATGGCTGGTCGCTCCGGATCTTCGACCAGACCCGGCTGCCCTGGTCGATCGAGATCCTCCGGCTCACCACGCGCGACGAGGTGGTCCAGGCCATCGCCAGCATGCAGGTGCGCGGCGCGCCGTTGATCGGTGCTGTCGCCGCCTACGGCCTGGCGCTGTCGCTGCGCGCGGACAGCAGCAGCGAGGCGATGGAGCGCGACGCCGAGATGCTGGCGCGGACGCGACCGACCGCGATCAACCTGCGCTGGGCGATCGAGCGCATGCTGACCCGGCTGCGCAATACGCGGCCGTCGCAGCGCCTGGCCGCCGCCTACGAGGAGGCGGCGCTGATCTGCGACGAGGATGCAGCGCAGAACGAGGCGATCGGCCGCCATGGCCTGGCATTGATCGAACAGGCCGCCGCGGCACACGCGGGCGGGAGCGGCGCCTCAAGCGGGTCGGACGGCCACCGCCGCGTGAACGTTCTGACGCACTGCAATGCGGGCTGGATCGCGACCGTCGACTGGGGCACCGCCCTGGCCCCGATCTACATGGCGCATGACAGCGGCATCGCCGTGCATGTGTGGGTGGACGAGACCCGCCCGCGCAACCAGGGTGCTGCGCTGACGGCATGGGAACTCGGGCGCCACGGCGTGCCGCACACGGTAATCCCGGACAATGCGGGCGGCCATCTGATGCAGCATGGCGAGGTCGACCTGGTGATCGTCGGCACCGACCGCGTGACACGCGCAGGCGATGTGGCCAACAAGATCGGCACCTACCTGAAGGCGCTTGCGGCCGCCGACAACAAGGTGCCGTTCTGGGTCGCGCTGCCGTCCACCACCATCGACTGGGGCATGCGCGACGGCCTGCGCGAGATCGAGATCGAGCAGCGCGACGCAGCCGAGGTGACGCGCATGACCGGCCGCGCCGAGGACGGATCGATCGCCACCGTGCAGGTCACGCCGGACGGCAGCGCCGCCGCCAATCCTGCGTTCGACGTGACCCCGGCGCGGCTGGTCAGCGGGCTGATCACCGAGCGTGGCCGCTGCGATGCGAGCGAAAGCGGCCTGGCCAGCCTGTTTCCGGAACGCGCAAGCGCTTTTCCGGCCAGCCCCTTCGCGAAATACCTATGAGAAACGTCGTCGCGGCCGCCAGGCCGAACCAGGCAGTACTCGGACGGGTGGGTCTCCTGGCCTGCGCGGCACTCGCGCTGGCCGCGTGCAGCGGCGGCGGCGGCCAGACCCCGGTTGCGCAATATCCGAGCGCGCATGGACCGAACGGCCAGGATACCCACGTACCGGATTTTGTGACCCGGGGTTTCGAGCCGTTCACGCGGGCGGACGCGATGGCCATCGCGCTGCGCGAGTGGCGGCTGTTCGGCGAACCCGTCGATGACGACGATCCCGAGGCGCGTCCCGACCCCGTCGGCCCCGGCGTCAAGCCGGAGCGCCTGCCGGGCCTGTGGCAACGTGTCGGCGAATATTGGTGGATCGGCCAGGACCCGTACGAGAGCGAAGTCGACTGGACCGGCAAGCATGACAGCGACGGCCACGCCTTCGACTTCCAGCACGATGGGCGGTTCGCCTGGTCGGCGGCCTTCATTTCCTACGTGATGCGGGTGAGCGGCGCCGGCGCGCGATTCCCGTACTCGCCCAACCATGCGACCTATATCAATGCCGCCGCCGCGGGCGCCGCCGCGGCACTCCGTGCGCACGACCCGTCACTCTATGCCCCGGCCCTGGGCGACCTGATCTGCGCCGGCCGCGGCTCGAGCCGTGTCATCCGCTTCCACAACCTGCCGACACGCGACCTGTTCCCGGCGCATTGCGGCATGGTGGTGGCACGCGAGCCCGGCCAGGTCTCGATCATCGGCGGCAACGTCGATGATGCGGTGACGCTGACGCATGTTCCGGTCGGGCCGACCGGGCTGCTCGCCAGCGCCGAGGGCAGCTTCTACGACACCCGCTATTCCTGGTGCGCGGTGCTGCAGGTGCTGTACGACGCCGACGACGAAAGTCCAGCCGACGATTGACCGGCGTTCGCCTTCAACTCAACGCTGACGCCAGGGCAGGCCGCTGGCCTTCCAGCCGGCGACGCCGCCGCGGTGGCCGTGCGCATCGGGCGGGCCCTCGAAGCCGTCCGCGACGTTGAAGACACGCGCGAAGCCGATGCTGCGCGCCGCCTCGGCCGCCGCCAGGCTGCGCGCGCCGCTGCGACAGATGAAATAGATGTCCTGGTCCGGCGCCAACCCGGCCGCGCCGAGCTGCTGCAGGAAGTGCGGATTGGGCGCGCCGCTCGGGAAGGCCTGCCACATGATCAGCAGAACCTGCCGGTCCAGCGTTTCGAGATCGGGCAGTCCGACATAGGTCCATTCCGCGTCGGTACGCACGTCGACGAGCTGCGCGTCCGGATTGGCGGTGAGCGCTTCCCAGGTCTGTTGCGGGGCGACGTCCTCGACCATCTCATATACTCCTGCTGGAGGCAGACCGGCCCTGGCCGCCGGCGCTGTCGATGCATGACGTGCGGCATAGGTGGCGCCTGATGGTTGAAAGCACAAATCCGTCGTCCGCAAGCGAGCCATCCAGGCTGTCCCGGTCGGCCCTGCTCGGCTGGCCGGAGCCCTGCGCCGACATGCTCGCGGCGATCGGCGGCACGCCGCTGATCCGGCTGCGTCGCGCGTCGGAGGCGACCGGCTGCGCCATCCTGGGCAAGGCGGAATTCATGAACCCGGGCGGCTCGGTGAAGGATCGCGCGGCGCTCGCCATCATCGAGGCCGCCGAGGCCGAGGGCCGGCTGGAGCCTGGGAGCGCTTCCGGGGGCACCATCGTCGAGGGGACCGCCGGCAATACCGGCATCGGCCTCACCCTGGTCGCCAATGCGCGCGGCTATCGCAGCGTGATCGTGATGCCCGAGACGCAGAGCCAGGAGAAGATCGACTTCCTGCGCATGATCGGCGCCGACCTGCGCCTGGTTCCGGCCAAGCCGTTCCGCGACCCCGGCAACTATGTGCATGTCTCGCGCCGGCTCGCCGAGGAGACGGGCGCGGTATGGGCCAACCAGTTCGACAACCTCGCCAACCGCGAAGGCCACCGGCACGGCACCGCCGCCGAGATCTGGCACCAGACCGGCGGGGCCCTGGACGCCTTCACCTGCTCCTGCGGCACCGGCGGGACCCTGGCCGGCGCGTCGCTCGGCCTGCACGAGCGCGCGGCGCGCGACGGCCGGCCGGCGCCGCGCATCGTCCTGGCCGATCCGGAAGGCTCGGGCCTGTATGGCTGGGTGAAGTCGAACGACCTCAGCATCAGCGGCAGCTCGATCACCGAGGGCATCGGCCAGTCCCGGGTCCCGGGCAACCTGGAGGGGGTGACGATCGACGATGCGGTGCGGATCGGCGATCCGGAGGCGCTCGAGCAGGTCTTCGACCTGTTGCAGTTCGAAGGCCTCTCGATCGGCGGCTCAGCCGGCATCAACGTCGCGGCGGCGATCCGCGTGGCCCGCGCTCTCGGGCCCGGTCACACCGTGGTGACGATCCTGTGCGACAGCGGCGCCCGCTACCAGTCCAAGCTGTTCAACCCGGGCTTCCTGCGCGAGAAGGGCCTGCCGGTGCCGGGCTGGCTGGCCTGAGAGTCTGTTTGCAAACGTCTGCTGCTGGCGATCCGACGCGCCTTTTCTCCGCTCCGGTGCTCACGGCCAGACGGCCGCTCCGCTCCGGTGCTCGGAAAGTCACGCCGGCCGCGGGCCTACAGCCCGCTCTCATCCAACATCAGGCGTTTGCAAACAGGCTCTACCTAACGCTTCACGCCCCGCAGCGACGCGATCCGGGGCCTGACGCTGCGGCGCGGGGTGGTCTCGCCGAACAGCAGCCAGACCATCAGGACGCAGGCGAGGCCGGCCGCGGCCAGGGCCAGGAACGCGAGCTGCGGCGAGCGGTCGGCGGCGAAGCCGGCCAGCGTGGTGCTGAAGCTGGCCCCGGCCCCGACCGCGAGCCCGAAGAAGCCCATGCACAGGTTGAAGCGCCCGGTGCCGCGGGTGAGGTCGGCGGTGATCAGCGGCAGCATCACCCCGAAGCAGGCGGCGCTCACCCCGTCGAACATCTGGAACAGCACGGTGAGCCAGGGGTCGCTGCTGGTCGCCAGCAGCAGGCCGCGTATCGGAAGTGCGGCGAAGCCGACCAGCATCACCGGGCGCCGCCCCAGGGTCTCGGCCAGGCGGCCGACCTGCGGCGACAGCACCGCCACCACCAGCTGCGGCAGCAGGATGCAGGCGGCGATGATCAGTTCCGCCTGCTGCGGCGCCTCGCGGGTGACCCGTCCCGCGGCCAGCGGCAGCATGCCGGCATTGGAGAGGTGGAACAAAGCGGCGCATACCGCGAAGGCGAACAGCCGGCGGTCGCGCAGCAGGCTCAGCACCGAATGCGAGGCCACGGTCTCGGTGCCGCTGTCGTCCGGGTCGGCCATCGCCGCGGCATCGGGGATCCTGAGCTTCGGCCGCTCGATGGCGCGCAAGGCGAACAGGCCGGGCAGCGCGAGGGCCGCACCCAGGAAGAAGGTCGCGCGCGCCGACACCGCGTATCCCACCCCGCCCATCAGGCCGGCCGCCAGGGCATTGCCGATCGAGCCGAAGCTGGCATTGCGCCCGAGCCGGCGGCCGAGCTCTCCCGGTTCGCTGCCCTGCGTCATGCGGGCGGCGACCAGGCTCAGGGTGATCGCGGCGATCGCGGGGTTCAGCATGCAGCTGGCAAAGCCGTGCAGGATCTCGGCTGCCATCACCGGCAGCCGCTGCGGGAACAGCACCAGCAGCAGGCAGGAGACGATGATGGTGACGATGGCGGCGAAGGCAGCCACATGCTTGTTGTGCAGGGCATCGACCAGGGCGCCGGCCGGCACCTGGCTGACCATCGCGGTGATGGTGCCCGCACTCAGCGCCAGGCCGATCTCGCCCTGGGTCCAGCGTTCGCTGGTAAGATAGACGGCGATGAACGGTCCGAACGCCGTCTGCAGGTTGGCGACGAAGAAATTGAGCCAGTCCAGGCCCTGCTGGCTGCTCATCCTGAGGGAGCGGACGCGCACCCTGCAGCTCAGTGCGGCTGCTGGAGCGCGGGTCGGGCAGGCGGTTGCGGTGGCGGCGGGGCGGAGGGTGTGTGTGCGGCTGGAGTCGGCATGAAGCTGCCCGGCGCCGGATGCAGCAGCGGGGCGGTCGTCGGGGCCGGCTCCGGCGGTCGCCCCGAGCCGGCGGAGACTTCGACCTGATGGCCGACATCGACGCGGCTCACCGCCGGGTCCTCGACACCCGAAGGCGCCGCGGGTGGCGCTTCGACCGACGGCGCCGCCTGCTTGGCCGCGGCGCTCGGGACGCCTTGATCCGAACCGCCAGGGGGGGCTGCGGGTTTCGCTGCATCGGGAGGTTGCACGGTGGACGGCTTTGCGCCGGGCGGTTCGATCGCCCCCTGGATCACCGTGACCTCCTCGGACCCGTCATAGGCCGGCGCGGACTTCACCTGCGCGTCGCTAAGCGGAAGCTGCAGCGGATCGCGGAAGTTGCGCCCGGCCAGCGCGAAGCGTTCCCAGGCAATGGCGATGCGCCGGTTGCCGACGCCGAGGAAACCGCCGACATCCACCACGAGCGCCGCAGGCTCGCCTTTCTCGTCCACCAGCACGTCGATGACGTGACCGATCTGCGCCTTCTCCTTGCCGATCACGACGCGGTCGATCAGCGCTGCAACCTTGAACTTCTGCAGCTTCAGCGAATCCGCGGGCCGCGCCGGCTTGGCTTCCGCCGGGGCCGCAGGCTTGACCTGCGCGGCCTGCGGCTGGGCAGGCTTGACCTGGGCGGGCGAGAGCTGGGCAGGGGGGGGCGAGGCAGGTGGGGGCGGGGCTGCCGGAGACGGCGTGGAGGTGGCGCTCTTGTCGGTTGCGGTGCTGCTGCCTGCGGCGGGCGGCGGGCTCGATGCCGGTGCCGCGGAAGTGGGCTTCTGCTCCGGCGACGGGGATGCCGCCGGCGCGGGCGGCTCCGGCGCCGGCTGCGGCAGATCGGCGGACGGGGTCGGCACCGGTGCAGGGGCCGCGGGCGGCGGCGCGCTGTCGGCATCCGGATCCAGGCGCACCGCGGCCGGCTCGGCAGGTGCGGGGGCGGGCATCGCCGGCGGCTCGGGATGCCTGACCGAAAGCGTCTGCGCAGCGCTCCCGGATGCCCAACCCACGCTGACCCCGCTCACGCAGACCGGCAGGGCCACGACCCATGGCACCCAGGAACGCAGCGCAGGCAGCATGATCATCCGAACCCTCTGAGCCGCCCGATCATCCCCGTCCACGCCCGCGCCAGCAAGGGTGCATCCGCACCGGGCCGGCGGCGTTCGCACCGCACGCTCCCGATGCCGCACCGGAGAACCCATGACTGCTTGCGTCCCCGTTGCCGTGGTGACCGGCGCCGCCCACGGGATCGGCCGCGCCATCGCGACACGGCTGCTCGCGGACGGCTGGATCGTCTTCGCGCTCGACACCGATGCGGGCCGCCTCGCCGACCTGATGGACGCGCGGAGCGGAGCAGCCGGTGGCCGCTGCATTCCCATCACCGCCGATACCGGCCGCCGCGCCGACATCGAGCGCGCCCTGGCCCAGGTCGATGCGCAGGCCGGCCGGCTCGACGCGCTGGTCTGCTGCGCCGGCATCATGGTCCGCACCCCTCCCGAGCGCCTGGATCCCGCCGACTGGGACCGCGTCATCGCGGTCAACCTGACTGGGCCGTTCCTGCTCGCGCGGGTCGCCGCACGCCTGCTGCGCGCCGGGGGTGGCGGCGCGATCGTCACCATCGCCTCCACCCGGGCGCGCATGTCGGAGCCGGACACGGAGAGCTACGCCGCCTCGAAGGGCGGCCTCGTCGCCCTCACCCATGCGCTCGCCTTGAGCCTGGGCCCGGAGATACGCGTGAACAGCATCAGCCCGGGCTGGATCGATGTGACCGGCGCCAAGCTGAGCCCGGAGGACCATGCGCAGCATCCGGCGGGGCGCGTCGGCACCGTCTCCGACGTCGCGGGACTGGCGGCCTGGCTGCTCGGACCGGAGAGCGGCTTCGTGACCGGCGCCGACTTCGTGATCGATGGCGGCATGACGCGCAAGATGATCTATGCCGAGTGAGATCTCGCTCGATCCCGCGCTTGGAACCGCACGCGCGGGCCGCCTGTTACATTGGGAATTGAAACGGATTGCTACCCAGCCTGCCCGGCGCGCATGCACAGGGCTATTGTAACAGGCATCATGGAAACCCTCCCCCACATCCTCATCGTCGATGACGATCGCGAGATACGCGATCTCCTCGCCCGCTTCCTCGAACGCAACCGCTTTCGCGTCACCGCCGCCCGCGACGGCCGCGAGGCCCGCCGCGCCTGGAGCGCCGGCCACTACCAGATCGTGGTGCTCGACCTCATGCTGCCCGGGGAAAGCGGCCTGGATGTCGCGCGCTGGCTGCGCAGCCAGGGCAACGTGCCGATCATCATGCTGACCGCCATGGGCGACGAGACCGACCGCATCATCGGGCTCGAACTCGGCGCCGATGACTACCTGCCGAAGCCGTTCAACCCGCGCGAGCTGCTCGCGCGCATGCGCGCGGTGATGCGCCGCACCGCCGAGCAGATCGAAAGGAAGCCGGACGGCGACCGCAGCGTGCTGCGCTTCGCCGGCTGGCTGCTGGAGCCGACGCGCCGCCGCCTGCTCAACCCCGACGGCGTCGAGGTGCCGCTGACCGGCGGCGAGTACGAGTTGCTGGTGGCGCTGCTCGACCGCGCCAACAAGGTGCTGACGCGCGACATGCTGCTCGACCTGCTGCGCGGGCGCCAGGCGGGCCCGTTCGACCGCGCGATCGACGTCGCCATCAGCCGGCTGCGTCGCAAGCTGGAGGATGACGGCCGCAATGCCCAGGTGATCAAGACCGTCCGCGGTGGCGGCTATGTCCTGGCGGCCGATGTCGAACGGGTCTGATCCCGCGGTTTCGAAGCCGGCGCCGGACCCACGCGGCTGGATGGCGGCGCTGCGCTCGCTCGGCAGGCTGCTGCGCAATGTCGCCTTCGCGCTGTTGCCGCGCAGCCTGGCGGCCCGTACGGCGCTGGTGCTGCTCACCGGCCTCGGGGTGGTGCAGGCGGCGGGGCTCGCCATCCATGCGCTCGACCGCATCAACCTCGACCGCGCCGAGCAGGAACGCGAGACCGGAATGCGGGTGGTTGCGATCTACCGCTCGATCGTCGAGACCGACCCCGGCCAGCGCGACAACGAGGTCGCGCGCATGCGGCTGCCGAACGGCTTCAAGGTCAGCCTGACCCCCGGGCCGCAGACCGCCGATCTCGATCCGGCAAGCCTGCAGATGCAGCACGCGATGCGCAGCAACCTGCAGATGATGCCGTTTCCCATGCATCTGCATCCCACCCAGGTGATGGCGGGCGCCAACCACGGCGAGCACCGTTTCGGTGTGTCGATGCATCTGCCGGACGAAAGCCGCTGGGTCAGCATCGTGTTCCGGGTGCCGCCGCCCAACCTGTTCTCGTCGCCGACCTTCCCGATCGCCTTCACCCTGATGATCGTGGCGACCGGCATCCTGACCAACTGGGCGGTGCGCCGGCTGACGGCGCCGGTGCGCACGCTCGCCGCCGCCGCCGAGGCGCTCGGGCGCGACGTGAACGCATCGCCGCTGCCCGAGGACGGCCCGCTCGAGGTGCGCACGGCGGCAATCGCGTTCAACACCATGGCGACGCGCATCCGCCGCTTCGTCACCGACCGCACGCTGCTGCTGACCGCGATCGGGCACGACCTGCGCACGCCGATCACCCGTCTCAAGCTGCGCTCGGAATTCATCGAGGATGACGAGCTGCGCCGCAAGTTCACCGCCGACCTGGACGAACTCGAAGCCATGGTGTCGGCCACCCTCGCCTTCGGACGCGACAGCGCCAACCGCGAGCCCCTGGTGCCGCTCGACCTCGCCGCTCTGCTCAGCACCATCCTCGACGAGGCGGTGGACGGGCGCCCCGACATCACCAACCAGGTCGGCTTCGCGGTGGAGCCGCCGGTGGTCATCATCAAGGCGCGCTCGCTGGCGCTGAAGCGCGCGCTCGCCAACCTGATCGGCAACGCCATCGTCTATGGCGGCGGCGCCGTGGTGACGCTCAAGCCGGCCCAGGAAGCGCACGGTGACTACGTCACCGTGCTGATCGAGGATGACGGGCCGGGCCTGGCCGGGAGCGATCTCGAGCGGGTGTTCGAGCCGTTCGTCCGGGTCGAGGCCAGCCGCAACCGCGAGACCGGAGGTACCGGCCTGGGTCTCGCGATCGCGCGCAACATCATCCGCGGGCACGGCGGCGACATCACCCTGGTCAACCGCGTGCCGAACGGGCTGCGCGCCACCGTGACGCTGCTGGCCTGACCGGAGCCCGCAGGCAGCGACACTCCGACCGGGGAAATGAAGGCTGGAAGCCGCGAGCGGCCGGTGCGACAAGGAGCCGCGACCGGAACGAAAGGCCTAAGCTCTTGATTGAACTCATCGCGGCATGGATCATCGCCGTGATCTCAGCCGGCGGCTATGGCGGCGTCGCGGCGCTGATGGCGCTGGAATCCGCCTGCATCCCGTTGCCGTCGGAAGTCATCATGCCGTTCGCAGGCTATCTCACCTCGATCGGCCGGTTCAGTCTCCCGGTTGTGGCGCTGGCCGGAGCGATCGGCTGCAACATCGGCTCGACGATCGCCTATTGGATCGGCGCCACCGGCGGGCGCCGCTTCGTGGACCGCTTCGGCGGCTGGATTCTGCTGGACCACCACGACCTCGACCAGGCGGAGCGATTCTTTGCCCGCTTCGGCACAGCAGCCGTGCTGATCGGGCGGCTGCTGCCGGTGGTGCGCACCTTCATCGCTCTGCCTGCGGGCATGGCACGCATGCGACAGGTGCCGTTCCAGCTCTATACCTTCGTCGGCTCGTTCATCTGGTGCTACGCCCTGGCCTATGTCGGCGACAAGCTCGGCCGACGCTGGGACAGTGACCCGCGGCTGCGCGCGGTGATGCACCAGTTCCACCTCGTCGTGGTGGTGGTCGTGCTCGCAGCCGCAGGCTGGTTCGTATGGCACAAGCTGCGACGCCACCGCGCCTGACACGCTTGCGGCTGCAGTCCGAGACCAGCCGTCGATCCTGAGGGAACACGATCGACCGCCCAGCTCGTCCGGTGTGCTTCCCTTTGCGTGCAAACCAGCGGCGTCGCGGCTGCGTTCCGGCTGCTCAGGTCCAGGAGAAGTGCAGCGCAATGCCGAAACAGGTCGTCGTGATCACCGGAGCCGCCGCCGGTGTCGGCCGCGCCACCGCGCGCGAATTTGCGAACTCGGGCTGCGATGTCGGGCTGATCGGACGCAACCAGGACCGGCTGGACAGCGCCGCCGAGGAGTTGCGGGCGTTCGGCGTGCGCACGGCGATCGCGATCGCCGACGTCGCCGACGATGCGGCGGTCGAGGCCGCCGCCGACAGCATCGAGGCGGCACTCGGCCCGATCACCATCTGGGTCAACAACGCGATGGCGACGGTCTATTCGCCGGTGGTCGAGATCACGCCCGCCGAGTTCCGCCGCGCCACCGAGGTGACCTATCTCGGCACCGTGTTCGGAACCATGTCGGCGTTGCGCCGGATGCGCCGGCGCGGCTCCGGCACCATCGTCAATGTCGGCTCGGCACTCGCCTACCGCTCGGTGCCGCTGCAGGCGGTCTATTGCGGCGCCAAGTCGGCGATACGCGGCTTCACCGACAGCCTGCGCTCCGAGATCCTGCACGATGGCGACGACATCCATCTGACGATGGTGCACCTGCCGGCGATCAACACACCGCAATTCTCCTGGACCCTGAACCGTACGGGACAGCGCATGCAGCCGGTCCCGCCGATCTACGAGCCGGAGATCGCCGCCCGCGCCATCGTGTTCGCCGCCTTCCACCACCGTCGCGAGGTCTGGGTCGGCTTCTCGACCGTCACCGCGATCCTGGCCAACCGCGTCGCGGCCGGCCTTGCGGATCGCTATCTGGCGCGCGTCGGCTATAGCAGCCAGATGACCAAGGAGAAGGCCGACCCGAACGCGGCGAACAACCTGTACGAGAGCGTGCCCGGCGCCTACGCGGCGCACGGCAATTTCGACGAGCAGGCGCGCACCCGGAGCTACGAGCTGTTCACCAGCCGGCACAAGCTCGGCGTCGGGCTCACGGCCCTGGGACTGGTCGCGCTGGCAGCCGTCCGGAGCGCGGCCGGCAGGCAGCCGCCGCACGCTCCGGCACGCAACCCGAAGCGCTGCCCGGTGCGCCTGCCCGGGCGGTAGAGCTCGCTCACGCCGTTGGCTGGTGCAGGCCCCCGGACCAGCGCCACCAACGCTGCGGCAAGCGGGCCGCGACTTCGGCGCAACGGGCTGCCGCCGGGTCCGCGAACAGGGCAAAGCAGGTGGCGCCGGACCCGCTCATGCGCGCCAGCAGGCAGCCGGGCAACGCCTGCAGGGCCTGCAGGACCGCGTCGATCGCGGGACACAGGGTCCGGGCGGCGCCCTCCAGATCGTTCGAGAGCTCCCGCAACCCGTCAGCCAGCGTCGCGGCGTCCGGCCATTCCAGAGGCAGCGCGGCCGGCGGACGCAGGCCCGGTGATCGCGCCCGGAACACCGCCGGGGTGGAGACCGCCTCGCCGCAATTGACCAGCATCATGCCGACCGCGGGAAGCACCGGGCCGGGCGCCAGCTGCTCGCCCGCACCCTGCATGCGCGCGGTTCGCTGCGCGAGGCAGACCGGCACGTCGGCTCCGAGACCGGTCGCGATGGTGTGCAGGCACTGGTCGCTGATGTCGTGCAGCGCCCAGAACCGGCGCAGCAGCCTCAGCGCAGCCGCGGCGTCCGCCGAACCGCCGCCGATCCCGGAGGCGACCGGCAGGTGCTTGTGCAGGATGAGCCGGGCGCCGGGCATCTCGCGTCCGGCGGCCAGGGCCAGGGCCCGCGCGGCGCGCAGCACCAGGTTGTCATCACCTGTCGCCGACGGCTGCAGCACCTCGGCGAACGGACCCTCGAGCGCCAGTTCGAGCGTATCGGCGGCCTGCACCGTCAGCCGGTCGCAGGCCAGCGGGAACACGGCGAGGCTGTCGAGCAGGTGGTAGCCATCCGGCCGTCGCCCGGTCACGTGCAGGTAGAGATTGACCTTGGCGCAGGCGATCTCCTCGAGGCGGGTCGGGGTCGGCATCGTGGAGCCGCCTTCAGGGCACAGAGACCGGCAACGCGTCGGCGGCCGACACCGGATCGCCGCCCGGCCGGGTCGCTTCGCGCAGGGCCGCCCGGATGCGCGCCTCCTCCTGCCGGTCCGGATGCAGGTTCAGCGCCCAGCGCCACTGGTCCGCGGCTTCGACATGGCGTCCGGCCGACCAGTAGGCGATGCCGAGATGGTAGTTCACGGTCGGATCCTCGGGGATCTGCTCGGCGGCGCGTTCGAGGGTGCGCACCGCGCCCAGGACATCGTCCTGGCGGTACATCGCCCAGCCCAGGCTGTCGCGGATCGAGCCATCCTCCGGCTTGGCGTCCAGCGCCCGCTCGATCATGCGGCGCGCATCGTCCAGGTCGTGGTGGCGCTCGACCCAACTATAGCCGAGATAGTTCAGCAGGAACGGCTGCTCCGGCGCCAGCGCCAGCGCCTGCTCCAGGTCGGACTGCGCCCGCGGCCACTGCCGGGCGCGGTCGTAGGCGGTGGCGCGCGCAAACAGGACCGGCCAGTCATCGGTGGTGAGCGGTGACATCAGCGCGATCGCCTGGTCGTACGCGGTGATCGCCCGTGCGTAGTGCGCTTCGTCCTGCAGCAGGTCGCCGAGCGACTGCAGCGGTTCCGGCCGGTGCGGGAACGACGCGGCCAGCCGGTCCAGGATGGCATGCGCCGCGGCCCGCTCGGATGCGCCGCCGATGCTGGCGTCCAGGGCGGCGATCCGCAGGGAGGCAACCGGCGCCAGCGGGTCGTCGGCCTGGACCTGCCGCAGCGTCCCGAGCGCCGCCTGGGTCTGGTGCGCGTCGCTCTGCAGGTCGGCCAGCAGCAGCCGCGCCGGCGACAGGTCCGGCTGCAGGTCGAGCGCGAAGCGCAGCATGAAGCTTTCGGCTTCCTGGCCGCGCGGCGCCTGCTGCTGGATCAGCGAGGCCATGGTCAGGAAGGCGCGCGCGAGGCCTGCGCGGGACGCCGCCTGCGGGGTCGCCGTTTCCGGCGGCACGGTCAGCGCCGCGTCCAGGCCCGGTTCGGCGATGGCCAGCATCGGCACCGCCTTGGTCAGCGCGTGCACCAGCCCCTGGCCGAGGAGCGGCTTGCCCTGGCGGGCCAGGAACCCGGCATAGGCCTGCACCAGCATCACGTCGGAGCCCGGATAGAGCGAGACCGCCTGCTGGTACAGCGAAGCGGCCTGGTCCGTGCGCCCGGCGAGATCGGCGATCATCGCGGCGTGCAGGGCATACACGCCGGCGATCGGGTTGCTCTGGGTCAGCGGCACCAGCCGGGTCAGCGCGAGATCGGTCTGTCCCGCCCCCTGCTCCGACCACGCCAGCAGCAGCGGCTGCAGCAACTGGTTGAGCGGCGTGTGCTCGATGCGCCCGTAGCTTGCCTGCGCCTCGGTCCAGCGGCCGGCCAGCGCCGCCGCATTGCCGATGACGATCGGCGCCAGCGGGTTGTCCGCGATCGAGGGCGCCAGCCGGGCCGCATCCGGCCGCCCGGCCAGGGTCGAGAAGATGAAGGCCTGGCTGCGCAGGCCGGGATTGTCGGGGTCGGTGCCGAGCACCTGCAGCAGCTTGCCGGAGGCCGTGTCCGCATCCCCGAGTGCTGCGGCGACCACGCCGCTGAGATAGGTGCCGAAGGCCGGGGGCGGCGGCTGGGACGCGGCGCTGCGGGCGTCCTCGGAGGCCGCATGGGAACCGGACGGGCAGAGCAGGGCGCCCGACAACAGGACGCCGAGCAGCGAAAGCAGCCTGGTCAGGCCCGTTGAGCGGCTGCAGGCACGGCGGATGGGTGGCATGCCCGCAGGCTACCAGCGCGGGACGGCTGCCGCTATCCTGCGGTATCGATCGTGCAGAGAGCGTCCCGTCCTTTGTCCTTGACCTTGCCATCAGACCTGCCGCTGTCCGAGGCGCTCGCGATGCTGCGGCTGCAGATCGCCTGGGGCGCGGACGAGGCGCTCGGCGATCTCGTCCAGGATCGCCTGGCGCCACAACCGGCAGCGCCGGAGCCGATCCGCCTGCCGTCGGTGACGCGCCCGCTGGCTGCCGCGCCGCTCGTGCAGACGCGCGGTCAGGTGGCGCAGGCCCAGGCGGCGGCGGCTTCGGCGGACAGCGTCGCGGCGGTGCTCGCCGCCATGCGGGAGTTCACCGCCTGCCCGCTGCGCGACACCGCCGGCCATGCCCTGCTGCCGGAGGGCGACCTGCAGAGCCGGCTGGTGCTGGTGGGCGAAGTGCCGGACGCGGAGGAGGACCGCTCCGGGCACGTCTTCGCCGGTGCGGCCGGCGCGCTGCTCGACCGGATGCTCTCCAGCATCGGCCTGTCGCGGTCGCAGATGCTGTGCGTGCCGCTGATCCCGTGGCGTCCGCCCGGCGACCGCAAGGTCAGTCCGCTGGAGATGGCCACCTGCCTGCCGTTCCTGCACCGGCTGGTGGCCCTGGCCGAGCCGCGGCACCTGCTGCTGCTCGGCGTGCGCCCGACCCGGGTGTTCGCCGGCGAGGAGCAGAGCCTGGCACGGGTGCGCGGGCGCTGGCGGCCGGTGACCGTCCCCGGCACCGACCGAACGATACCGGCGCTGCCGATGCGCCACCCCTCCTACCTGCTGGCCAACCCGCTGGCGCGCCGGGAGGCGTGGCACGACCTGCTGCTGCTGCGCACGACGCTTGATGAAGACCGATCACAGATGCGTGAGTGACTTGTCGTTATCGCTATAGAATTTCCGATTGCACCGGTTCGTGCATGGCTGATCATCCAAAATAGGATTGTTTGCCTCAAATTGCTTCCCCAGCTGCCGCTGATGCGAGACTCTGCGAGGCAATCTCCGACACGTCATCCCAGGACCGGGGCGCCGATCATGCTGGCATCCGCGGTGATCCTGGCCGGCGCGATCTGCACGCCGGTGCTGGCCCGGCACCAGGACGACGCCACGCAGGCAAGCCCGGACGCCGACATCCGCTCGCCGCCGGTCGAGGTCGCGTCCGCCAGCTTCGGGCTCGGCGCAGGCTTGGGTGCGGGGGAAGCGGCAGCGTTGCCGCAGCCGCTCGACGGCGCCGACGCCGCCCGGATCCGGCGCATCTTCGCCTTGCAGTCATCCGGCGACCTTGCTGCCGCCGCACGCGAAACGGCGCAGCTGCACGACGACATCCTGCTGGCCGACATCCTGGCCGACCGCGCGCTGCAGCCCTTCGCGCATCCGGCGGCGGACGAGCTGTCACGGTGGCTGCACCGCTGGCCAGAGCACCCGGACGCACCGCTCATCCGGCACCGGCTGGCGGACCTGCTGCACCAGCGCAGCCGGGCCAACGACGCAGGCGCGCTCGCGGCGACGCGGCTCGGCGCCGAACCCCCGATGACGGCACCGCCGGAGGAGGCCGATCCTGCCGCCACCACGTTGCGTCGCAACCGGCTGCTCGACCGGACGGTCCGGGAGCGGCTGCAGCAGGGGCCGGCCGGCGCCCGCAGCGCACTTCGGCTGGTGGCGCAGACGAGGTTCCCGGACCGGCTCTACGCGGCGATGCTGCGGGCCGAGATCGCGCGGACGCTGTTCTCGCATGGCGACGACGCCGCCGCCTTGCAGGCCGCGCGAGCCGCGTCGGAGCAGGCGCACGACCGGATCGGCCTGGCCGGCTATATCGCCGGCCTCGCGGAATGGCGGCAGGGCCATCGCGCGGCCGCCACCCGGCGGTTCGAGGCCGCATCGCGCGGCGACCTCGCGGCCGCCAGCGTGCATTCCGGCGCCGCCTTCTGGGCCGCGCGTGGCCATGCGGCGGCCGGCGACGCGGCCGGCGCCCGGTCCTGGCTGGAGCGGGCGGCCTCGTTCCCGCACACCTTCTATGGCCTGCTGGCCGGGCAGGTTCTGGGCGGACAGGTTCTGGGCGGACAGGTTCTGGGCGCCCCGGGTGCCGGGGCGCCGCAGCCGGGACAGCCGCTGCTCGGCGAGATCGACGTCGAGGCGGTGGCGGCGCTGCCGGACGGGCGTCGGGCCTTTGCGCTGCTGCAGGTGGGCCAGCCCGGCCGGGCCGAGGCGGCGCTGCGGGCGCTCTGGCCGGGCGTGCGCGGCGATGCGGCGCTCTGCCGGTCGGTGGCGCTGGTGGCGCGGGCAGCCGGAATGAGCAGCCTCTCGGCGCAGCTGGCGACCGTGCTGCAGGTGCAGGATCGCGCGGTGGGCGATGGCCGCGACCACACCGCAGCGCCGCTCGACGCGGTCCGCTTCCCGATGCCGCGCCTGCAGCCGCGGCGCGGGTTCACGATCAACCCGGCGCTGGTCTATGCGCTGACCCGGGTCGAATCCAACTTCGACACTCAGGCGGTGTCGGGCGCCGGCGCGCACGGGCTGATGCAGGTGATGCCGGTCACCGCCCGCTTCATGCAGGACCAGGGGGCGCCGGGACACCGGCCCGCTCCGGTCAGCCCGGACCGCCTGCGCAGTCCGGCGGTCAATCTCGAGCTGGGCCAGGACTACGTGCTCTACCTGGCCGGCCAGGATGGCATACGCGGCGACCTGATCCGGCTGCTGGCGAGCTACAATGCCGGACCGAACGCGCTGGCCGGCTGGGGCCTGGCAAGCGGAAGTGCTGCCTCCGCCGGCGATCCGCTGCTGTTCATCGAGAGCCTGCCGAACACCGAGACGCGGAATTTCGTCCACCGTGCCCTGGCCTATCTGTGGATCTATGCCGCCCGCATGGACCGCCCGGACCCGTCGCTGGACACGCTGGCGCAGGGCGGCTGGCCGCGCTTCGACGATGAGCAGAGGCGCGCCCGGATCGTTCCGGCGGCCTCGACCGGCCGGCAGTAGGGAGGCCGTTCGCAGCACCCCCAGAGGCCATTGGACAACCCGCTCCAGGCTGCTGCATGCTAGCGCAATCAAGCCGGTACGAAGACCGGGCTCGCTGGGGAGATGACATCGATGAGGATCTGGAACCTTGCCGCCTGCCTGCTGGCGGGCGGCACTTTGGCGTGTTCGACGGTTGCGGCCCGGGCAGCGACCTGGCAGCCGGAATGCTTCCGTGCCGCCCCCACCGGCGGAGCCACCGTGCAAATGCCGGCCAAGACAGGGCCATACCGGATCGCGTTTGCCAACGGCTTCATCGGCAATGGCTGGCGCGTGCAGATGATCCAGACGCTGCGCGCCTATGCGGCGCAGCCCGACATCGCCAGGCAGATCAAGGAGCTGCGCATCGTCAGCGTCGGCACCGACGTCTCGGCACAGATCGCGGCGATGGACAACTTCATCAATGCCGGCTTCGACGCCATCCTGATCGATGCCAACAGCCCGACCGCGTTCAAGCCGGTGCTGCGCCGCGCCCAGAAGGCCGGCGTGCTGATCGTGAGCTTCGACAACACCTTCGACCGCACCGGCAAGGAGACCGAGCTGATCCAGGTCAACCAGGACCAGCGCGCGATGGGACGCATGATGGGCGACTGGCTCAACGCGACGATGAAGGCGAAGAAGTCGGTGCTGGAAGTGCGCGGCGTGCCCGGCAACAGCGTCGACCGTGACCGCCACGAGGGCTTCCGCGCGGCGATGGCCGCCGACCCGGGCGTGCAGGTCACCGAGGTGGTCGGCAACTGGGACGACGGCACCGGGCAGAAGGCGGTCGCCGATGCGCTCGCCGTGCACGGCAACTTCGACGGCATCTATACCCAGGGCGGCAGCATCGGCGTGACCCATGCGGTGATGGATGCGGGCAAGGGGTTCATGCCGATCGCCGGCGAAGGCGAGAACGGGTTCCGCAAGCTGATCGTGGCGCACGCCAAGGACGGGTTGCTGGGCGATAGCGCCGGACAGTCGCCGGCGCTGGTCGCGGTCGCCCTGAAAGCGGCACTGGCGGCCCTTGACGGCCGCGCACTGCCGCAGGAGATCGCGGTGCCGATCCCGGAGGCGAACTACAAGACGCTGGCGGCCGGCAAGACCTACTTCCCCGATGTCAGCGACACCTTCTTTGCCGCCAGCGACTTCCCGGTCTGCTCGATCAATCTCGGTGCCCGCGACATCCTCGGCGCTTCGGGAAAATGACCGCAGCCGCGCCGCTGCTCGAGCTGCGTCATGTGGTCAAGCGGTATGGCGCGGTCACGGCGCTCGCCGACGGCAGTCTGCGTTGCGAGCGCGGATCGATCCATGCGGTCCTGGGCGAGAACGGCGCCGGCAAGAGCACGCTGATCAAGGTGGTCGCCGGCGTGGTCCGGCCCGACGAGGGCGAGATGCTGCTCGACGGCGCGCCGGTGCACCTGCACAATCCGCTCGATGCGCAGGCGCGCGGCATCGTCTGCGTGTTCCAGGAACTGTCGCTCATCCCCGACCTCAGCGTCGCCGACAATATCGGGCTGGTGTCGCCGCCACGCCGGTTCGGGCTGATCGACAGTCGGGCACAATATCGGCAGGCCGAGGCGCTGCTGGCGCGTGTCGGCGTCGAGGGGATCGACCCGCGCGCGCGGGTGCGCGACCTGCCGCTGTCGCGCCGGCAGATGGTGGAGATCGCCAAGGCGCTCGGCCGCAACCCGAGGCTGCTGATCCTGGACGAGGCGACCTCGGCGCTGACCTCGGAGGATGTCGGACGGCTCAGCGACCTGCTGCTGCGGCTGAAGCGCGAGGGGATGTGCATCCTCTATATCTCGCACCGCATGCACGAGATCAGGGCACTCGCCGATACCTGCTCGGTCTTCACCAACGGCCGCCACGTGGCGAGCTTCGACATCCGTGCGCATAACGAGGACGAGATCGTGCGCATGATGATCGGCCGCGAGGTGAGCCAGGTGTTCCCGCCGCGGCCGCCTGCCCCGGCCGAGCCACGCGCTCCGATCCTGAGCACGCATGGGCTCGGCTGGGAGGACCGGCTGCGCGGCATCAGCCTCGACGTGGCACCAGGAGAAATCCTTGGCTTGGGGGGTCTCGACGGCCAGGGCCAGCGCGAGTTCCTGCTGGCGCTGTTCGGCGGCCTGGCCGGCTGCACCGGCGAGATACGCATCGACGGCAAGCGGGTGGCGCCGGGCAGTCCGCGCGCCGCCAAGGCCGCCCCGCTCGGGATCGCGCTGATCCCGGAGGACCGCAAGACCGAAGGGCTGATGCTGGCGATGTCGGTCGCCGACAACCTGACCGCGGCCACGCTGTCGCGCTGGCGCCGGGGTCCGCTGCTCGATCCTGCCCGCGAGCGTGCCGCCGTCGGCGAGATCATCCGGCGCATGCAGATCAAGGCGGTGCCCGAGCTGCCGGTGGCGACGCTGTCGGGCGGCAACCAGCAGAAGGTGGTGATCGGCAAGTGGCTGGCGGCCGAGCCGCGCATCCTGCTGCTGTGCGACCCGACCCGCGGCATCGATGTCGGCACCAAGCAGGAGATCTACCGGCTGCTGCGCGAGCTGGCCGATGGCGGCTGCGCGATCCTGCTGTACTCGACCGACTATCACGAACTGATCGGCCTGTGCGAACGGGTCGCGATCTTCTATGGCGGCCGCGTCGTCCGCACCCTGCAAGGCGACGGCATCACCGAGGAGGCGATCATCGCCGGCGCGCTCGACATCAATCCGGCAGGCCAGCCAGCAGCATGAACAGGTGAGCGCATGAAGACGGGCTCCCTCCGGCTGTTCGTCCGGCACAACGCGATCCCGTTGCTGGCGGCCGCGGTGTTCGCCGCGATGTTCGCCCTCTACCTGGCGCTGCAGCCGCGCGGGGTGACGGTGGGCACGTTGGTGACCGCGTCGAACAAGGGCGTGCTGCTCGCCCTGATCGCCTGCGCGCAGACCCTGCCGGTGCTGACCGGCGGTATCGATCTTTCGGTGGGCGCGATCGCGGTGCTGGCCAACTGCCTCGCCTCGACGCTGCTCGGCGGCAGCGGCCTCTCGCTCGCCGGCGGCGTGGCGGCGACGCTCGCCGCCGGCGCACTCGCCGGCGGCTTCAATGCCGTGGCGGTCGTGTGGGGCCGGCTGCAGCCGATCATCGCCACACTGGCGACCAGCTCGATGTTCTACGGCCTGTCGCTGCTGCTGCGCCCTGAGCCGGGGGGCGACGTCAACGACGATTTCGCCAGCGCGCTCACCGGCGACATCCACGGCGTGCCGACCTCGCTGCTGCTGCTGCTTGCGGTGCTGCTGCTGTTCTGGCTGCCGTTCCGGCGCTCGCTGATCGGGAGAGGCGTCTATGCGGTGGGCTCGGCGGAGGCGGCGGCCTACATGTCCGGCGTCAAGATCAACCGCTCCAAGGCGTGCGCGTATGTGCTGAGCGGCGTGCTTGCCAGCCTCGCCGGGCTGCTGCTGACCCTGATCGCGGAAAGCGCGCAGGCCAGCGCGATCCAGGCCGGCGACCTCACGCTGAATGCCATCGCGGCGGTGGTGATCGGGGGCACCTCGCTGTTCGGCGGCATCGGCGGCCTGGCCGGCTCGGTGCTGGGCGCCTTCATCCTGCGCACCATCGGCGACCTGCTGTTCGTGCTGGCCGCCTCGCCGCTGTGGCAGCCGCTGTTCCAGGGCCTGATCCTGCTGGCCGCGGTCAGCCTCGGCGCGCTGCCGCTGCTGCGCAACCGCAACCGGCTGGAGAGCTTCCGGTGAGTGGCCCCGCTGCGCGCACCGTATTGGCACGAGCCGCGTTCGCGCGCCGGATCGACCTGCCGCTGTTCGCCGCCAGCCTCTGCATCCTGGCGATCCTGGCGATCGGCGCGGTGTTCAACCCGAGCGTGATCTCGCCGCACTACCTGATACAGCAACTGCAGAGCGCCGCCTTCCTGGGCATCGTCGCGTCCGGCGCGATGCTGGTGATCCTGCTCGGCCATATCGACCTGTCGGTGCCTTGGACGGTCGCCGCCGCCGCCATGGTCTCCACCGGGCTTGCCGGTGCCGGTGCCGGCGGCGCAGGCAGCGGGGGCGCTGCGGGCGGCATCCTGGCGTTGCCGATCGCACTCGCTGTCGGCGGCGCGATCGGCTTCGTGAACGGCCTGGGCGTCGCCTACCTGCGCATCCCGTCGATGATCTTCACGCTCGGGGTGAATGCGGTGCTACAGGGCCTGATGGTGCTCTATACCGGCGGCTCGGCGCCGCCCTCGACCGCGCCGCCGGTGGCCCGCGCGCTGTCCGGCGGCCACCTGATCCCGGGTGTCGCGAACGCGATCCCGATCTGGGCGCTGGTCGGCGTGCTGGTCACCGTGCTGCTGCGCGCGACACCGTTCGGCCGCGCGGTCTATGCGATCGGCAACCGCGAGCGCGCCGCCTACATGTCCGGCATGCCGGTGCGCCGGGTCGTGCTCGGCTGCTTCACGCTGGCCGGCTGCGCCAGCGCGCTCGCCGGCCTGCTGGTCACCGGCTATGCCGGCAAGGCCTACCAGGGGATGGGCGATATCTACCTGCTGCCGGCGATCGCCGCCGTGGTGCTGGGCGGCACCAGCATCATGGGCGGACGCGGCCGCTACAGCGGCACCATCGCCGGCACCATCCTGATCGTGCTGCTGCAGAGCATGCTGGCGGTGCTGCAGATGCCGGATGCCGGCCGGCAGATCATCTATGGCATGGTGATTTTCGTGATGCTGCTGATCTATGGCCGCGGCAGCGCCCTGCGAACGTGAGGCTGCTTGCAAACGCCTGCTGCTGGCGATCCGACGCGCCTTTCCTGCGCTCCGCTGCTCACGGCCATCCAGGCCGCTGCGCTGCGGTGCTCTGAAAGTCACGCCGGCCGCGGCACTGCGTGCCGCTCTCATCCAGCATCAGGCGTTTTCAAGCAGCCTCCATGCGGAAAAGGAGGACACATGCGCTGGATCGTGAGTCTCTTTCTGGTGCTGGCGGCGCTTGGTCCCGCCTATGCCGATACGATTGCTCCTTCGGACCAATTGGCGATCCGCGGCGTCATCACCGCGCAGATCCAGGCCTTCCGGCGCAATGACGGGCCGGCCGCCTACAGCTACGCGGCCCCCGGGATCCGCGCGCATTTCCCGGATGCGTCGCATTTCCTGGCCATGGTGCGCGCGGCGTATCCTGCGGTGTTCCGGCCGCGTTCGTACAGCTTCGGCAGCCTGGAGCCGGAGCCTGACCAGGCTGGCATCCTGGTGCAGAAGGTCGAGTTCTTCGGACCGGACGGCGATGCCTCGCAGGCGCTCTATTCGATGCAGCACGAACCCGACGGACGCTGGCTGATCGCCGGCTGCGCCCTGGTCACCAACAAGCGCGTCGCAATGTGACGCAGACGGACGCGACGACGAGGCTGCCCCGCGCCGCGGGCAGTGTGCGGCGCTCGCTGCTGGCCCGCGAGCCTGGCTGGCAGTTCAGCCTGATGCTGGCGCTGGACATCATCGTGCTGTTCATCGCGATCCCGGCGCTGGGCGCGGGCGACGCGGACCGCAGCGTGGTGGTACTGCTGCAGTTCATCCTGGCCGTGGTGGCGATCGGGCTGCTGGCGAAGTCGGCGTGGCTGCGCCTGATCCTGGCTGCGAGCTTCGCGCTCCCGCTACTCGCGCGGCTGCTGCCAGGGCTGCTGCCACAGGCGACCACGCTCACGATGGTGTTCGCCTACAACCTGCTGGTGACGGCTGCGATGGCACGCGCGGTGTTCGGACCCGGCGAGGTGAACCATCACCGGATCGCCGGCGCCATCTTCATCTATCTCAATCTCGGGCTGCTGTTCGCGGTGGCCTATGCCGGGCTGCAGCTTGCCGTCCCCGGGGCGTTTTCCGGATTGTCGGAGCATGCCTCGCACCATGCATCGAACCTGCTCCATTACAGCTTCTCGACGATGACCGCGATCGGCAACAGCGGCATCACGCCGCAATCACCCTTCGCGGCCAGCCTCGCCGACCTGCAGACGATCGCCGGCCAGCTGTTCCCGGCGATCCTGCTGTCACGCCTGGTCGGATTGCACGTGTCGCGAAGTCGCTAGTGCATACAACATGCTCTGCTTGGACGCGAAATGAGAGCCGCTTTGTGAGTTCGTCGGCACCGCGAAGTGATGCAAATTAACCTCATGTTGCTCAAGTGTCCCGGTGGGGGATGACACCGATCATCGTCGGCGCAGGTGCCGATCAACCACGGAGACGGGCGCCTTGGATGCAGGACCCGGAACGGGCATTCCGCCTGGCGACTTGCACATGAACCGGATGCAGGCGCTGCTGGAGGGACTGGACCTCGCCCGCACCAGCGGGCTGGAGATCGGGGCGCTGCACAATCCGATCCTTCGAAAACCGGCGGCCCGGGTGCTGTATGTCGACCATGTCGGCACCGAGGCGCTGCGGGCGAAATATGCCGGCGATCCCGATGTGGATCCCGGCCGCATCGTCGAGGTGGACGTCGTCTGGAACAGCGGCCCCCTGGACGTCGCCTGCGGGGGACGCCGCTTCGACTACGTCGTGGCCTCGCACGTGATCGAGCACATACCCGACCTGGTCGGGTGGCTCGGTCAGTTGAAATCGGTGCTGCGCCCGTCCGGGACCGTGCGGCTGATCATTCCGGACCGGCGCTACTGCTTCGATCACCGCCGCGAGACCAGTTCGGCGGCGGACGCGATCCTGGCCGCGCGCGCCGGAACCATGATCCCGGGACCCAGGCAGATCCTGGATTTCACGCTGCAGTATGCCGCCCGCGACCTCGACGAGGCCTGGCGCGGCCAGCCAGGTTCCGACCCGCCGCCGACCCGGCAGGAGTATGACCGGGCGATCGCCATCATGGAGGACGCCTTGTCGAGAGGCGCCTATCATGACGTGCATTGCTGGGTGTTCACGCCGCTAGCGTTCGCGCGCCTGATGCGCCAGCTGGCCGCTTACGGGTTGATCGGCTTCGCCTGCACCCGCTGCACCGCCACCGCCGCCCACAGCCTGGACTTCTTTGTCCACCTGATGGCGACCGACGACGAACGCCTGATCGCCGACACCTGGGACTGGGCGGTGCGGCAGCATCAACCGCAAGTGCACGACCCGGACCTCGTCGGCAGGCTCCAGGCCGAACTGGCCGCGCTGCGCGCCTCGAAGAGCTGGCGCCTGACACGGCCCCTGCGCCGCCTCTCCTCCCGGTTCAGATGAACGCGACGAGCTTCTCGAAGGTCTGGGCCTTCTCCTCGGGCACGAGGGCCTGGTTCCACGCCTGTGGATCGAAGCCGATCTCGACGGTCCGGATGGCCTGTCTCTCGGGTTTGAGCCGATACGGGACATAACGGTTCATCTTCAAGAAGCCGTTCAGCCAGGGAAAGTCGGCTCCCTGCAAAACCTCCTGGAAGATTACCGGACGGTACAGCTTGATGATCCAGGGCGCTCCCTTCAAGGTGGCGGCCTCGTGGCCCTCGACGTCGATCTTTATGACTGAAACCTGCTTCCATCGATATTTCGATAGAAGCAGCGCATGGTCGAGCCGCTTGACCGTTACGGTATCGTGCCTGAGATGACTGGACTTGAAATGAGGGTCGAGGGACGCGCTGGTTTCGACCAGCCCGTGGTCATCATGGGGAATGTACAGTCTCGCCGCCCCGTTCCTGTCGCTTATTGCCTCCTGCCTGATGCTCACTCGGCGGGAGACTCCGTTGAGACCGGCGTTCCTGCGGGCGATCGCACGGATTTCCCCGACCGGCTCGAAAGCAAGAACGTTGTTCCGAACATCGGCGCTCGCCGCGAGAAGAGTGTAGAAACCGGTGTTGCAGCCTATGTCGATGACCAGGCCGGGCCAGCGTCTCACTGCGGCAGACAGGAACTCGGGAAGTGGGCGCTCGAAGGATGCCCACCCGTTCGCGGACACGCTGTTCGCGACCTGGTCGTTCCGACCGGCATTGTCGAACTTGAAGGAATAATCGGCTGGATCGCGAGCGTCACGTCGCTCTGCGGCACCTGTATCACCCATATCAGCGATGACGCCCTTGTTTGCGTTTACTCTACAGATAATAGCGCCATACGATCGCATGCAGAGCCAGCGCGATCGAGAGCGCCGGAAAGGCGCAAAGCACGACCCGTACGATCGCGCGAGTCGTCTCGGCACGAATACGAAGGCCAGGTAGCAATAGCGGCAGCATGAGCGCAATCGGCAGGAAATACCGCCCCTGCACACCGTCGATGAAGCCGGCGCCGGTCGGTGTCCAGCTCAGATACTGGAAAAACAGGGTCGCCACCACCGCAGCCCCGACGCAGCACGCCGCAAAGAGCCGTACGCGACGAGGGATTGCGAGCAGTTCCTGTGGACAGCAAGACGCGAGAGCGCCAAGCAGCACGACGCTCGCCAGCCGGTAATAGGCGACTGGCAGACTTGTATCGAGCCAGCCGAGTACGCCGATGAACTGACGTCCCCAAGGCAGTCCCTCGTGGAAATCCGCCGCACACGCGCCCGCGACTGCATCGGCGAACAACATCGGGTTCCTGCCCAGAACATGAAGCTGCCGCGAGATGGCCGCGGCCGAGGCAGGAAGCTCACTCCAGTGGCTCGCGACAGCAGACCAGCACAGCACCGACAGGATGACGGCGGCACATGCCGTCACCCGCCGTCGCGGCGACAGGCCTCTTGGCATCAGCAGGATGAATGCGAGCGGCAGATAGGGTGGTCGCGCCATGAGGACCAGTGCGAGCGAGAGACAGGCCGCGACCAGACCGCGCCCCGCTTCTCGAATCACGCTCTGGAGACTGCTGCAAGCGAGGGCCGCCAGCGCGATCATCGGACCATCCTGCGATACCGATGCAAATAGTGCGAGCGACATCGGCAGGCACAGCACGGTGAACAGGAACGTCGCCGCCCCTCCGGCGCGCGCGATCGCAAGAGCGGCGATGCCGATGCTCGCGAGTCCGGTCAGGAGACGCGAGAGTTCAAGCGTGTGCAGCACCGAAAGCCGGGTCAGCCGCCCGAGATCGATCCCGATGGCTGCCGGGATGTACAGGAACGGCGGGTAAATTGCTGTGTTCGGGAACGGCTCGTCCCCGCGCCCGGCTTGCGTCCAGCCGATGGCGTCGGCTGCCGCGAGCTTGGGCCGCGTCACCTTGCGTTCGGTATGGAACTTGAGCCCGCCGAACGCGGCACCCGCGGCCGGGATGGCACGATTGATGCGGCCCCCGGTCGAGCCGTCCGGCGTACGGGTCGCGACCATGGTTCCGAGCGAGACCTGATCGGCCCGCTCGAAATGGGCGAGTTCGTCTGCCGCCTGGAAGGGCGGCATCAGCAGCGTGATGGCGAGCACGGCGACGCCCCCATAGACGCAGAACAGCGCCGCGAGCACGTCAGGGCGCGTCGACTGGTCGCGTAGGCGAGTGTTCATCCGATAGCCATCAACCTGCATGTCTGCCGGCGGCGCCGAGAGTCGGGAGATCGGTATTCGAACCACCCCTGTCGCGGAGCGGAGTGATTGAACAACGATTGCTGGACAGGACGCAACTCCGCGCAGAGGCCGCACAGGAAAGCCGGATCAAGAGCGAGGACCCGATGAAAGCCGACAACCCTGCCGGGATCCGGCGCCCCCGCACCTGGCTGCGGGAAGCGGATTGCAACATCGAGGCGTTCGCGCGCCAGCGGTCGCGCACCACCGAAGCCGCCGAATACCCGCTCGCAGACGCGATCGCCGGCAACGTGCCGGTCATGACGGCGATGCAATCCGGGCGGCTGCCGCCGATCCCGAGGCCCGGCAGGTCCTGCTCGCCGAGTGGTGCGACGCGATGACGGCCGGCCCCGGCATCGTCGCCCTCCGCGCGGCCTTCGCCGACCATGCGATGATCGACGATGCGATCGCGCTGGTCAGCGAGGCGTGGCTCGGGCGGCCTGGCAGGTCACCTCGCAAGCCAACCGCGTCAATCCCGGCGCTCCCGCTGCTCGCACGGCTGCTTTCGGGGCTGCTGCCGCAAGCGACGTAACCGTTCGGTCGCTGCACGCTGACGCGGTCTGGGGTGACGTGCTGATGGTTCCGACTCAGGTCGGAGTGGGTCGGGCGTGCGGCATGACCGGGAGTATTGGCGCCAGCACATGCTGGCGCATCGCCGCAGCCGTCTGACCCGGACGGCCTACTGCCAGCAGAACGGCCTGCACACCAAGACCTACCGCACCTGGAGCCGCAGGCTGGCGGCGGAGGGCGTGGTCGAACCAGTTCGCTTGCCCGGCGCCGGCGCAGGGGCGATGCAAGGGGTAGAGGAGCTTGCTTGCCCGTTGCTTCCGGCAACACCCAGCACCCGGACCGGCCAGGTCGAGTTGGTGGGTACGGTGGCGCAGCGGCAGCGTTACACGGTGGAGGAGCGGCAGCAGCACGTGCTCATCGAGCAGGACATGCAGGCGCCGAGAGCCGAACCGGCGTCGTTCACCCGCAAGGTCACGCAAACGGGCGCGCGCCTCCTTTTCGTCCCGACGACGCGACGTGCAGGCCATGTCTTGGGGTCGATGCCGACCGACCGGCAGTCCCGCCGCTGCGGATAGTCTTGCTCCGTCATCCCCTCCGCCGGTCTTCCATCGGTCTTCGACCGACGGAACCTTGACCGGCTCCGCCCAGGTGGCGGCATCCCGCCGCAAACCGGGCGTCGCGAGTTTTTTTTTCGCCAGAAATTCCTTCGGCGTCGAGACGTCCATGACACTCTCCGCCAGGAGCCGCTTCAGCCTCGCGTTCTCCGCTTCCAGAGCCTTGAGACGCCGCGCCTCCGACACCTCCATCCCGCCGCATTTCGAGCGCCACATGGTGCCGGTCGTACCGGAAACTCCGATCCGGTCTGCGCGCTCGCCCCCCGGCACGACGTGGTGATCGCGGCGCGCATGTGGGAAGATCGGCCCGCGCTTGTCTGGCGCGGATACGAGAGGACGACATGACCGAGAAGGCGCCTACGATCGTCAACATGCACACGGCGCCGGAAATCGCGGCCGAAGTGCCCGCCGCCTGGACGCATTTCCAGCGCGAGTTGACGCCTGCGATGAAGGATGCGGGGCCGGGGCGTTTCGGGATGGGCCGTCTCGGCATGAACGCGAGAAGGGTGCCCCCGGGCCACAGCGCGTGCCCGGCGCACACGCACCTTATGGCCGACGAGATCTTCGTCGTGCTCGAAGGGCAAGGTCTGTTCCGCTACGGCGATCGCGTGCACGAGATCCGCCCCGGAGACTGCATTTCCTGTCCGGCCGACACCGGGATCGCCCATCAGATCGCCAACCCCGCGACCCCGGACGGCACGGGCGACCTGGTCTATCTCGCGATCGGCGCCGAGCCGCCCGGGGAGGTCTGCACCTATCCCGACAGCGGCGCGCTCGTGATCGACGCCCTCGGCCGGCACGGATTCCTGCGCGAGGCCGATTATTACGAGGGGCAGCCACAACCCACTCCGCTTCTGACGCGCGGCCGCGACGCACCCGTCTGATCGGGGCGCGCGGGGTTGGCCCTGGGGTGGGGTCCGGCTCGGGCGCGTCAGGAACGCACTGACGCCTCCGACAGGGTCGCTGCGATCGCATCCCCCTTGGGCGAGCCCAGCCCCGTCACCGGATCCCAGCCGGGACCAGCCTCGAAGCCGTTGTTGTTGCCGAGCGTGATGTCGTTCAAATCAAGCGACCACGCTCACGATGGTGTTCGCCTACAACCTGCTGGTGACGGCTGCGATGGCACGCGCGGTGTTCGGACCCGGCGAGGTGAACCATCACCGGATCGCCGGCGCCATCTTCATCTATCTCAATCTCGGGCTGCTGTTCGCGGTGGCCTATGCCGGGCTGCAGCTTGCCGTCCCCGGGGCGTTTTCCGGATTGCACGAGCAAAGTCGCTAGAGCATGACGAACACATCATGCTCTGCTTGAGAGTGAAATAGAGCAGCTTCATGAGTTAGTTGGCATCGCAGAGCGATTCCAACTAACGTCATGCTGCTCTAGAGCATGATCGATCGGATCATGCTCTAGCCTTGTCAATAAGATAGGGCTGTTTCAAAGCAGCCCCATCCTTTGGGAGCTTACTGTTCGGCGTAGGTCCCAGAGGCAAGATTCTTCTTCACCAATCCTGGCAGGCCGGTTTTGAACTGTTCGAGGTTGACGAACATCTGGTCATAGTAGTGCTGGACATTGTCCTTGGTGAGTTGCGGCATGACCAACATCGCCAGCTTCGGGACGGGACGCGCCTGCACCTTGTCGACCGCGACCTGCAAAGCGAGACCCAGCTCGAGCATCGCGTCCTGCAGGTTCGTCTCGATCTGCGTGCCGGCATGGACATTGCGCATGCCCTCCTTGATGCCATCGGTTCCGGCGACGACGACCTTGCCGACCAGGTTCTTTTCGCGGAGCGCCTGGATCGCGCCGATCGCCATGTCGTCGTTCTCGCAGATCACGGCGTTGAGCTTATCGCCGAAGCGCGTGATGAAGGTCTGCGTGAGCGTGTAGGCCTCCGTGCGCCGCCAGTTCGCCGACGCCATGCCGAGCACGTGGACATCGGGTTCCTTCGCCAGGATGTTCCTGATGCCGCGGCTGCGGTCGAGTTCCCCGGAGCCACCGAGCGGGCCTTGCAGCACCACGAGCCCACCCTTGTGGCCGAGCGCATCGACCACATGGATCGCTTCGCTCTCGCCCGCCTTCACGTCATCGGGCCCGACATAGGCGACGATATCCTTCATGACGAGGTCGCCTGCCGCGAGGTTGGTGACGATCACCGGGATGCCGGCGGCCTTCGCCGCCTGGATCGCAGCATCGACCGCGGGCGACGCGAGCGGTGCGACGACGATCGCGTCGACCTTCTGATCGATGAACTGCCGGAGCTGGGCAGCTTGCTTGGCCGGGTCGCTTTGAGCGGAGGCCCAGACGAGCTTGGCGCCGTCTGCGTCGGCGATCGCCTGCGCTCCCTCCTTGCCCAGGAAAATGAACGACGTCATGTCATAGACCGTGAAGCCGATGACCGGATGGGCTTGATCAGCCGAGGCGGGCCTGGCGGCAATCGTCGCGGCCAGCACGGCGGCGCATCCCGCGGCACAGCGCAGTCTGTCGGACAGTTTCATGATGATACCTCTCCTCTCTGGTAAGAATTTCAAGCATCGTGCTGCACGAGTGCATTGTGTCTGGTCCACATTACACACAGGTCTAGCAAGCTAACCTTGCCTGTAAGGCCATTAATCTAACACGTTACTTGGACGTATCTTTTAGGCCGAGCTTTCCGGCCACGCAAGCATCCTTAGTCTGCAGGTCCGATTTGATTCTCCGTCGGACGTGGCGGCTTCAGGCGGCCCGCACGTCAGCCAGGAACCGGTTGACTTCGAGCAGGAGGCAACTGGCCTGCTCCGAGATGCCGCCCGCGGCACCCAGCACCTGACCGGCTGCACTCTCCACCTCCTTGGACGCCAGCCGGACGCCGCCGATATTCTCGCTGACGTCGTTGGCCGCGCGCGCAGTATGCTGGGCGTTCTTGGCAATCTCGACCGTTGCGAGGCCCTGCTCCGCGACGGACGAGGCGATCGTCGCGGCGATGCGGCTCACCTCCTCGATGATGGTGGTGATGCCCTGGATGGCGCTTACCGCTTCGCGCGTCGCCGACTGGATCTGGCCGATCTGGTCGCCGATCTTGCCTGTCGCCTGGACCGTCTGGTTCGCCAGTGCCTTGACCTCGGAGGCGACCACCTCGAAACCCTTGCCGTTGTCTCCGGCGCGCGCCGCCTCGATCCTCGCGTTCAGGGCCAGCAGGTGGGTCTTGGACGCGATATCGGTGATCAGGTCCACCACGTCGCCGATCCTCTCGGCCGCGCCGACAAGATCCCGCACGATCGTATCTGTGCGAAGGCTCTCGCCGACGGCTTTCCTGGCAATGGTCATCGATTGCAGGACCTGACGATCGATCTCGGCGTTGGAGACCGAGAGTTGCTCTGCGGCTGCGGCGACGGTGTTGACGGCCGTGCTGGCCTCGGCGGCGGCGCCATCGACCGCGAGTGCCCGATGATCGGTCTGGCTCGCCGTCGAGGTCATCGTCTGCGCCGTCGCCGTCAGTTCGTTCGATCCCGCGGCAAGCAGATCGACCATGTGGGTGGACTGCACCTCGAAGGCGGCGAGAAGCTGCTCGAGCCGTGCCGCGCGCCGCTCCTTGACCCCTCGTTCGGCGTCTTGCTCGGCAGCGAGCCGGTCGGCGTCAATCATGCTGTCCTTGAAGGCGAGAACCGCGGCGGCCATGCGCCCGATCTCGTCGCCGCGCCCGGCACCGGGCACATCGACCTGCAGGTCGCGGCTGGCGAGGCGCTGCATGGCGCTTGTCATGCGCGAGACCGGCCCGCAGATGGCGCTGATCATCAACCAGGCGATCGCGACGCTGGCGAGCCCCATTGCCAGCAGGATCGCGATGATCATCGCTCGCGCCGAGGCACCGACCCGCGCGGCGGCGCCGACCGCCTTCGTGCCCTGGGCTTGCTTGAGCACGACGTTGGCGCCGATCGCGTCACGAAACGCCGCCACGGCCTTCGGAACGTCGTTCTCCAGAAAGCTCTCGGCTTCGTCGTTGTTGCCCGCCGCATCCATGTCGGCGGCCTGGTGCAGGGCACCCGCATACTGTTTCCAGGCCTGCTGCTCGACGGCGGCAAGCCGCCGTTCCCCCGCCTGCCCGAGGCCGCCGGCCACGTAGCGGGACCAGTTGGCATCGAGGTCTCGCGCCGTCGCCTCCAACTCGGCGGTGCGGCGCGCCTTGACGGCAGCGCTGGCTGTCGCCTGTCGCGCGAGCCCGAGCGAGAGCATCCGCTCGCCGTCGATGGCGACGCGGCCCAGCGCGGTGGAGGCGACGACGTCGGTTCCGATCATCGAGGCGGTTCGATTGAGGTGCGTCACGCGCGTGACCGAGAACATGCCCAGCGCCACGGTGCAGGCAAGCATCAGAGCAAACGCGGCCACCAATTTGGACTTGATGCTGATGCTATTCAGGGCTTTCTGCACGACGATCTCCATGTACTCCAACGGCTTCGAGGAAGCGCGCCAGTCAATCTAGGCAGAAGATTTTAAGATGCTGTTAAGGGCGGCACGGCGGCGGCGCTCTCGTGCGGGTTCGAAGCCGGTTTATTGGTGGATGTCATCTCGACCACAGGAAACGAACACGACACGGAGGGAACGCCATGACCGACAACCTCACCGAGATCCGGCGCCGCCGTACCTGGCTGCGGGCGGCGGATTGCGACATCGAGGCGTTCGCGCGCCAGCAGTCGCGCACCACCGAGGCCACCGACTATCCGCTCGCCGGCGAGATCGCCGGCAACGTGCCGGTCTATGACGGCGATGCAATCCGGGCGGCTGCCGCCGAGCCCGAGGCCCGGCAGGCCCTGCTCGCCGAGTGGTCCGAGGCGATGCTGAACGGTCCCGGCATCGTCGCCTTCCGCGACACCTTCACAGACCTTGCGGTGATCGATGCGGCGACCGCGCGGTTCGACGAGATGATCGTGGCCGAGCGCGAAGCGGGCCAGGTTGCGGCCGACCATTTCGCCAAGGCCGGCGCCAACGACCGGGTCTGGAACGCGTTGCAAAAGCTCTGCCTGCGCGACCCGGGGCTGTTCGCGGCGTATTACGGCAACGAGGCGATCGCGCTGGTAAGCCGGGCGTGGCTCGGGCCGGCCTGGCAGGTCACCTCGCAGGTCAACTGCGTCAATCCCGGCGGGGCCGCGCAATCGGCGCATCGCGACTACCATCTCGGCTTCCAGTCGTCCTCGGAGATCGAGCGCTACCCGGCGCACGTGCACCGGCTGTCGCCGTTGCTGACCCTGCAGGGCGCGGTGGCGCATTGCGACATGCCGCCGGAGAGCGGGCCGACGCTCTACCTGCCGTATTCGCAGAGCTATGAGCCGGGCTACCTCGCGACCGGGCGGCCCGAGTTCCGCGCCTATTTCGAGGCGCACCATGTCCAGTTGCAGCTGCGCAAGGGCGACGCGGTGTTCTTCAACCCCGCTTTGTTCCATGCGGCCGGCCATAACCGCTCGCGCGACATCCGGCGGATGGCCAACCTGCTGCAGGTCTCGTCGGCCTTCGGACGCGCGATGGAGGCGGTCGACCGGACCCGCATGAGCCGTGCGCTGTTCCCGGTTCTGGTCTCGCTGCGCGCCGAGGGGCGCCTCTCCGAGACCCAGGCGGCCAACGCCATCGCGGCCTGCGCCGAGGGCTATGCGTTCCCGACCAATCTCGACCGCGACCCGCCGATCGGCGGCCTGGCGCCGGAGAGCCAGGCCGGGCTGATGCTGCGGGCGCTGGCGCAGGGCTGGGAGCCGGACGCGTTCGATAAGGCCATCGACCGCCAGGCCCGCAACCGGCTGACCTGACCGGTCATCCGGTCTTCCGCAAGGGCCGCAGGTAGCATGGACCGGCCGTAACGAAGCCGGTGGCCAGGCAGAAGCCGGCGAGGTCGGGCTGCACCCCGGTGGCGGCCACCTCCAGCGCGTCGCAGCCGGCGGTGCGTGCCGCCTGTGCCGCCGCCTTCACCAGCAGCCGCCCGATGCCACGGCGGCGCTCCTCGGGCGCCACCAGCAGCAGGCTGACCTGCGCCCGCGGGGCCGCCGACAGCAGCGCGCGATACCAGTGCAGCACCACCATTCCGCTCGGTGGCCCCCACGTCAGCGCCACCAGGGCGGTTCCGCTGCCCTGGCGGACCGCTTCCAGGCGCTGTCCGACCTCATGCGGCGCGATCTCGGTGCCCGCCAGACGCAGCAGTTCCGACACGCCGGCTGCCTCCTGCAACCCGGCGGCCCGGATCTCGAGCCCGTAGCGGCTGCTCAGAGGCGCATGCCCGTGACGACGAGCAGCGTGCCCTGCACCATATCCCGCCTCCCTCGAGTGCCTGAAGGTTCCTGGTAGATCAGTTCTCGGCAAGCGTTTGGCGGCTGGCGCGCACGCGCTGCACCCGCCTTCCGTCCATCTCGACAACCTCGAACATCCAGCCCGAGAACGCCACCTTGTCGCCGACCGCCGGAACCCGGCGCAGCAGCGCCAAAATCAGTCCAGCGAGTGTGTGGTAGCTGCCCTCCGCCGGCAGGTCGCCCAGCAGCAGCCGGTCCTTGACCTCGTCGGCGGCCAGCGTGCCGTCCAGGCTGATCACGCCGTCATGCGCATGGGTGTGCACCGGCGCCACGCCGGGTTCGGCATGGTCGCCGACGATGGCCGCGAACACGTCGGCGCTGGTGACGATGCCCTCGAAGCTGCCGTACTCGTCCAGCACCAGCAGCAGGCCGATCGGCAGCCCGCGCAGCCGCTCCAGCGCGTCGAAGGCGCTGATCGTCTCGGGCACCACCTGCGGCGCGCGCATCAGCGCATCAACCGACAGCTCCTGCCCGTCCAGCATCAGGTCGAGCGCATCCTTGACCAGGATGATTCCGACCGGATTATCCACGTCGCCGTCGCAGACCACGAGGCGGGTATGCACGCCGGTCTTGAGCGCCGCCACGATCTCCTCGCGTCCGGCATGGCGCTCGATCCAGGAGAGCTCGTTGCGCGGCGTCATGATCGCGCGCACCGGCCGGTCCGCGAGGCGCAGCAGCCGCTCGATCATGTTGCGCTCCTCGACCTCGAACACCCCGGCCTGGGCGCCCTCGGCCAGCACCGCGCGCAGTTCCTCCTCGCTCACCACCTGGCGTGGCTCGCGCTTGATGCCGGCCGCGCGCAGCACCAGCGAGGACGAGCGGCTCAGCAGCCAGACTGCCGGGGTGGCCATGCGCGACAGCACCACCAGCGGCAGCGCCAGCCTTGCCGCGATCACCTCCGGCCGACGCAGGGCGAGCTGCTTGGGTACCAGCTCGCCCAGCACCAGCATCAGCGCGGTGATCACGATGACCACCAGCGTCAGCGCCAGCTCGTTGGCGAACGGCCGCAGCAGGGCGACCCGGGACAGGTACGGGGTCAGCGAGGCGGCGATCCGGGCACCGCCGAAGGTGCCCTCGATGATGCTGACCAGGGTGATCCCGACCTGCACCGTGGGCAGGAAACGCTGCGGGTCCTCGGCCAGGCGGCGCGCCCGGTCCGCCCCCGGCACCCCGCGCCGCTCGAGCACGGCCAGACGCGGCCGCCGCGCCGAGATCAGCGCCAGCTCGCCCATGGCGAAGACGCCGTTGACCAGCACCAGCAGCAGCACGAGGACGACGGAGAGAACCATGCCCGCATCCTATGGGCGCGGGCTGTTACGCACCAGTTGGGGAGGCAGTGCCCCTCTGGTTAGTCGGCGGCGTCGGCGGTCTCGGACGCGACACGCTTCACCACCGGCCCCTTGGCCGGCTTCTTCGCCTTGATCTCGGCCATGGCGTCGTCGACATGCTTGCTGAACACGTATTCGGCCGGGCGCTGGCGATCGAGCGGGATCTCGGGGGCCATCTCGCCCTCGGTCTGCGGCCCGCGCAGCGCCACCTTGAGGATGTGCAGCGGGCGCTTGACCGCATCCATCACCGCGGTCGACTCGTAGCCGGAATGCACCATGCAATCGGCGCATTTCTCGTAGTTGCCGGTGCCGTACTGGTCCCAGGCGGTGTCGTCCATCAGCTCCTTGAAGCTCGACGCGTAGCCCTCGCCCAGCAGGTAGCAGGGGCGCTGCCAGCCGAACACGTTGCGCAGCGGCTTGCCCCACGGCGTGCAATGGTAGGTCTCGTTGCCGGCCAGGAAGTTCAGGAACAGCGGCGACTGGGTGAACTTCCACTTCTTGCCGCGGCCGTAGCGGAAGATGTCGCGGAACAGCTGCTTGGTGTTCTGGCGGTTCAGGAAATGCGCCTGGTCCGGGGCGCGCTCGTAGGCATAGCCGGGCGCGGTCATGATGCCGTCCACGCCGATCGCCATCACCTCGTCGAAGAAGTCGGCGACCCTTCGGGGATCGGCGCCGTCGAACAGGGTGCAGTTGATCGAGACCCTGAAGCCGCGCGCCTTGGCTTTGCGGATCGCCGCCACCGCGCGGTCGAACACGCCGTCCTGGCAGACCGACTGGTCGTGCATGCTGCGGTCGCCGTCCAGATGCACATCCCACGAGAAGTATGGATGCGGCTGGTAGTCGTCCATCTTCTTCTCGAGCAGCAGCGCGTTGGTGCACAGGTATACATACTTCTTGCGCGCCAGCAGGCCGCTGATGATCTGCGGCATCTCCTTGTGCAGCAACGGCTCGCCGCCGGCCACCGCGATCACCGGGGCGCCGCACTCGGTATCCGCATCAAGGCATTCCTGCACCGACATGCGCTGGTTCAGGATCGGCGCCGGGTAGTCGATCTTGCCGCAGCCGGCGCAGGCGAGGTTGCAGCGGAACAACGGCTCGAGCATCAGCACCAGCGGATAACGCTTGCGCTTCTTGATGTGCTGCTTGACGACGTAGGCGCCCACCCGCACTGCCTGCATCAACGGTACGGCCATTGGAACTCCGCTCCTGTGCCGGCGCCCGCGGCCGGTCTGCTGGCGACGCCGAAACCGGGTCGCCAACGGGTTGGATAAAGGCCCTGCAAGCCCGGGCAGGTTCATAGACTAGGGGTGCAACGTCCCGCAATCATCGGCAACTCCATCTCCCGACCAAGCACTGTGGCAATATTGCAACAGTATTCTAGCCGTGTCTGGCAAAACTCGATAGGGTGTGCCTAGAACCGGCGTTCGGCATGACCCGACTGCGCTGCCTGGACGTTGACCAGCACTCGGGGATCGGCATCCGGGAACCAGCACTCCGGTGGTGTGCGGGCGATCGGGTTCCGGATTGGCTGAATTTTGATGAAGTGGGTACGAGAGGGAACTGACCGATGGACCACAAGCACCCCGCCAATCCCTCCGCCGCCGCCTCCCGTGACCGCGGTTCGCGCGACAGCAAGCTCAGGCCGGTCGAGAGCGGGGTCGCCCGGCATGCCGACGGCACCCTGCGCACACCCATGCTCGACCGCATCCGCTCGCCGCTCGACCTGCGCAACCTGTCCGCCGAGCAGCTGGGCCAGGTCGCCGACGAGTTGCGCGCCGAAACGCTCGACACCGTCTCCACCACCGGCGGCCACCTGGGCGCGTCGCTCGGCGTCGTCGAGCTGACGGTGGCGTTGCACGCGGTGTTCGACACCCCGCGGGACCGGCTGATCTGGGATGTCGGCCACCAGACCTACCCGCACAAGATTTTGACCGAGCGCCGGAACCGTATCCGTACGCTGCGCCAGCCCGGCGGCCTGTCCGGCTTCACGCGGCGGTCCGAGAGCGAGTACGACCCGTTCGGCGCGGCGCATTCCTCGACCTCGATCTCGGCCGGCCTCGGCATGGCGACCGCGCACGACCTGCTGGCCGAGGCGGATCCGTCCTTCAAGGGCCGCCACGTGATCGCGGTGATCGGTGACGGCGCCATCTCCGCCGGCATGGCGTACGAGGCGATGAACAATGCCGGGTCCTCCGGCGCCCGCCTGATCGTGGTGCTGAACGACAACGAGATGTCGATCGCGCCGCCGGTGGGGGCGATGAGCAACTACCTGTCGCGGCTGATGTCGTCGCGCTCGTTCCTGAACCTGCGCGACTTCGCCGGACGGGTGGCGAAGCGGCTGCCGCACCCGATCGAGCGCACCGCCAAGCGGGCCGACGAGTTCGCCCGCGGCATCCTGACCGGCGGCACGCTGTTCGAGGAGCTCGGCTTCTACTATGTGGGCCCGGTCGACGGCCACAACATGGACCACCTGCTGCCGATCCTGCGCAACCTGCGCGAGGCCGACGAGCAGGGCCCGGTGCTGCTGCACGTGATCACCCAAAAGGGCCGCGGCTATGCGCCCGCCGAAGCCTCGGGGGACAAGTTCCACGCGGTCTCGAAGTTCAACGTCATCACCGGCGAGCAGACCAAGGCGCCCCCCGGACCGCCGACCTACACCGCGGTGTTCGCGCAGGGGCTGCTGGCCGCCGCCGAGGCCGATCCGAAGATCGTGGCGATCACCGCCGCGATGCCGTCCGGCACCGGGCTGGACAAGTTCGCCCGCCGGTTTCCCGACCGGTTCTTCGATGTCGGGATCGCCGAGCAGCATGCGGTGACGTTCGCCGCCGGCATGGCGACCGAGGGGCTGCGGCCGTTCTGCGCCATCTACTCGACCTTCCTGCAGCGTGCCTACGACCAGGTCGTGCACGACGTGGTGCTGCAGAACCTGCCGGTGCGCTTCGCCATCGACCGCGCCGGGCTGGTGGGCGCGGACGGCGCCACCCATGCCGGTTCGTTCGACCTGAACTATCTCGGCTGCCTGCCGAACATGACCATCATGGCGCCGTCCGACGAGCTCGAGCTGCTGCACATGACGGCAACCTCGGCGGCCTACGATGCCGGCCCGATCGCGCTGCGCTACCCGCGCGGCAACGGCAGCGGTCTCGCACTCCCCGCGCACGGTGAGATCATCCACATCGGGCGCGGCCGGGTGCTGCGCGAGGCCGGACGGCAGAGTGGCCGCGAGAAGGGCGGCATTGCCCTGCTCAGCCTCGGCACCCGCCTCGACGACGTGCTGCGCGCCGCCGACGAACTGGCCGCGCGCGGGCTGCCGCCGACGGTGGTCGATGCGCGCTTCATGAAGCCGCTCGACACCGCGCTGATCGAGCAGCTGGCGCGCAACCACGCGGTGCTGATCACCGTGGAGGAGGGGGCGGCCGGCGGCTTCGGGGCGGCGGTGATGCACCACCTGGCGCATACCGGCCTGCTCGACCACGTGCGGTTCCGGCCGATGACGCTGCCGGACCGCCTGATCGACCACAACACGCCGGCGGCGCAGATCGCCGAGGCCGGCCTCTCGCCGCGCCATGTCGTCGAGATGGCGCTGCGCGCGCTCGGCGTGCCGAACGCGATCGCCGAGGGGTTGTCAGTCGGGCGGTCCGGCCCGACATCCTGATGGTCATGCGTTCTGCCCTCCCCCACGGCGCGCCCTTCGTCGGCGCACTGAGCCTTCTGCTGTGTTCTGTCGTTGCTCCCGGCCGGGCGGCGGCGCAGGCCGACACCGGTGCCGCGGCGCCGATCCAGCGCCTGTATGCGGCGCTGGGACAGACCGAACAGCATGGCTCGGAGCCGTTCGCCCGACGATCGCAGGAACTCGCCCCCGCCGTGGACCAGGCGCTCAGCATCCCGACCATCCTGCAGAGTTCGGTGGGGCTGCGTTACCGGGCGCTGCCGGCCGACCAGAAGCAGCAACTCGTGCAGGCGTTCCGGGACTTCACCATCGCGCGCTACGTCTCGAACTTCAGCGGCAATGGCGACACGTTCACGGTCGTGCCGGGGACCCGGCCGTCGCCCTACGGCTCGGACCGCATCGTGCAGACACGGCTCTCCAGTGCCGGCGGCGCGCCCACTGAGGTGGATTATGTCATGCGGCAGTTCCCGCAGGGCTGGCAGGCGGTCGATGTGCTGCTCGACGGCCATATCAGCCAGGTTGCGGTTCAACGTTCCGATTTCGGTTCGACCTTGTCGTCCGGGAATGCTACGCCTCTGATCGAGAGCCTCAAAAAGAAGACCCAGAGCTTTTCCGGTACCTGACGTGTTGCACCTCCGCCCGAGCCGGTTGCCGATCGCCGCATGACCTGCCTGTGTCGTACTTGCCCATGACCGCGCTGACGCATCCGATGATGGTGCTTGCAGCCGGTGCCGGCTGCGTCGCCATGCTCGGCTGCGTTCAGGCGGTCGCCGGGACCTGGATGGTCGACCGGTTCGATCGCAGGGCGCGGCGCGCCACGCGCGCGGCCTCGGCACTGGCGTCCTCGGCCCTGGCGTCCTCGGCTCTGGCGTCGTCGGCGCTGGCGTCGTCCCGGCTGCCCGCGGTCACGGTGCTCAAGCCGCTGCACGGCGACGAGCCGATGCTCGAACAGGCGCTGATCCAGTTCATCGAGCAGGACTATCCGCATCTGCAGATCGTGTTCGGAGTGCAGGACCCCGCCGATCCGGCGATCGCCGTGGTGCAGCGCCTGCGCCAGCTCTATCCGGGACGCGACCTGTCGCTGGTGGTGGATCCCACGCCGCACGGCCCCAACCGCAAGATCGGCAACCTCATCAACATGCTGCCGCACGCGGTGCATGACCTGCTGGTGATCTCGGACTCCGATATCCACGTGGCCCCCGACTATCTCCGGCAGGTGGTGACGACGCTGCTGCAGCCGGGTGTCGGCCTGGTGACGACGCTGTATCGCGGCGTGCCCGCCTCGTCGAACCTGATGCAGCGGCTGGCGGCATGCCAGATCAACCACAACTTCATGCCTGGCGTGCTGCTGTCGCGCCTGCTCGGCCGCCAGGACTGCCTGGGCTCGACGATGGCCTTGCAGCGGTCGACGCTGGCGGCGGTCGGTGGCCTGTCGATGCTCTCGGGCCACGTCGCCGATGACAGCGTGCTCGGGCGGCTGGTGCGCGCGCAGGGCCTGCGCATCGAGATCGCGCCGTCGTTGACCGCCACCACCACGGCCGAGACCAGTGCCGCCGAGCTGTTCGCGCACGAGCTCCGCTGGGGCCGGACCGTTCGCATGGTCGAGCCGGTCGGCTACGGCCTGTCCGCGGTGCAGTTCCCGCTGTTCTGGGCGGCGCTCGCCCCCCTGCTGGCGCCTGCTTCGGCCTGGACCTGGCTGCTGTTCGCATCCGTGTGGATCCTGCGCGGGGTGGCAGCCGGCCGGATCGACCGCTTGACCGGAGCCGCGCGGGTGCTGCCGTCGCTGCTGCTGCCGTTCCGCGACTGGCTGTCCGCCGTGGTCATGGCGGCCAGCTTCACCGGCCGGCGTGTTGCCTGGCGCGGCCAGACACTCCATGTGTCGGGCTGGAACGCGGGGGTTGCCGGACATGCGCCCCCGATCCTTGCTCCGGTATCATCGACGCTTGCCGCGGCCTCGCCCGCACCGCGTCCGCTGGCGCCGCGCCCCATCCTCGTCCACGCGCACCAGACCCTCGCCCAAGGTGACTGACCCATCATGATGAACACCCTGTTCCTGCAGCCACCCTCGTTCGACGGCTTCGATGGTGGCGCGGGTTCGCGCTACCAGGCCAAGCGCGAGATCAAGTCGTTCTGGTATCCGACCTGGCTGGCGCAGCCGGCGGCGCTGATCCCCGGCAGCCGCCTGATCGACGCGCCGCCGGCCCGCATGGGCATGCAGCCGGTGCTGGCGGACGCGCAGACGCGCGACCTGGTCGTCCTGCACACCTCGACGCCTTCCTTTGCCTCCGACGTGAAGGTCGCGCAGGCGCTGAAGGACGCCAAGCCGTCGCTCAAGATCGGCATGGTCGGCGCGAAGGTCGCGGTGCAGCCGGAGGAGAGCCTGCTGAAGGGGGCGCCGATCGATTTCGTCGCGCGCAACGAGTTCGACTTCACGCTCAAGGAAGTCGCCGAAGGCCGCGACTTCAAGGATATCGACGGCATCTCGTATCGCGCCGCCAATGGCGGCATCGTGCACAACCGCGAGCGCGCCATGATCGAGAACATGGACACGCTGCCGTTCGTCACCGACGTGTACCACCGCGACCTGCACATCGAGGACTATTTCATCGGGTACCTGATGCACCCGTACATCTCGATCTATACCGGTCGCGGCTGCAAGTCGCACTGCACCTTCTGCCTGTGGCCGCAGACCGTCGGCGGCCATCGCTACCGCACCCGCAGTCCCGAGCATGTCGCGGAAGAAATCCGGCAGGCGAAGCGCCTGTTCCCGCAGGTCCGCGAATTCTTCTTCGACGACGACACCTTCACCGACGACCTGCCGCGCGCCGAGGCGATCGCGCGCGAGCTCGGCAAGATGGGCGTCACCTGGTCGTGCAACGCCAAGGCCAACGTGCCGCGCAAGACGCTGCAGGTGCTCCGCGAGAACGGCCTGCGCCTGCTGCTGGTCGGCTACGAGAGCGGCAACCAGCAGATCCTGTACAACATCAAGAAGGGCATGCGGATCGACGTCGCCCGCGAGTTCACCAGGAACTGCCACGAGCTCGGCATCAAGATCCACGGCACCTTCATCCTCGGCCTTCCCGGCGAGACCCGCGAGACCATCCAGGAGACGATCCGGTTCGCCACCGAGATCAACCCGCACACGCTGCAGGTCAGCCTGGCCGCACCCTATCCCGGCACCTTTCTGCACAAGCAGGCGACCGAGAATGGCTGGCTCGACGAGAAGAACGCCGAGCTGATCGACGAGCACGGCATCCAGATCGCGCCGCTGACCTATCCGCACCTCTCGCACACCGAGATCTTCGACAGCGTCGAGACCTTCTACCGGAAGTTCTATTTCCGGGCGCCGAAGATCGCCTCGATCGTCGGCGAGATGGTGCGCAGCCCGCAGATGATGCGCCGCCGCCTGCGCGAGGGCGTGGAGTTCTTCCAGTTCCTCAAGGAGCGTCACGCCGCCTAAGGTCGGTGCAGCCCGGGGCAGCAGGGCGATGACATTGCGGCGCGTGATCTTTTCCGCGGATGATTTCGGGCTCAGCGAGGAGGTCAACGAGGGCATCGAGCGCGCGCATCGCGAGGGCGTGCTCAGCACGGCGAGCCTGATGGTGACCGGGCACGCCGTCGCCGACGCGGTCGCGCGCGCGCGGCGCATGCCCGGCCTGCGCGTCGGCCTGCACCTGGTGGTGATCGAAGGCAGCGCCGTCCTGCCGCCGGACCGGATCCCGCTGCTGGTGCGGGCGAATCGCAGCTTTGGACAGCACCAGCTGGGCCTCGGGGTCCGCTACTTCTTCCAGCCGCCGGCACGACGCCAGCTGGCCCTCGAGGTCGCCGCGCAGTTCCGGGCCTACACCGCCACCGGCCTGCGGCTGGATCACGCCAACGCGCACAAGCACATGCACCTGCATCCCACGGTGGGGGCGCTGCTGATCACCGAGGGACGTCGCCACGGGCTGCCGGCGATCCGCATTCCCTACGAGCCGGCGGGCCCGATCCGTCTGGCGGATGCCACCCGGGACACCGCGGGCGCCAAGCTGCTGCGCAAGTGGACGCGGCTGCTGCGCATCCAGGCCCGGCGCGCCGGCCTGCGCACCAATGACCAGTGCTTCGGGATCGCCTGGAGCGGGCACATGACACGCGAGCGCGTCACCTCGCTGATCCCGCGCCTGCCCCCCGGCCTGAGCGAGATCTATTTCCATCCGGCGTCCGAGCGCGGTGACCTGCTGAAGCGGTTGATGCCGGGCTACGCGCACGAAGCGGAACTGGCCACACTCTGCTCCCCCGACCTGCCGGCAGCACTGGAACGCGCCGACGTCGAGCAGACCGGCTGGAGCGGCGGCACCGCCTGAGTCAGGACGCCCTGGAGCATGATGCATTCATCATGCTCCGCTTGAGAGTGAAATAGAGCAGCTTTATGAATTGGTTGGCATCGCGAAGCGATTCCAACCAACGTCATGCTGCTCTAGCGAATGTCGTCTTTCCCGCTGTGTCGAGGCGCTTGAACTCGTCGTCCGACAGCGTGATGCCGACGCCCGCCACGTTCTCCTCGAGATGCGCCACCTTGGAGGTGCCGGGGATCGGCAGCATGACCGGGCTGCGCCTGAGCACCCAGGCCAGCGCCACCTGGCTAGGTGCGGCACCATGCGCCTGGGCGATCTCGTCCAGCACCGAGCCGGGCTTGGCGAGGTCGCCCGCGGCAAGCGGATACCACGGAATGAAGCCGATATTGTTGTCCGTGCAGTAATCGAGCACCGCCTCGCTGGTGCGGTCGACCAGGTTGTAGCGGTTCTGCACGGTCACCACCGGGAACACCTTGCTGGCCGCCTTGATGTCCTCGACGCCGACCTCGCTCAGTCCGGCGTGGCGGATGACGCCGTCATCGAGCAGCGCCTTGATGGCGGCGAACTGCTCGTCGCGTGGCACCTTGCTGTCGATGCGGTGCAGCTGCCACAGGTCGATGCGCTCGACACGCAGGTTGCGCAGGCTCTTCAACGCCTGCTGGCGCAGATATTCCGGCCGGCCGACGGGAAGCCAGACATTGGGTCCAAGCCGGGTGAGGCCACCCTTGGTGGCGATCACCAGGCCGGCCGGATACGGATGCAGCGCCTCGGCGATCAGCCACTCTGAGACGTCCGGGCCGTAGCTGTCGGCGGTATCGATGAAGGTCACGCCGAGTTCGGGCAACCGGCGCAGGGTGCGGAGCGCCTCGGGCCGATCGGCGGGCTCGCCCCAGATGCCGCTGCCGGTGATGCGCATCGCACCGAAGCCGAGCCGATGCACCGGCAGATCGCCGCCGATGCTGAAGGAGCCCGAAACGCTTGCATCCAAGTCTGCCATGTCATTGATCCTTACAGGAGTAAACGCCGGTGAACGCCGGTGTCCTGGAATACGAAAAACCGTCCTGGCCGTATCCGGTTCCGCCAATGATGCGCATTTCAACGGAACATGTCACCAAACAGTAATGCTTCTGCCCTGGTGCACCGCACTCTTCATGCTAGAAGCGCCGCGTTCAGTCGCAAGAAACGAACGACCATGCGAATACAGACAAAGTCCGGAGTCGCCGGCACGCGTCGCGGCCTGCTCGGCATCGCGGCGGGCGGTGCGTTCGCAGGTCTCCTGCGCGGCACCGTTCCCGCCCTGGCACGGTCGCCGTCGCTGCGTTTCGTCTCGATCGGCGACTGGGGGCGCGACGGCGCGGACGACCAGGCGCGCGTGGGCGCGCAGATGGGTCGCAGCGCAGCCTCGTTCGGCAGCCAGTACACCGTGTCGGTCGGTGACAACTTCTATGATGACGGGGTGAGATCGACGACGGACCCGCAGTGGAAGCGGTCGTTCACGTCGATCTACACGCACCCCTCCCTCTCGACACCGTGGCACGTGATCCTGGGCAACCATGATTACCGGGGCAGTGTCGAAGCGCAGATCGCCTACACGGCGCTCGATGCGCGATGGCATCTGCCGGCGCGATACTACCAGACCGGCAGACGCCTCGCGGACGGTACGCGGTGCGACTTCTTCTCTATCGACACGAACCCGTTCATCGGCCGCTATCGTGGCACCAAGGTCCGGATCGACGGGCAGGACCCGCACGCGCAGCTCGCATGGCTGGAGCGAGCGCTCGCGGCATCGAGCGCGTCCTGGAAGATCGTGATCGGCCACCACCCGCTCTATACGGCCCATGGCGGCAGCCGCAACGAACCCGAACTGATCGCGGCACTCGAGCCGATGTTCAGGCGACATGGCGTGCGCGTCTATATCAACGGCCATGTCCATAACCTGCAGCATGTGTCGGTCGACGGCATCGAGTACATCACCAACGGAGCGGGATCGAGGATCGAGGGCGCCCAGGGCGGGCAGGGTCCGGGTGCGATGTTCCTCAAGCACGGCTTCATGACGACCGACATCGACCATTCGGCCCTCGACTTCGCCTTTGTCGGCGACGACGGGAAGACCATCTACGCGGCAAGCATACCGCGCATCGCCTGAGGCGGGCGTCCGGCGCCAGGCCGCCCGACGCCAGACACCCGCACTACCGGCCACGAGGAATTCCGGCTTATGCCCAAGCTTCGCTGCGAGCTTCATGTCTGCTTGCGAGGATCCGCCGCTGCATGGGCCCTGCTGTCCGCGCTGACGGGCGCAATGCTATTGCCGGCTGGCGCGCGTGCGCAGCAGGCGCCGGCGAGCCCGAATGTTCCGCAAAATCTCGATCTGGGATCGGTGCTGACCCAGGGCGCCGCCGGTGGCGCGGACGATGCCACGACCCAGGGCAGCGCCTCCTACGAGGCGCCGTCACGGCCGCCGCTGAACTCGCTGCAGCCGACATCGGTGGTCAACCAGAACACCATTCAAAAGCAGCTCACCGGTTCGCAGAGCTACGAGGACGCGCTGAAGCTGACCCCATCGGTGTCGGGCATCGACCCGAACGGTCCGGGCCTGATGGAGACCACCGGACTGTCGATCCGTGGCCTGCAGGACGGTCAGTTCAACGTCACGTTCGACGGCATTCCGATCGGTGATTCGAACGACTTCACCCATCACACGACGTCGTTCTTCATGGCGCATGACCTGGGCCAGGTCATCGTCGATCGCGGGCCGGGAACCGCGGAGACCGTGGGTGACGCGACCTTCGGCGGCACCGTCTCGGTGCGAACCAAGGACCCGCTCAGCCAGCCGACCTTCGAGCCCTATGGCGAATACGGCAGCTTCAATACCAGCCTCGGCGGCGGCGAATTCGACAGCGGCGCGATCAGTTGGCTCAACGGCGCGTCGCTCATCCTCGACGCGGAGCATCTCTCGAGCGACGGCGCGCTGTCCTATGCGACGCAGGAGCGCACCAACCTGTTCGCCAAGCTGGTGGCGCCGCTGAGCGCATCGACCACCCTGACGGGGGTGGCGATGTTCAATCGCGTCTATCAGAACCCGCCCATCGGGGCTACGGCCGAGGAGATCCATCTATACGGCTCGGATTTTGCGTACACCAACAATCCGCAGCTGCAGAACTACAATCGATACAACGACGACCATATCACGACCGACATGGAGTATCTCGATCTGACATCCGCGCTGGGTGCGGGGTTTCTCTATGACGGCAAGGTCTATACGTATGGGTACTACCACCATGATCTGAACGGCGACGATCCGAACGGCCAGGGAATTCCAGGCGCGTTGACAACCTCGCAGATCATCGCCAACGGCGAGGTGCCGAACGAAGCTGTGGTCAACGGCGTGCTGCGTGCGGGGGACGTTCCGGGCGAGAATTTCGACAACAGCTACCGGTCCTATGGAACGATCCAGCGCATGGAGAAGGATTTCCGGATCTTCGGCATGCGCAGCGATATCAAGACCGGGGCCTGGTACGATCACCAGATCAACACGCGCGCTCTCAGCGAGGTCGACATCTCCGACGGCAATGCGCCCAATACCGATCCGCACGATGCCAATGGAGGCGTCGTGCAGGATCGCCTGCAGCACAACACGCTCGACACCTTCCAGCCCTTCGGCCAGCTCGACATCCATCCGATCCCGGACCTGCTCCTGACGGGCGGCCTGAAATATGCGTTCTTCCGTCGCCAGATCGACGCCCCGATCAATCAGGGGACGGAAGATGCGCTCAAATACGCGCACAACTACACTGCGCTACTGCCGTCCGGCGAGGCACGCTACAAACTGACCCATGATCTCTCGATCTATGGCCAGGTTGCGAAAGGCTTCCTTGCCCCGAACCTGAACTATTACTACACCAACAATGCCGCGACAGATGGCCTGCAGCCGCAGGAGACCTGGAACTACCAGACCGGCTTCGTCTTCCAGAACCGGCATGTGTCGCTTGGCGGGGATGCCTATCTTATCGACTGGCAGAACTATGTGACCAGCGAGGGCAAGGGCGCCAACAAGGTCTTCTACAACCAAGGTGGCGTGTTCTTCAAAGGCCTGGAAGCGGAGATCACCTACAGTTTCGATAACGGCATCAGCCTGTTCAGCAATGCGGGCCTGAACGACGCATACTATCGCGGGACGCACGCCTACGTGCCGGAGGTGCCGCAATTCACGGCGAATTTCGGCATCATCTACGACAAGCACGACATCTATGCGTCGCTGATCGATCAGGTGACCGGTGGCGAGTTCGACAGCAACGGCACGCCGACCGGTGCCAATCCGCGCGAGCCGGGCGCCTGGTACGATCCCTATAATCTGGTGAACATCACCCTGGGCTACACGTTCCAGAAGATGATCCCGCATGTCCCCAAGCTCGCGGTGAAGCTGAACATCGACAACGTCACCGACCAGACCCGCATCTTCTGGAGTCCCGGGACGACGCTGGGTGGCCAGCCGCTATATTTCACGCTGCCCGGCATCTCGACCTTCGTCAGCGTCTCGGTGCCGCTGGCGCTCTGATGCAGCGAGACACATGACGACCGTGACGGCGTTGCCCATCGGCTCCGATCAGCCGCGATCCGGGACAGCACACTTCGCCGCGGCCATTCTCGTTGCGCTGCTGATCGAGGGCGCCGGGATCGGGGCGATGCTCGTGGCGGCCAATCGTGCCCCTGCGCCTCCGCGCGCTCCGGGGCGCATGCGGATTGCCATGCACGAGTTGGCCGAGCCGCCACCGGTGCCGGTGCCTCCCCTCCCGCCGATGCCGGCGCCCCCCGTCCCGGCAGCCCCGCCATTGCCCGTGCCGGTGCCGGTGCCGGAGGCTGCACCACTGCCGCCCACTCCGGTGCCGGACCTCGCAGCACCGCACCTCGCCCGTCACATGCAACGCTCGAGTCCGCCCACGGCTACGAGCATTCCGCGCCACCAGCCTACCCCCGTGCCGCCCGTGCCGCGGGCGCCCGCCCCGGCGCCGCCACCGGCCGCCGCCGCACCTTCCGCGGCCATGAGCGCGAGCTTCGAGGCCGCGTTGCGCGCGGCGGTGCAGGCGTCGCTGATCTATCCGGCCGGCGCGCAGGCAGCGCACGAGAATGGCGTGGCGCGGGTCCGCTTCAGCTATCTCGACGGCCGCATCGGCGACATCGTCATCGAGACCTCCACCGGCTTTCCCGTCCTGGACCAGGCGGCCAGGCAGACAGTGCGCGACGCAACTTATCCGGCGACGCCGAGGGATTTCGCGGGCCACCGGCTGGCGCTGGAAGTCCTGGTAGTGTTCAGGGCCGCCGACAGCGACATGGAATCCGACTAGCGCCCATCGAAACATCCTGGAGTGACACCTTGACCCTCGTCTATTTCGTCCATCTCGCGAACTATTCCGATGGCGTCCTCTATGTCCTGGCGGCGCTGATGCTGTTGACCCTGGCCGTCATGCTCGACCGGTTCTGGTATCTGCGCCGCACCGTGATCGGCGGCAACCGGGTCGTCGACCGTGCGAGGCAATTGACGACGCTCGACGCGCACGCGCTTCGCGCCCTTGCCGCGGGCGCCGCGGAGCTGCCCGAGGCGGCACTGCTACAGGCCACGCTGACACATCTCGGAAGCGCGCGTGGAGAGGCGCTCGGCCAGCATCTGGATGAGACGATCATGCTGCTCGCGCCGGCGCTGGATCGCCGGCTCTGGGTCCTCGACACCGCCGTCACCCTCGCGCCGCTGCTCGGCCTGTTCGGCACCATCGTCGGGATGTTCCATGCCTTCTCGGTGCTGGCACTGCCCGGACACGCGGCGACCGACGTCACTGCGGGCGTCGCCGATGCGCTGGTCGCGACGGCCTGCGGCATCTTCATCGCGATGATCGGCCTGTCGGCCTACAATGCGTTGTCCAACCAGGTGCGGGTGATCATCCATCAGCTCGACAGCCTGCGCACGGTGCTGGTCAACCGGTCGCACGAGATCCGCGCGGCGCCGGGCCTGGATGCGCGCCAGGAGGCCGCGTGACATGAAGATGCGCTATTTCGAGACCAGGAAGGCACGCGTCGAAATCATCCCGATGATCGACGTCATGCTCTTCCTGCTCGTGTTCTTCATCATCGTGACGCTGCAGATGATCCCCGACACCGGCGCGTCGTTGCAGCTGGCGACGTCCACGCGCACCGACAAGCTCGAGCCGCCGAAGGTCCTGGTCAACGTGCTGGCCAATGGCACGATGCAGGTGAAGCACGACGTGGTGAATGCCGCGCAGCTCACCGCGCTGCTGAAGGCGGACGGTGATCCGGCCAAGACCGAGCTCACCATCGCGGCCGACCGGAGCACCGCGTTCCAGCATTTCTTCGCGGTCATGGACGCCGCGCGCGCGGCAGGCGTGTCGGACGTCGGTGTCGCGGCCCGGCAGGCGAGCAGCGCGCAATAGCCGGACGCGTTATCAGGCCTCGGCCAGCCGCGGGGCGGAGTGGCCGATCCGCGGCAGCAGCAGACGCAGCAGCGGGCCGGTCATCAGCGTGGTCACGACGGCCATCAGCACCAGCATGGTGAACATCTTGGGCGGCAGCACGCCGAGGTCGCGGCCGACATCGAGTCGCGAAAACTCTGAGCCGCTGCCGATCTGGAACATCGGCAGGATGAGCCCGACCTGGCTGATCATGGTGATCGGCGCGGCGGCGAAGGGCGCGAACGGGGCGGCCGAGAGGTGCGGGCAGAGCCACCCGAACAACGACGGACCGAGCAGCAGGCCGGCGACGATCTCGCCAATCACGCCGGGCTGGCCGAGGCGGCGCGCGATGCGATTGCAGAAGCGCGCCGCCCCGATCATCACGATCAGCTGCAGCAGCACCGAAACCAGCAACATCTCGGACGCGTGCGACGGCGGTTGTCCGAAAATCCTAATGGCTCTTGCCCTGAGAGCCTGTCCGAGAATGCGCTACGCTGAGCGAAAGCGCCGCCTCGCGGCGCGCCCGGCGTGGCCTTCGAGAACCGGAGCGGAGCAGCCTGTTTGGCTGTGAGCACCGGAAGCGCAGAAGGCCGCGTCGGATCGCCAGCGTAGTAGCATTATCGGGCAGGCTCCCGGTTAGAGGCTTTCGCGCACCCAGTCCTTGAGCTGGCTCTTCGGCAGCGCGCCGACCTTGGTGGCGGCCGGCTTGCCGTCCTTGAACAGGATGAGCGTCGGGATGCCGCGCACCGCGTAGGCGTTCGGCGTCATCGGGTTCTCGTCGATATTGACCTTGGCCACGGTCACCCGGCCCTTGAACTCGGCGCCGATCTCCTCCAGGGCGGGTGCGATCATCTTGCAGGGTCCGCACCACTCCGCCCAGAAATCGACCAGCACGGCGCCCTCGGCCTTCAGCACGTCGGTCTCGAAGCTGTCGTCGGTCACGGCGACTGTGTTCTCGCTCATCGGGATGCACTCCTGTTTCGCCGGTCGCCGGCAGCGTTGTTTTCAGGCAGATGGGCCGGTTGCACAAGTCGATCAAGCCGCCGCACCCGCGCCGCGTCTCACCCCCGGCCCATACCGGTCGAGCGCCGTGTCGGGCAGCTGCATCACCGCCGGCCCCTCGGTCCAGACCAGCAGGCAATAGATGGTCCGCCCTGGATACAGCGCGCGCAGCAGAGCCCGGTAGGCCGCCATCTGCCGCAGGTAGAGCAGCGGCACCTGTTCGGGTGCCGCGGGTGGCGCTTGCCCGGTCTTGAAGTCGCAGACGGTGACCCGGTCGGGCTCGACGCAGAGCCGGTCGACCTGGCCGGCCACGACGACGCCTTCCGCCAGACCCACCAGAGGCTGTTCGGCACGACCGGCGGGACCGAACAGCGTCGCGAGACGCGGCTCGGCGATCACCTCGAGGGCCTGCCGCACCAGCGTGCGCGCCTGCAACGCATCCAGGCCGTGCGACCGGTGCGCCGCGTAGGCGGCGGCCGCCGCGGCGCGATCCGCCTGCGGCAGGCCGGGTAGATGCTGCAGCAGCACGTGCATCAGCCGCCCGCGCCGCAGCGCGCTGTCGCGAGCGCTGGCTCCGGGGGCGACGCCGGAGCCCTCGCGCGCGAGCGGCGAGCGCAGCGCGGGCCGTGGGCCGAACCCGACATCGTCCGGCCGGCTCGGCGCCAGCGGGTTGGGGACAGGGGGTTCGGCCGGCGGCGGCGTCGGCCGCCAATCCGGCGCCCGGCCCAGCCAGTCCGGCAGGCTTGGCGGCGGCGGCGCCGGGGCGGCCGGTGGCGCCAGGCTCGCCGGCGCGAGGCTCTCGAGGAGCAGCCGCTCGCCCGGCCAGCCGGCCTCGAACGGCGCCGGAACCGCGCCGGCGCGCTCGAAGCCACGCCGGCACTGCTCGTACCAGCAATCCTCCGGCGGCGGTGCCTTGCCCGCCCAGCCGCAGACCACGAGCCGGTCGCTGGCACGGGTGAGCGCCACGTAGAGCAGGCGGTTCTGCTCCTCGACGGTGGCCGCGCGCAGCACCTCGCTCAGCGCCCGCGTCGGCAGGCAGGCCAGTTCCGCGCGCGGCACCCAGAACGGCAGCTCGGTGCCGGTCAGCGGATCCCGGGTCCACAGCAACGTCTCGTCGCTCGGCGGCCTGGACAGCGTGTCGGGCAGCACCACGAGCCGCGCCTGCAGCCCCTTGGCGCCATGCACGGTCATCACCCGCACGGCGTCGCCGGCGCTGTCGGGCTCTCGCTTGATGGTCGCCTCGGACGTACGGATCCAGTGCAGGAATCCCTGCAGGGACGCCGCATGCGCCGCCTCGTAGCGCAGCGCCGCCGCCAGCAGTTCGTCCACCGGCTCCGCTGCCTCCGGGCCCAGCCGCGCCAGCAGGCGTGCGCGGCCGCCGCCAGGTCCCAAGGCCTCACCCAGCAGCGCATACGGCGAGGCGTAGTCCACCCGCCCGAACAGGCCGGCCAGCATGGTCCAGGCCTGCGACCAGTCCGGCCGCGTCGCATGGCGGTCGCGCAGGCTGTCCCACAGGCTCAGGCCCGCGCGCGTGGTCGCGAGCTGCATCATGGCGTCGTCGGTGAGGCCGCCGAGCGGCCCGGTCAGCACCGCGGCGACGGTCAGGTCGTCCTGCGGCAGCAGCAGCGCATCGCACAAAGCCAGCAGGTCCTGCACCGCGACCTGGTCCACCAGCCCGGTGCGCACCAGGGTCGCGACCGGCACGTCCTGCGTCTTGAGCGCGCGGATCAGCGAGCGCACGAACGCGCTGCGCCGGGGCACCAGCACCAGCACGTCGGCAGCCTTGAGCGGTGCGGCGCCGGGCATCGCCGGGCGCCCGATCTCGCCGGCGATCCAGCGCGCGAGGCTCTCGGCGAGGCGCTGCGGGGCCGAACGCTGGCCCGCGTTGCGCGCCGGCGCCTCCCAGGGTCCGGGACCCGGATCCGCCGCCTCCCGCGGCGCCAGCGGCCACAGCTCGACGCGGCCCGGCTCGTGGGCCCGGGATGCGCGGTGCCGCAGCAGCGGACCCCCGCCTTGCGGTCCCTGGCCCGGCTCGGCAACGCCGCGGGCGGCCGCGGGATCGGCGAACACCGCATCCACCAGCCGCAGCACCGGCTCGACCGAGCGGAACGACACCGTCAGCGACGGCTCGCGCCAGGTCTCGCCGCCGTCGGTGACGCGGGCGCGGAAGCGTTCGCGCCAACCATGGAACTGGCCGGGATCGGCGCCCTGGAACGAATAGATCGACTGCTTGAAGTCGCCGACCGCGAAGATCGTGCGCGGCAGCGGCCGCTCGTCACCCCCGCCCGGGCCGACAGACGGCGTGGCGCCGGAACCCGCGAAGAACTCCACGGTCAGCGCCCAGGCGATCTGCCATTGCAGCGGCGAGGTGTCCTGCACCTCGTCGAGCAGCAGGTGGTCGATGCCGCCATCGAGCTTGTACAGCACCCAGGCGACCCCTGGATCGTCCAGCAGCGCCAGCGTGCGCGCGATCAGGTCATCGTAGTCGAGCATGCCGCTCTCGGCCTTGCCGGCGGCGTGCCGGCCCAGGATCGGCAGCGCGACGGCAAGCAGCGCCGCACTCAGCTCCGCCATGCGCAGCGCCCGGACGGCGTCCTCGACCGCCAGAACGCGCTCCGCCTCGGCGGCGAGAGCGTCCGCGATCTGCGGGTGCTGCTTCATGAAGTTGCCGGCAAAGATGCCGCCCGGCTTGCGCGCCTCGCCGGCCTGGGTCAGCAACAGCCCGCGCCACTGTCCCCAGGCCGCGGCACGGCCCGGCGCGTCCTGTGCCAGCCAGTCGAGCCAGGCCGGCACCTTGCCGCGCGCACCGCTGGCGCCATGCTGCTGCACCAGTTCCAGCATCGCCCGCAGGTGCGCCTCGCCGGGCCACGCGACCGCTTGCGCGAGCACCTCGCTCTCGTCGCGCTGGGCGACGCCGGTGGCGCGCCACAGGGCATCGCCCAGCGCCTCCGCAGACAGGGCGGCAAGATCGGACAGGCTGCCATCGCCCGGCGCCCGGGAGGCCGCCTGCAGCTTGCCGACCAGCGACGCGAAGTCGCCGGCGCCGATCTGCCCGGCGAGCAGCCCGAGCGAGGGGTCCGGGCCGGCACGGGCGGCCAGGACCATCTCCACCGCCTCGTTCAGCGCCACCCGCGCGTCGGTATCCTCGGCCAGCCGGAAATGCGGGCTGATCGCCGCCTCGAGCGGGAACCGACGCAGCAGCGACTGGCAGAAGGCGTGGATGGTGCCGATCCGCATGCCACCCGGCAGGTCGAGCACGCGGGCGAACAGCGCCCGCGCCGCCGCCCGCGTCGCTGCCTCCGGCGGCACGTCGAGGGCGGCGAGTTCGCGGTCGAGCGCCGCATCGTCCAGCGTCACCCAGCGTCCCAGCCGTCGCTGCAGGCGGATCGACATCTCCGCGGCGGCCGCCTTGGTGAAGGTGAGGCACTGGATGCGGGCGGGATTGGTGCCCACGACCAAGACAGGGTCGGGCACCACCGCCGCACCCGGTTCGGCGTCACGCTGCAGGCGCTCGGGACGCGCGGGTCGCGGCAGCATCAGCCGCAGCAGCCGGTCGATCAGCAGCTTGGTCTTGCCGCTGCCGGCGGATGCCGAGACGAAGACCGAGACCTGCGGGTCGGAAGCCAGGATCTGCTGTCGGTTGGCTTCGGCGACCGGGGTGAGATCATCGTCCGGGAGGCCGCTCACTCGCCGTCCTCCTGCGCCGCACTCCACTCGGCAACCCGGGCGAGCAGCGCGTAGTCGGTGAAGCGCGGCACCGAACCAGGGCGCGGCTGCGACAGGTATGGCTGCGACGGGTTGTCATACTCGTTGATCAAGCCGCGCAGAGCCTCCCAGCAGCGGCCGACCAGCTCCTGCAGGTCTGCCGCAGCCTTGACCGGCCGCATCTCGCGCCCTGGCTCGTGGCCGCCGGACAGCCGCCAGTAGGCCAGCTCGCTGGTCTCGCCTGAGAGCTCCGGGCCGAAGGCGCCGAGCCGCGCCATCGCCGCCTCCAGCACCAGCTGCGACGACCATCCCTCGAGCACGGCGGGCCCGGTCGGCAGCGTGCCGGTCTTGTAGTCGAGCAGGCACAGGCTGCCATCAGGATTGACCTCGATGCGGTCGGCGCGCCCGCGCAGCTCGAAGTCGCCGCCCGGCAGGGCCTGCAGCGCGACGCGGCCGTCGCACTCGGAGGCGATGCGCACCGGCGCCTGCCGGGCACGCCGGTCAGCCTCGGTCTGCGCCACCCAGCCGGCAATCCGCAGCAGGCGCGGCCGCCACCAGGCCGCCAGCGCCGGGCGCAGGGCCGCCGCATCGAGCGCCTGCAGGAAGGCCCGCTGCAGCTGCAGGTCCGCATCCGCCGGCCAGGCGGCGCCATACGCCCGCAGGAACACCGACAGCGCCTCATGCACGATGGTGCCGTAGTCCGCGGCGTCGGCGGCCTCCTCGAGCGGCCGGAGTGCTGCCAGCTTCAGCACGTGGCGGGCATGGATCGCATACGGGTCGCGCATCCAGGTCTCGATCTCGGTGACGCTGAGGCGTCGCGGCCGCAGCGCCACCGGCGGGCACGGCCTGGGCGGCGCCACCGGCCGCGGCGCGCCCTCCGGCTGGTCGATGCGGCGTAGCCACGACAGCGCGGGATGCTGCTCCAGCGCCTGGTCCCGCCCTTGCAGCCAGGCGTCAAGACGCACCAGCCAGCGCGCCGGCACCGCGGGCGCGCCGTCGCGGCGGCCGGGCCGCGACAGCACGAGCTCCGGCGCGCAGCACGACGCCGACAGGAAATCATGCGCCGACTCGCCGATCCGCTCCTCGGGCGACGGCAGCCCGGCCTGCATGCGCATCGGCCGGCTCATCCACGGCCCCGGATCGGCCGAGGGCGGCCAGACGCCTTCCACCAGGCCACCCAGCACCGCCAGCTCGACCGATTGCAGCCGTGCCTCCAGCAGGCCCCAGATGAACAGCCTCGGATGCTCGGCCCCGGCCTGGCGGCCGCGCAACGCCCGCCTGCTGCGCACCGCGACACCCGCGAGGGCCGCGTCCAGCAAGCCGGCGAGCACGCGCGGGCCTTGCGGCGGCAGCAGTGCGGCATGCTGCGCCAGCGCCGCGAGCTGCCCGGCCAGGACGTTGCCCTCCTCGAGTGACCACAGGATTTCGGCGCCGGACAGCGCATCGGTCTGCGCCAGCGCCTCGCCCGCCTGCATCAGCGCGTCCAGCAGGTCGGGCACCGGCACCGCCCTGGACTGCCGGCACAGCTCCAGCAGCGGCGCGAGGCGCTGCTGCAGGTCGTCGAGGAAGCCATGCAGCGCCTGGGGTTCTGGCACCCTGGTATGCGTGTCGCCCTCGGCCCGGCGCAGGGCGACACGCAGCGCGTCGAAGCCGCGCGCCGGGGCCGGCCCGCGCAGGCAGGCCAGTTCGAGCAAACGCGCCAGCCTGCGGCATTCGGCGCCCGGCCGGCCGGCGGCGGCGAGCGGATGCTTGAGCAGGGCCAGCAGCGCCACCGGCGCCAGCCCGCCGCAGCAGGCCTCGGCGAGCAGGCGCAGGAAGATCGCCGGCGGCGTCGCGAGCAGCGGCTCGCCGGCGCTGTCGTCCACCAGCACCCCGAATCGGGTCAGTTCGACCACCACACGGGCAGCGAGCCCGCGATCCGGGGTGACCAGCGCCGCGCGGCGCCCGGGCGTCTGCAGCGCATCGCGCAGCACCAGCGCGATCGCGGCAGCCTCCTCCTGCTGGTCAGCAGCATCCAGCCGGCTCACGCCGGCGAGGTGGGCGGGCCCGGTCGCGGACAGCCAGTCGCCCAGCGCCTGCTCCGGCAGCAGCACCGCCTGCAGGGCACGGAGGCGTCCGGACGGTACGGCCGAGGCTCCGGTCCAGTCCGCCACCGCCTCCCGGGTCACCCCGACCGCCGCCAGCAGGTGTCGCAGGCCGGACTGGGCATGGCTGTCGGGCAGGCTGGCGAAGTCGGCCTCGTCCATCGACCGGTCGAGGCCGGGCAGCACCAGCCGTCCGGCCGGCAGACGGGCGATGGCGGCGAGCAGGCTGCAGAGCGCCGGGCTGGCGACGGTGAAGCCGGCAGCCCAAACCGGCTCGCCGGCGGGAGAAGGCGGCGCGGACCCCCAGGCGTCGGCCTGCACCCGCAGCAGCGCGTTCTGCCGCGCCACCGGGTTCATCAGCCCATGCTCCTCGAGCCAGAGCGGCCAAGCCTCGGTGACGATCCGCAGGAAATCCAGCGTCTTCTGCCAGTGCTCGGCATGGCTCTCGGCGAGATGCGGCAGCCGGGCGGCCAGGTCGGTCTCGGCGCGCTCGGCCTCGTCCATCAGCTCCGCCAGCGACCGCGCCAGCAGCCAGGCCTGGTCGGCGGTGGGTGCCACGCCGAAATGGTTGCCGGCCGCCAGGATCATCCGCGCCAGTACCGTCAGGCGCTGCATCGGCTCGACCGCGGGCGGCAGGTCCAGGGCGCCGGCCAGCGCCAGCGGCGCCTCGCCGAGGCCGCCGGCCGCCAGGATGCGCGGCAGCAGCAGCACGCGCCCGGCGGCCAGGCGGAGGAACGCCTCGGTCAGCGCCCGTGCCGCGCGCCGTGTCGGCAACAGGATCATGCCGCGCCCTACCGCCTCGGGGTCGCCGCCGGCCTGGCTCAGCCAGGCTGCGGCCAGCGCATCGAGGAAGGCCAGGTGGCCCGCGATCGAAGCCACGTTCGCCATGACGGGGTGCCGCTCCGGATCGTGGCTCACGTGTTGGGTGGCCCGAAGTTCGGATCGCGCAGGGCACGCTCGGTGGCCACGATGTCGGACGGCCGCGAGAGGTGGAACCAAGGCCCGTCATGCACCACCGCCCGCAGCCGGCCGGCGCGCATGGCCTGGTCCCAGAGCAGGTTCATGCTGAATCTGCCACGGCCGATGCCGGCGAACAGCCGCGGCGAAACGATCTGCACGCCCGCGAACACGTACGGCACGATCTCGTTCTCGTCGCGCCGACGCACCAGCCCGTCGGCGTCGATCGCGAAGTCTCCGGCGCCCACCTCGCCGACCGCCCAGGCGATCCGGCTGACCAGCAGCATGACGTCGTAGCGCGCCGGGTTGAACGCCTCGGCCAGACGGGTCAGCGCCGGCCGCGGCCCGTCAAGCCAGAAGCTGTCGCCGTTGACCACGAAGAACGGCGCCGCGTTTCCCACCAGGCCGTCGGCCAGGGCGGCGAGCACGCCGCCGCCGGTATCGAGCAGTTCCGGCTCGCGCATCAGCGTCGTGCGCGGCCGGCCGGTCCGGCGCGCCGCCCGGGCCAGCAGATGCCGCTCGATCTCGTCCGACCGGAAATGCGCGTTCACTGCCACCGCCTCGACGCCGGCGGCATCCAGCCGGTCGAGCGCGTGGTCGAGCAGCGGCTGGCCGGCCACCATCAGCAGCGGCTTCGGGGTCTGCTCGCTCAGCGGCCGCATGCGTCGGCCGAAGCCGGCGGCCAGCAGCACCGCGCCGGTCGGGCTGGTGCGGGCGCGCGGCCCGAACAGGTCCTTCATCCGGGTCCCCGACCCCACCGTCCGGGCCAGCCGGAGAGCGTTGCCGACCGCCGACCCTCATCGCCCGGTACCGGCTCGAGATGCACGACGAGCGCATCGTGCGGTCTCAGCGATTGCAGGCGGTCGGGCCATTCGACCACCACCATGCCGTCGCGTGCCTCGTCCCAGCCAAGTTCCGGCAGGCCGGCCGGACCGTCCAGCCGCCACAGGTCGAAATGCGACACCGTTCCGGCCGACGATTCGTACGCCTGAACCAGCGTGTAGCTGGGACTCGGCACGTCCATGCACGGATCATCGCAAAGAGCGCGTATCAGCGCGCGGGCGAGCGTCGTCTTGCCGGCGCCGAGTGGGCCATCGAGCAGCACGCTGTCGTTTGGGCGCAGCTTGGCCGCGATGCGGCGCCCAAGCGCCTCCGTATCGGCCAGCGTCGCGAGCGCCAGTTGCCACGTGCCGGAGTCGCTCTCGCTCATGGCGGCATCTTGCCGTAGCGCCGGCCGGCTCCACAATGTAGTCGGCAGCAGGCGGCCAGGCGGGTCTATCGGTCGCGGTGCATTCGGAGCGAGGGAACGGCATGGCGGAAACGGTGCAGGCGGCAACCTTGCGGGCAGACGTGGCGATCATCGGCGCCGGACCGGCCGGACTGTTCGCCGCCTTCGAGTGCGGCATGCTCAGGCTCGGCACCGTGCTGATCGACGCGCTGGACGAGACGGGCGGCCAGTGCGCGGCGCTGTATCCGGAAAAGCCGATCTACGACATCCCGGCCCACCCGGCGATCGAGGCCGGCGCCCTGGTCGCGGCGCTCGAGCAGCAGATCGCGCCGTTCGCGGTGCCGCGCCTGCTCGGCCGACGCATCGAGCGGCTGCAGGGCAGCCGGGGCGCCTTTTCGCTCGGCACCGACCACGGCGACAGCATCCACGCGCGCGCGGTGATCATCGCCGCCGGCGCCGGCGCCTTCGGGCCGAACCGGCCGCCATTGCCGGGGCTGGCGGCCTACGAGCAGACCGGCAGCGTGCAGTATTACGTGCGCCGCAAGGAGGCCTTCCACGGCAAACGGCTGGTAATCGCCGGCGGTGGCGACAGCGCGATCGACTGGGCGCTGGAGCTCCGGGAGATCGCGCTTCACATCACCCTGATCCATCGGCGCGCGAAGTTCAGGGCCGCGCCCGAGCGCCTCGCCCAGCTCGAGGCCGCGTCGGGGCCCGGCGGTCCGATCGAGCTGGTGGTGCCATACCAGCTGCACGCGCTGCACGGTGACGGCGGCACGCTCGCTTCGGTCGAGGTGGCCACCCTGGAGGGCGATCGGCGGCGCATCGAGGCCGATCATCTGCTCGCCTTCTTCGGCCTGTCCACCGACCTCGGCCCGGTGTCGCAATGGGGGCTGCAATCCGCCCTGCACCACATCCAGGTCGCGCCGAGCACCTGCGAGACCTCGCTGCCCGGCGTGTTCGCGATCGGCGACGTCGCGACCTATCCGGGCAAGCTGAAGCTGATCCTGCAGGGCTTCAGCGAGGGCGCGATGGCGGCGCACGCGATCCACCCGATCGTGCATCCGCACACCGCGCTGCATTTCGAATATTCGACCAGCAAGGGTGCGCCGGGAAGCAGGGATGCGCCGGGAAGCCTGGCGGGGGCCGGGCATGCGCCGCGCCCTGCCGCCGCGTGAGCCGCACTCCGCAGACCGATCGGCAGAACCCGCAAGATGGCCCAGAGGCGGCCGCGTATGCGGCCGGCCTGCTGACCATCGACCTCGAGGCGCTGGCGGCCAACTACCGGCTGCTGCGCGATCGCGCAGCACCTGCACGCTGTGCCGCCGTCGTGAAGGCCGACGGGTATGGCCTCGGCGCCGCCCCCGTGGCGCAGCGGCTGCAGCGCGAGGGCTGCCGGGAGTTCTTCGTGGCGCAGCTGCGCGAGGGCATCGCCCTGCGGCCGCACCTGGCCGACGACAGCAGCATCCACATCCTGAACGGGCCGTTCCCGGGCACCGCGGCCGCGTTCGAGAGCCACCGGCTGGTGCCGGTGCTGAACAGCCTGGAGCAGATCGCGGACTGGCACGCCTTGTCGATGCGGCTCGGCCGGCGCCTGGATGCGGTGATCCAGACCGACACCGGCATGTCGCGCTACGGCCTTTCCGAGGCCGACCTGCTGCAGCTCGAGGACGAGCCACGCCGGCTCGACGGCATCCGGCCGACGCTGCTGATGAGCCATCTCGGCTGCGCCGACACCCCGGAGCACCCGATGAACCGCCTGCAGCTCGATCGCCTCCTGGCGCAGCAGGTGCCGCTGCGCGGCGTGCTCGGCCCGGTCGCAGCCAGCCTCGCCGCCTCGTCCGGCATCATGCTCGGGCCGGCCTGGCATCTCGGCATGGTGCGGCCGGGGGCGGCGCTGTACGGCGTCAATCCCGGGCCCGGTCCGAACCCGATGCGGGCGGTCGTGCGCCTGCAGGGGCGGATCGTGCAGACGCGCTGGATCGTGCCCGGCGCCAGCGTCGGCTATGGCGCCGGCTTCGTCGCAACGCGGCACAGCCGGATCGCGACCCTGGCCGTCGGCTACGCGGATGGCTTCCTGCGCGCCGGCGGCGGCGGCGTTGCCACCCGGCCCGATGATCCGCGGCCGCTGCCGATCGTCGGCCGCATCTCGATGGACTGCCTGGCGCTGGACGTCACCATCCTCGGCGCGCAGGCTCTACCGCCCGGTTCCCTGATCGACCTGATCGGACCGCATCGCCCGCTCGACGACGCGGCGGCCGCGGCCGGCACGATCGGCTACGAGATGCTGACTGCGCTCGGCGCCCGCCACCACCGGCGCTATGTCGGGCAGCAGGAGCACGCGCCTTGAAAGTAATCGTGCTCGGCGGCGGCGTGATCGGCGTGACCTCGGCGTGGTATCTGGCCAGGCTCGGCCACGAGGTCGAGCTGATCGACCGCCAGCCGCAGGCCGGCATGGAGACCAGCTTCGCCAATGCCGGCCAGGTCTCGCCCGGCTATTCGACGCCGTGGGCCGCACCCGGCCTGCCGCGCAAGGCGCTCGGCTGGATGCTCGGCCGCCACAGCCCGCTGGTGATCCGGCCGCGACTGGACCCGGCGATGCTCCGCTGGATGATCCAGCTGCTGCGGAACTGCACCGCCGAGGCCTATGACCGCAACAAGAGCCGGATGCTGCGGATCGCGGAATACAGCCGCGACTGCCTGGGCGACCTGCGCCACGAGACCGGCATCACCTACGACGACCGCCAGCGCGGACTGGTGCAGCTGTTCCGCACCCAGGCGCAGCTCGACCACGCCGCCGAGGACATGCGCATCCTGGCCGGGAGCGGCGTGGCCCACGAGCTGCTCGACGTGGACGGCATCGTGCGCGCCGAACCCGCCCTGGGCCGGGTCCGCCCGCTGCTGAAGGGCGGATTGCGGCTGCCCGGCGACGAGAGCGGCGACGCGCACCTGTTCACCCGGCGGCTGGCGGCGCTGGCCGCCGAGCAGGGCGTGCGGTTTTGCTACGATACCAGCATCAAGGCGCTGCGCACCGAGGGCGACCGGATCAGCGCGGTGGAGACCAGCGCCGGGCTTCTGGCCGGGGATGCCTATCTGGTGGCGACCGGCAGCCATACGCCGGCCCTGCTGCGGCCGCTCGGCATCCGGGTCCCGGTCTATCCGGTGAAGGGCTACTCGCTCACCATCCCGCTGACCGATCCGGACCGCGCACCGGTCTCGACCGTGAACGACGAGACCTACAAGGTCGCGATGACCCGGCTCGGCGACCGCATCCGCGTCGGCGGCACCGCGGAGCTTACCGGCTACGACACCCGGTTGCGCCCGGAGCGGCGCGAGACGCTGGAGCTGAGCTTCGGCTCGCTGTTCGGCGGCGGCGACCTGTCGCGGGCGACCTTCTGGACCGGGCTGCGGCCGAACACCCCGGACGGCACCCCGATCGTGGGCCATGCCGGGCGCTGGACCAACCTGTGGCTGAATACCGGGCACGGCACGCTGGGCTGGACCATGGCCTGCGGCTCCGGCCGGCTGATCGCCGACCTGATCAGCGGGCGCCGCCCGAACATCGAGCACGAGGACCTGTCGATCGCGCGCTACGGGTAGGCCAGTGGCAACAACCTGACGGAAGAGTCGTCAGGTTTTACCATCAGGGTTTGGTTTGGCGGGCCGCGCGGGCCGATGCGATTCGCGCCAACGTGCGTCGGCGCGGCCCTGACCGACACGTTGCGCTGGCGTCTTGTTTTGAAAAAATTGTGCGGCGAACGTCAAGTGAGCACTAGGTCATGTGGACGGATTTGGACAAGATGAGGCCGCAGGCGAAGGCCACGATTGACTCGTAGTTCTGCCGGGTTTTCTCGCATCGCAATGTTACTCGCTTGAAGCGCTTGAGCTTGCCGACTGCCTGCTCGATACGGGCGCGAGTTTTGTAGAGCAGCCTCGGGAAGTGCCTGGGGCTGTGGACGGTGATCTTGCGGACCGGAATCAGTGGGACGATGCCAAGCTTTCGTGCTGCGCTTCGGTTGCTCTTGGCGTCGTAGCCTTTGTCAGTCAGCACGGCACGCGGCTTGATGTCGGGACCGATGCCGAGCAACAGGGGGAACTGCGGGCTGTCGTTGGCCTCGCCGCCGGTCAGATGGAAGGCGAGTGGCTGCCCATCGAAGTCGGTCTTGAGGTGGATTTTGGTCGAGAAGCCGCCGCGCGACCGGCCAAGCGCCTGATTTTGCTGCCCCCTTTTGCACCTGCGGCCGAGACATGAGCGCGAACCGTAGTGCTGTCGAACATCTGCACGAGGTGCGCTCTGGGGCTGAGTTCGGCCAGCGACTGAAAGAATGCCTCGAAGACACCGCTGTTGCTCAGCCGCGAGAACCGCTTCCAGACCGTGTTCCAGAGCCCGTATTCGGCTGGCAGCGCCCGCCACGAGACGTTCTGCAGCGTGAAGAAATGCAGCGCCTCGAGAAAGCGTCTGTCATCACGAGCCTTCTCGCCCCGCCTCGGAAGACAGCCCCGGAAGACCTCCAGAACGATCTCCCAATCCTCCTCGCTCATCCGCGTCAGCATCAAACAGGTCCACTTCTGCCGACCCGCTATGAATCACTGATCGACCGTCTTGTGAATCCCTGGCCGATTCCGTCCACATGACCTAGAGCGGAATCCGATCAGTCTGGTTCATATCCGGCTGCGGTGAAGTAATTGGCGCAATCTTGTGGCGAGAAGGTCAGCAAGGCGTCGCGGATCACGTCCCACAGGTCGTCGATGGTTCGAGCGGCGGCCTTTCGCAAGAACGCCTTGAGCTTGGAGAAGGCGTTCTCGATCGGGTTGAAGTCGGGTGAGTAGGGCGGCAGGTAGCGCAACGACGCACCTGCGGCTTCGATGGCGCGCCGCACCTGCTGGCCTTTGTGCGCGGGCAGATTGTCCATGATGACCGTGTCGCCGTGGCCGAGCGTGGGGACGAGCACCTGTTCGATGTAGGCCTGGAAGGCAACACGATTCATTGGCCCGTCGAGGACCATGGGGGCGGTCATGCCATCTACGCGGAGCGCCCCGGTAAAGGTCGTCGTCTTCCAGTGCCCCTGTGGCACCGCGGCACGGCAACGCTTTCCCCGAAGGGCACGCCCCCGCAGCCTGGCCATCTTAGTCGAGGCGCCGGTTTCATCGATGAAGACCAGGCGCCGTGGATCGAGGTCAGGCTGGTCTATGAACCAGGCCCGGCGCCGGGCTGCGACGGCGGGCCGATCCTGCTCGGCTGCGTGTGCTGTTTTTTTTGAAGGTCATGCCGTGGCGATCAAGGCAGCGCCACACGGTGCTGGCCCCGAACGAGGCTCCATGCTCGCTCCGCAGCCACTCGGCCAGCTCGACCAGGCTGATGTCCTTCTGCGCAGCAACGGCTGCCAGGATCACGCCGCTGAAGGCCTCGATGCGACGTGAGCGTGTGTCGCCGCCCTGCGGCTTGGCCGCGATAGTGCCGGTCGTGTTGACGGCTGCCACCCAGCGCACGGCACTCGCGGCAGAAACACCGAAGCGCTCTGCAGCGCGACGGCGGGACATGCCTGCCGAAACCGCGGCAACCAGCCGAGAACGAAGGTCGGTGGACAGTGGCTTCCCCATGCATGCTGGCCCCCTGCCCAGCCTGCATGGTGAATCACATCGCAGCCGCGTCGGGAATCCCTAACGATTCAAGTTGGACGGTTTCCGCTCTAGCCCTATGTTTTCCGGTTCGCTCGCGGCCATGCTGCGATGGCAGAGGCGGCTGTCATGGCCCTGATTAGTGCAGAACGATCTCGACGCGGCGGTTCTGCGGTTCGCGGCTATCGGGACCTGTAGCCACCAGCAGCTTGGTGTCACCGAAGCCGTGGGTCTCGATCGCACCACCCGGCACGCCGTCTCTGACCAGTTCCCGCTGGACCATGAAGGCCCGCTTCATCGACAGCCTTAGATTATATGCGGTGCCGCGCTTCTCGCTGCCTGCGTGGGAGGTGTCAGCGTAGCCATCAACATCAATGCGGGTAGTCTGCACTCGCGTCGAGTTCTGTGCGGCTTCGGCCACGACCTCAGCAGCGCGCGCGCTCAATGCGGCGCTATCCCAGTCGAAGAAGACCAGGTAGCTGCGGGCCGGCATCGGAGCCGGCGCCGGAGGCATCGTTGCGGGCTCCGGCGGCGGCGGCGCGGCGACGCCAAAGGCATAGGCCAGTCCAACCGTGATGACGTGGACGAACACATCCTTCTGCAGTCCGATGCCGCCCTTTACGATGGCGTTGTCGACCTTGTTGTAGAAGACGCTGTTCAAGTCACCGGGGTTGTGGACGCCGACGAGCCGATAGTCGGCGGTGAGGGCGAGGCCGGGAACCGCGGCAATTGGCACGGCCACGCCCGCGATCCCCTCATAGGCGAAGTTTGCACCGGATGTCCCACCGATATGGTGCTCATCGCCATTGGACAAGAATTCCGGCGAAGTTTGATGCGTCCAGAGCGCTCCGGTTCCGACGCCCAGGTACGGGCTGAATGCGGTGATCGGGATTCCGAATTCAGGTAACTTGAAGGCATAGAGCGCCTCGAGAAACCCACCGTAGCTCTCTTGGTGACCTGTCTGGTAGCCGGGGACCGGCACCTTAACCAGGTTGTTCAGGCTGTTGTACTCGTAGGCGCCCAGGACATCGACCTGGACGCCGTTCGAGAACGCCCATCCGGCCGCACCGGCGCCAATGAAGCCGAGGTTGTAGCGCTCTGTTGCCGGCCCCGGACCGAGCGGTCCATCGCCAGGATCGACGGCGATGTCTTGCAGGATGCTGGGACCACCTGCGACCCCGATATAGGGGTGCCCGCTGGAGAAGCCATCCATGAACCCTGGTGCCGGCGCAGGAGGCGCCGGGTTCTGCGCCTGTGCAGTCCCGGTAGCTGCCAGGATCAGTATCATTGTGTTCGACCATCGAAACTTGATCACCAGGCAACTCCTGCTCACATCGTTTCTAGCCGCTCTCCTGCTCAAGCCCAGGCAAAGAGTGTGCCAGTATAGCGCCAGGTACCTTGCTTACGATTTGAGCCCGGATTGATCAGGAACCACCTGAAAAGTGCAACAAGATCGTTGTCGAAGCCTGAATGTACGGATTTCCAAACCGGATTGCCTGACGACTGGGCGCTTTGCAGGCTCTGTTCCGTTCAAAGGCGTGGTTTTGTTGCATGACCGTCATTCGGCAAGCAGGTCGGACAGCCCCGAGAGAATTAGATTTGGGTGAACCCGATCGAAACCTGCCTGGTGTTGCCGGCCTGCATCACTACCGAGCGGGTTGGCCACCGCCTTCGGCCTCCGTCAACAGAGCGGACACAGCCTCCCGGTCAGGATGATGACGCCACTCTCGACAAGGCAGCCCGCAACCCGGAGTGTCGACCAGGTGCCCGCCGGTCACTGTCGTGAGCTGGAGCGCCACAGACCTCCAACCGCAAGAGCCAGTCTGATCAGCGAGCCCAGTCTGGAGCGGGCATGGTGCGGCTGTCGCGCGAGCAAGGATGGCCGGTCAGCGACACGACCGTCGCCCCTCCCCGTCGCGGCATCACGCCTTGCGGCTGCCGCCCACCCGCACCTTGGTCGCGGTCGGCCCGGCGCTGCCGGCCTCTTCGACGTAATGCACCAGGTCGCCTTCGCGCAGCGCCTCGAAGTCGCCGTCGGTGACGCTGTCGCGGTGGAAATAGATCTGCGAGCCGGTGCTGTTGAGGATGAAGCCGTGATCCTGGCCCGGTTCCTTCAGCGTCACCTGGCCGGACAGGGCGGCTGCGTTGGGCGCCGACACGGCCTCGCGGACATGGCCCTTGTAGCCTTCGAGCTGCCGCTCGGCGGCCCGGAAGGCGTCGCGCAGCGAGGTATAGACGTCCGGGTTGGCGTAGCGCTCCCGGGTGCGGTGCGGCTCGTGCGACACCGCGAGCTCGCGCCCCGGCACCGAGAGGATGATATGCACCTCGAACTGGTTGCCCTTCTGGTGCTGCTGGTGCAGCGCCTCGATCGAGACCCGGCAGGCCGTCAGCCGCCCGTAGCGCGTCTCCAGCTTTTCCACGTGCTTGCGTATTTCGGCCTCGACGCTGTCCGAGTGCTCCAGACCGTGGAATGCGATGTCGAGTGGTCGTTCCATCCTGAACGCAGCCTTTCGTAGCCTGCCGGCCCAGAGCATGATCCGTTAGATCATGCTCTGCCATAGTCTATGCAACGTCCAGCCGCAGGCGCGGTTCAGGCGGACACGGGACGCACGCGCGGCGGCAGGCCGGACGGATAGCGCCGCATCAGGGTCAGCATGATCAGGATGCCGGGCAGCGCGCACAGGATCGCGCCGGCAAAGAATGCCGGCCAGCCCAGCGCCTGCGCGGCGATGCCGGTGCCCCCACCCAGCGTGCGCCAGGCAACCGGCGCCATCGAGGACAGCAGCGCATATTGCGTGGCGGTGTATTCGAGCGAGCAGAGCCGGGACAGGTAGGTCAGGAAGGTGGTGGTCGCCAGCGCCTCGGCGAAGCCTTCGAGCGTCACCTTGGCGAGCAGCATCGCGGTTTGCGGCCCGACCCGGTAGAGCGCCAGGTACAGCCCCATCGAGGCCATCTGCACCATCGCCGCGATGATCAGCGTGCGCGAGCCGCCATAGCGCGCCACGCAGACCGCACTGGCCGCCGCCCCGAGCAGCGCCGCGGCCAGCGCCGGCAGGCCGTTGGCCAGCGCCACCGCGTCCCGGCTGAAGCCGAGCGCGTGGTAGAACGGGGCGGCCATCGTGTCGGCCATCTGGGTGCCGAGGTTGAACAGCAGCACGAAGGCGACGACCAGGCCGGAGCCTGGCCGACCGAGCAGGTCGCGCAGCGGCGCCACCACGCGGGCTCGTACCTGGGCGTCCCAGCCTGGCGCGTCCCACCCCGCCGGCGCGTCCGCGACCTTCGGGCGCGCCGGCTCGCGGACCAGCAGCGTCGCCAGCAGCCCGAGCAGCGAACAGGCGGCCATCGCGGCATAGGCGCCATGCCAGCCGAGGCGGCCGGCCAGGAAAATCGCGCCCGCGCCGGAGACCTGCATGGCAATCCGGTAGCCCCAGACATAGCAGCCGAGAGCCGCAGCCTGCAGGCGCGACGGAAAGCTCTCGATGCGCCAGGCATCGATGACGACATCCTGGCTCGCCGAGAAGAAGGCGAGCAGCAGCGCCGCCAGCACCAGCCCGAGCGGATGGCGATGCGGGTCGGACGCGGCCATCAGCAGGATCGCAGCGGTCAGCGCCACCTGCACCGGCAGCAGCCAGCCGCGACGACGGCCGATGCCGGCCAGCGCGCCGGGCGGCAGGCGGTCGAGCAACGGTGCCCAGAGGAACTTCAGCAGGTAGGGCAGGCCGATGCAGGCGGTCAGCCCGATGGCGCGCAGCGACACGCCGCTTTCGCTCATCCATTGCTGCAGCGTGAAGAAGGTCAGGTAGATCGGCAGGCCCGAGGCGAAGCCGAGCAGGCCCATCAGTGCCAGCGGCCGGCGCGTGCCGCTCAGCCGTTCACCAGGCACCGATCAGCGCCGCCGATCAGGGAGCGGCATCGGCAGGACGGACGGACACGATCCGCCCGTCCTGCCTCGCGAGGCGGATCGGCTCAGCCCGCGGGCTGCGGCGTCGTGCTCGGCTTCTTGTGGTGGTGGTGGTGGTGATGGTGCGTACCGGTGGCGTGATGGTGCGCATGGTGCCTATGCGTCGTGCCCCCCGGAGCGGCAGCAGAGGGCGCCGTCTGGGAGGGGGCAGTCTGGGAGGGGGCGGCCGTGGAGGGCGCCGTCATCGCCGGAGGGGCGGAGGCGGCAGGCGGCGCGGTGTCGGCCGGCGGCGTCATCGCGCCGGGCGGCGGCGTGGTTGCCGGGGCGGCCATGTTCGGAGCCGGGGCGCTCGGGGTCGCGGACGGCGCGGCCGGGGTGCTGGTGGCGGGCGGCGCCATCGTGTTCGGAGCCGACGTCGTCGTCTGCGCGAAAGCCGGAGCGGCCGTCGCCATCAGCGCGAACGCCGAAGCGGTGGCGAGGAACCGGGTGGTGAGCGTCATGGAAGTCTCCGATCCTGGGAGATGCGACAAATTGCAGGGGCCACATCGCATGATGCTGCTTGCAGGCGTGTCCATAGCACGCGTTCCCGCCCGCGTCGTGCGGGAAAGTTCAATCGCAATCGCAAGGTTCCAACGAATCTGCCTGATTTACAACACAATCATTCGTTGCGATTGCGGGCGGGTCGGCGCGCCCCCGGCAAAGCCGCGGAACGAGTGGATCAGGCCGCGTCGCTGTCGGACTTGCGCTCGGCCCGCTTGCGCTGGTGCGGGTCGAGATAGCGCTTGCGCAGCCGCACCGCCGCGGGCGTCACCTCGACCAGCTCGTCATCCTCGATATAGGCGATCGCCTGCTCCAGGCTCATGCGACGCGGCGGCGTCAGCAGCATCGCATCGTCCTTGCCGGCGGCACGGATATTGGTGAGCTTCTTTTCCTTGATCGGGTTGATCTCGAGGTCCGAGCCGCGCGAGTGCTCGCCCAGGATCATGCCGACATAGACCTTCTCGCCCGGGCTCACGAACAGCGCACCGCGCTCCTGCAGGTACCACAGCGCATACTGCACGGCCGCGCCATCCTCGGACGAGATCAGCGAGCCGTTGCGGCGACCCTCTATCGTGCCGGCCCAGGGCTGGTAGCCGGTGAACGAGCGGTTCATGATGCCGGTGCCGCGGGTGTCGGTCAGGAACTCGCCGTGATAGCCGATCAGGCCGCGCGACGGGATGTGGAAGGTCAGCCGCACCTTGCCGGCGCCGGACGGGCGCATGTCCTGCATCTGGCCACGCCGCAGGCTCAGCTTTTCCACGACGACGCCGGAGAACGCCTCGTCGACATCGATCAGCGCCTCCTCGAACGGCTCCTCGCGCTCGCCGGTCGCCTCATTCAGGCGCGTCAGCACGCGCGGCCTTCCGATGGTGAGCTCGAAGCCCTCTCGGCGCATGGTCTCGATCAGCACCCCGAGCTGCAGCTCGCCGCGCCCGGCCACCTCGAACGCCTCGCTCTCCGGGCTGTCGGTGACGCGTATGGCGACATTGCCCTCGGTCTCGCGGATCAGCCGCTCGCGTATCTGCCGCGAGGTCACCTTCTTGCCGTCACGGCCGCCATACGGGCCATCGTTCAGCCGGAAGGTCATGGTGAGCGTCGGCGGATCGACCGGGATCGCCGGCAGCGCCGCGGTCACCTCCGGCGACGCGATGGTCTCCGGAATGGTCGCCTCCGACAACCCCGCGACCGCGATGATGTCGCCGGTGCCGGCCTCGTCCACCGAGACCCGCTCCAGGCCGCGGAAGGTCAGCAGCTTGGTCAGCCGGCCGGTCTCGACCACGGTGCCGTCGGCGCGCAGCACCCGCACCGGCATGTTCAAACGCGCCCGGCCCTGCTCGATGCGTCCGGTCAGCACGCGGCCGAGGAAGTTGTCGTATTCCATGATCGAGGCGACCATCGCGAACGGCGCCTCGGTATCGAGATGCGGCGCCGGCACATGGCTCAGCACCAGGTCGTACAGTGCCGAGAGATCCTTGCGCGGCCCCTCCAGCGTGGTGTCGGCCCAGCCCTGGCGGCCGGAGGCGTACAGCATCGGGAAGTCGAGCTGGTGGTCGTCGGCGCCGAGCGCCGCAAACAGGTCGAACACCTCGGTATGCACCTCGTCCGGACGCGCGTCCTGGCGATCGACCTTGTTCACCACCACGATCGGACGGATGCCGCGGGCCAACGCCTTGCCGACGACGAACTTGGTCTGCGGCAGTGCCCCTTCGGCGGCATCGACCAGCACGATGGCACCGTCCACCATGTTCAGGATGCGCTCGACCTCGCCGCCGAAATCCGCGTGGCCCGGCGTGTCGATGATGTTGATGCGCACGCCCTTCCACTCGACGCTGGTGCACTTGGCAAGGATGGTGATGCCCCGCTCGCGCTCCAGGTCGTTGCTGTCCATCGCCCGCTCGGCCACGTGCTGGTTGTCGCGGAAGGTGCCCGACTGCCGCAGCAGCTGGTCGACGAGGGTGGTCTTCCCATGGTCGACATGGGCGATGATGGCGATGTTGCGAATGTCCATGACGGTCTGACCCGGCTTTCTTCAGCGTGCGGGCAGCCGGCACATCGAGCCTCCGGAACGCATCATCCGGGTGCCAGGCAGCGGCTGCAATGATAGGGTGTTACGCGGCTAGATAATGGTGCAGCGCACGCATTGCACGCTTTAACTTTCGATGCTGGCGCAGCCGGAACTTTCGATGCTGGCGCAGCCGGAACTTTCGATGCTGGCGCAGCCGGAACTTTCGATGCTGGCGCAGCCGGCGCCCTAAGGACGGCGCGGGCGGATCAGAGCCCGGCGAGTTGCCGCAGGTCCGCTTCCGGCCGGGCGCCGTAATGCGAGATGATCTCGGCTGCGGCGACCGAGCCGACGCGGCCGCATTCGGCGAGCGTCCGCCCCTGCGTCAAGGCGGTGAGGAACCCGGCGGCATACGCGTCGCCGGCCCCGGTGGTATCGACCACCCTGGTCGGCACTGCCGCAATGCGCACCCGCTCGTCGCCGCGCACGACAAGGCTGCCATGCTCGGACCGGGTCAGTACCGCGAGCGCCACGTCGGCCGACGCATGCCGGGCCGCCGCCTCGAAGTCGGCGGTCTCGTACAGCGACAGGATCTCCTGCTCGTTGGCGAACAGGATATCGACGCCACCCGCCACCAGCGCGCGGAAGGCACTGCGGTGGCGCCCGACGCAGAACGGGTCGGACAGGGTCAGCGCCACGTGGCGGCCGGCCGCGTGCGCGATCTCGGCGGCGCGCCGGAACGCACGCTGCGCCTGGGGCGGGTCGAACAGGTAGCCTTCGAGATAGGTGACGCGCGCGCCCGCGATCGCCTCGGCCAGCACGTCGGCCTCGGCGAACGCGGTGCAGGCGCCCAGATAGGTGTTCATCGTACGCTGGCCATCCGGCGTCACCAGGATGACGCAGAGCGCCGTGTCGCGATCGCCGCGTGTCGCCTCGCTCAGCGGGGCGGAGGGGAACGCGATCCCGGCCGCCTCGATGTCGAGCCGGAACACCCGGCCGGCCTCGTCGTCGGCGACCTTGCCGAGATAGGCCACGCGGGCGCCGAGTGCCGCCGCCACCACGCAGGTGTTGGCCGCCGAGCCGCCGCCGGTGCGCGCAACCGGATTGACCAGCGCCGTGAGTTCGGCCGCCCGGATTGCGTCGATCAGCGACATGCTGGCCGGCACCATGCCCTGCTGCTCGGGGAAGCCGGCCGGTACCGGGGCCAGCACGTCCACGATCGCATTGCCGATACCGGTGATATCGAAAGCTGCTTCGGCGAAATGCATCGGTGGGTCCCGGCTTGGCGATCAGGCTGCTGCGCGTATCACCCGGCTGCGCGTATCACCGGGACCGCCGCACCGGCAAGCGCCGGCCGGAAGCTTGTCGTTGCAACGCTACCACTTGCGCGTGTAGAGCGGTCGCAACGAACGATCGGGACAGGAACAGTGTTCAAGCGACGCAAGCCAGACGATCCGCCTCCCGGAACCGGACCGGTGGCGACCGTCGTGCCGGCGTCCGGCACCGGCGGCCGCGACTTCGGCGCCGGTCTCGGCATGCCACCCTACCGGCCGGCGCCCCAGACTCCGGCCCCCCAGACGCCGGGGGGCGACTCCGGTGCGCCGGCGCCGGGCGTGCTGGATCCACCGAGCCGTCCGCTCCCGGCAACCCGCCCGCTTCCCCCAGCCCAACAGGAGGCCCAAACCATGGGTCGTGCTCCCTTCTCGACGCCACCACTGCCAGCGGCGCCGCCCGCGCCGCGTCCAGGCCTCGGGTCCGGCGGTGGCTTCGGGGCTTCCACGACCCTGCAACCGAACAGCGGCCAGCGGCCACGCGAGGCGGTCGAGAAGCGCACGCTGGTGGTGGGTCGCGGGATTAGCGTCCAGGGCACGGTGCAGGATGCCGAGCGGCTCGTGGTCGAGGGCACCGTCGAGGCGAGCATGATCGCGGCGATCGAGCTGCATGTGGCGCCGGGCGGCATGTTCCGCGGCTCTGCCCAGGTGCAGGATGCCGAGGTCGCCGGCACGGTGGATGGCACCCTGACCGCGACCGGCACCCTGACCATCCGCCCGACCGGCCGGGTGATCGGGAGTGCGAAGTGCGGCTCGCTGACCGTCGAGCCCGGCGGCCAGGTGACCGGCCAGTTCGAGACCAGCTTCGGCCAGGATGCCGCCAAGGCGCCGTTGGCGGGCGGGCTGGACCAGGGCGCCGACCCGGTGTCGCCGGCCCCGGTGCTGCCCCAGGCTGTGCATCCTGCGGTGCATCCGAAGGAGAGCGGCACCGCCTCGCTGGGCTGAGCAGTCAGGCGGTATCGCGGCGGTCGCGCAGCTTCACGTAGGCGAGCTGGGCATGCTCGGTGCAGTACGGCTTGCCCGGGATCGGATCGCCGCCGCAGAACCGGAACTGCTTGGTGCCGGGCTCGCCGAGCGGCCAGCAGCAGGCGAGCCCGCGTCGTCGCGGCTCGGACCGGCCGAGGGAGCGATAGCCGCCGGTGTCGTTGTCCGCGCCAGAATCACGTGTGTGGCCGCGTGTGTGATCGCGTGCGTGCTCGCGTGCATCCGGCGCCGACACCGGCCGGCGCATCGGGGTGACGTTGCAGCGGTTCCCTGGAGAGCGGCTTGCCACCGGCTCGTTCGGGAGCCCGGAATAGCCTCGCGCCGCGGTGCGAGCCGCGTCCGGGACCAGCCGCACCGGCGCACCAGCCGGCGGCGCCGGCCGCGCGGCGGCGCGGATCGATGCCGACGGACGTGCCGCATGCGAGCCCCTGCCCGCAACCGAGCCGCCCGGAGCACTCACCAGCCCCTTGCGGATCGGCGATGGCCGCGGCGGCAAGATGAGACGATGCGCCTTGCCGACCACGGCGTTCTTGGTGATGGACATTCGCCGGCCGATCTCGGCGGTGGAATGCCCCTCCTGCCAGAGACTGCGCAAACGGGAGATCGTCTCCTCGTTCCATTCCATCGCCCGGCTCCTCCTGGATAGGAGATCCGACGATAGGGCAAAAAATCCGCGATCTCAACGAACCAACCACAAAATCTTGTGGACAGAATCGAGGGGAACCCCCACCAGTCGTGTGGATAACTATATTTTAACGATAATCTATCTGGCGTTTCAGACAACCAGAGCCGGGGCCGCCGATCACCCGGAAATTCCTCGATTCGGCTGCGACTCGGAGTGCAACACGGTCAATCCGGTGTCCGCAGCAGCCTGATCCGCTTGCCATCCACGCCCAGCGACACCAACCCGCCCTTGAGGGCCAGCGCGTCGTCGCCGAAGACCGTGCGGCGCCAGCCCTGCAGCGCCGGGATGTCCGGCGCCTCCTCCGCCGCCAGCCGGTCGATCTCCTCGGAGGAGGCCAGCAGCCGCGGCGCGACGTCGTGCTGTTCCGCCTTGGCCGCCAGCAGCACCTTGAGCAGCGACACCAGCGCCGGCGACGGGCGCGGCCCGTCCCGGCGCGCCACGGTCGGCAGGCCGGCCTCCGGCTCCCCCCGCGCGGCCTCGATGGCCGCCAGCAGCCCGGTGCCGGCCCGGCCCTCGGCAAAGCCCCGGCTGACGCCCCGTATGCGTGTCAGCGCCTCGATGTCGCGCGGCGCGGTGGCCGCGATCTCCAACAGACTCTCGTCCTTGAGCAGGCGCGAGCGCGGGATGTTGACCCGCTGCGCCTCGCGGTCGCGCCAGGCGGTGATCGCGCGCAGCGCGCCCAGCATGCGCCGGTTGCCGGTGCGCGGCCGCAGCCGTTCCCACAGCGTCTCGGGATCGGGGCGGAAGGTCTGCGGATCGCCCAGCACCGCCATCTCCTGCGCCACCCATTCAAGCCGCCCCTCGCGCACCAGGCGGGCGCGCAGCGCCTCGTAAACGTCGCGCAGCCAGGTCACGTCGGCGGCGGCATAGGCGACCTGTGCCGGTGACAACGGGCGCGCCGACCAGTCGCTGAAGCGGTGCGCCTTGTCGATCTCGCCGCCGGTGAGCGAGGCGACCAGGCTGTCATAGCCGACCTGGTCGCCGAAGCCCGCCACCATCGCCGCCACCTGGGTATCAAACACCGACGCCGGCAGCCGGCCGAACCGGTACAGAAAAATCTCCAGGTCCTGGCGCGCGGCATGGAACACCTTGACCACCGCCGGATCGTCAAGCAGGGCGGCGAGGGGCGCGAGGTCGAGCGTGACCACCACGGCGTCGATCACCGCGACCTCGGCGTGGCCTGCGAGCTGCACGACGCACAGCTCCGGGTAGTAGGTGCGCTCGCGCACGAACTCGGTGTCGATGGTGACGAAGCGTTCCTGGCGCAGGCGTTCGACGAGGGCGGCAAGTGACGCGGTCTCGGTGACGAGCACCGGCTCGGGATAAGGCGATCGGCTGGGACGTGGCATGCCAAGGCTGTTACACCCGCATGGCCGGGCACGAAAGCAGCGTGGCTTACCGTGACGCCCTGCTCGCGCGCAGCAACATTGACAGTCCCCGACCGCGGCGGCTTCTTGCCCTAGAGGCTGTCTGGAAACAGCTGATGCCGGATGAGAGCGGCCTGAAGGGCCGCGGCCGGCGTGGCTTTTCGAGCACCGGAGCGGAGCGGCCTCCTTGGCCGTGAGCCCCGGAGCACAGAAAAGGCGCGTCGGATCGCCAGCAGCAGCTGTTTCCAGACAGCCTCCCCTTCTTGCCGACAGGACACTTGCATGCATCCCTACCGCACCCACAGCTGCGCTCGATTGCGCGGCACCGATGCCGGGCAGACCGCCCGCCTGTCCGGCTGGGTGCACTCCAAGCGCGACCATGGCGGGCTGCTGTTCATCGACCTGCGCGACCATCACGGCATCACCCAGATCGTGTTCCCGGCCGGCTCCGACCTGCTGGCCGCCGCCGAGCGGCTGCGCGTCGAGAGCGTGATCACGGTCACCGGCGACGTCGTGCTGCGCGAAGGCGCCACCGTGAACGCGAAGCTCGCCACCGGCGAGATCGAGCTGCGGGCAAAGGCGCTCGAGGTGCAATCGGCCAGCGACGTGCTGCCACTGCAGGTCGCCGGCACCGAGAGCTACCCGGAGGAGCTGCGGCTGCGCTACCGCTACATCGACCTCAGGCGCGACAAGCTGCACCGCAACATGATGCTGCGCGCCGGCGTGATCGCCAGCCTGCGGGCGCGGATGATCGCGCAGGGCTTCACCGAGTTCCAGACGCCGATCCTGACCGCCTCCAGCCCAGAGGGCGCGCGCGACTTCCTGGTGCCGGCGCGGCTGCATCCGGGCCGGTTCTACGCCCTGCCGCAGGCGCCGCAGCAGTTCAAGCAGCTCGCGATGATCGCGGGCTTCGACCGCTACTTCCAGATCGCACCCTGCTTTCGCGACGAGGCGGCCCGCGCCGACCGCTCGCCGGGCGAGTTCTACCAGCTCGATTTCGAGATGAGCTTCGTCACCCAGGAGGACGTGTTCGCCACGCTGGAGCCGGTGATGGCCGGCATCTTCGAGGAGTTCGGCCAGGGCCGCGCGGTCAGCCCTACCCCGTTCCCGCGCATCCCGTACGAGCAGGCGCTGGCGCTGTACGGCAGCGACAAGCCCGATCTGCGCAACCCGCTCGTCATCACCGACGTCACCGCGCCGTTCGCCGGCTCCGGCTTCGGCCTGTTCGCGCGCATCGCGGCCGGCGGCGGCACGGTACGCGCCATTCCCGCGCCGGGCGCCGGCGCGCGGCCGCGCTCGTTCTTCGACAAGCTCAACGAGTGGGCCCGCGCCGAGGGTATGGGCGGCCTCGGCTACATCACCTTCGATGAGCAGGGCAACGCACAGGGTCCGATCGCCCGCAATCTCGAGGCCGAGCGGGCCCTGGCCGTGCGCGAGGCCTGCCGGCTCCGCGCCGGGGATGCGGTCTTCTTCGTCGCCGGCCCCGCTTCCGAGGCGGTGAAATTCGCAGGGATGGTGCGCACCCGGATCGCGGCCGAACTCGACCTCGTTGAAAAAGATGCCTTCCGGTTCTGCTGGATCACCGACTTCCCGATGTACGAGATCAACGAGGAGACCGGGCAGATCGATTTCAGCCACAACCCGTTCTCGATGCCGCAGGGCGGCCTGGACGCCCTGGACAGCCAGGACCCGCTGACCATCAAGGCGTTCCAGTACGACATCGTCTGCAACGGCATCGAGCTGTCGTCCGGCGCGATCCGCAACCACCTGCCCGAATTGATGATCCGCGCCTTCCAGATCGCGGGGTACCCGTCGACCGAGGTCGAGGCGCGGTTCGGCGGCATGCTGAACGCGTTCCGCTTCGGCGCCCCGCCGCATGGCGGCTCGGCCCCGGGCGTCGACCGCATCGTCATGCTGCTGGCCGACGAGCCGAACATACGCGAGGTCATCCTGTTCCCGCTCAACCAGCAGGGCGAGGACCCGATGATGGGCGCGCCGGCGCCGGTCGATGCGAGGCGCCTCAAGGAGCTGTCGCTGCAGCTCGACCTGCCCCCCGTCAAGACCGTCGGCGGCCCGCTGAAGTCGGTTCCCCAGGAATCGGGGCCCCGAGAGCCGGAGCCCCAGCCGTCGGCGCCCCAGCAGTCGGCGCCCCAGCAGTCGGCGCCCCAGCAGTCGGGCCAGTGAGCGTGCGCCTGCTGCTTGCCGGCCTGCTGCTGGGGGCCCCTCTGCTGTGCGCCGCCGCCGCCTCGGCCGCGACGCTGGCCGCGCACCGGGCCACCTACGATCTGAGCCTGGACCACGTGCAGGGCGGCGGCATCGTCGCCGCCACCGGTCACATGACCTACCAGGTGACCGACACCTGCACCGGCTGGGCGACCCAGCAGCAGCTGCGCCTGCAGACCGTGACCCGTGATGGCGGCCCCTCCACCCTGGTGTCGGACTATGCCACGCTGGAGAGCAAGGACGGCCGCCACCTGACCTTCGACATGCGTCAGCGCGCCAACGGCGCCACCAGCGAGCAGGTGCGCGGCGAGGCGACCATGCCGGCCGCCGGCGCCGGCAGCATCGGCTACACGCTGCCGCAGCGCGCCACGGTGGCGTTGCCGCCGGGCACGCTGTTTCCGATGGCGCATACGCTGGCGATCCTGCAGGCGGCGCAGGCCGGGCGAAAATCGATCGCCCCGCTGCTGTTCGACGGGACCGGACCGGACGGCGCCCAGGACACCTATGTCGTCATCACCGGCTGGCAGCCGCCGCCTTCGCACTCCGACCGGCCATTGCTCGCAGCCCTCGGCTCGGCGCAGGTGCATGTCGCGTTCTTCTCGCGCGCGGCCGGCACCATCAGCCCGGACTACGAGGCTTCCATGCGCTACTTCTCGAACGGCGTGTCCGATCGGGTGCTGATGGATTTCGGCAGCTTCACGATGAAGGCCGTGATGCAGGATTTCGTGCCGGCCGCGCCGGCGCATTGCTGAACCGCCGGCTCGCGAAGAGTGCTAAGACAGCCGCTCACCGGGCAGGTCGACGGCGAAATGGCGCGCGTACGCTGCATCATGATGCAAAAAGACGAGGGCCAGCTCCTCGATGCCTGGCTGAAATACTACGGCTACCTGTTCGGCTTCGAGAACCTCGAGGTGCTGGACAACGGCTCGCGCGATTTGTTGACCTGCTTCATCCTCGAACAGTTCGAGGCGGTCGGCGTCCGCGTCCACCGGCAGCATGTCGGCATCGAGGCGTTCGAGCGCAAAGGCGCCATCGTGCACGGCATCATCAACGGCTGGGACCGCGATCATGACTATGATTTCGCGCTGCCGTGCGATTGCGACGAGTTCCTGGCACTGTTCACCCGCACCGGACTGAGCTGCACCCGGGATGCGATCCATGCCGGTCTCGACGGGCTGATGGAGTGCGACCAGGCGCTCGGCATCCGGACCTCGCTGTTCAACGTCCCGTCGCAGACCGACTGGTTCCACCCCGAGGTGTTTCCCAAGGGCTTCCTGCCGAGCCATGCGATCCTCGATCTGGACAGCGGCTACCACGAGCCGAAGTCGCGGCTGTGCGTCGGAACGCGGGACACCGACTTCACCTACCTGCACTTCCACAACAAGCCGTACGAGACCGTCCAGGAGCATACCAGGCGCAAGATGTACCGCCGGGTCGATGTCGAGGACCGCGACGCCATGCGGCGCTATGCCGGGCCGGGCACCCACATGATCAAGGACCTGCTGATGTCGCGCGAGGAATACGTGCATCAGTTCGACCACCGGATCACGGTCCGCTTCGAGCAGTTCACCGACCAGATGCGCGCCCTCGGCGCTCGCGAGAGCCTGCTGACCGGGGATGCCAGGCTGCTCCGCCGCCACCGCAGCGTGCCGGGCGGCCTGTCCACGATCCGGCTGCCGGCCTCGGAGGCGCAACCCCCGCGCCTGGTCGCCTTCGACAGCTCCGCCTATCTCGCAGACAACCCGGATATCTCCATCCAGAGCGGCTGCGGTCTGCCGCACTACCTGTATTACGGCTACCGCGAGGGCCGCGCGCTGATCCCGGAGAGCGCAACGGCCTCGGCCTGAGCATGATCCACTCGATCCTGCTCTGCTTCTTCGCCTGATGCGGCCGTTCAGGCGGCGCTGCTGCCGATCTGCTTGATATCGACGAAGGTCAGGCCCGGATTGGCCTCGGTGGTCCGGCGCATCATGAAGGCGGAGCTCGCCAGGAAGACCGGATCGCCATCGAGATCGTCCGCCAGCGCCGAGCGGTTGGCCGCCATGAACCCCTCCATGCGGGCGCGGTCGCCACTGACCCAGCGCGCCAGCGCGAACGGCGTCGACTCGAACCCGATGGCCACGCCGTATTCCCCCGCAAGCCGCGCCTGCAGCACGTCGAGCTGCAGGGTGCCGACCACGCCCACGATCGGCGGCGCGCCATCCTGCGGGCGGAACAGCTGCACCACCCCCTCCTCGGCCAGCTCGGTCAGCGCCTGGCGCAGCTTCTTGGCCTTCATCGCATCGTCCAGCCGCACCCGGCGCAGGATCTCGGGGGCGAAATGCGGCACCCCGGTGAAGCGCAGGTCCTCGCTCTCGGTCAGCGTGTCGCCGATGCGCAGCGTGCCGTGGTTGGGAATGCCCACCACGTCACCGGCGAACGCCTCCTCGGCCAGCTGGCGGTCGCGCGCGAAGAAGAACTGCGGCGTGTGCAGCGCGAACTGCTTGCCGGTGCGCACATGGCGCAGCCGCATGCCGCGCTGCAGCCGCCCGGAGCAGATGCGCGCGAACGCCATCCGGTCGCGATGGTTGGGGTCCATGTTCGCCTGGATCTTGAACACCAGCGCCGTCATCGCCGCCTCATCCGCCTGCACCGAACGCGTCTCGGTCGCCTGCGCCCGCGGCGGCGGCCCGAACGAAACCAGCGCGTCGAGCAGGTCGAGCACGCCGATCTCGCGCATCGCGCTGCCGAAGAACACCGGCGTCAGGTGCCCGGCATCGAAGCTCTCCCGGTCGAACTCGGGCAGCGCCCCCCGCACCAGTTCCAGTTCCTCGCCGAGCGCCTGCAGCCGCAAATCGGACTGCGCCAGCGTCTGCGTCAGGTGCATCTCGCGCCCCCGCAGGTCGTAGGTGCCGACGAAGCCCGAAGCCCGCCCGACCGGCCAGGTCGCCGGCGCCGTGTCCAGCGCCAGCGTGCCGCCCACCTCGTCGAGCAGCGCGAACGGGTCCTGCGCCTCGCGGTCCATCTTGTTGATGAAGGTGATGATCGGAATGTCGCGCAGCCGGCAGATCTCGAACAGCTTGCGCGTCCGCTCCTCGATGCCTTTCGCCGCATCGATCACCATCACCGCGGAATCCACCGCCGTCAGCGTCCGGTAGGTGTCCTCGGAAAAATCCTCGTGCCCGGGCGTATCGAGCAGGTTGAAGATGCAGCCGCCGTACTCGAACGTCATCACCGACGTCACCACCGAGATCCCGCGCTCGCGCTCGATCCCCATCCAGTCGGAACGAGTGCGCCGCCGCTCCCCCTTGGCCCGCACGTTCCCCGCCAGCTGGATCGCCCCACCCGCCCGCAACAGCCGCTCGGTCAGCGTGGTCTTGCCCGCATCGGGATGCGAAATGATCGCAAAAGTCCGCCGCCGCGCGATCTCGCCCCGCATCACCTCAACGCCGTCGGACATGACTTCACCCTGAACTAAGGCGAGGGCGCTGCCCTCGACCCGCCGGGGCGAGCGGCCCCGGACCCGCCTGCCTTAAATACAGAGCGCCGGACGGAGAGGTCCCCGTCCGGTGCCATTTCTCTTGCCTTCCCGGGAAGGTCGGGAGAGATGGTTCGAGAGTGCGCTACGCTGAGTCAGAGGCGCCCCCGGCGCCGCCCGTCGTGCCTGTCGAGAACCGGAGCGGAGCGGCCTCCTGGCCGTGAGCACCGGAAGCGCAGACAGGCGCGTCGGATGGCCAGCGTAGTAGCGCTATCGGACCATCTCGCTAGCGGCTGTAGAATTCCACCACGAGGTTCGGTTCCATCGTGACGGGGTAGGGGACGTCGGTCAGCTTGGGCGAGCGGGTGAAGCGGCCCTTCATCGCGCGATGGTCGACCTCGAGATATTCCGGCACGTCGCGCTCGCCGTTCTGGACGGCGTCGAGCACCACGGCGAGCTGCTTGGACTTCTCGCGCACCTCGATCACGTCGTTGTCGCGCACCAGGAAGGACGGGATGTTGACCTTGCGGCCGTTCACCGTGACATGGCCGTGGTTGACGAACTGGCGGGCCGCGAACGGCGTCAGCGCGAACTTCAGGCGGTAGATCACCGCATCCAGCCGGCGCTCGAGCAGGTCGATCAGGTTCTCCGAGGTGTCGCCCTTGCGGCGCACCGCCTCGTCGTAATACTTGCGGAACTGCTTCTCGCTGATGTTGCCGTAATAGCCCTTGAGCTTCTGCTTGGCCATCAGCTGCACCGAGAAGTCGGTCGGCTTCTGCTTGCGGCGCTGGCCGTGCTGGCCCGGGCCGTACTCGCGCTTGTTGATCGGTGACTTCGCGCGGCCCCACAGATTGACGCCGAGGCGGCGGTTGATCTTGTACTTGCTTTCCAGGCGCTTGCTCACAGGCAAACCCTTCTCGTCTGGTGCGACCGGTATGTCCGACGCTGGTGTTGCACCGGTAGGCCCCGACCTCGTGGTCGCGACGGGCGCGGTCCGCGTTATCGCCGCGCCTGCCTGTGCGACATGGCTCGCCGACCGGATCCGTCCACGTTCCCGGCAGTAAGTCGCGGCCTATACGGGTCACGCCGCACCCTGTCAACGGTGCCGGCCACACGCTATGGTGGGCGCTGGCCAAGCCGGCCCCAGAGACGGTCAGACACTCGGATCGGCGGCCCGGCGGAGGATGACGGAAGCGATGCGTCTCTATCGTGAGGTGGTCGAGCACAGGCTGGACGAGAGCTTCCGCGCCTGGACGCACGGCTACCCCTTCAAGACCGTGAAATGGCACTTCCACCCGGAATACGAGATCCACCTGATCACCGCCACCACCGGGCAGTCCTTCGTCGGCGACCATGTCGGACGGTTTTCACCCGGCAATCTCACCTTCCTGGGCCCGAACCTGCCGCACAACTGGATCAGCGAGGTGGCGCCGGGCGAGATCGTGCCGCAGCGCTGCCTGGTGCTGCAGTTTTCCGAGGGCTTCATCACCGGCTGCATGACGGCGTTCCCCGAGCTGCGCCCGATCCGGCCGCTGCTGGCGGAGAGCATCGGCGGCCTGGAATACGCGCGCGAGGCCGGCGAGGCCGCGTTTGCGCCGATGACCGCGCTGCTGACCGCGCGGGGGCCGTCGCGGCTGGAGCTGTTCTTCGGCCTGATGCGGCTGCTGGCGGCGAGCCGGCGGCGGCGTCTGTCGAGCCCGCACTACCAGCCCAGCGACGGCGACTATGTCCACCGGGCGCTGGAGCATGTGCTGCTGCATATCGAGCGGAACTTCCAGGCCAACATCCGCGAGACGGACATGGCGGCGCTGAGCGGCTACACCCAGAGCAGCTTCGCCCGCGCCTTCCGCAAGCAGACCGGGCAGTGCTTCACGCACTATGTCAACGAGAAGCGCATTGCCCGATCCTGCGACCTGCTGCTGCATTCCGCCGACAGCATCACCGCGATCTGCTTTGCGGTCGGCTTCAACAACCTGTCCAACTTCAACCGCCAGTTCCTGCTGCATCGCGGGCTGACGCCATCGGCCTGGCGGAGGGCGCATCGCCAGCAGGCCGCCCACGCCGCCTAGCCCGTCTGATAATGCTACTACGCTGGCAACCCGACGCGCCTTTCTCCGCTTCCGGTGCTCACCGCCAGACGGCGGCTCCGCTCCGGTTCTCGAAAGGCACGCCGGCCGTGTCGCGTCGCTGCCGCGATGCGACACTCTTGCTCAGCGTAGCGCATTACAAGACGGGCTCTGAGATTCAGCAGTAAGAGGAACGCATCATGTCAGGTTCGAACACCCGTCCAGGCTCGAACACGAGGATGACGGCCATCGTCTGCCACGGCCCGGAGGACTACCGGGTCAGCGACGTGCCCCGGCCGACACCGGGCCCGCGCGAGGCGGTGATCCGGATCGCGTCGTGCGGCATCTGCGCCAGCGACTGCAAATGCTGGCAGGGGGCGAAGATGTTCTGGGGCTCCAGCCCACAGAGCGCCTACGTCAAGCCGCCGGTGATCGCCGGGCACGAGTTCTACGGCGTGGTGGACGAACTCGGCGAGGGCGCCGCCGAGCATTTCGGCATCCACGCGGGCCAGCGGGTCATCGCCGAGCAGATCGTGCCCTGCGACAAGTGCCACTACTGCCGCACCGGCTCGTACTGGATGTGCGAGGTGCACAACATCTTCGGCTTCCAGCGCGAGGTCGCCGACGGCGGCATGGCCGAATACATGCGCCTGCCCTCGACCTCGCGCCTGCACGTCATCCCCGACGAGATGCCGCTCAACGACGCCGCGATCATCGAGCCGCTGTCGTGCGCGATCCACACCGTGCAGCGCGGCGACATCCAGCTCGCCGACGTGGTGGTGCTGGCCGGCGCCGGCCCGATCGGGCTGATGATGGTGCAGGTGCTCAAGCTCAAGACCCCCCGCCGCATCGTCGTGATCGACATGTCGGACGAGCGGCTGGCCCTGGCAAAACGTTATGGCGCGGACGTCACCATCAACCCGACCCGGCAGGACGCCCGCGCCGAGGTGTGGGCGCTCACCGGCAACTACGGCTGCGACGTCTATATCGAGGCCACCGGCTCGCCGAGCGGCGTCACCCAGGGGCTCGATCTGGTGCGCAAGCTCGGCCGCTTCGTCGAGTTCTCGGTGTTCGGCAAAGAAACCTCGGCGGACTGGTCGATCATCGGCGACCGCAAGGAGCTGGACGTGCGCGGGGTGCATCTGGGACCGTACTGCTATCCGATCGCCATCGACCTGCTGACCCGCGGCCTGGTGACCTCGGACGGCATCGTGACGCACGAGTACGACCTGCATGACTGGGACGAGGCGATCCGCAGCGCCAGCTCGATGGACAGCATCAAGGTGCTGTTGACCCCGGGCAGCACCCGCCGCGGGGCGATCGCTTGACCCAGCCGAACCGGGAGGAGTTCCGGGGCCGTACCGCGCTGGTCACCGGCGCCGGCAAGGGCATCGGCCGGGTCCTTGTCGAGCGACTGGTCGCACGCGGCGCGCAGGTGGTGGCGCTCAGCCGGTCCGCCGCCGATCTCGCAAGCCTCCAGGCGGAGACCGGCTGCCGCACCATCGCCGCCGACCTGGCGGACATCGACGGCACGCTGGCGGCGTTGCGGCGTGATGCGCCGGCGATCGACCTGCTGGTGAACAATGCCGGCATCACCCACCTCGCCCCCTTCACCGAGACCACGCAGGCCGCGTTCGAGGCGGTCATGGCGGTCAACGTGATCGCCCCGATGCGGATCAGCCAGTTCGTGGCCAGGCGGCTGATCGATGCCAAGCAAGGCGGCGCGATCGTCAACGTCTCCAGCATCGCGGCCGATGTCGGGATCGTTGACCACACCGCGTATTGCGCCTCCAAGGGGGCGCTCGACGCGATGACCCGAGTGATGGCGGTCGAACTCGGGCCGCACGGCATACGCACTAACAGCGTGAACCCGGTGGTGACCCTCACGCCCATGGCGGTTCTTGCCTGGTCGGATCCGGTCAAGGCGGGGCCGATGCGCAGCCGCATCCCCATGGGGCGGTTCGTGCAGCCGCAGGAAGTGGCGGACGCGGTCTGCTACCTGCTCGGCGACGGCGCCGCGATGATCAACGGGGTCTGCCTGGCGGTAGATGGCGGCTTCCGCGCCGCCTGACCCGGTCGGGATCGGGATGCGTCGAACGCGTCACAATGGCCCGGTATTCAGGGATCACACGCAGTCGAGGTAAAGATTTCGTGGTTACGGTGATGACATCCTGTTAGGGTGGAATTGCCGGCGGTTTTGGCGGGCACCGTGTTCAACCCTCCGACCGGACCTCATCGCGTGAGCGCCACGATCCCCCGGCCTGATTTCGACCTCGCTCGAGTCGATACCGAACCGAGCGCTCCCGCCGTCGCGGCCGCGACCCGGACCGGCCTCGCGGTGCTGCTACCCGCCGCGGTGATCCTGCTCTGGCCGGCGATGCTGAACGGCTATCCGCTGGTGTTCGCCGATAGCGGGACCTATCTCAGCCAGGCGATCCAGCATTATCTCGGCTGGGACCGGCCTGCCTTCTACAGCCTGTTCCTGTTCCTGCTGCACTGGCAGATCAGCACCTGGCCGATCATCGTCGTGCAGTCCCTGCTGACCCTGTACGTGCTGGACGCGGCGATGCGCGCGTTCGCGCCGCGGCTCGCGCGCCGCATGCTGTTGCCGCTCTGCGCGGTGCTCGCGATCCTCACGCCGCTGCCCTGGTTCGTCGACCAGATCATGCCGGACCTGTTCACCACCCTGATGACGATCCTGCTCGCCATCCTGGTGCTGGCACCGGCGTCGCTCGCAGCGCTGGAGCTGCTGGCGATCGCCGCCCTGTGCGCCGCGATGATCGCCTTCCACCTGTCGCATCTCTGGATCGGGCTCGGGCTGCTGATGATCCTGCTGCCGACGCGGCAGCTGCTGGGGGCGACGAGGCCGCTCGGGCTGCGCGGATTGGCGCTGGCGGCGTCGCCGCTGCTGGCTGCGGTGATCATGCTGTGCTCGGTGAACTGCGCCGCCTTCGGTCGTCTCTCGGTGTCGCCGTTCGGCAACGTCTTCCTGCTGGCCCGGCTGCTCTATGACGGCCCGGCGGCGGCGGTGCTCGAGCGGGACTGCGCGACCGAGCACTGGCAGCTGTGCCGGTTCGTGGACGTGCTGCCGCCGCACCAGACGCTGTATCCGAGCTCGGACAATTTCCTCTGGGAGCCCAAGGGTCCGCTGAGCAGCCTGGGCGGCGCCAAGCTGTTCTCGCTCGAGGCCGGCTTGATCATCTCGCGCGCGCTACACGAGCAGCCGTTGCAGGTCCTGCACGCCAGCCTGAGCAATTTCGGCCACCAGCTGCTGCGGTTCGGCTCGGGCGACGGCTTGCACGCCTGGCCGGATCAGGTCGGTCCGGTGATCGCGCGTCATTTCCCGGCCGCCGAGGGCCGCGCCTTCCTGGCGGCAAGGCAGAGCCGAGGCCTGCTCGGCGTGCCGCCCTGGATGCGCCTGCTGCATGGCGTCGGCTACCTCCTCGGCGTCGCCGGCACCCTCGCCTGCCTCGTGGTGGCCGCGAGGCGCCGCAGCCCGATGGCGCTGCTCTGCGCCGCCGTGCTGCTCTGCCTGCTCGGCAATGCGGCGGTCACCGGCATCCTGTCGGGACCGCACGACCGCTACCAGAACCGGGTGATCTGGCTCGCGCTGCTGGCGCCGCTGCTCGTCGGCGCGCAGCGGCTGCAGGATGCAGCGAGACCGGCTCTGGCAAGGCCTGGGCCGCAGGTTTGACAAGCTCCGCCCCCGCTCCTTAATTCTGGTCGTGGCAGCCGCACACAAAAGATGCGGCGTCGGAGGACACCATGACCAGGACAGACAGACAGACCAGCCGCCGCGGCTGGCTCGCGATCGCGTTGCTCGCAGCACTCCCCTCCACCCTTGCGGCCACCCTGGCACCTCCTGCGAAGGCGGCCGGCGACGGGATCCTGGTCGGCCTCGTCACCAAGACCGAGGTCAATCCGTATTTCGTGGCCCTGCGTCGCTCCGCCGAGGCCGAGGCCCGCGCCCGCGGCGTCCGGCTGATCGCGCGCGCCGGCAAGTTCGACGGCGACAACGAAGGCCAGGTCGCCGCGATCGAGACGCTGATCAGCGCCGGCGCCAAAGGTATCCTGATCACGCCCAACAACTCCACCGGCCCGCTCGGCGCGATTGAAAAGGCGCGCCGCGCGGGCATCGTGGTGATCGCGCTCGACACCGCGACCGATCCCGCGGATGCGGTCGACGCCACCTATGCCACCGACAATTTCCAGGCCGGGGTGAAGCAGGGCCAGTACGCCCGCAAGGCTCTCGGCAGCAAGCAGCCGAAGCTTGCGATGCTGGACGGCACCCCCGGGGGCACCGTCGACACCTTCCGCCATAACGGCTTCCTGCAGGGCTTCGGCATCAAGGAGGGCGATGCGGCCATCGTCGGCAAGCAGATCACCAACGGCGCCCAGGACAAGGGCCAGACCGGCATGGAGAACCTGCTGTCGGCGCATCCCGACATCAATGTCGTCTATACCATCAACGAGCCGGCCGCCGAGGGCGCCTATGCCGCGCTGCGGGCCGCGGGGCGCGAGCATGACGTGGTGCTGACCTCGATCGATGGCGGCTGCCTCGGGGTGAAATACGTCAAGCGCGGCGCGATCGGCGCCACGGTGATGCAGTTCCCGGCCAAGATGGCGAAGGCCGGCGTGGATGCCGTGGTGGACTACGCGAAGAACGGCACCAAGCCGTCCGGCCTGCACGATACCGGGTCGGCCACGATCACCGACCACCCCTTCCCCGGCCTCGAGACGCACGACACGGCCTGGGGCCTGTCGAAATGCTGGGGGTAGGAGAGGCCGCCGCAAGCACCATCGGCGAACGGCCGCCGGGTCTCGGCGCACGGCTGCTACGGCAGGTCGCGCTGAACCCGGTCGCGGGGTCGCTGTTCACCCTGCTGCTGTTCTGCGCGATCTTCTCGGCGACCACGCATACGTTCGCAACGCCGAACAACCTCTCGCTGATCGTGCAGCAGAGCGTGATCGTGGGGGCGCTTGCGGTCGGCGAGACGCTGGTGATCCTGAGTGCCGGCATCGATCTTGCCAACGGCGCGATCTGCGTGCTCGGCACCATCGTCGCCGGCAAGCTGGTCGATGTCGGCTATCCGGCGCTGCCCTGCCTGCTGGCGGCGATCGCACTATGCACCGCGGTCGGCGCCATCGCCGGGCTGCTGGTCAGCCGGCTGCGGCTGCCGCCGTTCATCGTGACGCTGGGACTGCTCGGCATCGTCACCGCGGCAACCCGGCTGATCTCGCAGGGGGGCGCCTTCCCGGTGATGGACGACCTGCTGGCCTGGACCGGGAACGCGATCAGGATCGGCAACGCGCCGCTGACCTATGGCACCATCATCCTGGTCGGGCTGTACCTCGTCGTCTGGTACATGCTGACCCAGACCGCCTGGGGCACGCAGGTCTATGCGCTCGGCAACAATCCCGAGGCCGCCCGCCTGGTCGGCATTCCGGTGCGCCGCCGGCTGCTCGGGGTCTACAGCCTGGCCGCGCTGATCTACGGCCTGGGCGCCTGGCTGGCGCTGGGGCGCATCCCGAATGCCGACCCGAACGCGCTGCAGACCGCCAACCTCGACAGCATCACCGCCGTGGTGATCGGCGGCACCAGCCTGTTCGGCGGCCGCGGCAGCCTGTTCGGCACGCTGATCGGCACCCTGATCGTCGGCGTGCTGCGCAACGGCCTGACGCTGGAGGGCATCGACCCGCTCTGGCAGGATCTGGTCACCGGCATCCTGGTGATCGCGGCGGTCGCACTCGACCAGCTCACCCGGCGGCGTCGGACTTGAAAGATCGCACATGAGCGACGCCCTTCCGGTTCTCGAAGCACCAGTTCTTGAAGCGAAGGGCATCACCAAGAGCTACGGCCATGTCGCGGTGCTGCACGGAGTGGATTTCGAGGTCCGCGCCGGCGAGGTGATGGCGGTGGTCGGCGACAACGGCGCCGGCAAAAGCACCCTGATCAAGACGCTGTGCGGCGCGGTGCAGCCGGATGCCGGCGAGATCCTGCTCGACGGCCAGCCGGTGCGCTTCGCAACGCCGCTCTCCGCAAGGGCCAGCGGCATCGAGACCGTCTATCAGGATCTCGCGGTGGCGCCGGCGCTCGACATCGCCTCGAACCTGTTCCTCGGCCGTGAGCTGCGCCGCGCAGGGCCGCTCGGCAGCTGGCTGCGCATGCTCGACAAGCCGCGCATGCGCGCCGAGGCGCAGCGTCACATGGACGAGCTGCGCTTCCGGCTACCGGCGATCACCAACGCCGTCGAGGCGCTGTCCGGCGGCCAGCGCCAGGGCGTCGCGGTGGCCCGCGCGGCGGCCTTCGCGCGCCGGCTGGTGATCATGGACGAGCCGACCGCGGCGTTGGGCGTGCGCGAGACCGGGCAGGTGCTCGACCTCATCCGCGGCGTGCGCGACCGCGGCCTCGCGATCGTGCTGATCAGCCACAACATGCCGAACGTGTTCGACGTCGCCGACCGCATCCATGTCATGCGCCTCGGCCGGCGCGTCATGCTGACCTCGCCGAAGCAAGCCAGCATGGCCGACATCGTGGGCTTGATGACCGGTGCGATACCTGGCGCAATCCCGGCGCATGCAGACGTCTCCTAGTCTCCAGGCAAGGGGCTTTGCCCCTTGACCCCATCAAAGGCACGCCTTTGAAATCCTTTCACCTAAGAAATGGGGTCTGGGGCCGACTGGCCCCAGCGGGTCGAGGGCAGAGCCCTCGCCTTACCTTTCCGGCAGCCCGCTAGCGAGAGGAAGCCGATGGCAGCGCGCGCAGGTTTCGTCACCGGGGGCTGCTGGTGTTTCGACCGCAACAAGACCATCGCGTTCTGGCCCGAGGAGGACCAGTCGGTTTCGGTGCACTCCGTGCTGACCCGCGGCGGCGGCTCGGCGTGCAACTTCGCCATCGGCCAACGCCGGCTCGATCCAGCCATGCCGGTGGCGACCATCGGCCTGGTCGGCGATGACGAGGAGGGCCGGTTCCTGATCGCCGAATGCGACCGGCACGGCATCGACCGGGCGCAGCTGCGCGTCACCACGCAGGCGCGCACGCATCTGACCGACGCGTTCTGTTCCGAGCGCAGCGGGCGGCGCACGCATTTCTTCGAGGAGGGCACCAGCGCACTGCTGACGCCCGCGCATTTCGACTTCACCGCGACCACCGGCCGCGTCCTGCATCTCGGCCTGCCGGGCATCCACCGGCTGATGGACGTGCCCTGCGGCAGCGACGCGAACGGCTGGGTCACGGTGCTGCGCGCCGCGCGGCAGGCCGGGCTGCGCACCAACCTAGAGCTGGTGACCATCGATCCCGATCGGCTGGCAAAGCTGGCGCGGCCCTGCCTGCCGCTGCTCGATACGCTGGTGGTGAACGACTACGAGATCGGCGCGCTGGCCGGCATCGACACGGTCATCGACGGCGTCACGGACATCGCCGCCTGCCTGCATGCGGCGCGCGTCATCATGGAGCAGGGGGCGATGTCGGTGCTGGCGGTGCACTACACGATGGGTGCGTTCGCGCTCTCCCGCGATGGCGGCCTGGCGCAGCGCGGCTCGGTTGCGATCCCGCCCGACCTGGTCGCTGGCGCGAACGGCGCCGGGGATGCGTTTGCGGCCGGCTTCCTGCGCGTGATGCACGATGACGGCGCCCTGGACGAGGCGCTCGCGCTCGGCCATGCCGCAGCGGCGGCCAGCCTGCGCCACATCGCCACCACCGACGGCATCGAGACACGCGAGCGCTGCCTGGCGCTGGCGGCGGAGTGGGGCTGGCGCTAAGAGCCTGTTTGCAAACAGGCTCTTAGGATCGGAGACGGCTGGTGTCGAACTCGAGAGTTGTAGTCCTGGGCGTGTCGGCGGCGCTGGCGGCGATTGCCGTCGGCGCACGGGCGGCCGGCGTCATTGAGCTGCGGGCGCGCGGCGTGCAGGTCTATGTCTGCAAGGCCGCGCGAACCGGGTTCGCCTGGAGCCTCACCGGACCGGACGCGACGCTGTCCACGGCGGCCGGGATACCGGCCGGCCGCCATTTCGCCGGCCCCGCCTGGCAGGCGACGGACGGCAGCATCGTGGTCGGCGAGGTGGTGGCGTCGGGCAGCGCCGAGGGCGCGGTGCCCTGGCTGGTGCTGCGGGCGACATCGCACAGCGGCGCGGGCCGGTTCGCTGGCGTGACATACGTGACCCGCACGAGCACGAGCGGCGGCCTGCCGCCGTCGGGCGGGTGCGACGCCACCCACGCAGGTAGCAGCACGAGGGTTCCGTATCGCGCGACCTACAGCTTCTTCGCAGCACCGCCAGCCGCCAAACCATGAGCAGGTCGGCCAACAAGGCGGCCTGGGCCGTCGGGTTGATGACCGGGACGGTGCTCGACGGCAACATCGACATCGCGCTGCTGCGCAGCGACGGCAAGACGATTGCGGCGTTCGGGCCGTGGACGCTGGCACCGTATCCGGCCGCGGTGCAGGCGCTGCTGGCGCCAACGCTGGCGGCGGCGCGCGCCTGGAACTTCGAGGGACCCGAGCCCGGACTGTTCGCCGCGACGGAGGCGGCGTTGACGCGGGCACAGGCCGAGGCGGTGACGGCGTTCCTGCACGAACACGGCATCCCACCCGGCGAGATCGACGTCATCGGCTTCCACGGCCAGACGGTGCTGCATCGCGCACCGATGCAAGGGCGCCCCGGGCGGACCCGGCAACTCGGCGACGGCGCCCTGATGGCACGCCTGACCGGCATCGACACCGTGCATGATTTTCGCACCGGCGACGTCCGGGCCGGCGGCCAGGGTGCGCCGCTGGCGCCGAGCTACCACGTCGCACTCCTGCGCGCGGCCGCTGCTGGCAAGCCGGCGGCCCAGCCCGGCGCGGTGCTCAATCTGGGTGGTGTGGGCAACATCACCAGCTGGGACGGCGATGCCGGCATTGCGGCCTTCGATACCGGCCCGGGCAATGCGCCGCTGAACGACTGGATCCGGCGGCACGATGCAGGCGAGATGGACCGCGACGGCGCCATCGCCGCCACCGGCCGCGTCGACGAGACGCGGCTCGCACGCCTGCTCGCGCATCCCTGGCTGGACCGGCCGTTCCCGAAATCGCTCGACCGCGACGATTTCACCGCTTCCATGGCCGATGGGCTGACGCTGGAGGATGGCGCCGCCACCCTCACCGCCTTTACCGCCGGCTGCGTGGCCCGCGGGCTGGCACTGCTCTCGCCGCGACCGGCCCGGCTGGTGGTATGCGGCGGCGGCCGTCGCAACCCGGCGCTGATGCGGGCACTGGCCGAGCGCACGGGCGTTGCAATCGACAGCGCCGAAGCGTGGGGGTGGCGGGGCGATGCGATCGAAGCCGAATGCTTCGCCTATCTCGCCTTGCGCTGCAGGCTTGGGCTGCCGATCAGCTTTCCCGGCACCACAGGGGTGCCGGCGCCGATGGGGGGTGGCGTGCTGAACCCGGCCTGACCGGTGTTGCAACCGGCGGCGGCGCTTCACGTTGCCGCTCCGACCGAGGGGAGAACGACGATGCGTAGCAAGATGGCGGGCCTGTGCGCCCTGGTCGGCGCTGCCTGGCTTCCCGTGGCCGCCCAGGGGCAGGACCAGGGCGCCGGCCCGTACAGCTACAAGACCCCCTCGCCGACGACGATCACCAGTTTCCAGTCGCTGTTCGACATGTGCGTCAGCAGCAGCGACGACACCATGGCGCGCAGCGAACATGCCGTGTGCGTCGGCTACTTCACCGGCCTGATCGATCTCTACATCAGCGAGACGACGCCGGCTGCGCGCACCTTCTGCCTGCCCACCGATCCGCCGCTGACCCGCCAGCAGGCGCGCGACAAGCTGGTCGTCTGGTCCGGCACCAACCCGGCGGCGATGAGCCTGCCGGCCGCGGCCGGGGTGCTGCAGTTCCTCAACGCCAGCTTTCCGTGCAGCGCGCCGGCACGCTGACTTGACCCTGCCGGTTCTCGAACCGGGGCGTCTGTTCACCCGGCTGCGCCAGGACTGTGCGCAGGAATGGGACGCCTATGTCCGGCACCCGTTCCTCGACGGGCTTGCGGACGGCACGCTGCCGGCCGAGGCGTTCCGCGCCTACCTGGTGCAGGATTATCTCTACCTGTTGCAATATGCCCGCGCCTATGCGCTCGCGATCTACAAGGACGGCAACGCCGCCTCGATGCGCGGCACCGCACGGCTGCTGGCTGGCCTGCTCGACACCGAGCTCGGATTCCACATCGCCTATTGCGCGCAGTGGGGCCTGAGCGAGGACGATTTGGCGCGCGAGCCGGAATCGCTGGAGTTGCTGGCCTACACCCGCACCATGCTGGATTACGGCCAGAGCGGTGACATCCTCGACCTGATGGTGTCGCTGTCGGCCTGCCTGATCGGCTATGCGGAAGTGGGCCTGCGCCTGCTTGCCGAGCCGGCGACACGACGCGAGGGCAATCCTTATCTGCCCTGGATCGAGGTCTATGGCGGAGCGCATTACGTGGCGCTTGCCAACGAGGGTGCCCGGCGGCTCGACGCCCTCGCCGTCTCGCATGGCGCCGACGCGCGCTATCCGATGCTGCTGCGCTGCTTCAGGACCACCGTGCAGCTGGAAGCCGCGTTCTGGACGCCTCGTGGTTAATCCTGGCGGTCCAGGGCTTCTCCGCCGGCAGGTCCCCAGAAGATCACCCAGGTCGCAAAATCCTCGGAGAAATTCTCGAAGCTGTGTGGCACTCCGGCTTCGACGAAGATGACGTCCTGAGCCGCGAAGCGACGACGCTCTCCGTTCTTGATGAAGTCGCCGCACCCACGAATGACGATATAGAGCTCGTCCTGCTTATGAGGTCCCTGCGTGTCTGCGCCGGTCGGTGCGTAGAGCCCGACCTTCATGGTCCCGTGCCTCAGGCCATACCAGAACCTGAACACATCCGGGTCCTCCGGCAGCCTGGCTGTTGCCTCTCCGGGCGAGAACATCCACTCGTCGCCTGACATCGAACTTCCTTTGCGGCTGCCGACGGCTATCGCTTCTCGTCGACACCATCGGTCAGAATTGTACACGCAATTCTAGGGCGATGATGGTTTTCATCGCTGTTCTCGCAGGACTCTCGCGCGTTGATCCGGATCTCGTCGTTTGCGGGTGCTCTCGGCAGAGCTGCCACGAGGTCCCGCGCACAATGTCCGTGGTCACGCAGGTCTATGTCCACACCATTCACCAGAAGCAACACCGGAATGAGTATCTCACCGGGGCCAGAGTCAATACGGACATGTGAAATTAGTTTTGTACCCGTTGCGCAGAAAGGCACATAGAGTTCGGGATGATTGAGAAGTATACGATCTAGGAGTTGGCCGGCGATCTCCGGCCGGTTCCCGACATTGAGGCTGGCAACGCCATTCGCATCGCCGACTTCATATAGCCAGATGCCCGCCAATTCATGGATGACGATGATGGCTTTGCAGGGCGATGTCCGGCAGTGCGTGGTGTGCGCCCGCGCCGCGGCCGAAGCGACGTCGTGCACGGTTGGCGCCGTCTGGTCCGGGTCCCACAGTGCCACCAGCGACGTAGGCGCCCTCCTGGCGTCACGACTGGCAGCAAAGCCAAGCGCCGCGACGCATAATAGAATGGTAGCCCTGATGGTCATCACTGCCTGTAGAACTTAAAATCTTTTTCCTGCACACCTGGGACGTAGATGCGTGCGAAGCCTATTGTCCAGCCAGGCCGGTAATTCTGCACCGGCTTTCCATTCTTGGTGACGCCAGTGACCGTTTCCAATCCTCCGAGAACATCACTGCCGGACGTGCGCTCTTCCGCCTTCGGCATAGAGGTCGGGCTGTAAAAGTGCGTAGCGCCCTGACTGATGTCCATGGCGCTGCCGTCCAGGATCTTCTCGGCCAGATTGAGGCTCGTCGCAGTCGAGAAGTGGCCGTGCGCGTACTGACCCCATACCTCCGTTACCTTTGTCAAGGTATGTCTTTTCATTCGGTTGAGCACCGTCCAACCCACCATGGCTTGCGCGGTCTCGTTGACACCGCCGGCCTCGGTAGTGATGACACGGGCGAGATCGGCGATGTTCTCTGGGGTAAGCAGGCCCTCGGGGTCCATCGTCGTTTGCCCCGACGGTGACGCCATCAGAAGCCTCTCCCTGTGATGACCGGCGATACGCTGACCGGTCAGCGACTGTGTGAAACACCTGCTGCTGGCGATCCGACGCACCCTTCCTCCGCTCCGCTGCTCACGGCCAAACGGCCGCTGCGCTGCTGTGCTCGGAAAGTCACGTCGGCCGCGGCCCGGTAGGCCGCTCTCATCCAGCATCAGGCGTTTTCAAACAGCCGGTCAGCACCCAGAGTAGCTGTCCCAAGCGACGGCTGAACGTCTCAATCTCGCAGCACTGCTTCGCGCGACCGGCAGCAGCCGGCTGTCAACCTACTTTTGTGACGCATCCGCCGGCGGATAGGCCGGCAGCAGCGGCGGCGGTGCGGGCTTGATGGTCGGAGCGCGGTCCAGCTTGTCGGTCAGCAGCTTCACCGCGGTCTCGAGCTGGCGGTCGTGGCCGTCCATGAGCTCGCCCGGCGCGTCCTCGACGGTCACGTCCGGATCGACGCCGTGATTCTCGATCACCCACTGGCTGTCCAGGCCGTACAGCGCATCCTCCGGCACCGTGATGTAGCCGCCATCGAGCAGGTGCCACAGGCCGCGTATGCCGCGCACGCCGCCCCAGGTGCGCATGCCGACCAGCGGGCCGAGGCCGTATTTGCGGAAATAGAACGGAAAGATATCCCCGTCCGACGCTGAATACTGGTTGATCAGGCAGATCTTCGGCCCGTCGATCAGTTGCTGCGGGATCGTCATCGGCGTGCGTTCGCGGTTGGTCGACATGCCGACCAGCACACGACGCAGCCGCTCCAGCAGGATCTGGTCGATATTGCCGCCGCCGTTGAACCGGTCATCCACGATCAGCGCCTGGCGGTCGAGCTGCGGATAGAACTGCCGCACGAACTGCTCCATCCCCTTCGCTTCCATGTCCGACAGGTAGATGTAGGCCACCCGGCCACCCGACGCCTGATCCACCAGCGCCCGGTTATGCGCGATCCAGGACTGCTCGCGCAGCGGCAGCTCGCTGGTCACCGGATCGACCGCCACGTCGCGATGCGGGCCCGTGCTGCTCGAGGCAACCGTCAGCGTCACCGGCGCCTCGACGCCGACGAACAGGCTGTACGGATCGACCGGCGCCTTCAACTCGCGGCCGTTCACCGCGAGCAGGAAGTCGCCGGCCTTGATGCCGACGCCGGGCGCGGTCAGCGGGCTGCGATACTCGGCGCGGGTGTTGTCGCCTGCATAGACATGCCCGAAGCGGTAGCGGCCGGACGCCGCATCGAGCGCGAAGTCCGCGCCCAGCAGCATGGTCGGCACCCAGTCGGTCGCATTCCCGTCATCGCCGCCACCGACATAGGTGTGCGAATTGCCCAGTTCGCCCTGCACCTGGCCGATCAGGTAGTTCAGATCCTCGCGCGAGCCGACCAGCGGCAGCAGCTTCGCGTAGGCGTCATGCACTGCCTGCCAGTCGACGCCGTTGGTCTTCTCGCTGAAGAACAGGTCGCGCTCCAGCCGCCACGCATTCTCGAACATTTCCGACCATTCCTGGGTCGGCACGACCTGCGTCCGCATGCCCCCGAGATCGAGCTTGTTCTTGTCGCCGCCACCGGGTTTGGTTTCCGCAATGGTGTAGTCGCTGCCGGCTTTGACCAGCACGTGCGCGCCATCGGCGGCCAGCGCATAGCCGTCGAGCCCGACGATGATGGTGGCGTCCTGGCGCTTGTCCATGTCGTAGGCGTGCAGCGCCGGCTTCTCGCCGGGCAGCGTGCCCTCGATCATCTGCGGCGGCGTGGTCTGGTAGAATACCCGCTCGCCGCGCGCATCAAGGGCGGCGATATCCGCGGGCGGCACCGGCAGCGGCACCGCGCGCGCCATCAGCCCGTCGAGATCGACATGGATCGGCTTGCCGGCACCCGGCTGCCAACTTCCATCCGACTCTTTCTTGTCGTGCTGCCAGGCGCCTTCGTCGGAGCGTGGCGCGAAGGGTGACGCCGCATCGCGGGTGAGCGTCGCCGCGTAGATACCGCTCTGCTTGATGGTGGCGACGTTGAACTCGGTCTCCGACAGCGTCGGGTTCTCGTGCCGCGCGGAGACGAAGAACAGGTACTTGCCATTCGGCGAGAATACCGGATCGGAATCGTTCTCCAGCTCGCTGCTGACCTTGGTGGCAACGCCGGCGGCGACGTCATACAGGTACAGGCCATGCTGCACCTGGTTGCGGCTGATGCTGTAGGCGAGCCACTTGCCGTCCGGCGACCAGGCCTGGTCGTGGATCTCGGCAATCGGATCGCGTGCCACCTGGCGCGGCGCGGACCCGTCGAGGCCCGCGATCCACAGCCGGTGCTCGCCGTCCGGGAACGCCAGCGACTTGCCGTCCGGCGACCAGAGCGGCGCGTAGAAGAACCCGCTGGCGAAATGCGTCAGCAGCCGCTCCGGACCACCGGCCGAGGGACGCACCGCGATCTGCTGGTTGCCGCTGCCGTCCGTAGTGTAGGCGACGAGGCGGCCGTCCGGCGACCAGGCCGGATGGTCCTCGTCGGCATTGCTGGTCCGGGTCAGGTTGCGGGTCGCGCCATGCTCGGCCGGCACCGTGAACAGGTCGCCGCGTGCGGAGAACAGCGCGCGCTTGCCGTTCGGCGACAGCGCGTAGTCGACCTGCTGCGCGGTATCGATGTCGCGGATCGCATCCGCCGCATGCACCCACCGCGGTCCGGTGCGGGTGCCGTCGTCCGGTACACTCACGGCCACCTCGTGGAGGGTCTCGGACGGCAGGTCGATCACATACAGGCGGCCGCCCTGCTGGAAGCTGATGCCGCCGGTGGATGTATTGGCGTCGCCCAGCGTCGGGCTGTCGATGTCGTAGTCGGTGAAGTGCGTGACCTGCGTGGTCTGGTGACTGTCCAGGTCGTAGCGCCAGATGTTGGCCCGGCGATGGCTGTCGCGATCCGACAGGAAATAGATCCGGCGCCCGAACCACATCGGCGAGGTGTTGGTGCCGTGCCAGTCAGTGATCGGGGTCAGCACCCGGCTGTCGAAGTCGTAGGTATAGACCTGCTGCGCGAGGCCGCCGTCATAACGCTTCCAGGTGCGGAAATCGCGGAAGATGCGGGTGTAGGCGATGCTGTGCCCGTCGGGGCCGAAGCTCATATAGCCGGCCCGATCGAGCGGCATCGGGGTCGCGAGGCCGCCCGCGACCGGCACCGTGAAGGCGCGCGGGAACCAGTTGTGCCAGGCCATCCGGCGCGACAGGAACACGATGCTCTTGGAGTCCGGGGTCCAGGCGACGACCAGGTTGTCGGGCCCCCAGCGCGTCGGCGCATGCGGGACGATGTCGGAATGGTAGGTCAGCCGGCGCGCGGTGCCTCCGCCGGCCGGGATGACATAGACGTCCTGGTTGCCCTGGTAGCTGGCGGTGAAGGCGATCCATCTTCCGTCGGGGGAGTAGTGCGGCGAGAGGTCCTGGCCCGGATCGGCGGTGAGCCGGCGGGCGACGCCGCCGGTGCGATCCACCACCCAGAGATTGCCGTAGGCGACGAACACGACCGAGTTGCCGTGCAGGTTGGCGAACCGCTTCAGCACCGGAGCCGGCTCGGCCTGGGCCTGGGCCTGGGCCTGGGCGCACGTTGCCAACGCCGGCGCCAAAAGGGCAGCCAGGGAAAGCGCCAGTCCGGTCGTTTGTCGCATCCAGTCACTCCTTGCGGGTGCCCCATGCGACCCAGCATGCGAAACCGACATAGCAGCTTAGACCTGAGCCGCCCAGGGCAGCCGTGCGCCAGCCTCGGCACGCCGCATTTTATGAAGCGACCCGGACAGATGTCGGAGGACGGATCGAAGGCCGTTTCGGCGTCGTATCCGCCTTCACAAGATCGTCGGGTCTCCGCAACAGGGGTCGATCAACGGACCGAGGCCCCTAGCTCACCCTGCGCATCTGCGTGACACCCGCGCTGATCGCCGGCACGGCGAGATAAGCCAGCCGCTTGAACTCCTTGCGGCCGCGCGCGGTGGAATCCAGGATCAGCCCGCACACCAGGCTGAGGAAGGACAGCATTACCAGGGCGCTCGCCAGCACCGCAGTCGGCAGGCGCGGGACCAGCCCGGTCTGCAGGAACTGGAGGATGACCGACGTCCCCAGCAGCAGGCCGAGGATCAGCATGATGGCGCCGATGATCGAGAAGAACTGCAGCGGCCGCTCCTCCTTCACCAGGGTGACGATCGTGTGCAGGATGCGGATGCCGTCGGTATAGGTGCGCAGCTTCGACGCGGAACCGGCCGGGCGATCGCGATAGGCGGTGCTCAGCTCGTCCACCGGCATCCCGAGTTCGAGCGCGTGGACGGTGAACTCGGTCTCGGTCTCGAAGCCGGAGGCAAGCGCCGGGAAGGTCTTCACGAAACGTCGCGAGAACACCCGGTAACCCGACAGCATATCGCTGACCCTGTTGCCGAAAATCTGCCGCACCATGCCGGTGAGGATGACATTGCCCAGCCGATGACCGGGCCGGTAGGCGGCCTTGATGTCGGTCACGCGGGCGCCGGTAACCATGTCGAGCTGGTCGTCGGCCAGCATGTGCAGCATGCGGACCGCATCGGCGGAGTCGTATGTGTCGTCGCCATCGACCAGCACATAGGCATCCGCGTCGATGTCGGCGAACATCCGGCGCACGACATTGCCTTTGCCTTGCATCATCTCTCGCCGCACTACGGCGCCCGCCACACGGGCCGCAGCTTGGGTGCCATCGCTCGAGTTGTTGTCGTACACGTAGATCGTCGCCTCGGGCAGACTGGCCCGGAAATCCCTGACCACCTTCGAGATCGTTACCTCTTCGTTGTAACAAGGGATCAGAACCGCGACCCGAATCATGTCGTCCAATCCATTAGGGTGATCCTGCCATAACCGAGGCGTACGGAGCTGGAGACCATGACCGCCGCCTATATATATATTGTACTCGGGATGGCGTATCCATGAAAAGTTTATCAGAATTCGATTTGCGCGCTGGCTCGCTTGGCAAGATTGCCGACCAGGCCTGGTGTGTGATTTTCTCCTGCAAAGGTGAGGCATGGATGGTGGCCGCGTTCCGCACAGGCGAGCGGCAAGGCACGCGTCCGCCGCCACCGGCTTCCGACCGTCCTGGGGCATCGCGAGACGCAATCCATTTGGTCGGATGCCGCTGTCGTGTATTAGGGTCGCGTCCTGCGCGGACACGGGTCCCCGTGTCCGAATAGTTGCGAATCACTAACAAGCTTTCCATCGTTCGGATGAAGTCATGCGTTCCTCGGCACAGCTGCGTTCCATCGACAGTCAGGCTTACGTGCGAGCCGGAACCGGTCGTGCCTTCTCCGCCGGGGCAATAATACTCTGCATCGCGGCGGTCTCGGCGAGTCTCGCGATGCCGGCCGGCTTCGCCGGGTGGGACGACCTGCATTACGTCCAGGCGGCGCAGCGATGGCTGACCGAAGGCGTCAACGTCCCCGCCAACCACTGGGGTACCCGGCTGCCCTACGTCGTGACCCTGGCCGCCAGCCTGCGAGTCTTCGGGCTGTCCGACCTGGCGCTGACAGTCCCCAACACGATCCTGTTCGGCATCATGCTGCTGCTGCTCTGGCGCATCGGCGCGAGCCTGTCGGGAGCGCGGACCGCTTTCTGCACCAGCCTGGTCGCCGCCGCCACGCCGCTCTTCTTCCGGATGCCGACCAACTACTACCCGGAGGTCATGGAGATCGTGTTCGCCGCCGGCGCCACCGTCCTGACCCTGTCGGCGCTCGCGGCAGGCCGGGAACGTCCAGGGCCGGTCATGGCCGCCGCCGCCACGCGGCCGCCGGGCAGCAGCCGCGCCATCCGCTTGCTCGCGGCCGGGCTGTGCGGCGGGGTCGGCATCTTGGTGCGGCAGACCGCCTTGTCGGTGCCGATCGCGCTGAGCGTGCTGATCCTGCTCACCGATCGTGCCGCTGCCGGCCGGGTCAGTTGGCAGCGCTCCGGCGCCGGCGTGCTGCTGCTGGCAGTAGGCTACGCGATCCCGGTGGCGCTCGAATGCCTGTTCTACCTGGTGATGACCGGCCATCCCCTGGAGCGGCTGGTCATCGACAGCCGCCACGTACTGATCCCGAGTTCACACATGCGGGGGGGCACCTTCACCAGCGGCTCGCCCCTGTTCAACTGGACGCTGGCGGCGCGATGGGACGTGCCTTCGCTGATCAGGGTGCACTGGACGATCAACCCGCTGCTGCGCGTGTTCACATCACCCGGCCTGTTGCTGACCCCCTGGCTATGCGTCGCCGGCGGCGTGCTGGCGATCCGCCTGCGCGGCTTTGCCCGGACCTACGCGATCTTCGCGGCCGTGGGCTTCCTGGCGCAGTACGTGCTCAATACCTTCGTCCTCGTGATCGCGCCGGACACCCGCTACTTCAGTGTCGGCATCGCGCTGGCGACACCGCTGGCCGGATTGCTGCTCGCGGCCCTGCCCGGCTTGCGTCTGATCGCCGCGGCCGTCTTGCTGCTGGTGGCACCCTGCCTGCTCGTGATCTCCCTGGAACCGACGCCCGCGCACCTGATGCCGGGGCTGGAGCGTTTCCTGACCTCCGGCCGGCCGGTCCACGCCGCGCCGGTCCATGTCAGCCAGGAGGTGATGGACGCGGCCACCATCCTGTTCGCCGACCATCCCGGCCTGGCGCGGCAGGCCGAACGTTTCTCCGCCCCCGACCAGATCCCGGTCGGCGACCTTGCCGTGGTCGACCCCTATGGCTGGGGCGGGACCGATCTGGCGCAACAATGCACCGGGCAGCGGTTGCAATGGCAGCCGGTCGACACCGCGTCGCGGCCGAGCATCTATTGGAGGCTGCTGCAAGCGGCCGGGCTCTCCCGTCACGTCCCACCCGGCCTGGCGCACCCGCTCGAACGCGAGAAGGATCGACTGACCCTGGTCCGGCGCAACTGTTGAGCCTAGAGCATGATCCGATCGATCATGCTCCGCTTGTCGTCTGAAAGAGCAGCTTTATCCGACACTTGGCATCGCGAAGCGATTCCAATTGATCGGATGCTGCTCTAGCGGCCGCGTCGGACCAGCCCTGCGACTGAACCCCGCTCGCCATCGCAAGAGCGCCACCATCCGCTTGCCTCCGGCGGCGCCTTGGGCCACTTGCACCGCATGACATCGCATCTCAGGCGCCTGGAGAACGAAAGCATCCTCATCCTGCGGGAGGTGGCGGCCGAGTTCCGCGCGCCGGTGATGCTGTATTCGATCGGCAAGGACAGCGCGGTGATGCTGCACCTGGCGATGAAGGCGTTCTATCCCGGCAAGCCGCCATTCCCCCTGCTGCATGTCGATACCACCTGGAAGTTCCGGGAGATGATCGCCTTCCGCAACGAGACCGCGGCGCGGCTTGGCCTGACGCTGATCACCCACACCAACGAGGAGGGCCGGGCGCAGGGCATCAACCCGTTCGACCATGGCTCCTCGTACTACACCCACATCATGAAGACCGAGGCGCTGAAGCAGGCGCTGAGCCGGCACGGCTTCGACGCGGCGTTCGGCGGCGCGCGCCGCGACGAGGAGAAGAGCCGCGCCAAGGAGCGCATTCTGAGCTTCCGGACGGCGGCGCATGGCTGGGACCCGAAGGACCAGCGGCCGGAACTGTGGAACCTGTACAACACCCGCATCGCGGCTGGAGAGTCGATCCGGGCGTTCCCGCTATCGAACTGGACCGAGCTCGATGTCTGGCAGTACATCCAGGCCGAGGGCATCCCGATCGTGCCGCTCTACCTTGCCGCCCCGCGGCCGGTGGTGAAGCGCGACAACATGCTGATCATGGTCGATGACGAGCGCATGCGCCTGCGTCCGGGCGAAACCCCCGAGACGCGCATGATCCGGTTCCGCACGCTCGGCTGCTATCCGCTGACCGGCGCGGTCGATTCCGAGGCCACCACGCTGGAGCAGGTCGTCCAGGAGATGGCGGTGTCGCGCACCTCCGAGCGCGAGGGCCGGGCCATCGACCATGACGAGGCCGGCTCCATGGAGAAGAAGAAGCGCGAGGGCTATTTCTGATGGACGCGGTACCCCAGTCTGCTGCGGAGGCGGGCTCCAGGCCGGCTCCCGGCAACAGCTCTCTGCTGCGGTTCCTGACCTGCGGCAGCGTCGATGACGGCAAGTCCACCCTGATCGGCCGGCTGCTGTACGACACCAAGCGCATCCTGCAGGACCAGATGGTGGCGCTGGAAAAGGACAGCCGCCGCTTCGGCACGACCGGAGCAGACCTCGATCTCGCCCTGCTGGTGGACGGCCTCGAAGCCGAGCGCGAGCAGGGCATCACCATCGACGTCGCATACCGCTATTTCGCCACCGACCGGCGCTCCTTCATCGTCGCCGACACGCCGGGCCACGAGCAGTACACGCGCAACATGGCGACCGGCGCCTCGACCGCCGACCTCGCCATCCTGCTGGTGGATGCGCGGCACGGCATCATGACGCAGACCCGCCGGCATGCCTTCATCGCCAACCTGCTCGGCGTGCGCCACCTGGTGCTGGCGGTCAACAAGATCGACCTCGTCGGCTACGACCAGGCCCGCTTCGCTGAGGTGGCGGCGTCGTTCGAGGAGATGGCGGGTGGCTTCGGCTTTGCCAGCGTGCGGGCGATCCCGATCTCGGCGCGCTACGGCGACAACGTCACCACCCGCAGCGAGCAGCTCGGCTGGTTCGAAGGTCCCACCCTGCTCGAGCATCTCGAGCAGGTCGAGATCGGCCCGGTACGCGCCGAGCCGGGGGACAGACAGCCGTTCCGGATGCCCGTGCAATGGGTCAATCGGCCGGACCTCGATTTCCGCGGTTATTCCGGAACGGTGGCGAGCGGCAGCATCCGGCCGGGCGATGCGGTCGTCGTCGCCGGGTCCGGGCGCGAGAGCCGGGTTGCCCGGATCGTCACCATGGACGGCGACCGCGAGCGTGCCGGCGCGGGCGACGCGGTGACGCTGACGCTCGCGGACGAACTCGACGTCTCGCGCGGCGACGTGTTCGCGCAGCCGGATGCCCGGCCAGAGGTATCCGACCAGTTCGCGGCCCGCATCGTCTGGATGGACGAGGCCCCGCTGCTGCCCGGCCGCTCCTATCTGCTCAAGCTCGGCTCCCGCACGGTCACCGCCTCGGTGAGCACGCTCAAGCACAAGGTCGACATCAACACCTACGAGCGGCTGGCGGCCACCGAGTTGCGGCTCAACGAGATCGGCACCTGCAACCTGTCGCTGGGGGCGCCGCTGGCCTTCGACCCGTACGCGCAGAGCCGCGCGATGGGCGCGTTCATCCTGATCGACCGGCTGAGCAACCGCACCGCCGGCGCGGGCATGATCGAGTTCGGGTTGCGCCGGGCGACCAACATCCATCGGCAGGCGACCTCGGTGACCAAGCAGGCGCGGGCGGCGCAGAACCGCCAGAAGCCGTGCGTGCTGTGGTTCACCGGCCTGTCCGGCTCCGGCAAGTCGAGCATCTCCGACCTGGTCGAGCGCGCCTTGCATGCCCAGGGCCACCGCACCTACCTGCTCGACGGCGACAACATCCGGCACGGCCTGAGCCGCGATCTCGGCTTCAGCCAGCCCAGCCGGGTCGAGAACATCCGCCGGGTCGGCGAGGTGACCAAGCTGTTCGTCGATGCCGGCCTGATCGTGCTGGCCTCGTTCATCTCGCCGTTCCGCGCCGAGCGCCGCATGGTACGCGACATGCTCGAACCCGGCGAGTTCATCGAGGTGTTCGTCGACACGCCGCTCGAGGTCTGCAAGGCGCGCGATCCGAAGGGCCTGTATCGCAAGGCGATGGCCGGCGAGATCACCAACTTCACCGGCGTCGACAGCCCGTACGAGGCTCCTGAGCAGCCCGAACTGTTGCTCGAAGGCGGCGCGGTCGCAGCAAGCTCGCTGGCCGAGCGCGTGCTCGACCTGCTGCGCGTGCGCGGGATCATTGGCCCCGCGTAAAGCCAAGGCAAGGGCTCTGCCCTTGACCCGCTGGGGCCTGAGGCCCCAAACCCCCATTCTTGAGTTAAAGGATTGCAAAGGCTAGCTTTTGCTGGGGTCCAGGGGCAACGCCCCTGGCCTTGAGCCTAAACGGCCGGCGGCGCGCTCACCCGCGTATCCAGCCGCTCGTCGTCGATGCCGAGCGGCTCGAGATGCGCGGTGACCTCGACCGTGCCGGACAGGATCGCGCTGACCGCCGCCTCGGTGATGTCGCCGATCTCGTGGCCGCGCTCGACGCTGAGGTCGCCGTCCACCTCCAGATGATACTCGACGAAGGTGCGGTCGCCGGCGAAGCGCGTGCGCAGGTCGTGCAGGCTGCGCGCCCCCTTGCAGGCCAGCACCGCCTGGCGGATGCGCTGCCGGTCCTGGCTCGGCAGTTCGCGGTCGAGCAGTTGCAGCAGCGCCTCGTTGGCGATGTTGCGCGCGCTCCACAGCATCGCCGCCGAGATCACCAGCGCGAAGGCGGGGTCGGCGCGCGACCAGCCGGTCAGCCAGGTGACGCCGAGGGCCACCAGCACGGCCGCGTTCACCGCGACATCGGTCAGGTAGTGCGCGCGATCGGCGGCAATCGCGGTCGAGCCGGTGCGCCGCACCACCCAGCTCTGCATCGCCACCAGGCCGGTGGCGGCCAGCAGGCTGACGGCGATCACCCACAGGCCGATGCCGACGTCGTGCAGGCGTTCGGGGAACACCAGACGCTGCAGCGACTGGATCGCCAGCACCAGCGCGGCGCCGCCCAGGAACGTCGCCTGGGTGAAGCCGGCCACCGCCTCACCCTTGCCGTGGCCGAAGCGATGGTCGCGGTCCGGCGGCCGCTCGGCGTAGCGCACGCCGAAGAACGTCACCAGGCTGGCGCTGGTATCGACCAGCGCGTCCACCGCCGAGGTCAGCAGCGACACCGATCCGGTGGCCAGCCACGCCAGCAGCTTGACCACCACCAGGATCACCGCGACGACCAGGCTGGCCTGGCTCGCGAACTTCCTCAGTGCTGCGCCGCTACGAACTTGCCTGGACATGACCCGATGCTGATCTGCTGGCACGCACGATCAGCGGCCAAGCCCGCGCGGTCAATCTTGACGGCTCATCCGGCCGTGTGCCCAGTGGTTTGCGCAGAGCCCGCGGCGGCGATGCCGGCCGCCGGAGCATGCAGCGGGCTCGCATGCAGCATCAGCAGGCCGAACACCACGGCCGCGATCCCCGCCCACTGGTGCGGCGCGACCTGCTCCTTGATCAGCAGCCGGGCCAGCAGCACGGTCACCACGCTGGCAAGCGAGGCCAGCACGGTCGGCACCGCCACGTCGCCGCCGGTCACCGCCAGGGTGAGGGCGACGAAGGCGCCGGAGGCGGCGAGGCCGGTGCCGAGCACCACGGGAAGCTGGGCCAGGCGCGGCGGCGACAGGTCGCGGCGCATGATCCGGCCCACGCTGCCGAGCAGCGCGCAGCCGAGCACGTAGTAGAGCCAGACCGGGATCAGGTGGCCGAGCCGCGGCACGGCATAGCGCGCCTGCACGCAGAAGCCGATGCCGTACAGCAGGGCGGCCAGGCTCGCGAGCCCGACGCCACGGCCGGCGGCCACCGGTCCGGGAGGCGACGAGGCCGGCCCCGATACCGAAGCGGGCGCCGGCACCGATGCGAACGCCGCCCCCAGGACCGCGATCGCAATCCCGCCGACGGCCACCAGGCCCAACGGCTCGCCGAGCAGCATCGACAGCAGCGCGGTGATGGCGCCGTAGGTCGCCACGATCGGCATCACCACGGAGAACCGGCCGATGGTGAGCGCACGGTAGAACACCGCGGTCGCCGCCAGGATCGTCATGTTCGAGGCGATCGCCACTGCCCATACCGGCCACGGCTGCGCAAAAGCGGCGCGCGCGGCGCCGTTGCCGGATGCGTCGAGCGCGATCCACAGGGTCAGCAGCGAAGCCGAGCAGAGCTCGCCCCAGAACAGGGTGCGCCAGACGCCGACGGCGCGGCTCGAGAACTTCGCCACGAAGTCGCTGACGCCATACAGGAGGGCCGTGAGCAGGCCGAATTCGGTTGCTGGATCCATAGCCAGGCAGGTGCCTATGCGTCGGCGCTAATGCAACACAAAGCTGTTGCGCGAATGCGACTTCAACCCTGACCTGTTGCTATCGCGGCCCCTGCAGGCTGCGGAAAAACCAAGCGCAAGGGCTCCGCGCTTGACCCGCTGGGGCCCCGTCTTGAAGCGGTGGGGCCCCAGACCCGCTCTATTAAAAAAAAGGATTTCAAAGGCTTGCCTTTGATGGGGTCCAGGGGCAAAGCCCTTGGCCTTCACTCGTTGCGCTAAGCATGACTCGTTTCCGAGTTTTCCAGCACCCTGCGAGCCAGTGTCAGCGCTCGGCCCGGAGGCTGCTGTCCGCACGGTGCTCGGCCAGCATGGTGGCGATCCGCGCGGTCATGACCTCGAGGGCGAACGGTTTCGAGATCGCCTCCACCCCGGCCGCCAGCCGCTGCGTGTCGAGGGCGCGCCCGGCATAGCCGGTGATCAGCAGCACCGGCAGGTTGGGCCGGGTGGCCCGGGCCACCTCTGCCAGTTGCTGCCCATCCACGCCCGGCAGGCCGACATCGGTGAGCAGCAGGTCGAGCCGCGTGTGCGACTGCAGCAGGCGCAGCGCGTCCGACCCGTCGGCCGCTTCGAGCACGATGCAGCCCAGGTTCTGCAGGCTGTCGGAGATGTGTGCCCGTATGTCGGTCTCGTCCTCGACCAGCAGGATGACGGCGCCGGCCAGCGTCGCGGCGCGCTCGGCATTGCGCGGATCGTCCGGCGACCAGACCGCAACCGCGGCCTCGACCGCCGGACCGGCATGACGCGGCAGGTAGAGCCTAAAGCAGGCGCCCGCGCCCGGCGCACTGTGCAGCCGCACCACGCCGCCTGACTGCCGTACGAAGCCGTACAGCTGCGACAGGCCCAGGCCGGTGCCCTGGCCGATCGGCTTGGTGGTGAAGAACGGCTCGAAGGCGCGCGCCATGACCGCAGGCGTCATGCCGGCCCCGTTGTCGGTGACGCTGATCTCGACGAAGTCGCCGGGGGCGGCCTCGTCATTCTCGAACAGGTCGTCCTGGTCCAGATGCGCATCCGCGGTGGCGAGCTCCAGCGTGCCGCCATCCGGCATCGCGTCGCGCGCGTTGATCGCGAGGTTCAGCAGCGCGCTTTCGAGCTGGTTGGAGTCCGTGAGCGTGTGCCAGGCGCTGCCGCTCAGGCGGAGCCGCACGTCGATCGCCGGACCGACCGTGCGCCGGATCAGCTCGGCCATGCCATGCACCAGCGTGTCCGGCTTGATCTCGCGCGCGTTGAGCGCCTGCCGGCGGGAGAACGCCAGCAGCCGGTGCGTCAGCGACGCCGCGCGCTCGAGCGCACGCCGGGTGGTGACGGCATAGAGCCGCGCCTCTTCCAGCCGCCCCTGCGACGTGCGCAGCTCCATCAGGTCCAGGCCGCCGGACATGGTCTGCAGCATGTTGTTGAAGTCGTGCGCGATGCCGCCGGTGAGCTGCCCGACCGCCTCCATCTTCTGCGCCTGGTGCAGCCGCTCCTCGTTCTCGCGCAGGGCGGCACTTGCGGCCCGCATCTGGGCCGGCGACGGCAGTGCCAGCGCCTGCGGCAGCAACCGCCAGAGCACCAGCGCGGTGAGCAGGGACACCAGCGCCGTCGTCACCTTGACCAGGGCCTCGATGCCGTAGGCGGGGATCCACAAGGTCAGCACATCGAGAAAATGCGACGTGCCGCAGAGCAGGATGAAGGCCGCGAACAGGCCGAACAGCGGCCGGAACACCAGATCATGCCGGCGTCGCACGAACATCAGCAGCGCCAGCGGGATGGTGAAGTAGGCGACGCCGATGCCGCAATCCGCAAGCGCGGTGGTCCAGATCAACCCCGGCTGCCAGAGCAGGCAGAAGCCATGCGGGGTCAGCCCCGCCGGGTCGAACAGCCACCCCGCCAGCGCCTGCACCATGCCCTGTTATAGAACCTTGGATCACAAAATTGTTATCATAATCATCCAGGATGACGAATTCGTCCCGGATCAGGACCGGCGCTCGATCTCCACGCCGACGGCGGCGATCTCCGCGAAGACGTCGAGCTTCTCCACCCTGACCCGCACCACCCGGATGCGTGGATCGGCCAGCACGCCGGCGGCGATGCGCTCCGCCAGGGTCTCGACCAGGCGCACATGGCCATCGGCGACGATCCGCCGCACCAGCGTCACCACGCGCTCGTAGGAGACGGTGCGCGACAGGTCGTCGCGGCCGACCGCGAGGCCAGGCCCGTCCTCGACGCCGAAATCGACATTGAGGCGGACGCGCTGGGTCACGCCGTGCTCGTGCGGGTGCACGCCGATCGCGGCGTCGACCAGCATGTCGCGCAGGAAGACGTGGCGCAGCGGCGGGTGGTCCGGCCAGGGCGGCAGCAGCGACACCTCTATTCGCTCGGGCCGTCTTGGCCGGCGGGTGCGGCGTGCCATTGCAGATGCTGGCCGCCATCGAGCGCCAGCATCTGGCCGGTGACCGACGGCAGGCAGAGCAAGGCAAGGGCCGCGCGCGCGACCTCGTCCGGATCGGTGCCGCGCCCGAGCGGCACGCTGGCGCACTGCGCCCGGAACTGCGCCTCGCTCTGGCGGGGGCTGGGCAGCGCCGGACCGGGCCCGATGCCGTTCACCCGGATCCGCTGCGGCGCCAGGGCCAGCGCCATCGAACGGGTCAGCGCCCACAGCGCCGCCTTCGACGCGGTGTAGGAGACGAAATGCGGGGTCAGCGACCAGACGCGCTCGTCCAGCATGTTGAGCACCATGCCCTCGCTTCCCTCCGGGAGGGCGCGGGCGAAGTCCTGCATCAGGCGGAACGGCGCCCGCAGGTTGGGGCCGAGATGGGCATCCCAGCTCGCGCGCGTCGCGTCATGCCATTCGTCGCGCTCGAAGGTGCTGGCGTTGTTGACCAGGATGCCGAGCGGCCCGAGTGCCGCCGCCGCCGCCGGGCAGAGCGCGGCCACCTCGTCCTCGCGCGCGAGATCGGCGACCAGCACGCAGGCCGCCACCCCGAAGCCGCGGATTTCGGCGGCGGTCCGTTCGGCGGCGTGCCGCCCCGATCGGCAATGCAGCGCCACCGACACCCCGGCCTCCGCGAGCGCCAGCGCGATCGCACGCCCGAGCCGCGCCCCGCCCCCGGTGACCAGAGCGGCATGCGGGATGGCGTCCGGGATCCGCATCATTCGAGGCTCTGCATCGTCATGAGGCGCGGCGCGCCATCAGGGCGGCCGCCAGGGTGCCGTCATCCAGCACATCGAGCGCGCCGCCCATCGGCACCCCCTGCCCGACCCGGCTGATGGTGGCGCCGGATGCCGCCAGGCGTTCGCTGAGCCAGTGCTGGGTGGTGGCGCCCTCGACGGTGGCGCCGAGGGCCAGGATGACCTCGCGCACGTCGCCGCCGGCAAGGCGGGACAGCAACGGCGCCAGGTTGAGGTCCTCCGGGCCGACGCCGCCGAGCGGTGACAGGGTGCCCCCGAGCACGTGGTACAGCCCGCGATGCACCCCGGCGCGCTCCAGCGCCCAGAGGTCGCCGACGCCTTCGACCACGCAGACCAGACCCTGGTCGCGGCCCGGATCGCTGCAGATCGTGCACGGATCGCGACTGTCGAGGTTGCCGCACAGGGCGCAGGTCCGCACCGTACGCGCCGCCTGCTGCATCGCACTGGCCAGCGGCAGCAGGCGCGCCTGCGGCTGGCGCAGCAACCCCAAGGCCGCCCGACGCGCCGAGCGCGGGCCCAGGCCGGGCAGCTTGCCGAGCAGCTCGATCAGGCGTTCGATCTCCGGGCCGCCCATGCGCCGCTCGCGTCAGCCGGCTTCCGGCCGCCTCAGAACGGCAGCTTCATGCCGGGCGGCAGGTTCAGGCCGCCGGTGACCTTCGACATCTCGTCGGCGGTGCGCTCCTCGAGATGGCGCTTCGCCTCGGCGTGCGCCGCCACGATCAGATCCTGCAGCATCTCCATCTCGGCGGGGTCGGCGAGCTTCGGATCCAGCGCAATGCGGCGCAGGTCGCCCTTCCCGGACAGGGTGACGGTGACCAGCCCGGCACCGGCGCTGCCCTCGACCTCGAGCGTCTCCAGCTTGCCCTGCATCTCCTCCATCTTGGCCTGCATCTGGGACGCCTGCTTCATCAGCCCGGCAAGGTTCTTCATCGGTCGTTCTCCGGTAAGTCGTCTGGCTCGAAGGTGAACTCGCCTGGTCCCGGAGGTTCCGCGCCGAGCGGGGTGAAATCGCCCTGCACGGCCTGGCGCTCGTCGGCGACCGTCTCGGGGAGCAGGCCGTACTCGTCCAGCCGGGTATCGCGCAAGGCGCCGATGCGGGCACCCGGGAAGGCCAGCAGGATCGCCTGCACCAGCGGATGCGCCTCGGCGGCGGTGCGGCTCTTCGCCTCGACCTCGCCGGACTGCTCGGCGAGGGTCGGCTCGCCCGGCTGCCGGGAGATCGCGATCGTCCAGCGGGTGCCGGTGGCCTCGAGCAGGATCGCGCCCAGGCGCTGCGTCAGGTCGCGCGGCGCTTCCGGCTCGCAGCGCAGCTCGATCACCGGCGGGGCGAACCGCACCGGATGCACGCAATGCCGCAGATGCCCGTGCAGGGTCGGCTCGCGGCGGCTCGCGACATGGGCCACCACCTCGCGCCAGCTCCGCAGCGACGGCGCCGGATCGAAGGACGCCGCCTGCGCCACCTGGAGCGCCGTCTGGAGCGCTGCCTGGGCGGACGGCGCACCCGGGCCGCCGGACAGGCGCCGAACGCCTTCGGCCGGCTCGGCCGGGAACGCCGCGCTCTCAGGATCGGGGGCCGAGCGCCCGGGATCGGGGGCGGCGGCCGCCGATGGTGCAGCACTCCCCGCCTGGGTCAGCCGACGCACCAGCTCGCCCGGCGTCGGCAGGTCGTGCACATGACACAGCCGGATCAGGATCATGTCCGCCGCGTCCTGGCGGTTCGGCGCCTGCTCGATCTCGGCGATGCCCTTGAGCAGCATCTGCCAGGCGCGGCCGAGCACCGCCATGCCGAGCCGCTCGGCCAGCGCGCCGCATCGCACGCGTTCGGCTTCCGGCAGCTCGCTTCCCTCGCGCAACGCCGGCACCGCCTTCAGCCGCGACACCGTATGCAGCAGCTCCAGCAGGTCGGACAGCACCAGCCCGGGATCGGCGCCGCGCTGGTGCGCGGTCTCGCTCAAGGCGAGTGCCAGGTCGGCGCGACCCCGCATCACCGCCTCGAACAGGTCGAAGACCAGGCCGCGATCCGCCAGTCCGAGCATGTCGGCGACCATGGCGGCGTCGATCTCGGCGGCTGTTTCGCCCCCCGGGCCGGAGGGTGCTGCTCCGCTTAGGGAGATCGCCTGGTCGAGCAGCGAGAGCCCGTCGCGCACCGAACCGTCGGCGGCGCGCGCGATGATCGCGAGCGCGTCAGCGCTGAGGCGAGCCCGCTCGCGCGCGGCGATGGCGGCGAAATGCGCCGCTAGTTCCCTCTGCGACACCCGCCGCAGGTCGAACCGCTGGCAGCGCGACAGCACCGTCACCGGCACCTTCCGCAGTTCGGTAGTGGCGAAGATGAAGGTCACCTGCGCCGGCGGTTCCTCGAGCGTCTTGAGCAGCGCGTTGAACGCGTTGCGCGAGAGCATGTGGACCTCGTCGATGATGAACACCTTCATCCGCGCCTGGATCGGGCGGTAGCGGGTGACCTCGATGATCTCGCGTATGTCGTCGACGCCGGTATGCGAGGCGGCGTCCATCTCCAGCACGTCCGGATGCCGGTCGGCGAGGATGGCGACGCAGTTGGCGCACACGCCGCACGGGTCGGCGGTGGGTCCGCCGCGCCCGTCCGGCCCGATGCAGTTCAAGGCGCGAGCGATGATGCGCGCGGTGGTGGTCTTGCCGGTGCCGCGCACGCCGGTCAGCATGAAGCCATGCGCGACCCGGTTGAGTTCGAACGCCCGGCGCAGGATTCGTACCATCGCATCCTGGCCGATCAGTTCGCCGAAGCGCACCGGCCGGTAGGCGCGCGCAAGCACCCGGTACGGAGCGGGGGCTGCGGAGGGAGCGGCGTCGCCGAACAGGCCGCCGCCGGACGGATCGGGATCAGGCAGGCTATCGGGATTGCTCAGGTCGGGATCTGATATCACGAGCGACCTGATCCGGATCCTGTGCGTCTGTCAGAAAGGTGGGAGGCCGAACAACGACCCGAACGGATACTCGCTGCGGCTGCTTCCTTCCGGACCTGACCGGGTTGGCAAGGCGCCCGTCCGCCGCCGACCTCCCGTAATCACCTTAACATCGGAAGGGGGTTCGGTCACAAGAGGGCCCCGACTTGATATACCCCCGACTGGATGAGCGAGGGCCGCGATGCACGCCAACTTCTACACCGGCAACCCGCTGGACCGGCTCGCGCTGCGACGCGACGACGAGGCCTTTATGCTGGAACTGCTGCACGATCCGGCCAGCCGGTTCCTGCCGGTCTGGCGCGACCGGCACCTGATCGCGCAAGGCGAGACGCAGGAGTTGCGTGTCGGCATGCCGACACGCCAGGCGCTCGGCCATCCGGTCGAGGCGCTGGCCGCTCTGCCCTGGGTGCTGCTCGGCCTGCAGGCGGGCGACCGCGCGGTGTTCGCCGTCGATCTGGGCGCCCTGGAGGAGCCGGCTGCGCTGGTGCCGCCGGAATTCGGGCGCTTCGAACCGCTGCGCCCGCTGGCGCCGTCCCTCCCCGCAGACGAGGCGGCCATCCTGGCGCAGGCCCGTGGCCTGCTGCACTGGCGCCGCAACCACCTGTTCTGCGGCCATTGCGGCCAGGCGACCGTGCCGCAGCAGGGCGGCACCCGCCTCGGCTGCCCGGAGTGCGGGCTGCAGCATTTCCCGCGCACCGATCCGGTGGTGATCATGCTGGTGCACCACGAAGGCCGCGCCCTGCTCGCCCGGGGTACACGGTTTCCGGGACGGCGGCTGTTCTCGGCGCTGGCCGGCTTCATCGAGCCCGGCGAGAGCGCCGAGGAGGCGGTGGCGCGCGAGGTGTTCGAGGAAACCGGCATACGGCTGCGGCGGATCGCGTATCATTCGAGCCAGCCCTGGCCCTATCCGAACTCGCTGATGCTCGGCTTCCTGGCTGAAGCCGAGGGCCGCGCGCTCACCCTGGACGACAACGAGATCGTCGAGGCGCACTGGCTGACACCCGACGAGGTGCGACATCCCGAACGGCTCGATATCGAACTGCCAGGCGCCACCGCCATCGCCCACAGCCTGATTTCCGCGTGGCTGGGCTAGACCCCGGCCCGGTGGTGGCCCCGATCGCGGGCGGCGCGGAGTGGCGGCGCGGCCGGTTCGTCATGCGCGTGGTGGCGCTCCGCGACGACGTGCTGCGGGTGCGGATCGGACGCAGCCGGGCGCTGCCGGAGGATGCGTCCTGGGCGGTGCTGCCGGAAGCGCGCCGGCAGCATGTCGACGTGCAGCACGAGCCCGGCGGCTTTGCCACCGAAGCGGTGCGGGTGCGGATCGACGCCTATACCGGGACCCTCGCGGTCGCCGACGCGGCCGGCCGCGTCATCCTCGAAGACGCCGCCGACGCGCCGTTCTCCGAGAACGGCCATGCCTTCACCCTGACCAAGACGTTGCCGGCGGAGACCTCCATCTTCGGGCTCGGCGAGAAGGCGGGAGGGCTCGACCGGCGTGGCCGCAGCTTCGTGATGTGGAACACCGACGCCTACCGCTACCAGGAGAGCAGCGAGCCGCTCTACAAGGACATCCCGTTCTTCATCGGCTTCGAGCCCAATGCCTCCAGACGGGGTCGCGCCTACGGGCTGTTCCTCGACAACACCTTCCGCAGCCGCTTCGAGTTCGGCGTGCGGCACCCGGGCCAGCTCTCGTTCGGGGCCGACGGCGGCGCGATCGACTACTACATCATGGCAGGCCCCACGCCCGCGGACGTGCAGCGCGCCTATGCCTGGCTGACCGGGCCGCCGCCGCTGCCGCCGCTGTGGTCGTTCGGCTATCAGCAATGCCGCTTCAGCTACATGTCGCAGCCAGAAGCGCTGCTGGTGGCGCACCGGCTGCGGGCCGCGCGGATGCCCTGCGACGTGATCTGGTTCGATATCGACGTGCTGGAAGGCCACCGCCCGTTCGTCATCAACAAGCAGGCCTATCCGGACTTTCCCGGCATGGTCGAGGAACTCGGCCAGCTCGGCTACCGCGCCATCATCATCACCGACCTGCACATCCCCCGGCTTGAGGGTGTGGGCTACGCGCCCTGGGAGACCGGCGCGGCCCACAACCACTTCGTGCACGACGCGAACGGCCGCGTCTATATCGGCAAGGTCTGGCCCGGCGACTGCGCCTTTCCCGATTTCACCCGCAAGGCGACGCGCGAGTGGTGGGGCACGCTGCTGGGCCGCGAAGTGCTCGTCGATCATGTCGCCGGCATCTGGAACGACATGAACGAGCCGTCGGTCTTCGGCACGCCGACGCGCACCATGCCGCTCGATGCGGTGCACCGCATCGAGGAGCCGGGCTTCGCGACACGCACGGCGAGCCATCGCGAGATCCACAACGTGTTCGGCATGCAGAACGCACGCGCGACGTATGACGGGATGCTGGCGTTGCGGCCGGACCGCCGCCCGTACGTGATGTCGCGTGCCACCTATGCCGGCGGCCAGCGCACCAGCGTGGTGTGGACCGGCGACAATTCCGGCACCTGGAACCATCTGCGCATGAGCACGCCGATGCTGCTCGGGCTCGGCCTTGGCGGGTTCGCCTTCGCGGGCTGCGATCTCGGCGGCTTCGCGGGCTCGGCGCCGCCCGAGCTGCTGACGCGCTGGTTCCAGCTCGGCATGTTCAACCCGATCGCGCGCGGCCACGCGGACAAGGGCAGCCGGCATCGCGAGCCGTATGTCGATGGCGAGCCGCACAGCAGCATCCGCCGCGCGGCCATCGAGGAACGCTACCGGCTGCTGCCGTACATCTACACGCTTGCCGAGGAGGCCTCGCGCACCGGATTGCCGATGATGCGCCCGCTGTTCATGGAGTTCCCCGACGCCGCCGGCGGCTACGCGCTCGACCTCGAAGGCGGCAACCAGTTCATGTGGGGCAGCGCCCTGCTGGTGGCGCCGGCGCCTTTTCCTGAGGAGGTCGACCGCTACCAGGTGATCCTGCCGCCAGGCGGCTGGTACGACTACTGGACCGGCGCGCGGATCATCGATCCGGCCCTGGCTACGCTGACCGGCGGCAGCGGCACCACGGCGCAGGCCGGAGACGATCCGGAGCAGATGCCGCACCGCGTGGATCGGGTGCCGCAACTCGACCGGTTGCCGGTGTTCGTGCGCGCCGGCCACATCATCGCGCGCCAGCCGCTCGTGCAGAGCACGTCCGAGACGCCGCAGGGGCCGCTGGAACTGCTGATCTATCCAGGCCCGGACTGCCACGGCTCGATCTACCTCGATGACGGACTGAGCTTCGCGTTCCGCGACGGCGCGTATCTGCGCGTCCACCATCGCTGCCACCGGGAGCCGGATGGAGCCACGATCGTGAGCCTCGGGCGGCATGAAGGCACGTTCGGGCCATGGTGGACTCGTCTCGAGCTCGCGATACACGATGCCGCTGCACCCACCGGGCCGGTCAGGCTCGATGGCGCCGTGGTGACCGATATGCGCTACGACGCCCAGGCGCGGGTGCTGCGGCTCGGGATTCCCGATCAGCCGTCCGGCGGCCGGCTGGTGGTCCGATCCTGACGCTCACTACCCGAGCGGCAGGTTCAACCGCCGCACACGGTCGGTCAGAACCCTTGAGCTGCATGCATCAGGCACCGGCGGAGTCGCGGAACGGCGAGCGCGGATAGGTGCCGAGGATGCGCAGCTCGTCGGAAAAGAACGCGAGCTCGTCGAGCGCGTGGCGCAGCCCGGTCTCGTCGGGATGCCCGTCCACGTCGGCCAGGAACTGGGTCGCGGTAAAGCTGCCGTCGAGCATGTAGCTCTCCAGCCGGGTCATGTTGACGCCGTTGGTGGCGAACCCGCCCATCGCCTTGTAGAGCGCCGCCGGCACGTTGCGGACCCGAAAGAGGATGGTCGTCATCGTGCCGGGAACGTCGGGCTGCATCGGGCGCGCCTCGCGGGCGGCAATGTAGAACCGCGTGGTGTTGTGCGCGGCGTCCTCGACATTGCGTCGCAGGATCGTCATGCCGTGCAGTTCGGCGGCGAGCGAGGACGCGATCGCGGCATCCTCCCTGCGGCCCCACTGCGCGATCAGCGCCACCGAGCCGGCGGTGTCGGTCTCGATCACCGGGGTAGCGCCGAGGTCGCGTATCAGCCCGCGCACCTGGCCCATGGCGACCGGATGCGTGTGCAGCCGCCTGACATCGCCGATGGTCGCACCCGGCACCCCGATCAGGCAGTGCTCGACGCGCTGGAACTGCTCGCCGACGATGTGCAGGCCGGCCTCGGGCAGCAGGGTGTGGATGTCCGGCACGCGTCCGGCGAGGCTGTTCTCGCAGGCCAGCATGGCAAGTTCGGCGCCGCCATCATGCACGATCTCGATGGCAGCTGCGAAGGACGCGCAAGCGACCGTCTCCCAGCCGGGATAGGCGTTGCGGCAGGCGAGGTCGGAATAGGCGCCGCGCTCGCCCTGGAACGCGATCCGTTGCGGCGTGCTCATGATGCGTCTTGTGCGCCAAGCACGCGCCGGGCGCGGGCGAGATCGCCCGGCGTATCGACCCCGAACGGCGGTGCGGCGACCTGCGCGCAGCCGATCCGCATTCCGGCTTCGAGGGCACGCAGCTGCTCCAGCGACTCGCGCCGTTCCAGCGGGCTTTCGGGCAGCGACACGAAGCGCTGCAGCGCCTCGCGGCGATAGGCATATACCCCGACATGGTGCCAGAGCGGCCCGTCGCCCCACGGGATCGCGACGCGTGAGAAATACAGGGCCCGGGCATGCGTCGCGCCGTGGGCGAACGCGCACGCCGCCTTGACCACGGAACTCGCCCGCGCCTCCGCATCGCCGGTGATCGGCGTCACCAGGGTGGCGATGTCATAGGCAGCGCCGGCTTCCAGCTCGGCCCGCAGCGGATCCAGCACCGCACCGAGATCGCCTGGCGGCAGGCCGGGCAGGTCGCCCTGCAGGTTGACCACGACATCGTGCAGGCCCTCCGGGTCGAGCGCTTCGGCCGCTGCATGCACCCGGTCCGAGCCGGAGGGCAATGCGGGGTCGGTCATCACCGCGGTGCCTCCCGCGCCGCGCACCACGGCGGCGACATCGTCGTCGCAGACTGCGACCGCGACCGGGCCGATGCCGGCGCGAACCGCGCGCTCCAGCACATGCAGGATCATCGGCCGGCCACCGATCAGGGCAAGCGGCTTGCCCGGCAGGCGGGTGGAGGCCATGCGCGCCGGAATGAGGACGAGAGGGTTCATCGGGTGATCTGGCAGTCCGGATCGGGCAGGCGGAGGAGCCCCTGGCGCTGGTTGCCGCCCCCCGAGGCTTCACATAGGGTTCACGTCACCTTAGGAACGACCCGGACACAGCGCAATGCGAAGCGCTGGGCAATGCCGGGCGGCTGGGGCGAGCGGCAGGGGACCGAACGCGCGGCATGGACAGCACCGAGCTCAACAAGATCATGGCGGCCTTCCTCACCGCGGGGATCGTCTTCGGGCTGGGCGGCGTGCTGGGTGGCAAGCTGATCCATTCGGAACGTCCCGAGCATCCCGCCTTCGCCATCCTCAGCGCACTGCCCGAAGGCGTGTCCGCCGGACCGCGCGAGGTGCCGATCGCCGCCCTGCTGGCGCATGCCGATCCCGCACGCGGCCAGTCGGACGCGGCCAAGCTGTGCGGCGCCTGCCACAGCTTCAACAAGGGCGGCGCCGCCCTGGTCGGCCCGAACCTGTACAACGTGGTGATGGCGCCCGTGGCCGAGGGCGCGGGCTACGATTTCTCGTCCGGGCTGAAGGCGAAGCACGGCAAGTGGAGCTTCGACGACATGAGCGCCTGGCTCCGCGACCCGAAAGGCTACGCGCCGGGCACGAAAATGGCCTTCGCCGGCATCAACAACGACCGCCAGCGCGCCGACGTGATCGACTACCTGCGCACCCTGTCCGACAGCCCGCAGCCGCTGCCGCCGGTGCCCAAGGAGGCGCCTGGCGCCAGCGCTCCGGCCGCAGCAGGGGCACCGGCCGCCCCCGCCGGTCCGTCATTCGCCGAGGCGGTCGGCCATTCCGATGCCAAGCTCGGCGAGGCGGCCGCGCAACGCTATTGCGGGGCCTGCCACAGCTTCGACCAGGGCGGTGCCAGCATGGTCGGGCCGAACCTGTACAATGTCGTGGACAAGGCGATCGCGGTGCAGCCCGGCTACAGCTTCTCGGCGGCGCTGACTGCCAAGCACGCGGCCTGGACCTACGAGAACCTCGATGCCTGGCTGACCGACCCGCGCGGCTTCGCGCCCGGCACCAAGATGGGCTTTGCCGGCATCCCGAGCGAGAAGCAGCGCGCCACCGTGGTCGCCTACCTCCGCAGCCTGTCGCCGAACCCGCATCCGATCCCCGGCAGCGGCGCCGGTGGTGCCGACAAGCCGGGCCAGGGTGCTGCCAGGCAGTCGCCCGGCGGCACGCCTCCGAAGTAGGGTCGTGACCGACACGGATCGCTGGCTGCAGGCGGCCGAGGCGGCGGCCGACCTTGCCGGTTCCGTCATCCGGCCGTTCTTCCGGGCGTCGCTCGCGGCCTTCGACAAGGCCGATGCCAGCCCGGTCACCGTGGCTGATCGCAATGCCGAGCAGGCGATGCGTGCCGTGCTGTCCGAGCGGCTGCCCGATCACGGCATTTTGGGCGAGGAGTTCGGGGGCGAGGAGTTCGGCCTCGACCGGCCGGCGGCGCGGCATCGCTGGGTGCTCGACCCGATCGACGGCACCCGCGCCTTCATCACCGGACGACCCAGCTTCGGCATCCTGGTCGCCCTGCTGGAGGACGGCGTGCCGGTGCTCGGCGTGCTCGACCAGCCGGTGACCGGCGAGCGCTGGATCGGCGCCCGTGGGCAGCCGACCCGGTTCGTGCCCGGCCTTGTCGGCGCGGGAAGCGTCGGCGGCCGCGCCTGCCCCTGCCTGGACGCGGCGGAGTTGTCCTGCACCTCGCCGGAGATGCTGCAGGGCACCGACCTCGCGCGCTGGACGGCGCTGCGGGCCCGGGTGAAGCGGGCCAGCTGGGGCGGCGACTGCTATGCCTACGGCCTGCTGGCGCTGGGCCAGATCGACATCATCGCCGAATGCACGATGCAGCCCTGGGACTGGGCGGCGCTGGTGCCGGTCGTCGAAGGCGCCGGCGGCCGCATCACCGACTGGCAGGGCAACGCGCTGCGGCCGGACGGCGATGGCAGCGTGCTCGCGGTCGGCGACCCGGCGCTGCTCGGCCCTGCAGTGGATGCACTCGCCGCGCGGCCCTGATCGCTTTAAGTGACGGCGCGGCCCGTCAGCGGCCGCCACCAGCGCAGGACCGATCATGACCAGCCAGCTCTCGCTCTCCAAGGACCGGATCAAGATCCTGCTGCTCGAGGGCGTACACGAGAGTGCCATCGATCTGCTGCGGGCCAGCGGCTACAGCGCGATCACCGCGCTGCCCACGGCACTCGAAGGCCAGGCGCTGCTCGACGCGGTCGAGGGCGCCCACGTGATCGGCATACGCAGCCGCACCCAGCTCACCGAGGCGGTGTTCGCGCAGGCCGAGAAGCTGATCGCTGTGGGATGCTTCTGCATCGGCACCAACCAGGTGGCACTGAGTGCCGCGCGCGCCCGCGGCATTCCGGTGTTCAACGCGCCGTTCAGCAACACGCGCTCGGTCGCCGAGCTGGTGATGGGCGAGATCGTCATGCTGATGCGCCGCATCTTCCCGAAATCGGTCGCGGCGCATGCCGGCAGCTGGGACAAGTCCGCCGCCGACAGCTGGGAGGTGCGCGGCAAGGTGCTGGGCATCGTGGGCTACGGCAGCATCGGCAGCCAGCTCTCGGTGCTGGCGGAAGCCTTCGGCATGCGGGTGATCTATTTCGACGTGATCGACAAGCTCGGCCACGGCAATGCCAGCGCCAGCCCGACGCTGGACGCGCTGCTTTCAGGGAGCGACGTAGTCAGCATCCATACCCCGGAGACGCCGGAAACGCGCGGCCTGTTCGGCGAGCGTGAAATCCGGCGCATGAAGCCGGGCAGCTTCCTGCTCAACAACGCGCGCGGCCATGTGGTCGATCTCGAGGCGCTGGCATCGGCGCTGCACGACCGGCATCTGCTGGGTGCTGCCATCGACGTGTTTCCGAGCGAGCCGCGGAGCAACAACGAGCGCTTCGAGACGCCGCTGCAGGGTGCGGACAACGTCATCCTGACGCCGCATATCGGTGGCTCGACGGCGGAGGCGCAGGACCGCATCGGCGTCGAGGTGGCGCGCAAGCTGATCGGCTACAGCGATGTGGGTGCCACGCTGGGGGCGGTGAATTTTCCCGAGGTGCAGCTGCCGTCGCGGCCGCGCGGTACCCGGTTCATGCACGTGCATCGCAACGTTCCTGGCATCCTCGGCAAGATCAACGACATCTTTTCGCGCGCGGGCGTGAACATCGCCGCCCAGTATCTCGAGACCGATGCCGAGATCGGCTACGTGGTGGTGGAAGCCGACACCGATCGCGCCGATGCGGTGCAGCTGCTCGACCGGTTGCGGGCGCTGGACGGCACCGTGCGGGCGCGGCTGCTGTATCAGCGGCGGTGACGAGCGCGGCGTCAACCGCTCCTTAAGCTCGCGGGAGCACACTGCGCTGGCGCCGTTCCCGCGGCTGCAAGCTGCAAGGTTGTCCCCGATGTCGATTGCCCGCATACGCAGCTTCGCCTTTTCCGGCATCGATGCGGTGCCGGTGGACGTCGAGGTGCAGATTTCGAGCGGGCTGCCAGCCTTCCTGATCGTGGGGCTGCCCGACAAGGCGGTGGCCGAGGCCCGGGAGCGCGTGCGTGCGGCACTGACCGCCATGGGCCTGTCGCTGCCGCCCAAGCGCATCCTGATCAACCTGGCGCCGGCCGACCTGCAGAAGGAGGGCAGCCATTTCGACCTTGCCATCGCGCTCGGCGTGCTGGCGGCAATGGAGGTGTTGCCGCGCGACGAGATCGCGGGCTACGCCGCCATCGGCGAGCTTTCGCTGGACGGACGCGTCAATCCGGTCACCGGCGTGCTGCCGGCAGCCCTCGGCGCCAGTGCCCTCGCCCTGGGGCTGATCTGCCCGCAGCAGCAGGGCGGCGAGGCGGCCTGGGGCGGCGAGATCGAGGTGCTGGCGACGCCCGACCTGTTGTCGCTGATGAACCATTTCCGGGGCACCCAGGTGCTGAGCCCGCCGGTGCTGCCGGGCAGCGCGTCGTCCCCGCACGCGGCCGACCTGAGCGAGGTGAAGGGCATGCAGACCGCCAAGCGCGCCCTGGAGATCTGCGCCGCCGGGGCGCACAGCCTGATCATGATCGGGCCGCCCGGCGCCGGCAAGTCGATGCTCGCCGAGCGGCTGGCCGGATTGCTGCCGAACCTGACCTCGGCGGAGGCGCTCGAGGTGAGCGCCATCCACAGCGTGGCCGGGCAGCTCACCGACGGCAAGCTGATCAAGCGGCCACCATTCCGGGAGCCGCATCATTCCGCGAGCCAGGCCGCGATCATCGGCGGCGGACCCCGCGCCAAGCCGGGCGAGGTCAGCCTGGCGCATCGCGGCGTCCTGTTCCTCGACGAGATGCCCGAGCTGCCGAGGCAGTCGATGGAGGCGCTGCGGGCACCGATGGAGACCGGGCGCACCACGATCTCGCGCGCCGCGGCGCACGTCACCTATCCTGCGCGCTTCCAGCTGGTGGCGGCGATGAACCCATGCCGGTGCGGCTATCTCGGCGACGCCAGCCGCGAATGCGGCCGCGCGCCGCGCTGCGGCGAGGAATATCTGAGCAAGATCAGCGGCCCGATGCTCGACCGGATCGATCTCTGCGTGCAGGTGCAGCCGGTGCCGATCGCGGAGATCGCCCGCGCGGGTACCGGCGAGACCACCCAGGTTGTCGCCGCGCGGGTGGAGGCAAGCCGCGAGCGGCAGCATGCCAGGCAGGGCCCGCTGTCGAACGCCGAGGCCAGCCTCGAGGCGCTCGCAATATCGCCCGATGCCCGCACCCTGGCGGAGCAGGCCGCGGAACGGCTGCACCTCTCGGCGCGCGGCTTCACCCGCCTGCTCCGGGTGTCACGCACCATCGCGGACCTGGTCGGTTGCGCCCTGGTCAACCGCACCCACGTGGCCGAAGCCCTCGGCTACCGGCACCGCTTCCCGGGACGCGGCTGACCGCGCGGGTCTTCAGGGGGCGCGGGGCCTTCAGGACGCGTGAGGCCTTCGGGGAGGTGGGGAGCCTTGGGAGGGTCACCCGCAATTGATCGCCGGCGCCTGGAACTAAACAGGAACACGGGCGTTCCGGACGCATGACCACGAACAAGAACACGGTGAACGAGCAGGCGCTGCCGTCGAACACCGAAAAGGATCCGGACGACTGGGCAACCGGTGCGGAGACCATGACCGGGGCCCAGGCCTCCTACCTCAAGACCCTCTGCACCGAGGCAGACGAGGCGTTCGACCCGACGCTGACCAAGGGCGAAGCCTCCAAGCGCATCGACGCGTTGCAGGCGGCGACCGGGCGCGGCAAGTCGCACTGATCGGTAATGTGTCCCGGGCGAATTCGGCCGGGTTCCGCCACCAATTGACCGCAATGCCCGCCTAACCCGGCCCCGGTGGTCGCTCTCACGTGACCGGGATCGGATCAGGGGTCGATACGATGCGAACGCACAGGCTTGAGTTTCGTCTGGTGGCGATGCTGGCCGCGGCCAGTCTGCTCGCCTCGCCGCTGGGCTTGGCCGCACCCGCGCGTGCGCAAGCGGCGGGTGATCCGCCCGGCCGCGTCGGCAGGCTGGCGCGGCTCGACGGCACGGTCAGCACGCACGGGCCGGATGCCACGCAATGGACCCCGGCCGTGCTGAACTTCCCCTTCACGTCCGGCGACTCGCTCTGGACCGAGCCACAGGCACAGGCGGAGATCGAGATCGACAGCAGCGCGATGACGCTCGCGGCGAGCACCGAGTTCGACCTCGCGACACTCGACGATCGCACGTTTACCGGCTCCGCACCGCAAGGCGCCGTGTTCCTGGATCTGCGCGATATCGGGCCAGGGGAGACCTGGACGCTCGACACTCCGCGCGGTGCCGTGCAGATCGCAGCGGCCGGGCAGTATGAGATCCTGGCCGGCGATGCCAACACCCCGACCCGCGTGGTGATCGCGCAAGGGGCGGCGCAGTTCACCAGCGGCAGCCTGGTGCTGCGTGGCGGCGCCCGGCAGATGCTGGTGGCGAGCGGCACCGACAGCCTGCAGGGCGACGTCGAGGCGCAGCCGGCGCCGGATGCCTTCCTCGCCAGCATGCTCGCGCGCGACAACACGACCGCTCCGCCGGTACCGCAGGCGGCACTCGGCATGAGCGGCGCGGACCAGCTCGGGGCGTACGGAAGCTGGCAGCAGAACCCGCAATATGGCGAGACCTGGTATCCGCAGGTCGATCCGGGCTGGGCGCCGTACAGCGACGGCAGCTGGTCGTACGTGGAGCCCTGGGGCTGGACCTGGGTGGATGCCGAGCCCTGGGGCTTCGCACCGTTCCATTATGGCCGCTGGTTCCAGTCCGACGGGCGCTGGGGCTGGACGCCCGGCGCCGATCGAGCGCCCGGATACGGGCCCACCTACGCCCCGGCCCTGGTGGATTTCGTCGCGGTCGGTGCCGTCGCCGGCATTGCCGCCGGCGTGCTGGCCGCCTCGCTTCGCTCCGGCCGCGGCGATGTCGGCTGGGTGCCGCTCGGCCCGCATGAAGCCTTCCGTCCGGGCTACCGTGCCAGCGCCGCCTATCTGGGCCGCCTCGATCGCGGCGGCGGCTGGCACCAGCCCGCATGGAACCCAGGCGGGGGTGCAGGACAAGGCTTCATGAACCGTGGCGCCATGTCCGTCGCCCCGGCCGCCGCCCTGTTGCATTCGACACGCCTCTCCCGCTCCGGACGTGGCCCGGCGGCCGGTGCCGTGCAGCCGCTGCAAGGCGGCCTGCCGTTGCAGCCGGTCGCACAGACGCGCGGCCTGTCGGTACCCGCCGCCCGGCGGATCGGCCTGGCGTCCGGTCCCAGTCATCCAGCGGGTCCGGGTCCCACGATCGGCGCTCCGGGGCCGCGTTTCGGTGCGGCACAGCATGCGCCCGGCGGTATCGCAGCGCGCACGGCCGCGCCCGGCCCGATACCGGGCCATGGGCCGCCGGCACCGGCAGCGGGTGCGCCCCGGCCGCCGCTCCCGCATATCCAGACGCCGCGCACCACAACGCAGGGGCCAGCCTTGGCGCCGCCGCCGCACCGGCCGGCATCCCCTACCATCCAGCGTCCCGCGCGGCCGGCAATGCCGCGCGTGCAGACACCGCGTGCGGCAGCACCCTTCGGGCCACGCCCCGGCATGCCGGCGCCGCGGATGGCTCCGATGATGCGGCCTGCGGCACCTGCCTCGCCGCACGCCGCACCTCCGCCGCGTGGCGGCCGCGGCGAGCCACCCCCGCACTGAGGGTCCTCGCCGCTGGCGTGATGCCGGGCTACCCTCGCGCGAAACTGGAGGCTCGCTGATGAAGGCGCTCTACCTGCCCGGGTCGCTCAGGGTCGGCGGCGGCTCGATTGACAGCCTGCCGGATGCCCTCCGGCAGATCGGCCTGCGCGCGCCGCTGATCGTCACCGATCCGTTCATGGCCAAGAGCGGCGTGCTCGATCGCGTGCGTTCGCTCCTCGGCGCCGCCGGCATCGAACCACGCAGCTTCGCCGATGTGGTGCCGGACCCGACGGTGGCCTCGGTCGGCGCCGCCATGGCGGTGCTGCGCGGCGGCGCGCATGACTGCGTGATCGGGCTCGGCGGCGGCAGTCCGATCGACACCGCCAAGATGGTCTCGGTGCTGGCGCGGCACGACACCTCGCCGCGTGCCCTGCGCTTCCCGCATGTCCAGGACGTGCCCGGGCTGCCGGTGGTCGCGATCCCGACCACGGCCGGGACCGGCTCGGAAGCCACGCGCATGACCATCATCACCGACGAGGCGACACAGGAGAAGATGCTCTGCGTCGGGCTCGCCTACCTGCCGCGCCTCGCGATCGTCGATTTCGAGCTGACGCTGAGCAAGCCTTGGCGCCTGACCGCCGATACCGGGCTGGACGCCCTCACCCACGCCATCGAGGCCTACGTCTCGCGGCAGCACAACCCGTTCGCCGACGCGCTGGCCTTGGCCGCCATGCGCGGCATCTGGCCGAACATCGTCACCGCCTGCACCACGCCCGCCGATCGCCCGGCACGGGAGGCGATGATGCTGGGCGCCCTGCAGGCCGGCATGGCGTTCTCGAACGCGTCGGTGGCGCTCGTGCACGGCATGAGCCGTCCGATCGGCGCGCACTTCCATGTCGCGCACGGGCTGTCGAACGCCATGCTGCTGCCGGCCGTCACCGCCTGGTCGATCGCGGCGGCCGAGGCGCGCTACGCCGACTGCGCCCGTGCGATGGGTGTGGCGGCGGCCGGCGCCGACCGGGACGCGGCACTCGCGCTGGTCGCGGCCCTCGATGCGATGAACCGCAGACTCGAAGTGCCGACCCCGCGCGGTTATGGCATCGATGCCGAACGCTGGACCGCGCTGCTGCCGCTGATGGCCGAGCAGGCGATCGCCTCCGGGTCGCCCGGCAACAACCCGCTGGTTCCGGATGCCGTCTCGATCATCGCGCTCTATCGCGAAATCTGGGATCGCGGCTGACCCATCCGCGGAAGGGTCTCAGTGCGGCACCATCCAGTGGAAGACGAACTGCTGCAGCACGGCGATCAGGCCGAGCAGGGTCGTCAGGATGATGGAATGCTTGAAGGTCTTCGAGAAGACGAGGCCTTCCTGGCCCTTGAGCGGGGTGACCGAAACGCCGGTCGAGATGTTCTGCGGCGAGATCATCTTGCCGAGCACGCCGCCCGACGAGCCGGTTGCGGCGAACAGCAGCGGGTCGAGCCCGAGCTGGTGCGCGGCCACGACCTGGAGATTGCCGAACAGGGCGTTGCCGGACGTGTCGCTGCCCGAGAGGGCCACCGCGACCCAGCCGAGAAAGGCCGAAACGAACGCGAAGAACAGGCCGAGATGCGCGGCTCCGTCACCGAGCGTGTAGGTCATCCCGGAGAAGTTCATCAGGAAGGCGAGGCCCATGATGACGGAGACGGTCATCACCGCGATGCGGACCTGCCGCCACGTGGTGACGGCGCAGGCGACGAAGCGCCTCGGGGATACCCGGAACAGCAGCGCCGTGAGCACGGCGGCGAACAGGATCGCGGTGCCGGTCGAGAGCGGCTCGAAGCTCCAGACCGCCGCATAGGACTTGTGATACAGCGTGATATAGACGGCCTTGTCGAGACCGGGCCAGCTGATCGTCCGCCGGCCGATCGCGGACAGGCCGAGCTGCGTCCAGGCGATCACGACGACGCTGACGACGATCCAGGGGATCCAGCCCTGCCACGGCGAGAGGCGCGGTGCCGCCGCGGCGCTCATCGAAACCGCTGACGGATGCAGGTCGGTCTTGGCGGCAAACATCGGATCCGGCTTCGGGCGCCAGACGCGCAGGAAAAGCACGGTGATGATGAGCGAGCCGAGGGATGCGAAGACGTCCGTCAGACGGTAGTCGAAGTAGTTGGATACCCCGAACTGGATGAGCGCGAACGAGCCGCCGGCGATCAACAGCAGAGGCCAGAGTGCCGCGATCGAACGGCGGCCGCCAAAGACGCCCATGACGTAGAAGGGCAGCAGGAAGGCGAGGAACGGAAGCTGCCGTCCGATCATCGCGCCGAGCTGTGCGGCTGGCAGATGGGTGATCGCGCCGAGCACCGTCACCGGGATGCCGAGTGCCCCGTAGGCGACCGGCGCGGTGTCGAAGATCAGCGAGTAGGTTACCGCCTCGAGCGGTTCCCAGCCGACCAGGATCAGGAGCGAGGACGAGATCGCAATCGTCGAGCCGAAGCCGGCGATGCCCTCGAGCAGGGCGCCAAAACAGAATCCGACGACGATCAGGACGATGCGGCGATCGGGCGGCAGGTTGTCGAGGATCCACTGGCGGAACGCGTCGAAGCGTCCGCTCTCGACCGCGATATTGTAGAGCAGTAGCGCATTGACCGCGATCCACATGACCGGCCAGAGCGCGAACACCATGCCATTGAGCGTGCTGTCGACCGCGAGGAACACCGGCATGCGCCAGAACAGGATCGCCGTCACGAGGCCGACGACGAGGCCGCCGACAGAGGCCTGCCAGGCCGGGCGACGCAGGATGCCGAGCATGACGAGAACGGTCGCGATCGGCAACGCGGCCACGATGAAGGACAGCAACAGGCTGCCCCCGATTGGCGTCAGGTCCTGATGGAACAAGCTTTCCCCCCGGGAGCATCTTCGTTCTTGTTATCGAGCACTTAAGCAGCCGCTTCGTCGAAATGATAGGCCGCCGCCGGGGGAACCATCGTCGCAGCGAGCCTAGGTGGCTTGACCCAAGAGGCTGCTTGCAAACGCCTGATGCTGGATGAGAGCGGCCCTTCCTGGGCCGCGCCCGGCGTGGCTTTCCGAGCGCCGGAGCGGAGAAAAGCCGCGTCGGATCGCCAGCAGCAGGTGTTTGCAAGCAGCCTCTCTACTCGGAGGCGGCCCGGAGTACCGCCAGGCCGCCTTCGAGATCGGCGATCAGCTCGTCCGGATCCTCCAGCCCGACATGCAGCCGGCAGGCGGGACCGGCGAACCGGCTGCTCTCCAGGGTGCGGGTGATGGTCGGGTTGCTCGGCAGCGCCAGGCTCTCATAGCCGCCCCAGGATTCGCCGATCGCGAACAGGCCGAGCGCATCCACCATCGCATCCACCGCCGCCTGGCTGAAGCCCGGCCGGAACACCACGCCGAACAGGCTGCTGGCGCCGGTGAAGTCGCGCGCCCAGTACTCGTGCCCGGGCGAGCCCGGCAGCGCCGGGTGCAGCACCTGCAGGACCTCGGGACGCGCCTCGAGCCAGAGCGCCACCTCCAGTGCCGATGCGGCCTGCCTTTCCAGCCGGACGCCGAGCGTGCGCAGGCCGCGCAAGGCGAGCCAGCAATCGTCCGGGCTCGCGTACTGGCCGAGTTGCAATGCCCCGTCGCGTAGCACCTGCCAGTCGTTGTCGTCGGCCACCGTGATCGCGCCGAGGATCAGGTCGGCATGGCCGCCGGCATACTTGGTGAGGGCCTGGATCGACACATCGACGCCGTGCTCGAACGGCTGGAACACGTGCAGGCCCCAGGTATTGTCCAGGATCAGCTTGGCGCCATGCTCGTGCGCGACGCGGGCCAGCATCGGCACGTCCTGCACCTCGAAGGTATGGCTGCCCGGGCTCTCGGCCAGCACCACCTGGGTGTTCGGACGCATCAGCGCGTGCAGCGCCGCTTGCGGCAGCATCGGCTCGTAGTAGGTGGTCTCGATGCCCATGCGCTGCAGCATGGTGTCGCAGAACCGTCGCGTCGGACCATAGACGCAGTCCGGCATCAGGCAGTGCCCCCCGGCGCCGAGGAAAGCGAGCAACGGCGTGGTGCAGGCGGCCGAGCCGGACGAGACGATCTGGCTGTGGGTGCCGCCCTCGATCTCCGCGATCGCGGCTTCCAGGTGGAACTGTGTCGGCGTCCCGCAGGCGCCGTAGGTCAGCTCGTGCGCATAGCGGCGCGCGCCGTTCTGGCGCAGCGCCCGCAGGGTCGGGAACAGCACCGTCGAACCGCGCGACACCGGCGGATTGACGAAGCCGTGCGCCTCGGCCGCCGCATCGGCGTCGCCGCGGCCGATTTCGGGATCGCTGCGCCCGGCGCGTACCAGGCGGGTCGACAGCGTACGCCAGCCGGCCGAGACGCGCTCAGGTCCCGTCATGCCCAGTCTCCCGTCATGCCCAGTCTCCCGTCATGCCCAGTCTCCCGTCATGACTGGTCTCCGGCCGTGCCGCGCGGCAACTCCGGATGGCTGGCCCATTCGGTCCAGGAGCCGTCGAACAGCGCGCCGGGCGGATAGCCCGCGACACTCAGGCCGAGCGACAGCACCGAGGCGGTCAGGCCGGAGCCGCAGGTGGTGACCACGCTGCTCTGGGGCCCGATGCCGGCGGCCGCGAACAGGTCGCGCAGGGCCGCCGGCGGCAGCATGCGCCGGTCGTCGGTGAGCAAGGCGGTAAAGGGCAGGCTGGCGCTGCCGGGGATATGGCCACCGGGCAGGCCGGCACGCGGCTCGGGCGCTGTGCCCGCCCAGCGGCCGCGGCTGCGCGCGTCGACGACCAGCGCGGCCCGTTCGCCGGCGGCGATCCGGATCATGTCGCCGAGGCCGACGAGGCGCTCGCTGCGCAGCCTCGGCGTGAAGCGGGCGTCCGCCGCGGGCGACGGCTCACCGGTCTCGATCGGCCCCGTCTCGATCGGCCCCGTCTTGATCGGCCCCGTCTCGATCGGGTAGTCCAGCCCGCGCCAGCCCTGCAGGCCGCCATCGAGTACCTGCACGGTGTCGTGGCCGAACAGGCCGAACAGCCACCAGCCACGTGCCGCACCGACGAGGCCGGCCTGGTCGTACAGCACCACCCGGCTGGCACCGCCCACGCCCAGCGCCGCGGCCAGGCGCGCGAACCGGCCCTGGCTCGGCACCATGTGCGGCAAGGCGCCCTCCGGGTCGGAGAAGGCGTCGATGTCGAAGCGGCGCGCGCCCGGCAGATGCGCCGCCAGGAACCGTTCCTGCGGATCGTAGCGCTCACCCGGCAGCAGGACGGTCGCGTCGAGCAGCACGAGATCCTGGGAAAGCGTGGGACCCTGGGAAAGCAGGGGGTCGGGGGCTCCGAGCAGGGCGCGCAGATCGTGCGGAGTGATCAGCGGTGTCATGCGGACGGGTCCCGTGAGGCGCCCTCGCGGGAGTGCGAGTCGTGCGGTCTCAGCAGATCACTGCACGGCGTGTGCCGCAAGCAACTCCCGGACCCGGCGCGCCGCGGCGGCGCCCTTCAGGCTGTCGCGCCACATCGCCTCCGCCACCCGCTGGTGCGAGCTGACCGCCTCCGGCGCGCTGGTGACCAGGGCCACGCCGTTGGCATTGACGCAGCTCGCATCGCTGCGGAACGGGTTGATCGCGAGCGCCGCCCGGTCGCGCTGCCGCAGCAGGGTGCAGGTGGTGGTCGGCTCGGCGCCGGGGATCAGGCTGAACTGCAGCCCCATCGGCTCGGTCTCGAGCATGGCGGCGATGTTCTGCACCTCGGCGCTGGCGACCCGACGACAATGGGCGCGCAGCGTCGGGCTCACTCGCATGCTTTCGGCGACCCCCTGCTCGAGGAAGCGCTGCAGCACCGGCTCGGCGATCATGGTGATGAGGTTGGGGCGGCGTAGCTGGTAGGCGCGCTTGCGGGCCGCCATGATGCCGAGCACCTGCTCGGACAGCGCCCGCGTCGTCGGCGCGTCGGCGCCGGACTGCTCGGCGGTCTCCGCGAAGACCTGCGCCAGCAGCGCGTCATAGTCGTCCGAGGTGACCAGGTAGGCCAGCGGCTCGCCGACCTGCAGGACCTGGTCGGCGGTCTCCTCGAGCTGGCGCATGCGTTCGAAGAAGCCGATCGTGCGGCTGTAGTACTCGACGCCGATGCCGAGCAGCGAGAGCGGCGAGATCTTGAGCAGCTCGGCCAGACGCTGGACCGTGTCGAGCTTGATCACCTCGCCCTTCTCGTAGCGGTAGAGGGCCGCGCGTGACACGCCGAGCCTGGCTGCGATCTCCTCGGCACGCATGCCGGATTCCAGGCGGTAGGCTCTCAACTGCTGGCCGATCTCGTTCAGTCGCATCATCTCTGTCCCTGACCCGTCCGGGTGCCGCCGCGCGCCCGTATCCCAAAAAAGCTGGTCCCGCGAATGTGGAGCACCGAATCCATCAATAACACGTTAAAGCACGTGTTTCGCCTCATTGCATCACGTAATAGTTTTCTTCTCAAAACATTGGCGGTTTTTCGCGTGGCGCGGTTCCCGCCGCCTCTCGCCCCCGCGTGCGTTAAATGGGAAGGTCGCAGCCGACGGAAAAGCCCGGGCGAAAGGTGTGCATGGCCGAGCGAATCATGATGGGTCTGCTGATCACCGGCATCGCCGCCGGCTGCGTAATCGTTCTGTACCCGTTCTTTTCCGCCATCCTCTGGGCGGCAATACTGACCTTCACCACCTGGCCGGTCTATAAGCATCTGGCCCAGCGCTCCGGTCCCTACACCGCGGCGGCGCTGATGATGCTGGTGACCGCCCTGCTGGTCGTGCTGCCGCTGGCGCTGGTCACCTCCGAGGGCGTCGCCGATGCGCCGGGCATCGTGCGTGCGGTCGAGGGGCTGGTGGCGCTGCACCTGCCGGAACCGCCGCGCTGGGTGGCGACCACCCCGCTGGTCGGGCGCCAGGTCGCCATCACCTGGGCCAAGTGGTCGGCCGACCTCTCGGCCGCGGGCGCCTTCGTGCAGCCCTATCTCGGCACCATCGCCTCGCGCGCCCTCGGCCTCCTGGTGCAGATCGCCAGCGGCCTGCTGCAGCTGGTGCTTGCCCTGTTCATCGCCTTCTTCTTCTGGGTCGGCGGCGACCGGCTGGGCGCGCACCTCACCGCCATCATCCGGCGCATCGCCGGCTCCTATGCCGACCGGCTGCTCGGCGTCACCGGCAGCACGGTGCGCGGCACCGTGTACGGCATCCTGGGCACCGCGATCGTGCAGGGCATCCTCACCGGCATCGGCTTCTACATCGCCGGCGTGCCGAACCCGGTGCTGTTCGGCGGCATCGCCGCCTTCGTCGCCGTGCTGCCGATCGGCGCCCCGCTGGTCTGGGTGCCGGCCGCGGTCTGGCTCGGCCTGGAGCACCATCTCGGCTGGGGCATCTTCCTGGCCGCCTACGGCGTGGTGGCGATCTCCGGCGCCGACCACATCATCCGCCCGGTCTTCATCGCCCGCGGCGCGCAGCTACCCTACCTGCTGACAGTGCTCGGCGTCCTCGGCGGCGTGCTCGCCTTCGGCGGCCTCGGCATCTTCCTCGGGCCGGTGCTGCTCGGCGTGGGCTACACGCTGGTAATCGAGTTCGCGGCGAACGGGCGTGACGCCCCACTCGCGGAGCGTGAAAACGACCGGCCGCTCATCGGCGAACCAATGGCGCTTGCCCAGGATGCGGCGCCGCTGCAGCGGGCCGCGCAGCCGGGCGTGAAATCCGAGGCATGAAGATCGTAAGCTGGAACCTGCTGCGCCGCGTCGGCGCCTCGATCGACGACGTCACCGCGCTGATCGCCGAGCAGCGGCCCGACCTGATGCTGATGCAGGAGGCAACCAGCGAGATCGACCGTCTGCCCGAGCGCATCGGCGGCTACTACGCGCGCTCGCCGCTGCCCGGGCGCATCCATGGCGTCGCGTGCTGGAGCCCGACGCGCTTCCTCGAGCCGCCGGTGATCTGGCCGCTGCAGCCCGGCACCCTGATACGCCGGGTCTGCCAGGTCATCACCTGCGGCGACTTTGCGGTCGCCAACGTCCACCTCTCGCACGGGCAGGTGCTGAACCGCCGGCAGTTGCGGCTGATCGCCGAGCGCCTGCCGTTCCGCGCCGCCGTGCTCGGCGACTACAACCTGGTGGGACCCGCCCTGCTGCCGGGCTTTTACGACGTGGGACCACGCGGCCCGACCCACCGCATGGCCGACATGGTGCCGATCAGGCTCGACCGCTGCCTGGTCCGCGGACTCGAATGCCTCGCGGCCGAGATCCTGCCGCACCGGCCGTCGGATCATCACCCGATCAAGGTCGTCCTGAGCATCTAGAGCAAGACCGGCTCAAGTTGAGCCGGTAAACTTGCTCTCCCAGATTGATCTAGAGCCTGATCCGATCATGCTCCGCTTGTCGTTGGATTGAGCGGCCGTCCGGCTCATAGATAGGGCAGCATCAGCCGAGCCGCGGAATCGCGTATGCGTACCGGGAACGAACGCCGCTGCGTCCATTCCGGATCATAGCGCTCATTGCGGTGGCTGCAGATGAAGCCATCCAGCTCGTGCGCCAGCGCCGCGTCGTGCACCTCGACATTGAGCTCGAAATTCAGCCGCAGGCTGCGGACATCCTGGTTGGCACTGCCGATGAAGGACCATTTCTCGTCCACCACCATGAGCTTGGAGTGGTTGAAGGGCGCCGCCGCCAGCCAGATCCGCACCCCGGCGTCGAGCAGCGGGATGTTGTTCGGCGTGCGTGCCCAGTCGATCGCGCGGTGGTTGCTCTGCTTCGGCAGCACCAGGTCGATGCCCACCCCGCGCATCGCGGACATCGCCAGCACCGTCAGCAGGCGCTCGTCCGGCAGGAAGTACGGCGTCATGATCCTGATCGAGGCGCGTGCCAGCGCGACCCCCTGCATGATCGCGAACTCGATCTTCTCGAGGTCCGAGTCGGGGCCCGAGGTGACGACGCGGCACAACGCGTCGCCGCGCAACGGCGGATCGGCATAGAACACCGCCTCGTCGAGATCCTCGCCGGTCGTGAACGCCCAGTCCTTGGCGAACGCCTCGGTGAGCTGATGCACCACCGGCCCCTCGATCTGGAAATGCGTATCGGAGACCGGGTGGCGCGGACGGATGCGCAGCACGTTCTCGGCGGCGATGTTCATGCCGCCGGTGAAGCCGATGCAGCCGTCGAGCACGAGGATCTTCTTGTGGGTGCGCAGGTTGATGAACGGCATGCGCCAGGGCAGCGTCGAATGCATGAAGCGCGCGACCGGCACGCCCCGGCGGTGCAGCGCCCTTGCCACCCCGCAGGCGAAGTAGCCGCTGCCGATGCCGTCGACCAGCACGCGCACCGCAACGCCACGCTTCTGGGCCGCCGCCACCGCCTCGATGAAGCGCGTGCCCACCGCATCGTCGCGGAAGATGTACGAACAGAGCAGTAGGCTCTGCTGCGCCTGTTCGATCGCCTCCAGCATGATCGGATAGGCATCGTCGCCATCGTGGAAGCAGCGCACGGCATTGCCGGGCAGCAGCGGGCGGCCGGTGAGCCGGCCGACCGCCTCGACCAGCGGCGCCAGGCTGCCTTCGATGTCCGGCGTGCCGATGCCCGCGCCGCGTCGGCTCGACCAGGGACGCGTGTTGCTCAGGCGTTGCGCGAGCCGGCGCACCCGGTTGATCCCGAAGGTCAGGTAGAGCAGGCCGCCGATGATCGGCGCCAGCCAGGAAAGGCCGATCCAGCCGATCGCGGCCCCGATCTCCCGCTTGGTGCGCAGCGCATGCAGGGTGACGCAGAGCGGCACCACGATACGCAGCGGCCAGAGCAGGTCATCGAACAGCGCCGCCAGCGCCTGCACGTCGAGGTGGCCGTTCAGCGCCGATCCGATGCGGCCGGATCGCGGCCGTCAACCGTCCGGAAACGACTTCCTGCCATGGTGGCGCAGGACATGGGCGGGAGCAGGATCATTGTCATCGTCGCAACGATGCCTGCTGCCCGGCGATCCGGCCAGGATGCTGCTCGACCGGCACGCCGTACCTCGCCGCACTGTGGCGCGGCGGACGCAGGGCGAGGCGTCGCAGCTGCGCGGTGCCGCGGTCGAGAACCGGGTGTGCCAGGCGCTGCAGGCGCGCGGCTGGACGATCCTGCTGCGGCGCGCGCGCACCGCCTGCGGCGAGATCGATATCGTCGCCTTGCAGTCGGCCGAAGACACGGTGGCCTTCATCGAGGTGAAATCGCGGCCGGCGCTGTCCGACGCGGCCGGCGCGCTGTCGCCGCGCCAGCGCCGGCGCCTGATCGGCGCCGCCGGGATCCTGCAGGGCCTGCATCCGGAATGGAGCGGCAGAACGCTGCGGTTCGATCTGATCGCGGTGGACGCCGACGGCCGGATGCGGCGCCTCGTGGACGCGTTCAGGATCGGCGACGCCTGACCGGGCGCGAAGTCAGCGACGGTGGCGTCTGAAGCCGGTATGGATGCCCGCATGATGGCGATACGCCGTCGCATGGATCGCCCGGCTGATGCCGCCCGCATAGCGGAGGCGGCGCATCGCCATCGCCTGCCGGTATATCGGCCGGTAGATCGAACGATAGACCGGGCGTGGCGCCGCGGTGAGCGCATCCAGCGTCAGCTTGCTGGCCTCGCTGTCGGTGACGACGTGCTGGGCGGCGGCCGGACGCTCTCCGGGACCGGACAGGATGGCCATGCCGAGGACAGCGCATACCGCAATCGAACGTAACGACATCCCGCGTCCCCCCGGACCATCTTGTTGCCTGCCGACGACTACGACAGACCGGAGGCCCAGGTAAAGCATCACCTTGGCCCGAACCCGGATCGGGAGCGCCTGCCAGAGCAAGTTAATCGGCTCTGTCAGCGCCGGCCTTGCTCTAAGAGCCCTCTGGGAACGCCTATGCTGGATGAGAGCGGTCCGGAGGGCCGCAGCCGGCGTGTCTTTTCGAACACCGCAGCGGAGCGGCCTGCTGGCCGTGAGCAGCGGCGCTGAGGAAAGGCGCCCACCCTTGAAAGCAGGGGGATCGCCAGCAGAAGGCGTTTGCAAGCGGGCTCTAAGGGCGCGCGGCCACGCAGTGCTGGATCGCGCCCGCGAGGCAGAGGCTGGTGGTGGGGGTCAGCGGCACCATGCGGCGGATCATCAGGCAGCCGATCAGATACCCGAAGATCAGCGCGCCCCGCTCCTCGCGCTCGGCGCCCTCGAGCATGTCGACCAGCCGTCGCGTGGCCAGCTGGCGGACATGGTCCACCACGAGATCCTGCACGCCGATGCTGGCGATCGAGTTCAGCAGCATCATCAGGCTGGCGCCGCCGGGCAGTTCGCGCGCCTCCTCGGGATCGGCCTGCATGAAAGCCGCGAGCCGCTCTCCGAGGGAGGTGATGTCTCCGTCCAGCGGATTGACGGTATGGCCGGCCTCGGCGAGGAGCTCGCTGAACAGCAGGGCCTTTGAGCCGAAATATCGGTTGATCAGCGCCGGGGCGACCCCCGCTCGCTCGGCAATTTCACGGACATTGACATGGTCGTAGTTCTTGCGTGCGAACCAGTAGGCGGCGGCCTCGAGCAGCGTCGTCCGGGTCTGCGCGGCATTGCGGCCGGCAACCCGCCCGAGGCCATGTGGCGCTAGGTTCCCCATGGCGCCACCGGCCGGTCAGGCCGAAGCGGAGGCAGACGCCGGCGCGATGCCATGCTCCGTGAACAGGCTTTCCAGCTCGCCGGACTGGTACATCTCGGTCACGATGTCGCAACCGCCGACCAGCTCGCCCTTGACATAGAGCTGCGGGATCGTCGGCCAGTTCGAGAACGCCTTGATGCCATCCCGAAGCTCGGGATCCTCGAGCACATTGGCGGTCTGGAACGGCACGTTCATGTGCGACAGGATCTGCACCACCCGCGCCGAGAAGCCGCATTGCGGGAACATGGCGTTGCCCTTCATGTAGAGCATCACCGGATTGGCGGCGATCTCGCTGCGGATGCGGGTTGCGACGGCTTCGGACATCGGCGAATTCCTCTTGGTCGGACAGGTGCGGTGGTCAGGCGGAATGGATTGATTCAGGCCGGCAGGTTCGTCTGCAGCGCCAGGGCATGCAGGGTGCCACCCATATGGCCCTGCAGCGCCGCATAGATCATCTGGTGTTGCTGCAACCGGGAGTGCCCGCGGAACGCCTCGCTCACCACCTTGCAGGCGTAATGGTCGCCATCCCCGGCGAGGTCCTCGATCGTCACGCTGGCATCCGGCAGCGCCGCCCGGATCAGCGTCTCGATCTCGTTGGCAGCCATCGGCATAACGCTGATCCCTGAAAGTCACGGGTTCCTGAAGTCACGGACGCTTCAAGTCGCAGGCGCTGCAAGTCGGGGCGCCTCAAGTCGGGGCGCCTCAAGTCACGTTTATGCCGTGACGGCCCGATCCATCAGGTCCGGGAAGAAACGTGCATGCGCCGTCACCAGGCGCGCAAGGGATATTGTGGCCCCGCTCGACAAAATCAAACCGGTATTGCGCGCTGACCGTGCCGACCGGCCAAGCTTGCGCGCCGGGACACCGGCTGCCGCCGCAGCCTTGAGCAAGGACTTGCCGTTCGGCACCGCGAGCACGTAACGCGCCTGGTCCTCGCCGAACCAGTACGCGTGCGGCGGCATGCCGGATTGCGGCACGTCGAGCGTCGCCCCGGTGTCGCCTGCCATCGCCATCTCGGCAATCGCCACTAGCAGGCCGCCATCCGAGACGTCGTGGCAGGCCACCACGTCGCCGGCGGCCAGCCGCACGCGCACGAAGTCGCCGTTGCGGCGTTCGGCGGCGAGATCGACCGGCGGCGGCGGGCCGTCCTCGCGGCCATGCACCTCGCGCAGCCAGAGCGACTGCCCGAGATGGCCGGCGGACTCGCCGATCAGCACCAGGTCGAGGTCGGGTGCGAGCACCAGGCCCACCGCGGCGCCCGCATCCTCCAGCACGCCGAGACCGCCGATCGCCGGCGTCGGCAGGATCGAGACGGTGCTGCCGTCGGGCGCGCGGGTCTCGTTGTAGAGCGAGACGTTGCCGCTCACGACCGGGAAGTCGAGTGCGAGGCACGCCGCCGCCATGCCGCTCACCGCATCGGCGAACTGGCCCATCACCTCGGGCCTTTCCGGGTTGCCGAAATTGAGGTTGTCGGTGACCGCGAGCGGACGCGCGCCGGTCGCGGTCAGGTTGCGCCACGCCTCCGCCACCGCCTGCGCGCCGCCGGCCCGCGCATCGGCGGCGACATAGCGCGGCGTGCAGTCCGTGGTGAGCGCCAGCCCGATCCGGGTGCCCGCGACGCGCACGATGGCGGCGTCCGCCGCACCCGGCCGGCGCACCGTCTGGCCGCCGACGGTGCTGTCGTACTGGTCCCACACCCAGGCCCGGGAGGCGCAGTCGGGCGAGCCGATCAGCCGGAGCAGCGCCGCCTCGATGCCGAGAGGGTCGGAGACCGGGCCGAGCGGCGCGCGTACCGGGGTCGGCGCGGTCGGACGATGGTACAGCGGCGCCTGCTCGGCCAGCGGCCCGAGCGGGATGTCGGCCTCGACGCGGCCCTTGTGCCGCACGACGATGTGGCCGGTGTCGGTCAGGGTGCCGATGACCGCGAAGTCGAGCTCCCACTTCTCGAAGATCGCCTGCGCCTGCGTGGTGCGGTCCGGGCGCAGCACCATCAGCATGCGCTCCTGGCTCTCGGAGAGCATCATCTCGTAGGCGGTCATGCCGCGTTCGCGCTGCGGCACCGCATCGAGGTCGAGATCGATGCCGACCTCACCCTTGCCGGCCATCTCGACCGAGGACGAGGTCAGGCCGGCCGCCCCCATGTCCTGGATCGCCACGATCGCATCGGTCTGCATCAGCTCCAGGCAGGCCTCGATCAGCAGCTTCTCGACGAACGGGTCGCCGACCTGCACCGTCGGCCGCTTGGCCTGCGCGTCCTCGTCGAATTCGGCCGACGCCATGGTGGCGCCGTGGATGCCGTCGCGGCCGGTGCGGCTGCCGACATAGACCACCGGGTTGCCGATGCCGGCCGCCGCCGACAGGAAGATGCGGTCCTGCCGCGCGATCCCCACGGTCATCGCATTGACCAGCGGGTTGCCATCGTAGGCCGGATGGAAGTTGATCTCGCCGCCGACCGTCGGCACGCCGACGCAGTTGCCATAGCCGCCGATGCCGCGCACCACGCCATCGACGATGCGCCGCGTGGCGGGATGATCGGGGCTGCCGAAGCGCAGCGCGTTGAGGTTGGCGATCGGCCGCGCGCCCATGGTGAACACGTCGCGCAGGATGCCGCCGACGCCGGTGGCAGCACCCTGGTACGGCTCGATGAAGGAGGGATGGTTGTGGCTCTCCATCTTGAAGATGGCCGCCAGACCCTCGCCGATATCGACCACCCCGGCATTCTCGCCCGGCCCGTGGATCACCCAGGGCGCGTTGGTGGGAAGCGTGCGCAGGAAGGCCCGCGACGACTTGTACGAGCAGTGCTCGGACCACATCACCGAGAAGATGCCGAGTTCGGTCAGGCTCGGCACCCGGCCCATGATGGTGAGCACGTTCTCGTACTCGTCGGCGGTGAGCCCGAACTCACGCGCCAGCGCCTGGTCGACCGGTTTTGCAATCATGCAGGCCGCCTTGTCATGCGGCCAGCGCCTGCACGAGCCCGTCGAACAACGGCTTGCCGTCGATGCCGCCGATCAGCGGATCGACCAAGTCCTCAGGGTGCGGCATCAGGCCGAGCACGCGCAGGTTGCGGCTGAAGACGCCGGCAATGTTGTCGGCGCTGCCGTTCGGGTTGGTGGAGGCCTCGACTCGGCCGGCGGCGTCCGAGTAGCGGAACGCGACGAGGCCCTCGCCGACGAGCCGTTCCAGCGTCGAGCGGTCGGCGACATAGTTGCCGTCGCCATGCGCGAGCGGCGCCCGGAACACGTCGCCGCGCGACCAGCCCTGCGTGAAGGCCGTCGCCTCGCGCTCCACCCGCAGGTGGCAGTCGTGCGAAAGGAACCGCAGCCCGGCATTGCGCAGCAGGGCGCCCGGCAGCAGCCCGGCCTCGGTCAGGATCTGGAAGCCGTTGCAGACGCCGAGCACATGGCCGCCGGACTCCGCGAAGGCCCGCACCGCCGCCATGATCGGCGAGTGCGCCGCCATCGCGCCGCAGCGCAGGTAGTCGCCATGGCTGAAGCCGCCCGGCAGCACGACGAGGTCCAGCGCCGGCAGCACGGTATCGCGATGCCACAGCATGACCGGCTGCCGGCCGACGGCCCCGGCCAGCGCGATCGCTATGTCCCGCTCGCGGTTGGTGCCCGGAAAGACGACGATGCCGGCCCGCATCAGCCGCCGTTGCATGGATAGGCGGTGTGCAGCGCCTCATAGACGCTCTCGCCGACCTGGCTGTGCAGCCGTTCCTGGTGGCTCTTGAGCCAGGACACGACACTGCCGCGCATGTCAGCCGTAGCGATCGTCTTCGGAATACAGATCTGCGGCTTGAGCTTGACCTCGCCGGAAGACTTCTCCGCGACCGACTGGATCAAGGCAAAGCTGTCCGCCATGCCCGCCAGATAGGCGTCGCAGGCAGGAACGCCGTGCGGCGAGCTGCAGATCTGCAGGAACTTGCCCGCCGGCATCATCGAGACCCGCTGCGCTTGCGAAGCCGGAGACAGGCACGCGACAGCGAACGCACTCGTCAGCAGGAGCGACGGCAGCTTCGATCTCATGCCAGCACCTCGGCGTTGAAGGTTTCGATCACCGCATTGGCCAGCAGCCGCTGCGCCATCGCCTCGGCCCGCGACAGCGCCCGGCCCGGATCGGTCTCCTCGAGCTCGAGCTCGATCACCCGGCCGGCCCGCACGTCGCCGACCTCGCCGAAGCCCAGCACATGCAGCGCATGCCCGATCGCCTTGCCCTGCGGATCGAGCACGCCCTCCTTGAGCATCACGGTGACTCTTACTTTCAAGACAAGACCCTCCGGGATACCCTCACTGCATCACCTCGGGCCCCTTGAGGTCATTGTTGCCGGCCTCGGGCAGGATGCCGAGCCGCTTGGCGACTTCCTGGTAGGCCTCCTCGACCCGGCCGAGGTCGCGGCGGAAACGGTCCTTGTCCATCTTCTCGTTGGTCTTGGCGTCCCATAGCCGGCAATTGTCCGGGCTGATCTCGTCCGCCAGCACCAGCCGCATGTCCTCGTTCTCCCACAGCCGGCCGAATTCCAGCTTGAAGTCGACCAGGGTGATGCCCACGCCCAGGAACAGGCCGGACAGGAAGTCGTTGATGCGCAGGGCGAGTGCGACCATGTCGTCCATGTCCGCGGTCGAGGCCCAGCCGAAGGCGGTGATGTGCTCCTCGGCCACCATCGGGTCGTTCAGGCTGTCGTTCTTGTAATAGTACTCGATGATCGAGCGCGGCAGCCGGGTGCCTTCCGGGATGCCGAGCCGGGTGGACAGGCTACCGGCGGCGACGTTGCGCACCACCACCTCGAGCGGAATGATCTCGACCTCGCGTATCAGCTGCTCGCGCATGTTGAGCCGGCGCACGAAGTGGGTCGGCACCCCGATCTCGTGCAGGCGCATCATCAGGTGCTCGCTGATCCGGTTGTTCAGCACGCCCTTGCCGGTGATGATGCCCTTCTTGGCACCGTTGCCGGCGGTCGCGTCGTCCTTGAAGTATTGTACGAGTGTTCCCGGCTCCGGCCCTTCGAACAGGATCTTGGCTTTTCCCTCGTAGAGCTGTCGGCGGCGAGCCATTCACTTCACCTTAGCTAGAATCGCGCGAGACGCGCGGGAGCTAGAATCGCGCAAGACGCGCGAGGCCTGAGCCTCGCTCGCGCGCCTCGGCGCGCGGCGCGGTATAGCACCCTGGTTACGTGAAGGCGACCGGCTGGAACGGCGCCCGGTCGGGCGGACCGGCTGCGAACATCCAGTTCGGCGGCGTATCGGGATCGGCCGGCACGGCCAGCAGCGAGGCGTTGCTGGTGCCGAAGCCCGAGCGCGGCGGGATGTTGAGCTCGCTGCCCGCGGGCAGCGACCGATCCGACAGCAGCGGGATCCAGCTCTTCCAGTCCGGCGGTTCCGGCATCGGCGCGGACTGGAACCGCGGCAGGTGCCGGGCGATGCGCGGGATGCGCATGTCGTCCGGCCCGGCGGTTGCGATCATGTGCATGCCCTCGGCGAGCGTCGTCGCCTCCGGGTGCCCGTAGCCCAGGCCGCAGATGTAGAAGGCCTGGGTGCGGTCGGCGAGCACCATGTTGAACGACCGGAAGGCGCCGGCGTCGAGCGCGGTGATCGCAGCCAGCGCCGCCTCCGCGGTATCGTGTTGCAGCGCCACCAGGGGCAGGTCGCCGCGCGAGCGCTTGCCCGGGGCCGGCCCCAGGCTGCCGACCCGGTTCAGGACGGCGGCGGCGACCCCGCGGTCATTGACCGCGAGCCAGCTGCCATGACCCAGCCCGTCATAGCCGCCGACGATGTTGGCCTGGTCCGGCCAGTGCCGCCCGGGCGGCTCCCAGGGTCGGTCGAGTCGCTCGTCGCGGTTGGCGGCGATCAGGAGTGGCCAAGCGTGGCCGGGCATCGAGCAGACGATAACGGTACACACAGCGCACCTTATAGAAACACAGCCAACCGATCGCAAAGGCCGGACCCGCGTTGGTTACAGTAAAATTGCGCGCTGCGCCAAAAACCCGGCGTCCCGGCCCGGGGGCGGCTGATGGGGGGTACTGATCGGGGCGCTGCGGCGTCTCACTCGCCGATCGCTGCCGCTCCCGGGTGCCTGCGGTCGATGCCGCCATAGACGCGATTGCCGCCGGATGCCGACGCGCCGATCGCAGGGCCGCCGACCAGGATGCCCTGCGCCGAGCCCCAGGCGGCATGCGTCTTGAACACGTAGCCCTCGCGGGTGAGCGCGTCGGTGGTGGCTTGGGGCAGCGCCCCGGGCTCCAGCTCGACCGGTTCCGGACGCCACTGCTCATGGATGCGGCCGTCGTCGATCGCCTGCTGGATCGTGCGGTGGTAGTCCACCACGCTCAGGATCGCCGCCAGGGTGATCGTCGGGATGCGCGAGCCGCCGGGCGAGCCGATGACCATGACGACGTGGCCGTCGCGGGACAGGATGGTCGGTGACATCGACGAGAGCGGGGTCTTGCCGGGTGCGATCGCGTTGGCGGCGCTGCCGACCAGGCCATACATGTTCGGCGCCCCGGCCTTGGTGGCGAAATCGTCCATCTCGTCGTTGAGTTCGACCCCGGTGCCCGGCGCCATCACCTGCGCGCCGAACCAGCCGTTCAGCGTGTAGGTCAGCGAGACCGCCCCGCCGTGCCGGTCGATGATCGAATAGTGCGTGGTCTCCTGCTTCTCGGTCTCCGGCTTTTCCGGCGGCGCCCCGGAGCGGGCCTGCTTCACGACGGGTGCCGCGACCAGCGGCGCCAGGTCGTTCGATCGGGTCGCATGGTCGGTCGGCGTGGCGCGGCGGATCGCCGCCGCATAGGCGGGATCGACCAGATGCGCGACCGGGTCGCGGACCCAGTCCGGATCGCCCAGGCCCTGCCGATCCGAATAGGCATGCCGCATCGCCTCGATCTCGCGCTGCGTCGCGGAGGGCGTGTGGAAGCCGAGGCCGGCCATGTCGTAGCCGCCGAGGATGTTGAGGCTTTCGCACAGCGCGACCCCGCCGCCGGAGGGCGGCGGCGCGGTGTCGATGTGGTAGCCACGATAGGTGCAGGTCAGCGGACGCAGCGTGCGCACCTTGTAGGCGGCGAAGTCGCGCATCGACAGCAGGCCGCCCGCGCGGCCGCTGGCCGCGACGATCGCCCGCGCCGTCGCACCGTCGTAGAACGCGCGCGCGCCGTGCGCGCTGATCGCGGCCAGGGTGCGCGCCAGGTCCGCCTGCACCAGCCGGTCGCCGGCCTCGTACGGCGCGCCGTCCGGGCGCAGGAACACCCGGCCCGAGGCCGGATCGGCGCCAAAGCCCGCGGTGGTGGTGTGCAGCAGGGCCGCGTCGCCGGGACCGAGCACGAAGCCGTCCCGCGCCAGGGCGATCGCGGGCGCCATCACGGTCGCGCGCGGCAGGCTGCCGTAGTCGTGCAGCGCCGTCTCCAGCCCGAGCACGCTGCCCGGCACGCCGACCGCCTTCCAGCCGATCTCCGACAGCCCTGGCACCACGTTGCCGTGCGCGTCCTGGAACATCGTGGCGGTCGCGGCCAGCGGGGCGCGCTCGCGGAAATCGAGGAAGACGGCATGGCCGTCCGGCTGGCGCAGGGTCATGAAGCCGCCGCCGCCGATATTGCCGGCGGCCGGATACACCACGGCGAGCGCGTAGCCCACGGCCACCGCGGCATCCACCGCATTGCCGCCGCGGGCCAGGATCTGCGCGCCCACCTTGGACGCCAGGGCCTGCGCGGTGACCACCATGCCATGCGGCGCCGCCACGGGTGCTACCGGATCGGTGGGCGACGCGGCGCCGGCAAAGGCCAGCGGGTCGGCGGCGCGAGCCGGTATCCGCAAACCCAGCGATGCCAGCGCCAGCAGCGCGGATGCTGCCAGCAGGTTGGGGCGCTTCAGGTTGGGGCGCTTCAGGGCGTGGTGCCGTACGGCGGCTTGTGCAGTCCCGCTGGTGAGAGGGTGAAGATCTCGCATCCGTCCTCCGTCACGCCGACCATATGTTCGAACTGGGCGGACAGACTGCGGTCCCTGGTGACTGCGGTCCAGCCATCATCGAGGATCTTCACATCGGGACGACCGGCATTCACCATCGGCTCGATGGTGAAGAACATGCCCGGCGCCAGCACGATGCCCTCGCCGGGCTTGCCGAAATGCAGGATGTTGGGCGCCTCGTGGAAGCGCTGGCCGACCCCGTGGCCGCAGAAGTCGCGCACCACGGAGAAGCGCTGCTGCTCGACATAGGACTGGATCGCGTGCCCGAGATCGCCCAGCGTGCGGCCCGGCTGCACCGAAGCGAGCCCGCGCTGCAGCGCCTCGTAGGTCACGTCGATCAGCACCGAGGCGCGGCGGGGAATCTGGCCGACGACGTACATGCGGCTGCTGTCGCCGTACCAGCCATCCAGGATCGAGGTGACGTCGATGTTCAGGATGTCGCCTTCCTGCAGCCGCCGGTCGCCCGGAATGCCATGGCAGACCACGTGATTGATCGAGATGCAGCAGGATTTCGGATAGCCGCGATAGTTCAGCGTGGCCGGCGTGGCGTGGTGGTCGAGGGTGAAGTCATGGATCAGCCGGTCGAGCTCGCCGGTGGTCACGCCGAGCTTCACATGCGGCGCGATCATATCCAGTGTCAGCGCCGCGAGGCGGCCCGCCTCGCGCATGCCGGCGAAATGCTCCGCCGGATGCAGGATGATGCGCCGTCCTTCCGCCTCACCATCCATGCCCCGGCCTCCCGCTCTCCGACAGACCCGGGTCCATCGCATCCCTCACGCCCAGGAAAATGAGCGGGCGACAGGCGCAAAGCAAGAGCGGTGACGATCTCCCGGCCAGCCTTCTTCCAGCCAGCCTTCTTCCAGCCGGCCTTCTTCCAGCCGGCCTGCTTCCAGCCGGCCTGCTTCCAGTTCAGCCTGCTTCGCGCCGGCCGGCGGTCGGGGGCGCATCGGCATCGGTCAAGCGCAGCCGTGCGGCGTGATGGCCGACCGCCCGCACGCGGCGCCAATGGGCGCCGGCCAGGTGAACCCGCGCGCCGGCGAACGAGACGTGCGCGCCGCCACGGCCGAAGTTGAAGTGGTAGGCGGTGAGGTGCATGGCCAGGCGGCCATGCGCGGAACGGCGCCGGTGATGCCGGCCGAACCAGCCGCCGCGTGGCGCGGGCTCGTCCGACACCAGGGTCATGCCGGCTGCCACGGGCCGGCTCGCCGGGCGGATCGTGCCATGCCCGGCCATGATCGGCACGCCCTCGCGCTGGAATCCGGCATCGAGGATGTTGGTCATCATCGCGCTGCGCTGCGGGTTGCTGCGCGCGCCCAGGATGACGCCGATCAGCCTGACATTGCCGCGCACGGCGGACGTGACCAGGTTGCGTCCGGCATCGGCGGTGTAGCCGGTCTTGAGGCCGTCGGCCCCCGGATAGCTGCGCAGCATCGGGTCATGGTTGCCGATGTAGCGCCCGTGGAACATGAAGGCCGGCACCGAGAAATAATGGTACTGCTCGGGGAAGTCGCGGATCAGGCTGCGCGCCAGGATCGCGAAGTCGCGCGCGGTGGAGACCTGCTCCGGGTCCGGCAGGCCGGAGGCATTGCGGAAGGTGGTGTTGCTCATGCCGAGCAGGCGCGCCTGCTGGGTCATGATCTGGCCGAACCGGCGCTCGTCGCCGCCGCCCATCATCTCGCCGAGTGCCGCGGCGGCGTCGTTCGCCGACTTGGTGACGAGGGCCAGGATGGCCTGCTCGACGGTGACATAGGTGCCCGGCACCAGGCCGAGCTTGGACGGCTCCATCGAGGCGGCGTGCGGCGAGACCGGCACCGCCTGGTCGAGGTTCATCCGGTTCGCGCGCAGCGACTGGAAGGCAAGATACAGCGTCATCAGCTTGGTGAGGCTGGCCGGATACCGCTGCAGGTCCGGGTTGTACTGTTGCAGCACCTGGCCGGTCTGCGCATCCATCACGAAGGAGCTGACCTGGCCGACATACTGCGCCTGCGCCGGGCGGGCGGCGAGACCGGACGCGCAGGCGACGGCGGCCGCCAGGAGCGAACGCCAACCGAAGCGGCCCAACCTGGAGGCGCCCAATCTCGAGATGGCCAGCCTTGCGGCGCGCGCTCTCGCGGTTTTCTCTGCAGCCATGCGCCGTCCCCCGCTGCCCGCCCTCAAGGCAAGGCACAAAGCCTAGTCCAACCCCACCCGCAACGCCGATCGCCGGCTGCCTCGCATCGGCGTGATGACGCGACCGTAATCTGGCACGGAGCCGCGCGTCCACTGGATTCTCGTCCAATCTTAAGGGCTTGGATGCTTTTTTTACGCTCGGCGGTCAACGCTCGGCTGCAAACGCGATGCAGCGGGCGCGTGCCGGTGCTTCCAACCGACGGCCGATATCCAATATAACGTCACCATGCAGACCATGCCGCTCGCCGACCCATGCTGCAGCCCCGAGCGCGGCGCGCTTGCGGCCCCTGGCCGGCCGCCCCATCTGCGACTGAGGATGAGCGACACAGACAGGAACCGGCCGGGCAGCCCTCCGGGCGACACCAATCCGAACACCGGGGTGGTGGTGAAGGCAAGGCCGCGCACGCGCAAGCCGGCGATGTACAAGGTCCTGATGCTGAACGACGACTACACCCCGATGGAGTTCGTCGTGCATGTCCTCGAGCGCTTCTTCCAGAAGAACCGCGAGGAAGCCACCCGCATCATGCTGCACGTGCACAAGCGCGGCGTCGGGGTCTGCGGCGTGTTCACCTACGAAGTCGCGGAGACCAAGGTGACCCAGGTCATGGACCTGGCCCGGCAGAACCAGCATCCGCTGCAATGTACGATCGAGAAGGACTGACGAAGCTGCGGCGCGTTCTGCACGGGACGGCCGTTACCCTTTGTCAAGCCGAAGCGTCACGGGTTCGGCCCTTTGCGGAACATGAAGCACTCCCCATTTCAGCTGCGACGCCTCGCGAGCGGCGTTTTCTCTGGCCTTCGTCGTGAAACACTCCAAAGATATCGTCCTGACACCGCGTCAGGACCACTCCCGGTGCGTTGTCGGCCTGGCCTGATCGGAAGGAGCGTCATCCATGTTGTCCCGTAACCTCGAACAGACGCTCCACCGTGCCCTCTCCCTGGCGGGCGAGCGTCGCCACGAATACGCGACCCTCGAGCATCTGCTGCTGGGACTGGTCGATGACGGCGATGCCGCCACCGTGTTGCGCGCCTGTGGCGTCGACCTCGACAAGCTGCGCAGCGACCTCACCGAGTTTCTCGACAAGGACCTGGCCGGCCTCGCGTCCGAGCGGGCCAGCGAGCCGAAGCCGACCGCCGCCTTCCAGCGCGTCGTGCAGCGTGCCGCGATCCACGTGCAGTCGTCGGGGCGCGACGAGGTCACCGGTGCCAATGTCCTGGTGGCCCTGTTCTCGGAGCGCGAAAGCCACGCGGTCTATTTCCTGCAGCTACAGGACATGACCCGGCTCGACGCCGTCAACTTCATCTCGCACGGCATCGCCAAGGCGCCCGGCCGCTCGTCGCAGCGTCCGGCCACCGGGTCTGGCGGCGGCGGTGGCGGCGGCGACGGCCCGGAGGGCGAGCGCGAGGAGCGCGGGCGCCCCGGCAAGAACCAGGACGGCCTGTCCGCCTATTGCGTCAACCTCAACAAGAAGGCGCTGGCCGGCAAGATCGACCCGCTGATCGGGCGCGACCAGGAGATCGAGCGCACCATCCAGATCCTGTGCCGGCGCACCAAGAACAACCCGCTCTATGTCGGTGACCCGGGCGTCGGCAAGACCGCCATCGCCGAGGGCCTGGCCAAGCGCATCGTCGAGGGCGACGTGCCCGAGGTGCTGGCGAAGTCGACGATCTATGCGCTGGACATGGGCGCGCTGCTGGCCGGCACCCGCTATCGCGGCGATTTCGAGGAGCGGCTGAAGGCGGTCGTCTCGGAGCTCGAGAACAACCCGGGCGGCATCCTGTTCATCGACGAGATCCACACCGTGATCGGTGCCGGCGCCACGTCGGGCGGCGCGATGGACGCGTCCAACCTGCTCAAGCCGGCGCTGGCCCAGGGGACGCTGCGCTGCATCGGCTCGACCACCTACAAGGAGTTCCGCACCTACTTCGAGAAGGACCGCGCGCTGGTGCGGCGGTTCCAGAAGATCGACGTCAACGAGCCGTCGATCGAGGATGCGGTGAAGATCCTGCGCGGCCTGAAGGCCAACTACGAGAAGCACCACAAGGTCCGCTACACCGAGGAGGCGATCCGCGCCTCGGTGGAGCTGGCCGCCAAGTACATCCACGACCGCAAGCTGCCGGACAAGGCGATCGACGTCATCGACGAGGTCGGCGCCTCGCGCATGCTGCTGCCCGAGGGCAAGCGCCGCAAGACCGTCACCCTGCGCGACGTCGAGGAGATCGTCGCCAAGATCGCCCGCATCCCGCCCAAGAGCGTGTCGGCGGACGACAAGGAGACGCTGCGGTCGCTCGAGCGCGACCTCAAGGCGATGGTGTTCGGCCAGGACCGCGCCATCGAGGCGCTCTCAGCCGCGATCAAGCTGTCCCGCGCGGGGCTGCGCGACGCCGAGAAGCCGATCGGCAACTACCTGTTCTCCGGCCCGACCGGAGTCGGCAAGACCGAGGTGGCCAAGCAGCTCGCCTCGACGCTCGGCATCGAGCTGATCCGCTTCGACATGTCCGAATACATGGAACGCCACAGCATCTCGCGGCTGATCGGCGCCCCGCCGGGCTATGTCGGCTTCGACCAGGGCGGCCTGCTGACCGACAGCATCGACCAGCATCCGCACGCGGTGCTGCTGCTCGACGAGATCGAGAAGGCGCACCAGGACCTCTACAACATCCTGCTGCAGGTCATGGACCACGGCAAGCTGACCGACCATAACGGCAAGACCGTCGATTTCCGCAACGTCATCCTGATCATGACGACGAATGCGGGTGCGGCCGACCTGACGCGCGAGGCGATCGGCTTCGGCCGCGACAACCGCGCCGGCGAGGACGAGGAGGCGATCAAGCGCATCTTCACCCCCGAGTTCCGCAACCGGCTGGATGCGATCATCCCGTTCGCCGGCCTGACGCCGGAAATCGTGGCCCAGGTGGTCGAGAAGTTCGTCCTGCAGCTCGAGGCGCAGCTCGCCGACCGCAACGTCACCATCGAGCTGTCCTCGTCGGCCAAGGAATGGCTCGCAGAGCGCGGCTACGACCGGCTGTATGGCGCGCGGCCGCTGGCCCGTGTCATCCAGGAGCACATCAAGAAGCCCCTGGCCGAGGAATTGCTGTTCGGCCGCCTGGTCAAGGGCGGCTCGGTCAAGGTGAGCCTGCGCGACGGCAAGCTGGCGTTCGACTATGTCGAGGCGTCGGCCGGACCCTCCGCCGCGGAGAGCGAGGGCGAGGAGGGCGGCGGGTCGGAACGCGAGTCCGAAGCCGCCAACTGAGGTTCGATCAGCGACCGCCGGGAGCGCCGGTGCCTGCCGGTCGAGAGGGCTGGGCCGGTGCCGGCGTTGCTGCGTCCAGGGATTTCTGCGCTCAGGTATCCTGCTGCAATGCGTGCCGTGACTGTTCGAGCTCCTTGCGGGTGGCCGGCGTCGGCGGCCGCAGGGACAGCCCCTCCAGCGTCTCGATCATCGCCTGCACCACGACCAGATGCGCGAACCATTTATGGTCGGCCGGCACCACGAACCACGGCGCCTTCGGTCGCGCGGTCTGCCGGATCGCTTCCTCGTAGGCGTCCTGGTAGCCGTCCCACAGCGCCCGCTCCTTGAGATCGCCGGGCGAGAACTTCCAGTTCTTGGACGGGTCGTCGAGCCGTGCCAGCAGGCGCTGACGCTGCTCCTCCTTCGAGATGTGCAGGAAGAATTTCAGCACCACGGTGCCCTGCCGTCCGAGATAGCGTTCGAAGGCACGGATGTCCTGGTAGCGGTGCTTCCAGAACTGGTCGCCGCGCAAGGCGCCGGGGATCTTCTGGCCGTCGATCAGCTCGGGATGCAGCCGCGTGACCAGAACCTCCTCGTAGTGGCTGCGGTTGAAGATGCCGATCTGGCCGCGCAGCGGCAGCGCCTGGTGGATCCGCCACAGGAAGTCGTGCCCGAGCTCGACCGGTCCCGGCTGCTTGAAGGCATGCACCGAGACGCCCTGCGGGTTCACCCCCGACATCACCTGCCGGATGGTGCCGTCCTTGCCGCCGCCATCCATCGCCTGGAATACCGCGAGCACCGACCAGCGTCCGTCCGCATAGAGCAGCTGCTGCAGTTCCGACAGCCGCTCCACCCCCAGCGCCAGCATCGCCTCGCCGGCCGCCTTGCCGAAATCCACCCCGCCCTTGCCGCCGGGATCGTGGCCGGCAAGCCTGAAGCCGCCGCCCTTGCCGATGCGGTAGCGCCGGAACAGCGCCTTCAGGTCGTGCTCGGCCATCGCGTCAGCTGGCCGGGTTCTCTTGGCGCTTGATCTGGAACGGGCCCGTCGACTGGCAGGTCGGCATCAGCTCCAGCCGGTTGATGTTCACATGCGCCGGCAGTCCGACCACCCAGGCGACGGCCTCGGCGATATCGTCCGGCGTCAGCGGCTCGGTGCCCGCATAGACCTTGGCCGCCTTCGCGGCGTCGCCACCAAAGCGGACCGTGCTGAACTCGCTGCCGCCGACCAGGCCGGGCTCGATGTCGGTCACCCGGACATTGGTGCCGGCGAGGTCGGCCTTCAGGTTCAGGACGAACTGCCGCACGAACGCCTTGGTGGCGCCATAGACATTCCCGCCGGGATACGGATACGAGCCGGCCACGCTGCCGAGGGTCACGACGTGGCCGCGGTTGCGCTCCACCATGCCGGGCAGCAGCGCGTGGGTGATCTGCACCAGCCCGGTGACGTTGGTCGCGATCATCTGCTCCCAGTCGGCGAGCTTGACCTCCTGCGCCGGGCCCAGCCCGAGCGCCAGCCCGGCGTTGTTCACCAGAACGTCGACCTCGCGCCACTCCGCCGGCAGGCTCCCGGGCAGCGCCGCCAGCGCCGCGGCGTCGTTCATGTCGAGGACGAGCGGATAGAGCGCCGTGCCCAGCTCCTCGGCGAGGGCGTGCAGCCGGTCCTGCCGGCGGCCGGTGGCGATGACCCGGTGGCCGTCATGCACGAAGCGCCGGGCGATGGAGCGGCCGAAGCCGGCGGTGGCGCCGGTCACCAGGATGGTACGGTTCACCGAGGCGGGAGAGGTCATAGGATTTCCAGTTCGACAGGGATGTTGTTGCGGGTGGCCTTCGAACAGGGGCAGAGCGCGTGCGCCTGTCGCGTGGCCCTGAGGCGGAGCAACGCGACACCGCCCTCAAGGTTGGGCCGTGGCAGACCGCGCCTCAGCGGATGCGCGGCACTTCGGCGGTCTTGCCCCCGGCCAGCAGCCGTTCCAGCGCCGCCTGGTCGGCGATATGACGGCCATCCGGCCCGAACAGGCGCAGATTGAACCAAGGCGGCGCCGGCAACAGCTCGCTCGCCCGATCGAGGGCCGCCTCCCGGGTGCCGAAATGCTCGTGCCGGTCGGGCGGCAGATCAACCGGGCGGCGCTGCTCTTCGGACCCGGCTGCCGGTGGCGGCGGAATGCCCGGAACCGGCTCGTTCGTGAAGGCAAGGGTGTATGGCATCAGCACCTGATCCGGTTTAGCGGCCGTCTGAGGCTCGAAAAGTCACGCCGGCCGCGCCCCCGGGCATGATGCATGCCTCATGCCCTCCTTGAGAGTGAGGCAAAGCAGCTAGTGCTGCTCTGTGGGGCAGCGCTCTCATCCAGCATCAGGTATCCCCAAACAGCCTCTCCGCGGCACGCGCCGCTTGCACAGCACCCGCATCCTGCCACATCTGACGCATGTTCTCACTGCAACCAGATCTCGACGCCAGCCTGACCGGGCGCCTGCTGATCGCCATGCCCGCTCTGGTGTCGTCGCCGTTCGCGCAGACCGTGGTGTTTCTCTGCGCCCACTCCGCCGAGGACGGCGCCATGGGGCTGGTGGTCAACCGGCGCCTCGGCCAGCCCGGCTTCGACGACCTGCTCGAACAGCTCGGCGTCGCCCCGGTGCCGCCGCGCCGGCGCATCACGCTGTGCGCCGGCGGACCGGTGGAGAATTCGCGCGGCTTCGTGCTGCACAGCGCGGACTGGACCGGCGACGGCAGCCTGGCGGTGGATGACGGCATCGTGCTGACGGCGAGCCTCGACATCCTGAAGGTGATCGCAGACGGCGCCGGCCCGCGCCAGGCACTGCTCGCTCTGGGGCATGCCACCTGGGAGCCGGGCCAGCTCGAGGCGGAAATCCAGCAGAACGCCTGGCTCTCGGCGCCGGCCACCGAGGCGATCGTGTTCGGCTCCGAACATGACAGCAAATGGCGCCGCGCCCTCGCCTCGCTGAGGATTGATCCGATACGGCTATCCAGCGCCACCGGCCACGCCTGAGAGGCTGCTTGTAAACGCCTGCTGCTGGCGATCCGACGCGCCTTTCCTGCGCTCCGCTGCTCACGGCCATAGAGGCCGCTGCGCTGCGGTGCTCGGAAAGTCGCGCCGGCCGCGGCCCTGCGGGCCGCTCTCATCCAGCAGCAGGCGTTTTCAAGCAGCCTCTTCCGGGGCCACAACACAACCTTCCTTGAGCTACCAAAGCAGCGACGGGATCGTAGCGACCGGAGCGAGGCCCGCGCTGCGCGCTTCGGCTTCGGCAAGGTCGTTGTCGCCGCCGATGAGTTCGGCGTGGATGCCGCCGAGCACCCAGCATGACGCGATGCCGGCGGCCTTGGCACCGGCGATGTCGGTCGCCAGGGCGTCGCCGATTGCCAGCACGCGGTCCAGCGGCACGCCCAGCATCGTGCGCACCTGTTCGTAGACTTCCGGATGCGGCTTGCCGATCGAGCGCACGGTGCCGCCGAATTGCGCATAGAGACTCGCCAGCAACCCTGCACAGACGATCCGCTTGCCGCCGCGGACGATCTCGAGGTCGGGATTCGCGCACAGCATCGGCAGCCCGACGGCCGCGCAGGCGCGCAGCAGAGGCATGTGGACGTCCAGCACATCCTCGGCCGCCCCATTCTCCAGCGCATCGTCGTCCGGGCCGGTATTGAGCAGCAGGTCGGCGCCGGCCGGATCGGTCACGATCTCCAGCTCCAGGCCCTGGTAGAGATTGGCGTCCTTCTCCGGTCCGAGATGCAGCACCCGGCGGCCCATGCCGGCGATCCAGGGGTCCGTCCGTTGCTCCAGCAGCGAGCGCGTCGCCTCGCCGCTGGTGAGGATGCCGTCATAGCTGTCGTCCGGCAGCCCCATGCGCCGCAGCCCGTCCTGCACCAGGCCGACGCGGCGCGGCGCATTGGAGAGCAGCACGACCCGCTTGCCCGCGGCTCGCAGCCGCTGCAGGCAATCGATCGCCCCGGGATATGGCGTCAGGCCGTCATGCACGACGCCCCAGAGATCGACGATGGTGCCGTCGAACTCCGCCGCGATCGAGGCAAGGTGATCCACGTGGCGCATCGCAGGCGTCCGGGTCACAAGGCGGTTCCCTTCGCGTCGGCGAGGCGGCTCAGCCCCTGCTGGCGCAGCAGCGCCGACAGGTCGCGCAGCAGGTGCCTCACCAGGGCCGGTCCGTGCAGCACGAAGCCGGTATAGAGCTGCACCAGGTCGGCGCCGGCACGGACCTTGTCCAGCACGTCCTGTGCGCTCGCGATGCCGCCGCACCCGACCAGGGCCAGGCGCCCGTTCGCGATGCGCGCCACCGCGGCCAGCAGCGCCGTGCTGCGGGCCCGCAGCGGCTCGCCGGACAGGCCGCCCGCCTCGCCGGCATGGCCAGACCGCAGCCAGTCCGGGCGCGCCAGCGTGGTGTTGGACACGATGAGGCCATCGGCGCCCCCGGCGATCACCGCCTCGACGATCCCGGCGAGGCGGCCGGGCTCCAGATCCGGCGAGAGCTTGACCAGCAGCGGCCGCCGCGTGCGCCGCGCGGGCGCTACCGCGTGCAGCAGGCCCGCGAGACGGTCGGCCTGCTGCAGGTCACGCAGCCCCGGGGTGTTCGGCGAGGACAGGTTGATCACCAGGTAGTCGACCAGGGGCGAGGCCGCCTGCACCAGCATCGGATAGTCGTCGAGCGGCGCCGCACCCTGCCTGTTGATGCCGAGATTGAGCCCGACCGGCACCCCCGGCACCCGCCTCAGCCGCGCCAGCCGGGCGAGGGCCGCCTCGATGCCGTGGTTGTTGAAGCCCATGCGGTTGATGATGGCGCGATCCTCGGCCAGCCGGAACAGCCGCGGCCGCGCATTGCCCGGCTGCGGCAGAGGCGTCACCGTGCCGGCCTCGACGAAGCCGAAGCCGAGGCGCGCCAGCGGCCGGACCACCCTGGCGTCCTTGTCGAAGCCGGCCGCCATGCCGATCGGATTGGCGAAGCGCAGGCCCATGATTTCGACCGCCAACGCCGGATCTTGGCCGCCGGGCAGGTGTCCGCCGAGACCGAGCAGCAGTCCGGCAATCGCCGCCTGGTGCGCCCGCTCCGGATCGAGCCGGTGCAGCAGGGCCGTGGAGAGCGAGGAGATCAGCATCGCCTCCTCGTGCCGCAAGCCAGCGAAAGATGGAAGGCACCGCGCAAAGATCCGGTCAGAGCGAGCCCCGGGCCGGCTCTTGCCTTGCCGGGCCAACGGCACGATTGTCCGGCGCATGTGGGACGAGCCCTACCTTGAGACATGCTGCCGCTCCGCACTGCATCGGCTGACCCTGGTCGGATCGACCGGCCGGCCGCCCGATCTGAAGGACGGTCCCTGCCTCGAGCGGCTGTCCGGCATGGGGCTCGCCGAGGTGCTCCCGGATGGGCGCTACGCGATCACCGGCTCGGGCACCCAGCGTCATGCACAGGAGATCCTCAGGGTGTCGTGAGGGGCTCCGGATGCAGGGCGGCATGACCCACGAGGATGTTTGGCGCGCGCTCGATACGCTGGCCGCCGAGAAAGGCCTGTCGCCATCCGGGCTGGCGCGGGCGGCCGGCCTGGATCCGACCGCCTTCAACCGCTCCAAGCGCACGACCGCGCGTGGGCGGCTGCGCTGGCCCAGCACCGAAAGCCTGAGCCGCGTGCTGGCCGCGACCGGGGCGACCCTGGAGAATTTCACCGCACTCGTCGGTGGCGCCCGCGCGCTCAGCTCGGGACGTCCGGTGCGCGGCATGCGCCAATTGCGTCTGCTGACTTTCTCCGGGCTCGGCGCGGACGGCACCGTGCCGGACTACGGCGAGGAGACCACGATCCCGATCCAGGCCGATCCGGGCACCTATGCCATCCGGCTGGATACCGACGCCTTCGAGCCGGCGCTGCGCGAGGGTGCCCTGCTGATCACCTCGCCGGACCAGCCGCTCGCCGCCGGCGACCGCGTGCTGCTCCGGCTGCTGGCTAGTGCCGAGGAGGACGGCCTGCCCGTCGCACCGGGCACGTCGCACCCTGCGATCCTCGGCCTGCTGACGGCCGCCGGCGAGCACCGGATCGAGCTCGTGACACTCGACCGGGCCGCACGCCGCCTGGACCTCGACCCCGAACAGGTGGGCTGGATGCACCGGATCGGCTGGGTCGGCTTCTGAGAGCCTGTTTGCAAACGCCTGCTGCTGGCGATCCCCCACTTTCCTAAGGATGGGCGCCTTTTCTGTGCTCCGCTGCTCACGGCCGGTAGGCCGCTCCGCTGCGGTGCTCGAAAAGTCACGCCGGGCGCGGCCCTTCAGGCCGCTCTCATCCAGCATCAGGCGTTTCCAAACAGGCTCCGAGAGGCCCTGCGCCGCGCGCGCCCTATTCCGCGACCCGCAATCGCTCGTGGCCCATGCGGACGTCGCGGGCTTCGCGTCCGACCGAAACCAGCAGCGTGATCACCAGGGCGGCAAGCCCGACGACGCAGGCCATGGCCGGACCGATGCCGGTGCCAAGGCGTCCGGCGAGCCAGACCTGGATGTTGGCGTTCGGCGAGGCGAGCAGGTTGCCGAGCTGATACACCGCCCCGGGGAACGTCGCCCGGATCGCGACCGGCGAGATCTCGTTCAGGTACGCCGGCACCACGCCCCAGGCGCCCTGCACGCAGACCTGGATCAGGAAGCCGCCGAGCGCCAGCCAGGCCAGCCCGTGCGAAAAGATCCAGAGCGGGATCACCGGCAATGCCAGCATCGCCAGGATGCCGATCGCCCAGCGCCGCCCGATCCGCTGCGACAGCAGGCCGGTGCACAGGCCGCCGACGATCGCGCCGAGGTTGAAGATGATCATGACGAGGGTGATGGCATTGTGCGACAGGTGCTGCTGGCGTCCCAGGAACAGCTTCGGATACAGGTCCTGCGAGCCGTGCGAAAAGAAGTTGAAGCCCATCATCAGGCAGATCGCGAACACCGACAGGCCGAGATGCTGGCGCAGCACCGAGAGCAGCGGCTGGCGCTTGATGGTCTCGTCGCGCGCCAGCCAGTCGGGGCTCTCGGGCACAGTGCGTCGGATATACAGCACCAGCAGCGCCGGGAACGCGCCGACGATGAACATGCCGCGCCATCCGATCAGCGGCTCCGCCAGGAACAGCAGCGAGGCCAGCAGGTAGCCGGTCGGGTAGCCGGTCTGCAGCAGGCCGGACACCAGGCCGCGCCAGCGCCCCGGAATGCTCTCCATCACCAGGGACGCGCCGACGCCCCATTCGCCGCCCATCGCGATGCCGTACAGGCCGCGCAGGATCAGGAAAATCGTGAAGCTCGGGGCAAAGCCGGACAGCAGTTCGAGCACCGCGTAGCACAGTACGTTGACCATCATGGTCGGGCGTCGGCCGAAGCGGTCGGCCAGCCGCCCGAACAGCAACGCCCCGAGAAACCGGCAGGCCAGGGTCAGGGTGATGGCGAAGGCGGTCGCCGAGATCGGCACGCCGAAGCTGCGCGCGACGCTGTCGAGCACGAACGCCATGATGAAGAAATCGAACGCGTCGAGCATCCAGCCGAGATAGCAGGCAGTCACGACATGCCAGGCCTGGCGATCGGGCCTCGGCTGCGCGGCGCCCGCTTGCGTTGCGATCGTCATGCTCGGGCGCGTCCTTCAAGGTTTCGGGCCTGATCGGATCGAGCAGGCTCAGCTTGTCGTCAGATAGAGCAGCTTAGTCATCCTGAGCGGCCCGGCAAATCGGCAGCAGCGGGCCGGGCGGCATGAGCCGGGCTTTGCATGCAGGCTGCGGCAACTTCGCCGCCGCTGCGGTATTTCGAGAAAGCCGGTTTCGCGATTCGACCGGCGCCGGACCGGCCTGTCCCGCCAGCCGACCGCCGCTAGAATTGTAAACAAGTTGGTGGAGCTGGATCATGGGCCTTCTCGTCGACGGGATCTGGCAGGACAGCTGGTATGAAACCAGGCAGGGCCGCTTCGAACGCGAAAGCAGCCACTTCAGGGACCATGTCACGCCGGATGGCCACGGCGGCTTCAAGGCCGAGCCGCACCGCTATCACCTCTATGTCTCGCTCGCCTGTCCCTGGGCGCACCGCACGCTCATCATGCGCCGCCTGAAAGGCCTCGAAGGGACGATCGGACTCTCGGTGGTGCACTGGATCATGGGCGAACAGGGCTGGAGCTTCCACGACGGTCCCGGCGTCATACCCGACCCCGGGGGCGCCCCCTTCCTGCACCAGGTCTATACGCGTGCAAGGCCCGACTATACCGGCCGCGTCACCGTGCCGGTGCTCTGGGACCGGCAGCGGCGGACGATCGTTTCGAACGAGAGTTCCGAGATCCTGCGCATGTTCGGCTCGGCCTTCGATGCCGTCGGCGCGCGGGCCGGGGACTACACGCCGGCGGCGCTGCAAAGCGAGATCGACGCGCTGAACGCGCGCATCTACGACACCGTCAATAACGGCGTGTACAAGGCAGGTTTCGCGACCCGGCAGGAGGTCTATGAAGATGCAGTGCTCGCCTTGTTCGATACCCTCGACTGGCTGGAGCAGCGCCTGTCACAGCGGACATTCCTGCTCGGCGACACGCTGACCGAGGCCGACATCAGGCTGGTCACCACGCTGTTTCGCTTCGATGCGGTCTATGTCGGCCACTTCAAGTGCAACCTGCGCCGGCTCACCGACTATCCGGAATTGTGGGACTACGCCCGCACGCTCTACCAATGGCCGGGCATCCGCGACACCGTCAGCTTCACGCACATCAAGGGTCACTATTACGGCAGCCATCCCACCATAAACCCGAACCGGATCGTGCCGGTCGGGCCATTGCTGGACTGGGACGCCCCAACTCGGCGCTCCGGCGCCTGAGAGCCTGTTTGAAAACGCCTGATGTTGGATGAGAGCGGGCCCCACTCCCAGGCATTTGAGGACCGCGGCCGGCGTGGCTTTCCGAGCACCTGAGCGGAGCGGCCGCCCATGCTTGAACAGTGGGGCCGTGAGCAAGGGAGCGCAGGAGAGGCGCCCGTGCTTGGAAAGAGGGGGATCGCCAGCAGCAGGGGTCTGCAAACAGGCTCTGAATACTACCCGGCGCCGGGCCGGCTTAACGGAGGACAGGGTATGGAACTGCGCAATCTGGGGCGGTCGGGGCTGCGTGTTTCGGCAGTCGGCCTGGGCTGCAACAATCTCGGCGGCCGGATCGACCTCGCCGCCTCGCACCGGGTGGTGGAGGCGGCCCTCGAAGCGGGCATAACGCTTTTCGACGTTGCTGACATCTACGGCCGCGACTCGCATTACGGTGCCTCGGAAGAGGCGCTCGGCGAGATCCTCGGCAGCCGCCGCAACGATATCGTCCTGGCCACCAAGTTCGGCATGAAAATGAACGATGCCGGCACATTGATGGGGGCATCGCGGCGCTACATCATGCAGGCTGTCGAGGCCAGCCTGCGCCGGCTGTGCACCGACTGGATCGACCTCTACCAGCTGCACACGCCCGACCCGCTGACACCGATCGACGAAACGCTGCGGGCACTCGATGATGTGATCCAATCGGGCAAGGTGCGCTATATCGGCTGCTCCAACCTCGCACCGTGGCAGGTGGTGCAGGCGGAGCATGTCGGGCGCGAGATCGGCAGCAACCGGTTCGTGTCGTGCCAGGATGATTTCTCGCTGATCACCGATGGCCTGAGGTGCCACCTGCTGCCGGCGCTGGAGGCATACGGGCTCGGCTTGCTGCCGTATTTTCCGCTGGCCGGTGGATTGCTGACAGGAAAATACCGCCGGAACACCGCACCGCCCGCGGACAGCCGGTTCGGCCGCTTTGCGCGGCTGGGCAACCCGTACCTAAACGATCGCAATTTCGACCGGGTTGAACAACTCGAAGCCGTGGCGCGCGGGCATGGACATAGCCTGGTCGAGCTGGCCTTCGGCTGGCTGCTGGCGCAGGGCCCGGTTGCCAGCGTGATCGCCGGCGCCACCCGACCCGGGCAGGTGCAGGCGAATGTCGCGGCCGGCTCGAAGCGGCTCGACCCCGCGACCCTGGCCGCCATCGAGGCTGTCCTGGCCCGCTGATCCCGGTTGTCGAACCAGTATTTACGCAACCGTCTCAATATGACAACATCATCTCACAAACATCGGAACTTTCAGCAATCCGTCATGATGGCATGGCTCCCCCGGCAGGTGCTGCGGCGATCATCGATCCGGTCTCCGCTGGCCGCGATGCTGCTTCTGGCTTCGACCCAGGCGGGAGCCGCTGACCATTTCCAGAGCCGGTCCGCGGTCATCGCCTGTGTCGATCCGCTCGCGACGCTGGCGCTGACCGGTCATCCGCCACCGCACGGGCGCGCCCCGGCATGGCGTCGCGCGGTGCGCCGGAACGGCCGTTGTTTCACCATACGGTCCGGTGAACGCTGGGACTGGATCGCGAGCGCCGAGCCGCACCTGCTGCTGCTCCGCCGGCAGAACCCGCGTCCGGGCGAGCCGCCGCTGTATTTCAGCTCGAGGTTGATGCTGCCAGACGCGGCGCCGAGACACACCGCGCATGAGGCGGCACACCTGCATCACATCGCGGCCGCAGCGCAGCGACGACACCGATCTCGCGGCGCCGCGGCCGCACCCGGACGGCCGCACACCGAGGTGGCGGGCGTTGCGCCCTCGGCGCCTACTCCCGTCAGGGCGGAGCCGCCAGTCGCGCCCGCGCCGGCCGCGCCGCCTCAGCTTCCCGCGCGCTCATCGGCAATCGCGGCTGCAGCCCTGCCGGCCCTGGCGTCGCCACAATCGTTGCCGGCGGCCGTTGTCGCACCGATGCTGCCCACCGAGGCCTTGGCGCGCTCGGAACAAATCGGCAAGGCCATCGGATTGTTCCTGTTCTTCGGGTTGCTGTCCGGCATCGCAGCACTGGCCGCGTTCGTGACCTGGCGGCTTCGAGCGCGTGCCCGGGCTGCGCATGCCGCCGCCATCGATGCGAGCGACGATATTATGGTGACGCCGACCGCGGCAGGAACACGCCCCACGCAGGATCGCCGGGCATTGGCCGGAGCCATCGCGCAACCGGTGCAGGCAAGGGTTGCCGAGCCGGCCGGTGCCGACATGCTCCCGGTCATGACCCTGACGGCGCCCGCGCCGGGGGCGCTGGCCGACTACAAGAGCCGCTGCGCATCGATGCTGCGGCTGGCCGGATGGGACGCACGCACGAAATTGCCCGGGGGTTTGCGCGAGCCCGATGTGGTTGCCCGTCGCGGGGCACACCTGCTGGCACTGCAATGTCATCTTTCGCCGGACCCGGTCGATGTCCAGGCGGTCGAGGATGCCTGCCTGGCCCGAGAGCGGCAGCGCAGCGACCTGGCCGCCATCGTTTCCCGTAGCCGCTATACCGAGGCCGCGCGCCAGCTCGCCGACCGGACGGGAATTGTGCTGCTGCACGACCACGAGCTTGCCTCTTTCGGCGCCTGAGAGCCTGTTTGCAAACGCCTGCTGCTGGCGATCCCCCACTTTCCTAAGGATGGGCGCCTTTTCTGTGCTCCGCTGCTCACGGCCAGTAGGCCGCTCCGCTGCGGTGCTCGAAAAGTCACGCCGGGCGCGGCCCTTCAGGCCGCTCTCACCTAGCATCAGGCGTTTCCAAACAGGCTCTAAGCCATCGCGATCCGGAGACGACCGTTCATGGAGTTTCTGCCCGGGACTGCCAAGTTCGAAGCCTACCGACTCCCATGAAAAGCTTCCGGGAGTATCCGCGCCGTGGTGAAGCGGCATATGCCTTTCAAACTCGTTACTTGAATTAGGCGATTTCCACAGCTCAGGCGCAGAGTTTTCTTGCTCTCTGGGCCAATTTCGGCAATGAGACGGAACCGCGTAATTTCCGCGACCCACAAATCGAATTGAGCACCATGGCGCGCGCAGCAGTCAAAACCAGATCCGCAACCGGCCGCAAAGCCGCAGACGCCACGGCGCCGAAGCGGCGTCCGGGCCGCCCTCCTGGCGTCAAGAACAAGGTGAAGGCGCTACCCGCAAAGGCCGCAAGGTCCACCAAGGCGGCGGCGACAACCAAGTCCGCGGCCCCGAAGCGCAACAAGGCCGAGCTCGAGACGCATGTCATCAAGCTCGAGCGCACCGTGCTGCGCCTGCGCGAGCAGAACAAGGAGCTGAAGCGCGTGGCAGCGGCTCCCACCGAGACCGCCGAGCCGCCGGCTCCGGTTGCAACCAAGCCGGTCCGTCGCCGCGCCAAGAAGGAAGTCGAGCTTCCCGTCGAGTAGCGCGGCGGCGCCGCTCCAGCGCCGCAATAGGCCTGACCGCAAACGGCGGGGGTTGTGCTCAGAGCCTGTTTGCCGGATGCGCGGACTGGTCATAGGCACCCCAGACCGACTGGTCGTAGTTGACGCAGGCACCCGTCATCATTCCAGACTCCGCCGACGCCAGGAACGCGATGGCGCGTGCTGCCTCGGCCGGATCGATGAGGCGGCCGAACGGCTGACCTGCCGCGGCATCCGCCAGCCAGTCCGCGGGACGGCCGTGATGGTCACGCTGGATCCGGTCCTCTCCCTCGGTCGACATCCAGCCAAGGTTCAAGCCGTTGACCCGGATCCGGTTGCGCAGCAGCGCGTGCGCCGTATTCCGCGTCAGGGTGTCGAGCGCGCCCTTCGATGCCGAATATGCAGCAAGGAACGTCTGTCCACCGAGTGCCGACATGGACGACACATTCACGATGCTGCCTTCGGTACGGTCGCGCCGCATCAGCGCGACCGCATGCTGCATCAGAAAGAACGGCGCCCTGACATTGATCGCAAACATCCGGTCGAACAGTTCGGGTGACGTATCGAGGATGGTGCCGCGGTCCGTGATCGCCGCGACATTGACCAGGATGTCCACGCGACCGAACTGCCGATCGGCAGCCGCGATGACCGAGTGGCAGTCTTCGACCCGTTCGAGGTCAGCCCTGACATACTCGACGGGAATGCCGGCCTGCTGCCGGATCGACGCCGCCTGCGCCTGGCCTTTGGGCGCGCCGCGACCGCAGATCACCAGGCCGGCCGCGCCACGCGCCGCGAACAAGTGCGCCACGGCGGCGCCGAGCCCCTGGGTTCCTCCGGTGACGACCGCAATCTTGTTGTCCAGCCTGCTCATCCGGACAGCCTCCTCTGTTTGCGACCGCACGATGCAATATTTTGCCGGCCTGATCCTCGGTGCAAGGGTGCATCCCGTCAATCCGGCCGGCGGGAGTTCCGGATGGCAGCCGCAGCCGCCCGGAACCTGGCACCTGGCGGCGATCAGGGTTGGATGGCGTGCAGCGGCTGGTAGCCGAAGGTCTGCATCCAGCCGCGCAGCGCGGTCTCGATGCCGTCGAGCTGGGCCGGATACAGCATCCTGCGCCACCGCCCGATCTCGCCGGTGCGCCCGGCATGGTGCCGGTGCCAGTGGCTCGCCAGATCGAACACATCGCCGAACCGGTCGGTAATGGTGGTGGGCTGCGCATCGAGCTGCGCGATGAAGGCTTCGACGGCTGGCCTGCGCGTGGAGAGGAAGATCGCGTCGCGTCGCGGCTCCGACAGCGAGCCACCCATCTGCCGCGCGATCCCGGTCACCGTGGCCGGATCGTCGATGAAGCCGAGCTCGTAATGCAACGTCACCGCCCTCGGGTGCGCCGCCAGCAGCAGGCACGCCTCGGCGGCGTAGCAAACATTGAGCAGGGCCCGGTAGAACGAGAATCCCTGGTAGAGCATCAGCGAGACCACCGCATCGCGCGGGTCGCGCAGGGTGACCAGGATCGCATCCGAGTGCCGCGCGATGGCCGCGACCCCGCGCCTTGCCTGATGCGCCTTGACGATATGGCGCCCTTGTGTCCCGACCAGGCCGACGGTATCGGCCATGTCGAAGACGAAGCGTCCCTGCGGTGGCCGCCCGCCATCGAGGTCGGTCGCGACTGCCAGCGCCACGTTGTACAGCCAGGTCGAGCCACTTGCGAACATGCCCTGGCACCAGAGCACGCTCATCGGGCTCGCACGGCCTCCCGCCATCTGCTTCTTGCCGCGACCAGCGCTCGGGTGTCGCCCAGCGATCGGGTATCGCAGGGTGCCGGCCGCCGCAATCCGGCCGGCTCGGCGCCGGCGCCGAGCAGCAGGCAACGTGCGCCGCCGATCGAGCCCGCACCATCCTCGCCGAGCAGCACCGCGGAGCCGTCGCGCAGGCCGGCGAGCAGTCCCGGAAACAGCGGATTCTCCGCCAGCGGCCCGTCGATGATGACATCACCGCCGGCGCCGAGCAGATCGAGCGCCACGTCGGTCAGCAACGCCACATAGAAGCTCGCAAGAGCGGCCCGCGCTGTTGCGTCCAGGCCGTCCGCGTGCACCAGCTCGCCCACCTGGTCCGGAAACTGGCCGCCGACGGTGAAGCCGGGCAGCACATGAGCGTCCGCCGCCAGCGCCCGTTGCAGCCCGGCCCAGTCCGGCGGCGGGGCCTCCACACCGGCAACCGCGACATATTCGCGCCCGCCCATGAAGCGCGCGGTGCCGACCAGGGCACCGAACGCGTCGACATTGGCGAGCATGTCGCGGTCCTGCCGCAGCGCGCCGCCGGCGATGTTGCTGGCAAGCAGCACCGTCCAGGTTCCCGACGAGATCACGGCGAAGCGGTCCGACCCGGGCCGGTGCATGCGATGGCGCAGGTACGACGCGTTGGAATCGTGGATGCCGCACAGCACGGCGCAGTCCCTCGGCAGGCCGCATCGCGCGGCGATCTCCGGCCGCAACAGACCGAGCGTTTCGCCGGCCCGACGCAGCGGCGCGAACAGCCGGTCCCAACCGGCGTTCGTGGCCAGGTCCGAGAACCGGTGCTGCGCCGGCCACCAGAGATCGGTATGGCAGCCGAGCGATGTCACCTCGCTCGCCATGATGCCGGACAGCAGGAACGCCCAGTACTGCGCGTACGGGACGATGCTGGCGACGCGCTCGAACAGGTCGGGCAGCCGGTGCTGCACATGGTGGATCTGCCGGCCGAGATTGAGGCCCAGCGGCAGCGCCGGCGACAGGCTTTGCGCGAACGGGTCGCGCAACGCATCGTAGGTTTCCGGCTCGCTCGCCAGCACCGGATCCTCGTAATCCGGTGCCAGCACGGCCGCACCCCCGGCCGCGAGCATGACACAGGCGGCGCCGTGCGCGACCGGCGCGATCGCCGCGATACGCTGTCGCTCCGGCAGCGCTGCCAGCGACGACAGCAGCCAGCCGGCGACGCCATCCAGGTCGAGCTGGCGCACCGGACCATCCTGCAGCGCCGCATTCGGCCGGCGCATCGACGCCAGCTCGGCGCCGGTCAGCGGATCGACCAGCACGATCTTGGCGTTGCTCTTGCCGATATCGAGCACGACCAGCAATTGTCCTGGTTGCCAGGGCCGATCGTGCAAGCCGGACATCGGGCCAGGGTTCGGCATCGTCAGTCCAGGTGGAACAGCAGCGGCAGCGGCTCCGTGACCGGCCTGCCGGATGCGTTCGTCTGCATGATATCGGCCATGTGCCGCCACCAGAGCTGCATGCGGAAGGCGATCTTTTCCGACCTGTCGATCATCGACGCCCCCCGGGTCCGAACCGGCGCAACGCCGCCGGCACCGCGACGACGACGATCAGCATGGTTCCGGTGACGACCGACATGACGATGCCGGGCACGTTCAGCAACCCGAGCCCGAAGGTGACCAGTCCCATCAGGATCGCCGCCAGCACCACGCCCGGAATGCTGCCGACGCCGCCCTCGATGGCGACCCCGCCGAGGATCACCATGGTGACGATCTCGAGCTCCCAGCCTTGCGCGATCGACGGCCGCGTCGAGCCGAGCCGCGAGGTGAGCAGCACCGAGGCCAGGCCCGCCGCGGTGCCGACAGCCGCGAACAACCAGAACCGCAGCCGGCCGGTCGCAATGCCCGACATGCGCGATGCCTCGGGATTGCTGCCGGTGGCAATCACCCGGCGCCCGAAGGCGGTTGCGTGCAGCAGCACCGTGGCCACCGCCGCCAGGAGTGCGAACAGCACCAGCTCGAACGAGACCGGGCCTGCCACGGTGCCCTGCCCGAGCCACGCGAACCCCGGCGGGTAGGTTTTCAGCACGCCGTCGCCGAGCACGGCATAGGCGATGCCGCGGAACAAGGTCATGGTGCCGATGGTGGCCACGATCGACGGCACCCGGCCGATCGTCACCAGCGCACCGTTGACGCAGCCGGCAATAAATCCGGTCGCAATACCGCCCGCGACCACCAGAGGCAGCGGCAGGCCGCCCTTTGCCACCAGTCCCATGACGACGGACGCCAGCGCGATGGTGCCGCCCACGGAAATGTCGATCTCGCCTGCCATCACCAGGAAGGCCATCGCCAGCGCCACCACCGCCTTTTCGGCAACGCTGACGGTGACATCCGACAAGGTCCAGGGGTCGAGGAAATACGGCGAGGCGCGGGCATTGATCGCGAAATCGATCAGGATCGCGAGCACCAGCAGGGTCTCCCACCGGAGCAGGGCGCGCCATGGGCGCCTGATGGTTCGCGACAAGGACCGTGCCGACAGGCTGAGATCGCTCATTGTTGCATTTTCAGGCCGGCCGCCGTTCCAGGATGCGCAGCGCCGAGGCCTGCGCGCCGCGCGCATTGATCAGCACGGCGCCGGTGATCACGATGCCGCTCACCGCCATCTGCAAGAATGGCGAGACACCGACGAGCGGCAACGCGTTCTTGATGATGCCGAGGAACAGCGCCCCCAGCACCACGCCGGCGACGCTGCCGACACCGCCGGAGATCGAGACGCCGCCGATCACGCAGGCCGCGATCACCTGCAGCTCGAAGCCGCTGGCGACATCGGTATAGGCGACCGCATAGCGCGACACCCAGAGATAGCCGCACAGGCCGGCAATGGCGCCGGCGATCAGAAAGGCCGCGCCCTGCATGACGCCGACATCGATGCCGGCATAGATCGCGGCCGCCGGATTGTTGCCGGCGGCATAGAGGTTGCGGCCTCGAACGGTCCGGCGCAGGAAAACCGCGACCAGCACGGCGCACATGATCGCGGTCCAGGACAGCATGCTCACGCCGCCCAGCTGCAGACGCACCAGTCCGAGGAAGGCAGGCGACATCTGGTTGCTGTTCACCCACTTGCCGCCCGAGGCCAGATACACCGCACCGCGATAGATCGAGAGCGTGCCGAGCGTCACCACGATCGAGGGGATGCGCAGCAGCCAGACCAGCAGGCCGTTGACCGCCCCGAGCGCTGCTCCCATCAGCACCGAGAGCACCAGCACCGGCACCAGGCCGAGGCCCGGATGATACTGGTTCAGCAGCGCCACCACCATGCCGGTGAAAGCCAGATTGGCCGCGATCGAGAGATCGACGCCGCGTGTCAACAGCACCAGCATCTCGCCCAACGCCAGCAGGATCAGCAACGCGGTGTCGTCGAACAGCCCGGCGAGATTGACCGGCCGCAGGAAGGCCGGGAAGACCGGCGCGATCGCCGCCAGCAGCAGCAGGTCGAGCCCGAGCAGCCCGGCCTCGCGCGTGCGCAGCCACCGCGGTGGCTGCATGCGGGCGATCGCCTCACGCATCGGTTGCCAGCTTCACGATCCGCTCCGGGGTTGCCTCGGCGCGCGCCACGATCGCCTGCACCAGTCCGCGACGCATGACCATGATGCGGTCCGCCATGCCGAGCACTTCCGGCAATTCCGACGACACCATGATGATCGCGACACCCTGCGCCGCCAGTTCGCCCATCAGCCGGTGCACCTGCGCCTTGGCCCCGACATCGATCCCCTTGGTCGGCTCGTCCAGGATCAGCACGCGCGGCGACGTCGCCAGCCACTTCGCGATCACCACCTTCTGCTGGTTGCCGCCGGACAGCTCGTCCACCCGCTGGTCCAGCCCCGACATCTTGACACCGAGCTGATCCGCCAGCGGTCCCGCCCGTTCGCGCTCGCGCCGCCCGCTCAGGAACCCGGCGCGCGTGGTGCATCCGAGCGCGGGCAGCGTGATGTTGTCGCCGATGGCCAGCCGCAGATGCGCGCCCTGCCGCTGCCGGTCCTCGGGAACGAAGCCGATGCCGCGCCTGATCGCCTCGCCCGCCGATCGGATGCTGACCGTCTCGCCATCGAGCACGATGCGGCCGGTCTCGGCCGGCGCGGTGCCGAACAGCGCGTGCATGACCTCCGAGCGACCGGCGCCGATCAAGCCATAGACCCCGAGGATCTCGCCCTGCCGCACGTCGAACGAGACATTCTCGTATTCCTGCCCACGCCCGAGCGCCTCGATGCGCAGCACTTCCCGCCCGATCGCCACCGCCTGCTTGGGAAAAACCTGGTCCACCGGCCGGCCGACCATCAGGGTGATGAGCCGCTCGCTGGTGACACCATCAAGCGAGCCCTGGCCGACGCCGGCGCCGTCGCGGAACACCGCATAGCGGTCGCACAACGCGAACACCTCCTCGAACTTGTGCGAGATGAACAGGATCGCCCTGCCCTCGTCACGCAGCCGCCGGGTGATGGCGAACAACTCCTCCGCCTCGCGATGCGACAGCGACGCGGTCGGCTCGTCCATGATCACGATGCGCGCCTCGTTGGACAAAGCACGAGCGATCTGGACCAAGTGCCGCTGCGCCACCGACAGCCGGCCGAGCACCATGTCCGGCTCGATGCCCGGATCGAGCTCGGCCAGGATCTCGCGCGACCGCCGCAGCATCACGCGCCAGTCCACCAACCCACGCTTCTGCGGCCGGCCGGTGATGAAGATGTTCTCCGCCACTGTCAGCGCATCGAACACCACCGGTTCCTGGAAGATCGCGCTGATCCCGAGACTGCGCGCATGCTCCGCGGACTCGATGGCGACCGGCTTGCCGTCGAGCATGAAGCGGCCAGCATCCGCACGCACGATGCCGGTGATGATCTTCACCAGCGTCGACTTGCCGGCCCCGTTCTCGCCTAGCAGCGCCGTCACCTGACCCGGATAAAGGTCTAGCGCGCCGTTGGTGAGCGCCTTGACGCCGCCATAGGATTTGGCAACGCCATCTAGGCTCAAAATCGGCCGCATCAGCGCAGACCAAGGGCTTTGCCCTTGACCCACTGGGGCCGGGGGCCCCAGACCCCGATTCTTAGACGAATGGATTTCAAAGGCTTGCCTTTGATGGGGTCGAGGGGCAAAGCCCCTCGCCTGTTAAAATAACTTCGCAGCAGCCACGATATCGCTCTTGTCGTAGGTCGTCGGCTTGCCGAGCGTGCCGTTGCCGTCGGCATCGAACGCGATCGGCCCGAGCTTGCCGGCGGGGATGCTGGTGCCGGGACCGCCCTTGCCCGCGACCAGGGCGCTGGCGATCTCGATCACCGCATAGCCGATATCGACCGGATTCCAGATTGCGAAGCTCTTGATGGTGCCGCGCTCGACCGCGCCGGCGCATTCGCTCGGCAGCCCGAGGCCGGTGACGAACACCCGTCCGCTCTTGCCGGCATCGTCCACGGCCTTGGCCGCCGCAGTGATCGCCACCGTCGAGGGGGCGATGATCACCGCGAGGTCGGGATATTTCTGCAGCAGCGCGGTGGCCTCGCGATATGATTTGTCGGAGAGGTCGTCGCCATAGACGATGGTGACGAGATCGAGGCCCGGATGCTTCGGCAGGTCGGACTTCATCGCCGCAATCCAGGAATTCTGGTTGGTCGAGGTCGCGGTCGCCGACAGGATCGCGACCTTGCCGTGGCCGTTGCAGGCATCCGCCGCGAGGTCGAGGCAGGCATCGCCGGCCTGCTGGTCGGTGGCGTCGGCGAGATAGAGGATGCGGCCATCCTTGGCGACGCTGGAATCGTACGACATCACCTTGATGCCGCGCTGCATGGCGCGCTTGCAGGAGGGCACCAGCGCATCGGGATCGTTGGCGGAGATCGCGATCGCATCGACATGCTGGGCGATCAGCGCATTGACCACGTCGATCTGGTTCTCGGCTGCGGTATTGGTCGGCCCGGTGAAGATCACCTCGACCGGACCGCCCCCGGCGGCGGCGATGGCGGAAGCGGCCTGGTCGCCGCCCAGATGCACCGCGTTGAAGAAGCCGTTGCCGAGCGATTTCGCCACGATGGCAATGCGCACCGGCCGTCCGGCGCCCCATGCCGTGCCGCCGGGGAGCAGCAAGCCACCTGTGGCAACCGCGCCCAATGCGGAAATTCCCGCCAACACGTCTCGTCTGTTCATATCCTGACTGCTCCCTGCACGGCCATTCTTTGCGACGGCCTAGTCTCGCACCCTAGATCAGGCAACCTGCCTGGTCACCGTGTCCTCTCCGGCCGCGGCGATGACGACCTCTATCCCGGCGGCGCGGAACGGCTCCAGCTCGTCCGGCTGCGCCTCCCAGTCGGTGATGATGGTGGCAATGCGCGTCAGCGGAATGACGATCATCGACGAGTACTGGCGCAGCTTGCGGCTGTCCGCCAGGACCACGACCCGCTCCGCACTGGCCAGCAGCTTGTTCTGCGACTGCACGATCAGCGGGTCGTTCTCCATCATGCCGAAGCGGTTCAGCCCGTAGCACGAGGTATAGAAGCTGCGGCCCCAGAAATGCTGCGTCACGTCGTCGAACGGGCTCAGCACGATCGACTGCTCGCGATAGATCGCGCCCCCGGGCAGCGTGATGCGGTTGCGGCTGTGGTTGACCAGGTGCGCCGCCAAGGGAAACGAGTTGGTCATGATGTCGAGTTCGCGGTCCTCGAGGAACTCGGCCAGGCAGAAGGTGGTGCTGCCGCCACCGATGATCACGCTCTCGCCGCGATGCATGCGGGCCGCCGCCTCGCGCGCCACCGCGCGCTTCTGCGGCGCCTGCACATCCTGGCTGAACACGAACGGCGTGCCGACCAGGTGCGGTTCGTAGCGCGGCTGCAACGCCTCGACGCCGCCGCGCACGCGGCGCACCTCGCCGCGCTCCGCCATGCCCGCGATGTCGCGACGGATGGTCGCCTCGGAGGCGCCGAGCAACTCGCACAGGTCCGGCACGCCGACCACGGAGCGCTCCTCGGCGGTTCTGAGGATCAGTCGGTGACGCTCACGCTCAAGCACGATAGGGCGACTTCCACTCCCATTGCCGGCAGGTTGCGGGCGGATTTGCATCCCGTCAAGCGTGGATGATTGGTTCCGGTCGGACTTGATCGAAAGTGATCGGCATGGGAGACTGGCTCCCTGATCGCGGGGACCCTCACCATGGACACGGCCACACCCGACATCGCGCTGCTGGAGCATCGCTGGGACGATGCCGTTGCCGCCACGCTGTCGCCCGAGGCGCTGCTGCTCTACCGCTCCAACCTGCTCGGGTCGGACAAGCGCGTCACCAACTATGGCGGCGGCAACACCTCCTCGAAACTGCCGATGACCGATCCGCTGACCGGCGAGACCGTCACCGTGCTGTGGGTGAAGGGCTCCGGCGGCGATATCGGCACCATGCAGCTCGACGGCTTCTCGACGCTCTACATGGACAGGCTGCTGCAGTCGCAGTCGCTGTACAAGGGCCCGGAGCACGAGGACGCGATGGTCGGGCTCTACCCGCACCTCACCTTCAACCTCAATCCGCGTGCGACCTCGATCGACACCCCGCTGCATGGCCTGATCCCCCGCCCGCATGTCGATCATGTGCATCCCGACGCGATCATCGCCATTGCCGCTTCCGCCGACAGCCGACGCCTCACACGGGAGATCTTCGGCGATGCGATCGGCTGGGTATCCTGGCGGCGGCCGGGCTTCGAGCTCGGGATCTGGCTGCGGGACTTCGTGGACGAGAACCCGGATGCCTGCGGCGTGGTGCTGGAAGCGCACGGCCTGTTCACCTGGGGCCAGACCCAGAAGGAATGCTACGAGACGACGATCGACACCATCAACCACGCCATCGCCTGGCTCGCCCGGCAGTCGGCGGGGCGCCCTGCCTTCGGCGGCGAGACGGTCCAGGCCCTCCCGCCGACCGAGCGGCGGGCCGTCGCCGCTGCGATCATGCCGCATATCCGAGGCCTGATCAGTGGCCGCGACCGGACCTCGGCCACTGCCGCCCGGATCGGACATTTCGACGACAGCCCGGCGGTGCTCGAATTCATCTGCTCGCATGCGCTCGCGGAGCTTGCCCCGCTCGGCACCTCGTGCCCGGATCATTTCCTGCGCACCAAGATCGCGCCGCTGGTGATCGTTTTCGACCCCGCCCGCGAGACTGCAGCCGACATCCTGCCGCGGCTGGCACCGGCGATCGCCGCCTACCGCGATAGCTATGCCGCCTACTACCAGCGCTGCCGCCGGCCAACCTCGCCGGCGATGCGCGATCCCAATGCGGTGGTCTATCTCGTCCCCGGCGTCGGCATGATCACCTTTGCCGCCGACAAGGCGACCGCGCGCATCGCCGCCGAATTCTACACCAACGCCATCAACGTCATGCGCGGCGCGTCGGCGGTTTCGCAATATCGCGGCCTGCCGGAGCAGGAAGCCTTCGACATCGAATACTGGCTGCTCGAGGAGGCCAAGCTCGCCCGCATGGGCAAGCCGAAGCCGCTCGCCGGCAAGGTCGCGCTGATCACCGGCGGCGCCGGCGGCATCGGCATGGCCACCGCGCGCCGGCTGGCCGACGAAGGCGCCGCCATCGTGATCTGCGACATCGACCGCGATGTCCTGGCTTCCTGCGAGGCGGAACTCCGACGCAGCCATGGCGGCGATGCGGCGGTCGGTCTCTGGGTGGACGTGACCGACGAGGCGGCGGTGGCGGCGCTCCATGCCGACGCGGCCCTCGCCTTCGGTGGCATCGATATCTGCGTCTCCAATGCCGGCATCGCCTCGGCCGCCGCCATCGAGGACACCAGCCTGGCGTTGTGGAACCGCAACATGTCGATCCTCGCGACCGGCTACTTCCTGGTCACCCGCGAGGCGTTCCGGCTGCTGAAGGCGCAGGGCACCGGCGGCTCGATCGTCCTGGTCGCCTCCAAGAACGCGATGGTGGCGTCTCCCGGCGCCGCGGCCTATTGCGTGGCCAAGGCCTCCGAAGTGCATCTCTCGCGCTGCCTGGCCTTGGAAGGGGCGCCGCACGGCATACGCTCCAATGTGGTCAACCCCGATGCGGTACTGCGCGGCTCGCGTATCTGGCAGGGGGAATGGGGCGACCAGCGCGCCGCGTCGAACCGCACCACCCGCGAGGATCTGGAACAGGTCTATATCGAGCGCTCGATGCTCAAGCGCGGCGTCTATCCGGAGGACATCGCGGAGGGCATCGCCTTCTTCGCCAGCGACACCCGCTCCGGCAAATCCACCGGCAACATTCTGAACGTTGATGCAGGCCACGCGCCGGCTTTCACGCGGTGAGCAGGAGGGCTCCATGAACCAGATCAGCCACATCCGCCCGGCGGATGGCAGCTTCCGCGCCGAGCTGAATCGTGCGCTCGAGGCCGAGACCGTGCGCGACTACGAGTATCTGGGGGGCAAGCTGGCCGGGCGCGGCGTCGATATCGAGCAGGTGACGGCGCAGGTGGCAGCCTTCGCGGTGGCGGTGCCGTCCTGGGGCACCGGCACCGGGGGCACCCGCTTCGCGCGCTTCCCCGGCGAGGGCGAGCCGGCCAGCGTGTTCGACCGCCTCGAGGATTGCGCCGTGATCAACAGCCTGACCGGTGCCACGCCCACCATCTCGCCGCATTTTCCGTGGGACGAGGTGCCGGACTTCGCGGCGCTGCGCGCGCACGCCGAGGCGCTCGGCCTGGGATTCGATGCGGTGAACTCGAACACCTTCCAGGATCATCCGACGCACGCGGCACACCCGCTCTCGTACAAGTTCGGCTCGCTGTCGCACACCGATCCGGCCGTACGCGCGCAGGCGATCGCGCACAACATCGCGGCCGTCCGCGCCGGCGAGGCGCTCGGCTCGAAGGCGCTCACCATCTGGATCGGCGACGGCTCCAACTTCCCGGGCCAGTCGCATCTCGGCCGCACCTTCGAGCGCTACATCGACAGCGTGCAGCAGGTCGCGAGCGCCTTGCCCGCGGACTGGACGCTGTTCCTGGAGCACAAGATCTACGAGCCGGCGTTCTATGCGACGGTGATCCAGGATTGGGGTTCGTCGCTGCTGGCGGCGCAGGCGGTCGGCCCGCAGGCGCGTTGCCTGGTCGATCTCGGCCATCACGCCCCGAACGTGAACATCGAGATGATCGTCTCGCGCCTGATCCACGCCGGCAAGCTGGCAGGCTTTCACTTCAACGACTCCAAATACGGCGACGACGATCTCGATGCCGGCGCCATCGACCCGCACCGCTTGTTCCTGGTCTTCAACGAGCTGGTGGACGCCCAGTGCTGCGGCAGGCTGGACCCGGCACCGGCCTACATGATCGACCAGTCGCACAACGTCACCGACCCGGTCGAGAGCCTGATCTCGTCGGCGATCGAGATCCAGCGCGCCTACGCCATGGCGCTGCTGGTCGACCGCGTCGCCCTGTCGGAGTACCAGGACGGCAACGACGCGATGCTGGCTAACCAGCAGCTCAAGCGCGCCTTCACCACCGATGTCGGCCCGATCCTGGCCACCGCGCGTTTCCGCAAGGGTGCGGCGATCGACCCGCTGGCCGCGTATCGCGCCAGCAACTACCGGCGCACGTGTGCCGAACGCCGCCCGAAGCGCGCGGCGGGTGGCGGCGGCATCGTCTGAGGCGTTCGCGGCGCCGGTTCGCGGTCCGAACCACCGGCCACTGCCCTCGTCACGTGACCGGGCGGCGCGCCTGGTATTGCTCCTGCCGCCATTCCCCGCCCTGCAGCACGCGGCGCAGCACCGCCACGGCACGCCAGAGATCGGCGTGGCGCAGGGTGAGCGGCGTGATGCCGAAGCGCAGAATATCCGGGCTGCGGAAATCCCCGATGACCCCGTTCGCCACCAGGGCCTGCATCACGGGCCAGGCGTGCGGATGCCGCAACGAGACCTGGCTGCCACGCCGGGCGGGATCGCGGGGCGTGACCAGTTCGAGTTCGAGGTCCGGGCATTCCTGCGCCACCAGATCCATCAGCAGCCCGGACTGCAGCAGCGACTTGGCCCGCACCGCAGGCATGGGGGCGCGGGAGGCGATCCCCACGCCCACCTGCAGCGCCGCCATGCCAAGGATCGACGGGGTTCCGACGGCGGCCCGGCCGATACCGGCTGCAGGGCGGAAGCCCTCGTCAAAACCGAACGGGTCGGCATGGCCGAGCCAGCCGGTGAGCGGATACCGCATCTCGGCCTGCAGCCGGGGCGCCACATGCAGGAAAGCCGGTGCTCCCGGGCCACCATTGAGGAACTTGTAGCCGCAGCCGACCGCGAAATCGACATCCGCCGCGGCCAGGTCGACCGGCACCGCGCCGGCCGAATGCGCGAGGTCCCACAGCACCAGCGTACCGGTCCGGTGCGCCGCCGCGGTGAGCGCCGCCATGTCGTGCATGGCGCCGGTGCGATAGTTCACGTGGGTCAGCATCAGCACCGCCACGTCCGGCCCGAGGGCCGACACCAGCGCATCAGGCGCGCAGCGTCGCACGACATGCCGGGCGCCGAGATGCTGCACCAGCCCCTCGGCGACATAGAGGTCGGTGGGGAAATTGCCTGTCTCGGTCAGGATCACGGTGCGGCCGGGCCGCAGGGTGAGTGCCGCCGCCAGCAACTTGAACAGGTTCACCGAGGTGGAGTCCGCCACCAGCACGCTGTCTGGCGGCGCGCCGAGCAGGCTGCCGATCTCGTCCCCCAGGCGCCCCGGGAGGTCGATCCAGCCGGCGTCGTTCCAGGACCGTATGAGCCCGCCGCCCCACTCCTGCTCCACCACCGCGGCGATCCGGGCAGCGGTCGCGCACGGCAGCGGGCCCAGCGAGTTGCCGTCCAGATAGACCACGCCCTCCGGCAGCCGGAACTCCGCGCGGAAGGCTGCCAGCGGGTCGGCTTCATCCAAGGCTTGCAGTCGCGCCAGGGTCAATGTCATGCGGCCTCCATGGCGGGCGCGATGCAGGCGCCGGTCTGCCGTCATTTAACCGTCGAGACCTGAGGCTTGCGGCATGCGTGGCAGCCGAGGCGGTGCGTCAGGCCTCGTGGGCCGCAATACCCAGGAGACGGTGGTGGCCTGCGACATGCTGGCCGACGGCGGCGTCCGACATCGGGCGCCCGAACAGATAGCCCTGGATCAAATGGCATCCGAGCGCCCTCAGGATACGCAGCTGCGCCTGCGTCTCGACGCCCTCCGCCACGCAGTCGAGCCCGAGGTTGCGGCACATGTCGGCGATCGTCCTGACGATGCCGCGCGATGCCGGGCTGGTCTCGACATCGACGATGAAGCTGCGATCGATCTTGATCTTGTCTGGCTTGAGGCGGTGCACGTGGCTCAGGCTGGAGAAGCCGGTGCCGAAATCATCTAGTGCGATGCGGGCGCCGAGGCTGCGCAACGTCTGCAGCGCCTGCGCGGCTTGCTCGAAATCGCGCATCACCGCGGTCTCGGTCACCTCGAACTCGATGCGGCTCGCGGCAATGCGGCTTTCGCCGATGATCCGTCGCACGGCCGCCATCGTTGCCGGCGAGCCGAGATCCAGCGCCGACAGGTTGAAGCAGACGCACAGCGGCGCCGGCCACGCGGCGGCAGCCTGCAACGCCTTTGCAAGCAGGATTTCGGTCAGCCGGCCGATCTGCTGGGCCTGCTCGGCGATCGGGATGAAGACCTGCGGGCCGACGATGCCCAGCGTCGGGCTGCGCCACCGCGCCAGCGCCTCGAAGCCGATCGTGCGCTGCGATCGCACGTCGTGGATCGGCTGGAACGCGAGCCACATCTCGTCGCCGAGGTTGGCATGCCGGAGCGCCTGCTCGATCCGGCTGTTCTCGCGGATGCGGGTCTCGTGCTCGTGCGAGAAGATCACCGCGCCGCCGCACCGCGTCTGCTTGGAGTTGTAGAGCGCATAGTCGGCCCGCTCGAAGAGCTGTTGCGCCGTCATGCCGCCATCCGGATACGAGACCAGGCCGGCGGAGCCGGAGACCTCGGCCATGATGTCGGGGGAAAGATATGGCCCCTGCAGCAGCCCGCAGAGCCGCTCGCCGAAGGCCATGATGTCGGCCTCGGTCGGGTTGCCCAGCAGGATGGTGCCGAACTCGTCGCCGCCGAGACGCGCCATCAGGACGCAGGAGCCCGCGATGCTCCGCAGCCGCTGGCCGACCTCCGCCAGCAGCTGATCGCCCCTGGCGTGCCCGTGGACGTCGTTGACGGCCTTGAAGCCGTCGAGGTCGAACAGGGCGACCGCGAAGCGGGTCCCCGTCCGCTCCGCCTGGGCCAGAACCCGATCGAGATCCGCCAGGAAGCGGCGGCGGTTCGGCAGGCCGGTCAGGCTGTCGAGGTTGGCGAGGATGAAGTTGTCGTCGCTCAGGCGCTCGGTCTCGGCCTGACGTACCAGCAGGGCGCGTTGCGACATGATCAGGGCTGTGAAGTCCGCGTAGTTCCGGAGCAGCATGAAGACCATTCCCGCCGTGACCAGCAGCAGATTGATGGCCATCGCCATGAAGACGGGATTGCCGGTCAGGCCGAAGAATATCACATACGGGATGATCACCACCGCCGTCAGCAGCAGGGCGGCGTTGCGCACGTGCATCAGGCAGAAGATGCAGCTTATGACGGTGATCGCCATGTAGAACGCGACATGGAACTGGGCATAGGAATCCCCGTAGGGGAACAGGCTGAGCGACCATCCGGTGAAGACAGCTCCGAGCACTGCCGTCAGCCAGACGGTGCCGCGTAGCTGCCTGAGCGCCTGGCCTTCACTGACGCCGTCGATGGACCGCAGCAGCCAGACCACGATCCTTCCCACGCATCCGGCGCAGGCGATGGACGGTATGATGACGGTGAGCAGGATCGGCGCGCAGCGCAGATGGGTCGCGGCGAGCAGCGCGGTGTTGGCGATCAGGATGCCGTACAGAACGGGGAGCTGCTTGGAGAGCGCCTTGAGCTGCGATCGCGCCAGGCTGGGATCGCCGCTCGGACGTGCCGGCGGCGTCCGGAGCGCGTCGATCCGCCGGGTGGGAACGAAACCGTGCGTCATGCTCATTTCCGGTTGCTGGCTGGCATGGAGGCGGCGAAGGCTCAGGCGGCGTCGGCGACCCCCTTTGCCCTACTCCCGGCGCGTGCCGGCTCGAGGGTCCGCATGCAGTCCACCGTAGGCGGCTGTGCTTAAAGCCGGGTTAACGAGCTGATCCGTGCCACCGGCGTGAGTAGTTTCCGAGGCTTGGCGGGATGTCGCGGCGCCCGCATCCTCGCCTGCCTGGATGATCGGGCGAACAGCCCGTTGCTGATCGCGGCGACGGGATGGCCGCGCGGCGGTGGCCCCGTCGCCACCGGCGCTCCGGAACGGCCGCATCCCGGCATCGGCCGCAAGAAGGATCGACCCATATGACATTCCGTCCGCTGCACGACCGCGTCGTGGTCCGCCGGATCACCGCCCTGGAGAAGACCGCCGGCGGCATCATCATTCCCGACACTGTCAAGGAGAAGCCGGTCGAAGGCGAGATCGTCGCCGCCGGCCCCGGGGCCCGCAACGAGGCCGGCGCCATCGTGGCGCTCGACGTGACAGTCGGCGATCGCGTGCTGTTCGGAAAATGGTCGGGCACCGAGGTCAAGATCGACGGCGAGGACCTGCTGATCATGAAGGAGAGCGACCTGCTCGGCGTCATCGAGGGGCCGCACGCCCTCGCCAAGGTCGCCTGAACCGACAGGAGCAGCGGACAAGGCTGCCAGTGGTCCGATCCTGACGCTCACGACCCGAGCGGCAGGTTCAATCGGCCCACCAAACCAAAGGCTAGTGGTAAAATCCGACGACTCTTCCGTCAGATTATTACCACTAGATCTGACGACAAGCTTAGCCTGATCGATCCGATCGGGCTCCAAAGGAATGAGAAGTTATGGCAGCCAAGGACGTACGCTTCGGCGACGACGCACGCAGCCGCATGTTGCGCGGTGTGGATATTCTGGCCGACGCGGTGAAGGTGACACTGGGACCCAAGGGCCGCAACGTGGTCATCGACAAGAGCTACGGCGCACCGCGCATTACCAAGGACGGCGTCACCGTCGCCAAGGAGATCGAGCTCTCCGACAAGTTCGAGAACATGGGCGCGCAGATGGTGCGCGAGGTCGCAAGCAAGACCAACGACGTCGCCGGTGACGGCACCACGTCCGCGATCGTGCTGGCGCAGGCGATCGTACGCGAGGGCGGCAAGGCAGTCGCCGCCGGCATGGCGCCGATGGACCTCAAGCGCGGCGTCGACAAGGCGGTGGCCGCCCTGGTCGAGGAACTCGCCCTGCGCACCAGGAAGATCACCACCGAGGCGGAGACCGCGCAGGTCGGCACCATATCGGCCAATGGCGAGGCCGATATCGGTCGCATGATCGCGCAGGCGATGCAGAAGGTCGGCAACGAGGGCGTGATCACCGTCGAGGAAGCCAAGGGCATGGAGACCGAGCTCGAGGTCGTCGAGGGCATGCAGTTCGACCGCGGCTATCTGAGCCCGTATTTCATCACCAACGCTGAGAAGATGACGGTCGATCTCGACAACCCGTACATCCTGATCCACGAAAAGAAGCTGGCCGGCCTGCAGTCGCTGCTGCCGCTGCTCGAAGCCGTGGTGCAGTCCGGGCGTCCGCTGCTGATCATCGCCGAGGATGTCGAGGGCGAGGCCCTGGCGACGCTCGTCGTCAACAAGCTGCGCGGCGGCCTGAAGGTCGCCGCCGTCAAGGCGCCCGGCTTCGGCGACCGCCGTAAGGCGATGCTGGAGGATCTGGCGATCCTGACCGGCGGCCAGGTGATTTCCGAGGATCTCGGCATCAAGCTCGAAAGCGTGACACTCGACATGCTGGGCCGGGCCAAGCGCGTGCTGATCGAGAAGGAGAACACCACCGTCATCGAAGGCGCCGGCGCCACCGACCAGATCAAGGGGCGCTGCGAGCAGATACGCGCGCAGGTCGAGGAGACCACCTCGGACTACGATCGCGAGAAGCTGCAGGAGCGGCTGGCAAAGCTTGCCGGCGGTGTCGCGGTGATACGGGTCGGCGGCTCGACCGAGGTCGAGGTCAAGGAGCGCAAGGACCGTGTCGATGACGCGCTGCATGCCACGCGCGCGGCCGTCGAGGAAGGCATCGTGCCTGGCGGCGGCGTGGCCCTGGCCCGGGCGAGCGCGATCCTGGCCAGCCTGAAGGCGGACAATGAGGACCAGAGGGTCGGCATCGAGATCGTACGCAAGGCCGTGCAGGCGCCGCTGCGGCAGATCGCGGCCAATGCCGGCGAGGACGGCGCGGTGATCGGCGGCAAGATCCTCGAAAATACCGACTACGGCTACGGCTACGACGCGCAGACCGGGATCTTCAAGGACATGATCGCGGCCGGTATCATCGATCCGACCAAGGTCGTGCGGGTCGCGTTGCAGAACGCGGCGTCGGTGGCCGGCCTGCTCATCACCACCGAAGCGATGGTGGCCGAGCGTCCGGAGAAGCGGGCGCCGTCGGCACCTCCGGGCGGCGGCATGGGCGACATGGATTACTGACGTCGATTTGCCTTAGAGAGCCCCGCCGACGCCTTGCAGCCCCGGCTGCAAGGCGCTTGCCGGGCTCTCTGCATCCGCCGGGGCTCCGGCGTCGTAAATCCTGTGTTCAGGCAGGATATTGCGGTGACGAGAGCCCTGAAACGCGGCCGCCGGGCCGCTATATTATTGGGAGCCGTGCCGGCGCCCGGACTGTATTCCGCGCAAGCCTTCGCGCACGTGAAATGGTTCTGCACCAATGTCGATGTCAGCAGCCCGCCGCTGGGTCTGCGCGATGTCGTGTCGCCGTTCTTCCTGCAGATCTGCTTGGGCTTCCTGATTCTCGTGGCGGCGGGCGTCTATGTCGATTGCTGGATCGCGCGACTGTGGCCACGCTCGCTCTCGGCGGGCACCAGGCTGCAATGGGCCGAGGACCTGCTCGTGCGCGGCGGGATCGCGATGTATTGCGTGTTCCTGTGGAACCGCACGGCGGTTGTCCCCTGGGGGCACGCGGGCGCGATCCTGACGCCGGAACTTCTCGATCACGACCGCCTCGTCGGCGGCTTGCAGATCGCGGTCGCCGTGCTGGTGCTGTGGCGTCGGACGTGCCCGGCCGCTGCGGCGCTGGTGGCACTCCTGTTCGGTTACGGAGTGGCGCGCTACGGCATATTCCACATGACGGACTATGTCTATTTCATCGGCTTCATCGTCTATCTGGCACTCACCGCGGCCTCCAGCCGGCTCAGGGCAGTACGACTCCCGGTGCTTGGCGCCACTCTCGGCTTCAGCCTGATGTGGACCGCGGTGGAGAAATTCCTCTATCCGCAATGGACCGCCCAGATCCTGCTGGAGCATCCGGATATTACCGCCGGGCTGCCGGTCGCGAGCGTGATCGTGATCGCCGGCTTCGTGGAGTTCAGCCTCGCCTTCTATCTCGTGACCGGGCGCGGCCTGCTGCGGATCGGCGCACTCGCCTTTATGGCGGTGTTCGTCAGCGCCATCCCGGAGTTCGGCCGCCTCGACAGCGTCGGGCATGTGCCGATCATCGCGATCCTGCTGGCGATCTTCCTGCGCGGGTCGTCACCGATGCACGATGCCCTGCGGCTGCGTCATGGTGGCCCCGCGGCCAACACGCTGGCGATCTGCAGCCTGTACCTGGTCACCCTGTCGGTCATGATCGTCATGTACTACACGATGCAGCTCACCGCCGTCCGAACCTGAGCCGGTCGGTTTCACGGCGACGAGGCGCTGGCGGACGGGCTCAGATAGGCGGCGAGCCCGAGGATCTCGTGGGTGTCGAGCCGCAGCGCCGGCGTGCGCATCTGCGCCAGGTTGTCGTTGTGCCGCGTGCCCGCGCGAAACGCCTGCAACTGCGCCGCGAGATAGGCCTCGGACTGGCCGAACAGCACCGGCGCGCCGGCGACGAAGCCGTCCGGGCCATGGCAGGACGCGCAGGGCGCGATGTCGCGCCGCGGATCGCCCTGGTACACCAGCTTCACGACCGGATCGAGGCGGCCGGCATCGGTGTCGGCAGTGGCGCGGGTCAGTACGGCCTGCCGCGGCTCGCGCGCGTAGTACGCCGCGATATCGGCGATCTGCGCGTCGGTCAGGCGCTGCGCGACGCCGTTCATCACCGGCGCCACCCGGCGGCCGCTGCGGTAATCCACCAGCTGCTTGTAGATCGTCCTGCGGCTGAAGCCATCCAGGTACGGCACGTTATCCATCGCGGCGCGGCCGGCGGCGCCGTGGCAGGCGGCGCAGCTTGCCGCGGCAAGCTGCTGCCCGCGACCGCCGTCGCCGCTTCGCACCAGGCTGTCCGTCGCGCGGGTCCAGGCCACCACGCTGCCGAGTTGCGAGACGGTGGTGAACGGCGCGGGCGGAGTGGATGCAGCATGACCCAGCCCGAGCGCGCCGCAGACCCGCGACCACAGGCTGCCCTGCGGCTGCGACGCCATCGGCAGGATGACGACACCCACCACCACGGCGAACACGGCGAGCAGCGCGATGCGCATGAACACCGTGTCCGGTCGCCTCGCCTCTCCCTCCTGGCCGAGTTTCATGCCTGGAGCAGCATCCGATCAACCGGGACCGCTTCGCGATGCCAGGTGTCGGATAAAGCTGCCTTATCGAACGACAAGCAGAGCATGCTCTAGCCGCCGCCATTGCCGGACAGGGTCGCGACATAGACGCTGCTGCCGGCGCGCAACGCGACCTCCGCCAGCGGATAGCCGTAGGCAAGCAGCATCAGGCACGCCACGACACGGTTCCAGACCGAGTAGCCGTTCAGCAGGCGCGGCAGTTCGTGCACCGGCTCCAGCGCCTGGGCGTAGCGAACGCCGCCGGCATAGGCGGCGCCATAGCCGAACGAGGAGCGCACCAGCACCCAGAGGAACAGGCCGGTGGAGACCACCAGCAGCAGGCCGCCGAGCAGGGACAGATAGAGCAGCGGCGCGAGTGCCGCGAGCATCGGCTCGTTATAGTCGAACAGCGCCATGCGGCGCGGAACGCCCACCAGCCCGGTCACGTGCCAGGGCAGCGTCAGGGTGAACATGCCGATGAACCACAGCCAGAGCTGCCGGCAGGCGAGCTTCGGTGTCGCCAGCACGCGGCCGGTGAGCACCGGCCAGAACTCGTAGGCGATGGCGAAATACATGATCACCGTGGTGCCGGCGAAGATCAGGTGGAAATGCGCCGGGATGAAGGCCGTGTTGTGCACCAGGGTGTTGAGCGCGTAGCTCATGTTGATGACGCCGCCGAGGCCGCCCAGCCCGAGCATCAGCAGCGAGAGCACGCCGGCGAGCAGCATCGGGCGATCCCAGGGCAGCGCGCGCACCCAGCCCAGCGATCCGCCGCTGCGGCCGGACCGCGCCGCCCGCACCCGTCCGCCGATCTCCAGCGACGCGATGATCGTGAAGATCGTGAGCAGCGTGGGAATGGTGACCGCGGCGGTGAAGATGGTCTGGATGTATTTGAAGGCGCTGGCGTGCTCCGGGTCCATCAGCAGGTGGTGCAGGCCGACCGGCAGGCCGAACACCATCAGGAAGATGAACGACCAGCGGCCCATGGTGTCGCTGTACAGCCGCCCTCCCGCCGCGCGCGGCAGCAGGGTGTAAAAGGCGACGTAGGCCGGCGCCAGCCAGAAATAGACGATGCCGTGCAGCGTCCAGGAGAACAGGGTGCGGGCCAGGCCGATATCGATGCTGTCGGTGAGACCCAGCGAGAGCGGCAGCAACTGGAACAGCACCTCGATGGTGGCACCCACCGAGGTCCAGGCCCAGATGATCGCGGCCCCGGTCATCGCGAACATCGCCAGCGGCACCGGTGCGCGCGCATGCGCCCGCTTCCAGTCGGCCATGCTCCAGACCATCTGGCCGACCCAGAGCCAGGAGCCGACGAACACCAGCACCAGCCCGAGATAGAAGGTCGCAGGCGCCACCAGCGGAGGATAGAACGTGTACAGCACCGAGGCATGGCCGCCGAGGATGGTGAGGGCGGTCATCGCGGCGCCGCCGAGCACCAAGCCGAACGCGGTCCAGGCCAGCGGGCGCAACGGGATGTCGCGTTCCAGCGCGGTGGCGATCACCGCATAGCCGAAGCCCATCGCGAACAGGGTGGTCAACACGTAGCCCTCGATCACGCCATGCGCGGTCAGCGAGAGATAGTAGTTGGCAGCGTTGGCGAACGGCGCCGGCACCGGGGAACGCGTCCACATCTGCCAGAAGCCGAGCGGGATGCCGGCCGCGAAGAACAGGAACGAGGCCCAGAAATAGGCCAGCACGAGGCGCGCGTCGGGGCGTGCGAGCCGGCCCTGCACCGTCGCCGCCGACGGCAGCGCCAGCGACCGCGCGGCAGCGGACGGCGCCGCTCCGGAGGTCGTGCGCTGCCGGGCGGCCGCCAGGGCAAGCTGCTGATCGTCGAACGCCCAGTTCAGCACGCCGAACACGCCGAGCACCATGGCAACCGCGACCACCAGGGACGCGGTCCGCACCGCGGCCTCGCCGCTGTCGGCCGACACGAACAGCGCCAGCAGGGCGATGACGGCGAGGATCAGGCCGAGCAGCCATTTCGCGCCGATATTCAAGGCCTGGTCCTCATGTCGCCCGGCCTGGCCGATCCGCGTCGCCGACCGAAGCGGTCAATGCGGCGCACAGGCGACAGGCGCATGGCCGGCGCGCGGCCAGTCGGACAGCCGCACCACATGCACGCTGCCCCACATGGCATGGTGGCCGACGCCGCAGAACTCGTGGCAGGGCATCGCATAGGTGCCGGGCGTGTCGAAGCGGGTGGCGATCTGCGAGACATAGCCCGGGACGATCATGGTATTGGCGTTCGAGCCCTGGATCAGCATGCCGTGGATGACGTCCGGCGTCGTGGTCCGGAAGGTCACCGTCCGGCCCGCCGGCACCATCAGGCAGGACGGCACGAAGGCGAACTGCTCGGCGACGAACCGCACGGTGGCGGAGCCGTCGCTGTTGAGCACTGTGCCGAGGTTCTCCTCGACGAACTCGCCCCGCACATGCAGGCTCGCCGGCACGATCGTCTCGACGTTCGATGGCGGGCTCAGCGCGAAGCGGAAGCTCGTGGCACTCACGAACAGGATGATGAAGCCGACGACGCCCAGCACCAGCAGGTTCCAGCGTCGCTCCGCTTGGTCCGCGTGCAGGAATGCGTCTTGCAGCTCCCGCCCCGCCGGCGCGGCCGCATCCTGCCCGGGGACGGTCTCAGGCAACCGCGCCTCGCGCCACGAACAGGAAGACATAGACCGCAAGCCAGGCCAGCAGCAGGGTCGACACCCCGAGGCCGCAGAGCAGCAGCGCGCCGCCGGGCACGCGCCGCAGGGCGGCTGCCAGCTCGGCCTCGCTCACGCTGTCGGCCGCTTCGTGCTCCGCCTCGTCTGCGCGGACCGCCTGCATGTGGTCTTCCCCGGGGTCTCGATCCGCATTCCAGCCCCGAGTTCCCGGTCCGGACACGACGCCAGAATCATTCGCGCGCCAGGCGTCCGGATGCCAGGGTCGGAAACTACTCAGGCGATGGAGCCGGGGGCGGTGCCGTCGCGGGGCGCCGGCGCGGCGGCCGATGCCGCGTTCGTGTCCCTAGTGTCCCGAACCAGAAGTTCGCAGGACTTCTGGTTCTCAGTGGACACTAGGCTTATCAACAAGATAGTGGCCTGCTTATCTCCAAAATTCGCGAGCGAATTTCGGAGGCAGGATACTGTCTGCAAAACTCCGGTGGACCCGACGAACCCGAGCGGCATCCGGACGTGAACACCGGTCATGGACGACACGCAGCATCGGATGTCGGGCGACAAGGACCCCTTCGAACGTGGCCGGCGTCCGACCCAGCAGCATGTCTTCGAGGCGGCCTTCCGCAAGACCCGCACACCGATGGTGCTGTCCGATCCCAAGCTTCCGGATTGCCCGATCGTGGAGGTCAATGCGGCGTTCGCCGAACTGACCGGCTATCCGACCGAGGCGGTGCTCGGACGCAACTGCCGGTTCCTGCAGGGCCCGGACACCGACCGGGAGAGTGTCGAGCGGGTTCGCCTGGCGGTGCAGGAACAGCGCCCGATCGCCGAGGAGATCTACAACTATCGCCGCGACGGCACCGGGTTCTGGAACGCGCTCTATATCAGTCCGATCTTCGCCGCCGACGGCAGCCTCGATTATTTCTTCGCCAGCCAGATCGACGTCAGCGAGCATCGCGAGGTGGTGCATCGCCAGTCGCAGCGCATCGAGAGCATCGGCGCGCTGGCATCCGGGGTGGCGCACGAATTCAACAACCTGATGACGGTGATCCTGGGCAGCGTCGAGCAGGCCACCGCGCGTGTGTCGGACGCGATCCAGCGCCGCCACCTGGAGCGCGCCGGCTGGGGGGCGCAGCGCGCCGGGCGGCTGGCGTCCGAGTTGCTGTCGCTGTCCCGCCGGCAGGCCGGCGATGATCGCGTGGTGGACCTCAACCGGGTGCTGCGCGACGTCGGCGACACGCTGGCGCAGATCGTCGTGCCCTCGGTGCAGCTGCACCTGGAGATCCTGCCCGACGCCCTGCCGGTGCGTCTGGACCCGGAACAGCTCGAACTCGTGCTGCTCAACCTGGTCCGCAACGCCGTCGATGCGCTGCCCGACGGTGGCCGCATCGGCATCTGCACGCGCCGGCTGGCGGCCACGGAGTCGACGCTGCTCTTCGGCGGTCGCGACGCCGTCGAGCTGTCGGTCGACGACGATGGCGAGGGCATGCTGCCGGAGGTCGCCGAGCGCGCGACCGAGTTGTTCTTCACCACCAAGGACACCGCGAAGGGCACCGGACTCGGGCTGTTCCTGGCGCTGGACTTCGTCGACAAGGTCGGCGGCCGGCTGCTGATCGACAGCCATCCGGGCACCGGCACCCGGGTCCGGCTGATCTTCCCGCACTGCCGGTCCGACCGGCGCCAGCCGCGCGGACTACTGCGCTCCAGCGGCTAGAGCAGCATCCGATCAATTGGAATCGCTTTGCGATCCCAAGTGACGGATAAAGCTGCTCTATGAAACGACAAGCGGAGCATGATCGATCGGATCATGCTCTAGGCCGGATCGCCGCGGCCGGGATTGCGGCACCGCATGGTCATGTCCGGGTCGTGACGGCGTGGCGCTTGAGATCGTCCAGGTCACAATTGCCAAGCGCGTGCATCTCGGTGGCGGCCAGCACCACCTGCGGCGCCACGCCGGCCAGGAACGCCTCCTGCCAGCGCGGCGCACACAGGCACCAGCGATCGCCCGGCTTGAGGCCCGGAAAGCCGAAGGCCGGCATCGGCGTGCCGAGGTCGTTGCCGCGCGACCGGCTGAAGGCGAGGAATTCCGCCGTCATCACGGCGCAGACCGTATGGCTGCCGAGGTCGGCGGCAGAGGTGGCGCAGCATCCATCGCGATAAAAGCCGGTGAGCGGGTCCATCGAGCACGACTCCAGCGTTCCGCCGAGAACGTTGCGCGACCCCGGGCGCGAATCGGGCCGGTCGCCTCCGCTGCTGTCCAACGGCATGTGGCTCTCCCTGATGATACGATCATGACGTAGCGCGGCGGTCCCGGTTGCGACTCGGGCACCTGGCGTCGGGAGGAGATTGGATGCGGGTCCTGCACACATCGGACTGGCAGATCGGCCGCGCGTTCGGGTTCGCGGACGATGCGACGCGCGCGGTGCTGCACGACGAGCGGCTGGAGGTCATCGGCCGGCTGGGCCGGCTCGCGCAGGAGCACGCGGCGGCGGCGGTGCTGGTGGCGGGCGATGTCTATGACGTGGCCGACCCGTCCGACCACACGCTGCGGCAGCCGATCGAGCGCATGCGGCAGTTCCCCGCGCTGGAGTGGCACCTGATCCCGGGCAACCACGATCCGCATACGCCGAACGGCCTGTGGGACCGGCTGCGCCGCGGCAGCCTGCCCGCCAATGTACGGCTGCACCTCGCACCCGAGGCGCTCGCCATCGGCGACGCCTCCGCTGCCGGAGCGGCCTGGATCGTGCCGGCCGTGCTCACCCGCCGGCATGCGCTCGGCGATCCGACCGCGTGCCTCGACGCCATCGCAACACCCGAGGGCGCCATCCGGCTCGGCCTCGCGCACGGCTCGCTGCGCCGCTTCGGCAACGACGACAGCACCACCCACAACCTGATCGCCTTCGACCGCGCCGATCGCGCCGGTCTTGCCTATCTGGCGCTGGGCGACTGGCACGGTGCCCAGGGCATCGGCAGCCGGAGCTGGTATTCCGGCACGCCGGAGACCGACGCCTTCGATACCGGGGGCGCCAGCCCGGGCTTCAGTGGGGGTGGTGGGGGTGGCGAGGCGCTGCTGGTGCAGGTGGACGGGCCGCGCGCGTTGCCGGAGGTCACCCGCCACCGGGTCGGCCGCTTCCACTGGCGGCAGGAGACCGCGACGCTGAACGCGATCGCCGACATCGACCTGCTCGACACCAGGCTGCGCGGCCTGCAGCCCGACCTCAGCACGCTGCTGGTCAGCCTGCGCGTCGAGGGTGCGTTGTCGCTGTCGGCGCGCGAGGCCTACGAGCGGCGCATACGCGGCGATGCGGCCAGCGCGCTGCGGGCCCTGCGGCTCGATGATGCGGGGTTGCGGCCGGAGCCGTCGCCCGCCGACCTGGAGGCGATCGACCATGCCGGCTTCGTGCGCGTCGCCGCCGACCGGCTCGCGCGCCAGGCCGCGGACCTGGCGAACCCGCAGCGCGGGCTCGCGGCGGCGGCGCTGCAGCGTCTCTACGTGCTGCATATGCGTCGCGCCGACCCGAATACCGGGACCGGCGCACCGGGCGCCGGGGCATGAGGCTGCGTTCGCTCGAACTCTCCGACTTTCGAAAATTCGACCGGCCGGTGCGCCTCGCCGGCCTCGCCGACGGCATGAACGTGCTGTCGGCGCCGAACGAGTTCGGCAAGTCCACCCTGCTGGATGCGATCCGTGGCGTGCTGTTCGAGCGGCACAGCTCGCATGCGCAGGCGGTGCGCCGGATGCAGCACTGGCGCGATCGCACCTCGCCGGTGGTGGCGCTCGGCTTCGAGTTGGCCGGCGGCCTGCACCGCATCGAGAAGCGCTTCCTGCATCGCGAGCCGTATGCCCGCCTGACGTTGCCGGATGGCACCCGGCACGAGGGCGATGCGGCCGAGGAGGCGCTGCAGGCGCTGCTCGGCTTCCGGCCGCCCGGCAAGCAGGGCGCACGCGCGGAGGATGCCGGCATGTGGGGCGCGCTCTGGGTGGCGCAGCGCGCCTCCGTCGAGCAGCCGGTCCTGCATGAGCTGGCGCGCACCACGATCCATGCCTGCCTGGAGAGCGAACTCGGCGCGCTCACCGGCGGCGCGCGCGGCCAGGCGCTGCTCTCGGATGTGCGGGCAGAGCTCGGCCGGCTGCTCGACGGCAACGACAGGCCGCGCCTGCGCTACAAGGAGGTGGCCGGGCTGCTGACCGAGGCCGAGGACAACCACCGCGCGCTCGGCGAGCGCCGCCGCCGGCTGGACGAGGATCTCGAGGCGCTGCAGCAGCACCTGCGCGACCTCGCCGCCGCCAGCAATGCCGACGAGGCGGCGCGCCTGGAGGCGGACCTGGCGCAGGCGCGGCTCAGGCGCGACGAGGTGCTGCGCCATGACGACCTGCTGCGGCAGGCGGCGGCCGGTCTGCAACTGGCCGAGGGGCGCCACGAGGCGGCACGCGCCGAGGCCGGGCGCCGGCAGGACCGGGCACGCCAGCAGGCGCTGGCGGTGGCGGTCGCGGCGGGGTCCGAGGCCGAGGCCGCCGAGGCGCAGGAGCGGCTGGCGGAGGCCGATGCCGGACTGGCGGCGGCAGCGGGGTTGCTCGACCTCGCGGCACGCAACGAAGCCGAGGCGGCCGGGCGGCTGCGGGTCGCGCGCGCCGTGGCGGAGCTGGCGCAGCGCGCCTCGGCTATGACGGTGCTCGAAGAGCGGCTGCGACTGGCGGAGCGGGCGCAGGCGACGGTCAACGCGCTTGTCGGCGAGGCGGCGGCGATGCGGGTCGATGCGGCGTCGGTGCAGGCGGTGCACGCGGCGGTGCGCGAGGAGCAGCGGGCGCGTGCGGTGCTCGATGCGCAGGCGACACTGGTCGAGCTCGATCTCGAGGCGGGCGCCCCTGCCGTGCTGATCGACGGCACGCCGCCACCGCCTGGCAGCTCGTCGCGGCGCCTGACGGAGCCGACCGAGATCGTGGTGCCCGGCATCGGCCGCCTGCGTATCACACCGGCGATCCGCGACCGTCACAGCCTGCAGTCGGGGATCTCCCATGCCCTGGAGGCCTTGCGGCAGGCGCTTGCCGCCATCGGCGCAAGCGATCCGGAGGATGCCGAGCGACGGCTGCAGCGTCGGCAGGCCTGCGAGCAGCGCCTGGCGCAGGCGCGTGCGGAGCTGAGCCTGCACACGCCGGCCGACCGCACGCACGGGCTGCCGGCCGGGATCGAGGCGCTGCGCAACCATCTGCAGGCCTCGCGCAGCCGCTTCGCCGCCGAACTCGACGACCTTGCGTTGCCGGCCGTGCCGTCCGCGAGCGAGGCCGAGGCCCGGCTGCGGGACGCCATCGCAGCGGAGGCACAGGCCGCAAGCGCCACGCTTGGTGCGCGCGCGGCGTTCGTCGCACCGCAGGCGCTGCGCACGCAGTGCTTCGAGGCTGCGGCCGGACTCGGGGCCGCGCTGGCGACCGCGCGCGGCGATGTCGCGCGGCTGCAGCGCGAAACCGGCGAGGCGGCCGCGCAGGAAACCGACGCGGCACTCGAACTGCGGCTCGGCGCGGCCTTGCAGAGCCTGCAGGCGCAGCGCGACGACGCGGCGCGGGCCGGGCGGGAGCGGCCGGCCGACACGCTGGACGGCGTGGATGCGCGCATCCGGCGCTACGAGGAGGCGATCGTGCAGCAGCGCGACCGGGTGCGGCGCCTGCAGCAGGACATCGCGGTGGTGCAGAGCCGCATCCAGCAGCAGGAGGGTGCAGGCATCGACGAGCAGATCGCCGCCGCCGCCACCCGTTGCGACGACCTGCGGCGCGAGTACGAGGCGCTACGGTCCGAGGCGGAGATGCTGACGCTGCTGCGCGACACCCTGCTCGCCAGCGAGCGCGAGGCCAAGGAGCGCTACATGGCACCGGTGGCGGCACGCATCACGCCGTACCTGCGCGGCCTGTTCCCGGGCGTGAGCCTCACCTGCGACGAGAACTTCCGCGTCACCGGACTGCACCGGGGCGGCAGTGCCGCCGACGAGTTCGACCGGCTGTCAGACGGCACCCAGGAGCAGATCGCGGTGCTGTCGCGCCTGGCGTTCGCCGACATGCTGCTCGATCGCGGCAGACCGGCGATGGTGATCCTCGACGACGCCCTGGCCTATTCGGACCGCGACCGCATGGAGCGGATGTTCGACCTGCTGACCCAGGCGGCGTCGCGCATGCAGATCCTGGTGCTGACCTGCCGTGGCGAGCTGTTCACCCGGCTGGGCGGCCATCGCGTCGAGCTGGTGGCAAGCGAGCTGGCGCCGTCCCACCCCTGAGAGACCGTCTGAGAATGCGCTACGGCGAGTCAGAGGCGCGATAAGCGCCGCCCGGGGCGGCCTGTCGAGAACCGGAGCGGAGCGGCCTCCCGGCCGTGAGCAACGGAAGCGCAGACATCCGCCTCGGATGACCGCCGTAGTAGCATTCTCAGATGGTCTCGTCGCGCCCGCGTAGCTTGCGCCCAAGGGAAAGCTCGGTGACCACGCCGTGCAGGGTGCGCAGTTCCTGCTGCGTGACCTCGCCGCGCTCGAACAGGTGGCGCAGGTTGCGTACCATGCCGGGACGCTTCTGCTCGTTGCGCAGGAAGCCGCATGCGTCGAGTTCCGCGCTCAGGTGGCGGATGAAGTTCTCCAGCTCGGCCTTGTTGGCGATCCGGCTCTCGTTGGTCATCAACGTGCGCTGTGGCGTCCCCTCGTCGGCCATCCACCACTCGTACGCCATGATCATCACCGCCTGCGCCAGGTTGAGCGACATGAAGCCGGGATTGAGCGGGTAGCGGATCAGCGCGTCGGCGCGCGCCATGTCGTCATTGTCGAGGCCGGCGCGCTCGGGTCCGAACAGGATGCCGCAGGCGAGGCCGCGCGCGGTGATCGCCCGCAACTCGGCCGCCCCGCCGCGCGCGGTCAGCACCGATTTGACGATGTGGCGCGGCCGCGGGCAGGTCGCGAACACATGGTGCAGGTCGGCCACCGCCTCGTCGACGCTGGCATGCACCGAGGCCGCATCGAGCAGGCGGTCGGCGCCGGAGGCCGAGCGCCAGGCGCGCTCCTGCGGCCAGCCGTCGCGCGGCGCCACCAGCCGCAGGTGGAACAGCCCGCCATTGGCCATCGCGCGCGCCACCGCGCCGATATTCTCGGCAAGCTGCGGCCGCACCAGCACCACCACCGGACTGTTGCCGATGGGGCCAAGCTCGGCACCGCCGTCGCGACCGGTCACGCGCGGCGCCAGGTGGTGCCGGAGGCATTGTCCTCCAGCACGATGCCCTGGCCGGCCAGCTCGCCGCGTATCGCGTCCGCGCGCGCGAAGTCGCGGCCCGTGCGGGCGGCGATGCGCTCGGCGATCAGCGCCTCGATCGCCGCGTCGGCGTCCTGGCTGCCGCCCTGCCGGAACCAGGCCTGCGGCGCCGCACCGAGCAGGCCGATCAGGCCCCCCGCGGCGCGCAGCCCGGCCGCCGCCCCGGCATCGCCGGCCAGCGCCGCGTCAGCCAGCCGGTGCAGCAGCGCAATCGCCAGCGGCGTGTTGAGATCGTCGCACAGCGCGTCGAGGAACGCCTCCGGCACCGCGTCCGGAGCCGCCACCGCTCCGTCATGGCGCTCCAGGGCACGATAGAAGCGATCCAGCGTCCGCCGCGCCTCGACCAGCCCCGAACGCGTGAAATTCAGCACCGAGCGGTAGTGCGTGCCGAGCAGCAGCAGGCGCAGCGCCTCGGCGGGTGCCTCGGCCAGGATCTCGCGGACGGTGTAGAAATTGCCCAGGCTCTTGGACATCTTCTCGCCATCGACCAGCAGCATGGCGTTGTGCAGCCAGATCCTGGCGAACTGGCCGCCCGGATAGCCGCACAGGCTCTGCGCGCGCTCGTTCTCGTGGTGCGGAAACAGCAGGTCGGTGCCCCCGCCATGGATGTCGAAGCTGCCGCCGAGATACTCGTGCGCCATCGCCGAGCACTCGATGTGCCAGCCGGGTCGCCCGCGGCCCCACGGGCTGTCCCAGCCCGGCAACTCCGGCGTCGAGGGCTTCCAGAGCACGAAGTCGCCGGCCTCGCGCTTGTACGGCGCGACCTCGACCCTGGCTCCGGCGAGCAGTTCCTCCGGATCGCGGCCCGACAGGCGCCCGTAGTCGGCAAAGCTCGCCACCGAGAACAGGACGTGGCCGTCGGCCTCGTAGGCGTGCCCCGAGACGATCAGGCGCTCGATCAGCGCGACCATCTGGCGGACATGCTCGGTTGCGCGCGGCTCATGATCGGGCGGCAGGTTGCCGATGGCGGCGAGGTCGGCGTGGAAATCCGCCGTGGTCCGCACCGTCAGCGCCTCGATCGGGATGCCGCATTCCCGGGCGCGAGCGTTGATCTTGTCGTCCACGTCGGTGATGTTGCGGACATAGGTCACCCGCGGATACAGCCGGCGCAGCAGCCGCACCAGGATGTCGGCGGCGACCATGGCGCGCAGGTTGCCGACATGCGCCAGGTCATACACCGTCGGGCCGCAGTAATAGATCCGGACATGCGCGGGATCGAGCGGTACGAACGGCACCTCGCCGCGGGTCAGGCTGTCATGCAGCACAAGGCGGGGAGGCACGAGCTGTGGCATGCGCGCTTTCTGCGTCACGGCGAACCTCCGTGCAACAGGGGTGCGCAACTGGCCATGTGGCGGTTCCCTTGTATCCTGGCCGGATGCACGTTGCGATCACGACCCTGCTGCTGCTGCTGGCCACCACGCTGAGCAGCCTGCTCTCCCGTGCCTCGGGCATGAAGCTGCCGCTGCCGCTGCTGCAGATCGCCTTCGGCGTGCTGATCGCGCTCTCTGGTCACGGACTTCAGCTTGAACCAGACGTGTTCATGCTGCTGTTCATCCCGCCGCTGCTGTTCGCGGATGCCTACGTGATCCCGCTGCGCGAGCTGCGCCGGCTCAAGGGCATCGTGCTCGCTTTGGCCATCGGACTGGTGCTGTTCAGCACGCTGGCCTGCGGCTGGTTCATCCACTGGCTGCAGCCCGGGGTGCCGCTGGCGGCCGGCTTCGCGCTCGCGGCGGTGCTGTCGCCGACCGATGCGGTGGCGGTCGGTTCGTTGCTCGAAGGCGGCGGCGCGCCACGCCGCATGATGCACATCCTGTCCGGCGAGGCACTGCTGAACGACGCGACCGGACTGGTCTGCTTTCGGTTCGCCGTCGCCGCCGCGATGGCAGGCGGCTTCTCGGCGCCCCGGGCCGGGCTCGCCTTTCTGGCGATGTCGGCCGGCGGCATCGCGGCGGGCGCGGCGCTCGCCTGGATCGCGCTGCGCGGCACCGCCTGGCTGATGCGCCGCAACCTCGACGACCCGCCGGCCCATGTCACGCTCATCGTGCTGCTGCCGTTCGCGGCCTACCTCGCCGCCGAGCGCCTGCATGCCTCCGGCATCCTCGCCGCCGTCGCCGCCGGGCTGATGGTGAACCGCTTCGGCACGGCGAGCCTGAACAGCCGGCTGCGCATGAGCCATGGCGAGGTGTGGCCGATGATCGGCTTCGTGTTCAACGGCATCATCTTCCTGCTGCTCGGCGTGCAGCTTCCGGGCATCGTCGAGCATGCGGTGGCACTCAGCCGCCAGCTTGCGCTGCCGCTCTGGCGGCTGCCGGCGACCATCGTGCTGATCACCGTGGCGCTGACCCTGCTGCGCCTGCTCTGGATACGGTCGATGCTCGTGGTGCGGCTCGCGCGGCAGCACCTGCGCGGCGAAGTTGCCCCCGTCCCGCAGTTCCGGCTCAGCGTCGCCCTGGCGGTGGCCGGGGTTCGCGGCGCGATCACCCTGGCGGCGGTACTGTCGCTGCCGGTTCCCTCGGGCGGGACGCCCGGCTCTCCGATCGACGTCGGCGCGGCACCCGGATTCCCCTATCGCGACCTGCTGGTGACGGAAGCCGCCGGCGTGATCATCTGCTCGCTGCTGCTGGCCGCCCTGCTGCTGCCGCTGCTACTTCGCCATGCGCGTGCCCCGGCGGCCGATCCGCTGCCGCGCGAGATCGAGGACGCGCGCGTGACCCTGGCGCAGGCGGCGATCGCAGCCGTCGAGCAGTATCGCGATCGCGCGCCGGCCGACGACGAGGAGGCGGCCGGCATCGCGGACGCGATCCTGGGCGAGCAGCACGAACGGCTGGCCCGGCTGGAGCAGGCACCGGAGCGCGATGGCGGTCTGGACCGCGACAGCGTGCTGCGTCGCCATCGCCGGTCGTCGGCGCTGCGGCTGCGCGCGCTGCGCAGCCGGCGGGACGCCCTGCAGGGGCTCTGGCACAGCCAGGCGATCAACAACGAGGCGCTGCACGAGATCCAGCGCGAGCTCGACCATGAGGAAGCCATGCTGCTCGACGAGGCGCGCCTGGTCGCCCGGGCGTGACCGCGCCGCCACCGACGATCGCGGCGCATGCGGGGGCGCTGCTGCGCCTGGCGCTGCCGATCGCCATCTCGCAGCTCTCGCAAATGGCGATGGCGTTGACCGACAGCATCCTGCTGGGCGGTCTCGGCGCGGGCGCGCTGGCCGCCGGCGGACTGGGTGCCGGTCTGTTCTTCACCTGCATGGTGGTGCTGCAGGGGGTGCAGATGGCGGCCAGCGTGCGCCTCGCGCAGGCATCGGGTTCGGGGAGCGGCGGCGCCGGAAGCATCGTCGCCTCGGGGCTGCTGCTGGCGCTGCTGATGAGCCTGCCATCGGTGCTGCTGCTGGGCCAGGTCGGCTGGCTGATGCACCGCCTCGGCGAGCCGCCGGCGATGGCGCACGACGTCGGCGCCTATCTCGGCGTGCTGCGCTGGGGCGCGCCGGGCGCGCTGGCCGGGCTGGGGCTGCTGCGCGCGGTGCTGCCGGCCCTCGGCGCCGCCGGGCTGCTGCTCCGTACGATGCCGGCGATGGCGGTCGTGAACGGCCTGCTGAATTACGGCCTGATCCACGGGTTCTCATGGCAGGGCGTCCGCCTGCTGCCCCGGCTGGGCTTCATCGGCTCGGCGCTGGCCACCACGCTGACGCTCTACGCGGCGAGCGCCCTGCTGGTCCTGCTGCTGCTGCTGCGTCGGCACCTGCGCGCATCGCTGCAGCCGTTCCGGCCGCTTCTCGCCGAGTGCCGCCTGCTGCTCCGCCTGGGTGCCCCGGTATCGCTCACCATCGCCGCCGAGGTGCTGCTGTTCCTGGTGGCCGGACTGATGGCCGGCCTGCTCGGGCCGGCGGCGCTGGCGGCGCACCAGATTGCGCAGAACGTGGCCTCCACGACCTTCATGGTGCCGCTGGCGCTGTCGCAGGCGGCGAACGTGCGCGTTGGCTACTGGACCGGTGCCGGCCGGCCGCACGAGGCACGACGCAGCGGCCTGACCGCGATCGGGCTCGCCGTCCTGGTCATGGGAGTGTTCAGCCTGCTGCTGCTGACCCTGCCGCACGTGATCGCCCGCGCCTATCTGGATCCAGGCCGCCCGGCCAATGCCCAGGCGCTGCGCATCGCCGTCACGCTGCTTGGTATCGTCGCGGTGTTCCAGATCGCCGACGGGGTGCAGGCGGTGGCCCTCGGCGCCTTGCGCGGCCTGGGCGACACCGCGGTGCCGATGCTGATCGCGTCGGCCTGCTACTGGCTGATCGGCTATCCGCTCTGCAGGCTCGCAGCCTTCCGCTACGGGCTTGGCGTGCCGGGACTCTGGGGCGGCCTGGGCTGCGCGCTCGCGTGCGTCGCCGTGATCGCCAGCCTGCGTTTCATGCGCCGCACCCGGGCCGGTGCGCCGGGGGTGGAGCGTACCGCCTGATGGATGCCCCGGCAGCCCGGCGGGACAACCCGATCCCGCTCAACCTGCGCCTGTTGCCGTTCATCGTGGCGGCGACGTTCTTCATGGAATATCTCGACACCACGATCATCGCGACCGCGCTGCCGAGCATGGCGCGTGATTTCCGGGTCGGCCCGAACGAGCTCAGCCTCGGTCTCACCGCCTACATGCTGACGCTCGCGGTGTTCATTCCGGTCAGCGGCTGGATCGCCGACCGCCTCGGCTCGCGCACCGTGTTCGGCGCCGCGGTCGTGGTGTTCACGCTCGCCTCGGTGCTGTGCGGCTCGGCGCCCGGGCTGTACTGGTTCACCGCGGCGCGTGTCATCCAGGGCATCGGCGGTGCGATGATGGTGCCGGTGGGCCGCATGATCGTGGTTCGCAATACTCCGCGCGCGCGCATGATGCAGGCGATCTCGACCATCACCTGGCCCGGCGTGGTGGCGCCGGTGGTCGGTCCCTCGGTCGGCGGCTTCATCACCACCTACGCCTCCTGGCACTGGGTGTTCTTCCTCAACGTGCCGTTCGGGATCGCAGCACTCGCCGCCGCGATCGCGTTCGTACCGCAACAGCGCGCCGAGGGCCGTCGCCCGCTCGACCTGCCGGGCTTCCTGCTCAGCGGTGCGGCACTCAGCCTGCTGCTGTACGGCACCGAGGCGGCCAGCCATCGCGACCAGTCTCTCGGGCCGGCGCTGCTGCTGGTCCTGGCCGGCCTCGGCCTCGGCGCGCTCACCGTGCGGCACATGCGGCGGGTGCCGCATCCGCTGCTGGCGCTCGACGCGCTGGCGGTGCCGACCTTCTCGGCGACGATACGCTGGGGCTCGATGACGCGCGCAGCACTGGAGGCCGTGCCGTACCTGTCGCCGCTGCTGTTCCAGATCGGCTTTGGTTTGTCGCCGTTCCGCTCCGGGCTGCTGCTACTGGCGACGGCGACCGGCAATCTCGGCATGAAGCTGTTCACGACCCCGGTGCTGCGGCGGTTCGGCTTCCGCACCACGCTGCTGGTCAACGGGGCGTTCGCGGCATTCGCCATCATGGCGCTCGGCGCGCTGACGGCAGATACCAAGCTGCCGATCATGCTGGGGCTGCTGTTCGCCTACGGGATCGGGCGCTCGATGCAGTTCACCACCATCAACACGCTGGCGTTTGCCGATGTGAGCGACAGCCAGAAGGGTCCGGCCTCGACGCTGCAAAGCGCCATCACCCAGATGATGATCGGCATGGGCATCGCCTTCGGGGCGCTGTGCCTGCGCGGCGCCGCCTGGTTTCGCCACGAGCCGGGTGGCGCGTTCACCACCGCCGACTTCCACTGGGCCTTCGCGGCCGCTGGACTGCTGATGCTGACGTCGCTGGCAGGCTACGCACGCCTGCCGGCCGATGCCGGCGGCGGGATCGGCGGCGCCGTCAGAAGCCGTCCCACCTAATCAAATTAGAGGCTGCTTGATTAGAGGCTGTTTGAAAACGCCTGATGCTGGATGAGAGCGGCCCCCACTCCTAAGCATTGGAGGGCCGCGGCCGGCGTGGCTTTCCGAGCACCGCAGCGCAGCGGCCTCCTGGCCGTGAGCAGCGGAGCGCAGGAAAGGCGCGTCGGATCGCCAGCAGCAGGCGTTTTCAAGCAGCCTCTCGCCGGCGCAGGTGCGGGCGCGTCAACTCCCACACGCGCAGCCCCTGCAGGGCTAGCGACGCCATGCTCGGCAGCAGTTTCGGCTGCATGAGCTGCGGGTCGAAGGCGCCCATGCGGCGCGAGTTCTCGTTGACGCAGTCCGCGACGAAGCGCTGGAACGAGAAGCCGTCGAGGAACATGTTGGCCTGGGTGACGGCGAAATCGCGCCCGTCATTCGGCTCCTGGCCGCGCTGCACCATGCCGAACAGGCGCTTGCCGGCACGGGCATAGAAGCGCGCCGATTTCAGCGCCCGGCGCGGGCCGCCGAGGCCGCGCCGCTTCTCGCGCCACGCCATGTAGTTGATGAAGAACACGATGTGCCGCGTCTCCTCGTACATCAGCGTGTCGAAGATCTCGAACATGCCCTCCGGCAGGAACGACGACTCGCGCGCGGTCTTGAAGGCGCCGAAGCCGAGGAAGGCGTCGAGGCACTCGCCGAAGCCGAAATCGATGAAGGCAGTTTCCAGGTCGGCGGGAAACTGCTCCATCTCCTGCGCGTGTGCATCGATGCCGTAGCGGTCGATCATCACCTTGATCAGCCTGGCGTGCCGCGCCTCCTCGACGCCCTGGATGCGCACCGCCTCGCGCACGATCGGGTCGGTGACCTGCGGCGTGAAGGCATCGACGATGGCGCCGGCCCGCCGCTCGGTATGATACACCTCCTGCCAGAACGGCACCCCGCGCAGCCGCGCCAGCTCCACGTCGGTCAGCTCCGGCCACGGCAGCGTCTCCGGGTCGAAGGTCTGGTGGGTGTCGATGAAATCCTGGCAGAACAGCGTCTTGTGCGCCTCGGACCCGGCCTGCAGCGTCATCGTACGTCCCCTAGCCTATCGGACGGCGACCATGCGCCGGGTGCCGGGAAGTTCCAAGCCCTGCCAGCGCGGACGAACCGCAAATCCCGCACAACCGGTGTCCGTTAAGTAATTCCCATCCGACCGTTAATCATCAAGTGCGGGTCTTAATAGTTCCGCGTGGTCTGTTTAGGGAGCCTTTAATCCTTCCCGTCTAACCTGAACGAATGCAGAACATCGCCGTCGTTCCGGCTCTATCCGCGGCTCGCCGGGCTGCGGCCCTCTTCATGGCGATCGCAGCCTTCGTGTTGCTCACGTCTTCTGGTCGGCTTGCCGCGCACGCCAACGACCTTGGCGCCGGCAACGTCCTTGGACAGGGCGCATTCATCAGCCGTGCGACCGGTGTCAGGATCATCCTGCGCGGCAATGACTTTGCCACGATCGTGCAGGACGCGCATCAGACCCTCCAGCCTGGTGTCTTCTCGCTTCCGGCCGTCGCCCTCGCCTTCACCAACATGCACAACTCCGGCTACAACTTTGTCAGGATCACGCTGGACTGTACCGACCTGATGACGAGCAAGGGCGTCACCGGCGCTGGTTTCTCGGCCGGCTTCCTGGGAAATCTCGTGACGCTGCTGGCCACGGCGCGGCAACACGGGCTCTACGTCGTGCTGACGATGTCGGACCTGCCGCTGAACTATCGCGCGCTGGTTGTCAATGACCCGCGGGTCGGCAGCGGCAATGCCGACGTCATGAACCCATCCAGCGTCTCCGCAAGGGCAAGCTTCTGGGTCAACCTCCTGGCCGCGATCAAGCCGCATGAAGCGGCCTACTCCGCCATCATCGGGCTCGATATCAGGAACGAGGCGACGCTCAGCGTCTCCGCCGCCGCCGCCGCCTCGGCGCCATTTTCGGCCAGTACCGGCGCGTATGCTTTCAACGGCAGATCCTATTCGCTTGCGATGTCGACCACCAGGCAGGCCTTGGCCGACGACGAGACCAAGGGCTTCCTGGATGTCATTGCGCGAGCGATCAAGATCTACGACAGTCAGATGCTGGTCGGACTGAGCATCTACACGCCAAGCGCTTCAGGACGACCGGCGTTCAACGGCCTGGCCAAGGATAATGCCAATGCTGGCTATCCTCTTGCCCCGTTGGCGATCCTGCAGTCGAACGCCGACTTCCTCGACCTGCACACCTATCCCTCCGGCAGCAGCTACAGCATCGATACCGATTTTGCGAGCGCACAGCTTTCCAGTGCGGTCGCCTACGCCAAGCCACTCTACATTGGCGAGTACGGCGCCTTGAAACTGCTTTATCCGACCACGGCCCTGGCACGGTCCGTACTGGTCGCGCAGATCGCCGGTGCCTGTCGCTACGGCTTCAGCGGCTTTGCGCTCTATACCTGGGACGGGGTCGCCACCGGGGTGTGGAACGCGGTCGAGAGCAACGGCTCGATCAATGCCGCTGTCTCGCCCGCGGGCCTGCCGGTGCCCTGCGCCGATATCCCGAACTCGAACTTCATCGCCACGATCAACGGCGTCGGCGCCATCTACGCCTCGAATGGCAGCCATTTCTGCTGGTACGACACGTGGGCGCTGTACCTACGCTTCAACCACAACAATCCGAACGTTTCCTACATGAAGACATACAACAGGATACCCCTCACGATGATCTACGACGGCGTCTGCGGCGGCTGACGCAGCGACCTGCCGGTGGACGGATCAGTCGCGCTTCTCGAGGATGCTCCGGGTGAGGGCCACCGACGGAATGGTCAACGGCATCAGGATCGGCGGCGTCCGGCGCAGGCTCCACCAGCCCAGCGCCAGCAACGCCGCGATCAGCGGGATGGTCGCGACCGTGATGGTTCCGTCCGGATAGTCGAATGCCATCAGCACCAGCACGGCGGCGAGGAAGCCGAGCGACAGCCAGGCGGTGAACGGCGCCCCCGGCATCCGAAACGCGGGTGGCTTCACCTCGCCACGATGCACCGCGCGCCGGAACATGATCTGGCACACCAGGATGAAGCCCCAGGTGCTGATGATGCCGAGTGCGGAGATGTTGAGCACGATCTCGAACACCTGTGAGGGCACGACATAGTTCAGCCCGACGCCGATCAGGTAGATCGACACCGTCATCAGGATGCCGCCCGCGGGCACCGAGTGCCGGTTCATGTAGCCGAGGAAGCGCGGCGCGGAATCGCCCAGGGCCAGGGCACGCAGCACGCGGCCGGTGGAGTACAGGCCGGAATTCAGGCTCGACAACGCCGCCGTCAGCACCACGATGTTCATGATGGTGCCGACGCCGGGCACGCCGAGCGTCTGGAAGAAGGTGACGAACGGGCTGACCCCGGCATGATAGGCGGTCCAGGGCAGCAGCAGCGTCAGCAGCACCACGGCGCCGACATAGAACAGCGCGATGCGCCAGATCACGCTGTTGATCGCGCGCGGCAGCACGCTCTCGTAGTCCTTGCACTCGCCGGCCGCGGTGCCGACCAGCTCGATGCCGGAATAGGCGAACACCACGCCCTGCACCAGCACCAGCGCCGGCAGGATGCCGTGCGGGAAGAAGCCGCCATGATCGCTGATCAGGTGCAGGCCGGTGGCATGGCCGCCGACCGGGACACGCACGCCGAGGATGACCGCGCCCACGACCAGGAACAGCGAGAGGGCCACCACCTTGATCAGCGAGAACCAGAATTCCATTTCGCCGAAATACTTGACCCCGATCATGTTCATGCTGGTGACGATGAACAGTGCGCCGAGCGCGAACACCCATTGCGGGACGTCGGCGAACGTTCCCCAATAGTGCATGTAGAGCGCCACCGCGGTGATATCGACGATGCCGGTCATCGCCCAGTTCAGGAACGACATCCAGCCGGCCACGAACGACGCCCGCTCGCCGAGGAACTCGCGCGCATACGACACGAAACTGCCGCAGGTCGGCCGGTGCATGACCAGCTCGCCGAGGGCGCGCAGGATCAGGAACGAGAAGCCGCCGCAGACCAGATAGACGATCGCCAGCGACGGGCCGGCCATCTGCAGCCGCGACCCGGCGCCGAGGAACAGGCCGGTGCCGATGGCGCCCCCGACGGCGATCATCTGGACCTGCCGGTTGCCGAGGCCCTTGTGGTAGCCGTCGTCCTGTGCCGCCACTTCCTCCGGATCGGTGCCCAAGGCTACAGATTTATCCATGACAGGATCTTTCCGAGGCAGTCCCAGGCGCCGTGCATGGGACGTGCCATCGCCGGGCTTCAGGAGTTGCGGGTGAGCTTTGCCGCCTGCGTCGCCCGGCGCCGGATTTCCGCGACATCGGGTCCATGCGCATCCGCGGCCGGCGAGGGCACCAGCCAGGAGCCGCCGACGCAGGCCACGAACGGCAGCGCCAGCCATTCCGGCGCCGACGCCACGTCCACGCCGCCGGTCGGGCAGAAGCGCACGCGGCCGAAGGGTGCTGCCAGCGCGCGGAGCGCCTTGATGCCGCCGGACGCCACCGCCGGGAAGAACTTGAACCGGTCGAGGCCGAGATCCAGCCCGCGCATGATGTCGCCGCTATTGGCGATCCCGGGCAAGAACGGCACGCCGCTCGCGATCGCCGCCCGTCCGAGCCCTTCGGTCAGGCCGGGACTGACGATGAAGCGCGCGCCCGCCGCGAGGCTGGCTTCGAGGTCGCCCTGGTTCAGCACGGTGCCGGCGCCGACCACAGCGCCCTCCACCCTGGACATCTCACGGATGATCTCGAGGGCGGCCTCGGTGCGCAGCGTGACCTCGAGCACGCGCAGGCCGCCTGCCACCAGGGCCTCGGCGATCGACCGCGCATGTGCGGCATCATGCACCACCAGCACCGGAATGACCGGCGACAACGCCAAGATGCGGTCGATCTCGGACACGGCACCCGGGGTGATTGTGCCGCCGCCAGCTCGCGAGTTCTGCATGCCAGTGCTCCGGGTGATGTTGCCGTCATGCCGCCTTTGCGACGCAGACCTAGGGGAAGCGTATCAGATTGCCCGATATGGGGTCACCCGCCCGGCGCAGGAGTGATCGGTCCGGGCCGCTCAGCTTGCCGCCATCCTGAGCCGGCCGGCGACGCGCTCGCGGCCCATCAGCGGCAGCAGGTCGCGCAGTTCGGGTCCCTGCTCCTCGCCGGTCAGGGCCAGCCGCAGCGGCAGGAACAGCGGCTTGCCGCGGCGCCCGGATTGCGCGCGCAGGGCGCTGGTCCAGGCGTGCCAAGTGTCCTGGTCCCACGGCGCCTCGGGCAGCAGGTCGAGCGCCTGGGTGAGGTAGGCGCCGTCGCCCTCCAGCGGCGGCGGCACGATGCTGCCGGCCACCACCTCCCACCAGTGCCGCGCCTCGTTCAGCATGTCGACATTGCCGCGCACCACCGACCAGAACTCCGGCGTGGCGCCGGGTGGCAGCCGCGCCGAGACCGCCTCGAACGGCAGTCCGTGCATGGTCCGGCGGTTCAGCGCCAGCAACTGGCGCGTGTCGAAGCGCGCCGCCGAGTGCGAGATGTGCCCGAGATCGTAGCTCGCGGCGAGCTCGTCCAGGCCGAGCGGATGCGGGTCCTCGGAACTGCCGAGGCGCGCGAGATAGGCGACGAGTGCCGCCGCTTCGATGCCGTCCTGGCGCAGCGCCCGCAGCGACAGGCCGTCGAAGCGCTTGGACAGCTTGCCGCCCGCCTCGTCGAGCAGCAGCGGCAGGTGCCCGAACCGGAACCGGTGCGGCGACGCGCCGAGCGCCCCCCCTTGAAGCGCCTGGGCAATATCGATCTGCACGCCGGTATTGGTGATGTGGTCCTCGCCGCGCACGATATGGGTGATGCCGGTCTCGAGATCGTCCACCACCGAGGCGAAGCTGTACAGGATGGTACCATCGGCGCGGATCAGCACCGGATCGGAGATCGCCGGCAGCTTGACCTGGGTGCGACCGAGCACGAGGTCGTCCCACAGCACGGTGCCGTCGGTGAGGCGGAAGCGCCAGTACGGCCGCTTGCCGTTGGCCTCCGCCGCGGCGCGCTGCTCCGCGGTCAGCCGGAGCATGGCGCGGTCATAGACCGGCGGCCGGTGCTGGCGGATGCGCTGCTCGCGCTTGGCACGCAGCTCCTCCTCGCTTTCGAAGCACGGATACAGCCGGCCGGACGCACGCAGCCGGTCGGCTGCCGCCGCGTAGGCGTCGAGCCGCTCGGACTGGCGGAAGCTCTCCTGCCACGCAAGCCCGAGCCAGTTCAGGTCGTGCCGGATCGCCTCGACATGCTCCTCCTTCGAGCGCGTGCTGTCGGTGTCATCGATGCGAAGCTGGAAGATGCCGCCATGCCGGCGCGCGAACAACGCGTTGGCGACCGCCTGCCGGGCGTTGCCGACATGCAGCAGGCCGGTCGGGCTCGGCGCGAAGCGAAGCTTCACGCGCGGCCCCCAGGCCCGTCGCCCCCAGGCCCGTCGCCCCCGGGCTCGTCGCCAGCAGGCTCGTCGTCCTCGAGCTCGTCGGGACCCTCGACCTCCTCGAGACGCGGATCCAGCGCGCGCCAGTCGCGCTCGATCTCGCTGGCAGGATGCGCTGCGAAATCATCGAGCTCGTTGGCCGAACGCCAGCCCTGGTCGCCGGCCCCTATCTCAGGAGCAAGGGCCACTTCCGCATCCTCGCCGAAGGCGAACCATGCGGCCAGGACCTCGCGGCTCGCGGTGCCCGGCACCCGGCACCGCTCGACACTGTCGCGCACATAGGCGCGCGCGAACGCGTTTGCATGCATCATCGTGGGAAAGCCCTTGATCTCCTCGACGATGTTGTCTTCCGATGCTCCCGAAAGATCGAGGATGCGCACGACGAAACCGCCCTCTGGGGCGAACAGGTCGCTCATGCTCCGGCCTTTCCCCCGTGCCCGCTGCGTTCGGCGCGGCGCAGCAGGAATTCGCGGCCGACCTTGACGCTCTGGACGTCACCATACGAAACGATGTCGGCGGTGGCGTAGGTTTCCGACCAGCTGTCCGGAATGAACGAACCGGTGCCGACCACGTCGATGGGTGCCGCCGCATCCGACATCACCTGGCACTTGTCCACCCCGAAGCCGGACGACGCGACGATGCGCACCCGGTCGAACCCGGCCGCATCCAGCGTCTCGCGCATGCGCCAGATCGCCGCCGCCGACACGCCGGTGCCGACCAGGTAGCGCAGCTCGGTCTCCGATCGGTAGCGCCGGATGGTGCCCGGCGTGTGCCGCTCCAGCACCGCGTAGCTTTCCTGCGGATCGAGCCCTTCGAGAAACCGGCCGCCATGCGTGTCGAGCCGCACCGCGATGCGGCCGGCCGCGGCCATTTGGGGAAAATGCCGGCAGACCTCGAGCGTGTCGGTGACCTCGCGGCCGAAATAATCCGACAGCACGGTGAGGTCGGCGTCCGGAAAGGTCTCGTGGAACATCTCGCACGCACGCAGCGTGCTGCCGGCATAGCCGATCAGGGCGTGCGGCATGGTGCCGTAGCCGGCTGGGGCGCCGTAATAGCCGGCGGTGGCGTCGGTCGCGTTGCCGATGAAGCCGAGGGCACCTTCCTTCTGTGCAGCAACGCTGCCGACGGACGCGGCATAGTCCATCATGTCCTGCATCTCGAAGCCGGCGCAGTGCCGCGCCTGCATGGCGAGGAAGCGGGCCTTCGGCAGGCCGAGGCACATCCGGTAGGCGTTGTGGGCGGCGACGCAGGCCGGCCCGAGCTTCTGCAGCAGCAGCGTCTCCAGGTCGACCAGATGCAGGAAGCTGCCGGTGATGGTGAGCAGCGGCTCGCCGGCGCCGACCCACGCGCCCTCCTCGAACATCGTCTCGCAGGCAACCTCGATGCCGCGCGCCGCCGCGACCCGCGCCAGCCAGTCGGTCAGCAGGCGCGGCGCTGACAGCACCGGGCGTCGCAGGAACAGCGCGTAGGTGACCGGGACGTCGCCGAAACGGGCAAGGATGGCACGGGTGCGATTGAAGTAGGCATCGGTGCGCGCCGTGATGGTCGCGTCGTCGACTGGTCCCATCTCAGGCCTGTTCAAATGCCGTTGTCTCCGGGCGGGGCCCCGGCGCGACGCCGCGAGGTGAGTTCGTTCGCGATCAGGAAGGCCAGCTCCAGCGACTGCTCGGCATTCAGCCGCGGGTCGCAGAAGGTCTCGTAGCGGTTGGCGAGGTCCGCCTCGGTCAACTGGAACGCGCCGCCGACGCACTCGGTCACATCCTGACCGGTCATCTCGACATGCACGCCGCCTGGAATGACGGCTTCGGCCGCGAACACGTCGAAGAAGCCGCGCACCTCCGACAGGATCGCGTCGAACGAGCGCGTCTTGACTTTCGAGGCGGTCGAGATGGTGTTGCCGTGCATCGGGTCGGACAGCCAGGTGACGCGCCGGCCGGCCCTTGTCACCGCGCGCAGCAGCGGCGGCAGGTGGCGGCGCACGCCGTCGGCGCCCATGCGGCTGATCAGGGTGATGCGGCCCGGCTCGTCCAAGGGGTTGAGGATGTCGAGCAGCCGCAGCAGGTCGGAGGCTTCGCTGGACCGCCCGACCTTGATGCCGATCGGGTTGCGCACGCCGCGCAGGAACTCGACATGCGCGCCGTCGACCTGCCGGGTGCGGTCGCCGACCCACAGGAAGTGCGCCGAGCAGCCGTACCACTCGCCGGTGGTGGAATCGACGCGGGTCAGGGCCTGCTCGTACGGCAGCAGCAGCGCCTCGTGGCTGGTATAGAACTCGGTCTCGTTGATCTGCGGCGCGGTGGCGAGGCCGCAGGCGCCCATGAAGCCCAGCGTCTCGTCGATCCGTTGTGCCAGATCCTGGTAGCGGGCGGCCAGCGGGGAGCGTGCGACGAAGCCGAGATTCCAGCGATGCACCTGGTGCAGGTTGGCATAGCCGCCGGAGGCGAACGCGCGCAGCAGGTTCAGCGTGCCGGCGGACTGGAAGTAGCCGGTCTCCATCCGACGCGGATCGGGCACCCGCGCCTCGGCGGTGAAGTCCGGGCCGTTGATGATGTCGCCGCGATAGGACGGCAGGCTGACGCCGTCCGCGCTCTCGGTCTCGGCCGAGCGCGGCTTGGCGAACTGCCCCGCCATCCGACCAAGCTTCACCACCGGCACCTTGGCGCCGAAGGTCAGCACCACCGCCATCTGCAGCAGCACGCGGAAGGTGTCGCGGATGATGTCGGCGGTGAACTCGCCGAAGCTCTCGGCACATGCGCCGCCCTGCAGCACGAAGGCGCGGCCTTCGGATGCCAGGGCGAGCTGCTGCTTGAGGCGCCTAGCCTCGCCGGCGAACACCAGCGGCGGATAGCGACGCAGCCGGGCCTCGACCGCCTCGAGCGCCGCCGCGTCCGGATAGATCGGCGCCTGCCGGATCGGGGCGCCGCGCCAGCTGCCGGGCGTCCAGGCTGCCGGTGCAGACGGCGCGGAGTTGATGGTGGCGGGCGACGCGCTCATCGGTCGGTTTCCGGCTTCAGATGACAACCCGTGCGGCGTCCGGCCGCACGGGGGCGCCTTTATCCATCCATTCGGCCGCCAGAGCAAAGCGCCCCAGGGCAAAGCGCCACTTTGCGGAACGTCAGGTTGATCCGGCAGGCTCCCGCCAGCCTGTGCTCTCCGGCCGCGAGGGGCGCGACGCCGTGATAGGCCAGCCGCGAGGCGCCGCCCCAGACCACCACGTCGCCGCTTTCCACACGCACGCGGACGGTCGGATCGCGCCGCTCCTGGCCGCCGAACAGGAACGTCGCGGGCAGCCCGAGCGAGACCGAGACGATCGGCGCCGCGAGGTCGAGCTCGTCGCGATCCTGGTGCAGCGAGAGTTTTGTTCGTGCCTCGTAGCGGTTGACCAGGCAGGCAGCCGGTGCGAAGCCGGCATATCCGGCCGCAGACGCCGCCCGCCCGGCCACGCTCCCGAACAGCGCCGGCATCGCAGGCCATGGCTGCCCGCTCAACGGATCGAGGCGGTCGTAGCGGTAGCCGCGTGCGTCCGACACCCAGCCCAGAATACCGCAATTGGTCATCGCCACCGACAGCGTCCCGCCGCTGCGGGTCGACGTGCGGCGGAACGCGGACTGCGCCGCAACCGCTCGCGCAGCCTCCAGCAGCGCCGCCTCGGACGAAGAGACGAAGCCGCGCAGCAGCCACGCCCCCTCACCGAGCCGCTCGCGCGCCGGCAGGGACGATGTCAGCCCGGCCAGCAGGTCGCCCGGAGGCGCGCTCAGGCCGGCACTTCCTGGACGCCGGAGTGGCTGGAGGCACCGGTCGCGCCGGCGACGCGGGTGCGCGTGCGCAGGGTCACGAACTCCTCGGCGGAACTCGGATGGATGCCGACGGTGCGGTCGAAATCGGACTTCCTCAGCCCCGCCGTCACAGCGATCGCCAGCCCCTGCATGATCTCCGGAGCCTCCTCGCCGAGCATGTGCGCGCCGAGCACGACCTGGCTCGTCCCATCCACCACGAGCTTGAGGGTGGTGTGGCGGTTGCGGCCGCTCAGCACATGCCGCATGGAGCGGAAGCGCGCGCAGTAGATGTCGGCCGGACCCTTCGCTGCCGCCTCGTCCTCGGTCAGGCCGACACTCGCCAGCGGCGGGCTGAAGAACACCGCCTTGGGCACGGTATCGAAGCACCACTCCCGCACGCTGCCCGAGAACAGCCGGTCGGCCAGGATGTGGCCCTCGGCGATCGCCACCGGGGTGAGGTTCTGGTGGTTGGTCACATCGCCGATCGCGAAGATGTTTGGCTCGTCCGTCACCGCGCCCGCATGCGTGATGACCCGGCCGCTGTCGGTCACGCGCACGCGGGTGTTGTCCAAGCCCAGCCCCGCGGCATTGGGCTGCCGCCCGACCGCGAAGAACACCATGTCGCTGGCCAGTTCGCGGCCGTCGGTCAGCGTCAGCTTCAGGGCGGAGCGATCGCGCTCGATCCGGTGCAGCAGGGCGCCGGCATGGCGGACGATGCCGCGCTCGCCCATCGCCTCGTCGAGCGCCTGGCGCATGTCCATGTCGAATCCGCGCAACGGCAGCTTCTGGCGGTAGAGCATGGTGGCCTGCGCCCCCAGGCCTGCGAAGATGCCGGCGAACTCGACGCCGATATAGCCGCTGCCGACGATGGTGATCCGGTCCGGACGCGCCTTCAAATGGAACGCGTCGTCCGAGACGATGCCCAGTTCCTGGCCCTCGATATGCGGCTGCACCACCGGCTTGCCGCCGGTCGCGATCACGATCCGTGCCGCGGTCACCCGCCTCGGCTCGGCATGCGGGGCGAGCGGCCCTGGCCCGATGAGCAGCGTGTGCGCATCCTCGAAGCGGGCATGGCCGGTGAAAAGCCTGACGCCGGCATCCTCCAGCAGGCGCACATAGATCGCGTTCAGGCGCTCGATCTCATGGTCCTTGCGGCCGATGAAGCGCTCCCAGTCATGCGTGCCGCGCGCCATATCCCAGCCGAAGCCGCGGCTGTCCTCGGCCCACTCGCCGTATTCGGTGGCCTGCACCATGAGCTTCTTGGGCACGCAGCCGAGATTGACGCAGGTGCCCCCCCAGTGCCGGGCTTCCACCACCGCCACGCGCGCGCCATGGCCGGCGGCGATCCGCGCGCAGCGCACGCCGCCCGAACCGGCGCCGATCACCAACAGGTCGAAATCATAGGTCATGCGTGTTCGGTCATGCGTGTTCCTGGCCATGCGCCCGCTTTGCAGCCTCAGAGACCGTTTGAGAATGCGCTATGCCGAGTGAGAGGCGCCAACGGCGCCGGCCGGCGTGGCTTTCGAGAACCGGAGCGGAGTGGCCGCCCCGTTCTTGACAGTGGGGCCATGAGCACCGGAAGCGCAGAAAGGCGCGTCGGATTGCCGGCATAGTAGCATTATCAAACGGTCTCTCAGCGCTCGGCGAAGGCTTTTTCCACCACGTAGGCGCCCGGGGCGGCGTTGTTGCCCTCGTCGAAGCCGCGCGCGACCAGCAGGCGCTCGGTGTCGGCCAGCATCTCGGTGCTGCCGCAGATCATCACCCGGTCATGCGCCGGATCGAGCGGCTGCAGGTCGAGGTCGGTGAAGATCCTGCCGCTCTCGATCAGGCTGGTGATGCGCCCGGTGGTCTGGAACTCCTCGCGCGTCACCGTCGGATAGTAGGTCAGCTTGGCCGCCACCTCCTCGCCGAGGAACTCGTGCTGCGGCAGTTCGTGGCGGATATGGTTGGCGTAGGCGAGTTCGCCGGAATGCCGGACGGTGTGGGTCAGGATCACCCGCTCGAAACGGTCGTACACGGCAGGGTCCTTGATCAGCGCCATGAACGGCGCCAGCCCGGTGCCGGTCGCGAGCAGGTACAGGTTGCGGCCCGGACGCAGATTGTCGACCAGCAGCGTGCCGGTCGGCTTGCGGCCGACCAGGATGGTATCGCCCTGCCGCAGATAGGCCAGCCGCGAGGTCAGCGGGCCGTTCGGGACCTTGATGCTCAGGAACTCGAGATGGTCCTCGTAGTTGGCGCTGGCCACGCTGTAGGCCCGCAGCAACGGCTTGTCGTCGACCTCCAGGCCGATCATCGCGAACTGGCCGTTCTCGAAGCGCAGGCCGGCATCGCGCGTGCAGGTGAAGGAGAACAGCCGGTCGGTCCAGTGATGCACCGACAGCACCCGCTCGGGGCTCAGATGGCCGTAGGTCCTGGTCGGCGGCGTGATCACGTGCCCGCTCTCCATGGCCGCGTCCTGATGGCCGGCCGCCATGCCATCCGGCGCGAGGACCACACGCGCATGCAGGTGATGGGCAGGCAACATCAGGCTGGACATGAACGGGCTCGCTCCTGGACGCTTCGGGGTGGTGGCGCTGATCTATGCGCAGGCCTGCCGTCATTCCATAGCCAAGTGCTCATGGCAGACCCAGTGCTCAAGACGGGGGAACCGGCGGATGGGTTGCGCTGCAGCATATCGGCAACTCGCCGGACCGGTGCGCGCATTGCCGCGGCGCCGTCGCGCGCCATATGGTCCCGCACCATGACATCCAGAACAATCCTGTGCATCCGGCACGGCCAGTCGACCGCCAACGTGGCCTGGGAGGCGGGCGGCGAGGACCCTCTGCAGATCGATGCACGACTGACCGCCAAGGGCGAGGCGCAGGTCCGGGCGGCGCGCGCGCGTCTGCGCGCGGAGCCGGTCGACCTGGTGATCACCTCGCCGCTGACCCGCGCGCTGCAGACCAGCACCGGCATCTTTGCCGACCACCCGAGGCGGCCCGCGATCCTGGTCGAGCCGCTGCACCGCGAGTACCAGGAGAACAGCGGCGATGTCGGGCGCGCGGCCTCGCTGCTGGCCGAGGAGTTCCCGCATCTGTCGCTGTCGCATCTGCCCGAAGTCTGGTGGCACGCCGCGGGCGAGCCCGATCATCGCGGCATCCATGTCGAGCCGCCCGACGTGCTGCAGGACCGGCTGGCGCTGTTCCGGGCGCTGCTCGCGGCGCGCACCGAGCGCACCATCGCAGTGGTCGGCCATGCCACCTTCTTCTGGCACCTGACCGGCGAGCTGCTGGAGAATTGCGGCGTCGCGCGGCTGGACCTGGACCCAGAGCCGAAAGACTGGGGACAAGCAATCCGGACCGGATGAGCAGTGCGGCGCACGCGGATGCGGTGCGGCTGCTGCTCGGGTCCGATTGTCCTGTGCTGCAGCCGGGCCATGTCTGGCTGGCCGGGGCCGGCCCCGGCGACCGTGGGCACCTGACCCTGCATGCGCTGTGCGGGCTGATCCAGGCCGATGTCATCGTCTATGACGCCCTGGTCGATCCCGGCGTGCTGGACCTCGCCCCCGCGCATGCGGTGCGCGAGTTTGCCGGCAAGCGCGGCGGCCGGCCCTCGATCCACCAGCAGGACATCACCGGCCGGCTGATCGCGCTGGCCTTGCGGGGCCAGCGGGTGCTGCGGCTGAAAGGCGGCGACCCGTACGTGTTCGGCCGTGGCGCCGAGGAGGCGGTGGCGCTGGCGGATGCCGGCATCCCGTACCGGGTGGTGCCGGGCCTCACATCAGGTCTCGCCGGCCTCGCTGCCGCGGGCATTCCGGCGACCGTGCGCGGCATCAACCAGGCGATCGTGCTGGCGACCGGCCACAGCGCCGAGGGCGAGGCCGACGCGATCGCCTCGCTCGACTGGGCGGCCCTCGCCCGGCTCGACCAGCCGATCGTGCTGTACATGGCCACCCGCACGCTGGACGAGATCGCGCGTCGGTTGATCGAGGCCGGGATGCCGGCGGACATGCCGGCGGCGGCGATTGCTCAGGCCGCCAGCCGGCATCAGCAGCTCCGGGTGGCGACGCTGGCGACCCTCGCCGCGTCGCTCAGGGCGACACCGATCCCGACGCCGGCGCTGATCGTGATCGGCCGGATCGTGACGATGCGCGACGTGCTCGCCCAACTGGTAGGCAGCCTGGATTAGGCGTCCGACGCCGCGCCGCGCTGCCACAGCACGTCGGCGCGGCCGTTGTCGTTCAGGTGCCGGGCCAGTACGAACAGGTAATCGGACAGCCGGTTGAGCAGCCGGATGACGGCGCCGTTGACATCCTCGGCGGCGGCCAGCGACACCACCCGGCGCTCGGCCCGGCGCATCACCGTACGCGCCACATGCGCCTGCGCTGCCGCCAGGCTGCCGGCCGGCAGCACGAAGCTGTCGAGCGGCGACTGGTGTTCCAGCAGCGCGGTGATCTGCGCCTCGATCAGCGCCACCGGACGGTCGTCGAGACGCAGCGTGGCACCCATCGGGCCGGGGACGCACAGGTCGGCGCCGACATCGAACAGCAGGCTCTGGATGCGCGCCAGCACCGCATCCTGCGGATGCCCATGCTGTCCAGACGAGGTGCCGAGCGAGGCGCGCAGCACGCCGAGACAGGCATTGGCCTCGTCCACCGTGCCGTAGGCCTCGACGCGCAGGCTGTCCTTGGGCTGCCGGGTGCCATCACCGAGCGAGGTCTGGCCGGCATCGCCGCCGCGGGTGACGACGCTGTCGATGCGCAGCGTCCTGGTCATCCGCGGTCGACCGTCTGCAGCACCTCGAAACCCTCGAACTGCGGCGGCCCCAGATAGGAAGGGCGGTGGGTGCCCTGGCCGGCCTCGCGGTGCGCCTGGCGGAAGGCGTCCGACCGGGTCCATTCCTCGAAATGCGGCTTGGAGGACCAAACCGTGTGCGAGGCATAGAGCACGTGGTCGTCGCCGGCGGGGCCACGCAGCAGGTGGAAGACCTCGAAGCCGGGCACCTCGCGCAGCCGGGACTCTCGCGTCAGCCACATCTGCTCGAACTCGGTCTCCGAGCCAAGGGCCACGCGGAACCGGTTCATCGCGATATACATGGCGTCAGATCTCCTGCTGTCGAAACGGCTGCGGCCGCTGCCCCGGGGAGGGACCGCGGCCGGCAACCGCGACGCATGTCCTGCTTAGGACGCGTCGGCCTTAGGGTGGTGCATCATGTGGTGATGGTGCATCCCGCCCATTCCGGCGAGCGCCTTGGCGCGGTCCAGATGCATCTGGATGGTCGGGATGGTCTGCGTCGCGAAGTTCTTCACGTCCGGATCGGTCCCGGAGGACGCCTCGGTCTGGAACGCGCTCAGCATCGCCTGGTGGCCCTGGATCTGGCCCTGCAGATAGTCATGGTCGAACTTGTGGCCATGCTCGCCCTGCAGCTTGGTCAGCATCGCCTGCTGATCGTCGCCGAGGGTGGTGGGAACGGTGCCGCCCTTGGCGGTGACGAGCTGCTTGAGCTGGTCGTCGTTGGCGGTGTGGTCGGAGACCATCTTCTCGGCGAAGGCCTTGATCGCCTTGCTGTGCGAGGTGCTGTCGGCCAGCTGGCCCATCTGCACCTCGGCCATGCCGCCCTGCGCCGCCGTCTGGATGAAGCTCGCATCGTTGGCGGCGATCGGCGGCGGCGCCGGTGGCGGGGCGGGAGGGGCCGGCGGCTTGGTGTCGGCACAGGCGGCGAGTGGCAGGAGCGCGAGAGCGAGGCCCCAGCGTACGGTGCGGTTCATGAAGCAGCATTCCTTTGGAAGAGACGTGTCCGTGGCTGCGTTGCAACGCCATAGCGTGCAAGGCGTTCTCTGCGCCGCTGACAAAACCCGCTTTGTCGCGTTATCGAACCGAAATCAACCGTTTTCGCGCAAGCGCACGGTCAGTCTGTTTCGCGCAAGCGCTCCACCGCCTGCACCAGGGCGCGGCGGATGCCGGGCTCCAGGGCGGAGTGCCCGGCATCCGCCACCAAGTTCAGCTTCGCCGCGCGCCAGCGCTCCGCGAGATGGAAGGCGCTGCGCGCGGGGCAGATCATGTCGTAGCGACCCTGAACGATCTCGGCCGGCACGTGCGCGATCCGGTCGATGCCTTCGAGCAGCCCCACCGGCGGCAGGAACAGCCGGTTGGCGAAGTAGTGCGCCTCGATCCGGGCCAGGCCCAGCGCCGCGCGGTCGCGGGCGAAGCCGAGCACGGTGGCAGGCGTCGGCAGCAGCGTCGAGCAGGTGCCCTCGTACATCGACCAGGCGCGCGAGGCCGGCAGATGCACCGCCGGGTCGGGATCGGTCAGGCGCGAGAGATAGCCGCCGAGCAGGTCGCCGCGCTCCTCAAGCGGCAGGTGGCCGGCGAACGCGGCATGCGCATCCGGGAAGATCTGCTCCAGGCCGTACAGGAACCAGGCGAGCTCCTCCGATCGCCCGAGGAAGATGCCGCGCAGCACCAGCCCGCTCACCCGGTCGGGATGCGCCTGCGCATAGGACAGGCCGAGGGTGGACCCCCAGGAGCCACCGAACAGCAGCCACCGCTCGATGCCGAGCAGGTCGCGCAGCTGCTCGATGTCGCGCAGCAGGGCCGGAGTGGTGTTCGCGGTGATGCTGCCTTGCGGGCGCGAACGGCCGGCACCGCGCTGGTCGAACAGCACCACGCGCCAGTGCGACGGGTCGAAGAACCGGCGATGCACCGCGCCCGCGCCGGCACCCGGGCCGCCATGCAGGAACAAGGCGGGACGGCCGTGCGGATTGCCGACCTGCTCCCAATAGATCGAGTGTCCTCCCTCCACCGCGAGGTAGCCGGTCTCGTACGGGTCGATTTCCGGGAACAGCTCGGCACGCGGCATGCCGCAACTATACGCATCCCCGCCGGTGCAGCTAGAAGCGCTGCGATGCGCTCCTCCCACGCACCGTCCAGAGCCTGGCTTGCCGCGGGTGCGCTGCTCGGACTGCTCACGGTGGCTGGCGCCGCCCTGTCTGCGCATCTGCCCGACCGGCTGCTGGCACCCGGCGGGCGGGACAGCCTGCGCGCGGCGGTGCAAGTCATCGGCTGGCACGCCGCCGCACTGCTGGCGGCAGCACTCTGGATGCGCGACGCCGCCTGGCGCCGGCTGGTCCACGTCGCCTGCCTCTGCCTGCTGACCGGCACCGCCTGCTTTAGCATCGGCGTCTGCGTGCCGGCCCTGGGCGGGCGGCATCTCGGGCGGCTGGCGCCCACCGGCGGCATCCTGCAGATGGCCGGCTGGCTGCTGCTGGCGATCTCGACCCTTGGGCGGCCGCGACGCCGGGACGGCTGATGCAGCCGGTGCGCGCGGCCTATCTCGCCGACGCGCTGACGCAGCCGGTTCTGGCGGAGGAGTTGCGCCGCCTCGGGGTCGGCGTCCTGGACTGGCACGGGCTGCTTGCCCTGTCGCCCGATCCGCCGCGCGCCTCGGCCTGGGCGCTCGATGTCTGGACCGAGCCGGAGCTGGTCGCGTGCCACTCGATCGGTCTCGCCGCGACGGCGCTGCGGGATCGGCAGCGCAACTGGAGCCTGTATCCCGCCGCCCAGCATCGCCGCTGCGCGCTGATCGCCGCCCGCCTGCCGACGGTCAAGGCGGCACCGCTGCGCTTCCCGGCGCCGATGCCGACCGCCCCGCTCGGCGCCTGGACCCTGCTCGCCCTCGACCGGATGCTGCTGAGCCGGCGCAAGACCAGCCCGTTCGTGAACGGCGCCTGTCGCTTTGTCGAGGATCGCACCGGGCCGCCATCGCGCGCCTACCTCAAGCTGTGGGAGGCCTGCACCCGCCTCGGTGCGCATCCCGGTCCGGGCGATCGCTGCATCGATCTTGGCGCAGCACCGGGGGGCTGGAGCTGGGCGCTGGCGCAGCTTGGCGCCGAGGTGATCGCGGTCGACAAGGCGGATCTCGCGCCCGAGGTCGCGGCACTGCCGAACGTGACGCTCAGGCGCGAGAGCGCCTTCGGCCTGCAGCCGGAACAGGAACCCGAGACCGACTGGCTGTTCAGCGACGTGATCGCCTATCCTGAGCGCCTGCTCGGCCTGGTGTCGCGCTGGATCGCGGCCGGCCGCACCCGACGGATCGTCTGCAGCATCAAGTTCCAGGGTGCCACCGACCATGCGCTCGCAGACCGCTTCGCGGCGATTGCGGGTGCGATGCTGATCCATCTCGCACACAACAAGCACGAGCTGACCTTCATGTGGAGACGACCGCCGCCGGCACCTCCCTGACCGGCGACGCGCAGCGCGCGCGACGATCGATCATGGCCTCGACGGCGCGCCGGATGCGGCCGGCGGCATCGGGCGCGCCCCGGCCCGCGCCGCTTCTGCGGTCATGCACGATCATGCCGGTCTCGACCTCGAAGACCAGCAGCCTGCCATCCGGCATCAGCCCGCAATCCAGGCCGAAATAGTCCAGTCCCACCCGGTCTGCGAGTGCGCGCAAGGCGCTGCGCGCCGGCGCCGGGAACACCGCATCGAGCGAGTGCAGGAAACGATTCTCTTCCTCGCACTTGAGCGGGTCGAGCTCCATGCCGGCATTGTAGTACCAGACCGCCCAGTCGTGATGGATGCCGAGATGCAACGGGTAGGGCACGCCGTCCACGAACACGATGCGATACTTACGCCACTGCCCATCCGCGCTGCGGTAGTCGATGAACGGCGACACCGTGAAGCCTCGCGGGTCCCGATGCCGCCGGTCGTAATCGGCCAGCGCATCCGGATCCGCGATCCACTCCAAGCCGTGTCCCGCATGCGAGCCGGCCGGCCGGATGATCAGCGGATACTCGACCGGCGCGGGATGCAGGCGCAGGCGCGCGACATGCTCCGGCACGATCGCATCGGGCAGGTCATGCAGCAGTTCCGCGACCCGCACCCGGCTGAGCTCCGCAATGCGCGCGCCATGGTTGATGACCGGGGCATCGATGACCCGAGCGAGTGTATCAGCGGCGCGCAAAGCAGCAGCGTGATGCTCGTCCTGGGCGATGGCGATGAACACGCAGTCGAACGGCATCGCCTGCAGCAGGTCCGATGGCAGCGCCGCGGCCGGATCGGTGATCCACAGCGTGTGCAGCAGCGTGTTGTCGTCGAACAGCCGGTCGAGCGGCAGGTTGGCCTGGAAATCGCCGGGCACGCAGAGCATCAGCACCGTCCGGACGGGACGCTGCGCGGAGGCGCGATGCCGGGTGAAGAACGCGCCGTCGGCCAGGGCGGCGCCGAGATGCGTCAGCGCCGCGGCGCGGTCGCCGAGCGCCTGGCAGGTTTCCCAGAGCATGCGGTGCGCCTCGCGACGCAACGAGGGTTCGCGCGTCGCCGCTTCCAGCAGGAGCCGTGACCGCTGCCAGCAGGCGCGCTCGCGGGCGAGATCCGTCGGCACCAGCATGCTTTGCCCTCCAACCAGCAGGCCAGGCTAGCGCCCTGGTGGTTAAGCGAGCATGAACGCCACCCTCAGGAGCGGGCGTTCCATTTCGCGAGCTGGTCGACCACCGCCTGCGACGACATCGTGCGCGCGTTGCCGAGAGTTAGCGTGCCGTCGGCGTTCAGCAGCTTGCCGTCCGGGGTCACGATCAGCACGGTCGGGATCGCCTTGACCACGACGCCGTAGCGCCGGGCGATGTCCATGTTGACGTTGAAATGGTCGACATTCACCGAGACCGGCACGAAGTTCTGCGCGACCCACGGCTGCACCGGCGCGAGCCGCATCACGCCTGCGAGCATGCGGCAGTCCGGGCACCAGTTCGCGCCGAAATCGATCAGCAGGCGGCGGCCGCTCTGCCGCGCCTGGCGTACCGCGGCAGCCACCGCGTCGTGCGCCGCGGCCGGCGTATCGTACGGATGCGCCACCGGCTGCGGCTGCCCGGGGGGCACCTGCGGCGGCGGCGTCAGCGCCAAGACGGGGCCGCTTGTCCACGCCAGGGACGGCCCGATCAAGGACAGCGCCACGATTGCGGCGGCGAAGCGGGAGGCAGGCTTCACGGCATTATCTCCACTGATCAGGCGGCCGCGTGCCAGACCGCCTTGCTGACATCGAGCGGCGCCGGGATGAGATGCTGGGCGGCGAAAATATCGGCGATCTGCTGCTGCTCGGCGACAACATCCGGCGTCATCGGCGAGACGCCGAAGCTGAGCCGGTCGATCGCACGAGCCACCACATCGAGCGGCAGCCCCGTATCGGCGGCGAGATACCCTGCCACGTTCTCCTTGTGACCGCCGGCCCAGACATCCGACCGGTTCAGCTGCCGCAGCGTCTCCTGCACCAGGTCCGGATGCGCCGTGGTGAAGGCACGGTCCGCCAGCAGGAACTGCCGGTTCTGCACCAGCCCCTGCGCGGTCGCCAGGATGCGCGGGCTCGAGCCGACCTCGACCGAGGACAGATAGGGATCCCAGATCGCCCAGGCATCGACGCGGCCGGTATCGAAGGCGGGACGTCCGGCGGCCGGCGGCAGATAGACCGGATTGATGTCGGCCGAGGTCAGCCCCGCATGCTGCAGCGCGCGCAGCAGCAGCCAGTGCACGTTCGAGCCGCGGTTCAGCGCCACCGACTTGCCCTTGAGGCCGGCCAGGCTGGTGATCGGGCTGCCCTTGGGCACGATGATCGCCTCGCCCTGCGGCGCCGGCGGCTCGTGCGCCACGTACACGATGCGGCTGCTGGCAGCCTGCGCGAAGATCGGCGGGGTGTCGCCGGTGATCCCGAAATCCAGCGCGCCGGATCCCATCGCCTGCAGCATCTGCGGCCCGGCCGGGTGCTCGCTCCACTCCACCCGGTCACCGGCCCCGGCCAGCGCCTGCTCCAGGTAGCCGGTATGCTTGAGGATGATCAGCGTGCCGTAGCGCTGGTAGCCGATGCGTATGGTGCGTCCGCCGGCGGCCCGGGCGCAGCGCGCAAAGGGTGCGGCGAGGGCGGCCCCGATGGATGCGGTTATGACTGTGCGCCTGGTCGAAGTCAGGATCGACCGGCGCGGCGGGGCATTGTATTGATCCACTGGTCGCTACACCTTCAGGCGCGAGATACACGTGTCCGGGTCGTGATTGGCTCGAAAACTCCACCGACGCAAGGGAACTCCGTCTTGTCTCACGCAGCCGAAGCCGCCGATGTCCTGTGGTTCCTGCCGACCCACGGCGATGGCCGCTATCTGGGCTCGCAGACCGGCGCCCGCCACGTCACCCTCAGCTACCTGAGCCAGATCGCCCAGGCGGCCGACGATCTCGGCTATTTCGGCATGCTGCTGCCGACCGGGAAGTCCTGCGAGGATAGCTGGGTGGTCGCGTCCGCGATGATCCCGCTGACCAAGCGGGTGCGCTTCCTGGTTGCGGTCCGGCCGGGGCTGTCGGAGCCGTCGATGACCGCCCGGATGGCGGCGACGTTCGACCGGCTGTCGGGTGGCCGGCTGCTGGTCAACGTGGTCACCGGCGGCGACCCGTCGGAGCTGGCAGGCGATGGTGTGTTCCTCGACCATACCGCGCGCTACGAAGCGACCGACGAGTATTTGACCGTCTGGCGCCGCATGCTGGCCGGCGAGACGGTGCAGTTCGACGGCAAGCATCTCAGCAGCAAGGGCGGCAAGCTGCTGTATCCGCCTGTCCAGGCCCCCTATCCGCCGCTGTATTTCGGCGGCTCCTCCGAGATCGGCCAGCGTGTCGCGGCCGAGCATGTCGATGTCTATCTGACCTGGGGCGAGCCACCGGCAGCCGTTGCAGAGAAGATCGATCAGGTCCGGCGCCTCGCCGCCGAGCGGGGCCGCACCCTGTCGTTCGGCATCCGTCTGCATGTGATCGTGCGGGAGACCGAGCAGGAGGCGTGGGACGAAGCCTCCCGGCTGATCGGCCATGTCAGCGATGCCGATATCGCCCGCGCGCAGGCGGCGTTCAGCGGGTTCGACAGCGTCGGCCAGACGCGCATGGCCAAGCTGCATGGCGGCTCGCGCGACAAGCTCGTGGTCGGTCCCAACCTCTGGGCCGGCGTCGGTTTGGTGCGCGGCGGCGCCGGCACCGCCCTGGTCGGGTCAGCCCAGCAGGTCGCGGACCGCATGCAGGAATATATGGCCCTCGGCATCGATCGCTTCATCCTCTCGGGCTACCCGCACCTGGAGGAGTGCTACCGCTTTGCCGAACTGGTGTTCCCGCTGCTGCCCCTCAGGGCGACCACCGGCATCGATCGCGGGGTTGCGCGCAATGCCGGCCCGTTCGGCGAAGTGATCGCCAATGTCGGCGCACCGTCGCACCGGGTCGCCGCGAGCTAGAGCAAGACCGGCTCAAGTTGAGCCGGTAAACTTGCTCTACCAGATTGATCTAGAGACTGATTCACGTCTCAGGCTGGTTCAGCCTGAGACGATCAGGCTCAGCTTGTCGTTTGATAGAGCAGCTTTATCCGACACTTGGCATCGCGAAGCGATTCCAAGTGATCGGATGCTGCTCTAGTTGATCTGGCGGGGCCGATGGCGCTCAGTCCTCGAGATTGCGCGCCTCGTCGGGCAGCATGATCGGGATGCCGTCGCGGATCGGATAGGCCAGCCCGGCCTTGCGGCTGATCAGTTCGCCGGCCTCGCGGTCGTAGATCAGTTCGGTCTTGGTCACCGGGCAGACCAGGATTTCCAGCAAACGCGGGTCGACCGGCACTGGGCCTGCGGGCTGGTCAGGATCGGTTACAGTGTCCGACATTGTCTTGGGGTTCCCCGGGGCTGAGCTCTGGTCGCTCGCGTGGCCTGTGGTCGCTTGCATGGTCTATAGCCGGCAATCCGACCGCCTCACACCGCGTGCGGCTTGTGCCCACGATCCGTCTCATGCCCCGCCATCTGCAACAGCGCCTGCAGCGTCCCGGCGCGCTCCGCCAAGGTGACGGCTTCGAGCAGAGCCTGCTTTTCCGGCGGGGGGAACGGGCAGATCATGCTCAGGGTGGTGATCAGCGTCTCGTCGTCCATCTGCTCGATCGCCTCCCAGCGGGCCTCGAAGCCTCGCAGCGTGAAATACTGCCGGAGCGATTGCAGGAGCTGGGTGCGATCGAATTCGAACGCGCCGGGCTCGACCAGATCCGCCGCGAAGAGCCGGAAATCCGGCCGCACCTGCCTGTAGCCGTTGCGGACATCGACCTCCTGCCAGACCCGGAAGCGCGCGATGCCGAGCAGGCTGATCGAGAAGGTGCCATCCTCGCGCTCGGCGAACGAGGTCAGGCGTCCGACGCAGCCGACACGATACAAGGCCGCTGGCCGCTCCAATCCCCCGCCGGCGCCGGCGTCGGATGCCGTCGCCGGATCGTCGTCGTCGTCATCGTCGGTGTCGTACTTCACCCCCTGCGGCTGGATCATGCCGATCAGACGGCGCTCGCGGAGCGCGTCATCGACCATCGCGACATAGCGCGGCTCGAAGATGTTCAGCGGCAGCCGCCCACGTGGCAGGAGCAGCGCGCCGGCAAGCGGGAAGACCGCGAGCTCGCCATCGAGGTCCGCCAGGCCGATCTCGTTCAGGCGCGGCAGCCTGCGTCGGCCGGATGCTTGCGCCATCCGGGCTAGCTGAACAGCAGGGCAGACATGCGGCGCCGCGCGGTCAAGGTGACGGGATCGTCGAAGCCCCAGGCCTCGAAGAACCGGATCAGCTGCAGGCGCGCCGCCCCCTCGTTCCAGCTCCGGTCGCGGCGCATGATCTCGAGCAGGGCGTCCGCGGCCTCCTGGCGTTGTCCGGCGCCGTTCAGGCCGGTCGCGAGTTCGTAGCGCGCGGCATGATCGTCCGGATCGGCGGCGACACGCCGGCGGACACCATCGAGGCCGTCCGCCGCCCGGCGACCTTCGGCGGCCAGGGCGATGGCGCTGCGCGCGCCCGCGATCTCGGCATGGCCGGCGAGCTTGGCCGGCACCTGCTCGAGCGCCGCCAGCGCCTGCTCCTCGTCGCCCATCGCGAGCAACGCGCGGGCCAGGCCACCCCACGCCTCGGGGCTTTCCGGCTCCTGCTCCAGGGTGGCGCTGAACAGCGACGCCGCCGCCTCGGCCTCGCCGGCCTCCATCGCCGCGCGCGCTTCGCCCAGCGTATCGGCGGACGGCATGCTGCCGCCGGCGGCCTTGAGCAGCGCCTCGACGAAACGCTTGATCTCGCTCTCCGGCAACGCGCCCTGGAACAGGTCCAGGATCTGGCCCTGCCAGAAGGCGGCGACCGTCGGGACCGATTGCAGCGGCAGGCCCACCTGGGTCAGCTGCTGCACCAGCGCCCGGTTCTGGTCGATGTCGATCTTGACCAGCTTGATGCGGCCGCCGGCGGCGCGGGTCACCTTTTCCAGCGCCGGGGTGAGCTGCTTGCAGGGCCCGCACCAGGTCGCCCAGAAATCGACGAGGACCGGCACGGTGCGCGAGGCCTCGATGACCTCGGCCATGAAGCTGTTCTGGTCGCCATCGACGATCATGTCCTCGGCGACGGTGCCCTGGCCGATGATGTCGGGGTCCGACGCGGGATGCGGCGTGACGGGCGCCCCCCGGGTTCCGGCCGCCTGGCCTTGACCGGGCGTGGGCCGACGCGCCGGTGCGGTTCCGCCCGGAGCAGCCTTGTTCTGGCCGATGATGTAATCCATGGGCACAACCGATCCTGGTCTGGCAGCCGTTGCGTCGAGAACGCGCCTTAAGATTGGCGTACGCTGGCCGTCCCGCAAGCGTCTTTGCCGCCCGATTTTCCGCAAGGCTGCCTCTTGCGCCTGCCCCCCGGACGGCATAAAAGCCCGCACCGTGCGGAGCGCGGGCGTAGCTCAGGGGTAGAGCACAACCTTGCCAAGGTTGGGGTCGAGGGTTCGAATCCCTTCGCCCGCTCCAGATTTTCTCAAGGGAATCAGGCGCTTAGGATGCTCCTTGGCGACCGCCGGCCGGCCGATCAGAGTGCAACTGGCGAGCGGATAGCGGGGGATGGGCTTCCGGGCCGCCTCCGGCACCTCGCCTTCCTAGACCGGCATCGCGCAGAACGTATCCTAGTCGAGGATACGATCCTGCCCGGCCTGGGTCCTGAGATAGCGATCGCGGCTCTCGACCCCGCACGTGAAGCCGTTGCGGTCGTGCGCGTCATTCTGGACGGCAATCCGCGGTGGTTCCCGCCACCTCGATATCGGAACAAACACGGCAGGTCGCAGACGGCCTCGCCGCTTCCGTTCACGTCCCGACCCACGCCAGCGAGCGACGCACCGCCGCCTCGATGACCTGCAGCTGCAGCCTCGCTACTCTGCGCCACGGCTGCGCGTCCTGACCGCGCCGCATGCGAAGCGGCACCTCTATTCCGACCGGCAGCGCGGGCCTCGCGTCCAGCGCAGCACGCAGCGGCCCGAGATCCCGGTCGCCCTCTCCCAAGGCCACGTTGGTCCAGCCGTCCTCGACGCGGCGCACCGCCTTGAGATGCAGGTGTACGCACACATCGAGCGCCGAGATCGCATCGGCGACGGGGTCGATCTCCGGGCGGTGGCTTCCCGTATTGCCCGGGTCGTAGTTCAGCCTGAGCTCGGGCACGTCGATTTGCCGCACGAGCGCGATCCCGTCGGCTGCGACGTCGATGAGGTTCGGCCGCGCATCTCCAGGATTTTCAAGCCCGATGACCAGGCCGATCGCCTCCGCGTGTCGCACGAGCGGCCCGATATTGCGCAAGAACGCGGCCTTGTTCTCGCGGACCGCTGCATTGGTATTGATGACACGCGCACCGAGACGTCGGGCAAAATCCATCCGCCTGAGGAAAACGGCCACCGCGTCCTCACGCCCGAGGTCGATATGCGACGAGAGCGCGTGGCAGCCGAGACCCGATGCGCGCAGCAGCGACGACCAGCGCGTCGCTTCGGCCTCGCCGAACGCCGTCTCGTCAAACGGTTCCGTGTAGCCGACGATGAAAGCAGGCTCGACATGCGCAGCACCGCAGCGCGCCAGGCTCTCGAGCACGACGGCCGCCTCCCAGCCGTCGTAGGGTGCCGCCGACACCGAGACGATCCGCCCCATCACGCCCTCCTGCTTACCGGACCCCCGGCACGATGAATCGCGCGACCGGTGGCAGCGACTGCACCAGGCTGAGCCCGCACATCAGCGCCAGCAGGAGCATGCTCCAGCCGATCACGCGACGCAGGATCGCGGCTTCCTGGCCGACCAGTGAAACCGTGGCGGAGGCGACCGCAAGGCTCTGCACGCTGATCGCCTTGGCGACGACGCCGCCCGACGAGTTGGACGCGGCGGCGAGCAGAGGGGGAATGCCCACACCTTTCGCCGCCACGATCTGCAGGCCGCCGAACAGCACATTCGATGAGGAGTCGGAGCCGGTGAGCGCCGACCCGATCCAGCCGATCAGCGGCGAGGCGAGCGCAAAACCCACTGGACCCAGGCCGGTCAACAGCAATCCCATCGTCCGCGTCTGGCCGGACAGATTGGCGACGAAGGCGAGCGCGAAGATTGCCATCACCGTCAGCACCGCGCCGCCGATGCCGAGCGCCGTGTCGCAGTAGGAGCGCCATGCGACACGCAACGGGACGCGCAGGGTCGCGACAGCGAGAAGTCCTGCGAGCAGCAGCAGGGTTCCTGTCGTGCCGAGCAGGTCGACGCGGAAGCTCGTCGGAACCCGCGTACCATCGGGAAGTCCCACATGCAGGCCGGGCCAGTCGAAGGCAACGCGGCTGCGACGAAGCAGTCGTGCGACAGGCGTCCATTGCGCGGCTGCGAAAACGACGATGATCAGCCCGTACGGCGCGAGTGCCAGCGCCGTCTGCCGCCCTTCGCCGCTCTCTGGCGTCCGGATCCCTGCCGCACCGCGCGGGGCCCGTGCCACCCCGACGATGGCCGCCGAGGCGACGAGGGCTGCCACCACGTCGGCGAGCCGCACCGACACATAGTTCGAGACGGCGAACTGTGTCCCGCCGAACGCGATCCCGGCGAGGAGAGCCACGCCGAAATGCTCGCCGAGCGCGCGCCTGCCACCGACCAGGAACAGCAGGATGAACGGCACCAGTGCGGCGAGCAGCGGCGTCTGCCGCCCGACCATCGCGCCAAGCGGATCGAGCGGCAGCCCGGTTGCGGACGCGAGTGCCACGATCGGCAGTGCAAGCGTGCCGAAAGCGACAGGCACGGAATCGGCGATCAGCGCGCAGACCGCCGCCTCGAGCGGCGCAATGCCGGCCGCGACGAGCATGGCGCCGCAGATCGCGACCGGCGCGCCGGCGCCGATCAGTCCTTCCAGCAGGCCGCCGAACCCGTAGGCGATCAGCAGCACCTGGACCGGCTTGGGCCCACCTGCCCGCGCGAAAGCATGCCGAAGCGCCTCGAAATGGCCGCTCCTCAGCGTCACGTCGTAGATCCAAAGCGCGTTCAGGATCACCCAGGCGACCGAGACCAGGCCGAAGAGGGCGCCGAGTGCTGCCATGTCGAGCGCCGGCCCGACGCCGACGCCGTAGGCGCCGACCGCGACCAGCAGTGCTGCCGCGAGTGCTGCACCCGCCGCGCGCTCGGCCCGCCAGCCGAACACGCCGAGCAGCAGGAAGAGCACGACGATCGGCGCGAGCGCCACCATGGACGACCAGCCGAGCGAGCCGAGCACGGGGGCGGCGACTTGCCGGACCATGCGCCCCTACCCTCTTTTGCCGGTGGCGGTCAGTGGATGTGCGAGCCGCCGTTGATGTCCCACGTCGCGCCCGTCACGAACGCGGTGGACGGGCGGCACAGGAAGGCGACCACGTCGGCAACGTCGTCCGTCGTGCCCGAACGGTTGACCGGGATCTCGGCGATCAGCCTCGCCCTGCGCTCGGGGTTGAGCTTGCCCGCGGTGATGTCCGTGTCGATCAGCCCGGGTGCCACCGAGTTGACCGTCACTCCGTGCGGTCCGACCTCGCGGGCGAGGGCGCGCGCGAAACCCAGCAGCGCCGCCTTCGCCGCCGAATAGGCGACGCCGCCGAACACGCCGCCGCCGCGCTCGGCCGAGACCGAGGACAGCATGACGACCCGACCAAACCCGCGCGCCACCATCCCCGGCATCGCCCGGCGGGTCGCCAGGAAGGAGCCGTGCACGTTGACGCGCATCACCCGCTCCCACTCGCCGATCGACACCTCCGCGAAGCGCGTCGGCGAGGTGATCCCGGCATTGTTCACGAGCGCGCCGACTGGCGGCAGCGTCGTCTCGACCGCGGCGAAGGCCTGTTCGACGTCCCGCTCGGAGGTGACGTCGCAGCGGTGGCCACGCGCTTCGACGCCGTGGCGGGTGGCGATCTCGGCCGCCGCCGCCTCTGCCGCGTCGCCATCGATGTCGAGAATTGCGAGTGCCCAGCCTTCGGCGGCCAGCTTGTCGCCTGTCCGTCGCCCGATGCCGCGGAGCGACGCCGCCCCGGTCACGATTGCCGTCCGCCCGACCGACATCCACCCATCTCCTTGTCTGACTGTCGACATTGACCGGCATACGAGCGCCCTGCGAGCCTGTAAAGTGTCGCGAGACACGAAGAGGGGTCCGATGCCGGCATCCAGTCTCGATGCGATCGAGCGCAGCACGTTGCGCGAGCGCTGTCTCGACGCGCTGCGCTCCGCCATCACGACCGGCCGTCTGGGTCCTGGGGACCACCTCAACGAGGTGGAGCTCGCGGCCTCTCTCGGCGTCAGCCGCGCAACGATCCGGGAAGCGCTACGCCACCTGCAGCAGGACGGCCTCGTCGTCGCGCGGAGCCGCGGCATGCTGCGGGTCCGCGAGGTTGCCGATGACGAGATCCGCGGGCTCTATGCCGCTCGCGCCGCTCTCGAGGCGCTCGCCGCCGAGACCCTGGCCGCCCGTTCCGAGCGAAGCGCTACCGTCGACGCGCTCGATGCGGCGGTTTTTCGCCTTGAGGCGGCCGAGGGTGATCTTCCAGCCCAGGTCGAGGCCGACCTCGCATTCCACGTCTTGCTTTGCGAGCTCTCCGGCAACGCGACCCTGCTGCGTCTCTGGCACTCACTTGAGGGTCCGGTGCGCATCACCGTCATGCATGCCGGCCTGAGCCGCGCTCTGCACAACATGGCGGCCGTGCGCCATCGTCCGATCGTCGCGGCAATCTCCACCGGAAACGTCGCGGCGTCGCGCGCGACCATCGTCCGTCACATGGCGGAAGCGGCGGAGCGCCTGGTGCGCGCCGGTGGACCTTCGGCCGCCTAGCCCGCCCCTCGGTTGGTGACCGCGCGCGCGACGGCTGGGGATGCTGCAAGACCGCGTCTGGTGGAGGCTTGTGCGTCCGTCTCACCGAGCGTGCGCCGTGTCTCGACGAGTGTGCGGCGGACGGCTCGCTCCGTCTCAGGGAATGTGCGTCGGGCAGTTCATTGTTGCGCGCCGCTACACATAGGCAGACCGGATCATGGATCAGTCACACACCGCCAGATGCTGTCGTCGCAACGCTGGCTATTTAGATGCTCTGCCCCCCGGATACCTCGATCCGTTGCGCATTCACCCAGCGGTTGTCGTCGGATAGGAGACCGGCAATCATTGGCCCTATGTCGTCCGGCAGCCCGGTGCGACCCAGCGCGGTCATAGCTGCTACCATCCTTTTGACATCGGGGTTGTCGCGCAGGCGGCCACCGCCAAAATCGGTTTCGATAGCACCCGGCGCCACGGTGTTGACTGCGATACCGCGGCTACCCAGCTCCTTCGCCATGTAGCGGGTGAGGACCTCAATCGCCCCCTTCACTGCTGCGTAAGCGGCGGAACCCGGAAAGGAGAATCGGGTCAGGCCGGAGGACACGTTCACGATACGACCGCCGTCCGCGATCAGCGGCAATAACGCTTGGGTGAGGAAAAACACTCCCTTGAAGTGGACGTTGACCAGCCCGTCGAACTGGGCTTCGGTCGTATCCTTGATGAGAGCGTAGTCTGCATGACCGGCGTTATTCACCAGGTGATCGAGTGTGTCGCGATCCCATGTCTCGCGCAGTGCCTTACTCAACTGCTCCACGAAATGCGGGAAGGCGGAAACATCGCCAGTGTCGAGCTGCAAAGCAATCGCCCTGCGACCCATCGCCTTTATCTCGGCGACAGCAGCCTGTGCCGCTTCATTGCTGCTCTGATAGGTGAGGATGACGTCCCCGCCGTGTCGTGCGATACCGAGCGCGGTGTTGCGCCCAAGACCTCGACTTGCGCCGGTGACGAGTGCAATCTTGCTCATTTGTTGTCTCCCATAGAGATGATGTGCTGCGTTCCGGTAGCTGCGCTGGATTGCGCGTTGGGATGAGACTTGCGCGTCGGACGATACTGGACCCTCGGACATCGTGGGCTTGACCTTAGCGGCCAGGCCGGCTTCCGCCCTTTGGCGTGCATGCCGCGAGCTTGAGGGTATCGCGGTTGCGAGGCGCGCTGATCACCATTCTCGCAACCCTTCTGCGCGACGTCCGGACACCCACTGCTCTGCGTTGACACACTGGATCGTGAAGAACGTTCTTCGGTCGATAAAAAGATCGTTGTGGGTCTGCTGAATGCCTCCCATCAATGGATCGCTAAAGCAGATTTGCAGGTCTTCGGACGTTCGGAACCAAACCTCGACAAACCCGTCGACAGGTGGCTCCGCGACTTCATAGTCGTCATCGACCACATGGTTTGTGGTGAAGCGGGAGATGCCTTGGGTCGCCGCGACGTAGCCAACGTGGTCATCCCAATGCCTACGGAACTCGATCAGGTTCATGCCCGGCCGCCGCTTCATGGACGTAATCACCTTGATCCCGCGCCCGGTATCCCGCGGTCCTTTCGGTGCACCGTTGATGCCAACACGCTCCTTCGTCACAAGCCAGGTTGACGTCGGGTCGAGATGCTCCATTCCAACCGTGCCCGCCGCCTCCCGGAATGCGATGGCGCCGCCTAGCGTGTCGAATGCGACGGTCTCCACGGCCTCATAGCCATAGCGAATGTTGCCTCCAGGTGCCGGGTTGTGCGGCTCGGTTCGATGCGTCCGAGTGTAGAATCGGAAAGCCTGGCTTCGCTCGGCAAGGCCCGCGAGCGTGGCGGCGCTATGCCAGGCGGGGTCAAAGGGCACCCTGGTCGCCATGGGTTGGTTGATGCCGCCGCGCGGCACAATGGTATGGAAGACCTTGTAGAGGCCGTTTGCGGCCGTCATGCGACCGCTTCAGGCAGGCGTGCGCCGGTCGGGGCAACCATCGCGCTTACAAGTTCGAGCGACCGGATACGGTCGGCGAGACTGAACATCTGCGTCGTCATCATCAGCTCATCCGCGCCGGTCGATTCCAGAAGCCGGACAAGCGCCAAACGTACTGTATCGGGACTGCCGACAGCCTGGCCTTGGCGGCGCTGCTCGATGAAAGCCAAGTCCTCGCGGGTCCAGCTATGTGCCTTGACCTCGACGAGCGATGGCAACCGCCCCGGCCGGCCCTGGAACAGTCGCCGAAACATCAAGTCCGCGGAGCGTGCGATGTCGTCAGCCTCGTCATCCGTCGGAGCGCAGGCAACGAGCGCGGTGACGACGGCATAAGGTTTCTCTCGCTTAGCCGAAGGTCGGAAGCTGGTCCGATACCGCTCTAACGCCGGTGCAGCCGACGCGCGGCCAAAGTGATGCGCGAAAGCGAAGGGCAGTCCGAGGCGTCCCGCCAGGGAGGCAGCCTCAAGGCTCGTGCCCAGTATCCATATCGCCGGAGGCTGCTCCGGCCTCGGTGACACGAACACGCCGGCATACGGGTGTCCGGCAGGGAAATCGCTCCTGGTGAACCCGCAGAGATCCTCAACCTGCTTTGCAAACATCTCGGCGCCATAGTTTGCGAGCGAACGACCCAGCACCGCGGCGGTCCTGGGTTCTGGAGAAGCCCTGCCAAGGCCGAGATCGATCCGACCGGGATAAAGCGCTGCGAGTGTATTAAACTGCTCGGCAACGATCAGGGGGATATGATTTGTCATCATCACGCCGCCTGAGCCGACATGGATTTGGCGAGTGGCAGCCGCCAGGGCGCCCACCATCACCACCGGGGCCGAGCTTGCGACCCCGGGAACGCCGTGATGTTCGGCCATCCAGTAGCGAGCGAAGCCCAACGCTTCCGCGCGCTGCGCCAGGGTGATGGTCGCTTCGAGAGCTGCGGTGGTGGTGGTGCCCGAGCCGACCATCACGGTGTCGAGCACGGACAGTCTGGCCGCCGGGAAAGATCTAGTCGAAGCTCGACCTGTGACCCCTTGCAGGTTTTCGTCACGCATCTCGCACCTCATCACATGGGTCTTTACTTATCCGGTGCCTGCGCGCCACGTCATCTCAAGCCGCTTGCGGCCTGGTCGGCGAGTGCCAGGAGTTCCAGGGTCGTGGCCCCGTCGCAAGCCTGGATCGCCATCCCCTGCATCACGGCCGTCAAGAATCGCGCGAGACGACCGGCGCGATCGGGATCCACCCAAACTTGCAACTTGGTCGTAAGCAGGGCGCGGAATGCAGTGCGTCTATCCGCGACCTCCTTGGCGATACCGGCATGATCGGGATGGCTCGTGATCATGCCGGTATTGAGCATGCATCCGGTCTCGCCACCGGGCTCAACCAGTCCCCGCGCTGTCGCGTGGAGCAGCAGCCGCACCGCATCTGCCACCGAGAGGGTCTCCGGCACGAACGACAGGTCGGGCGCAACACGGTGCGTCACGTATCTGTCCAGGGCCTCGCGATAGAGCGCTTCCTTGTTGCCAAAGGCCGCATAGAGACTCGGGGCGGCCACGCCGAGAGTTGTCGTCAGTTGCTGGAACGATACCCCTTCATAGCCATAACGCCAGAAGAGCCGCATTGCGGTCTCAAGTGCGGCATCCCGGTCGAAACTACGACGACGCCCCAGAGGACGTGGAAGCGACCGCGATTCCATAACACTCATTAAAGATCGTTTGACGCCGGTGTCAATGCCGACCACGAAAATGATCGGTCAAGACAGATCCATCGATGACGGTCGCCAGGCCGACGGCGTAACAGTCTGTCAGACGAACATTTGACTTGGTGAGTCAGCTGATGGGCGACCCTGAAGCGGCCTGTTCCGTCGCGTAATGGCCAAGGAACATGGCAACGGCCGAGTCGACGACGTGGGTCGTTTGTTGCGGTGAGGGTCGGTGAAGGCGCAATCGGCATCGATAGTAGATGCTGGTCTGCACAAGCGTGAAAAACTGATCGGCCGCGAACTCCGCGTCTTGCACGGCCAGGCCGCCGGCTTGCGTCTGCGCCTTCAGCCAGGCAGCCAGGTGCGTGATCGCCTGCTGCGGCCCCGCCGCGTAGAAAGACCGCGCCAGTTCCGGGAAGGCCTCGGCCTCGGACGTCACCACCCTGTCGATTATCAAGCATACGGGGGAGGTGATCAGTTCGACCATGCCGATCCCGATGGCCCGGAGCGTCTGAGCCGTAGCCCCGGGCGGCATCCGCCCAGCGCCAAAATGCTGTGCCAGCATCCGCGCGCACTCGCGCTCGACGAAGGCGCCGAACAGCTCAGCCTTGCTGCGATAGTGATGGTAAACGGTGGATTTTGAAACCCCGGCGGCATGGGTGATCGCGGACATGCTGGCCCCCGCATAGCCGTGCTCGGCAAAGGCGTTTCGCGCGCTGTCCAGAATGGACGTGCGCTTCCCGGCAGACAGGGCGGCAGGCGTCGGCATCTTCGGCTCCGGCCGTCCATGCGCGGCCACCCTTGAAACTATGACACGGCGCACGAGTTCACTTCAAACGAGACCGTACGGTTCGGTCTGAGCGACAGGAAGCAGTCCGCATGATGTCTCCCGAAGACCTTCGCAGCGGCGGCCTGGTAGCCATCGTGGGCGCCGGGCCGGCCGGTGCAACGCTCGCGCGCCTCCTGCAGATGCGCGGTTTCACCGTGCAGGTGATCGAGCGTGACGCGTCATCGACGGCTCGCCCGCAAGGCGGCAGCCTCGATCTTCGCCCCGATTCCGGCCAGCGCGCCGTCGACGAAGCCGGGCTTGCGGATGCCTTTGCGCGCGCCTCACGCAGCGAGGCCAAGGCATTCAGGATGATCGACTCCCAAGGTCACGACCTGCCGGGCATGGGGGAGGAGACACACGAGGATCCCGGACCGGAGATCGACCGGGGCGACTTGCGCCAGCTCCTGCTCGACTCGCTGGCTCCCGGCACGGTCGCCTGGGGCCACGTCCTGCAGGAGGTTCGCCCCGAGCCCGATGGAAGCTGGCGCCTCGACATCAAGGATCGGGCGCCCGTCATCGCCGACCTGGTTGTCGGTGCCGACGGCACCGGCTCCAGGGTCAGGCGTCGCCTGACACCGGTGCAGCCCCGATACACAGGCATCACCATGCTTGCGGCCAACCTTCGCAGGGACCTCTGGCGCGGCTCCGAGATCGACAAGACGCTGGGAGAAGGCTCAGTGATGTTTGCCGGCGGCGAGAAGACGATCTTCGTGCAGCGCTGCAACCATGACCTCATCCTCCTCTACTATTCGATGGCGGTCGGCGAGGGCTGGCCGAAGACCGCCGGCTTCGCACTCGACGACAGGAAAGCGGTGATGGCGGCGGTCAGCGGCGCCTATCGCGACTGGTCGCCCGGTGTCATGGCGATGCTGACGCAGGTCGAGGACACGTTCCAGCTCTGGCCGACGTCCGTCATGCCGCCCGACACCCGCTGGGACACGCAGCCCGGCCTCACGATGCTTGGCGATGCGTCCCATGTCATGCCGCCGTTTACCGGCAAGGGGGTGAACCTGGCAATGCTCGACGCGCTGGAACTGGCCGACGCATTGAGTGACCGGGCGGCAGGAGATGTGGCTTTGGCCATAGAGGATTTCGAAGCACGCATGCAGGCGCGCACGAGCAGCGAGATCACCGCGTGCCTTGCAATCGGGCAGCAGATGTACGGCATCGACTTGGACTTCGGCGCGCCGGCCTCTCGCTCAACCGACGCTTGACGTGCAGCGGGCCGACATCGTTGTCCGTGCCCGCATCAGAGTCCGGGCCCTCACCAGAGTCCGGGCCCTCGCCAGAGTCCGGGCCCTCACCAGAGTCCGGCTCGGTCAAGGCTGCTCGATCTCGGCTGCCTGCAGCCAATGCTGAACCGCGCGGCCATCCGGGCAACCCTCGTCGAGCCACATGAAATAGGCGCGGAGTCGGATGGCGTTGTCCCGGCGCGTCGCCTCGTCGGCTCGCAGATCCAGCACATCGGCGACCGGCGCCAGACGTCCGCCGCGACTGACATGCGGGCGCCCGTGCAGGGCGGGCAGGTCTGCATCCGGGACCAGCCTGAGATGCGTTGCCTCCTTGACGGCCTCCTGGACGCAATCGGCCTCGTTTCGACCTGCGTCAGCCGGAACCGGGAACACGTGCAGGATCCGGTTGTGGCCGTCCAAGATGTCGACCAGGCGCTCTTCCATGGCAGCTTCCTGTCATAGCGTGATGAAATCGGGTGGAGCGGGGCCAGAACCGCGCCGAACCGGCACCGGACCAGCACCATTCTTCTAACGCAACGTTAGCAATGCGGCTCCAGCGGCGTCAATCGGCGGATGCTTGCGACGGATATCGATGTCGTGAGCCGTCTGCCGCCGGCCCGGGAGTTCAGTGCAGCAGCGGGGCGCTCCCGGCGGTGACCCGCTCCAGCCGCCGGGCCTCGGCATCGGCATCGTGCAGGAATGTCAGCAGGGCATAGCGGCAGCCGCGGCGGACGCGCGTCACTTCGTGCAGCAGGCTGGACGAGAACACGATCCCTTCCCCGCTGGCCGGACAATATTCCTCGTCGCCATATTCGGGGAACACGACACGGCCGCCTTCGAATGGCAGGCAGCCGAGATTGATCGACACGGCGAACTGGCGGAACGCAAGGGCTGCGGTCGAGTTGTCGCGGTGCCGCCCGAAATGTCCGACACCCGCATCGTAGCGCACCACCAGGATGCGATCGATATGCGCCACCTCGCTGTGGAAAGCGCGACGGATTTCAGGCACGCAGCGGCGGCCCAGCAGGTCCGTGACCCGCTCGTGGACGCCGTCACCCGGCTGCAGCATCCAGTCGGTGCGGCATTTGCGGGCGTGGTCGATGCGGTCCTGCACCAGGCCATTGGCATCGCTTCCGCTCATGCCGCTGTCGTAGGTGGCGGCGGCCCCGAAGCCCGACACCAGCCGATGACACAAGGCAGGATCGAGCAGGCCAGGCAAGGCGAGCACCGGCGCCCCCACCGGGCTGTCGGCGGCCCGGCACAGAGGACCGAGTGCCGCCATCGCCTCGGCCACCAGGAGCGCCGGGTCGGATGCGCGGATGGCCGCCAGATGGGTCAGCCGGCCGGCACGGTCGATCACGACCAGGGCAGGCAATTCCAGTTGCGCGCAATAGGCCGCCTGCGAGGTGTCGCCGCACAGGATCACCCGCAGACCGTGCGCCGACGCCGCACCTTGCGCATGCACACGGGCGAGCGCGTCGAACCCGAGCAGCACCAGAAGGTCGGCGTTCAGCGCCGCGACCTCCCCGCGTCGCCCGGCCAGCAGGGCGAGGACCGGATCGTACTCCTGCGGCGCGCCTGATCCACCCAGGACCAGGATGGCGGCGCGTCCGGCCTGCAGGTCAGAGGAATAGAACTGCCGATCGGTGCCGACGCCGATGCAGAACGGTAGCCGATCGCCTGGGGTAAGCCGAACCACCCGCCCATCTCCCACGCGAACATTCGCGAAGCCAGGATGGCGTGGACAGGTTTCCATCCCATGAAGATGGGCGAGCGGACACGGCCGGACGGCTCCGGCGCGCCGGCCTTTGTGGCCCGGAAGGCACGTCGGTTGCCCAGGCGCCGCACACGCCAAAATTGCAATGCATCGGCCACCCACATGGCCTAGCATTGGGTGTACCGTGATAATATCCATGTTGCAGGGGCTGGCCTGCTTCCCTAGAGATCGGGACGCTTGTCGGCCTGCGTGCATTGATGTTTGACACATGCCGGCTGCTTCAGGCCCCAGCCTGTCGCATCTTTAACCTGTACATCCCGTTTTGAGACTTGACGACCGTTTTGCGCTTGTTCCCGGCCCGTTGACTGCTAGACCCGGAGGCTCCCCTGCTCGACTGGCTCCAGACACGCCCGAACTGGGATGAGTTGCTGCGTGGCGCCGATGCCGGTGGCAGCGAAGGCTGGCTGGCGCTGGCGGCACTCGCCAACGAGAAGCTCGACCACCTGCAGACGGTGAAGCTCGACCGCAGGCTGCGCAAGCAGTTTCCGTCCGGGCCGCCTTCGGGTCTGGCCACCATGCCAGTACGGCTCTCGATCCTTTCGTCCAGCACCATCGACCATCTGCTGCCGAGCCTTCGGGTGGGCGCGCTCAGGCACGGCATCTGGCTGGAAACCCAGCTCGGCGACTACGGCCAGTACTCGCAGGAGCTGCACGACCCGGCGGCCGCCATCCACGGGTACCGCCCGACCTGCGTGCTGTTCACCTTCGACGCCCGCCACATGCTGCGCGGCATCGACGTCACCGCGTCGGCCGAGGACGCCGATGCCTGGCTCGACGCCACCATCGCCGACCTCGCCCGGCACTGGCAGCTCGCCCGGCAGCGGTTCGACTGCAAGGTCATCCAGCAGGCCATCCTGCCGGTGTTCCCGACCCTGTTCGGCAACAACGAGCAGCGGCTGCCCGGCTCCGCCGCCGCCCTGCTCGCGCGCCTCAACCACCGGCTGCGCGCCGCCGCCGATGCGAGCGGCATCGAGCTGCTGGCCGTCGACGAGCAGGCCACGCGCGACGGGCTCGATACCTGGTACGACCCGGCCTTCTGGCATCGCGGCAAGCAGGAGGTCCACCCGAATGCGACGCCGGCCTATGGCGACATGCTCGGCCGGCTGCTTGCCGCCTACCAGGGGCGGTCGCGCAAGTGCCTGGTGCTCGACCTGGACAACACGCTGTGGGGCGGGGTGATCGGCGATGACGGCGTCGGCGGCATCCTGATCGGCAACGGCAGCAGCCTCGGCGAGGCCTTCATCGACTTCCAGTCCTACGCGCGCGCGCTGTCCAGGCGGGGGATCATCCTCGCCGTCTGCTCGAAGAACGACGAGAAGAACGCGCTGGAGCCGTTCGACAAGCACCCCGAGATGGTGCTCAAGCGCGAGGACATCGCCTGCTTCGTCGCCAACTGGTCGGACAAGGCGTCCAACATCCGCGAGATCGCCTCCCGGCTGAATATCGGCCTGGATAGCCTGGTGTTCGTCGACGACAACCCGTTCGAGCGCGAGATCGTGCGCCGCGAGCTGCCGATGGTGGCGGTGCCGGAGATGCCGGAGGACCCCGCCCTCTATAGCCGGGTGGTCGCCGGCGCCGGCTATTTCGAAGGCGTGCACCTCACCGCCGAGGACCGCGAGCGCACCGCGCAGTACCAGGCAACCCTGCAACGTTCCAGTTTTGCCGCAACCGTCACCGACCTGCCGAGCTACCTGCGCAGCCTCGAGATGCGCATGGTCTGGACCCGGTTCGACGGCATCGGCCTCGCCCGCATCGTGCAGCTCGTCAACAAGACCAACCAGTTCAACCTGACCACACGGCGCACCACCACCGAGGAGGTCGAGCACATCATTGCCGACCCGCGTGCGCTGTCGCTGCAGATGCGGCTGATCGACCGCTTCGGCGATAACGGCATCATCTCGATCATCGCCGGCTCGTTCGCGGGTGGCCCCGGTATCGGCGCGGACCTTGGCGGACTTGAGGCCGGTGACGGCGACATCGTCCTGCATACCTGGCTGATGAGTTGCCGGGTGCTCGGTCGCGGCGTCGAGCAGGCTGCTCTCGACCTGGTGATCGCACAAGCAAAGCGGCTTGCGGCGCGGCGCCTGATCGGCGTGTACAGGCCGACGGCGAAGAACGACATGACCCGCCGGCTCTATAAGGAGCTGGGTTTCACCGCGTTCGAGCCCGAAGGAGAAATCGAGCGCTGGGTCCTACCGCTGGACGGCGCCGAACCCAAGCCGAGCAGCATCCAGATCATCGAGGGCGAGTGAATGACCGAGGCCGACATCAAGACCAAGCTCACCGCGATCTTCCGGGACGTGTTCGATGACGACAGCATCGTGCTGCGCGACGACATGACGGCGGACGACATCCCCGAGTGGGATTCGATGAGCCATGTCACCCTGGTGGTCGCCACCGAGCAGACCTTCGGGATCAAGTTCCGGACCGCCGAGATCGAGGAGATGCACGATGTAGGCGACTTCGCGCGGCTGATCGCGGCGAAGGTCGAGGGCAAGGCCGCCTGAACACCCGCTCGCGCTCCTGACCACCGAGTAGTCCGATGCTGTTCAATTCGATCGTCTTCCTGATCGCATTCCTGCCGCTTGCGCTGGTCGGTTTCCACCTCGCCTCGAAGCTGGGCCGGCGGCCGGCCGGCATCTGGCTGATCCTGATGTCGGTGCTGTTCTATGGCTGGGAACGGCCGGAGTTCATGCCGGTCCTGATCCTGTCGATGGCCGGCAACTTCACCGTGGTCAGCCTGATCGCCTATTTCGAGGGCCGGGCCCGGCTGCAGAATGCGATCCTCGCGACCGGCATCGTGCTCAACCTCGCCGCCCTGTTCAGGTTCAAGTACCTCTACGTCGTGCTGATGTCGCTCGCCGGCATCGGCGTGATCGACGGGCCGTTCACCAGGGCCGCGCTGCCGCTCGGGATCTCGTTCTTCACCTTCACGCAGATCGGCTACCTGATCGACTTCCGCCAGGGTGTCACCAAGGATCGCGGGGTGCTCAACTACTTGCTGTTCGTGAGCTTTTTTCCGCATCTGATCGCGGGCCCGATCCTGCACAACCGCGAGATCATGCCGCAATTCGCCGACCGCTCGACCTACGGGCTGCGGCGCGAGAACCTGATGATCGGATTCACGATCTTCGTGATCGGGCTGGCGAAGAAGTGCCTGCTGGCGGATCCGCTCTCCTCGACGGTCGTCGCCGGCTTCCACGATCCCGTCGCACTCGGCGTGTTTGCCTCATGGAATGTCGCCCTGTCGTACTCGCTGCAGCTCTATTTCGACTTCTCCGGCTATTCCGATATGGCGATCGGGCTCGCACGCCTGTTCAACGTGCGCTTTCCGCTGAACTTCAACTCGCCGTACAAGGCAGGCTCCGTCGTCGAGTACTGGCAGCGCTGGCACATGACGCTGACCCGCTATATCACGCTCTACCTGTACAACCCGGCGGCGCTCTGGATCACCCGGCGTCGCATGGCGCGTGGCCAGGGCGTCGGGCGGCGCGACATGGCGACGCCGTCGGGCTTCTTCGCGATGACAGTGGCGCCGACCTTCTTCACCATGGGCCTTGCGGGCATCTGGCACGGCGCCGGCTCGCAGTTCGTGATCTTCGGGCTGCTGCACGCCTTCTATCTGAGCGTCAACCACGCCTGGCGCACCTTCCGCGCCAAGCAGGCCAAGGCGGCGCACAAGACCCACAAGGCGGAGAGCCATCCGCGTCCGGCGATCTGGGCAGTCGCCCTCACCTACCTCTCGGTGCTGGTCGGCGCGGTGTTCTTCCGCGCGCCCTCGAGCGGATCGGCGGTCACGCTGCTGTCGGGCATGCTCGGGCTGCACGGCATCGAGAGCCTGCCGGCCTCGCTGTCCTCGATACCGGCGCAGCGTGCCCTGCTCGACATCGTCTGGCTGGCGGTGCTCTACGCCGTGGTGTGGGGCATGCCCAACACCCAGCAGATCATGCGCGCGGCCGACCCGGCGCTCGGCAAGGTGCTGCCCGGTGGCATAGCCCTGACCCACTGGCGGCCGACCTGGCAGTGGGCCGTGGTCAGCGGCGCGGTCGCGGTGCTTGCCGTGCTCGGAATGGGAGGAACCAGTGAATTCCTTTACTTCCAGTTCTAGTACGACCGACAAGCCGTCGACGGCAGCGCTCGCCAGCAAGGCCGCAGATCCCGCCGGCGTGGGTCGCTACCTGCTGGTCATGGGGCTCGTCCTGGCGATCGGACTCGGCTTCTCCTGGCTCTGGTCGGCGACGATGAAGCTCGCCTTCCTGGATCCGGAATATGCTGCCTGGAGTGCCAAGCAGGACCTGGTGGCGCGCTGCGATCTCGGCGACCTGCTGGTGCTGGGCGACAGCCGGGCCGGCGCCGGCATGATGCCGACCCGCCTGCCCGGCAACGGGATCAACATCTCGGTCGGTGGCGCCAAGCCGGTCGAGATGTACTTCTTCCTGCGCCGCGCGATGGCCTGCCCCAACATGCCGCACCATGTGCTGCTGTCGATCGATGCCGGCCATTTCCACAGCACCGACACGTTCTGGGAGCGCAGCGCGCGCTTCGGCACCTTCAGCGTGGCCGATCTGCACGAGATCGAGGCAGTGGCGCGCAAGACCGGCGACGAGAGCCTGTTCGACCAGCCGCGCGCCGACGGCCTTCCCAACCTGGTGCGCGACGTCCTGTACGCGACCAGCTTCCCGACCCTGAACTTCGCCAGCATGGTGCGCGGCGGGCTGTTCCTGCGCTACGCCCACAATGTCGAGGAGCGCAGCAAGACCCTGCGCGCACGCGGACATCATCTGTTCGGCGACGCCGACGGCGACAGCGCCGAGGCCGACGACGCCTCGCTCGATAGCTTCCAGGTCCTGCCGCTGGAGGGGTGGTATTTCGAGCGGATGCTGCAGGAGATGCAGGCACGCGGCATCCGCGTCGATTTCGTGACCGTGCCAGTGAACGAGGCCACCGCGAGGCACATCACCCCGCAATTGCGAAAAGGCTTCACCGAGTATCTCGCCGCCGCGGCGAGCAAGTATCCGAACTTCCACGTCCTGGTCGCGCCGATCCCGTCGATGCCGGATCGCTATTTCGGCGATGTGTTCGCGCACCTCAACCAGGGTGGCGCCGAGCGCTTCAGCGCGAGCCTGGCGGCAGCGCTGCGCCGGGAGCACCCCTGAGGCCGCGGCCGGACGGCGCTATTTCGGCAAGGCAAAGACCGCGATCGCGTCGCCGAGCGGGTAGGTCATCTGGAAGTTGCCACCAGCGGCGACCGCGATGTATTCGCGCCCCTGCACCTCGTAGGCGACCGGCGGGGCATTGACGCCGGCGCCGAGGAAGAAGTGCCAGAGCTTGCGGCCGGTCTTCGCATTGAAGGCGTCGCACCAGCCATTGCCCTCGCCCATGAAGGCGACGTTGCCAGCCGTCACCAGCGCGCCGCCCATTGTCGGCTGCGGCACCGTGGCATTCCAGTCGATCTTGCCGGTATCGACGTTGATCGCCGTGAGGGTGCCGTTCTGGATACCGCCGGCCACGTTCTTGAAGGTGCTGCCGAGCCGGATCATGCCCGGGAGATCGCCGGCGTTGCTCTCGGTGGTGAAGGTCATGAGCTGGTTCATGCCCATGACATAGACGTCGTGGGTGAGCGGCGAGAACGCCGGCGGCGACCACTCGGCGCCGCCATTGGCGCCGGGCAGACTCTGCACGCCCGGCTTGGTCGGCAACGCGAACATGTTCTTCTGCATGTCATACGGCTGCGAGCGCCGGATCAGCTTGCCGGTCCGGCGGTCGACGATGTAGAAGAACGCGGTCTTGCCCGCTTCGCCGGCGGCAGGCACCGGCTTGCCGTCCTGCATCGCATCGAACAGTACGACGTTGCTGACCGCGTCGTAGTCCCAGACGTCATGCTTCACCTCCTGGTAGTACCAGGCAAGGGTTCCGTCGTTGATATGCAGGGCTACGATCGAATCCGTGTACAGGTTGTCGCCTGCGCGCTTGGAGCCATCGAGATCGGGATTCGGATTGCCGGTCGAGAAGATCAGCAGGCCGAGCCTGGTGTCGATCGCGGGCGTGGTCCAGACTGTCCCACCGCCGGTCTTCCAGCTTTCGCCGGCCCAGGATTTCTGGCTGTCGGTGGTGTTCCAGCGCCAGGTCTGCGTGCCCTTGGCCGCGTCGTAGGACGCGACGAAGCCGCGGATCGGCCATTCGCCGCCCGCGCTGCCGATGATCACCTGGTTTTTGTAAACCTGCGGCGTCATCGTCTCGGAATAGCCGGCCTGCGCGTCGGCGACCTTGGTCTTCCAGACCTCCTTGCCGGTAACGGCGTCTACGTCGACCAGGCTGTTGTCGATGGTGAGGAGATAGACCTGTCCGCCGGAGATCGTGGCGCCACGTTTGACCGGCCCGCAGCAGATCTGAGTCAGCCCGTCGGTGTAGGTGTAGGTCCACAGCGTCTCGCCGGTGGCCGCGTTCATCGCGATCAGCGCCTGCTTGCTGTTCACCATCGGCGTGGTCACGTACATCACGCCGTTGACGACGATCGGCGTCGTCTCGAAGCTCGCGGTGTAGCCGGTCTGCGCAATCGCCACCGGAGCCAGCTTGCCGATATTGACGGCATTGATCGCCTTGAGCGGCGAGTAGCGCTGGTTGGCGTAGCCCTGCCCGGTCGCGATCCAGTTGGCGCCGGTCTTCGTTACCGCCTCCACCGAGGCATCGTTCGTGCTGACGTTGGCCGCCACACCCGGCGCGACGTCGCCCGCCACCTTGCGGCTCTTCACCGCGCCGCCGTTCTCGATCGGCTCGGCCGCGCGCGCGAGACGCCCCGACAGCGGCGGAGCCGACCCCAGCAACAGAGCCATGACGGATACGGATGCCAGAGTTCTCAAGCGCAGCCTTGGCTGTTCCAGTCCGGGCATGTTTCCCCGCTTGCGGCGTGTTCGCCGGTCTTGTTCAGTCGGTCGCTCCGGGGTAAGGCAGCAGACTCAGGCAGGACATCCCGTCCGCACTGACCGGCTGCGTGCCCGGCGGATATTTGTCGTAGGACAGGATATAGGCGAAGATATTGTCGTAATCGGCGGCCGAGAGCGTACCCGGCGCGTTCGCCGGCATCTGCGAGCTGGTGAAGGCAAGCAACTGTGTCGGCGTGATCTTGGTGAAATTCACGTAGGACGCAAACTTGCCGCCGCTTAGGGCGGGCCCGGAATTGCCGAGAAGGTCGGTATTATGGCACGACGCGCAGTTCGCATTGTAGCCAGCGAGCCCGGCCTTCGCCTGCGCCGGCGTATAGAAGCCGGCTCCGGCAGCGCAGGGCGCCGCTGCAGCATGTGTTGCATACATGCTCGGCCCGAACATGGCCAGAATAACCAGCCGTCTTGTCACCGCCGGCATCATCGCGATCGTGCTCCCGTTCATGACGGGAATCCGATTGCGGATACGCAACGAATCGGACGCTACACTCTCGGGCTTTACCGCACCAAGGACTGCGTTGGCGACGCGGAGTGCCGCCCTAGCGCCTGATCTGATCGATCAGGCTCTCCTTTACTTTGAAAAGAGCGGCTCAACCGATCAAGGGGAACCGCAAAGCGGTTTAACTTGAGCCGATGCTGCTCTGGGCTACCGGCCAAGCAGCATCGATTGTCCGGCGAACACGCGTCCGAATCGGTTTTCCAGAAATGCGTCGAGCGGAATGTCCTCCTGTCGGACGAATCCCGCCTGCGGCAGGCTACCCTCCGCCAGCAGATCGAGCACCGCACAGATGCTGCCGGCGGTGGTGAGCTGGATCGCGGTGCGATGCCGGCCGCCGACGCTGCCGGCCTGGATGGTCCGCGCCAGCGTCTCCTGCACGAGCTGCCCCGCTTGCATGCCGGTCACGGTGACGAACACCACGACGAGGTCCTGCGCCGTGGTCGGCAGGGCATGTTCGAGGATGTCGCGCAGCACGTGGCGACGCTCCGCCAGCCGCAGGTCCTGCAGCAGCAGCTTCATCACCGCCGCATGGCCGGGGTAGCGCATGGTGCGGTAGTTCAGCTCGCGCACCCGCCCCGCATAGGTCTCGCACAGCGAGCCGAGGCCGCCGGAGGTGTTGAACGCCTCGTAGGCGACGCCGTCGACCGTCAGCCGCTCGCACTCCTCGAGCGCCGGCACCAGGTGCCGCTCGCCCTGCACGATCGCCTCGCAGGGCTGGATATACTCGTTGATGACGCCGTCCGTGCTCCAGGTCAGGTTGTAGCCGAGGGCATTGTCCGGGTAGCGGGGCAGTGCGCCCACCCGCAGCCGGATCGCGTCGAGGCTGTCGAAGCCGCTTGCGATGTCGTTTGCTGCGATCGAGACGAAGCCCGGCGCCAGGCCGCATTGCGGGATCAGGGCGGTCTCGGCGCGCATCGCCAGCGCCCGCACGGTGCGCGTGCTGAGCACGTCCTCGGTCAGGTCGAGATAGTGCACGCCGGCCGCCACCGCCGCCGAGGCGATATGGGTGGTCAGCTGGAAGGGCGCCGCGGACAGCAGGGCGAACTTGCCAGCCAGCAGGTCGGCGAGCCCGTCACCGGCGCCGAGATCGACAGCGAGACGGGTGACGCGATCCCCGGCCGCGCCACGATCGCCGGCCGCGCCACGATCGCCGGCCGCGCCACGATCGCCGGCCGCGCCACGATCGAGTGTCGCCTGGTCGCGGTCGATCAGGGTCACCGCATAGTCGCCGCTCAGGCTGAGCAGGTCCGCGATGGTCGCGCCGATGCGGCCGGCGCCGATGACGGCGATCTCTTTCATGCGGCACCCTGTCATGCTGTCGAGAGGAGGCCGGATGCTGCACGGCAGGTCCATGACGTGACAAGCGCCGGACCGACGAGAGGCTGGCGCCGGCCTCGGCAGATTGCCTAAAAGCGTCGGCAGATTGCAGGCAGAGGCGACCCTATCCCGGATGGACGCGACGGACCGCACCCTGCTGGCCCTGCTCGCGGCGGATGCCCGCCTGCCGACGGCGGTCCTGGCCCGCCGTGTCGGCCTGTCCCGCACGACGGTCCAGAGCCGCATCGAGCGGCTCGAGGCGGCCGGCATCATTCTCGGCTACACGACGCGTATCGGCCGCGGCCGGATCGGATCGGGCCGGGAAGCCGAGCATGCCGCGACGCGCGCCCACGTGATGATCGCGGTCGCCCCGAAGCAGGCGGCGGCGGTCGAGGCGGCCCTGCGCCGGCTCGAGGCGGTCCGCGAACTGCATGCAGTCAGTGGCGGCTTCGACCTGATTGCGATGGTCGAGACGGTCTCGATCGCGGAGATCGACCGCCTGATCGACCGGATCGGCAGTCTCGAAGGCGTCGAGCGCACCAACTCGATGATGATCCTGTCAACCCGGCTGGTGCGCTAGAGACTGATGATGCAACGGCGGACCCGAGAGCAGCGACACCAGGAAGAAGGCACGCCGGTGCTGCCGGATTACCGTGAAGCTCGGCGACCAGGTGAAGGCGTCGTGGATGCGGCGCGACACCCGGGACTCGGCGTCCGCCGAGAAAAAGAAATGGTTGGCGAGCACGCAGACGCCGCCGGGCCTGAGCAACGCCGCCATCCTGGTGCTGAGCGCCTTCAGCATCTCGTCGGTCAGCGGGTCGAGATAGTAGAGCGTGTCCGCGATGACGACGAGGTCGAAACATCCATCGAGTGCTGTCGGCAGATCGAGGATGTCGCCCTGATCGAAACCGACATTCCCGAGATCCGAGGTCAAGCGCCGCGCATGCACCAGCGCGGCGGCGGCCACATCGAGCCCGAGCACGTGGTTCGCCCGCTGGGCCAGCCGGCGCGACAGCAGACCGATGCCGCAGCCCAGGTCGAGCACATTGCCGAAATGACGGTCGGGCAGCAGCGCGATGATCTGGTCATACTTGCGGCTCTGGTACCGGTAGCGCGGGGCAGCCGAAGACCATGGGTCGGCGGAGCTCGTGTAGGCTGCCTCGAACGCGGCTCGGGCGCCCATCGAGGCCCGCGCCAGCTTGATGGCGTTGTCCGTGCGCGCGCCGCGCAGGAACAACGTGAAGTCGCGCGGCAGGATGAAAGCAGGATGATCGGCGATGCGGCGGCGAAGGCTTATCGCCCTGGCACTCCGCGAGGGCACAGCAGAGGGCATGATCCGCATTTCCTTAGTCAGGCAGCGCCGGTGCCGCAGTCCGTCGCCCAGTGCAAGGTAATCGTGGTGGTATCGTAGCGACGGGCATTGCAGCTCGCGGGTTGCATGTCCAGGACGACGTCGCATGAAGGAACCGCGTGCATCCATTATCAAATAGTTCGTCCCGCGGGCCACTCGTCACCGAGCCGCGGCTGCAGCGGTCGCGGGCCGATCTTCGCCTGCAGGTCGGATGCCGCGAAGGTGCCTCACGGCTGACCGGCCTCAGGCAGCAGGGTTGCCTCAAGCTGCTGTTCCCGCGCCGGCCGCCGGCGGCCCCGCTGGAGGCTGTGCTCGTCAATATCTCGGGCGGCATCGCGGCCGGCGACCGGCTGTCCTGCTCGATCACCTGCGGCACCGGCACCCAGGTGCTGGTCACGAGCCAGGCGGCGGAGCGCTGCTACCGGGCGCGGCACGCGGATGACGCGGCCCGGGTGGACACCGACCTGCAGCTCGAACAAGGTGCCAGGCTCGAATGGCTGCCGCAGGAGACCATCCTGTTCGACGGCGCCGCCCTGTCGCGTCGCCTGCGCGTTTGCATGCATCCGACCGCGACGCTGCTGCTCGCCGAGAGCCGCGTGCTCGGCCGGCGCGGTTCCGGCGAGACCACGCGACGGCTCACGCTGGACGACAGGATCGAGATCGAGCGCGACGGCCGGCCGATCCTGGTCGATGCGCTGCGCCTGCACGGCGATGCCGACGAGCGCCTGCGCCATGCTGCTACCGGAAGCGGGGCGACGGCGATGGCGACGGTGGTGCTGGTGGCACCCGATGCCGCCGCGCGGCTGGAGGCTGCGCGCGCCCTGCTCGAGGCGGCGCCTGACATCGAGGCCGGCGCCTCGGCCTGGGACGGCATGCTTGTCATCCGCAGCCTGGCGCGGGAGGCTGCCCCGCAGATGGCCTGCTTGCTGCATGTCCTGACGCTCCTGCGGGATGGACGCGCACCGCCGCAGGTCTGGCGCACCTGAAGCGGGCCACCTGAAGCAGGACTATACGGGAGACCGGGATGAACCTGACGCCGCGTGAAAAGGACAAGCTGCTGATCGCGATGGCGGCACAGGTGGCGCGGCGCCGGCTCGAACGCGGCGTCAAGCTGAACCACCCGGAAGCCGTCGCCCTGATCAGCGATTTCGTGGTCGAGGGCGCCCGCGACGGTCACAGCGTCGCCGACCTGATGGAGGCCGGGGGCACCGTCCTCACCCGGGAGCAGGTCATGCAGGGTGTTGCCGAAATGATCCCCGACGTGCAGGTCGAGGCGACCTTCCCGGACGGCACCAAGCTGGTGACGGTGCATGACCCGATCCGCTAGGGCGCCTTCGGAAGCACTTGCGCCGGGTGCGGTGCCGGGCGAGGTCCTGACGCTGGCGGGCGAAATCACGCTCAATGACGGCGCCGACACGCTCGCACTGGTGGTGGTCAATACCGGCGACCGCCCGATCCAGGTCGGCAGCCATTATCATTTCGCCGAAACCAACGCGGCGCTTGCCTTCGACCGGACCGCAGCCCGCGGACGCCGCCTCGACGTGCCGTCCGGCGGCGCGGTGCGTTTCGAGCCCGGCCAGAGCCGCAGCGTCACCCTGATCCCGTTCGGCGGCGCACGCGAGGTGGTCGGCTTCCAGGGCCGGGTGATGGGAGCGCTCTACTGATGGCCCGGCTGCCAAGAGGCGCCTATGCCGACATGTATGGCCCCACCACCGGCGACCGCGTGCGGCTCGCCGATACCGGTCTGCTGATCAAGGTCGAGCGCGACCTCACCACCTACGGCGAGGAGGTCAAGTTCGGCGGCGGCAAGACCATACGCGACGGCATGGGACAGTCGCAGCGCAGCAACGCCGAGGGCGCGGTCGATACCGTCATCACCAACGCGCTGATCCTCGATCACTGGGGCGTTGTGAAGGCCGATATCGGGCTCGCCCGCGGCCGCATCGCCGGCATCGGCAAGGCCGGCAATCCGGACACCCAGAGCGGCGTCGACATCATCATCGGACCCGGCACCGAGATCATCGCCGGCGAGGGCAAGATCGTCACCGCCGGCGGCATCGACAGCCACATCCACTTCATCTGCCCGCAGCAGGTCGAGGAGGCGCTGGCGTCGGGCATCACCACCATGGTCGGCGGCGGCACCGGTCCCGCCGCCGGTACCGCGGCCACCACCTGCACGCCGGGGCCGTGGCATTTGGCCCGCATGCTGCAGGCGGCGGAGGCGCTGCCGGTCAATCTCGCGTTTGCCGGCAAGGGCAACGCGTCGCGTCCGGCAGCACTCGAGGAGATGGTGCGCGCCGGCGCCTCCTGCCTGAAGCTGCACGAGGACTGGGGCACCACCCCGGCTGCGATCGATTGCTGCCTGTCGGTGGCCGACCGCATGGACGTGCAGGTGATGATCCACACCGACACGCTCAACGAGAGCGGCTTCGTCGAGGACACCATCGCGGCGTTCGCCGGCCGCACCATCCACGCCTTCCATACCGAGGGCGCCGGCGGCGGCCACGCGCCCGACATCATCCGCGTCGCCGGGCTGCCGAACGTGCTGCCGAGCTCGACCAACCCGACGCGGCCGTTCACCGTGAACACGCTCGACGAGCATCTCGACATGCTGATGGTCTGCCATCACCTGGACGGCTCGATCCCAGAGGATATCGCCTTTGCGGAGAGCCGCATCCGCCGCGAGACCATCGCCGCCGAGGACATCTTCCACGACATGGGCGTGCTCTCGATGATCTCGTCGGACAGCCAGGCGATGGGCCGGGTCGGCGAGGTGATCATCCGCACCTGGCAGACCGCGCACAAGATGAAGGCGCAGCGCGGCACGCTCGCGGGCGACGGCTCTGGCGAAGCGGGGGCCGACAACATGCGTGCCAAGCGCTATGTCGCGAAATACACCATCAACCCGGCGATCGCGCACGGGCTGGCGCACGAGGTCGGCTCCGTCGAGGTCGGCAAGCTGGCGGATCTTGTCGTCTGGAACCCGATGTTCTTCGGGGTGAAGCCCGACCTGGTGCTCAAGGGCGGCGCGATCGCCTGGGCGATGATGGGCGATCCGAACGCCTCGATCCCGACGCCGCAGCCGGTGCACGGACGGCAGATGTTCGGGGCACTGGGCGGCGCGCTGGCCGCCACCTGCATCACCTTCGTCTCGCAGGCGGCACTGGCGGACGGCATCGGCCAGTCGTTGGGCTTGCGGAGGCACCTCTCTGCGGTGCGCAACAACCGCGGCGGCATCGGCAAGGCCAGCATGATCCACAACGACGCGATGCCAACGATCGAGGTCGATCCGGAGACCTACGAGGTCCGCGCGGACGGCGTGCTGCTGACCTGCGAGCCGGCAGAGATCCTCCCGATGGCGCAACGCTACTTCCTCTTCTGAGTAAGCGCTGGAGGAGGTTCGAGGTCTTGACAAGCTTTTGTAAAAACCTTCTCGGCTTTACATCGCGGCAGTGGGCGAATGTCCGTGTCGGGTCTTGCGGCATGCGGTAAGCACGCGGACCGGCCGGAGAGATTGGATATGCGCGATGACGGCCGGGCTATCCTGACACCTCCGGCGCGGGGCATCGCCCACATCCTGCCGCGCGATCATCCGCAGCGGCTGGTGCTGAATGACGAGGTGCACGCCCGGCCCTCGGAGATCCTCGAGGCGCCGCTGAAGCTGAGCTACCTTGCCGTGTTCGCGGAAGGCGAGCAGCGCGCCGACGTCTGGCGTCGGGTGCAGGAGCTGGCCGGACGATATGGCGTCGATCCGGCGCCCGATACCGCCAATCATTACAGCGCCAATTTCGGGCCATTCCGCATCAAGTGCGAGCGGCACACCGAATTCCTGCGCCTGGTGTTCATCGTCGAGGATGGCCGACAGCCCGAGAGTTTCGAGGAGCCTGCCCTGCAGGCGGTGCCCCCCGAGTGGCTGGCAGCGCTGCCCGGGCAGTTGATCACGGCGGCCAACGTGCTGCTGCAGCACTCGGACGGGGACTGGCCGGAGCCGGAACGCATCGCGACGCAGTTCTTCGACGGCAACGCGCTGGTCGGCGCCTCGATCGCCGATGGCGCCGCCTTTGCTTTCACCGATTTCCGCATCCGGGCGGACGGGTTCAGCCGGCTCCTGGTGATGGACCACGGCATGACCCCGCGCCAGGCCGGACGCACCGTGCAGCGGCTGCTCGAGATCGACACCTACCGGATCCTCGCCTTGCTGGCGCTGCCGATGGCCCACGTCCTGGCCCCGTTCCTCGCCGCGCGCGAGCGCGAACTCGCCGAGGTGACGCGGCTGCTGGTGGAGGCGAAGGCCCCCGACGAGGCGCTGCTGTTCGACCGGCTGACCCGGCTGGAAGCGGAAATGGAAAGCGAGCAGTCGCGCAACCACTACCGGTTCAGCGCCAGCGTCGCCTACGAGGCGCTGGTCGACAGCCGCATCACCGAGCTGCGCGAGGAGCGCCTGGCCGGGCTGCAGACCTTCCGCGAATTCCTCGAGCGCCGGTTCCTGCCGGCGATGGAGACCTGCCGGTCCTCGGCCGCGAGCCAGGAATCCCTGTCGCAGCGGCTGACGCGGGTGACCCAGCTGCTGTCCACCCGTGTCGACATCACCCGCGAGGCGCAGACCCAGGACGTGCTCGCCTCGATGGATCGCCGCGCCAAGCTGCAGTTGCGGCTGCAGGAAACCGTCGAGGGCCTGTCGATCGCGGCGATCACCTACTACATCGTGGGACTGGTCGGATATCTCGCCAAGGGCGGCAGCAGAGCCGGACTGCCGATCGAGGTCGACCTGGTGATGGCCGCCAGCATTCCCTTCGTGCTGGTGCTCACAGCACTCGCGCTGCGGCACCACCGTCGCAAGGCCGCCCGCGAAAGCTGAGAGCCAGTTTGCAAACGCCTGCTGCCGGCGATCCGACGCGGGCCTCCAGCCCGCTCTCATCCAGCATCAGGCGTTTTCAAACAGGCCCTGAGAGCAGCGCTGGCCCGGATGTTTGCGCTGTCCGGTGCGCTGCCTTACCGTACTGTTCATGAACCCGGCCGATCCATCGGAGAGCATCGCCGTCCCACGCGCGCGATCCGTCGTCGATGCGGGAAGCTGGGACACGGCACTCGAGACCGGCCACATCGTCGCCGACCACGACCAGCGCCATCGCCGCCGCATCCTGCTGCGCACCGTGTCCGGACACGACATCCTGCTCGACCTCGCCCACACCCGTCATCTGCGGCACGGCGACGGCCTGCTGCTCGACGAGGGCGGCATCATCCGCATCGAGGCGGCGCCGGAGCATCTCCTGCAGATCACGGCGCCGGATGCGCCGGGCCTGATGCGCATCGCCTGGCACCTCGGCAACCGCCACCTGCCGACCGCGCTGCAGGCCGATCGCCTGCTCATCCGCGACGACCATGTGATCGCTGACATGGTCCGCAGGCTGGGCGGCGCGGTGGCGGCGATCGAGGCGCCGTTCGATCCGGAGACCGGGGCGTATGCGACCGACGCCCCGGCGCACCACCATCACGGTGCTTGATGGCGCCGCGAGCGGAGCTGCTGCCGCGGCTGCTCACCTGGCTGTCACCGAGCTTTCCGACCGGCGCGTTTGCCTACAGCCACGGCCTCGAATGGGCGGTGGAGACCGGAGCCGTCCGCACCGCGGCGGACGTGGTGGACTGGCTCGGCGCCCTGCTGCTGCATGGCAGCTTGTGGACCGATGCGGTGCTGCTCCGGCAGGCCTGGCGCGCCGATACCGCCCCGGCGCTGCAGGCGCTCGCCGCCTTCGGGTCCGCCTGCAGTGCGTCGCGCGAGCGCCAGGAGGAGACGCAGGCGTTGGGTGCGGCCTTCATCCGGGCGATCGGTCCGTGGAACGTCCTGCCTGATGCGATCGTCGCTGCCGGGCCGGAGGCGTGCTGGCCGCTGCCGGTGGTGATGGGCGCCGTACTGCATGCAGCCGGCCTCGACGAGGCCGCCGCCTGCCTCGCGGCCGGCCATGCCTCGGTCGCCAACCTGGTGTCGGCCGCGGTGCGGCTGGTGCCGCTCGGCCAGACCGACGGCCTGCGTTGCCTCGCTGCCCTGGAACCGGTCCTGCTCGAGATGACCCGGCGCAGCGCCGGGGCCGATTTGGACGATGTCGGCGGCTGCTGCCTGCTGTCGGATATCGCGGCCATGCGGCACGAAACCCAGAGGACAAGGCTGTTCAGGACATGAACGACGCAAAGCCGAACGGACCGTTGCGGGTCGGCATCGGCGGCCCGGTCGGCAGCGGCAAGACCGCGCTGATGGACGCGCTGTGCCGGCGCTTGCGCGACCGCTACGAGATCGCCGCAATCACCAACGACATCTATACGCGCGAGGATGCCGAATTCCTGACCCGGGCCGGCTCGCTGGAACCGGGGCGCATCCTCGGCATCGAGACCGGCGGCTGCCCGCATACCGCCATACGCGAAGATGCCAGTCTCAATCTCGGCGGCGTCGCGACCCTCTGCCGGCGCTTCCCGGACCTCGACCTGGTGCTGATCGAAAGCGGCGGCGACAACCTTGCCGCCACCTTCAGTCCGGAACTCGCCGATCTCACCATCTATGTCATCGACGTCTCGGCCGGCGACAAGATCCCGCGCAAGGGCGGCCCCGGCATCACGCGCAGCGACCTGCTGGTCATCAACAAAATCGACCTCGCCCCGCATGTCGGCGCCAGCCTCGCGGTCATGGACCGCGACGCGCGCCTGATGCGCGGCACGCGACCGTTCGTCTTTTCCAACATTCGCACCGACCGTGGCGTCGACAAGATCGCCGGCTTCATCGAGCGCACGGGCGGCCTGCCGCCCCAGACCGAAGCCCCCCGAACAAAATCCTGAAAGCCTGTTTCAAAACGCCTGATGCTGGATGAGAGCGGCTCATAGAGCCGCGCCCGGCGCGACTTTGAGAGCACAGCAGCGCAGCGGCCGCCCATGCTTGAAAAGTGGGGCCGTGAGCAGCGGCGCGCAGGAATGGCGTGTCGGATCGCCAGCAGCAGGCGTTTTCAAACAGGCTCTGTCCGGATCAGATCCCGCCGCCATAGAGCACCGGACCGGTCGGCAGGCCGGTCTTCGACCCGCCGCGTGGTTCCAGGCTGACCAGGATCTTGCCCGGTCCGTGCCCGCTGAGCGTGCCGACCGCCAGATGCGCGCCGGACGCCGGCAGCAGTCCGAGCGGCGTCGGTGCCTTCTCGCCGTCCTTCAGCAGCCAGAGCTCGAGATCGCGGTCGGGAGCGACACTCACGGTCGTCAGCGGCCGCACCGACAGGCTGCCATCGGCCGCCACACTGGCCAGGAACACCGGGGCCTGCTGGTTCAGCGGCACCAGCGCGGTCACCTGCGGCGGCACGGGCACCGGGGGCTCCGGCCGGAACACTGCAATCCCGGCGATCGCGGCAGCCAGCGCGAAACCCACCGCCGTGGTCGCGCGCCAGAAGCTCAGCACCTGGGGCGGCGCGTCTGCAGCCGACGTGAACAGCGTCACCGGAGGTGCTGCGGTGCCCCAGGCACTGGCCTGGATGCGCGGCCACAGCGCCGCCGGTGCCGGCACCGCGGCCACGAGTGCTGCCAGCGGCGCCAGCCTGGCTTCCCACCAGGCGATCGCGGCGCGCAGCCCCGGATCCTGCAACGCCTCGCGCTCCACGGTCGCCCGCTCGGCGCCGCACAGGGTCCCAAGCACATACTCGGCGGCCAGCAGGTTGGCGTCCTCGGCCGGATCGGAGACGGCGCCGCTCATGTTTCAAGACACCTTCGCAGTCCGATCAGGGCACGTCGGACCCAGGACTTCACGGTTCCCAGCGGCGATTTCAGCGACGTTGCGAGTTCCGAGTGGCTCAGACCATCGACGAACGCGAGCAGCACCACCCGGCGCTGTTGTTCGTCGAGTTCCTCCAGGCAGCGACGCAGCGCCTCGGCCTCCTCGCTGGCCGCGAGTCGGTCGAGCGGGTCGGGATCATGGTCGGCTTCCTCGGCCGGCTCCAATCCATAATCCTCCCGGCCGCGCCGGCGCAGCAGGTCGATGGCGCGATAGCGCAACAATCCCGCGAGCCACGCTTCGGCATGGCCGCGCGCCGGATCGAAGCGGGAAGACCGTTGCCAGACCTGCAGGAACGCATCATGCACCGCATCCGCGGCCAATGCCGGCTGCCGGGTCAGGCGCAGTGCGATCCCGTACAGCCGCGCCGATTGCAGGTCGTAGAGGGAACGAAAGGCACCACGGTCACCCGCAGCACAACGCGCCAGCAACTCAGCGATCGGGTCGCCTTCATTCTCAGTCGTAGCATAGGCCATGCAGAAGGACGCCCGCCTCTTTGCGATATAACGCAGCCTAGACGTTTTATAAACGTTTGGCGATATGGCGAGCGCGACACTCATGCCGGGAATACGGGCCAGTACTGCAATCGGATGTGGTGCTTTACCCGGTTGCGGCGACCGACTGCATGAAATCCACCATGTCCCGAAGCGTCGGCGCCAGGAAGCGCAGAGGCGCCGCGAACGCGCCGATGATCTCGTAGTGATCGACGCCCGCATAGAGCCGCTGCTGCACCGGCACACCATGCGCGCGCAGCGCCGCCGCCAGCCGGATCGTATTGCCGGGGCGCACCGTGCGGTCGGCGGTTCCGGCCAGCAGCAGCACGGCCGGCGCCGGTCCGTTGACGTGCATGATCGGCTGGCTCGAAGCCAGTGGCGCGGCCGGCGCGAAGATGTCGCGCAACCTGGCCGTGTCCAGCGGCAGGAAGTCATAGGGTCCGGCGATGCCGACCAGCCCGCCGAGGTCCTGCCGCGGCTGCAGCCCGAACCGCCGCAGCCAGCGCGGATCGAGCGTCAGCATGGCCGCGTTGTAGGCGCCGGCGGAATGGCCGGCGACGACGGGCGGCCGGCCATCGCCGCCGAACTCGTGCGCGTGCCGGCGTGTCCAGAGCAGCGCCTGCGCGCAGTCCAGCAGGAAGTCCGGGTAGCGCACCTCGGGGTAGAGCCGGTAATCCGGGATCACCACGACGAAGCCGAGCGCCGCCAGCGCCGCGCCGACGAAGCGGTAGTTCCGCTTGTCGCCGCTGTCCCACGAGCCGCCATAGAGGAACAGCACGACCCGATACGGTCCGCGCCCTGCCGTCGGCGCATAGACATCGAGCGATCGGCGAAGACCGATTCCGTACGGGATCGAGCGCGCCACCGGACCTGACGGCGCCAGCGCATTCAGCACATTGGCCGGCGAGCAGGCGGCCATCGGCAGGCAGGCGGGGGCCAGCAGCAGCGGCGCGCCGAACACCGAGCGCCGCCTCACCAGGAGACGCCTCGATGGATCTGCCCCAGGAGGGATGCGATCCCGCCGAGTGCGGGCCGCTCCAGCAGCAGCCGTCGCGCGAAGGCAAGCGCTGCCAATTCGCACCGGGCGCGCACCGCGTCCGAGGCGATCGATTCGAGATCCAGGACGTGCGCGAAGCCGAGGATGCGGCGGATCATTTCCATGCCGGCAAATCCGAGCATGTCGTCGAAGATGCCGGCGATCCAGTCATCCTGCACCGCCGCCCGCTGCGCGGGATCGTCCAGCAGCGCCGCGGGGGAGAACATCTCCTGCGCCTGGGCCCGCTCGGACGGCATTTGCGTCCCACAGCCTGCGGAACTCCGTTTCGAACACCTGCCAGACCGTGCCGATCTGCAACGCGATCCAGTTTTGGATGCGCGTGACACAGGCCGGATCGGCGGCGGCATGGCCCGGCTGCGAAAACAGGCTCAACAGCAGGTTGCCGACGAACAGCCCCAGGTCGAAGCCGATCGGTCCCATCAGTGCGAATTCGCCATCGATGACGCGAGTCTCGTCCGCGGTGACCATGACGGAGCCGGCATGCAGGTCGCCATGCAGCAGCGCCTGCGGCCGGCCCAGGAACCGCTCGCCCATGCGCGCCGCGGCATGCTTCAGTGCGGCATCGTCGCGTATCGCCGCCGCCGCCGCATCGAGCCCTGGTGCCGTCCAGCGGTTGCGCGGCGACAGCCGGTAGGGATCGGTCAGCACCAGGTCCACGGTGATCCGGGTCAGGGTCTGGTTCCTGGCGAACAGGGCGATGTCGTCCATCACCGCCTCGAACCGGCGCGCCAGCGCCGAGGTCGCGAAACAGGCGCGCGCGACAAAGCGGCCGACATCGGCGGCCATGCGCGGATAGCGGATGCGCGCGATGAGGCCGCGACGCAGGATCAGGTGCGGCGACAGGCGCTCCATGGTGAGACAGAACAAGGCGGGGTCGTAGTCGAGCAGGGCTGGCATCGCCGCCCCCACATGCGGCGCCACCGCCCGCATGTAGGCCGCCTCGAAGAAGGCGCGATCGAGCGGCAGCTTCCAGTTCGTGTCCACCCGGACATGCGGCAGCGACTGCTTGACGCAAAGGCCGCCGGACGGACCCTCGGCCAGGAACACGCTGTTGAGGTTGCCATCGCTGACCTCGCGCACGGTCCAGCCGCCGGGATCGCCGCCGAGCCTGGCCGCCAGGGCCGGACGGTCGGCGAGATGCCGGCGCACCCCCTCCTGGTCCAGTTCGAGATAACGCCCTGCCCCGGCCAACCGCCCTGCTCCTCGTGCCTGACCGGCCAGATGCTTGACCAGGAAGGCCGGCATTCAGCAGTGTCCCGCGTCGCTGCGGAGCCTCTAGCATGCCTCGACCGAGAACCATCGCAACCGCCGCCCGATCGGCGCTCATCTCCCTGCTGCTGCCGGCAGCTGCACTCGCGGCAGTCCCGCCCCCGGCTCCGGTCGCACGCGTGGCGCCGGTCACCGACAGCTATTTCGGCCACCCGGTCACCGACCCCTATCGCTGGATGGAGAGCGAGCCGAAGCCGGAGTTCGAGCAATACCTGCACGCCCAGGACGACCATGCGCGTGCGGTGCTCGCCACGATCCCCGGCCGCGAGCAGCTCGCACGGGCGATCAGCGCGCTGGACGGGTTGCTGCCCCGCATCGGCATGCTGACGGTCGCCAACGGGCGCCGGTTCTATGTCAAGCGCGCCGCGGGGGCGCAGATCGGCCGGCTGGTGATGCGCGACGAGCGCGGCATCGAGACGGTGCTGGTCGATCCCGCCAAGCTCGACACCCAGGGCCGCCACGCCGAGATCGACCAGTTCGCGCCGTCGCAGGATGGCGGCCTGGTGGCCTACGGCATCTCGACCGGCGGCTCTGAGGCCAGCGTGCTGCATGTCGTCGACACCATCACCGGCATCGACCGGCCGGACGTGATCGACCGCGCGCAGTTCGCCAGCGTGTCCTGGGCCCCCGATGGCCGGCACTTCTTCTACGCGCGCCTGCCGAAGCCGGTGCCGGGCGCCGCGGCCACCGCCGCCTACGCGCACCTGCGTGTGTTCGAGCACCAGCTCGGCGAGAATCCCGACCACGACCGTTTGATCCTCGACACCGACCATCTGCCGTTCCCGTTCAAGGCGCGGCAGGCCTTCGCCGCGGTCGCCGCTACCCCCGGCTCGGCCTATCTGCTGGCGACCGTCAGCGACGGCGTCTCGCCGGAAGTCGCCCTCTACGCCGCACCGCTCGCCAGCGTCGGCGCACCGGAGATCGCCTGGAAGCAGGTCGCGGCCCAGTCCGACGCCGTGGTCGGGATCGCGGTGCGCGGCGGCCGCGTCGACCTGCTGACCCACAAGGATGCGCCGCATCTGCGCATCGTGGAGACCGACCTGCACGCGCCCTCCTTCGCCCAGGCGCGTACCGTGGTCGCATCAGGCAGCGGCGTACTCACCGATCTGGCGCTGGCCGCCGACGGCCTCTATTTGACGCGCCGCGACGGCGCGGTGATGACCCTGCTGCGCCTGCGCGACCGGGCGCGCATCGCCGAGACGATCACGCTGCCGTTCGCCGGCACCATCGCGCCGCCCGAGGAGGATGCCGGTGGCCTGATCACCGATCCGGAGCGGCCGGGTGCCGACATCAGCTTGGTGTCCTGGGTGCATCCGCTGGTCTGGCTGCATTACGACGCGCGCAGCCACGCCGTCACCGATACCGGCATCGCGCCGCCGTTCCCGCGTGACCTGAAACCGTACCAGGCGATCGAGACCAGGGTGACCGCCCGCGACGGCACGCTGATCCCGCTCTCGATCATCAGCCGGCGCGACCTGCAGCATGACGGGCAGCGGCCGGTGCTGCTCGACGGCTACGGCGCCTACGGGATCTCCTACGATCCCGCCTTCACGCCGACCATCCTGCCCTGGCTCGACCGTGGCGGCGTGTTCGCGGTGGCGCATGTCCGCGGCGGCGGCGAAGGCGGCCAGGCCTGGCACGATGGCGGCCGCATCACCACCAAGATGAACACCATCACCGACTTCATCGCCTGCGCGGAGGCGATGATCTCCCGGCACTACACCGACAGCGCGCATCTCGCCGGCACCGGCACCAGCGCGGGCGGCATCCTGATCGGCGGCGCCATCACGCAGCGGCCGGAGCTGTTCCGAGCCGCCCTGATACGCGTCGGCGCCACCAACAGCACGCGCGGCGAATTCACCGCCGGCGGGCCGGCCAACATCCCGGAGTTCGGTTCGGTCACCAATGCCGCGCAGTTCCCGTCGCTGCTGCGCATGGATGCGTTCCAGCATGTCAGGGACCATGCGGCCTATCCGGCGGTGCTGCTCACCGGCGGCGCCGACGATCCGCGCGTCACGGTCTGGGAGCCGGCCAAGATGGCCGCCCGCCTGCAGGCGGCGACCAGCAGCGGGCGCCCGGTGCTGCTGCGCATCGAGTTCGACGCCGGCCACGGCATCGGCTCGACCCGCGACCAGCGCGACCAGGAAACCGCCGACGAGCAGGCCTTCCTGCTGTGGCAGATGGGAGAGCCGGGCTTCCAGCCGCAGCCGTAGGGCGAACGGTCAGGGCGCGGCCGACGCGGCCCGTGCGGCACCGGGGGGACCGCCCGTCACGCGCTTGAAGGCGCGACTGAAGGCGGCCTGGGACGCATAGCCCAGTCGATGCGCCACGGCATCGATCGGGACCTTGTCGTGACCGATCCACTGGCTCGCGAGCCGCATGCGCACCTCGGTGAGGTACCGCCACGGCGTGACGCCGGTGACCGCCTGGAAGCGGTCGGCGAAGACGGACCGCGAGCAGCCCATCACGGCCGCCAGCTCGGCAACGGTCCAGCCATGCCCCGGATCGCGATGCAGCGCCGCGATCGCGCCCGCCAGCCGGGGGTCGCGCAGCGCCTCCACCAGGCCGGAGGCTCCGCCGCAGCCGCATTCGACCCAGCCGCGCACGATGGTGGCGCAGACCACATCCGCCAGCCGCGCCAGGATGCCCGCGAAGCCGACGCGCCGGTGGCGAGCCTCGCTGTCCATGGCCTGCAGGATCGGAAGGATCTCGGGATGTCGCTGGCTCAGCCTGTCGACCAGCATGACCTGCGGCATCAGGCGCACGAGGCCCTGCATGCCGCCCAGATCGAACTCCATGCAACTGCTGAACATGACGGCGTCGCTTGCGCCGCCCGGGACGCATGCGGTGATGTCGCAGACGCTGTCGCACAGCGGGGCGGTCTCGAAGCTCGAGATGTCGCGGGAGGGAAGCTCCGGTGCGGAGAGCAACTCGTGCGCGCCGCCATGCGGCAGGAACACCGCGCTGCCGGCACCCAGGCTGTGCAGGTCGCCCGCCTCCATGCGCAGGAACACCGTGCCGTCGACAATGAAGTGGAACTGCGCCCAGCCCGCCGCCGTGCCGAAGCCGAGACCGAAGGGGGGTGCCACCTGGATGCGTCGATACCGCACGCCGCGCAGGCGCATGCCGAGAAGCAACTCGCCCATCAGGTCGGAGGGCAGGGAACCGATGCTCTGGATCGCCATCTTCGGAGTTCCGATCAAGCATTGCGGATGAACTATCATAGATCGTCCGGACGACACGGCCTAGTGTTCCGCGGCGCGGAGGCCGCGGAGGACCGATGAGCGAGAACGTCGAGAGCGCCTGGCACGCCGGGGAACTGGAGGAGCCGGCCTGGTTCGCCGTGTTTTCGCTCGCTCTGGGCGTGTTCAGCCTGGTGACGGCCGAGTTCCTGCCCGCCAGCCTGCTGACGCCGATGGCCGCGACGTTCGGCGCCTCGGAGGCGCTGGTCGGTCAGGCGGTGACAGTGACGGCCGCCACGGCCCTGGTTGCCGCCCTGCTTGCCGCCGTGGTGACGCGCCGGATGGACCGCCGCCTGGTGCTGATGGGCTTCTCCGTGCTGCTCATCGCGTCGAACCTGTTGGTGGCGCTGGCACCCGACCTCATGGTCCTGCTGCTGGCCCGCGTGCTGCTCGGCGCGGCCCTCGGCGGATTCTGGAGCATGGCGACCGCGGTGGCGATGCGCCTGGTTCCCCCCGCTTTGTTGCCACGCGCCCTCTCGATGATCTTCAGCGGGGTCTCGATCGCGACCATCGTGGCAGCGCCGGTCGGCGCCTGGCTCGGCCATCTGTTTGGCTGGCGCAGCGTGTTCCTGCTGGCGATGGCGATCGGCGTGGTGACGCTGCTGTTCCAGGCCGCCAGCCTGCCGCGCCTCGCCTCGATCGGCGAGGCGCGCCTGCGCACCCTGACCGAGGTGCTGCTACGGCCGGGTATCGGGCTCGGCATGCTGTGTTCCGTCCTGGTGTTCGGCGGCCACTTCGCCCTGTTCACCTACATCCGGCCCTATCTGGAAGACGTCGCGGGCGTCGGCATCAACACCATGGCCCTGATCCTGCTGGGCTTCGGCATCGCCAACTTCGCCGGCACCCTGATCGCCGGCCTGCTGCTCGAGCGCAGCCTGCGGCTGACCCTGACCGTGATGCCGCTGGTGATCGGTGCCGCCGGTCTGGCGCTCGCAGGGCTGCATGCCGGGGCGCCGACGCGCGCGCTGCTGATGGCGCTGTGGGGCATGGCCTTCGGTGGGGTGCCGGTGGGCTGGTCGACCTGGCTGGCGCGCTCGGTGCCCGACGAGGCGGAGAGCGCCGGCGGCCTCCTGGTCGCCGCGGTGCAGCTCGCCATCGCTTCCGGGGCGGCAGCAGGCGGTCTGGTCTTCGGCATGACCGGCGTCGTCGGCGTGTTCGCCTCCGGCGGCCTGGTACTGCTGCTGACCGCCGGGCTGATCTGCTTCGGGCTGCCCCGGAAGGCGTGACCGGAGCCCGTTGTGCGCTGGAACAGGTGGGTCGTGCTGTTGGCGAGCGCGGTCAAGACCAGCAGGGCGCTCGCTACCCGAGCGGCAGGTGAAGCGGCACACCAAACCAAAGGCCAGTGGTAAAACCTGACGACTCCTCCGTCAGCTGATGACCACTCGGCGTGCCGTTAGAGCCTGTTTGAAAACGCCTGATGCTGGATGAGAGCGGCCCCCACTCCTAAGCATTGGAGGGCCACGGCCGGCGTGACTTTTCGAGCACCGGAGCGGAGCCGCCTCCTGGCGGTGAGCGCCGGAGCGAAGCAAAGGCGTGTCGGATCGCCAGCAGCAGGTGTTTGCAAACTGGCTCTTACAACTATGACGACGGTGCTGGCAGTGATAGCATTGCGTTCAAGCGAACGAGGAACGCGCATGGCTGGCAGCCTCAGCATACGCAATGTCGATCAGGACCTGATAATCCGTCTGAAACGCCGGGCGGCACGTCATGGGCAGTCGGCTGAAGCCGAGGTGCGCGATATTCTTCGACAGGCTCTAGACGGCGAGCCGGATGCTGACTTCGAACGCCTGGCCGCCGAGCTGAGGCGGCTGACGGCAACCCGGGTGCAGACGCCCGCCGAGATCCTGCAGCGCGAGGGCCGGGACGAGCGGTGAAGCGGCTCGTCATCGATGCCAGCGTTGCAATCAAGTGGGTGGTCGAGGAGGCGGGAACGACTGCAGCGCTGGCCCTACGACGGTATCGGCTATCGGCGCCCGATCTGCTGATTGCGGAGTGTGCGAACATCCTGTGGAAAAAGGTGCGCCGCCAGGAGATCAGCCTGGACGAAGCCTCGCTCGCGGGCCGCCTGCTGGAACACGCTGATGTCGAACTGATCCCCATGCGGCGTCTGCTTGCGCCAGCGCTCCGCCTTGCCGTTCAGATGGACCATCCGGCCTATGACTGCGTCTACCTCTCGCTTGCCCAGTCGAGCGGGTGCAGCTTCGTCACGGCCGATGCCCGATTGTGCGCGAAGGCGCACAGCCATGTGCCTCCGGACCAGATCCTGGATCTGGCAACCGTTCTGGAGCGACTGGATGCACAGACCGGGCAGTGAAGGAAGCAGCCGGAGTGAAGGCCAGGCCGATCGCCTTCAGAGGGTCGCCGACGATCGTGGATGCAAAAAGCCTGTCGCTCAGAGACCGTTTGAGAATGTGCTAGAGCAAGGCCGGCTCAAGTTGAGCCGGTAGACTTGCTCTACCAGATTGATCTAGAGACTGATTCACGTCTCAGGCTGGTTCAGCCTGAGACGATCAGGCTCTAGGTCGAGCAAGAGTGCCGCGACGCGGCACGCCCGGCGCGTCTTTCGAGAACCGGAGCGGAGCCGCCTTCTTGCGGTGAGCACCGGAAGCGGAGAAAGGCGGGTCGGATTGCCGGCATAGCGCATTCCCGAACGGTCTCTCAACGATCCGGCTCTTGTCGTCTGACTGGCGCCTCGGCTACCGGACCGGGAGCGACGAAAGCGGCGGGGCAATCTCCTCGAGCGACCTGCCTTCCGCGTCGATACCTAGACGCAGCGCCACCACGCCGGCGATCAGCATGAGGGCGGCGGCCCCGGTGTAGCCGAAGGCCAGCGGCTCGCGGCCGCCGATATCGATCAGCACGCCGAACAGCCACGGCGCGCCGGCGCCGCCGATCACCGTGCCCATGGCGTAGAACAGCGCGATCGCCAGCGCCCGTGTCTCCAGCGGGAACACCTCGCTCGCGGTGAGGTAGGCCGACGATGCCGCGGCGGAGGCGAAAAAGAAGATCGCCACCCAGCCCAGCGTCTGCGTCAGCGCGTTCAACTCATGCGCCCGGAACATCCAGGCGACCGCGATCATCAGCAGGCCGGAGACCGTGTATGTCGCGAAGATCATGCGCCGCCGGCCGATGGTGTCGAACAAGGTGCCGAGCAGCAGCGGCCCGAGAAAGTTGCTGATCGCCAGCGGCAGGATGAACATCCCGACATCGCGCCCGTCCACGCCCTCGTAGTGCGTCAGCACCATGCCGTAGGTGAAGAACACGGCGTTGTAGAGGAACGCCTGCGCGATCATCAGCACCATGACCAAGATGCTGCGCATGCGATACTGCCCGACCATCAGGCGCAGCACCAGGCGAAAACCGAAGCGGTGCCGCGGATGCACGGTCATCATCTCGTGCACGTGTTCGAGCGTCTGTCCGGTCGAGGCGGCGACCCGCTTCTCGATGTCGCAGGTGACGCGCTCGCCCTCCTGGTGCTGGCCATGTGTGCAGAGCCAGCGCGGGCTTTCCGGCACCCAGCGGCGCAGCGCGATCACGATCAGGCCCAGGATGCCGCCGATCGCAAAGCCGAAGCGCCAGCCGAAGGTGACCGGCATGTAGGTGCCGCCGATCAGGAAGATCGAACCGCCCGCGCCGAGGGCGGCTCCCGCCCAGAACGATCCGTTGATGATGAGATCGACACGGCCGCGCAGCCGCGCCGGAATCAGCTCGTCGATCGCGGAGTTGATCGCGGAATACTCGCCGCCGATGCCGAGCCCGGTGATGAAGCGGAACAGTGCGAAGCTCGCGAAATTCCACGAGCACGCCGACAGCAGCACGCCGCCGATATAGACCGCGAGCGTCAGCGTGAAGATCGCCTTGCGCCCGACCTTGTCGGTCAGCCAGCCGAAGATCAGCGCGCCGACCACCGCGCCGACCACGTACAGAGAGGCCGAGCTGCCGATTTCGCTCGGCGTCATCGACAAGGTTCGATGATCCTGCAGGATCGGCGCGATCGAGCCCACGATGGTCACCTCGAGCCCGTCCAGAATCCAGGTGATGCCGAGCGCCACCACCACCAGCATGTGGAACCGGCTCCAGGGCAGGCGGTCGAGCCGTCCCGGGATGTTGGTCTGGATCGGGAGGTGCGCGCCGGGAGTGGCGCCGAGTGCTGTGGAAAACCGGGGTGCTGTCGCGGCGGAGCTCAGGACCGTTCCTCCAGCCTTTTGATCAGTTCCTGCACGATCGCCGGATCGGCGAGCGTGGTGGTGTCGCCGAGTTCGGCGGTGTCGCGGGTGGCGATCTTGCGCAGGATGCGTCGCATGATCTTGCCGGATCGTGTCTTGGGCAGTTCGGGCGCCAGCAGCACCGTGTCGGGTGCTGCGTAGCGGCCGAGCACCTGGCCGACATGACGCGCGAGCTCGGCCTCGATGCCCGACGCGCCCTCGCGCGCTTTCAGCGGGACATCCTCGCGCGCTTTCAGCGGGACATCCTCGCGCGCTTTCAGCACGACGAAGGCAAACAGCGCCTGCCCCTTGATGTCGTGCGGCACGCCGATCACCGCGGCCTCGGCGACCGCGTCGTGGGTGTCGAGGGCGCCCTCCACCTCGGCGCTGCCGATGCGATGGCCGGAGACGTTGATCACGTCGTCGACGCGCCCGGTGATCCAGTAATAGCCGTCGCTGTCGCGGCGCGCGCCGTCGCCGGTGAAATAGTAGCCGGGATAGGTGCTGAAATAGGTCTGCACGTAGCGGGCATGGTCGCCCCAGATGGTGCGCGCCTGCCCCGGCCAGGAGCGGCTGATGCAGAGATGGCCCTCGGCCTCGCCCTCGAGCTCCTGGCCCTTCTCGTCGACCAGCACCGGGCACACGCCGGGCAGCGGCAGCGTCGCCGAGCCCGGCTTCTGCGCGATCGCACCGGGCAGCGGCGCGATCATGATGCCGCCGGTCTCGGTCTGCCACCAGGTATCGACCACGGCGCAGCGCTCGCCACCGACCTCGTGGTAGTACCACAGCCAGGCTTCCGGATTGATCGGCTCGCCGACGGTGCCCAGCACACGCAGCGACTTGCGTGAGGTCGCGTGCAGGAAGCTCGGATCGTCGCGCATCATCGAGCGGATCGCCGTCGGCGCGGTATAGAAGCTCGCCACCTGGTACTTGTCGATGATGCGCCACCAGCGGCCCGGCTCCGGCCAGGACGGGTTGCCCTCGAAGATCAGCGTGGTGCCGGCATTGGCCAGCGGGCCGTACACGACATAGCTGTGGCCGGTCACCCAGCCGATGTCGGCGGTGCACCAGAACACCTCGCCGGGCCTGTAGTCGAACACCGCCTCGTGGGTGAAGCGGGCCCACAGCAGGTAGCCGGCGGTGGTGTGCAGCAGCCCCTTCGGCTTGCCGGTGCTGCCCGAGGTGTAGAGCAGCAGCAGCGGGTCCTCGCCGCCCATCGGCTCCGGCTCGCACCGGTCGGACTGCCCGCGCACGGTGGCGGCATAGTCGAGGTCGCGCCGCTTCTTCATGGCGACCGGGGCACCGGTCAGGCGCAGCACCAGCACATGCTCGACCTTGTGGCCGGACCCGGTCCCGCCCCCGCTCTCCACAGCAAGCGACAGCGCCTCGTCGATGCAGGCCTTGAGCGGCACCCGCTTGCCGGCACGGCGCCCCTCGTCGGCGGTGATCACCAGGCGCGCGCCGCAATCGCCCAACCGGTCGGCGATTCCCAGCGCCGAGAAACCCGCGAACATCACCACATGCACCGCGCCGATGCGCGCGCAGGCGAGCATCGCGATCGCCCCCTCGGGCACCATCGGCAGATAGATCGCAACCCGGTCGCCCTTCCGGATGCCCAGCGCCCGCAACGCATTCGCCAGCCGGCACACCTCGGCATGCAGCTGCCGGTAGGTCAGCGTCCGGCTGTCATCCTCGGCCTCGCCCTGCCAGATCAGCGCGGCACGGTCGCCATGCTGGTCGAGATGCCGGTCCAGGCAGTTGACCGAGACGTTCAGGATGCCGTCGGCGAACCAGGACACCCGCACATCGCCGTCGAAGCTGCTGTTGCCGGCAAGCTCGGGCGTCCGGATCCAGTCCAGGCGGCGCGCCTCCTCATGCCAGAAGCCGTCGGCATCGTTGACCGCATGGTTCGACATCAGCCGGTAGCGCGCGGCGTTGACCACCGCCGATGCGGCCAGGGACGGCTTCACATGATAGATCTGTGCCGATTCCACGTCGCCATCGCTCCCGGACTGCCCTGCCCGTTCATCGGTGCATCGGCTGCATCAGCATCTTGTCGCCGTACCGGCGAGAGAGCGAAGCACTTCGGCACGAGCCTTGCCGGATCGGGTTGGTGAAGGCAAGGGCAAGCATTGAATGCCCGCAATGCTTACGCACTTGTATCGGAAATGGAGTTGTAACGAAGACGGCCCTACCAGCCCGAGCCGACGCGAACGCTGCTACTGCGTGCTCGCCGCGAGCAGGCGGCCGGACAGCTGCAGCGGCTGATGGCCCTGGCCGACCAGGACAGCGGCGACGCCGAACACCAGCGCCAGCGCGAGACAGACCTCGACCAGGCGACGTCGTTTCACTTCCGGAGAACGCCCTATCATGCTCTACCCCAGCCGCCGCGGATATTGGACTTAACACACCTGTCGTATCGTGCAATCCCGTGACGACCATCGTGCTGCTTCGCCATCCCAGGCCGGCGCTCCCGGAGGCCGGCCTATGCTACGGGCGCCTCGACCCGGAGCTGCGACCGGGCTGGCAGGCGGAGATCGACGCACTCACTTTGCCGGTCCTCCGCGATGCGCTGCTCTGGACCTCGCCGAGCCGGCGGTGCGCAGCGCCCGCCAGACGGCTCGCGGCCCGGCTCGGCTTGCAGGTCAGGGTCGACGAACGCCTGCAGGAGCTCGATTTCGGTGACTGGGAAGGCCTGAGCTGGGATCAGGTGCCGCGCGCGGCACTCGATCTCTGGGCTGGCGACCTGCTCGCCTTCGCGCCGCCAGGCGGCGAAACCGGCGCGGCCCTGGTCGAGCGGGTCGGCCGCTTCCACGGCATGCTGCGCGCTGATGCACGATCTGCCATCGTGGTATCGCATGGCGGCCCGCTGAGGGTCCTGTCGCCGCTGCTGCGCGACGTGCCGGTGGATCTTGCGGCACCCGCGATGGATTTCCTCGCCGGGCAGGCGCTGACGCTGGCCTCTAGCAGGGTGCTGAAAAACCCGAGAACGATGCAGTCGCTATGAAACCAAAGCAGGCCAAGGGCTTCGCCCCTGGACCCCATCAAAGGCTAGCCTTTGAAATCCCTGTATTTTTAGAATCGGGGTCTGGGGCCTTCGGCCCCAGCGGGACCAGGGCAGCGCCCTGACGTTGCTTTTTCAGCAGCCTGCTAGAGCCGGTCTTGCTCTAGTTGAGCACCGGCGCACAGGAGCAGCACGGTCTCCGCCAGCACGGAGCAGGCGCCGAGCACATCGCCGGTATGACCGCCGAGCCGGAGCCGGCAGAACCGCGCCATGCCGACGCCGCACAGCAACGCGCCCGCCAGCAGCCAAGGCGCGAGCCGCAGCGCAACCAGCAGCGGGGTTGCGATCACCGCCAGGACCAGTCCCAGGCCCGCCGCGCGGCGCCCGATCGGTTGCAGCAGCGCCGCCAGGCCGCCGGTGCGTGCGGGCAAACTCAGCATCGCCACCAGGATGATCGCGGCCCGCGACAGCATGCAGGAGGCGATGAGCGCCACGGCGACCCGCGCCGGATCGGCCAGCGTCGCCACGGCCGCGATGCGCGTGAGGCTGCTCACCAGCAAGGCCAGCGCGCCGTAGCTGCCGATCCGGCTGTCATGCATGATGGCAAGGCGTCGATCGACCGACTGGCCGCCGCCGAGACCGTCCACCATGTCGGCGAGGCCGTCCTCGTGCAGGCCGCCGGTCAGCAGCAGCATCGCAGCCAGCGTCCAGCAGGCGCCCAGCAGCGGCGACAGCCCGATCCGGCACGCCGCCGCGTAGGCACAGGCGCCGATCACGCCGACCAGCGCGCCTGCGATCGGGAACGCCCAGACCGCGCCGCCCATGGCGATGCCCGGAGCGCGCGGCATCAGCCAGCCGACCGGCAGCCGGGTGAAGAAGCCGAGGGTGACCGCCAGATCGGTGCGCAGGCGCCGGATCATGGCGTCGTCCTGGAGCAGCATCCATCTACCCCGGCCTCGGCGAAGCTCGCCATGCCGGCGTGGCAGGCGAGTGCCGCACGCAGCAGGGGCACCGCGAGGGCAGCACCCGAGGCCTCGCCCAGGCGCAGGCCGAGATCGAGCAGCGGCGACAGCCCGAGGCCGCGCGCCAGCAGCCGGTGGCCCGGCTCGGCGGAGACATGCGCGAGCCATGTGTGCGCCAGGCCGCCGGGGGCAAGCCGCGCCAGCGGCGCCACCGAAGCGGTGCAGACATAGCCGTCGAGCAGCACCGGCACGCCGATCTCGCGCGCCGCCAGCGTGGCGCCCAGCAGCGCTGCCAGCTCGCGGCCGCCCAGGCATCGCGCCGCCTGCAGCGGATCGTCCAGGACCGCCGCATGCCGGTCGAGGGCCGCCGCCACCACCGCCTGCTTGCGCTGCAGCCCCGCATCGTCGAGCCCGGTGCCGCGGCCGGTCCAGGGCGAGGCACTGCCGTCGCCATGCAGCGCCGCCGCAAGACAGGCGGCTGCCGTGGTGTTGCCGATCCCCATCTCGCCAAGACAGAGCAGGTCGCTGTCCGGGCGCACCGCCGCGTGCCCCGCCTGTACCGCTTCGAGGAACTCGGTTTCGCTCATCGCCGGCGCCTGCGACAGGTCGGAAGTCGGCCGCTCCAGCGACAGCGGCACCACGCGCAGCGCGGCCCCGGCGATCCGGGCGAGCTGGTTGATGGCGGCGCCCCGGGCGGCGAAGTTGTCGACCATCTGCGCGGTCACCGAAGCCGGATAGGGCGACACACCTTGCGCCACGACGCCGTGGTTGCCGGCGAAGACCAGGATCTCGACACGGTCCAGCCGCGGCATCGCGCGCCGCTGCCATGTGGCAAGCCAGCCGACCACCTGCTCCAGCACCCCGAGGCTGCCCGGCGGCTTGGTCAGCGTCGCCTGCCGTGACGCCACTGCCGCCGCGGCCGCCCGGTCCGGCGGCGGCACATCCCGGCAGGCCGCGCGCAGGGCGTCGATCGAGGAGAACTGCGTCATGCCGGCCCCAATCATGATGGAAACGCCGCGATGGCGTGGAAGAAGGAGCCGCTGACGAAGCCGCGCACGCCGCCGGCGTCGCCCAGGTCGTGGCCGGCGGCATCGCGAAGCCGGGCCAGCGGACGATCGGAGCCCGCATCGGTCACCCGCGCATAGTGGAACTCGTGACCGCGCAAGATGGCCCCGGCAGGTCCGAGGACCGTTTCCTGCACCAGGAACGCCTCGCGATAGCCGAGGGCGAGCCGGCGGCGGGCGAAGCTGGTGGCGTGCCCGAGGAGCGCCGCCATTGGGTGCACGACACCATCCGCATCCTCCAGCGTCTCGCCCAGCACCATGTAGCCGCCGCACTCGCCATGCACCGGCCGCATCGCGGCAAAGCGGCGCAGGCCGTCGAGGAAGCGGCTGTTCTGCGCGAGCCGGCCGGCGTGCAGTTCCGGGTAGCCGCCGGGCAGCCAGCAGCAGTCGCAGTCCGCGGGCGGAGCTGCATCGGCCAGCGGCGAGAACGCGACGATCTCGGCGCCGGCATCCCGCCAGCCCTGCGCCACGTGCGGGTAGAGGAAGCTGAACGCGTCGTCGCGGGCGAGCGCGATCCGCTGCCCGGGCGGCGGCAGCGCCGGCGGCACCCGGCTCCCCGCGATCGCCAGCGGCGCCATGACATCCAGGATGGCATCGAGGTCCAGAGCCGCTTCCGCCCGCGACGCCAGCTCGTCCAGGAAGCCAGCCAGCGCCGCATGCTCCTGCGCCTGCACCAGGCCGAGATGGCGCTCCGGCAGGGCGAGCGCCGGATCGCGCAGCAGGCAACCCAGGACCGGCAGCCCCGCCGCCTCGATGGCAGCCGCGGCACCGTCGCGATGTCGCGCCGAGGCCGCGCGGTTGAGCACCACGCCGGCCACCCGCACGCCCGCCTCGTGCAGCGCAAAGCCGCGCGCCACCGCGGCCGCCGATTGCGACTGGCCGGAGATGTCCAGCACCAGCAGCACCGGCAGGCCCAGACGGCTTGCAATATCAGCCGGACGGCCACGTTGGCCGGCCGGTCCGGCGACGCCGTCGAACAGCCCCATCGCCGCCTCGACCACCAGCAGCGGCGCCGCATCCGAGAGGTCGGCCGCGAGCCGGTCGAGCAGCGCGGGCGGCATCGCCCAGCTATCGAGGTTGAGGCAAGGCGTGCCGAGACAGGCCGCGTGGAACCCCGGATCGATATAGTCCGGCCCCGACTTCGCGGCGCGCACGGCGAGGCCGCGCCGTCGAAGTGCGCCGAGCACGGCCAGCGTCACCAGCGTCTTGCCGCTTCCGGACCGTGGCGCTGCTATCATCAGCCCGCGCGTCATGCCATGCGACGCCAGGACGCGACGCCGGGAGCGCGATGACACCAGACGGCCCCACGCCGGACGAGCTGAAACCGAAAGGACCGCTGCGCCGCGGCTGGACCACCGGGGCCTGCGCCACGGCCGCCGCCAAGGCCGCCTATGCCGCCCTGCTGGATGGGAGCTTTCCCGATCCGGTCTCGATCGCGCTGCCGAACGGCGCCGCGCCGAGCTTTGCGCTCGCGGAGCACCGGCTCGCCAACGGCGTCGCCAGCGCCGGGGTGATCAAGGACGCGGGCGACGATCCGGACGTGACGCACGGCGCACTGGTACGTGCCGAGATACGCCTGCTCGATCCCGGCAGCGGCGTGCGGTTTCGGGCCGGCCCCGGCATCGGCACCGTCACCCGGCCCGGCCTGCCGCTGCCGCCCGGCGAGCCCGCAATCAATCCGGGGCCACGACGCATGATCGAGGCGGCGCTGGCCTCGCTGCGATCCTCCCCGGACGCGCTGGTGACGCTGAGCATCCCGGGCGGCGAGGCGCTGGCGCGGCACACCTTGAACGGCCGGCTCGGCATCGTCGGCGGCCTCTCGATCCTCGGCACCACCGGCATCGTGGTGCCATTCTCCTGCGCCGCCTGGATCGACAGCATCCGGCGCGGCATCGACGTGGCCCGCGCCATCAAGCTGGAGCATGTCGCAGGCAGCACGGGACGGACCTCGGAGGCGGCGATCCAGCGGCTGCACGGCCTGGAGGAGACCGCGCTGATCGAGATGGGCGACTTTGCCGGCGGCATGCTGAAATACCTGAAGCGGCACCCGGTGCCGCGCATCAGCATCGCCGGCGGCATCGGCAAGATCACCAAGCTGGCGCAGGGCCGGCTGGACCTGCATTCCGGCCGCGGCAGCGTGGATCGGCAGGCGCTCAGCGACATCGCCGCCGAGGCGGGCGTAGCGGCGGCAAACGTCATGCGCATCGCCGGCGCCAACACGGCCGCCGAGGCCTTCGCGATCGCGCGCGAGGACGGCATTGCGCTGGGCGATCGGATCGCGGCCGATGCCTGGCAGGTCGCAGCCCACGTGCTCGGCGACGTGCCGGTCGCGCTCGAGATCGTGCTGTTCGACGCTCAGGGCCTGGTGTCCGGGCGCTGCGGGATGACGCCGTTGCGAAAGCGCCGGACGTAGTCCGGACGGTAGAGCGCGCTCTCGATGGTCGTCTCGCCGGCCAGCGCCGGCCCGACCAGGACCAGCGCGGTGCGCTCGATCGGCTCGCTCGCCAGCATCGCCGCGATGCTCCCGAGGGTGCCGCGCACGATGCGCTGGTCCGGCCATGAGGCGCGCGCCACCACCGCCACCGGCCCCTCGGAGCCATAGAACGGCACCAGCTCGGCGACGATCCCGGCAATGCCGTGGATGCCGAGGTGGATCGCGAGCGTCGCCCCGGTCGCGGCATACGCGGCCAGCGTCTCGCGCTCCGGCATCGCCGAGGCGCGGCCGGACAGGCGTGTCAGCACCACGCTCTGGGCGATGCCGGGCAGCGTCAGCTCGCAGCCGAGTGCCGCCGACGCCGCCGCGAATGCCGGCACGCCGGGGGTGAGCGTGTACGGGATGCCGGCGCGGTCCAGCCGGCGCAGCTGCTCGGCCAGCGCGCTGTAGATCGACAGGTCGCCGGACTGCAGGCGCGCAACATCCTGGGCCGCCGCATGCGCGCGGTGGAACTCGGCCTCGATCGCATCGAGATGCATCGAAGCGGTATCGACCAGCCGGGCGTCCGGCGGGCAATGCGCCAGCATCGCCCGGGGCACGATCGAGCCCGCATACAGGCATACCGGGCACGCCGCCAGCAGGTCGCGTCCGCGCAGCGTCAGCAGGTCGGCAGCCCCCGGCCCGGCGCCGATGAAATGCACACTCATGGCTCGCCGCCCGACGCGAAAGCACAGGTCACGCCCGCCGCGGACCGGCGTGGCAGCAGCAGGTGCGCCTGCGGACCGAGTGCGGCCAGCGCGCAGGCCTCTGCCACGCTGTGCAGCCCGACCGCAGCTTCGACGCGCTCCGACCGGGTCACGCAGCGCGGCTGCTGCTCGCGCAAAGCCTCGCTCGGCACCCGCCTCAGCTCCAGGCCGAGCAGGCGTGCCGCCTGGTGCAGGCCGGGCTCGTCGCGCTTGAAGTCCGGCACCGCCAGCAGATCGGGCATCCGGCCGGCCTCGGCAGCGCAGGCCCGCACCAGTGCCACCACGGCCGCCGCCGGGATCTGACGCCGGCAGCCCAGCCCGGCCACGATCCGGTCAGAGCCTTCTTGGAGACACCTGACGCTCTCAGCCATGCCACGCCCATTGCAGGATGCGCATGGCCGGGCGCAGCGCGTGCATGCTGCCGATCGTGTCCAGCCGGTCGATGCCGAACCGGGTGAGCGTCCCGCCGTGGCGGGCCTGGTGGGCTATCAGCAGCGCCTCGGTTTCGAGCGTCACGGCGTTCGCCACCAGCCGGCCGCCAGACCGCAAGGCGAGGCAGGCGGCATCGAGCACGCCGGGATCGCTGGCGCCGCCGCCGATGAACACCGCATCCGGAGGCGGCAGCCCGTCGAGCGCCAGCGGGGCCGCGCCCGCGTGCAGCTGCAGCCCCGGCACACCGAGGGCCCGCGCATTGCGCGCCGCTCGCGCCCGCCGCGCCGGGTCGGGCTCGATGCCGACCGCCCGGCATGCCGGGTGGCACAGCATCCATTCGATCGCGATCGCGCCGGAGCCGCAGCCGATATCCCAAAGCAGTTCGCCCTGCCGTGGCGCCAGCGCCGAGAGGGTCAGGGCCCGGATTTCCCGACGCGTCATCTGGCCGTCATGCTCGAAGGCGGCATCGTCCAGGCCGCAGGCGAGCGGCAGCGCACTTGCCTCGGCGCCGGTGGGCAGCGCGATGGCCAGCAGGGTCAGCGGGTCGATCTCGCCGGGCAGCGTCTGGTCGGCCTGCCGCGTCACGATCCGCTCGCGCGGGCCGCCGAGCGCCTGCATCAGGTGCAGCGTCGCAGCCCCGAAGCCGCGTCCGGCCAGCAGGCCGGCGATGGCGGCCGGGCTGGCGGCGTCGGCGCACAGCACCAGCAGCCTGGCCGCCGGCTGCAGGGCCGGCACCAGCGCCTCGACCGGCCGGCCGCACACCGACAGCGTGCGGGTTGTCTGCAGGCTCCAGCCAAGGCGCGCGCAGGCCAGCGAAAAAGCGGAGGGCTGCGGCAGGCAGATGAACTCGTCGGCCGGGATGCCGCGCGCCAGCAGGCTGCCGATGCCGAACCAGAACGGGTCGCCGGACGCGAGCACGACGCAGCGTCGAGGGCGCCGGGATAGCAGCAGCGCCGCCGGATCGCCAAGCGGCACCGGCCACGCCGCCGCCTCGCCATGGATCAGCTCGCGCGCAAGGGCCAGATGCCGGGTGCCCCCGAAGACGAACTCCGCCTCCGACAGCAGGCCGCGGGCCTGGCCGGACAGGCCATCGACACCATCCTCGCCGATCCCCAGAATGGACAGCCATGGCGACCGGCTCATCGCGCCCGATCCGGAGCAGGGCCCTGCGCGTGCTCATCCTGGGGGGCACCGGCGAAGGATTTTCGCTGGCGCAGCGCCTGCGCAACGACCCCCGTTTCGTGGCAACCTACTCGCTTGCCGGTGTCACGCGCACACCGGCGCTGCCGGGCATCATGCACCGGATCGGCGGCTTCGGCGGCGCGGCCGGCCTCGCCGATTGGCTGGAGCGAGAGGGCATCGCGGCGCTCGTCGATGCGACGCATCCCTATGCTGCGACGATCAGCCGGAACGCCGGGCAGGCCGCAGCCAGCGCCGCGATCCCGCTGCTGCGGATTGCCCGGCCGCCCTGGACATCGCGGCCCGGCGATCGCTGGACCAAGGCGGAGGACACCGGTCACGCCGCCCGCATGCTGCTCGCGGACGCGCCCCGGACGGTGCTGCTGACGCTCGGCGCCAAGGATCTGGTGCCGTTCCGGCAAGCCCCGCAGCATCGCTACGTGATCCGCTGCATCGATCCGCCCGATGCCGATCGGACGCCGCCGGCCGTGCTGCTGCTGGACCGTGGCCCGTTCAGGCTGCAGGACGAGCGCGCGCTGCTGGCGCGCCACTGCATCGACATCCTGGTCACCAAGAACTCCGGCGGCGACGCCACCGCGCCGAAGCTGCAGGCCGCGCGCGAGGCAGGCATCCCGGTCGTGATGATCCGGCGCCCGGAGGCCGCACCCGCCGGCAGCGAGGTGCCGGATGCCGCGGCGGCCTGGGACTGGATCGAACGCCTGCATCAGGCCGCCCCGGCGCCGCGCGGCGCATAGAGCCACGGCGTGCGGCCCTCCCCGCGCGCGATGCTCCGCGTCGCCTCGGTGCCGACCAGGACCAGCGTACGCATGTCCGCCTGCTCCGGGCTCGCGTCGGCGAGATCGGTCAGCACGATGCGCTCCTCCGGACGACTGATTGCGGTCGCGAACACCACCGGCACGGTCCCGGGCAGCAGCGCGCGCAAGGCATCGAGCGCCTCTCCCAGTTGCCACGGACGAGCGGCCGAAACCGGATTGTACAGCGCCATGCCGAGCCCCGCCGCCGCCGCCGCCTGCAGCCGACGCAGCACCACCGGCCAGGGCTTGAGGTTGTCCGACAGCGAGAGCACGCAGAAATCGTGCCCGAGCGGCGCACCCAGCCGGGCCGCCACCGCGAGCATCGCCGAGATCCCCGGCATCACCGCGACATCGAGCCGCCGCCAGGCGGGATCGCCGTGCTCGATCGCCTCGAACACCGCGCTCGCCATGGCGAACACCCCGGCGTCGCCGGACGACACCACCGCGACCCGCCGCCCCTCGGCCGCCAGCGACAGGGCATGCCGGGCCCGGTCGAGCTCCTGGCGATTGTCGGACGTGTGCCGGATCGCACCCAGGGCGCCTTCGATGCGCTGCAGATAGGGCCCGTAGCCGACCAGGTCCGTGGCAGCAGCCAGCGCCGCGCTGACCTGCGGCGTACGCAGCGAAGGATCCCCTGGCCCGAGGCCGACGATCACGAGCCGGCCGGTCATCGTGCGCGCCTTCTCCCCGGCACCAGGACCATCGAGAAATAGGGCGCCGCCTGCCCGGCCATCTCGGCGAGCGGCATGATGCGCTGCCCCGGCATCATGCCGCTCTCGACATAGATCGCGCGCGACAGCAGCCCGGCATCGTCCAGCGCCGCCTGGATCTTCGCGAGGTTGCTGCCGACCTTCATGATGACGGCGGCGTCCCCGATCGCGAGCCGCGCCGCCAGCGTCTGCCGGTCGAGGGTTCCGGGCAGCACCAGCAGCACGTCGTCGCCGTGCGTGAACGGCACCCCGGCGGCCGACCAGCAGCCGCTCATGCCGGTGACGCCGGGCACGATCTCGAACGGGAACTCCCGGTGCAGCCGGTCGAACAGGTACATCGCCGAACCGTAGAAGAATGGGTCGCCCTCGCACAGCAACGCCACGTCGCGGCCCAGGGCCAGGCGTTCGGCGAGCCGTGCCGCGCTGGCTTCGTAGAAAATGCCGATCTCGGCCAGGTAGCGCGGATCGGCGACCGACAGCTCGGTGGTGAACGGGTATTCGAAGCGCAGCAGCTCGGCCCGCGGGTCGATCCGGTCGCCGGCGATACGCCGCGCATGCCCGGTGCGGCCACGCTTGGCGAAGTACGCCACCACCGGCGCCGCCTCGATCAGCCGGAGCGCCTTCAGCGTCAGCAGCTCGGGATCGCCAGGACCCATGCCGACGACATGCAGGGTGCCGCTCACTCCGCCCGGCTCGCGAGCGCGTTCAGGCAGCCGGCGGCCATCGCGCTGCCGCCTTGGCGCCCGGCGACGATGGCATAGGGCACCCGGCCGAACGCCTCCAGCGCCTGCTTGCTCTCGGCGGCACCGACGAAGCCGACCGGCATGCCGATGATCGCGGCCGGAGCGGGGGCGCCCTCCGCCAGCATCTCGAGCAGGTGGAACAGGGCCGTCGGCGCGTTGCCGATCGCGACCACGGCCCCGGCCAGGCGGTCGCCCCAGAGCTGCAGCGCCGCCGCCGAGCGCGTTGTTGCAAGGGTGCGGGCCAGCCCGGGGGTGCGCGGATCGCGCAACGTGCAGATGACCTCGTTGCCGGCCGGCAGGCGGGCACGGGTGATGCCGTGCGCGACCATCTCGGAGTCGCACAGCACCGGACAGCCACCGCGCAGGGCTTCCCGGGCGACGGCGACAAAGCCCGGGCTGAAGCGCAGGCTCGCAGCCAGCTCGACCATGCCGCAGGCGTGGATCACGCGCACCGCGAGCGGCACCTCGTCGGCCGTGAACCCGGAAAGGTCGGCCTCGGCACGGATGATGGCAAAGGAGCGCGCATAGATCGCGTCGCCGTCCCGCTCGTACCCGGTCGCAGAGACGGTTCGAAAGTCTGTATCGCTCAAGACGGGTCTGCGCTCCTGCCGAGTCTCCCGACGAGTTGCATGCAGTCGAGCCCGTCGGCCAGCGCTGTATCGCCTGCCCGCCCATCCCGCACCAGTCCGTACAGCCCACGGCCGTCCCGGATCCCCCTGCCGACCAGCGTCAGTGCTGCCGGCCCGGGATGCGCGCACCCCTTGGCGCAGCCGGACACGTGGATCGAGGGTGCGCGCACCCCCAGGCGCAGCAGAGCGAGGGCGTCGGCCCGCGCGTCAACCTTGCCGCTGCTGCAGCCGGCCGAGCCGATGCAGGCATTGACCAGTAGGCGCGGATCGCCGGGGTCCTGCACCAGCCCGTCCAGGGCATCGCGCAGCGCCGGCACCGCAGCCGGGTCGATCCCCGCGACCAGCATCGCCCGCCAGGTCGTGAGATGCAGCAGGCCATCACCATCGCGTGCGGCGAGCGACGCCAGGCGCGTCAGCAGGCCGGAATCCAGTTGCCCGAACGGCAGGCCGAAGCCGAAGGCGCCGGCCTCGGGATGCCAGCCGACGACATGCGGGCCGATCGGGCGAGGGGCGCGGGGCGCGGCGTGCGGACGCCTTCGCGTCGGTGGCAGCGCGCGTACCATCGACAGCGCGACGGCCGGCACGGCGGCAGCTGATGCATCGCGCGTATGGCCGCCGAGGAAGAGGCGCCATGTATCGCCCTGCGGCCGGACGAGGAGGTCGGCCTGGTCGTCCGCGAGCGGAAATCGCCCGGCGCTGACGCCGAAGGCAAATTTCGCCGGCAGCGCGTCGAGCCATGCGGCGCACTCGATGGTGGTGGCCAGCGCCTCGGCCACGGCGACCGCCGGAGCCGGCATCAGGGGCGAGACGATGAGATTGCGGCGGCGTTCGCGCGCCGGATCGGGATCGGCAAGGCCGGCGGCGACAAGCTGCCGGGCCGCGTGCTCCGCCGTGTCGGGCGTCAGGCCCCGCAATTGCAGGTTACCGCGCCCGGTGAGGTCGATCAGTCCATTGCCGGACGCCCTGGCAACCTGTGCGACCGCGAAAGCCTGCCGCACCGTAATACGGGCCAGCCTCGGCTTGAGGCGGATCAGCCAGCCGTCGCCGGACTGCATCGGCGTGAACAGGTCCGGACACCATCCGCGCGCGTCGGCCACTGCTCCTCCTTCGGACACGGCTCACCGTTGTCGGCGGAACAGTCCGGGATCGGGTGGTGATCGGCAAGCGCCTGCAGGCAAATCCGTCAGGCCTGGCGGAGCTGGACCTCGTCGAAAACGCGCTCGTGGTTGTCCATCGAATTCTTGGCGCGATACTGGCAGCCCTCGTTGGTCACCGGCATCGCGCGCACGATCGTGTAGACCCCGGGGCGGACATTGATATTCGAGCTGTTGTGCAGCAGCGCGACGCGGTCGCCGACGGCAAACTTGTGTTTAGCCACTCAATCTTTCTCCAAAAAGCGGGCCTTCCTCAACGCGAAAGCATCCCAGCAGAAAGTGCTGGCGGCGCCGAAGCGCCGCCAGTTGATCAGGTCGCCTGAAGATTGACGGCCGAGACCTTGCCCTGCTGGCCACGCTCGAGCTCATAGCTGAGCTTCTGGCCCTCATTCAGGGTCGCGAGCCCGGCGCGCTCGACGGCCGAGACATGCACGAACACGTCCTTGGAGCCGTCAGTCGGCTCGATGAAACCGAAGCCTTTCTGGGTGTTGAACCACTTAACCGTACCTGTCGACATTAGCGTATCTCCGTTACCGGCAAAATTCCCGCGCACAGGCGGGACATCATCACTTCTATTTTCGGGAACCGGAAGGCACACACGCGAAACAGAACCGAGATCTTGCCCCGGTTAGAAATTTAACCGTAAGCGACCCTACAGCACGCGAGGCCGGACGGCACGCGGTATTTTCAAGTATTTTCTCATAACACAGCAATGTTGATCAGCAATAGCACCTTAAACCCAATCCTGAAGGTCAATTCTCTACTCGCCGGCGCCCCGGACCAGCGCCGCCAAGCTTCTCTCGTAGCGTCCCGGGGCGATAGGAACGCTTGAATCGGCCCCGCCGCTGCAGCTCCGGCACCAGCCAGCGCCCGACCGCCTCGAAGGTCTCGTGCGCCACGACCTGGCACAGGTTGAACCCCTCGATGCCGCTCTCGGCCGCCCAGCCCTCGACCTGATCCGCGACGCTCGCCGCCGAGCCCACGAAGACCGGGCCGATCCCGCCGATGCCGACATGCTCGGCCACGTCGCGCACCGTCCAGCGCCGATCGGGGTCGGCCCGGGTGATGTTGTCCAGCGCCGAGCGACCGGCATCATTCTCCACATGCCGGATGGCCTGGTCGAGCGGCAGCCTGGACAGGTCGATGCCGGTCCAGCCAGACATCAGGGCGAGCGCCCCCTCGTGGCTGACATGCGCGCGATACTCCTGCTGCAGGTCCTGCGCCTGCCGGTCGGTCTCGGCCACGATCACGGTGGCGAGCGAGAAGCAGCGGATCGCCGCCGCATCCCGCCCGGCCGCCCGGGCCAGCGCCCGGATCGCATCCGCACGGGCGCCGACGATGGCCGCCGTCGGGCCGGAGACGAACACGCACTCGGCGTAGCGCGCCGCGAACTCCCGGCCACGTGGCGAGCTGCCGGCCTGGTACAGCACCGGCGTGCGCTGCGGCGACGGCTCCTGCAGGTGGATCGCGTCGAGCTGCACATGCGGCCCGTCATGCCGGATGCGATGCACGCGCGCCGGGTCCGCATAGATCCCGCGCGCCGTATCCCGCAGCACCGCGCGGTCCTCCCAGCTCCGCTCCCAGAGTGCCAGGATCGCCTGCATATAGTCCTCGGCGACGTCATAGCGGTCGTCGTGGGCGCGCTGCCGCTGTTGGCCCGCAGCGCGGGCGGCGCTGTCCAGGTACGACGTCACGATGTTCCAGCCGATGCGGCCGCCGGTCAGGTGGTCGAGCGTGGACATGCGCCGGGCGAACGGGAACACCGGCTCGTAGGACAGGCTCGAGGTGACGCCGAATCCCAGCTCGCTTGTCACCATCGCCATCGCCGGGATCACCAGCATCGGGTCGCCGGCCGGGACCTGGGTGGCGGCACGCAGCGCCGCATCCGCGCTGCCGCCGAACACGTCATAGACGCCGAGCACATCGGCCAGGAACACGCCTTCGAACAGCCCCCGCTCCAGGATGCGGGCAAGGTCGGTCCAGTACGCCAGCGTGTTGAACTGCGTCGAGCGGCAGCGCGGATGCGTCCACAGCCCGGGCGACTGGTGCCCGATGCAGTTCATGGTGAAGGCGTTGAAGCGGAGCTCCGGCTTCACGCCGCCAGCATCTCGGCGACATGGGCTGCCAGCGCGCGCGGCTGCATCGAGATCTGCGGCAGACCCATCAGCTCGCCGAAAGTGCCGCGCGCCAGCGGTCCGACCACGAAGAGCCGCGGCCAGGCGCTGCCGTCCGGCCGCAGCAGGTGGGCTCTCGCATCGACGGCGAGCCCCAGGCCGGTTGCGTCAGCCGTCAGCATGCCGGCCGCCGCCATGCCGCCGAGCAGCGGATTGGAGCGCAGCACGCCGCCATGCGCCGGCCCGGTGCAGTTGACGACGAAGTCCGCCCGCAGCCGGCGGCGGGCGATGGCGTCGGCATGGCGCGGATGCAGTTCCAGGGCGAGGCTGCCATCCGGCGCCGTCTCGACGCCGAGCAGCGTTGCTGCCACGATCTCGAGCTGCCCCGCGGCCTGCGCCGCGCGTAACGCATCGTCGATCTGCGGCGCGCACTGGAACCGGTGCACGTCCCAGAACGCGCGCAGGTGCCGCAACGCCCGCCGCCGCTCATGCGGCGGCAGCGCGTTCCACAGCACGAAGGCCTGCTTGCGCATGGCGTCGATCACATCCTCCCAGGGACGCCCGCCGGCCGCGCACTCGGCCATCAGGCCGCGCACCCGCCGCAGCAGCGACAGGGCGTCCGTGGCCGGCGCCGTGGTGAAGTCGCCGAACGCCTCGACCGGCAGCGTCGTGCGCGCGCGGGGCAGCAGCCCATGCCGCGACAGGCCGACGATCGGCCCGGCATGACCCTGGCCACGCAGCAGGGCGATCACGTCGCAGCCGGTCAGGCCGGTGCCGAGCACCACAACCCGTGCCGTGGCCGGGATCGCGGCCAGCGCCCGGCTGTCCCAGGGATTGCCGAGCAGGCGCGCAGTCGCCTGCGGCGGCAGGTGGCGCAGCGGCGCCGGCAGCGCGGGCGGCGGATGGCTGGTCGCCAGCACCACCATGTCGGCGGTGACCGTCTCGCCGCCGGCAAGGCTGACAGCGAATGCCGGCTGCGGTGCCGCGACCACCGAGCGGGCCATGTCCCGGACATGCCGCACGCGCGACCCGCTCGCACCGGCGGCATGCCGTGCCAGCAGCTCCGCGACATACGCGCCGAACAGGCCGCGGCGGGGGAACAGGGTGCCGTCCGGCCGCGCCGCCTCGGGATCTTCCGGCAGGCCGCGCGCGCGCAGCCACTGGTCGAAATGCGTGCGATCCTCCTCGAACAGCGCCATGCGCGCCGCCGAGACGTTGATCCGCAGCAACGGGTTGGCGGTGTCGTAGGCGAGCCCTGCCCCCAGCGTCTCGCGCGGCTCGATCAGGTCGAGGCAGACCGGCACGCGCGGATGGTCGCGCAGCATGTGCAGCGCGAACAGCGTGCCGCTGAGACCGCCGCCGATGATCGCGATGCGCCTGGCGGGCGGGTCAGCCCGGCCGGGCTTGCCCTGAGGGGTTGGAATCATAAGCTTCATGCTGGTCCGACCATCCCGCTGGTGCAACCCACCCGGCCGCGACCAGAGCAGGAGACAGAGCGATGAGCGATACCGAACGGCATGCCATCCAGGGCGAAGGCCTCGCCGCCGTGGTCTCGGCGCAGGGCGCCGAGCTGCACTCCATCAGCACCCCGGCCGGCGGGGAGCTGCTCTGGCAGGCCGGCCCCGAATGGCCGCGGCACGCTCCGGTGCTGTTCCCGATCGTGGGAAGGCTCGCGAACGACCGGCTGCTGCATCGCGGCGCCCCCACCAGGCTGACCCAGCACGGCTTCGCCCGCGACCGCGCCTTCACCTTCATCGAGCGGGATGTGACAGGGTGCAGGCTGGTGCTGGAGGATGACGCGCAGAGCCGCGCGATCTACCCGTTCGCCTTCAGGCTCGAGATCGCCTACGGCATCAGCGGCGCCACCCTGACCGTGAGCTACAACCTCGCCAATCCCGGTCTCGACGTGCTGCCCGCCTCGCTCGGCGCCCACCCCGCTTTTGCGTGGCCGCTGCAGCCCGGCCTCGCGGCGTCGGCGCACGAGATCCTGTTCGACAGCGAGGAGCCGGCGCCGATCCGCAGGCTCCAGGACGGCCTGCTGCGCCCGGACGTGGCACCGACCCCGGTGCAAGGCCGCAGGCTGCAGCTGACGCCGGCTTTGTTCGAGCAGGACGCGGTGATCCTGGAGGAGCCGGCCAGCCGCGGCCTGCGCTACGGCATCCCGGACGGCCCCGCCTTGCGGATCGGCTGGACCGGCTTCAGCCAGCTCGGCATCTGGTCGAAGATCGTGGGCGACGGGACCGCGCCGTTCCTCTGCATCGAGCCCTGGAACGGCCTGGCCAGCCCGCAGGACTTCGATGGCGAGTTCCTGGACAAGCCGCATTTGATGCTGATCCCCCCGGGCAGCAGCGTGAGCGCCGCCTGGACACTGACGCCCGAGCATATCGCGTGACCGGCTGCGCCATCCTTTGGCGCGAAAGGCAAAGCGCACGCGGCTGAACCGTCGCCGGCCGCCGGAAAACCGCCATTCCGCTCTGGCACGGCACTTGCGAAATGCCGCGCGCGCCGCCGCGCAACAGGAGCTTCGCCATGACCTATCGTCCGATCGAGAACTGGAGCCTCCACGAGCCGGCCGCCTACGGCTCGGACGGCGGACGCTTCGTCGCCAACCTGAACTATGCGCTCTACATCGCCGGCTTCTTCACCGGGATCACCGCGGTGGTCGGCGTCGTGCTGGCCTACCTGCGGCGGGGCAGCGCATCGGTCCTGGTGCGCTCGCACCTCGACTGGCAGATACGCATCTTCTGGCACTGCATCCTGGCCGGCATTGCGATCGTCGTCCTGCATGCGCTGGTGATCGGGCTCGGCGCGCTGACCTTCGGCGTCGGGCTGGTCTTCATGGTGGTGCCTTGGGCGATCGGCGCTTGGTGGCTGGTCTGGACCATCTGGGCGATCGTGAAGGGCTTGCAGCGGCTAAGCCGCGGGGAGCCCATCCGCTGAGAGGCAGTCTGCAAATGCCTGCTGCTGGCGATCCGACGCGTCTCTTTTCCGCTCCGCTGCTCACGGCCAGAAGGCCGCTGCGCTGCGGTGCTCGAAAAGCCACGCCGGCCGCGGTCCTGCGGACCGCTCTCATCCAGCATCAGGCATTTTCAAACAGCCTCTAGAGCCTGATCGTCTCAGGCTGAACCAGCCTGAGACGTGAATCAGTCTCTAGATCAATCTGGTAGAGCAAGTTTACCGGCTCAACTTGAGCCGTCTTGCTCTAGTTCGGAGCCACCGGCCCGTCAGGCCACTTCGTCGGCCATCGTCGCGTGCCGCGCGCCCATCGGCTTGGCCGCGCCATGGGTGGTGTCCTTCGCGGTCTGGTGCTCCATCTCGGCGTTCAGCTCGGCGCCCGACAGCACCACGATGGTCGAGATCCAGATCCAGGTCATGAAGCCGACTGCGGCGCCGAGCGAGCCGTAGGTCTTGTTGTAGTTGCCGAAATGCTCGACGTAGAACGAGAACAGCAGCGACACCAGCAGCCAGACGATGGTGGCGAGCGAGCCGCCCCAGGTCACCCAGCGCCAGCGCGCGGGATGCCGGCTCGGGCCATACCGGTACAGCAGGGCCAAGAGCAGGGCCAGCAGCACCAGCAGGATCGGCCAGCGCCCGAGCTTGAGCAGCGACGCGGTGGTCTGCTGCAGGCCGATGACGCTCAGCGCCGCCGGCAGGGCAACGAGGCCGGCCATCACCACGATGAGGAACACGAGGGCCCCAAGCGTGAAGCCGAGCGTGATCAGCGTACGCTTGATGAAGCCGCGCTGCTCCTTTTCGCCATAGACGACGTTGAGAGCGTCGAACAGGCCCTTGATGCCGGCATTGGCGCTCCAGAGCGAGGTCGCGAGCCCCACCACGACGCCGAAGCCGAGCGCCTTGGGCGGCCCGGAGGTGAGCGACTTGAGCTGGTCGCCGATGATCTGCATGCCGCCGCCGGGCATGAAGCCGGACACTGCGTCCAGGTTGCCTGCGATCGTCCTGGGATCGGCCACCAGCCCATACAGCGAGACCAGGGCCGCGAGGGCCGGGAACAGCGCGAGCAGCGTGTAGAAGGTGACGGAGGCGGCCTCGTCCATGACCCGGTCCTCGCCGATCTGCTGGACGGTGCGGCGGCCGATCTGGAGCCAGCCGCGCGCCGGGATCTGCACGGGGCTGTCGGCGTCGCGGCCCGGATGCATCGCGGCCTCCTCCGTATGGCCGGTGCTGCCCGGTCCGGACGGCTGGGCCGCGTCGCCTGGGGAAGCAATGCCCAGCGCGGGCGACGGCGCCGCCACGGCTTTCCCGCGTCTCGAACCCCATCGCCAGCGTGCTCCAAGCGTGGCGGCGGCCAGGACCAGCCCTGTCAGCAGGGTGATGGCGGTCTTGCGCAGGGTGGCGTGCGCGCTGGCTCGCATGGGCTTACCTCACTCGGTCTCGGTCGGTTCTTCCGACGATGAGCATCCGGATTGTCCGGAGGTTCCTTGCCGAGTGAACACGATCCGGTCGATCCGAGACCATGACCGCCGCTGAAACCGCGCGCGGATCACGAGGCCGGCTGCCCTTGCGACCCCTTTCGCCTGAAGTCGCTGAATGCGCCGGTTTCGCTATTGTGGCCTGCTCAACTTTGACCTGAGCGTGCAGGCTCAGCTGGGCTTCCATGCGTGACAGTCGAACCACGTCCGTGACATCTGTGGTCGCGCCTCGACCCAGGCCGCCTTGAACCCGTCGAGGTCCGACCAGTGGCCATCGCCAAAGATGTCGAGGCCGAACGGTCCGGTTCCGTGCCTGAAGTCAGCAGACTCGATCGCCAGCCCTTCAAGTTGCCTGGATGCAAGTTGAAAGCCGCCTGCCGGATTTTGGTCCACGAGCCGGAACCGGCGGTAGCCGGCCTCATGGAGCATCTCCACCGGCCGGATTTGGTGGCACTCCACCGAAATGAACTCGGGCATACCGCCGCACTCAAGCAAGCCCTTCAGGAAGGGCGCCTCATTACCCTCGATGTCGATCTTCAGATATCTCGGGACGCCCGCCTGAGCCAACAAGGTGCGCCAGTCGATGGTCGTCACGACGTGACGGATATAGTCGTCGGCAACCTCGCCGCGTTTGGCGATTCCGGAGACTCCCTGATGCACCTGATGAACAAAGATCTCGATGGTCGCGCCGAACTTGTCGCTCGCGGCGAAATTGAGCAACATCAACGCTCCGGACGCAATATTATCCGCGAAGCGGTGGCATAGCGCCTGGAATTGCCCGGGGTCGGCCTCGACCGCGATAACTCGGAAACCCTTCGCGAGATAGTAAGCAGTGTCGTTTCCTTCAGACACGCCGAGATCAACGACCAGGCCCTGATAGCAGTCGTCCGCCATTGCCTTCCGCTCCCTGTGATAAGCCTGCGTCGCCTGGACCGCTGCCGGAATTTGCACGACAGCCTTTGCAACGGCGCCGGCTATGAGGGCCATCCGGGTGTGCAACGCCGGCAAGAACCGCAATGGTGTCCGGTCCTCGATCTCGTTGACATCGTAGCCGCGCCACAGCTCGGAACGTTTCGGAAGGTCCGGCCGCTTGCGCAACCTTTCAAGGAAGTGTTCCATGCTGCGGCACTGGAAATGCATCAGCTTCGCGACACTCCAATCCGGTATGGAGCTCAGGATACCGCGCTGATTGCCCCATCGAAATTGATTGTGGCTTGCATCAAGATACCGACTCAGGTCGATGTCGAAGGCGTGCATGTTTAGCCACTTCGGGCCAACTTTCTCTGGTCGCACGAAACTTTTGACATGCCGATTGATCGGCTGTTGCGGGTCGCCATGCCAGGTAAAGGCTTCGATCGGCAGAAGCTTCGGCTTCAGCGCGTGATTGCTGCTACCATAGTTACACCAGTTGACGACAATGCCGTCAGCATCATCGAACCGATCAAGAAATCCTCGCAGATCGACGCCGTCCGCAAACAAAATATATTCGTCTGCGTCAAAAAAGGCAATCCACTCGAACTCGCCACCATATTGCTGCAGCGCCATGCGATACGACATCTGCTGCCGCAGGTCGAAGAAGATATCCCTGGAGCCAAGGGTACGGAACAGCCTGATATCCTGCACTCTGGCCGCGCGCTCGAGGATGTCCCAGGTCCCATCGGTAGAGTCGTCATCGAAGACAATGCAGCTGTCGAAGCCTTGGATTTGATACCAGGCGAGCCAGCACGCGATATCGTCAGCCTCGTCCTTTACGACGAGGACAACCGCGCACTTTTTTCTGGTCATGCGGTCGGTGCGGGATGGCCTGACGCACGACCGTCCTCAGGCAGTGCCGAGCGGGGAGCGCTGACGCGGCGAATGACCGAGCTTGCGGACCGATCGCTGCCGGCAAACCCGGCAAGTGCTCTCACCCTCGGCGCGACGACTGGCTCCTGCTTTCGCTGTGTCATCGAAATCAGCGTGCCACCGAGGAGGATCAGGCGTCAACGTCATACCAGTAAACATCGGTATATCTTGCCGGACAATGACTGTCGCTCTTGTCCTCAAGTCTGGCGTCCTGGAAACGACAGAACCGCTCACGAACGAGTTCGGTAAGAGGCAAGAAAACCGCCGATCGGTTTGGGCCAGGTTCATTTCAAGGGGGCACTTGCGCACCGTCCCACGCGAGCACCTGCCCGCTCTGCGCCGGCAGCGCCGCGTCGCACACCGCCAGCAGGCTCGTCGCACAGAACTCCGGCGTGAACAGGCGCCCGGCCGGCACACCCGCCTGGAACGGCAAGCTCAGGCCGGTATCCACGGTGCCCGGATGCAGCCCGAGGCAGATCGCCTCCAGTCGCGAGCGCGCCAGTTCGATGGCCAGGTTGCGCAGGATCATGTTCAGCCCGGCCTTGGACGCGCGGTAGGCGTGCCAGCCGCCCAGACGGTTGTCGCCGATGCTGCCGACGCGCGCCGACAGCGCCGCGAACACGCTGCGGCCGGCTCTGGGCAGCAGCGGCAGCATGTGCTTGGCGACCAGGGCGGGCCCTACCGCATTCACCCGCCAGGCCAGGGTCAGCGCCTCTGCATCGAGCGCCCGCCAGCTCCGCTCCGGCTGGCCGAGGCCCTCGCCATGCAGCAGGCCGGTTGCCACCAGGATCAGGGTCGGCGGCAGCCCGGCCTCGGCAACCGGCCCCTGCACCGCCTGCATTATGCTGGCCTCGTCCAGCAGGTCGATCCGGCCATGCACCAGGCGGACAGCCGATTCCCGGCTCTCCGGCGCAAAACCCGCGCGTGACAGCGCTACGACCACCTCGAAATCCGGCCGCCGCAGCAGGGCCCGGACCAGCGCCCCGCCGATACCGCCCGAGGCGCCGATGACGACCGCGCAACCGGCCTGCGCCACGCGGTCAGGCCTCTTCCGGCACCCGCCCCACCTCGCCCAGATATTCCGGATCGCCGAACTCGTCCGCCTCGGCGTCGTGCCAGACCCGCACCACGCGGGCGCCGACGATCGAGCCGCCGTTCATCGCCTTTTCCGCGCGCAGCAGGCCTTCCTCGCTGCTCCGGCAGACGATCGGCACCCCGGCCTGCAACGCGCCGCGCTTTCCCGCAAGGTAGGGCTGATAGATGATCTGTGGCGTGGCCGGCATGCGCCTGGGGTTCCTGTTCCGGTTGGCCGCGGGGGCGACTATAGCGCCGCGAGCGGTCCCGAGACAGACGCCGCCTCGCCAGGCATGCTCCTATCCCAACTTGCGGCCGCATCGGGTGGCCGCATGGCATCAAGGGGCGCACATGGGCCAGTTCCTCGCCATGGAAGGCACCAGTGCCGCCACCGTCACCGAACCGGTGCCTCCGGCGCAGAAGACGATGCGCCTCGACCGGGTGTTCTGGAGCCACTTCTCGCCCAATCTCGGCCCGGGCGGCTGGGTGGTCGGCGTGCTGCTGGTGCATCTCGGGCTCGGCCTGCGCAGCGGCCTGCTCGCCATCCTGCTCGGCAACCTGATCGGCGCGCTGCCGGTGGCGTTCGCCGCCGCGATCGGACCGGTGACCGGCCTGCCGCAGATGGAAGCCTCGCGACGGGTGCTCGGCAAGCTGGGCATCCGCCTGCCGTCATTCCTGAACTGGATCTACTGCATCGGCTGGGACGCGGTGAACAACGTGCCGGCGGCCGCCGCCCTGGTGGCACTGCTGGCGCTCTCGGGCGTGGCCGCCCCGTTCTGGCTGGCGCTGGCGATGCTGGCCGGCCTGCAGATGCTGGCCAGCATCTACGGCCACGACATGGTGCAGGCGCTGCAGAAATATCTCGGCGGCGTGCTGCTGGTGACGTTTGCGATCATCGGCGGCCTGGACTTCCGCCACGCCGGCTCGGCGCTGGTGGCGCATCCGGTCGACGCGCCCGCCACCCTCACCTTGCCGACCTTCCTGCTCGCGGTGGCGATCCTGGCCAGCTTCAACCTGTCCTGGGCGACGTACTCGTCGGACTATACCCGCTACCTGCCGGCCGCGACCGATCCGAAGCGCGTGGTGCGGCTGTCGCTCGCCGGCCTGCTGCTGTCGGCGATCCCGTTCCAGCTGCTCGGCCTGGTCACCGCCGGCAGCGTCGGCGAGGCCTCGCCCACCGCGGTCATCGCCAGCCTGCAGCATGCGGCGGGCGGCCTCGGGCCGGTGGTGCTGGCGGCGATCGCGCTCTCCTCGATCAGCGGCAACTCGTTCAACGACAACACCGCGAGCTACAGCCTGATCTCGGCGGGCATCCATGTGCCGCGGGTATGGGCGGCGGTCGCCACCGCCACGCTGGGCTACCTGCTCGCCGTGTTCGGCGCCGGGCGCTATGCCGAGCTCTACACCAACTACCTGGTCGTCACGCTGTACTGGATCGCGCCGTTCATCGGCATCGTGCTCGCCGACTGGTATTTGGTCGGCAGCCGGCCACGCAGAGTGCCACCCGGCTGGACCCCGGCCGCCACCATCTTCGTGGTGACGGCGGTGGTCACCATCGCGCTGTTCTCGGTGAGCGATCCCTATACCGGCCCGGTGGCACGCTGGCTCGGAGGCGCCGATATCGGCTACTATGTCGGTTTCGTGACGGCCGCGGCTGCGTACGTGCTAAGTGCAGGACGACGCGATGCGGGATTGCATTGGCATGAGACGTGAATATGAGGTCTTGATCGTCAGATGAGGTGAAGCAGGGTGCCGATGCCGTCCGCGCTTGCAAAGCTCGTCGATCCGCACGTGTGTCCGGTGTGCAAGCTGCTGGTCTTCGGGCTCGCCTATCCGATGCTGCCGATCGACCTCATCCCGGACCGCCTGCCCTATATCGGGCATGTCGACAATTACGGCTTGCCGGTCGTGGGCGCCATCGCCGCCTTGATCCTGATGCTCGACATCCTGGGGCGGACAGCGGTTTTCGGCCGCCTGACGCAGGGCGGCATCCGGGCCGTGCTGCCGATCGGCCGGCTGGTCGCAGCCGCCACCCCGGGGCAGTTCATCCTGCGTCTGATCCTGGGCCGCTGGCCTGACAAGCAGGAGCAGCAGGCGTTTCTGCGCGGGCTGGCGGCCACGTCGCATTCGCTGCCACCGCTGCTGCGGGCCATCGCCTACGTGCCGGCGGCGGCGCCGCTGCTCAGCCGCGGCATGCTGCTCAGCGCAGCAGGCGAGCAGGCCGGCGATCGCGCACCTGGCGGCTCGCCGCTCAGCGATGCGCAGATGCGCGGCAACCTGCTGACCATCTGGCGCGGACCGAAGGTGCGGTTCCTGCACTTCGAGAAGACCGCCGGTTCGTCGCTGGTCGTGGCCTTGCAGTCGCAATTCCACCCGCTGCAGATCCATTCCGCAACCGCGCTGAAGACGATCGCCGCGCTGGAACCGGACCGGCTGTCCTGCCTGGTTGCCGCCCACCGGCGCGCCGACCTGGCCTGGGGGCACTATGACCTGCCGTCCCTGCTCTGCCTCGACGGCGATGATCCGTGCTTTCGCCTGTGCCTGCTGCGCGATCCGCGGCAGCGCATCCTGTCGCTGTACTATTTCTGGAAGGGCAACCTCGATGAGCCGGGGCGCCATGTCCGTCTGGCCCGCGAGAACGACCTGCTCGCCTTCCTGCGTCTGCGCGAGCCGGCGATACGCAACGAGATCGACAACCTCTATGTCCGTCGCCTGACCGGACTCTACGCGACGGATGCCGCGGACCCGCTGGATGCCGGCCCGGATCAGGCGCTGCAGGCGGCCCGGCAGGCCATCGGCACGCTCGATTTCGTCGGGCTGTCGGAACGGCTCGGCGACAGCCTGGCCGTGCTCGGTGCGGTGCTCGGCTTCACGCCGCCGCGCCGGACTCCGAAGGTGAACGTCCAGGCCGACCTCGAACGCCATGCGCTCAAGCCGGTCAGGGCCATCGCACGCGAGACGATCACCCCCGAGATCGACGCCGAGCTGGCCTCGCTGACCCGCCTCGACATAGTGCTGTATCGCAGCGCCGAGCGGCGCCTGGACCAGCTCATGCAGACGGACTGCCCGATCCGGGCCGCCTAGAACTCTTCTCGCTCAGTGCAGGCCGGGGCCGGCGACGCCCGGATTGGCCAGGTTGCCCGACCCGATCGCTGAGTTCTGCCCGGCCGGCCCGAGACCCGCGGCGCCGACGCTGGTCGGTCCAGGCTGCATCGCCGGCAGCGCCGCGTTCTGTCCGGGCCCTTCCGGCGGGGCGGATGCGTTGCAGGCGGCAAGCGACAGCAGGCCAAGGCCGCAGGTGGCGGCTGCGAGCAGGCGCCTGAACGAAAGCTCGCGGGTCGACGGCATCGGCGGGATCCTCGGAAGGTGGTGCCCGTCAACGGGCCCGGTGGCCTCTGGTTTGTCCGCCTCCTGTCTGCCAGCCTCCTGGGTGGTCAGGCGGACGCGAGGCTGTGCGCCCGGTCCAGGCGGCGGCTCACCGGCAGCAGCAGGCCGAACAAGGCGGTGCCGGCGCAGGCGGCCAGGAACAGGTGGAAGAACAGGGTCGTGTAGATCGGCAGGCTCTGCGCCGGCCCGGCCGCACCACCGCCGGCACCGCCCAGGTCGGGGACTGCCGCGAGGTTGGCCACCGCGCTGCCGAGATACATCGCAACGCCGGTCGAGACGAAGTAGGCCCCCATCATGAAGGCGCTCATGCGCCCCGGCACGTAGCGCGCGACCACCGCGAGCCCGAGACCACTGACCAGCAGTTCGCCCAGCGAAAGCAGCAGGTAGCCCCAAACCATCACCCAGGGCGACACCAGCGGGGTCGTGGCGGTGCTGCAGGCCAGCCACCAGACCAGGAACCCGCCGGCGACGCAGGCAAAGCCGAGCAGGAACTTGGTGGCGAGGGACACGTCGCGGCCGGCCGCGCCGAGCCGGTTGTAGAGCCAGGCGAGCGGCGGGCTCGCGAGCATGATCCAGATCGGGTTGAGCGCCTGGAACTGCCCGGCCGACCAGTGGAACAGCGCAACACCCCCCAGGGTGAATTCGAGCTGTACGTTGCGCAGCGCGAACAGCGTCAGCGACGTGGACATCTGCTGGTAGAACACGAAGAACACCATCACCTGCAGGGTCAGCAGGTACATCATCAGCAGGCCGGGACGCTCGTGTGCGGCGCTGTTGCGGTAGGTCCAGGTCCAGATCGCGGCCACAGCCGCACCAGCCAGCCACACGCAGGCCCGCGCTATGGCCGCATGCTGCAGCACGAGGCCCACCAGCACGATCGCCGCCAGCGCGCCGGCGATGACGGCGGCGAGCAGCCCGGGGCGCAGCGGCCGGCTGTCCGGCATCGAGCCGACATGGTCGACGCGCCGGTGCATGATGGCATAGTTCACCAGCCCGACGACGAGGCCGGCACAGCACATGCCGAAGGCGACATGCCAGCCGAACCGGTCCTTGAGCCAAGGGCACAGCAGGATCGAGACGGTCGAGCCGACATTGACCGCCATGTAGTAGATGGTGAAGGCGCCATCGAGCCGGCTGTCGTCGCCCTCGTAGATGCGCCGCACCATGTTGGCGGCATTCGACTTGAACAGGCCGTTGCCGACGCTGATCGTGCCCATCGCGGCATACAGCAGCGCCGTGCCGGCCACGGGCAGCGACATCAGCAGGTAGCCGACGGCGAGCGTGATCGCGCCCAGCAGCATGGTGCGGCGCGAGCCCAGCACCTTGTCGCCGATCCAGCCGCCGACCGCGGGTGCTGCATAGGTGAGGGCCGCGAACGCGCCCCAGAGCAGGTTGGAGCGGGCATCGGAAAAGCCGAGCTGCTGCACCATGAACAGCAGCAGGATCGCCTGCATGCCGTAATAGCCGAACCGCTCCCACAGCTCGATCAGCAGGACGACGGTGAAGGACTGGGTGCGGGTGACGCCGGACGCAAGTGCGGGCGGCGCGGATGACAGTGCGGGGGCCGGGGCGTGCATGATCGGGTCCGGTCAGGTTTGGCGATCACTCGCCCGGATGACGCGTCTTTGCAACCGGCGCGCCGCGGCCCGGTATTCAGGATGGGGGCTGCCCCATGTCCATCCCCGGGGTGAGCCCGCTCAACCAGCTCGCGGCCACCACGGCAAGCAATCCGAGACCGGTCTGCACCAGGATGCTGGAAACGAGACGATGGCGCCCCGTTTCGGCGGCAGCGGAACGCAAGGCGGGCGCCAGCCGGTAGCGGTTCAGCAGCGCAAGGCCCGTCAGCAACAGCAACAGCCCCGTCTTGACGAGCACCACCCAGCCATAGGGCCTGCCGAACAACGCCGGCAGGCCGCCGACCAGCACCCATCCCTGCACCAGCGCGGAGCCGGCCAGTGCGGCGACGCAGACCCGCCCCATGGGCGAGAAGCAGCGCGCCGCCATCGCACCGGTCGCGGCCGGCGCGAACCGGACCACCAGCAGCAACGGCAGCAGGCCGCCGATCCAGGCGCCGGCCGCCAGCAGGTGCAGCACGTCGGCGGCGCACAGCAGGCTGAAGCCGCCATCCATCGCCATCGCGTGACCATGGCCGGCCTGCAACGCGACATTGCCCAGCGCCGCGACCAGGCCGGCCCGGCCTTCGAGCAATCCCGCACGGAGCAGGCAGGCGGTCGCCCCGAGCAGGGCGAGTTGCAGCAGCGCGAGGTGGCCGAAGGAGGTGCTGCCCAGGACCGGCGGCAGCGCCGCGAGCGCCTGCGGCGCGCCCGTCGTGCCGGCGATCTCGGCCGCCTGGAGGACCGTCCAGGTCAGCAGCGCGGCCACGGCCACGCTGAGGCTGCACCAGGTCAGGCGGCGCAGCATCCGGCGCATGCGGGCGCCCTCTACCGGCGGCGCCCGCGCCAGCGCCGGCGCGGCCACCAGCACACCGAAGGCCAGGGTTCCCCCGAGCGACAGCAGGCTGGCCACGAACACCGCCCTGGCCAGGACGAGTGTCACACCCCCGTCAGGCATCCTACCTTGCAACGGTGAAGGTGAAGCCGCCCTGGGTCTTGTGCGTGTCGGTCGCGGTCACGTGCCAGCTGACCCGGTAGCGGCCGGCGGCCAATGGCCGCACCGCAACCCCGAGCCGCCGATCGGAGCCTGCGAGATGCACCGCACCGGCGGTGACGCTCGCACCGCCGGCGTCGGTGACCGCGATCGTGCTGAAGGCCGGCTCGACGCCCTCGGTGAAATCGATCACCACCTCCCTGGGGGCGGCTCCGGTGCTGCCGACCGCGGGGCTAGCTCGTTGCAGGAAGGCGTGCGCGCGGGCGACGCCGGCATGGCAGGCAAGGCCCGCAACAGCGAGCGCCGGCATGAGCTTCGCCAGTCGGAGCTTAGGATCCAGTCGGCGCTTCGGGCATGGTGCGGTCATTGGAAGATCGGCTTTCCGATGATGGTGTTCGGGAACAGGTCGTCGAGGAAGAAATGCACGAGCCCGACCGCGCCCAATGTCGTCCCGGTCGCCTTGTTGAGCGGGACCAGCGCCTCGAGGCCGACCTCGCCCCACTGTGCCAGGTAGATCGCCCCCGGGGCGGCGGTCCATGTGGTGCCCTGCGCGGCATGCGCGGAGGCGGGCGACGTCCAGGTGAATTCCACCAGCGGGATCATGTTGCCGAGGAAGCCCGGCAGGCCGAGATCCTTCACCTGCGACTGCAGATAGGGGGTGCTGTACTGGATCGAGAACGCCCCGGCCCAGGCGTTGTTGGCGCCGTCATTGTATTGGGCGGCGACCCCGTCTCCGAACGGCGTGGAGGCCGCCGCGGGTTGCGCGATCTGCTTCACCTCCTTGTCGGCGATCGTGTAGCCGAGCTCGCCGGTGATCGCGAGCGGCCGCAGCATCCCGATCGGCAGGTCACCGAAGCCCTTGCCGAAATAGCCGGTCGGTGCCGTCGAGCCGTAACGGTCGGCGCCGGTGTGGTCGGTGCCGCTGCCGCCGATCTCGCGGATGACGCCGAGTGAGGCGACGAACTCATGATCCGCGTTGGTGTAGGCCTGCCACTTGCCGGTGACATAGATGTTCTCGAAACCGGTCTGTGTCTTCGAGCCGTTGATCTGCTGGATGTCGTAGCCGTCATTGAAGATCAGTGCCGTGTCCGGCGTGATCGTCTTGTCGTATTCCCAGCCGAGATCGACCTCGTGGGTCGGTCCGGTGCCGCCGTCCGACCCGTCGCGCATATAGGTGAAGGCGGGCAGGGAAGCCTCGTCGCTGACGCCGGGATCGTCGAAGGTGAGCGTCACCGGAAAAACCCGGGCGCCGGCAATGACATGGGCGAAGGCCGGGGCGAAGAAGGCGGGGGCGCAGGCCAGGATGGAAGTCGTCGTCAAGAGCAGGCCGGCGCAGATGATGCGCGCGGCTGGGCATTCTGTTCGCATGCTGCGAAGTCCTCAGGTCCGGGGCGTCGGAGATGCCGGCCGAGGCCGGCATCGGCTCTCACAACTCTCAGACCGCCGGCGGAGGACCTCGCGGCGTGCCGGCGCGGGTGGTGATGGCAGGCGGCCCACGCAGCAGGGGCCGCTCGAACACTCTCGACGCCAGCACGAGGATCGGCGACGGCAGGGCAGCGGCCGGGACAAGGGTGGAGGCCGGCAGGTCCAGCGCCAGCAGCGCCGGGCACAAGGCGAGGTCGGCCGAATGATGCCGGTGCCGCCTGTGCCCATCCACCGGGATGTTGCCGCTGCTGCACAGCAGGTCGGCGGCGACCAGCACCGCGCGCTCCGCCCGCGCCGGTTCCGCCGTCATCATGCCGCCGAGCATGAGCTGGCCGACAATCGCTATGACCACGGCAAGGCATCCCAGCCTGCCGCGTATCAGGTGCAACCAGCTTCGACGGCCGGGGGAAACCATAAGCTCAACGTAGCGGCAGCGTTGCCGCCGAACAATCGTTACGTCGAGGCCGGGGTGCGGCCATAGGTCGCATACAGGGCCGCACCGGTGAACAGCACCGCGCCCAGCATGTTGCCGAGCGTCACCGGGATCTCGTTCCACACCCACCAGTCGTACAGCGAGACCTTGGCGCCCAGCATCATTCCGGCCGGGATCGCGAACATGTTGACCACGGAATGCTCGAAGCCCAGCTCGACGAAGATGAAGATCGGCAGCCAGCAGCCGAGGATCTTGCCGGTGGTCGAGGTCGAGGCGAGGCCCATCACCGAGCCCAGGCTGACCATCCAGTTGCACAGGATCGCCTTGACGAACACGGTGAGCATGCCGGCGGCGCCGAAGGCCTCGTAGGCGGTGGTCTTGCTGACCGCGAGCGCACGCAGCTTGTCGCCGATCGGGCCGCCGCCGGTATGGCCGCACTCGGTGGCCGTGATCCAGAACAGGCCGGCATAGATCAGGCTGCCGGCAAGGTTGCCGATGAACACCAGGGTCCAGTTCGACAGCACCTGGCCGAAGCCGATGCGACGAGCCATCAGCGCGGTCGGCATGATGCAGAAATTGCCGGTCAGCAATTCGAGCCCGAGGATCACGATCAGCGCGAAGCCGGCGGGAAACAGCAGGGCGCCGACGACGAACTGGCCGGTCTGCGCCGCCACCAGGAACGCCATGCTGGTCACGAAGCCGAGATAGGCACCGGCCAGGGTGCCGCGGATCAGCAGGTCGGCCGGGGTGAGCCCGGCCTTGATGACGCCCGCCTCGACCATGTTGCCCACGATCTGGGCCGGCTTTATGTAGTCCGCCATACGCACTGCCTTCCTGATGCAACGGACCCGTCCCGGCGACGCCAGCTTGGGTCACGCGAGGATGAATTGCATCCGCGCCGGTGCGCGTCGAGAGAAGAGGACGATGGAACAGACCCTGCTCTACCGCGATGTCCGCTACGTGATCGGTCCGGAACAGGACGGTCGCCGGCGGTGGTCGATCCACCCGGAGGGCAGCACCGAGAGCGGCGTGGTCGGCTCCAGTGGCCTGCGCGGCTCCTTCAAGACCGCGGTGTTCGCGGCTCGCGAGGCGATCGATGCCTGGCTCGACCCGCTCCCCGAGACCGACGCGCCCGAGCCGAGCGCCGCCTGAGGGTGGCCGCATGCCTGCGTGTCGCGTCATGAGCGATCTCGAGGGGTTCCACCCGGGCGCCTTCAGCAAGGCCGATACCGCGCCGGATGCCGTGTTCTACGCCGAGCCACGCTTCGTCACCCATATCGACGATGGCGCCGCCCGCGCCGTCACCGCGCTCTATCGCACCGTGCTGCCAGAGAACGGCGTCATCCTCGACCTGATGAGCAGCTGGGTCAGCCACCTGCCCGAGGAGATGATGTTCGAGCGGGTGATCGGCCACGGGATGAACGCGGCGGAGCTCGCCGACAATCCGCGGCTCGACGATCACTTCGTCGCCGACCTCAACCTGGCGCCGTCGCTGCCGCTGGCCGACCGGTCGCTGGACGGGGCCTGCCTGTGCGCCTCCGTGCAGTACCTGCAGCAGCCGGTCGCGGTGTTCCGCGAACTGGCCCGGGTGCTGCGCCCGGGGGCACCCCTGGTCATCACCTTCTCGGACCGGTTCTTCCCGACCAAGGCAGTGGCGATCTGGCAGGCGCTGGACGGCCCGGACCGGCAGAAGCTGGTCTCGATCTGCGCAACCCGCGCCGGCTTCACCGAGATCGAGACCGGCGAGGTGCGGCCGGACGCGGACGATCCCGCATGGCAGGATCCGATCTGGGCGGTTATCGGACGCGTGCCTATTCCGGTATAGAGGGCGCCATGCCCTTTCCCACGACCCATGCCTCGCTCGCGCAGGCGCTCGCCGCGCGCGGCTATGCCGAACCCACTCCCGTGCAGGCCGCCGTCCTGGCCGCCGCCGATGGCCGCGACCTCGTCGTCTCCGCGCAGACCGGCTCCGGCAAGACCGTGGCCTACGGCCTCGCCGCCGCCGCCACCCTGCTCGGCGACGAAGCGTTCTTCGGTCGCGCCGCAGCACCCCTGGCCCTGGTGATCGCGCCGACCCGCGAACTCGCGGTCCAGGTGCACAAGGAACTGTCCTGGCTCTATGCCGAGGCCCGCGCCCGCATCGTGTCGTGCATCGGCGGCATGGATGTGCGGCGCGAGGCGCGCGCGCTGGAAGGCGGCTGCCACATCGTCGTCGGCACGCCGGGGCGGCTGTGCGACCATCTCGCGCGCGGCCGGCTCGACCTCTCGGCGCTGCGTGTCGTGGTGCTCGACGAGGCCGACGAGATGCTCGATCTGGGCTTTCGCGACGAGCTCGAGACGCTGCTCAAGCAGACCCCCGAGGCACGCCGCACGCTGCTGTTCTCGGCCACCATCCCGCGCGAGATCGCAGCGCTCGCCAAGCGCTACCAGCGCGACGCGCTGCGCATCGACACCGTCAGCGGCACCCGCCAGCACGCCGACATCGAGTATCGCGCGGTGATCGCCGGCCGCAACGACGAGGAGCACGCGGTCGTCAACGTGCTGCGCTACTTCGAGAGCCCGACCGCGATGGTGTTCTGCTCGACCCGCGAGATGGTGCGGCACATGCACGGCAGCCTGCTCGAGCGCGGCTTCGCGTCCGTGGCGCTGTCCGGCGAACTCAGCCAGAGCGAGCGCTCGCGGGCGCTGGAATCGCTGCGCACCGGCCAGGCGCGTGTCTGCGTCGCCACCGACGTCGCCGCACGCGGCCTCGACCTGCCCGACCTCGGCCTGGTGGTGCATGCGGCGCTGCCGACCGACAGCCCGACCCTGCTGCATCGCAGCGGCCGTACCGGGCGCGCCGGACGCAAGGGCACCTGCGTGATCATCGTGCCGGTCTCGCGGCGCCGGAAGGCCGAGCAGCTGCTGGCCGGCGCCCGCGTCGAGGCCGGCTGGAGCGGGCCGCCGACACCGGAGGAAATCCGCGCCCGCGACAGCGCCCGGCTGCTCGCCGACCCGGTGCTGGCCGAGGAGGTGGCGCCGGAGGACCTCGCGTTGGCCCGCAGCCTGCTCGAAGGCCGCACCGCCGAGGAGATCGCCGCCGCCCTGATACGCATGCATCGCGCCCGCCTGCCGGAGCCCGAGGAGGTGACGCAGCCGCCGACGCACATCGCCGAGCACCGCCCGCGGGTGGCACCCGACGGCCCGCGCTCGCCGCGCGCCGAGCGGACACGCGAGCCCTATCGGCGCGAGGTCGGCCCGCCCCGCGAGGATGCCAGGTCGCACGAGCCGCGCGAGCCGGGGATCTGGTATCGCATGTCGATCGGACGCCAGGACAAGGCCGACCCGAAATGGCTGGTGCCGCTGATCTGCCGGCTCGGCGGCGTCACCAAGCGCGACATCGGCGCGATTAGGATCAGCGACCAGGAGACGCATTTCGAGATCACCCCCGCGATGAGCGAGCGCTTCGCGGCCTGCGTGGTGGCCACCGACGCCGACGAGGTGCAGATCGAGCGCGCCACCGGCGGCCCCGGCGGTCCGCCGTCCGCCGCGCGCAAGCCCTATCGCGCGTCGTCCCGCGGCAGCGCCGGTCCGGGCGAGGGCTCGTCGCGCAAACGGGCAGCGTCGCGTCCGCGTTGAAGCCGCTGCCGCCGGTCCGCCTCGACGAGGTGTCGGAAGCGGACGCGGCCGGCTTGATCCGCTGCAATCTGGCAAGCCGCGCCCATCACCACCCCTGGGCCACACCCTTCATCGACCGGCCCGGCTTCCTTGCCTGGTTCGACCGCATCACCGAAGGGGCCCTGGTCGCCCGCATCGCGCGCGCGGCGGAGTGCGGGACCGTCGTCGGGGTGATCACCCTCGGCGGCATCCTGCGCGGCCCGTTCCAGAACGCCTATCTCGGCTATTACGGCATGGCCGGATGCGGCGGTCGCGGCCTGATGACCGCTGGCGTTGGCGCGATGTGCCGCCTCGCCTTCCAGGAGCTTGGCCTGCATCGCCTCGAGGCCAACATACAGCCGGGCAATGCGGCCTCGATCAGGCTGGCGACGCGCATCGGCTTCCGGCTGGAAGGCTTCTCGCCGCGCTACCTGCAGATCGACGGGGTGTGGCAGGACCATGAGCGCTATGCGCTGCTGGCGGACGAGATCAGGTAGGCGATCTACTGGATTTACGCGTTCCAATAACGATACGCTTTGCCGCGTGTCACTCGCATCGAGTCGGAGGCTACTGGTGGATTCTGGGAGTCTTGCCGTGGTCGCGTTCTGGCTCGGCGGCATCGCCGCGATCACCCGGGCAGATCCGCTGGGGCGACCGGCCCTAGGCGGTGCCGTGGCCCTGGCGGTCGCCGCCCTGGTCGGGCTGCTGACCTAGAACGAGTACGATCTGAGCCTGCCGGCGATCTGCGCGGCATTCAGCGTGACCGCGCCGTCACGCACTGGCGGCCGGGGGGTGGGGTCGCGCCTCGACCTTCTCCCGACATCGGCTCAGGCCGACGCCGATCCACCAACAGCGCAGCCTCGCCACTCCAGCGGAACATTCCTTTGCCCGACCGCTTTGCGTCGTAGAGTGCCATATCGGCCTCAAGCGTGAGGGTCGCCGCGTCCATACCCGGCGCGTTTGATGCGAGACCGATGCTGACTCCGATACAAATCTCCCGGCTGAAACCGAGATTGTAGGGATACCGCAAGCTGTTGATCAGTTCCTGAGCGTCCAACTCGGCCTGCTCGCTATCGTCTGTCGACAGCAGGACCGCGAATTCGTCGCCGCCGAGCCGTGCTGCCAAGCTTTCAGATCGACTCCAAACCTGCAGCCGCCGGGCCACCTGTACAAGGAGAGCGTCCCCCGCCGCATGTCCGAATTCGTCGTTCACAGCTTTGAAGCCATCAAGGTCGAGGAACATTATCAAGAGCAGTCGCCCGTATTTGGCAGTCCTTTTCAAGGCCGCCTTCAGCGACTCGTCAAAGCAGGCCCGGTTTGGCAGACCCGTCAACGGGCAGTGCAACGCACGATCCCGGTTCTCGATCCGAGCCTGCAATGACGCGAGGTAGTCCTCGTGCAACTGTCGGGTGATACTGAGCATGCCGACCAGATACATCGGGGCGAGCAGCAGGATCCATCGCATGAGCGGCAGGACGCTGAGCAGCGAGCCCGCTGTGAACGGCAACATGACCAAACACATCTGAACGCTGTTAAGCCGAGGCGAGGCGGGATTGCGGGCACTCTGAGCACCGATCGTGCCCATCGCCAACAGCGCGGCGATGACCGACAGGCCCGGATCGCCGGTCGCGACACAGATCAGCGTACCGAACCCCAAGAGGCCACTCCAAAGCGTTCCCAGACACACGAACGCATCTGTAATCCAAGGCGGCAGGAGCCGGCCTGAATTTGCATTCGAGGAAAGTCGCAGCATAAGAACAACGACCGGGAGACGAACTGCGGCGAGCAGAATGTCGAGACAAAGCCAGCAGCCGAACGGGAGAGTCGGGTGCCGAATGAAGGCGATTATAACAACAAGAACGGTCACGGCCGCGCTCACTAGAATCGCGTCGAGCCGGCGTAGCATTGTCTGCCGCAATTCCGCGTCACCCTCCAGACCGACGCTACGCATCGGAGCCATCAGCCAAGCGACCACTGCCCAGCGCGGCGCCGGCAACTGAAATCTCGGTTCTTCCAGAAAGGTCGGCGGCATAAGGTAGTCTACTGCGTAACGGCTGAACGCGGGCTTAAGAGAGGGCAACGCGTCTGATCTTTGATAAACGACGCAAGGCGTGAACGGCGCGTTACCGAATGGCTTCGTCCTGGATGTCGACGCGTGCCTTGACCGGAAGAGTCCGGAGATCCCGTCTTCCTGCCGAACAGGCCGAGCCTGGCGCATGCGGGCTTCGACGTCCGCTGCCTCGTCGATGGGGGTCCAGGAGATGCCGTAACGGGCCTGCAGCGAGGCTGACGTCCTGAGCGGGCCTCTTCCAGAGTGTTGGCACAACGCGGTCCCGATCGGTTCGGGTCCGGTCATCAGGAGCGCGGTCATGGACCATCATGTTATCTCGACGACATCAACCGCGACCCGGTGATCCATCACTGGACCTACAAGATGCCCGAGGCCGGAGCATAGGAGTGCCGATCCATGGAAACGTCGTTCTAGAACAACAGCCTTATCCGTCACCTGGCGTCGCAGGGCGATTCCGGGTGACCGGATGCTGCCCCAGTGCCCGGCCGCGCTGCACCGCAGCGTTGCCGAAGCGGTCGCGCAGCCGGTCGATCGCCGCCTGTGCCGCGACGCGGCGGAGCATGGACGGATCGGCGAGGTCGGCGGCGTCGGCATCCGCCAGCGGCAGGATCGGTGCGGCCCCGATGCCGATGAGACGGAAGGGGGTGCCGTCGATCTCGCGCACGAGCAGCCGCCGGGCCGCTTCGAACAGCCGCTCCGGCAGGATCGTCGGCGTGCCGAGCCTGGCCGATCGGGTGCGGGTGAGGAAGCGCTGCGTCTTGAGCTTCAGCACCACGCCACCCGCGCTCGCATCGCCATGCCGCAAGCGGCCGCCGAGCTTTTCGCAGAGCTGCCAGAGCTCGCGTTCCAGCGCGGCCGCATCGGCGATGTCGGCGGAAAAGGTGGTCTCGGCGCTGATCGACTTCGCCTCCCGGCCGGGATCGACCGGGCGCCGGTCCTCTCCGCGCGCGCGCGCGACCAGGAACGGTCCGTCCTCGCCGAGCAGGGACTGCGCCTCGCGGGCCGTCAGCCCCTGCAGCTGGCCCAGCCGGGTGATGCCGCGGGCCGCGAGCCGCCGCTCCTGCGCGGGACCGATGCCGGGCAGCAGCCGCACCGGCTTCGCCGCGAGCCATGCCCGCGCATCGCTGCCGAGCACGCCGAAGCCGCGCGGCTTGTCGAGGCCGGCGGCGAGCTTGGCCAGCAGCCGGTTCGGCGCAAGCCCGATCGAGATGGTGATGCCGATCTGGCACTCGACCTGGGTTGCGAGGCGGGCCAGCATCACCGCGGGGGGTACCCCGTGCAGCGCCGCGGTGCCGGACATGTCGAGCACCGCCTCGTCGATGGAGAGCGACTGCACCAGCGGCGTGAGGCGCTGCATCAGGTGGCGCAGCGCCCGCGAGGCTGCGGTGTATTTCGCAAAATCCGGCCGGATCACCACCGCGTCCGGGCAGGCCTTAAGGGCGAGGAACATCGGCATCGCGCTGCGCACGCCGCGCATGCGGGCGATGTAGCAGGCGGCGGTGACCACGCCGCGGCTCCCGCCGCCGACCAGGACGGGAACCGCCGCCAGCTCCGGCCGGTCGCGCTTCTCGACGCTGCAGTAGAACGCATCCGCATCGACATGCGCCACGTCGAGTTCCAGCAGTTCGGCATGGCGGACCAGCCGATGGCCACGGCATCGGGCGCAGCGCCGCACGGTCCCGTCAGCCGCCGCCTCGACGTGCTGGCAGTCGAGGCAAAGGGCCGGCGTCCTAAGCGACACTGGTCATGTGCGCGCGCAGCACCTCGCGCGGCCACAGCCAGGCGGCGCCGCGCACGCCGGAACTGTCGCCATGCAGGTTGCGCAGAATGGGCGTGGTGACGCGCGGGCTCACCACGTAGCGCCCGATCATCGCCGGCACCGTGTCGTAGAGATGCGCCATGTTGGACAGGCCGCCGCCGATGACGATGGCGTCCGGGTCGAGGAAGTTGATCGCCATCGCCAGGCACCGCGCAAGGCGGTCGGAATGCCGGTCCAGCGCCGCGACCGCGCGCTCCTCGCCGGCGGCCGCGCGCGCGGGGATCGAACTCGCATCGCGCGACCCCGGTCCGTCGCAGTCGGTCGCCAGCGCGGAACCACACAGGAAGCGCTCGATGCAGCCCTCGTTGCCGCAGAAGCATTTCGGCATCGGGAACTCCTCGAGCCGCGGCCAAGGCAGCGGGTTGTGGCCCCACTCGCCGGCGATGTGGTGCGGCCCGGTCAGGGCGCGTTCGTCGACGATGATGCCGCCGCCGACGCCGGTGCCCAGGATGATCCCGAACACCACCCGCTTGCCGGCGCCGGCGCCGTCCACCGCCTCGGACAGGGCGAAGCAGTTGGCGTCGTTCTCGACCCGCACCTCGCGCGCCATCGCCTCGCTGAGGTCGCGCGCGAACGGGCGGCCGTTGAGCCACACCGAGTTGGCGTTCTTGACCAGCCCGCTATCCGGGCTGATGGCCCCGGGAATGCCCACGCCCACCGAGGCGACCCCGTGCTGCTCGTGCTCGGCCTGCTGCACCAGCGCGCCCATGGCGATGATCGCCGCGTCGTAGGTGCCGGGATTCGGCACCCGCCGGCGCAGCAGCATCGAGCCGTCCTGGGCCAGAACCGCGATCTCGATCTTGGTGCCGCCGAAATCGATCCCGATCCGGAAATCCGCCATGGCTGCCTCGTCCCCCCGGAGATTTTGCGGATATCATGTACCGCTCTGGACGGATCGGCCAGGGATGCGGATACGAAGCGGGTTGCTGCACTAGGGGGCGCCGATGGGCGAGACGTTGCTGGATGTGAAGGCGCTGAGCTGCCCGCTGCCGGTGCTGCGCGCCAATCGCGCCCTGCGCGGCATGCAGCCGGGCGAGCGGCTGCGCGTGCTGGCGACCGACCGCGCCTCGATTGCGGACTTCCAGGCCTTCTGCCGCGAGACCGGGCACGCCCTGATCGCCTTCAGCGAGGAGGGCGGGGTGTTCAGCTTTGTCATCCGGCGGCGCCCGGAGCCGGCTCCGGACCAGCCCGCGCCCGCGCCCGGCTGAAACCCTTTCACCGTCCGGCCGCACGGGTTATTGCCCTGCCGGGACAGCAGGGGGAGACCCGGATGGCCGATGACCTGGTGCAGCTTTCCTTCGAGGATGCCCTCGCGGAGCTGGAGACGATCGTGCGCGGACTCGAGGGCGGGCAGCAGAAGCTCGAGGATGCGATCACCTGCTACGAGCGTGGGGCGGCGCTGCGGCGGCACTGCGAGGCCAAGCTGAGCCAGGCCGAGGCGCGTGTGCAGGCGATCGTCGAGCGTGCGGACGGCACGCCCGAACTCCGGCCGCTCGACTGACGCCGCCATGACCAGTCCGTCGCAGGGGGGGCCGCTGCAGGAGGCCCCGTTGCTGGAGGCCCCGTTGCAGGGGGCCTTGGCGCAGCACGCCGCGGCCATAGAACGCACGCTGGACCGGTTGATCGCCCCGGTCGCCGGCGGCGAGGCGCGCCTGATCGAGGCGATGCGCTATGCGACGCTCGGCGGCGGCAAGCGCCTGCGCGGCTTCCTTGTCGTCGAGACCGCGGCGCTGTTCGGCGCGCCGGCCACCGGCGCGCTGCGCGCCGCCGCTTCGGTCGAGATGCTGCACGCCTATTCGCTGGTGCATGACGACCTGCCCTGCATGGACGATGACGACCTGCGCCGCGGCCAGCCCTCGACGCACATCCGCTTCGACGTGGCTACCGCGACGCTCGCCGGCGACGCGCTGCAGACCCTCGCCTTCGAGGTCATCGCCGCTCCCGAGACGCATGCCGACGCATCGGTGCGGGTCGCCCTGGTGCAGGCGCTGGCTGGTGCCTCGGGTGCGGCCGGCATGGTCGGCGGCCAGATGATCGACATGCAGGGCGAGAGCCGCAGCCTCGCATTGCCGGAGGTGGAGCGGCTGCACGCACTCAAGACCGGGCGCCTGATCCGCTACAGCGCCGAGGCCGGCGCCATCCTCGGCGGCGCGTCGGACACCGAGTGCCAACGCCTGGCCGCCTACGGGCGGGACATCGGGGCGGCCTTCCAGGTCGCCGACGACGTGCTCGATGCCACCGCGAGCGAGGCCGAGCTCGGCAAGACCGCGGGCAAGGACCAGGAGGCCGGCAAGTCGACCTTCGTGTCGCTGCTCGGCATCGACGCGGCCCGCGCGGCCGCATCACGGCTGGCCGAGGCGGCGGTGTCGCACCTGGCACCGTTCGGATCCAGCGCCAGCCTGCTGCGCGACCTCGCGCATTACGTGGTGGAACGCCGGAGCTGACACGGACGGAAGCGAGAAAGGCGCCAGTGGGAAAAGCGGGGCGCAGGATGCGCGCCGATCAGCTGCTGGTCGAACGCGGGCTCGCCCTCAGCCGCACCCGGGCGCAGGCGCTGATCCTGGCCGGTCTGGTGTTCAGCGGCGAGACGCGCATCGACAAGGCCGGCGACATGCTGGCCGACGCTGCCGCGCTGGCGCTGCGCGGGCAGGACCATCCCTGGGTCTCGCGGGGTGGCCTGAAGCTGGCGCATGCGCTGCGGCATTTCGGCCTGTCGGCGGCAGGACGGCGGTGCCTCGATATCGGCGCGTCCACCGGCGGCTTCACCGACGTCCTGCTTGCCGGCGGGGCCGCGCATGTGCACGCCGTCGATGTCGGGCACGGCCAGCTTGCCTGGAAGCTGCGCCAGGACAAGAGGGTGACGGTCCTGGAGCGGGTCAATGCCCGCAGCCTCAACGCGGCGATGATCGGCGAACCGGCGGCCCTGGTCTGTGACGCAAGCTTCATCGGCCTGCGGACCGTGCTGCCGGCCGGCCTGTCATTATGCGGCCCGCAAGCTTGGGCGGTCGCGCTGATCAAGCCGCAATTCGAGGCGGGACGCGGCGCGGTCGGCGCCAAAGGCGTCGTGCGCGATCCGGCCATCCACGAACGGGTCTGCCTGGCAGTGAGCGAGTGGTGGGACGCCCTGCCCGGCTGGTCGGTGCTCGGCATCGAGCCCAGTCCGATCACCGGCCCAGAGGGCAATCGCGAGTTCCTGATCGCGGCACGGCACGCGTAGAGCCGGGCGGGATCAGCTGTTCTGGGCGACCCCCTGCAGGTCGTGGTGCGACACCTCGGCCAGCAGCGACCAGATCTGCGACGGCTCGGCGTCGATCTCCGGATCGTTCAGAAGATGATCCAGCTCGTCGAGCTTTGCGAGGTATTCAACATTGTCCATCGCCCTGCTCCTGAAAGCGCCGCGGCCCGGATCAACCCGGCATCGTTACAGAACTGCACCGTGAACGTGGCATTGATGTGACGGTTGCGTGGCATAATCCAGCCCGATCCCTTGGCTCTCTATAACGTGAAAACAGCAGGCCAGACCGGATGCGCCGCAACCGGGATGTGCCGAAGCCAAGGCTGCGGTATAGCACCGCGGCATGACGGACGCTTCACCCCCTGCCCAGCCGCCTTCCGCTCCCGGCCCGGCGTCGCCCTGCCTCGCGCGTGACGGCGCCGACAGCCTGACACCGTCGGAACGCGACCGCATCCTGGCGAAGTCCGCCCTGTTCTCGCCGCCGCCGCCGGTGCTGACGGACGGACGGCGCGAACTGGTCGGGCTGTCGCGCGAGGAGATGACGCAGGCGCTGGCCGAGATCGGCGAGAAGCCGTTCCGCACCAAGCAGCTCTGGCACTGGATCTACCACCAGGGCGCCACCGACTTCGCCCGCATGAGCTCGATCGCCAGGCCGCTGCAGGCGGTGCTGGCGGAGCGGTTCGTGGTTGGCCGGCCACTGGCCACGACCATCCAGACCAGCTCGGACGATACCCGGAAATTCCTGTTCCGGTTCCGCGACGGCCAGGAGGCCGAGACCGTCTATATCCCCGACCGGCGGGAGGATCGTGGCGCGGTGTGCATCTCCAGCCAGGTCGGCTGCACCCTGTCCTGCCGGTTCTGCCATACCGGAACCCAGGGGCTGGTGCGCAACCTCGGAGCGGCCGAGATCATCGGCCAGTTCATGGCCGCCCGCGACAGCTACGGCGAGTGGCCGAGCCCCAGAGGAGAGACACCTCGCCTGCTCTCGACCATCGTGCTGATGGGCATGGGCGAGCCGCTGTACAATTACGAGAACGTGGCCCGCGCCATGCGCATCGCGATGGACGGCGAGGGCATCGGCCTGTCGCGCCGACGCATCACGCTCTCGACCTCCGGCGTGGTGCCGATGATGGACCGGGCGGGAGAGGAGCTGGGCGTCAACCTCGCGGTCTCGTTGCATGCGGTGCGCGACGAGCTGCGCGACGAGATCGTGCCGCTGAACCGGAAATATCCGATCGCCGAGCTGATCGCCGCCTGCCGGCGCTACCCCACCGCCTCGAACGCGCGCCGCATCACCTTCGAGTACGTCACGCTGCGCGGCGTGAACGACAGCGTGGCGGAGGCGCGCGACCTGGTGCGGTTGATCGCGGGCATCCCGGCCAAGGTGAACCTGATCCCGTTCAACCCCTGGCCCGGCAGCGCCTATCTGCCCTCGACTCGCGAGCAGCTCGACCGTTTCGCGCAGATCGTGATGGATGCCGGCTTCGCCGCGCCGATCCGCATGCCGCGCGGCCGCGACATCCTCGCCGCCTGCGGCCAGCTCCGCACCGACAGCCGGCGGGTGCGAGCCGCCGCGGCGTGAGCACCCGCCAGCCCGGGCCGACGGACGCGGCCCTGCCCACCCTCCGTGAGCGCAAGGCCGCCGGCGCGGCGCGGCGCTCGACGGTGCCGCGCCACCGTCACGCCGAGTGGATGTCGCCGCCGGACCGCGCCGACCCGGTCGCGGTCCTGATCGAGCAGGGCCGGCAGCGCATCCCGGAACTGCTGCCGATCCGGTACGGCCGGATGCGCGCCTCGCCGCTCGCCTTCCTGCGCGGCGGCGCCGCGATCATGGCCGCCGATCTGGCCGCGACGCCGATCGCGGGGCTGCGCGTGCAGAGCTGCGGCGACTGCCACCTGGCCAATTTCGGCAGCTACGCCACGCCGGAAGGGCAGCCGGTGTTCGACATCAACGATTTCGACGAGACGCTGCCGGCGCCCTTCGAGTGGGACATCAAGCGCCTGGCGACCAGCCTGGTGCTGGCCGGTCGCGAGGACGGCCTGCCGGACTCCGGCTGCCGCGCGCTCGCGGCCGACGCCGGGCACGCCTATTGCGACGAGCTGGCAGCCCTTGCCGACCTGCCGCCGCTGGCCGCCTGGAGCATCCGGATCGACCTGCCGCAGGCGATGGGGGCGATCGGCGCCGGCAAGGCGCGCGCCCGCGCCGAGAAGCGGCTGCGTGCGCGCCTGCGGAGTGCCGAAGGCCAGTACGGGCTGATCGACAGCAGTGGTCCGGCTCTCGGGACATGACGATGCGGTGCGGCAGGCCTTCGCACGCTATCCCGACACCCTGGCCCCCGAGCGAAGCGGCCTGCTGCAGCGCTACCGGCTGCAGGATGTCATCTTCAAGGTGGTCGGTGTCGGCAGCGTCGGGACCTTCTGCGCGATCGGCCTGTTCGTGACCGCGGACGAGCAGCCGCTGCTGCTGCAGATCAAGCAGGCGCAGGCCTCGGTGCTGGCGCCCTATGCCGGGGCCTCGGACTACGAAAACCATGGCGAACGGGTGGTGACCGGCCAGCGCATGATGCAGGCCGCCTCCGACCTGTTCCTCGGCTGGACCCGGATGCCCGAGGATGGGCGGCAGTTCTATGTCCGCCGGCTGAAGGATGCGCGCCTCGCCGCGGTCGGCTCGCAGATCGAGGCCGAGAGCCTGCCCGCCTACGCCGCCCTGTGCGGCCGGACGCTGGGACGGGCGCATGCGCGCTCCGGCGACGCCGCGACACTCTCGGGCTATCTCGGGCGCGGCCGACGCTTCGCCGAGGCGGTCGCGGAGTTCGGGATGCTGTACGCCGATCGCACCCAGTCCGACTGGCGGCTGTTCGAGGAGGCGATCGGCTCGGGACGGATCGAGGCGCGGGCCGGCTGAGCCGGCAACCGCTTGGCACGCCGCGCCCGCCTCTGGCGATCAAGACCCGAACCGGGCGCGATACTCTTGCGGGGTTGCGGCAAGCAGCCGAAGGAAGCCGCGCCGCATCGTCTCTTCCGAGCCGAAGCCACAGCGTCGTGCGACGCGCTTCACCGGCAATTGCGAGTCCAGCAGCAGGCTGCGCGCTGCCTCGACACGGAGCGTTTCGATGGCACGGGCCGGGGTCTGACCCGTCGCCTCGAGGAAGTGCCGGCTGAAACTGCGCTCGCTCATTCCGGCCTGGCGGGCCAGCCGCGGCAGGGAGAGATCACCGGACAGGTTCGCGCCGATCCAGCCGTGCAGCGCGTCAAACCTGCCGTCGTCCTGCAGGGCCAGCGCGGCGCTGAACTGGGCCTGTCCGCCGGGCCGCTTCAGAAACACGACCAGGTAGCGCGCCACCGCTAGCGCAACCGTGCGGCCGAGATCCTCCTCCACCAATGCCAGGGCCAGGTCGATGCCGGCGGTGACACCCGCCGAGGTCCAGGCCGGGCCGTCATGCACGAAAATAGGATCGGGCTGGACCCGCACGGATGGGAAGCGCCGGGCCAGTTCGGCGCAAAGCGACCAGTGCGTGGCGGCCCGGCGCCCATCTAGCACGCCGGAGGTCGCCAGCAGGACCGCTCCGGTGCAAACGGACGCGAACCGGCGTGCCTGGTTTGCACGCAATCGCACCCAATCGACGAGGGCTTCGTCTGCCGCCGCCGCCTCGATTCCGGGGCCGCCGGCGACGATCAGCGTGTCCAGCGCAGAACCGTGCGGCGGCAGCGGGTGGGCCAGCAGCCCGATCCCCGAAGAGGAGGTGACGGCGCCCCCCGCCTGGGACACCACGTGGATCGCGTAGGCCGGCATAGTGCCGCCCGCGATGTCGTTCGCCGTGGCGAAAACCTGCAGCGGCCCGGTGACGTCCAGGATCTGGACCTGAGGAAAGGCGAGCAGTTCGACAGCCCGGGGCTGCTTTGGCTGGATTCGAGGGTCATTTGGCATGTCCGCCAACCTTGTCAGCCCTATCTTGCGTGTCAAGGCAACGAGGACCCGAACCCAGCGATGATCCCGCCCGACACGCATCTCGAAATCGGCTCCCTCCTGTTCGAGGGCCTGGACCAGATCGACCTCACCGGACCGTTCGAGGTGCTATCGCGCATTCCGAACGCGACCTACCGCATCTACGGCAAGACGGCGGAGCCGATCAGGGACTTGGAGGGGCTCCGCCTGACGCCCGATGCGGCGCTGGCCGACGCCCCGCACCTGGACGTGCTGCACGTGCCCGGCGGCTTTGGGCAGGAGGCACTCATGGAGGATGCGGCCGTCCTCGGCTGGATCCGCCGGCAGGCGACTGGCGCTCGGTGTGTGTTCTCCGTCTGCACCGGTGCCCTGCTGTGCGGTGCCGCTGGACTGCTGCAGGGGCGCCGGGCGACGACACATTGGGCGTCGCTGCATCTCCTGCCGTTCTTCGGGGCGATCGCGGTGAATGAGCGGGTGGTCGTGGACGGCAACTGGGTGTTCGCAGCAGGCGTCACCGCCGGGATCGACGGCGCGCTGCGCCTTGCCGCCGAACTCCGCGGCGCGGCGGCAGCGCAGACCATCCAGTTGCACATGGCCTACGCGCCCGAGCCGCCGTTCGAGTGCGGCACTCCCGAGACCGCGCCCCCGGCGATCCTGGCGGCAGCCAGGCAGGCGGTGCATCGCATCACCACGCAGCGAGAAGCGACGGCACGGCGGATCGCCGCCCGGCTCGGCATCCACGTCGCGGACAGCGCGGCCTGATCCCCGAGCACACGCGTTCAACCTAGGAGACGACCATGAGCACCATCACTTTTACCAGGACCGAACCGCCGGCCTGGCTGCTGGCCATGTGGCAGGAGATCGACGACAAGACCTTCGGCCCGGGGTTCGATTGCTTTGCCGAGGACGCGATCTGCAACCTGGGCGTCGCAGACTGGCACGGCCGGGAGGCGATCCGGCAGAACCTGCGCGACTTCATCGACAAGGGCTTCACCGCCCACCACGACGTGATCGAATATCTCGACAGCCCGCTGCTCAAGATCTTCCACGGCAAGGTCCGGATGACCTTCGACGACCCGGCCATTGCGCCGGTGCGTCCGACGATGACCCACTTCTTCTACATGGACGAGCAGGACCCGACAAAGGTAAGCCGCTGGGTCGGGTCGGTCGGCCCGACCGGCTTCTGACACTGAAGTGGGGGCGCGCGGCGCCCGAACCTCGCCTTGCAGTCACATCGCCCGGGCCGGATGACATGAGCATGATCGACCGCATCAACGCCTACGCCGGCGAGCTGACCGCCTTGCGCCGCGACATCCACGCGCATCCCGAGCTGGGGTTCGAGGAGGTCCGCACGGCGGGAATAGTGGCCGACCTGCTGGAGAGGTTCGGGTGCGAGGTGCATCGCGGCATCGCCGGAACCGGCGTCGTCGGCATCCTGCAGGGCCGGACCGATAATGGGCGCCGCATCGGCCTGCGCGCCGACATGGACGCGTTGCCGATCGAGGAGGCAACGAACCTGCCATATCGATCCACCGTGCCCGGCAAGATGCACGCCTGCGGTCATGACGGGCACACCGCCATGTTGCTCGGCGCGGCCCGCTACCTTACCGAGACCCGCGACTTCGACGGCACCGCCATGTTCATTTTCCAGCCGGCGGAGGAGGGACTGGGCGGGGCGCGGGCCATGCTGAAGGCAGGCCTGTTCGAGCGCTTTCCATGCGACGAGATCTACGGCCTGCACAACCAGCCAGGCGGTGGCCGGGGACGGATCAAGCTCTGCGCCGGGCCGATGATGGCGGCGGCCGACTTTTTCGACATCCGGATCCGGGGCAAGGGCAGCCACGCCGCCTGGCCGCACCAGAGCATCGATCCCGTCATGATCACCGCCGGTCTGGCCCAGGCGCTGCAATCCATCGTCTCGCGCAACACCGACCCGCTCAAGGCGATCGTCCTGTCCATCACGCGGATGCAGGCGGGGGCGTCCTACAACGTCATCCCGGAAACCGCGCAGCTGGCCGGCACGATCCGTACGCTTGATGCAGATGTCAGGGCAATGGCTGCGACCCGCATGCGCGCTCTTTCAGAAGCGTTCGCCACCGGCTTTGGTGCGGACATCACTGTCGAACTGCGGGACGTGTTCTCGGTGCTGGATAACCCTCCGGCCCAGGCGAAGGCAGCCGCCGATGCCGCACGGGATCTGCTCGGAGCGGAGCAGGTCGACAGCTGCATCGTGCCGCTGATGGGGAGCGAGGACTTCGCCGACATGATGATGGCGGTTCCAGGCGCGTATGTCTGGCTCGGCGCCGGGCCAGGCGCAGGGCTGCACAACGCAGGCTACGACTTCGACGACGCGATAATCCCGGTCGGCAGCGCGTTCCTTGCCAGCATGGTGGAACGGCGCACCGCGGCCGCCTGAGGGGAATGACAAACGTGCGCTTGTGGAACGGGCCACTGTCTTGTTGATAAGGCCAGTTTTCAGTGAGCCTGGACATGGATGCGAGCGAGCGGCTGGCGACGTCTCAGCACCCGGCTGCGGTGGGGCGCTTGCTCGACCGGATTACCGCGGCGCTGGCGGAGATCGAGGCGGAGGCGGGGCGGCTCGACCGGGAGGGCGGCTATCCGGAGCGGGCCTTTGCCCTGCTGGGAGCGGCCGGCGGGCTGGTCGCCCCGCTGCCTGCAGCACTCGGCGGCCTGGGTCTCGGGACCGAACCCGAAGGCGGCGAGGCGATGCTGGACGCCCTCCGTTTGATCGGACGCGGCAGCCTTGCGGTTGGCCGGCTCTATGAAGGGCACGTCAACGCCATCCGGCTGATCATGCGATATGGATCGGCCGAGCAGCAGCGGCGCGCCGCGGCGGACGCGACCCGGGGCCACCTGTTCGGGATCTGGGTCACCGATGGCGGCGACCCGCTGCGCCTGCTCGGCGACGAGCACGGCATGGTCCTGCAGGGCGGCAAGCTGTTCGCCTCCGGCGCCCGGCACGTCACCCGGCCGCTGGTCACGGCCACGCCCGCAACCGGGTTGCCACGCATGCTGCTGGTGCCGCTCGGGCCGGATCGCCGCGCCCGCGATACGCTGGGCGGCGTGCACGGCATGCGCGGCGCCTGCACCGGCTCCTGCGACTTCACCGGCATCAGGGTGGAGGACGATGCCGTCATCGGCGCGGCGGGCGACTATCTGCGGCAGCCCGAGTTCTCCGCCGGCGCATGGCGCGGCATCGCGGTGGCGCTCGGCGGCATCGATCGGCTGCTCGATGCGCTGCGCGAGCAGTTGCGCGCGCGCAGCCGGCACCAGGGCCCGCACCAGCTGCAGCGGATCGGCGAGGCGCTGATCGCCCGTGAGACCGCCGCCATGTGGGCGAGCCGCGCGGCACGGGTCGCAGAGCGGCCCGGCTATGAACCGGACGATGTCGTGGCCGTGGTCGGACTGGCGCGTATCGCCGCCGAGCAGGCTGCCCTCGACGTGATCCGGCTGGTGCAGCGCGGCCTCGGTCTGGGCGTGTTCCTGCAGGACAACCCGGCCGAGCGGGTGATGCGCGACCTCGCCACCTACCTGCGCCAGCCGGCGCCGGACGAGACGCTGTGCGAGGCCGCCGGCTGGTTCACCAGCCGCGACCCGCCGCCCTGATGCGCGCCGGAACCCTGCATGCGACGCTGCTCGCACTGCCGGTGGTGGCGGACGACCCGCTGCTGCATGCGGGCCGCGCCCTGATCCTGGCGCCGCATGCCGACGACGAGACGCTCGGCTGCGGCGGCCTGATCGCGACGTTGTGCCGCCAGCGGCGCCCCCCCTACGTGCTGGTGGTGACCGACGGCACCGGCTCGCATCCGAACTCGCGCGCGTGGCCCTCGGCGCGCCTGCGCGCGCTGCGTGAGGCAGAGGCGCTCGCCGCGACCGCCCATCTCGGGCTGGATGCGGCCGATCTCGGCTTCCTGCGCCTGCGCGACACCGCCGCACCGCGGGCCGGGGCCGCATTCGCGGCGGTCTGCACCCGTATCGCGGCGGTAGCCGAGGAGCAGGGCTGCGACACGCTGCTGGCCCCCTGGCTGCTGGATCCGCATGGCGACCACGAGGCGGTGCAGCGCATGGCGCAGCGCGTGGCGGCATCGCGCGGGCTGCGCCTGCTGTCGTATCCGGTCTGGGGCTGGCTCATCGCGCCCGATGTGGAGCTGGCGCCCCGGTTGCCGATACGCGGGTTCCGGCTCGACGTTTCCGCGCACCTGCAGCGCAAGGCCGAGGCGATCCGCCTGCACGCCTCGCAATACGGCGATCTCATCACCGACGACCCGGACGGCTTCAGGCTGCCGGCGAGCCTGCTCGCGGTGTTCGAGGCGCCGTTCGAGACCTTTCTGGAGACAAATACGCCATGACCGGCGCGTCTTGGGACAGGACGGTGTTCGACCGGTTGTATGCCGACGATCCGGACCCCTGGAAGTTCGAGACCAGCGCCTACGAACAGGCGAAATATGCCGATACGCTGGCGCAGCTGGACCGGCGGCAGTTCGAATCCGGGCTCGAGCTGGGCTGCTCGATCGGCGTGATGACGCTGGCGCTTGCCGGCCGCTGCCGGAGCCTGCTGGCCGTCGATCTGGCCGAGGCGGCGCTGGTGCGGGCCCGCATGCGGTGTGACGGCCTCACGGCAAACCGGGTCAGCTTCCGCTGCGCCATGCTGCCGCGCGAGTGGAACTGGCCGGAACTCCGGTTCGACCTGATCCTGGTCTCCGAGCTGCTCTATTTCCTGTCGCCGGCCGACAATGCGGCGCTGGCCGGGCACTGCATCGCGCAGTCCGAGCCGGGCTGCATCGTGCTGCTGGTGAACTGGACCGGCCCGACCGATACGCCCTGCACCGGCGACGCGGCGGCCGAGCTGTTCGCGGCCGCCTGCATCGAGGCCGGCTTCAGGCGATCAGCGCCGCTGCTGCGGGATGGCTATCGGCTCGACCGGCTGGAACGTCCGCCGCCGCCGCGAGAACCCTAACGCGCGTCGTGCCGCGAAGCCCTGTGAGGATGCGCTGTGCGGCGGCGACCTGCAGATCGAGCGCCCCGCGCGCCACCGCGATGCGGATCAGTGCCGGGCTTGCCGCCTCGATGCCGGCCCAGGCTGCGCCGAAGCGCGCCATACGCACCCATCGCGCAACGTCCAGGACCGGCAGCTGTGCGTCGGCCGCCAGGTTCTGCACCGCCTTTGACCATGACGACGAGATCGTGCCGCGCTCGCGCCATGCCAGGCGCGCCCGGGCCCGCAGGGTGGCACGGCGCAGGCAGATCGCCGCCGGCTCCAGATCCGCGTCGAGCATCTCGTCCTGCCGGATCATCCGGCGCGCCATGGTCTCGGCCATGCCGCCGGCGGCACGGCCGTGCAGACGGCCGGACACCGTCACTCGCACGTCGGGCGCGTGCCGGACGGTCGCATCGACCAGGCGCAGCGAGCGCAGGAAGCCGCGATCCTCGCCGGTCGGCAGCGGCAGCATGCCGCCGGCGCGGCGCCAGGCCGCCACCGTGACGGCGATGCTGGCGCCGGAATGTTCGGTGTGCCGCGGCAGCGGGTCGGCGGGATCGGGATCGGCCAGGGCATGGATCTCGTCCAGCATCGCACCAAAGGCCACCTCGCGCGCATCGTCCTCGTGCAGGGCGGCGGAGATCTGCATCGCATCCGCGGGGTCGATCTCGGCGCGGCCGCAGACCGCATCGACGCCGGCCCGGAACGCCGCCCTGGTATGGACGGCCCAGTCGGGCGCCACCTCGCCGTCCGCATCCGTGGTGGCGACGATGCCATGCGGGCCTGCGACACGCGCCGCCAATGCCATCGCCTCGCTGCGGGCGCGGCCGGCAGTGCACAGGTCCGGTCGGACGTGCCGGACATGCATGACGATCGGGAGGTCCAGCATCGGACGCACGCGCTCGATCACGGCCTCACTGGCGTCGGTGCAGTTGTTCAGCAGCAGCACGACCTGGTCGATACGGGCGCCGCGCTGGCTGTCCAGGGCGCCCAGGCAGCGCGCGATGTGGTCCGCCTCGTTGCACACCGGGATGGCAACGACGAAAAGCGGCGCCGGCGTGGACATGGTCGCGGGTCTCCAGTGGGCGGACGGCGATGTCGAAACCGCTTACGGCGGTGACGGTTGCGCCAACGCCGACCACGGTTTCGTGTCGGACCGGCGGCCGGCGTGCTGTTCGCTCCGGCGGACGGGTGCTAGGAGCCCTCCGAACCCAGTTAGCAGAGGAAGCCAGCATGGCCGCGAAGGACGTCAAGAAGGTGGTGCTCGCCTACTCCGGCGGCCTTGATACCAGCGTGATCCTGCGCTGGCTGCAGACCGAGTACGGCTGCGAGGTGGTCACCTTCACCGCGGATCTCGGCCAGGGCGAGGAGCTCGAACCGGCGCGACGCAAGGCCGAGCTGTTCGGGATCAAGCAGATCTTCGTCGAGGACCTGCGCGAGACCTTCGTGCGTGACTTCGTGTTCCCGATGTTCCGCGCCAACACGCTCTACGAGGGGCAGTACCTGCTCGGCACCTCGATCGCGCGTCCGCTGATCGCGCAGCGGCAGATCGAGATCGCCGAGATGGTCGGCGCCGATGCGGTGGCGCACGGGGCCACCGGCAAGGGCAACGACCAGGTCCGCTTCGAGCTCGCGTACTACGCGTTGAAGCCCGACGTGAAGGTGATCGCACCCTGGCGCGAGTGGGACCTGACCAGCCGGACCAGGCTGCTGGCCTTCGCCGAGCAGCACCAGATTCCGATTTCCCGTGATGCGCGCGGCGAGGCGCCGTTCTCGGTGGACGCCAACCTGCTGCACTCGTCCTCGGAGGGCAAGATCCTCGAGGATCCCGCGCGGCCGCCGGACGAGATCGTGTTCCAGCGCACCATCAGCCCCGAGGCGGCGCCGGACATCGCCACCGAGATCAGCATCGACTTCGCCTCCGGCGATCCGGTCGCGGTCAACGGCGAGACGCTGTCGCCGGCGGCGCTGCTGACCAGGCTGAACGAGCTCGGACGTGCGAACGGGATCGGCCGGCTCGACCTGGTCGAGAACCGGTTCGTCGGCATGAAGTCGCGCGGCATCTACGAGACCCCGGGCGGCACCATCCTGCTGGCGGCGCATCGCACCATGGAGACCATCACGCTCGACCGCGAGGCGGGGCACCTCAAGGACAGCCTGATGCCGCGCTATGCCGAGCTGATCTATAACGGCTTCTGGTTCAGCCCGGAGCGCCGCATGCTGCAGGCGCTGATCGACACCAGCCAGCATTCCGTCACCGGCCGGGTGCGGCTCAAGCTGTACAAGGGCAACGTGATCACCGTCGGGCGCGAGAGCCCGAACAGCCTGTACGACACGCGCGTGGTCACCTTCGAGGACGACCAGGGCGCCTATGACCAGGTCGATGCGCAGGGCTTCATCAAGCTGAACGCGCTGCGGCTGCGTCTCGGCGCGATCGCGGGACGCCGCGGCGGCAGCCTGTAGGTTTCGGTCCAGGACGTTTCGTTACCGGAAATATTAGTTCCGGGCGGGATGAACAAAACGGCGCCGACCACGTTGCGGCCTGGAAGAGGAGCCGACATGACCAAGCGACTGCTGATGATCCTTACCCTAGCCTGCGTGCTGCCCACGGCAGGGTGCGTATGGTGGCACCCGCATCACGGCTACTACCGTGGCGGTCCGGGTCCGGGCCCGCGTCCGGGCTACTACCACTGAGGCTGCATGCGGCGCGGTGTCCGGCACCGCGCCGCACGGCATCGATCGCCTCGTCAGCCGGCGCCTCGTTGTAGCCAGGCGGCAACGCCTTCGAGGCTGCGGAAATCTTCCAGCGCCCGGGCGTCCGCATCCGGCGCCGCTGCCGAGGCGAGACGCGCGAGCACACGGCCGGGCCCGAGTTCGAGCAGGGTGGCCGCCCTGCTTTCGGCGCAGTGCGAGAGACAGGCCGCCCAGTCGATGGTCTGCGCGATCTGCCGCGCCAGCTTCTCGCAGCCTGCCACCACGTTGCGCACACGATCACCATCGAGGCCGCTGAGCAGCGCATGGCGGGGCGGCCGCGGTGCCGCCGCCGCCAGCGCCTCGAGAAAGGCCGCGGTCGCGGGGAGCAGCAGCGAGGTGTGGGCCGGGACCGCGACGCGCAGCCTGGCCACGCGGCTCGCGCCGGCCGCCCGGGCCTCGGCGCACAACCGCTGCAGGGCCGCATCGCTGCCACCGGCGACCACGCTGTCGGCCGCATTGACGATCGCGAGCTCGCAGCCGTTTGCCTTCAGCATCGGATCGAGCCGGTCCCGGCGCAGACCGACGATGGCGGCGAGTCCGGCCGGCAGCCCGGCGGCGGCCTCGTCCATGAGCCTGGCCCGCAGCGCGACCAGCTCCAGTGTCTGCGATAGGTCGAGCAGCCCGGCGCAGGACCACGCCGCCACCTCGCCGACGCTGTAGCCGGCGATGATCGCCGTGGTCCCCACCATCCCGCCGAGCGCCGTCCAGGCGGCGATGGCCTGGGTGCAGCACAGCAGCTGTCCCGCCTTGTTGGCGAACAGAGCCGCGTCGTCGGCATCGCGGACGAAGTCGCGCGGATCGATGCCGCCGAGATGCGCGGCGGCGGCGGCGAACACCGGCTCGGCTTCCGGCAGCGTTCCGGTGAGGGCGAACATGTCGCGGTGCTGGCCGCCCTGCCCGCTGCACAGGATCGCGACCGGGCCGCGCATCAGGCGGCGTGCCACTCTCTCGCCGCGGCCTCCAGGCGGTCGACCATGATCGCCAGGGCGAGCAGGTCGGCGCTGCCGCCGGGCGACAGGCCACGCGCCACGAAGGCCGCATGCGTCCGCATCGCCTGAAGCTGCCAGCCGCGCCGGAGGACACCGCCATCGGCGAGGAAGCGGCGCGCGGCCTGCCGGGCGAAGGCCAGTCCGTCGCGACCGCCGCGATGCAGCAGGTTGGTATCCCCGAGCACCGCGAGCAGCGCAAAACAGGCCTGCACATGAGCGGTTCGCTCGTCGGCCCCCTTGGCGCGCGCCGCCCGCAGCGCCGGCAGCGCCACCTGATAGACATGCCCAAAGCCGGTCGCGGCCTCCAGCCGCGCGCCACCCGCCCCGAAGCGTCGCCGGGCGTCGGCGCCGTGGCTCGCCGTTGGCGCGACGGCCCGGATCTCCTGGCCCCAGCGTTCATGCACCAGCGTGCCCAGCCGGGACGGTGCAAGCTGCGGGCTTGCCGCGCGCAAGCCGGCCGCGGCGCAGATCAGGCCAAGCCCGAAGATCGCGCCGCGATGGGTGTTGATCCCGCCGGTCGTGCGCAGCATGGCGGCTTCCGCGCGTAAGCCGATGCCACGCAGCGCAGGCATCCCGCGACCCGCACGACCTGCAGCGGCCAGCTCGGCGAAGTACGGCGTCAACACCCGGGCGCTGGCGCGCAGCATGGCAGCGTCCATGTCGGCATGGCTGCCGCTGTCGCGGTCGCTGACCAGGCCGGGCTTCGGCCACGCCGCAACCTCGGCGAGCAGCGCATCGGTTGCGAGCCGTGCCACGAGCTGATCGTCCCGGCGCGCCGGCGGCGCGTCCAGCAGCGCATCGAGATCCCTCACGCCGCCTGCCCGGACAACCGCAGATCGGCAGCACGGACGAGGCGGACGCCGCCGAGCGACCTGGCAAGCACGCTGTCGTGGCCTTGCCCGAGGGCCACGTGCAGTTCGAGCCATTGCACCGCCTCGCCGGTCTCGAACAGGATCTCGCCATCGACCGGCGGTGTGCACCGGGCGGCGATCTCCGCGATATCGCGCAGCAGCGTGGTGAGGGCGACCTCGCCGTCGACCGGCCAGAGCAGGTCGAGGTCGGACGCGTCGCGCAGATAGTCCAGGCCGGTGACGCAGCGCCACATCAGGCTGCCGAACACACGCGCCGCAATGCCGTGGCGCTGCCCGATCTCGATCAGGCGCTGCGCACTCTCGCTCCAGGGCCCGGGCACCGCATGCAGGGTTGCCGACAGCAGCGGCGGCCGCACCGAGGCGAGCACGGCAGCCTCCGGCACCCCGAAGGCGAAACGCCGGCACCCCGGGCCGGGCGGCAGCGCCACCGCAGCCGGGACGGCACCCGCCGGATCGCCGGACATAAGCCGCCGACGCATCACCGGCCATCCGCGCGCAACCCAGCGCCGCAGCTCGGGGATCGACGACGTTCCGTCGTGATCTGCAACGATCCGGTCCCAGGCATCCGGATGCAGATGGAGCAGGTCGTGGCGTTGCGGCGCGACCGGATCAGGTCCGCGCATGGCAGAGCGCCTGTTCCTGCACCATCGCGGCGATGCGCGCCGCTGCCTGCCGGCCGCCGCGTTCGGCACCCAGGCGCCCGCGCTCGTCGGCTAACGAGGCAGGCTGGTGCAGCAACTCCTGCAATCGCCGTGCGAACTCCGCGCGATCGGTCCAGTTCTGCGCCACCGCGCCGGTGCGCGTCAGCGCCTCGATCCCCGGCGCGAAGATCGGTGTCGAGCCTGCCATGCGCTGCAGCGTCTCGAGGTCGAGCTTGGTCACCCGCGCGATCGATGGCAGGTCCATCACGCTCGGCTCGGCACCCGGAACCGCAACCAGGATGTCGGTGGCGAGTACCGTCGCGATGAAGGCGCCCGCCGCGGCCGGTCCATGCAGGATGCCGATGCTGCGGTGGCCGTTCGTGCCGGCGAGATGCAGGCACTTGGCGAGGTGCGCGAGATATTCGTTCAAGCCGAGCAGTTCGTCGCGGCGCGCCATGCGCTGGCTCGCCGTGTCCACCAGCAGCACCAGCGGCGCCTGGTCACGGCGCCCCGCGAGTGCCAGGACCTGCGCTGCCAGGACGATCGCGGTCTCGATCCCGAGCGGCGCACCGCCGGCGATCCCGAGCACGACCGCCTCGCCGCCATCCGCGAGCCGCCCGGTGCCGGCGATGGTGTCGTGCGGCCCGGGCCCGACATCGTGTCCGGCGGGGAACAGCGCCGGCAGCAAGTCATCGCGCGTCATGCGACGCTCCAAGCGATGCGAGCAGATCCGCGAACCCGTCGTCGGACAGGTCGGCGAGCCGATCCGGATCCGCAATGCCCATCGCGCTCCAGATGCCGGTCGAATCCCGGCATGCGCCATACGCACGCAGGCGCTGCTCCAGCCGCTGCTGTTCGGCGGCAAGCGTCGCGAGGTCGAACGGCGGGGCCTGGTTCGCGAGGTCGGCGGCCACCTGCCGGAAGCTCGCGATCCGGTCCGGCACGTAGCGGTCCGCAACTCCGAGCAGGGCACGGGTGCGGCCGCCGGTGATGCGCCAGACCAGCGCGCGGTCGCGGCTGTCGAACTCCTCGACGCCCTGGTTGGTCTCGATCACCTCCGGGCCGGTGACGCCGATGCGGGCCTGTTCGGACACCACCACATGCGAACAGCAGGCGGCGATCAGCCCGGCGCCCCCGAAGGTGCCGGCGCGGCCGCCGATCAGGGCAATGACCGCGACGCCGGCCTCTCGCGCCTCCAGGATCGACCGGATCGTCTCGGAGACCGCGATCTCTCCGGCATTGGCCTCCTGCAGCCGCACGCCGCCGCTGTCGAGCAGCAGCAGCACGGCAGCCGTTGCATTCTCCTGGCGCGCCGCGCGCAGCAGGCCGACCAGCTTGGCGCCGGCGATCTCGCCGAAGGTGCCCCCCATGAAGCGGCCTTCCTGCGCCGCGACGAACACGATCTCTCCGGCGAGGCGGCCGGAGCCCACGATCATGCCGTCATCGAAGGCGACCGGCAGATCGAAGAGATGCAGATGCGGACTGGTCTCGCGCTGCGTCGGCGGCACGAACTCGACGAAGCTCGCGGCATCGAGCAGCCCGGCGACGCGCTCGCGCGCGCTCGCCTCGTACCAGCTCGCAGCGTGATCCTCGCCGCCGCGGAGGGCTTCGGACATCAGGCCGCCTCGCTGATCAGCCGCACACCCTGCATCAGACGCAGCGACACCGTGTCGGGCCTGGCACCGCCATCGTTGATCGAGATGCGCAGGCCGCCGGGCGAGGCGCGTTCCACGAAGTCGGCGATGACCGCTTCCCAGATCGGCCGGAAGCCGGCAGCCGAGGTGGCGACCTCGATGTCGCAGGCATCGCCCCCAACGCGCTCGAGCAGCACTTCGAGGTTGCCGGATGCCACCACGCCGATGATCGCGCTGGCCCGCGTGCCGGCGCAACGCGACGCGGCGCGGGCATGGATGGTGAAGTGCTCCATGCGATCGCCTCCTACCAGTTGCGGAACTTCGAGGGCGGCCGGTACAGGCCTGTCGACCAGGCGACGAGGTCGCGGATCGAGCGTGCCGCGAGCAGGTGGCGGGTGGCCTCCAGCGGATCCAGGCCCAGATCCTCGGGGCGCCGGATGATGCGGCGCTCGCGTAGCGCGTGGACCATCGCGCGATCCCGCCCGCGGCCGATCTCGGTGTAGCCCGCGACACCCCGGATCGCCTGCTCGCGCTCGGCGCGGCTGCGGCACAGCAGCAGGTTGGCGATGCCCTCCTCGGTGACGATGTGGGTCACGTCGTCGCCATAGATCATCACCGGCACCAGCGCGAGCCCGAGCCGTTCGGCCAGCGCCATGCTGTCGAGCCGCTCCACGAAGGCGGGCGCCATGCCGGTGCCGAAGGTCTCGACGATCTGCACCACCAGCTTGCGGCCGCGCGTCATCGCGCCGTCACCGTCGCTGGCTTCGCGCCCCGCCTTGAGCCACGCGTCCGAGGCGTGCCGGCGGCCATGCGCGTCGGCACCCATGTTGGGCGCACCCCCGAAGCCCGCGATGCGGTCCGGGGTGACGGTGGAGGAGTTGCCCTCGAGGTCGATCTGCAGGGTCGAGCCGATGAACATGTCGCAGGCATACAGGCCGGCGTTCTGGCACATCATGCGGTTGGAGCGCAGCGTGCCGTCGCGGCCGGTGAAATAGATGTCGGGCCGCGCCGCCATGTAGTCGTCCATGCCGACCTCGCTGCCGAAGCTGTGGATCTGCGTAACCCAGCCGCTCTCGATCGCCGGGATCAGCGTCGGGTGTGGATTGAGGGCCCAGTGCGTGGCGATGCGCTGCCGCAGGCCGAGCCGCTCGCCGAAGGTCGGCAGCAGCAGCTCGATCGCCGCCGTGCCGAAGCCGATGCCGTGGTTCAGCCGCTTGACGCCGTATTCCGCGTAGATCCCCTTGATGGCCATCATCGCCATCAGGATCTGGGTCTCGGTGATGCTGGCCGGGTCGCGCGTGAACAGCGGCTCGACATAGAACGGCGTGTCGGCCTGGATGATGAAATCGACCTGGTCGCCGGGAATGTCGACGCGCGGCAGCGTGTCCACGATGCGGTTGACCTGGGCGACCACGATGCCGGACTTGAACGCCGTCGCCTCGACGATGGTCGGCGTGTCCTCGGTGTTGGGGCCGGTATAGAGGTTGCCGTGCGCGTCGGCCTGCACGGCGGCGATCAGCGCCACGTGCGGTGTCAGGTCCATGTAGTAGCGGGCGAACAGCTCGATATAGGTGTGGATGGCGCCGAGCTCGATGCGTCCCTTGCCGAGCGCGCGCGCGACCGAGGCGCCCTGCGGGCCGGAATAGGAGAAGTCGAGCTTGCGGGCGATGCCGCGCTCGAAGATCTCCAGATGCTCGGGCAGCACGATGCCGGACTGCACGATGTGCAGGTCGTGCACGCGGACCGGATCGGCGGCGGCCAGGGCGCGGGCCAGCAGGTCGGCCTGCTTCTGGTTGTCGCCTTCGAGGCAGACCCGGTCGCCGGGCTGCAGCAGCGCCTCGAGCAGGGCGGTCGCATCCGACGCCTGCACCTGCTTGCCGCGGGCGAGCGGGGCCGCGCGGGCGAGCCGGTCATGGCGCGCGCTGCGCTGCCGGTCCCACTGCTTCACCGGCTGGTCGGTCATGCGGCTACCCCGGTCACCCATCCACCTCGCCGCCAGGTCCTGCTCCGTGAACCCTGCCGGGCGGTGCGAGTTGCGGCGCCGGCGTTGCACCCGCGGCCGAAGCCCGCCATGACGCCTATCCGCCATGCACGACCTGCCCTCGACGCCGACCCCGCCGACCACAACCGCGATCCCGCCGTTCTGGCTGCTGGCCGCGGTCACCATGACGGGCACCGCGGCGCTGCACATCTTCGTCCCGGCGCTGCCCGATATCGCTCGGCACTTCGAGGTGAGCCGGCATACCGCGCAGTACGCGATCACGCTCTACCTGGTCGGCATGGCGTTCGGGCAGCTCGTCTACGGCCCGCTGTCCGACCGGTTCGGACGCCGGCCGCTGCTGGTCTGCGGCCTGTCGCTCTATCTGGCCGGCCTGCTGCTGGGGTGCCTCGCGACCGGGATCGGCGCCCTGCTGGCCGCGCGCGTGCTGCAGTCGCTCGGCGGCTGCGGCGCCCTGGTGCTGGGACGCGCGATGGTACGCGACGTGTCCGGCCGCCTGGATGCGGCGCGCCAGCTCGCAACCCTCGGCCTGGTGATGGGGCTGACGCCGGCGGTGGCGCCGGCGGTCGGCGGCCTGATCGACGGCTGGCTCGGCTGGCGCGCGATCTTCGCAGCGCTGGCGCTGGTGGTGTCCGCCCTGCTGGTGCTGGTGCTGCGACGGCTGCCGGAAACCAACCGGGCGCCGGTGCCGCTGCCCGGCGTGAGCGCGATCCTGCTCGGCTACTGGACGCTGTGGCGCTCGCCCACCTATCGCCGCTTCACCATCGCCGGCGCCTGCGCCGCCACCAGCCTGTATGCCTTCCTGGCGCAGGCGCCGTTCCTGCTGGTGGAGATCATGCGCCAGTCGCCCGCCTCGGTCGGCTTCTACTGCCTGCTGGCGGTGGCCGGCATGATGCTCGGCACCCTGCTCGCGCGGCAGATGGCGGCGCGGGCGGCACCGGCCACGGCGGCCCGGCGCGGCAACCTGCTCTGCCTCGCCAGCGCCGGCCTGCTGGTGCTGCTGAGCCTGTCGCACCAGCTCGGCCTGGCCGCGATGATGACGCTTCTGGTGCTGTACGCCGTCGGCATCGGCATTGTCAGCCCGAACGCCCTCGCCGGCCTGATGAACACGCATCCCGAGCGCGCCGGCGCCGCCTCCAGCCTGTACGGCTTCCTGCAGATGGCGTTCGGCGCCGGGTTCACCTGGGCGGTGTCGCTCGGCCTCGGCGGCCCGGAGACGGCGGTGGCGCTCGTCCTGCTGGGCGCCGCTTCCTGTGCCGGCGCTTCATTGCAGCGCGTGTAGGGGCAGCGTGTGCAGGGCGGCCCAGAGCCTTCGATCTGCGGGGATCGGGCTGACGCCATTGGCATAGGTCAGCGCCAGCGCATAGGCCTGCTCATAGGCGTGCAGGTCGCGATGGCCGGTCGCCTCGTGGTCGATGGTGTCGCCGATCTCGTTGTAGAGCGCGAAATTGGCGAGATCCGGAACCGGGCTACGGCCGGCCAGGTGGCCGTCCCACATTTGGCGGTAGAGGGTTTCAAGGCGATCGACCAGGAGCGGCATGTCGAACAAGGTGCAGGTCCCGCGACCGGCCTGCAGGCCCGCACGCAGGGCACCGAGCCGGTCCGGCTGCAGTCCGCACGCAACGGCACACTCCACGTAGGCGGCCGGATCGGCGCAGACCAGCTCGGGCAGTCCGGCGGCCCTCACCAGGCTGGAGCAGACGCGGGCTGCGAAGTTGTTGCCCTGCAGGGTCACCACCGGAACCCCCATCCAGAGCGCATCGGATGCGGTGGTGTGGGCGCCGTACGGCCAGGTGTCGAGGAACAGGTCGGCGGCGGGATAGCGCGCGAGATGCTCGGCATTGGGCTGGCGTCCGGCGAAGACCAGCCGGTCCGGCGCAATGCCGTGACGTTCGGCCTGCTGCCGCAGCCGCGCGTCGGTTGGTGCGCCGCCGGACAGCAGCCAGAGCACGGCGTCGGGCATCCGGCCGAGGATGGTCATCCAGCAGGCGAACATCAAAGGCGTGATCTTCTGCGTGCCGTTGAAGCAGCAATAGACCATCGCCGCTTCCGGCAGTCCGAGCGCATGCCGCGACGGAACCGGCCCTGCCACCGCGCGCCTGCGATCGGTCGGCTGGTAGCACGGCAGCCGGACCACGCGCTCGCTGTAGAAGCGCTCGCTCTCCGGCGGAATGATCACCTCGTCGGCGATGATGTACTGGTGGTGCGGCGTGCCCATGCTGCCCGGATAGCCGAGCCAGTTCACGATCACCGGCGCCGGCTTCAACGCGATGGCCGAAGCCGGCACGTCACCGGTATGGCCGCCTAGGTCGATGAGGATGTCGATGCCGTCCTGCACGATATGGCTCGCCACCGCGCGGTCGCTCCAGCCGGAAATGGTCCGCCAGTGCGGCACGGCGTTGCGGGTGCGTGCCTGCAGCGCGTCGGGCGGAGCGCGGCCGGAATAATAGGCGAACACCTCCACCCGTGCAGGGTCGTGCAGCTCGAACAGTTCCGCCGTCAGGAAGCCGATGGCGTGTCCGCGCAGGTCCGGCGAGACGTAGCCGATCCGCAGCGGCCGCATCGCGTGCGCCGAAATGGCCGCTGGTTCCGGGGCCGGCCACGCGCCCACGGTGCAGGGATCGGATGGCCGACCACCATCACGCTGCATGCTGCGCCAGGCGTTGGCCAGTTGGAACATCGGGTCGTCGGCATGGATCGCCAGCGCCAGCGGTGCCAGCGAGGCGCTGAGCATGGGTCGGGTGACGCCGCCGAAGGGCACGATCACCGGCCACTTGCACTGCATCTCGCGCAGGGCGACCCAGTGCTGCATGGCGTCACGCTGGTGCGGATCGAGATCGAGGCAGCAACGCAACGCCTCCTCCGCGCTGCCAAGGTCGCCGACCGCCTTGAACACCCGTGCCGCGTGCTTGAGGGCAACGGTCTTGTTGGTGATGAGCTCACCATCGGTGGGCGCGAGGACGCCGGCGACATGCAGCCACTGGCCGACTGCACCCTGCAAATTGTCCAGCCGCTCGTGTGCGAGACCGGCATTGATGTTGGCACCGAGGAAGCTCGGACGCAGCGAAGAAGCGGCATCGAACGCTGCCACAGCCGCCGCAGGACGCCCGGCGAGCGTCAGCAATACGCCGTGGTTGAAGCAGGCGACGTAACCCATCGGATCGACCGGGTGATGGGTTAGCCAGAGCTCGTAGAGCGCCGCGCCATTCGCCGCGCGTTCCGGGCCGTCGAGCGCCTCGACCGTTCCGATCAGGTCGGCGAGCCTGCAGTCCGGATGCTCCGGACCTGGCGTCGCGATTGCGGGCGCCCGGAGCGCCATTGAGGGCGACATCAGGCGGCGGCGAGCCGCGCCGTCACCAGTTCCGTCAGCCTGAGCTCGAACGCGCCTGTGAAGCGGTCGATGTTGCCGGCGGTGCGGTGCCAGGCCTCCTCGGTGAAAAGCTGCCTGTAGGCGGCATAGATCGCAGGATCGGTCGCGAGGCGGATGCCGGTCTCGATATACTCCTCGATGCTGACGGCGATGCTCTGGTGCGCATCGATGGCGTGCAGCATCGAGCCTGCCATGCGCGAGGCGAACGAGGCGCCGGCGAGCGTCAGCAACGGCAACTGCATCCGGATCGCGTCGCTTGCGACCGTGCCGGCATTATACGGGAACGTGTCGAGAAACAGGTCCGCGGCGCCGAGACGGCTCATATACAGCTCCGGGCTGGTGCGTCCGGCAAACAGGATGCGCTCCGGCGCGATGCCCGCGCGCTCCGCATACGCCAGCAGGTTCGCCTGCGCCCATCGGTTGTCCACCGCCAGCCAGAGCACCGCGCGCGGGGCGCGGCGCATGATCGCGAGCCAGGCCGCGAACATCGCCTCGGTGATCTTGTACGAGTTGGAGAAGCAGCAGAGCACGAAGGCATCGTCCGGTAGGCCGGCCTGTGCGCGGGTCAGCTTCGCACCGATGGCGCGCTTGCTGTCGTTCGCCTGGTAGATGGGCGCAATGGCAAGCGGCGCCGGCAGATAGGATGCCGCCCGTTGCGGCGGGATGACGAAATCGTCGCAGAGCAGGTAGTCGATCTCGGGCATCGGCACCGGACCGATGAAGCCGAGATAGGTGGCCTGGATCGGCGCCGGCCGCCACTTCAGCACGGCAAGGCGCGTGTGTGCGGTCAGGCCGTTCAGGTCGATCAGGATGTCGATTTCGTCGTCGCGGATGACCTGCGCCGCCTGCTCGTCAGACAGGTCCCGGATGCGGCGCACATGATCGAAGCCCGCGAGCACGCGTTGCCTGATGTCGCTGCCATCCTCCAGGGTGGAGCAATAGCCATAGATCTCGAAGCGGCTGCGATCATGGTGCTCGAACAGTTCGGCCACGAGAAAACTCATGGCGTGCCGGCAGAAGTCCGACGACAGGTAGCCGATCCTGATGCGGTCGTGCCGGTACGGCGGCGGCGGCGGCTCGAGGCGACCGGCGACCGGCGCGATCTTGCGCGCGATCCAGCCGGCGATGACCTCGCGCTGCACATCGACGTCGTCGGTGAGCGCCAGGAGGCCGAGCGGTCCCGCCTGCCGCAGCAGGATCTCGGGCGACAGCCCCGGCATGTCGGCCAGTAGCACCGGCCACCGGCACGCCTTCTGGCGGATATGCACCCAGTGCTGCACGACGTCCGGCTGTGCTGCATCGGTGAGCAGCGAGGTCCGCATCACCGCCTCCGCCTCGTCCAGGCGGCCGGCCTGCTCCAGCAGGCGGGCGCGATGGTTGAGCAGCCCCGTGCGGGCCTCGTTGGTCTGGATGGCGCCATCCCAGGTGGCCAGCGCCAGATCGAGCTGGCCGGCCGCCTCGAGCCCGAGCCCCAGATTGACCGCGGCCGGGAAGAAGTCCGGCCGCAGCCCTCTCGCATGGCCGTAGGCGACCAGGGCGCCGCTCTTGTCACCGGCCGGTCCGAGGATGGCACCGAGATTGAACCAGGCCGCGAACACGTGCGGACTGACGCCGGTATTGGCTGCGATCCAGCGCCTGTACAGCAGGATCTCGGCGGCTGCCGTCACGCCCGGGCGGCCGCCTTCGATGGCGGCAATGACCGCCTCGAACGGGATCTGCCGAAGCTGCTGGTCCGCACCGCCCGACAGGAGACCGCAGCCGTCGTCGGTCGCAAGCAGGCACGCGAGCCACGCGGCGTTGCCTGCCGGCGTGATCCTGGGGCCGGATTCGATGCCGGCGGAGGCGGGAACGGCAAGCTCAAGCATGTGGCAGATCCAGAAAACATCCGGCGGATGCGTCCGCCAGCGGCTGCACCCTTGGCTGTGCGGGCACTAGCTCAGCTGTCGCAGGCGTCACTGGAAATAGAGGGCGTGCAGCTGGTCCGTGGTCATGTGCTGGATCTGGGTGCTGGTGAAGGATGGCGACTCGCTGGTGGTGAAGTAGCTCATCTGGGTCGTCGTCAGGGCTCCGATCTGGCCCGTCGTGAAGGCGGCGATGTCCTTGCTTCCCAGGGCCTGCAGCTGCGTCGATGTCAGCAGCGCGACGTCGGCCAGCGAGAGCGCGCCGAACTGCCCGGTGCTCATCGCCAGCGCCTGGGTCGAGCTGATGATGGTCACCTGATCGGTCGTCAGCGCCGCGATCGCGGCCGTCGTCAGCGCCGCGAATTGCAGAGTCGATAGCGCATTGATGCCGGTGGTTCCCAGGGCGACGATATCGGATGACGTCAACCCGGCCATCCCGGCCAAGCTCAACCCGGGCAGGTTGGCTGTCGTGAAGGTGCCGATATCCGTCGAGTTCAGGGCGGCGACCTGCGTCGAGCTAAAGCCCGACAGCTGCGTCGAGGCCAGGGCGGTGATCTCGGTCGAGGACAGCGCGCCCAGCTGCGCCGTGCCCAGCCCCTTGAGCTGGGTTGCGGTCAGTGCCGCGATCTGCGTCGTCGCCGCCAGCACCGAGGTGGTGCTCAGCGCCGCCACCTGGCCCGAGCTCAGCCCGGCCAGCCCCGTGGTGGCCAGGCTGGTGACCTGCGTGGTGTTCAGCGCCGCCAGCGCCGCGGTGCCCAGGCCCGCCGCCTGCGTCGCGGTCAGCCCCGCGATCGCCGTGCTGCTCAGCCCGGCGATGTTGGCCGAGGTCAGCCCCGCCATCGCGGCTGCCGTCAGCCCCGGCAGGTTGGTCGTGGTCAGCGTGCCGATATCGGTCGAGTTCAGGGCGGCGACCTGCGTCGAGCTGAAGCCCGACAGCTGCGTCGAGGCCAGCGCGGTGATCTCGGTCGAGGACAGCGCGCCCAGCTGCGCCGTGCCCAGCCCCTTGAGCTGGGTTGCGGTCAGTGCCGCGATCTGCGTCGTCGCCGCCAGCACCGAGGTGGTGCTCAGCGCCGCCACCTGGCCCGAGGTCAGCCCGGCCAGCCCCGTGGTGGCCAGGCTGGTGACCTGCGTGGTGTTCAGCGCCGCCAGCGCCGCGGTGCCCAGGCCCGCCGCCTGCGTCGCGGTCAGCCCCGCGATCGCCGTGCTGCTCAGCCCGGCGATGTTGGCCGAGGTCAGCCCCGCCATCGCGGCTGCCGTCAGCCCCGGCAGGTTGGTCGTGGTCAGCGTGCCGATATCGGTCGAGTTCAGGGCGGCGACCTGCGTCGAGCTGAAGCCCGACAGCTGCGTCGAGGCCAGCGCGGTGATCTCGGTCGAGGACAGCGCGCCCAGCTGCGCCGTGCCCAGCCCCTTGAGCTGGGTTGCGGTCAGTGCCGCGATCTGCGTCGTCGCCGCCAGCACCGAGGTGGTGCTCAGCGCCGCCACCTGGCCCGAGCTCAGCCCGGCCAGCCCCGTGGTGGCCAGGCTGGTGACCTGCGTGGTGTTCAGCGCCGCCAGCGCCGCGGTGCCCAGGCCCGCCGCCTGCGTCGCGGTCAGCCCCGCGATCGCCGTGCTGCTCAGCCCGGCGATGTTGGCCGAGGTCAGCCCCGCCATCGCCGCTGCCGTCATCCCCGGCAGGTTGGTCGTGGTCAGCGTGCCGATATCGGTCGAGTTCAGGGCGGCGACCTGCGTCGAGCTGAAGCCCGACAGCTGCGTCGAGGCCAGCGCGGTGATCTCGGTCGAGGACAGCGCGCCCAGCTGCGCCGTGCCCAGCCCCTTGAGCTGGGTTGCGGTCAGTGCTGCGATCTGCGTCGCCGCCGCCAGCACCGAGGTGGTGCTCAGCGCCGCCACCTGGCCCGAGGTCAGCCCGGCCAGCCCCGTGGTGGCCAGGCTGGTGACCTGCGTGGTGTTCAGCGCCGCCAGCGCCGCGGTGCCCAGGCCCGCCGCCTGCGTCGCGGTCAGCCCCGCGATCGCCGTGCTGCTCAGCCCGGCGATGTTGGCCGAGGTCAGGCCCGCCATCGCCGCTGCCGTCATCCCCGGCAGGTTGGTCGTGGTCAGCGTGCCGATATCGGTCGAGTTCAGGGCGGCGACCTGCGTCGAGCTGAAGCCCGACAGCTGCGTCGAGGCCAGCGCGGTGATCTCGGTCGAGGACAGCGCGCCCAGCTGCGCCGTGCCCAGCCCCTTGAGCTGGGTTGCGGTCAGCGCCGCGATCTGCGTCGTCGCCGCCAGCACCGAGGTGGTGCTCAGCGCCGCCACCTGGCCCGAGCTCAGCCCGGCCAGCCCCGTGGTGGCCAGGCTGGTGACCTGCGTGGTGTTCAGCGCCGCCAGCGCCGCGGTGCCCAGGCCCGCCGCCTGCGTCGCGGTCAGCCCCGCGATCGCCGTGCTGCTCAGCCCGGCGATGTTGGCCGAGGTCAGGCCCGCCATCGCCGCTGCCGTCATCCCCGGCAGGTTGGTCGTGGTCAGCGTGCCGATATCGGTCGAGTTCAGGGCGGCGACCTGCGTCGAGCTGAAGCCCGACAGCTGCGTCGAGGCCAGCGCGGTGATCTCGGTCGAGGACAGCGCGCCCAGCTGCGCCGTGCCCAGCCCCTTGAGCTGGGTTGCGGTCAGTGCCGCGATCTGCGTCGTCGCCGCCAGCACCGAGGTGGTGCTCAGCGCCGCCACCTGGCCCGAGCTCAGCCCGGCCAGCCCCGTGGTGGCCAGGCTGGTGACCTGCGTGGTGTTCAGCGCCGCCAGCGCCGCGGTGCCCAGGCCCGCCGCCTGCGTCGCGGTCAGCCCCGCGATCGCGGTGCTGCTCAGCCCGGCGATGTTGGCCGAGGTCAGCCCCGCCATCGCCGCTGCCGTCATCCCCGGCAGGTTGGTCGTGGTCAGCGTGCCGATATCGGTCGAGTTCAGGGCGGCGACCTGCGTCGAGCTGAAGCCCGACAGCTGCGTCGAGGCCAGCGCGGTGATCTCGGTCGAGGACAGCGCGCCCAGCTGCGCCGTGCCCAGCCCCTTGAGCTGGGTTGCGGTGAGTGCTGCGATCTGCGTCGTCGCCGCCAGCACCGAGGTGGTGCTCAGCGCCGCCACCTGGCCCGAGGTCAGCCCGGCCAGCCCCGTGGTGGCCAGGCTGGTGACCTGCGTGGTGTTCAGCGCCGCCAGCGCCGCGGTGCCCAGGCCCGCCGCCTGCGTCGCGGTCAGCCCCGCGATCGCCGTGCTGCTCAGCCCGGCGATGTTGGCCGAGGTCAGGCCGGCCATCGCGGCTGCCGTCAGCCCCGGCAGGTTGGTCGTGGTCAGCGTGCCGATATCCGTCGAGTTCAGGGCGGCGACCTGCGTCGAGGCAAGGCCCGCGATCTGCGTCGAAGCCAGGGTGGCGAAATCCGTCGACGCGATGGCAGCGATCTGGGCGGTGGGAAGTGCTGCGATGCCGCTCGAGGTGAGGCTTGAAACCGATGTCATGACACTCTCTTCTCGATGCGAGGCGCTGCGCAAACCTGCGCCGGGCTGCCGGGCCTGACGACCTGACCGGGTGATCGCTTCCGGCGGCCCGTTCTCCATCGAGACCGGTGAAGAATTCGTTAAGACGCTATAACGAAAACTTCCCGCCTCCGGCCGGCGGCTGGCACCTTCGCACCGGCATGTTCCATGCGCCGTGACCGGTCGATTGCATCTGGATTCCGGCCTTCCTGCACCGAGGCAGTTCGGGAATACGACAGCGCGGCCAGCGCGCCGGGATGCCCGGAGGCCGCGGCCTTGCGGAGGAATGTCCCGGCAGCCTCGAGATCTTCCGGCTGGTCGTAGAAGCCCAGTGCCAGCATGCCGAGCGCATACAGCGCTCCGAGATGTCCTGCTTCGGCTGCATGCCGGAACAACGCCTTCGCCGTGGCCGGATCCGTCGGGCCGCCCCGGCCGTTGAGCAGCATTTCGGCCGCGAGCGCCTCCGCATCGGGCAGTCCCTGATCGGACGCCTGCAACAGGTATCGCCGTGCGGCCGGCAGGTCCTGGGCCACGCCCCTGCCTTCCGCAAGCATCCTGCCGCACGAATATTGCGCGATCGGCAGGCGGTCCGCGGCGAGGCGGAACCAGACCAGCGCCTGGGCCTGGTCTGCCTCCATGCCCAGGCCGGCGGCGTAGCAGAGGCCGGCATTGTAGGCTGCCGCCGGATCGCCTTGCGCCGCCATGTCCCGGAACCGGTCCAGGATGACCCGCCAATCCTCGCGCGTGTCCCCTGGGGGGATGCCGCTTTCGCGAGAGCCTGCGTCCGCGAGCACGATGGCCGCGAACTCTTCGCAGGCCGCCGCGTCACCTTGGGCCGCCGCCACGCGCAACAGATGCCGCGCTTCCCGCCGGTCGGCGCCCACGGCCTCGCCGCGCAGATGCAGCCGCGCGAGCGCGCGGGCAGCACCGGTATGACCGGATGCAGCGGCGCGACCGAACCAGAGCATCGCCTCGGCATGGTTCGGCGGCAAAGCGCCCGACTGGCCATACAGTTCGCCGAGTGCCGCCTCCGCCTGCACCTCGCCGCAGAGGGCAGCGCGACGGATCCAGCACTCGCCGAGGAAGGCGTCCGGCTCGACGCCATGCCCACGCAGCAGAGCAAGCCCGTAGGCGAGCTGCGAGGGACCATGCCCCAGCTGCGCGCCGGCGCGGTAATGCTCCGCCGACGCATCGGCGCTTCCGGCCGCGACACTGGCCGCTCCGGCCAGAACACCCAGCATATAGTGCGCCACCGGCATGTTCGCGCGCGCCGCCTGGGCCAGCAGCCGTTGCGCCTCGATGCCGTTCGCCACCGGATCCTGCCGCAACAGCGCGAGCGACCAGCCGAGCTGGCCGTGCGCGCAGCCTGCGTCGGCCGCGAGGCGGTAGCACGCCTCGCCGCGCCGGACGTCTCGCAGGGCCTGCGGTCCGCTGGTGAGGATGAAGCCGAGCAGCGCCTGCGACGGCGCGTGGCCTGCGGCGGCCGCGATCTCGGCCCAGTGCTGCGCCGCCTGGTAGTCCGGGATGCCGCTCGGGACATGCGAGGCCAGCTCGAACAGGGTGCCGGGCCCGGCTTCGGCCACCCCCTGCAGAGCGAGCGAGGCCACCATGAACTGGGCCTCGATCTCGCCGCCTCGCGCCGCCTCGGCGAGCCACCGCATCGCCACCGCCGGACAGGCGGGCGCTGAGCGTCCGAACAGATAGGCCCGGCCGAGTTCGAAGCAGGCGGCGCTCGACCCTGCCTGCGCCGCCCGTGCCAGCAATTCCATCGCCCGGCGGTGGTCGCCGCGTGCCGCCAGCCGCTGCGCATGGTCGACCAGGACGGCCGGGCGTCCCCGCAGCCTGAGCAGTCCAAGTTGGATGGCGCGAAGGAGGGACATGCAGCGGGTCCGATTGGCGATCGTCGCAGTATCCGCCGTTCCGATGAACAAACCGTAAGCAGCAAGGACAACGCCAAGTCGAGCATTGCTCTGGTGCAGTCATTAACGGCAGATTAAAAGAGTATTACTTGAGAATTACTAAACACAGAGCGACCGGCCGGATTGTCTTGTCCCGACTGCTCGCCGGAGCGTCCAGGCGGCAGCTGCACGTGGACAGAAGGAGACCCGGCATGGTAATTCGATGTCAGTATTTTCAAATAACGACTACAAAAGCGCAGCGTTCGTTCCAAGAACCCCCGCGCCCGCCAGCGCCGCATCGGAAACCATTGATGACCAAGCAAGTCCTGCATGTCGGCTGCGGCGCCACGGCACCCGGCAAGCTGCACCCGGCCTTCGAGAGCGACGCGTGGTCCGAGTTGCGCCTCGACATCGACTGCGCGGTGCTGCCGGACATCGTCGCCAGCATGACAGACATGTCGCCCGTGCCGGACGCCAGCGTCGATGCCGTGTTCTCGTCGCACAATCTCGAGCACCTGTATCCGCACGAGGTCCCGGTCGCCCTGGCCGAGTTCCGGCGCGTCCTGAAGCCGGACGGGTTCGCTCTGATCACGTTGCCCGACCTGCAGGAGGTGGCGCGCCTGGTCGCCGCCGAGGGGCTGGAGGCGACGGCGTATCTCTCGGCGCTCGGTCCGATCAGGCCGCTCGACATCCTGTTCGGCTATCGCGGCGCGCTGGCCAACGGCAACCTGTTCATGGCGCACCATACCGGCTTCACCAGCGCCAGCCTCATGAGCGCCCTGGGCGAGGCCGGATTTGCCGCAACCACCGTGCAGCGGGTGCCGTCGTCGTTCAGCCTGTGGGCGATCGGCTTCTGTGCGCAACCAACGCCGCAGGCGCTGGAGACGGCGCAGAACCGGATGCTGCCGCTGCATGCGGCGTTCCTGGCGGCGTTCCCGGCGGCGGCCCTGACGGCGGCCCGGAGCCTCGAACTTGAGCAGGCCTGAGCGCACGGCCTGCTAAAGCGTCAAGTGGCCGAACTTCTGTAGCGACTGGGCGAGTTCCGCATGCTCGCGTGCGTAGGTCACCAGCGGGATGCCCGCCACTGTCGCGTCCCAGGCCTGGCGGATCGCCCGCACGCCGGCGCCCGGTCCGCCCGGATGCGCGATGATGCCGCCGCCGCCGAGATACATGAGGTCGATGGTGCTGCCGGTGCGCGCATACGTCTCCGGCGCCTGCCCGCCCCATTGTCCCGAGCACACCACCGGCAGCGCGCGGTCGGCCGGCGAGAGCAGCGGCGTCGAGCAGTCCCGGAACGAACGCACGAAGCTGTCGTCGGGCTCCCAGTATTTGGCGCCGATGCCGTTGACCTGGAACTGGTCGATGCCGAGCAGCCGCCAGAGCGTCTGGTACACGCTGAAATCGAAGCCGAGTCCCGGATGCCGGGTCAGGATGTCCCAGCCGTTGCGATGCGCGTGCAGCACCAGGCGCGAGCGGCGGCGCAGGTATGCCAGGCCGCCATAGCCGACCGAGTTGATGTTGATCACCGCCGCGGTCCCGCCGGCATCCGCCACGAGGTCGTGGTTGCGCAGCATCTGTTCCGGATCGGCCGACGAGATGCCGAACGCATACATGACGCGGCGGCCGGTCTTCTGCTCATGGTCACGGATCACCGGCATCACCGCACGCACCCGCGCCTCGAGGGTCGAATAGGCCGGGCTCATCAGCTTCTCATCGTCCTTGATGAAGTCGACGCCGGCTTCGACCAGTTGTGCCGCGATGGCGGCGGTCTCGTCCGGACCGAGGCCGAGATTGGGCTTGATGATGGTGCCGATCAGCGGGCGGCCGTGCACGCCGGAGACCGCGCGCGACCCGTCGATGCCGAATTGCGGTCCGGGATGCGCGCGGATGAAGGCGGCCGGCAGGCGCAGGCCGACAATGCGTATGCCGCTCAGGCCCTTGGTCGAAAACACGCCGCCGAGCGCAATCGTCACCAGGGCCGCGATGTCGGTGCCGACCATATCGAGCGGGAACTCGATGTCGGCATCGGCACGGTTGAACGGTCCGTGCTGGCTTTGCGGGAAACTCGGCACCGAGGCTGGGGGCAGCGGGCGGACCATCGCGACCCGTGCGGCACAGCGCGCCTTGAGGTCGGCGGTCTCGCCGGGGAGTGCCACGAACGTCCCGGTCGACTGGTCGCTGGCGATCCTGGCGGCTAGCGCGCGCGGATCACCCGCCGTCTCGATCCGGTAGGTCACGGTAATGCTGGCATCGTCACCCATTACGGCGCTCCGTTCATCAGGCTTTTGACGATCTGGTATGATGAGCATACATCAGAACGTGACCCCTCAGGAAGCTGCCGATGGTCGCCCCTCCCCTGCTATCCTTCTACGGCGACGACCTGACCGGCTCGACCGATGCCATGGAGGCGCTCAGCCTCGGCGGCGTCGAGACGGTGCTGTTCCTGCGGCCGCCGGACGCAACGCAGCGCGGTCGTTTCGCAACCTGCCGGGCGGTCGGCCTCGCCGGCACCAGCCGCTCGCGCTCGCCGGACTGGATGGAGCGCGAGCTGCGTCCGGCGCTCTCCTGGCTGCGCTCGCTCGGCGCCCCGGTCTGCCACTACAAGGTCTGCTCGACCTTCGACAGCAGCCCGCGGACCGGCAGCATCGGCCGCGCCATCGATATCGGCCACGAACTGTTCGGGCAGACGGTGACGCCGCTCGTCGTCGGCGTGCCGCAATTGCGTCGCTACACCGCGTTCGGCAGCCTCTTTGCCGTCCTCGACGGCGTCGCGTACCGGATCGACCGGCATCCGGTGATGAGCCGGCACCCGGTGACGCCGATGCACGAGGCCGACCTGCGCCTGCATCTGGCGCAGCAGACCGCCAGGCCGGTGCGGCTGGCGGATCTCGCACTGCTGAAAAGCCCGGACCCCGAAGCGGCGCTGGATGCGCTGATGCAGGAGCCGGGCACCGTGCTGCTGCTCGACGTGCTCGACGCGCAGACCCAGCAGGTGGTGGGCGACACGATCTGGCGCCACGCCCTGCGGCGGCCGCTGTTCGTGGCCGGCTCGTCCGGCGTCGAGTATGCGGTGCTGCAGGCCTGGCAGGCAGCCGGGCTCGCCACCGGGGCCGCTGAATTCGCCCCGCCCGGCGCGGTCGATCGCATTGCCGTCGTGTCGGGCAGCTGCTCGCAGGTGACCGAGGGGCAGATCCGCTGGAGCCTGCAGCACGGCTTTGCCGGCATCACGCTCGATCCGGCCCTGCTGGCCGCTCCCGGCGATGTCACCGCGGGCGATCCGCCGTTCCTGCGCGAGGCGCTGACCCTGCTCGCCGCGGGGCAAAGTCCGATCCTGTATTCGGCGATGGGGCCGGACAGCGATCTGGGGGGTGCAAGGCTGGATGCGGACGGGCGCCACCAGATCGGCCGCAATCTCGGCCGCATCCTGCGACGGCTGGTGGCAGAGGCCCGATTGTCGCGCGCGGTGGTCGCCGGTGGCGACACCTCGAGCCATGCTCTGGGCGAACTCGGCGTGCTGGCGCTGAAGACGCTGCTGCCGCTGCCCGAGACGCCGGGCTCGCCGCTCTGCCTTGCCTATGACGAGGCGGGCCGCCTCGACGGCCTGCAGATCGCGCTGAAGGGCGGCCAGATCGGCAGCCTCGGCTATTTCTCGAACATCAGGCACGGGCTGAGCGTGGCCGCATGAGCGACAGCGAACGGATCACCCGCCGGCGGCTCTCCGACGAGGTGTTCGATCGCCTGCGCGCGCTGATCGCAAGCGGCGAACTCGGCGTCGGCGATGCGGTGCCGTCCGAGCGCGAGCTGATGGACCGGTTCGGGGTCGGCCGCCCGGCGATCCGCCAGGCGATGCAGGCGCTCAGCAACATGGGCCTGATTGCGATCTCGCACGGCGAGCGGGCACGTGTCTGCGACCTGACCGCCGAGACGCTGTTCCGGCAGATCGACCTGCCGGCGCAGATGATGCTGTCCTCGTCGCCGCGTTCGCTGGAGCAGCTGCTCGAGACGCGCGTGTTCTTCGAGCGCGGCATGGCCCGGATCGCAGCCGAGCGCGCGACGCCGGACGACCTCGTGCTGCTGCGCGGCTGGGTGAACCGGCAGCGCGCCGCCATCGACGATATCGGCGTTTTCATCCGGCACGACATGCGCCTGCACATCGAGATCGGCCGCATCTCGGGCAACCCGATCTTCCTGGCGACGAGCCAGGCTCTGCTCGGCTGGCTGCGGCAGTACCATACCGAGATGCTGCACTGGTCCGGCAACGAGAACCTGACGCTTGCCGAGCATGACGGGATCGTGGCGGCGATCGCGGCGCACGATCCTGCCGGGGCGGAGGCAGCGATGGTCCGGCACCTGCATCGATCGAGCACGCTCTACGTGCACACCCATCTGGATGCGCCCGGCGGTCCGCGCCGGTCGCGCTGAACCGCATCCACGCAGGCGGCGCCAACCTTCTTGCCCATCGGCGCGCGCTTAGAGCTTGTTTGAAAACGCCTGATGCTGGATGAGAGCGGCCCACAGGGTCGCGCCCGGCGCGACGTTTCGAGCACCGAAGCGGAGCGGCCTGATTGGCCGTGAGCATCGGAGCGCAAAAATGGCGCGTCGGATCGCCAGCATCAGGCGTTTTGAAACAGGCTGGTGATGCGTTGAATGCTGGCGGCTAGTTCCGCCGGCTCGAACACCCGCTTCCAGTCCGGCTGCATCAGTTGCGGCTTGCCGAAGGTGATCGCCTTGTTGCAGGCGTCCGAGAACACGCCGTCGACTTCCTTGAAGATCACCGCGCCCAGCACGTTCAGGTGGCCGAGCAGGAAGTCGCGCGCCGCCTCGTGGGGCACGCCGCGTGCGACCACCTCGTCCATCGCCTCGCGCATGACATCGAGCAGGGTGGCCGCCACCGTCTCCGACAGGCCGGGTTCCAGCAGCGCCATCTGCTCCACCGTGACCCGGTGCGAGCGCATCACCGGCGCCCAGATCGCGCGCGCGACCTCCTCACCCACGGCATAATGCGCCTCGGGACCCTGCATGAGGGCGTTCACGATGTGCTGCTTCGCGTGCAGGCCGCCGAAATGGTCGTGCCGGGCAGCCGCCTCGCTTTCGTCGTTGAAGATCGGCGGATGGCAGGGGTGGGTGACGAAATAGGTCAGGTCGTCGCGGTGCGGCAGGTGGCCGGCGAACGGCGCCGCCGCGTCCAGCACCACGACGATGGTGCCCGCCTTGAGGTTGCTCTCGATGCCGCCGGCGACCTTGCCGATCGCGGTGTCGGGGACCGCAAGCACGACCAGCTGCGCGCCATCCAGCGCCGTGTCCAGATCGACGCAGTCGAGTCCGATCCCGGTCTTCAGGCGATCCCGGCCGGCCGGGCTGACCTCGACATGGCGGACATCGAAGCGGGTCGCCTTGAGGTTGCGGGACAGCCGGTAGCCCATCTTGCCGCCGGCACCGAGAAGCGCGATCGAGGTCATGCAAGAACCTCCACGGGATGCGAGGCCTACACATTCTCCCAACTGGTATAATAAGTCAATGGGGTGACGAGCAGCTGAGTTTCCGACGGCAGAACTCGCAGCCTTGGCGAACGTCCTGTCTTTGAACTGCCCGGGATATGAGGAGTCGAACCAGTGCGCACCATGTTCCACGCCATGCCTGGACGATGCCTGGCTGTGGCTTTGGGTGTTGGTCTCTGCATCACGCCGTCTGTGCTCCGCGCCCAGACCCTCGATAGCGGCGCCGGGATCGGGCCGAGCCAGAAACTCTCGACGCCGCCGAACGCGGACCCAATCAACCAGCCGGGCGCCATGCGGCGTTCAGTGCAGCAGCAGCACTTGAACGCGATGAGAGCAAAGACGCACCAGACGGCGCCCGTCAGCGGCGGCGGCAGCGCCCCGCCGAAGTAGGCCGGGGCGCCGGGTCTTGACCACTGCCGGCTAGGACCGGACAAACCCGGCATGCAGCGCATCTTCTCCGGCATCCAGCCTTCGGGCGTCCCCCATCTCGGCAACTATCTCGGCGCCATACGCAACTGGGTGTCGCTGCAGGCCGAACATGAGTGCCTGTTCTGCCTCGTCGACCTGCACGCCATCACCGTCTGGCAGGACCCGGCGATCCTGCGCGAGCAGACCCGCCTGCAGACGGCGGTGCTGATCGCGGCCGGAATCGATCCCGTCCGCCATATCCTGTTCAACCAGTCCGCGGTGAGCGCGCATGCCAGGCTGGCCTGGATCTTCAATTGCGTCTCGCGCATCGGCTGGCTCAACCGCATGACGCAGTTCAAGGACAAGGCCGGCCGCGATCGCGAGGCGGTCTCCTCCGGGCTGTACGTCTATCCGAACCTGATGGCGGCCGACATCCTTGCCTACCACGCGACCCGGGTTCCGGTCGGCGACGACCAGCGCCAGCATCTCGAACTCGCCAACGACATCGCGCAGAAATTCAACCACGACTACGAGGTCGCGTTCTTTCCGGCCATCGAGGCGCTGGTGCCGCCCGACGCCGCCCGCGTCATGAGCCTGCGCGACGGCAGCCGGAAGATGTCGAAGTCCGATCCCTCCGAGCAGAGCCGGATCGCGCTGACCGACGAGGCCGATGCGATCGCGCAGAAGCTGCGCCGCGCCAGGACCGATCCGGCGCCGCTGCCCGAGGCCGTGGATGGCCTCGCCGACCGGCCCGAGGCGCGCAATCTGGTCGAGATCTACGCCGTGCTGGCTGGCCTTTCACCCGCGCAGGTGCTGGCCGAGCATGGTGGCAAGGGGTTCGGGCCATTCAAGGAGGCCTTGACCGCCATCGTGGTGGCGGCGGTGGCGCCGATCGCCGGCGAGACACGGCGGCTGCTCGCCGACACCGCGCGTCTGGATCGGGTGCTGCGCGAGGGTGCCGGGCGCGCGAACGCGATCGCCGGGCCGATCGTCGCCGAGGCGGAACGGATCGTCGGGTTCCTCACATGAGGCAGGCGCTGCACCGCCTGGCCGTCGGGACGCGCGGCAAGGGCCTGACCGAGATCGCGCCGGGAACTGATGCCGCACCTGATCGGCGATCAGGGCGCCCTGGCGCGACCGAAGCCGCGCCAGGATAGTGTCAGCGGCTCTTCTTGTAGAGCTTGCTGGCAATCTCGAAGATCTCCTCCGGCGCGTAGTCCGGAGCAAAGGCGCCGTAGTTGCCGTCGAGTTCGGGGATCTTGCCGCCTTCCGGCAGTCCGTCGACAACTTCGAGATTGCCCGGCGGATCGCCCGGCAGAGCCACCTCGTCGTTCGACCAGACGCCGGCGGCTTCCTGGTAGTCGCCCGGGCTGAAGCGATACAGCCGGCGATGGCTGCCTTCCTGCAGATATTTCTGGCATTCCGGGACGCGGCTGAGGTTGATGTTCGGCGTCGGCAGCATCTTCTCGATCGACACGCCGGTCAGCTTCTTCAGGGCGAGCGCATAAGCGTGAGCATGCACCGAGCCGCGCACCAGCAGGTAGCCACAGACCTCGCGGCCGGTCGGCTCGGTCATCGTCTCGTACACACGCAGCTTGTGGATGCGCGCGCCGCATTCGAGATGGAAGTTGTGCAGCAGGTCGATGATCAGGTTCCCGGTCGTGGTCACCATGTCCATGTTCCACGACGCGGCGTTGCTGTTCATCGGCATGGCGCCACCGCCATTGGCAAGGAAGCTGCCGGCGAGGCGGACGTCCTGCATGTCCTCGAACGGCGCCTTGGAGATGTCCACGTTCTCGGTCGGATCGCCAGGGCCGTTGTTCAGCATCGAGACGCCGGTGCTGACCAGTTCCACATGGCCAAGCTCCTCGGCGAAGATGCTGGAGACGAGGCTGTAGAACGGCTTCAGCTTGGTCTTGTTGCGAAAGTTGAAGCTCTGGAACATGTAGTTCCCAAGCGTGGACATCTCGCCATACTTGCCGCCGAGCAGCTCCTGCAGGGCGGCCGCGGCATTCGGCTCGGGCTTCTTCGGCTCCGGCAGGGCTGCCTGGAGCTTGTCGATACGCATGAACATGGCGAACGATCCTGTCGCGGTTGCGCGGACCCTACGGATCGCCGCGGCCGCGGTTGCGGTCGCCGGCCGGACACGATCCCGCGCCCGCGCGCACCGTTACGTGACGAGTGGCGGCTCTGCCAGGATGCGCGCGTGATGCGCTGCATGCTCCTCGATCACGCTCTGGATGAACCAGTAGGAATGGTCGTAGCCGGGATGCAGCCGCAGGCTGAGGCGCTGGCGGGCGGACGCCGCCGCCTCGCGCAACGCCTCGGGGTGGAGTTGCGTCGCCAGCCACTGATCCGCCTCGCCCTGGTCGACCAGGATCAGGGTCGGATGCGTGTGGCCGGACCGCAGCATCAGCGTCGCGTCGTGCCGGGCCCAGGCCGCGCGATCCGGTCCGAGATAGCGGCTGAAGGCCTTCTGGCCCCACGGGGCTGCCGACGGGTTGGCAATCGGTGCCAATGCCGAGACCGACTGCCAGCGCGTCGGGTTCGCCAGCGCCAGCGTCAGCGCGCCATGGCCGCCCATCGAGTGGCCGATGATGCCGCGACGCGCCGGCTCGATCGGGAACTGCGCCTCGACCCAGCCGGGCAGTTCGTAGGCGACGTGGCTGCCCATGCGGTAATGCGCCGACCAGGGCGCCTCAGTGGCGTCCAGATAGAACCCGGCGCCGGTGCCGAAATCCCAGTCATCCGCCTCGCCGGCGATGCCGGCGCCGCGCGGACTGGTGTCGGCGGCCACGATGGCGAGGCCATGCCGGGCGGCATGGCGCAACACACCCGACTTGGTGACGAAGGTCTCCTCGTTGCAGGTCAGGCCGGCCAGCGCATACAGCGCCGGCACCGTCTGGCCGGCGAGCGCCCCACCTTCCAGAACTTGGCCGGGCAGGAACACCGCGAACCGCGCCGGCAGGCCGAGGGCCTCGGAGTGCGCCTCGTAGAAGCCGATGCGCCCGCCATGGCAGGCGTGCTCCAAGCGGGTGGTGATCTCGGGCATCAGTAGATCACCACGGAGCGGATGCTTTCACCGCGCGTCATCAGGTCGAAGCCCTCGTTGATCCGCTCCAGCGGCAGGCGGTGGGTGATCAGCGGATCGATCTCGATCTTGTGGTCCATGTACCAGTCGACGATGCGCGGCACGTCGGTGCGGCCGCGCGCGCCGCCGAAGGCCGAGCCGATCCAGCGCCGTCCGGTGACCAGCTGGAACGGCCGGGTCGAGATCTCCTGCCCGGCGGAGGCCACGCCGATGATGGTGGACACCCCCCAGCCGCGATGCGCGCATTCCAGCGCCTGGCGCATCAGGGTCGGGTTGCCGACGCACTCGAAGGAGAAGTCGGCCCCGCCGCCGGTCAGCTCCACGAGGTGGCCGACCACGTCGCCGTCCGGCCCGAGATCCCCCGCTCCAAGAGAATGGGGGTTCACGAAATGGGTCATGCCGAACCTTCGCGCCATCTCCTCGCGTGCGGGATTGATGTCGACGCCGACGATCATGTCGGCGCCGGCGATGCGCGCACCCTGGATGACGTTCAGCCCGATGCCGCCGAGGCCGAACACCACCACCGTGCTGCCGACCTCGACCTTGGCGGTGAACAGTACCGCGCCGATGCCGGTGGTCACCCCGCAGCCGATGGTGCAGATGATGTCGAACGGCGCGTCCGGGCGCACGCGGGCCAGCGCGATCTCGGGCAGCACGGTGTAGTTCGCAAAGGTCGAGCAGCCCATGTAGTGCAGGATCGGCTGCCCCTTGCAGGAGAAGCGCGAGGTGCCGTCCGGCATCAGGCCGCGCCCCTGCGTCGACCGGATCGCGGTGCACAGGTTGGTCTTGCGGCTGAGGCAGCTTCTGCACTGCCGGCATTCCGGCGTGTAGAGCGGGATGACGTGATCGCCGGGCGCGAGCGAGGTCACGCCGGGGCCGACCTCCGCCACCACGCCGGCACCCTCATGGCCGAGGATCGCCGGAAACAGCCCCTCGGGATCGGCGCCGGACAGGGTGTATTTGTCGGTATGGCAGATGCCGGTCGCCTTGATCTCGACCAGCACCTCGCCCGCGCGCGGGCCTTCGAGCTGCACCGTCTCGATTTGCAACGGCGAGCCCGCCTCGAATGCCACTGCCGCACGCACATCCATCGGTCCCGCTCCCACCGGTCATCTGCGCGCCAGCAGAACCCCCGGCGCCGGGGCCGTCAACGCACGGTCGTGCGAAACGCCTCGCCTTGCCCGTCATGGTCGCTGCGGCCACGATGCCGGCATGATCGTCGATCGCAATGCCGGGGCCCTGCAGCTGCTGCGCGAGAGCCTGCGTCCGCTGCTGATCCTGTTCGCCTGGGACCTGGTCGTGGTCGGGGTCTTCCAGCTTGCCCACCGGCCCTGGATGGAGCAGCCGGCGTTGCCGGTCACGCTGATCGGCTCGGCGCTGATCCTGTTCATGAGCGTGCGCAACAACGTGGCCTATGCGCGCTGGTGGGAGGCGCGCACGCTGTGGGGTGCCGTCGTCAACAACACCCGCTCGTTCGCCCGGCAGGCCGAGACGCTCGCCCAGGGCCGTCCCGACCTGACACGGGCGATGGTGGCCTACGCGCATGCGCTGCGGGGCGGGCTGCTCGGGGCGGAGGTCACCGCCGAGATCGCGCCGCTGCTGCCAGCCTCGATGGCGGCGCTGATCCTGGAGCGGAACAACAAGCCGAACGCCATCCTCTACGAGATCGGCCGCGAGATCAGCCGCAGCGTGCGCGTGCAGCATCTCGACGGCGCGGTGCATGCCGAGATCGATCGCATATTGTCCGATATCGCCAACGCGCAGGGCGGCCTCGAGCGGATACGCAACACGCCGCTGGCGATCCAGTTCTCGATCTTCCCCGGCCTGATCGCGCGGATCTTCTGCGTGCTGCTGCCGCTGTCGATGGTGCAGGAGCTCGGCTGGCTCACCCCGTTCGGCTCGACCCTGGCCGGCTTCCTCTATATCGCGCTCGACAAGATCGGCGCCGACCTGGAGAACCCGTTCCGCGACAGCGTGCATGCCATTCCGATGGCGGCGATCACGCGGACCATCGAGATCGACCTGCTGCAATCGATCGGCGATCGCGCGCCGCCGCCCATGGCGCCGGAGCGCGGAGTGTTGCGGTAGTGGATAAGATTTGACGATTGATACCTATACCGTAAGTCAGGTTGCATTCGACGCTTCCGGCCGCCGGAGCGAGGTAGGCTGTCGTCATGTCCGAAATCGATCGCCATCTCGTCACCCGCTTGATTGCGACACAGTTCCCAGAGTGGGCCGATCTCGCGGTCGCTCCGGTAGAAGCAGGCGGTTGGGACAACAGGATGTTCCATCTTGGAAGCCACATGGTTGTCAGACTTCCCAGCGCAGAGGCCTACGCCGCGCAGGTGGAGAAGGAGCAGCGCTGGCTTCCACAACTCGCTCCTCATTTGCCCCTGCCCATCCCAACGCCGATTGGCCTGGGCAAACCGGGTTTCGGCTATCTCTGGCCGTGGTCGATCCACCGCTGGCTTGATGGTGCTCGGCTCAGCTCAGCGCACGTCTCTGATCACGGCAGATTGGCTGAAGATTTGGCTCGCTTTCTCAACGCCTTACATTCGGTCGACATCAAGGAGGCGCCTCGAGCCGGAGCGCACAACTTCCATCGCGGCGGCCCCCTTCAGGTCTACGACGAAGACACCCGTGGAGCTTTGAAGCTCCTCGCCAACGAGGTTGATCTGATGATTGCCCTGGACCTCTGGGACGAGGCGACGAGCACGTTCTGGGCGTCAGACCCGGTCTGGGTTCACGGAGATGTCGCTGAAGGCAACCTCCTCGAGGAAGGTGGCGTGCTTTGCGCAGTCATTGACTTCGGTTGCATGGCCGTCGGCGACCCTGCCTGCGACCTTGTGATGGCTTGGACATTCTTCGGTCAAGCTGCGCGAGCACGTTTCAAGGCGTCGCTGCAACTGGATGAAGCGACCTGGAAACGAGGTCGAGCTTGGGCTCTCTGGAAGTCGCTCATTACGCTTGTCCAGAGCCGCGAGGGTGATCCGTCCGGGGCCGCCCGCCAGCGGGCGATCCTCGACAGGATCTTGAGCGACTTTCAGACACCCCCGGCAATCGTCTGAGTTCGCCTGGGCTCATGTCGGAGTGCTTCGGACGACCGGAGGCCCCGCTCATAGCCTGAAGGCGACCGGACCTGCCGTTATCAGGACGCGCGCAACTCGAAGCGGCGGATTTCCGGCTGGCTGAGCAGGAATGCCACGCTCGCGACAATGCAGAGCCCGCTCAACCCCAGACTGGCTGGCGCTCCCAGCAGACCCATGACCGGTCCCGCCAGGATATAGCCCACAGGGTTGAGGCCCGTATTCGCCAGCTGGACCATGGCCATGGTTCTCGACAGCATCGAACGGGCGATCTCCCTCTGGATGGCCGTGATCGTCAGGACGCTGAGCATCGCAGCCCCGATGCCGAAGGCGACACCGCCCACGACGACCACTGGGAGCGGCGCGTGGAAGGCGAGCAGGAACATCGGCACGGACAGCATGCTGGCCGCCACTTCCACGCCCAGCAGCAGTCTGCGCGGTTGGCGGCGCGCGCAGGCGGCCGCCCCGAGCACCGCCCCCACACCGATCCCGCTCAGGAGCGTGCCCCATGCTCCCGCTCCGGCAGAGATCCGTGAAAGCAGGGCCGGCGCAATGACGTTGAAGGGTGCTGCGGCCAGCATGTTGAGAGCACCATACTGGACAAGCAGCATGCAGAGCCAACGGGTCTGCCTGATGGCCTGCACCGCCTCGCCCAGCTCGCCTCGGATGGATCGTCCCTTCGGCGCTGGTGGGGGCGCCTTGGCTGGGGGCCTGATCAACATCAGGCAGGCCGCACTCGCGATATAGCTGCCTGCGTCGACGGCGATCCCCCAGCCAGGGCCGATCGCGGCCACGACGATGCCCCCGATGGCCGGCCCGACCACCATGGCCAGCGCGTTGCCCGTCCTCAGCAGCCCGTTCATCCGACCGAGTTGCTCTGTGGCGACGATCTCGGCGAGGAAGCCGCCGCTCGCCGGCTGGAAGAAGGCATTCCCAGCCCCGACGATCGCCGAGACCAGGACCATCAAGGCCAAGGGGCCATGCCCGTAGATCAGGCAGGCCGCCAAGATCGTCTGTGCGCCAGCCCGGAGCAGATCCGCACCGATCATGATGCTCCGTCGCGACCAACGGTCCCCGGCGACGCCGCCGAGCAGGAGCAGGATGATGGTGGGAAGGCTCTGCGCCGCCAGGACAAGACCAAGGCCGTTGGCGCCATGCCCCGTATCCAGCACGGCGAAGCTCAACGCGACAGGAACGAGCGCGGTCCCGGCGTAGGACAGGGTTGCTCCGGTCAGATAGATGAGCGCGTGTTGGGGTTCAGTCACGATATGCTTGTCCGGCAATAAGGGATTACTGTTTGACAGATACTCGCGCGGCGCCGACGATGTGGCAACCCGCTATGGAGCGCCTGCATGGCCGTCGTTACCCTTGTCAGGCCGGCTCCTGACAGCTTTGCCAAGCCGACAGGAGCGGCAGGTTGGGCCGAGCCTGGCGAAGCCTACGGCAGGCTGCGCCTGTACGGGCGCACGATGAAGTTCTGCTTCATCGTCGTGCTGGCCGCATGGATCACGCTGCAGGTCGGCTGCCTGCTCTCGCTGTTCCTGCATTTTCATTCCGGTATCGTCTTGGGCACGATTGACGGCACCATTGCCTTCAGGTTCTGGCCCCCGATCGAATATTTCGCGCCCACGCATGCCCAGGCGCACGAATTCGTTCCGAAGGCTTATTCGTTCGCCGTATCGACCATATTTTCCATGATACTGGTCGTGGCATCAGTTCCGTTCTGTTGCAGTCTGGCGCTGCTGGCGCAGCTTTCCACATTCTATTCGCGGGGCGAGGTATTCAGTCAGAGGAACTCGATCGTCATGAGGCGGATTGGTCACTCGGTCATGGCCACCGGATACTCACCGCTCCTGCTCGGCCCTTTTGCCCACATGATCGGTGTACTCAGGCCTGTAACCGGAGTGACCAACGGGATGATCGCGTTCTGTCTCGTGGGGTTGGTTCTGCTCGCGATCTCCCATGTCATGACGATCGGGCAGCGCCTGCAGCAGGATCAGGAGGAGATCCTGTAATGCCGATCATTCTTCACCTCGACATGATGCTGCTTCGGCGCAAGGTAAGGTCGAACGAGTTGGCACGCGCCGTCGGGATTACAGAATCGAATCTGTCGATGATCAAATCAGGCAGGATAAAAGGCATCCGATTCTCGACGCTCGAGGCCATCTGTCATTATCTGAAATGCCAGCCGGGAGACATCCTCGAATATGCTTCTGATGATAACCAGGGGAATGAGCAGCTATCAAAGGCTGGCTAGAGGCGCGTCGCAGCCAACTGCTCCCGAACCTGACTATCGCTCCGGTCGTGGTCGATGATGTCGCCCGATTCATAACGAACGCGCACCAGTGGCGACCGGCCCCGAGCGTGCCGGCCGGAGGTCCCGCTCATAGCCTGAAGGCGTCGCGGATGCGCAGGGCGTTCTGCGCCGGTGTGGAGTCGGAGGTCTCGATCTCAAGATCATACCTCTGACCACGATGAACCCGGTCAAACTGCCACCGTGCCAGACCGAGTTGGCGGTCGCCTCTTGCTCGCTCGCGTGCCTCGAGGACCTCCAGCGACGCCAGGAGGCCGACGAACCGGAGGTTGACGCCGGTCAGTAGGGCTCGATAATGATCGGCCTCACCTGCCTCCAGCATGACGTCATCCACGACGAGATCGTTTCCCGGTGCCGCCAGGGCAGCAATTGCGTGCCGCATGCCGCGCATAGTCCGTGCCATGACCGGACCGGTCTTGATGACTACGGATGGCGCCCCCTGCTCCTGCTCGATGTCGAAGATCATGCCATCTGGATGGCCGAACATCCGCTTCGGCAGCATGTCGATGAAGACGTCCATCGAGACATGCAGGAAGGGTTTTGTCGTGATCTCCTGCAGGGCGTGCGCGGTCGAGCTTTTGCCGACGCTTCCTGCGCCGTTCAGGATGATGACGTACGGCCGGTCTGCCATGGTCCCGCTCCCGATGCCCGCTTGGTGGCAACGATGGCTCACTCCGCCTCTGATGCCAAGGACCGCTTCAGATTGTGAGCGGCATGCTAGTGTCCTGAACCCGAAGTTCGCTCATTAACTGTATAAGTGGTTCGGGTGCAGAACCTCTCGATGGTTGCGAGGATGTCGTCGGCGGACTTCGTCCAACGGAACGGCTTCGGGTCGGCGTTGTGCTGGTTGATGAAAGTCTCGATCGTCTGGTGGAGGCTGGCGACGCTACGGTGAACGCCGCGTCTGATCTGCTTCTCGGTCAGCAAACCGAAGAACCGCTCGACCTGGTTCATCCACGACGCGCTGGTCGGCGTGAGGTGGATGTGCCACCGGGGGCGCTTGGCGAGCCAGTTGCGGATCAAGGGCGTCTTATGGGTAGCGTAGTTGTCCATCACCAGGTGGACATCGAGCTGGGCCGGAACATTGGCCTCGATCTCGTCGAGAAACTTGCGAAACTCGCCAGCACGATGCCGGGGATAGCAACGGCCGATGACATGTCCGGTGGCGATGTCGAGGGCAGCAAACAGCGATGTCGTGCCGTGCCGTTTGTAATCATGGGTCTGCCGCTCGACCTGCCCCGGCCTCAACGGCAACATCGGCTGGCTTCGATCGAGCGCCTGGATTTGCGACTTCTCATCGACGCAGAGCACAACCGCATGCCGGGGCGGCGAGACGTAGAGGCCGACGACGTCCCGGGTCTTGGCGACGAAATCCGGATCGGTCGACAGCTTGAACGTCTCGACGCGGTGCGGCTGCAGGCTGAACGCCCGCCAGATCCGTTGCACGCTCGTGCTCGACAAGCCCGAGGCGCGGGCCATGCTGCGCGAACTCCAGTGGGTCGCGCCGAGCGGCAGGCTCTCAAGGGTCCGGACAATCACATCCTCGATCCGGGCATCGTCAAGGGTGCGCGGCGCTCCGGAGCGTGGCTCGTCCAGCAGCCCGTCCATGCGATGCGCTGCAAAGCGTCGCCGCCATTTGCTGACGGTGACCTGATCCACGCCGAGGGACGCTGCGATGTCCTTGCCGTAGCCACCATCGGCGCAAGCAAGAATGATCCTTGCACGCATCGCCCGGCCTTGAGCGGTCGACCGCAGCTGGCTTAACGTCAGCAGCTCCGCACGCTCCGCATCGCTCAACACTATGGCGGCAGGCGGTCGACCTCTCATGTTCCGCTCCTCACCAACCAAAGGAGTATCCCATACACAAAGGTCGAGTACAAGAGTTCTCAAGCGAACTTCGGGTTCAGGACACTAGGCGGCGAACAAGTTGCTCGAGACGCGCTATAACCGAACTATGTTGACCGGATCGTGTGCTTGCGGGCGGGTGTGTTACGAGATCAAGGGACAGCTTCTGGGACCGGTGACCTATTGTCATTGCTGGCGCTGCCGCAAGCAATCCGGGTCAAGCTTAGCGCAACGCGTGAAGGCCAAGGGCTTCGCCCCCTCGATCCGCTTCGCGGCTCAAGCCCATCAAAGGCAAGCCCTTGAGATCCTTGAATTTCAGAATCGGGGTCTGGGGCCCCCACTGCTCCAAGACGGGGCCCCAGCGGGACCAGGGCAGCGCCCTGGCCTTGCTTTTCCAGCATCCTGTTAGACTGGAAATAGCGGACGAGCTGAACAGGCACGCTTCGTGCATCGACGGGACAGCCCCCACTCGGAGCTGCCATGCCTTCCTCCGACATGCGCCGCTGGACGCAGCTCGCACTCGGCCTGCTCGTGATGATGACGATCTCCAGTCCGCAATATGTCTGGACGCTCTTCGTCCATTCCTTCCAGGCTGGGACCCATAGCTCGCTCGCCGCCGTTCAGGTGACCTTCACCGCCCTCGTCGTGCTGCAGACGTTTTTCTCGCCGGCGCAAGGCTATCTGATCGACCGGCTCGGACCAAAGGTGATGATTGCCATTGGAGCCGCCCTGTCAGGAGCCGGTTGGGCTGCATCCGCGTTTGCGACCACGCTGGTCGGCCTCTATGCGAGCTACGGCCTGCTCTGCGGCCTCGGCACCGGCATCGTCTATGTCGGAATCATCGGCCTGATGGTGCGTTGGTTTCCCGAGCGGCGCGGCTTCGCCGCCGGCGTCGTCGCGGCCGGCTACGGCATGGGCGCCGTGGTCACCACCTTCCCGATCAGTTCCATGATCGCGTCGAGCGGCTTCCGCCACACCCTTCTCGCCTTTGGCCTGGCATTTGCCGCTGTCGGAGTGCTTGCCGCGCTCTTTCTCCGCACGCCGGTGCCAGGGGAGGCGGCGGTAGGCAGCGCACGCGCCGCGGACGGAGCTGACCCCGCCTTGGATGTTGCACCCGGCGCCATGCTCCGCACGAAGCTGTTCTGGCTGATGTTCATCATGATGACGATGATGTCGACCGGCGGTCTCATGGTCGCTGCCAACTTCGCCAACTTCGCGCATGAGTTCGGTGTCGCAAACCAGATCGTTTTTGGTGTCGCGGCACTTCCGTTCGCACTCACCTTCGACCGCGTCACCAACGGCCTGACGCGCCCGTTCTTCGGCTTCGTGTCGGATCGCCTCGGCCGCGAGGAGACCATGGCAGTTGCCTTCTGCGCCGAGGCGCTCGCCATCGCACTCCTGCTCAACTTCCGCCACAACGCCTACGCTTTCGCACTTCTATCGGGCGTCGTCTTCTTTGCCTGGGGCGAGATCTTCTCGCTTTTCCCCTCCGTGCTCACCGACACGTTCGGCCCACGCCACGCCACAACCAACTACGGCTTCCTGTACATGGCGCAGGGCGTCGGCTCCCTGCTCGGCGGCCCCGTCGCGGCCCTGCTGCACGACGCCGCCGGAGGCTGGGTGCCGGTGTTTGCCATCACGATCGGCCTCGACTTCGCGACCGCATGTCTCGCGATCCTCGTGCTGCGCCCGCTCCGCCGCCAATGGCGTGCGACATGCTCACCGTTGCGGGGCGTCGCCGGCCAGCACGCCTGAGAGCCTGCTTGCAAATCCCTGCTGCTGGCGATCCCCCTCTTTCCAAGCACGGGCGCCTTTCCCTGCGCTCCAGTGCTCACCGCCCCCACTTTTCAAGCATGGGCGGCCGCTCCGCTCCGGTGCTCGGAAAGTCACGCCGGCCGTGGTCCTCCAATGCTTGGGGGGGCCGCTCTCACCCAGCAGCAGGCGTTTTCAAACAGGCTCTGAACCCGCCCGCAGCACATAGAAGATCCGCGCGATATGGAGAGCGGACTTCAGGGGAGGCTTTTGCTCATGTGCATGACGATGCCAATGTCCGGCACAACCTCCTCGTGGTCTGCCCGGTATCCGACCCGCTCGTAGAGCCGCAGGTTCTCGGTGAACCGGCTGTTGGTGTAGAGGCGCACCTCCGCAAGCCGCAGCGACCGTGCGAACTCTTCGGCATGTGCCAGAAGCGCATGGCCATAGCCACGGCCCTGCAAGACAGGCAGGACCGCAACGTTCACGATCATCAGGTGGTCGCTCTCGGGACGCATCTCGATCAACGCGGCGAGTGCGCCATCGACATGCAACAGGTCGATCGCGTGGTCGCGTACAGCAACATCGTAGTCGGCCGTCATCGGCCTAGGCTCTCTGCCGATGACGGCGACCCACTTGGCGTAGGCGGCGCGTGTCAAATCACGAACCGCCGCGACATCAGACGGCGTTGCACGCCGCAGCATCAATCCCGCTTTCAGTGATGGGGTCTGGGGCCGTCGGCCCCAGCGGGTGAAGGGCAGCGCCCTTCGACTTCCTAATCTAGCCGCCCGGGCCGATCAATCCGGCTCCAGGTCGCGCTGCACCACCGGGTTGCGCAGCAGCGTGTCGATCTCCATCGCATAGTCGAGCGCCGTATCGGGCTGGAAATGCAGCTCCGGCACCCCGCGCAGACGCACCGCGTGGCCAAGTTGCGCGCGCAGGAACGGCGCCGCGCGTTTCAATGCGGGAATAAGCGCGTCGATGTCGCTGCGGCCGAGACGGGTGACGAAGGCGGTGGCGTGCTTGAGGTCCGGGCTGATCCGCACCTCGGTGACCGTGATCTGCACGCCGGTCAGTTCGGGATCGCGGAACTCGACGCGCGTGAACAATTCGGCCAGCACGTGCCGGATTTCCTCGCCGACGCGCAGCTGGCGCTGCGTCGGGCCGGCCGCCGCCCGGCTCTTGCCGCGCTTGCCAAGAGCGCCAGAAGGCAGTGGAGACGAAGCAGGGGCCGGCCTGCCGACCGGCCCCTTGGTTTGCGTCCTGCCGCGGGACGCCTTGCTCATCGAGCGGGGCTCAAGCCGGGACCAGCTCCATTTCGTAGCACTCGACCACGTCGCCCTCGCGCAGGTCGTTGAAGCCCGCGAACGACAGGCCGCACTCGTAGCCGCGCGCCACCTCGCGGACATCGTCCTTGAAGCGCTTGAGCTGGCTGAGCTCGCCCTGGTGGATGACCACGTTCTCGCGCAGCAGACGCACGCCACAGCCGCGCTTGACCAGGCCCTCGGTGATGTAGCAGCCGGCCACCTTGCCGGTCTTGGTGATGTCGAACACCCGACGGATCTCGGCGTAGCCGAGGAACTTCTCGCGGTGCTTCGGCGCGATCTTGCCGCGCACCAGCTGCTCGATGTCGTCCGACACCTGGTAGATGATCGAGTAGTAGCGGATATCCACGCCCTCGCGCTGGGCGAGATCGCGGGCCTGGCTGGTGGCGCGCACGTTGAAGGCGACGATGACCGCATCCGACGCCTTGGCGAGCTGGATGTCGCTCTCGGTGATCTGGCCGACGCCGGCGATCAGCACACGGACCTTGACCTCCTCGTGCTCGAGCTTGAGCACGGTGGCCTGGATCGCCTCGGCCGAGCCCTGCACGTCCGCCTTGACCAGGACCGCGACTTCCTTCTGCGCACCCGCCTGGATGCGCGCCAGCATCTGGTCCAGGGTGCCGCGGGCCGCCACATGGCCGGCGGCCTGCTTCTCCTTGATCTTGCGCTGGCGGAACTCGCTGATCTCGCGCGCCCGCGCCTCGTTCTCGACCACCACGAACGGCTCGCCGGCGCCCGGCACGCCGGTCAGGCCGAGCAGCTCCGCAGGCGTCGACGGACCGGCCTGCTTGATCGGGCGGTTCCTGTCGTCGAGCATGGCGCGCACCCGGCCCCACTCGGCGCCGGCCACCACGATGTCGCCCTGGTGCAGGGTGCCGTTCTGCACCAGCACGGTTGCCACCGGGCCGCGGCCGCGATCGAGCCGGCTTTCGACCACCGAACCCTCGGCGGCGCGCTTGGTATTGGCGCGCAGATCCAGGATCTCGGCCTGCAGCAGGATGGCCTCCTCGAGGCTGTCTAGGCCGGTCCGCTTGGTGGCGGAGACCTCGACATCCTGCGTCTCGCCGCCCATCGCCTCGACCACGATGTCGTGGCTCAGCAGCTCCTGGCGCACCCGGTCCGGAATGGCGCCGGGCTTGTCCATCTTGTTGATGGCGACGATGATCGGCGCGTTCGCGGCTTTCGCGTGCCGGATCGCCTCGATGGTCTGCGGCATCACGCCGTCATCGGCCGCCACCACCAGCACCACCACGTCGGTGACGGAGGCGCCGCGGGCACGCATCGCGGTGAAGGCCTCGTGGCCCGGCGTGTCGATGAAGGTGATGCGCGAGCCGCTCGGCAGCTCGACCTGGTAGGCGCCGATATGCTGGGTGATGCCACCCGCCTCGCCGGTCGCCACGTCGGTCGCCCGGAGCGCGTCGAGCAGCGAGGTCTTGCCGTGATCGACATGGCCCATGATGGTCACCACCGGTGCCCGCGGCGACAGGTCGGTATCCACGTCGACCACGCCCTCGATGCCGATCTCGACATCGCTGTCGGCAACCCGGCGGACGCGGTGGCCGAATTCCTGCACCACCAGCTCGGCGGTGTCGGCATCGACCGATTGCGTCACCGTCGCCATCACGCCCATGCGCATCAGCGACTTGATGACGTCGCCGGCCCGGGTCGCCATGCGGTTGGCGAGCTCCTGCACGGTAATGGTCTCGGGCAGCACGACGTCGCGCACGACGCGGACCTGATCGGAGCGCAGCCGCTCCAGCTCGGCCTGGCGACGTTCGCGGTCACGCTGGCGACGCACCGAGGCCAGCGAACGGGTCTTCTCGTCCTCGCCTTCGATGGCGGCCTGCACGTCGATGCGGCCGGTGCGGCGTCCGTCGCCGACCTTCTTGGGAGCCACCACCGGCGTCTTGCGCGGCGGCAGGGCGGCACCCGGACGGCGTGGCGCACCGAAGCGGCGGCTCTCCTCGTCCTCGGGACGGCCCGGCTTGAGTCGCAGCGTCTCGGCGGGCACGGCGGCGGTCTCGGCGCCGCTGCGCGAGGCCGATGCCGGCACCGGCGCCATGGTGGCGCGCTCGGCGAGCGGCCGCAGCGCCTCGCTCCCGGCGCCACGCTGGATGACCTGCACGCCCGGGCGCAACGCCGCCGGACGTGGCGCCGGCGTCGCGCCGGACAGGTCCGCCTGGTCGGCGGCTTCGTGCGCCGCGAGGCGCTTGGCCTCGGCAGCCTGGTCGCGCAGTCGGGCCTCGACCTCGGCCGCCTCGCGGGCCTGATCGTCGGCCAGGCGACGCGCCTCGTCGTCGCGTCGTCGCGCCTCCTCGGCGGCGGAAAGCACGGAAATCTTTTCCTGCTCGCGGCGCTCGGCGTCGCGGCGCGCGGCCTCCTTCTGCTGCTCCTCCAGCACGCGTTGGCGGGTCGCGAGCTCGGAGGCGGTCAGCGCCCGGCCGGCACCCGCCGGACGCGCGGCGGACGCGCCGGCTCCACGCGAGGAGGCCGGCGTCTGGCCGGGCGTGCCGGGAGCCGGCGCCGGGCCGGGGCCACGCTTCTTGCGCACCTCGACCTGCACGACCTTGGAGCGGCCATGGCTGAAGCTCTGCCGTACCGATCCGGCATCCACGGTGCGTCCCAGCTCCAAGCGGCTGGCCGGCCGGAGCGAGAGACGCCCCTTGGCCTGATCCTGGTCGTTGCCTTCGCTCATAGTCCCGCCTGTTCCAACCTGTCCGTGGGATCGTCCCGCCGGACCGGAGCGGCCTGCCCGGCCAGCCCCGCATAACGTCCATTCTCTGCAACCAGCCGCTGGGCCAGAGCCCCGGCCGCCACAGCCACATGCACTACATGGTCACGGCCGAACACCGCGCCCAGCTTCGATCCGGTCAAGACAGCCAGGACCGGCAGATCGCGCGCACCGGACAGCAGGCGCGCCCGCTCGTCGGTGCTGCCGTCCGACGCCTGGACGATGAGGCCGGCCTTGCGGGCCGTGATCCACTCGCGTGCCTTCGTATAGCCGCTCACCGCCTGGCCCGCACGCCGCGCCAGGCCGAGCAGATCGATGATCCGGTGCAGCAATCCGTCCTGCAGCATCACGGCGAGATCGGCAGGGATCGTCAACGGCCCGCGTGCAGCACGCGCGAAGGCCCCCCGCTTGCGGGCGGTTTCTAGCACATCCCCCCGGGCACTCAACCACATTCCCCGTCCTGGCAGACGCGCGGCCAGGTCGGGGGTCAGCACCCGGTCGGGTGACACCACGAAGCGGATCATCCCCTGCGGGCTGGCCCGCTCGCGCGTGACGATGCAGCGACGCAGCGGGCCGCGCTCGCTGTCATCACTGTCGTCCTGGGCAGTGTTTGCGTCGACAGTGTTTGCGTCGATGGTCTCGTCGATTGGCTCAGACGTGGTGCTGCTCCTCGCTGCCCGCTTCGGGTGCGTCGGACACTGCCGGAGCCCCGCCTGCCTCGCTTTGCGCTTCGCCGGCAAACCAGTGCGCGCGGGCGGCCATGATGATCTCGTTCGCCGCCGTCTCGTCGATCGCATCCGAGCCGAGGATCTCGACCAGCTCGTCGCCGGCGAGATCGGCCAGGTCGTCGAGGGTCTTGACACCCTTCTCGCCCAGCATCACCAGCGCCTGCACCGAGAAGCCGCCCATCTCGGCGACCTCGTCGGTCACGCCCAGCGCGCGGCGCTTCTCGTTCAGCGTCTCGTCGCGCCGCACCAGGAAGCCTTCGGCGCGACGGATCAGCTCCTCGGCCACGGTCTCGTCGAAGCCCTCGATGTCGGCCAGCTCGTCGACGGCCACGAAGGCCAGCTCCTCGACCGAATTGAAGCCCTCGGTCACCAGCAGCCCGGCGATCACATCGTCCACGTCCAGCGCCTCGACGAACTGGCCGGAGCGGCGGCGGAACTCCTCCTGCCGGCGCTCGCTCTCCTCCGCCTCGGTCAGGATGTCGATGTCCCAGCGGGTCAGCTGGCTGGCCAGGCGCACGTTCTGGCCGCGGCGGCCGATCGCCAGGCTGAGCTGCTCGTCGGGCACCACCACCTCGACGCGGCCGGCCTCCTCGTCCATCACCACCTTGGTGACCTCGGCGGGTGCGAGCGCATTGACCACGAAGGTCGCCGCCTGCGGGCTCCACGGAATGATGTCGATCTTCTCGCCCTGCAGCTCCTGCACCACCGCCTGCACGCGCGAGCCGCGCATGCCGACGCAGGCGCCGACCGGATCGATCGAGCTGTCGCGCGAGATCACCGCCATCTTAGCGCGCGAGCCCGGATCGCGCGATACCGCCTTGATCTCGATGATGCCGTCATAGATCTCGGGCACCTCCTGCGCGAACAGCTTGGCGAGGAAGGCCGGATGCGTGCGGCTCAAAAAGATCTGGGGCCCGCGCGGCTCGTCGCGCACGTCGTAGATGTAGGCGCGCACGCGGTCGCTGTTGCGGAAACTCTCGCGCGGGATCAGCTCGTCGCGGCGCAGCAGCGCTTCCGCATGGCCGATCTCCACCATCAGGTTGCCGTATTCGGTGCGCTTGACGGTGCCGTTGACGATCTCGCCGACGCGGTCCTTGAACTCGTCGTACTGGCGCTTGCGCTCGTATTCGCGCACCCGCTGGACGATCACCTGCTTGGCGGTCTGCGCCGCGATGCGTCCGAAATCGATCGGCGGCAGCGGATCGACGATGTGCTCGCCGACCTGGATCTCCGGCTTGAATTTTCGCGCGATGTGCACCGGGATCTGCGTCTCGTCGTTCTCGACGGTCTCCACCGCCTCGGTCCAGCGCGTCAGCCGCACGTCGCCGGAGCGCCGGTCGATGGTGGCGCGGATATCCTTTTCGTGGCCGTACTTGGCGCGGCCGGCCTTCTGGATGGCCTGCTCCATCGCCTCGAGCACCTCCTCGCGGTCGATGGATTTTTCGCGCGCGACGGCATCGGCGACCAGCAGAAGCTCGGGACGGGAGACGGCAGTGTCCATGAGATTTCCCTCTCGTATCGTCTAGTGCGTGCGTCTAGCGGGTGCGTCTAGTGCGTCCTGGGCGGCATCTTGCGGTGGCGGCCCGGCTTGCCGGCGGGCGCTACCTCCGCGCCGACGTCCGCCTCGGCGTCCAGGCCACCGATCTTGTTCATCCGGGCCGATGCCGCGATCAGCGCATCCGTCAGCACCAGCCGGGCCCGCCGGAGCTCGGCCAGCGGCAACGCGACCTCGGTGCCGTCATCGAGACGCATGCGTCCGGTGCCGTCCGCCCCACCCAGCACGATGCCGGCGAACCGCTTGCGGCCATCGATCGGGATGTTGACCTCGGCGCGTGCCTGGTGGCCGGCGTAGCGGTTCCAGTCCTTGATGCGCGTCAACGGACGGTCGATCCCGGCCGAACTCACCTCGAGTTCCCATTCCCCCGGAATGGGGTCCTCGACATCCAGCACCGCGCCCACCGCGCGGCTGATCGCCTCGCAATCGCCGACCCCGATCAGTGTGCCGTCGGCGCGATCCGCCATGATCTGCACGGTCGGCCGATCGCGTCCGAGCACGGCGACGCGCACCAGCTCGAAACCCATATCGGTGACGGCGGGCGCGATCATGTCGGCGATGCGCGCTTCCAGTCCGACAAGATGAGGCAGCTCATGATCCACGGCGGGAGACGATCCAAAGCAAAAAAGGCGGCCTTTTACGGCCACCCTCCGAGAGATACGGAAGATCAGGAATAAGCGTTATTTAGTCGCGGCGGATGGGCGTGGCAAGAGCCTCGTCAAGGCCGCGATAGCGGTAGATCAGGACGGCGCCGATCCAGGCCGCGATGAACACGCCGATCACGATGAACCCGATGCTGCCGAAATTGTCGTTCAGCGTCTCGATGCCCTGCCAGAACCGTCCGGACAGGCCGAACTGATTTCCGATCAGCCCGAGCGCCTCGATGCCGCCGATCAGGCCTGCCACCAGCACCGACACCAGGGTGATCACCAGATTGTAGTACAACTTCCTGATCGGCTTGATGACCGCGCCGTCCTTTCCGAAGGCAGGGGCGTACGCGCCCAGCATCAGCACGCCGTCGGTGGTGTCGATCAGCGACATCCCGGCGGTGAACAGGGCCGGCAGCACCATGATCGACCAGACCGGGATGCCCTGTGCCGCCTGTGTCGCCGAGATGCCGAGCAGCGCCACCTCGGTCGCGGTATCGAAGCCGAGCCCGAACAGGAAACCCAGCGGATACATGTGCCAGGCGCGGGTGACGAGCCGGAACAGCGGCCGGAACAGCCGCGCCAGCAGGCCGCGGCTGTTGAGCAGGATGTCGAAATCCTCGTCCACGTAGCGGCCACCGGCCCGCACATGCCGCCAGGTGCGCCAGACCGAAGCCAGGATGACGATGTTGGCGGCTGCGATCGCGAACAGGAACAGGGCCGAGACCAGCGTGCCCACGATGCCGCCGACAGCCTTGTACTGCTCCAGGTGCCGCCCGAGAGCGGTTGCGGTTGCGGCGACACCGGCGGCCGCCAGCACCACCACGGTCGAGTGGCCGAGCGAGAAGAAGAAGCCCACGCTGACCGGGCGCATGCCCTCCTGCATCAGCTTGCGGGTGACGTTGTCGATGGCCGCGATATGGTCGGCATCCACCGCATGCCGCAGCCCGAAGCCGTAGGCCAGCAGGGCGGTGCCGAGCAGCAGCGGGTGCTGCCGGAACACCAGCAGCGCCCATAGCCAGACCGCGAGATTGACGAAGCCCAGCAGGCTGTAGATGCCGATCAATGGGATGCGGAGCGAGCGTGCACCCCGCTGCCGCTCGTCGAACACGGCCCTGATCAGGGTCAGCATGCGCGTCTCCGGGCCATCGCCAGTCAGTGTCGACCGTGCCCAACGCCGCGTGCCAGCCGACGTTCGGCAAGGCGCGCAAGATGCACGAACGGCAGTCCGAGCAGCAGGTATGCCGCCCCGATCAGCAGCCCGGTGCCGAAATAGTCGAAATAGGTGGTCGACAGCCGGACATAGGTCGAGCTGAGCTCGGTGAGCGTGATGACGCTGACCAGCGAGCTGTCCTTCAGCAGCGAGATGAAGTCGTTGGTCATCACCGGCAGCACCAGCCGGAACGCCTGCGGCACCACCACGTGCCGCAGGGCCTGCATCTGCGTCATGTTCAGCGCTACCGCCGCCTCGACCTGGCCATCCGGCACCGATTGCAGGCCGGCGCGGTAGTTCTCCGCCTCGTAGGCGCCGTAGTTCAGCCCGAGCGCCACCACGCCGGCCAGGAACGGGTCGAGCCGGATGCCAAGGCCGGGTAGGCCGTAGAAGATGAACAGGATCTGGATCAGCAGCGGGGTGCCGCGCACGATCTCGACGGCGAGCGTCGCGACCAGGGCGAGCGGGCGCGGGCCGTACCGGCGCGCGATCGCCAGCGCCAGCCCGACCACCACCGCGAGGGCCATGGCGCAGGCCGAGACCAGCAGGGTCAGCCCGGCCGCGCGCGCGATCAGCGGCAGGAAGCTCGCATAGCGGCGCAGCCGGTCCATCGCACCGGGGCTCGGTGCGGTCGCCGCCAGATAATGCCGCCACGCCGAAGGCGGCGCGGCGATCCCCGGCGCCAGCCCGGCAGCATGCGGCGGCGCGAGGTTCCAGCGCTGCAGGATGCGGCGCAGCGAGCCGTCCTGCTGCATGTCCCGCAGCGCCCGGTCCACCTGGCCGCGCAAGCCGTCCTGGCGCTTGGCGAACGCGATGCCATAGGCGAGGTCGCCGACCGGGGCGCCGACCAGCTTCAGCCTGGGGTCGGGGGCTGCGTAGTACAGCGCGATCGGCCAGTCGAGCAGCACCGCATCCAGCCGGTGCAAGGCGAGATCGGAATAGGCGTTGGTCTCCTCGTCATAGGTGCGCACCGCGATCGCGGGCTCGCCCTGCAGGATGCGGTCGGCGAGGCTGGCCTTCAGGGTGCCGACGACGTGAGCGTGCAACGAAGCGAGGCTGTCCAGCCCCGCCTGGTCGCGCCGCACCACGATCTGCTCGAAGGTCCGGTAGTACGGGATCGAGAAATCCACCGCCTCCCGGTGTTCCGGGGTGATCTCGATGCCGTCGATGGCAACGTCGTACAGGCCGCGCTGCAGGCCCGGGATCAGCCCGTCCCAGTCGTTCTGCACCATCAGCGAGGCGCGTCCGAGGCGACGTGCCACGGCCTCGATGATGTCGGTCTCGAAGCCGGTCAGCCGCGAGGGTGCGGCCGGGTCGTGGAACACGTACGGCGCGCCGGACTGCGCGTCGGCACCCCAGCGCAGCGGCGCCTCCGCCCTGGCCGGCACCGCGAGCAACAGGCAGCAGCAGGCCGCCAGCAGCCGCCTCACAGGAAATAATGCTTCAGGAAGCGACGCGTGTCCGGGTGCGCCGGGTTGGCGAACAGGCTGGCCGGCGCGGCGATCTCGACGATCCGGCCGTGCTGCATGAAGGCGATGCGGTCGGACGCGGCGCGGGCGAAGCGCATCTCGTGCGTCACCACGATCTGCGTCATGCCGTCCCGGTCAAGCTGGCGCATCACCGCCAGCACCTCGTCGGTCAGTTCCGGATCGAGTGCCGAGGTCGGCTCGTCGTACAGCATCACCCGCGGCTCGCAGGCCAGGGCGCGGGCGATCGCGGCACGCTGCTGCTGGCCGCCGGACAGGGTGGCCGGATAACGGTCCGCCACATCCGCCAGGCCGACCTTGTCGAGCAGGGCCAGGGCGCGCGCGCGTGCCCGCTCGCGCGGCAACAGCTGCACCACCCTGGGCGCCAGCATGACGTTGTCGAGCACGGTGCGGTGCGCGAACAGGTTGAAGCCCTGGAACACCATGCCGACGCCGCGCCGCAGCCGGTGCGCCTGCTCCTCGTCGGCGCGCCCCCAGCGCTTGCTTTGGCGGGCAACCGAGATCCCGGCCACGCTGACGGAACCGGCATCGGGGATCTCGAGCAGGTTCAGGCAGCGCAGGAAGGTGGACTTGCCGCAGCCGGACGGCCCGATCAGCGAGACCAGCTCGCCTTCGGCCACGTCCAGCGAAATGCCCCGCAGCACCGCGGTGCCGTCGAAAGACTTGTGGAGATCGCGCGCCTCGACGATTGCCGGCCCGGTCTGGCCCGGGCCGGCAGCGTCAGCCAAATCAGGCCGCTTCCGCCATGCCGCGCAGCACGTACTGCAGGATGCCGCCATGCCGGTAGTACTCGACCTCGTCCAGCGTATCGACCCGGCAGACCACCGGCACATCCTGTCGGCTGCCGTCGGCGCGGGTGATGGCAAGCGTCAGCGTCATGCGCGGCGCAATTGCGCCGAGACCCTCGATGGTGACGGTCTCGTCGCCCACGAGCCCGAGCGTCTCGCGCGTGGTGCCTTCCTGGAACAGCAGCGGCAGCACGCCCATGCCGACCAGGTTGGAACGATGGATGCGCTCGAAGCTCTCGGCAATCACCGCGCGTATGCCGAGCAGGACGGTGCCCTTCGCGGCCCAGTCGCGCGACGAGCCCATGCCGTATTCCTTGCCGCCGAACACCACCAGCGGCACGCCTTCCGCCTTGTAGCGCTGCGCCACGTCATAGATCGCGCCCTGCTCGCCGGACGGGTAGTGCTTCGAGATGCCGCCCTCGACCCCCGGCACCATCTCGTTCTTGATGCGTATGTTGGCGAACGTGCCGCGCATCATCACCTGGTGGTTGCCGCGACGCGACCCGTACGAGTTGAAGTCCTTCTGCGACACCTGGTGCTCGCCGAGATACTGCCCCGCGGGCGAGCTCTGCTTGATCGAGCCGGCCGGCGAGATGTGGTCGGTGGTGATGTTGTCGCCGAGCAGCGCCAGCACGCGCGCGTCGATGATGTCGCCCTTCGGCGTCGGCACCATGGTGATGCCCTCGAAATAGGGCGGGTTCTGCACGTAGGTGGAGCCGCCGTCCCAGGCATAGGTCAGGGAGCCGGTCGCCACCTTGAGCGCCTGCCATTCCTTGGTGCCGCGCCCGACCTGGCCGTAGCGCTCGATGAACTGCTCGCGCGAGATCGAGGTCGCGATCAGATCGGCGATCTCCTTGTTGGTCGGCCAGATGTCGCGCAGGTATACCGGCTGGCCGGTGGACGACGTGCCGAGCGAGACCGTGGTGATGTCCTCGCGGATGTTGCCGAGCAGCGAGTACGCGACCACCAGCGGCGGGCTCGCGAGATAGTTGGCGCGCACGTTCGGGCTGATGCGGCCCTCGAAGTTGCGGTTGCCGGACAGCACCGACACCGCGACCAGCTTGTTGTTCTCGATGGCGTCCACGATGGCGTCCGGCAGCGGCCCGGAATTGCCGATGCAGGTGGTGCAGCCATAGCCCACGGTGTTGAAGCCGAGCGCGTCCAGCTCCGCCGACAGGCCGGCGCGGTCGAGATACTCGGTGACTACCTGCGAGCCGGGCGCCAGCGAGGTCTTCACCCACGGCTTCGGATGCAGCCCGAGGGCCCGCGCCTTGCGTGCCACCAGCCCGGCCGCGATCAGCACCGCCGGGTTGGAGGTGTTGGTGCAGGAGGTGATCGCGGCGATCACCACGTCGCCGTGGGTGATCTCGTAGTTGGTGCCGGCGACGGCGGCGCGCGTGGACAGATCGTTGGCCGCCACGCCGAGGCTCCTGGTCAGCTCGGCGTTGAAGGCGGTGGCGGCGTTCTTCAGCGCAACCCGGTCCTGCGGGCGCTTCGGACCGGCGAGCGACGGCTCCACCGAGCCGAGGTCGAGTTCCAGCGTGTCGGTGAATACCGGATCGGGCGTGGCGGCGGTGCGGTACATGCCCTGCGCCTCGAGATACGCGCGGGTCAGCGCGATGCGATGCTCGTCGCGGCCGGTCTGGTGCAGATACGCGATGGTGAGGTCGTCGACCGGGAAGAAGCCGCAGGTGGCACCGTATTCGGGCGCCATGTTGCCGATGGTGGCGCGGTCGGCGACCGGCAGATGGTCCAGCGCCGGGCCATAGAATTCGACGAACTTGCCGACCACGCCCTTGCGGCGGAGCATCTGCGTCACCGTCAGCACGAGGTCGGTGGCGGTGGCACCCTCCGGCATCCGGCCGGTGAGCCTGAAGCCGATCACGTCCGGGATCAGCATGGCGATCGGCTGGCCGAGCATGGCGGCCTCGGCCTCGATGCCGCCGACGCCCCAGCCGAGCACGCCCATGCCGTTCACCATCGTGGTGTGGCTGTCGGTGCCATACAGCGTGTCGGGATAGGCGAAGGTCTCCTCGCCGACGGTGCCGGTCCACACCGCCTGGGCGATGTATTCGAGGTTGACCTGGTGGCAGATGCCGGCGCCGGGGGGCACCACCGAGAAGTTCTCGAACGCCTCCTGGCCCCAGCGCAGGAAGGCATAGCGCTCGCCGTTGCGCTCGAACTCGGTCTCGACATTGCGCTGCAGGCTGTCGGCGGTGCCCGAGTAATCCACCATCACCGAGTGGTCGATGACGAGATCGACCGGCACCAGGGGATTGACCTTCTGCGGATCGCCATTGAGGCGGGTGATGCCGTCGCGCATGGCGGCGAGATCGACCACCGCCGGCACGCCGGTGAAATCCTGCATCAGGATGCGGGCCGGCTTGAACGGCACCTCCTTGCTCGAACGGCCCTCCTTGAGCCAGTCGGCGACGGCGTGCGCGTCGGCGACCGAGTAGGAGCGGCCGTCCTCGAAGCGCAGCACGTTCTCGAGCAGGACCTTGAGGCTGACCGGCAGCCGGCTGACATCGCCGAGGCTCGCCTGGGCTTCGGGAATGGAGAAATAGTGGTAGGTCTTGCCCTCCACTTCGAGCGTCTTGCGCGTGTGCAGGCTGTCGTGACCGACCGATTTCATTCTGTTCCCCTCCGAGGGCGTCCGCCGCAAGGACCTGGCCACAAAAGACTGGAGCACAGGGCCAGGTCTGGACCGGCTTGACCATAAACCTAGCGGCAGGCGAGACAAGCGCTGGCACCGGACAGCTGGCACCTTCCGGCCTGCAGGCCAGGGGCCTGGTGGTGTTCCGCGGCGAGCGGCTGGTGCTGGACGGGGTCGACCTCGATTGCGGCGGCGGCGGCGCGGTGCTGCTGACCGGCCCGAACGGCGCCGGCAAATCGACCCTGCTGCGCGCCCTCGCCGGCCTGCGCGCACCCGATGCCGGCAGCCTGCTCTGGGACGGGCGACCGGTATCGGACGATCCGCTCGCGCATGCCGGCCGCGTCGCCTATCTCGGCCACCAGGACGCGCTCAAGCCGGGCCTCACCCTGGAGGAGAACCTGCAGCTCGCGCGCGTCCTTGGCGGCGGCGACCTCGACACGGCCCTGGTGGCGGTGGACCTGGCGCCGCTGCGGCAGCTGCCCGCCCGCATGCTGTCGGCGGGACAGAAGCGCCGCGCCGCCCTCGCCCGCGTGCTGCTGCTGCGCGCGACCCTCTGGCTGCTCGACGAGCCGAGCCTCGGGCTCGATCGCCACGCGGTCGCCCTGCTGGGCGAGCTGCTGGCGGCGCATCGCGCTTCCGGCGGGCTGGTGGTGGCCACCACGCATGTCCCTTTGCCGTTGCCGGATGCCGCCATCCTGGCGCTCGAGACCGTCACCACGCAGGACGTGCTGGAACCGCTGGCTTGACCGCACCGGGGGCTCGTTTTGCCGCCCTGGTGGCGCGCGACCTGCGGCTCGCACTCCGGCACGGCGCGGACACGCTCGGCGCGGTGCTGTTCTTCCTGCTGGCCGGCAGCCTGTTCCCACTGGCGCTCGGCCCCTCGCCGGAATTGCTGCGGCGCATGGCGCCCGGCATCGTCTGGGTGTGCGCGCTGCTCGCCGCCCTGCTGCCGCTGGACCGGCTGTTCGGCGCCGAGCTGGAGGATGGGGCGCTCGACCAGCTCATGCTTTGCGGGCTGCCGGCGCCGGCGATCGCGCTGGCCAAGATGGCGGCGCACTGGGTCACCACCGGCCTGCCGCTGCTGCTGGCGGCGGCCCCGCTGGCGTTGATGCTCGGCATGCGTATTGCAGTGCTGCCGGTGCTGCTGGCCGGTCTGGGTCTCGGCACGCTGGTGCTGTCGTTGATCGGCGGCATGACGGCTGCCATCGTGCTGGGCGCGCGGCGCGGCGGCGTGCTGTTGCCTCTGCTGGTGCTGCCGCTGGCGACACCGGCGCTGATCTTCGGCGCGGCCGCGGTCGATGCCGTCCAGGCCGGGCTGGACTGGAGGCCGGACCTGCTGTTGCTGGCGGCGTTCCTGGCCGGCGGCTTGCCGCTCTGCCCGCTCGCGGCCGGGGCCGGCCTGCGGGCGGCGGTGGAGTGAGGCGTTACGTGAGGCGTGAAGTGGGGCGTCAAGTGAGGCGTTGATCAGGTGACAGCAGCACAGTGAACAAAACAGGATCATGGATGCGGTTTCATTAACCCTGCTCCTGTAACCATCATCGACGCACCCAAATGCCTCGTCAGCCGCCTCTGCCATTTGCACAACATCAGGAGCCCACGCATGCTCATCGAGACAATCCTGGACCAGAAGGGGCGCGACTGCGCGACGATCCGACCGGAGGCGCTCGTCTCCGCGGCCGTCGCCATCCTATCCGCGCGCCGGATCGGCGCGGTGGTGGTCGAGGATCTCAAGGGTGCGATCGTCGGCATCTTCTCGGAGCGCGACCTGGTCCGCCTGCTCGCCAAGCGCGGCCGCGACGCACTCGACATGAAGCTGCGCGAGGCGATGACCTCGCCGGTCATCACCTGCAAGCCCACCGACCGGCTCGACAAGGTGCTCGCGATCATGAACAACCGCCGGGTCAGGCATCTGCCGGTGGTCAGCGGCGGCAGCCTTGGCGGCATGATCAGCATACGCGACATCGCCCGCCACCAGCTCAGTGAAAAGGAGAACGAGGCAGCCGTGCTGCTGGACATCGCACGCCTGCACGGTTGAACGTGGTCCGATCCTGGCGCTCACTACCCGAGCGGCAGGTTCAATCGGCCCATCAAATTAAAGGCTAGTGGTAAAACCTGACGACTCTTCCGTCAGATTTTCACCACTAGACGCCCCCGACAGGACCCGGAGCATGGCCGGACCAGCGCCCTTAGGCCCGCAGATGACCCCGGAGCAGGCCCTCGACCTGCTCCGGGAGGGCAACCGGCGCTATCGCGTCGGCTCCCCGATCCATCCGGAGGGGGTGAGCCGGGAGCAGCGCGTGGCGCTGGCCGAGGCGCAGCAGCCATTCTGCGTGCTGGTCGGCTGCTCCGACAGCCGGGTGCCACCGGAACTGCTGTTCGGCCGCGGCCTCGGCGAGCTGTTCATCGTCCGCAATGCCGGCAACGTGGTCGATCTCGCGGCCATGGGCAGCATCGAGTACGGTGTGCTCATGCTGGGCGTGCCGCTGATCGTCGTGCTCGGGCACGAACGTTGCGGCGCGGTCAAGGCGGCGCTCGATGTCGTGCAGAACGACACGATCTATCCCGGCAGCATCGGCCAGATGATCGAGCCGATCATTCCGGCCGTCCTGCAGGCGAGCCGCCCGGGTGCCGGCGCCGGCGACGACCTGCTGGACCGCTCGGTGCGGGCCAACGTGCGGCGCATCGTCGCGCGTCTGCGCACGACCGAGCAGATCCTGATCGAGCCGCAGCGCGAGGGCCGGCTGAAGATCGTGGGCGCGCGCTACGACCTGGACGACGGCCGCGTGGAGTTCTTCGAGTAGGCGGGCTCCCCGGCGCGAGGCTCGACGGATCGCATCCCGCCTGCGACAAAAGGCGCCCCCGCATAATCCGGAGGCCCGTCCCCTGCTTCAGTCCGACCCGCACGCCGCTCCCGTGCGCGCTACCTCGTGTCCCGGCCCAGGCTCGATGCGCATCCTTGTCACCGGCGCCGCCGGCCTGATCGGTGCCGAGCTCGTCGGCCGGCTTGCCGACCGGGGGCACTCCGTCATCGGCCTGGTGCGCAAGAGCCGCACGCTCGACCGGAACGACCGCACGCCGCTCATCACCGAGCCGTGGACCGGCGTCGCCCCCGCCGGCGGCCGGATCGCAGTCTTGAGCGGCGATGTCAGCCAGGAGCGGCTCGGGCTCTGTCCCGCGCGGTATGAGGCGCTTGCCGGATGCCTGGACCTGATCATCCACTGCGCCGCCGTGGTCGGGTTCAGCCTCGATCCGGAGGCCTACCGGGCCGTCAATGTCGGCGGCGCGCGCACCGTGATCGCACTCGCCGAGCATGGCGGCGCGGCGGCCGCCGCGTCGGGCGCCCCCGCCACCCCGGTGCTGCATGTCAGCACCGCCTACGTCTGTGGCGAGCGCAGCGGCGCGATCGGCGAGGACGAGCTGGATGTCGGCCAGAGCTTTGCCAACGGCTACGAGTCCAGCAAGGCGGAGGCGGAACGGCTGATGCTCCAGGCCGGCCGCCGCGGCGTGCCGGTCGCCATTGCCCGACCGTCGATCGTGGTCGGGGCATGGCCGGACGGCGCCATCCGCAGCTTCGAGAACATCTATTCCATGATCAGGCTGTTCGCGCAGGGGCAGGTGCGCACCCTGATCGCATCGCCGGACGCTACCCTCGATCTGGTGCCGATCGACCATGTCTGCGGCGGCCTGGTCGACATCGCCGAGCGCATGCGCGACGCGGCCGGCGGCACGTTCCATCTCGTCGCGGAGCGCCCGTTGCCGGTCGCGCAATTCACCCGCCTCGCCGGCTGCTATCCGCAATACGAGGTTCCGCGCCTGGTGACGCCCGCTTCGTTCGAGCCGGGCATGATCGGCGACGCCGAGCGCTGGCTGCACGACCAGGTCACGCTCTCGTTCGGCAGCTACCTGTGCCGCGACCCGCGCTTCGGGGCGGCCAACCTTGCGGCGCTGTCCGGCCGGCGCTGCCAGCCGACGGACGCCTTGTTCCTGCGGCGGCTGGTGGACCACTGCATCCGCGCCGGCTTCCTGCGCAGCGGCGGCGCGCGCCGTTCCCGCAGCAGCGAGGCCGCCCTGGCCTGAGTCGAGACGCCCTAGATATAGTGCTCGGCTAGTGGGGCGAAGCCGTTGAAGCGGGTCGAGCAGTAGGTCGAGACGTAGGCGCCGGTCGAGAGCAGCTCGACCCGCTCGCCGCAGGCGAGGTCGAGCGGCAGCCGGTAGTCGCTGCGCTCGTACAGGATGTCGGCGCCGTCGCAGGTCGGGCCGGCGATCGCCACCGGTCCGGTGCTGCCGCCGTCATGCGGCGTGCGGAACTGGTACCGGATCGATTCGCCCTCGGTCTCGGCCAGTCCGCCGAACCGGCCGATATCGAGATAGACCCAGCGCTTGCCGCCGTTGGCGGCAGTGCTGTCGCCGCGGCGGCTGACCAGCACCACCTCCGACGACACGACGCCCGCGTCGCCGACCAGGAAGCGTCCCGGCTCGACGACCAGCTCCGGCAGCGCATTGCCGAACGCCGCCGTCAGGGCGCGCGCGATCGCGGACGTGAACTGGTCGATCTCCGGCACGTCGTCGCGATAGCGGGTCGGGAAGCCGCCGCCGAGATTGACCATACGGATGTCGAGACCGGCCTGCGCGAGGTCGGTGAACAGCATGGCGACCTTGCCGATCGCAGCCTCGTAGGCATCCGTGGTGGTCTGCTGGCTGCCGACATGGAACGACAAGCCGAACGGATCGAGGCCGAGGTCCTGCGCCCGCAGCATCAGGGCGCGGGCATGCGCGACGGTGGTGCCGAACTTGCGCGACAGCGGCCACTCGGCTCCCGCGTTCTCGACGAGGATGCGGCAATAGACCCGGCTGCCGGGCGCATGGCGAGCCAGCTTGTCGAGCTCCTCGTCGCAGTCGAAGGCGAACATCGAGACACCCGCAGCGTGCGCGCGTGCGATCGCCGATCCCTTCTTGATGGTGTTGCCAAACGAGATACGGGAAGCCGGCGCGCCAGCCTGCAGGGAGAGATCGATCTCCTCCCACGACGCGGCGTCGAACGAGGATCCGAGGGCTGCCAGGCGCTGCAGCACCGGCGGCGCCGGATTGGCCTTCACCGCGTAGTAGATGCGGGCCAGCGGGAGGGCGGCGCGCAGTTCCTGATACCGCTCCTCGATGCGATCCACGTCGACGACGAGACAGGGCGTTGCCGGAGCCTGTGCAGCAAGATAACGGGCGATTTTAGGGGTCATCGCGCCCACCTCCTCCCTTCTGCGTCATCCATCTTTTCGAGGCGATGGACGAGTTGCGAAACGGTCTAACGGACCAGCGACCAAGACTGGGTCCCCGTGAAGGGGTCCCGATTGCCAGAACGCTTGACGTCGTTGCGTAACCTCAGAGGGCCAGTGGCACGTGCGTTGCTGCGTGGGAGCCATATGGAACCAGTCGCCCGACGATGCAACCGGTAATCGCATTCGCGACTTCATGTCACACGGATGCGCCAAGCCTGATTGTCTGGGGCTTTATCAGCCAGGGACGTGAATCAGGCTCAAGATCAATGTGGTAGAGCAAATTTACCGGCTCATGTCGAGCCGGTCTTGCTTTAGGAGACCGTCTGAGAATGCGCTAGGCTGAGCGAGAGGCGCCAACGGCGCTGGCCGTCGTGGCTTTCGAGAACCGGAGCGGAGCGGCCTTCTGGCCGTGAGCATCGGAAGCACAGAAAGGCGCGTCGGATCGCCAGCGTAGTAGCATTATCAGACGGTCTCCTAGAGCAGCCAGCACGGGAGGCCGCGATGCAGACCGCCGGAAGCCTGAACCCCGACCGCAACCGGACTGCCGAGAGCCCGACCGTGGTCGAGAACCCACCGGCCGACGCGGCCGCGGAGCAGCAGATCGGCCGGCACGCCAGGGTGCCGACGCAGATCCCATGGAGCGGCTGGAAGATGGTGCTCCGGCGGACCTTCTCGGAGATGATCTCGGACCGGATCGGCCTCGCGGCGGCGGGATGCGCGTTCTATGCGACGCTCGCGCTGTTCCCCGCGATCAGCATGCTGGTCTCGATCTATGGCCTCGCCTTCGATCCGCAGACGGTGGAGCCGCAGATGCAGGTCCTGCGGCACCTGCTGCCCGGGCCGGCCTACGAACTGATCGGCGACCGCATCCACACCCTGGTCAGCAAGCCGCACAGCACGCTCACCATCAGCCTGATCATCAGCATCATGATCACTCTGTGGTCGTCATCGGCCGGCACCAAGTCGATGCTCGCGGCTCTCAACATCGCCTACGAGGAAAAGGAGGGCCGGTCGTTCGTGCGCTACCAGCTGACGGCGCTCGGCATGACGCTGGGCGCCATCATCGGCGCCGTGCTGGCCCTGGCGCTGGTGGTGTTCCTGCCGGCGGCGCTCGACTTCATCCCGGCGCATTTCGGCCTCGAGGTCATCGAGGCGCAGACCCAGTTCCTGATCCGGCTCGGCAGCCCGCTGGTCATGGTGATCTTCGTGGCCGCGGCGTTCTCGACCCTGTACCGGTTCGGGCCCTCCCGCCAGGAGGCGCGCTGGCACTGGATCACCCCGGGATCGGTGGTCGCCACGCTCCTGTGGCTGCTCGCCTCGGCTGGCTTTTCATACTATGTGGGCCACGTCGCCAGCTACGACGCGACCTACGGGCCACTCGGCGCCGTGATCGGCATCATGATGTGGTTCTTCGTGACCGCCTACGTCGTCCTGCTCGGAGCCGAGCTCAATGCCGCACTCGAGATGCAGACGGCGCAGGACAGCACCATCGGGGATGCCAAGCCGATGGGCCTGCGCGGCGCCTATGTCGCCGACCACGTCGCCGAAAAGTAGGCGCGGGCAGGCAGGCAGGCCCGGTCAGCGGCGGGAGTTGGCGATCGCCTGCTCGCTGGTATCGCCGTCCGGTGCCTGCGCCACCTCGACCGGCAGGTCGGAGGGCAGGATGCGCTTGACCGTCACCGTGTTCACGCCGTCCGCGACCATGCCGATGCGGGCAGCCGCGGCGCGCGAGAGGTCGATGATACGGCCCGGCGCCGCGTACGGACCGCGGTCGTTGACCACCACCACGACCGATCGCCCGGTATCCTCGGAGGTGACCAGCAGGCGCGTGCCCAGCGGCAGGGTGCGGTGCGCACAGGTCAGCCGGGCATCGTCGAAGCGGTCACCGCTCGATGTCCGGCGGCCCTGGAACTCGCGCCCGTACCACGTCGCGATGCCGCTCTCGGTGAAGGCGCTGCGGGCTGCTGCGGCCGCGAGACGGGCCTGCCGCGCGAGTGCGTCATGCACGGAGTTCGCCCAGCTGGTCGCGTGCGGCGATATCGGTCCCGCCAAAGCCGGCGGAGCGGGAGCCGCCGCGATGCTCGCGGCATGGCCGGCACCCGGCACGGCGAGACCCAGGGCGAGCAGCCCGACGGTGCAGCAGATGGTGGCGTGCCCGACCCGGAGGGCGCGGCTGGAACGGGTCGTTGGCATCACGGTCCGGTGATCTCCTGCAGTACCGGAGTATTAGACAGGCACTCAATCCGCAAGATCAAGCTCAAACTGCCGCAGATCAACCCAGGACGCCCGCCGGCCCAGCATCAGCGCCCCGTTCGCTGGCTTGAACAGGCCGGAATTTTGGCTGTTGCCCCTGACATGATCCGACCCAGCGGGACATTACTGGAATGCAGCCGGGATGTATTTTGTGCAGTGCGAAGATTGGGAGTTCCCCACGCGCCACACTGTTGCTGATCGGCCAGCACCGACGAGTATCCGCGCTGCACGGATCGCCGTTTCCGGCCGGCTCACCGCTTGGACAGCGGGACGCGACATGCTAACGCCCGGGTCATGGGCCCGCCTCTGATCGCCGTCCTGAACGGACCGAACCTGAACATGCTCGGCCTGCGCCAACCCGCCATCTATGGCCGGGCGACGCTGGACGACCTCGAGCAGGTCTGCATCCAGGCGGCGGAGCGGCTGGATGTGGCGATCGATTTCCGCCAGACCAATGGCGAGGGTGAACTGATCTCTTGGGTGCAGGAATGCCGGGGCCGGGCGCGGGGAATAGTGATCAATCCGGGAGGCTACAGCCACACGTCGATCGCGCTGATGGATGCGCTGATGGCGGTGGAGCTGCCGGTGATCGAGGTCCACATCTCGAACATCCATCGCCGGGAGGACTTCCGCCGGCACTCCTTCGTCTCGCAGGCAGCGCTGGGCGTGATCTGCGGGCTTGGGGTGCGTGGCTACGCGCTGGCACTGACGGCGATGGCGGACACAATACTGGACGAGGACGATCGATGAGCCGCCTGCTCCTGGATGCGGAGACCATCCGCGCCCTGGCCGACATACTGACCGAGACCGGATTGACCGAGATCGAGATCGCCGAGAAGGACAGCCGCATCCGCGTGGCGCGTGCCCCCGCCGTGGTGCAGGCGGCGGCGCCCGCGTCGTTGGCGACGACTGCCGCCGCCCCGGCCAGCGCCGATGCGTTGCAGGCGGCCGCGGCGGCGAGCGACCCGGCCCGGCATCCGGGCGCGGTGAAGAGCCCCATGGTCGGCATTGCCTACCTGTCGCCGGAGCCATCCGCACCGAGTTTCGTGGTCGAGGGCCAGCAGGTCGCCGCCGGGCAGACCCTGCTGCTGATCGAGGCGATGAAGACCTTCAACCAGATCAAGGCGCCCAGGGCCGGCACCCTGCGCCTGCTGCTGGTCGCGTCCGGCGCGCCGGTCGAGTTCGACGAAGTCCTCGCGGTGATCGACTGACCTTGGCACCCCGCCCAACCGAAGCGTCCCCCGCTGAAGCGCGCCCGACTGAAGCGCCCCCCACTCAGGCGCCGGGCATGTTCGAGAAGATCCTGATCGCCAATCGCGGCGAGATCGCGTTGCGCATCCTGCGCGCCTGTCGCGAGCTCGGCATCCGCACGGTCGCGGTGCACTCCACCGCCGATGCGGATTCGATGCATGTGCGCCTGGCCGACGAGAGCGTGTGCATCGGGCCGCCGGCGTCGCGCGACAGCTATCTGAACGTGGCGGCCATCCTGACGGCGGCCACCATCACCGGCGCGGACGCGATCCATCCCGGCTACGGCTTCCTGTCCGAGAATGCCGACTTCGCGGAAACGGTGGAGGCGCACGGCCTCACCTTCATCGGCCCGTCTCCGGCCCATATCCGCATGATGGGCGACAAGATCACCGCCAAGGCCGCGATGCGCTCGCTCGGCGTGCCGCTGGTGCCCGGCTCCGACGGCGCTCTGCCGGACCTCGAGACCGCACGCGCGGTGGCCGCCGAGGTCGGCTACCCGGTGCTGATCAAGGCCGCGGCCGGCGGCGGCGGCCGCGGCATGAAAGTCGCAGAGAGCGAGGCCGAGCTCGAGGAGGCCTGGCGCGTCGCGCGTACCGAAGCCCGCGCCGCGTTCGGCAATGACGAGGTCTATCTGGAGAAGTACCTCGACAGGCCGCGCCATATCGAGCTGCAGATCCTGGCCGACATGCACGGCGCCGTCGTGCATCTCGGCGAACGCGACTGCTCGCTGCAGCGGCGGCACCAGAAGCTGCTGGAGGAGGCAGGGTCGCCGGCGCTCACGCCCGCCGCCCGCGACGCCATCGGCGAGACCGCGACCGCGGCGCTGAGGACGCTCGGCTACCGCAACGCCGGCACCCTGGAGTTCCTCTACCAGGACGGCCAGTTCGCCTTCATCGAGATGAACACCCGGCTGCAGGTCGAGCACCCGGTGACCGAGATGGTCTGCGACATCGACCTGGTGCGCGAGCAGATACGCATCGCGGCCGGCGCGCCGCTCGGCTTCAAGCAGGCCGACATCCGATTCAGCGGGCATGCCATCGAGTGCCGGATCAACGCCGAGGACCCGGAGAGCTTCATGCCGACGCCCGGTCGGGTCGAGATGTTCCATCCGCCGGGCGGCCTCGGCGTGCGCATCGACAGCGCGCTCTACGCCGGATACGTGGTGCCGCCGTACTATGACAGCATGGTGGCGAAGCTGATCGTGCACGCCCCGACCAGGGCGCAGGCGATCAGCCGGATGGAGCGCGCGCTGGACGAGTTCGTGATCACCGGGATCCGGACGGTGATCCCGCTGCACAAGCGCATCCTGGCCGATCCGGGCTTCCGGTCCGGCGAATACACCATCCACTGGCTCGAGAGGTTCGTCGCAGGGCACGCCTCCTGAGCTTCGGCATTAACAGAAAATCAACGTCGCCCCGGTAGAACACCCCTGTCGCGGGCACCTGTCGCCTGTGGTCACAGCCACCGCCACCAGGGTGCCCGCGCATGTTCGGCTTGTTCTCCTCGAAGGCTGCCCGCGACAACGCCAGCAAGGCCGAATGGCTGACCTCGCTGTCCGGCCATTGCGGAGTGGGCCTGTGGGACGCGGTGCTGTTCGCGGGCGACGCGATGCATGCGCAGTCACGCTGGACCTGGTCGTCGGAATTCCGCCGGCTCTGCGGCTACACGACCGCGGCGGAGTTTCCCGATGTCGTGCGGTCCTGGTCGGACCGGCTGCATCCCGACGACGCGGCCCGCGTGTTCGCGACCTTCGGCGCCTCGCTCTCCACCGGCGCTGTCTATGACACGACCTACCGGCTGAAGGTGCGCGACGGCTCGTACCGCTGGTTCCGCGCCACCGGAGGCGTGCTGCTGGATGCCGGCGGCAAGCCGCGCCGGGCCTGCGGCTCCCTGGTCGATATCCACGAAGCGACCCAGGCGCAGGCAACCCAGCGGGTGGCGCGCGACGCCATGGCCGGCAGCTTCCAGGACAAGGTGGGCAGCCTGGTGTCCGGCTTGTCCTCGGCGGCACGCGGCCTCGAGGCCAGTGCCCGGACGATGACGGCGAGCGCATCGCAGGCCAATGCGCAGGCGGCCTCGATGACGGTCTCCTCGGAGGCGGCAAGCGTCGGCGTCTCGACGGTGGCGGCGGCGGCCGAGCAGCTGGCCGCCTCGATCGGCGAAATCAGCCGGCAGGTGGCGCAGTCCGCCCGCATCACCTCGCAGGCCGTGGGAGACGCCCAGCGTACCGACGTGATCGTGCGCGCGCTCTCCGAGGGCGCGCAGAAGATCGGCCAGGTCGTCGGCCTGATCACCAACATCGCCGGCCAGACCAACCTGCTGGCGCTCAACGCCACCATCGAGGCGGCGCGCGCGGGCGACGCCGGCAAGGGATTTGCCGTGGTCGCCTCCGAGGTCAAGAGCCTTGCCAACCAGACGGCGAAGGCGACCGAGGCGATCGGCACCCAGATCGCCCAGATCCAGACCGCGACGGAGGAGGCAGTGGTCGCGATACGCGGCATCCTGGCGACCATCGAGGAAGTCAGCGCCATTGCCGTCAGCATCTCGGCCGCGGTCGAGGAGCAGGGGGCGGCGACCGCCGAGATCGCCCGCAACGTGCAGCACACCGCGCAATCGGCGCGCGAGGTCTCCGCCACCATCGGCGGCGTGACCGAAGCGGCGACCCGCAGCGGCAACGCCGCGAACGAGGTGCTGACCTCGGCCGCCGACCTCTCGCGTCAGACCGGCCACCTGAACACCGAAATCGAGAGCTTCGTCGCCGAAATCAAAGCCGCCTGAAGCACCCGCCACGGTAAGGAAACCCGGCTCTCTTGCTGAGCAGGCCGGAGGCTGTTCGAGAACGCGCTGTGCCGCGGCAGAGGCGCGCAAGCGGCGCCCGTCGTGCCTGTCGAGAACCGGAGCGGAGCGGCCGTTTGGCCGTGAGCACCGGAAGCGCAGACAGGCGCGTCGGATTCCCGGCACAGTAGCGTTATCGGACAGCCGTTCAGTCGTCGTAGCGGACCAGGGCCGTGACCGGCACGCCAAGCTTGCTGCGGCCGTCCAGGAAGCCGAGCTCGATCAGCACCGCCGACGCCACAACCTCTGCGCCCACCTTCTGCAACAGCTTGATCGCGGCGGACAGCGTGCCGCCGGTCGCGAGCAGGTCATCGACCACGACCACACGCTGGCCCGGGACGACGGCATCCTCCTGGATGTGCAGGCTGTCGCTGCCGTATTCGAGCTCGTAGTTGAGCGAGACCGTCCGCCCCGGCAGCTTGCCCGGCTTGCGCAGCATCACGAAGCCGCAGCCGAGCTTGCTGGCGAGGGGGGCTGCAAGCAGGAAGCCGCGGCTCTCCACCCCGGCCAGCAGGTCCGGCCGCGCTGGGGCGACCGCCTTTGCCAGCCGTCCCATGGCGACCTGCCACGCATCGGCATTGCGCAGCAGCGTCGAGATATCGCGAAACATCACGCCCGGCTTGGGGAAGTCCGGAATGCTGCGGATATGCTGCTTGAGGTCCATCATGGCCTGGATACCCTGCGTTCGGAACAGCCGGGCCTCTACAGAGTATGCCTGCGGTGGGCAAGAGCCCGCCGGGACAGCAGCCGCGTCAGGCAGCCTCGCCGGTCCGGCTGCTCACGCCGATCATGTCGGCAACCATGGCCGCAAGCTGCGCGCGTCGGAACGGCTTGCCGAGCAGGGCCTGGCTCTCCTCTCCGGCGGCACCGTCTCCCGGCAGGCTGTCGGTCTCCGAATAGCCGGACATGAAGATCACCTGCAGGCGAGGATGCATGCCACGCGCCTCCCGCGCCAACTCACGGCCATCGACGGTCCCGGGCAGCACGATATCGGTCAGCAGCAGGTCGAGCGGATGGTCGCGCAGGGACAGGATCCGCAGCGCCGCGTCAGGATCCGCCGCCTCGCTGACCCGGTAGCCCAGCTCGCGCAGGATCTCGGCGGCGATCTCGCGCACGGCCGGATCGTCCTCCACGACCAGGATGCTGGGGTGGCGCGCCGGCTCGGGCGACGACGGGTGCATGCGCCTGGTCATCAGGCTGGGCGGATCGGCCCCGGGGAGTGCGCCGGCGACGGCGGCTGCGGCAACGGCAGCACTGGCGCGCGGCAGGTAGAGCGCCACCGTCGTGCCCTGGCCGGCCTGAGACCGGATCGAGACGGCGCCGCCCGACTGGCGGGCAAAGCCGAACACCATGGCGAGGCCGAGCCCGGTGCCGCGGCCCTCCGGCTTCGTGGTGAAGAACGGCTCGAAGGCACGCGCCAGGACATCGGGGCTCATGCCCTGGCCGGTGTCGGAGACCGCAACCCGGACAAAGTCGCCCGCATCGAGATCGATCTGGCGTGCCTGGTACGGCTCCAGAGCGACGTTCTCCGCCTTGATGACCAGCAACCCACCGCCGGGCATGGCGTCACGCGCATTCAGCGACAGGTTCAGCACCGCGCTCTCGAGTTGCGCCGCGTCCACTGTGGCTGGCCACAGGTCCGGCTGCACCACGAGGTCGATGCCGATGGCTTCCCCGATGGCCGGGCGCAGCAGCGACCTGAGGCCCGGCAGCGCCACGGACAGATCGACGGGAACCGGGGCAAGCGGCTCGCGACGGGCAAAGGCGAGCAACTGCCGGGTCAGCGCGGCGCCGCTCTCGGCCGCCTGCACGGCCCGCCTGACCTGCTCGGATGCGGTCCGCGAGCGCTCCGTGCCGGCACCGAGCAGGTCGTCCGGGAGCAGCTCCAGGCTGCCGAGGATAACCGTGAGCAGGTTGTTGAAATCATGCGCGATGCCGCCGGTGAGCTCGCCGACCGCCTGCATCTTCTGCGCGACCCGGAGCATGCGTTCGGCCTGGCTGCGCTCCGTCATGTCGGTCAGGGCGAGCACGAAGCCGCCCCCCGGCATCAAGGTGCGGCAGATATCGATATTGCGTTCGCCAAAGGGTCCAGCGGCCACGCTACCAGACCCCGCGCTCTTGCCGGGTCGTTGCGGCACCGTTCGTTCATAGACCACCGCAGGCCGCTCCCGGTCGGGCAGGTCGCGGCGGATGGCTTCCAGCGGCTCCAGGAAGCTGCCGCCGCCGGCACGCAGATGCGCTTCCAACGCGTCATAGGCCAGCCCCTGCTGCAGCAGTGCCGCCGGCAGATCCAGCATCTGCCGAAGCCGCATGTTCCAGTTCAGCAGCCGTCCGTCGGCACAGAACACCGCGACACCCTGGCTCAGGCTGTCCAGGCTGCCGCGCAGCTGCAGGGCTGCGGTGCGCTGCTCGGTTTCGGCGCGCACCAGGTGGCTCCAGGCCCGCCGCAGCATGATCCAGGTGACGAGCAGGCCGCCGACCCCGGTCAATGCCACCGCGGCAGCAATCCAGCGCACCGTCACGAAGCTCTCCGATGTCGAGTCCAGCAGGCGCTGGCGCTCGCTCTCGAGGCGCTCGCGGACCAGCCCGACCTGGTTCAGGACCTCCCGCGCCGGCGGCTGGCCGCGCATCGTGTGCTGCTCGAGCAGCAAAGCGGGCGCCATCCCGGAGGTGCGCAGCGCCGCCTCGCGCGCCAGCACGGCCTGGCGCCGGCCGACCAGAGAGACCAGCTCGTCGAGCGGCGCCGCGTCCGCATCCTCGCCGCGTGCGGCGGGTGCCCGCATGGGCTCGGCGAGCCGCGCCGTGATCACGTTGACCCTGAGGTCGGCGTTTCGGTACGTAATCATGTCAGGACCGGCACCGGCGACCAGATAGGCCTGCTCGGCGTGCTCGGACTCGCGCAGCCACTGGCCCAGATGATCGACCAGCCGCAGCCGGTTGGCGACGCGGGCCGTGGCGATACGCATGTGCTGCGTGACCACCGACTGCTGCCAGCCATAGATCGCAAGCGAGGCCAGCACCAGGATCAACGCGATCGGACTGAACCACTTCAGGCTCTGGATCAGCGTTCTGCGCATTCACCCTCCTGGGCGCCGAGGATGCGACCGGCCTGGCCCGGGATCTCGAGCCGTGGAGGCGACAGCATAACAAAACCGGTAGAACGCGGAAAGTTGTATTGACGAAATTACATGAAAGGCTTCGGCCTCTATACCAATCTCGGGCCGGAAGCTCGGAGACCGAGCCGGACCGGGCGTGGCCGGTAGAGGCTGGCGACCAGCATGCCCAGGCAGCCGAGCAGCATCATGGCAGCCATCGGCAGCATGGTCCGGTCGCTCATCAGCCCGATCACCAGGCCGGCCGCGGCGCCGAGCGCGTATTGCAGCGTGCCGATCAGCGCCGAGGCGGCTCCGGCATGGTGCGCGTGCCGCGCCAGGGCGCCGACCGTGCTGGTCGGGCCGGTCAGGCCGAGGGCAGCCAGGCACAGCATCACACAGAGCAGCACCGGCAGCTTGTGCGCCTCGTGCAGCAGGCCGAGGAGCAGCAGCAGCAGGCTGCCGGCCACCGCGACCAGGATGGCGCCGCCCAGAACCCGGCGTGCGCCAAAGCGCTGCACCAGTGGCCCGTTCAGCTGCGAGGCGGAGATCATCGCCATCGCGTTCAGCCCGAACAGCATGCCGAACTGCGGCGGCGTCAGGCCGAACAGGCGGATGAACACGACGGGCGCCGCGCCGAGATAGGTGAAGCACACGAAGGCGCCGGCGGCATTCACCATCGCATGGCTGATGAAGCTGCGCTCCCGGATCAACCCGAGCGTGTGGCTGAACATCGAGATCGGCGAGAGCGAGATGCGGCGGTCGCGCGGCAGCGTCTCGGGCAGCATGCGATGGACCAGCAGCATGCAGAACAGGCCGTAGAGCGCGGACGCCCAGAAGATCGAGCGCCAGGAGGCGACGGTGAGCACCAAACCGCCGAGGGTGGGCGCCAGCACCGGCACGACGCCCATGATCAGGATCAGGCGCGAGATCATGCGCGCCGCCAGATGCCCGTCCGACAGGTCGCGCACGCAGGCGCCGGGCACCACCAGGCTGGCCGAGGCGCCGAGGGCGGCCAGCAGCCGGAAGGCGGAGAAGCTCCAGATCCCCGGCGCCAGTGCGCAGCCGATGGTGGCGAGCGTATAGATCGCGGTGCCGACCAGCAGCGGGCCTCGCCGCCCGAAGCGGTCGGACAGCGCCCCCTGCCAGAACTGGCCGAAGGCAAGGCCGACGAACCAGATCGCCAGCGTCGCCTGCGCCGAGCCCGGGCCGCCGCCGAGGTCGGCCTGCATGGCCGGGAACGCCGGCAGATAGATGTCGGTGGAGACCGGTCCGACCGCGACCAGGATGCCGAGCAGGGCGGCGACCAGGCTGGTGCGGCCGTTCGTGGTGTCGAGCGGCCGGGTCCGCGCAAGGCGCGCAAGCATCGGCGGCGCGGCCGAAAGGAAGATGGCCATGGCAACATCCGGAAAGGGACGTGGCCTGATATGGCATGGCCCGGGCGACTTCGCTAGGAAAATGCTGCAGTGCGGAAAAAGAGATAGAGGCCCACTAAGCCGGACGCCACGAACAGGCCGAGGCCGAGCAGCAGCTGGGCCCCGTGGCCGATTCCCACCCCCGCGCCGAGCAGCCCGAAGATGACGGTCTGCGGCAGGCTGCCCAGCAGCGTCGCCGCCAGGAACGGCCAGACGCGCACGCCGAGGATGCCGGAGAACAGGCTGACCATCAGGCTGCTGCCGACCGGAAGCAGCCGCAGCGTCAGGATCGCGCTGAACGGGTTGGCCGCGATGAAGCCATCCAGCCGCGCCAGCCGGCCGTGCCGCATCCGGCGCCGCACCCAGTCGCGCCCGACGGCGCGCGCCCAGAACAGGTCGGCGAGACATCCCGCCAGGGTGGCCACGGTGGTGAGCAGCGTGCCCCAGACCAGGCCATAGGCGAAGCCGCCGGCGAAGCCCACCGCCTGCCGCGGCAAGCCGACCGCGCAGACCAGGGTCCCGATCCCCAGGAAGACCAGCCGGCCCTCGAGCCCGCGCTGCAGCACGCCGCCCTGCAGCATGGCGTGGTTCAGGCCGGGCAGGGCTCGCAGCAGCACGCCGGCGGCGAGCAGCCCGCACAGCAGCAGGGCCGCCTTGAGCAGCGAGCGGACAACGCCGCTCGCGACGGGCGGCGCGGTGCCGTCAGAGAGGATGGCGCCGGTCGCTCCGCACTTCGTGCTCTCGATATTGGCCATGCCGCGCGGTAGCATCATGCGACCACGGGCGACAAGGCGACCGCCGTCCCCCTTTACACTATGGCACGCGCCAGCAATCGCGCCGCGTCGCCGCCGAGGCAAAAATCCGATGGCTTCAGACGCGCTGCTGCTTCGAGACGGTCGGCTGGCAGCGAGGCGGGCCGCGGCACCTGCCCCGCTGGCCAGGCGCAACCCGCATTTGGTGTCGCTCTGGCTGTTCACCCTGTGCGGCATGCTGCTGGTGATGATCGCGCTCGGCGGCGCCACCCGGCTCACCGGCTCCGGCCTGTCGATCATGGAATGGCGGCCGGTCACCGGGATCATCCCGCCGCTGACCCATGCCCAATGGGAGCACGAGTTCGCGCTGTACCGGACCATCCCGCAATATCGCATCCTGCATGACGGCTTCGGGCTGGCCGGCTTCCAGCGGATCTTCTGGCTGGAGTGGATCCACCGGTTCTGCGGCCGGCTGATCGGGCTGGTGCTGTTCGTGCCGCTGCTGGTGTTCGCCCTGAACGGCACCATCGGCGCGCGCCTGGTCACCCGGCTGGCGCTGCTGTTCGTGCTCGGCGGCCTGCAGGGCGCCATCGGCTGGTTCATGGTCGCGTCCGGCTTCGATCCTGACAGCATCCGCGTCGCACCCGTGCGCCTGGTGCTGCACCTGTGCTTCGCGTTTGCGCTCTATGCCGCGATCCTGTGGACCGCGCTCAGCGTGCGTACCCCGCAGCCGCTGCCGCTCGCACCCGGCCGCGGGATCGCCTGGACCCGTGACCTGGCCTGCCTGGCGGCGGCTTTGGTCGTGCTCACCATCGTCGCCGGCGGCTTCACCGCCGGCACGCATGCCGGCTTCATCTTCAACACCTATCCGGACATGGACGGCCACCTGCTGCCGCCGCACTACGCCAGGCTGCTGCCGTTCTGGCGCAACCTGACCGAGAACCTGGCGACCGTGCAGTTCGACCATCGCGCACTGGCGACCCTGTCGGTCATCGCGGTCGGGCTGACGCTGCTGGTCGGGTTGCGCTCGTGCAAGCACAAACCGGCCCGTGACGCGCTGATGCTGCTGGGCTGGGGCGCACTCGCGCAGTACGCGCTCGGCGTCACCACGCTCCTGCTGGTGATCCCGGTCTGGGCCGGGACCCTGCACCAGACCTTTGCCGCACTCCTGCTGACGCTGCTGATCGTCGTGCTGCACCGTTTGCGCGGCGCACGCCGCGCCTGAAGCCGCTGAACCCGGACGCCCGCGCCCGCGTGGCGGCGATCGGTCATCGCGGGTTCGCCGCCCTGTTCTGCTGCCAGTTGCTGGCGGCCTTCAACGACAACGTGCTGCGCAACGCCCTGGTGGTGACCGTCCTGTGGGGCGGCGCGACCGGGCAGCGCAGCGGCGGCATGTTCGTCACCTTGGCCGGCGCCTGCTTCGTGCTGCCCTACCTGGTGCTGTCGGGACTGGGCGGTGCGCTGGCCGACAAGCTCGACAAGGCGCTGCTGGCGGAGCGTCTGAAGCGCTGGGAACTGGCAGTGGCAGCCGTCGCTGCCGTCGGCCTGCTGCTGCACAACCTGCCGCTGCTGTTTGTCGCCCTGCTCGGCTTCGGGGCGATCGCGGCGCTGTTCGCCCCGCTGAAATACGCGATCCTGCCCGAGTTGCTCGACCGGCCGCATCTGCCACTCGGCAACGCGCTGATCGAAGGCGCCACCTTCCTCGCGATCCTGGCCGGCGGCCTGTGCGGCACCCTGGTCACTGCGACCCGGGACAGCGGTATTGCGGCCACGCTGCCCATCGTCACCCTGGTGCTGGCAGCGTCCCTGTTCTGCTGGCTCGCCGCGCGCGCCATCCCGGCCTTGCCCGCGGCGCTGCCGGATCTCGCAGTGCCGCGCCGCCCCCTCGGCAGCTCGTTGGCGTTGCTCGGCGGCCTTCGCCGCGAGCCGGGCCTCTGGCGCGCCAGCCTGTACGCCGCCTGGTTCTGGCTGACCGGCACGCTGGTGCTCGCCATGCTGCCGGTCGTCGTGCACGACACGCTCGCAGGTGGCACCGCCGTCGCGTCACTCGCGCTGCTGGCGTTCTCGCTCGGCATCGGCGGCGGCACGCTGCTCGGAGCGCGGCTCGTGCGTCGGCGTCCGGGACTTTCTCTCTGCCGGCCGGCGACCGTCGCGATGGGACTGCTGCTGCTCGACCTCGCAAGGCGAAACCGCGGGCTGAGCCTCGCCCTGTCGGGCACCGGCATCGTCGTCGCCTGCAGCGAGTTGATGCTGCTCGCCGCCGCCGCCGGGCTGCTGGTCGTGCCGGCGATGACCATGATTCAGGTTTGGTCTCCCGTCCTCCACCGCGCGCGCCATGTCGGCGGCGGCAACGTGCTGTCGGCGCTGGCCATGCTCATCGGCACCGGCCTCGCCACCCTTGGCCAAGCGCTCGGGCTGTCGGCGCTGGACATCCTGGGACTGCTCGGTGCCGCCTGCCTGCCGGCCGGCCTGCTGATGTCGCCCGGCCCCGATCAGCACCTGTTTCCTACGGCTCAGGCGGCTATATCTACGAACAGAATTCCGTCCAGGAGCCTGCCCCTTCATGAACGCGCTCACGCCCCTGGTCGCGACCGACCAGCTTTTCTTCGATCGCCCCGGCTCCCAGCTCGATCGCGAGGTGGCCGGGCGGCTGCTCGCCGGCGCCCTGGAGGGCACCGATGACGGCGAGCTGTTCCTGGAATATCGCGAAAGCGAGATGATCTCGCTCGATGACCGGGTGATCCGGTCGGCGAGCTTCGACACCTCGACCGGCTTCGGCCTGCGCGCGGTGCTGGGCGACGAGAGCGCCTACGCGCATGCCGACGAACTCAGCGAGAGCGCCCTCGCCCGCGCCGGCGCCACCGTCCGGATGGTGCGCGCCGGCCGCAGCGGCACCGTCGCCGAGACGCCGCGGGCCACCAATTCGCGGCTCTATTCCGACGCCAATCCGCTGCACGAGGCGCAGTTCGCCGAGCGCGCCGCCCTGCTGTCCGAGATCGACGCCTATGCGCGCGGCACCGACAGCCGCGTGGTGCAGGTCTCGGCCTCGCTCGCCGCCGAGTGGCAGGCGGTGCAGATCATGCGCGCCGATGGCCATCGCGTCGCCGACCTGCGGCCGCTGGTGCGCCTCAATGTCAGTGTCGTGGTGGAGAAGGATGGCCGGCGGGAGAGCGGCAGCTATGGCCTCGGCGGCCGCTTCGCCTATTCCAGGATCCTCAACGAGGCCTCCTGGAAGCACGCCGTCGACGAGGCGCTGCGCGGCGCGCTGGTCAATCTCGACAGCCGCCCGGCGCCGGCCGGCGAGATGGAGGTGGTGCTCGGCAATGGCTGGCCCGGCATCCTGCTGCACGAGGCGGTCGGACATGGGCTGGAAGGCGACTTCAACCGCAAGGGCAGCTCCGCCTTTGCCGGGCTGCTCGGCAAGCGCGTCGCCTCCCCTGGCGTGACCGTGGTCGATGACGGCACCATCGAAGGCAGGCGTGGCAGCCTGACCGTGGATGACGAGGGCACCCCCACCAGCCGCACCGTGATGATCGAGGACGGCATCCTCACCGGCTTCATCCAGGACCGCATGAACGCGCGCCTGATGGGCGTCGCCGCCACCGGCAACGGCCGCCGCCAGTCCTATGCGCACGCGCCGATGCCGCGCATGACCAACACGGTGATGCTGGCCGGCGCGCACAGCCCGGACGAGATGATCCGCTCGGTGAAGCGCGGCCTCTACGCCGTCAACTTCGGCGGCGGCCAGGTCGACATCACCTCGGGCAAGTTCGTGTTCTCCGCCAGCGAGGCGTACCTGATCGAGGACGGCCGGGTCACCGCGCCGGTGCGCGGCGCGACCCTGATCGGCAACGGGCCAGACGCGATGACCAAGGTCAGCATGATCGGCAACGACCTGGCACTCGATCCCGGCATCGGCACCTGCGGCAAGAACGGCCAGGGGGTTCCGGTCGGCGTCGGCCAGCCGACGCTGAAGCTGGCCGGGCTGACCGTGGGCGGAACCGCCGGCTGACGCTTGTCCGGCGCAGTCTCGCAATCGTGAAACTTCCGCAAAGGCCGGGTTCGGCCTAATAAGATCATCATGTCGCACGCCCTCCCCGTGGCCCGGCCCGCATCTCGCGGCCGGAGCCTCACCCATGGCCGGATGCCGCTATGGATGATCCTGCTGCTCGGGGCCTTGAGCGCCGTCGGCCCGCTCTCCACCGACATGTACTTGCCGGCCTTCCCGACGCTGGATGCCGCCTTCGGCAGCGGCGCCGGCTCCGCGCAGATCACGCTGGCCGCGTGGTTCGCAGGCCTTGCGGTCGGGCAGTTCACCCAGGGGCCGTTCTCGGACCGACTCGGCAGGCGCCTGCCGCTGCTGGTCGGCATGAGCATCTACACGGTCGGCTCCGCCGGCTGCGCCCTGTCGCACGATTTGTGGAGCTTCACCGCCTGGCGCTTCGTGGCGGCGCTGGGCGGCTCGTCGGGCATGGTGATCCCGCGCGCGGTGGTGCGCGACGTCGCCACCGGCCCGCAGGGCGCGCGCATCATGTCGCAGCTCATGCTGGTGCTGGGCGTGGTGCCGATCCTGGCGCCGACCCTGGGCGGGCTGGTGCTGAGCGTCGCGTCGTGGCGCTGGATCTTCTGGATCGCGACCGTCTATGGGGTGATCAGCATCACCGCCGTCGGCGCCTGCCTGCCGGACACGCTGCCGGTCGAGCAGCGGCTTCGTCTGCCGGCGATCGAGGTGCTGCAGCGCTACGTCACCATCGTGCGCGACCGCTCGTTCCTGTCGAACAGCTGCATCTGCGGCTTCGCGACCTTCACCATCTTCGCGTATCTATCCGGCGCGCCGGTCGCCTTCGAGCGCATCCTGCATTTCTCGCCGGCCGGCTTCGGCGTGATGTTCGGCATCAACGCCGCCTGCTACATCCTGTGCACCCAGATCAACGCGCATATCGTGCATCGCGTCGGCGTCGGGCCGCTGCTCGATTTCGGCATCTGGCTGCTGTCGGCGGCGGCGATCGTGTTCCTGGCCCTGGCGCTGACCGGCATCGCCGGCGCCGGCCGGCCCGTCGCGTTCGTGTCGGTGCCGATCGCGATCCTGATGGCGTCGATGGGGTTCATCAGCCCGAACGCGGGCATGTTCGCGCTGGCCAGCCACGCGCGGCATGCCGGCAGCGCATCGGCTTTGCTCGGCACGCTGCAGTTCAGCCTGGGCTCGGTCAGCGGCATCGCCATGGGCCTGCTCGCGGCCAACAGCCTGCTGCCGATGGCCGCGGTGATCTGCTGCGGCGCCATCGGCATCAACTTCGCCAACGCCAGCCGAAAGCGGCTGCCGGTCTCATCGTAGGATGCAAGGTCGCTTGATCGCCGCTTGATGCTCCCGATGTCAGAACGCGGTGTTCAACTGGAGAAAGCTTCTTCAACCAAACACCGTATCGGAGACACACCCGTGTCGATCAAGGCCCTTTCGGCCTGACGATCCTGGCGCATGGGTTCCGCGCGACCGGCGCATTCTCGCAAATGGTCCTTTCGTTGCCGATCGCAGTGCTGGCCTCCACGGTGTGCGGCATCGCTGCCAGAACCGCCGGTAGGCAATGCGGCGGCCCGTTGCCATCCATTCGAAGAGCGAGATCAACGGCCGTCACGCCGACGAACAGTTCATAGTCCACCCCTTCCCGCGCTCCAGGCTTGCCGTAGCGTGAGGCGGGGCTGCTCAACAACGCGCACATTGGTCCGAACCGGCTCGGATGGTCGAGCAGCGTGTCGTGCAGACGTTTCTCTTCCACGTAGGGCTGATCTGGCCTCAGATAGCGGGCATTGCCCATGGTCGTGGCTTCGCCTTCGTCGATGATTTCGAAGATGTGGTTGAGCCTGATGACGGATGTACACGCAGGCGTCACGCATCCGTGCTTCCGTATCTGGAGGACCGCCAGATTGATTGCGTCGCTAGTGGGCAAGAGCGCGTCGAGGCCTGGCGATGTTCCGCCCCAACAAGCCTGCGCGGGTTCCGCTGAACCGAGTAGACAGACCAAAAGAAAGGTTCCGAGCTTAGACTTATCGGACAGGGCTATTATTCCTCGGACGATAGAACTTGAACGCCGCTTCTGGAACGTCCTTCACTGGCTCCGCCGTAAAGGTTCTCGTCCAGACCGGCCGGTAATTTTCAATTGGTCTCCCCTCTGCATCCTTAACGCCGGGCACACTTTCCAGTCCGCCGCCAACATCCACACCTTTGAGTTCTTTATCTTTCGTCGTTGGCATCGCCTGCGGCGAGTAGAAATGCGTTGAGCCGTTGGTCAGGTCCGGTGTCGTGCCAGCAAGGATAGAACGGGCGATCGCTTCGGCATGCGCCAGATCGGATCCGCTTGGCCGCCCGTCGTGGGTATAGCCCCGCCAGGCCTCATCGACCTGCCTCACGCTGTTTCGGCTCATGCGGTTACGCACTGTCCATCCGACCGCGGACATTGCCGCATCGCCGACAGCGCGCGCCTCCGTCCAGATCACCGACGCCAGTTCCCGCACGTTGCGGTCCTCAGCGCCCTCCCTGGATCTCGATCGAGATCGGGATGCGGATCCAGCCGGGTGGGAGCTGATCCGGCAACGGCTCCTGCGACGCATCGCCGTGTGTCGTCGTGGCGCTCATGGTGAAACGGAGCCGGTTTCCGTCCAAGACGTCGCTCCTGCGGGATCGCATTTGACCTTAGGCCGTCCCAGGCTGGACGGCAGATGAAATCCAGACCGGCGATCCTGAGGCCGCCATCCCTCCGCAACGCCGTTTGTGACCGCGGGCATGTCAGGGCAAGGTATAGCGCGCGAACCAACCGACAGAAATCGTTCCAGCGGGATGCCCCAGGCCAGACTTGACGAGAATGCGTCCCCGCCGGTCCAGCTGCTGTCGCATCCCGGCCTGGCCCTGCTGCTGCTCAGCCGTGGCGGCTCGGCGCTCGGCTACCAGATGCAGGCGGTCGCGGTCGGCTGGCAGATCTACGCCCTGACCCATCGCGCGTTTTCGCTCGGACTGCTCGGGCTGGCGCAGTTCATGCCGATGGTGCTGCTGATCTTTGCCGCCGGCCACGTCGCCGACCGGTTCGACCGCAGGCGGGTGGCGGCACTCTGCCAGGGCGTCGAGGCGTGCGGCGCCGCGACGCTGGCCACCGGCTCGCTGCTGCATGTCCTGTCGCCCGGCCTGATCTACGCGGTGGTGGCGCTGCTCGGCGCCGCGCGCGCCTTCGAGGGTCCGTGCATGCAGGCGATGCTGCCCTCGCTGGTGCCCGCCGCCTTGTTCCCGCGCGCGGCAGCGCTGTCGTCCTCGATGCTGCAGACCTGCACCATCATCGGGCCGTCGCTCGGCGGATTGCTGTACGGCCTCGGCGCTCCGGTGCCGTACATCGTCTGCACGTCCATGTTCGTCCTCGCGGCCTGCATGAACGGGCTGGTGCGGATGCAGAGCGCGCCACGGCCGGCGCGCAAGGTCGATCTCGACGCGGTGTTCGGCGGCCTGCGCTTCATACGCGCCAACCCGGAGATCCTCGGCGCCATCTCGCTCGACCTGTTCGCGGTGCTGCTCGGCGGCGCCACCGCACTGCTGCCGGTCTATGCGCACGACATCCTGCATGCCGGGCCGGTGGCACTCGGCCTGTTGCGCGCCGCACCCGCCATCGGCGCGCTCGCGGTGTCGCTGGTCCTGGCGAAGCGCCCGATCGGCGGACGCGCCGGCCGGATGATGTTCGGCGCCGTGGCGCTGTTCGGCGTCGCCACGATCCTGTTCGGCGTGTCGCGCTCGCTGCCGCTGTCGATCCTGTGCCTGGCCGTGCTCGGGGGCGCCGACGTGGTCAGCGTGGTGGTCCGCTCCAGCCTGGTGCAGCTGCGCACGCCCGAGGAGATGCGCGGCCGGGTGTCGGCGGTGAACATGCTGTTCATCGGCACCTCGAACCAGCTCGGTGAATTCGAGAGCGGCACGCTGGCGGCGCTGATCGGGGCGATGCCGGCGGTGGTCCTCGGAGGCGTCGGGACCTTGCTGGTGACGCTGCTATGGATGAAGCTGTTCCCGACGCTGCGCCGGCTCGACCGGCTGGAGGCGTCATGAGTATGGCCGGAGCCTGATCATGCAGCACGCGATCGACCTGATCCTCGGCCTGGCCCTGACGCTGTTCCACCTGATCATCACCGCCATTGCCGTCATCGAGAGCGTGCTGCGCGACGTGCTGGCCCCGATGGGCCTTAGCCACGGCGCCGAGAACGCCATCCTGCTGGTGTTCGCGGTGCTGCTGATCGTGGCGGCGATCCGCATCTTCGGCGGCCTGTTCGCCCTGCTGCTGACCATCGTGCTGGTGCTGATGGTCCTGCACATCCTGCTGCCTGGGCTGGGCGCGCAGCACGTCTGACCGGGACTGCGCCTAAGAGACCGTTTGATAAGGCTACTATGCCGGCAATCCCCCGCTTTTCTGGCCGACGCAGCTTTCTGCGCTTCCGGTGCTCATGGCCCGCTCCGGTTCTCGAAAGCCACGCCGGGCGTGCCGCGGTGCGGCACTCTCGCTCGGCATAGCGCATTCGCAAACGGTCTAAGGCGCTTCAGTGATCAGCGGTGTCTTGCGCAGCCACTCGTCAGAGCTCACCTGGCGGACGGCAAATCGTGCCACGTCGGCACGCGAAATCTTGCCGCCATGCATGCCGGCGAGGTCGGTCACTGCGCGCACCCGCCCGGTGGCCGGGGTGTCGGTCAGCACCGTCGGTCGCAGGATCACCCAGTCCAGGCCGCTCGCGCGGATCGCGTCCTCCTGGCGATCCTTGTCCTGGTAGATCGTGCGCAGCAGCAACGGCTGGAACAGCCGGTCATAGAGGAAGCCGCCATGCCCACGGCTGTCGCCGGCGCCCATGCCGGTGATGCAGACGAGCCGGCGGACTCCGGACTGCGTCATCGCGGAAATCAGCACGCGCGTCGCGGCCGAGAGAAGGGTGACCGCCCGGAAGGGGCTGAGTCCGACACCCAGGGAGCAGATCACCGCGTCGCAGCCATCGAGCGTGGAGCGCACCGCCGCCTCGTCGAGAGCATTGCCTTCGACCAGTTGCGCTCCTGCCAGCCCTTCGGCTTTCGCCTTCGAGCGCACCAGGGCGACGATGGCGTGACCCGCGGCCAGCCCCTCGCGAACGATCTGGCGCCCGGTGCCTCCGGTTGCGCCGAGTATGAGCATCCGCATGCAACGCCTCCCATCGAATGACCGGCCTCCGGGTGGATCATGCCTGAATGCCGCTCTCGACCATAATTGGACCTTCGCAGTGCCAAGAGGCTCGGCCGGGAGCGGGCGAACGAGATGTCCGGCCAGGAGCGATGTTCCCCACGGAGCGGACGTCCCCCCACAAAGCGGATGTCCCTGTATTCCTTGGCTTCTCCGATCGGCGGCCCCTGTCGCTTTGGCTCCACCCCCTTGGCTTGAGGACGCGATCCAGCCGAAGCTGTCGAACGCGCGAACGATCCTCATGATTGCCTGCAGGGCGGACGCCGACAGCGACTGGAGCAGACGACATGATCCGCCTGATGCTCCTGCTTCTTGGCGCGAAACCCCTTCGAAAATGCTGGTGGGTGCTCGTTCTGCTGGGTTGCCTCAGCGTGCTGGCGAGCCTGGTGTTCATCAACGACCTCTTCGACAGCGCGATCATCGCCACAACCGACCTGGTCGGCATCGCTCTCGTCGTCGAGGGTGTTGTTCGTCTCCTGGCATTGGCTGCAATCGGCTTTCCCAACGCCACCATCCCCGTCTTGAAGTCGCTTGGATTTTTCGCACTCGGGTTCATCTCGATTGACCTGCCCTGGGATGACAACATCGTCGCGACCGTTGTGTTGGGTGCGGCCCTGACGATGGACGGGTTGTTCCGCTTCGTCTCGGCCGCAGTGATCCGCTCCGTGCGGTGGCGCCACGCGGTGCTGGTCGGGGTGATCGAGCTGCTGGTGGCAGGCCTCGTCTGGGCGCCATGGCCGGTGCCGCACCGGCACAGTGTTCCGTTCTGCATCGGGGTCGCGTTGCTGGCGGCATCGTGGAGCCTGTGCAGGCTTGGGCTGCAGCTTCGGGGCCTTCCTCCGGGAGCCTCCGTCACCGACCTGCCGCTCTTCTCCGGGCCGAACTGGCATGGACGAGGGTTGTTGCATGCCTCGCAGGCCGAGGTCGGCTGCTGGATCAACGACCAGCCGCTGCGGGTACATGTCTGGACCCCGGTCGGATCGGCGGTGAAGCCGCAGCGACGCCTGATGATCGACCGCTACATCGCCGCGATGGACCAGGGCGGGGTCATCTCCACGGGTCACGCAGCGCTGTCGATCTCGCCTGACATCTATGTCAGCCTCTGCCCGGCCGAAGACATGGATCACGCACCGGACGAATTCGGCCGTCTGCTGCGGGCGAGTGCCGAGAACGACGTGCCGGGCCGCTTCCGGTCGTCCTTCGCGGAGGAGTGCACCGGCTGGCGCGGGCCCGACCGGGAGGTGCCGTTCACCCGGTACAACGCCGCCGCCTTGCGCGCCTTCCTGGCGATCTACCGGGAGACGCCGGTCTATAACCTGACCAGCCGCAACTGCTCATCGACCGTGGCCCTCTCGCTCGACGCAGCAATGGAAGGCGCGCTTGGACAGGAACGTCCCTGGCGCAGCCTGCTGCTCATGCTGACCGATCCTGCCATGTGGCTGCTGGCGTTGTGGCGTGCGCGAGCCGAGGCCATGACGTGGACGCCAGGGCTGATCCTCGACTACGCGCAGACGCTGCAGCACGTTCTGGATCGCCGGCGAGAGCAATGGTTCACACGCCTGCTGAGCACCCGACGCCGCTTCCTGGATCGTCGCCGGGCGCAGAGCGCCTAAAGCAGCCCGACCCGGTCGAGCCTTCCAACCACGGCATCCCTGATCGCGACCGCGCTGATCTTCGGATTGACCTATGGGCTGAGCGCTCCGCTGCTGGCGTTGAGCCTCACGGCAATGGGCCATGGCAAGGGTTTCATCGGGATCAACGCCGCGATGCACGCGGTCGGGGTGCTGGCCATGGCGCCGTTGTTGCCGGGCCTGAGCTGGCGCAGCGGTCCCAAATTGCCGATCGCGTGCGCGCTGCTGGTTGCGGCCGGTGCCCTGGCGCTGTTCCCGATCATGCCGTCGATCTGGCTCTGGTTCCCGCTCCGGCTGGCACTCGGTGCAGCCTCCGAGACCCTGTTCGTGATGTCCGAAACCTGGCTGAACCAGCTCAGCGACGAGCGTCACCGGACGCGCACGATGGCGTCCTACACCGCCGCCCTCTCACTCGGGTTCGCACTCGGCCCGGTGATCCTGACGCTGACCGGCACAAGCGGAGCATTGCCCTTCCTGGTCGGCAGCGTCATTGCGCTGGCGGCACTGTTGTCGATCGCCATGCCCTGGGTACGCACACCTGTCTTCGAACGCCCCGCGCACCCGAACATGCTGCGCTACCTGTCCCTGGCCCCGGTGGCGCTGGGGGCGGTGCTGTTGAATGCGGCGCTGGAGACGTCGGGCATGTCGTTCCTGCGGTTGTACGCGATGCGCGCCGGTTGGGCGGAACGACCCGCAACGCTGCTGCTTTCGATGTTGCTGCTGGGCGTAATTCTTCTGCAGCTCCCGATCGGTTGGCTGGGCGACCGGGTCGACCGCCGCCGGCTGGTGATAGGGCTGGGTTTATGTTCGACCCTAGGGGCGCTGATCTGGCCGCTGGTGATCGACCGGCCGCTCCTCGCCTACCCGCTGCTGTTCGTCTGGGGCGGCCTGTTCGTCGGCATCTACACGGTGATGATGTCGCTGATCGGCAGCCGGTTTCGCGGCGGCGACCTGGTATCGGTCTACGCTGTGATGTCGATCGCCTGGGGTCTCGGGGCGTTCATCGGGCCCGGCACCGCCGGCTTCGCCATGGATATCACGCCTCACGGGCTCCCGATCTTTGCAGCCATCGCCTGCGCGCTGTTCACGATGCTGGCGATTGCCCGACCTCGTGCAACCTGAGGCCCGCCGGTGCGTGTCCCGCGCCGAAGGCGTCCGTTGGAGATCATGAATCGCCGTCCGGGTTGAACATCGCCACCAGGTCCGACAGGTGCCCCAACTCGTGCAGGTTCATCCCCTCCGGCGCCACCAGCCGCTGGCCGCCGCGGGCAATCCGACGGGGCAGGATGGCCTGCTCGAAACCGAGCTTCTGCGCCTCCTTGAGGCGGCTCTCCGCCTGCGACACCTGCCGGATCTCCCCGGACAGCCCGACCTCGCCGAAATAGACCGAGCCGGCACTGGTCGGCTGGCCGGTCGCGGCCGAGACCAGGGCGGCGGCGACCGCGAGATCGGCGGCCGGCTCGCCGATGCGCAGGCCGCCGGCAACGTTGAGGAAAACATCCGAACCAGACAGCTTCAGGCCGCAGCGCGTTTCCAGCACGGCGAGCAGCATCGACAGGCGCGCGCCGTCCCAGCCGATCACGGCGCGGCGCGGCGAGGAGCCGCTGTTCGGCGACAGCAGCGCCTGGATTTCCAGCAGCACCGGACGGGTGCCCTCGAGGCCGGCGAACACCGCCGAGCCCGCGATGTTGCCGCGGCGCTCGGCGAGGAACAGCGCGGACGGGTTGGGCACCTCGGCCAGGCCGCGATCGGTCATCGCAAACACGCCGATCTCGTCGGTGGCGCCGTAGCGGTTTTTGGCGGCACGCAGGATGCGGAACTGGTGGCCGCGATCGCCTTCGAAATACATCACCGCATCGACCATGTGCTCCAGCACGCGCGGTCCGGCGAGTGCCCCTTCCTTGGTCACGTGCCCGACCAGCACCAATCCGAAGCCGCGCTGCTTGGCGAGCCGGATCAGCTCGAAGGCGCAGGCGCGCACCTGGCTGACGGTTCCAGGCGCGCTGTCGATGGTGTCCAGCCACATGGTCTGGATGCTGTCGATCACCACTAGGGCGGTGTCGCGCTCGGCTTGCAGGCTGGCGACGATCTCGGTCACGTTGATCGCGGCGGCCAGTTCGAGCAGCGGCGCGGTCAGCCCGAGTCGGCGGGCGCGCAGCCGCAACTGGTCGACCGCCTCCTCGCCGGAGATGTAGAGCACGCGGCGCCCGGCGACCTCCCGGGCCATGCTGGCCGCCGCCTGCAGCAGCAGGGTGGATTTGCCGATGCCCGGATCGCCGCCGACCAGCACCACCGAAGCGGGCACCAGGCCGCCGCCGAGGACACGATCGAGTTCCGCGATTCCGGTGCTGATCCGCGGCGGTGGCTCGGCCTCGCCCTCTAGGCCGACGAACGCGATGAGGCCCGCGCGCGGCTTGCCGATGCGCGAGGCGGTGGCACGCGGCTCGACGGCCTCCTCGACGATGGTGTTCCACTCGCCGCAGGCCTCGCAGCGGCCGGTCCATTTCGGATACGCCGCGCCGCAGCTCTGGCAGACGAACCGCGCGGCGCGCTTTGCCATGCCGTCAGGCACCCCGCTTCAGCGTCGCAATTCCATGGCAATCGGGCCTTCCCGGCGGCCATGCGTGAACTGGTCCACCAGCGGATTGCCGCTCTCGAGCAGCGACGCCGCCGGTCCCTGCCAGACCAGCTTGCCGCGATACAGCATCGCCGCCGCGTCGCCGATCCGGGACGCCGACGCCATGTCGTGGGTGATGGCGATCGCGGTGCTGCCGAGCGTCTTCACGCAGTCCACGATCAGCCCGTCGATGACGGCGCCCATGATCGGATCGAGCCCGGTGGTCGGCTCGTCGAAGAACAGGATCTCCGGCTGTGCCGCGATCGCGCGCGCCAGGCCGACCCGCTTCTGCATGCCGCCGGACAGCTCGGACGGCGACATCAGCCCGACGCTGGGATCGAGCCCGACCTGGCGCAGCACCTCGGCCGCCTTGTCGCGCGCCGCGCGCCGGCTGGCCTGGCGCCGGGCGAGCAACCCGAACGCCACGTTCTCCCAGACCGGCAGGCTGTCGAACAGCGCACCGTTCTGGAACAGCATGCCGATGCGCCGGTTCACCGCCTCCCGCTCGCGCCGGCGCAGCGCCAGCACGTCCACGCCGTCGATCTCGATGGTCCCGGCATCCGGCTCGACCAGCCCGAGGATGCAGCGCAGCAGCACCGACTTGCCGCTGCCCGAGCCGCCGATCACCACGGTCGAGGTTCCGGCGGCGACGTCGAGATCGATCCCGTCCAGCACCTGCTTGGACCCGAAGGCCTTGCACAACCCCCGTATCCGGAGCTTCGGCGTGCCCGCTCCGCTCATCGCGACCAGCTCATCGCGAGAAAAACATCTCGGTCAGCATGTAGTCGAAGGCCAGCACCAGGATCGAGGCGGCCACCACTGAGGCGGTGGTCGCGGAGCCGACGCCCTGCGCGCCGCCGCGGCTGTGGTAGCCGTTATAGCAGCCCATCAGCGCGATCAGGAACCCGAACACCGCCGCCTTGACCAGCCCGACATTCACGTCCATCGGCTGCATCACGCTGAAGGTATTGGCGATGTAGGCGTTCGGGCTGAAGCCCAGCTTCACCACCGAGACGATGAAGCCGCCCAGCACGCCGAGGATGTCGGCGACCACCACCAGCAGCGGCAGGGCCAGCGTGCCGGCCAGCAGACGCGGCGTGACCAGGTATTTCATCGGGTTGGTCGACAGCGTGCCCAGCGCATCGATCTGGTCGGTGACCCGCATGGTGCCGATCTCGGCGGCCATCGCCGAGCCGACGCGGCCGGCGACGATCAGCCCGGCCAGCACCGGGCCCAGCTCGCGCACCACGGAGAGCACGACGATGCCGGCGATGGCGCTCTGCGCGTTGTAGCGGGCAAAGCCGGTATAGGATTGCAGCGCGATCACGCCGCCCGAGAACAGGGCGGTCAGCGCCACCACCGGGAGCGAGAAGAACGCGAACTCGATGAAGGCGGCGAGGAAGGCGCGCCAGTAGAACGGCGGCCGGAACAGGTGCGAGATCGCGGCGACCGCGAACAACGCCAGCGAGCCGGCCGACCGGACGAAGCCGAGCACGATCGATCCGAGCGAGGCGACCAGAGACAGCACGCTGCTCACGCTTCAGGGCAGCCCCAGGCGACCCGGGAACGCTTCACCGGGCATGATCGGGCGGATCATGCTCCGGCTGATCCTTGCGACATCGGGTGGTTCGTCAAAGCCGGCTCGACCATGCGGACGGCCTATAGCCCGATCACGCCACGGCCGAAACCCCGGCGGCTAGCGATCGCCGTAGCCCTGCGGATGCGCCTCGCGCCAGGCCAAGGCGGTGGCGACGATCTCGTCCAGCCGCTCGAATCGGGGCGCCCAGCCGGTCTCGCGTCGCAGCCGCTCGCTCATGGCGACCAGCCGCGATGGATCGCCGGGCCGGCGCGCGCCGATCCGGTGCGGCACCGGCCGGCCGCTGACCCGCTCGACGCTGCGGATCACCTCCAGCACCGAATGCCCGTGCCCGCTGCCCAGGTTGTAGGTGACGCTGCGCGCATCCAGCTGCTCCAGCGCCAGCAGATGCGCGGATGCGAGATCGCTCACATGCACGTAGTCGCGGATGCAGGTGCCGTCCGGCGTGTCGTAGTCGCCGCCGTTGATCGCCACCGCCGCGCGCCGGCCCAGCGCCGCATCGATCACCAGGGGGATCAGGTGCGTCTCGGGCGTGTGGTCCTCGCCGGCACGGCCCCGCGGATCGGCGCCGGCGGCGTTGAAGTAGCGCAGGCAGGCGCTGCGCATGCCGTGGATGCGATCCGCCCACAGCAACGCGCGCTCCAGCATCGCCTTGCTCTCGCCGTACGGCGAGCCGGGTTCGACTGGCGCATCCTCGGTGATGACCTGCTCGCCCGGACGGCCGAACAGCGCCGCCGTCGAGGACAGCACGAAGCGGCGCACGCCGTGGCGGATGCAGGCGTCGATCAGGCGGATGCCCAGGCCGGTATTCGCCATGAAATAGTGCATCGGCCGCACCATGCTGTCGCCGACCAGAGAGAGCGCCGCGAAATGCAGCACCCCGTCCCAGGGACCGTCCGACAGCACCCGTTCGACCACGGCCGCGTCGGCCAGGCTGCCCCGCACCAGGGTCACGCCGTCCGGGACAGCGCGCGCATGTCCCAGCGACAGGTCGTCGAGCACCGTCACCGCATCACCACGATCCGCCAGCGCCAGCACCGCGTGGCTGCCGACATAGCCGGCACCGCCGGTCACCAGGTATCGCCCGCCATCCGCCATCGCTCTCTGCCTCGCTTCAGCTTCCATCGCGTTCCGCCTCGCTTCCGCTCTGGCACCCGGTCCGGCTTCCAAGCACGCCGCAGGCGGGAGAACCGCTCCCGATCACGGCGCTTCCACCGGTCATGCGGCTCCCGTATGATTCCACCTTCAACACGCGGTTAACGCAAATGTCACGAACTTCGTCGGCGAGCCTGGTCCGCAAGCGAATCCTGGTCACGGGGGGGGCCGGTTTCCTGGGGTCGCACCTGTGCGACCGGCTGGTGCGCGACGGCGCCGACGTGTTGTGCCTGGACAACTACTTCACCGGCCGGCGCGACAACATCGCCCACCTTCTGTGCGAGCCGAACTTCGAGGTCATGCGGCACGACATCACCCACGCGATCAACATCGAGGTGGACGAGATCTACAACCTCGCCTGTCCGGCCTCTCCGGTGCATTACCAGTACGACCCGGTGCAGACCACCAAGACCTCGGTGCTCGGCGCCATCAACGTGCTCGGCATCGGCCGGCGCACCGGCGCGCGCGTGTTCCAGGCCTCCACCAGCGAGGTCTATGGCGACCCCACGGTGCATCCGCAGACCGAGGACTATCGCGGCAACGTCAATCCGCTCGGCCCGCGCGCCTGCTACGACGAGGGCAAGCGCTGCGCCGAGACGCTGTTCTTCGACTATCGCCGCCAGCACAATCTCAGCATCAAGGTGGTGCGGATCTTCAACACCTATGGCCCGCGCATGCATCCCGACGACGGCCGCGTGGTGTCGAACTTCATCACCCAGGCGCTGCGCGGCGAGGACATCACCCTCTACGGCGATGGCGGCCAGACACGGGCCTTCTGCTATGTGAGCGACCTGATCGAGGGCTTCGTGCGCATGATGGCCAGCGATGAAGACATCACCGGGCCGGTCAACATGGGCAATCCGCACGAGATCCCGGTGCGCGAACTGGCCGAGCGGGTGCTGGCGCTGACCGGCTCGCGCAGCCGTATCGTGTACCGGCCGCTGCCGCAGGACGATCCGATGCAGCGCTGCCCCGACATCAGCCGGGCCCGCGAGCTGCTGGGCTGGACCCCCGCGATCGGCCTGGAGGATGGGCTGGAGCGCACCATCGCCTACTTCGATGCGCTGCTCAGCGCGGGTGCCGGCAAGGTCGTCGGCTGAGTCGGGTCGCATCGACCGCAACGCCCGGCCTGACCTTTGCCGACATATCCTGTAGGCTTCCCGCTGCCCTGACGCTGACGGACTGGAGCAAACTGTGCGCGTAGCAATGATCGGCGGTGGCTATGTCGGCCTGGTCTCCGGGGCCTGCTTCGCCGAGTTCGGCGTCGAGGTCGCGGTCGTGGAGACCCATCCGGGGCGCCTGGACAGCCTGCGCCAGGGCCGCATCCCGATCTACGAGCCCGGGCTCGACAAGCTGGTCGCCGACAACATCGCCGCCGGCCGGCTGTCGTTCGGCAGCGACATCAAGGAGGCCGTCGCCGGCGCCGAGGCGGTGTTCATCGCCGTGGGCACGCCGCCGCGCAACGGCGACGGCCATGCCGACCTGACCTATGTGTTCGCCGCCGCCGAGCAGGTGGCCCAGGCGCTCGACACCTACGCGGTGATCGTCACCAAATCGACCGTCCCGGTCGGCACCAGCCGGCGCATCGCCGAGATCGTCGCGCACACCCGGCCCGGCCTCGCGTTCGATGTCGCGTCCAACCCGGAGTTTCTGCGCGAGGGCAGCGCGATTGCCGACTTCATGCGGCCGGACCGCGTGGTGATCGGCACCGATGTGTCCCAGGACGGCGGCAGCGAGCGCGCCCAGGAGGTGATGCGCCGGCTGTACCGGCCGCTCTACCTGATCGAGGCGCCGATCCTGTTCACCAGCCTGGAGACCTCCGAGCTCATCAAGTACGCGGCCAACTCGTTCCTGGCGATGAAGATCTCCTTCATCAACGAGATGGCCGACCTGTGCGAGCGCGTCGGTGGCGACGTGCATGACGTGGCCCGCGGCATCGGCCTCGATGGCCGCATCGGCCGCAAGTTCCTGCATGCCGGGCCCGGCTATGGCGGCTCGTGCTTCCCGAAGGACACGCTGGCGCTGATGCGCATCGCCCAGGAGGCGGGCGCCTCCTCGCGCCTGGTGGAGGCGACGGTACAGGTGAACGACGCGCGCAAGGCCAGCATGGGCGCGCGCATCATGTCCGCCTGCGGCGGCAGCGTGCGCGGCAAGACGATCGCGATCCTCGGCCTGACCTTCAAGCCGGAGACGGACGACATGCGCGATGCGCCCTCGATCCCGATCGTGCACCGGCTGGTCGAGAACGGCGCCGCGGTGCGGGTCTATGATCCGGTCGGCATGGAGTCGGCTCGGGCGTCGATGCCGGAACGCATCACCTACTGCGCCGATGCGCTCGATGCCGCGCGCGAGGCCGATGCCCTGATCCTGGTCACCGAGTGGAACGCCTTCCGCGCGATCCCGCCGACGCGGCTGCGCGACCTGATGCGTGGCCGTATCGTGATCGACCTGCGCAACGTCTATGACCCGGCGGCGATGGCGGCGGCCGGTATGGAGTACAGCTCGATCGGACGTCCTTCGCAGGCTCCGGCAAAGCGCCCCGCGGCCCAGGCTGGGTAGAGCATGATGCATGCGTCATGCTTCGCTTGAGAGCTCTCGCCGGCTGCTGAAAAGGCAAGGTCAGGGCGCTGCCCTGGCCCGCTGGGGCCGAAGGCCCCAGACCCCGATTCTGAAATTCAAGGATTTCAGAGGCTCGCCTCTGATGGACTTGAGCCGCGAAGCGGATCAAAGGGGGCGAAGCCTTTGGCCTTCACGCGTTGCACTACGGACGACTCGTTTAAGAGTTTTTCGGCACGCTGCTGGACCAGGCGGGCTGAAGCCGGATCAGCCCGCCATCCAGCGGCCCATGATTGCATCCACCGGGATCGCGATGCCGCCCAGTTGCCTGATATGCGCCGAGCAGATCGCGCCGAGCAGCCCGGCGCCGACCAGGAAGACGGCGCCCTCGAACGGCACCACCAGGCTCTCCAGAACCTGATCCAGGCGTTCCAGCGCCGGGCCGCCACTGCGCAGAGCCGTCGGAATGCCCGCGGCGTCCAGCGGCGCCGGCAGCAGCCACGTGCTGGTCTCGGCGATGCGGCAGAACCGTGCCAGCCGCTCGGCCAGGTCCGGATGGCAGCCGACATGGCCCAGGAACGGCAGCCCCTCGAGCAGCGGCCGCAGGAACGGCATCGCGTCGTGCAGGGCCGCCATGACGCCGAGCGGCACGAAGTGCCGGTCCGGCCGGCGCAGCACCAGGCTCTGCATCTCGGCGAGGAAGCCGAACACCTGCATCTCGGCTGTCAGCACCGCAGCGTCCGGCAGGCCGACCACGTCGGCCTGGTTCAAGGCGGCCAGCAACCGGCTGCCGAGACGGCCGGGGGCCAGGCTGCCGGCGCTCTCGATGGTGGCGCCGAACCAGCCCTGCCACACCGAGTTCGCCACCGCCGACAACTCGTCCCCGTCGAGCACCAGCCCCGCATGATGCGCCGGATGGTCGCGAGGATGGCGGCCGGCCAGGCGACTGGCATAGGCCGCCATGCGCGCCTCCGGCTGCGTCAGCAGGACCATGCCGAAGGGGCGGCGCCGCGCGATGCTGCGCGCCAGCAACGCCGCCAGGCCGGACGCGTCGAGCCAGCGCGCCGAATGGCGCAAGGCCTCGAACTGCCCCAGCACGGCGTCGCGGCCGTGATGCAGCGCGAGCTTGGCGTTGGCGAGGTGGACGTAGGGCGCAAACGGCGGCGCCACCTCGCGCGCCAGGGCACGCAGCAGCGGCTCCGCCGCGAGCAGCTCGTGATACCCGCCGGTCAGGGTGAGCGCGCTGGTGTAGTTCCACAGCGCGCTGTCGCGATGGCCGAGGGCCACTGCCGCGATACGCAGGTGCGGCAGGGCGCCGAGCGGATCGTCGGCGTCGCACAGGCGGGCGGCGATCCGGTTGTGCAGAAAGGCGTCATCCGGCGTCGCCGCGAGCATGATCCGTTCGGCATAAGGCAGTAGGTCGGGGCCCGGCAGATCGGCCTCGTCGCGGCCAGTGGTATCGCCGAGACGCTCGCGGAGCTGCACGAAAAGCCGGCACACCGGCAGGATGTCGGGCCACAGATCGATCGCGCGCCGGCAGGCGACCAGCGCGTCGGCCGGTGCGCCCGTCGCCGCCAGCAGGCGCGCCCGCTGGAACCAGGCACCCGCATCCGCCGGGTCCGCCTGCAGCAGGGCGTCCACCAGCGCGGCCGCCGCCGCCAGTTCCCCCCTGGTCACGAGAGCAGCGGCCTCGGCCAGATCGGCCCCGACCGGACGGGTGATCATGCCGCGTCCAGCGCCGACACCGCCTGTTCGACATGCTGCTCGCCGAGGTCGCCGAGGCTGTCCAGCGTCACGTAGCGATGGCCGCGCACCGCGGACGCCACATAGAACCAGGGACGGAACGACTGGCTGCCGTCGAGCGTCCGGTTCAGCTCCAGGACGCGCAGGCCACCGGCATGGAACAGGATGTTGGTAAGCCCCGCGCCGTGCGGCGACGCCAGGCGTCTGGCACCGGCGACGATCGAGATCTGCTGCTGCAGGTCGACGCCCTCGAAGTTCACGGTCCGGAACCCGCGCCGGTCGAGCACCGCCGACACGATGCTGTTGACGTCGTCGCCGATCCGGCTCGACACGCCGCCCGATCTGGCCAGATGGATGCTCTCGAACGCACGCGACGTCGGAATGACATGCGCGCGCATGCGGTCGAAGACATCCGTGAACGCATCCAGATACATGATGTCGGTCGGCGCGCCCGGCTCGGTCCAGAAGAAATGCAGACGGCGCGCGCAATACAGCCCCGACGGCAACGCTGTCACCCGCCCGGCAAGGCCGCTGAACTCCAGGGATTGCTGCCAGGTGGTCTCGCCGTACGAGATGCCGCCGCTGCGCGCCGCCTCCCGGTAGTCCGGCGTCGCGATCATCACCGACGGCTCCAGATGACGCGCCGCCAGGAAGGCCTTGGTGAGGCCGAAGCACATCCAGTGGAAGTAGTTCCGCCACGCCCCGTCGAAGCCGACGAACACCTCGTCGAGCCGCAACGGCTCGGGCAGGTCGAGCCGCGTCTCCGACGCCTCCCCTGCCTGCTTGATCGCGCGGAACGCCGCGGTCTGGTGGATCGGGCGTCCGTCCTCGCTGAGGATGGTCCCATCCAGGCCGTGGCCGACGAGGAAACGTCCGTTCTCGATGGTGTAGAGCCGCAGCTGCAACGGCGGCGCCGCCAGCCCGCCTGCGCTGTCCTGCACCGAGGCGCCGCGGATGCCGCTCATCAGCGCGGCCAGGTCCTGTCCCGGATAGGCGAGAATCGGTGGCGCGAGGCTGCGGGGAGGCTGCGACGCGATGCTTGCGGCGGCGGGCAGTTCACCAACTTCGAGAAAGCGCCTCACGACAAGCTGCATGCGGCGCCCTCATGAGCGTGAAGCCCCGGATGCGGGGGTACATCCGACTCTACAGCATGATCGGCGGATCGCGCAGGATGATGATGTGCACAACGGCTCGCGCATCGCGAATGCGGACTGCGCGCTGACCAGGCTTGCTGTTGGTTAGCCTGCCAGACCTGAACGGATTATTCCGACGGCCGCGCGATAGACGATCGCTTTCGTTATTTTAGTGGTATGATTAGTTCGTCCGCAGGTGTGGTCACTGGATCAACATGACGCTCGAGGGTACTGCAGCGACGCCTGTCTCGACGCCGGACGACCTCGTCCAGGGCATCGTCGACTATGCCATCTACCGGCTCGACGCCAACGGGATCGTGCTCAGCTGGAACCCGGGCGCGGAACGGTTCAAGGGCTACACGGCCGCCGAGATCATCGGCAAGAACTTCGCGTGCTTCTTCATCGATGGCGACATCGCGCGCGGTGCGCCGGCGACCATTCTCGCCACCGCACGCGAGGCTGGCCAGTACGAGGGCGACGGCTGGCGGCTGCGCAAGGATGGCAGCCAGTTCTGGGCCAGCGTCGTGATCAACCGGCTACAGAACACGGCGGGCGAGTTCGACGGCTTCGCCAAGATCACCCGCGACATCAGCGACAGCCGCACCGTCCAGCAAGCGCTGCGGCTGAGCGAGCAACGCTTCCGGATGCTCGTCGACAGCCTTGTCCACTACGCCATCTTCACGCTCGATCCGGACGGCCATGTCACCAGCTGGAACCTGGGCGCCGAACGTGCCAAGGGCTATTCGCGGGACCAGATCCTCGGCGAGAGCTACGCGCGCTTCTTCACCGCGGAGGACCGGGCGGCCGGCAGGCCGGAGCAGACGCTGAGCGCCGCGCGGGCAAACGGGCGCTTCGAGGGCGAAGGCTGGCGGGTGCGCAAGGACGGCAGCAGGTTCCTCGCCAACGTCGTGATCGACCTGATGCACGACCAGGACGGCGAGTTCCTCGGCTACGCCGCCATCACCCGGGACATCACCGAGAAGCACGCGTTGGAAGCCGCTCGCGAGCAGCTCTACCAGTCGCAGAAGATGGAATCCGTCGGGCAACTCACCGGCGGCGTTGCGCACGATTTTAACAACCTGCTGACGGCAGTGAGCGGCAGCCTTGCCCTGGTCATGGCCGCCAGCACCGACGAGCGGGTACGGCGCCTGATCGAGGTGGCGCAACGTGCCGCGGATCGTGGCGGCAAGCTGACGCACCAGTTGCTGGCCTTCTCCCGCCGCCAGATCCTGCAGCCGCAGACGTCCAACATCAACGACCTGATCACAGCCTTCGAGATCCTGTTGCGGCGTGCGGTCGGCGAGACCATCAACCTACAATTCGATCTCAGCCCGCCGCTCTGGCTCAGCGAGATCGATCCGGCGCAGTTCCAGTCGGCCCTGCTCAATCTTGTCGTGAACGCGCGCGACGCCATGCCGAAGGGCGGCGCGCTCACCATCGAGACGCGGAACATCGAGATCCGGGCGGCGGATGCGCTGCGGATCCGCGAGATTGCGCCCGGACCGTATGTCTGCATCACGGTGCACGATTCCGGCAGCGGCATGACGCCCACGGCGCGCGACCGGGCGATCGAGCCGTTCTTCACCACCAAGGATGTCGGCCAGGGCTCCGGCCTCGGGCTGAGCCAGGTCTATGGATTCGTGCGGCAGAGCGATGGCCAGATCGAGATCGAGAGCGCCATCGGCGCCGGCACCTCGGTCAGCCTGTACCTGCCGCAATCGCAGACACCCAGCAGCAAGGACGCAGCCATGCAAGCAACCCAGACCGATACCACTCACGGCACGATTCTCGTCGTGGAGGACGACCCCGACGTGCTCGAGATCGCCGTCGCCGCGGTCGAGAGCTTCGGCTACAAGGTGCATGCCGCACGGGACGGCGCCGAGGCGCTGGCGATCCTGCTGTCGGAGAAGCCGGTCGACCTGCTGTTCACCGACGTCGTCATGCCGAAAGGCCTGAGCGGGGTGGATCTAGCCCGCGATGCACGGCTGCTGCAGCCCGAGATCCCGGTGCTGATGGCGTCGGGCTACCCGCGCGAAGCCATGCAGGAGCGCAAGGACGACAACGAGAACATGGCCTTCATTGCCAAGCCCTACACGCTCTCGGCACTGAGCGAGAAGCTCGATGTGATGACCCGGAATGCGCCGGGCTGAGGCGGCGCGGCCGGTCCACACGCGTGCCGGCAAGAGCGGCATCAGCGCGAGGCGCTCCAGCGGCGGCTCGACGTCGGATCGGCTCCGCGCAAGTCCTCTTCCTTTCGGCGCTGCTTGCATCGCCCGTGACGGCGCAAGCCGGTCCTGGCGGGTCGGACGTTGCGGCGAAACAGGGGGTTCAAGCCGACGACGAGGCCGTGCTGGTGGCCCACGACCTGGCCTCCAGAAGCCCGGATATCGTCTCGATCACCGACTTCACCGCCGGATATTCGCCGGCGGGTAACGACAACGCAGCCGTTCAAGCCGCGATCATCGCTGCAAGCAATAGCGGCGGCCGCTCCGCCCGCCTGCTCTGGTTCAGCCCCGGAAACTATAACCTCACGCAAACGCAGTATTCCCAGGGGAACGACGCAGAGATCGTGCCAGAGGGTGCCGAGTTTACAGGATTGTCCTTCCCACCGGGAATGACAGACGGGTCGGTGTTGCAAGATGGCGGGACCGCTCTTGCGCTTGGAAAAGTCATGGATTCGGGCAAGGGCAGCGGGCACGGCGGCCACACGACGCTATTCGTCGGTGCCGTCAACAGAGCCTACGCAAGCGGCGTGGCCAAATACGAGCACGACGCCGCCTACATCAATCTCTACAACTATGACCCATCCCAATTCCGATCCGGACGAGGGGCGGCCTCCTACATCCCCAAGGACGCGGTGTCCCTTCATGTCGCTGCGAGTCTGGCTCCTGGCACGGGCAATCTCGGGCGCATCTGGGGTATTGAGGATAATGTCCAGATCGTCCGCGGCGCGGGAGATGGGATTGCCGACGGCATTGAAATTGGCATGGATAACTGGAGCGGCAGCGCATCCGGGGAACCCGGCAGCTACACGTCAAAGACCGGGGTCAACATCTGGGCCGGCGGCAACGCGAACAGCACCAGTGCGATCAATATTGGAAGTAGCGCGTCCCGGGTCGGCTGGGAGGACGGGATCGATGCGTCAGGAGTGACAAGGCGCTTCCTCCGACTAAGCTTCGAGACGCGCGATGTGTTTCTGGTGTCTTCCAAGGGCGACTTGACCGCTGCCTCGGCGGCGATCCTAGGCCATGCAACTTTCGCCCAGAGTATGAATGTGAACGGGTTCATCATTCGCACGCTGCATAGAGCCATCAGCAGCACCGGGTCGGCACTTGCGACTGCAACGGCGCTGACCGCGCACTACAATACCGTCAGGCAATGTGCGACCGGCGCAGTCAGGCTACCGCTGGCCGTACCGGACGGCGGCGATGTGTATATCCTGAACAGGTGTAGCAAGAAGCTCGACGTCTATCCGGGAAGTTCGGCCACCCGGATCGAGGCCGGTTCAGCGGGAGCCGCGATCACGCTGGCTGCAGGAGCGACCGGTCACTTCATGCGGGAGAGTTCCGATCAGTGGCGGCAGATCTGAAACGATCCCCAGCTCCCGCCTCTCAAGGCTCGCGCGGCAGCATGACGCCCGATCGGCCGGCTTGTAACTGGTCGATCACCTCGAACAGGCTGGTCAAATCGGGGTCCGTTGCGCTGAAGTTCCTGATGCCGTCTTCCGTCTGCGGCGCGTCTTCCAGCCTGTTCATGTAGATCAACTTTTGTTCGAAGGCGCCACTGACATGAGCTTGCACCCAGTTGAACCCGACTGACGCAACGATGGTTCCGGGCTCCGCAAACACCGACCCATGCAGGCCGGAACCGCCCTCTCCGATGATGCAGTTTGCCGATCGATACATTGCCGCCTGCTCCGTGAAGCTTAGCTCCTCGGGACGAACGATGTCGTATCCACGCGCGACCGCCATCCGCTCAAGCGACTCGCGCGCAACAAAAACCCGGCCTTCGCTGAAGGATCGCCGTGAAAGACAGACCCGGCGCTTCGGCACGGCAAGGCAGGCATCCCCGAGATCGCCGTAGAACTCCCGTACTAGGTTGTGCAGGGAATAGCTGCCATCGTGACCAAAGCTTGGTAAACACGCGTACTTGCAGGTCACTCTATCTTCCTGCTCTGAAAACATGTGCAGCCGATCCGGCGCAATGTTGCAGTAGGCCTGCAGCATCCGCGGCACCCAGGACGGGGTTCCTGATGGCAGCAGGATCGGCATGCCATCCAGCACGGGACCGAGAAGCCGCTGCGCGATCACGACGCGCGGCAGGAAGTCCAGGATCCAGTGACCATACGTGTTATGGCCCGGCCCGGTGACCACGAGCACAGGCTCATCGATCGTCACCCGGCGGGCGGAGGCCGCGTCGAGAGGGTTGCCAGGATAATGTTCGCAAAGTCGCTTCAGCGCGACATCTGACGTGTGCGAGTGCTCGCGAACAAAGCGATCCTGGGCAAACACGTAGCCCGAGCCGCTGATCTCTATGTCCTGAAGAAGAAAGCAGCCTATCGGTGCCAGCGAGATCGCCGGCAGTCCCCCGCTCCATTCCCAGACTGCATCGGGCTGGTTGCTCAGTTGCAGCCATTGCTCGCAGGGCCTGGCCTCGGAGACGGGACAGACTTCAGCAAACCCGCGCCATTCTCGCAGACCGGCGAGAAGCGAACAGGGTGGCCCCAGCTCCGCGACATCAACGGTTTCGACCGTTCTCACCAACCGACCTGGACACGGTCTGCCGCTGCGACCTGAAGACCCATCATCGCCGTGGGGTCGCGGCCTCCCGAGGCCCTGGTCATTGATGCGAAAGCATGAGGCGCGGGTCCCCTGGCAAGGGCGCAACTATCGCCCATGCCACCTCCAAGATCATCAGATTTCGTCTTGGAAAGGGATACTTCTAGCTTGAACCAAGCTCTACCCCGAGCCTATGCCGTCTCAGAACCCATTACAGCGTCGAAAGGGTCGCGGGATCACCCCCCATGCACATGGTCGAGATCGGCGAACCGGGTGAACTCGCCCTCGAAGAACAGGTCGATCTTGCCCGTCGGCCCGTGCCGCTGCTTTTCCAGCAGCAGCTCGGCCTTGTTGTGCACCTGCTCCATGTCGCGCTGCCACTTGTCCAGCGCGGTCTGATACTTGTCCTCGCTGTCGTACGCCATCTGCTTGGGTGCGCGCTGCTGCAGGTAGTACTCGTCGCGATAGACGAACATCACCGCATCCGCGTCCTGCTCGATGGATCCGCTCTCGCGCAGGTCCGACAGAAGCGGCCGCTTGTCCTCGCGGCTCTCCACCGAGCGGCTGAGCTGGCTCAGCGCCAGCACCGGCACCTCCAGCTCCTTGGCAATCGCCTTCAGGCCCTGGGTGATCTGGCTGATCTCCAGCACCCGGCTCTCTGGCTTCGTGCCCACCGACGGCCGCATCAGCTGCAGATAGTCCACCACCACCAGGCTGAGCCCCTTGGTGCGCGCCAGCCGACGGCAGCGCGTGCGCAGCGCCGACAGCGAGATCGCCGGCGTGTCGTCGATATGCAGCGGCAAGCTCTGCAGCTCGCGCGACACCTGGATGAAGCGGTCGAACTCCTTCTGCCCGATCTCGCCGCGCCGGATGCGCTCGGAGGAGACCCGGCTCTCCTCCGACAGCAACCGCGTCGCCAGCTGCTCGGCACTCATTTCCAGCGAGAAGATCGCCACCGACCCCTTCGGCTGCACCTGGTCGCTGCCCTTTCCGGACCCATGCAGCGCCTCGTACTCGCGCGCCTCGCGCATCAGCGCCCGCGCCGCGCCGAAGGCGATCTTGGTCGCCAGCGCCGTCTTGCCCATCGCCGGCCGCCCGGCCAGGATCAGCAGGTCGGACGGATGCAGCCCGCCGGTCTTCTTGTCGAGATCGCGCAGCCCGGTGGTCAGCCCCGCCACATCCCCCTGGCGATGGAACGCCTTTTCGGCAATCCCGATCGCATCCGTCAGCGCACGCTCGAAGGTGACGAACCCGCCATCCTGGCTCTTCTCGGTGGCGAGACGGAACAGCGCCTCCTCGCCCGCTTCGATCTGTTTGGCGCCATCCAGCTCCGGCGTCTGCCCGAACGCGTTGTTCACCACGGTCTCGCCGATATCGATCAACTGCCGCCGCAGCCAGGCATCGTGGATCGCCCGGCCATACTCGCCGGCATTGATGATGCCGACCATCGCGGTCAGCAGCTGCCCGAGATAGACGACACCCCCCACCTCGTCGAGCAGCCCGGAATGCTCGAACTCGGCGCGCAACGTGATCGCATCCGCCAGCTGCCCGGCCTCGACACGCCTCGTGATCGCCTGGAAAATCCGGCCATGCAGCGGATCGGCGAAATGCTCGGGCGACAGGAACTCGCTGACCCGGTCATACGCCTTGTTGTTGGCGAGCAACGCCCCCAGCAACGCCTGCTCCGCCTGCACGTTGGAGGGCGGCAGCCGCTGCGACAGGCCGAACAGGCTCTCGCGCTGGGTCGATTCGATCTGGTTCACGCTTTGACCCTAGCCCTTTTGCTGTCAGCAAGGCACGGGCTCTGCCCGTGACCTGCTGGGGCCTCAGGCCCCAGACCCCTATTCTTAAACGATTCGTTTGCAAAGGCTCGCCTTTGCCGGGGTCGAGGGGCGGCGCCCCTCGCCTTGCCTTCTGCTTACTGCCTGCGGCGCAGTTCCGCCCGCGTCCTGTGCCTGTGGATCACGGGGACCGCGCTGTATAGCGGGGATAACCAGCGCGTATCCGCTCAAGGGTTGCGGTGGTGGATTGCTCGGGAACCAGTCCGGTCAGTACCACCCGGCCCCCGTTGGCCTGCACGAAGTCGGCGCCGACTGTGGTTTCCAGGGTGTAGTCGCCGCCCTTGACCAGCACGTCGGGCGACAGCGCCTGGATCAGCGCGAGCGGGGTGTCTTCGTCGAAGCTCACCACGCCATCGACATGGCGGATCGCCGCCATCACCTGGGCCCGGGCCGCGAGCCGGTTGACCGGGCGGGTCGGTCCCTTGAGCCGGCTGACCGAGGCGTCTGCATTCAGGGCGACGATGAGGCGGTCGCATTCCGCGCGGGCGGTGCCCAGGAGCGCCACATGGCCCGGGTGGATGATATCGAAGCAGCCGTTGGTGAAGCCGACGCGCAGGCCCTGCGCCTTCCAGCGCGCGACCTGGGCCTTTGCGTGCGACAGCGTCGAGAGGGCGGTCTCGGCGGCATGCTCGCCGAACTGCTGGTCGAGCAGCAGCAGCTCCTGCATGACTTCGGCGATGTCGGCGGTCGCGGTGCCGAGCTTGCCGACCACCACGCCGGCAGCGGCGTTGGCGATGCGCATCGCCTGCGCCAGCGTCTGGCCGGCCCCGCGGGCCAGCGCCATGGCCGCGATCACCGTGTCGCCGGCGCCGGACACGTCGAACACCTCGCGGGCCCGCGCCGGCACCGAGAGCGCCGGGCCGTCCCGCTCGACCAGGATCATGCCCTTGTCGGAGCGGGTCGCCAGGATCGCGCCGGCCTCGGCGTGGGCCATCACGGCACGGGCCGCGGCCTCCACCTGAAGCGCGTCCTCGACCGGCAGGCCTGCGGCCGCCGACAGCTCGCGCGCGTTCGGGGTGATGCAGTCGGCACCCCGATAGCGCGAGAAATCGTTGGATTTCGGGTCCACGAACACCGGGATGCGCCGCCGCCGCGCCTGCGCGATGGCATGCGCGACCAGCGCCGGCGCGCAGACCCCCTTGCCGTAGTCCGACAGCAGCAGCACCTGCGCCTGGCCGATATGGCTGTCGATGGCGGCCTTCAGCGCGAGCGCCTCGGCGGGCTGCAAGGCAAGCCGGCTTTCCTCATCGGCCCGCACCACCTGCTGGTGCGCCGCGATGTAGCGCGTCTTGCAGATCGTCGGGCGCGCCTCGCTTTCGACCAGCGCGTCCAGCACCCGGCCCTGCCCGACCAGGATCTGCCGCAGGCGGGCGCCGGCGGCGTCGCGTCCGATGAGGCCGACCAGTACTGCGCGGCCGCCCAGCGAGAGGATGTTGCTGGCGACGTTGCCGACGCCGCCCGCCATCTCGCGGGTACGGGTGAGCCGGAGCACCGGCACCGGCGCTTCCGGCGAGATCCGCTCCATCTCGCCATAGACATAGCGGTCGAGCATGACGTCGCCGACGCACAGCACGCAGATGGCGCCGAAGTCCATCATGGGAGCCTGGCCATCATGCGCGCCTGGCCATCATGCCCTGAAGCCATCCACCATGGCAGCAAGCCCGAGCTGGCGCGCGGTGCGCAGCCGTGCCGCCTGCAGCACGGCGCGGGCGCTGCGGATCGAGCGGTCCAGCTCCGCATTGACGATCACGTGCTCGAACTCGCGCCAGTGCGCGATCTCGTCGCGGGCGGACTGCATGCGCCGGGCGATCTCCGCCGGATCGTCGGCGGCGCGCGAGCGCAGCCGCTGCTCCAGCACGCCGAGCGACGGCGGCAGCACGAACAGGCTGACAACGTCCTCGGGCAGCGCCGCCCGGATCTGCCGGTGGCCCTGCCAGTCGATGTCGAACACCATGTCGCGGCCTGCCGCCAGCGCGTCCTCGACCGGCTGGCGCGGGCTGCCGTAGCCGCGCCCGAACACCATCGCCCACTCGAGCAGCGCGCCGGACTGCGCCATGGCATCGAACTCGGCCATGCTGCGGTAGTGGTAGTGCACGCCCTCGACCTCGCCCGGACGCGGCGTGCGCGTGGTCACGCTGACCGAATGCACCAGCTCCGGCTCGGCGGCGCGCAACGCATTGACGATGGTGCTCTTGCCGGCCCCCGATGGCGCCGAGATCACCAGGCAGACGCCGCGTCGTTGAACAGCCATCTCCGCCATGGATCCCGACCTCGCAGCCATCCCGCGGCTTCTACCAGCCCAGCCGGATGGCGCGAAGCCTTCCGGCCCTCGCGCTCAGCCGGCCCTAGTTTTTTATCAGCATGACCTGGGAGCTGGGCAGCTCGATCACCCGCTCGGGGCGTCCGGAGAGGAATTCGGCGAACGCCTCGCGCACCCCGTCCAGGTAGGAGTAGTCGTGGCTGACGATGACCCCGCCGGCCAGCATGCGCGGATAAAAGAACTCCAGGCAGGCGCGGGTGCCCTCCTTGAGATCGACATCGAGATGCACGAACGAGAAGCGCTCGTCGCTGCAGGCGACGTTCTCGCCGGTGAACAGCCTTTGGTGGAACACCAGGTTCGGCTGGTCGTGCAGGTAGGACCGCACCGCCTCGAGCGACGCGGCATAGTGCCCCTTGCGCATCGCTCGGCACTCGTCGCGGTCCGGCTCGGGCAGGCCGGAGAAGGTGTCGAACAGGTGCAGCGCGGTGGGCCGGCCAGCCAGGCTGATCAGCTTGGCCGAGCAGCCCTGGAACACGCCGACCTCCGCCATCACGCCACCGACCGCGCGCTGTGCCGCCGCCAGCGAGGTGATCATGAAGGCCTCGTTGCCACTGAGCAGCGACTCGCGCTCGCTGCGGACCCGGCGGATGAGGTCGAGACGGCCGCGCTGCTTGTGGCCGCCCATGATGGCGAGCTCGATCCGGCTGAGCGTGCCGACGGTCACCCGCCGCAGCAGCCGGGAGCGGGCGAACAGCCGGTGCACCGTCGCCTGCGGCACCAGGCCGGCGAGCTTGCGCAGCCGGCGCCGGACCGGGGCGGCCGGCATGGCAGCAGCCATGCCGGCCGCCTCGCGCAATGCGGCAGGCCGGTTCGTAGGATTGTGGTGGATGGGAGATACTCCAATGGTGCGCCGATCGGCGCGACCGCGACGTAACGCCATGATCCGCGACCAGATCCTGACCCCGGTTTTGTCTCAGGGCAGAGACCCGGTTTGCAGAAGACCGGCGCAGTGCGTCCAGCGATTAAGTTACGACACCGTATCCCCGGTCCCCAGAACCGCCAGCGCCTGCGCCAGGTCGGCCACGAGGTCCTCGGCATTCTCGATGCCGACGCTGAGCCGGATCAGGCCGTCCACGACCCCGGCCCGCTCGCGGACCTCGGCCGGCACCCCGGAATGGGTGGTCGAGGCCGGATGGCAGACCAGCGACTCCGTCCCCCCGAGGCTGACCGCCAGCTTGAAGATGCGCAACGCATTCAGCACCCGGAACGCCTCGGCCTGGCCACCGGCAATGACGATGCTGAAGGTCGAGCCGGCGCCGGTCGCCTGCCGCGCCTGCACCGCGGCCGCCGGATCACCCGCCTGCAGCCGGTTCAGCGCATGCAGCTTCAGCACGCGCGGGTGCGCCGCGAGGAAGCCGAGCACGATCTCCGCGTTGCGCGCCGCTTCCCGCATGCGCAGCCCCAGCGTCTCCAGCGAGCGCCCGATCAGCCAGCAGGTGTTGGGATCGAGCTGGGTGCCGATGGCGCCGCGCAGCAGCCGGATCGGCCGCATCAGCGCCGCCGTTCCCAGGGCTGCGCCGCCGATCAGGTCGCTATGGCCGCCGATATACTTGGTCAGCGAGTACAGCACGATGTCGACCCCGTGCAGCAGCGGCGCCTGGAACACCGGCCCAAGCAGGGTGTTGTCGCAGACGATCAGCGGCGCATGGCCCTGCCGGGTGGCGATGCGGTCGCGCACCCTGGCCACCAGGGAGAAATCGACCAGCGAGATCAGCGGGTTGGAGGGGGTCTCCAGCATGATGATGGAAACCCGGCCGCGGGCGCAGGCGCGCGCGGCGGCCGCGTCGATCGCCGCCTCGTCCAGCCCGTCGGTGAAGCCCTCGGCGCCGATGCCCCAGCCGGCGAAGGTGCGCATCAGCAGCGTCTCGGTGCCGCCATAGAGCGGCTGGCTGTGCAGGACGACGTCGCCGGGCCTGGTGTAGGCGAGCAGCGTGGTGGCGATCGCCGACATGCCGGCGCTGAACAGCAGCGCCTGCTCGGCCGCCTCGAACACCGCGAGCCGCTCCTCGACGATCTCGGTGTTGGGGTGGTTGAAGCGCGAATAGACCAGGCCGGCGCCCCCCTCCGGCACCGGCTTGCGGCCGGCCACCACGTCGAAGAAGTCGCGGCCCTCCTCGGCGGAGCGGAACACGAAGGTCGAGGTCATGAAGATCGGCGGCTTCACCGAACCTTCCGACAGCGCCGGGTCGTAGGCGTAGCCCAGCATCAGGGTTTCCGGGTGCAGCACATGGTCGCCCAGGGCGCGGTGGCGGCTGCGGTCTTCGGCCATGACGGTCCCCTGATTGCTATGGCGCGCCAGATTAGCGTGAACCACTCGCGCCACGCAGCGTCAAAGCGGCGACGCGAAGCTGAAAAGGACCCTCTTCATGGAACACAGATTTCTCGGCCGATCCGGCTTCCAGGTGCCGGTGCTGAGCCTGGGCACCGGCACGTTCGGCGGCGGCAACGAATTCTTCAAGGCGTGGGGCGATACCGACGTGCAGGGAGCAACCCGGCTGGTCGATATCTGCCTCGAGCACGGCCTCACCATGTTCGACAGCGCCGACATCTATTCGGGGGGCCTCGCGGAGGAGGTGCTGGGCGGCGCGATCAAGGGGCGGCGCGAGAAGGTCATCGTCTCGACCAAGGCGACCTTCCGCGCCGGCGACGGCCCGAACGAGGTCGGCGCCTCGCGCCACCATTTGATCCAGGCCGTCGAGCACTCGCTCAGGCGCCTCGGCACCGACTATATCGACCTGTTCCAGCTGCACGGCTTCGACGCCAAAACGCCCGTCGAGGAGACGCTGAACGCGCTCGACGACCTCGTACGGGCCGGCAAGATCCGCTATCTCGGCGTGTCCAATTTCTCCGGCTGGCACCTGATGAAGTCGCTCTCGGTGTCCGAGCGCTACAACCTGCAGCGCTACGTCGCCAACCAGACCTACTATTCGCTGATCGGCCGCGACTACGAGTGGGAACTGATGCCGCTCGGGCTGGAGCAGGGCGTCGGCGCCGTGGTCTGGAGCCCGCTCGGCTGGGGCCGCCTGACCGGCAAGATACGCCGTGGCCAGCCGCTGCCCGCCGGCTCGCGCCTGCACAAGACCGCCGACATGGGGCCGCCGGTCGCCGACGAGCACGTCCACAAGGTGGTGGACGCGCTGGACCGCGTGGCGGCGGAGACCGGCAAGAGCGTGCCGCAGATCGCGCTGAACTGGCTGCTGCAGCGCCCGACGGTCTCCAACATCATCGTCGGCGCCCGCAACGAGGAGCAGTTGCGGCAGAATCTCGGCGCGGTCGGCTGGACCCTGACGCCGGAGCAGATGGCAAGCCTGGAGGCGGCCAGCGCCGTCACCCTGCCCTACCCGTTCTGGCACCAGGCCGGGTTCGCCGAGCGCAACCCGGCGCCGGTGTAGGTCCAGATCAGGCGGCGGCTTTGCCCCGAGCATGATCCGATCGATCATGCTCGGCTTGTCCTTTGACAGGCCGCGTTATCCGCGGCCTTGCGCAAAGGCCGCCGCCGCCGCGATCTGCTCAGGCGTGGGCGTCTGGCCGGTATAGAGGATGAACTGCTCCACGGCCTGTACGGTCTGGATCTCGGCGCCGGTCACGATGCGTTTGCCGAGAGCGCGCGCCGCCCGGATCGTCGGCGTCTCCGAAGGCAGGGCCACCACGTCGACCACGACCTTCGCCGCCTCGAGCGCCGCCTTCGGAAAGGCAAGGTCCTCGGCCTCCGGGCCACCCTCCATCCCGACCGGGGTGACGTTGATCAGCATGCCCGCTTGCGCGTCGCCCAGTTCGGGCGCCCAGCCATAGCCGCAGGCATCCGCCAGAGCCGTGCCGGTTGCCTGGTTGCGGGCCACGATGGTGCCGTTGGTGAAACTATTGTCGCGCAACGCCGAAGCCACCGCCTTCGCCATGCCGCCGCTTCCGGTGAGCAGGAACCGGATCTCTCGGTCGATCGGCGTCTCGGCCACCAGCCGGACGATGGCGATGTAGTCGGTGTTGTAGGCGTGAAGATGGCCGTCGGAATTGACTATGGTGTTCACCGACCCGATCGCCTGCGCGGACGGGTCGAGGCTGTCCAGCATCGGGATGACGACTTCCTTGAACGGCATCGAGACCGCGCAGCCGCGGATGCCGAGCGCCCGGATGCCGCCGATCGCGCCGTCGAGGTCGCGGGTGCCGAACGCCTTGTAAACATAGTCGAGGCCGAGCGCCTCGTAGAGGTGGTTATGGAACCGGGTGCCGAAATTGCCCGGCCGCGCGGAGAGCGACATGCACAGCCGCGTCGTCCGGTTGATCGAAAGCTTGCTCATGCCCGTGTCATAACAATCAGACTTCGCGCCAGCCAGGCCGGTGCGGATCGACCAGGCTGAAATGGATCGGGCCGATTCCCGAGATCGCAAGGATCGCCGGGCCGTCTGCGTGTTTTTTGACCCCGTCATAATGCGGCGTGCCGGCGACGCGCCGGACAAAGCCGCCGGCTTCGACCGGCACCGTGGCGCCGGGGGCAAAATCCGTGCCACTCGCCACCCACCAGGTGCCGGACAGCACGATGCAGAGCCGGTCGGTCTCGTAGGAATGCGGGGCGCTCATATAGCCCGGATGCCAACGGATCAGGACGAAATACTGCCCGGGCTCGTGCAGTCCGCCATGCAGGGTGGCCTGCTCGGCAGTTCCCGGCGGGAAATTGTAGAGCTGTCGCCAGGGGATGGCGTCGGCCTGCACCACCTGCGTCATCGCGGGATCGGCTCCCGCCGCATCGGCGCCCCGCGATGGCAATGAAGCGGCCGCCATGAGCACCGAGGCCGAGAGCAGGTCGCGACGCTGCACCATGTCCGTCATCGCGCCCTCCATCGATGATCGCGCTGGCCGGCATCATCATGCCGGCTGCAGATTTACCCAGCTTTTGCCGCGTGGCCAGCACCCGCTACGAGATCCTGCCCTTGGACGGCAGCAGGCTTCATGCCAGTCTCACGCCATGAGACGGGTTGAGGTCCGGGAGACACCGCGATGGTTGTAGCGGAATGCGTGTGTGTGGAGTGCGGAGCCGACATCACCGGCTGCGCCGCGCCTAGCGGATCCCACGATCAATGTGGCGTGTGCCGATGGATCGATGCCATGCCCGACCTCCTGGATCGCGACGGCCTGCGCCGGCAGATGCTCAGGATCGGACTGGTCGGTCCGGCGCGCTGAGGCCGTCGCGCGGGCGGGCTCCCGCTGCCCCGGGGCGACGGCATCGACCCGTCGCTGACGATGACCGTAAACTCCTCTTGCGAACGGCGGACCGCATCGAGGCGTTGACCGCCGGGCGACGGACTCGGCAACGAAAGGAACCGGCAATGGACATCACACGGGCGGGTACTGCCGCCTCCGCCAAGGGGCCCTCGGACTGGTTCACCGGCACCGTGCGCATCGATGCGCTGTTCAGCCCTCCCGAGCCGGCGCGTGTCGGTGGCGCCCTCGTCACCTTCGAGCCCGGTGCTCGCACCGCGTGGCACACGCATCCGCTCGGCCAGACCCTGATCGTGACCACCGGCCTGGGCTGGGTGCAGCGCGAAGGCGGCCCGGTCGAGGCAATCAGGCCCGGCGACGTGGTCTGGTTTGCACCGCGCGAGAAGCACTGGCATGGCGCCTCGGCGACCACCGCCATGAGCCACATCGCCATCCAGGAGAAACTGAACGGCTCGCCGGTCGACTGGCTGGAGCAGGTCAGCGACGAGGACTACCGCCATGGCACCTAGAGCAAGACCGGCTCAAGTTGAGCCGGTAAACTTGCTCTACCAGATTGATCTAGAGACTGATTCACGTCTCAGGCTGGTTCAGCCTGAGACGATCAGGCTCTAGTGGCAAAAATCTGAGAGAAGAGTCGTCAGGTTTTACCAGCGGATAAGCCGGGTGACCCCCCGGGCGGTCCCGGCACGGCATAAGCTGCGCGTGCTCATGATCCTGAGCGCCCTGATGGGCTTCGGCTCGATCTCGACCGATTTCTACCTGCCGGCGCTGCCGACCATGGCGTCGTCACTCCGGTCCGCATCCGGAACGATCGAGTTGCGACGCTATTGCCTGCTGTTCGGCCTCGGCGTCATCGGGCTCATCGCGGCCAGCCTAGTCAATGCGCGGCTCGTGCCACGCTTCGGCAGCGGGCGATTGCTGCTGGCCGGCACCTCGGGTGCGGCCGTGGCCGGCATCGTCCTGGCCGTCGACGCCTGCACCGGTCTCGGCGGCCTGGCCAGCCTCGCTCTGCCCTTGTTCTGCTTCGTCTGTGCAACCGGGTTCATCGTCGCCAACGCCGTCGCCGGCGCGCTCGCGGTGATGCCGGATCGCGCCGGCACGGTCTCGGCGTTCGTCGGCACGATCCAGTACGGCGGCGGCATCCTGGGATCCGCCCTGACCGGCGCCCTGCTGTCGACGCGCCTGCTGCAGCCGACGGGCAGGTGACTCAGGCCGGCGACAGCGTCCCCGCGTGATCCGGCACGCGCGTGGCCGAAGCGAGCCGCTGCACCAGGCCCGGCCAGAGGCGGGCGCCCAGCAACATCATGGCCTGGCCGGGCACGGTGCGGCCGATCGCATACAGGCCGCCAGCCAGCCGCATCTGCGGTCCCAGCGCCCGGCGCATCCGGTCGTGGTAGGAGGCGGCGGGCTCTGCGCCGAGCACCGACCGCACCGCCTGCGCCGCCGTGTGCAGGGCGATCGCCATGCCGTCCCCGGTAAACGAGGGGATCACCGCCATCTGGTCGCCAAGGCGGAACAGGTCGCGCGGTGCCTCGGGCGCGGTGCGATGCAGGAAGCCGTATGGCACCCTGGCGATGGTTAGCGGCCGGTCCAGGCACTCGTCGGCATGCTGCAGGCGTGAGCGCAGATGCGGGCTTTCCGCCGTCAGGGACGCCAGCAGGTTGCGCCAGGTGCCCCCGTCGCGCGTCAGCCGCGCGCGCGTCGTCACCAGGCAGAGGTTGGCGAGGCCGCCTTCGACCATCTGCAGGCCGCCATAGCCGTCGCGGAACAGCACCAGCTCGACATGCCCGTCCAGCGCCCGCCGGCTGGGTGCGGCAAGCATGAAATAGCTCTTGAAGCAGACCTGGTCCTGCGATGGCGGCGGCCGACGCAGGCCGCGCAGCTCGTGCTTGCCGGTGGCGAGCAACACGCTCCGCCCGCCCAGCCGCTCGCCACCATCCAGTTCCAGCAGGGTGGCACCTGCGCCGTCTGCCACCGCACGGCGCACGCCGCAGCCCTGCCTGGTGTCGGCGCCGGCTGCCTCGGCATGCGCCAGCAGCGCCGCATCGAGCCGCCGCCGGGTCAGGCTGCTGCCGGCGAACGGCAGCGCCGACGTGATCAGGGCGTGCCGGCACGCGATACGCACCCGCTCGATCGGCACCGCCCCGAGCGAGGCGAGATCGAGCCCGAGTGCCGCCAGGTGGCGGTCCGCTTCGACGCTGATGAACTCGCCGCAGACCTTGTGACGGGCCTGCCGCTCGCGCTCGAACAGCGTGACCGGCTGGCCCTGCTGCGCCAGCTGGCAGGCCGCCGCGGCGCCGGCCAAACCGCCGCCGACGATCAAGGTGCTGCCGGCGGCAATCGAGGTGCTGCCGGCGGCTGGCAGGATCATCCGAGATGCTCGACGCAGAGCCGGAACATCGGCCGCCAGAGCAGGCGCGCCTCGATACCCGCCGCGTCGAGCAGGTCCCGCCAGTCGGCATAGCGGAAGCTGCGCGCCACCGAGAGCTGCCCGTCCTGGCGGACGATCGGATGCCAGCGGGCCAGCCGCGCCAGCATCCCGAAGCCGTGATAGGCAAGCACATGCCGCTGCAGGTCGTTGACGAACCAGCCCAATCGCGCGCGCTGCTGCATCCAGCGCAGGAAGCGCACCGCATCGGCATCGGTCAGGTGATGCGTGAACAGCGAACTCACGATGAAGTCGGCGTCGCCGGCATGGTCGAACACATCGCCGGTCGCGTACTCGATCGGCATCGAGGCCGGCGTCCGGGCGCGGGCAGCGCCCGCACTGCGCGGGTTGAGGTCGATGCCGGACAGCCGCACAAGCAGGCCGCGGCGACCGGCCCAGCGTCCGATCCGGCGCAGCAGGTCGCCCTCGCCATAGCCGACATCGAGCACCGACAGGCTGGCGCCGCGTGGCATGCCGCGCGTCGCCCGGTCCAGGAAGCCGATGGTCGGCGCATGCGCCAGCATCACCCGGCTGACCGAGGCAAGATCGTCCATGACGGCGGCGAACATGTCCGGCCCGACATCGCCCGCGTCAAGGATCTCGGGCCCTTCGGCGCGAGCCGAAAGATCCATCAGCTGTCCCGGCCGGCGCGTCGGAAGCGGAAGCTCTCGGCCACCATGCCCGGGCCGAAGGCCAGGCCCAGCCCCCGCGCGCCGTCCCGCTCGGCCAGGATGCGCGCCAGCACGAACATGACGGTGGCCGACGACATGTTGCCGTAGTCGTGCAGCACCGCGCGCGAGTGCCGCAGCCGCGACGGGTCGAGCGACAGTCCGACCTCGACCGCGTCCAGCACGGTGCGGCCGCCGGCATGCACCGCCCAGAGATCGTAGGCATCCGTGCCCAGCCCGCGCAGCAGGCCGGCCGGGTCCTCGGGATCGCCGCGCAGCGCCCCGGCGATGCGGCCCGGCACCTTGCCCGACAGATGCATGTCGAAGCCCTGGTCACCGATGCGCCAGGTGATCAGGTCGGCGCTGTCGGGGATGATCTCGCTGCGGAAATCCTCCACCGCCAGCCCGACCGGATCGGCGGTGATGAGTGCTGCCGACGCGCCATCCGCGAACAGCATGAAGGACAGCACGGTCTCGAGGTCCGAAGTCTCCTGCAGATGCAGCGTGCTGAGTTCGCAGTTCACCATCAGCACACGCGCCCGCGGGTCGGCCCGCACCGTGTCGCAGGCGAGCCGGAGCGCCGGCACCGCGGCGGCGCAGCCCATGAAGCCGACCACGGTGCGGCCCACGCTCGCCGGCAGTCCGAGCCGGTCGGCGATCTGCAGGTCGAGGCCGGGCGCGGTAAACCCGGTGCAGGAGGCCACCACGATGTGGGTGATCCGGTCGATCTCGCCGGTGAGGTCGAGCTTGGCGATCGCGTCCAGCGCCAAAGTGCGGGCGAACGGTTCGTACAGCCGCATCCTCGCACCGGTGCTCGGGAAGGCGCCGCGCCGGTAGAAGCCGTCGGCATCGACCTCGCCGGCCGCGAGGCTGCCGGGACGGAAGTTGGAGTAGCGGTGCGCGATCCCGGAGCGCTCGGCCATGCGGTCGAACACCAGCCGGGCGCGGTCATCCTCCAGCAGGGTACGGGCAAAGCCGAGGAACGGAAGATGCACGTCGTGCGCCGGGACCGCGGTGCCGATACGGTTGACGTGGGGCCGGTTGAGGTGCGGGCTCAAAATACTTGGTTTCTAGCGAGGCGGGCGATCATGAAGGTCTCCGGGAGGATGCGGCGCGGCGCACGATCAGGGTGGCGTTGAGGCCGCCGAAGGCGAACGAGTTGGACAGCGCCACCTCGATCGGCGCCTGGCGGGCAACGTTCGGCACGCAGTCGATGTCGCATTCGGGATCGGGCGTAGTGAAGCCGGCGGTGGGCGGCAGCACGCTGTCGCGCAGCGCCGCCACCGTGACCGCCAGCTCGAGCGCGCCGCTTGCGGTCATGCAATGGCCCAGCATCGACTTGGTGGACGAGACCGCCATGCGGCCGAGATGGCGGCCGAACACCGCCCGCAGGGCGGCAACCTCGGTGCGGTCGTTGAGGCGGGTGCCGGTGCCGTGCGCATTGACGTAGTCGACCTGATCGGCACTCACCCCGGCATCCTCGATCGCGGCGCGCATGGCCGCCGCGGCGCCCGCCGCGTCCGGCGCGGTGATGTCGCTGGCATCGGCGGAGCTGCCGAACCCGACCAGCTCGGCCTGGATCACGGCGCCGCGCGCCACCGCCGCGTCCCACTCCTCCAGCACCAGCATGGCGCCGCCCTCGCCGATCACCAGGCCCTTGCGATCCAGCGAGAACGGCTGGCACAGGTCCGGGCTGAGCACGCGCAGCCCCTCCCACGCCTTGAGGACGCCGACCACCACCGAGGCATCCGCGCCGCCGGTGATGGCGACGTCGAGCATGCCGGCCCGGATCATCTGGAAGGCGTGGCCGATGGCATGGTTGGCCGACGCGCAGGCCGAGGCCATCGCGACGCTCGGGCCGCGCAGACCGAATTCCATCGAGACCTGGCTGGTGGCGCTGCTCGGCATGAGGCGCGGGACCGTCAACGGGTGCACGCGCTTCGCGCCGTCGCCATAGAACGACTTGTATGTGGAATCGATGGTGTGCTGCCCGATGGCTGCCGCCAGCACCACCCCGCCACGCGCGCCGGCACTCCTGGTGTCTACGCCGGACTGGCGCACCGCCTCGCGGGCGGCGACCAGGGCGAGCTGCGCGTTGCGGTCCAGCAACGCCATCTGGCGCGGCTCGAACCAGCGCAACGGGTCGAAATCATGGATCTCGGCCGCGACCCGGGTAGAGAGACGCTCGGTCGGGATGGTGCGGATCGGCCCGATGCCGGAGCGGCCCTGCTGCACCGCGCGCCAAAGCTGCTCCATGTCGGCACCGATGGAGGCGATCGCCCCGACGCCGGTGACCGCGACGCGGCGTGTCACCCGCGGGCCGTATCCGTGGCGCCGCCGATCCTGGGCTCGGCGGCCCGGGCGGCGTCGATGGCGCGCAGCGCGTGCGCCACCAGGTCGCCGATGGTGCTGAATTCGCCGCCGGCCCGCTCCGGTGCCACCGGGATCTCGACGTCGTAGCGGGCCTCGATCTCGAAGATCACCTGGACCATGTCCAGGGACGGGATGCCGAGGGCCTCGATCGAGGCCTCGGGCGTCAGTCTGGCCCGGTCGATCTGGGTCTCCTTGGCGACGATGTCGAGGATCTCGGCGGTTCTTGGATCGCTGGCCAGCTGAGGCTCGGGCTGAAGCATGGGCATCCTTGGGCTCACGGTGCCGGCATCTGTCTCTTGGTCTTCCGTGTCGGAAGACCATTAGCGACCAGCCGCGTCCCGCGCATCCGATTTTCTTGACGGCACCAGCGGCGACCGCGATGCATGGTACAAACCACGAAGGTTCGAGGATGCTTCGATCCGATGCGGCACGCCTGCGCTGGAAGCAACGCGTGAGAGAGCTGAGCGTTCTCGGCGTGTTGAGCGTTGCTGGTCTGGGCGGTCTTCTCGCGGGCGGCACGCCAGCCCGGGCGATGAGCGCCGGCGGGATCACCATGCCGGACAGCATGGAGGTCCAGGGGCAGCATCTGCAGCTCAACGGCATGGGCGTCCGCCTCTTCACCTTTCTGCATATTCGCGGCTACGTCGCCGGGCTCTACGTGCCGGCGCAAAGCCATGATCCAGCCGTCCTGCTGGCCCAGGCCGGTGCCAAGGTGCTCAGGATCGAGTTCGTCCGCACGGCCGGGGTCGGCCGGGTGCAGGACGAGTATCGCCGCGGACACGTGCTGAACTGCGTGCCCGGCTGCTCGAAGACCGAGGAGACCGGCTTCGGGCAGTTGCTCGACACGGTGAAGCCGGTGCAACAGGGCGATACCACCACCTTCATCTTCCTGCCGGACCAGGTGGATGTGCTGTTCGACGACCGGAAGATCGCGGCCATCGCGGGAGCGGAGTTCAGCCACCACCTGCTGGCGAGCTTCCTCGGCCACCAGCCGCCGACCACGGCGCTGAGAGATGGGCTACTTGGCAGCGGTGCGAGCTGAACAGCAAATTATAACGAGATTCTGACGTTGATCGTCGCGGTGTGGCAACTTCCGCCGGCTGACCATCTTGCATAGTCCAGGACCGCAGGACGCGCGATGCCGCAGAGTTCCGCAACGCTGATGATGGGCAAGGCGCGCCGCGGCATCCTGGCGGCTCCGGCGCGCCGGCCCGAAGCAGGCCCGGGGCACCGTATCCTGATCCTGCATCGCCGGCTCGACGAGCTCTCCGTCCTGGTCAGCCTGCTGGGGGCCGCGGGCTACGATGTGCAATGCCAGCGGATCGATGCGAGCGAGGTGTCGCCGCCGGCCGACATGGTGCCGGACCTGCTGCTGGTGCAGCCGGGAACCGGGCCGGGGCACGTCGTCAGCATCCCGAGCATCCTGATGCCGACCGAGGCGGAACTGGCCGCCGGCGGCCCTGGCATGGCGGCCTATGACGACATCCTGGTCAGGCCGCTCCGCCCCGCCGAGGTGCTGGCACGCGTGGCCGCCATCCTCAGGCGGCTGCCGGGCCGGGTTGCCGCACGACCCAAGGCCGCCGGCCAGCCCCGACCGGAGCTTCCCGACCGGTTGGTGTTCGAGGCCGAACTGGCGCTGCGCCTCGGCATGACCGTGCCGCTGCAGGCGCCACCCGGGGCCGTGCTGGTCATCACCCTCGACCGTATTCGCGAGATCAACACGGTCTTCGGCTATCCGGCCGGTGATGTGGCACTCGCCGAGGCGGCCCGGCGGCTGCAGGCCTGCCTGTCCCCCGCCGAGCTGATCGCCCGGATCGGCACCGATACGTTCGCGCTGGCACTCGATCGCATCGCCGGTCCGGCCGAGGCAGCGGCGCGTGGCGACGAGATGGTCAGGCGGTTGCAGACCGTTCGCAGCGAGGCCGGCGAGGTCCTGCCGCTCGGGGTCGTCGCCGGCATCAGCCTGTTCCCCGCGGATGCGCGCGAGCCGGAAGGCCTGCTGCGCCGCGCCAGCCATGCCTTGCAGGAAGCGCGTAATGCCGGCTCCGGGCAGGTGCGGCTGTTCCGTCCGGACGGCCAGCCGCTGCAGCGGCGCGTGCGGCTGTCGCGCGACCTGCATCATGCGGTGCGGCGCAACGCGCTGACCCTGCACTACCAGCCACAGATCATGCTCCGTACAGGCGCGATCTGCGGAGTGGAGGCCCTGCTGCGCTGGACCCATCCGCAGTTCGGCGCGGTGCCCCCCGCCAGCTTCATTCCGCTGGCCGCGGAGGCGGGGCTGATGTGCGCGATCGGCCGGAACACGCTGAGTGTCGCGTGCGCGCAGGCGGCCCGGTGGCAGCGCGCCGGCTATCGTCCGATGCGCATGGCGGTCAACCTCTCGCCGCACGAGTTCTACAGCGAGAGCCTGGTGCAGGACGTCGCCACGATCCTGCGCGAGGCCGATCTGGAACCGCACTGGCTCGAGCTCGAGATCACCGAGGCGATGCCGCTCGACGATCTTGCCGGCGCGATACGCATCATGGGCGAGCTGAAGCGGATCGGCGTCAGCCTGGCGGTCGATGATTTCGGCACCGGCTGGTCGTCGCTCGCCTATCTGCGCCACTTCCCCCTGGACCGGCTGAAGATCGACAGGTCGTTCACCCGCGACGTTACCCGGGCGGCGGACGCGGCGGCGATCACCCGGACCGTGATCGCCCTCTCCGGCAATCTCGACGTCGCGTGTCTCGCCGAAGGGATCGAGGATCCCGAACAACTCGAATGGCTACGCAGCCAGGGCTGCAGCGAAGGCCAGGGCTACCTGATCAGCCGACCGATGGCAGCGGACGATGTCACCCGCCTGCTCGATCTGCAGCATGGCCGTGCGGCAGCCACCGCCGGGTTGCCGGCACCGTCCGGCTGAGAGCCTGTTTGCAAACGCCTGCTGCTGGCGATCCCCCACTTTCCTAAGGATGGGCGCCTTTCCTGCGCTCCGTTGCTCACGGCCAGACGGCCGCTCCGCTCCGGTGCTCGGAAAGTCACGCCGGCCGCGGGCCTTCAGCCCGCTCTCATCCAGCATCAGGCGTTTTCAAACAGGCTCTCATGCTTTAGCGAGGCACGGATGACGCCTGATCTGGAGCATGACCTGCTCGACGCGCTGCGTGGCGTGCTCGACGGCGAGACCGACTTCATCGCCAACTGCGCCAACACCGCAGCCCTGCTGTTCGAGCGGCTGGCGGCGGTGAACTGGGCCGGCTTCTACATCCTGCGCGGCGACGTGCTGGTGCTCGGACCATTCCAGGGACGCGTTGCCTGCGTGCGCATCCCGCCAGGCCAGGGCGTGTGCGGAGCGGCGGCGGCCCGGCGCGAGACCATCGTGGTGCCGGACGTGCACGCCTTTCCGGGCCATATTGCCTGCGACGCCGCCTCGCGCTCGGAGATCGTGGTGCCGCTCATCCAGGGCGGCCGCCTGTTGGGCGTCCTGGACATCGACAGCCCGGTGCCGGACCGCTTCTCGAACGCCGATCGCGCGCTCTGCGAGCAGGTCGCCCGGCTCCTGGTGGCTGCGTCCGAGACATGATGCTGCTCCGGGCATGATCCGGCCGGTCCCCGCGGCACTGGCCGTGGTGCTGCACGAGGACCGGGTGCTGCTGGTGCGACGGCGCAATCCGCCCGACGCCGGCCTGTGGGGCTATCCCGGCGGCAGGATCGAGACGGGCGAGACGATCGAGGCCGCCGCCATACGTGAATTGCTGGAAGAAACCGGCGTGGCGGCCGAAGCCGTGCGCCTGCTGACGCCGTTCGATGTGCTGCACGGCGAGGCCCGCGGTCCGCTGCTCGGCCACTACATCCTGCTGCCGGTCCTGTGCGCGTTCCGCGGCGGCATCCCCGAGGCCGCAACCGATGCGCTGGATGCGGCCTGGTTCAGCGTGCGGCAGGTGGCGGCCGAGCCCGGGACCTTCTCCAGGCGGGTCGGCGTCCTGATGCGCGAGGCGCGCTCGGCGTGAAGCCCTCCGGCTTCAGGTCATCTCGATCGCCTGCAACGCCGTCTCGAGGTCCTGGAAGGTGGGCATGTGCTCGCTCGGCACCATCTTGCGACCGCTCTCCACGCTGACCTGCGGCGGGTTGCCGTGCAGGTGGGCCACCAGCACCGCGCGGATCAGTTCGTAGTATTTGCTCTCCTCGATGATGATGCTGCGCAGCCGCGAGGCGATCGGTGCCACCATGCCGTAGGCCAGCAGCACGCCGAGGAAGGTCCCGACCAGCGCGCCGCCGATCATCTCGCCAAGCACCGACGGTGGCTCGTTGATGTGCGACATCGTCTTGATGACGCCGAGCACGGCGGCAACGATCCCGAGCGCCGGCAGCGCATCCGCCATCGTCTGCAGGGCATGCGCGGGATGCAGTTCCTCGTTGAGGATCTTCTTGAGTTCACGCGCCATCACGTCATCGATCTGGTGCGGATCGTCCGCGTTCATGCCCACCATGCGCAGGTAGTCGCAGATCAGCACGGTAACGTGGTGGTTCGCACTGATCTTGGGAAACTTGCCGAAGGCGCTGCTGCTCTCGGGATGCTCGATGTGCGGCTCCAGCGCCATGGCGCCACGGGTGGTCGCCAGCTTGACCAGGAAGAACAGCAGGCTGAGCAAGTCGACATAGTCGGTCTTCTTGAAGGCCGGCCCCTTGATCGTCTTGATGAACCCCCCGACGGCATGTTTCAGCTCGGGCATCGAGTTGGCCATGACGAAGGTGCCGATCGCCGCCCCCAGGATGCTCAGCAACTCGAACGGCATCGATCCGATCAGCGCGCCGATGGCACCGCCGGATGCCATGAAGCTGCCGAATACGCACAGCATGAGGAAGACCAGGCCGCCGATCGTCAGCATGCGTGGTCCTCCTACGGCTGCGCGGGCGCGGCAGCTCTGTCCGTGGCGGCCGCAGCTCCGGCCAGCGGCAGGGCGCGCTGCAGCGTCAGCACGATGCGCCGGTTCGAGGGCGACAGCGGATCGGCCGGAAACAGCAAGCCATGATCGGCGTAGCCGGTGACGTTGCTGAGCCGCGTCTCGGACAATCCCGATCGCACCAGCACGTTGCGTGCCGCATCGGCACGGCCGGACGACAGGCTCCAGTTGGAGACCTGGCCGTCGCGATAGGCGCCGGCATCCGTGTAGCCGCCGATCGAGACCGCCTCGGTCAGCTTGGCGATGAACGGGGCGACCACGCGCAGCAGCGCCTGCGCCCGCTCGTTCGGCACCGTCGAGCCGCTGGCGAACATCGGCTGCCGCTCGGAGTCCATGATCTGGATGCGCAGCCCGTCCGGGGTGACATCGATCGCCATCTGGCCGGCGACCGTGCGCAGCGCCGGGTCGTTGGCGATGGCATCGCGCAGTCCCTGCGCCGCGTCACGTAGGGTCCTGGTCTCCGCCTGGGCCGCGTTCGCATCCTGGGTGGTCTGCGTTCCGGCCGCGGACGCCGGGGGCGCCTTGCTGTCCAGCGGCTTGGCGGCGGCAAGCGCGGCCGCCTGCGCCCCGGCCACGTTCGGTCCGACACCGAGCGGACCCGGCTTGGCTTGCGCGGCGCTGCCGGTATCGGGATCGCCGTCATTCTGCGGGGTCCGGCTGTCGGCGTGGGCGGAGAGGGTCGCGAGCAGCGGCGGCCCCTGGTCCACCAGCTGCGCACCATCGGCAACCGGGGCGGCGCCGCCCGGCACCATGCCGGTGCCCGAGAAGCCGTTCTCGACCTTCGCCATCGGGCTGAAATAGGCGGCGATGCCGCGGCGCTGGTCCTGCGTGGTGGCGTTGATCAGCCACATCAGCAGGAAGAACGCCATCATGGCGGTCACGAAATCGGCGTAGGCGACCTTCCAGGCGCCGCCGTGATGGCCGCCTTCGACGATCTCCTCGCGGCGGATGATGACGTTGCCACCGCCGCGCGCCGCGTTCTTGCCGTTGGCTCGTCCACCCGCCATGTGCTGCCGCCTCCGTCACGACCCGTGCGGGGCGCCTGCAGGCACTTTGCCCGAGCAGGGTTAAGCCGGGACTAACGCAGCGGGACCGGCATCGCCGCCACCTCGCTCTGCAGGGATGGCGGCAGGCCGGTCCGCAGCGTCACCCGGTACAGGTCGTAGCGCTCCGCCGTCACGCCATCGCGTCCGCGCGCCAGGCTCCCCACCCGCGCGACGGTGCAAAACAGCAGCGGATCGGGCGCATCCTTGCGCCGCGCGCTGCGGACCAGCAGCATCGTGACGCCACCGACCGGCGGATGCGGTAGCCCGAACAGCCGCCAGCGCGGCTCGGCTGCGAACACCGCGCGACCCGGTGCCGCAAAGGCCAGCTCGGCGGCCAGGCCGTACTCATCGGCGACCAGCGCCGTGCCCGGGCCGGCCGCGGAGGCGGCCTCGCGTGCGAGCGATTGCCAACCGGCGAGGCGCACCAGCGTCACGTCGAGCCGGCGCGGCAGCGGCAGCGGAGCAGCCACGGACTGCGCATAGACCAGCGCGGTCAGCACGAAGCCGAGGGCTGTACCGGCGCGCCACCAGCGCCAGGCCAGGGGTGCTGCGGCGATCGCGCAGGCCGGATAGAGCAGGCCGGGCCAGTTCGCCTGCACCCGGTCGCCGAGGGCGTGCTGCACGAACACCAGCGCCGCCGGCACCGTCACCGCCACCAGCAACGCATGGCCCGGTGGACCGGAGCGGACACGCCGCGCCAGCCGACCGATGCCGCAGACCAGCAGGACGAACACCACAGGCGTCGCAAGCCCAGCCTGGCCGCCGACCAGTTCGGCCAGGGTGCGCCACGCCCGCCCCGGATGCCACGCGCCGGTGCGTCCGCCCTGCTTGGCGAAGCTGGCCCAGCGATGGTCCGCGTTCCAGCCCAGCACCGGCGCGAACACCAGCAGCGCGAGTGCGGCTGCGAGCCAGGGCCAGGGTGTGCGCAGCCAGCGCCTGCCCTCGCCGGTCGCGACCAGCCAGAGCGGGATCCCGGCCGCGGTCAGCAGCGCGGTGTATTTGCTGTCCATCGCAAGCCCGGTGGCGAGGCCCACCGCCAGCCACCAGGCGCCCCGGCGGGTGGCGACCACCCGGCCCAGCGCCGCCAGGGCCGCGGTCCAGAAGGACAGCAGCGGCGTGTCCGGCGTCATCGTCACCGCGCCCACACCCAGCAGCAGGGTGGCGTTCAGCAGGATGGCCGCCTTGATGCCGCAGCCGATGTCGCAGCCTCGGCCCAGAAGATCGCGACACGCGGCAACCAGCAGCAGGCTGCCGAGGGCGGCCGCGAGCGGGGCGAGCAGGCGGATGCCCAGCGCGGTATCGCCGCAGAGCCGGGTGCCCGCGGCGATCCAGAGTGCCACCATCGGCGGATGGTCAAGATAGCCCGGCGCCAGCGCGCGCGACCAGGTCCAGTAGTACGCCTCGTCGGCCGACACCGGCGACAGTGCGGCGACCAGCAGGCGAACCGCGGTCAGACCGACCAGCAGCAGCCAGAAGCCGATCCACTGCCGTCCCAGACCCTGTCGCCGGCCCATCAAGCTCAGAGGCTGTTTGCAGACGCCTGATGCTGGATGAGAGCGGCCTGAAGGGCCGCGGCCGGCGTGGCTTTCCGAGCACCGCAGCGCAGCGGCCGTCTGGCCGTGAGCAGCGGAGCACAGGAAAGCCGCGTCGGATCGCCAGCAGCAGGTGTCTGCAAACAGCCGCTCACTTGCGGCGCCAGATCAGGGTCGACGACACCGCATAGTTCCAAACCACGCCGATCGCGGCGCCGGCGGCGGAGGCCGGTCCCCAGCCCCGGTGCGCGAGGAACAGGGCGCGCGCGATGCCGACATTGGCGAGTGCCCCGGCCGAGCAGACCAGCATGAACACCATCAGTCCGAGCCAGAACCGGCCGCCACGCAGCCGCCGGTCGCGATAGGTCAGCGAATTATCCAGCGCGAAGTTGGCGACGATGGCGACCAGGGTTCCCGCCAGCTGCGCCTCGGAGAACCGGGCGCCGGCGAAACGGGCGAGATCGAGCACGCCGATATTGATCGCCACGCCGACCGCGCCGACCAAGGCGAAGGCGATGAACCGGGTCGGCAGCAAGCCGCCGACCGCCTTGTCGAGCAGCATCGCCACGAACTGGACGAGCACCAGGGCGTCGAGCTTGCTCTCGCCGGACGCGCGCTGCTTGAAGTGGCACGGGATCTCGACCACGCGTGGCGGCGTGCGCGCGGTCAGGACAAGGTCCAGCAGGATCTTGAAGCCGGTGGCGCTCAGGCGCGGGGTCAGCGCATCGAAGAAGTCGCGGCGGCAGGCAAAGAAGCCGCTCATCGGGTCGCCGAGCCGCACCGGCAGCATGGCCTGCGCCATGCGTATGCCGCCGTCCGACAGGCGGTGCCGCCAGGCGTTGCTCAACCCCGCATTGTCGCCGCCCTCGACATGCCGGCTGCCGACCGCGATGTCGCAGCCTCCCGAGCGGACCGCCTCGACCATCGGCACCAGCCGCGTCTCGTCGTGCTGCAGGTCGCCATCCATGACCGCGATGACCTCCGCCGAGGAGGCCAGCACACCCTCGATCACCGCCGAGGACAGGCCGCGCCGGCCGACCCGGCGCAGGCCGCGCACGCGGATGTCGCCCGAGGCCAGGGCGCGGATCTCGGCCGAGGTGCCGTCCGGGCTGTCGTCATCGACGAAGATGACCTCCCAGGCGCCCGGAAAGATCGGATCGAGCGTCGCCTCCAGGGCTGCAACCAGCGGACGCACGTTGGCGCGCTCCTTGTAGCAGGGCACCACGATGCTGAGCGTCGGGCCTGTGGCCACCACCGCCGGACGGTCCAGGGTTGCTGACATCGCCGTCCGTCCTCAGCGTGGTTCGATCGGCACACCGACCAGGTTGCGGCTCGTGCGGATGGTCTGCAGCGTCTGCACCCGGCTGACATGGGCCGCCTCGGTGAGCCGGCGCGTGAGCTGGTTCTCGTGCGACGTGTCGCGCGCGACCAGGCGCAGCAGGAAATCGCCGCCGCCGCGGATCATGTGGCACTCGCGCACCTCGGGCCACTCGGCGGCCATCGCCTCGAAACCGGCCAGCACCGCGTCCTTCTGGCTGTCGAGTCCGATCAGCGCGAAGAAGGTGATCGCCCAGCCGAGCAGTTGCGGATCGCTGTCGCCGTGATAGCCGCGAAGCACGCCCAGCTCCTCGAGCCGCCGCACCCGGCGCAGGCAGGGGGGCGCCGAGATCCCGGCGCGTCGGGCCAGCTCCACATTGGTGATGCGGCCGTCCTCCTGCAGCTCAGCCACGATGCGCCGGTCGATGGCATCAAGCTCGGTCACGATCGAACTGGCTTTGTAACGAAATAAGACAGCATTGGGCGCTCTGGCTAGCGGAATTCGGCATGACCGGGGGTAACGGTTCGGGACCCCCGCCTATATGGCAGCAACCCGGAACGCCGCAAAGCCGGACCTGTCGCGTCCAATCCGGCCGGCCCCGGCGGTGCGCGGCAGGCATCTTGCTTGCACCGCCGCAAATCCCCCCGATATCTTCGGTCACGCGAGGGGCCGCGCGAGGGGCCGCATGGGGGGCCGCATGGGGGGCCGCGCGGGAGTTCAGTTCGATCATGAGTGAGACCATCTCGACCGAAATCCTGGTCATCGGCGCCGGTCCGGCGGGCTACACGGCGGCGATCTACGCGGCGCGCGCCAATCTGCGGCCGGTTCTGGTCGCGGGGCTGCAGCCGGGCGGCCAGCTCATGATCACCACCGATGTCGAGAACTATCCGGGTTTCGCCGACGCGGTCCAGGGCCCCTGGCTGATGGAGCAGATGAGCCAGCAGGCCGAGCATGTCGGCACCCGCATGATCCACGACCTGATCATGCAGGCCGACCTCGCCGCACCGCGCGCCCCCGGTGCCGCATTCCGGCTGGTCGGCGACTCCGGCGACATCTATCTCGCCCGCAGCGTGATCATCGCCACCGGCGCGCAGGCACGCTGGCTCGGCCTGCCGTCGGAGAAGAAGTTGCAGGGCGCCGGCGTGTCGGCCTGCGCCACCTGCGACGGCTTCTTCTATCGCGGCAGGCGGGTGGCGGTGATCGGCGGCGGCAACACCGCCGTCGAGGAGGCGCTCTACCTCACCCATCATGCCGACCACGTCACCCTGGTCCACCGCCGCGACAGCCTGCGCGCCGAGCGCATCCTGCAGGACCGGCTGTTCGCACACCCGAAGATCTCGGTGGTCTGGAACAGCGTGGTGGAGGAGATCACCGAGACCGGCACCCCGCCGGTGGTGGGTGGCATCGTGCTGCGCGACGTCACGACCGACGCGAGCCGCCGCCTCGCGTTGGACGGCGTCTTCGTCGCGATCGGCCACACGCCCAACACCTCGCTGTTCCGCGGCCAGGTCGAACTCGACGACGAGGGCTACATCGTGACCCGCGCCGGCACCACGCAGACCTCGCTGCCCGGCGTGTTCGCCGCCGGCGACGTGCAGGACAAGATCTTCCGCCAGGCGGTCACCGCCGCCGGTACCGGCTGCATGGCGGCGCTGGAGGCGGAGCGCTACCTGGCGGAGCTTCGTCCCGCGCAGGCCCTTGCCGCGGAATGAGGGCATGGTAACGACATCGTGCCTATGACCGACGACCGGCGTTGAACCGTGGCAGGGTGAGCGAGACAGCATGAGCATGGACGCAACATGAGCATGGATTGGGACAAGCTGCGCATCTTCCATGCCGTGGCCGAGGCCGGCAGCTTCACCCATGCCGGGGACGTGCTCAACCTCAGCCAGTCGGCAGTGTCGCGGCAGATCTCGGCGCTGGAGGAGGCGCTGCAGGTGCCGCTGTTCCACCGCCATGCTCGCGGGCTGATCCTGACCGAGCAGGGCGAGGCGATGAACCGCACCGTCCGCGAGGTGTTCGCCAAGCTGGCGATGACCGAGGCGCTGCTGACCGAGAGCAAGGAGAAGGCAGCCGGCCGGCTCAAGGTCACCACCACCACCGGCTTCGGGGGCACCTGGCTGACGCCGCGGCTGCCCGCCTTCTTCGAGGCGCATCCCGACATCACCGTGACGCTGATCCTCGAGGACGGCGATCTCGACCTCGGCATGCGCGAGGCCGACGTCGCCATACGCATGCACCCGCCGCGGCAGCCCGACCTGGTGCAGCGCCATCTCGCCGATATCCACCTGCCGATCTGCGCGGCGCAGTCCTATCTGGACCGCAGCGGCACGCCGGCGGCGATCGAGGATCTCGACCGCCACCGGCTGGTGCTGTTCGGCAGCTACCACCCGCCGTCGCCCGACATCAACTGGATCGCCGGCGCCGGCCGGCCGAACGGCTCCAAGCGCCTGTCGACGCTCGAGGTCAACAACCTCGCCGCGATGGCCGACGCGATCGAGGCCGGCCTCGGGATCGGTTCGCTGCCGCACTACATGCTCAACGACCGGCCCGGGATCAGGAAGATCCTCACAGCGGTGAAATCCCCGGTGATCGAGGCGTATTTCGTCTATCCGGAAGAGCTGCGCACCTCCAAGCGCGTCGCCGTGTTCCGCGACTTCCTGCTCTCGGAAATGGCCTCGCGCGGCTAGAGGCAATTTTTTAGCCGCAGCACGCGACGGACTTCCGATCGACCGCCGTTCAAGGGAGACCAGAACGGAGATCGTCATGCATCCCATCACGACACGCCTGCTCGCAGCCGCCCTGGTCATGCTGCCGCCACTGGCGAGAACAGCGTCGGCGCAGGATACGCCACCCGCAGCGTCATCAGCAGCGGTAGCACCGACTGCGCCCGGCGCGCATCGCCTGCAGGCGCGGTTCGATGCCGCGAACACGTCGCATGACGGACACCTGACACTGTCCCAGGCGCAATCGGGCGGCATGCGGATGGTCGGCCGCCACTTCGACGAGATCGACGTGGGCCACAAGGGCTACGTCACGCTGGACGATGTCAGGCAGTTCACGCAGGCGCAGCGCGCCGCTCGACACGGCCAGGCCGCCGACGCAATGGCCAGCCAGTAGCGCGGGGTCCGGTCACACTAATCGCAATGCGACGCGATGTGACGCTTGCCGCCGATCAAACACCCAACACGGTGAGCATGATCGATCGGGTCACGCTCCGGGAGAAAACGATGATGTCGCTTTACCGCACTCGCCTTATGTCGATCGCGGTCGCCGCGCTGCTGCTGGCGACGCTTGATGGCTGCGCCTGCCGGCCCGGCCGTATCGGCCCGTATGGCGGCATCCATCCGGCCCGCTGCTGGGTCTGGTGAGGAGGAACCGAACATGAGAACCCTATTCAGGCGCCCCCAGCTCGGCGTTGCTGCCGTCATCATCGCCGCTTCCACGGCTTGCCTGTCGATCCCGACACCGGCTGCCGCCTGGGGCTGGCATCACGCCTGGCACCCGGGTTGGGGATGGCACCGTGGCTATGGCTGGGCTCCGCGCGGCGTGGTTGTCGGCATGGCGCCACCGGTGGTCGTCGCGCGGCCGCCGGTGGTCTATGCGCCTCCCGCGGTCGTTGCCGGACCGGTCTGGATCCGGCCGCACTGGAACGGCCCGTACTGGGTCCCTGGCCACTGGGGCTGAACCGGTCGAGTTGCTGATCTGGTAAGGGAGTTTGCCGACATGCGATTTTGCGCCGCCCTGCTTCTGCTTGGAGCGCTCTCAGGATGCGTCTATGCGCCACCCGGCGTTCCCGGACCTGCCCCGGCGCCGCTCGTCGAACGTGCGCCGCCACCGCCGCCGGGCTACTATGTCTGGCGCCCCGCGCACTGGCGCTGGAACGGCTTGGGCTATGTCTGGATCGCCGGCCATTACGTCATGCGACCCGCCTGATCCGTGACCAAGCCATGACACAAGCTTTCATGCCTCTTTCGCCCGCGGCCATCGCCCTCAATCGTTTCGGCCTCGGCGGGCGCGCGGATGAGGATCCACCGGTCGACGCGCGACGCTGGCTCCTCGGCCAGCTCGACAGGTTCGACGTGCGACCGGCGGCCTACGCGGCACTCGCCGATGCCGGAGCCATCGTACAGCGCTACCGCGTGCAGCAACGCGACATGCGGCAGGCGGCGCTTGCAAAAGCCCCAGTGCTTGCAAAGGCGCCAGTGCTTGCAAGAGCCGAGGACGAGAGCGCCGATCTGAAGGCAAGCCGCCAGGCGTTCGTCCGCGATACCCATGCGCTCTACCGGGACGCCGTCCAGGCCCGTGCGCAGAGCGCGCTCGTCACGCCGGCGCCGTTCGTCGAACGGATGGTGCATTTCTGGTCCAACCATTTCTGCGTCTCGGTCGATAATCCGCAGATCGCCGCCTATGCCGGCGCGTTCGAGCGCGACGCCATCCGGCCGCACGTGCTGGGCCGGTTTGCCGACATGCTGCTGGCGGCCGAGCAGCATCCGGCGATGCTGATCTACCTCAACCAGATCACCTCGATCGGCCCGGACAGCCTCGCCGCGCAACGTGCAGAGCAACGCGAGTCGGGGCGCCGGCTCGGCCTCAATGAAAATCTCGGGCGCGAGATCATGGAGCTGCACACGCTGGGCGTGCGCTCGGGCTACAGCCAGACGGACGTCACCGAGTTCGCGCGCGCGCTGACCGGCTGGACCGTCGATGGGCTCGGACGCGGCCACGGGGCGGAAGGTGATCCCGATCGTTTCGCCTTCCGCCCGATGCGGCACGAAGCCGGCGCGCGCAGGATCATGGGCCGGACCTATGACCAGGCCGGGGAGGATCAGGCAAGCGCGGCGCTGATCGATTTCGCCCGCTCGCCACACAGCGCGACCCATATCGCCACCAAGCTCGCACGCCATTTCGCCGGCGACACGCCGCCGCCGCGGCTGGTCGCACGCCTGGCCGCGACCTTCTCCGGCACCGGCGGCGACCTGCCCCGCGTGTACCGGACGCTGATCCGCTCTCCCGAACCCTGGGCGTCGCAGCCACTGAAGTTCAAGACGCCCTGGGAATGGACGATCTCGGCCCTGCGTGGGCTCGACCAGACCGAGCCCGGCACGATGCCGCTCGCCGGGGTGCAGTCGGAGCTGGGCCAGCCGGTCTGGAAGCCGGGATCCCCGGCCGGCTGGGACGACACCGCCGCGAGCTGGGCGGCGCCTGATGCGCTGCTGCGCCGGGTGGAGTTCGCATCGCGGCTCGCGGACCCGTTCGGCGACCGGATCGATGCCCGCGCGATCGGTGCGCGGATCATCCCCGGTTCGCTCTCTGCTGCCACCGCCGAGCAGGTCGGGCGCTCCGAAAGCCCGGCCAGCGCGCTCGCGCTGCTGCTCGTCTCGCCCGACTTCCTCAGGAGATAGGCCGATGCTTGTCCGCCGCCGGTTCCTGTCGTTCGCCGCCCTGGGTGCCGGAGCGTTCTGGGTCGGCCCGCATTTGGCACTTGCCAATGTCGCCAGCGAGCGACGCTTCGTCTTCGTCATCCAGCGCGGCGCGGCCGACGGGCTCGACATCGTGCGGCCGTACGGGGACCCCGCCTACGCCGCGTTGCGTGGCCGTCTGGCCGGGGGCGCCGATGCGATCAAGCTCGACGGCCTGTTCGCGCTGCATCCTGCGCTGGTCGAGCTTGGTCGGATGTATGCGCAGCGACAGGCGCTGTTCGTCCATGCCGTCGCGTCGCCGTACCGCGACCGGTCGCACTTCGACGGCCAGAACGTCCTCGAGACAGGCGGCCTGCATCCCTACGAGGTCAAGGATGGCTGGCTGAACCGGCTGGTGGCCCTGTTGCCGCAGACCCGGGATGAGGCGATCGCGATCGCCGCCACGGTGCCGATGGCGCTGCGTGGGCGGGCGCCGGTCACGTCGTACGCGCCCTCCGGCCTGCCGCAGGCGTCCGATGACCTGATGACGCGGGTCGCCACGCTCTACGATGCCGACCCGCAACTGCATCCGCTGTGGGCAGCCGCGATGGACGCCACCACGCTGGCGGGTCATGGCGCGACGAAGCAGGATCCGGCCAGCCTCGGCCGGCTGTCCGCCAGCTTCCTCGCGCAGGACAACGGTCCGCGCATCGCAATGATCGAGACCGGCGGCTGGGACACCCACACCGCGCAGGCGCCGCGCCTTGCCGCGCAACTCAAGGCGCTCGACACCATGCTGGCCGCGCTGCGAGACGGACTCGGGCCGGTATGGCTGCAGACGACGGTGCTGGTCGCCACCGAATTCGGCCGCACCGCGGCGGTGAACGGAACCGGCGGCACCGATCACGGCACCGGCACGGTCGCGATGCTGGCGGGTGGCGCCGTGCGCGGCGGCCGGGTGGTCACGGACTGGCCGGGTCTGGCCGCAAACCAGCTGTACGAGGATCGTGACCTGCGACCGACCGCAAGCCTCGACGCACTAATCGCCGGCGTGGCGGGGGAAAGCCTCGGCCTCGATCCGGAGCATGTCGCACGGGCGCTGTTCCCGGCCGCACCGCCGGTCCGGCCGATCACCGGCCTGGTGCGGGCCTGACGAGGCCGGTTAGAGCATTATCGGTTCACACTGGTTCACAGATAGAGCTTTAGCTCGTTGTTTTGGCGAGCATCTTAATCCGATCATGCTAGCAGGTTGCGGAGAAGCTCGCCAACGATGCATCCATCACGAAACGAAAGCAGGCCAGAGGCTTCGCCCCTGGACCCCATCAAAGGCAAGCCTTTGAAATCCTTTCTTTGAAAAAAGCGGGTCTGGGGCCTCAGGCCCCAGCGGGTCAAGGGCGGAGCCCTTGCTTGGGTTTTCTGCAGCCTGCTAAGCCTCAGCCGTCGCCGTCGCCTTCCCCGGACCGCACGATATCGTCCTCGCCGAGATACGGGCCGGACTGCACCTCGATCAAGGTCAGCGGGATACGCCCGGGATTCTCCAGCCGGTGCTCGCAGCCGAGCGGCAGGTAGATGCTCTCGTTCTCGCGCACCAGGGTCTCCTCGCCCTCGCGCGTCACCAGTGCGACACCCGCCACCACGATCCAGTGCTCGGCGCGGTGATAGTGCTTCTGCATCGCGATCTGCGCGCCCGGCGAGATCAACACGCGCTTGACCTGGAAACGATCCCCTTCGGTCAGGCTCTCCTTGAAGCCCCACGGACGATACACGCGATTATGCGCCACCGCCTCGTGCCGCCCGTGCGATCGCAGCCGCTCGACGATCTTCTTCACGTCCTGCGCGCGGTCGCGATGCGTGACCATCACCGCATCCTCGGTCACCACCACGATCGCATCCTGCATGCCGGTCACCGCGGTGACGATGCCGTCGCTGCGCACGTAGCAGTTCCTCGTATGCTCCAGGAACACGTCGCCGATGGCGACATTGCCGGTTTCGTCCTTGGGGCTGATCTCCCACAACGCATCCCAGCTACCGACGTCGGACCAGCCGAGATCGGCGGGCACCACGGCGGCGCGGGTGGTGTGCTCGGCCACCGCGTAGTCGATGCTGATGTCGGGCGCCTGCCGGAACGTTGCCGGATCGAGCCGGATGAAATGCAGGTCGCTGGTCCGCGCCTCCACCGCCTTGCGCGCGGCCGCCAGCACCGCCGGCGCATAGAGCTGCATCTCCTCCAGCAGCGTCTCCGCGGTGAACACGAACATGCCGGAATTCCAGAGATGCCGGCCGGTCTGGAACAGTTCGGCGGCTCGCGCGGCATCGGGCTTCTCGACAAACGCGGTCAGTTCGCGAACGCCGGGCAGCCCGGGCAGCGGCGCGCCCGCCTCGATATAGCCGTAGCCGGTCTCGGGTCGCACCGGCTTCATGCCGAACGTCACCAGCCGCCCGCTGATGGCGGCGGCGACCGCGGCCGACACCGCCTCGGCGAGCGCCGCCGGCTTGGTGATCGCCGCATCCGCGGCCATCATCCACAGCACCGCCTGCGGGTTCTCCTCGGCCACCAGCAGCGCCGCCGCCGCCAGCGCCGGCGCCGAGTTGCGGCCGACCGGCTCGAGCACGATGCGCGCCCCCTCGATCCCGGCCTCGCGCATCTGCTCGGCGATCAGGAAGCGATGCTCCTGGTTGCAGACGATGATCGGAGGCGCGAACCCCCGGCCGACGCCGCGCAGGGCGGTCTCCTGCAGCATCGAGCGCTCGGAGATCAGCGGCCAGAGCTGCTTGGGGAAGCTGGCGCGCGAGACCGGCCAGAGCCGGCTGCCCGAGCCTCCCGACAGGATGACCGGAACGACGGTGACGCTGTCGACGGGGCTTGTCGCAAGCTGAAGCACACTGTCCATGACGTAACGACCCTCGGCCATGCCTTTGCGGCCCGATCATAGCGGCGCACAGGCGCCGCTTCCACTGTCCGGCCCCGGAGCATGATCCGGTCGATCAGGCGCCGCTTGTCGTTTGACGGGGCAGGCCGAGGCATTGGCCGAGGACCCAGCCTTCCCATCCTTGCACCCAGGCATCGCCGGGAATTTGGTCGCAGCGCTGGCCGCCCAGGACCGAGAGCACGCACAGCAGGCCTGCCACGCTGTCGAAACGATCCTCCCCGGCGGCGTCGCTGCCGAAGCCCGCCAGCGCCATGTCGCGAAGGCGGTCATCCGCCAGCGCGCCGAAGCGGCCCAGCGACGCCAGCAGGGCAGGCCCGAGGGCAGCGCGATCGGCTTGCCGCCGCTTGCTGCCGCGCACGGCCGGGGCGTGCCCGCTGCGCGCGATCCGCAAGCCGAGCTGGTCGAGCGCCTCGGCCGGATAGGTCTCGGCCAGCGTCACCAGGCCCGGCTGGTCCGCCGCATCCGCGGCACAGGCGGCCAGCGTGCCGTCGAACGGCCACAGCCGGAGCCGATGGGGCTCCGCCGCGAGGGCCGGCAGCAGCAGGTCGCGCCAGGCGGCAATCGCGGCCTTGCCCGACTGGTTGGCGCCGAGGGTCCAGAACACCGGCGCGCCTGCCGGGCGGGTCGCTGTGGCGCGGTCGCAGTGGCGCAGCAACGCGCCGGCGCCGGCGAGCCCGAGAGCTGCCGCATGCGCAGCCCGGCTCATGCCGCGCACCGCGCTCCGCGGATAGAACGGCCGCTTCGCACTGACCTCGTGCAAGGCGGCGCAGACATCGAGGAACTCAGGCGGGGAAGGCGACCCGACGAGGCCGTTGCCGGCGGCCAGCATGCCGAGGAAATCGCGAAAACTGCTGCCGACGCCTGGATGCCGCGCGATGAACGCCCTCGGCAGGCCGAGCGGGCAATCGATCCCGAAAGCGATCGCGCCACCCGAGGGCAGCGCCGCGTCCGCCGCCAGCCGGCGCAACCGCGCGAGCAGCGTATCGACCGGGCCGACCGGCTCGGGTTCTGTCACGATCCACCCGCCGCAGCACCTGCGTGCGATCGTCATCCAGCGTTTCGACGCCTGCACGCTCCAGTCGGCATGCAGCGCCACCGCGTAGGCGAGGTGCGGGTCGGTGTTCAGATCGGCTTGTGTGCCCGGTCCAGCAGTCGCCTGAACAGGCCGGACTTGACCGGCTGCTTGGCCTGCAGCGCCTTTCGCTCGGCCTCCTGCTCGGCCCGGACACGCTTCTGCTTGTCAGCCATCCAGCGATCCAGGCTGACGCCCGCCTTGGCGGCGCGGCGCGCCTCGTAGGCGAGCTTCGCGGCACTGGTCGCGGCCGCCCCGATGGCACTGCTCGTCGGCGGCACCGCAGCCGTCGCAGCCCGGGTCGGCGCCTGCTCCTTGCTCGATTTCCTGAACATCGTACCGCTCCCCGTCGACGGCAGCGCCCGTCGGCACCGCGCTGTTCTTGGGGGCTGTTCTGGGCGAAGGAGGCCTCGCCTGCAAGATCCCCGGGCCGCCGTCAGCAGGCCTGCACGGCGCTCCCGTCCTCACCCGTGCCGGCGGGTCGGAGCCTTCCAGCGGCAAAGCATGCCCGGCCGGGAGAAATACATCGCACTGCGTACCGGCGCGTAATAGCGCCGCTGCGCGAAGTGCGGCACGCTATGACCGGGACTCGCCGAGGCCGGCGACGTCGCGCAATGCAGCAACCGCTCATGGGCCAGTGCCGGCCGGGCCGCCGGTCCCGCCAGCGCGGCCGTGCCGAGTGCGAGCACGCAGGTCGCCATCCGGATCGTCCCGCGCATCGAACCTGCTCCAGCTTGCCTCGTGGTGCCTGATGGGCCTCGTCCTGGGGAGCTTATCTCACCGCGCTGAACAAAACAAGAACAAGCATCGATTCTCGGGATGGCGTGAGAGGCGCCCCCTGCTTGGGGTCGAGGGGGCTTGGGGTCCAGCAGCCTTGCGTCCAGCAGGCTTGGATCCGGCGCGCTCAGATCCTGCGGCCGGTCGGCCGCTTGTTGACGCGTTCACGCAGTTCCTTTCCGGCCTTGAAGAACGGCACCACCTTCTCGCCGACCGCGACCGCCTCGCCGGTGCGCGGATTGCGCCCGGTCCGGGCGTCGCGCTGCTTGATGGTGAAGGCCCCGAAACCACGCAGCTCGACCCGGGCGCCGCGCGCCAGGGCCGCCGTGATTTCGTCGAACACTGTGGACACGATGAGCTCGATGTCGCGGCTGAGCAGGTGCGGATTGGCCGAAGCGAGCTCCGCGATCAACTCCGACTTGGTCATCCTGTCCCCCCGAACAGGCTGTCAAGGCTGCCAGAGCGCCACCGGCCCGTCAAGCACAAGTCCTTGCGCTGCAAAGGTTTTTGCCGCCGGGCTCGAAACAAGAACATCCAGCGCGGACAACAACAACCCGCCCGCCGAGGCGCGCATCTGGCGGCGCCACCAGGGCGCCTTGTCCTGCGGCTCCAGCGGCCGCACCGGCAGGTCGCCGGCAAGATGGCGGTTCGCCGCCAGCCAGTCGCGCGCATCCTGCTCGGTGCCGATCTGGTCGATCAGCCCGAGGCCGATCGCCTGGTGGCCGGTATAGGGCCGGCCGTCCGCCAGTGCCCGCACGCGCGCCGCATCCATGTGCCGCCCGCTCGCCACCATGCCGACGAACTGGTCATACAGATCCATCACCACGCCCTGCAGCATCACCCGGCCCTCCGGCGACAACGGCTTGACCACGCTGGGCTGCCCCTTCAGCGGACCCGACACCAGCTCGTCGACGCCCAAACCCACCTTGTCGAGCAGGCCGGAGACGTCGGGGGACTGCAGCAGCACGCCGATCGAGCCGGTGAGGGTCGCGTTCGAGGCAAAGATGCGGGCCGAGGGCACTGCGATCATGTAGCCGGCCGAGGCTGCGGTGCCGCCCATCACCGTCACCACGGGCTTGCCTGCGGCGAACCGGGCAATGGCGTCATGCAGATTCTCGCCGCCGGCCACCGAGCCGCCTGGACTGTCGATCGACAGGATCAGGCCCTTGACGCTCGCATCCTTGCGCGCCGAGTCGATCATGGCGACGCGGTCGGCGTCGTCGGTGATGATCCCGTCCACCTTCAGCCGCGCCAGGTGCGCACCCGCCGCATGATGCAGCCGCAAGCCGCCGACACCGAGCACCGCCAGCACGAAGGCCAGCACCGCCACCACGCGCCAGAAGGCAAGCCCGCGCTTCAGGCGCAGCCGGTCCGCGACCAGATCCGATTCAAGGCTCATCAGGCCGTCCCGACATTGCTACAGGAGGAAGCAGGGGCAAAAGGGTAATCAGGGCAACAGGATGCGCAGGCTACGGCAAAATCGTTCGGCAGCAAATTGATCCATAGCGTCCTGCCGCGGAAATTCGTCTGCGATTTCCGGAGATGAGCAGGCCGTTGTCAGTGGATGGGCGGGGTCGACAGGTTGATCGGGTAGGACGACATGACCGGGCATTTGCAGCACAGCCTCCTCCTCCAGAAGCGGGCCGTTCTGCGCGAGCCGGTTCCGGGTGCCGCGCCGCGCCGCGCCGCCCTAGCCGGGCTCGAGCGGCTGCTGCGCGGCAATGCCGGGCGCCTGCAGCGCGCGGTCATGGCCGACTTCGGCAACCGCGCGCACCCCGAGACGGTGCTGGCCGAGATCCTGCCGCTGCTGGACGCCATCGTCTATGCGCGCGCGCGGGTCGCAGGCTGGATGCGGCCACAACGGGTGCCGGTGGGACTGCGGTTCCAGCCCGGGCAGGCCTGGGTGGAGATGCGTCCGGTCGGCTGTGTCGGGATCGTCTCGCCGTGGAACTACCCGTTCCTGCTGTCGCTGCAGCCGGTGATCGACGCGCTGGCCGCCGGCTGCCGCGTCATGCTCAAACCGTCCGAGCTGAGCCCTGCCTGCGCCGATCTGCTGGCGACGCTGCTCGCCGAGGTCTTCGATCCCGAGGATGTCGCCGTCATGCAAGGGGACGCAGCGATGGCGCGCGCCTTCTGCGCCCTCGAATTCGACCACCTGCTGTTCACCGGCTCGACCGGCGTGGGCCGCGAGGTGATGCAGTCCGCGGCACGCAACCTCGTGCCGGTCACTCTGGAACTCGGCGGCAAGTCGCCCGCGATCCTGTGCCCGGATCGGGTCGCCACCGACGCGGCCCGCCGCCGGACCGCCCACAGCCTGGCCGTCGGCAAGTTCTTCAATGCCGGCCAGACCTGCCTGGCGCCGGACTATGTGCTGGCGCCGCGCGCCCATCTCGCCGCCACCGCCGAGGCCCTGGCCGAAGCCGCCAGGCGCCTGTACCCGAGCATCCTCGACAACCCGGACTACACCGGACTGATCAGCAACCGCCACCAGGATCGCCTGCTCGGCCTGGTCGCGGATGCCGCGCAGCGGGGCCTGGCAATACTGCGACACCCGGACGATCGCGCTGACCGGCAGGGGCTGCTGCGTGCCCAGCGCCGGCTGCCGCCGACCGTCGTCATGTTTCCCGACCTCGCCGCCACTGCCACGGAGACGGCCATGATGCAGGAGGAGATCTTCGGGCCGGTGCTGCCGGTGCTGCCCTACGACAGTGTCGAGCAGGCGGCGGCGTTCGTGAACGCACGCCCGGTGCCGCTTGCGCTATACTGCTACACGGACGATCGCGCGCAACAACGCCACGTGCTCGACACCACGCGGTCCGGCGGCGTCACCCTGAACGGCACGCTGCTGCACTGCGCGCAACCGGGGCTGCCGTTCGGCGGCCTCGGCCACAGTGGCACCGGCGCCTATCACGGCCATGCCGGATTCCTGCGCTTCTCGCACCGGCGGGCAATCTACCGGCCAGGCCGGTTCAGCGGCTTCACCTGGATGACGCCGCCGCATGGCGCGATGACACGGCGAGCGCTCACGCTGATGCTGGGCCGCAAGCCGCAAGCCTGAAGCCTCGTTTCAGCGAAACGCTGATCGCGACTTCAGAGAGTGTCACACGGCGGCCGCACCGAAGGCGGCAACGGCGTTGCGACACAGCAGCAACCAGGTCGCAGGATCGAAATCGTTTGCGTTGCTCAGCGAGATCGTGCGCAGGGTGCCGTGCAGCAGCCGGTCGGAGACCCATTCGACGTCACCCGGCCGGTGCTCGTCGTCCTCCGGCGTGACCCAGAGCAGCTTGTTCACCGTGCCGAACTGGTTCAGGGCGGCGTGCAGGGCCAGGACTTCATGCGGATCCCGAGTCACGGCGCGCTTGTAGACGAAGATCTTCTCGCCATCCTCGAGATCCTCGCGCAGCTTGCGCGTCAGGTAGCGCGTCTTGACCTCGTTGTCGCGCAGCACGCTGTCGGCATCGCTGTCATGCTGGTAGCGGAAGGTGTGGTAGGCGACGCCGTAGATGCGGTCCTGTATCCAGTATTCGCCGCCGACGATGATGGTGCCCAGCGAGCCGGGCTCGCCGAGGTTGCCGAACCCCTCGTCGAGCAGCCGGATCAGCCGGTACGCATCGCCCAGCCCGGCAAACCGCAGCAGCCCGACCGGCTCGGCGGCGAAATGTCGTTGCACCAGCCCGAACTCGCAATTGTCGCCGATATTCTCGAACAGCATCATCAGTTCGGCATCGGTATGTTGCCTGGCGCCCAGCGTCGTGCCGAGCGACAGGTCGAGACCGGCAAGGTCGAAGCCGTCCGCATGATGGAATTCGAGCGCGAGCGGCCCCTGGGGGCCCTGGCCGGGCGGCAGCCAGAACGCAAATCGCGCCCCGTCCCGCTGCCAGCGTGCATCCAGGGCGGCGACGCCGATGCATCGGCCGTTGGCAACGATGCGTATCCGGTCGGGCGGCCGCTCGGCCGTAACGGCGTGCGGCACCTGCACCGGCATCAGGGTGACGCTCAGCAGATGGCGGGATGCAGCGGGCACCACGGCCAGCCCGGCCATACAGGGCGATGCAATCGCCCGCGCCACGGTGCCGGAATCGCGCGACCAGCCGGGGCCGAAGGTGAATGTGCCGCTCTGCCCTGCGCTTGCGTGGCCGGCCGGATAGCGCGCATACGAAAGCAGCCCCTGGGGAGCGCCGAACATCATCGAACCTGGCGCGCCGGACGGCGGCAATGCGGCCCGCCTCGGCGCCACGCCCAGGATCTCCCGACGCAGGCGCGCTTCGATGAACTGCAGCCCGTCGGCGATCAGGCCTTCTGGCTCGTCAAGGCCGCGCTGGCGCACCGAGCGCTGCAGCGCCGCGCGGTCGGCCGGTGCGAGGTCGGACAGCCGGTCGCCCAGCCGCCGGCCGTCCGGCGACACGATCCAGGTCGCCTGGCTACCATCCAGCCGCTCGAAGGCCAGCAGGTCGACGCCGGCGAGCCCGGTATAGGCGAGCACCGGCTTCCATTCGCCGCCGAAACCCGCGACCGGCGTGCCGTCGCGATGCTGCAGGAGGACGGCCGGCCGCTCGCCGCGGCGCAGATACCACAGATGGTCGCACCTGAAGACCGGATCGAGCAGCAGATGCCTGTACGAGACCAACCGGGAACCCCGCCCGCGATCCGCCGCGCCCGAGGATCGCCTGTGCGGGAGTAGTTAGCAGGTCCGGACGGCGATCTACCAGCGCAGCCAGAGCAGCCTGTCATTGTCGTAGATGAAACCGATCGGTGTCGCCGGCGCGATCGTCGTGGCGCCCCCCGCGACCGTGGAACCACCGGGCAGCGTCAGACTCAACGTGGTCACCGTACATTCGGAGCCGATCTCGTAGCGCTGCTTGGGCAGCGGCAGCGCCGGCATGACCACGGTCAGCGAAGCAATGGTGCCGCTGCAGACCAGGATCATGCCGGTCGAGCCGTTGACGGCGGTCTGCGTGCTGCCGCTGGTGGCAGCCATCGGTGTCACCGAGCTGTCGACGAGGCCGCCTTTCGGCGTGACGGTGAACAGCGCCCGGGTGGTCGGCGTCAGACCGTTCGGGTTGATCCCCTGCATGATCGCGGTGCTGTACGTCCCCTGGTAGATGGTGCCGACCGAGTGGCTGCCGTGGTCGTTGCCGAAGGTGGTCGCGGACGAGATCGACAGCACGTCGTCATTGATCGAGGAGACGCTCTCCACCCCCTCCAGCCAGCCCGCGCCGCTGACGCCGGCACCGATGAACAGCCCGGCGCTCATGTGCTGGTTGCCGTTATTGCCGAGCCAGACGCCGAACCCGCCCACGCTGGCCGAGAAGTTGGCGACATCGATCTCGATGCCGTGGATCGAACCGTTGGACCCCGCCTCGGCCTCGACGATGAAGTTGCCACCCCAGGCCTGGCCGCCGGAGCCGGGTCCCTGGTGCGCGGTCAGATCGACCGACGACGCGATGCCGGTGAATTGCTGGGCGCCGGTATTGGTCGAAAAGGTCACCGTGGAGCCGGGCGGCAGGTCGGCAAGCGTCGGCGCGGACAGGCTCAGGACCGTGCCGCTGGCACCGACCACGTAGGCGGTGATGGTCTCGCCGGCCGGCAGCGCGCCCGCGACCGAGGCCGCGAGCGAGCTCAGCGTCTTGACCGAGCCGATTGCCGAAATTGTGCTGATATTGGCGGTGGCGGCCTGATTGGCGATGGTGATCGCGCTGCTGCCGGGTCCCGCATCGGCGGACACGTTCAGCGGCGGACTGGCATAGTCGATGATCCCGCCCTTCAGCCCGAAGATCGCGGCGGCTCCGCCGACGAAGGCAATGCTCGGCGTGTATTGCATGCAGACCCCGGACGGGCTGGTGAGCTGGCCGGTCTGTGGCGCCTGGCACGGGACCGAGCCCTGGGTCATGAACGCACCCGCCGCGTCGTTCACCAGCAGCGAGGTGGTGATGTTGCTGAACGCGCCGCCGCCGCTCTTCGAGAACACCGGCTGCGCCAGGACGCCGGCGCCAGGCGCCGCGTACAACAGGGCTGCCGCCAGTACAGCCGAAAGCGGACGTGGCATCCACATCAATTTCAGTCTCCGGATTGTTCATGTGCAGGCGGGTGGTCAAGGCGCCCGGCATGATGCCAAGGCCGCCATGCGAAAAGGCACCGGCAGGCTCTTCGCCCACCAGTGCTCCGCATAATTGTTTTAGTATCGCATCAACCTAGCACGCGCCGGACCCGCCGGTAAAGGCTTGGCCTCGCTTAGGCTGAGACCTTTCGAGAATGCGCTAGGACGAGTCAGAGGCGCCAGCTTGGCGCCGCCCGGCGTGGGTTTCGAGAACCGGAGCGGAGCGGCCTACTGGCCGTGAGCACCGGAAGCGGAGAAACCCGCGTCGGATGACCGCCCTAGTAGCATTATCGAGCGGTCTCTCAGGCGGACCGCTTACGCCGTCCGCGCGGCCGCGGTGCGTCCTCGGCGGGAGTTTCCGTCGCGGGCTCGATCGCCTCGCGCCCGGGCGGCGCGTTCTTGCGTCCCAGCCCGATCTCGCGCGCCAAGGTCGAGCGGCGTTCCGCGTAGTTCGGAGCCACCATCGGGTAGTCGGGCGGCAGCGACCAGCGTTCCCGGTAGCGCTCCGGGGTCAGGCCATAGGCGGATTGCAGATGGCGCTTGAGCATCTTCAGCTTTTTGCCGTCCTCGAGGCAGATGATGTAGTCCGGGAATACCGACCGCTTGACCGGAACGGCGGGTTGCGGCTTCTCGGGCTCCACCAGCGGCTGCCCGGCGCTGGCCAGCGCCTGATAGACCTGGCGGATCAGAGGTGTCAGCCCCTCCGCGCCGACCGTGTTGTTGGACACGTGCGCAGACACGATCTGGGCCGTGAGCGCCAGGATCGGCTGAGCTTCATCCTCGATGGTCATCTTGACTCCAAAGTCCCGGCTCGATGCTAGAGCCTGTTTGCAAACCCCTGCTGCTGGCGATCCCCCGCTTTCAAGGCTGGGCGCCTCTCCTGCGCTCCGTTGCTCACGGCCAGACGGCCGCTCCGCTCCGGTGCTCGGAAAGTCGCGCCGGCCGCGGTCCTACGGACCGCTCTCATCCAGCATCAGGCGTCTTCAAACAGGTTCTTAGAAGCTGGTTACAGCACGACCTGAGCAATATTGACAAGAACGCGGGACGAAGAGTCGGCGATTGCGAGGACGTTATTCATACAGAAGTGTCGCCGAACCATCACATCTGCCACTATCACATCCGCTTCCGGGCCAGCTTTCGCCGTGCCGACCGGTGCATCCGCCGCCGCAGCGTCCGCACGATCAGGCCCGCGGCGAACAGCGCCACCGTCACCAACAGCGCGAACAGCAGCGCCCCGGCCAGGAACCAGCTGCCGACGACCACCGGCGACTGCCCGACCGGACGCAGGCTCGCCGGACCGTAGCGCATGGCGGCCGCCTCCAGGACCAGTCCCGCCGCCAGCGGAACCGGCCAGCGCCGCTCGACCAGGGGGCGCCACGCCCGCGGCCGCGGCGCCCCGCAATTCGGGCATCGTGACGCACTTGCATTGTACTGGACGTGGCAGGAGGGGCAGATCACGTGCGGCATACCAGGCGGCCACTCTCTAGGGTTTCAGCCGGCACCTTACCACACGCGCACACCCAGGCGGCCGGACGCCGCACGGCGGCCGATGCAGATGCGCCGCTCGCCGTGATAGAGCACCCTCACCCGACATTTGGCACCCCGAAGCGGTTCCAATTGATCGCATGCTGCCCTAAGCCGCCATCATGCCGATCCACCCCGAGACCGCCAATTTCGCAGGATTGTCCGGCGCCTTCCTGCTGGCGTTCCCGGCGCTGTTCTCGATCGTGAACCCGCTCGGCGCCGCCCTCGTCTTCGCCGAGGTGACGACCGGTCGCAGCAGCGCCGAACGGGCGATGCTGGCCCGCAGGGTCGGCTGGTACGGCTTTCTGATCCTGTTCATCTCGCTCTGGGGCGGCAGCGCGCTGCTGCATTTCTTCGGGATCACCATCGGTGCGCTGCGGATCGCCGGCGGCCTCGTGGTCGCGGTGCGGGCGTGGGGGCTGCTGCAGACGCCCGAAGCCTACGAGGCCCTCAAGGAACGACAGGCCAGCCAGGACGGCCGCACCGCCGCCACCGAGGATGTCGCCGAGACCGCCTTCTTCCCGCTGACCATGCCGTTCACGGTGGGACCGGGCAGCATCTCGGTAGCGATCGCGCTGAGCGCCGAGCGCCCGCAGGGCGGCGGTCTCGGCGCGCTCGCCTCCTTCGGCCTCGGCATCACCCTGGCCGCGGCGCTGGTCTGTGTCATAGTCTGGGTCGCCTATTCCGGCGCCCAGCGGGTCGTCCGGCTGCTCGGGCACTCCGGCGCCCGCATCGTCACCCGCCTGGCCGCCCTCATCCTGCTGAGCATCGGCGTCCAGATCATCGCCTCCGGCGTGCAGGATATCCTGGGGCCGGTCCTCGCGGCCGCCCTGCAGCCGCCGGGCTAAGAGCCTGTTTGCAAACGCCTGCTGCTGGCGATCCCCCTCTTTTCAAGGACGGGCGTCTTTCCTGCGCTCCACTGCTCACGGCCCCCACTTTTCAAGCATGGGCGGCCGCTGCGCTGCGGTGCTCGGAAAGTCACGCCGGCCGCGGCCCGAGCATGATGCATGCATCATGCTCTCCTTGAGAGTGAGGCAGAGCAGCTAGGGCTGCTCTGCGAGCCGCTCTCATCCAGCATCAGGCGTTTTCAAACAGGCTCTAACGCCGGCTAACGATAATTTCCCGCCTGCCGCGCTTTCGGGGCCGGGCCAGCCCCGCAACGTTAATAAGACGTTCTGGAACAGTATCGAGTTGTCTTTTTGTTAGCGTGACGGCATCTACAACTCACCGGACGCTGCGCCTCCAACGACAGACGTTGTGGCGAAATAACGTCACCCGGCATTTCGAACCGACTTCCCAGCCAAGGTTTCGGCAGCACATCATGCAGAACTTCTTCCGCCGCCCCCGCAAACATTTCAACGGCCTCGCCTGGACCGTCCTGATCGGCTTCAAGACCGTTGCCGGGCCGTTCCGGTTCGGCACTGATGCGGACTACGCCATTGGCAAGCTGCGGAGCGGCCGCCTTTTTTTGGCCGATCTCGCCACGTCGCAGACGAGCGGCCTGGCGGCGTGACCATGAGCGGCATCTTCGGCGGTCATGATCCTGTCGCCATCACAGCGCTCGCGATGGCAGTGCCGATCTTCCTGTTCGGACTGGCCCTCGGCATCCGCACCAGGCTCGACAAGCCGAGCCGCGACGACTCTCTCTGGTAGACCGGCTCGCACCTGAAAAACCCTGCGAGCCGTCGCTCTTAGAAATTCACGAGCTGGATCAGAAAGATCGACCATCATGGGCGTTCCGATCAAAACCCTCGACATCGTCGAAAGCAGCCTGCTCCCGGTGCAGAGCGGCAAGATCCTCAAGCCATATCCCGCCTTCTCGGTGTTCCACGAGCCCTGGTGGCTCGACGCGGTCACCGACGGCAACTGGCATCAGGCCGAGGTTCGGCAAGGGGGCACCGTGGTCGGCACGATGCCCTACATCATCGACCAGCGCTTCGGCTGTGACATCTCGATGATGCCCCTGATGACGCGCACGCTCGGGCCGGTCATCAAGCCGGGTTCCGGCAAGCCGGCCTCCGAGTTCCGCCGCCGTACCGAGATCGTCGAGCAGTTGATCAGCCAGTTGCCGAAGGCGTCGGTGTTCGAGCAACGGTTCGACCCGGCCATCTCCGACGTCCTCAAATTCCAGGAGGCGGGCTTTGCCTGCTCGGTCGAATACACCTTCCGTACCCAGCCGGGCCAGAGCGCTGCGGACATGTGGTCCTCGATGCTGGACAAGACCCGCAACCTGATCCGCAGCGCGACCAAGGAGGGCTTGACGGCGTGCCGCATCGACGATGCAGACACGTTCTGCGACTTCTACGAGAGCATGCTGCAGGACCGTGGCCGCCAGAACCTCTACACGACGAAAGCCATGCAGCGGGCGTGCCGCGAAGCGCTGCGGCGCGATACCGGCACCGCTCTGGGCGCCTACGATGCCGCCGGGGTCCTGCAGGCGGCGATCTTCCTGGTGTGGGACAAATCCACCTCCTACTACCTCCTGACCACCCGCCAGCCCAAGGCGCATAGCGGCGCCGTCAGCCTGCTGCTCTGGCAGGGTATGCAGGACGCCGCCGCGGCGGGACGCGTCTTCGACTTCGACGGCGTCGCAACGCCGGGGATCGCGAAGTTCCTCAGCGGCTTCGGCGGCACGCTGCAGTCGCGCATGACGGTGAGCCGGACCGCCATGACGTTCCGGGTCCGCCGCTTCCTGACCGAACGGGCGCATGTCCCGGCACTCGTCTGGCAAGGCGCACGCAAGCGGTCCAGATCGGCGGAGCCCGTGGCCGCATGACGCGGCCATCCCCAAGAAGACGCCTCACGCCCGGTGGATCGGGTCGACCCACAGGACGGATGTGGGCTGCTCGACCGGCTCGATATCAAGGTTGACCACCACCGCCTTGCTATCGCTGCGTACCAGCACGCATTCCAGCGTCTCGTCGGTCAGCGCATTGATCTCCTGGTGCGGCACGTAGGGCGGCACGAAGATGAAGTCGCCGGGCCCGGCCTCCGCGGTGTATTCCAGCGCCGCGCCCCAGCGCATCCGCGCACGGCCGCGTAGCACATAGATCACGCTTTCCAGCGCCCCATGATGATGCGCGCCGGTCCTGGCATCCGGATGGATGCTCACCGTGCCTGCCCAGATCTTCTGCGCCCCGACCCGCGCCAGGTTGATCGCGGCCGCCCGGTCCATTCCCGGCGTCTGCGCGGTATTCGCATCGAGCTGGTCGGCGCGTATCACCCGGACACCGTTATGCTTCCAGTCGGGCGCATCCGCCTGACCCGTCAACCCCGGGCCCGGCTACGCCGGCACCCGCGGGCTGTGTTCCCGGGCGTATTTGGCATCGAGCGCCTTGATCGCCTCGACATTGCCGGCCGACTTGCTCTCCGGGTCGAACTGCCTGGCGAGGAACGTATCGACGATCGACTTCGCCAGTTCCGGCCCGATCACCCGCGCGCCCATGGTGATGATGTGCGCGTCGTTGCTGAGCGCCGCCCGCTCGGCGGAATAGGTGTCATGCGTGAGGGCCGCCCGGATGCCGGGGATCTTGTTCGCCGAGATCGAGACGCCGATGCCGGTGCCGCAGGCGAGGATGCCGCGGTCGAAGCCGCCATCGAGGATGCGCTGCGCCACCCGGTCCGTCATCTCGGCGTAGTATTCCTGTTCGTCCTGCGCCTCCGGCTGCGACAGATCCACCACCTCATGCACGCCCTGCTGCGTGAGATGGGCCTTGATCACCTGGATCAGGGGTTCGCCGGCGCTGTCGCCGCCCAATACGATACGCATCCTGGTTCTCCTATTAGGCCCGCAATCCGTGCGCCACTGCGAGCCCGGTCTGTTCATCGAATATATGGATAGCGTCCCTGGGGATCCGCAAGACCGCCTGGCTGCCGACGCGGGCCTCCACATGCCGGTCGGCGACCGCGATCAGGAAGCAGCCGCCGATCCCGATGCCGGCATGGCTGTGGTCACCGAGCCAGTGGTTGGACAGCACCTCGCCGCGGACGATGGCGCTTCCTGCGGCATTGCCGGAGCCGTCACCGGCGCCGTCCGCTTCGCTGAGATGCACCCGATGCGGCCTGATGCCAATGCCCAGCTGCCGCCGCCCGGCGAATTCGCCCGGCTGGCACGGGATGCGGAACGCCGGCTCGTGGCACTCGTCCAGCACCACCAGCTCGCCGTCGCCGACCGCGGCCGTGTACAGGTTCATCGGCGGCTCGCCGATGAAGGAGGCCACGAACAGGTTGGCCGGCCGCTCGCGCAAGTCGTCCGGCGTGCCGAACTGCTGCAGCACGCCCTTGTCCATCACCGCGACCCGGTCCGATAGCGCGATCGCCTCGGTCTGGTCGTGCGTCACGATCACCGTGGTCATCCGGTGCAGCGTCATGTGGTCCTTGATGCGGGCGCGCAGCAGGGCACGAAGCTGCGGCTCGAGCTGCGACATCGGCTCGTCCAGCAGGTAGGCGGAAGCATTGCGCACAAGTGCGCGGGCCAGGCTGACGCGCTGCTGCTGCCCGCCGGACAGGTTGGGCGGGAACTTCTCCAGCATCGGCCCGAGTTCGAGCATGTCGGAGACCGCGTTCACCCGGCGGTCGATCTCGGCCTTCGGGGTCCGGCCGCGCAGCAGCGAGAACGCGATGTTGTCGCGCACCTTGAGCGGCGGATACAGCGCATAGCCCTCGAAGGCCATCGCGACATTGCGCTCGGAGGGCTTCAGCCGGTTGATCACCGTCTCGCCGAGCCTGATGGTGCCGCTGGTGACACTCTCGAAACCCGCCACCATGCGCAGGGTCGAGGTCTTGCCGCAGCCGGACGAGCCGAGCAGGGCGATGATCTCGCCGTCCCTGATCGCCATCGACACATCGTCGACGGAGCGCTCGCCGGAGCCCGGATAGACCTTGGAGAGCTCGCTGAGCGTCAGGGTGCTCATCTGGCAGACTCCAGCAACCGGGCTCCCGAACCCGGCTCAAAGAAATGCGCCCGGTCGACGTCCAGGCTGGCCCACGCGCGACGCCGGCCCCGCTGCTGGGCGCCGTCAGCTTGCTCGATCTGCTCCGCCTGCGGCCGGCTTGCAAAGATCTCGGTGCCGTCATCGGCGCGCAGCAGCATGACCTGGCGATCGTTCAGCGGCGTCACCGCGTCGATCTCCACGGGAAGCGCGCCGGGAACCGCCTCCAGGCTCACCGCGACATCCTCCGGCCTTATGCCGAGCACGCAACCCGACGCTGCCGAGTTGGAGAACCGCATCGGCAGCGCCACGCTGTTCGAGGCCACGCGCAAGGCGTCGCCGCCGTCGCGTCGCGCGTCGAGCAGGTTGATCGGCGGATCCCCGAACAGTCGGGCGATTCGGCTGTTCGCGGGGCGGTTGTAGATCGTCTCGGGTGAGCCGATCTGGGTGAAGCCGCCGTCGCCCAGCACCGCGATGCGGTCGCCGAGCGCCATCGCCTCCTTGTAGTCCTGCGTCACGTAGATCACCGTGGTATCGCGTTCGCGCAGCAGACGCGGCAGCTCCAGCCGCATCTCGTAGCGCACCTTGGCATCCACATTGCGCAGCGGATCGTCCAGCAGCAGCACCGAGGGTTCGCCGACCAGCGCACGCGCCAGCGCGGTGCGCTGCTTCTGGCCGTTCGACAGCGCCTTCGGCAGATGGCTGATCACATGGTCGATGCGCAGCAGGCGGGCAGCGGCATGCACCCGGCTGTCGAGCTCCGCGCGGGCCATGCCACGCGAGCGCAGCGGGCTCGCGATGTTCTCGTAGGCGGTCATGTGCGGATAGAGTGCGAAGTTCTGGAACGCCATGCCGATATCGCGCTGGTCGGGCGCATCACGGGTGATGTCGGCACCATTCAGCACCACGCGCCCGCGATCCGGCAGCACCATGCCGGCGATCAGCCGCAGCAGCACGGTCTTGCCGGCGCCGGACGGCCCGAACACCACCAGGAACTCGCCGCGCTCGACCTCGAACGACAGGTCGCGGATGACCTCGTTCCTGCGATAGGCCTTCGACATCGTCTCGATCGAGAGGTAGGCCATCTTGTCCCTCACCCCTTGATCGCGCCGAGGGACAGGCCTTCGACGAGGTAGCGTTGCGTGAAGATCGCGAGCACCAGGGTCGGGATCACCGACAGCACCAGAGCGGCCGCGATCTGGCCGTACTCGATGCCCGACGCGGTGATGAAGGCAAGTGCCCCCACCGTCACCGGCTGCACCGCGGACGAGCCCAGGATCAGCGCGAAGATGAAGTTGTTCCAGGCGAAGATGAACGAGAGCAGCCCGGCGGCAGCGATCCCCGGGCGCGCCAGCGGGATCGAGATCTTGAAGAAGGTCGCCAGCCAGCCATGCCCATCGAGCCGGTAGGCCAACTCGATATCCTCCGACACGTCCTCGAAATAGCCGCGCACGATCCACAGCACCAGCGGCAGCGTGATGAGCTGGTACACCCAGACCAGGCCGAAATAGGTGTCGTACAGGTGCAGGCTCTGGAAGTAGCCGAGCAGCGGCAGCAGCACCAGCAGCGGCGGCGCGAAGCGGAACGACAGCAGCGTGAACGCCATGTCCTCGCCGCCGCGGAACTTGTAGCGCGCGAACGCATAGGCCGCCGGCACGCCCAGGATCAGCGACACCACCACCGAGCAGACCGACAGGATCACGCTGTTCAGCAGGTTGTGCATGTAGTCGATCTGCACATCGCCGGAGTTGGTCGAAAGATGCCCGGAGATCAGCGCCACATAGTTGCGCAGCGTGGGGGCGAAGAACGGCGACGGCGGCGAGCGCAGGATGTCGACGTTCGTCATGAACGACATCAGCACCACCCACAGCAGCGGGAACAGGAAGAACACCCCCACCATCACCATCAGCACGATGCGGACGGTGCGAAGGGCCTGGGCGCGGAAGCTCTGCGACGACATCGCGCTTCTCCTACGCCAGGCCGTGCGCGCGTTCGCGCAGGCGGGTCCAGTTCTTCATGAACACGGTGGTGAGCGCATAGGTGATCGCCCACAGCACCATCAGGATCGCCGACGAGCGTCCGACATCGGTAAAGGTGAAGGCCTGCAGGTACGCCTGCACCTGGAACACCAGCAGCGTGTCGCCGGGGCCGCCCTGGGTCATCGCATAGATGATGTCGAACTGCTGGATGCTGTCGAGCATGCGGAACAGGCTCGCCGTCAGCAGGTAGGGCAGCAGCATCGGCAGCAGGATACGGAAGAACACGAAGCTTGCGGGCACGCCATCGAGTTCGGCCGCCTCGAACGGCTGCCGGGGCAGCCCGCGCAATCCGGCGAGCAGCAGGATCGCGATGAACGGCGTATAGACCCAGACATCGACCAGCACCACCGTGAACAGCGCGCTGTTCGGCGAGGCCCCCCAGCGGAAGTCATGGAAGCCGAGCAGCGAGACCAGGTAGGACAGCACGCCGAAATTGGAATTGGTCATCAGCTTCCACATCAGCGCCGCGATCGCGGGTGCTACCATCAGCGGCAGGATGAGAAGGATGGACAGCAGGTTGGTCAGCCACGACCGCCGCCACAGCAGCAGCGCGATGCCTAAGCCCAGCAGCAGTTCCACACCGACGGTCAGCACGGTGTAGGCCAGCGAAACATACACCGTGTGCCAGAAGCTGGAACTGCCGAACAGGCTGACGAAGTTGCCGAACCAGATGAAGCGGCGCCCCATCGGGAAGGCAAGGTTGTAGCGCTGCAGCGAGTACAGCACCGCGGTGACGAACGGCACCAGGATCCCGATGCACACCAGCAGCGCCGGCAGGCTCAGCAGATAGGGCAGCACGCGCACGGAAACCCAAGACCCGCGCCTGACGCGCCGCTCGATCGGCGGGTAGGTGACGGCGTCCATGCGCGTGCCCCTTCAGGCGATCAATCTGTGATGCCGGCGTTCGACAACTGGGACTTGATATCCGCCGCAAGCTGGTCGAGGCCGTCCTCGACCGACACCTGGTTCGAGTACATCTTCTGCAGCGCCGCCGCCCAGTTGGTGGTCACGTTGAAGAACAGCGGCTGCGGGGTGAAATAGATCTTGGCACCCGGCGACGACGCCGCGAACTGGTCCAGATACCCCGGGTAGCCCTGCATGCGCGTCTTGAAGTCCTGGTTGTCCCAGACGACCTGGCGCGTCGGGTCGATCAGGTCCGCCTTGGTGGCGCCGAGCATGAGCTGCTGCGTGCTGGTGGCCCACTGCATCAGCTTCCACGCCGCCGCCTGCTGGCGGGAGAAGTTGCTCATCGCCAGCGACCAGATCCAGACATTCGGCGTCGGCCGGCTGGCCTCCGGGTCGGGCGTGAAGGCGTGGTAGACGATATTGCCCGCCTCCTTGGTGCCCTTCTCCTGGAAGAAGGCTGCACTGTCGGCGTCATATACCATCGCCGAGGTGCCGCCGCCAAGATCGTTGGCGACCTCGTACCAGGTATAGGTGGTCCAGTTCTTCGGGCCACCCTTCTGCAGCATCTCGATCCAGAGCTTGGTGAAGGCCTTCGCCTGCTTGCTGTTCATCGCCGGCACCAGCTTGCCGCTGCTGGTGTCGAAGTCCCGGGCCCCGTAGTTGCTGAACGCGGACAGGTAGCCGGCATGGATCGTTGCCCACGAGCGGCTGCCACGCGCGCCGATGCCGTACACGCCGGGGACGTCCTTGGAGATCTTGGCGGCCATCTCGATCAAATGCGGCAGGTCCTTCGGCGGCTCCATGTGCGCCGCGTCGAGGATGCGCTTGTTGTAGGCGATCGAGTTCAGCTCCCACGCCCAGGGGAGTGCCCACTGCTTGGCATTCGCCGTGCCGAGCGCCTCGCCCGGCACGCCGCTCCAGGCGGTGGAGGCACGCAGGTTCGGCAGGATGCCGTCCCAGTCATAGTCGGGCGAGGTTTCCGCCGGATCGTTGATGAATTTCTTGAGGTCGACCAGCCAGCCGGCCGGGCCGTACTGCCAGGTCTGGTAGGCGCCCGACATGAACACGTCGTAGGTCGTCGACTTGCTCGACAGCGCCGCGGTCACCTTGTCGAAATAGACATCCTCGGGAAACACGTCGTAGGTGACGTCGATGCCGGTCAGCGTCTTGAAGCCGTCGATATGCTTCAGCAGCGCGTCCGTGTAGGGATGCTTGTTCATCAGCAGCTTGATCGACTTGCCTTTCTGCGCCATCCAGTCATAGGACGTGGCCGCCAGGGCGCTCGACTGCATGCGGTTGAGCAGCGTCGTCGCCGCCGCGGCGCCGATGCCGTACTGGCCCATGCGGGCCAGCATCTCGCGTCGGCCCATGCGCCCGGCAGCAAAGGCTTTCAGCGTGTCGTTGATCTTGTCGGCCATGCAGGGGTCTCCTCCGGTTTTTCTTGTTATGGCACCAGGATGATCTTGATCGAGCCTTCGCCCTTTTTCATCAGGTCGAAGCCGTGCCTGAACTCGGCGAGCGGCAGCGTGTGCGTCACCACGCCCTCGGTCGGCAGGCGGCCGTCGCCGATGGCGGCGATCGTCAGCGGGTAGCAGTACGGTCCGAGATGCGCGCCGTACAGGTCGAGCTGCTTGCGGTCGCTGATGATCGACCAGTCCGCCGTCACCTCGTGGCCGAACACCGAGAACTCGACGAAGCGGCCGAGCTTGCGGATCATGTTCAGGCCTTGCGTCACACTGGATTCGTGCCCGGTGGCCTCGATATAGACATCGCACCCGTAGCCGTCGGTCAGCGACTTGACCGCGCCCACCACGTCCATCTCGAACGGGTTCATCACGATGTCGGCGCCGAACTTCTTCGCCAGGTCGAGCCGGTCCTGCTTGCCGTCCAGCACGATCAGCTTGGATGGGTTCTTCAGCCGTGCAGCACCGACCATGCCCAGGCCGAGCGGCCCGGCGCCGGACAGCACCACCACGTCGTCGAGCTGGATCAGGCCGCGATTGACCGCATGCACCGAGCAGGCATACGGCTCGGCCAGCACCGCCTTTTCCAGCGGGATGCTGTCCGGCACCTTGTGCGTGCGGCTCTCCTTGGGGAACCGCATGTATTTGGCCATGCCGCCATTGACGTTGTTCTGGAAGCCATAGACGTCGTGCCGCTCGCACATCCAGTATTCGCCGCGGCCGCAATAGCGGCAGTGCTCGCACGGCACGATCTGCTCGGAGATCAACCGGTCGCCGACCTTGTGCAGGCCGCGCCGCGCGACGTTCTCGCCGATTTCGACGGCGCGCCCGACGAACTCGTGCCCGGGGATCATCGGCGCCTTGACGTAGCGCGCCTGGCCCTTGTTGTCGCCCCAGAACGACGGCGCACCCTGGAAGGTCTTGATGTCGCTGGCACAGATGCCGCAGGCCTCGACCTCGATGATGATGTCGTCCGGCCCGGCGCGCGGCACGTCGACCTCCTCGAGCCGGTAGTCGCCGGGCGCATAGGCGACGACCGCCTGCATGCGCTTGGGCAGCTCGGCGCCCGCCGGCCTCGTGGTCTCGATCACGGTATCCATCATGGCGTCCTCTCGCGGGATCGAAAGAAGTTGGTCAGGCAGGCTCGAGGCGCTGCAGCAGCCCGTCGGCCAGCGCCTGCAGGATCAGGTTGCACGAGCAGGCGCCGGCATCGAGCGTGCCGCGCGACCGCTCGCCCAGCCGCGCCGCGCGGCCGAGCCTGGCCACCATGTCGCGCGTGCCCTCCAGGCCGGCGGCACTGGCGGTCTGCAGCGCCTGCAGGCTGGCCGCGAAATCCCGGCCGTCCTTGGCGGCCGCGATGAACGCGTCGCGCGCCGGCACCAGCACATCGATCAGCGTCTTGTCGCCGACCTTCGCCTCGCCGAGATCGACGATCGCCGCCTCGCCGGCCGACAGCATGGCCGCGAACCGGTCGCGGTCCAGCGTGCTCGTGCCGTCCAGCGCCTCGGCCATCTCGGTGAAGAACGAGCCGTATAGCGGGCCCATCGAGCCGCCGATGTCGCCCAGCAAGGTGTCGCCGATGGTGGCAAAGCCCTCGCGCAGGTCGAATGATTTGCTCTCCAGTCGCTCGATGACGAGCCGGAACCCCTTGGCCATGTTGATGCCGTGATCGCCGTCGCCGGTGGCGCCGTCGATCTCGGACAGCAGCGCCTGGTTCTCGATGATGATGGCGGCGATCCCGGTGGCGATCGGTGCGGCGTCGGCGAGTGTCACGGTCTGTTGCATCGTGGTGCTCCTCAGCCGCCCACTGTAAGCCCAATCGAGCGCGCCGGCGCGCGCAGCAGGCGGTCGAGCTCCTCGTCCAGGCGCGTCAGCGTCACCGACACCCCGGCCATTTCCAGCGAGGTGAAGTAGTTGCCGACGAAGCGGTGCCGCGGCGTGATCTTGTGCCGGCGCAGGATCTCGTCGACATGGCCGTACAGCAGATACAGCTCCATCAGCGGGGTGGCGCCCAGTCCGGACACCAGCACGCTGACATCCTCGCCGCCGAACGCAAGGTCGGCCAGGATGCGCTCCAGCATCATCGCGGCCATCTCTTTCGCCGGCGCCACCGGCAGCACCGCGATGCCGTGCTCGCCATGGTGGCCGATGCCGACCTCCATCTTGCCGGCCTCGATGGTGAAGTTCGGCTTGCCGGCAGCCGGGATGGTGCAGGCCGACAGGCCGATGCCGATCGAGCGCGTATTGTCGATCGCCTTCTGCGCCGAGGCGATCACGCCGTCGAGGTCGGCGCCCTCGGCCGCGCGCGCGCCGCCCGCCTTCCACATCAGGATCTCGCCGGCAACCCCGCGGCGCTTGTCGGCCGCATCGGGCGGCGCCGAGGCCACGTCGTCGTTGGCGATCACGGTCTTCACCGTGATGTCGTCCTTGGCCGCGAGCTTGGCCGCCATCTTCACGTTCATGTTGTCGCCGGCATAGTTGCCGTACAGGCAGGCAACGCCCCGGCCGCCGTCGGCCTCCCGGAAGGCGGCATGGAAGCTCTTGGCGGTGGGCGAGGCGAACACCTCGCCGACCGCGACCGCATCGCATAGTCCCGGACCGACATAGCCCAGGAACGCCGGCTCGTGCCCCGAACCGCCGCCGGTGACGACGCCGACCCGGCCGCGCGGCCGGTCGCCGGCATGGCGCAACACGCGCGGATGGTCGGTCGCCGCCAGCAGGTCCGGATGCGCCGCCAGAACGCCACGCAGGCTGCCCTCGGTGACCTGGTCCGGATCGTCGATCACGCGGTTCATGCCGCTTCCTCCGCCGGTTTCGTGCCGTAAGACCCTTGTCCGGAGGCGCGCGGAAGTCAACATGTTGCGCGCTTGTGCAGGCAAATTTGAGGGGGTGGGCGGCGTATAGGGTCGGTCCAAGCCGATTCTGGCTTCATCGTGATGCGGGATGCGGATAAATGACCATCAGGCACTGAACAAATGAGCATCATCATGGTAATTGTGCAGCGCAGAAAACGACCCGCATCGCCGGTCGCGGGAGGGCGTCGTGCCTGACCAGGCCGATCGCACGGAGGTCAGGATCGAGACCCTGATCGAGATCGCTACGCTGTACTATTACGACGACGTCACCCAGGAGGAGCTGTCCCGGCGCTTCTCGCTCTCGCGCGCCAAGATCGGCCGGCTGCTCAAGCGGGCCCGCGCCGACGGGCTGGTCGAGATACGCGTGCACCAGCCGCCTGCGGTCGGGGCGGAGCTGGAACAGGACTTCATCGGCCGCTTCGGCATCGACCGGCTGCTGGTCTCGATCGACCACCGCGATCCGGTGGCGCAGCGCAATGCCGTCGCCGCCCTGGTCGCCTCGCATCTCGAACGGACGCTGACCGGGGGCGCCACGGTCGCCGTCGGCATGGGCCGCAACGTCGCCGCCGTCGCCGACACGCTCGGCGCGCGCGCCCGCGGCAGCACCATTTTCGTCTGCGCGATCGGCGGCTCGCAGCGCGCCGGCGAACACATGAACCCTGACCATATCTGCCGCCGGCTGGCGGCACGCTTCGGCGGCGAGAGCGAGACGCTCTACGCCCCGGCGCTGGTGACCAACGCCGAGCTGCGGGCCGAGCTCTACCGCAACGAGACCGTGAAGCTCACCCTGGATCGCGCGCGGCGCGCCAACGTCGCCCTGATCGGCGTCGGCGACCTTTCCGAGGAGAGCAACATGGTGCGCATGGGCTGGTTCTCGCCGGACGAGATCGCCGAGGCCCGGCTGGCCGGCACCATCGGCGACACGATGGGATACGACTTCATCGACATCCATGGCCGCCCCGCCGACACCGGCATGCAGGGGCGCGTCATCGGGCTGAGCCGCCAGGACCTGGAGCGCATCCCCGACGTGATCGCGATCGCCAGCGAGAACACCAAGGCGCCGGCGATCCTCGGCGCGCTCAGGACGGGCGCGATAGACACGCTGGCGACCTCGTTCACCAACGCCCACACCATCCTGCGCCTGGACGATGCCACCCGGCCGCCGCCGGCGCGCGACAGCCGGTAGTCGCGAAAGCCGGTAGTCAGGTCGCGAGCTTGCTCAGCACCTCCGGTGTCACGCAAGCGACCCGGCTCGCCGGCAGCTTGCCGCCGGTGGCCAGCGTGTACTGGTCCAGCACCGCGTCCGCCGGTCCGTCGGCGCGCACCCGTCCGGATTCCAGCCAGAGCACCCGGGTGCACCATCTGCGCAGCACCGAGACCGTATGCGAGGTCAGCACCAGGATCTCCGCGCCGCGCACGACGCTCTCCAGCCGGGCACGGGCCTTGTCCTGGAATGCCGAGTCTCCGGCCATGAACCACTCGTCCATCAGCAGCACCTGCGGCGCGATCGCGGTGGCGAGCCCGAAGCCGAGCCGGATCACCATGCCGGACGAATAGGTCCGCACCGGCATGTCGAGAAACGCGTCGAGCGCCGCGAACTCCTCGACATCCTCCTCGAGCAGCCGGATCGCACCAGACGCCAGCCCGGCATAGCGGCCGCGCAGCACGATATTCTCGCGGCCGGTCAGGTCGAGGTTCATGCCGAGATTCGGATCGAGCAGGGCGTTCAGCGTGCCGCCGACATGCACCCTGCCCGCCACCGGCTCGTAGATCCCCGCCATCGCCCGCAGCAGGCTCGACTTGCCGGCGCCGTTATGGCCGACGATGCCGAGCCGGTCGCCGGGCGCCAGCGACAGGTTGATGTCTCGCAGCGCCTGCACGACGACACGCCGGGTGGCCGCGGCACCCGACAATGCGCCGCCGGTCGCGTCACGCGCCGGACCGAGCTTCCCCGAGGCGACCGACAGCACCGTCTTCTTCAGCGAACGGGCGCCGCCGTGATAGATCGGGAAATCCAGCGACAAGCCCTCGATACGCACGAAGGCGGCCGGCCGCGCCGATCCCTGGCCGCTCATATCCAGAACGCCAGCCTTGGCCGGGCCCGGGTGAACACCACCAGCGCCGCCAGCCAGAGCAGCACGCTGTAGCCGAGTGCCGATCCCCAGGTGACGAGACCCGCAGGCACCCCGAGCAGCGGCGAGCGCACCGTCTCCAGCAGCGTGTCGAACGGGTTCAGCGGCAGCCACCAGCCATGCGCGCCGAGCTGCGACGGCTTCCAGACGATCGGCGTGATGTAGAAGGCGATCTGCATGATGCTGCCCACGATCGGGGGGATGTCGCGGAACCGCGCGCAGATGCTGCCGAGCAGGAAGCAGGCGGCAATCCCGTCCACAACCCACAGCACCAGGCCGGGCAGCGACAGCAATGCCGTGAGGCCGGGCCACACCCGGTAGATCGCGAACACGGCGATCGGCACCACCAGATTGTGCGCCAGCACGATGAGGTTGCGGGCTACGCAGCGCAGCACCTGCACGGTGAACGGCATGCGCATGGCGCGTATCATCTGCTCGGCGTCGAGGAACACCGTGCAGGCCTCGCCGGTCAGGCCACCGATGAACGACTGCCAGAGGATCATCGAGAGGGCCAGGAACGGCAGGTAGTCGTGCAGCACGATGCCGAACAGCCGGCCGTAGATCAGCCCCATCGAGGCCACCATGATCGCGCCGGACAGGGTCAGCCAGAACGGCCCGAGGGCCGATCCGCGATAGCGCAGCTTGATGTCGAGCCAGCCCAGCGAGAGCGCCAGACGCCACAGGGCGAAGCCCTCGGCGAGGTCCTGGCGCACCGCCCGCCGGTGTGCGGGGGCACCCCCCGTCGCATCCAGCAGCAACCCGGTGCCGCGCAGCGAGGCATGTCGCGCAGCCCCGGCTTGCTCGGCGAGATCGCCTCCCCGCTCAGCGAGATCGCCGGCCCGCGCAGCGATATCGACCTTGTCCATGCCGGTCGCGTAGCCGATCCGCATGCCCGCCGCAACGTGCGCGTCCGCTCCTGCCGGTATGCGGAGCGGCCGGCGAGTGCTCCGCTGCCAGATCATCTGACAATAAAGACAGGTTAGTTGTAGCGAGTTAGAAGAGGTTCCTGCATGATCAGGCGAGCTTTCGCTGATAGGGCCGTACCTGACATGACACGACAGACTGGACGCCGGGGGCAGATCCGCACCGCCACGCGTCCGGTGGCACGGCCCCCGACGCGGCAACCGGCCCTGCTCAGGGCTGTCGCGTCGATCCTGCTGCTCACGCTGCTGGCTGCCTGCGCCGGCACGCCGCGCGGACCGATGATCCCGGTGGCCCAGGAAGCCGCCGACTACCGCGCCCATGCCCGCAACTACTATGCCCCGCCCGGTCCGCCGGACGATCCGTGGGGGCCCTATATCGAGGCCGCCTCGAACCGCTTCGACGTGCCAGACGCGTGGATACGCGCCGTCATCCACCAGGAGTCGGGCGGCCACGAGTTCATCAACGGCCAGTTCGTGACCTCGGTGCCCGGCGCCATGGGGCTGATGCAGCTCATGCCGCCGACCTATGACGACATGCGCAACCAGTATGCGCTCGGGCCTGACCCGTATGATCCGCACGACAACGTCATGGCCGGCACCGCCTACCTGCGCCAGATGTACGACATCTACGGATCGCCGGGCTTCCTGGCTGCGTACAATACCGGTCCCGGCCGGCTGGACGACTTCCTGACCCGCAACCGCGCGCTGCCGAACGAGACCCGGCAATACGTGGCGATCATCGGGCCGCAGATTGCCGGGGTGTTTCCCAGCAGCCGCTCGCAGGCCGACCTGATGGTCATGAACCATGCGGGAGCCGCGAACATCATGCTCGCCTCGGCGCAGACCCAGGGGGAGACCAGGTCGGTCCGGATGGCCTGGGCGCGCCGGCGTGACCACTCCGCCGGCGACGACCAGCCGGTCCAGGTCGCGGAAGCCCCGGCCACCGCGCCGACGGCGGCGCCCGCCTACCAGGCCGCCTGGAACCGCGTACCTCCGGCCGCGCCCGCGCCATCGGCGCCGGTGCAGGTTGCCGCAGCCGCCAGCTCCGCGGGGGTCAGCAGCGTCTGGGCCAGCCGGCTTGCCGCCAACCCGGCGCCGCCGGTCCGTCCGGAACCGGCACCCCAGCCTGCCCCGGCGCCGACCCTGGTCGCCCGTGTCGAACCGCCCCGGCGCCGCTTCCATCTGGTGGCGCCGGCCATGGCCATGAGCATCCCGACCGCGCGCACGGCCGGTGGCGTCCGTGACTGGGCGATCCAGGTCGGCGCCTTCGGCACCGAGGGCCAGGCCAGCGAAGCCGCCGGCACCGCACGCTCGCGGATGCGCGAATTGCTGCCCGGCGCGCAGACCGAGATTGCCGGCATCCGTGCCGGTCGCGGCGGCGCACGCATCTATCGCGCCAGGCTGACCGGCCTTTCGCGCAACGGCGCAATGGCGGCATGCGAGCGCCTGAGCCGTGGCCGCGGCGAGTGCATGGTGGTCTCACCGGACGGCCGCCTGTGACGGTGCCGCGCCGCACCAGGCAACTCGCAGCCTCGACCGCCCTCCTCGTCCTGGCCGCGTCCACCGCCCGGGCCGCTCTGCCGGTCGGCGCGAAGGCGCCGGACTTTGCAGCACGGGCAGCGCTCGACGGCCACGAGTTCCGCTTCTCCCTGACCGAGGCGCTGCACCGTGGGCCGGTCGTGGTGTATTTCTATCCCGCCGCCTTCACCCGGGGCTGCACCATCGAGGCGCACGACTTCGCGGCCGCTCTCCCCGACTACAAGGCGGCTGGCGCCACGGTGATCGGCGTGTCGGAGGACCGCATCGCGACCCTCGACAAGTTCTCGGTGAGCGCGTGCCAGGGCAAGTTCCCGGTCGCGGCCGACGCCGACGGCAGCATCGCGCGGCACTACGACGCGCTGATGCCGGTGATGCACTACGCCCGCCGGACCTCCTACGTGATCGCCCCGGATGGCTCGGTGCTGGAGAGCTATTCGGCGATGAACCCCGACGGCCACGTGCAGAAGACGCTGCAGGCCGTGCAGGCCTGGCGCGCGCAGCACACGGCGCAAGGGCTCCGCCCTTGACCCGCTGGGGCCCCGTCTTGGAGCCGTGGGGGCCCCAGACCCGCTCTCTAAAGATGGAATCTCAAAGACCTGCTTTTGATTTGCGTCCAGGGAGTAGAGGCTGTTTGAAAACGCCTGATGCTGGATGAGAGCGGCCCGCAGGGCCGCGGCCGGCGTGGCTTTCCGAGCACCGGAGCGGAGCGGCCTCCTTGGCCGTGAGCACCGGAGCACAGGAAAGGCGCGTCGGATCGCCAGCAGCAGGCGTTTGCAAGCAGCCTCTCAGAGGGTTTCGAGAAAGGCGGTGTATTCCGCTTCTTCCATCAGGCCGTTGAACGCCTCCGGATCGGCCGGCTCCATGCGGAAGAACCACGCCTCGCCCTCCGCGTCGCGGTTCACCAGGCTCGAATCCTCGGCCAGCGTCTCGTTGATCTCGAGCACCTTGCCGGCAAACGGCGCGAACACGTCGGACGCCGCCTTCACGCTCTCCACCACGGCGCAGCTCTCGCCTTCGGCGAGGTCGCGGTCGGGCTCCGGCAGCTCGATGAACACCACGTCGCCGAGCGCTTCCTGGGCATGGTCGGTGATGCCGATCGTGGTGGTGCCGTCATCCTCCAGACGGACCCACTCATGTTCCTTGGTGTAGCGGATGTCTGCCATTCTCGTCGTCCTTCGATCCCGAGGTAAGAGGGCGATCCCGAGGTAACGGGGCGATCCCGAGGCTTCAGCGAGGCATATGCGCGCGGTTGTATGCAAGTTGCTCCGGCGTGAGCTGGAAACCAACCTCGAGACGATAGCTGTCGCTGCTCATCCGCCGGGTGATCGGCAGCTCCAGCTCCAGCGGATCGCTCTTCAGCGCCAGCCGGTCCGCATTCGGCGCGAACGTCGCCGCGATGCTGAGATCGTGCTTGTCGACGATCTGGTCGCCATGCAGCACCGCGACGAAATACGGCAGGCTCACGGTGCGATAGCTCGCCGCCGGCCCCCGCTGCACGCCGATCGTCACGCTGATCGAGGTGTGCAGCGCATGTCCCCGCTCGGCATTGCTGCAGGTGCCCCCGACTGCCGCGATGCTGGCATGGGTCACCAGGGTCGCGAGGTCGCGCGACGGTCCGGCATAGGTGGAGAGATCGGCGGCGTCGCCGAGGATCCCGACCGGCACGCATTCCGGCGCGAACGCGTTGGGGTTGTCGGGGCCGCAGGACGCCAGGGTGGCGAGCGCCAGCAGCGCCGCGGCCGTGCGCAGGGGTGCAACACGCCCGGCGGATACGGCGCTGGCCGCGACATGACGGGAGCAGATCGGCAGGTTCATTCTCGACTTTCGGCCAGTCCCGCCTGTAAGGCAGGGTCACGTGGCGGGAGGGGTTTGCGGCGTGCGCCCGCACGGGTCGCCATTTTCAGTGCGCTCGCCATATACTGCCGACCGCTCGGGAGGGGAACACCATGCCGGACCAGATGCTCGATCAGCCAGACGCCCACCTGCTGCAGGATGCAGCCGGGAGCCCTGCGCTGCGGCCCCTGCGTGTGCTGCTGGCCGGTCCGCGCGGCTTCTGCGCCGGGGTCGACCGGGCGATACGCGTCGTCGAGGAAGCGCTTCGCCGCTACGGCGCGCCGGTCTATGTCCGCCACGAGATCGTGCATAACCGCACCGTGGTCGAGCAGCTCGAGGCGCAGGGCGCGATCTTCGTCGAGGAGCTCGACGAGGTGCCCCCGGATGGTCAGGTCGTGTTCTCCGCGCATGGGGTGCCGAAATCGGTGCCGGCCGAGGCGCAGCGCCGCAACCTGCTCTATCTCGACGCCACCTGCCCGCTGGTCAGCAAGGTGCATCGCGAAGCCGAGCGGCATTATGCCGATGGCGGCCCGGACAGCCGGCACATCCTGATGATCGGCCATGCCGGCCATCCCGAGGTGGTCGGCACCATGGGGCAGCTGCCCCCCGGGGCGGTCACCCTGGTGCAGGACGCCGAGGAGGCAAGCCGGGTGCTGCCGGCCGACCCGAGCCGGCTCGCCTTCATCACCCAGACGACCTTGTCGGTGGACGACACCGCCGGGATCGTCTCGGTGCTGCGCGGCCGCTTCCCGATGCTGGAAGGGCCCAAGCGCGAGGATATCTGCTACGCCACCACCAACCGCCAGGAAGCGGTCAAGGCGATCGCGCCGGGCTGCGACCTGGTCATCGTCATCGGCAGCCCGAATTCCTCCAATTCGCAGCGCCTGCGCGAAGTTGCGGAACGCTCGGGGGCACCGCGCGCCCTGCTGGTCCCTCGCCTGCGCGACCTCGACTGGTCGGCGCTCGACGGCGTCAACGTGCTCGGCATCACCGCCGGCGCCTCGGCGCCGGAGACGCTGGTGCAGGAGATGGTCAACGCCCTGTCGGCACGGTTCGCGCTCGAGATCGAGGAGCGTACCGTCAAGCAGGAAGACGTCATCTTCAAATTGCCGGCGCCGTTGGGTTGACCGACCGACTCTGACGGCCGCCGCCCCAAGGATGGCTGTCTATACCGACGTCGGGGACGACGCTTTGGCGGCGTTCCTCGCTGAGTACGACATCGGCGATCTGGTGGCGTTTCGCGGCATCGCGGAGGGGGTCGAGAACAGCAACTTCTCGCTCCGCACGACGACGGGCGACTTCATCCTCACGCTGTACGAGAAGCGCGTCGAACGACGCGACCTGCCCTGGTTCCTCGGCCTGATGCGCCATCTGGCGGCGGCCGGCGTGACCTGCCCGCTGCCGCTGGCCGGCCGGGATGGCGAGGCGCTGCGTTCGCTGTGCGGCCGTCCGGCGGCGATCACCAGCTTCCTGCCCGGGGTGTGGCCGCGCCGGGTCCGGGTCGAGCATTGCCGGCCGCTCGGCGAGACGCTGGCACGCCTGCATGTCGCCGGGCTCGGCTACGCGCCGAGGCGCGAGAACGCGCTCGGCCCGGATGCCTGGCTGCCGCTGCTGGCACTGAGCCGCGACCGTGCCGGCGACGTGCAGGACGGGCTCGGTCCCGAGCTGGACGCGGCGCTGGCGGCGATCCTGCCGGCCTGGCCGGCTGCCACGGGACCGGACGCGTTGCCGGTCGGGCAGATCCACGCCGACCTGTTCCCCGACAACGTGTTCTTCCTCGGCCGCGAGCTGTCCGGGGTGATCGACTTCTACTTCGCCTGCACCGACCTGCTGGCATACGATATCGGCGTCTGCCTGAACGCCTGGTGCTTCGAGCCCGGCTGGGAGTTCAACGTCACCAAGGCCCGCGCCCTGCTCGCCGGCTACGCGAGCGTCCGCCCGCTGCTCGATGCCGAGCGCGCCGCGTTGCCGGTGCTGGCGCAGGGCGCCGCCTTGCGGTTCCTGCTCACCCGGCTGTTCGACTGGCTGCACCAGCCGCCCGGCGCCCTGGTCACGCCGAAGGACCCGCTCGACACCCTCCGGCGCCTGCGCTTCCACCTGGCTGCAAAGGATGCGCATGCCTACGGACTCTGAAGTCCCGGCCTCGCATGTCGAGATCTGGACCGATGGCGGCTGCCGGCCCAATCCGGGGCCGGGCGGCTGGGCGGCGCTGCTGCGCCTGGGCGCGCGCGAACGCGAGCTCAGCGGCGGCGAGCCGCAGACCACCAACAACCGCATGGAGCTGACCGCCGCCGCCGAGGCGCTGGAGGCGCTGACGCGGTCCTGCGTGGTGGCGCTGCACACGGACAGCGAATATCTGCGCAACGGCGTCACCCGCTGGAGCGCGGGCTGGGTGCGGCGCAACTGGCGCAACGCGTCGGGCGATCCCGTCGCCAACATGGATCTGTGGCGCCGCGTGCTGGAAGCAGCCAGGCGGCACGAGGTGTCGTGGCACTGGGTGCGCGGCCATGCCGGCCATGTCGAGAACGACCGGGTGGACCGGCTCGCAACCGCGGCCCGGATCGCGGTCGAGCAGCGGCTTTAACAGGGTGCTGAAAAAGCAAGGCCAGGGCGCTGCCCTGGTCCCGCTGGGGCCGAAGGCCCCAGACCCCAATTTTTAAAATCAAGGATCTCAAAGGCTCGCCTTTGATGGAGTCCAGGGGCAAGCCCTTGGTCTTCACCCGTTGCGCTAAGCATGTCTCGTTTCCGAGTTTTCAGCACTCTGTTAAGTCAAAAGCAGGGGCCGCGCCTTGCGGCGCGGCCCCTGTCCAGTTGAGTGCCTGGCTTCAGAAGCTGGCGCGCACCGAGAAGGTGATCGCTGCGGGCTCGCCCGGCAGCGCATCGTTGAAGGCCTGCGTGCAGCCATAGTTGCTGATCGTCTGCCCCGCGAACTTGCCGGTCTTGAAGGTTCCGCACGAGGACGGCGAGATCTGGCTGTAGTAGTACTGGAAGTAGCGGGTGTTGAAGATGTTGAGCCCGTTCAGGTCGAAGTCGATCGTGTGCAACGGCCCGGCGTGGCCGTGCATCGGCAGCTTGTAGTTGATATCGAGATTGAACACCGCAAACGGCTGGATGCCGCCATTCGGGTTGTAGGTGGTCGCTCCTGCGGTGGCGTTGTAGTAGCCGTAGGTACCGTAGGGCGGGAAGCCGGGGATCGTTCCCAGATTACCCAGGCCGTTCACATCGTAGGTGGTCGCCTGCTTGCCGGTGTACTGCCCCTCGAACCGGACGTTGAAGTCGTCGCCGCGCGTCAGCAGCGCGTGGTGATCGTAATCGACGCCGAAGGTGGACAGCCAGTCCGGCACCCCGGTCTCGGGATCGCCGCGGAACACCAGGCCGAACTGGTCTTCCTGCACCGTGACGTCGGCGGTGTATGTCTTCAGATACTTCGCCAGCGTGTGCGAGACGTTGCCGAACAACTGCCAGTCGCGCGAGACCTGGTAGATCGCGGACGCCTCGATGCCCTTGCTCTCGCGCTGCCCGTTATTCGCGTAGAATGACGTCCCCGTGAGCGGTCCGCTCTGATACTCGAAGAAGCCGAAGTCGCGCTCGATGTGCTGGTAGAAATAGTCGAACGACAGCGACAGGTTCTGCCGGTTGTACTTGATGCCGGCCTCGTACATATGGACGATCGAGGCACCAGGCGGAGGGGCATTCAGGCCGTTCGGACCGAAATCGGTGGTCGGGGCGAACAAGGCCGAAGTCGCATAGCTAGCATAGAGTGACACGCCGCGTGCGGCCGGCAGGATCTTGTCCAGGTCGTAGGCCACGTTCATGAACGGCAGCCACTCGCGGTCCCACTTGTGCGCCTTGTACTGCCCGTTGGCGCATGTGGATATGCCCCCATTGGGGTTTGCGGCTGCCATCGCGGCCTGACCCTGGCAGTAGGCGGTCGCCAGATCGCTGGCGGAGGGTGTCCCGTTCAGGATCTTGTCGCCGTCCGCACTGGAGTCCGTGCCTTCGAGAGTGACACCGGGCGTCAGATGCAGCGTGTTCTGGATCAGATCGATCTTGTCCTGGGCATAGCCCTGGTAGATTGTCCGCTGGGTGCCACCGTCGAAGCCGTTGACCTGATCGCTCGGGTTATGCGGAAACTCCGAGGAGATGCCGAGATAGGACGGGCCAACGTTGGCGCCCGGACTGGCGTCCGATGTCTCCTTGGCCACCAGCCCGCCGATCTTGATGGTGTTGGCAATGCCGAAAATGTTCGGCGGCGTGATGGTGACGCGCGGCTGGAAGCCGTAGGTGTCGTTATGCACCCGGGTGTATTCGGAGTTGAAGCCGCAGGGGCTGGTCTGGCCCGCCGCCGCGAACTGCGCAGTGGTCGAGGCAGGGCACCCGGCCAGGGACGGATTGGCGCCGTAGGAATAGGCCTGCGGATCGTAGAAGTTGCCGCCGGGCGTATAGTCGCCCTGCTCGCCGAAGCCCGCCACCGTCTGGTTGAATGGGCTGGCGCCCCCTACAGTAGCGGACCCGGGCTCACCACTCGGTGCGAAGATGGTCGGATTGCCATAGTTCTCGGTGTAGGAGTCCGAGTACAGATAGAAGCCGGTCAGTCCCGCGCTGACATAGTCGTTGATATAGGTGTCGTTCTTCAGGATCAGCGTGAAGTAGTCGTTGTACTGGCGGACGAATTGCTGTTCGGGCGAGTAGTTGCTGAACTCACCGTTCTGCGCCAGGTACGGCAACGGCACCGGCTCCGGCGTGATCAGGCCGTTGCCGGTGTTGTAGATGGCAGTCGCCTGGAACAGCGACAGCCCATCGCCGTACGGCTTGTCGACAGCGAACTCCATGTTGTTGAAGCGCGCGGGCGTGTAGTCGACGTAGCCCGCGGTCTGCTGGTTCGAATATTTCAGCATCATCTTCGGCGCGTCGTCGCCGGTGCCGAGCAGTCCGCCGAAAACCTTGTCCAGACGACCGGTATCGACCTCGAAGCCCTCGTTGAAGGTCTTGAACGAGCCCACCGAGCCAAACACATCCACCTTCGCGTCGTTGCTGGGACGCAGGCTGGAATAGGCGATGGTGCCGCCGATGGTGCCGAAGGTGCTCTTGTCGGGGTAGGCCACGCCCGGATAGATCGAGACGCCGCTGATCTGGTCGAGATTGAAGTGGCCGCCCAGCAGGTTCTCCAGGTAGCTGCCGCCGCCGCCGCTGAGCAGGTCCTGCATCGGCACGCCGTCGAGCGTCTGCGCCACTTCCAGGCCGCGCGCGCCGCGGATCGAGATCACCGGCTCGTTGTTGCCGATGCCCTGCTGATACACATAGACCGAGGGCGCCGCGCGCAGCAGCGTCGCCGTGCTGCCCTGGACGCCGGTCTGCGAGATCTGCGCCGAGCCGAGTTCGGTCACCCCGCTCGGGGAATTCTTCTCGCGCAGCAACTGCCGCTGCGCCCGGACGGTTATGTTCTCCGACGGGGCCGCCGTGTTGCCGTTGGCCGAGCCCCCGGATTGCGTGCCGGCATTGGCCGGTACGCCGGACGGCACGGTGTTGTTCGGGACCTGGGCGAGAACCGCGGTCGTCGAGAGTAGTGTGGAAATCGCGGTTGCACCAAGCAACGTGCGCTTCCGGTGACGGGCTAGTGACGTCTGCACACTATAGGCTCCCTGTATCGGGCCGGAACAGGCCTGGTCAGGCAGGGTTACCCCAAGGCACGAACCCGTGAAATGGGTTACGCGACGTTCAGACATGGTTACTAATTAATGTGTCGCATTTGCCACGTTTGAAACAAAGCGCCTCGCCTGGGGCGCGGGCTAACTCCGCGGCAGCGTCTGCGCCGATCAACGCGCAATAAACGCCCAAGTGGTGCGTCTGTTACATGGCGGCCGGCTCACGAAGACCGGAATTAACATTCGTTTTACAGCGCTTGACCATCACTTGCCCAAGAAATGGGCGGTCACTGCTGAAAACATGCTCAAACGCCCAAAATCATGTTTGGGGTCTCCGGCAACCCTGATCGGCCGTACGGCGCTTGATGCGGGACGCTCACGGAGTTCGATCGATGACCCTGCAGATCACCAGCGCCGGCAGCACCTCGGCCGGAGCCGCGGTGCAGCGCGCCAGCATCCGCAATGCGCACGGCATCGCCGTCTCCATCCTCAGCTTCGGCGGCATCATCGCATCGCTCGACGCCCCCGACCGCGACGGACGCCTGGCCAACATCGTGCTCGGCTATGCCGACCTCGCCGGCTACGAAACCCATAACGGCACGACGCATTTCGGCGCCCTGATCGGCCGCTACGCCAACCGCATCGCGCATGGCCGTTTCAGTCTCGACGGCGCCGACTATCGTCTGCCGCTCAATAACGGGCCGAACAGCCTGCATGGCGGCCCGGATGGATTCGGGAGAAGAGTCTGGATGATGACGCCCCAGGAAGCGACCCAGGGCGGGGACGGCGTCCGCCTGTCGCTGTCCAGCCCGGACGGCGAAGCCGGCTATCCAGGACGGCTCGATGCGGAGGTCACCTACCGGCTGACCGATGCCGACGAACTGGAGATCGACTATGTCGCGCGATGCGACGCCCCCACCGTCGTCAACCTGACCAACCACAGCTATTTCAACCTCGCCGGCGAGGCCGGCGGCTGCATCGAAGGCCACGTGGTGCAGATCGAGGCCGACCATTTCACGCCGGTCGATGCCAGCCTGATCCCGACCGGCCGGCTCGCGCCGGTCGCCGGCACCCCGCTCGACTTCCGCACGCCCACCGCGATCGGCGACCGCCTGCGCGTCGGCCACGAGCAGATGGCGCTCGGTCGCGGCTATGACCATAACTGGGCGCTGCGCGGCGAGCCCGGCAGCCTGCGGCGGGCGGTCACCGTGCATGATCCGGTGTCCGGACGAGCGCTGACCTGCCTGACCACGCAGCCGGGCCTGCAGTTCTACAGCGGCAACTTCCTCGACGGCACGCTCGCCGGCACCTCGGGCACGCTCTACCGGCAGGGCGACGGGCTCTGCCTGGAGACGCAGCATTTTCCCGACAGCCCGAACCAGCCGGACTTCCCCTCGACCGTGCTGCGCCCCGGCCAGACCTACCGCGAGCGCACCGTCTTCCGACTGCATAGTCTCTAGCCGGGCGCCGACCGCCGATCGGCAGACATGACTTCAGACTGTCGATTTCGAAGGCCGGCCGAAGCTGTCCGTCTCGCTATTCGAGATACGGCGTCAGCACATCTTCGATCCATTTCATGAATGCGCGGACCCGGCGTGACAGATTGCTCCGATGTGCCACGACGAGGGACACGGCGAGCGCCCGGCGACGAAAATCGGGGATGATCTCCACAAGCGCTCCGCTCTCTAGGTATCGGCCAACCCCCAGGAGTGGCGCCTGAATCAGGCCAAGGCCGGCGAGGGCCGCGGCTTCGTAGGTCTGCGCGCTGTTGACGTGTAGCGCACCTGGCAACTGAAGCGTCGCGTAGCTGTCGCCGTCCGGATATTCCCATCCATAGGGTCTTGCGCCCAGCATCGTCGAAAAATGAACTGTCCGATGTTCCTGACGCCGGAGATCTTCCAGCGATCGCGGGACGCCATGGCGCGCCAGATAGGCGGGACTGGCAGCGTTGACCATGCGCAACAGGCCTAGTGGGCGGGCAATCAGCGTCTCGTCCCCGATGGGTCCAAGCCGCAAGACACAGTCGAACCCCTCCTGAACCAGATCGACTTGCCGATCCGTACTCGACACCTCCAGCTCCAGCTCGGGGTGAGTCGCCATGAAACCCGGCAAGGCCGGCACGATCGTTGTGCGCGCCACCTCGGTCGGCAGATCGACCCGTAAACGGCCGCGAAGCGCCACGCGATCGCCTGCGAACATCGAGTGCAGGTCATCGACTTCCGCCAGCAGATCGCGGGCACGGGCATGGAATGCGCGTCCGTCCTCCGTCAACTGCACGCTGCGCGTCGTCCGGTGCAGCAGCCTGACGCCGACATCTTCCTCCAGCTTCCGGACCGCCGTTGAGGCCCTCCCCTTTTGGATGCCCATGCTATCGGCCGCATGGGTGAAGCTCCCCATTTCCGCCACCGTTACGAAAATCAGGATGGGTTCAAGATTCTGCATTGCCGTGCCCCGGTATTGTTCTCCTTGGAGAGAACAATGTGTTCACCTTCCCGGTGTTTATCATAGCCAGGAGACACAGTATGCCTCCAAGTCGGAACTCGCCATTGGAGAACGAATAGTGTCCGAAACCATGAACCTATACCAGGTGCCCGAAACAACGACCTTGCATCGCGCCCTGTGGGCCGGCCGAATCATGAGCACGTTTGTCGTTATCGCCCTGGCGGCAGATGGGGCTATTCAGCTTTTCGCGCCGGCACAGATCGCGAGCATGTTGCAGGAAACCGGGTTCGCGATGGACCTCACCCGTATCGTGGGTCCTGTCATACTCGCCTGCGCCATCCTTTACGCCATCCCGGCCACCGCCGTCCTCGGCGCGGTCTTGGTGACCGGCTTTCTCGGAGGCGCCATCTGCGCCCATGTCCGCATCGGTGAGTTGGGCTCGCCGCCGGAAATCATTTCCCTGCTTCTGGGCGCGATGACATGGGGCGGCCTCTACGCGCGCGATCCCCGTATCCGGGCCATTCTGCCGCTCATCCGTTGAACCAACCGGGCAGTGCCCTGTCCCTCGAGATCAGGAGAAAACGCATGTTTTTAGTCATGGGAATCACCGGAAGAGTTGGCGGCGCAACCGCAGAACATCTGTTGGCGCACGGCAAGACAGTCCGCGCGCTCGTCCGCAATCGCGAGAAGGCGTCAAGCTGGGCGAACCAGGGCGTGGAACTGGTTGACGGTGACTGGAACGATTCAGCAGCCATCGAGCAAGCGCTCAAGGGCGTCGAGGGCGCGTTCGTCATGTTGCCTTCTGTCTGGGCCCCCTCGCCCGATTACAAGGAAGCCAAGGGCATGATTGCGAACTATGTCGAGGCGCTCACCAAGGCCGCGCCACCGCGAGTGGTGGCGCTTTCGTCGATGGGTGCGAACAGGACCAGCGGGCTCGGGATGATCACGGCCTTGTCGCTTCTGGAGCAGGGCTTTCGCGACCTGCAATCACCAACCGCATTTGTGCGCGCAGGTGGATTCTTCGAAAACTTCCTCTACGGCTTGCAAATCGCCCAGGGCGGAAGGCTACCTGTCCACTATAATCCGACAAGCCGGCGATCGACGATGGTCGCGACGAACGACATCGGCGCGGAGGCCGCAACCCTTTTGACCGGGCCAGCCTGGCTAGGGCAGCGCGTCGTCGAGCTTGGTTCGATGGTCAGCGCGGATGAAGTCGCCGAGCAATTGGGTGACGTCTTGACGCTTGACGTGGGAGCCGTTGCGGTCCCGCGTGCAGGCTGGGCAGAAATGTTCGAGCAGTTCGGCATCCCGAAGGGCCACACCGGACCTGCGGAAGAAATGTTCGACGCCGTGAACGCGGGATGGATGGACCTCGGAGCCGAGGGGACGGAGCACGTAGCGGGCACGACGTCCGCGCGCGACGTATTCGAGGCTGCACAGAACGCCGCCAAGGCGTAAGTCCGGTCAAGGACGGGGACCTTGCGATTGGCTTTGCCGCAGCCTACTAGAGCGGCGATGCCGGGACAGTCCGCAACAGTCCCTCCGGCCGGTGTCGCGCATAGAAAAAGACGCCGATGCTGGTAGCGACCAGGCAGGCACCGAGAAAGAACAGGCCGGCGCGGTCGCCTCCGGTCCAGCCCTTCAGCAGCCCCACGGCATACGGCGACAGGAAGCCCGCAAGATTGCCGACGGAATTCGTCACCGCCAGCCCCGCCGCCGCACCCGCCCCGCAGAGCACGCCGGACGGCATCGCGAGCAGCGGCGCAATCGAGGCATAGATCCCGGCACAGGCCACGCAGAGACAGGCCATCGACGCCACCGCGGAGACCGGCAGCGTCAGGCCGGCGCCGACCAGCGCCGCCGCGGCGACCGCGATGCTGATGCTCGCATGCTGCGCGATCTTCCCGGTCCGGGCGGCGCGCCGGCTCACGACGAAGGTCGCGACAGCGGCGACGGAATAGGGAACGAGCACCAGGAAACCGGTGCCGAGCGCGGTCATGCCGGACAGCGCGCGCACGATGGTGGGCAGCCAGACGCTCAGTCCATAGACACCGCAGATCAGCCCGAAGTTCAGCGCCGCATAGACCATGAAGCGCCGGTCCTTGATGCCTGCCATGAAGCCGTTATCCGCGGCGGCGGTCCGGCTACCGGCTTCGTCACGCAACCGGCCGGCCAGCCAGCGTCGTTCGTCGTCGGGAAGCCATGCGGCCGCCTCGGGCCGATCGGTCAGCAGGAAAGGTGCCAGCAACCCGAGCACCACCGCGGGGATGCCCTCGAGAATGAACAGCCACTGCCAGCCGTGCAGCCCGAGAATACCGTCCATCGACAGCAGAAGACCGGACACCGGTGCGCCGATCGCGTTCGCGATCGGCTGCGTCAGGACAAAGAAGCCGAGGGCGCGCGCCCGCTCGCGTTCCGGAAACCAGAGCGTGAAGAAATACAGGATGGCGGGAGAGAAGCCCGCCTCCGCGGCACCGAGCAGGAACCGGATCAGGTCGAAGGTCCACGCGCTCCTGACCAGGGCAAGCGCCGCCGCGCAGATCCCCCAGCTGACCAGGATCCGGGCCATCCAGCGTCGTGCCCCGAAGCGGTGCATGCCGGCATTGCTCGGCACCTCGAACAGAAAGTAGCCGATAAAGAAGATGCCGGCGCCGAACCCGAACGAGGCGGCGGTCAGGCCGACATCGTGCCGCAGCTCGGGCGCCGCGAACCCGACATTGTTGCGATCGAGATAGGCCACGAAATACAGCAGCATCACCACGGGGATCACTCGCAGACGCACACGGGCCAGACAGCGCTGCGCGATCGCGCTTTCATCCGCGTCGTTGATCGGGATCGTTTTCATGGACGCCGCTCCCTTCGCTTCCCGGATTGCCGGACCCCGCCTTCGGTTGATCGTTTGAGGCGGCCTTGCGACGGACGCTAGGCGCAGCGCTGTGCGCCAACAAACGACTTTACCGTGGGCGTATTTTAGGCCCCCTAAACAATGGACCGACGCGGAAGGCGGGGACACAGTCTTGCGGCATTGAAGGGCGACTTAGTGATGGGCCGCCTTTTCTAAATTGCTTTCGGCGCTCCCGGGACCACACTCCCGTCAACGCTCATCGGCCGGGTATGAACCCGGTGGCCATACGTCCCACGTTGGAGTTGCAAGATGAATCTCTCGACCCTGCTTCGCAGCCGCGCCGCGACCGGGCGGCCGGTGCGTGTCGGCCTCATTGGCGCCGGGAAGTTCGGATCGATGGTCCTCTCGCAGGCGCAGAAGATCGAGGGCTTGCACATGGTAGCGGTCGCCGACCTCGCGGTGGGACGCGTGCGGCAATCGATGGCGCGGGTCGGCTGGCCCGAGGAGCGCTATGGCGCCGCAAGTGCCGCCGACGCGGTGCGACGCGGCACGACGTTTGTTACCGACGACGTCTCCGCCCTGCTCGCCTGCGAGGAGATCGAATGCGTGATCGAGGCAACCGGCCATCCGATCGCCGGAACCAGGCATGCGCTGCAATGCATCGAGCACGACAAGCATGTCGTCATGGTCAATGTCGAGGCGGATGTCATGGTCGGCCCGATCCTCGCGGAAAAGGCGCGCGCCAGGGGACTGGTCTATTCCATGGCCTATGGCGACCAGCCCGCCTTGATCTGTGAACTGGTGGACTGGGTGCGCTCCTGCGGCTTCGAGCTCGTCGCCGCCGGCAAGGGCATGAACTTCGAGCCGCGCTATCGCTACTCGACCCCGGACACCGTGTGGGGGTATTTCGGCTGGACCGAGGAAGAGGTTGCGAAGGGCGACTTCAATCCGAAGATGTACAATTCCTTCACCGACGGGACGAAGGCGGCAATCGAGATGGCTGCCGTCGCCAATGGCACCGGCCTGGACTGTCCGGAGGATGGCCTGGCCTTCTATCCCGCAGGCCTGCACGACCTCGCGCGCGTCTTCCGCCCGGCCTCCGACGGCGGCCGCCTGGCGCGCTCCGGCCTGGTCGATATCGCCGCCAGCCAGGAACCCGACGGGCGCGAGGTGGTGAACAACATCCGATACGGGGTCTTTGTCACCTTCAAGGCGCATAACGAATACACCCGCGCCTGCTTCAAGCAGTACGGCCTCATGACGGACCCGTCCGGATGGTACGCGTCGATGTGGCGACCGTTCCACATCATCGGCCTCGAGACCTCGATCAGCGTCCTCTCCGCCGCACTCCGCGGCGAGGCGACGGGGTCGTCTCGGGAGTTCCGTGGCGACGCCGTCGCCACGGCCAAGCGCGACATGCAGCCAGGCGAGATCCTCGACGGCGAGGGCGGCTTCGCGGTCTGGGCTCGCGCGATCCCGGCCGCGCGCAGCCTGGCACTTCGGGCTTTGCCGATGGGCCTCGCGCAGAACGTCAAGCTGAAACGCCCGGTGCTCCGGGACCAGATCGTCAGCTACGACGACGTCGAGTTGTCGCATGATCTCGACGTGGTGGAGGTCCGGGCCGAGATGGAGCGCCGGTTCCGCGCCGGTGTCGAAGCCGCCGGCTGATCGTCATGGAACGGCCGGCCTGGCTGCGTTCACCGACGCGGCCGTGCCAGCCTGTCCACATAGACCGCCACGATGACCACGACACCGGACGCGACGAATTGCCAGAAGGATGGCACGTTCATCAGCGTCAACCCGTTCTGCAGGCCGCCAAGGGTCAGCGCCCCGATCAGTGAGCCCAGCGGATTGCCGACACCGCCGAACAGGCTCGCCCCGCCGATGACGGCAGCCCCGATCGCCTGCAGCTCGAACCCGGTGCCGCCGATCGGCTCGGCCGCTCCAATCCGCGCGATCAGCACGAAGCCCGCAAGAGCCGCCAGCAATCCCGACAAGGTATAGACCGAGATCTTCACGCGATCGATTTCGATACCGGACAGGCGTGCCGCTTCTTCGTTGCCCCCGACCGCCACGATCTGCTCGCCCAGCACCGTGAACCGCACCACGAAGAAGGCACCGGCCGCGATCAGGATGGCGAGGATGACGGGCGTGGGCAGGCCGAGCAGGTGCCCAGCGAAAGCATGGCGGAACGGTGCGGGAAGCCCGTAGATCGGCTGGCCGTTCGTATAGATCAGCGCAGCCCCGCGGTAGACGCTCAGAGTGCCGAGCGTCACGATGAAATCCGGCAGCCGCAGCTTGGCGATGAGAACGCCGTTCAGAAGGCCGCAGCCGAGTCCGGTGAGCAACCCGGCGCCGATCCCGAGCCAGACATTGTGGGAGGCAAGGTCGGAGGCGACCATGCTGGACAGGCCGACGACGGAGCCAACAGAGAGGTCGATCCCTCGCGTGATGATGACCAGCGTCATGCCGACGGCAATGATCGCGTTGATCGCCGACTGCAGCATGATGCCGACGAGGTTGGATGGCTGGTAGAAGCTGGCCGTCAGCGCCGAGAAGCAGGCGAACAGCGCCGCGCAGCCGATCAGGATGCTCGCCTGCCGCAGCCATCGCGGTCCCCGTTTCGGCTCGCCGGCGGTGCTCGGCACGGAGACCGCCGCCAGACCGATGGCCGGTCCCTGGTCGATGTTCATCACGGCGCTCCCATGGTGCGCAAGAGGATGTGCTCGTCGAGGTGCTCGTCGTTCGCGATGGTGCGTGTCACCTGGCCGCCTGCCACAACGCAGATCCGGTTCGAAAGCAGCAGCAGCTCCGGGATCTCGGACGACACGACAAGGACGGCGGCGCCATCCGCCGCCATCGCGCGAATCACCTGGTATATTTCCGCCTTCGCGCCGACATCGACGCCCCGCGTCGGCTCGTCGAACAGGACGATCCCCGCACCCGCCGCAAGCCACCGGGCGATGACGACCTTCTGCTGGTTGCCGCCGGAAAGATCAGCGACCGGTGTGGCGACGTCGGGCGGGCGGATTGCCAGCTCCGAGACATAGCGTTCGATCGCGGTGCGGCGCGCGCGCGACCGGATGATCCCGAAGCGGGAGAACCGGCCTGGCGTCGCCAGACCGAAATTCTGCGCGACCGACATCATCGGGACGATCGCCTGTCCGCGTCGGTCTTCCGGGATGAGAGCGATGCCCGCCTGCATCGCATCGACGGGCCTTGCAATCCTGACCCGCACCCCGTCGACCAGGATCTGGCCGCCGGTGCTGGGATCCATCCCGAATATCGCACGCAGGATCGCGGAACGTCCCGAACCGACCAGTCCGGCGAGACCGACGACCTCGCCACGGCGCACTGCAAGGTCGACCGCGTGCAGGCGGTCGGTGGAGAGCTGCCTGAGGGCGAGCCTCGGCACCGGCCCGGGCTCGATTGCGGCGATGCCGCAAGCCGTCGCCTGATACGGCGGCGGTCGCCCGGCCAGCGCGCGCGACAGCTCGCGGCCGGCGATCAGCTCGTTCAGGGCAGCATCGGTCGCGGCCGCCATCGCGTCGCTCGCGACGACATGTCCGTCCCGCATCACCGTGAAGCGGTCGGCGATGGCGCGCATCTCATCCATGCGGTGCGAGATGTAAACGATCGCCTTTCCGGACGCCGTCAGTTGCCGGATCACCCTGAACAAGGCATCGCGTTCCGTCGGCGTCAGGCTGGAGGTCGGCTCGTCGAACGCGATGATCCGGCCGCCACGCGCCAGGGTGCGGCTGATCTCGACGAGCTGCCGGTCGGCCATGCCAAGATCGCCGACGATGGCGTCCACCGCGACGTGCGGCGCCAGCCCGCCCAGGATCCCGGCGGCCTTCCGGCGGTCGTCCCGACGCGGCACCATGCGCAAGGCGTCGGTCTGTCCAAGGAACATGTTGCGGGCAACGTCGAGCTGCGGAACCAGGCTCAGCTCCTGGCTGACCAGACCGATGCCAAGCGATAGCGCGTGCCTGGGTCCGGCGATCGAGACGGCGCCGGCATCGGCCAGCTCGATCGTGCCGCTGTCGGGCTGAACGACGCCGAACAGAGTCTTCATCAATGTCGACTTTCCCGCCCCGTTCTCGCCGAGCAGCGCATGCACCTCACCGGGCCGGAGCGTCAGATCGACATCGGTGAGCACGCGGACATGACCGAACGCCTTGCTGATCGCCCGCATGCGGAGCAGTGCGGGTTCGGCCTGCTCGTCACCAGGACGGTGATCTAGCACGGTACCCACTCAACGGCTTGCGCCGAGGGACTCACTCATCGGCCTGCGCCGAGGCGCTCACTCACCGGCCTGAGCCGAGGCGTGCTGCGCCAGACTGACCTTGGTCAGCACGGCGTGCGGTGAGACCACCCATGGCGGGATTGCCTGACAGGCCAACAGGCGGAGCGCGATGTCGACGCCGAGCTTGCCCTCGACGAGGGGAAACTCGGCAACGGTGGCACTCATCTCGCCGCTCTTGATGGAACGCCTGGCTTCCCGGATTCCGTCGGTGCCGACGACCGCGACCTTTGTGGCAAGATCGGCATTGGCCATCGCCTCGTAGACGCCAAGCGCCATGCCATCATTGTTGGCGTAGATTCCGACAAGCTCGGGATGCTGCCGCACGATGTTGGCCGCCGCGTTCATGGAAGTCAGCCGGTCCCAGTTCCCGGGCTGACTCGCGACGAGGTGGAGGTTCGGATAGGCGCCAAGCCTGCTCGTGAAGCCTTGCATTCGCAATCGCGCGTTCGGCGATCCCGCGGCGCCCTCGATCTGTGCGAGGTTGCCGCCTTTGGGATCGATCTTGTGGAAGTAGTCAGCCGCATCGGCACCGATGCTGACCTGGTCGGTGCCGATATAGACGCTGGCGCCCTTCGTCCTGGCGTCGTCGATGATTACCGTCGGCACGTTCGCCTCGCGCGCGGCCTCGACCACGGGGGCAAGATTGCTGTCGCTTTCGGGCGAGAGCAGAAGCGCATCGGGCTTCTGCGACGCAACCGTCTGCGCCAGGTTCAGCTGTTCGATCATCGAGGCCTCGTCCTTGGCAGCCTGGATATCAAGCGTGATCCCGAACCGTGCGGCTTCCTGCTTCGCGCTGGCGGCCGCATCCTGCCAGAACTCGTTGATCAGCGTCTTGGTGACATAGGCGAAATGCAGCGGACGTGACGGCTTCGGAACCGCGCCGAAACGCGTGTTCAGGTCGTCCGAGCCGATCTGGTCCGGCGTTCCGGTGGGATAGGTCGAGCAACCGGGCGCAGCCCAGGCTCCGGTGGAGGCAAGCGCCACTCCGGTGGCCGCATAGACGATGAGCTTCACGGTGGAAAGTTTCCGCATCAATGCCTCCCCGGACGGGCGCCGTGTTGGACCACGGTTTCCTTGATCATTTGGCGCAGAGCAGCATCCAAGGCGACGTGTGTCGCCCGGTCCGCCTTTCAGCCCGTCGGATTAGACGCCGATTTCTGCCCGGCTCAATTTAGATGCCTTGCACGCCGGTTTAGGAGGTCTAAAGCTCTCATCCTCCCAGGGTGCAGAGGGTCCGCATGCCGCTGCCGTTGCGCGCAATTTCGGTGTTCCACGAGGTGGCGAAGGTCGGGAGCATCTCGCGGGCCGCGGAGACGCTCGGTGTCACGCCCTCCGCCGTGACCCAGCAGATCCAGTTGCTCGAGGGGCAGGTCGGCGTCTCGCTGACGGCCAAGGCCGGCCGCTACATCACCCTGACGGAGGCAGGCGAACGCTACTTCGCGTCCATCACCGACGGGATCGAGCAGATCGCCGAGGCGACGGAGCATCTGCGCGGCGCCAAGTCGATCATGGCGCTCCGGGTGCGGGCGACGCCTACTTTGTCGAACAAGTGGCTGCTGCCACGTCTTGCGTCATTCCTGGATCATTGCGCCGACATCGAGCTACGGCTTGACGGCACCAACGAACCCACGGACTTCGAACGCGAGGCGATCGACGTCGAGATCCGGCATGGCGATGGCCGCTGGCCCGGGCTGTTCGTCGAGGCCCTGGTCGAGGAGAATTTCCTGCCCGTGGCGGCGCCCGCGCTGGCGGCAGCCGCCAGTCTGGAGCCCGCCGAGCTGACGCGCCATCGTCTGATCCATTCCGTCAAGGCGCAGGCGCAATGGAGCCAGTGGTTTGCCCTGTCGGGCGTGGTCCCCGCCACGCGTTGGCGCAAGGTGATGTTCGACCGCAGCCACATGGCGATCGATGCCGCGGTCGGCGGCCTCGGCATCGCGCTCGAGAGCACGCTGATGACAGAGCGCGAACGCGCCGCAGGTCTGCTTGTCTGTCCGGTGCGCGCGCCGCCGGAGATCCGGATCGTGACGCAGTGGATCGTCTGCCCGCGCGACCATCTTCGGCACAAGAAGGTGAGGCTGTTTCTCGAATGGCTGCGTCAGGAGCGCGACCGATGGACGGCAAGCCAAGCGATTGTCGGCCCTGCCGCCGCCGACTGCGTCATCGACCCGCCGGGGCCGCGGCGGAAGCGGGAGCGTCCTCATGCACGGCCGCCGGCCCTGCAGGCGCCCAACGCCTCAGACGCAACGCGTTGAACACCACGCTCACGCTGCTCAGCGCCATGGCACCCCCTGCCACCGCCGGGCTGAGCAATCCCGCCATCGCCAGCGGGATCCCGACCAGGTTGTAGGCGAACGCCCAGAACAGCCCCTGCCGGATGCGGCTGGAGATCAGCCCGGCGATCTCGATGGTGTCGGCGACCAGGGCCGGGTCGGGCCGCATCAGCGTGATCCCCGCCGCCTCGATGGCGGCGTCGGTGCCCCGGCCCATCGCAATGCCGAGATCGGCCGCGGCCAGCGCCGGCGCATCGTTGAGACCGTCCCCGACCATCGCGACCGAGGGCCGGCCGGTGCCACGCAACTCCCGGTGCAGGGCGGCGACCGAAGCCGCCTTGCCCTCGGGCGAGATGCCGGCCAGCATCCGGTCGAGTCCGGCGGCTTCGGCCACGTGACGCGCGGCGCCTTCGCCGTCTCCGGTCAGCATCACCGACATGATACCCATGCCGCGCAGCCGGGCGATGGCGCGCGCGGCGCCCGGTCGGACCGTATCCGAGAAGCCGAGCAGCCCCAGGATCCGGCCACCGGCCGCCACACGCTCGCCGCCCCGCCGGCCGCTCCAGTCGATCGCCGCCCGCTCGGCGAGGAACGAGACCGTGCCGCCCTCGGCATCGATGCGCTCGGCGGCCTCGGCCAGCGCCCCCGTCGGCGCCAGGCCCTCGATCTCCATCATCCGCCGGCTGCCGAGCAGCAGCGAGCGTCCGCCGACCCGCGCGGTGACGCCACGGCCCGGAACCGCGACGAAGCGCTCCGCCGGCAGCGTCACGGAATGGCCGGACGAGGCCCGCACGGCCTCGGCCAGCGGATGCTCGCTGCCTGCCTGCATCGCGGCGGCCAACGACAACAGCTCGGCCGCCTTTTCATAATGCCCGCCGCCATCCGCCGGGATCACCCGGTCGAGCACCGGACGGCCTTCGGTCAGCGTGCCGGTCTTGTCGAAGGCGACGATGCCGACGCCCCGCGCCCGCTCGATCGACGCGGCATCGCGGATCAGGATGCCGGCCCGCGCCGCGGCGCCGATCCCGGCCACCAGGGCAGCCGGCGTGGCCAGGCCGAGCGCGCACGGGCAGGCGATCACCAGCACCGAGACCGCATCGAGCAGCGCCAGCGAGAAGCGGCCGGTCGCGACCCACCACCCGAGCAGGGTCAATGCCGCCAGCCCCAGCACGACCGGCACGAAGATGGCGCTGACCCGGTCGACCAGGCGCTGCACCGGCGCGCGCGACGCCTGCGCGGTCTCGATCAGCCGCACGATCCCGGCGAGGCGTGTCTCGGCGCCGACCGCGCCGGCGAGGATGACCAGCCGGCCATCCACCGCGAGGCTGCCAGCGACCACTGTGTCGCCGGGGACCTTGGCAACCGCCCGGCTCTCCCCGGTCAGCACTTGCTCGTCGACACTGCTCTCGCCCTCGCGGACCGTTCCGTCCACGGCGATCCGGCCGCCGGGACGCGCCACCAGCAGGTCGCCGACGCGCACATCGCCGAGCGGAACTTCCTGTTCGAGGCCGGCCGCGTCGAGCCGGAGGGCCAGGTCTGGCCGCAGGGCGGCGAGCGCCCGCACGGAGTTGGCCGCGCGTCGCCGCGCCCCCCGCTCCAGCCATTTGCCGAACAGGATGAAGGTGATGATCAGCGCCGAGCTCTCGAAATACAGCGCCGGCGAGCCGCGCAGCAGCGAGACCGTGCTCAAACCCCAGGCCGCACTCGAGCCGAGTGCCACCAGCAGGTCCATGTTCCCGCTCGCATGGCGGACCGCGGACGCTCCGGCCCGGTAGAAGCGCCAGCCGAGCCAGAACTGCACCGGGGTCGCCAGCAGGAACTGCAGCCAGCCGGGCAGCATCATCTGTGCCGCCAGGCTGTCTTGTGGCAGCTCGGCCTGGTGCAGCAGCATGAAGCCGGCATGCAGCAGCATCGAGGCCAGCAGCGGCGCCGACAGCAGGCAGGCCAGCACCAGGTGCAGGCGCTCGCGCCGGTCCAGCGCCGCGGTCTCGCCGGCCGCGCCGTCCGGCTCGGGCGGCAGCACGCGGGCGCCGTAGCCGGCACGCTGCACGGCGTCCCGCAGCCGGGCCGCCAACGCCGCATCATCCTCGCCGCGGCCGGCACTGACCGACACGCGCGCCTGCTCGGTGGCGAGATTGACTGATGCCGACAGCACGCCGTCGCCCTGGCTCAGGGCGCGCTCGACGCGCCCGGCGCAGGAGGCGCAGGTCATGCCATCGATTGCCAGATCCACGACCCGTGCGCGGGCCCGTCCAATCCCGTCCTGCGCTCCGTCAGGCGGGGCAGGTATCCCCATGCCGTCCATTCGCACCTCTCCCTGGAGCATGATCTGTCGGATCATGCCCTCCTTGTCGTCTGCCAGAGCCGCTTCGGTTCAGGCCTCCTATATAGGGGGTCTCGGGCACGACAGCCGAGCATGATCGGTCGGATCATGCTCCAACGGAGAATACTGCGCCATGGACACCAGCGAGCCACGCATCGAAGTGCACGGCATGACCTGCGCGCACTGCGTCCGCGCCGTAACGGCCGCGGCCAGCGCGGTTCCGGGCGTGGCGCGCCCGCAGGTCGACCTGGCGACCGGCATCCTGAGCTGGCAGGGCGAGGCGCATCGGTCCGCGATCAGGGCCGCGGTGGCGCAGGCGGGTTATGTCGCCGGTGAGTAGTCTTGAATTATTACTTAAAAAATAGTCACAGGACCATCAACACGATTTGAACTGCACGATCCGGTCCATCAAAATTCCAAGCGGAATGGGCAGGGAATGCTTGAAGTCGCTGGTGGGTTCTTTATCTTCATCATCGGGATGGCCTGGTTCAACCGGCCAGCCGCAACGCCAGAGACAGGGTCAACCCTGCTGCGGACGGAGACGATGAAGACGAGCCTGCCTAGAACCACCGCGGCGCAGCGCGCGCTGTCTGCTTTCCACAGCAGCCAGGCCATCATCGAGCGCCTGTCGTCGGACCTGCTGTTCCTGGAGAACTGGGAGAGCAACCCACCGCCCGGCACCGCCGCCGCGCTGCGGATCGGCCAGATCCGCCGCGCCAACCCACGCCTCGCCGCCGAGATCCGGCAAGAGCTGCTGTGCGAGTGCCGCCCCAGGCGGACCAGCTAGTGGTCCGATCCTGACGCTCACTACCCGAGCGGCAGGTGAATCGGCCCGCCAAATCAAAGGCTAGTGGTAAAACCTGACGACTCTTCCGTCAGATTATTACCACTAGGCCCGGTCGGCCGCGCGCACGGCACCCAGGAAGGCTGCGATCCGGGCGGGGTCCTTGCGCCCCGGCTCGAACTCGACCCCGGACGAGACATCGACCGCTGGCGCCCTGGTGACGCGCATGGCCTGCGAGACATTGCCGGGATCGAGGCCGCCCGCCAGCATCCACGGACCTGGCGCCTGCCAGTCCGCCAGCAACTGCCAGTCCAGCCGCGTGGCGTTGCCGCCGGGCCGGTCGCCGCCCGCGGGCGGCCGGCTCTCGAGCAGCATCCGGTCGGCCAGCGCCGCGACCGGGAGATCGGCGGCATCGCCGACGCCGCAGGCGAGCCAGACCGGCACGCCGAATCGCGCCCGGATCACGGCCGCGCGCTCGGCGGTGTCGTAGATCTGCAGGGCGTCCAGCCGCACCCGGTCCAGGCAGGCCCGGATGGCATCATCGTCGGCGCGCACGAACAGGCCGACCCGGCCCGGGCCGCCGGCATAGCGGGCCGACAGGGCAGCGGCGCGCGCCGGATCGACCGCTCTCGGCGATTTCGCAAAAAAGACGAAGCCCAGCCAGTCGGCGCCATGCTCCACCGCCGCGTCGCAGCCGGCTTCGTCGCTCAGGCCGCAGATCTTGACCTGCGTCATCCGGAGCGGGACCTACGCGAGCTCGGCCGCGATGGCAGCCGCAGCGGCGCCGGGATCGCCGGCCCGGGTGATCGGGCGCCCGACGACGATCCAGTCGGCACCCGCTTGTGCCGCCTCCCCCGGAGTCATCACCCGCTTCTGGTCGCCGGACGCCGAGCCCTCCGGCCGCACCCCCGGCGCCACCAGCACCGGCGCATCGCCCAGAGCGTCCCGCAACATCGCCACCTCGTGCGGCGAGCAGACCAGCCCGTCGGCGCCGGCCTGCATGGCCAGCCGGCCGAGCCGCATCACCTGCTGTCGCGGACCGCCGGCGATCCCGGTCTGGTGCAAGGCGTCCGCGTCCAGGCTGGTCAGCACCGTCACCGCCAGCAGCAGCGGGCGTTCGGGCATGGCGTCGCACGCCTCGCGTGCGGCAGTGATCATCGCCGGGCCGCCGGCGGCATGGATGGTGAGCATCGCGGCCCGCGCCGGCGCCAGGCTGCGCAGCGCGCCGGCCACGGTGTTCGGGATGTCGTGCAGCTTCAGGTCGAGGAACAGCCTGGCCGATCCGGCAAGGCGCCGCACCTCGGCAAGCCCCTGGGCATAGGTGAATTCGAGCCCGAGCTTGATCGCGCCGGCGTAGGGCGCCACCGCCGCCGCCCAGCGCTGCGCCTCACCCAGGTCGGCGGTATCGAGTGCTGCGATCAGCCGGGTACGGCGATCCTGCGGCATGCCCGGTCAGAACGCCGAAGGCGGCTGCGTCGCCGGCAGGTAGGTGGTGGTGGCGGTGGCGGGCACCCCCTGCTGCGCGAGGCTGTGCTGCGCCGCCGACTGCGCCAGCTGCTGGCGGAGATCGGTGACCTGCGCCTCGAGGGAGCGGATGGTGCTCTCGGCCCGCCGCGCCCGCCGCCGCTGCCGCAACTCGGCGAACCACACCGCCAGGCCGCCGATCAGGAAGAACACCAGCGCCACGACGATCACCACCATCGCCAGGGTGGACTGCCCGCTATAGACGTAGGGCAGGTCCAGCGTGACCACCTGCTGGTTCTTGAACGCGAACACGACCAGGGCAATCAGGAACGGCAGCGTGATGATCAGGCGCAACATGTCTGGCTCCAGGGGCGCGACGGATCGTGCCCCGCCTCTCGTATGATAGAGCAGCCTCATCGACCGGATGCTGCTCTAGCTCGCTGACGCCTCCGCATCAAGAACACGGCAGCGCAAGGTCGCGGCAGCCGGGGCGGCGGTTCCCCGACAGTCCCGGCGCTTGCGGGTGCCACGCCTCTCATGGTTTCGTCGATCCCCAAGCTGGAGGACGCATGAGCGAGATCGTCACGCTCGATCAGGTGCGGAATGCACGCCGGGACGACCGGATCTGGGCGGTCATCGCAACCTCTGGCCGTGCCGCGCGCATCGCCGAGATCTACCCGACCCGCGACGCGGCACTCGCCGACCAGGCCTGGCGCGAGCAGCAGGTTCGCGCCTACGCGCAGTTCCTGCGCCTGTCGCGCCAGCCGGTCCCGTCGTACAGCGTGGCGCCGATCCGGCGTGCCGACCTGCCGCGCAGCTGGCGGCCATTGCCGGCGCTCGGCTTTCTGCGCGGACGCCTGAACTGATCGCCAGTGCGGCTTTCGTTTTGGGATCGGTCCAACTAACGGTCTTGTCATAAACCTCGCGAGAACTTTACCGCCGGCGTGGTGGACGTGCTAATCCGGTGCCGCAGGCCCGGAACATCATGGCGGTTGGCTCGTGAACGAAGCACGCATCGAGATGCTCCCGGTCAACACCACAGGGGACCTGTGCGACTTCGAGCCGGCTGCACGCAGTCCGGTCTGGTCGAGGTTCGACGCGGCCTGGTATCTCGGCGAGTATCCCGCGGCACCCGAGCAGATGCGCGCCGCCGGCCTTGCCGACCTCGAGACATTCTACCGCCAGTACGGCGGCCGCCTCGGGCACTCGCCGAACATGTTCTTCGACGAGGGCTACTATCTTGACACCAACCCGGATGTGGCCGCCCTCGTCGTGCGCGGCGCCATCGCATCGGGATTCTCGCATTATTGCGCCGAAGGCTTCCGCGACCGGTCACCGCACTGGCTGTTCTCGGAGAGCTTCTATCTCAGCAGCAATGCCGATATCAGCCGCGGCGTCCTGGACCGGCACGGCCTGCTGAACGGCTACGACCATTATCTCAGCCTCGGCGACCAGGAATTCCGCAGCGGCCACTGGCTGTTCGATGCGACGCTCTACCGGTACAACAAGCCGGACGAGGATCGCTCTCCCGTCACCGCGGGCGGCTCGTTCATGCAGTTCCTGACCGGCGGCTGCATCGCCGGCTCGTTCGGCCGCATCTCGTGGTATTTCGATCCGGCCTGGTACATGGCCACGCATCCGGACGTCGCAGCCGCGATCGCCGGCGGCGGCTACCGATGCGCGCTGCACCACTACCTGACTAACACGCGGCCGCAGGATTACCAGCCGCTGCAATGGTTCTCCGAAGCCTACTACGCCGCGACCTATCCGGATGTGCAGAGCGCGGTGGAGAGCGGCCGCTTCCGCAACACCTACGAGCATTTCCTCAAGCACGGCGCCGAGGAGCGCCGGCGGCCGCACGCCGACATCGACCTGCTGCACTATTACTGCAGCGGACGCGTGCAGGCGGATCTCGAAGGCGGCGCCTTCAGGGATGCGTTTGCGCACTGGCTGTCGCGCATGGCGTCCGGCACGCTCGGCCGCATCGCGGAACCGATTGCCGAGCTGCAGTGCAAGCAGCTGTTCGCCCGCTCCGCGGAGGCGATGCTGCCGCAACTCGCCCGCGACGGCCTCGATTTTCGCCTAGCCGCAAGCGTGGCGCCGGCACTCAGCGTCATCGTCGTGCTGCACAACCAGTTCGCCCTCACCATGATGGCGATGGCCTCGCTGCGGGCGAACTTCCCCGGCGCCATCGAGCTGATCCTGGTGGATTCCGGCTCGTCGGATGAGACGCGCCATGTCGAGCGCCACATCACCGGCGCCAAGCTGATCCGCTTTCCGTACAATGCCGGCTTCGTGGAGAGCTGCAACGCAGCACTCGGCGAGGTCACAGCACCGGCGCTGCTCTACCTCAACAACGACCTGCTGCTCGGCATCAACGCCTGCCAGCGCGCCATCGACCGGCTATTCTCCGAGCCCTCGATCGCCGCCGTCGGCGCCAAATGCATACGCACCAACGGCCAGTTGCAGGAAGCCGGCTCCATCATCTGGCGTGACGGCACCACGTACGGCTACTTGCGCGATGCCGATCCGAACACCCCGGAAGCCAACTTCCTGCGTGATGTGGATTTCTGCTCCGGCGCATTCCTGATGTTCCGCACTGGATTGGTCAAGCAGCTCGGCGGCTTCGACGACGACTACCGGCCGGCCTACTACGAGGAGGCGGACCTGTGCGTGCGGCTGCGCAAGGCGGGCTACCGCATCCTCTACGACCCGTCGGTGGTGATCCAGCATTTCGAATACGGCTCCGCCGATGCCGCCGCATCGAGCCGTCTGATGCTGCGCAACCACAAGATCTTCCTGTCCAAGCACATGGACTGGCTGCGCTACCAGCACCCGCCACGCCTGCGCAACGCCGTGCACGCGCGCTCGCCGCGTCCGCGCGTCTTGCCGCGCGGCGCCGGCGAGATCGAGGCCGGCGCCCTGAGCCTGCGCATCCTGTTCATCGAGGACCGCATCCCGCTGCGCAACCTCGGCGCGGGCTACGTGCGCTCCAACGACATCATCCACAGCATGGCGGCCCTCGGCCACCAGGTCAGCGTGTTCCCGATCTACAAGGCGACCGCCAGCCCGATCGAGATCTACCGGGATATGCCGGAGACCGCGGAGATCCTGTACGAGCGCGGCATGGAGGCGCTGCCCGGCTTCATCGAGGAGCGCGCCGGCTACTTCGACATCGTCTGGATCGGCCGCACCCACAACCTGGAACGGCTGCTGCCGATTCTGGGCGACGCCTCCTCGTTCCTGCCGGCGCATGGCTTCGTACTCGACACCGAAGCCATCGCAGCCCCGCGCACCGTCGAGCAGAACCGGGTGCTCGGCCTGCCGCAGCCCGACACGCTGGACCAGGCGCTGCAGCGGGAACTGGCCTGCGCCTATTTCTGCCAGAAGATCATCGCGGTGAACGAGGCCGACGCGGCCCTGGTCCGGCGTGCCGGGCACAGCAACGTCTCCGTGCTCGGCCATCTCAAGCTGCCGACGCCGACGCGCTCGACCTGGAGCCAACGCAACGGACTGCTCTTCCTGGGCGCCATCCACGATGCGAACTCGCCCAACCATGACAGTCTCGAATGGTTCATCGAGCAGGTGCTACCGCTGCTCGATCACCGGCTGCCGCCCGGCGTCCGCTTCACCGTCGCGGGCTTCGTGCGGCGGGGGATCGACCTCTCCGCCCTGGGCCGGCATCCGCGTGTCGACCTGATCGGCAGCGTCGACGACCTCGAGGCGCTATACGACCACCATCGCGTGTTCATCGCCCCCACGCGCTTCGCCGGCGGCATCCCGTTCAAGGTGCACGAGGCCGCCGCCTTCGGCCTGCCGGTCGTAGCCACCGGCCTACTCTGCGGCCAGGTCGGCTGGACCGACCAGGCCGAGATCATGAACGGCGGCACCGACGATCCGGCCCGCTTCGCCGACGGGGTGCTGCGGCTGTACGACGACCCGGAGACCTGGAACACGGTGCGCCGTGGTGCGTTGCGCCGCCTGGTGCACGAGAACAGCCAGGCGCTCTACCTCGACAGCCTGCGCGACATCCTGCACGATATGCGGCCATACGGCGGATCGCCGGGACGGCAATAGAATATCGGGTTTTTTCATGAGTGCAGGCGACCCAGAAGGCGCAAGAGACAGGACGCTGGCTCAAATCGACGCCAACCTGGAGCCCAGCCTCGCGCGCCTGTTCGACCTGCTGCGCATCCCCAGCATCTCCACCCAGCCGGACCATGCCGGCGACTGCAGGCGCGCCGCCGGATGGCTGTCGGACCTGCTGGGCGGCATGGGCTTCGACGCCTCGGTGCGCGAGACGCCCGGCCACCCGATCGTGGTGGCGCACGACCGGTCGGCGCGGCACGGCCCGCATGTCCTGTTCTACGGCCACTATGACGTGCAGCCGATCGATCCGCTGTCCCTCTGGGACACCGCGCCATTCGAGCCCGTGGTCCGCAACGGCGCCATCATCGCCAGGGGGGCCTCGGACGACAAGGGCCAGGTGATGACCTTCCTGGAAGCCTGCCGCGCGCTGCGCGAAGCGGAAGGCGAGCTGCCGGTCCTGGTCTCGATCATCCTCGAGGGCGAGGAGGAGAGCGGCGGCGAGAACCTGCTGCCGTTCCTCAAGGCCAATGCGGACGAATTGCGAGCCGACGTCGCGCTGATCTGCGACACCGGCATGGTCGGGCACGAGATCCCGGCGATCACCACCATGCTGCGCGGCCTGGTCGGCGAGGAGATCGTGATCTCGGCCGCCGACCGCGACCTGCATTCCGGCATCTTCGGCAATGCCGCACGCAATCCGATCCATGTCCTGGCCGACATCATCGCCGGGCTGCGCGACGAGGCCGGCCGGGTCACCCTGCCCGGCTTCTATGACGGCGTGACCGACGTGCCCGAAGCGGTGCGCGCCGCCTGGAACCGCATCGGCCTGACCGACGAGGCCGCCCTCGGCCCGGTGGGCCTGTCGATCCCGGCCGGCGAGCGCGGCTACAGCGCACTCGAGCAGACCTGGGCGCGGCCGTCCTGCGAGGTGAACGGCATCTCCGGCGGCTACCAGGAGCCCGGCTTCAAGACCGTGCTGCCGGCCAAGGCCTCGGCCAAGATCTCGTTCAGGCTGGTCGCCGGCCAGGAGCCCGAGCGCATCCGAGCCGCCTTCCGTGACTACGTGCGAAGCCGCATCCCTGGCGACTGCGCGGTCGAATTCCGCCCGCACGGCGGCTCGCCGGCCTGCGCGGTGCCGTTCGACGGCGCCCCGCTTGCCGCCACGCTGCGCGCCCTCGGGGAGGAGTGGGGGCGCCCTGCCGTCACCATCGGCTCCGGGGGCTCGATCCCGGTGGTCGGCGAACTCCAGCAGGCGCTCGGCATGAACGCCCTGCTGGTGGGCTTTGCCCGCGACGATGACCGCATCCACTCGCCGAACGAGAAATACGACGTCGACAGCTTCCACCGCGGCATCCGCTCCTGGGCCCGCATCCTGCACGCGCTGGCAGCGATCTGACGGACCGGCGCCGGACCGCGGTTGCCGAGGGAACTCCCGCATGACCATCACGCGACGTCACCTGCTCGGAGCCACCGGTGCGCTGCTTGGTGCCCCGGGCGCCGTGGCATCCGCCGCAGCGTCCGGTGGCGGCGCCCCCGCCCTCGACGTGCGGCACTATGGCGCGGCAGGCAACGGGCAGGCGATCGACAGCCCCGCGATCAACCGCGCCATCGATGAAGCAGCCTCCCGTGGCGGTGGCACTGTGCGGTTGCCGGCCGGGACCTACCTGTGCTTTTCGATCCGTCTTGCGAGCGGCGTCAGCCTGCTGCTGGAGACCGGCGCCACGATCAAGGCCGCCAGCGTGCCGCGCCACGGCACGACGCAAGGCGGCTACGACGCGGCCGAGAGCAACGCGCCCTGGGAGGCCTACCAGGATTTCGGTCACAACCACTGGCACAACAGCCTGATCTGGGGCGAGAACCTGCACGATGTGGCAATCCTCGGCGCCGGCCTGATCGACGGGTCCGCCCTGAGCCGGACCTACGACTGGGACACCGGACTGCCGCTCGTGCACGCACCGGGCGTCGCCAACAAGACGATTGCCCTGAAGCACTGCCACAACGTCACGCTGCGGGATTTCGCCATCCTGCGCGGCGGCCATTTCGGCATCCTGGCAACCGGCGTCGACAACCTGGTGATCGACGCACTCCGCATCGACACCAACCGCGACGGCATGGACATCGATTGCTGCCGCAACGTCGCGATCTCGAACTGCATCGTGAACTCACCCGAGGATGACGGGATCTGTCTCAAGAGCTCGTACGCGCTCGGCGCCGCGCGCATGACCGAGAACGTATCGATCACCGGCTGCCACGTGACCGGCGGTTACCTGGTCGGCACATTGCTCGATGGCACGTTCCAGCGCTTCGACCGGATCAATGCCGGCGAGCGCGCCTATACCGGGCGCATCAAGGCGGGCACCGAAAGCAACGGCGGCTACCGCAACATCACCGTCTCGGGCTGCACCTTCGAGACATGCCGCGGCTTTGCGCTGGAAACCGTCGATGGCGGCGTCTGCGAGGACGTGACCTTCTCGGGCAACACGATGCGCGACATCCGCAACGCGCCGCCACTCTATTTGCGTCTCGGCGCGCGCATGCGAGGCCCTGCGGGAGTGCCTGTCGGCCGCATGCGTCGTATCCTGATCAGCGATCTCGTTTGCCAGGCAAGCAGCCCGATGCCATCGATCCTGGCCGGCATCCCGGGCCACGCGATCGAGGACGTGCGGATCGACAACGTGCTGATCCAGGCGCCCGGCGGGGGCACCGCCGGCATGGCGGCGGTGCAGGTGCCGGAAGACATCAAGGGCTATCCCGAACCGCGCCGGATGGGCACGCTGCCGGCTTCGGGATTCTTCATGCGCCATGTGCGCAAGCTGGAGATGAGCAACATCGAGATCGCGTTCGATGCACCCGACGCACGGCCGGTGTTCGCAATGGATGACGTGGCCGGCGCCGACATTTTCCGGCTGTTCGCGACCGGACGCGGCCAGGCGTCGGCCTTTTCGCTGTCGGGCGTGAGCGCATTCTCGGTATCCGGCAGCCCCGGCATCCCGGACCGGTCGGTCGCCCAGACCGAGAACCGGACGAGCTTCTAGAGCATCATGACGTTGGCTGGAATCGCTCCGTGCTGACACGACCCGGAGTAGCGCGATGACGAACAGACGATCGGTTCTGGCCGTAATGATGGTGCTGGGAGGTTCGCATTGTGCAGCGGCGATGGCACAGGACGTCTCCGGTTCGAAGGCCGCGCCCGCGATGCCGTCGAAGGCGCATCAGCCGGCCTCCGACGCCGCAAGCGGTTCGGGACAGGGTGTCGGCGGCGACATCCCCGCCCATTTCAGGCCGGTCCTGAGCGAATACGATTATGACAAGCGTAACGTGATGATCCCGATGCGTGACGGCGTGCGGCTGCATGCGGTCATCATCGTGCCCCACAGCGTCAAGCACGGGCCGATCATGCTCGACCGGACGCCGTATAGCGCAGACAAGCTCACGGGTAACGTCGAGACGCCGAGTGTCGCCGAGGCAATGCGCTACGCGTTTCGCGATCTCGTCCGCGACGGCTACATTGTTGTGGTCGAGGACGTACGCGGCAAGTACAAGTCGAACGGCGACTACGTGATGAACCGGCCGCTGGTGGGTCCTCTCAATGATACCAAGGTCGATCACAGCACCGATGCCTACGACACGATCGGCTGGCTGGTGAAGCACGTTCCTGAGTCGAACGGTCGCGTCGGCACCATCGGCACCAGCTACGATGGCTTCACGACGCTGATGAGCCTGATCAACCCGAACCCGGCGCTCAGGGCGGCGGTTCCGATCAACCCGATGGTCGACACCTGGATCGGGGACGACTGGTTTCATCACGGCGCATTTCGCGAGGAGATGATGGACTACATCTATGCTCAGACCGCGTCGAAGGATTCGAGTTTGAAATGGTGGGCGGCCGGACATGATGACTTTCCCCTTTATCTCAAGCACGTTTCAGCCGGCGCATTCGGGAATGCGATGGGGCTGAGGCAGCTGCCGTTCTGGCAGCGCCTGACAAGCCATCCCGCCTATGACGGGTTCTGGCAGGGACAAGCGGTGGACAAGCTGCTGGCACGCGCGAAGCTCACCGTGCCGACGCTATTCGTGCAAGGCCAATGGGACCAGGAGGATATCTACGGCGCAATCGCCGCCTTTGCGGCGACCGCGGCCAAGGGCGACGCGTCCGACCGGTTCCTGGTGATGGGACCTTGGTTCCATGGGCAGGCGAACACGAAGGGCAACGCGCTCGGACCATTCGACTGGGGCGGTGACACCGGCGCCTGGTTCCGAAAGCATGTGATGCTGCCTTTCCTCGACGCGCGGCTCAAGGATGGAGCGGCGCCCGCGCACATTGCACCGGTCACCGCCTTCCAGACCGGCTCCGATACCTGGCGCACCTATGCCAATTGGCCGCAGGCCTGTGCGGCGTGCGCCGACACGGGACGCGCGCTCTATCTCCAGGCCGACTTCGGGTTATCGTTCCTGCGGCCGGGAGTGGGAACGACCGCGTATGACGAGTACGTGTCGGATCCGGCCAAGCCGGTGCCTTATCGGCTGCGGCCGATCCGGCCGACCTATGCAGACGATTCGACCTGGCACACGTGGCTCGTCGACGACCAGCGCTTCGCGGACGGCCGGCCGGACGTCCTGAGCTACAGTACGGCGCCCTTGAAGGCGCCGGTCACAATCACCGGGGCGCCGGTCGCGCACCTGATGGCGTCGACGACGGGCACGGACGCGGACTGGGTGGTCAAGCTGATCGACGTCTATCCCGACAGCGTGCCGGACCAGCCGGAGCTCGGCGGATACGAGCTCGGCGTCAGCATGGACATCCTGCGCGGCCGCTATCGCGACGATCCGGCCCACCCGAGCGCGATCCCGCCGGGCAAGGTCGTGGCCTATACGCTGGCACTGCCGAACGTGAACCACGTCTTCCTGCCCGGCCACCGGATCATGGTGCAGGTCCAATCGAGCTGGTTTCCGCTCTACGACCGGAACCCGCAGAGCTACGTGCCGAACATCTTCTTCGCCAAGCCGGGCGATTACATCAAGGCGACCGACCGGGTGTTCCATGCGCCGGATGCGGCGAGCTACATACAGTTACCGGTCGTAGCGGGCGATGACGGGACAGTGGTGGCGGGACCGTAACGGCGCCTGCTCCAGCGTTCGGCATGACATCCCGGCGGCAGGCCTGCGCATGATCGTCAACCCCGGTCAGCGCAGGATGCCGGCATCCACCTGATCGATCGCATCGAGCCCGAGCAGGGCAAGATCCGTGTCGATCTCCTTGGCCAGCAGCCTGATCGCATGCTCGACGCCGGCCTCGCCGGCCAGCGCGGCGGCGAACAGGAACGGCCGGCCGATCAGGATGCAGTGCGCGCCGAGGGCGAGCGCCTTCAACACGTCGGTGCCGCGCCGGAAGCCGCTATCGGCGAATACCGTCATCGCGCCGCTCTCGCCGCGGATTTCGGGCAGCACGTCCATCGGCGACACCGCGCCGTCGAGTTGCCGACCGCCATGGTTCGAGACCACGATCCCGTCGACGCCGCTTTCGCGCGCGATCCGCGCATCCTCCTTCGACAGGATCCCCTTGAGCACGAACCGGCCGGGCCAGTGGCGGCGGATCAGCTCGGCCTGTTCCCACGCAAAGGCGGCATGTCCGGTGACGCCGCCGAGCGAGCGGGAGAAGATCGTCGGGCGCGCCACCGGATCGATGTTGCTGATGGCCGGCACGCCGCGCCGCATGACCGTGCGCAGACCGGTCCCCGCCAGCCAGCGCGGATGGCGCAGCCCGTCGAGTGCCAGGCGCGGCGTCGGACGGAGCGGCATCGTGTAGCCGTTTCGTATGTTGTTCTCGCGGTTCGATCCGACCGGCACGTCCACCGTCAGCATGAACACGTCGTATCCCGCTAACGCCACGCGATCGCACATGGTGCGTATGTTGTCGGCGTCCGCCTTCTGGTACGCCGCGAACCAGGCATGCGGGTTTGTCTGGGCAAGTTCTTCCAGCGGCGTGATCGAATTGGCGCTCAGGATGAACGGGATGTTCGCGTCCCGCGCCGCGCGCGCCATGCGGTTGTCGGCGTCATATCCCACCACCGCGGATGCGCCCATCGGGGCGATCGCGAAGGGTGCTGCATAGGCGCGGCCGAACAGTGTCGTGGACGTGCTCCGCTGTGAGACATTGCGCAGGATCCGGGTTATGAACCGCCACCGGTCGAAGACCGCGCGGTTGTGGCGCTGCGAACCACCGGACTCGGCCCCTCCGGCGACATAGCCGAATACGGCCCGTGGTAGCCGGTACTCCACCATGCGCTCGAAGTCGTCGAGGTTCAGCGCGTGCCGGAGCAGATGCCGATGACGGCGCGGCCGGTTGCCGGAAGCATAGTCGGAGCGATGGGTCGCAGGATTGCCGGTGGCGGCATGGATAGGCATGGCTTGATCCTCAGGCGTCGGTCGGCTCGCGTTCGATGATCGGCACCTTGCCGTCCCGCCCGGCCACTGCATAGTTCATCTGCCCGAGACGTTGCAGGCCGCGCTGGCGCGCCGCCCAGCCGGTTTTCGCGCCGGCGCCCGTGCTCGAAGGCGCGGCTACGACCGATCTCGAACTGCTCTTTTCAAAGTCGAATGGAGCCCGATCGATCGGATCAGGCTCTATAGAGCAGCATGATGTTAGTTGGAATCGCTTCGCGATGCCAACTAACTCATAAAGCTGCTCTATTTCACTCTCAAGCGGAGCATGATGCATGCATCATGCTCTGGGAGACCGTCTGAGAATGCGCTACGCCGAGCGAGAGTGCCGCGTAGCGGCACGCCCGGCATGTCTTTCGAGAACCGGAGCGGAGCGGCCGCCCAATGCTTGACAGTGGGGCCGTGAGCACCGGAAGCGGAGAAAGGCGCGTCGGCCGAGAAAGCGGGGGATCGCCGGCGTAGTAGCATTGTCGGACGGTCTCCTAGCCCCGGAACTCGTCCCGCAGCGCCCGGTACAGGGACCTGAACCGTGCCAACCCGAGCTCGTAGCGCGCATGCCGACCCATGTCCGGCATCGTCCGGTCGAGCAGAGGCGGCTTGCCGCAGACCGCCTCCGGGGCCTCGCCGGTCACCGCAAGCCGCGCCAGCCGCGCGGCGCCGTACGCCGGTCCGGTCTCGCCGCCCGCGTAGCGGATCACCGGCACGCCGATGACATCGGCGATGATGCGGGTCCAGTACGCACTGCGCGCGCCGCCGCCGACGATGGCCGCGTGCCCGACCGTGGTTCCGGCGCGGGCCAGGCAGGCGAGGGCGTCCGCCAGGCTGTAGGCGACGCCTTCGAGCACCGCCCGCACGATCTCGGCGCGCGAGGCGGCCGGGGTCAGGCCGAACAGCACGCCGCGCGCATGCGGGTCGTTGTGCGGGCAGCGCTCCCCGGTCAGGTACGGCAGGAACAGCAGGCGCCCGGGACCCCCGGGCGTCTTCTCGGACTGGGCTTGGGCCTCGGCCAGCAGCGTCCCGGGATCGTCCTGGCCGAACAGCCGCGTCGCCCAGGCCAGCGCGCTGGCGCCGTTCAGCACCGCTCCGGCCTGGCACCAGCGCCCGGGCAAGGCGTGCGGGAAGCTCTGCACGCCGAACTCGACCGCGTGCCGGTAGCGATCGGTGGTCACGAACACCTGCGCCGAGGTGCCGAGCGAGATGGTGGCGTCGCCGTCGGCGATCGCGCCGATGCCGATGGCCCCGGTCGCGGAATCGCCACCGCCCCCAGCAACGACGACCCGATCCGTCGCGATGCCCCACTCGGCCGCGACCGACGGGGCCAGCAGGGCGGCAGCCTGGTCGCCCTCCACCACGTCCGGCAGGACCAGGCGGGTGACGCCGCAGACGGCAAGGATCGGCTCCGACCAGTCGCGCCCGGCGACATCCAGCATCGCGGTGCCCCCGGCGTCGCAGGCATCGGTCTGGTAGCGCCCGGTCATGCACCACCGGACATAGTCCTTCGGCAACAGCATGTGTCGCGCGCGCCCGAGCACCTCCGGCTCGTGGCGCGTCAGCCAGAGCAGCTTGGCCGGCCAGAAGCTGGTCGAGTGCGGGGCGCCCGCGATGGCGGCGAGCGCCGGATGCACCGAGGCCAGATACGCGGCCGCCTCGCTCGCGCGGGAATCGTTCCACAGGATCGCTGGGCGCAGCACGCTGTCCTGCGCATCCAGCAGCACCAGGCCGTGCATCTGTCCCGAGAGGCCGACACCCCGCACCCGCGCCATCGCCTCGGGCGCCGCCTGGCGCAGTGCTGCGACCACCCCGCAGACCGCCTGCCACCAATCCTGCGGCGCCTGCTCCGACCAGTCCGGATGCGGCCGTGCGGTAGCGAGCGGCAGCGAAGCGGTCGCCAGCACCGCCTGGTCCATGTCCGTCAGCAGCGCCTTGACCGCGGACGTGCCGAGATCGATGCCCAGGAACACCGCGCCGGGGGCGACCATGTCGGGATCAGTCGAGGGAGGTGGGCCGACGCCGCGCCGCCTCGTGCGCTGCCTTCAGATGCGCCTCGGTGAACTGCTTGGCATGGCTCGCGAGGTCACGCCCGTCGTCCCAGAGGTTGCGCCAGATGCCGAGGATGCCTTCCAGCGGCTGTCCGACCACCGCCGACGAGAACGACTCGAAGGTGATCGGGCCGGCATAACCCGACGCCACCAGCGCCCGGAAGATCCTGCCGAACTCGATCGAGCCCGAGCCGAGATAGCCGCGATTGGAGTCGCCGGTGTGGAAGTAGCCGAGATAGTCGCCGGTCTGGGTGATCGCGGCCGCGACGTCGGCTTCCTCGATATTCATGTGGTAGCAGTCGAGATGCACCCTGACATTCGGCTCGCCGACCCGCTTGCAGAAAGCGACGCCCTGGGCTGCCGTGTTGAGGATATTGGTCTCGTAGCGGTTCACCACTTCCATGCCGAGCGTGATGTTGCTCGCCGCCGCCTGCCTTGCCACACGCCGGATGACGTCGATCGAATTCTCGATGCCCTTGGGCGTCGGCGGCACCGCATATTTCTGGAACGCCGAATACAGGATGCCGCACAGATGCGTGGCCCCGAGATCGCGCGCCACCGCAATGGTGTCGGCCAGCTGCCGCTCGCCGCGCCTGATGCGGTCGGGGTCCTCGCTGGAGATGTCCATCGACGCATCGAGGCCGAACGACATGGTGATGCCGAGGTGGCTCCGCTCCAGCTCGCGCCGGGTCTCCGCCACGTCGACGCTGGTGAAATCCATCACCGACGCCTCGATCAGGTCGAAGCCGAGTTCCGCGGTCTGGCCGATGGCGTAGGCCGCATCCTGGCGGTTCCAGCCGGCGGTCCAGACGAAGGCGTGCACGCCTAGCTTGTTCATGGTGGTCGCGTCCCCCTCTGGCGGGCTGAGGCAAGGCGAGGGCGCTGCCCTCGACCCGCCGGGGCCGGCGGCCCCGGACCCGCTTTCTATAGGATAGCGATATCAGCGGGGCGGCGTTGTCCTGGTCAAGGGGCTGTGCGCAGACTCCGTTTGATAGCGCGGGTTTGTCTGACAAATTGCGGCATATGCCAGAAGCGCCGCACAGACGGGGCTGGAGCAGGGGAGCACCTTCGTCGGACCAAGATCTCGGTCGGCATCCTGCTGTTCGGCTTCATCGCATTGCGGCGCGGCCTGCCCATCCTCTCGACACGCGGCAGCAGGGCGGCGGCTTAGCTTCAGGCGGCCCGGACCGAGGTGACAAATTCCCTGACCTCGGCCGACAGCACCTCCGCCTGACGCGACAGGCCGCCGGCGGCATCGAGCACCTGGCCGGCGGAGGCGCCGCTCTCATTCGCCGCGTGCATGACGCCGTCGATGCTGTCGGTCACCGAACGCGTACTGGCGGCGGTCTGCTGGACGTTGCGCGCGATCTCCCCGGTGGCCGCACCCTGCTCCTCGACGGCGGCGGCGATCGAGGTGGTGATGGCGCCGACCTCCTCGATCAGGATCGCGATCTCCTTGATCGCCTCGACCGCGTGATGGGTCGCCTGCTGGACCTCGGCGATCTGGGCACCGATGTCCCCGGTCGCGCGCGCGGTCTGCTGCGCCAGGCTCTTGACCTCGGAGGCCACCACCGCGAAGCCCTTGCCCGCATCGCCGGCGCGCGCCGCCTCGATGGTGGCGTTCAGGGCCAGCAGGTTGGTCTGGCTGGCAATGTTGTTGATCAGCTCGACCACCTGCCCGATGCGGGCGGCGGATTCCGCCAGCGTGCGCACGGTGCTGTCCGTCTGCCGGACGCTCTGCACGACCTTGCCGGTCAGCGACGCCGATGCCGAAACCTGACGGTTGATCTCGGTGATCGAGGAGGCGAGTTCCTCCGCCGCCGCCGCCACGGTCTGCACGCCGGCGTCCGAACTCTGTGCCGCCTCGGCCACCGTGGTCGCCTGCTGGCCGGTCTGCTGGGCATTGCCGCTCATCGACCGGGCGGTTGCCTCCATCTCCGTCGAGGCGGCCGCCAGGGCTGCCACCGTGCCGCCGATCTGCCGCTCGAAGTTCCCGACCAGGCCCTCGATCCGTGCTGTCCGCTGCGCCACGGTCTGTCGCGCGCGCTCCAGCTCCGACGCCGCCGCATCGGCCCTGATCATGTTGTCCTTGAACACCTGCACGGCACCCGCCATGCCGCCGATCTCGTCGCCACGCCCGAGGCTCGGAACCTCGGTGCTGCCGTCGCGGTCGGCAAGCCGGCGCATCGCCGTGGTCATCGCCGCGATCGGACGGCTGATATGGCGGATCAGGGTGAAGGCCGTTAACACGCTCAGCAACAGGACAAGAGCGATCCCGCCGACCGACAACCGCCACGTTCTGACGAACAGGCTGCGGCTGCTTGCGACCGCGACGTTGCCCATATGGTAATTATAGTCGAAGTCCCAGCGCACTATCTCTGCCAGCGCTTCGTAGGCGGCCGCGGCATTCGCCCCTCCGCTGGTGCTGGCCCAGGTTCCCTGCAGGGTCGACCTCACCTCGGCCAGATATCCCGGCCAGAGCCGGTCGAACTCGTCATAGCGCGCGTGTTCCTCGCCCGCATCCTCGAGCGGCACCATCATCCGCCGGTCGGCTTCCACCGCAGTGATGGCGTCCCTGGTTTTCCCGGCAAGGTCGAGGCTAGCGGCGGAGCCATCGGCCGCCAACGCGTAGCGTAGCTCGAAGCGCTGCATATCGCTCAGGGCGATGAACAGCTTGCCGGACCAGTAATCGCTCGGCAGCTGGTTGTCGCGCATCTCGGCGTTGCTGGCATCGAGTTTGACCATCCGGGTCAGCTCGAAGCAGCCCAGCCCGACCGCAAGCGCCGTGAGGATCGCAAACCCCGCAGTCAGCTTGGCGCCCAGGCCGCGGAGACGGCGCGAAGTGCCGGACGGACGACCCAGAGTGCTTGAGGCCGGCATGATGATCCCCTTGTCGGCAAGTCAGGACACCGGTGATGCACCCCAGAGGTTACCAATTCGTTGCGGCCTTCATTCCGCCTGCCGGATCGTCTCCAGCAGCGCATCGACATCCGCCTCCACCGTGTCGAAGGCGCAGACCAGCCGCACCACGAAGCCGCCCTGCTCGGGTCGGCTGGCCCAGCGGTAGAAGCCGTAGCCCGCCGCCTCCAGCCGCAGCACCAGCGGCTCCGGCAGCAGGACGAACACCTCGTTGGCTTCGGTCGGCTGCACGAGCTCGGCACCGGGGAGAGCCGCCAGGCCCTGCGACAGACGCGCCGCCGCGGCGTTGGCGCGGCCCGCATTCTCCAGCCACAGGCCACCCTGCAGATACCCGGTCAACTGCGCGCTCAGGAACCGCTGCTTGGACCAGAGATGGCCGGCCCGCTTGCGCCGCTGCGCGAATTCGCGCGCCAGGTCACGATTGAAGAACACCACCGCCTCCGCCGCCATCGCGCCGTTCTTGGTGGCCCCGAGCGACAGCACGTCGACTCCGGCCTTCCAGGTCACCGCCGCCGGCGTGGCCCCGAGAAAGCTCACCGCGTTGGCAAACCGCGCGCCGTCCATGTGCACGTGCAGCCGGTTCTCGCGCGCGACATCCGCCAGCGCCTCGACCTGGGCGGTCGGGTAGCAGGTGCCCCACTCGGTGGCCTGGGTCAGGCTGATCGCCTCGACCGGGCTCTGATGCACGCCGCTGATCCGTCGCCGCGCCAGCGCCGCCTGCAGCGCCGCGGGATCGAGCCGCCCGTCCGGGCTCGGCAAGGTCAGCAGCTTGGCGCCGCCGGAGAAGAATTCCGGCGCCCCGGCCTCGTCGTTCATGATGTGGGCGACCTCGTCGCAGACGATCGCGCCGAACGGCCGGACCAGCGCCGACAGCGCGAGCGCGTTGGCCGCCGTCCCGGTGGCGACCGGGAAGGTCGTCGTCTCGGTCTGGAAGATCTCGCGCACCAGGCCCTCGAGCCGCGCCGTCCAGGGATCGCCGCCATAGGATGCGACCGCGCCGCGGTTGGCCTCGAGCATGGCGTCGACCACCTGCGGGTGCGCCGGGCCGACATTGTCGCTGCCGAAGTTCTTCCGTATCTCAGTCATGCCGTCTCTTCCCCTGTCCAAACTTCACGCTGCCCGAACAGGCCTGCCTCATGAGCACCATCGACACCCGCCTGATCGACGGCAAGCAGCATGCCGCCACCCTGACCGCCAGGATCAGCGCCGAAGTCGCCCGGCTCGACCGCGAGCACGGGCTCGTTCCGGGCCTCGCCGTCGTGCTGGTCGGGCACGATGCCGCCAGCGAGGTGTATGTCCGCAACAAGACGCGCCAGACAAGCTCGGTGGGCATGCGGTCGTTTGCACACAGCCTGCCGGCCGAGACTACCCAGGCTGATCTGCTGGCGCTGGTGGCGCGGCTGAATGCCGATCCCGACGTGCACGGCATCCTGGTGCAGCTGCCGCTGCCGCCGGGCATCGACAGCACCCTGGTGCTCGACGCGATAGACCCGGCCAAGGATGTGGACGGGCTTGGCCAGGTCAATGTCGGCCGCGTCACCCTGGGCCATCCCGGACTGGTGCCCTGCACCCCGCTGGGCTGCCTGATGCTGCTGATCGCGGAACTCGGCAGCTTGCGCGGCCTGCACGCCGTTGTGGTCGGGCGCTCGAACCTGGTCGGGCGCCCGATGAGCCAGCTCCTGCTGAATGCCGACTGCACGGTGACGACCGCGCACATCCATACCGTCGACACGGCGTCCTACGCCCGGCGCGGCGACATCCTGGTGGTCGCCACCGGACGCCCTGGGCTGGTGCGCGGCGACTGGATCAAGCCCGGCGCCACCGTGATCGATGTCGGCATCACCCGCATCCCGACCGCCGCCGGCAAGACGCGACTGATCGGCGATGTCGTGTTCGACGAGGCGCTCGGCATCGCCGGCCGCATCACCCCGGTTCCCGGCGGCGTCGGCCCGATGACCATCGCCTGCCTGCTGAGCAACACGCTCTACGCAGCCAGGCGGCAGTGGGGTCACCGGGACGCGGGAACCAGGGCGGCCTGATCGGCCTGACCGGTCTGATCAGCCTGGGCGGCCTACGCGGCCTCGCGGTTGATGCTGGATGTCGCGAGGCGGCTGAGCTTCTCGTCTGTCGCCTTCTCCTCGGCGAGCGTCTGCTCCAGCACGCTCGCGCAGTCGCGACGGCCGAGCTGGCGGGCCAGCGCGATCATCGTCCCGTAGCGGGCAATCTCGTAATGCTCGACCGCCTGCGCCGAAGCGAGCATCGCGGCCTGCAGCACGTCCGGATCGCCGACGTCCGACATCACGTGCCTGGCCTCCTTGAGGATGCCGTCGATGGCTTCGCAGGTGACACCCTGCACCTCGACGCCATGCATGCGGAACACCTCCTCGAGCCGCGAGATCTGGCCCTGGGTCTCCTGCAGGTGGCTCTGGAAAGCCTCGCGCAACTGGGTGTTGGAGGCGCCCTCGATCATCGTCGGCAGCGCCTTCGCGATCTGGTGCTCGGCGTAGTAGATGTCCTGCAGCAGATGAACGAACAGGTCGTCGAGCGTCTTGATCGGCTTGCTGAACAGTCCCATGGGAACCTCCTTCTGTGTCATGCGGAAACGGGCGCGGGCGGAGGCGGTTCGCGCAAACTATCGTGTCAGGGCAGTCGTCGTGCCTGGAGCCGTCAGGCGCGCCATCGTGCGAGCCGGAGCCACCGGGCGCAGCAGCCGCACCTCGTAGCCCTGCGCCATGGTCCGCACACTGTAGGTCCGCGCGATGCGCAGCGTCGGCGGCAGGGCGCTGCCGGGCCGGAAGCCCGGATTGCGCTCGAGCATCCAGGCCGAACAGATGGCCATCGGGCGTCCGGGCAACGGACGCTGCCCGATCGGTCCGTCGAGGCCGATCACGTCGAGGTCATGCGCGGCGGCGGTCCGGTTGACGTACGCCACCACATCCGGCTGGGAGCAGGCCTGCGGCGCGCAGCCGGCCATCGTGGCCAAGGTCGCGGCACCGAGCGCCTGCAGCAGCCGATCAAAGGGGAGGTGACGATGCGGCATCTCGGTTTCCGTGCGGGCTAGACAGGTGGGCGCCCGTTGCTAGCAGATCGGCCGGCGGTGTAGCAGGGCCTATCGACGACGCGACCGGGTGTGACGAAGCTCGGGCGCAGGAGGCGGCGGACGCGGCTGGTCCAGGTCGGTCTCGTCGCAACTGAGGGAGCATGGTGTTGGACAGCAAGATCTGGGTCGATGTCGAGGACCTGTTCCAGTATGCCGCGGCAAATCCCCGACCCAGCGGCATCCAGCGCATCGAGTTCGAGCTCTGCCGGGCGTTGGCGACCCTGCCGGAAAGCCGAGAGCGCGTGCGCTTCGTGCGTCACGCCGCCACCCTGCAGTCCTTCACCTCGATCCCGTATGCGCAAGTGGAGCGACTGCATGACCGGCTGACCAGCTCCTCGCATGCCGGGGCGCCGTCGTCCCGGGCCGGTGCCCGGACGCAGCCGGCGCGCACGCTGTCGCAGAGCCCGTGGCGGAGGCTGGCCTACCGACTGCCGGAGGGACTGCGCAAACCGCTCGTTGCCCTGTTCAAGGCGGAACGCGAGGCCGGCCGCGCGGTCCTGCATCTCGGCAGTGCCCTTGCCTGGGCCGGCGGCACGCGCGCCGCGCTGCTGGTGCGGCAGCTCCGGCAGCGCCGATCCGGCGAACCCGCCCCGGGCCAAGCCGGTCATCCGGCCGAGCGGGGACGCAGCCGCGGCGCCGTCGAGATCGCCCCGTTCGGTCCCGGGATGCCGCCCGGCACGATGCCGAGTGCCGCCGGCGGCGGCGCGGACACGGCCGCGTTCGATGCCACCACCGAGCCCGGCGACATCCTGCTGGTGCTCGGCTCGCCCTGGTTCCACCCGTACTATGCCGAGATCGTGGCAAAGGCGCAGCGCACCCGCGGCCTGCGCTTCAGCCTGCTGATCTATGACATCATCCCGCTGCGTCGCCCGGAATGGTGCGACCACAATCTCGTGCTGCGTTTCCGGGAGTGGACGGGGGCGATCTTCCCGCTGGTGGATGTGCTGCTGACCATCTCGCAAGCCAGCGCGCGTGACCTGGAGAGCGATTCGAGGCGCGCCGGCTACAGCCTGCGCAGCACCCCGCGCCCGATCCCGATCGGCACCGGCTTCAGCGACGCCGTGCGTGCCCCGGCCGGCGCAGGACGCACCGGCAAAAATCCGCAGGCCAGTGCGCGCTCCCTGCCTGGGCCCGGTAGCTATGCCCTGATCGTCTCGACGATCGAGGCCCGCAAGAACCACATGCTGCTGTTCCGCGTCTGGCGGCGCATGGTCGAGGAGATGCCGCTCGATCGGATCCCGACCCTGGTCTTCGCCGGCCGCGTCGGCTGGCTGGTCAGCGACCTGATGCAGCAGATCCACAATGCCGACTATCTCGACGGCAAGATCGTGCTGGTCGAGGATCCGAGCGACGACGAGTTGCGGCAGCTCTATGCCGGCTGCCGCTTCACCCTGTTCCCGTCCTTCTACGAGGGATGGGGACTGCCGGTCACCGAGAGCCTGTCGTTCGGACGGCCCTGCATCATCTCCAATGCGACATCGCTGCCGGAGGCGGGAGGCGACCTCGCCCGCTATTTCGACCCGGAAAATTCACACGAAGCCTACGACATGATCCGCCATGCCATCGAGCACCCGGAGGAGACCGAGGCCTGGGCCGAGCGCGTGCAGCGCGAGTTCAGGCCGGTGTCATGGGAAGACTCCGCCCGCGGCGTGCTGCATGCGCTGGAACCGGGTCTCGCCGCCGAGCCTGCCTTGTCGCTAGCGTCGGAATCCACCCCGGCGCGCGCGGCGCGCACGAAACGCGCCTCAGCCCGGCGGGCCTGAGCCGGTGCGCCCCGCCAGCCGGATCCGACCGGCGGTCGGACGCATGAACAGCAGACGCGCCGACTGCAGCACCTGGCGGCGATAGGCCAGGTTCAGCGCGATGGTGTGCGAGTGATAGTCGCCGACCGCCAGCAGCAGGTTGCCGTGCGTCTCGTCGAGATAGGTGCGCATGATCGCGCCGGCGGCGGCGACGTTGTAGCAGGGCCGGTCGCGCAGCCGCAGGAACACGATTGCGGCCGGCGTGCCCGTATAGCGTGCCAGCGGCGCGAGCCAGCGCGTATTGATCTGCATCACCCCGACATCTAGGGTCCCGTCCGTGTTGTGGTGCAGCACCCCCGGCCGGCCGCCTTCGACCGCCTGGATCGAGGGCAGCACGCGCGGCGGCAGGTGATAGAGTGAGGCGACCAGCGCCATGCAGGCAGCGAACGGAACCAAAACCACCCCCGAGAGGCTGCTCGGAAACGCCTGCTGCTGGCGATCCGACGCGCCGTTTCTGCGCTCCGTTGCTCATGGCCATGAAGGCCGCTCCGCTCCGGTGCTCGAAACGTCACGCCGGCCGCGGCCCTGCAGGCCGCTCTCATCCAGCATCAGGCATTTCCAAGCAGCCTCTAGCCGAGCGTGATTGCGTTGTCCAAGCGGCGGGTCGGCAATGACGCGGGAGATGCGGGCTTCACCCTGATCGAGCTGCTGGTGGTGATCGCCATCCTTGGCCTGCTGATCAGCCTGGTGGCGCCGGCGGTGCTGCGCCAGCTCGGGAATGCCAAGGTCTCGATCGCCCGGCAATCGATCGAGCGCATCGGCTCGATCCTCGACACCTACAAGCTCGATGTCGGCAGCTATCCGTCCACCGAGGACGGGATGGAGGCGCTGGTGACCAAGCCGTCCGACGCCGAGAACTGGAACGGCCCGTACGTGAAGGGCAGCAGCGTGCCGCTCGATCCCTGGAACCACCCCTATGTCTATCGTGCGCCGTCGGACCGGCCGGACCACGACTACGACCTGTGCTCGCCGGGCCCGAACAACAATGCAAGCGCCGACAGCGCGATCTGCAACAAGTAGCTACGGCGCTGACGTCAGCAGCCAGACCCCGAAGGTGGCCGCCGCCAGCCCCGGGCCGAACGGCACCCGGCGTTCGCGTCCCGGCGCGCGCCGGCGCCACCCCGCCTCTCCGAGCACGCCCAGCAAGGTCAGCAGCGCCGCGCCGCCGAAAACCTCCGGCAGCGGCGCCAGCCCGACCCAGGCGCCGGCCGCCGCCAGCAGCTTGGCATCGCCCTGCCCCAACCCATCGATGCCGCGCAGCCGCCGGTAGAGCAGGGCGACAGTGCGAAAGCCGAGCCATCCGAGTGCCGCCGCCAGCGCGTGCCAGCCAAGCTGTTCCGGCGTCCGCAAGGCGCAGACCGCGAGGCCCGCCAGCAGCAGGGGCAGCGTCAGGACATCCGGCAGCCGCTGATGCCACAAATCGATCAGCGCCAGCGTCAGGCACGTCCACCCCAGGACGCAGCCGGCCCACAGGCTCAGGCTGTCACCGCCCGCCACCAGCACCATCAGCCCTGCCACCGCCAGCGCCGCCAGTTCGATGGCCGGATGGAACCAGCCGATCGCCGCACCGCAGCCGGCGCACCGGCCGCGCTGCCAGGCGAAGCTCGCCAGCGGCAGCAGCTCGGCGGCCCGGAGCACCCGGCCGCACTGCTCGCAGGCGGATCGCGATGCCACGACCGGGCGCCCGCGCGGCAGACGGCGTACCAGGACGCCCATGAAGCTGCCGATCGCCGGCGCCGCGAGCAGGGCCAGCAGGCTCTCAGGAAAGAAAGGCATGGCAGGCAAGAAACGCCCCGGGAGGTCGGGCAGCGCGGCATCCTGAGCATTCTGTCATGCAACAAGGCTTGCACTTGCCCCTCGCCCCGGCAATCGTCCGCCGCATGAGCGCCATCCTCGAAGTTCCCAGTACCGGAGCAGCCGTCCCCGCGGCCCCCGTCCTCCCGACCCCGAACCTCCCTACAGCCGGACCGCGCGATGCGGTCGAGCGGCTGGCGCAGTTGCTGCTCGAGCAGGGACAATGCGACGCGCGCACACTGGATCGCGGACGGCGGGTGGCCGACGAGAGCGGCACCCGGCTCGACACCGTGCTGCTGCAGCTCGGCCTGGTGACCGAGCGCGGCCTCGCAGATGCCTATTGCGCGCTGCTCGACCTGCCTTGCGCGGTGCCGGATCGCTACCCCGCCGAGCCGCTGCTCGTGGACCGGTTGACGCCGCGCTTCCTGCGCGAGGTCCGCGCGCTGCCGGTCGCCGTCGAGGATGGCGTGCTGGTGATCGCCTGCGTCGATCCGCTCGACGAGTTCGTGCCGGCGGCGGTCGCGGCCGCCACCCTGCTGCGGGTGCGACGCGAAGTGGCGGTCCCGATCGAGCTCGAGGCGGCGTTCGACCGGCTGTATCCGACCGAGACCGGCAGCGGCCCCGAGCAGCACGACGACACGCCGCTGGAGGAGGATGCCGAGCGGCTCAAGGACCTCGCCAGCGAGGCGCCGGTGATCCGGCTGGTCAACCAGATCATCTCGCGCGCGGTCGAGACGCAGGCCTCCGACATCCATATCGAGCCGTTCGAGGACCGCCTGCGGGTGCGCTACCGCCATGACGGGGTGCTGGTCGAGATGGACAGCCCGCCGGCGCGGCTGATCCCGGCGATCATCTCGCGGGTTAAGATCATGGCCCGGCTCGACATCGCCGAGCGCCGGCTGCCGCAGGATGGCCGCATCAAGCTCGCGGTGCGCGGCCAGGAGATCGATTTCCGCGTCTCCACCATCCCCTCGCTGTATGGCGAGACCGTGGTGCTGCGCGTGCTCGACCGCTCCGCCGTCACCTTCGATTACGGCAAGCTCGGCCTGGCGCCCGCCGTGGTCACCCGCCTGGGAGAGCGCCTGGAGCTGCCGAACGGCATCGTCCTGGTCACCGGCCCGACCGGCTCGGGCAAGACCACGACGCTCTATACCGGGCTGCTCGGGCTGAACTCAGTCACCCGCAAGGTGGTCACCGTCGAGGATCCGATCGAGTACCAGCTGCGCGGCATCAACCAGATCCAGACCAAGCCGCAGATCGGCCTCACCTTCGCGTCCCTGCTGCGCTCGATCCTGCGCCAGGACCCGGACGTGATCATGGTCGGCGAGATACGCGACCTGGAGACCGCGCAGATCGCGGTGCAGGCGGCCCTCACCGGCCATCTGGTGCTGTCCACCCTGCACACCAATTCCGCCGCCGCCGCCATCACCCGGCTGCGCGACATGGGCGTCGAGGACTACCTGCTGACCGCGGTGCTGCGCGGGGTGCTGGCGCAGCGGCTGGTGCGGCGGCTGTGCCCCGAGTGCCGCGAGCCGTACGAGGCGCCCCCGGCCCTGATCGAGCGCTTCGGCCTTGCGGCGCGCACCGCCGCGCGCCCGATCACCCTGTTCCACGCGCGCGGCTGCCCGCATTGCCGACAAACCGGCTATCGCGGCCGGCAGGCGATTGCCGAGTTCCTGATCCCGGATGCCAGCATCGAGCGGCTGATCTTCGCCCGCACCGACCATTCCGCCATCGAGCGCGCGGCGGTGGAGGGCGGCATGGTCACCATGTTCGATGCCGGCATCGACGCGGCGCTGGCCGGACAGACCACCCTGGAGGAGGTCGCGCGTTCGATCAGGGCAGAAAATTGAGGCGGAGCGACGCACTGAAACTCCCCGGGCCATGCCCAGCTACCACTTCACCGCGATAACCCCGGCCGGCAGCCTGGTGCGCGGCGTCACCGAGGCGCACAGCGAAGCGGAAGCGCTCGCGTTCATCCGGCGCCAGGGCAACATCCCGATGCGCACCGACGCCGCCGGCACCGGTGTCGGCTCCGGCGCGTTCGAGGCGCTTTGGCGCTTCAAGGCCCTGGGGCGCCTCGACTTCTCCCGCAAGACACTGCGCCGGTCCGAGGTCGCGCACTTCACCCGCGAACTGGCGGTCATGCTCGGCGCCGGCCAGGATCTCGACCGCGCGCTGCGCTTCCTGGACGAGACCGCGCCGAATGCCCGCGTACGGACCGTGGTGCGCTCGCTGCGCGACCAGGTGCGCGACGGCGCCACCCTGCACGAAGCCCTCGGCCGCCATCCCGGCAGCTTCCCGCGCCTGCATATCGGCCTGGTGCGCGCGGCCGAGGCGGGCGGCAACCTCGCCGCCACGCTGGAGCGCATCGCCACCCTGATGGAGCGCGAGCGCGCGCTGGCCGCGACCCTGACCTCGGCGATGATCTACCCGGCGATGCTGACGGCGGCGGCGATCGGCGCCATCGTGCTGCTGCTGACCGAGGTGCTGCCGCAATTCACCCCGCTGTTCGAGCAGAACGGCGCCAGCCTGCCCGCCTCGACGCAGTTCCTGGTCGATGCCGGCGCGGTGATCAGCCACTACGGCCTGCTGATCCTGCTGCTGCTGGCAGCACTCGGCGTGCTGGCCTGGCGCCTGCTGCGCGAGGGCCCGGCGCGGGCCCGGCTCGACGCCCTGGTGCTGCGCACGCCGGTGCTGGGCGGGGTGCTGTCCGAGGTGCTGGCGTCGCGCTTCACCCGCACCCTCGGCACCCTGCTGCTCAACGGCGTGCCGCTGATCGCCGCCATGGGCATCGTGCGCGACGTCATCGGCAACCGGGCCGGGCTCGCCGCCATCGAGCGCGCCACCGAAGGTGCGAAGAGCGGCGCCGGGCTCGCCCGCACGCTTGGCGAGGCCGCGATCTTTCCCGCCCGGATGATCCACCTGCTGCGCCTGGGCGAGGAGACCGCCCAGCTCGGCCCGATGGCGCTGCGGGCGGCCGAGATCCACGAGGAGACCACCCGCATCCGGGTGCAGCGGCTGGTGGCGCTGCTGGTGCCGGTGATCACCATCGTGATGGGTGCTGCGGTCGCCGGCATCGTCTCCTCGCTGCTGCTGGCGATGCTGAGTCTCAATGATCTTGCGCAGTAGGGGGATCTCGCCCGGTAGGACCCGATCGGCCAATGGTGCTGCGGCCGGCTTCACCCTGATCGAGATGATCGTGGTGCTGGCGGTGCTGGGCCTGGTGCTGACCATCGTGCTGCAGCGCGGGCCGACCCGCTCGCCGAGCCTGGACCTGCGGGCCGCCTCGCGCAGCCTGACCGACGCGCTGCGCCAAGCGCGCGGCCGCGCGATCGCCACCGACCGGCCGGTGCTCGTCACCGCACTTCAGGCGCGCGAAGCCCTGGCACGACTCGGCAGCCGGGTGACGCTGGAGCTGCACAGTCCGCCCGGCGAGCCCACCGGCAACGGCACCCTGCGCTTCGATGCGGATGGCGGGGCGACAGCCGCGCTGATCCGGTTGAGCGAGGGCGATGTCGCGCTGGATCTCGGCATCGACTGGTTCAGCGGACAGATCCGCCAGGGCGCGGTGCGCCCCAACGATGGCGGCTGATCGACGGACGATGCGCGAGGCCGGCTTCACCTTGCTGGAGGTGCTGGTCGCCTTCGTGATCGCGGCCCTGGCGCTCGGCGTGCTGTTCCGGGGCAGCATCGAGGGCCTGGCCTCGGTGCGGCTCGCCGACCGCACCACCGAGGCGGTGACCCTGGCGCGGTCGCATCTCGCCGCCGTCGGCCACGGCATACCGCTGCGCACCCAGACCCAGGAGGGCGATGACGGCGACGGCTTCAGCTGGCGGCTGCAGGTCCGGCCGCTCGCTGCCGCGGCTCTCACGGACGCCGGCAGCGACCCGCTGCATCCGCAGCGCGAGACGCTCTACGAGATCCAGGTCACCGAGAGCTGGGACGGGCCGCAGGGACCTCGCGGCACCACCCTGCTGACCCGGCGCGCGGCGCTCGGAGCGACCTCGTGAACGAGCGCGAGGCCGGCTTCACCCTGCTCGAGATCATCGTGGCGCTGGTCGTCCTCGGCGTGCTGTTCGCCACGCTGTCGCAGGGCGTGCGGTTCGGCTTCGCCAGCTGGGGGCGCCAGGACCAGGCGCTGCGCCGCGGCGAGGCGCTGGCCGCCACCGATCGCACGCTGCGCCGGCTCATCGAGCAGATGGATCCCGGCTCCGAGCGCGAAGGCGCCACCCTGGCCGGGCGCGCGCACGCGATGGCCTTCATTGCACCACTGCCGGAGTCCGCGCAGCAAGCGGGTTCCGGTGCGGTGTCGCAAGCCGCCGACATGCGGCTGGGCGTCACTGACGGCCACCTGCTGCTCTCCTGGCTGCCGCACCGGCATGCCGTGCGGCTCGTGCCGGCGCCTGCCCCGCAGACGACGGTGCTGCTCGACGGCATCGCCGGCATCGATCTCGGCTACTGGTCGGATGGCAGCCAGCAATGGAGCAGCAGCTGGAGCGGCAACAGCCTGCCCGACCTGGTGCGCATCCGCATCGTGTTCGGCGAGCACGACCAGCGACACTGGCCCGACATTGTCGAAGCGCCCATTCGGGCGCAGGTTCCCGGCTGAAAGACCGCTCGATGATGCTACTACGGCGGTCATCCGAGGCGGCTGTCTGCGCTTCCGGTGCTCACGGCCGAAAAGGCCGCTCCGCTCCGGTTCTCGACAGCCGCCCCGGGCGGCGCCAAAGGGGCGCCTCTGACTCGCCGTAGCGCATCCTCGAACGGTCTGAGAGGAACAACTTAGCGTAATGGAGAGCGGGTGGCGGACGATCCCTATGCGACCTTGGGCGTCGCGCGCGATGCCGATGCCGACGCGATCCGCAAGGCGTACCGCAAGCTCGCGCGCAAGCACCATCCCGACCTGAACCCGGGCGACAAGGCGGCCGAGGAGCGCTTCAAGGCAGTCTCCGGCGCCAAGGAGCTGCTCTCCGACAACGAGAAGCGCGCGCGCTACGACCGCGGCGAGATCGACGCATCGGGCCAGGAACGCCATCAGCCACGCGGACCCGGATCGGGCCAGCAAGGGCAGCAACGCCGCTACCGGGACTACGCCGAGAGCGAGGCCGGCCGCCGCTACGGCGCCTCCGCAGGGGCCGGGGCGGGTGCGGCCGGCTGGAGCGAGGAGGATTTCGGCGACATCTTCGGCGAGTATTTCCGCCATGCGGGCGGCGGCGGCGCCACCGGTCCGGCACGCGGGCGCGACGAGACTTATGCGCTCGACGTCGCCTTCGTCGACACCGTCACCGGCGCCACCCGCCGTCTGACCCTGCCGGATGGCCGCACGCTGGACGTGCGCATCCCGCCCGGCATCGAGGACGGCACCAGCCTGCGGCTGCGTGGCCGCGGTGGCGCGGGGCGCGAAGGCGGACCCGACGGCGATGCGCTGATCGAGATCCGGGTGCTGCCGGATGCGGCATTCCGGCGCGTCGGTCGCGACATCCATCTCGACCTGCCGGTGACGCTGAAGGCGGCGGTGCTGGGCGCCAAGCTCCCGGTGCCGACGCCGTCCGGCACCGTGGCGCTGAGCGTGCCGCCGGACTCCGACACCGGCCGGCAGCTGCGGCTGCGCGGCAAGGGTGTCGCGGCGCATGGCGGCCATCCGGCCGGCGACCTCTACGTCACGCTGCGGGTCTCGGTGGGCGCCGTGGATGACAGCCTGCGCGATTTCCTGCGCCACTGGACGCCGCCCGTCCCGCCCAACGCAAGCGACGAAACGAAGGGGGCAGCATGATCACGATCGAGACCCTCTGCATCGAGGTGCGCGGCCTCACGCGCACCGACGTCGAACGCTGGATCGAGAGAAGCTGGGTGCGTCCGCAAGGCGGCTCGGGCCGCTACGAGTTCGGCGATATCGACGTGGCCCGCGTCCGGCTGATCCTCGAACTGCGCGAAGAGCTGCGCGTCGACGAGGAGGCGCTGCCGGTGGTGCTCTCCCTGCTCGACCAGCTCTACGAGGAGCGCCGCCGCCTGCGCCGGGTGCGCGACCTGCTGCACCAGGCTGGTCCCGATCAGCGCGCGGCGTTGCTGCGGCTGATCGGCGACGCCCGGGAGTAGCCGCATGGCCGCGATCACCTACGTCACCAGCATCCAGTTCGAGTTCGGCGCGGTGCGGCTGCTGCGCCAGGAGTGCGACCGTCTCGGCATCCGGCAGCCGCTGGTGGTGACCGATCCGGGCGTGCAGGCAGCCGGTCTCGCCGACCTCGTGCTGTCCCAGCTCGACGGGCTGTCGCCGGCGTTGTTCGCCGACACGCCGTCTAACCCGACCGAGGGCGCCGTGCGCTGCGGTGTCGCCAGCTATCGCGCCGGGGCATGCGACGGCGTCGTCGCGATCGGCGGCGGCTCCTCGATCGATCTCGCCAAGGCGGTGGCGCTGGCCGCGACGCATGATGGCCCGCTGGCGTCGTTCGCGATGATCGAGGGCGGCGCCATGCGCATCACCGGCGCGGTGGCGCCGGTCATCGCCATTCCCACCACCGCCGGCACCGGCAGCGAGGTCGGGCGCGGCGCGATCATCATCCTCGAGGACGGCCGAAAGGTCGGGCTGCTGTCGCCACACCTGATCCCGCGCGTGGCACTGTGCGACCCGGAGCTGACCTTCGGTCTGCCGGCACGCCTCACCGCCGCCACCGGCATGGACGCGATCTCGCATTGCATCGAGACCTATCTCGCCCCCGCCTTCAACCCGCCGGCAGACGGCATCGCGCTGGAGGGGCTGCGCCGCGGCTGGTCGCACCTGGAAACTGCAGTCACGTCGCCGCATGATCGCGAGGCGCGGCTGAACATGATGTGCGCCTCGATGATGGGCGCGATGGCGTTCCAGAAGGGCCTCGGCTGCGTCCACAGCCTGAGCCATGCCCTGGGTGGCCTCGATCCGAGCTTGCATCACGGCGTGCTGAATGCGGTGCTGCTGCCGGCGGTGCTCGCCTTCAACGCCGAGGCGCCCTCGGTGCGCGCGGAAGGCCGCATGGCGCGGCTGGGCCAGGCGATCGGCCTGCCGGACGGCGGCGACGTCATCCAGGCGGTCCGCGAGCTCAACCGCCGGCTCGCGCTGCCGGACGGGCTCGGCGCGCTGGGCGTGGCACCCGCGCTGTATCCCACGATCATCGAGCGCGCACTCGCGGACCATTGCCACCGCACCAACCCCCGCCAGGCCAGCGAGGCCGACTACCGCGCGATGCTGGAGGCATCCGCATGAGATCCCGACCACAAGCCGCGCCTCAAGGCGGCCGGAGCCAAAGCCGGACTAGCCCGCAAGCGGAGCGCTGCGGCGCGCAAGGCGGTTGCCACCCGCCGGGTGAACGCGGCGGCTGGTCTGGTCTGCCCGGCGTCGGGCTGATCTACCGGAACACGGTGTCGCTCGCGGGTGTGCTCGCAGTTGAGATCGTTCGCACCCGGCGCAGGGCGCTCACCAGCCCCCCCTGGATCTGACCGGCCTCCAGCGCATGCCGCCTGAGCAGGCCGCCTACCAGGCTGTCCCTCAGCCGGCGCTTGATATCGGTCGTGGCCGCGTAGTAGCCGCGATGGGCTGCGATCCTCAGCCGGTTGGCGAGCGTCCGGCGGAACAGCAGGATGCGGGCGCGCTGCTCTATCACGTTGGTGGTATGCTGCCGGTAGGCCGGGTCCCCGAAACCCATGTCGACATGGGTGAACTCGGCACGCTCGATGAGGTCGCGCAGGATGTACTGCCACAGGGCGGTCCCGGGCGAATACCTGTTCAGGGCTTCGTCGTGGAAGATCTTGTGGACAAGAAAGGTCTTCCGGGATTTGGACCCGATGGCCAGCCCGATGGTCCGGGATCCTGCCCGCAGCACGTAGCAGAGCAGGATGCCGTGCTTGCAGGCGAGCTCATACTGTTCCCGGGACAGGATCGCCGGATCGGTGGCGTGCAGCTGATCGATCGCCGTGTAGAGTTCATGCAGCCGGCTGACACGCTCGACCGCAACAAGCGTGACCGCTTCGGCAAGATGCTCCTGCAGCAGCCGTTCCTGCCGCTGCAGGTTGTAGCGGCGCTTCTTGCTGAGACCACGATGATAGGCGTCGAGCGAGACCGGCACCGCGATGGAGTGGCAGTTGCGCGGCCCCTCCGGCAGGTAGATGTAATAGATTTCGCTGATCAGCTTCGACGTCGTGATATAGCGCCAGGTAAAGCTGTCGACGACGACCGACATCATCGAAATCGCCCGCGCCCGCGGATAATGCTGCAGCAGGTAGAGAAAAAGACTGTCGAACGCGTCGTCATCTTCCCTGAGCATCGGCTCGCTGCCGAGCAGGAACAATCCCTTCGGCGCCAGACGCAGGAATACGCTGGAACGCGCAATGAATTGCAGGCCGATCCCGGTGACCTTGAGCGGGACGACGCCGACGATCGAACCCTGCGCCGTCTCCGAGACCGCCAGCACGTCGCCGTCGGTATCACCACTCTCGCATCGATAGTCGTAGTAGTTGTCGCTCTGGTACAGCGCACCGGGCTTGTCGTTGGCGGACAGTAACTGGTTCCAGCAGGACCGGATTTCCGTCCTGGCGTGCTGCGTGGACAAAGCTGTCACGACAAAACGCGCCGCCGGGCGATCGACGGTGGCCAGGGAGGAGATCCGCCGGGTCGCCGATGCGACACGGTCACGCGTGGCCAACTCTTGCATCGGAGCCCCCGGGACGTCGTCGCCGCAGTCGAGAAGTCCCCGTCTCGGCAGACTGGAGCAGGGCACCTGACAAACGGTTACCATGCGTTTCGCAACGACAACAGAGGCTGCCGCAGGCCAAAAAGTTATATTTACGCTATCCTCAATCCGATGCCGCACCCGTGGCATTCCGGGCACGCGATGGCGGCCGGTGCTCCAAAGGGCCGCCGGTCCTCGCCTTCCGGCGCCCGATCCGCTAGGCACGCGCCAGCGAACAATGACGTTCACCATGACCACCACGACCAACGGGCGGCGCCATCCTGCATGCTTCAGATCGACACCATGACCTTCAATGCCTGGGGGCGCCGCTTCTTCGACCGCGCAAGCGTGACGCTGCCGCTAGACACCCGAGTCGGGCTGGTCGGCCGCAACGGCGTCGGCAAGTCCACCCTGTTCCGGCTGATCAAGGGCGAGTTCAGCCCGGACGGCGGCGAAATCGGCCTGCCGAAGGCGGCCCGCCTCGGCTCGGTCGACCAGGAGCATCCGGCCACCGCGGTCAGCCTGCTCGACACCATCCTGGCCGCCGACATCGACCGCGAGGCGCTGCATACCGAGCTTGCGACCGCCGAGCCGGAGCGCATGGGCGAGATCTACGCCCGCCTGATCGAGATCGACGCCGACCGCGCGCCCGCCCGCGCGAGCGAGATCCTGAACGGGCTCGGCTTCTCCACCGAGGACCTCGCGCGGCCGATGGCGGAGTTCTCCGGCGGCTGGCGCATGCGGGTCGCACTCGCCGCCGCCCTGTTCGCGCAGCCCGACATGCTGCTGCTGGACGAGCCCACCAACTACCTGGACCTGGAAGGCGCGCTCTGGCTGGAGGCGCGACTGAAGAAATATCCGCACTCGGCGCTGATCATCAGCCACGACCGCGAGCTGCTGAACAATTGCGTCGAGGCCATCCTGCACGTCACCGACGGCAAGCTCGACTACTATACCGGCGGCTACGACGACTTCGAACGCCAGCGCGCCGAGAAGCAGCGCCTTCTATCCTCCGCCCGCGTCAAGCAGGAGGCCGAGCGGGCGCATCTGCAGAGCTTCGTCGATCGCTTCCGCGCCAAGGCGAGCAAGGCCGCCCAGGCGCAGTCGCGCATGAAGCGCCTCGCCAAGCTGGAGCCGATCTCGGCGACCATCGAGGAGCGCGTGGTCCCCTTCACCCTGCCCTCGCCGGCGCGCCCGCTGGCGCCGCCGCTGATGCGCCTCGAGCACGTCAGTATCGCCTACGGCGACGCGCCGCCGGTGCTGCGCGACCTCAACCTGCGCCTCGATGTCGATGACCGCATCGGGCTGCTCGGGGTGAACGGCGCCGGCAAGTCCACCTTTGCCAAGATGGCCGCCGGCGCGCTGCCGATCACCTCCGGCCGCATGCAGCGCGAGGGCCGCATCAAAGTCGGCTGGTTCCACCAGCACCAGATCGAGGCGCTCGATCCCGACGACACCGCGCTCGACATCATGCGACGCGCCCGCAAGGACGACAGCGAGACCGTGCAGCGCTCGCGCCTCGCCCAGTTCGGCATCGCCTTCCAGAAGCAGGAAACCACGGTCGCCAACCTCTCCGGCGGCGAGCGCGCGCGCCTGCTGCTCAACCTGGTGGCGATGGAAGCGCCGCACCTGCTGATCCTGGACGAGCCGACCAACCATCTCGACATCGACAGCCGCCGCGCGCTGCTGGACGCGCTCAACGACTACGAAGGCGCGGTCATCCTCATCACCCACGACCGCTCGCTGATGGAACTGGTCGCCGACCGGCTCTGGCTCGCCGCAGACGGCACCATCGTGCCGTTCGACGGCGACATGGACGACTACGCCAAGTTCGTCATCGAACGCGCCAAGGGCGGCCCGGCACCGTCGCAGGATGCCAAGGCAAACAAGAAAAAGGGCAAGAGACGAGCGTAAGGGGCGTTGCCCCTTTGACCCCATCAAAGGCAAGCCTTTGAAATCCAATTCTTCAAGAATCGGGGTCTGGGGCCTGCGGCCCCAGTGGGTCAAGGGCAAAGCCCTTGTCTAACCCCTGATGCTATTCAACTCGCAGCTCTTCCTGTTCGCTTTCCTGCCGGTTGTTCTGGCGGCCTACTACGCCTGCGGCACGGCGCGCCAGGCGCGCCTGCTGGTGCTGGTGATCGCCTCGCTGACTTTCTATGCCAGCTGGAACTGGCACTACGTGCCGCTGCTGGTCGGCCTCACGCTGCTGAACTGGCTGCTTTCTAACGCGTATGGACGCAGCGGCCGCAAGGCCTGGCTCACCGCGGGTGTCGTCGCCAATCTCGCGACGCTGTGCGTGTTCAAGTACGCGAATTTCCTCGCCACGAATATCGACGCCTTGTTCGGGCGCGTGCACACGCCGTGGCCGATCCTGCTGCCGCTCGGCATCAGCTTCTTCGTGTTCCAGAAGATTGCCTATCTCGTCGATCTGCGTCGCGGCGGCTGGCGCATCCACGGGCTGCTCGAGTTCTTTGCCTTCGTCACCTTCTTTCCGCAACTGATCGCGGGTCCGATCGTGCGCCACACCGAGATCGTGCCGCAGTTCGATCGTGTGCGTCCGACCGAAACGCCGATGCAGGACATCGCGCGCGGGCTTGCCCTGTTCACTGTCGGGCTGGCCAAGAAGGCCGGACTCGCAGACAGCATCGCGGTCAATCCGGATGCGTTGTTCGCGCTCGCCGCCACCGGACAGCCGCTCGGCCTGGCCGGGGGGTGGGCCGCTTCATTCTGCTACACGCTGCAGATCTACCTGGATTTCTCGGGCTATTCCGACATGGCGATCGGGCTGGCTTTGATGTTCGGGCTGAAGCTGCCGTTCAATTTCAATGCGCCGTACAACGCCGCCTCGCTGCGCGATTTCTGGCATCGCTGGCACATGACGCTGTCGCGGTTCCTGCGCGACTATGTCTATATTCCGCTCGGCGGCAACCGGTGCGGCGAGGGAAGGCAGATGCTCAATCTGGCCGCCACCATGCTGCTCGGCGGTCTCTGGCACGGCGCCGCCTGGACCTTCGTCGCCTGGGGCGGCCTGCACGGCGTGGGCCTTGCCGTCAACCATCTCTGGCAGCGCGCCGGGGGCCGGTTGCCGGGCTTTGCCGGATGGCTGCTGACCCTGCTGTTCGTCATCGCCGGCTGGGTGCTGTTCCGCGCACCGGACTTCCACACCGCCTGGCACATGCTGGGCGCGATGGCCGGGCTGCAGGGCATCGGCCACGTGCACGTGCGCAATGCCGGCATCGTCGCACTCGCGGCGGCGTGCGTGTTCATCGGGCCGGCCAGCCAGGCCGCGATGCTCGATCGCCTGCAGCCGCGCTGGTGGCTGGCGGTGCCGATCGGCGCGGCGCTGGCGTTTCTGGTGATCCTGGTCGGCGGCGGCATTCCGAGTGAGTTCATCTATTTCCAGTTCTGAGAACGTTCGGTCCGAGACGCTGTGGCGCCGCTTCCTGGCGGTGCTGCTGCTCGGGGTCGGCCTCCCGCTCGGCATCGCCTACCTGTTCGTGGTGCTGGTCGACCCGTGGGGCATGCTGCCGCTGCACCTGCCGATGACGCGGGTACCGATCTCGACCAATGCGCGCTACTCGTTCCCCCGGCTGGCGACCGATGCGAAGTTCGACGCCGTCATCATCGGCACCTCGACCAGCCGGCTGCTGCGCCCGGCGGTGCTGGATGCCCTGCTCGGCGCGCGTTTCGCCAACCTCGCGATGAACGCCGCCACCGCCTGGGAGCAGGAGCGGCTGCTGCTGCTGTTCGCGCGCAGCCATCCGCACGCTCATGCCCTGATCCTCGGCCTCGACGCCTCCTGGTGCCTCGCCGGGCCCGGCTCGCCGCGGCTCACCGGACGGCCGTTCCCGGCCTGGATGTATGGCGGCACGCGCTGGCGCGGCTACGGCCAGATGCTGAGCCTGTATGCGGTGCAGGAGGCCGCCAACCAGGCCTCGGCGGCGCTCGGGCTCAAGCGCCGCCACTACGGCGTGGACGGCTACACCAATTTCCTGCCGCCGGATGCCGCCTACGACGCCGCCCGCGTCGAGGCGATCTTCCGGAGCTGGGGCCATGTCGACGAGACGCCCGCTGGCGCGGCGCCGGTCGTGCTCCCGTATGTGGCCGGCTTGCCCGCCCTGCTCGCGCGCCTGCCGCCGGATGCGGTCAAGCTGCTGTATTTCCCGCCGATCACCGACGAGACCATGGGGGTGGCGGGCAGCCGCACGCGCGCCTCGTGGGACGCCTGCAAGCGCCTGGCGGTGGCCGCCGCCGAGCGCACGCCGGACAGCGTGGTGCTCGACTTCGCGCAGCCCGACGCCATCACGCTGTCGCACCGCAATTTCTGGGACCCGCTGCACTACCGCATCGGCATCGCGAACCGGGTCATGCGGGACATGGCGGCGTCGCTCGGAAATCCGCACGCAAGCGGGACGCACGCGTCCGGCCCGGAGTTCCGCATCCTGGCGTGGAACCGCCATTCCTGATCAGGACTTGTCAGGCAACCAGATCCGTCGTGCCATCGACGCGCACCCAGCTCCAGGAGCACCCCACATGCGTATCCTCATCCTCGGCGCGGCCGGCATGCTCGGCCGCAAGCTGGCCGAGCGCCTGGCCCAAGACCGCCAGCTCGGCGGCCAGCCGGTCACCACGCTCGACCTCGTCGATGTGATCACGCCGACGGCACCGGCGGGCTTCACCGGCGAGGCGAACTGCCGGGCCGGCGACCTGTCCGAGCCCGGCACCATGGCGTCCCTGGTGCGCAGCCGGCCCGACCTGATCTTCCACCTCGCCGCGATCGTCTCCGGCGAGGCCGAGGCGGACCTGGAGAAGGGCTACCGCATCAACCTCGACGGCACCCGGCTGCTGCTCGATGCGATTCGTCTCGAAGGGGATGGCCGACTTTCAGGGAGCGGGGGCTGGAAGCCACGCGTGGTGTTCTCCTCCTCGCTCGCGGTGTTCGGCGGCAGCTTCCCGCCGGTGATCCCGGAGGAGTACGTGCTGACTCCACAGACCAGCTACGGCACCCAGAAGCTGATGGGCGAGCTGCTGCTGGCGGACTATGCGCGCCGTGGCATCCTGGAGGGCATCGGCATCCGCCTGCCGACGATCTGCGTGCGCCCCGGCAAGCCGAACCGGGCCGCGTCGAGCTTTTTCTCCGGCATCATCCGCGAGCCGCTCGCGGGCCAGGAGGCGATCCTGCCGGTCGGCGAGGACGTGCGGCACTGGATGACCAGCCCGAGGTCCGCGATCGGCTTCCTGATCCATGCCGCTTCCCTCGACCTCGCGCGGGTCGGCGACCGGCCCAACCTGAGCATGCCGGGCCTGTCCGTCACCGTAGGCGAGCAGATCGCGGCGCTGCGCGAGGTGGCCGGCGACCGGGTGGCCAACCTGATCCGCGAGCAGCGCGACCCGGTGATCGAGCGCATCGTCGCCGGCTGGGCGCAGGCGCTGGACGCCAGCCGCGCCGAGGCGCTCGGCTTTGTCGCGGAGAAGCACTTTACCGATATCGTACGGGCGCATATCGAGGACGAACTGGGCGGCCGTATCGGCTGAACCCGCGCGCCCGCCGCTGAGAAGAAGGCGCTCCATCGAGAGGACACGGCCTTGCCCGACCAGAGTTACGACGGCCCTGGCACGGGCAACGCCGCCCTCGTCAGCGCGATACGCAAGGCGAAGCTGCGCCTGATCCCGCTGCTGCTGACGATGTACACCGTGAACTTCCTCGACCGCGTCAATGTCGGTGTCGCCAAGCAGGCGCTGCAGTCCCAGGTCGGCATCTCGGGCGCCTACTTCGCGCTCGGCGCCGGCATCTTCTTCGTCGGCTACGCGGTGTTCGAGCTGCCCAGCAACCTGATCCTGCACCGGGTCGGGCCGCGCGTCTGGATGGCGCGGATCATGATCACCTGGGGCCTGGTCGCGGCGTCCACCGTCTTCGTCACCGGCAATGTCAGCTTCTGCGTCCTGCGCCTGTTGCTCGGGATTGCCGAGGCCGGCTTCTTCCCCGGCGCGATCCTGTTCATGACGTACTGGTTCCCGTCCGCCGAACGCGGCCGCGTCATCGGGCTGTTCTATCTCGGCTACCCGCTCGCGCTGCTGTTCGGCAACCCGGCCTCCGGCGCGCTGCTCGACCTCGATGGCGTGTTCGGCGTCGCCGGCTGGCAGTGGATGTTCATGATCGACGGGCTGCTGGCCTCCCTGGTCGGCATCGGCGTGCTGTTCTGGATGCCGGACAGCCCGGATTCGGTGCACTGGCTCGAACCCGGCGAGAAGCGAGCGCTGCGGGCCGCCATCGCCGCCGAGGGCGAGGAGAAGCGGGTGATCGGCCGGCACAGCCTGCTCGACGCCTTCCGCGATCCGCGCCTGCTGCATTTCATCGCGATCTATTTCGCCCTGCAGATCGGCAGCTACGGCGTCACCTTCTACCTGCCGAACCAGGTCAGCGAGCTGGTCGGCCGCAAGATCGGCTTCGTCGTCGGCCTGCTCTCGGCGCTGCCCTGGGCCTGCGCCATCGCCGTCAACCTGTTCTGGCCCGGACTGGCGGTGCGTCTCAACCGCAGGCGGCTGTTCGCGGTGATCTCGATGCTGGCGATCTCGCTCGGCATCGCGGTGTCGGCGCAGTCACCCCCGGTGATCGCCATCGCGGCACTCTGCCTGGCCGCCAGCGGCATCATCAGCGCGCAGCCGGTGTTCTGGACCTTCCCGGCGGATCATTTCGGCGGGGTCGCGGCGGCGGCGGCGTTCGCGGTCATCAACTCGCTCGGCAACCTCGGTGGTTTCGTGGCGCCGAACCTGCGCGAATGGGCCGACCATCATTTCGCGGTGCACGGCGCGGGCCTCTACGCACTGTGCATCTCGGGCGCGATCGGCGCCCTGCTGGTGCTCCTGCTGCGCGAGCCGAAGGTGGCGCCGATTTCCTGAGAGCCTGAGTTCAGGCCGCCGTCAGGGCCTGGATCTCGGCCTGCAGCGCGTCGAGCGCGAACGGCTTCATCAGCACACGGGCCTCGGGATCGAGCGCCAGGCGGGTGGCCGGCTCGCCCAGGAAGCCGGTGGTGAACAGCACCTTGAGGCCGGGCTGGCGACGTCGTGCCGCGTCGGCGAGTTGCTGGCCATTCATGCCGGGCAGCACGATGTCGGTCACCAGCAGGTCGACATGCAGGTCCGATTGCACGAAGCGCAGCGCGGTCGGGCCGTCCGCGGCCTCGTAGGTCACGTAGCCACGGCCACGCAGCCACTCGGTGACGAGGCAACGCAGCGCCGCCTCGTCTGCAACCACCAGCACCGTGCCCATCCGGGGCTGGCCCGGACCCGCCTTGGGGTTGCCTGCGGTCTGCAAGCGGTTGGGCAGATAGAGGCAGATCGTGGTGCCGGCGCCGGGTTCGCTGTCGATGCGCGCATGGCCGTCGGCCTGCCGGACGAAGCCGTGCACCATGGCAAGGCCGAGGCCGGTGCCCTGGCCGACCGGCTTGGTGGTGAAGAACGGATCGAAGGCGCGCGCCACCACATCGGGGGCCATGCCGCCGCCGGTATCGGTCACCCAGAGTGCCACGTAGTGGCCGACATGCACGTCGGCGTGTCGCGCCACGTACTCCTCGTCGAAACTGACGTTCGCGGTCTGGATGGTGAGCCGGCCGCCGGCCGGCATCACGTCGCGCGCATTGATGCACAGGTTGAGCAGGGCGTTCTCGAGCTGGTTGACGTCGCACAAGGTGCTGCCGATCCCGCCGTCCAGCACCAGCCTGACCGGGATCGCCGGGCCCATGGTGCGGACGATCAGGTCCTCCATGCCGGTGACCAGGGCATTGATGTCCACCTCTTGCGGGCTGAGCACCTGCACCCGGGCGAAGGTCAGCAGCCGCTGGGTCAGCGCGGTGGCGCGGCTCACCGACCGCCGGGCACTGCCGGCATGGCGGGTCAGGTCACGCAGCGCCGCCTCCTCGAGCCCGGCCCGGGGAAGGCCGCCCGCGAGGATGGCCGCCTGCATCATCTCCAGGCTGATGCTGATAATGGTGAGCAGGTTGTTGAAGTCATGCGCGATGCCACCGGTCAGCTGGCCGAGCGCCTCCATCTTCTGCGACTGCCGCAGCGTCCGCCCGGTGCTCTCGTGCTCCGACACCTCGGCCTGCAGGCTGCCGAGCGCTGCCTCCAGCGCCGCCGTGCGGTCGCCGACCAGCGCCTCCAGCCCGTCGCGGTGGCGTGCGACTCGGCCTCGATCTGCTTGCGCCCGGTGATGTCGAGCGCAATGCCGGTCAGCGTCGCAGGCCGTCCGGACTGGCGCAGCAGGCGTCCACGATGCTCGATCCAGCGCTCGCTGCCGTCCGGGCGGCGGGCGCGGAACTGCGCGTTGAAGCTGCTGTCATCGGCGAGCGTGCGCGCCAGCTTGAGCAGGTAGGCCGCGCGGTCGTCGGACGGCATCGCGCCCAGCATCTGCTCGAAGGTCAGCCTGGCCTCCGGCGGCAGTCCGAACTGCGCGCCCATGATGGCGGACGCATGCAGGCGGCCCGCCGCCGGATCGATCTCCCAGGTGCCGAGCGACCCGGCGGCCAGGGCGAACCCGAGCCGGTCCTCGACACGCCGCAGCGTCGCCTGCGTGCGGCGCAAGGCCTCGGCTGTGATGGCGCGCCTTGCCTCGGCGGCCAGCGCCAGGTCCGCCTCGGTCCAGCGCCTGGAGCGGCCTTCGACGACCTGCCTCCAGGCCTCGAACGACTTGCGTGGCGTCAGCCGCCCGGGATCGGGCCCAGGTTTGATCCCGCGATCGGCCAGCTTGTCCGGATTGCCGGCCCAGACCACGGCCTGCTGCTGCTCCGGGCGGAACCAGAGGATCGCATCGTCGCTCGCCGGTGACAGCGGCTGCAGCAGGACACCGGACCCGTCCCGCCTGCAGGCGGCAAGATCGGGATGGCGCAGGGTCAGGTCGTCCAGCGCCAGCAGGGCACCGTTCGCGGCCTCGAACAGCACCGACAGCGCCCGGCCGGCATCCGCCGCCTCCGGGGTCTGGCCGAGGCAGCGCACCTCGCCGTCGATACGCAGCATCGCGCCGTCCGCCGCGACCAGGCCGAGCAGGTCGGCGCCGATCGCCGCCACCGCGTCGACCAGGAGCCCGTCGCTCTGCAGCCGGCCGGCGAGCGAGGCGGTGACGCCGCCCTGCCTGCGCCGTCGCCGCTCGATGTCGGCGTCGCCGAGGCTGCCCAGAAGCATCGACAGGACCTGGCTGATGATGTCCACCGACGCGCGAAGCTCGGCGTCCATCCAGTACGGGGAGTCGTGGTGGCAGGCGATCAGCCCCCAGAGTCCCGGCTGGCCGTCGGCCTCCGGCCCAAGCTGGGGCGAGGACAGCGCGATGCTGCACGAGGCGCCGACGCCCATGTTGCGGAGGTATTCGAGATGCACCGGCGAGACGCTGCGCCAGGTGCAGCAGGTCATGTCCAGCGGCGCGTCGTCCGAGAGGTCGCGGGACACGAGCATCGGCACCGGTTCGGCGTGCACGTCGGCGATCAGCCGGACCCGCTGCTGGAGGAACATCCGCCGGGCCTGCAGCGGGATGTCGGTCGCCGGATAGTGCAGGCCTAGGAACCCCTTGAGGTGCGGCGCGCGGGTTTCGGCGACCACCTCGCCATGCAGGTCAGGGTCGAAGCGGTAGATCATGACCCGGTCGTAGCCGGTCAGCTGCCTGATCTCGCGCGCCGCGATCTCGAACAGCTCGGCCTGGTCGATGGCCTGCGTCAGGCTCGCCAGCACCGCCTGTGCCGTGCCGATCGGCGAACTCAGCGCCGCGGGTGCGACCGCCGGCTCCAGCTCCACGCACATCATGCGGCCGGACCGATGCACCCGCGCCTGCAGCACCCTGCCGCCGGCCTCGTCGAACGCGAGGACGTTGCTCGGCGCGTAGGCATAGCGCTCGGTCGCGGCGACCAGCGCCTCTGCCGGCGCGTCGCCCAGCACCTCGGCCAGCGTCCGACCGAGTGCCGCGGCGGCCGTCATGCCGACGAAGCCTTCGAGGTTGGCGCTGGCCTGGACCACCAGCAGGTCGTGCGGCCGGACGACGAGGAGGGCGCCTTGCGGCTGGATCGCACCCGGGATGTGGACCGGCTCGGTGTCGCAGCCCGACAGGTCGGGCTGCGACACCGGCCAGGGACCAGGCGACGGCAGCGTCTCGCGGACGGTCAGCGCGGCGGAGCCCGAAACGCGCGCCGTGTGATGGCGGAGCCGGCGAGACAATGTCCACGCACGATGATCGCTCCCGGGAGGGACCGGGATCATCGACGCTAGAATGGCAAAAGTAAAAGTCTATGTGCGACGCAAGGGAGCGCGGCCAGGGCAGGACGGCGCAACGGCGCGCGCGACCTCAAGACGCTTAGCAGGGTGCTGAAAAACCCGAGAACGATGCAGTCGCTATGAAACCAAAGCAGGCCAAGGGCTCCGCCCCTGGACCCCATCAAAGGCTAGCCTTTGAAATCCCTGTATTTTTAGAATCGGGGTCTGGGGCCTTCGGCCCCAGCGGGACCAGGGCAGCGCCCTGACGTTGCTTTTTCAGCAGCCTGTTAGGGCTCATGCGGATGTGGCGGTGGTGATCGCCGGGAACACGATGCTTTTTCGGTGGATTTGCAGGAGAACCGCCTTATACGGTAGGTTTCAATCCTACTTAATACCACGGAATCAGATCATGCGCTCGACGCAGCAACTCAGCATCACCCTGCCGATCGAGATGGCCGAGATGGTGAAGGCCAAGGTGGCGACCGGGGACTACGCCACGGAAAGCGAAGTGATCCGCGACGGGCTGCGTGCCCTGGCAGCCCGGGACAAAGCGGTGGAGAGCTGGCTTCGAGAGAGCGTTGTTCCGGCGGCTGAAGCCCTAAAGGCCGATCCAGGCCGGGCGTTTAGTGCGGATGCTGTACGCACGCACCTGGCGGCCAGACGCAAGCGTGCCCGCTCGGCGTGAGCTATGCGGTTCGGTTCTCGCCTGAGGCCATGGCCCAATTGGACGCGATCGAGGACTACATTATAGACGACCAGTGTGTGGATGAGTAGTGAATGAGCTTTGTCCACACCGCCTAGGTGTTGCCGCTCCCGACCCGCTGCATCCAGTCGTCCAGCACGTCGGCGAGCGTGCGGTCCCACGCGATCTCCGGGGCCCAGTCCAGCAGCGCCCGGGCGCGCGATGCATCGCCGATGGCACGCGGGATGTCGCTCGGGCGCATGCGTGCCGGATCGGCCTCGATCGCGGGGGTGATACCGGCCAAGGCGAGCAGGTCGTCGAGCAGCGCGCCGATCCGGCGCGGCGTTCCGGACGCCAGGTTGAGGATGGTCCCGTTCGGCAGCGTCCGCACCCGGGCCAGGGTGAGCGCATAGGCACGCGCCACGTCGCGCACGTCCAGGAAGTCGCGCTCCGGATCGAGATTGCCGACCTGCAGCACGGGCGGGTGCAGGCCGCGGGCGATCATCGCCACCTGATGGGCGAAGGCGGGCAGGGCGAACGCATCCGACTGCCCGGGCCCCGCCTGGTTGAACGGCCGCAGCCGCACCACGTGCAGGGCCGGCCCGGCGATGGCGCCCAGCGCCAGGTCGGCCGCCGCCTTGGTCGCGCCATAGACGTTCATCGGCGCCAGCGCCGCGCGCTCGTCGAGCGGAATGCCGCCGGTGAAGGAGCGTCCGTAGGCGTCGCCGGACGACACATGCACCAGCGCCGCCCCGGGCACGCACCGGACCAGCGCATCGGCCAGTGCCAGCGTGCCATGCAGGTTGACCCGCCAGGCCATGGCCGGGTCGCTGCCCGCCGCGCCGATCGCGGCGATCGCGGCCAGGTGGATGCAGGCGTCCGGCCGCACGTCGCGGACCCGTGCCGCCACCGCGTCGGCGTCGGTCAGGTCGCAGTCCAGCGGCACCAGTTCGGCATCCGGCAGGATCGACGCCACGGCCGGCTGGAGATGACGCCCGGAAAAGCCGGTGAGACCGGTGGCGAGGATGCGCCGCGGCGGCAACGCGCGGTCCTCAGCCCCGGCGTGAGCGGTGGCGCGCGAGATCGGCTTCGACCATCTCGGCGATCATCGTCTCGAGGCCGGTGGTGGCCTCCCAGCCGAGCCTGCGCTTGGCCTTGCCGGCATCGCCGAGCAGCACATCGACCTCGGCCGGGCGCATCAGGGACTGCGCGCTGACCACGTGGTCCTGGTAGTTCAGGCCGGCATGCGAAAAGGCGATCCGGCACAGCTCGCGGATCGAGGTGGTGCGGCCGGTCGCGACCACGTAGTCGTCGGCCACATCCTGCTGCAGCATCAGCCACATGGCGCGAACATAGTCTCGCGCGTGGCCCCAGTCGCGCGTCGCCTCGAGGTTGCCGAGCTGCAGCTCGCTGGCCAGGCCGAGCTTGATGCGGGCGACGCCGTCGGTGACCTTGCGGGTCACGAACTCGATGCCGCGGAGCGGACTCTCGTGGTTGAACAGGATGCCCGACGAGGCGTGCAGCCCGAAGCTCTCGCGGTAGTTCACCGTCATCCAGTGCGCGTAGAGCTTGGCGACCGCATAGGGCGAGCGCGGGTAGAACGGGGTCTTCTCGCTCTGCACCGTCTCCTGGATCAGGCCGTACATCTCCGACGACGAGGCCTGGTAGAAGCGCGCCGCCGGCCGCACGATCCGGACCGCCTCCAGCACGTTGGCCGCCCCGATGCCGGTCGCCTGGCCGGTCAGCAGCGGCTGCTGCCAGCTGGCGGCAACGAAGCTCTGTGCGCCCAGGTTGTAAACCTCGTCGGGCTCGACCTCGCCCATGATCCGTATCAGGCTCGACAGGTCGAGCAGGTCGCCGTCCACCAGCTCGACCCGGTCGAGCACGCCCAGCCAGCGCAGGCGCTCGCTGACCCTGTCCGCCGAGGCGGACCGTCGCGCCAGCCCGACCACGCGATAGGATTTCTCGAGCAGCAGGGCCGCGAGGTAGGCGCCATCCTGGCCGGTGATGCCGGTGATCAAGGCTGTGGACATGCGGGTTCCTGGTTCATCCTGCGGGTCGGCAAGCGAGTAGAGCAAGTGCCGGTTTCGAGCAAATTCCGGCCGCCGGGCCGGTTGCCGCCCGGACGAAAACACCTATTCAACGAAAGCGCGCAAAGCCGGATGTCAGGCGCTGCTTCGTGCTATCAGCAAGGAGCCGCCGACGGGCGGTCCGACCCTGCCCTCCGACGTGGGCGCGGGGCTGCCGTCGAACCTGTTCCGGACCATGACCGCCCATGAGCAAGTCTATCGTCGCGCGCGCCAACGGCCTGATGTTTGCCGTCTTCGGGGTCATCCTGCTGCTGATCGCCGGCCTGACCTGGAACCAGATCGATGCGGCCCGGGGCGCCCGTGTGTGGTCGCAACATGCCGACGAGGTCCTGAGCACCATCCAGAGCCTGGATCTCGCGGCGCACGACGCCGAGACCGGCCAGCGCGGCTTCCTGCTCACCGGCGACGACGACTACCTGGTGCCGTACGAACAGGCGCTCGGCCGGATCACCTTCCTGCAGGGCGACCTGCAGCGCCTGACGGCGGACAACGCGATCGAGCAGGACCGCCTGCGTCAGCTGTCCCCGGTGCTGCAGCGCAAGCTCGAGGAACTCGCGCAGACGGTGCAGTTGCGGCGCGACGGCAATACCCACGACGCCATGCGGATCATGCTCAACAAGTCCGGCCTGCGCTACATGCAGCGCATCTCGTCGATCCTCGGCGCGATGACCGTGGACGAGCGCGGCCTGCTGGCGGACCGGCTTTCGAGCACGGGCCGGCACGGGCTGCGGTTCCGGATGCTCCTGTTGGCCGGCATCGCGCTGGCGCTGGTGGCGCTGGTGTGGGGCGCGCGGCTGCTGAACCGGGCCTGGTCCGTGACCTCCCGGCTGGAGGCGGAACAGCGCACCGTCGCGCTGCGGCTGCACACCTCGCTCGACAGCCTGAGCCAGGGTGTCGCGGTGTTCGGCGCCGACCGCCGCCTGACCGACTGGAACCCGTGCTTCCAGCAGCTCCTGGCGCTGCCGAAAGCCATGCTGCGGTTGGGCAGTCCGTACGCCGCGTTCGTCGACTACACCGCCGCCGAGGCCCGGACGCCGGAGGATGCGGCCGGCGCTGCGCCGACGACCGGCTTCCTGGAGAGCGAGACACAGATCAGGCACGGCCTGAGCCGTGCCGGCGAGCCGGTGATCTATGAACGCAGCCGGGCCGACGGCCACCACCTCGAACTGCGCCGCACGCCGATGCCCGATGGCGGCTTCGTGCTCACCATTACCGACATGACCAAGCGCGCTCAGGCCGAGGCGGTGCTGCGCGAGGCGCAGAAGATGCAGGCGATCGGCCAGCTCACCGGCGGCATCGCGCACGATTTCAACAACCTGCTCACCGTGATCCTCGGTAACCTCGAGATCACCCGCGCCAGGCTGCCCGGGGATGCGGCGCTGCAGGGCCGTATCGAACGCGCGACCTGGGCTGCCCAGCGCGGCGCCACCCTCACCGCGCAGTTGCTGGCCTTCGCGCGCAAGCAGCCGCTGGCCCCCAAGCCGATCGACATCGCGCTCACCATCCCCGAGCTGATCCCGCTGCTGCGGCGCACGCTCGGCGAGCATATCGACGTCCGCTACGTGGAAACCGCGGGCCTGTGGCCGGCGATGGCGGACGCGGCCCAGCTCGAGAGCGCGGTGCTCAACCTTGCGCTGAACGCCCGCGACGCGATGCCGGGCGGCGGCCGGCTGACCATCGAGCTTGCCAACAAGGTGCTCGACGAGACCTATGCCCGCCAGCATGCCGAGGTCGAGGCCGGCGACTACGCCATGCTGGCGGTCTCGGATACCGGGCACGGCATGAGCCGCGAGGTGGCCGGGCGGGTGTTCGAGCCGTTCTTCACCACCAAGCCGGACGGCCGCGGCACCGGGCTCGGCATGGCGATGGTGTTCGGCTTCGTCAAGCAATCGGGCGGCCACGTGAAGATCTACTCGGAGCCCGGCGAGGGCACCACGGTGCGTCTCTACCTGCCACGCGCGGCCAAGGCGCCGGCGATGCAGCCTGCCAGCGCGCCGGTCGACCTGCCGGCCGGGACCGCAACCATCCTGGTGGTGGAGGACGAGCCCGCCGTGCGCGAGATCTCGGTCGCGATCCTTGCCGACCTCGGCTACCGCGTCCTGGAGGCGGCCGACGGCGAGGAGGGCCTGCTTGTGTTCGGCGCCCACGCCAACGAGATCGACCTGCTGCTGACCGACGTGGTGCTGCCGGGCAAGGTGCGTGGACGCGCGCTGGCCGAGCAGATCAGCGCCATCCGGCCGGCGACGAAGGTGATCTACATGTCCGGCTACACCGAGAATTCGATCGTGCATCACGGCCGGCTGGATGACGGGGTGCATCTGATCGCCAAGCCGTTCAAGCGCGAGCAGCTGGCGCGCAAGATCGCCGATGTCCTGGCCGAGACGACCGCCGACCAGGCCAGCCCCGCTGCCGGCGACAAGGCGGCCGGCAGCAACATCGTCGAGATGAAGCCGCGCCGGCAGCAATAGTGGATCAGGTGCCCCTGCCGAACTGGAGCCGTGCGACCGTGTGCGAGGACCGATCCCCGATGAGCGACCTGCGCAGAGGCCAGCCGCGTGAGTGACAGCCAGACCCGGGACGACGCGCTCAGCCGTCGGATCCTCGACAGCGCGATCGACTACGCGATCATCAGCTTCGACCTCAACGGCCTGGTCACCAGCTGGAACGACGGCGCGAGACGCATCCTCGGCTGGAGCGAGGCGGAGATGCTGGGCACCTCCGCGGAGCGCCTGTTCACGCCCGAGGACGTGGCCGCCGGCGTGCCGGAGAGCGAGATGGGCAACGCGCTGCGGCATGGCCGCGGCAACGATGAACGCTGGCACGTCAAGCGGGACGGCGTGCGCTTCTGGGCGTCGGGCGAGATGATGGCGCTGCGCGACGATGCCGGTGCCATCGACGGCTTCATCAAGATCATGCGCGACCGCACCGAGCAGCGCATGGCGGTCCGCGCGCTGCGCGAGAGCCGCGAGCGCATCGAGACCGCGCTCGATACCGGGCTGGTCGGCTTCTTCGACTGGGACGTCCCGTCCGGCCTGATGCGCGGCGATGCGTCCTTCGCCACCTTCCACGGCGTCGATCCGCAAGTGGCCGAGGACGGCATCCCGATACGCGACCTCGTGGGCCACCTGCATCCCGATGACCGGATCAGGGCGAGGGAGACGGTGCGACGGTCCCAGACCGGCATCGACGACTATTCCGAGCAGTTCCGGGTGCGGCAACGCGACGGCGAGACGCGATGGATCCTGGTGCGCGGCCGGTGCTACGAACGCGACGGTCACCGGGCGCGGCGCTACACCGGCATCACCATCGACATCACCGCATCCCGGTCGGCCGAGCAGGCGCTGCAGGCGAGCGAGGAGTTCAACCGCCGCATCCTCGCCAGCTCGAACGACTGCATCAAGGTGCTCGACCTCGAGGGCAGGCTGCTCTTCATCAGCGACGGCGGCATGCGTGCCCTGGAGATCGATGATCTCGCATCCGTCGCGGGCTGCTTCTGGCCGAACTTCTGGCGGCACGAGGAGAACCGCGACGCGCGCATGGCGGTCGAGACGGCGAGGCTCGGCGGCGTCGGCCGCTTCAACGGCTACGCCGATACGATGAAAGGCGTCAGCCGCTACTGGGACGTGGTCGTGACCCCGATGCTGGGGGCCGACGGCCAGCCCGAGAAGCTGCTGGCGATCTCGCGCGACATCACCGAGCAGCGGCAGGCCAGCGAGCGCATCGAGCTGGCGCTGGAGGCGGGCGCGGTCATCGGCACCTTCCTGTGGGATGTGTCCGCCGACCGGTTGAGCGGCGACAGCCGCTTTGCCCGCATCTTCGCGATGGATCCCGCCGTGCTCGCCCGCGGCCTGCCGCTCAGCAGCATCCTCGATGCCATCCATCCGGACGACCATGCAGAGGTCGAGAGCCGGATCGCCGAGGCCGTAGCAGCCGGATCCCGCTACCGGGCCGAATACCGGGTCCGGCAGCATGACGGCGCCTGGCTCTGGGTCGAGGCGAACGGTAACTGCGAACAGGATGCCAGCGGCGCGCCGCGGCGCTTCCCCGGCATCCTGTTCGATATCGACGGCCGCAAGCGCCACGCTTTGCGCCAGGCCGCCGAGCTCGAGCTGGGTGACCGGCTGCGCGACGTGCGCGACACCGCCGCGATGGCCGAGATCCTGGCCGAGGTCCTGGGGCGCACCCTGAACGTCCGCCGCGCGGGCTATGGCCGCCTCGACCGGAACCGCCGCGATCTCATCATCGAGGGCGACTGGTGCGCCGACGCCTCGATCAGCAGCGCGGCCGGGCGGCACCGCTTCAGCACCTACGGCAAGTTCCTCGATGACCTGCTGCGCGGCGAGATCGTCGCCATCCCCGATGTCGGCGAGGATCCGCGCACACGGGCGCATGCCGCATCGTTGCGCGAGCTGCAGATCGAGAGCCTGCTGAACGTGCCGCTGATGGAACGCGGGCAGCTGGTCGCCGTGCTGTTCCTGCACGATACGCTTACACGGAGCTGGTCCGTGGCCGAGATCGCCTTCATCCGGACGATTGTCGACCGGACCTGGGCGGCGGCCCAGCGGGTGCGCGCCGAGGCCGATTTGCGCCGCCTGAACGAGACCCTGGAGGCGGAGGTCGGCGAGCGCACCCGCGAGCGCGACCTGGTCTGGCGGGTCAGTCCGGACCTGTTCGTCGCCTGCGGCCATGACGGCCGCTTGTGCAGCGTCAACCCGGCCTGGACCGAGGCGCTCGGCTACGCGGCGGCCGAACTGCTCGGCCTGCGCTTCGATGCCTTGCTGCACCCCGACGATCTCGCCTCGACCCGGGCTGCGCTGGAGCGCCTGCGCGGCGGCGAGCCGGTGCGCGACCTCGACACGCGGGTGCGCGCACGCAGCGGCTCGTATCGCTGGTACAGCTGGACCTGCCTGGCCGACGGTGACGAATTCTATGCCGCCGGCCGCGACATGACCGCCCGCAAGAGTCTCGAGGAGCAGTTGCGGCAAAGCCAGAAGATGGAAGCCGTCGGACAGCTCACCGGCGGCCTGGCGCACGACTTCAACAACCTGCTGACCGGCATCGTCGGCAGCCTCGAGCTGCTGCAGACCCGCATCGACCAGGGCCGCGTCGGCGACCTCGCCCGCTACGTCAATGCGGCGCAGGGTGCGGCCAACCGGGCGGCGGCGCTGACCCACCGGCTGCTCGCCTTTTCGCGCCGGCAGACCCTGGACCCCCGAACGGTGGATGCCGACGCCCTGGTCGACGGCATCGAGGAGCTGATCCGGCGCACCGTCGGCCCGGGGATCGACCTGCTGGTGGTAAAGACGCCCGACCTGTGGTCGACGCTGTGCGATCCAAACCAGCTCGAGAACGCCCTGCTCAACCTGTGCATCAATGCCCGCGATGCGATGCCGGGCGGCGGCCGGCTGACCATCGAGACCGCCAACCGCCTGGTGGATCCGTATGCGGCGCACATGCGCGATCTTGTTGCCGGGCGCTACGTGGCGCTGAGCGTGACCGATACCGGCGCCGGCATGCCGCCGGAGGTGGTCGAGCGCGCCTTCGATCCGTTCTTCACCACCAAGCCGCTCGGCCAGGGTACCGGCCTCGGCCTCTCGATGATCTACGGCTTCGTCAAGCAGTCGGGCGGGCAGATCCGCATCCACAGCACGGTGGGCGACGGCACCGGCGTCACGCTCTACCTGCCCTGCCACGATGGCGCAGCGGACGCGGACGCGGCGGCGGCGGCCCTGGCCGAGGCGCCGCGCGCCAGCGACGGCGAGACGGTGCTGGTGGTGGATGACGAGCCCACCGTGCGCATGCTGGTGGTCGAGGTGCTCTCGGAGCTCGGCTATCGTGCGGTCGAGGCGTCCGATGGACCGTCCGGCCTGCGCATCCTGCAATCGGGCCGCAGCATCGACCTGCTGGTCACCGATGTCGGGCTGCCGGGCGGCATGAACGGCCGCCAGCTCGCCGACGCGGCCCGGGTCGGCTCGCCCGCGCTCAAGGTGCTGTTCATCACCGGCTACGCCGAGAACGCCGTGGTCGGCCGCGGCATGCTCGAGCCCGGCATGCAGATCATGAGCAAGCCGTTCAGCATGGAGTCCCTGGCCACCCGGATACGCGAGATCCTGACGCAGGGCTGACCGACGAAACCTCTGGTGCTGCCTGCCACCGGCCCCCAAATGCAGCGCTGCACAGAAGGAGCAGGACGATGCCGGACATGTTGCCTGATCATCGCGATGCGTCATCCGGCCAGGCGGCGGTCTCGCGCAACCCGGCCACGGGCGAGGTCTTCGCGCACTATCCGTATGACGATGCAGCCGCGATCGAGCGGCGGCTCGCAGCGGCGCAAACCGGCTACCGCGCCTGGCGCGAGACCCCGGTCGCGCAACGCGCCGCCGTGCTGGCAAGGCTGGCCGGGATCCTGGAGCGCGATGTCGAGGCGCTGGCCGCGCTGATCACCGCCGAGATGGGCAAGACCCTGGCCGAGGCGCGCGCCGAGGTCCGCAAATGCGCCAACACCGCGCGCTGGTTCTCCGAGCACGGGCCGGCACTCATCGCCGACGAACCGGCACCGGTCGAGGGTGAAGACGTCTATGTCGCCTACCTGCCGATCGGCACCGTGCTCGGCATCATGCCGTGGAACTTCCCGTTGTGGCAGGCGATCCGCGCCGCCGTGCCGATCACGCTCGGCGGCAATGGCTTCCTGCTCAAGCATGCCCCCAACGTGATGGGCTCGGCCTACGCGCTGGAGGCCGCATGGCTGCAGGCGGGCGCCCCTGCCGGCGTGTTCGGCGTGGTCAATGTCGACAACGACCCGGTCGAGGCGATCATCGGCGATCCGCGCATTGCCGCCGTCACCCTGACCGGCAGTCCGCGCGCCGGCAGCGCGGTCGCCGCCCTGGCGGGTCGCGCGCTGAAGAAGTCGGTGCTGGAGCTGGGCGGGTCGGACCCCTTCGTCGTGCTGGCCGATGCCGACATCGAGCGCGCGGTCGCAGCCGCACTCGGCGGCCGGTTCGGCAATTGCGGCCAGGTCTGCCTCGCCGCCAAGCGGTTCATCCTGGAGCAGCCGATCGCCGGCGACTTCACCCGCAGGTTCGTGGACGCGGCCCGCAATCTGGTGGCCGGCGATCCCACCGACCCCGCCACCACCATCGGCCCGATCGCGCGCGAGGATCTGCGCGAGACGCTTGACCAGCAGGTGCAAAAGGCGATCGCGCAGGGCGCCCGCGTGCTGCTCGGCGGCCACAGGCGCCAGGGGCCGGGCTGGTTCTACGAGCCGACCATCCTCGCCGACCTGGGACCCGGCAACACCGCGTTCGACGAGGAGATGTTCGGCCCGGTGGCCGCCATCATCGTGGCAAGCGACGCCGAGCATGCGCTCACGCTCGCCAACGCCACCGAATACGGGCTGAGCTCGAACCTCTGGACCCGCGACATCGACGGCGCCAAGCGCCTGGCCCGGCGCATCGAGGCAGGCGGCGTGTTCATCAACGGCTTCACCGCGTCCGACCCGCGCACGCCGGTCGGCGGCGTCAAGCGCAGCGGCTACGGCCGCGAGCTGTCGCATTTCGGCATCCGCGAGTTCGTCAACGCGCAGGTCGTCTGGACCCGGAAGGGCTGAGGTCCGGCTACAGAGTCTGCGCGGACCGCTCCAGGCGGGACCGCACGCCCACCGACACCATGCAGGCTGCATAGCCGAGCGCCGCGACGAACCAGACCGCGCCGGGCATGTCCAGGCGCGTTGCGCCGAACGCCAGCGTCGCCAGGATCGGTCCGAGCACGCCCGAGAGGCTGTTGAGGCTCGCAAGGCTGCCCTGCAATTCGCCCTGCCGGTCCTCGCCCACTTCGCGTGACATGGCGCTCTGCAGCGCGGGCGTTCCGACACCGGAGGCGCCGAACAGCGGCGTGATGGCGAAGGGCATCCAGCCGCGGCGGGCGATGCCCATCAGGGCGCAGGCCGCCACATCCAGACCCAGCCCGATCAGCAGGGTGCGCCGCTCGCCCAGGGAACGGGTCATCGGGCCGGGGAGCAGCATCTGCGCCAGTGCGAACAACAGCCCGAACCAGGCGAACGACCAGCCGACGAGTGCAGGCCCCCAGCCGTAGCGGGCCTGCCCGTACAGCACCCACAGCGAGCCCGGGATCTGGGCGAGCAGGCAGAGCATGGCGTAGAGCGCGATGAGCGGCGCCAGCCCCGGCAGGCTGCCAATCCAGCGCAGCGAAGCGAAGACGTTGAGTTGCGCCAGCCGCACCGGCGGACGCACGGCGCCGTGCGGTCGCCGCGGCTCCGGCAGCAGGAAAACCGCGAGCAGCAGGTTGAGGCCGTTGAAGCCCGCCGCCAGCAGGAAGGGCAACACCGGCGACATCTGGCCGAAGCTGCCGCCCAGCGCCGGCCCGGCGATCCAGCCCACGCCGAGCGCCGCATTCATGGTGCCATAGCGGCCGGAGCGTTCCTCCTGTGGCGTCAGGTCGGCAATCATCGCGGAGACGACGGCGAGGTTGGCGGCGGTCATGCCGCCGATCAGGCGTGCTGCGAACAGCAGCCAGAGCGATAGCGCAAAGCCGGTCAGCAGGTAGTCCACGGTCCCGCCGGCCAGCGACAGCAGCAGGATGGGGCGTCGTCCGAACCGGTCGCTCAGCGCGCCCAGAACCGGGGCGAACAGGAACTGCATCGCGGCGAAGGCGGCAACCAGCAGGCCGTACTGCAGGACCACCGGGCCGCCTCCCGCCAGCCGCCGGAGCAGCGTGGGCAGGATCGGAATGATCAGGCCGACGCTGGTCGCGTCGATGAAGGCTGCCAGATACAGCACGGCCATCGCGCGCCTCATCAAGACTCCCGGTCGGCGAGCTTCGCCAAGGGCGCGCTATAGCAGCATTCGACCGTATGCCAACGCGGGCGGTGCCATGTCGTGCATGAAGCCCGCTTATGAATGACGAACAACCAGGGGGCAGGCCACTGGAAGTCCATTTCAGGCGTACGAGCGCAATCTTGTGTGTTACAGTCTCGTCAGCTTGGGTACGCTGGAGCCCGCTTTTCGTTTCGGGTGGATTGAATGCCGCAAATCAAATGGAGCAAGTCCCTGGTCCGGGGAACTGAGCGCCGCCGGACGTTCACGAGTTGGCAAATCCCGCAGGATATTAGGTCGGCTCACGATATCCGGGACGGCGATTATCTAGATGCCACCGTACATTTCGGCCGGCGTCAGGTTCGCGGCAGTTTCCTTGTCACTAGCGGTGGCGAGCTTTCTGTTCGCACCAGGATCGCCGCGGACATACAGAAATACGCGTTGCAGGCTTCCGCAAGAACGATCTCGTTCAGCATGGAAGATTTCCTGACCGCTGTCGTCGATCCCGACGAGGGATCGGATGTCCCCGAAACCGAGCGGGCCGCGCTGATAGCCGCACGGATAGGACAGGGCAACTTTCGTGACGACCTGATGCGGATCTACGAGAACAGATGCGCTGTCACGAACGTCGACGTGCCCGCATTGCTGAGAGCGTCCCACATCAAGCCCTGGAGCAAGAGCAGCAACGCGGAGCGCCTGGATCCTGAAAACGGCATCCTGCTCGTTGCAACTCTGGATGCAGCCTTCGACGCAATACTCATCTCGTTCGGAGATGATGGGTCGATGCTGTTCCACCCTCAGCTTGGACCAGATCCCACTGCAACTCTCGGTATAAGGCAGGGTAGTCGACTCACTCGTGCGCCGTCCACGAAGCAGGGCTCATTCCTCGGGTCTCATCGCGAGTCTGCTCGCCTGGAGTAGCTCACTCGACAGCGAGTTCTCCACGATCGTGGGATGGCTGTACGCCGATGCTCGGTCTGGTCCTACGGCCTGATACCGACGACGGCGAAGGCCTCCACCAGCGGCGCCGGATCCTCGAACTCGGTCTCGAAGCTGAGCTGCTCGACGCGGTGCGAGGTTAAGGGCCGTTCGCCAGCTTGCTCTCGAGCAGCGCCAGGCGATCCTCCAAGGCATCCATGCGTTCCTCGGCGTGCGCTCGGGTCACCCTGTCGCCAGCGGTGTCCTGGCGCACTCTGGCCACATCCAGGGTCAGCGCGGTCAGTTGTCGCCGGATGACTGCGGTGTCGGTTTTCAGCGCGCCAAGATCGGCCTGGATCGCCCGCAGGGTAGGCATCACCATGTCACTCGGCTGGTCGCTCACTTCGTGCGCTCCTTCGCATCCGGTACGATCTCGGGATAGTCGGCCAGGACGCGCAGCAGCACCAGCGCGTCGTTGGTCACGGGTGCGGTGCCGCGCGCCTGATGCATCGCGAGCCGCTGGACGGTGGCGTCCAGGGCCTCGCGTCTCGTTGCCTCGCTGGCGGTTGATCGGCCCGATCGGCGTCGGTTCCGGCCCGGCCAGCAAAGGTCAGGCGAGCAGGTGCGCGACCCGGACCGGAACCGGCGGATGCGTGTCGTGCACCAGGGAGAACAGCGGATCGGGCGTCAGCGTGCTGGCATTGTCGCGCGCCAGCCGGGTCAGCGCCGAGACCATCGGCGCCGCCCCCACCATCGAACGGGCAAAATCGTCGGCCTGGAACTCGTGCCGGCGCGAGATCGCGCGGCCGAACAGGCCGAGCACCGGGGACGCCGCCGAGGCCAGCATGAAGCCGAGCAGCAGACCCAGCGCCGGGTCGGCGTGTCGCATGCCGAAGCCGGACAGCAGCCAGGGCTGCCGGCACAGCCAGCCGACCACCGCCAGCATCGCGAACAGGGTGACGATGCTGCGCAGCGCGCCGGTCAGGGTATGGCGATGCTTGAAGTGCCCGAGTTCGTGCGCAACGATCGCCTCGATCTCGTCGGGCGCGTGTTTCGCCAGCAGGGTGTCGAACAGCACGATGCGCTTGGTCGGGCCGAAGCCCACGAAGAAGGCGTTGCCCCGGCTGGACCGGCGCGACGCGTCCATCTCGAACAGCCCGTCGGAGCGAAAGCCGCAGCGGGCGAGCAGCGCCTCCAGGCGTGCCGCGAGGTCCCCGTCGAGCGGCGTGAAGCGGTTGAACCAGGGTGCGACGAGGCGGACATAGACGGTCGGCGCGGCCAGCATGAGGACGGTCAGCGCCGCCCAGGTGTAGATCCACCACGGTCCCTTCAGGTCGCGCAGCGCCCACAGGATGCCGGCCGCCAGCGGGCCGCCGATGAGCGCGGTCAGCAGCATCCCCTTGAGCCGGTCACGGATGAACAGGCCGGGGGTCTTGCGGTTGAAGCCGTAGCGCTGCTCCAGCCCGAGGTCGCGCGCCGCCGCCAGCGGCAGCGACACCAGGCTCGAGCCGAGGCCGAGGATGCCGAGGATCACCAGGCTGCGGCCGATCGACGGCGCCATCCAGCCGGACACCAGGCCGGTGACGGCATCGAGCGCCCACAGCAGGGCGACGAAGGTGATGGCCAGATCGGCGGCAGACGCGAACGCGTCGAGGCGCAACCGGTCGCCTGTGTAGTCCGCCGAACGGCGATGGTCCTCGAGCGTCACCGACGCGGCGAAGGCGGCCGGGACCTGCTCGCGATGGCGCCGCACGCAGGCCGCCTGCCGCCGCCCGACATAGAACTCGAACGCCCACCAGGCGGTGCAGAGCGCGAGATAGGCCAGCAGCAGGATCGGCACGGGCAGGATCTCCAGCGTCAGCAACAGGCCGGCCGTGCAGATCTATGGCTTCCAGCCAGGCGGCGAAAGAGGCATGCAGGCCTGGTGTCACCGGGAGGGTTAGCGATGGGCACCAGCGAGATCGAGCGCGCCGGCCACGCCTTCGTCGCCGCGCAGTATGCGCCGCGCGCCCAGGCCTATGTCAGCAGCCCCACCCACAGCAGCGGCGCCGACCTCGACCAGGTCGAGGCGCTGCTACGCGAGACGGGACACGGTGCGCGGGTGCTCGATCTCGGCTGCGGCGGCGGCCATGTCAGCTTCCGCGCGGCGCCGCATGTGGCGCAGGTGGTGGCGTGCGACCTGACGCCCAGCATGCTGGAGGCGGTGGCCGCCGAGGCGCGGGCGCGTGGGCTTGCCAACATCACCGTGCAGCAGGCGGCCGCCGAGCGGTTGCCGTTCGCAGACGGCCGCTTCGACTTCGTGCTGTCGCGTTTCAGCGCGCATCACTGGCACGGCTTCGAGGCCGGGCTGCGCGAGGTGCTGCGGGTGCTCGGGCCCGGCGGACGCGCGGTCTTCATCGACACCGTCACGCCGGCCTCGGCCCTGCTCGACACCTACCTGCAGGCGATCGAGGTGCTGCGCGATGCGTCGCACGTGCGCAACTATACGCTGGCCGAATGGGTGGCGGCGCTGGCGCGTGCGGGTCTGCAGGTCGGCGGGATCACGCCGCGACGGCTGAGGCTGGACTTCACGGCGTGGATCGACCGTACCAGCACCGAGATGCTGCGGACGCAGGCGATCCTCGCGCTGCAGGCGACAGCGCCCGCTGCGGTGCGCGAGCATTTCCGGATCGAACCCGACGGCAGCTTCGAGATCGATACCGTCACCTGCATCGCCGTGGCCGGCTGATCAGCGCTTCGCCGCCCTTCAACGCTGCCAGGTCATGACATCGAACGGCGGAACAGCGACGGCGGTGCGGCCGCCGGCCTGGTTGGGCGGCTCCACCCGCAGCACTGCCTGCCGGGCCGCCCGCGCCCCATCCGGTCCGGTCGCCACCGCGCTCACCAGCACGACCGTCTCGTCGGCCTCGGCGTTGGTCAGCGCCGGCGCCGCGCCGGTCGCAAGTTCGATGGCTCGCAGCACCACCGGATCGGCAGCATTCGGATCGGGGTCGGTGTCGCGATACAGCGAGAGATGCGGCACCATGCAGGCCAGCAGGTTCGGGGTTACTCCCAGCACCAGCCCGATCTCGGCCAGGCTCTCGAACGCGGCTCCCGGAGGGCCGTAATCGCGGCCGGCCTGCCGGTATGCCGCCGGCCCGAAATCCGTCTGCGCACCGGGATAGCGCCAGGCCACCATCGCGGACGCCGCCTGCACCGCGGCACCGCTTTCCGCGCCGCAGGCGCGCAGCAACCCGGCCAGCAGTTCGACCGATGCAATGCTCGGGTTGATCAGGCCGGCCTGGTTGTCGAGGCGCACCCGGATGCCGGCGCCGTCCTGCCGCAGATCGTGCACCGCGCCGTTCGCCGGCCAGTGCGCGGTGCCGCCGGCGACCAGATGGTAGCCGGCTTCCTGCACCGCGCCATCGGCCGCCGCCTGCAGCGCCGCGGCATTCCTCAGGTTGCCCGCGAGACGCACTGCCTGTCGCCCCGAGCCGGCGATCTGGCTGATCAGCAGCGACAGCAGCGCCAGCGTCCACAACACGATCAGCAGCGCAAAGCCCGCCTCGCGGGCCTGCCAAGTGCCATTCGGGCGCAGAGGCGTTTTCAAACCGCCTCTCTCAGTGTTCGAGGTTCAGGCTGCGCTTGAGCCGCTGATTCGGATCGGCGCTGCCGTTCGCCGCCGCGGAGTCGTCCGGCACCGCCGCGGCGCCGCTGAGATGCTCGCGCAAATCCTCGGTCAGGGCCTGCGCGTCGTGCTGGTCGCGCACCACATGCGGCGTGATCAGCACCAGCAGCTCCTCGCGCATGCGGGTGTTGGTCTGCGTACCGCCCAGCAGCCCGAGCAGCGGGATGTCCTTCAGCCACGGAATGCCGCTGCTAGCGCGGTTGGTGTTGTCGCGGATCAGGCCGGCGATGCCGACCGTCTGGCCGTCCGCCACCACCACCCGCGAATTGACGTTCTGGGTGTTGAAGGTCGGCGAGTTGACGCCCACGGTGGTGACGCCGGTCGCCACCGTGCTCACCTCCTGGCTGACATCGAGCGTCACCATGCCGCCGGTGTTGATGCGCGGCGTCACCTCCAGGATCACGCCGATCGGCTGGTACTGGATCTGGCTCACGATGGACGCCGTGCTGGTCAGCGTGCTCTGCGCGGTGCCGCTCTGGTACGGCACCAGCGAACCGACCTGCAGGCGCGCCGGCTGGTTGTCCACCACCATGAGCTCGGGCGAGGACAGCACATGCACCTTGGTGACCGCTTGCAGCGCCGAGATCGCCAGCGGGCCGCCGCCGGCGCCGAGACCACCGATCACCAGGCCGGGCAGGGTGGCGCCGAGGCCCGCGGTGGACACCGTGTTGGCAATTGTACCTGTGACGGACGTGCTGGCGTTGCTGAGCACGCCGTTGATGCCGCCCGACTTGAAGAAGAACTGGGTGCCGTATTGCAGGTTGTCGTTGAGGTCGACCTCGGCGACGATGGCGTCGATCCGTACCTGCAACGGGACGATGTCGATCCGTCGCAGCATCTGGCTGACCGCATCGGTTTCGTGTTCGGTTCCGTACACCAGCACCGCATTGTTCTGCGTGTTCGCGATGATGCGCATGGTGTTGTCGGCGGAGGCGCCGTTGCCGCCGGCATTGTCCAGCCCTCCCAGCAGCGGGTTGGCGGACGCCCCGCCACCGCTCGGGGGCGTCGGGCTGCCGGTCGAGCCGGCGCTGCTGCCGCCGCCGGAGCTCGAGCCGGTACTGCTGCCGATGCCGCCGATGCTGCCGCCGCCGATGCCGCCGCCGCTGCCGCTGAGCGAGTTGCCGCCGCCGAGCGAGCTGCCGGTGCCCAGCGTGCTGCCGCTGCCGGACTGCTGGCCGCTGAGTGCCCCGCCCTGCGGCAGCTGCCTTGGCGGGCTCGGCTGCACCGTCACGTTGTTCGGGGTGAAGGCCTGCTGCAGCAGGTTGGCGGTGTCGTCGGCGTGGCTGTTCTGCAGGTAGTACACGTGCCAGGCGCGGATCGTGTTGCGCCGGCTGCGCTCGATCAGCGCGAACAGGCGGCGCGCCGCCGTGATGTACGAGGGCTGCGGCGAGGTCACCAGCACCGCATCGACCCGGCTCATCGGGATCACCCGGACGATATCGGCGAGCGTCTTGTTCTGGCCGCGCAGCGCGTCCTGCAGCGAGGACGCCATGTCCTTGGCGGTGCCGCTCTCGACCGGCAGCAGCACGTAGGACTGCCCGGCCAGCGCATCGACGTCGAACGCCGAGACCATGTCGAGCAGCGTGTTGCGCGCCTGCGGGTCGCCCGCGATCAGCAGTGCGTTGCTGCCCGGCACGGCGGTGACCTTGGCGCCCTGGCCGACGAACGGCTGCAGCGCCTTGGCGAGATCCTCCGCATTGGCATAGTGCAGCTGCACCGCGGAGGCGCCGCCGACCGACGCCCCCTCCGCCAGCGCCATGTTGGCCGAGCTGCCGGCGCCGGCCCCACCGGCGCCCCCGGCGACGCCGACGCTCACGATCCGGTACAGGCCGCCCGACTGCAGCATCTCGGCGCCGACCTGGGCCAGCAGTGCCTGCATCGTCGGCAGCAGCTGGCGCGTGGTGAGCGGGGTCGCGGTATGCAGGGTCACGGTGCCCTTCACTGCGGGATCGATCGTGTAGTTGACCTTCAGCAGCGTGCCGAGGATCTGCGACGCCGCGTCGCGGATGTCGGTATCGGCGAAATCCAGCGTGATGGTGCCGCGCTCGTCGATGCGGGCGTTCGGCGCGCCTTGCGCGCTGCCGGCGCCCCCCGGGCTGCGGCCATAGCTGTACAGCGCCGGTCCCACCGCGGTCGGCGCTCCGAGGCCGCCATCGATGCGAGGCTCGACCCGCGGATACGATCGGCTGGGGGCGGGCAGCGGCCCGATCACCGGCTGGTCCGGCGGACTGCACCCGGCCAGCGCCACCAGCAGGCTGGTGGCGAGCAGCAGGGACCGCCCTGAGGCGGAAGGGCCGGTCAGGCGGCCAGGCGGCAGAGACATCGGCACAGACATGTCGCTCATTTATCGGCGGGAGGGATTCGTAGCGGCGGGCAGCCCGACGCCGGGCGGCGGGCTGCTGCCGGCGGGAGCCGCGACCTGCGGCCTGAACGGTCCGGGCATCGCGCCCCCACGCGCGGGCGCACCGGCCGGCAGCGCCCCGCCGCCGGGGCGCAGGCGCGCGCGCAGCATGTCCAGGATGGAAGTCCCCGGCGGCGGCGGCGTCCGCTGGCCTGGGGTTCCGGCAGCCTGGGTCGGCGGCCCGTTATTGTCGTAATGCGGCAGCATGTGCTGCTTGCCGTTCGGGCCGGTCACATCGATCCCGTCGGCGGTGATCGCGCGGATCAGGTAGGGTCCGACCTGGGCGCCGACACCGGCGAGGATCGCGCGGGCGTCGCCGGCGCCGGCAAAGATTGCGTGGTCGCCGGCCGGTCCGACGATGATGCCGGCCAGGCGCGGCGGCGCCGTGGCGGCGGCCGCGGCGGCGGCGCTCGGTCGGCGCGACGGGCTGAACAGCGGCCGCTCCAGGATCGTGCGGCTCCACGCCTCCTGCAAGGCCCCACCCTGGGTGCCCGACGGCAGCGCCGGCGGCGTCTGGCGGCCGGCTGCGGGCTGCCGGCTGGATATGGCTGTCGATCGCACCTGCTCTCCGGCTGCCGGGCCCAGCAGTTCCACGGCGATTGCTCCCACGAGCAGGGCAGCGAGCGCAACCAGCGCAACAAAACGGTACCGCAGCATCGCGCCTACCCGCCCTGGTCGTCCGCACCGGCGCCTGCGGGCGCCCTTGCATCCGGCGGCGCCTCGCCCTGGTCCGGGTGCCTGAATCCCAGCACGGTGAAGGCGACGTTCAGCGGTGCCGACTCCGGCTGGCCGAGGATGCGGGCGCCGTGCATCTGCAGGTCATCGACGAGCAGGCTCGGCTGGGCGCTGTCGATCGCGGCAAGCAGATGCACGACCACCGGGAACGGCGCATCGAGCGAGATCCGCACCCCGACCCGCCGGTAGGCGCCATCCGGCGCACCGGCCAGCGTCTCGGTCGAGGACAGGCTGACGCCGAGTGCCGTCGCCAGCGCGGCCACCTTCTCCTGGATCGCGGCCCCGGCCACCGCATCGCTGCTGCCCTCGATCAAAGCGTGGGCGCCGGGATCGCCGGCATGCGCCGCGTCGCGCACCTGCTGGCGCAGCGCCGGCAGCCGTTGCACCAGCAGCGCCATCCGCGTCGCCAGCGCCTCGCGTTGCGCGAGCCCGTCCTGCCGGTCGGCATACCAGCCGAGCAGCGGGCCTGCTGCCGCCCACCAGAGCAATGCCGCCGCCAGCAGCGTGAGCAGCAGCGCCAGGATGCGGCCGCGCTGGCCGCCCGGCAGAGGCAAAGGGAGGGCCAGCGCCATCAGCGGGCGGCGACGCGGGCGCGGATCGAGAACAGGTCGGTGTTGCTCGCCTCGATGCGGGTGACCGGCGCCGAGAAGGCGGGTGCCGCAAAGGCCGGATCGGCGCTCAGCGCCGGGATCAGCCGCACCGCGCTGGCCGACTGGCCGGTCACGGTCATGCTGCCGGTGCGCAGCGTCAGGTCGCTCAGATAGGTGTCGTCCGGCAGCACCCGTGTCAGCGCCGCCATCAGGCGCAGCGGGTCGCCGAGCCGGCGGCGCGCTTGCGCGATGGCGTCGGCCCCGGCGCTGCCGGCCAGCAGGGTCCGCCGCAACGCCTGCACCTGCGCCACCTGGGGCTGCAACGCGGCGATGCGGTGCTCGGTGCGGCCGGCGGCGATCGACTGCAGGATGAAGGGCAGCACGATCGCGACCAGCGCCAGGGCGGCGCAGGCACCGGCCGCCACGCGGAGCTTCAGGCGCTCGACGCTCCCCTGGCGCACGTCGTGCGCCAGCGCGATCCGCAGCGGCGGCGCACCGGGGCCACCCGTGCCTTCGACTCCCCCGGCCTCGATCGCCGCTGGCCGCAGGCCGGCCTCGGCCAGCAGCGCCAGCGGTGCCGCGAGCCAGGCCCGCGGCACCAGGTTGAGCCGCAGATCGAGCCGCCCGACCGCACGGTTGCGGCGCACGATCGCCGCCGCCCAGAACACGTCGGCCGCCGAGAACGGCGTCAGGCGGTCCATCTCGTAGCCGAGCACGCGCTCGTATTCGGCCTCCGCGGCCAGCGGCAGCGAGACGTCGCGAACCAGGACGGTCGCCTCCGGCAGGCGCAGCAACAGGATCGCGCCGGGATGCTCGGACCGCAGCCGCCGCAACGTCGCATCGCCCGGCTCATGCACGCCAAGCAGCGTTTCCTGCCCGTTGCGACGCAGGCTGATCGCGAGATTGCCGGATGGACCCGGGGTGGCCAGCAGGGCGTTGACGTCCGCCGGGTCCGCCGGCCAGAAGCGCGCGGGGATCAGGCCGCGCATCTGCTGCGCCCACCAGGACAGGACTTCCGAGATCATCCGGCCCACGATCTAGCAAAAGACCCGGCAAACACAAAGTCGCCGGCCTGTTGTCATCAAGGCGTCACGGCGACGCATGGACAGCGGCGCCGGCGCCGGGCCAGCATGGCCGCAAGGCGATGGACCAGCGCATGACCGAACCCTTCGAGCTGTTGAGCATCGGTGAGCCGCTGCTGGAGTATAACTCGTCTGCGCCGCCGGGAAGCGGCCAGCGGGAACGCTTCACTCCGCATTTCGGTGGCGACACCTCGACCGTGGCGATCGCCGCCGCGCGCCAGGGTGCGCGCGCCGCCTACATCAGCGCGGTCGGCGCGGACAGCGCCGGGGATGCCCTGATGGCGCTCTGGCAGCGCGAAGGCGTCGGCACCGGGTTCGTGCGCCGGAGCAGCGCCCAGCCGACCGGCATCTACTTCGTCAGCCACGACGAAGCGGGGCACCATTTCAGCTACTACCGGAGCGGCTCGGCGGCGAGCGCCTACGGCACGGCCGAGTTGCCGCGGGCGGCGATCGGCGTGGCGCGCGTGCTGCACGCCTCGGGGATCAGCCTCGGCATCTCGAACAGTGCCGCCGACGCCGTGCTGGAGGCCATCGACGTCGCCCGCGCCGGCGGCGCGCAGGTCTCCTTCGACACCAACTACCGGCCCAGGCTGTGGCCGCCCCGGCGCGCCGCCGGCGTGATCCACGAAGCCGTGCGCGGCGCCGACATCGCCTTCCCCGGCCTCGACGATGCCGCCGCCCTCACCGGCCTCGCCGATCCGGACGCGGTGGCCGACTTCTATCTCCGGCTCGGGCCACGGCTGGTGGTGCTGAAGATGGGGTCGCAAGGCGCGCTGCTGGCGACGCCGGACCACCGGCTGCGGGTCGCGCCGCATGCCTGTTCCCCGGTGGACGCCACCGGCGCCGGCGACGTGTTCTGCGGCAGCTTCCTTGCCCGGTGCATCGCCGGCGATCCGCCGGAGGCTGCCGTGCGTTATGCCGGGTGCGCCGCCGCCCTCTCGACCATGGGCTTCGGCGCCGTCGGCCCGATCCCCCGCGCCGACGCGGTGTGGGCGGCCCTCGCCCCCGCCTGACCCCACCGCCTGACCCATCCCTGCAGGATAAGCACCATGCCGCATCCGGCCTTTACCGCCTCGCGCGTCGCCGTCATCACCGGAGGGGCTTCCGGCATCGGGCTTGCCGCCGCCCGACGCTGCGCCGGCGTTGGGATGAAGCTATGCCTGGTCGATCTGGAACCGGCCCGGCTGCAGGCGGCGGCGGCCGAGCTGCAGGGGGCCGCGGACATCCTGACGATTGCCGCCGACATCGGCCGCCTGGACGAAATCGTGCGGGTGCGCGACGCCGTGCTGGACCGGTTCGGCGCACCCGACGTGCTGATGAACAATGCCGGCATCCAGCCCGCCAGCACCGCGCTCGGCAGTTCCAAGAGTGGAAGCGATTCAGCCTGGGCGCGCATCATCGACGTCAACATGTGGGGCGTGGTGCATGGCGCGCAGTGTTTCGTGCCGGCGATGATCGAGCATGGCCGCCCGGCGCTGGTGATCAATACTGGCTCCAAGCAGGGCATCACCACGCCGCCGGGCAATGCCGCCTACAACGTGTCCAAGGCCGCGGTGAAGGTGTTCACCGAGACGCTGCAGCACGAGCTGCGCAACATCCCGGATTGCCGCGTGAGTGCGCACCTGCTGATCCCGGGCTTCGTCTTCACCGGCCTGACCGCCAACGGCCGCACCGAAAAGCCGGCGGCGGCCTGGACGCCGGAGCAGACCGTCGATTTCATGCTGGCCGCGATCGAGGCCGGCGATTTCTACATCCTCTGCCCGGATAACGACGTCGACCGGCCGACCGACGAGCGACGCATGCTCTGGGCGATGGGCGACATCGTGCAGAACCGGCCGCCCTTGTCGCGCTGGCATCCGGCGCACGCCGACGCGTTCGACAGCTTCCTGCAGATGGGCAAATCCGAGACCCCGTGAGCGAGTTTGAAATCCATTACGTTAAGAATCGGGGTCTGGGGCCTGCGGCCCCAGCGGGTCCAGGGCAGCGCCCTGGCCTGCTGAAGCGCCACCGAAGCTGGGCGCCGCGCGCGCGAACGGCCACTCGATGACGTCGCCCGCATAGAGCGCCCACCAGACCAGGACCGGCTGCAGCGCCAGCCGGGGGGCGTGATACCACCAGCCGAGTTGCATCTGCCCGGCGGGCAACCCGTACAGCGCGTGCTTGATGTTGGCCGGATAGACGCAGATCGCATAGAGCGCCAATGCAACGCCGGCCGCCCGGCGCAGACGGGTGTTGAGCGCGATCGCACCGGCGATCTCGCACAGCCCGGTCGCGATGATCACCAGGTGCCGGAACGGCACCCAGTCCGGTGTGATCATCAGGAAGGTGCCCGGTATGGACAGGTGGAAGAGCCCGGCTGCGAGGTAGATGGCCGCGAGCGGCCAGCGTGCGATGGCGTGTCGTCGTGCAAAAACCGGTCCCGGAGGTGCTTGGCTGGGCAGCGCCATCACTGGTGTATCAAGATTGGCGCATCAGCGCCCGCACATGCGCGGCACTCGAGGCGGCGAGGGCCGCGAGGTCGTAGCCGCCTTCCAGCAGCGAGACGACACGGCCGCCGCAGTGCCGGTCCGCCAGTGCGACAAGCGCCTCGGTGATCCAGCGGAAATCGTCCACCTCCAGCGTCAGTTGCGCCAGCGGATCGGCGCGATGCGCATCGAACCCCGCAGAGATGATCAGCAACCCGGGGGCGAAGGCGTCGAGGGCGGGCAGGATCGTCTCGCTCCAGCCCTGCCGGAACGCCTTCGAACCACTCCCGGGCGGCAGCGGCAGGTTCACCACGTTGTTCGCCGCGCCGCGCTCGCTGGCGGCCCCGGTGCCGGGGTAGCAGGGCGACTGGTGCGAGCTGGCGAAGAACAGCCCCGGATCATGCTGCAGGATCGCCTGCGTGCCGTTGCCGTGATGCACGTCGAAATCCGCCACCGCGATACGCTGCAGGCCCCATCGCGTCCTGGCATGCAAGGCGGCGATCGCGGCGCTGCTGAACAGGCAGAACCCCATCGCGCGCGCGGCCTCCGCGTGATGCCCCGGCGGCCGCACCGCGGCGAAGGCGGCCTCGCAGCGCCCCTGCATGACCGCGTCCACCGCAGCGCAGGCAGCACCCGCCGCGCGCAGCGCCGCGTCGATGCTTCCGGCACTGACCAGCGTATCCTCGTCCAGCCGCGCCAGCGCGGGCGCCGGCGGCCGCGTCGCCAGCAGACGCCTGACATGGGCGGCGGGATGGGCGAGAGCGAGTTGTGCGTTGGTTGCCAGCGGCGCGTCTTCTCGCCGGAGCGTGGCGAAGTCCGGGTGCTCAAGCGCCCGCCAGACCGCGCGCAGTCGGTCGGGGGATTCCGGATGGCCCGGGCCGGTCTCGTGTCCGAGGCAGTCGGAGTGGGTGAACAGTCCGACCGGCATCAGGCCGCGATCGGCCGGTCATGCACCGTCGAACAGAACGGAACCACATACGGTCCCTCGGGGATGAAGGCCACGTGCGGATCGCCGTGGCGGAGGATGCTGGCCTCGATGGCCGTCGCGACGTCATCGATCAGCTCGACCCCGGTGATGCGCCGCTCCTGGGCATCGAGGCCGGTGGTATACAGCGCCACGCGCCCGAGCCGCATCGGCTTGAGCTGCATCTCGGTCTGCCACTCGTCGATCTCGGCCAGCGACTTGGCCGTCAGTGTCGCGAGGAACCGCTCCATGCCCAGCTCGACCAGCCGCTCCTGCGCATGCCGGAACTCCTGCGAGCCGAAGCCTTCCGAACATTCCGAGACCATGATCAGCGTGCCGCCGGGTGCGAGGATATCGAGCGGCGTCACCATGCCCTTGACGGTCTGGTAGTAGGTCTTGTCGAGCGGATAGCCGGCCGAGGACGTCACCACGGTGTGATACCGGCGCGGGGCGGGCACCCTGGTCGCATCGGTCGCGAACGCTACCGCGGCCAGGTGGCTCGCGATGATCTCGCCGAAGGTGACGCAGGCGAGAGCCCGGTCCTCGTCGAGCACGGTGTTCAGTGCATAGATCTCGCCGATTCGCTGCACGATCTCGAGCTGCTCCTCGTGCAGCGGGTTGCCGACCAGGTTGCACTGGATCGCCAGCGGGTCCTCCATGAACCGCGCCGAATGGAAGGTGCGTATGGTGGTGTGGTGGGCGATGCCCGGTGCCACCACCTTGCGACCACCGGACCACCCGGCCATGAAGTGCGGCTCGACCAGGCCGGTGGCGATGCGCAGATCGGCGTCGACAAAGCGTCGGTCGATGCCGATCGGGGTACGGCGGCCTTCCGTCACGCCGAGATCGACATGCGCCGCATCGTCGCGGGCGAAATGGTTCTCCACACGGACATTGGCGAGCACCCAGTCACAGCCAACAAGCTCGCGCAGTTCGTCACCCTCGTTCGGCCGGTGCAGGCCGGTGGCGACCAGCACGGTGATCGCCGCGCGCGGGATGCCGCCCGCGATCATGGTCTCGATCATCGGCCGCAGGAACAGATGGTTCGGCACCGGCCGGGTGATGTCGCAGATCAGGATGCAGGCGCTGAGCCGTCCGCGCGCGAGCTCATGCAGAGGCGGGCTGCCGACCGGGGCGGCGAAGGCCTGGCGAACCGCGGCGGCGGCGTCCGCAAGCCTGGGAAGCGGATGCTTGCGTATGACGGTCGCGCGCGCGCCGTCCGGCACGGCAACCTGCAGATGTCCGCGCCCGAACGACAGTCCGACCTGCTGCATGATGTGAACCCCGTACTCTACTGGATTATGGTGGTGTCGAGGTCGATCAGCTCGATCCTGTAGCCGTCGGGGTCCTCGATGAAGTCGTGGCACTCATGAGACGTCTCTGCGGATTGATCTTGCCGAGTTGTATGATAACAAGACGAAGCTGGATGTCCAGCGACGGAAGACTGCATAGCCGGGCGGCACAGCACAGGACGATACACATGGCACAAGGCAAGGTCGGTTTCATCGGCGTCGGGCTGATGGGACACGGAATGGCGAAGAACATCGTCGAGAAGGGGTTCGACCTGGTCGTGCTGCGCCACCGTAAGGCGGCAGCGGTCGAGGACCTCAAGACCCGTGGCGCCACAGAGGCCACCTCGCCGCGCGCGATGGCGGAGGTGTGCGACCGCATCGTGCTGTGCGTGACCGGCACCCCGCAGGTCGAGGCGCTGGTGCTCGGGCCGGACGGGCTCGCCTCGGCGGGACGTCCGCTGCTGCTGATCGACTGCTCGACCTCGGAGCCGGAGAGCACACGGCAACTCGCGCACAAGCTCGCGGCGCAATCCATCCGGATCGTGGACGCGCCGCTGTCGCGCAGCCCGCGCGAGGCCTGGGAGGGCACCCTCGACGTCATGGCCGGCGGCGCTGCCGCCGATCTCGCCGAGGCCCGCCCGCTGCTGGACTGCTTCGCGCGCCGCGTGGTCGAGACCGGCGAGGTCGGCACCGGCCACACGCTCAAGCTGCTCAACAACTCGGTCTCGCTCGGCTATGCCGCGATCTATGCCGAAGCGCTGATGCTCGGCGCCAAGTCCGGCATCACGCCCCAGATCATCCACAAGGTGCTGGCCGGCGGACGCATGGACTGCCCGTTCTTCCAGACCTTCTTCGAGCATGTGGTCGGCGGCAACCACGAGGCGCATCGCTTCACCATGCGCAACGCGCTGAAAGACATGACCTACATGGCCAACGTCGCCGGCGCGGTGTCCGCCGCGAACCCGGTGGGCAGCGCGGTGCGCAACGCGCTGGCGCTGGCGGTCGGGCTCGGCGACGGCGAGCGCTACCTGCCGCATCTCGCGGCCTCGATCGCGCAGGCGAACGGGGTGACGCTGCCGGGCGCCTGACGGTCGGGCGGGCAGCCGGCATGCAGCAAGGGGCCGCCGCATGATCCGGCTGCCGGTCGGGGTGCTGGCGGTGGCGCTGCTCGTCATCGTGCTGCAGGACGCCTTCGAGGTCATGCTGCTGCCGCGCCGGGTGTATCGGCGCTTCCGCCTGATGCGGTATTATTTCGCCGCCGGCTGGGCGGTCTGGGCGGCCGTCGGGCTGCGCCTCGCCGCCGGGCCACGCCGCGAGCACTTCCTCAGCGTGTTCGGGGCGCTGTCGATGGTGATGCTGTTCGCGCTCTGGTCGGGAGCCCTGATCGCCGGCTTCGGCATGGTGGAGTGGGTGCTGCAGACGCAGGCCGGCTCGGCCCGCTCGCCGTTGTCCGAACAGCTCTACATGAGCGGGGTCACCTTCTTCACCCTGGGCTACGGCGACGTGGTGCCGCACAGCGCCGCGGCGCGCGCCCTGAGCGTGGTCGAGGCTGGCAGCGGCATCGGCTTCATCGCCGTGGTGATCGGCTACCTGCCGGTGCTGTACCAGCTCTTCTCCCGGCGCGAGGCGCACGTGATCCAGCTCGACGGGCGCGCGGGCTCGCCGCCGACCGCCGGCACCATGCTGACGCGGCACGCCGAGGGACGCGGGCTGGACAAGCTCGACGACCTGCTGCGCGAGTGGGAGGTCTGGGCGTCCGAGCTGCTGGAGAGCCATCTCTCCTACCCGATGCTGGTCTATTACCGGTCGCAGCACGACAACCAGTCCTGGCTCGCCGCGCTGGCGGCGGTGATGGACACCTGCGCGCTGATCCTGGTTGGCCTCGACGACCTGCCCCCGCTGCAGGCGCGCATGACCTTCACCATGGCGCGCCAGGTGGTGGTCGAGATGGCACGCACGCTCGCCGTCACGCCGACCCCGACCCGGGGGTTCGACCGGCTGCCCCCCGAGGATCTCGCCCGGCTGGAGGCGCTGCTCGTCGGCAGCGGGCTGAAATGGACCAGCGACGCCCAGGGTGCGAGGACGCTCGTGGCCCTGCGCGCGACCTACGAACCGCTGCTCGCGGGACTGGCGACCATCCTGCTGCTGCCGCTGCCCGGCTGGGTGGCGGCGGACGATGCGGCCGATCACTGGCAGGACGGCCATCGCGGTCAGATCGCGAGCCGGCTGATCAAGCAACTCACCGACCGCAATGACATCCCGGGCGGCACGCGCGGCCGCCTCTGGCGCCGGCCGCCCTGATCGGCAGCCCGCGCCCACGGCTCGACAGGCCGGCTCGCACGATCGCTCTTGTGGGCAGCCGCAGGACCGCATACCGTCGTCGGATCGAGGGGTTGTCATACGACTAGCTCGCTTCGACTGGGCAGCCGGAACACCGGCGCCGTGGGCAGGAACAACGATCCGGGAGATCTCCATGCGGGATGATGGTGCCAAGGGGCGTGGCTGCAGGATCGGGCGGCGGCAGCTGCTCGCCGGAGCGGGGGCAGGCCTGCTCTGCCTCCCCTGGACGCGACGCGGATCGGCCGCCTCGCCGCCGACGCTGGTCACGTCGATCCGGTCATTGTCCAATCCCTATCACGCGGTCTGGAAACAGGGCGCGGACGCCTTCGCCAAGTCGGTCGGCCTGCAGCACACGGTGCTGGTCTCCGAGGGCAACAGCGAGAAGGGCATTTCCGACATACGCGCCATGCTGGCCCGCACCGGCGGCAACATGATCCTCAATTCGGACCCGAACGACACGCCGGATGCGCGGCCGATCGTCGAGGCCTGCGCCAAGGCCGGCGCCTATGTGGTGACGCAGTGGAACAAGCCGGCCGACCTGCTGCCGGAGAATTTCAACCCGTATTACGTCAGCTATATCGGCTTCGATGGCGTCGCCAGCGGGCGCACCATCGCCGAGCATCTGTTCAAGGCCATTGGCGGGTCGGGCGGCATCATCGGCATCGGCGGCCTGATCTCCAACACTGCCGCGATCGAGCGCAAGCTCGGGCTGCAGCAGGCGCTCGCGGCGAACCCGAACATCAAGCTGCTCGACTTCCAGGTCGCCGACTGGAAGGCGACCAACGCCTACACCATCACCAACGGGCTGCTGACCCGCTTCGGCGACGACATCAAGGGCATCTGGGCCGCCAACGACGACATGGCGACCGGCGTGCTCGAGGCGCTGCGCGCGGCGGGCTCGGCCGGCAAGGTGCCGGTGGTCGGCATCGACGCGATCAAGACCGGTCTCGATGCGGTGAAAAGCGGCGAGTTCGCCTGCACCATGAGTTCCAACCCGTTCTGGCAGGGCGGCATGGGGCTGTCGATCGGCTACCACGCGGCCACGCACGCCATCGACGTGGCCCGCGAGCCGCCGCTGCATCGGCAGTTCTACGGCAAGACCACGCTGATCACCCGCGACAATGTCGACGAATACGTCGCGACAAACGTGAAGTCGCATCCGGCGCTGCACTACAACGACCTGTGGGGCAACATCGCCGGCCCGTTGCGCGGCAACCAGGCAGCGCCGGCGCGCGCGGGATGATCGAAGGCCAGGGGCTTTGCCCCTGGACCCCATCAAAGGCAAGCCTTTGAAACCCATTACTTTTAGAATCGGGGTCTGGGGCCTGCGGCCCCAGCGGGTCCAGGGCAGCGCCCTGGCCTGGCTAAAACGCTATAGAAGCTGGGCGCCCCTCCTCGTCCTGCTGGTGCTCGGCATCGGGCTCGCGTTCGCCAACCCGCGCTTCATCACGCCGCGCAACCTCGTGCGCATTGCCAGCACCGCGTCGGTGCCGCTGATGATCGGCATCGGCGAGACGTTCATCATCCTGCTCGGCAGCATCGATCTCTCCGTCGAGGGCATGGTGGCGATCTCGGCGATGGTGGTGGTGCTGCTCGGCGCCAATGACGCCAATGCGCAGGATCTCGGCTGGCTGGCGCCGCTGGCCGCGATCGCGCTCACCATGCTGGCCGGGCTCGCCTCCGGACTGGTGCAGACGCTGCTGCGCATCCCGTCCTTCATGGCGACGCTTGGCATGTGGTTCATCTGCCTCGGGGCTGCGACCTGGCTGCTCGGCGGCTCGGCGGTGCGGCTGACCGACATGCAGTTGCGCGGGCTGGCGCTGGACCGTTTCGCAGGGGTGCCGTTCTCGGTCTGGATCGCGATCGCGGCCCTGCTGCTCGGAGCCTTCATCCAGTATCGCACCCGGCTCGGGCGGCACATCGTGGCGGTCGGCGGGGCCGAGGAGATTGCCGAACTGTCCGGCATCGCCGTGCGCCGGGTGCGCATTCTCGCCTTCACCCTCGCGGGGTTCTTCTATGCGCTTGGCGGGATCATCGCGGCGGCCCAGCTCGGGCAGTCGAACGCGGTGATCGGCGACGGCAGGCTGTTCGCCACGGTGACCGCGGTGGTGGTCGGGGGGACCGCGCTGACTGGTGGCGAGGGCGGCGTGGTCAACACGCTGATCGGCGTGCTGATCGTGACCGTGCTCGGCAACGGCATGATCCTGCTCGGCATCTCGCCCTACGTGCAGGAGACCGTGCAGGGGCTGATGATCATCGCCGCCGTCGCGCTCACGCTCGACCGCAAGATATTGCGGATCGTCAAATGAGCCTGCTCACGGCGCGCAACCTGTCGAAATCCTACGGTGCGCTGCAGGTGCTGCACGATGTCTCGCTCGACGTGCGCGCCGGCGAGGTGCTGGGGCTGATCGGCGAGAACGGCGCCGGCAAGTCGACGCTGATGCGCATATTGTCCGGCACGGTGCGGCCGAGCGCCGGCACACTGACGCTCGACGGCGCGCCGTTGCGTCTGTCGGGCACGCAGGATGCCGCGGCGCACGGCATCGGCATGGTGTTCCAGGAGCAGTCGCTGCTGCTCAACATGAGCGTCGCGGAGAACATCTTCATCGGCCAGGAAGCCCGCTTCATGCGCTTCGGCGCCATCATGCCGCGACGCATGCAGCAGGCGGCGCGGGCGCAGCTCGCCAAGATCGGTGTCGAGATCGACGTCGCCGCGCGCACGTCGGAGCTGAGCTTCGCGCAGCGCCAGATGGTGGAGCTGGCGAAGGCGCTGACGCTGGAGGACACCACGCACCGGCAGCTGTTGATCCTGCTGGACGAGCCGACCTCGGTGCTGAACCAGGCCGAGGTGGAACTGCTGTTCTCGCGCGTCCGCGCCTTGCGGGCGCGCGCCAGCTTCGTGTTCGTGTCGCACCGGCTCGACGAGGTGCTGCGGCTGAGTGACCGCATCACGGTGATGAAGGACGGAAGGGTCGTCGGCGAGCATGCGGCCGGCGCGGTCGCGGTCGCCGACCTGCACCAGGCGATGGTCGGGCGCAGCCTGCAGACCGAATACTACAAGGAGCCGCTGCAGCGTCCGCCGGGCGATCGTATTGTGCTGCAGGCGCGCGGACTCGGCGCCGAGGGCCTGTTCCATGATGTCGATCTCGCGCTGCACGAAAGCGAGGTGCTCGGCATCGCCGGCGTGCTCGGCTCCGGCCGCGAGGAGGTGACGCGCTGCCTCGGCGGCTTCGTGCGCGCCGGCTCGGGGACCATCGAGATGGGGGGCCAGGAGGTGCGGCTGCGCACGCCGAAGGAGGCGGTCCGGCGCGGCATCGGCACCATTCCACGCGAGCGCCGCATCGAGGGGCTGGTGATGTTCCTGTCGATTGCCGCCAATATCAGCCTGACCAGTCTGGACCAGGTCATGCGCGGCGGCCTGCTGATCGACCATGGCCGCGAGCGCAGGCTGGCGCAGCACTGGTTGGAGCGGCTGCGCATCAAGGCGCCGAATGTCGAGGTCGCCTGCCGCAGGCTCAGCGGCGGCAACCAGCAGAAGGTCGTGCTGGCGCGCTGGATGAACGCGGGCAGCCGCATCCTGGTGCTCGACCATCCCACGCGCGGGCTGGATGTCGGCGCCAAGGAGGAGGTGTACAGCCTGATACGCGAACTGTCGGCGAGCGGGGTCGCGATCCTGCTGATCTCGGACACGCTGGAGGAGCTGATCGGGCTGTCGCACACCGTGCTGGTGATGCGCGACGGCACCATCACCGGGCGGTTCGCGGCACCTCCGGGCGGCAAGCCGGCGCAGGTTGATCTCGTTAAGCACATGGTCTGAAGGCGGGAGCGGGCACATGCCGGAGCTGATGCAGTTCGTCCGAGACATCCTGCCGCCGGAGCGGTGGCGCGACATCGCGCCGCTGGCGCTGCTGCTGCTGCTGTGCGTCGGCATCCAGGCGGTGGCGCCGGGCTTTGCCACCCGTGGCACGCTGTCGGTGATCCTGGCCGACATGTCGAGCCTGTTCGTGCTGGCCGCCGGCGTCACCTTCGTGATCCTGCTTGGCGGCATCGACCTCTCGATCCAGTCGGTCGCCTCGCTGGGCAGCGTGGTGCTGGCGCAGTCGGTCAATCGTGCCGGACCGGCCGCCTTCCTCGCGGTGCTGGCGACCGGGCTGCTGTTCGGGCTGGCCAGCGGCATCGTGCATGTGCGGCTGCGGGTGCCGTCCTTCATCGCGACGCTCGCCACCGGCGGCGTCGCATCCGGCATCGCGCTGCTGCTGGCGGACGGGCAGACCATCACCATCGGCGAGAGCGGCCGGCGCTACACCGCCTGGCTGAACGGCAGCGCGCTCGGCATGCCGGCGACGTTCCTGCTGGCCATCGGCATCGGCGCGACCGGCTTCGTGGTGCTGCGCTACACCCGTTTCGGGCGCTACAGCCAGGCGGTCGGCGCGGGCGAGCCGGCGGCGGCGGCGGCGGGCATCAATGTCGACCGGGTCAAGATCACGGCGTTCGCGGCGTCCGGGATGCTGGCGGCCATCGCCGGCGCGATCCTCGGCTGCCGGATGTCGAGCGGCTCGCCGGCTCTGGCCAACCAGCAATTGCTGCCGGCGATCGCGGCGGTGATCGTCGGCGGGACCGCGATCACCGGCGGCCTCGGCGGCATGCTGCGCACGGCGATGGGCGCGCTGATCATCGCCGTCGTGCAGCTCGGCATGACCTTCGTCGGCGTCAACATCTTCGCGCAGCAGACGGTATTCGGGCTGATGCTGGTCGGCGCCGTCGCGGTGACCATCGATCGCAGCAAGCTCGCGGTGATCAAGTAGTGCGCTGCCCTTTGCTTGATCTCCGCGCCCTGTTGTATGATAACATGACGAAGAACAGCGAATTGCCCGGATCGCCGCATGACCGTCGCCACTCCAATCCCCGCACCGGGCAGCAACGCGGCCATCGCCGGGCTGGCCGCGTTGCTACCGGACGGCACGGTGCTGACCGATCCGGCCGATCTCGATCGCTACAGCCGCGACTGGTCCGGCGATCACCACGGCACCCCGCTGGCGGTGGCGCGTCCGGCCAACGTCGACGAGGTGTCGACCATCCTGCAGCATTGCAGCCGGCATCGCATCCCGCTGGTGCCGCAGGGCGGCCTGACCGGGCTGGTCGGCGCCGCGGTGCCGGAGGATCGCATCGAGCTGGTGCTGAGCCTGGAGCGCATGCGCGCGGTGCGGCTGGTCTCGGCGATCGACTTCACCATGATCGTCGAGGCCGGCTGCGTGCTCGACGATGCCAAGCGCGCCGCCGAGGCAGAGGATTGCATCCTGCCGATCACCTTCGGTGCGCAGGGCAGTTGCCGGATCGGCGGCAACATCGCAACCAACGCCGGCGGCTTCAACGTGCTGCATTACGGCATGACACGCGACCTGGTGCTGGGCCTCGAGGTGGTGCTGGCCGACGGCCGGATCTGGAACGGCCTGAAGCGGCTACGCAAGGATAATCGCGGCACCGACCTCAAGCAGCTGTTCATCGGCAGCGAGGGCACGCTTGGCGTGGTCACCGCGGCCGCGCTCAAACTGTTCCCCAGGCCGGAGCAGGTCGAGACCGCGCTGGTCGGTCTGCGCTCCGTCGACGACGCAATGGCGCTGTACGCGCACATGCGGCGCAAGACCAGCGACCTCGTCACCGCCTTCGAGCTGCTGCTGCGCGAGTGCCTCGACGTCTCGTTGCGCGACGATGCAACGCTCGCCGACCCGCTCGGGGCGCGCTATCCGGTCTATGCGCTGATCGAACTGTCCGCCGGCGGCGGCTTCGAACTGCGCGCGGTGCTGGAGAATGCGCTGGTGAGCGCCGAGGCGCTGGTGATGGATGCGGCCCTCGCCGCCAGCGAGGCGCAGGCGCTCCGGCTGTGGCGGCTGCGCGAGACCATGGTCGAGACACAGGGCAAGGGCGCGCCCTACCTGCGCACCGACATCTCGCTGCCGATCTCCGAGATACCGGCCTTCCTTGCCGAGGTGCTGCCGCATCTGGCGGCGCGGTTCCCGGACAGCCAGGCGCTGACCTACGGCCATGTCGGCGACGGCAACATCCACCTCAACCTGGTGCCACCGCACGGCATGCCGCACGCTGCGGCTGCCACGCTGATCCACGCGGCGCAGGAGGCGATCTTCGCCGTGCTCGACCGCTATGCCGGCAGCATCAGCGCCGAGCACGGCATCGGGCGGACCAAGCAGGCGGCCTTCCTGAAGCGGATCGATCCGGTGTCGCTGGCCCTGGCGCAGGGGCTCAAGCGCACGCTCGATCCGGACGGCATCCTCAGCATGGGGCGCATCCTGCCGGGTCCGGCCAGTCCGTGACCCTCAAGCTCGACCGGCTGAGCCGCGGACCGCATCTGCCGGCGCTGGTGGCGAGCTCCATTTCGCGCGAGATCGCCGAAGGCAGGCTGCGTCCGGGCGACCGGCTGCCGACCGAGCAGTCGCTCGCGGGCACCTTCGGGGTGTCGCGCAACGTGGTGCGGGAGGCGATCGCCCGGCTGCGCTTCGAAGGCCTGATCTGGTCGCAGCAGGGCCGCGGCGCCTTTGTCAGCGACGCGACGACGCCGGTCGTGCTGCAGATCGAGCCATCCCGGACGCCGGCAGCCGAACTGTTCGCCAGCCTGTTCCAGGTGCGCGAGATGATCGAGGTCCCGGCGGCAGCCCTCGCCGCCGGCCTGCGCGACGGCGCCGATCTCGAGCGGATGCGCGTGGCCCGCAACAGCATGGCGGCGGCTCCGTACGGCAGCATCGCCTGGCTCGAGGGGGACCTCGAGTTCCACCGAGCAATCGCGGCGTCGACGCGCAACGCCTACATCCAGCAGATCGTCGGCTTCACCGCCGAGCGGGTGCGCGAGAGCATCCTCGCCGCCGGCAACCGGGCGCGCTCCGACGACATGGCGCAGGCAACGCTCAGCGAGCATGAGCGTATCCTCGAGGCGATCGCAGCCGCCGATCCCGAAGCGGCCGGCACCGCCATGCGCGCCCATCTGGGAGGCGCCATGCACCGTATAGGCCTGCCGGCGGCGGGCGCGGCGGTTCCGCCGGCAACAGCGAGGGCAGCAGGATGACAGGACGGCTCACCGGACGCACGGCGATCATCACGGCGGCGGGCCAGGGCATCGGCCGGGCGGCGGCCCTCGCCTGCGCGCGCGAGGGTGCGCAGGTGATCGCCACCGACATCGATGACGCCAAGCTCGACGCGCTGGCCGCCGCGTCCGGCATCGTACGGCGCCGGCTCGACGTGCTGGACGCCGATGCGATCAGGCGCTTTGCCGCCGACGTGCAGGCGCCGGATATCCTGTTCAACTGCGCGGGGTTCGTGCATGCCGGCAGCATCCTGGACTGCGACGACGACGCGTTCGACTTCTCCTTCGCGCTCAACGTCCGCGCGATGTACCGGATGATCCGCGCGATCCTGCCCGGCATGCTCGAGCGACGGCGCGGTTCGATCATCAACATGGCGTCGGTCGCCTCCAGCGTCATCGCGGTGCCGAACCGCTTCGCCTATGGCGCCAGCAAGGCGGCGGTGATCGGCCTGACCAAGTCGGTGGCGCTGGACTATGTGACGCACGGCATCCGCGCCAACGCGATCTGTCCGGGAACCGTCGACAGCCCGTCGCTGCAGGACCGCATGCGGGCGCAAGGCGACTACGAGACCGCGCGCGCCGGCTTTCTCGCCCGCCAGCCGATGGGACGGCTCGGCACGCCGGAAGAGATCGGCGAATTGGTGGTGTTCCTGGCCAGCGATGACTCCGCTTTCATGACGGGGAATGCAGTAGTCGTCGATGGAGGATGGTCGAATGCATGAGACGGTTCGGGAATGCGCTATGCCGGTCATCCGACGCGCCTTTCTGCGCTTCCGGTGCTCACGGCCGGACGGCCGCTCCGCTCCGGTTCTCGAAAGACGCGACGGGCGGCGCCACAGGCGCCTCTGACACGGCCTAGCACATTCTCGAACCGTCTCTGCCTTTTCGAGGTTTAAGGAAAGATCAAGATGAAGCTGCTTCGTTATGGTCCACGTGGCCAGGAAAAACCCGGGTTGCTGGATGCGGACGGGCACATTCGCGATATCTCGGCGCATGTCGGTGATGTTGCGGGGGCGGTGCTGGAACCGGCTTCCCTGCAACGGCTGGCAGCGCTTGATCCGGCTTCGTTGCCGCTGGTCGATGGTTCGCCGCGGATCGGGCCGTGCGTCGGGCGGGTCGGGAAGTTTATCTGCATCGGGCTGAACTATGCCGACCACGCCGCCGAGACCGGGGCCAAGATCCCCGGCGAGCCCATCATCTTCATGAAGGCGACCAGCGCGATCACCGGGCCGAACGATCCGGTGATCATTCCGCGCCAGTCGGAAAAGACCGACTGGGAGGTCGAGCTCGGCGTGGTGATCGGCAGCGAGGCGCGCTACGTCGCCGAGTCCGACGCGCTGGCGCATGTCGCGGGCTATTGCCTGGTCAACGACGTCTCGGAGCGTGCGTTCCAGACCGAGCGCGGCGGGCAATGGACCAAGGGCAAGTCCGCCGACAGCTTCGGCCCGATCGGCCCGTGGCTGGTGACACGCGACGAGATCGCCGACCCGCAAGCGCTGTCGATGTGGCTCAGCGTCGACGGCGTCATGCGCCAGGACGGCTCGACGCGGACGATGATCTTTGGGGTGAAGACCCTGGTGTCGTACCTGTCGCGGTTCATGAGCCTGCAGCCGGGCGACATCATCTCCACCGGCACGCCACCCGGCGTCGGCATGGGCGTGAAGCCGACGCCGGTGTACCTCCGGCCCGGCCAGACCATCCGCCTCGGCATCCAGGGGCTGGGCGAGCAGACCCAGGTGACCGAAGCCGCGGCGTGATGGGGGGCCGACCCGCGCTGTTCTCGCGTATCGAGCAGGCGCCGAACCTCACCGGCGGCCTGATCGAGACGCTGGTGGCGCAGATCGAGTGCGGGCAGCTCGCCCCGGGCCAACGCCTGCCGACCGAGCAGGCGATCGTCGCGGCCACGGGGGTCAGCCGCACCGTGGTGCGCGAGGCGCTGGCGTCACTGCGCGCGCGCGGCCTGATCACCACGCGCCAGGGTCTCGGCGCCTTCGTCGCCGACCACACCACGCGACGCTCCTTCACCATCGACGGCGCCGACAACACCCTGGCGGACACGCTCAGCGTGCTGGAACTGCGCATGAGCATCGAGGTGGAGGCGGCCGGGCTCGCAGCAGGGCGTCGGTCGGCTGCCGATCTCGCGGACATCCGACGGCATTTCGAGGTGGTCTCGGCGGCCAAGGGCGACGCCGGCGCCGGCGCGGACGAGGATTTCGCCTATCACCGCGCGATCCTGGCGGCGACGCAAAATGCGTATTTCACCCGGGTGTTCGACGTGTTCGGCAGCCACATCATCCCGCGTCAGCGCGTGCGCCTGGAGGGCATGCCGGACGCCGAGCTGGCCGCTTACAAGGAACGGCTGCGTCGCGAACATCTGGCGATCCTGCAAGCCATAGAGGCGGCCGATCCGGCTGCCGCACGGCAGGCGGCGCACGATCATCTGGCCCGCAGCCGGGCCTATTTCTCGACCAGGCTCGAAGCCGGACAATAACCGGATCAACGCCCCGACCTGCGTCGCCCATCTCTGCCAGACGGCACGCCGGGCCTGCCCGATCGAAGCCGGCCCTCGTCAGCGCTGCTCGGCCGCGATGCGCTGTCGGCGGCTCGCCAGCGCATCGTTCGAGGCAACCGGGGCGGCGTAGGGGCCGGTCATGTCATCGACGCCGAGTGCCAGCAGGGCCTCCGCCTGTTCGCGCGCGGTCACGCCGTAGGCGACGGTGCGCGCCCGGATCGAGCGCGCGAACAGCACCGCCGCCTCCACCAGCACGTCGGAGTTACCGGCCTGTGCGGTGGTCTCGGTGAAGCCGCGATCGAGATGCAGCCGGGTCAGCGGCAGGCGCAGCATGCGCTGCAGCATGAAGGTCTCGATGCGGATATGCGCGCCGAGCCCCATGCCGAGCTCGCGCAGACGGTGCAGGCTCTCCACCTCGGCGAGGCTGTCGGGCTCCTCCAGCGTTACCTCGCACTGCGCCGGGTCGGCGCCCACCTCGAGCAGCAGATCGTGAATGCTGGTCACGATGCCGCGGTCGGTGAACGCCGAGGCGTGCACGGACGCACTGAACACGACCGGATAGGTGGTCTGCTTCCACAGGCTCGATTGCAGCAGCGCCAGCCGCAGGTCCCGCAGCTGGCCTTCGACCCGCTCGGCGAGCGACACCTCGTCGTGCTCGCCCTCGTGCCGCGCATCCCTCTGGCGCCGCGCGCGCACCGCGACCGCACCGCCCCGGAACGCGGAGCCGGCGAGGCTGAAGAACAGGCCATACCTGACCTCGCGCAACTGCCGTTCCACCGCTTCCGAGGGAGCCGCGGGCGCCGGCGGTTCCAGGCTGCCCTGGAACAGGCGGAAGATGCCGGTGCCGGCGGACTTCGCCTCGTACATCGCGATATCGGCGCGATGCAGCAGGTCGGAGAAGTTGTCGCTGTGCGCGGGATACAGCGCGCTGCCGACACAGCCCGCCATCTGGATCGAATTGCCGTCGATGACGAATTCGTCCTTGAACACGGTCAGCAGGCGTTCGGCAAACGCCCTGAGATCGTCGGCGGAGATCGCGCCCACCTGGACCACGGCGATCTCGTCGCCACCGAGACGCGCCACGATGTCGAGCCGGCGCGAATTCTGGCAGAGCCGCTCGCTGACCTGCTTGAGCAGGATGTCGCCGGCACGGTGCCCGTAGCGGTCGTTGATCTGCTTGAACTTGTCGAGGTCGATCATGTGGATACCGAAATTGGCCTCCCCGTCGCGACGGGTGCCGAGCTCGGACACCCAGTTATCGAGGTAGAGCCGGTTCGGCAGCCCGGTCAGATGGTCGGTATAGGCGAGCGAGCGCAACTGGCTCGCCTCGCTGGCGACACCCTCGACAGTCCTCGACAGCCGGTCGATCTCGCGCTGCTGGCCGACCGCCCGGCACAGGCCGGCAAGGCGCAGCCGCAGGTCGGGCAGCGAGTAGGATCCGGCCAGCACATCATCGGCGCCGCTCGAGATCGCCCACTCCTTCTCGGATTCGTGGCCACCGATCAGCAGGAGGACGAACGGGCGCACGGCGGCTGGCTGAAGCGTCAGCCGTCGCAGGGCGACATCGGCGATCTCGCGGCCGTTCCGGCTGTCCAGCACCACCGCCGCGATCTCCGGGTCGATCCCGGCAAGCTCGCCCAGATGGTCGTCGACGATGACCGTGAGGCCCGAGCGCGCGGCGCCGGCCTGGCGCGGAAACTCGTCGCGAGCCCGTGTCGAGCCGCTGACGAACAGGATCTTGAGCATGGACGTCGAGTCCGGCCCGACCTGCTCACCGGGAGGAACGTTAGAGATGGACACCGCTCCGGTTCGCGACGTGGTTTCGGAGCCCGGCCGGGACCGAGGCCCCGCTGGCAGCGCGCAGCGTGCCGAGGCTGGCAAGCACTTTAGTTACGATATCCGATCATTCGGGTTGATGTTCGTGTCTATCCCTGACTAAGTCAACAAAACGCTGCCGTCACCTGGATCGAACGACAAGCGGAGCCTGATCGCTCGGATCATGCTCAGGGCGGTGGCGGCAGCGTGCCGGTGCAGCCGGTCAGGGCGATGCTGGCGCGGGCGCTGTGCGCGACGCCGTGCAGGTCGAAGCCGAGCCGCAGCAGGTGCCGGTCGGACGCCATCGCCGCCGTCACCGTCGAGGGCTGGCTCGGGCTGAGACCGGGATAGCGCGGCGTCGCCTGCCAGGTCCGCGGGGCCGCCATGCTCGCGGCCCCGATGCCGAGTTCGACCAGCTTCTGCTCCTTGAAGCCCGGCAGATAGACCGCCACCTTCCCGGGCCGGTCCAGCCAGCGCAGCCAGTAGAAGGCAAGCGCCAGAGGCGAACGCACCGGTCGCATGTCGTGCGCCAGGTCGAGATCCGGCCGGCGGGCGGCCGCGTCCATCTCGTAGTCACCCAGCCAGGGTGCGCCGAAACTGGCCGGGTCCCAGTGGGCGGCGAAGCGGGGATGCTGGCGGCGGAACTCGGCAGGCCGCTTGCCCTGCACCCGCCAGGCGGCGAGGCCGCCGGGCGTGCGGTCATAGACATCCCATTGCTGTCGCACGATGTGGTCGTTAAAGCGGTAGCGGCTGTTCACGGCCAGTTGCGCGAGCCCGTCGCGATGCCAGACGCTGATCTCCTGCATCAGATAGTGCGTATGCACCAGCAAAAGCGGGGTCGCATCGAGCTGCAGCCGGACATCGAGGCGCAGGCCGCCCTCGGCCGAGACCGACCGCGCCTCGATGGCGAGCCGGCCGCCATAGTCGCTGCTGCCGGCATAGCGGCAGACCTCATCGGCCATGGCCGGCGCGGCCAGCAGGAGAAGACAGGCCATGCTTCCAAGCATGGGGCCACCGAGAAGGGATGGGGTCGATGCCAATCCGGATATCCGCCGTTGCCTACCAGAGTGCGCCTTACCACGACATGCTGGCCCTGCGCAGGCGGCTGCTCCGCGAGCCTCTCGGCCTGGTGCTGACACAGGTGCAACTCGCGGCGGAACGCGACCAGGTCCATCTCGCGCTCTGGTACGACGACGTGGTGGCCGGGACCCTGCTGCTGGTGCGGCCGGACGCCGCCGGCACCGCGAGGCTCAGGCAGATGGCCGTCACCCCGCCGCTGCGGGGCCGGGGCCTGGGTGTGGCGCTGGTACGGCATGCGGAGACGATGCTGCGGCGACTCGGCGCCCGCAGGATCGCGCTCTCGGCGCGCGAGACGGTCGTCGGCTTCTACGAACGACTTGGCTACCAGGTCGAGGGCGAGCGGTTCATCGAGGTCACCATCCCGCATCTGTGCATGGCCAGGATGCTGTAGCTTTCAGCCGGCCGGTTTTCACGAATGTGCATCCTCCCAGATGCCGGGTTGATTCTTTGAGCGGCTTGTATGACAACCTGATCCGTGTTGGGTCCGGCGGAAGCCAAGGTCAAGCCGGGCATCATCGATCGGATCATGCTCCAGGGGAAACAGCCTTGAGACATCGCAGGTTTGGCAAGACCGGCCGGATGGTCAGCGAGATCGGCTTCGGCGCCTGGGCGATCGGCGCCAGCTGGGGCCATGTCAACGACACCGACGCCCTCGCCGCCCTCAACCAGGCCCTCGATAGCGGCGTGACCTTCATCGACACCGCCGACGTCTATGGCGACGGACGCTCCGAGCAGCTGATCGCGCGGGTGATGCGCGAGCGCGGTGGCGAACGACCGTTCATTGCCACGAAGGCCGGACGTCGCCTGGAGCGTCAGGAGACCGCCGGCTACAGCCGCGCCAACCTCACCGGCTGGATCGAGCGCAGCCTGGCCAATCTGCAGACCGAGACGCTGGACCTGGTGCAGCTGCACTGCCCGCCGACCGATCTGTACTACCATCCGGAGGTCTTCGGCGTTCTCGACGACCTCAAGCAGGCCGGCAAGATCCGCGATTACGGGGTCAGCGTCGAGCGTGTCGAGGAAGCGCTGAAGGCGATCGAATATCCCGGAATCGTCAGCATCCAGATCATCTACAACATCTTTCGCCAGCGCCCGGAGACCCTGCTGTTCGAGCGGGCGAAAGCCGGCGATGTTGCGATCATCGCCCGCGTGCCGCTGGCCAGCGGATTGTTGTCAGGCAAGTTCAAGGCGGACAGCACGTTCGAGGAAACCGACCACCGGCAATTCAACCGCCACGGCGAGGCCTTCGATGTCGGCGAGACCTTCTCCGGCGTGCCGTATCCGGTGGGCCTGCAGGCGGTCGAGCGCATCCGCCCGCTGGTCGGTGGCGACACCACGATGGCGCGCTTTGCGTTGCGCTGGATCCTGATGGCGGAAGCGGTGACCGTCGCGATCCCGGGCGCCCGCAATGCCGAGCAGGCACGCGCGAATGCCGAGGCAGCCGGGTTGCCGGCGCTCGACGCTGCGACCATGGCCGCACTGGTCGCGATCTACGAGCAGGATATCAGGCCGCACGTGCACCAGCGCTGGTAGCGCCCCCAAGGAGCGGCCCAAGAGTGCCCCGAGAGCACCCATGACCATACCGATCATCGATGCACACCAGCATTTCTGGAACCCGGACGGTGGCGGGTATAGCTATCCGTGGCTGAGCGGTCCGTTCCAGCCGATCCGCCGGGCGTTCGCGCCGGACGACCTGCGTGCCGACCTGGAGGCAGACGGGATCAGCGCCACGGTGCTGGTGCAGACACAAAACAGCCTCGACGAGACGCGGGACTTCCTGCGTCTGGCCGAAGCGACGGACTTCGTCGCCGGTGTCGTGGGGTGGGTCGACCTGACCGACCCTGCCGTCGCCGAGACCCTGGACGCCTTGCGTTCCGGTTCTGGCGGGCGGTGGCTGGTCGGCGTGCGCCATCTGCTGCACGAGGAGGATGATCCGGCCTGGATCCTGCGGCCGGACGCAAGGCAGGGGCTCGAGGCGGTGGCCGCGGCCGGGCTGGCCTATGACCTGGTGGGCACGACCGCGCACCTGCCGGCAATGGCGCGGATCGTCGCCGAGATGCCACGGCTACGCTTCGTGCTCGACCACATCGCCAAGCCCGACATCGCGGCCGGCGTGATGGAGCCGTGGCGCAGCCTGGTTCGCCAGGTCGCAGCCCATCGCGAGCACGTCTGGTGCAAACTCTCCGGCATGATCACCGAGGCGGACTGGACCCGCTGGAAGCCGTCCGACCTGCAGCCGTACATCGCGCACGCGCTGGCGGCGTTCGGCGTGGAGCGCTGCATGTTCGGCACCGACTGGCCGGTCTGCCTGGTCGCCGGCAGCTACCGCGACGTCGTGGCCGCACTCGGCGCGGCGCTCGGCGACCTGGACAGTGAACAGCACGCGCAAATCATGGGCGGCTCGGCCATCGCGGCCTACCGGCTGCCGCAATTCAGCTAGCCGGGGATGTTGCACACAGCCCCGGCCAGTCCTTCAGATCTTGCGGTCGACAGGCGTCTCGCCCGGGACATGCTCGATCTCCACGTCCTCGCGACGGACGGTGTCACGCACCGTCTCGAGCCGATCCACCGCCTCCTTGCGCAGGCTGACTTCCTCGCGCACACGGGTGGTCTTGCCGACGACCGCTTCCTCGCCGGTCTCGGTCATCTCGATCGCCTTGTCGGTGAAGGCCTCGCCGGAGACCGCGCGTCCGTCGGTGACCGGCTGGCGATCGACGCGCACGGCCTCGTCATGCAGCGTGACCTGCTCCTCGACCGGGGTTTCGACGACGAAGCGGCGGACGCGCGTGGTCCCCCGATTGATCGCACGCCGGCCCACGACGAGCTGTTCCTCGGCAAGCTGGATGGTCTCGCCGGCCGCCGGGGCCGTGGTGCGACCCGCGTTTAGGCCGGGTGCCGCAACCGGCGTCACCGCCGGGGTCGCGGGCGCGGCATAGGTCTCGGCACGCGTTCCGCTGGCCAGGCCATAGGTCGAGGCGCGCTCGTCGATGTCGACCGGGTTGTGGCGCTCCAGGATGTCGCTCACCGCTGTCACGTGCTCATCCGGCACCTTGACCGAGAGCACGGTCGAGCCGCCTGCGAGGCTGCGGTCATAGACGGCGGTGTCGTGGTCCGGCTCGCCGCCGAACAGGCGTGACCAGAAGCCCTGCTCGCGCGGCGCCCCGGTGCTCGTCCCGTCCGCGAGCGAGCCGGCGTCGGCGTGCTGGGAAATCGCCCCCGGAGGCACCCCGGCGGCGGTCAGGTCGCGTTTCGCGGCCTCGGCATGGTCCACGGAATCATAGACGGCGATGATGGTTTCTTCAGTCATGGGGTGTTTCCTCGTGGTTGTCTGGTGATGGCGATGCGGTACGGTCGTCCTGACCCGAGCCCGGATGAACCCGTGTGACGAGCGCCTCCTGGTGCCGCAGCGTCACCGTCTGCTGGTGGCGCTCGCTGACGCGCACGCGACGCATGTGGATCTCTTCCTTGAGAACGAGCCGCCGTTCGACGACGACGACCTCCTCGACGACCGGAATGACCGTGAGGTCGCCCTCGGTGCGGATGTCGGGCATCCGGTCGATCACGCGACCGATCGGAACATGCTCGATGTCCACATGGTCGTGCGTGAGCGTCGTATCGACCAGCTGCTGACGCTCGCCGGTCACGGTTTCGACCCGCACCGTGTCGCCGGCGACCTGCCGACGAGTTACCCGGAGGGCTTCATCATGCAGGAGCAATGAGAGGCGAGACCCATCCGAAGGCGCCGACGGCATGGTCAGGTCCACCCTCATGTGCAGCCAACCGCGCTCGGGCTGACGGCCCATTGAACAAGGCCCCCGCCGCCTGGTTCCGCTCTCCGGTCAACAATTATCGGCGGCCACAGACGCCCACGCGTTTCTCGAACCCCTCGGACGCGGCCGGTGTCGCGCGGGGAAGCAGGCGCCTTCGTTGCGATGACGTCCGGCTTGACGGACGTTTCTATAAGGCAATCCTTGCGCCACACCGAACGGCACTGCCGGATCACCGGCATGCCGCGGCGGCAGGTCGGGCAACGTCGTCCTGGGCGGGAGAGGCGCAGACCATGCAGACGGATCTCACGATCAGGCCGGCCCGGCCGGACGATGCAAACGACATCGGTGCGGTGCATGTCGCGACCTGGCGCAGCGCCTACCCGACCTTGCTGTCGCATCGTACCCTGGCCGCGATGTCGACCGCCTACCAGGCGGCCTATTACGAGGCGATGATCCGCCGGCATGGCGGCGTGTTCGTGGCCGTCGCGGGCCGGGACGAGCAGGTCGTGGGATTTGCGAGCATCGGGGGGCACCGGGCATCCACGCCCGGAGAAGGGGAGATCCACACGCTCTATGTGCTCGATGACTGGCGCGAGGCCGGGATCGGCCGCCGGCTGATGCATGCCGGCGCCCGGCGCCTGGCCGATCGAGGATGCCGGTCGGCCTTTCTCTGGGTGTTGTCGGACAATCCGAGCCGCTGGTTCTACGAGCGCCTCGGCGGCCGCGCCGTCGCCGTCGGGACCACCCAGGTGGGCGGCCAGCCAGTGCAGCAGACGGCCTATCTCTGGAACCCGATCGAGATGCTGCTCGCAACGACGAACCCGACCGGCGATCTGCGTTAGAGGCAGCGAGCGACCTCGCCGGGTTCCGCATGGACCGGGGGCGTATCAGGATGGTTTCCGACACATGCAGAATGAAGGTTCAGTCGCCGTCATCGGCGCCGGAATGGCCGGCCTGGCCTGCGCGAATGTCCTGCACGCGGCCGGGCTGCGGGTCACGCTGTTCGACAAGGGGCGCCGGCCGGGCGGCCGCCTCGCCACCCGCCGCAGCGGCGACTTCGCGTTCGACCATGGCGCGCAGTTCGCAACCGCGCGTGGCGAGCGGTTCCGCGACTTCCTGTCGGCGGCCGGCGACCAGGTAGCCGCTTGGGACGCGGCCGAGCCGCACCCGCGCTGGGTCGGCGTGCCCGGCATGTCCACCCTCGCCGGCGTCGCCGAGCGGCGCGGAGTCGGAACGCAGCACCTGCACCGACAGGTCACCTTCCTGAACCGGCAGCCCGATGGCTGGCATATCCGGCACCAGGATGCGGCGGCCATCCGCCCGGGCACGGTGGCCGAGGCGGGCGAGCGGGCCGGGCCCTATGGCCGGGTGGTGCTGGCGTTGCCGGCGCCACAGGCGACGGGATTGCTGCAGGTCTGCGGGCACCCATTCGCCAGCGCGGCCGGTGCGGTCGTCATGGAACCGTGCTGGGCGGTGATGCTCGGGTTTGCCGGACGCCAGCCGGGCGCCGATCGCCGGACGCTTGACGAGAAACCGGCCGAGGAGCAGGAGCCGGACCAGCCTTTCTCCTGGATCGCCCGCGACAGTTCACGACCGGGCCATGCCGCACGGCCCGATTGCTGGGTCGGTCATGCCGGGCCCGGCTGGTCGCGCCGGCATCTGGAGCACGAGGCGGACGCGGTCTCGATCGGCCTGCAATCGGCGTTCGCGCGCGTCACCGGCATCACGGCGCAGCCGACCTATGCCGCCGTGCATCGCTGGCGCCATGCGCGAACCCTAGCGCCCCTGGGCCAGCCCTGTCTCTGGGACGATGCCGGCCTGGCGGTCTGCGGGGACTGGTGCCTCGGCGGCAAAGTCGAGAGCGCCTTCGACTCGGGTTCGGCCGCCGCCGGAATGGTCCTCTCGGCCGGCTGACCGCGTCCGCCGTGCTGTCCGGCCTCCGGCAGGACGATACCGCCGCCGAACTCGTGCCGCTCCTGCAGGGGCGACAAGTAGAGCCTGACCGATCAGTTCGGCCGGCGGTCGTCCCGGCCGCCATGCGCTTCATGCCCCGCACCGCGCTGCGGGCCGCCGGGACCGGCCGCGCGCTGCGGCGGCCGCGACTGGTAGCCCGCGGGCCCGTGCGCCTCCGGCCCACGGTATCCTCCGGGGAAGCCGCCGCGTCCCTCGCCGGGGCGGCCGTACTCTCCCGGCCCTCCCCGCGGCGGCCCGTTCCAATGGGCGTCGCCGCCATAGTCGCGACCGCGCCAGCGTCCCTCCGAGCCATACCAGGGCTCGCCACGGTAGTAGCGGTCCCAGTAGTTGCCGATGCTGAAGCCGATCAGCGGCAGGCCCAGCAGGGCGCCGTATTGCGGCAGATAGCCTGGCTGGTTGTCGTAGAGCACCTGCAGCCGCTGTCCGGCGGCCCAGCCTCGCACACCGCCATCCGGGCCGTTGACGGCGACGTCGCACCACGTCCAGCCGGGCAGGCAGCCGAAGATCTCCGCCCCGGTTCCCGGCGGCAGCGCTGCGAGCGCAGGATAATCCACCCCCGGACCGGCCCGCAGGTTGACCCCACCGACGACGACGCCTGGAGCCGCCCAGGCGGTGGCCGTCCAGGGGCCCACCACAATCGCCACTCCGACAGCAGTCAGCACGCCACCCAGAACATTCCTCAAGGCCATCGCATCCTCCGGCAAATCCATCCGGTGGAGGATTGCCACGGATTGCGGCGGCACTACGACCAGAACTCGTCTAACGCGCGGCGGCCGGGACAGGCGGCAGCGCCGCGACCGACTGCCGGACGACATGCTCGATCGCCTCGACCTCGCCCGGGCTCACCCGCAGCCCCAGCTTGCTGCGGCGCCACAGCGCGTCGCCTGCGGTCCGGACCCACTCGCGTGCGACGAGGTAGCGCAGTTCCGCGTCGGTAAGATCGCCACCATAGCGGCCGCCGAGTGCGGCCATGCTGCCCGCGTTGCCGACCAGTTCGTGGATGCGCGTGCCGTAGGCGCGCACCAGGCGGCGCAGGTGCCTGTGCGACAGGAACGGGTAGCGCGCCACCGCCTGCGCGACCTCGGCGTCGTAGCCCTCGCGCGGGAAGTCGCCACCAGGCAGCGGCACGCTGGCGGTCCAGCCGGCCGCGCGGCCGGTGGGCTTGGGCAGGTGCGGCTGCAATTGCCCCAGCGCCGCCTCGGCCAGCTTGCGGTAGGTGGTGATCTTGCCGCCGAAGATGGAGAGCAGCGCCGGCGTCTGCGGCTCGACGATCAGCTTCAGCACATAGTCGCGGGTGGCGGATTGCGCGGCGCCGCCCGGATCCTCGCCGTCTCCGGCATAGAGCGGCCGCAGCCCGGAATAGGTCCAGACCACCTGATCGCGCGTGACCGGCTGGCGCAGATAGTCGCTCGCGGACCGGCACAGGTAGTCGATCTCGTCCTGGCTCGCATGCACCTCGCCGGGATCGCCGTCATAGTCGCGATCCGTGGTGCCGATCAGGGTGAAGTCCTGCTCGTACGGGATCACGAAGAAGATGCGCTTGTCGGCGTTCTGGAAGATGTAGCAGCAATCATGCTCGTACAACCGGGGCACGACGATGTGGCTGCCCTGCACCAGCCGGACCGGCGCGCGCTCGTTGGTGCGGGTGACGCTGCGGGCGACGGCATCGACCCACGGACCGGCGGCATTGACCAGCGCGCGCGCCCGGACGATCGACACCGCCCCGCCGGCTTCGTCGCGTATCGTCACGTTCCAGACGTTCTGGTCGTGCTCCGCGGACAGGCAGCGCGTCCGGGTCAGGACGATGGCGCCGAGTTCCTGCGCGGCGAGCGCATTGAGCACGACCAGGCGGGAATCCTCCACCCAGCAGTCGGAATACTCGAAACCGCGCTTGAACTCCGGCTTCAGCGGCGTCCCGGTCGGATCGGTGGCGAGATCGACGGAGCGGGTCGGCGGCAGGCGCTTGCGGCCGCCGATATGGTCGTACAGGAACAGTCCGAGCCGCAGCAGCCAGCGCGGCCGCAGCTTGCGATGGTACGGCAGCACGAACCGGAGCGGCCAGACGATGTGCGGCGCGATCCCCCATAGCGTCTCGCGCTCGAGCAGCGCCTCGCGGACCAGGCGGAACTCGTAATGCTCGAGATAGCGCAGGCCACCATGGATCAGCTTGGTTGAGGCGCTCGACGTGCCGGACGCGAGGTCGTTCTGCTCGCAGAGCAGGACCCGCCAGCCGCGCCCGGCCGCATCGCGCGCGATGCCGCAGCCGTTGATGCCGCCGCCGATGATGACGAGGTCGAAGACTTGGCCAGGCTGTCGGTTCCCAGCTTGCTGGTGTGGAGGCTGCTGGTCCAACACGATCCCCGAATGCGCAAGATCGCGCACCTGTTCGCCTCCAAGCTTTTCACGAACGAACGAACCATGCAAGCGAACAGAACGATCGCATACCCGCTTATCCGGCAGCCTCTCGCGCGGGCTCCGGTTCCGGTTCAGTCTCGATGACCTCCACCTGCAGGCTGCGGCACAGCTCGGCGATGTCCGCACTCGGCAGCCGGTCGGTCACCAGCACGTCGATCTCGTCGAGGCGCGCGATGCGGACCGGCGCGCGGCGGCTGAACTTGCTGCTGTCGGTGACCAGCATCACGCGGCGGGCATTCTCGATGATCGCGCGCGAGACCTGTACCTCGCGCAGGTCGTAATCCAGCAGGGTGCCGTCGGCATCGATCGCCGAGGTGCCGATGATGGCGATATCCGCCTTGAAGTGCCGGAACATCTCGGCGGCCATGCGGCCCACGATGCCGCCGTCGCTGGCGCGCAGGCTGCCCCCGGCCACCACGACATTGATCAGCGGGTTCCGGTACAGCTCGGTCACCACGTTGACATTGTTGGTGACCACCATCAGGCCCTGGCGTCCGCTCAGCGCCCGGCTGACCTCCTCGGTGGTGGTACCGAGATTGATGAAGAGCGAGCTGTTGTCCGGGATTAGCTCGGCGCAGGCGCGCCCGATGCGCTGCTTCTGGCCCTGGGCCACCAGCTTGCGGGCATCGTAGGCGAGGTTCTCCACACCGGAGGCGGCGATCGCGGCCCCATGCACGCGGGTGATCAGGCGGGCTTCGCTGAGCTCGTTCAGGTCGCGGCGAATGGTCTGCGGGGTGAGCTGGAACCGGCTCGCCAGCTCGTCGACCGCGATGCGGCCGGTCTCGCGGATCAGGCTCGCGATCTCGCGCTGCCGGGGTGACAGGCCGCGGAGTACCCGCTCATCCATCTGGTATCAGGTTCCGGTTGGGCTTCAGCGCGTTCAGTCTAGAGCAGCATGACGTTAGTTGGAATCGCTCTGCGATGCCAACTCACTCATAAAGCTGCTCTATTTCATACGACAAGCGGAGCATGATGCAGGCTTCATGCTCTAGCGCACGCCGAGGCCGGCCGTCAGGCCACCGTCGATCCTGTGGTCCGATCCGGTGATGAACGACGCGCGGTCTGACGCCAGGAACGCCACCAGGTCGGCCACCTCCTCCGGCTCACCGATGCGGCCGAGCGGGTGTGCGGCGCCGAAGCGGGCAAAGGCGCTCTCGATGTCGGCGGCGTCGCCGTCGAAGGCGCGCGCGGCGGCCGCAAGGATCGGGGTGCGCACCGAGCCGGGGCTGACCGACACCACCCGTATGCGATCGGCGGCAAAATCCAGCGCCATGGCCCGGGTCATGGCGTGGATGGCGCCCTTCGAGGCGACGTAGGCTGCAACCCCGGCCTGGCAACTGAAGCCCTGCACGCTGGACAGGGTGACGATGACGCCACCACCCCGCCGGCGCATCGCGGGGACGCCGAAATGCGCGGTAAGATGCATCGAGCCGACATTGACCGCGAGGCAGCGCGCGAACAGGTCGGGCGCGGTCTGCACCGCATCGCCGTACGGATGCACCGCGGCGGCATTGACGATGATGTCGAGGCCGCCCGCGGTCGCGACGAGCTCGCCGATGGCGGTCTCGACGTCGGCGGGTGCGGCCACGTCGGCGTGGCGCGTCCTGATCGCGAGCCCGGCTGCGGCGGCCGCCTCGGCCAGTGCGGCGTTCGCCGGCTCGTCGATGCCGAGCGCCAGGACGTCCGCCCCCGCCTGCGCCAGCCGCAGCGCCGTCGCGCGCCCGATGCCGGTGGTGCCGGTGACGAGGGCGATCCTGTTGGCGAACTCCTGCATGATGCCTCCGCACACGCCGCCGAAAGGACCGGCCGGTCCGGTCGCGCGCGTGCCAACCGGTTGGGAGCAGAGTGACATGGGGAAGCTGAGCGGCAAAGTCGCATGGGTCACCGGCGCCGGCAGCGGCATCGGGCAGGCGGCGGCGACGGCACTGGCCGGCGCGGGCGCGCGCATCGTGCTGACGGGGCGGCGCGTCGAGCCTCTGCAGGTCGTCGCAGACGGCATTGCGTCGTCCGGCGGCGAGGCCATCGTCGAGCCGGGCGACCTCACGGTGTCGCAGACCGTGAGCGCGATCGCGGACCGGATCGGCGAGCGCTTCGGGCGCCTCGACATCCTGGTCAACAATGCCGGCCTCAACACGCGCCTGCGGCGCTGGGACCAGCTGGTGCCGGAAGCCATCGACACCGTCCTTGCCGCCAACCTCTCGGCGGCGTTCTACTGCACGGCGGCGGCGCTGAAGCTGATGCGCGCCAGGCGTGACGGCGTGCTGATCCACACCGCATCATGGGCCGGCAAGTTCATCCATCCGGTCAGCGGGCCGGCCTATACGGCGGCCAAGCACGCCGTCGTGGCGATGAGCCAGAGCCTCAACATGGAGGAGTACGGCAACGGGATCCGGTCGACCGCGCTGCTGCCGGCCGAGGTCGCAACCCCCATCCTCGATACGCGGCCGGTGCCGCCTGACCAGCAGGAGCGGGCGCGTATGCTGCAGCCGGACGATCTCGGGGACCTCATCCTGTACATCGCGACCCGTCCCGCGAGCGTCTGCCTCAATGAAATCGTCATCAGCCCGACCTGGAACAGAATGTACCAGCTCTGATGGCTGGCAAGGATTGGTCATGAAGATCACGGCAGCAGTCCTGAACAGCATGGGCGCCGCACCGCCGTATGCCGCGAGCCGCCCGCTGCGTATCGTGGAGCTTGAGCTCGATCCGCCGGGCCGCGACGAGGTGCTGGTCAGGATCGCCGCCGCCGGCCTGTGCCATTCGGACCTCTCGGTCATCAACGGCGACCGGCCGCGCCCGATGCCGATGGCGCTGGGCCACGAGGCGGCCGGCGTGGTCGAGCAGGTCGGCGCGGATGTGACCGACCTGGTGCAAGGCGATCATGTCGTGATGGTCTTCATGCCCTCCTGCGGCCACTGCATGCCGTGCGCCGAGGGACGCCCCGCGCTGTGCGAGCCGGGGGCCGGCGCCAACGGCGCCGGGACGCTGCTCGGCGGCGGTCGCCGGCTGCATTGCGAGGCTGTCACGATCAACCACCATCTCGGCTGCTCCGCCTTCGCCGACCATGCCGTCGTCTCGCGGCGCTCCCTGGTCAAGCTGCCGAAGGACCTGCCGCTCGACGAGGCGGCCTTGTTCGGTTGCGCGGTGCTGACCGGGGTGGGCGCGGTGGTCAACACCGCGCGGCTGCAGCCCGGCGAGACCGCCTCGGTGATCGGACTGGGCGGCGTCGGCCTGTCGTCGGTGCTGGGCGCGGTCGCCTCCGGGGCGCGGCAGATCGTGGCCATCGACCTGTCCGACGAGAAGCTCGCGATCGCACGAGGGCTCGGCGCCACCGACGTGGTCAACGCACGCGCGCCGGATGCGGCCGAGCAGGTGCGCCGGCTTGCCGGCGGCGGCGTCGACTACGCCTTCGAGATGGCCGGCGCCGCGCGTGCCATGCAGCTCGCCTTTGAGATCACCCGGCGCGGCGGCACCACGGTGACCGCGGGACTGCCGCCGCCGACCGCTTCACTCGCCTTGCCGCTGGTCCAGCTCGTCGCCGAGGAACGCACGGTGAAGGGCAGCTATATCGGCACCTGCGTGCCGATCCGCGACATCCCGCGCTATGTCGGCCTGTACCGGGCCGGCAAGCTGCCGGTCGACCGGCTGATGAGCGGCAAGCTGCGGCTCGACCAGATCAACGAGGGCTTCGACCGGCTGCACGCGGGCCGGGTGGTGCGGCAGATCATCGCGTTCCCGGCCTGAGCGCCGCGCAGGATGCCGGAGCGCCCGCGAACCACGAGATCCGATCATGCCGGCACGATCGGATCATGCTTTAGCATCCTCAGCCGCAACCGAGCTGGACCAGCCATGCCGCACAGCATCCTCGAGCCCTGGCACGACTTCTACCTGCTGATCGGCACCGGAGCCGCAACGCTGGTCGGACTGATGTTCGTCGCGGCATCGGTCGGCTCCGACGTGTTCACCCAGGAGCGCCAGCACGCCTTGCGCATCTTCCTCTCGCCCACCGTGGTGGCGTTCAGCTTCATCCTGGCGGCGAGCCTGATCGGGGTGATGCCGGCCGCCACCTGCGAGCCGGCCGGCCTGCTGCTGGCGGGCATCGGGCTGCTCGGCGTGGCCTATTCCGGCCTGGTCTGGCGCCGGATGGTGCGCCATGGCATCGCCCGGTCCATCGACCTGGAGGACCGGGCCTGGTACGCGATGATCCCGGCGGTCGCCTACGTCCTGCTGACCGCGGCGGGCATCGCGTTCTGCCTCGCAGCCGGCTCCGCCTGCGGCTTGCTGGCGTCCGGCATGTGCCTGCTGCTGCTCGCGGGCATACGCAACGCCTGGGACATGACCACCTGGGTGGTCCTGCACAGAGGCAGCCGGGCGGCCGCGGCCCGGGACGCATCCCCGGTGCCCGAGTCGTAGAGCAGCTTTATCCATCGCCAGGGACCGCAAAGCGATTCCAAGTGATCGGATGCTGCTCTAGCCTGGAAGCGGAGAGCCACCCTTGCCGGAGGGAGCATTGAACAAGCGGGGCCGCTTCCTGCGCATCAAGCAGCCGACGCCGGAGATGGTGCGTGGCATGCCCGGCACCCTGTTCGTGTTCGACGACAACATGCAGCGCACCAGTCCGAGCGCGCGGGCGGCCGCGTTGCGCCAGGAGCCGAACGTGATCGGGCTGCCGACGCGGTGGTCGCTGGGGGATGGTCCGGCGTCTGGGTTCACCGATCGCGACTGGCGCTCCAACGGCATCTTCCAGACGATCAGCGACGCCTTCGACGTCATCGAGGCGGCGCTCCTGCACGGCAGGACGGTGGTGGTGCCGAGCGACGGGCTGGGCACCATCTCGGCGGATCTGTTGCGCCGAGCGCCGGAAATCCATGCCTTCATCACCAGCCGGCTCGAAGAACTCGAGCAGGATTATCCAGGCTGATCCCATCGCATGGTTTCACATCGCGTATTGGGCCACCGCGCGGATGAAGGCCCGTTCACGCTGCTGTCCGGGATCGCCGGTGCCTAGCCGGCGCCGCGCCACGTCATCCCAGAGCACGCGGTCCAACCGGCTGCGGCTCTCGAGAAGATCGAGGCAGCCATTGGTAAGGTCACGATGCAGCGGCCAACGCGTGCGGTTGTCGCCGGCGGCGGTCTCGTTGAGACGCCGGTGCTGGAAGTCAAGACCAAGCCACGCGCCGAGATTGCCCGGCATCGCCCGGTTCTCGACAACGTCGCTATAGTCGAAGGCTTCGAGGCGGCGTCGTGCCTCGGCGAGCAGAGCCTCGTCATGCGACGGATCGATGAAGCCGTCTTCCGGGATGAAGGCATGCGGCCAGAGCAGCATGCGCACCGCCATGTTGTCCGTCTGGCAGGCGACCAGCGGATCGCCCAGGAAGGTCTCCAGCGGCGCGTGGGAGCGCCGCACGATGTCGGCCCAGCTGCCCCAGCCATTCATGGTCTGCTGCGTCTGGATCCGCCAGAAGCGCCACAGGGACATCAGGCGCACCCTGGGCTCGCGCAGCAGAGTGAGGAACTGTGCGTCCGGGTAGCACTGCCTCGTCGTGGACAGCGCGAAGTGGCCATGCACGAAATCCGCATCCGACGGCAGCGTCGACGGGCCATGCACGGTGTCCCGGGCGTTGCTGGACAGGCTCGAGAAGTCGCTGTAGCTGCCGAACATGAACCGATCCAGGCCGCCCACCGGGCGCCTGGGCTTGATCGCGTCGAGAAGGCCATACGTCACCGCCGTGCCGCTGGTCTTGGCAACGTGCATGAAGGCGAGTGGACGTACAGGATCGAAGCTCATCAAATTGGACCGGACGACGCGTAGCGGGAGAAGTAGTCCGCATCCAAGCAAAGCGCTGGTTCCCGGGGTGTAAGCAAGGGTTACCGCGCGTGATGCCAAGCCGCGCCCGGCTGGCGGAAGATGGCCGTTTTAATCCTGCTTTTCCGAAGTTCTCGATCTCGCCGAGCCCTTCCGACACACTTCGCAACTGTGGCTGAACAAGGCAAAGCCAGGGCGCTGCCCTGAACCCGCTGGGGCCTCAGGCCCCAGGCCCCGATTCTTAAATTCAAGGATTTCAAAGGCTCGCCTTTGATGGGGTCCAGGGGCAGAGCCCCTAGCCTTTCACTCATTGCGCTACGCATGACGCGTTTCCGAGTTTTGTCAGCTGCCTGCTAGGCCAGCAGCACCGTCAGCGCGCGTACGCCCTGCGCGCCGTGGATCAGCACGCCCTCTATGTCTGCCGTGGCCGATGGCCCGGTCTGCAGTACGACATAGGCTCCCTGCTGGAACTCGGCTCGCGCGTAGGCGTGGTGCAGGTTCTCGACGATGTCGGCGGGATCGACCAGGACCAGCAGGCGCTGCGCCAGGTAGCCCAGCGCATTGACGCCGAGATCGGCGCTTTTGAGGGCAACCGACCCGGTTTCGGCCACCGCGAAGCTGGCGCGCAGGACTGCCAGATCGACGTCGTGCAGGGCCGCCGGGTCCGCATCCGCCAGCGCGCGGTTGCCGGGCAGTTCAGGCACCATCGAGCAGACGATCCCGGCGCCGGCGATCAGGCTGCGCGCCGGCGCGAGCGGGTCCCCGGCGGGTCCGGGCTGCATCAGCCTGCCGCCCATCTGCGCCAGGCGCCGGCAGAATTCCGGACCGAGTTCGCGAGGTCCAAGCCGAGCGAACGACGGCAGCTCGGGCAGTTCGGTCGTGGCTGTTGGGCGGTGGCGCCGGATTGCCGCGAGCATGTCCTCGCGCGCGCTCACGATGTGCCGCGCCGCGCCTTGAACCAGGCGTGGAAGCTCTGCCCGGGAGCCTGCGGCACCTCGCGCCCGCGGCCCCACGCATTGGCAGGGTTGTAGAGCGCAAAGCGCGGCATGTGCGGCAGCACCGCGTTGGCGGCATCGACCGCGGCGCGGTAGGCGGCTGGCCGCGACAGCAGGGCCGAGGCGCCCTTCATCGACATCTGCTTGGTCATCGACGGCTCGTGATGCTCGGCCATCACCCGGCGCCAGGACAGGATCTGCTCGTGGATATTGATCTTCACCGGGCAGACCGCGGTGCAGCTGCCATTCAGCGTCGAGGCGTACGGCAGCAGGCTGTATTTGCGACGGTTGAAGCTGGGATCGATGATGAGGCCGATCGGCCCGGCATAGGTGGCGCCATACGACAGGCCGCCGGAACGGCGATAGACCGGGCAGGTATTCATGCAGGCGCCGCAGCGGATGCATTTCAGCGAGGTCCAGAATTCCTCGGCGCCGAGCCGCTCGCTGCGCCCGTTATCGACCAGGATCACGTGCATGCTGCCACCGGCGCGTGGCCCGCGGAAATGCGAGGTGTATTGCGTGATCGGCGACCCCAGCGCCGAGCGGGACAGCAGCCGGATGAACACCCCGAGATCGCGTGTACGCGGCACGATCTTCTCGATCCCGGCAGACACGATATGCACCCCCGGCACGCTGGCGCACAGGTCGGCGTTGCCCTCGTTGGTGCACACCACCACCGCGCCGCTATCGGCGACCAGGAAATTGGCCCCGGTCATGCCGACGCGGGCGTCGAGGATCAGCGGCCGGTTCGACATGCGCTGGCTCTCGGCGAGATAGGCCGGATCGTCGCACGCGGGATCGGTGCCGATGGTGCGGGCGAACACCGCGGCCACGTCCGAGCGCAGCTTGTGCACCGCCGGCACCACCACGTGGCTCGGATCCTCGTCGTCGAGCTGCTGGATACGCTCGCCGAGGTCGGTCTCGATCACCGAGACGCCAGCCTGCTGGAGATGGTCGCGCAGGCCGCATTCCTCGGTAAGCATGGACTTGCTCTTGACCAGCTCGGTCGCGCCATGCGCGCGCAGGATGTCGGTGACGATGCGGTTATGCTCGGCCGCGTCGCGCGCCCAGTGCACGACGACACCGTTCGCGGTGGCGCGGTACTCGAACTCCTCCAGCAGGCTGTCCAGATGGGTGAGCGCGTAGTCCTTGATGTCGGAGGCAAGCTGCCGCAGCTGCTCCCACTCGGGAATGCCACGCGACTCGCGGTCGCGCTTCTCGCGCACATCCCATAGCCGCTTGTCGTGGAAGCTGAGATGGTCGGGAGCCGCCAGGAACCGCTCCGCCGCCTCGGCATGGTCGACCGGACGGCGGCCACGGACGACAGCGCCGCGCGGCTGCGGCTCGCGGGCGGCGTCGTTGCCATCCGGTGCAAGCGGGCGCGAGCGCCCCTCGGCATGGTCCACCCGTACCCGCTTCATGCATCAGCCTTCGCGTTCAGGACCTGGGCAATATGGACGTAGTTCATTGCAATACCGTGCCGGGCGGCGCTGCCCGCCTGGTGCATCAGGCAGGACATGTCGGCCGACACCACGAACTCGGCGCCGGACGCGTCCTGGCGCGAGACCTTGTCCTGCCCCATGCGCGCGGACACCGCCGCCTCCGACACCGAGAAGGTGCCGCCGAAGCCGCAGCATTCGTCGGCGCGCTCGGTCTCGACCAGCTGCAGCCCCGCGACACGCGCCAGCAGCGCCCGCGGCTTGGAGAAGAACGGCACGTTCAGTTCCGGCGCCGGCTCGTGGTCGAGGCTGCGCAGCGCCGTGCAGCTGTTGTGCAGCGTGACCCGGTGCGCGAAGCAGGCCGGCGGCAGCGCGTCCACGCCGACCACATCGTGCAGGAACTCGACCAGCTCGTAGGTTTTCGCGCGGATGGCGTCGGGCAGCGCGGACTTGTTGCGGACATGATGCACGCAGCTCGCCGACGGGCACACGACGGCTTCGAAGCCGTCGAAATTGCGCACGAACAGCGCCTCGACCGACCGGCACTCGGCGACGAAGCCGGCATTGCCCATCGGCTGGCCGCAGCAGGTCTGGTCAGTGGGATACTCCACCGCATGCCCGAGGCGTTCCAGCAGCTCCAATGTGGCGATGCCGACATCGCGGTAGAACAGGTCGATGAAACACGGGATGAACAGGCCGATGCGCATGCTGGTCAACCCGCTTTGCGACCCTGAGGATAGGCGGGGGTCCGCATGGTGTCGATCGCGGAGCGTGGACGCGCCAGCAGCGCCGCCAGCAGCCCGCACAACGCCGCCCCGGTCAGCCACAGCCCGGGCATCGCGCGGTTGCCGGTCTGCTGGATCAGCCAGGTGCAGGCCGCCGGCGTGAAGCCGCCGATGCAGGTCGCCAGGCTGTAGGCCATCGAGAACCCCGAGTTGCGCACGTCCTGCGGCACGAATTCGGTCAGGAACACCACCATCGCGCCATTATACGAGCCGTACAGGAACGACAGCCAGAGCTCGACCATGAGCAGGTGCGCGAACGAGGCGTGCCCGACCAGCCAGTGCATCGCGGGATAGGCGGTCAGGATGGTCAGCAGCGTGCTCGCGATGAGCACCGGACGACGCCCGATGCGGTCGGTCAGCGCGCCCGCGAGCGGCAGCCAGATCAGGTTCGACAGGCCGACGCAGAGTGTGACGACCAGGCTGGCCCGGCTGGACAGGTGCAGCACCGCGCGGCCGAACGAGGGCGTGTAGGCGGTGATCAGGTAGAACGAGGTCGTCGTCATCACCACCAGCAGCACGCCGACGAGCACGATCCGCCAGGCGGCGAGCAGCCGTCGCATGATCGCGCCCATGCCGGGCGGGGCGGGGCGGTGCGCATGCATCACCTCGCCCTTGGCCAACGAGCGCCGCAGCACGAACAGGAACGGCACGATGGCGCAGCCGATCAGCAGCGGGATGCGCCAGCCCCACGCATCCATCCGCGCCGGACTGAGCCACGCCTCCAGCGCCACGCCGAGCGAGGCCGCCACGATGACGGCGACCTGCTGCGAGACCGACTGCAGCGATACATACAGGCCACGCTGCCCCGGAGGCGCCAGATCGGCCAGGAACACCGAGGTCGATCCCAGCTCCACCCCGGCGGAGAAGCCCTGCAGCAGGCGCCCGGCCAGCACCAGGACCGGGGCGGCAAGGCCGATCTCCGCATAGCCGGGCATGCAGGCCAGGGTCAGCGTGCCGATCGCCATCAAAGCCAGCGTCAGCACCAGGCCGCGACGCACGCCGATGCGATCGACATAGGCGCCCAGCACCAGCGCACCGAGCGGGCGCATCAGGAAGCCGGCGCCGAAGGTGGTGAGCGCCAGCAGCAGCGAGCCGATGGCGTTGCCGGTCGGAAAGAAGGTCCGGCCGATGGCGGCGGCGTAGTAGCCGAACACCATGAAGTCGTACATTTCGAGGAAATTGCCGCACGCCACCCGGACCGCGAGGCCGAGCCGGGACCGGGTGGTCTGCGCGGCGGCGGTCATGGCCGCACACGAGCCAGACCGGACGCGGCAATCACGGCCTGTGCCGGCATGGAGGACAGATAGCGTATCAGCCGCGCCGACGCGTCGCGGTGACGGCTGGCGCCGGCGATGCCCGCCGCGATCGCGTCCGGCATCTGCAGCGCAGGCGGCAGCGGCACGATGCGCACGCCCTGCACGTCGCCGACCTCGCTCGCCTGCTGGAAACCGATCGCGGCCTGTCCGTCGGCGATCGCCCGGGCCACCGGCATGCCCTGGACCTCGTGCGTGCGGCCCGCGATCGCGTCCTGCACGCCCAGCCGCCGGAACAGGGTGCGCGACACGAAGGCGCCACTGCCGCCACCGGGAATGGCGATGGACGGCGCGGCCAGTAGCGCGCGGCGCAGCCCCGCCGGGCTGCCGAGATCGGCGGCGGGCGCATCCGTCCGGACCAGGGTCGCAACACGTGCCCGCGCGACATCGGCGGTGGCCCCCTGCAGCACGAGGCCACGCCGCACCAGCCGGTCCAGGTCGGGCCGCAGGATCACCAGCACGTCGGCCACCATGCCGTGGGCTAGCCGGGCGGGAATGGCGTTGGCGCCCCCGCCGCCCGACAGGCCGGCCTCGATGTCGATCCGGTCCCCGGACTGCCGCATGTAGTCGGGTGCCAACCGGAGCAGGGCCGCGCGGGCACTGTTGGCAACGATGACATGGAGTTCCGTCGCCTCCGCCCGGCGCCCTGCGGCTGCGGTGATCATCAGGGCGGCCATCAGCAGCCGGCGGAACGCAATCCCACGCATCGGCCCTCGCTCTCCCGGCATCCGATCCCGCGCAAGCCAGTTTCCGTTCGCTTGCATCCTGCCGACGGGCCTGACTACCGTCCTACCGTGCCAGTCGATAAAACCCGCCCAGGCGCCGCGGTTGCCTGAGACGCCCGGGAGATCCTGGCAGGCCGTGTTCGCGGATGGCATGGCCCGTCATCGCGGCGGCGATGCGCTCGAAGCACGGCGCCTGTTCAGGCTTGCAGCCGAGCTGGGCGGCGATGCCGGCCCGATGCGCCTGCTCGCCATCCTGGCCGCCGAGGACGGCGACGGTGACCAGGCGTTGCTGTGGGCGCAACGGGCACTAGCCGGCACAGCCCGGGGCTGCCGCATCGCACCTGACCCTTGGCAGCGTGCTGTCGCGTCGGGCCGACTGGAGGGCGGCGGTGCTGGCGTTCCGGGCTGCCATCGGTCTGGAGCCGGCGCTGTCGGCGGCGCATCTCGGCCTGGCGCACGCCCTGCTTGCCGATGGCAAGCCGGCCGAGGCATGCAGGATTTTCGCGGACGCCTTTGCTCGACGGTCCTCCGGACGCCCGGACCTGCGCGGCTAAGCGGCCGCCCTGCTTGCCGCCGGCGATCCGGAGAAAGCCGCCGAGGCCGTCCGCCGGCATCCGGCATCCGGCGAACTGCACCAGGCCCTCGGGCAGCTCCACTTCCGGCGCCGCGCATGGCAGCAGGCGGCAGCCGTCCTGGCCGAGGCGCAGCACCGGCTGCCGCACGATGCCGCCATCCTGCACGACCTGGGCGCCGCCCTGCAGGAGAATGCGCAGCCGGCCATGGCCAGGGACGCCTATCTGCGGGCGCTGGCACTCGAGCCGCAGCGGGCGCAAACCTGGCACAATCTCGGCAGTGCGTATCAGGCAGTCTCGGACCTGCCGGCGGCGCTGTCGGCCTATGCAAGGGCATTACAGCTCGACCCGCATGGTTTTCCACGGATCGCCCAGGAGCTTGCCGCAGGACGCTGCGGCGCCGTCTGGGTGTCCGCCGACGACCTGCGCCGCACGCTGGCCGCTTCAGCCGCCGGACACCGGACGCTGCCGGGCTCGGAGCTGATCCAGTAGGCCGGCGCGCCACAGCACGAACAGCGCAAAGCCGATCGAGACCAGGCCCGTCACGATGCTGGCCTGGTTGCCGGTCAGGCGGACGACCGGCGGATCGGACAGGCCGATGAGCGCCACGCTGACGGCAAGCAGGATCGCGCTCACCAGCGTGCCGATCCGGCTGCGACGCAGGGCGAGCCGTGCCTGCCGCACCCGGGGGATCGAGGCCAGCAGGCAGAGCAGCACCGTCGCCACCAGCAAGGTCCAGCCGCCGCGCGCCACCAGCGCGAGCGCCAGCAGGCCGGGCGCTGACAGGGCGGCGTCGTTGACGATGCCGGCGACGATCACCGCGACGGGGGAATATGGTCCCGGCTCCGGCGCCTCCGGCCGCAGCGGCTGGCGGCGGATGGCAGCCGCGATCAGGACCACCAGGACCACGCTGCCGAGCAGTTTGAGGAAGGGCAGCGACAGCAAGCCAAGACACAGAGAACCGATGCCGATGCGCAGCAGCAAGGCGAGCATGGTCTGGGCGGTCGATCCGCGAACGCCGGACACGCGCGTGCTGCGCCTTGTTGCGAGCGGCCAGGGTTACCACGCACGGATTATTCTCGAAGTCGCTCAGCTCGGAAACGTCGACGGCGATCGCAGGGGTCACCGTCAGCAGGCACAGCATCAGCGCCATGAGCAATCCGGCGGCGGAAGCGGAGGTCCGCCTGAAGACGGGCGTCATGGCTTGTTGCCCTCCTCTGCCGTAGCGCGTCGGAGAGCAGCACCGTGCGATCGCGATCCGCCTTGGCGCGAATCGTCTGCCCCCACTCGAAGCCTCCGGCGCGCAACTCCTTGGCCTCGCGCAGGCGTTCGGACATCATGCGGTCATAGATCGCCTGGCTGGTCTCCGCCGGCAGGTCGGCGCGCCGGATCTGCACGTCCACCACGCGGACGCCGAGCTTCCTGCGCCACCTCGTCGTGGATCGTGCTGCTCAAGTGGTCGCGCTGCGGCGTCAGCAGCACCGGCAGCGAGATCTGCCCGAGCTCGCGACGCAGCGACGTGCTGACGATCTGGGCCAGCTGCGAGCGGGCCTGGTCCAGCGTGCCGACCGACTGGTAGAAACGCGGCGGATCGTCGATCAGGAACCGCGAGAAGGTCTCCACCTCGATCCGCTTCTGATCGCCCAGGATGATCTGGTCGGCCGGCGGCTCGAGCGGCAGCAGCCGCTTCTCGTACAACACCACGGTGTCGATGAACGGCACCTTCAGGTGCAGCCCGGGATCGGTGATGGTGGCCACCGGCTTGCCCAGCCGCACCACCAGCGCCTGCTGCGATTGCGTCAGCGTGAACAGGCCGAGCGAGACGATCCAGATCGCGAAAGCGGCCGCCAGCACGGTTGCGATCAGCCGGGGCAGGCTCATGGCGAATCCCCCGCAGGCGGTATCGCGGCAAGCGCCGGCGTCCCCGCGCGCGGCACCGTCAGCGGCAGCACCGGAACCACGCCGGACCCGTCATGTCCGGTCGGATCGAGCATCACCTTGTTGGCGGATTTCAGCACCGCCTCCATCGTGTCGAGATACAGCCGGCGGGCGGTGATGCCGCGCGCCTGCTGGAAACTCGCATCGAGCGCCGAGAAACGGTCCGCCTCGCCGCGCGCCTGGTTGATCGCCTGCGCGCGATACGCCTCGGCTTCCTGCCTGATCCGCTCCGCATCGCCGCGCGCCCGCGGCAGGATGTCGTTGCGGTACGCCTCGGCCTCGTTGCGGGCGCGCTACTGGTCGGCGCGGGCGCGCTGGACATCGTTGAAGGCGTCGATCACCGCCATCGGCGGATCGACGCGCTGCAGTTCCACCTGCGTCACCTGGATGCCGGTATTATACGAATCCAGCAGCTGCTGCAGCAGCGTCTGCGCGTCGTCGGCGATCTTCTGGCGCTGGTCGGACAGCGCCGCCTGGATCGGATTGAGTGCCACCACATGCCGGACCGCGGCCTCGGCGGCGACAGGCACCGTGCCCTGCGGGTCATAGACGTTGAACAGGTATTTCTCCGGGTCGCGGATGCGCCAGAACACCGCGGCGGTGGCCTCGACGATGTTCTCGTCGCCGGTCAGCATCTGCAGGATGGCGCCGTCGGCCAGCCTGACCTGGTTGACCTCGGTGACCTTGGGCAGCAGCGCGACCTCGATCGGATAGGGCAGGTGGTAGTTGAGCCCCGGCCCGTGCGTGTCGACGTAGCGGCCGAAGCGCAGCACCACGCCGACCTGGTCGGGCTGCACCTTGTAGAACCCCGTCGCCAGCCAGACCGCGGCCACCAGCACGAACGCGGCGCCGGCGCTCTGCAGGTGCCACGGCAGCAGCCGCCAGCTGCCGTCGCCCGCCACCCGCGGCGCGAGCGCGGGCACCAGGCGGGGCAATCGGCTCGGGCGTGGCCGAGCCGGCGCCGTCTCCGCAGCGCTGGCGCGCGGCGCTCGTGGCGCACGTGGCGCGCGGGGGCCGCGCAGGCCGGCGAGGAAGGCCTGCACGCGCTGCGCGTCGATGACCGGCGCGCCGTCGAGATCGTCGAATTCATCCGGCGTCGCGCTCCCCTCATGCAGTGGCAGCTGCGGGACGGCAACGCGCTGCATCCGCGAGCCCGACAGGATGCGTGCCTCCCACAGCACGAAGATCGCGGAGGCGAGCGGCACCGCGATCACCAGGGCCGGTGCGCTGGCGGTGATCCAGGCCGACACCAGCGGATCCGAGATCGCGATGCTGCCGGCGATCCAGCCCAGGAACATGTCGGCGAGCAGCACCAGCAGTCGGCGTCCGTCGAGCATGCCGCGGATCAGCGCGCTGCCATAGACCAGCATCGGAATACTCATCAGCAACCCGAAAGACAGCAGCAGGAGGCTGCCGTGCGCCACGGCGGCCACCGCGACCACGTTGTCGAGGCTCATGACGGCGTCGGCGGCGATGATGGCGACGATGGCGCCGAGCATGTCGGCGCGCGCCCGCGTGGTCTCGGGCACCGTGCCGTCCCGGCCGAGCGTGAGCTTGACCGCGATGCCCAGCAGGATCGCGCCAGCCACCAGCTTGAGGCCGGGCACCTGCAGCACGAACAGCACCATCGCCGCCATGGCGATGCGCAGCGCGATGGCCCCCGCGGTGCCGAACAGCACCGCGGTGCGCATCTCCGACGGCGGCAGCGCCCGGCAGGCGAGCGCGATCATCAGCGCGTTGTCGGCACTCAGCAGCAGGTCGATGAACAGGATCTGGATCGGAATGGTGAGCAGGCTGACGCCCTGCGAGAAATCCACACCCATCATGCCAGGCCCATCATGCCAGGCCGGCCACGGCGCCGACCAGGCCCGCGATGCTGACGAGGCCGGCGAGGGTCGCCACCACCCAGAGATACGGCCCGCGCAGACGCACCGGCGCCGGCAGCACGGTCGCCGCCAGCACCAGCAGCAGGGCCGCCACCAGCGGCAGCAGCAGGGCGTTCACGACCTGCGCCGCGATCGACAGCCAGACCAGGTTGCTCTCGCGCAGCACGATGACGGCGCTCCCGCCGACGCAGGCCGTGTAGCTAACATAGAACCATGGACCACGCAGCGGCTGCCGCTCCAGCGTATGGCTCAGTCCGACCACCTCGCCGACGCTCCACGCGAACGCCAGCGAGCAGACGATCGCGGCGACCATCGCAGCACCGACCACACCCATGCCGAACACCAGCCGGCCGATGGTGCCGCCCAGCAGCGGCGTCAGCGCGCCGCTGATCTGCCCGACCGTGTCCAGCGAGGTTGTCGCACCGGTGCGGCCGATGGTGGCGGCGGCGGCTACCAGCACGGCGGCCGTCACCGCCTGGGTCAGCACCGCGCCGACCGCGGTATCGGCACGGGCGGCGCGATGATGCAGGCCGCCGAGTTTCTTCTCGGCCAGCGCCGAGGTCTGGTAGAACACCATCCACGGATTGAAGGTGGCGCCGATCAGGGCGGCGCACAGATAGAGGTAGTCGGTATTGCCGAACCGCTGGTCGCCGGCGTCGTGCAGCACCGTCGCCAGGTGCGGGTGCGACGACCAGGCGACCAGGAAGAAGCTCAGCTCGAACAGGCCGATGACGATCGCGGCGCGTTCGACCCGGCGGTATTTGCCGCTCAGCACCACCAGCAGCAGGCAGGCGGCCGCGACCGGCAGCACCAGCATGCGCGACACGCCATACAGCTCGCCGACGCCGGCGATGCCGATCAGCTCGGTGACCAGCGAGCCGAGCGTCGCCACGCCGACCGCCGCCAGCGCCACATAGGCCCAGCCGCGGCCGAAATGCTCGCGTATCAGCTCGGCAAAGCCCTTGCCGGTGAACAGGCCGAGCCGGACCGCGAGTTCCTGGATCATGTACAGCAGCGGGATCAGCAGCAGCAGCAGCGGCAGCAGCCGGTAGCTCCAGCGCACGCCGCTCTGCGCCGCGGTGATCACGTTGCCCGCATCGGCGTCCGCCAGCATCACCAGCAAACCCGGTCCCCAGGCCGCGAGTGCTGCGACGAGCGCCGTCATCCGGGCGCGCGGCGTAGCCGCTGTCGATTTCGGCAGGCGCGGATCGTCCGACGTCATGCCCATCGGCGTCGGGCCCAGCGGCGTCGGGCCACGATGGGGTTACCGCTCCCGGGCACGGAACTGCTTGCGGTAGATGCCCGGCTCCGACAGCACCGCCTCGCCGACGCGCGCAAAGCCTGCCGCGCGCGCGTCATCGATGGTGCCGAACTCCAGCTCCTCGGGTTCCCGCCGGATCGGGATCAGCTGCGCCACCGGCGTGCCGCGTGGCAGCGCGCCCGGCATCGCCGCATCGAGCCAGCGCGCGGGAAACAGCAGGCCGATCTCGTTGAAGGCATCGGCATCGACCAGGCCGGTCAGCGTCCGGAACGGCAGGTCGTCGCGGTTGAGCGGATGCGTCGCCAGCAGCGACCAGCCGGGCGGCAGCGCGATGGTCCAGTGGCCGATGAACTTGACCAGGTTCGCGCTGCCGAACGGCGCGCCCGTGACCTGGGCCGCCGAGTGGAAGCTGATCGGCGCGCGCGGATGGCCCGGCAGGCTCGGCTCCGGCAGCGACCAGTCCCACGTGAAGACGCCATCGCGATAGTGCAGGTCGCACGGCAACGGCATCATGATGCCGCACTGCATGGCGTCGATGAATGGCGGACATTGCTTGACGGTGCGTATCTCGGCGCCGGCATGCATGTCGGAGGCGGCGAGCATCGGCATCGCCTTCAGCCAGTCGGGCAGGGCGTGGCGCGCCGGCACCCGGCGCTCCAGCGCGGCCTCGAGGGCGGGATCGCAACGCAGGGTTATCTTCATCAGCCCCAGTCCGAAATGGAGAGTGCCGCCGGGCTTTGGCCTCCCGGCGGCACATCCGTCTCTCGCGTCCAGGCTGCTCTAGCTGTCGCTGCTATGGAGGTTGTCCCTCCGGGGCTGGGCTGAGAGGCTGTGGTCGCGAGGCCAACAACCCACAGCCCAGAGCCCCGGATTGACGCTCATGAGAATGCGCGAACCACGCGCCGTAGTCGAATGCTGATGGTCGCCGGTACAAACTGGTGCACCGACGGCGGTAAAAGCCACGCCTGATCCACGTCCCACGCACGAAAGGTCTTGCTCATGCCAAGCAGTGAATCAAATCTCGGCCCGCGTCGGCTGGCAAATTCTCGGACAGGCTCCTAGCCTGGGCCCAGCCTAGACCGGCTGGTGTTGGCTTGCATCCTGGGGATCGGCCTGTCTAACGTTGCGTCATGCACCCGAAATCCCCGACCGCCGAGGAGGTTCTCCGGCAGGCCTGGGCCGGCATCGCCGCCGCTACCGACGCTGCCGGCCGGTTGTTCGGCAACGCCTGCCGGCTGCTGCGGGTAGCCGATCCCGCGGCGGCCGCGCTGCTGCCGCAGCTCGAAGCGTTCCCGTCCTACGTCCCCGGCTGGCTGGTGCTGGCAGCGCTGCTCCGGGATCGCGCTCAGCCCGCGGCCGCCCTGGTCGCCTGCACCCGCGTGCTCGATGTCGAACCCGACCATCGCGATGCCTTGTACATCGCAGCCCACTGCCAGCGCGCCCTTGGTCGTGACGAGGCGGCGCTGGCCAGCCTGGAACGGGCGGTGGCAATCGACCGCATGTTCGCGGAGGGCTGGTACAGCCTCGCCCTGCTGCGACAGGACCGGCAGCAACCCGGGGCCGCCGCCGACGCCTATCGCCAGGTGCTGCAGGCCAGCCCGACCCACCACGAGGCGGCACTCAACCTTGGCGTCGCCCTGCAGGAACTGGGCGAACTGGAGCCCGCGCTCGATGCCTACGCCCTGGCCTATCGCCTGCGTGCCGAAAGCTTCGGCCGGATTGCGCAGTCGCTGGTGTCAGGCCGAGTCGGCGCGCTCTGGCTCGATCCCGCCCGATTGCGCCAACGCCTCGCCGACGCCTGACCGCGCCGCGCGATAATGCCGCCGATAATGCCCGGGCGCTTCCAGCAGGCTCCGCGCAGCCGCATCGTATTGCCTCGCCTCATTGCGGCCGAGCGTGTCGATGCAGAGCGTCAGCGGCTCCCGCTGCACCGGAATGCAGTGCGCGACCGGAGTGCCACGCCGCAGCACGCCCTCGAAGCCCGGATCGGTCCACACAGCCGGAAACAGGATGCCGACGTCGTGGTAGCGGTCGCAATCGACCATCCCGGTCAGCAGCCGGAACGGCAGGTCGTCGCGGTTGAGCGGGTGCGTCGCCAGCAGCGACCAGCCCGGCTCCAGCTCGATGGTCCAGAAACTGTTGAACTTGACCGCCACCTGCCCCGGCCGGTGCAGCGGCGTGCCTTCGAGCTGCGCCGGCGTATGGAAACTGATCGGCGAGCGTGGGTGCAGGGCGGCGGCGAGCGGCGGGATGTCCCAGTCCCAGGACAGCCGCCCCGCCTCGACATGCACATCGCACGGCAACGGGACGATGAAACCGTGCATCATCGCATCGACGAACGGCGGACACTGCTTGACGGTGCGGACCGCCTCGCCGCCGTGCAGTTCGGAGGCCGCGCGCGGTGCCATCGCGCGCAGCCAATCCGGCAGCGCGTCGCGCGCCGGAACCGGAGGTGGCAGCATGTCGCGCAACGCCGGATCGCAGCGAAACACGACACGCATCTGCCAGGTCCTGGTTTGGCCGGTTCAGCTCTTGCCGGGCGCCCAGCTCTTGATCAGCTCGTCATAGTCGACGGTCTCGCCGGGCGGCTTCTCGTTGGCGAGCTTGCGCTGCGGTGCGAGATTGCCGTCCTGCTGGGATTTCTTGTACCAGTAGTCCGGCGTCCGTATCGGGTTCATCAGCGGACCGAGATCGCCCTGCACACCGGACCGCTGGATGCGGGTCATGATCGCGTCCTGGTCACGCGCCAGCCCGTCCATCGCCTGCTGCGGCGTCACCGAACCGGCGATCGCGTTCGACACGTTCTGCCACCAGACCTGCGCCATCTTGCCGTAGTCGGGCACGTTGACGCCGGTGGGGGTCCAGTTCTTGCGGGCCGGGCTGCGATAGAACTCGACCAGGCCGCCGAGCCGGGGTGCAAGGTCGGTCAGCGCCTGGCTCATCACGTCGCTCTCGCGGATCAGATGCTGCGTGAACACCGCCTTTTTCAGGGTGACGGTCTTGGAGGTGCAGAACTGCGCGTACAGCCAGCCCGCCTTGACCCGCTCGGGCTTGGCGTATTTCAGCATCGTCCAGCAGCCGCAATCCTGGTAGCCGAGCTTCTGGCCTTCCTTCCAGTATGCGCCGTGCGGACTGGGCGCCATGCGCCATTTCGGCGTGCCGTCCGGGTTCATCACCATCGAACCCGGCTTGGTCATGGATTCCGAGAAGGTGGTGTACCAGAAGATCTGCTGGGCGATATGGCCCTGCCCCGGCACCGGCCCCGCCTCGAGGAAGTCCATCCCGGCGGCTTCCGGCGGCGCATACTTCTTGAGCCAGTCGACGAACTTGGTGAGAGCATAGACCGCGGCCGGTCCGTTCGCATCGCCGCCGCGGGTGATCGAGGACCCGCGCGGACGGCCATCCTCCATGCGGATGCCCCACTCGTCGACCGGACGCCCGTTCGGCAGCCCGCGATCGCCGGCGCCGGCCATGGACAACCAGGCATCGGTGAAACGCCAGCCGAGCGACGGATCCTTCTTGCCGTAGTCCATGTGGCCATAGACGCGCACGCCGTCGATGGTCTTGACGTCGTTGGTGAAGAAGGCCGCGATGTCCTCGTAGGCCGACCAGTTCTTCGGCACGCCCAGTTCGTAGCCGTATTTCTGCTTGAACTGCGCCTTGAGTTCAGGCCGCTTGAACCAGTCGTACCGGAACCAGTACAGGTTCGCGAACTGCTGGTCGGGCAACTGATAGAGCTTGCCGTCGGTGAACTCGCCGAACGAAAGGCCGATGAAATCCTTGAGGTCGAGCGTCGGGCTGGTGACGTCCTTGCCGTCACCCGCCATGAAATCGGTCAGCGAGCCATCGATGATGTCCTTGTATCGCGGGTGCGTGCCGATGAAGTCGGAATCGTTCATCCAGAAATCGTAGATCGGATGCCCGGACTGCATCTCGACCTCGATCTTGTCGACGAGCAGGCCCTCGTCCATCAGGTCGTGGTTGACGGTGATACCGGTGATCTCGCCGAACGCGCGGGTCAGCGTCTTGGACTCGTACTCGTGGATATTGAGGATCTCGGAAACGCAGTTCACCTTCATGCCGGCGAACGGCTTCGCCGCGTTGATGAACCATTCCATCTCCGCCATCTGCTGGTCCTTGGACAGCGTGGAGGGCTGGAACTCGCTGTCCACCCACTTCTTCGCCGCATCGACCTTCTGCGCATGCGAGGTGCGGCTGTTGATCAGGACACCGGTACCGACTGCGGCAGCACCCGCACCCTTGATCACGTCACGTCGTTTGATGGTCATGTGGTTCTCTCCCTGTTGCCGGGCACCATCCGCGTCATGCGCGGTTGTTCGCCGAGACCTTGTTGTTAGCTAAGCAAAACGGAACATCGCTGTCACGTAGAGGATGGATACCGCCAGCGGCGCCCACATCGTTGTGCCGCCGGTGAAGCGTATCCACAGGATGTAGATGAAGGCGGTGCCGATCAGCGAGACGAACAGACGGTCGCCCCGTGTGGTCGGAAACCGCAGGATCCCCCGCCGCGGCGTCTCCGGGCGAAAGATCGCAAGCAGCGTCATGCCGGCCAGCAGCAGCGCGATGACGAGGAAGAACACCGCCGTGTGCCAGTTCCAGGCCATCCACCCCATGCGCCGTGCTCCCTAGACGCGACCAAGGGCGAAGCCCTTGGCGATGTTGTTGCGCACGAACCAGATGACGATCGCGCCGGGGATCATGGTCAGCACCCCGGCCGCCGCCAGCAGCCCCCAGTCCATGCCCGCCGCCGAATACACCCGCGTCATCACCGAGACGATCGGCTTTGCATTCACCGTGGTCAGCGTGGTGGCCAGCAGTTGCTCCACCCACGAGAACATGAAGCAGAAGAAGGCGGCGACGCCGATGCCGTTGGCGATCAGCGGCAGGAAGATGCGCACGAAGAAGCGCGGGAACGAGTAGCCGTCCAGAGCGGCGGTCTCGTCGATCTCGCGCGGCACTCCGGAGATGAAGCCCTCCAGGATCCAGACCGCGAGCGGCACATTGAACAGGCAGTGCGCCAGCGCCACCGCCCACACCGTGTCGAACAGCCCGATCGAATAATAGAGGTTGAAGAACGGCATGGCATACACCGCGGGCGGCGCCATCAGGTTGGACAGCAGCCAGAAGAACAGGTGCTTGTCGCCGATGAACCGGTAGCGGCTGAAGGCATACGCAGCCGGCAGCGCGATTGTGACCGAGATCACGGTGTTGATCGCGACATACTCGAGCGAGTGGACGAAGCCGAGATACCAGGCCGGGTCGTGGAAGATGTGGCCGTAGTTGCCGAAGGTCAGGTGGTGCGGCCAGAACGACAGGCCGGACATGATCTCGCCGTTCTCCTTGAACGACATGTTCAGCAGCCAGTAGATCGGCAGGAACAGCGCCAGCAGATACAGCGAGATGCCGATGGAGCGACCGCTGAGGCGCATCACACGTCCTTCCGTCGGTCGAGCTGTGTCATCACGGTGAAGAACACCCAGCAGATCGACAGCGTGATCAGGTTGTACACCAGGGACATCGCCGCCGCATTGCCGAGATCGACCTGCCCGAGTGCGATCTTGACCAGGTCGAGCGACAGGAAGCTCGTCGCCTCGCCGGGTCCGCCGCCGGTCACCGTCGCCGGCTCCGTATAGATCATGAAGCTTTCCATGAAGCGCAGCAGCACCGCGATCACCAGCACCTTCTGCAACTTTGGCAGCTCGATGTTGCGGAACACCGACCAGCGCCCGGCACCGTCGATGCGCGCCGCCTGGTAGAAGGCATCCGGGATGGATTTCAGACCGGCATAGGCCAGCAGCGCCACCATGCCGGTCCAGTGCCAGACATCCATCACCACGATCGTGGCCCAGGCCGAGGTCGGATCCTGGGTGTCGTTGTAGTGGATCCCCATCCGGGTCAGCGCAGCGCCCAGCAGGCCGATATCGGCGCGTGCGAAGATCTGCCAGATGGTGCCGACCACGTTCCAAGGGATCAAGAGCGGCAGCGCGATCATCACCAGGGTGGCGCCGACCTTCCAGCCATGGCGTGGAATGCAGATTGCCACCGCGATGCCGAGCGGCACCTCGATGGCGAGCACGGCCATGGAGAACAGCAGGTTGCGCACCAGCGCATCGGCAAACCGGCTGCCGATGTCGGTGGTGGGATCGAGCAAATTCTGGAACCAGGCGATGCCGTTCCAGAAGAAGTTGTTCTGCCCCATCGTATCCTGGAACGAGTAGTTCACCACCGTCATCATCGGCAGCAGCGACGAGAACAGCACGAACACCAGGACCGGCAGCACGAAGAGCCAGGCGCGATTGCTGATCGGCTTGTCGTTCATGTCCGCAGCGCCTCGACATATTGGCCGCGGGCACGCTCGCCCTCGATACGAAGGTCATCCACGTACACGTGCAGATGGCTCGGCGGCACCTGCAGCAGCGCCATGTCGCCCGACAGCTCGACTTCTGGCGGCAGTGTCGCCACCACCTCCTCGGATCCCAGCGCCACCCGCGCCAGTCGCCTGCGGCCCAGGTCCTCGATGCGCCTGATGCCGACCGGGATACCGGTGCCGGCCGATCGGTCCAGCACGGTGGCGTAGTCCGGCCGGAAGCCGAGCTGCACGCTCGCGGAGTTCGGCGGCGTCGGATACGCGGCCCCGAGGTCGAACTGCACGTCCCCGACATGGGCAGTGCGGCCGGCAATCATCGCCGGCAGGAAGTTCATTCCGGGCGAGCCGATGAAGTAGCCGACGAAGCTGTGCGCCGGCCGCTCGAACAGGTCGGCAGGGGTGCCGATCTGCAGCACGCGGCCGTCGTTCATCACCACCACCTGGTCGGCAAACGTCATCGCCTCGACCTGGTCGTGGGTGACGTAGATCATCAGCATGTCGAGCGCCTGGTGCACCGCCTTGAGCTTGGAGCGCAGCTCCCACTTCAGTGCCGGATCGATCACCGTCAGCGGCTCGTCGAACAGCACAGCCGAGACGTCGGCGCGCACCAGTCCGCGCCCGAGCGAGATCTTCTGCTTGGCGTCGGCGGTCAATCCGCGCGCCCGGCGGTTCAGCACCGGCTTGAGATCGAGCAGCTCGGCGATCTCGTCGACGCGCCGCCCGATCGCCGGCTTGCCCACGCCGCGGTTGCGCAGCGGGAAGGCCAGGTTCTCGGCCACCGTCATGGTGTCGTAGATCACCGGGAACTGGAACACCTGGGCAATGTTGCGCCGCTCGGTCGGCAGCCGGGTGACATCGAGCGCATCGAACAGCAGCCGCCCGTCGGACGGGATCACCAGGCCGGAAATGATGTTGAGCAGCGTGGTCTTGCCGCAACCGGACGGTCCGAGCAGCGCGTAGGCATGACCATTCTGCCAGACATGGTTGATCGGCTTGAGCGCGTAGCGCCGCATGTCCTGCAGGTCGGCGCCACGCGGCCTGCCGTCATAGGCATGCGCGATGCCGTCGAGGGTGATGGTGGCCATGCGGCCGGCCCTCAGCCCGCCGTCGCGAAAGCAGGCGACTGGCGCGTCCCGGCGACCGCGACCACTGCTCCGGCGCGGTCGAAGACATGGATGCCACGCGGCTCGATGCGCACCGAGACAGCCGAGCCCGGGGTCCAGTCATGCACGCCCAGCACCAGGCAGACCCAAGTCGCGAACCCGACATCGACATGCACGAAGCTTTCCGAGCCACTGATCTCGGTCACCGCGACGGTGCCGTTCAGGCGGCCGGTGGCCATGTCACCCGCAACCGCGACAGCCTCGTCGATCTCCGCGCTCTCGACACGGAAGCCGAGGCGGTACTCGCCGTCCGGCAGGTCCGGCACCAGCCGCGCGGCCTCGACCTCGCGCCCATCCGGCAGAATTGCACGCGGGCCGCGCTTCTCGACCGCCAGCTCGTTCAGCGGCGGATCGGAGAACACTCTGGCGGAGTCGATGTTGGCAGGACGCCGGTATACCGACGGCGTATCGCCGATCTGGGTCATGCGGCCGTGCCACAGCGTCGCCGTGCGGCCTCCGAGCAGCAGCGCCTCGGAGGGCTCGGTAGTGGCATAGACCAGGATCGAGCCGGACTCCGCGAACAGCCGCGGCAACTCGATACGCAGCTCCTCGCGCAGCTTGTAGTCGAGGTTGGCGAGCGGCTCGTCGAGCAGCACCAGTTCGGCGCGCTTGACCAGGGCGCGCGCGATTGCGGTGCGCTGCTGCTGGCCACCGGAAAGCTGTGCCGGCAGGCGTGCGAGGAACGGCTCCAGCCGCAGCACGCGGGCCGCCTCGGCGACACGGGCCTCGATCTCCGCCTTCGTCACGCCCGCAACCCGCAGCGGCGAGGCGATGTTCTCGTAGACGGTCAGCGACGGATAGTTCACGAACTGCTGGTACACCATGGCCACCGAGCGGCGCCGCACCGCCACGCGCGCCACATCGTGGCCATTCACGCTGATCTGCCCGCTGGTCGGCTTGTCGAGACCGGCCATCAGCCGCATCAGGCTGGTCTTGCCCGACAGGGTCGGCCCAAGCAGGATGTTCATGGTGCCGAGGTCGAACTGCAGGCTGACACCTTCGATGATGATGTCGGCGCCCGATTTCAGTCCGACCTTGTCCAGGACCACGCTCATCGAGTGGCAGCCAGGATGGCCGGGTCGTTCTCTTCGCAAGGCCACACGGGCCAGCCAGGGCGAGCCGGACCGGTTGCAATGCCGCAGTCGATGGCCACGCGGTCGAAGGCCCGATTGCCAAGCTGTCGCTGCGCAAGCGCCTGGTCCAATAACGTTCCCCGAACACGCATCCGATGTGTTTATTCGAATCGAACCTTTCCATGAAAAAACAGAACGTGCAACCGATCAGAATGATGGTGACGTCGCTTATTCGGCAGCATCCCCGCGACACTAGGACCCGGCGGCGATCCCGAAGTTGAAGGCCAGCGAAATCCGCAACGCGCTGCCGCGATACGGCCGCACCTGGTGGAACAGCCACGACGGGAACAGGAATAACAGTCCGGGCTTCGGGCGGATGGTCTCGCCGCTGCCGACCGAGCGTCCATCCTCGCCGGCGAACTTGAACTGCGGCGCATACATGCCCGGCCCCGGGCCGCGCGGGTCCAGCATCTCGAACTCGCCGCCGAGCAACGGATCGGCCGCACAGCCGCCATCATCGACATAATACGTGCCCGACCAGCAGGCGCCGGGATGGTAGTGGCAAATGTTGCCGTCACCCGGTCCGTTCACGTTGGCCCACGCCTGCGTGACCCATTCGGGATGCGCCGGCTCGCCGTTGCGGTCGGCAGTCAGTTGCGTGGCAATGCCGCGCGCGACCTGCAGCACCTCCGCCACCCGCGCGCCGCCCCACTCCGTGATGGATCGGTCCGAGTGCCAGCCGCCGGCATTGGAGGCCTGGATCGAGGGGAACTGTTCGCGTCGGCGCAGGATGAGGCCGGCAAGTTCCGCATTGCGCGCGTCGGCATCCGGCAACTCGACCGCCGCGACCAGCGTCGGGAACAGGCCTTTCACCGCAATATCGAGGCGTGCCATGGCATCGAGTTAACCTCCAGTCGTTACCTGACTGTCAAGGTGCGCTCCTCGGGCCAGCCTTCAGGCACCGGTGGCGAACAGCGCCTCGCCGGTCCGCCGACGAAGCTGCACGATGCCGGTGTCGCGATGCCGGGTCGGATGCACCCGATTGGTCAGCAGGCTCCAGGCCAGGCCGGCCTCGCGGTCGATCCACAGGCCGGTCCCGGTGAAGCCGACATGGCCGATCGTCCCCGGGGAGCACAGGCCGCCGCCGGACCAGCCCTCGTGCCGGCACTCCCAGCCGAGCGTGCGGCGCGCGCCGGCCGGTTCGGCGATCGCGGCCATCATTGCGGGCGGCCAGCCGATGCCGGCCAGCACGCCGTGGGCGAAGTCGAGCACGCCGTCGATGGTGCCAAACAGCCCGGCATGACCGGCGGCGCCCCCGAGCGCGAACGCGTTCTCGTCATGCACTTCCCCGCGCAGCACCCGGCCGCGCCACATGCAGTGCTCGGTCGCGGCACACGTCGCCGGCTCGGGTGCGAAGCACAGACCGTCGGCAAGCGGCTGCGAGGCGAGCGGCGAGCCGGTCAGCCGCTCGATGACGATGCCCAGCAGGATGAAGTTGATGTCGGAATAGACCGGCTCCGCAACCGGTCGCCAGGCGCGCTGCAGCACGAAGGCGCGCAGCGTCTGCGGATCGCGGCCATAGGTGTAGATCGGCTCGACCGCGGGCAGGTGGGTCCGGTGCGCGAGGCACTCGCGGACCGTGAGCCTGCGCTCCGGAGCCTGGGCGACATCGTACTGGCGCAGGTCCGGGATCAGCTCGGCGAGCGGCGTGTCCAGCTCCAGCCGGCCGCCCTGCCACAGGCGCAGGATCGCCGTGGTGGTGAACACGACCTTGGTCAGCGAGGCGAGGTCGAACCAGGTGCCGGGACCGAGCGGCTCGCGGTCCGGAACCAGGGAAGCCCAGCCGGCATGACGCACCGCGCGCTGTCCGGTGCGATCGACCACGCCGAGCACCGCGCCCGGGATGTGCCCGGCGGCCACCGCGGCGGCGGCCGGCGCGAACGCGCCGCCGGTCCGTTGCCCGAGATCCATTGCGGCCTCCTGCCATGCACCCGGCAGCCTAGACCGGCGTTGACGCCCCGGGGTAACCGAGAGCTGCCATCCATGCCCATCGACGCCATCAAGCCTGCGGCGACCGAAGCAACCGACCCGCGCTATCGGGACCTCGATGCCTGGGAGGCGCCGGCGATCCTGGACGCGCTGCTCGACAGCCAGGCCGGTGCGGTGGCCGCGGTGCGTGCCGCCCTGCCGGCGCTCGGGCGGGTCGTCGAGGCCGCGCTGCCGCGCCTTGTCGCCGGCGGCCGCCTTGCCTATGCCGGCGCCGGCACCTCGGGTCGTCTCGCCTTCCAGGACGGCGCCGAACTGACGCCGACCTTCGACTGGCCGCGCGACCGCCTCGCCTTCCTGGTCGCCGGCGGCGAACAGGCGCTGGTGCGCGCGGTCGAAGGCGCCGAGGACCGCACCGAGACGGCAGCGGCGGACGTGGCGGCGCTGGCACTCGGTCCAAACGACGTGCTGCTGGCGCTCGCGGCCAGCGGCACGACCCCGTACACGCGCGAGGCGGTGCGGTCGGCGCGGCGGGCGGGCTGCCTCACGGTCGGCATCGCCAACAGCCCCGGCGCGCCGCTGCTGGCCGAGGCCGAGATCGCCGTTCTGGTCGAGACCGGCGCCGAGGTGGTCGCCGGATCGACGCGGCTGAAGGCCGGGACCGCGCAGAAGATCGTGCTGAACCTGATCTCGACCACGCTGATGGTCCGGCTCGGCCGCGTCTGGCGCGGCGAGATGGTGGACATGCAGGCGACCAACGCCAAGCTGCGGCTGCGCGCCGAACGCATGCTGCGCAGCCTGACCGGGGCGGGCGACGACGCGATCCGCGCAGCACTCGCGGCGGCGGACGGCCGCGTCAAGCTCGCGGTGCTGCTGCTGCACGGCATGACCAGGCCCAACGCCGAGGCGGCGCTCGCCGGGCACGGCAACCACCTGCGCCGGGTGCTGCAGGCATGACGCGGACGTCCGCGCGGCCAGGACCTGGGCTGCCAGGACCTGGGCTGATCGTGCACTCGGAGGCGCCGTTCAACGCCGAGCCGCCGCTGGACCGGCTGCGCGCGTCCTTCGTGACAGCGGCGCAGGATTTCTACGTGCGCAGCCACGGCGACATCCCGAAGCTGGATGCGGCGACGCATCGTCTGCGGGTCTGTGGCCGGGTGGACCGGCCGCTCGATCTCTCGATGGCCGACCTGCAGGCGCTGGCGCCGCAGCGGACGCTCGGCGCGGTCCTGCAATGTGCCGGCAACCGCCGTGCCGACCTGCAGCCGGTCAAGCCAACCTCCGGCGATCCCTGGGCGGCGGGCGCCATCGGCTACGCGCACTGGACCGGGGTTGCGTTGCACGAGGTGCTGCGCGCGGCGGGTGCCGCGGCGTCGGCACATGTCGCCTTCGACGGCGCCGACCAGGTCGAGATGGCGGGACGCCGCTTCCGGTACGGGGTCTCGATCGGCATGCCGCGCGCCCTGCAGGACGACGTGCTGCTGGCCTGGGCGATGAACGGCGAGACGCTGCGCCCCGAGCACGGCCATCCGTTGCGGGTCGTCGTGCCCTTCTATGCCGGCGTGCGCAGCCCGAAATGGCTGACCACCATCACGGTGCAGGACCACCCCTCGGACAACCACATGCAGCAGCAGGACTACAAGCTGCTGCCGGCTTCGGTCACCGAGGCGACGGTGGACTGGCAGGCCGGCCTCACCATCAACGAGATGCCGCTCAACGCGGCGATCTGCACGCCGCAGGCGCAGGCGCGGCTGGCACCGGGTGCCACCACCATCCGCGGCTACGCGATCGCCGGCAGGCGCGCGGTGGCGCGTGTCGATGTCTCGGCCGATGGCGGCGGGAGCTGGGTGCAGGCCGCGCTGCGGCACGATCCCGAAACGCCGGGAGCCTGGACCTTCTGGGCAACGACATTGGACCTCCCGCAAGGCGAGCACGAGCTGGTGGCGCGCGCCTGGGACGAAGCCGGCCAGACGCAGCCCGCCTGCGCCGGCGACGTCTGGAACTTCAAGGGCTATCTCTGCGCCGCCTGGCATCGGGTTCCGGTCAGCGTGCGGTAGGGCTCACCCTGGGGGCGGCGGGGCCTCCAGCAGCGTTGCCACCTTCGCGACCACGGCGGCTTCGTCATACAGGGCGATCGCCCGGGTGCGGCCGGCCTCGCCCAATTGCCGTCGTAGGGTCCGGTCGTTGGCGAGCCGGCCGAGCGCTGCGGCCAGCGGGGGCACCCTCGCGGCCGGCACCAGCAGGCCGGTCTCGCCCGCGACCACCTGCTCGCGCGGGCCGCTGATATCGGTCGCCACCACCGGGAGTGCGGTCAGCATCGCCTCGATCACCGACATCGGCAGCCCCTCGAAATGGCTGGGCAGCACGAAGATGTCGGCGCTCGCGAGCAGGGCCGCGATGTCGGTGCGGTAGCCGAGCCGGCGCAGGCGCGCGCCCAGCGCCTCGGGCCGCGCCGCGTCGGCGAAGGCCGGTTCCAGGCTCTCGCCGTGATCCGAGGCGAGCCGCTCGCCGACCACCCAGAGCTCCGCATCCGGCACCGCACGCATCGCCGCCAGCAGCTCCGGATAGCCCTTGTGGCGGACCATGCGGGACACCGCGATCACCACCACCCGGTCGTCCGGCACGCCCAGGCCCTGCCGGATGGCGGCGCGCGCCACGGCATCGGGCCGGAAGATCGCCGGATCGCGGCCGTTGCCGACCGCGACCGGATGACGGTGGATATGCAGCCGCCGCGCAGCCCGCGCCTCCTCCTCCGAGACCGTGAAGTAGCGATGCGTGACGCGCCCGGCGAGCCATTCGAGCCCGAGTGCGACGCCACGCCGCAGCCGCGGGCCGGGCTGGTTGAACAGGAACCCGTGGCAGGTATAGGCGATCACCGGCACGCCGCAGAGCCGGGCCGCGAGCCGCGCCAGCAGCCCGCTGATCGGCATGTGCGCGTGCACGAGGTCGGGACGCTCCAGCCGGATCAACCGGACCAGGGCGAGCAGGGCCCGGATTTGCGCGCCCGGGTGCAGGCTGCGCGCCATCGGCAGCGCCACGACCCGGAAGCCCTCATGCCGCACGTCGGCAAGTAGCGGACCGTCGGCGCTGACGCCCACCACCTCGTGGCCACGCCGGCGCAGCTCGCGCATCAGCGGCAACAGGAACTGTCGCAGCGAGAAATCGACATTGGTGACTTCGAGGATCTTCAAGACGGAAGAGCAGCGCCCTGCGCAGCAGCCGCTGCGCAGGCCAGGGGCTTTGCCCCTGGGCCCCATCAAAGGCCAGCCTTTGAAATCCTTTGTTTTAGAAGAGCGGGTCTGGGGCCTCAGGCCCCAGCGGGTCAAGGGCGGAGCCCTTGCACCTGGTTTTTCAGCACCCTGCTAGGTCACGCTGGTGAGCGCCCATCGCACCGCCTGGGTGCCGGGTGCCGAAGCGGCCTCGCCGGCCTCCACGCCTGGCGCGTCGCCCGCGGCCGCTGCGGTCGGCTCGGCCCCTGGTGGCCCGGCGACGCTGACCACGACCTGGCGGCCGAGCCGGGGCGCGCCGCGGCCGAGATAGATGCTCTCCTCGACGGTCACGCGGCCACCCTCGAGACGCATGCGCCACTTGCCGCCGGACGGCAGCGTCAGCAGCACGCCGCCGGCCTCGGCATCCACGCTCACCTCGACATCCGGATGCAGGTGGAAGCGGAGCGAAAAGGCGCAGGGGGCGTCGGCCTCGACGAAATCCTCGCCACGGATGTCGTTGCCGTCCTCGGCAAGATACAGCCGGCGCCGATGCACCGCGCCGAAGCCGGGCTTGTAGCCGTCATGGCTGAGCTCAAGCCAGTGCGCCTCGCCGGACTGCTTGTGGTCGATCTCGACATGCGCCGGCCGACGCGAGACCCCGTCGCTGCCGTCGATGACGACGAGATCGGACGAAGAGCGGTCGCCGATCGCCAGCGTCGAATGCGCCGCCGTGCTCCGCACCGCCTCCTGCCAGCCGGCGGCGATCGAGGCGCCGCAATTCACGATCAGCCGCTCGCGGCCGACGGACAGCTCGAAGGCGAGCGTGCCGGCATGCGCGAGCTGGTCGTAGCCCGGCGGCGGCGGCGGTCCGGCATCGATGAACAGCAGGCTGCGACCGACCTGCAGCCGGATGAAGCCGCCCTCCGGCAGGGCCTGCTGCACCGCCCGGCCGCGCGCCGCCTGCATCAGCACCTGGTCGATATGCGCCGGGTCCTCCTCCTGGCTGCCGTTGAACAGCGCCAGGCCGCCATCGGCATGGCGCAGGGCACGCAGCGCCGGCGCCATGCGGTCCAGCGCCGCGGCCAGCGACAGCGGCGGTGCGATCTGGCCGGTCTGCATCAGGGCGCGCATCTCGGCAAGTTCGCGCAGCATGGCCAGATGCGCCATTGGGCTGCGCTCGACCTGGCAGCCATCGAGCAGCATCTGGCGCCCCAGCTCGGGGGTGATGAAGCGCATGTAGCGGGCCAGCAGCGCGCTCTGCTCGGGCAGCGCCACGGCGCAGGCGAGCAGGCCCTTGAACGCGGTCAGGGTGCGGTGGTCGTGGCTGCCGGACGGCAGCAGCGCCATCAGCGAACGCCCGTCGATCACCACGCGCGCCATCAGGCGCTGGCGGAAGCCGTCATCCGCGGAGGCGGCGAAGAAATCGTAGTGCATCAGCCAGGCGGCGACCCGGGCGCCGATGACGTCCGGACTGCGCGCGGTGGCATCATTGGGCGGCCGCTGCAGCCACTCGCCGACCAGGGTGCGGGCGCGCAGCCGGGCGCTGTCGGTGTTGAGGGCCCGCAAGTCGCGCAGCCAGGTGAAGCCCTGCGCGTGGGCGCGCATCGCCGGTGACGCCGCGCCCTCGCCGGTGGCGCCCGCGCTGGCGCCGAGTGCTGCCACGCTGACCACCGAGATCGGGCACACGGCACCGCGATGGTGCAGCTCTCCCTTCATCAGCCTGGCGCCGACCGCCGGATCGCCCTGCCACAGGTCGCGGATCGCCTGCTGCGGCGCCTCCGGCACCCGGCCGATGCCGAGCGATCCGGTCAGCCCGGGCAGCCGTGCGAACGACAACCTGGCATCCTGGCTCCAGCGGCGGACATTCATCCGGCAGATCTCCCGCCATCCGGGTCGGCGCCCCGGAGGCCTGCAATGGCCGCGCCATAGTCGGGCGCGCCGAACACCGCGGTGCCGCCGACCATGACCGTGGCTCCGGCCTCGATGCAGCGCGGCGCGGTGTGCCGGTCGATGCCGCCATCCACCAGGATCGGCAGGTCGCGCCCGATCCGGGTCAGCAGGCTGCGGATGCGGGCGACCTTGGAGAGCTGGCTGCCCAGGAACTTCTGGCCGCCGAAGCCCGGGTTGACGGTCATCACCAGCACCAGGTCGGCAATGTCGAGAACCTCCGCGATCACCTCCACCGGGGTTGCCGGACACAGCGCGATCCCCGCCTTGGCGCCGAGCGCCTTGATCGTCTGCAGCGAGCGATGCGCGTGCGGACCGGCTTCGATATGGACATGGATGTGGTCCGCGCCGGCCGCGACGAAGGCTTCGAGGAACGGGTCGACCGGCTCGATCATCAGGTGCACGTCGAACGGCAGCTTCGAGCGAGGCCGCAACGCCTTGATCATCTGCGGCCCGAAGGAGAGGTTGGGGACGAAGTGGCCATCCATCACGTCGAGATGCAGCCAGTCGGCGCCGGCGGCCTCGACGGCGGCGGTCTCCTCGCCGGCGCGGGCGAAATCGGCGGCCAGCAGGCTCGGAGCGACGATGACGCCTGGTGTCGTGGTCATGCGGAGCTTCTAGCAGGAAGCACGTGACCGTACACAAGCCCGGACTCCACCTCAGTCGCGCACGAAACGCGCCGCGAAGAAGCCGTCCATGCCGCCCTGTCCGGGCCACAGCCCGGGATGGGTGCGCAGGCAACCCGTCTCCGTCAGCGCCTCGGGCAGCACGGCCAGCTCCGACGCGGTGAACGGCGCATGCCGCAGCCCGGCGCGGCGGGCTGCGGCGAGCTGTGCCTCGCCCTCCTCGCGCTGCATCGAGCACACCGCGTAGAGCAGCCGGCCGCCCGGCCGAAGCATGCGAGCGGCCGCCTCGATCAGGCGCGCCTGCCCCGCCGCCAGCCCGGCGAGATCCTCGGCTCGGCGTGTGTGCAGCACCTCGGGATGACGGCGCACGGTGCCGGTGGCGCTGCACGGCGCGTCCAGCAGCACGGCGTCGAGCAGCGCCCCGGGGCGCCAGGTGACGGCATCCGCCGCGACGAGATCCGCCTGCATGCCAAGGCGCTCGAGATTCTCGCCGACCCGCTGCAGCCGGGTGCGGTCGCGGTCCAGCGCGATCACCGAGGCCCCGGCATCGACCAGTTGCGCGGTCTTGCCCCCGGGTGCTGCGCACAGGTCGGCGATGCGTTCGCCGGGCCGCGGGTCCAGCAGCATGACCGGGAGTGCGGCAGCGGCGTCCTGCACCCAGAATCCACCCTCGGCATAGCCGGGCAGCTCGCCGACCCTGGCGCCTGCCGGCAGCCGCACCGACCCGGTGGGCAGCCGGACGCCGCCTTCGGGCACCGGGCTGCCGCGCCGCAGGCTGAGATCGAGCGGCGCCTCCCGGCGGATGCCGTCGGCGATCGCGCGCGCCTGGTCGCCGCCCCAGGAAGCGCACCAGGATGACCACAGCCAGCCCGGCACATCGAGCAGCGCCTGGTCCAGCTCCGGCAATGCCGTCCCGGCCGCTGCCGCCAGCCGGCGCAGGACGGCGTTGACCAGGCCCGCGAAGGGGGCCAGCCGGCGGCGGCGGGTCAGCTCGACACTGGTGCCGACCGCGGCGTGCGCCGGCGTCTGCAGGAACAGCAGTTGCGCGGCCCCGATGAGCAGGACCAGGCGCACCGGCGGCGGCGGCGGCTTGCCCAGCAGCGGCCGCAGCAGGGCATCGAGCGTGCCGAGCCGGCGCAGCACCATCGCCGCCAGCCGGTGCGCCGCCGCGCGGTCGCGGGCCGGGACCGACACCGGCACATGGTCGAGCACCTCGTCGAGGGTGCGCCGTCGCTCCAGCACCGAGACCAGGATGTCGTAGGCGATCTCGCGGGTCGGATCGGCCATCGCGGCATCGCGCGGCTGCCCCCGCTCCGCCGGCCCCCGTTGCGCCTGGCCCCGCTGGGCCGGCCCCGGGTCACCATCGCGGCGCCGTCGGCCGTCCGTTGAGGTTTTGTTCATAGACGGCGGTTACGCTGCATCGCAGGCAAATGGCATGCGGCAGCGCCGCCCGCCAGTGTTGCCGGCCATTCGAAAGGCAGTGGTCCCGCGCCATGTCGTCGCAGATCGCAAGGTCCGGTTCAGCGCCCCGAGCAGCCCCGCGCGCCATCGCCTGGGGCGCCGCGAGCCTGCGGGCCGGCGTGCACAGCGTCGCCCTGCCGCTGACCGGACCGGTGCTGATCGGCCTGCGCGCCCGGACGGCCACGGATGGCAGGCTCGAGATGCTGCTGAGCAATCCCGGCGGCGGACGCGGCATCTACGTCACCAGCTGGCCGGCGGTCAGGCTGCAGGCGATGCCTAGCCTGCACGATATCCGCCTCATCGAGATCCTGCAGTCGAACCCGGCCGCGCCGCTCTCGCCGGGCCGCATCCTGGCCGCGGCGCGTGGCGTGGCCATCGAGGGCTATGCGGGGCGCCCGGCGGCACAGGCGGCCCGCAAGGCCGAGGCTGCCGGGGGCAAGCAGCTGCTGCGGCTGCGCTCCCACCTGCTGCTGGAACTGGCGCGGGCCCTCGACATGCCGGCGTCGCATTCCGACCGGAACGATCCGTGGTCGGTCGGCATCGAGGAGCAGGCCACCTGGCTCAGGAGCGCGCCCGGCGCTGTCGCGGCGCAACTGGGCGCGGCACAGCTGGGCGCGCAGCCTATGGGCGCGGGGGACGGCTGGACCGGCGAGACCCTGTCGGCGGCGGTCGCGGCCCTGGCGCAGGAGGCGGTCGGGCTCGGCTTTGGGCCGGCCCGCGACCGGTTCCGGCTGCCGCGCATCCTGGCGCTGATGGCGCGGACGGCCGCATCCGGCCCGGGCCCGATGGCCGCGAGCCTGCTGGCCCGGCATGGCCTGGCGACCGAGGCGCTCGACCGGGCGCGGGCGCGGTTCGATGATCCGCTCGGCCTGCTTGCCGAGTGGCAGCGCGACCCGCCGGGTGCCGCGGAGACCCTGGGCCGGCCGGGCTGGCTGCTCGATGGCTGGGACCGGCTCTGTCTCGTCCAGGCGGATCCGGCCTTTGCACCCGGCACGCGCAAGGCCCTGGCGCAATTGCTGACCCACGACAGCGACGGCCGGGTGGTGCTGGAGCACACGTCGCTGGAACGCGGCAGCATCGAGTGCAGCCAGTTGCTCGCCATGCAACCCGGGACCGCTCTCACGCTGGACCGGCTGGAATGCCACGAGCGGCTGCGACTGGCCGAACTGCTGCTCGACTGCCCGGACAGCGACACACCCGGCGCCGGCGGGAGCGCGCCGTGAACCCTGGCGCGGGTCCGGATGCTTCGGCGGCCGCGGATGCACCGTCGGCCAGGCTCGCGGACCTGTCCGCCGACCTGCAGGATGCGAGTGACGCCGCCGTCCTGCGGATCACCCTGATGGTCGACGGGCTCGCCGCGCGCGGTGAGGCCGACCGGGTGCTGGATGCGGTGCGTCCGCGCCTTGCCGCCCTGCGGCCGAAGCGCCGGCGCACGCTGGCCCGCACCCTGTTCGAGCCGTTCGATCCGGTGATCGTCACTCCGGCCGCCTGGCGTGCCGGCGTGGGCAGCATCCCGCGCAGCTTCATCGCCCCGGTGACGGCCCTGGTGCGTTCGCGCCTGCCCAACATCGCCGCGGTCGAGGCCGTCCTGGCGGCGGGCGGCATGCCGGACCAGGGGCTCTGGGCCGACACCGCCGGCCTGCTCGACCCGCATGGCCTGCCGGCGCATTGGGACAGCACCGCCTTTCGCGCCGAGACCGGCATCCGGCCCGGCATGCTCGAACCCCTCTGTGCGGCGACCCGGCTGCTGTTCTCGCAGGTGGCGATCCTCAGGCTCGCAAGCCTCGGGCAGGAGCTCGACCGCGAGACCATGCGGCCGCTGCTGCTGGCAGCGGCGCGGTCCGGCGCGGTCGGCTGGAGTCTGGTGGTGGCGCTGCTGCTGGAGCAGAGCACCCGACCGGCGGAGATGGTGGACAGCCTGCTGCTGTTCGCGCGCGAGACCATCGTGGCGCGACCGCTCGAAGCCGCATTGCGGTCGGTGGTCCCGATCGTCGTGGGCCGGCTCGACAAGCCGGCGGCAGCGCCGCCGCTGGACGGCGACCAGGCGCTGGACGCGCAGGCCCGCCTGGCCGCACGGATCGCCAGCTTCAGCAGCCTGCGCGGCGAGCTGGCAGGCACGGCCCGGCAGCTGGCGCCGCGTCGCACGGAGATGGCGATCCGGTGCTGCGCCGAGCTCGCCAGCGGCTTCGAGCAGGTCCGCACCTGGGCGGCTGCCGCCCCCGCCGATCCGGTCGCGGAGCACGAGATGGCGGATCGCCTGGAAAGCCGGTTGCGGGCGCTCCGGCGCCTCGACGTGGCGTCACGTCCGCTCGGTGCGCCGGAGGACCATGAGCGCATGCTGGGCGAGGCGGTCGCCTTCTGTGCCGACGGCAGCCAGGAGACCTGGCTCACCCGCGTCGATCGGCTGCGCCTGTGCGAGATCCTGGTCGGCGCCCACGCCGCGGAGCGGCTCTTCTAGATGGCCAATCCGCGGAGCGGCTCTTTTAGATACCGGCAGCGCGACGGCTCGCCTGGGCAGGCGCGCGCCGCGCTTGACCGGATGCGAGGCCGGTTCCAGCGTGTGGGGGATGACAATGCAGGCGGCCCTGGACGCGATACGCGCACGGATCGACCGGGCGCTCGCGGCCAGCGGGCGGCGTCCCGATGCTGTCGCCCTGGTGGCCGTCTCCAAGACCCATCCGGCGGAGCGGGTGGCGGAACTGCTCGCCTGCGGGCAGCTGCGGTTCGGCGAGAACCGCGTGCAGGAGGCCCAGGCCAAGTTCCCGTCGCTGCGTGAGCGGTATCCCGGGCTGCGGCTGCACCTGATCGGCCCGTTGCAGACCAACAAGGCGCTCGACGCGGTTCGCGTGGCCGACGTCATCGAGACCCTGGACCGCCCGCGTCTGGCGGACGCGATCGCACGTGCCGCGGAGATGGCGGGCCGGCTGCCCGAGTTGCTGGTGCAGGTCAATATCGGCGACGAGCCGCAGAAGGCCGGCATCGCGCGCGCCGACGCGGCGGGGTTCATCCGGGATTGCCGGGCCCGGTTCGGCGGCAGCGTCACCGGGCTGATGTGCATCCCGCCCGCCGACGACGATCCGCGGCCGCATTTCCGGGCGCTGGCGGAGCTCGCGGCCGCCACCGGCATGCGGACGCTTTCGATGGGCATGTCGGGAGATTTCGAAGCGGCGATCGCCGAGGGAGCGACGCAGGTGCGGGTCGGGTCGGCGCTGTTCGGATCCCGGCCCGGCATCGGCCAGCCGCTTGCCTCCGTCGCCTGATGGGCAGTATGGGGGCACTCCCGGCCCCGGGCCGGGCCTCTCCGGAGCCCCTCGATGAGCCGTGACGCCGGAGCCCCGCCGGGCGGCATCCAGCCTGCCGCATCCCTCGGCGCCGCCGGCGGACGGCTCGCCTCCAGATCGGCCGTCGGCGACGCGCGCGGCGGCCATGCGGCACGCGGCAGCATCGGCGTCGCATCGCTCATGGGCGTGCTCGGCGTCGTCTATGGCGATATCGGCACCAGCCCGCTCTATGCGTTGAAATCCACCATCTCGATCATCAGCGAGCACTCGCCGACACAGTGGGAGGTGGTCGGCATCGAGAGCCTGATCTTCTGGTCGCTGATCCTGATCGTGACCATCAAATACGTGCTGCTGGTCATGCGCGCCGACAATGGCGGCGAAGGCGGCATCCTGGCGCTGATGGCGCTGGCGCAGCGCGTCGCTACCAACAACCGGATGCATGCGCTGATGGGCCTGGTCGGCATCATCGGCGCCTGCCTGTTCTTCGGCGACGGCACCATCACGCCCGCCATCTCGGTGCTGTCGGCGGTCGAAGGCCTCGAAGTCAGCATTCCTTCTGCCAGGGAGGTGGTGCTGCCGATCGCGGTCGGGGTGATCGTGGCGCTGTTCAGCCTGCAGTGGCGCGGCACCGGCAGCGTCGGGCGCATCTTCGGGCCGATCATGGTGCTGTGGTTCGGATCGATCGGCGTGCTCGGCGGCATCGAGGTGGTGCGCCACCCCTTCATCCTGACCGCGCTGCTGCCGCACCATGCGGCGATCTTCATCTGGTACCATGGCTGGATCGCCTTCGTGGCGCTGGGCGCGGTGGTGCTGTCGGTGACCGGCGCCGAAGCGCTCTACGCCGACATGGGACATTTCGGAGCGCCGCCGATCCGCCTCGCCTGGCTGGTGTTCGTGCTGCCGTCGCTGGCGTTGAACTATCTCGGCCAGGGGGCGCTGATCATCACCCACCCCGAGGCGATCGCGAACCCGTTCTTCCTGCTCGGGCCGCACTGGCTGCGCCTGCCGATGGTGCTGCTGGCAACCGCCGCCACGGTGATCGCCAGCCAGGCGATGATCACCGGCGCGTACTCGATCGCGCGCCAGACCGTGCAGCTCGGCTACCTGCCACGCATGCGCGTCAGCCACACCAACCCGAACGAGGAAGGCCAGATCTACGTCCCGCAGATCAACTGGGCGCTGATGGTCGGCGTGCTGCTGCTGGTGCTGGTGTTCCGCTCCTCCGATGCGCTGGCCTCCGCGTATGGCATCGCGGTGACCGGCACCTTCATGTGCACCTGTGTCCTGGCCATGGTGGTGTTCCGCCGCCAGTACGGCTGGTCGCGGTTCGCCGCCGTCACCGTGTTCGGTGGTTTCTTTTTGATGGATACCGTGTTCTTCGCCGCCAACGCGCTGAAGATCCCGCAGGGCGGCTGGGTGCCGGTGCTGCTGGGCATCGTGCTGACCGCGCTGATGACCAGCTGGAAGCGCGGCCGCGAGCTGCTGGCGCTGCGCTGGAAGCAGGACAGCATGCCGCTGGCCTCGTTCCTGGCCCGGCTGCCGCAATCGCGCACCGTGCGCGTGCACGGCATGGCGGTGTTCCTGACCGGCAATCCGGACGTCGTGCCGGCGTCGCTGCTGCACAACCTCAAGCACAACAAGGTACTGCACGACAAGGTGCTGTTCGTTACGATCCAGAACCTGGACCAGCCCGAGGCCGGCCGCCTGCATCGCATGAGCGTCGAGGAGCTCGCCCCGGGCATCCACCGGGTGACGCTGCGCTACGGCTTCATGGAGAGCCCGAACCTGCCGCGCGCGCTCGAGGAGCTGAATGGCCGGGGCGTGGCGTTCGACCCGATGCAGGCAAGCTACTTCGTCAACCGAGAGGTGCTGGTGCGCGCGACCATCCCGCGCATGCCGCTATGGCGGCTGTCGCTGTTCCTGGTGATGGCGCGCAACGCCGTCACCACCACCGAATTCTTCCGCATTCCGAGCGATCGGGTGGTGGAGTTAGGCGTCCGCGTCGCAATCTGAAAGGCTGCGTGGAGATGCCTGCTGCTGGCGATCCGACCCGCCTTTCCTGCGCTCCGGTGCTCACGGCCAGGAGGCCGCTCCGCTCCGGTGCTCGGAAAGTCACGCCGGCCGCGATCCTGCGGATCGCTCTCATCCAGCATCAGGCACCTCCACACAGCCTTTGCGGGACATAGATTCTCTGGAACCCCTCGCACTCTATATCCACTGGCCGTTTTGCCTCGCCAAGTGCCCGTACTGCGACTTCAACAGCCATGTGCGGGACGTCGTGCCGGAGGCGCGCTTCGCGACGGCTCTGTCCCGGGAACTGGCTTACGAGGCGGCTCGGCTCGGGCGGCGGCCGCTCAGCTCGATCTTCTTCGGCGGCGGCACCCCGAGCCTGATGCAGCCCGACAGCGTCGCCGCCCTGATCGAGCAGGCAACGACCTTGTTCGAGCCGGTTGCCGACCTGGAAATCACCCTGGAGGCGAACCCGACCAGCGTCGAGACCGGGCGGCTGCGCGGCTTTCGCGACGCCGGGGTCAACCGCGTCTCGCTCGGCGTGCAGGCGCTGGACGCCGAGGCGCTGCACCGGCTCGGCCGCGAGCACTCGGCAGGCGAAGCGGTCGCCGCCCTGGAACTGGCCCGCGCGCTGTTCCCGCGCATCTCGTTCGACCTGATCTACGCGCGACCTGGCCAGACCATGGCCGCCTGGCAGGCGGAACTCGATGCCGCGCTGGCACTGGTCTCGGACCATCTCTCGCTGTACCAGCTCACCATCGAGCCCGGCACCCGCTACGAGGCGCTGCACCGGCAGGGGCTGATCACGCTTCCCGAGGACGATGACGCGGCGGCGCTGTATGTCGAGACCGCGTCGGTCGCGGCACGGCACGGGCTGGAGGCGTACGAGGTCTCGAACTATGCCCGCCCGGGCGCCCAGAGCCGGCACAACCTCGCCTACTGGCGCTACCAGGACTATGCCGGCATCGGTCCCGGCGCGCATGGCCGGCTGACCCTGGACGGTCGCCTGCACGCGACACGCCGGCATCGGGCCCCGGAGCCCTGGGCCGAGCGGGTCGAGCGCACCGGCAGCGGACAGACCTCCGAGACGGCGCTGGCGCCTGGCGAGCGGGCGCGCGAGATGCTGCTGATGGGGCTGCGCCTGACGGAAGGCATCCCGGCCGAACTCTTTGCGGCACGCACCGGGATGACGCTCGACGAGGCGCTCGATGCCGAGATGCTGCGGAACGCGATCGAGGCGGGGTATGTCGCATGGTACGGTGATTGCCTCGTCGCGACCGCCGAGGGCCGCCTGCGCCTGGATGCGCTGCTGGCCGCTCTCGTCCTCTGAAAGGACCCCCATGCACGCGGCTGCTTGGAAACACCTGCTGTCGGCGCTCCTTTGCCTCACCCTGGCAGCCTTCGCACTCCCTACGCGCGCCGCAACGCCGATGCTCGTGGTGGAGGATAACGACTTCCTCGGGCCGGGCGGATCGGACCTGCAATCCACGCTGCCGCTGCTCGCCGACCCGGCGGTGCAGGTGCTGGGCTTCACCGTTGTCGTCGGCGATGGCTGGGAGAACGCCGAAAGCGCCCACCTGCGGCGCTTCCTGGAGATTGCAGGACATGCCGACATTCCGGTGGTGGACGGCGCCACCCTGCCGCTGGTGAACTCTGTCGCGCGCATGCGGCTGTGGGAGAAAGCCTATGGCACGATCCCGTGGAAGGGCGCCTGGGGTGGCCTGGGTTCGATCGCCGACATACCGGCGACACAGCCGCCGGTGCCTCGGCTCGACGAGGGAGCGCCGGCGCTCAAGGCCTCGACGGAGCGGGCCGCCGACTTCCTGATCCGCACGGTGCACGAGCATCCGCACCAGGTCACCATCGTTGCCGCCGGTCCGCTGACCAACCTCGCGCTGGCGGTCCGGCTCGATCCGAGCTTCGCCGCCGACGCGAAGCAGCTCGTGTTCATGGGCGCGCTGATCGACACCAACATGCAGGCGGTCACCGGGAACGCCGACTTCGCGTCGGACTTCAACATGATCTTCGATCCGGAGGCGGCGCATATCGTGCTGACCGCGCCCTGGCCGAAGATCACCTCGGTCGGCAACGTCTCCGATGCGGTGATGATGACCAGGACGCTGATGGCGCGTATCGGTGCGCGGCACAACGCACTGACCCAGTATCTGAGCCGCTACTACGCCCCGCTGCCGATGTGGGACGAGCTGACCGCGGCGGTGGCGGCCGATCCCTATCTGGTGACGAAGTCGGTCGAGGCGTTCCTCGACATCGACACCAGCCCGGGGATCAACTACGGCCATGCGCATGTCTGGCCGGAGGCGCTTGCACCCAGGGCGATGGGCGCGCGGCGGGTCACGATCGTGCAGGCAGTGGACACCAAACGCTTCCTGGATCGTTTCGTACAACAAGCCCAGGACAGGCAGCCCCAGGACAGACCGGCGCAAAACCGCGCCGTGCCTCAGTGAAAGGATTTCCGCACCATGCTGGCTTTGATCATCGGCGCTTCGCGGGGGCTGGGACTGGGCCTGGCGGAGGAATATCTGCAGCGCGGCTGGGACGTGATCGGCACCGTGCGTCCCGGCACGGAACCAGGCCTGTTGCACGCCCTAGCAAGGCGGCAGCACGGGCTGTCCCTGGCCGAGGCCGACGTGACCGTGCCGGAAACCTTTGCCGGTCTCGACGATGCGGTCGGCGGCCGTCCGCTCGACCTGCTGTTCGTGGTCGCCGGCATCTCCAACGGGCCCGACGAAAGCATCGCCACCCTCACCGATGACGCGTTCACGCGGATCATGCTCACCAACGCTCTCGGGCCGATGCGCGCCGTGCAGGCGCTGGCGCCGCTGGTCGCCAAGCCGGACGGGGTGATCGCGGTGATGACCTCGGGCCTGGGCAGCGTCGCCAACAACACCAGCGGCGCCTGGGCCGGCTACCGGGCCAGCAAGGCGGCGCTGAACATGATGCTGCGCAGCTACGCCGGCGAGACCAAGGAGGACCCGCGGGCGATGCTCGCGGTCGATCCGGGCTGGGTGCGCACCGACATGGGCGGCCCGAACGCCACCCTGGACGTGCAGACCAGCGCGCGCGGCATGGTCGACGCCATCGCCGCCCGCGCCGGCACGTCGGGCGGCCATTTCGTCGACTACCAGAACAAGGATGTCGCCTGGTAGACTGTCGCGTGATGGACCGGGCGCCGATGCTGCACCTGATCAAGCTGGCGGTCGGCGTTGCGGACATCGAGACGCTGGCGCGCCGGCAGGCGGATCGCGCCCGCGACACCGGTGCGCATGGCGGCCAGCCCTTCCTGCGCACCCGCAACAACCCGCGCCGCGCCGCCGAGATCCTCGATGGCGGATCGCTCTACTGGGTGATGAGCGGCGTGCTGCTCTGCCGTCAGCTGGTGGCGGGCATGGTGCCGGACCGGCGCGACGACGGATCGGCCTGCATCGCCATCATCCTGGCCGGGCCGCCGGTGCCGGTGCTGCCGCGTCTGGTGCGCGCCTTCCAGGGCTGGCGCTATCTCGCGTCCGACGACGCGCCGGCCGATCTCGGGGCGCGGCCGGACGCCAAGGGTGATGTCCTGCCCGTCGCCCTGCAGCGCGAACTGGCGGCGCTCTGCCTGCTGTAGCCCGCGCACCTGTTGCAGATCGGCTACCCGCCTCGCGCAATCGCGCGGCCCGCCGGCGACAGCCGCAACCTCCGATTGATCACGACCGGGCGCGCGCTCACGATCCGCCGGTCATGCTTCGCCTGCCGATCCTGTGCGCCTTGCTCATGCTGGCCGCCTGCAGCGGCGGAGGACGCATGGCATACGGGCCCGGACGCACCGACTACCCGGAGCCGGGACCGGCCGGCGATCCATGGCAGCCCTACGTACGGCAGGCCTCGAACCGCTTCGGCGTGCCGCAGCAATGGATCCGTGCCGTGATCCAGCAGGAATCCGGCGGCCAGGAATACCGCTTCGGCCAGCCGATCGTCTCCGGCGCCGGCGCGATGGGGCTGATGCAACTGATGCCGGCGACCTATGCCGACATGCAGGCGCAGAACAACCTCGGCCCCGACCCGTTCGAGCCGCACGACAACATCCTGGCCGGCACCGCCTATCTCCGGCTGATGTACGACCGCTATGGCGCGCCGGCCTTCCTGGCGGCCTACAATGCCGGCCCGCAGCGCCTGGACGACTACCTCAGTACCGGCCGCTCGCTGCCCAACGAGACGGTGGACTATGTGGCGTCCATCGCGCCCAACCTCGGCACCGAGGTCGCGATGAGCGGGCCGCTGGCGACCTACGCCGACAGCGGCCGCAACGACGCCGCCGTGCTGCCGACCGCTTCCGTCCGGCTGGCCGCCTGGCATGGTCCGGCGCGGCCGGCCGGCGGAGCCTGCTGGCACGATCCCGACGCGGCCTTCGATCCGGACGCGCCGTGCCAGGCTGCTCCGGTCCAGACGGCTCCAATACAGGCTGCGGCATACGCTCCGGCGCGGCCGGCCGGGGGCGCCTGTTGGCACGATCCCGACGCAGCCTTCGACCCGCAGGCGCCCTGCCAGGCGGCTCCGGTGCGGCGGGCAGTCGCGGCCGCGCCGATGTCCGAGCCGGCTCCGGTCATCGCATCCGCGATCTACATGCCGGCGCCGCCGCCTACCCCCCGTGCGCCCACCTATGCGGCACCTACCGCCTACGCGCCTGCGCCCGCCTACGGCGCATGGTCGATCCAGGTCGGCGCCTACAACTCCCCCGACCAGGCGCGCTTCGCGACCACGATGGCGCGGCAGGCCGCCTATGCCGAGCTTGCCGGCTCGCGCAGCCTGGTGATGCAGACCAGCCGCTTCGGGGGCGCCGTGCTGTATCGCGCGCGGCTCGCGGGCCTGGCGCGCCCCGGTGCCGGCGCCGCCTGCGCAGCACTGGGCGGACACGACATCCCCTGCATGGTGGTGCCTCCGGGCGGCTGACCGGTTCGGGCACGCGCCGAACCGCAGCGACCCTGGTCCGTTCCCGCCGCAGCACAGGAGAGCATAATGGCCAGGATCATCGATCTCGCACCGCACGACGCCCTGCCGGATGGACCGGCGGTCGTGGTGATGCGCCGCTTCGAGGAGGATGATCCCAAGACGGTGATGATCGAACTGATCGCCATCGACACCGACCGCAGCGAGGGCAATGCGCGGATGACCGACGCGCACGGCGCACCGCTTTCCTGGGAGGAGGCGACCCGCCAGGCCTCGGCGCGCGCGCATGATGCCAAGATCGAGAGCATCTACCGCATCGACCGCACCGCCGGTCCGGTCGAGTGCCAGATCGCAGCGCACGGCGGCGACCACACCGCGTCGCCTGACATGGTGGACAACGACTACGAGGATGGCGAGGCCGGCGGCGACATGCGCGACCGGTCGCACAACGAAGCCCCGCGCCGGTTCTGACCGGACCTCAGGTGCTGGCGCGGATCTCCAGCCGGAAGCCGACATCGATTCGGGCCGGGCCCGGCTTCTCGCCCTGGATGCGACCCAGCAGCTTGCGTGCCGCCAGTTCGCCGATCCGCTGGCGCGGCGAGACGATGGTGGTGAGCGCAGGGGTTGTCAGCGCGCTGATGTCGAGCCCGTTGAAGCCCGCGATCGCCACACGAGCGGGAACCGCGATGCCCTCGCGCTGCGCCCGCAGCAGGGCGCCGACGGCAAGGTCGTCATTGGCGAAGAACAGCGCATCAAGCTCCGGCGCGCGCTGCAGCGTCTGCATCAGGGTGTCGCCGCCGATCAGCGCACTGGACCGCTCGTCGTGCTCGAACGGCGGCCGCCTCGGCAGCCCCACCGCCGCCAGGGCGTTGTCGAGACCCCGGAAGCGTTGCGCCGCCCGGTAGTCCTGCTTCAGGCGGCCACCGATAAAGCCGATCTGCCGGTAGCCGCGTCCGACCAGGTGCCGCCCCATCGTCTCGCCGGCGCGTATGTGCGACAGGCCGACATTCATGTCGATCGGCTGCGCGCCATACTCCATGATCTCGACCAGCGGCCGGCCATAGCCGCGCAGCAGCGTCCGGGTGCGCTCGGAATGCCGCATGCCGGCGACGATCAGCCCGGCCGGCGACCAGCCCAGCAGGGTCGCGACCAGCTTGCTCTCGCGCTCCAGGTCATACTGGGTGTTGCCGAGCAGCGGCTGGTAGCCGGCCTCCTCCAGCACCTGCTGGATGCCCTGGATGACCTCGACGAACACCGCATTCGAGAGCGACGGCACGATCACCGGGATGATCCGGCTCGCCGCCGAGGCCAGGGCGCCGGCATACTGGTTGCGGACATAGCCAAGCGCGCCGACCGCCTCGTCGATCTGTGCCCGTAGCGCCGCCGAGACACTGTCCGGCGCGTTGAGGGCACGCGAAACCGTGATCGGCGCCACGCCCGCGCGCTCGGCGACATCCTTCAGCGTGACGGCGCCGCTATGCGCGCGGCGGCGCACCGCCATTCGGGTCGAGGTCATTGTCGCGCCAGCATAGCCTGCACGCCGGAATGCGCCAGACATGGCAATAAGGGGACAGCCGAGGCCGCCGGGCCGGCCGCAGAATCATGGTTGCGCTACCATGCGTCTGCGGCTACGATCTGTTTCAAGTGCCGCCGCAACGGGATGCGGCGAAAGGCATCCGCTCCCCAAAGTCGAGCGTCCGGGAAGTCCATCCAGATGTCACATGCCGCAGCAGAGCCGGTTGCAGTCGCAACCGGGCATTACCAGGCCATCGACGTCACTAAGGCGTTCGGCAGCGTCGCGGTGCTGCGCGGGGTCAGCCTCGGACTGCAGCCCGGTCGCATCCACACGATGATGGGCGAGAACGGCGCCGGCAAGTCCACCCTGTTCAAGATCCTCTCCGGGCTGCTGCGCCCCACGACGGGAGAGCTTCGCCTCGACGGGGCGTCGGTCGCCTTCGATGCGCCGCATGATGCCCACCTGCGCGGCATCTACCTGGTGCCGCAGGAGCCGGCGCTGATGCCGGAACTGACGGTGGCCGAAACGATGTTCGTGGGCCAGTTGCCGACGCGTCCCGGGCTGCCGCGTCGCGTCGATTGGCTCGGTCTGCGGCGGCGCGCGCAGGAGGCACTGTCCTCGCTGGGGCTTTGCATCGATGTCGGCCAGCTCGCGCGCCATCTCTCGATCGCGCAGCAGCAGCAGGTGGAGTGCGCCAAGGCACTGCTGCGCGGCTGCCGCATCATCCTGTTTGACGAGCCCACCTCGCCACTCACCAGCCACGAGGTCGAACGGCTGTTCGGCATCATGCGGCGGCTGCGCGATGACGGCTGCACGCTCGGCTTCATCAGCCACCGCATGGACGAGGTGCTCGAGATCAGTGACGATATCAGCGTGCTGCGCGATGGCGCGCTGGTGGATACGGTGGATCGCGACGGCTTCGACCGCGTCCGGCTGCTGTCGCAGATGGTCGGCCGCGAGATGCGCGTGATCCCGCGACGCAGCGCGTCGTTCAGCACCGGGCGGCCGATGCTGCAGGTCGAGGGCCTGTCGCACGCTTCCCGGTTTGACGATGTCAGCTTCACGCTGCACGAGGGCGAGGTGCTCGGCCTCGCCGGGCTGGTCGGTGCCGGGCGCACCGAGATCGCCGAGACCATCTTCGGCATCCGCGCGCCCGGCGCCGGCCGCGTGCGCCTCGGCGGCGAGGACATCACCGGCCTCACGCCGCACGCCATCATCCGCCGCGGGCTGGTGTACGTGCCGGAGGATCGCGCGCGGCATGGCGCGATCCTGCCGATGACGATCACCGAGAACATCACCTCGGGATTGCTTGACCGGCTGCGCCGGCGGTGCGGTTTGATCGACCGGCAGGACGAGGACCGGCGCGGTGCGTCCATCGTCACGCAATATCGCGTGCGCTGCGCCGGCATCGACCAGACGCTGCGGCACTTGTCGGGCGGCAACCAGCAGAAGGTGGTGTTCGGCAAATGGATGGGCCTGCAGCCGCGGGTCGCCATTCTCGACGAGCCGACGCGGGGCGTCGATGTCGGCGCCAAGGACGAGATCTACGAACTGATCGAGGGCCTCGCCCGCGCCGGTCTCGCCATCCTGGTGATCTCGTCCGAGATGGAGGAGCTGGTGCGGCTGTGCGACCGGGTGCTCTCGATCTACGAAGGCCGCATCGTGGCCGAACTCGGCGGCGCCGACATCACCCCGGCGCGCGTCGGGCAATCCTATCTCAGCCGCGACGGCCTGGCCGCGTGACGACGTTGCCGCTGCCCGGCAGCCGCGTCTCGCAGCGCGAAATCAGCCAGGCTCCCCCCCGGCGTCGCACGCCAGGCCGCCGCCGCGAAGTGCGCGAGGTCACGCTGATCGTCGCCACCGCGCTCACCATCCTGCTGGTCGGGATCTTCAACCACGGCTTCCTGTCGACGCAGAACCTGCGCTTCATGCTGCTCAACTCCGTCGTGCTGTCGCTGGTGGCACTCGGCCAGACCCTGGTGATCGCCACCCGCGGCATCGACCTCTCGGTGGCGCCGGTGATGGGCCTCACCGCGGTGGTGACCGGGCTGCTGGCGCAGGGCAGCGGATTGTCGCTCCCAGGGGCAGTGGGCATCACCGTCGTGCTTGGGCTGCTGCTCGGCACGCTGAACGGCCTGCTGGTGGCGCGGCTCGCGATCCCGCCGATCATCACCACGCTCGGCACCTACAGCCTCTATAGCGGGCTGGTCTTCGTCACTTCGAACGGCACCCAGGTGGACTCCGTACCGGCTGCCTACGCGACCTTGGGTAACGGCTTCGTCGCCCCGTTCATTCCGATCCCGATCGCGGTGCTGGTGCTGGCCATCGCCCTGCTGCTGGTCTGGTTCATGCTCAACCACACACGGTTCGGGCGCGCCATCCTCGCCGTCGGCAACAACGACGTCGCCGCCTACAATGCCGGCATCGGGGTGACCGGCGTGAAGGTGCGGGTGTATGCGCTGTCCGGCCTGCTGGCCGCGATCGCCGGCCTGATGTTCGTCTGCTACACGGGGTCCGCGACTGTGACCACCGGCACCGGCGACCATGTCGAGCTGCAGTCGATCGCCGTGGCCCTGATCGGCGGCACGGCGATCGCCGGCGGCCGCGGCAACGTCGTCGGCACCGTGCTCGGGTCGCTGTTCCTGAGCGTGGTGCTGACCGCCCTGGTGTTCGTGCATGTGCCGCCGATCTGGTACTCCGCCGGCGAGGGCTTGATGATCCTGGTCACCGTCACCGCCGGCATGCGGCAGAACCGCGGCGGGAACGGCTGACATGGACACACGCCCCGACGTCGCCCGCCCCGACGACCCGCGCCCCGACGACACCCGTAACGACGTCAATGGGCGTCGCCGCAACCTCTCCAAGCTGCCGCTCGACGGCTGGGAGCGCTCGCTGCTGGTGCTGCTGGTGCTGCTGGTTGCAGGCCTCTGCCTGTCGGTGGACGGGTTCTATCCCGGCTTCGGCGGCTTCCTGGCGCTGACCGAGAATTTCCTGCCCTTCGGCCTGGTTGCCCTCGGCCTGACGACGGTGATCCTGACCGGCGGCATCGACCTTTCCGTCGGCGCCACCGCCGGCCTGTCCGCCATCGTCATGGCCGAGCTGTGGAGCGGCCTGCATCTGTCGATCTGGCTGGCGGCACTCGCCGGCTTGCTGGCGGGTGGCGTGCTGGGCGCCATCAACGGGCTGATCATCACCCGGCTGCGCACCGAGCCGCTGATCGCGACGCTGGCCACCAGCTTCATCTATGCCAGCATCGCGACCGCGCTGGCCGGTCCGTCGCCGCCGTCGGGGTTCCCGGACAGCTTCAACTTGGTCGGCACCGGCACCCTGGTCGGTCCGATCCCGCTGCAGCTGGTGTTGTTCGCGGTGCTCGCCCTGCTGTTCACGCTGCTGCTGCAATACAGCACCTTCGGCCGGCGCATCGTCATGGTCGGCTACAGCAGCGAGGCGGCGCGCTATAGCGGGCTGCGCATCGATCGCATCGTACTCGCCGCCTACGTGATCAGCGGCGTGATGTCGGCGTTCGCCGGCATCGTGCTGGCCGCCTACTACAGCGCGGTGCGCCCCGACATGGGCGACGTGCTGCTGCTCAGCACCATCACCATCGTGGTTCTGGGCGGCGTCAGCATCTTCGGCGGCGAGGGCCGCGTCGCGGGCGTGGTGATCGCGGTGCTGCTGCTCGGCTTCCTGCGCCAGGGCATGCTGATCGCGGGCTACTCCGACATGGTCACGACGATGCTGACCGGCGCCATCCTGCTCGGCGCCATCGGCATCAAGAACATCCTCTCGGGACGCGGCACCGGGCTGGCCGCGCTGCTGACACGGGTACGCGGCACCCGTCCGGCCTCGGCGAGCGGTGCCGCGGAATGAACATCATGATCAACGAAAGAAACGGAAACTCCATGACCCTCTCCATCTCGCACCGGTTGCGCGCGGCTCTGCTGGCGACTCCCATGCTGCTGGCCGGCCTCGCCGTGGCGCATGCCGCCGATATCGACACCTCGAAGAGCATCAAGGTCGCAATGGTGCCGAAGCTCGTCGGGCTGTCGGTGTTCAAGGCGAACCAGCAGGGTGCCGAGGCCGCGGCCAAGCTGCTCAACATCAACTTCCTCTATACCGGCCCCGTCACCGCCTCCGCGCAGGGCCAGGTCGATGTCTTCAACAGCCTGATCGCGCGCCGCTTCAGCGTCATCACCACCACCTCGAACAACCCGACGCAGTTGGCACCCGCGCTCAAGCGCGCGCGCCGGCAGGGCATCAAGGTGGTATCCTATGATAGCGACGTCGCGGCCGACGCGCGCGACTTCTTCATCCAGAACACCGACTATGCCGAGTTCGGGAAGGCCTTGGTCGAGTCCGTCGCCAAATATACCGGCCCCAGCGCCGAGATCGCGATCCTGTCCTCGACGCCCGATGCGACCATCCAGAACGAGTGGATCAACGCGCTCAAGACCTACCTCTCGGCGCACTACCCGAACATCAAGATCGTGACGACGCAGTATGGCCAGTCGAGCCCGTCGCAGTCCTTGACCGCCGGCCTCAATATCCTGCAGGCGAACCCGAACGTCACCGCGATCATCGCCCCTGATGGCGCGGCCGAGGTGGGTGCCGCCGCCGCCGTGGAGAAGCTCGGCAAGACCGGGCGCGTCTTCGTCACCGGCTGCAGCGACCCGAACTCGATCCGGCAGTACGTGAAGTCGGGCATCATCAAGGAGAGCCCGCTCTGGGACGAGGTCAAGGAGGGCATGCTGGTGATGTACGTGGCGCGCCTCGCGGCGAACAACGCGATCCAGCCGGACAGCACCTTCACCGCGGGCGATCTGGGCAGCTTCACCGCCAAGGACCGGGTGATCGTGTTCAGCAAGCCGCTGGTGTTCAACAAGGCCAATATCGACCAGTACCAGTTCTGACCAATACGGCCCCGTTCACAAGGATACAGGCATGAAGCAGATTCTCTTCACCGGCGGCAGCGGCAAGGCGGGACGGCACGTGGTGCAGTACCTGGTCGAGCAGGGCTACCACGTGCTCAACATCGACACCAAGCCGCTCGACAACCCCAAGGTCCGCACGCTGATCACCGACATCACCGATGCCGGCCAGCTGTTCAACGCGTTCTCGTCCTACACCGGCCTGCACGAGTTCGACCCGGACCTGCGGCCGCAGAAGATCGACGCGGTGGTGCATTTCGCGGCGATCCCGCGCATCATGATCGTGCCGGACAACGAGGTGTACCGCATCAACGTCATGGGCACCTACAACGTGCTCGATGCCGCGGCCAAGCTCGGCATCCCGAAGGTGATCATCGCGTCGAGCGAGACCACCTACGGTGTCGTGTTCGCCAACACGCCCCGCGAGCCGGAGTATTTCCCGCTCGACGAGGCGTATCCGGTCGACCCGATGGACAGCTACGCGCTCTCCAAGATCTGCAACGAGCGCACCGCTCGCGCCTTCTCGCTGCGCAACAATTCGGATATCTATGCGCTGCGCATCGGCAACGTGATCGAGCCGTCCGAGTACGAGCTGTTCCCCGGCTGGTTCGCGAAGCCCGATTTCCGCAAGAAGATCGCGTGGAGCTATATCGACGCGCGTGACCTGGGCGAGATCGTGCGTCTCGGCATCGAGACCGACGGCCTGGGCTACCAGGTCTTCAATGCCGCGAACGACCACACCTCGTCGGACCTGCCGACCGCCGAACTGCTGCGCCGCTACTACCCGAATGTGCCGGTGCACGGCGAACTCGGCGAGTTCGAGGGCCTGCTTTCGAACCGCAAGGTGCGCGAGCACCTCGGCTTCAAGGAGAAGCACAACTGGCGCAACTACGTCAAAGCCGGCTGAGCCTCCCCACCGTCCGCATCCGGGCAAGGCAGGTCGAGATGGAAGCTGGCGACCAGGTCCTCGACCTGCGCCCGGGTCAGCGCACGCGGGTTGAGGCCGCGCAGCATCAGGGTGAGCCGCGCGGTTTCCTCCAGTTCCTCCATGGCATAGACGGCGGCCTCGAGATCGCGGCCGGCCACCACCGGTCCGTGGTTGGCCAGCAGCACCGAAGAGTAGCGGCCTGCGAGGGCACGAATCGCGCCCGCGACGGCCGCGTCCCCGGGACGGTGGTAGGGGATCAACGCCGTCTGGCCGACACGCATCATGTAGTATGGGGTGAGCGGTTGCAGCACGGCGCGCGGATCGATCCCGGGCAACATGGAGACGGCAACGGAATGTGCCGAGTGCAGGTGCACGACTGCACCCGCGCCATGCCGCGTCTCGTAGAGCGCCTGGTGCAGCGGGATTTCCTTGGTGGGCGGATCGCCGGACAGCAGCCGGCCGTCCTGGTCCAGTCGCGACAGCCGGGCCGGGTCGAGAAAGCCCATCGAGGCATTGGTCGGCGTCATCAGCAGGGTGCCGTCCGCAAGGCGCGCGCTGACATTGCCGGACGAGCCGGGCGTCAGCCCGCGCTCGAACAGCGAGCGGGAAAACATGCAGATCTGCTCGCGCAGGGAGTTCTCGTTCATGGCGGACGATCCAGGCATTACATGGTGTTGGCGATGGGCCATGGCAGCGCAACCACAGTAGGTCCCGGAGAGGCACGATGACCAGCATCGCAGGCGGCCCGTGCGCGGCCGTCATCGGCCTCGGCTCGATGGGGATCGGCATGGCGCAATCGCTGCAGCGCGCCGGTTTCACCGTCTCGGGCTACGACGTGTCGCCGGCGGCGGTGGCGCGATTTGCAGAATCGGGCGGCGTTGTCGGGTCCACGCCGGCGCAGGCGGCAAGCGGCGCCGATTGCGTGGTCTCGGTGGTGGTCAACGCCGCCCAGACCGAGGCGGTGCTGTTCGGGCCGGACGGTTGTGCCGACAGCCTGCCGCAAGGCGCCGTATTCGTGTCGTCGGCGACGATGGCCCCGGAGGCGGCGCGTGGCCTGGCAGCCAGGCTGGAGCGGACAGGGCGGCTCTATCTCGACGCGCCGATGAGCGGCGGCGCCGGCCGGGCCGCGGACGGCTCGCTCACCATGATGGCGTCCGGCAGCGTCGCCGCGTTCGAGCGCGCGCAGCCGGCGCTGGATGCCATGACCGGCACGCTGCACCGGCTTGGCGATGCGGCCGGCCTCGGCTCGGCCTTCAAGATGGTCAACCAGCTGCTCGCCGGCGTGCATATCGCCGCGGCCTGCGAGGCGATCGCGTTCGCAGCCCGGCAGGGGCTGGACCTCGCGCGCGTCTATGAGGTGATCACCCAGTCGGCGGGCAACAGCTGGATGTTCGAGAACCGGGTGCCGCATGTGCTGGCGGGCGACTATCGTCCGAAAAGCGCCGTCAGCATCTTCACCAAGGACCTCGGCATCGTCATGGACATGGCGCGTGACCTGCGGTTTCCTGTGCCGGTGGCGGGCGCCGCGCTGCAGATGTACCTGATGACGGCGGCGGCCGGGATGGCACAGGACGACGATGCCTCGGTTGCGCGCCTGTACGCGCAGATCGCGGGTCTCACCTTGCCTGCGGAGACATGAGCCATGCCGCGTTTCGCCGCCAACCTGACCATGATGTTCAACGAACACGCCTTCCTCGACCGCTTCGACGCGGCGGCGGATGCGGGCTTCGAGGCGGTCGAGTTCCTGTTCCCGTATGAGGCGACCCCCGAGGCGGTCGGCGCGCGCGTGGCGCGCAACAAGCTCACGGTGGCGCTGTTCAACCTGCCGCCCGGCGACTGGGCGGCCGGAGAGCGCGGGCTGGCGGCGCTGCCCGAACGGGCGGCGGCGCTGGACGGGCTGCTCGACCGGGCGCTGCCGTACGCCGAGGCGACCGGCGTACGGCGGCTGCATCTGATGGCGGGGATCGCGGACGCGCACGACCCGCGCGCGCAGGCCGCCTATCGCGACGCGGTCGCGCACCATGCCCGGCGCCTCGCCGAACATCGCCTCGACCTGGTGCTGGAGCCGATCAACGGCCGCGACATGCCGGGCTATTTCCTGGACGATTTCGGCCGCGCGGCGCAGCTGATCGAGGATCTCGGCCTGCCCAACCTCAAGCTGCAGTTCGACCTCTACCACCGCCAGATCCTGCACGGCGACGTCACCATGGCGCTGCGGGCGATGATCGGCCGCATCGGCCATGTCCAGGTCGCCAGCGTGCCGTCGCGCCACGAGCCGGACGGCGAGGAGCTGAACTGGCCGTTCCTGTTCGAGGAGCTGGACCGGATCGGCTATGCGGGGTTCGTCGGCTGCGAGTACCGGCCACGCGGCAAGACGGTCGCGGGCCTCGGCTGGTTCGCGCCCTACAGGAAGGCCTGATCCATGACGCTCCTGCTCGGCTGCATCGCCGACGACTATACCGGCGCCTCCGACCTCGCCAGCATGCTGTCCAGCTGCGGCCTGCGCACGGTGCAGACCATCGGCGTGCCCCAGCTTGGCCTAGAGCTGCCCGAAATGGATGCGGTGGTGGTGGCGCTGAAGAGCCGCTCGATCGCGGCGCCGCGCGCGGTCGAGCTGTCGCTGGAGGCGGAGCGCTGGCTGCGCGGACGCGGCGCCGGGCACATCGTGTTCAAGATCTGCTCGACCTTCGATTCCACCGATGCCGGCAATATCGGCCCGGTGCTGGACGCCCTGCGCGAACAGGCGGGCGGCGGCATCGTCGCGGTCAATCCCGCCTTCATCGAGACCGGACGCACGGTCTATCAGGGGCACCTGTTCGTCAACGGCGTGCCGCTGCACGAGAGCCCGCTGAAGGACCATCCGCTCAACCCGATGCATGACAGCAACCTGGTGCGGGTGCTGGGCCGGCAGAGTGCGAGCCCGGTCGGGCTGGTGCCGCTCGCCGTCATCGAGCAGGGGCCGGACGCGATCCGCGCCGCCCTGCAGGCGCTGGCATCGGACGGCGACGGCAGCGCGATCCTCGACGCGGTGGCGCCGCGCCACCTGCTCGCCATCGGCGAGGCGGCGCTGGCCGGACCGGTCTCGGCCGGCGCGTCCGGCATCGGCTACGGGCTGGCCCGAGCCATCGTGGCGCGTGAGAAGCTCTCGGGGCGTCCGGCCGCCGCAATGGCGTCCTCCGATGGAGCACGCGACACGCATGCGGCGATCCTCGCGGGATCATGCTCGGCGGCGACGCTGCGCCAGATCGATGTCGCCGAGCGCCGGATGCCGTGCCTCAAGCTCGATGTCGATGCGCTGCTGGACGGGCCGGCCGAGGCGGCGCACGCGCTGGACTGGGCTCGGCAGCGTCTCGAACGCGGGCCGGTACTGATCGTCAGCAGCACGCCTCCCGAGGCGGTGCGCGCGCTGCAGGCCCGGCATGGCGGCGCCGAGGCGGGGCACGCGGTGGAGCAGGCGCTCGCCGGCCTCGCCGAGGGCCTGCTGGCAGCCGGCGTCGGGCACCTGATCGTGGCCGGCGGCGAGACCTCGGGCGCCGTGGTCGACCGGCTCGGGCTGCAGGCCTTGCTGATCGGGCCGGAGATCGCCCCCGGCGTGCCGGTGCTGCAGGCGGTCGGCGCGCCCAAGCCCGGCCTGCGGCTGGCGCTCAAGTCCGGCAATTTCGGCGGCGACGACTTTTTTCTTGAGGCGCTGGCCAGGCTGCGCGATCCGGACGCTGCGGGTTAGGCAACGGCGCCCGACAAACACCGCCGTATAACTCTTGCGACGTCGGCCCGATCGGCCTGCGGTAGGCGTCCGATGCGCACGGCGTCACCAGCCTCGATCGTGGCGATCTTGATCGGCCGCACGATGGAGGGCGCCGGCAGCCCGGCCTCGTTAAGGTCGGAGACAACGACATCACCCAGCCAGCCGCGATGCACGGCGCTCGTGACCATCAGCACCCAAAGCAGGTCGGGTGCGCCCGGCGCATGCGGCGTTGCCACCACCAGGGCTGGCCGGCGCTGCTGCACCGGACGGTTGGTGTAGGGGAACGGGACCTTGACCAGGTCCCACACCTCATAGGCCGCCATAGGCCTCGATGTCGGCGGGGCTGTCCCACTCCGAGAAGCTCCGGAACGGATCATCGCTCGATCCGTCGGGCTGCACACGCATCAGCACGACCCGTCCAGCCTCGATCACATAGGCGACCTCATCGCCCTCGCGCAGGCGCAGCGCCGCACGCACCGGCTGCGGGATGGTCGTCTGCGATTTGCTGGTCAGCCGGCTCGTGATCATGGCAACCTATGTAAGGAACTTCCTTACCAACTGCAAGCCTTGCCATTCGACAAACCGAGCCCGCGCTCCAGGTAGCACACCGTCTTGCGGCCGGCATGGATCTCGGCCCGGCCGATCGCGACGAAGCCCAGCCTAGCATGCAGCGAAGCCGAGCCGGGGTTCGGCGGCTCGATATTCACCTCGCAGACCACCCGGTCATGCCCGGCGGCAACGGCCCGCGCGAACAGGTCGGCATAGAGCAGCCGCGCCAGTCCGCTGCGCCGCGCCGGGCCTGCCACCACCACACGATCGACATAGACGAAGCGCGCGTGGCGCTGGCGGAACCACAGGAAGTTCGGGCTTCGGTAGTCGGCATCCTGGTCGAAGGCGAGCAGGAAGGCGTCGGCCTCGCCGATCCGGGTGAAATGGAAGGCCTGCCGCACGAGGCGGCCGAACTCCGCTCCCTCCAGCGCCGACAGTTCGGCGGCATGTGCATTGTTCAGGGCGAGCAGGGCGCCGCAGTGCCCGCAGCCCGTGGCCAAGGGCAGCATTGCCGCCACCCCAGCTACCGCTCGATGGCGATCTGGCCCGCCATGCCGGGCCAATCGGAGTAGCCGACCGAGCCGCCGCCGTACCAGTACTGCTTCGGCGCCTCGGCCAGCGGCGCCCCGGTGCGCAGCCGGCCGACCAGGTCCGGGTTCGCGAGATAGGGCCGTCCGAAGCTGAACAGGTCGGCCTTGTTCTCGGCCAGCATCCGTTCGGCCAGTTCGAGCGTGTACTGGTTGTTGGCGATGTAGGCCCCGGTGAAGCGGCGTCGCAGCGCCGGGAAGTCGACGTCGTCCGGCACCTCGCGGGTCTGCTGGGTGACGCCCTCGATATCGTGGATGTACAGCAGCCCGGCCTTCGACAGCCCGTCGACATAGGCGCCGAACGTCGCCATCACCTCGCTGTCGAGCGGCGTGCCGCCCGGCTCGGTGGTGGCCGGCGAGATGCGTATGCCGACCCGCTGGCCACCACCCCAGACCTCGGTGACCGCATGGACCACCTCGAGCGGAAAGCGCAGCCGGTTCAGGATCGAGCCGCCGTAGCGGTCGGTGCGCCGGTTGGTGCTGTCGCGGATGAACTGCTCCAGCAGGTAGTTGTTGGCGGAATGGATCTCGACGCCGTCGAAGCCGGCATCCTTGGCGCACTGCGCCGCGTGCCGGTAGTCCTGCACGATCGCGGGGATCTCGTCGGTCTCGAGTGCGCGTGGGGTCACATGGTCCTGCAGCCCGGCATTGGTGAAGGCCTGGCCCTTCGGCCGGATCGCGCTTGGGGCCACCGGCAGCGCGCCGCCATGCAGGTCGGGATGCGAGATGCGGCCGGTATGCCAGAGCTGCAGGAACATCCGGCCATCGCGGCGATGCACCGCGCGGGTGACGCGCTGCCAGGCCTCGACCTGCTCCGGCGTGAAGATCCCTGGCGTCAGCGCGTAGCCACGGGCCTGCGGCGAGATGTTGGTCGCCTCGCTGATCACCAGCCCGCAATCGGCGCGCCGGGCGTAGTAGTCGGCGGCAAAATCGGGCGGCACGCCGGCATCGCTGGAGCGGCTGCGGGTCAGCGGCGCCATGACGACGCGGTTCGGCAGGTGCAGGTCGCCGATGGTGACCGGCTGCAGCACCGGACTGTCCTTGTGCATGAGGTATTCCTGGGTTGGGAGGGCGCGATGGGGTTCCGAGTGGGAACAGATGAGCTGGAGCGGGCAAGCCCCGTCGACCCCGCAAGTTCCGCCTGCCCGCAAGTTCCGCCTGGGTATCGCCTGGGGGACTGGGCAACCTGTTCGGGGATCGAACTGCTTGCGCTGTCTGGGGGCCGGCGCGATCGTTTCGCGGCCGTGCTTGCCGACGATGGCACAACATAATTTGTTAAACGTTAACTTTATGACAATATGGCAGTAGTCTGCGGCCAACGCCGCTTTCAACGGTAAGCAGTCTGGTGCCCGGCGGTGGGGACCAATCCCGGGATCGCTCATGTCGGATTACAGTCGGCCTCGTCTTCCCAAGCCTGATCCCTCCCTGCTCCGGCTCCGCTTGATCGGCCCGATGGCGGCGCTCACCCTCGACAACGAGAGCGTGCTGCCGCCGGGCCGCAAGACACGCGGCCTGCTGGCGATCCTGGCCCTGGCAGGCCGCCGCCCGGTGCTGCGCTCTAAGCTGGCCGAGCTGCTCTGGAGTCGCCGTTCCGAGGAGCAGGCGCGCGCCTCGCTGCGCCAGGAGATCCATCGCCTGCTGGAGGCGCTGACCCCGGTCGGCACCTCGCTCGTCAGCGTCGAGCGGCATTCCCTCTCGCTGCGCCCGGCGCTGACCAGCGTCGATGCGGAGCGCCTGCTCAACGCCAACGTCAACAATGTGATCGCCCATGCCAGCAGTGCCGCCGGCAGCGGCGGCGGCAACGGCGCCGGCATCAGGGGCAGCAACGGCAGCGGCGGCGGCGGCATCCCGGGCGGAGGCGCGCTGCCGTCGCTCGACGGCGTGCTGCTCGAGGAACTCAACGGCACCGATCCCGCCCTCGATGCGTGGCTCGATTACGAGCGCCGGCGGCTGCATGACCATGTGCTGGAGCTCTACGACGCGGCCCTCAAGCGTCATCTGGACCCCTCCGCGACGGTGGCCATCTGCCGACAGCTGCTGCTGCTCGACCCGCTGCACGAGACCGCCTGGCAGGGCCTGATCCAGTCGCAGCTCCAACTCGTCGAGCGCGGCGCCGCCCTGCAGAGTGCCGAACGCTGCATGACCCTGTTCGGCGAGCGCGCCGCCGCTCAGCCCGGCCCGGAGCTGAGCCGCCTGGTGAACGAGCTTCGCTTCGGGCGCGCGCCGAGCAGCGGCACCGCGGAGATAGAGCCGGCCGCCCTGGATGGCGGCGAGGATCCCCCGGGCCCGGTTGCCGGCACGGAAGCCACGGGCAGCCTGCGCGGCCTCGACGAAAGCGGGGGGATCCTGGGCCGGCGCCTGCAGGAACGCGGGATCGCCATCCTGGCGGTGCTGCCGCTGCTGGTGCTCGATCCTGCCCTGGACGAACGCCTGGTGCAGAGCCTGACCGACGGGATCATCGTGGGCCTGCACGACCTGCCGATCATCACGGTGATCAGCGGCACCTCGCTGTCGCAGGCCCTGGCGCATGGGCGCGACGATGCGCTGCTCCGGCGCAGCCTCGGGCTCGACTACGTGCTGGACGGAACCATCTCGCGCGGCCGGACCGGCCTGCGGGTGATCCTGCGCCTGCTCGACCTGCGCCTGAACGGCCACGTGGTCTGGGCGCGCCGCTACGACTGTCGCGATCCGGCGACGCCGGCGGGCACGACCCGCGCGCCGGCGATTTCGGCCGCCCTGGAGCTGCCTGCCGCGCTGGACATGATCGACCAGGTGGCGGCCCAGGTCACCGCGCAGTTGCCCTGGGAGTTGCTGGTCATCGAGGGCAACCGGGTCGGGACGCGGCCGGCGACCGAGCTCAACCCGAACCAGCTGGCGCTGCGTGCGCTCTGCCTGATCATGCGGCCGGAGCGGGCGCAGAGCGATGCGGCGGCCGAACTGCTGCGGCGCCTGGCCGGGATCGACCCGGAGCACCCGCTGGCGCAGTTCATCACGGCCCTGCGACACATCTTCCGGGCGGCGCAGCGCTGGGGCGACCTGGCCTCGGAAGCGGCCGCCGCGTCGGCGGCGATCGAGAGTGCGATGTCGATGGGCTTCGGCTTCCCGGCCGTCATCGCCACCGCCGGCTACATACGCAGCCAGATGCAGGACGACCCCGACGCCGGGCTCGCACTGGTCGAGAGCACGCTGACGGTGAACGACCAGATCACCCTCAGCCTGGCATTCTCCGCCTTCATCCTGGTGCGCGTCGGACGGCTGGACGAGGCGGCCGAGCGGTTCGCCCGCTATACCAGGATGCATCCGCTGCACCCGCTGCACCACATGCTGGACAGCGTCGGCATCACCATCGCCATCCTGCAGGACAGGCTCGACGAGGCGGTGCGGCTCGGGCGGCAGCTGGTCGAGCTGACGCCGACGCTGCTCAGCCCGGCGATCCCCTGTCTTGCAGCCTACGGGCTGGCCGGGATGGCGTCCGATGCGGAGCGGCTGCTCGCCCGCATCGAGCTGATGTGCCCCGGCCTGAGCATCGACTCGGTACTGGAGCAGCAGGGGTTCAAGCGCGGCAGCGACGCCGAGCGGTTCGCTGCCGGGCTGCGTGCCGGCGGCATGCGGCAATCCCCCGGGACACCGGCCGCGACCCCGGGTCCGATTGGCGGGTCCACCGGCGGGGCAAGCGGCGGCCTGGCCGGCGGGGTGACGCCCGGCGTGGTCGCCAGTAGTACAAGGCCGACATCGCTCACGGGATCGGGCGTGCGCTTGGCGACGTGAAGCGGGCGGGCTAGATACGGGTCCCTCGCCCGTCAGGCATGCGGCCGGTCCAGGCTGACATGCCGCCCACCCTCCGGCGCCGACGCATGCGCCAAGCGACACAGAGGCTGCATGACCGCCCGTCTTCGATCCGCCACCGCTCCCCGACGCGCACCACGGAGTGCCTCGACGGGCGCATCAGGGGCAGCCCTGCGCCACGCCGCCACCGCCGTGCTGCTGGCGGCGGCCCTTGCCGCCTGCTCGAGCGGCAATGGCGGCCGCACCGTCGACACCACCGGCGACACCTCGGCGCTGAGCGCGCCGCGCAACCACCTGCTCGGCGAGGACCGCAGCGCCACCGGCGGCGACCAGGCGCAGGCCGGCGTGAACGCCTTCCTGTGGCGCGGCGCGATCGACACCCTGTCCTTCATGCCGTTCACCTCCGCCGATCCGGTCGGCGGCATCATCATCACCGACTGGTACAGCCCGCCGACCACCTCCGGCGAGCGGTTCAAGGCCACTGCCTACATCCTGGGCAAGCAGCTCCGCTCGGATGCGATCCGCGTCGCGATCTTCCGGCAGACGCAGCAGGACGGCCAGTGGACCGACGCGCTGGTGGCGCCGAACACCGCGCCGGACATCACCGGCAAGATCCTCGCTCGGGCGCGCCAGTTGCGCGCGGATGCCGGCCAGAGCGGCAGCTGAACCGCGCATGTCCGACCCAGCGGCGCCGGATCACGACCTGCTCCCGAGCCAGGACCTCCGGGCGACCTACGACTTCCAGGCCAGCGAACTGCACTGGCAGGCCGAGTGGGCGCGACGCGGCTGCTTCGACGTCGAGGACGTGCCGCCGGAGGGCAAGCCGACCTACTATGTGCTGGAGATGTTCCCCTATCCGAGCGGCCAGCTCCACATGGGACACGTCCGCAACTACACGCTCGGCGATGTGGTGGCGCGCTACCGGCGCGCGCGCGGCTACGCGGTGCTGCATCCGATGGGCTGGGACGCCTTCGGACTGCCGGCGGAAAACGCGGCGCGCGAGCGCGGCGTGCATCCCGCGACCTGGACCTTCGCCAACATCGCCACCATGCGCGAGACGTTGCAGCGGCTCGGTTTTTCGCTGAACTGGGACCGCGAGTTCGCCACCTGCGAGCCGCGCTATTACGGCCACCAGCAGAAGCTGTTCCTCGACATGATGGCGGCAGGCCTCGCCGAGCGACGCGAGAGCTGGGTGAACTGGGACCCGGTGGACCAGACCGTGCTCGCCAACGAGCAGGTGGTGGACGGCCGCGGCTGGCGCTCCGGCGCGGTGGTCGAGAAGAAGCAGCTCAGCCAGTGGTTCCTGCGCATCACCCGCGAGGCACCGGCGCTGCTCGAGGCGCTGGACACTCTGGGGCGCTGGCCGGAGCGGGTGCGCGCCATGCAGGCCCGCTGGATCGGCCGGTCCGAGGGGGCGCGGGTGCGCTTCCCGCTCATTGTCCCCACGGCTGGCCCCACGGCCGGCATCGACCACCTGGAAGTGTTCACCACGCGCCCGGACACGCTGTTCGGCATGTCGTTCCTGGCGATCGCGCCGGAGCATCCGCTGGCGGCCGCGGTCGCGGCGGGCAACGCAGCGGCTGCCGCCTTCGTGGCCGAATGCCGCAGCCTCGGCACCAGCGAGGCAGCGATCGAGACCGCCGAGAAGCGCGGCTTCGATACCGGCCTGCGCGTCGATCATCCGTTCATGCCCGGGATCAGCTTTCCGATCTGGATCGCCAACTTCGTGCTGATGGAATACGGCACCGGGGCGATCTTCGGCTGCCCGTGCGGCGACGCCCGGGATTTCGAGTTCGCGCGCAAATACGACCTGCCGATCCCGCTGGTGGTGGCGCCGCCGGACGGCGTGCCCCCCACCGACCGGGCCTATGACGGTCCCGGCACCCTCATCAGCTCGGGCTTCCTGGACGGTCTCGATTGCGACGCGGGCCGCGCTGCCGCGATCGCGCGGCTGGAGCAGCTCAACGCCGGGCACGGCGTGGTGAACTGGCGGCTGCGCGACTGGGGCGTGTCGCGGCAGCGCTACTGGGGATGCCCGATCCCGGTGATTCATTGCGCGGCGTGCGGCGCGGTGCCGGTGCCGGATGACCAGCTTCCGGTGGTGCTGCCGGACGACGTCACCTTCGACCACCCGGGCAATCCGCTCGACCACCATCCGACCTGGAAGCACGTCGCCTGCCCGCGCTGCGCGGCGCCTGCCCTGCGCGAGACCGACACCTTCGACACCTTCGTCGACAGCTCCTGGTATTTTGTTCGTTTCACCGCGCCCAATGCCGCGACACCGACCTCGCGAGCCGCCGCCGATCGCTGGCTGCCGGTCGACCAGTATGTCGGCGGCATCGAGCACGCGATCCTGCATCTGCTGTACTCCCGGTTCTTCACCCGCGCGATGCACCGGACCGGTCATCTCGGCCTGGACGAGCCGTTCGCCGGCCTGTTCACCCAGGGCATGGTCAACCACGAGAGCTACCGCGACGAGGACGGCACCTGGCTGTATCCGGAACAGGTCGAGCGGACCGTCGCCGGCGCCGTGCATCGCGACACCGGCACGCCGGTCGTGGTCGGCCGGGTCGAGAAGATGTCGAAGTCGCGCCGCAACACGGTGGCGCCGGCTTCGATCATCGAGCGCTACGGCGCCGACACCGCGCGCTGGTTCGTGCTGTCCGACAGCCCGCCGGAGCGCGACATGGAGTGGACCGAGGCCGGTGTCGCCGGTGCCGCGCGCTTCGGCCAGCGGCTGTACCGGCTGGTCGCCGCGGTCGCCGCCTCCCGGGATGCCTCGACCATCCCGCCCCTCGGCGCTGCAGGCGATGCGGCCGACAAGCTGCGGCGTGCCACCCACCGGACCATCGCCGCCGTCACCGAGGCACTCGACAGCTTCACCTTCAACGTCGCGGTGGCGCGGCTGCACGAGCTGACCTCGGCACTGTCCGAGGCTTGGCGTGAGGCCGAAGCGGGACCGGACCTCGCCTTCGCGCGCGCCGAGGCCGCCCGCATGCTCTGCCTGCTGAGCGCGCCGATGATGCCGCATCAGGCCGAGACCATGCTCGCCCTGCTGGAGCCCGGCTCGGCGCTGGCCGCCGAGCGGCCCTGGCCGGAGCCGGATCCGGCCCTGCTTGCCGCCCGGCAGATCACCATCGCCGTGCAGATCATGGGCAAGCTGCGCGGCACCATAGAGACCGCCCCCGACGAGGCAGCGGACCAGGTGCTGGCCATGGCAGAAGCGGAGCCGAACGTGCAGCGGCTGCTCGACGGCAGGCGCATCGTCAAGCGCATCCATGTGCCCGGCAGGATCGTCAACTTCGTGGTCGCGGGATGAGGCCGCTGCTTTTCCTGGGACCCGTGCTCGCGCTGAGCCTGGCGACGGGTGGCTGCGGCTTCCATCCGCTCAACCAGCCGCGTGCCGTCGCCCAGCTGCCCGACATCTTCGTCAACACGATCCCGGCCGGCCGCGACGGCCAGTTGCTGCGCCAGGCCCTGCAGCAGCGTCTGGCCGGATCCGACGACAGCAGCCCCGGGGGCTACACGCTGCAGGTGGGCTACGGGCTCAGCGCCGAGGCGATCGGCATCCATGGCGACAATACCAGCGGGCGCACCCGCGAAGTCGCCCGAGCGGACTGGACGCTGCTCAGCGTGTCGCCGGCGCCGAAGATCCTGGCCACCGGCAGCGCCCGCTCGGTCGACGGCTACAACGTGATCGAGGCCCAGTATTTCGCTCAGACGCTGGCCGGCGAGACCACCTCGGGGCGTCTGGCCGGCAATCTCGCCGACGCGGTCCAGGAGCAGCTCGTGGCCTGGTTCGCGGCGCACCCGGAGGCGGCCGACCGCGCGGCGGTCGCGGCCAACGCTGCGCCGGCTCCGGTTCCGGGTTCCGTGCCGGCACCGGCGAAGCAGCGCGGCTTCCTCGGCCCGAACGATGTGCCGGGCGACAGCGACCAGTCGCCGCTGCAGCAGATCGGACCGGACGGCCTGCCCGCGGGCGCGATCGGCCGCACGTATCAATAGTGGGTCAGGCGTGAGCCGGCCGCGTTGAAGATCGACGCGCGGCAGGCCGGCCGGTTGCTGGCAGCACCCGTCGCCGTGCGGGCGATCCTGCTGCATGGCGAGGATCACGGGCTGATACGCGAGCGCGCGGCCGAAGCGGTGCGGGCGGCGGCCGGCAGCCTGGACGATCCGTTCCGTATCGCCGTCCTCGATCGCGACAGGCACGACCGGCTGGAGGAGGAGGCGACGGCGCTATCGCTGACCGGCGGCCGGCGCGTGGTCTGGGTGCGCGAGGCAACGGATCAGCTGCACGCAGCCCTCGCTCGGCTGCTGCCCGGCAAGGCGCGGGATGCGCCGCCACCGGGCAGCGCGGCGCTGATCGTGATCGAGGCGGGGGCGCTGCCGGCGCGTGCGAAGCTGCGGGCGCTCATCGAGGCGGCCCCGGAGGCGGCATCGATCGCGTGCTATCCCGAGGGGGGCCGCGCGCTGGAGGGCTCGATCGCGCGCATGCTGCAGGCCGAGCGGGTCGGCATCGATCCGGACGCGCTCGGCTGGCTCGCCTCCCGGCTGGGTGCGGATCGCGCCGCCGGGCGGGGCGAGGTCGAGAAGCTGGCGCTGTATGCCGGCAGCGGCGGCCGGCTCACGCTCGACGATGTGCAGGCGGTCACCCTGGATGCGGCCGGCGCGTCGCTCGAGGAGGCGGCGTTCGCCGCGACCGCCGGCGACCGGGCCGCCGCCGATCTTGCCATCGAGCGGGCCCTGTCGGAGGGTCTTGCGCCGGTGGCGCTGGCCCGCGCCCTGCTGTCGCATCTGCATCGGCTGCGCCAGACCCGGCTGCTGCTGGATGGCGGCGCCTCGCAGTCGGACGCCATGGCGCGCCTGCGGCCGCCGGTGTTCTTCAAGCGGAGTGCGCAGTTCAGCCGGGCACTCGGGCTGTGGTCCGCCGCCGGGTTGTTCGAGGCCGCGGTCGAGACCAGCCGCCTGGAGTCGGCGTGCAAGCAGACCGGAGCGCCGGACCAGGTGCTGGCGCGACGACACATCGCGATGCTGGCCGCCCGCGCCGCCGCGCGCCAGCACAGGCGTTCATAGAGCAGCATTATCGGAGATTTGGCGCCGCGAAGCGGTTCCAAATGATCGCATGCTGCTCTAGAAGGACGCTGGTTGTCCGCGTAGCTCAGCCGGATAGAGCACAGGATTCCTTGTCACCAACTGGGCGCCGCGAGGGGAAACCGCGCGGTGGATCCGCTCAAAGTCGGGGAACGCTGGGACGCGCAGGCGTCGTGCCGATCCCGAGCCAAGCCCCGCCGCGAGGCCCCGGTCTCGAAGGTGGGGAAGGTGTAGAGACTGGACGGGCGGCACCTAAGGGTTCCGGCCTAGGGTGAAGGGACAGTCCAGACCACGAACGCCGGTCCGGCCTGCCGGGGCGGCGGCGGCGAAAGTCGAAGTGGGATGAATCCTGGGGCCGTGGGTTCGAATCCCGCCGCGGACACCAGACGACCGATCAGGAAGGCCACACCAGGTCAGGACAAGACAGCCGCGGCACTTTGATCCGCCGAGGCATCTTCCGGCGCCGCTGCATCCGTGCAGACATGGCCACCGGCAATCAGGGCGGCGCTGCATGAAGACCTTCGGATCACTTGCAGGGCTCGCCTGCGTAGTCCTGGTCACGCTCGGATGCTCTTCCGGCGCACGAGCGGACCCGGCTTTGACGCCGCTGCCGCAGTGGTCGCTGGCCAGCGCAGCCCCGGACCCTGCCACGATGCCAAACGCGACGGCCGCCGGTGGGATGAGCGGCTCTGCGCCGAGCGTGACGCCAGTTGCCGAGCCGCAGGAAGGCGGGATCGTCGGCTATTTCGACGACTGGATGGACCGGGCAAACCGGGCCCAGGACGAGCAGCCGCACTGGATGACGCCGGTCGTGACCGTCACCCCGCGCCTGGAGCAGGAGGTGCGCTATGACCAGATGTGGGAGAAGCGCGGCGACGGTTCGACGCTGGACATCTTCGATGGCGGCAAGGGCCTGGAACTCATTCCGACGGAAACCAACGAGGTCCTGATCAATCCGCCTGCGTATCAGTACAAGGGCAACACGGCGTCACCGGCCAATGGCTGGCTCGATGATCAGTTCCTGGTCGTCAAGCAACGCCTGCTCAGCGCCAACGAGCAGAACGGCAACTACATCCTGACGGCCTTCCTCGGCATCACCGCGGAGTCCGGCAACGCAGCCTTCACCAACAAGACCTGGGTTGTCACGCCGACGATTGCCGGCGGCAAGGGCTGGGGCGACTTCGACATCCAGGCGACCAGCGGGATCGCGGTGCCGTTCAAGAACCAGGACAGCCTGGGCAAGTCGATCGCGACCAACATCGCCCTGCAATATCACCTGTTGACGTACATCTGGCCGGAGTTCGAGTTCAACGACACCTACTGGATCGACGGCAAGGAGCGCGGCGGCAAGAATCAGCTACTCATGACGCCGGGGGTCATCTTCGGCCGCTTCGTCATCCACAAGCGCATCAAGGCGATCATCGGCGGCGGCTACCAGTTCGCGGTGACCCCCAGGTATATCGACACGACCGAACAAACCCCAGCCTACAATCACGCCTGGATCCTGACGGCCCGCATCACCTTCTAAACATAGGTGATAAGGCAGAGCATGATCCGGTCAATCGTGCTCTGCCTGTCGTTTGATAAAGCAAGGTAATCGGCTCGGTCAGAGCCGGTCTTGCTCTAACTAGGTCGCGGAGTGCTTGTGCGCCTGGGTGGTATGGTCGTGCGCCTTCTCGCTGTGCTGGTGCGCCGCGACGGCGTGCTTCCTCGCATGCTCGTGGTTGCCGTGGGCGTGCTCGAAGGCGGCTGCATGATGGTGGTGCGCGGCAGCGGAATGATGGGCTGCGGCGGACAGGTGGCGCTCATGGGCGGGATGTTCGGAGGCGGCCATTGGACATGATCCCTTGCGGTAAGACTGTCGGATTGGGTGACGAGGACGCCACCGGGCGGCTTGGGTGACGAGAACGCCACCGCGGCGAAGTAAACACCGGATGCTCTTGATGCATTCCATGATCGTTTGACAATGCCGAGGCGACCCGTGGGCATAGGCAGACGATGGCCTTCGCCCGACCGCCCGCCGCCTCCGGGCTGGATCAGGTCTCGCCCGGCTCGGTTGCACCGAAATTGACAACCCGGTCCAAGGCGGCAGCGAGCTGCGCCAGCCCGAACGGCTTGGGCAGGAAGCCAAGCGGCGGCTGCAGGCCGGCCAGGCGCCCCAGCAGGCCCTCAGAGAAGCCCGACATGATCAGGATAGGCATCCCGGGGACGCGAAGGCGCGCCATCTCCACGATGTCGGCGCCATCGATCCAGCCTTGCAGCATCACATCCGTCAGCAGCACCTCGACGGGGTCGGGCTGGTTCAGCAGGCGGGCCGCCTCGGTGCCATCCGAGGCCGTCAGCACCTCGTAGCCCTCGTTGGCCAAAGCCTCTGCCGCCAGGTCGCGGACCAGCCCGTCATCCTCCACGACAAGAACGCGCATCTGCCCGGCCTCCGTCCGATTTTGGATCGAAACAATAATGACTGAGCAATGGATTCGCGCGCAAGCGATACCGGATTCCGGCCTGCTGATCTCCTAGAGCCGAAACAATTGACAAGAATCGCTTGAACAAACGTTTGCATCCGATCGGCAATCTCGCCCGTAGCCCTGAATACGCCACAATGTGCTCGGACGGTCCGCATGTCGGGAACGAGGTTCAGGCCCGCCACGCAGGCGCAGTGGAAACAGCATGGGCTGCATGACGGCCGACCGCGATACCTCTATGACCGGCAGCAACTGAACTGCTTTCACGTCCGGCTCGGCGCCGGCGTGTTTGGCCATGCCCCCTGCGGCGAAGTCGTCCTGCTGCATGCCGGCCCGTTTTGCGAGCGTCACGCCGCCGCCGACCTCATTGCCAGACTCGCCGGCTTTCTGAAGTGGTGACGCCGCGGACGCGTCAGGCAGGGCGGGAACCGCCCGATGCCTCGGGCTACCGCATCTTCTACAGCGCGACGCCGCCCGCCCTGGATTGGCGGAAGGAGGTCCTGCCGGGCACCTATCTGCCGATCAGGTTTCCCACCGGCGCGGCAGCGGAGGCTGTCTGCCGGCTGCTGGCCGCGCACGGCTTCTTTCCGCTGTGGGTCGAGGATCATCGCGGCAACCGCGTCCTGAAGAAGGAGGCGATCGACCGGCTCTGACCGTCAAAGCCTAATCCTGCTGCGTCATGGCACACGGCTTGTCCGGGCGTTCCAGTTCGAGCAGGCGCCGCTTGCGTGCCACACCCCACCGGTAGCCGGCCAGCGCCCCGTCCTGCCGGACGACCCGGTGGCAGGGTATCGCCACCGCCAACGCGTTGGCGGCGCACGCACCGGCCACTGCCCGCGCCGACCCCGCGGCGCCGATCCGCTCGGCGAGGGCGGTGTAGGTCGTCGTGCTGCCGGCCGGGATCTGGCGCAGCGCCTGCCATACGAGCTGCTGGAAGGCGGTGCCTCGGACATCGAGCGGCAGGTCGAGGCCGGTCCGCGGCGCCTCGACCAGACCCACCACCTGCGCCACCAGCCTCTCGTATTCGGCGTCGCCACCGACCAGGCGGGCGCTCCGGAACCGGTCCTGCAGCTCACGCGCCAGCGCCTCCGGATCGTCGCCGAGCAGGATGGCCGCGACGCCCCTGGCGCTGGAGGCAACCAGGATCGCCCCGAGCGAGCACTGGCCGATGGCGAAGCGCAGCTCCTCCCGGGTCCCCCCGGCGCGAAAGCGGCTCGGCGTCATGCCGAGAATGCCGTCGGACCCGGCATAGAACCGGCCGCTCGAGCCGAACCCGGCCTCATAGATCGCGGCGGTGACGGTGCTCCCGCCGGCGAGCGCCTCGCGCAGCCGGGCCGCCCGGCGCGCTCCGGCATAGGCCTTCGGCGTCAGGCCGGTCGCCCTCCTGAACAGCCGATGGAAATGCGACGGGCTCATCCCGGCCAAGGCGGCGAGCTGCCCGAGGGAGTGATGACCCTCGGCCTGCTCGATCGCCCGACAGGCCGCCGTCACCAGGGCGGCATGCCTGGCCTCGATCGGCGGTGCATCCGGATTGCAGCGCCGGCACGGCCGGAAGCCCGCACGCCGCGCCGCTTCCGGCGTCTCGTGGAACTCCACGTTCTCCCGCCGGGCCTGGCGCGAGGGGCAGGACGGGCGGCAATACACGCCGGTGGTGACGACGGAATACCAGAACAGGCCGTCCGCGCTCTTGTCACGCCGGAGCACGCGGCCCCAGCTCGCTTCATCGGCCACGCCGGCTTGATACGAAATCATGGCTGCAGGCGCCTTCACTCTGTTACCACCTGACCATGTCCCGGGCCTCGATCAACCGCACTCCGTTCCTTGTTCTCTAATCCTCCGGGGTTCTCTAATCCTCCGGGGCTCTCTAATCCTCCGGGGCTCTCTCATCCCCTGGGCGCGTGGGTGCGGCCGATCGCCGGCATCGTCGCCATCGTCGCCATCGTCTCGAGCGTGGCGGCCTTGGCGCTGCTGTTGCTGCCGCTCGTGCTGGTCCTGCTGATGGTGCTGTTCGACACCACGGCGCACGGCGTGCTGGTGCTGCTCGGGCTGCTGCTCGGCTGGCTGCGCGCCTTCCTGCCCGGCAGCCCGCACGCCACGACCGGTGCCGGCTTCCACCCGCTCGGGGTGGCGCTCGGCTCACTGCTGCACGCAATCCCGGTCCTCGGCGGCCTGCTCGCCATCCTGTCCGGCCGGCAGCCTCGCCACTGGCGCGGCGCCCTGCTGCTCTGGGTCGTTGCGGCGGCGTTCGACGGTTCCGTGGTAGCGGCAACGCTCGCCCCGGCGATAGCCGGCGCCGCGATCGGCGCCCTCCCGGCCAGGCGCGACGGGAATGTTGCCAGTCCGCAGCGGTCCCCGTCAGGCAGCCGGCCGGCCGCCGCCGCCGGCCGCGGAGGGAAATCCCAGGCGCAGGGCGGCGCGTCGGATCAGCCAGAGAGTACCCCAGATCGCCCAGGCGGCCACGCCGACCAGGAGCAGCGATCCCCACAGGGCTAGCCCCGCTTCCACCGGCACCAGAACCCAGTGCAAGACGACGCCCAGTAGCTTGAGGGTCTCCTGATGTGGAGCGGACCGCAGGCCGCTCGCACCGCTCTGCAGGACCAGGTGTTGCATGCTACCCGCCTCGACCGTGCCGGACAGGCCAGCACTCCTGAGAATTCCCAGCACCGCGTGCCGTACCGCAATTATGCAGGAAAAAATACCCGGCCGCCAGCGTGATTGCAACCCCAGGTCGCAGGCCGCCCCGGAATCTTGCGGCTGCATGCCGAAACATGCAGTTCAATTATTGCAACTTCGCGATACATCGCTGACATTACGGTCGGCCTGAAGGACGCCCCGGTTATCATGTTGATTTGGTTATGAGTCAGTTGGGCCCCGCCCTGGCCATGGTGTTCGCGGCGGTGGTCTTCATCGCTCCATTCTGGTTCGGTACGCCACCCGATCTCGGTTCGTAGAGCCTGCTTTCATCCGGGAGGCTGACATTGCCAGCAGGCCCGTGACACCGAGCCGTCGCAGCACCCAGGTGGCGCACCAGCCGAGCCACGCCGCAAGTGCCACGGCCAGGGCGATGCCCCAGACCAGCAGGGCGGCCTCGCCGAACGTGAGCAGCCAGTGCGTTGCAGTGCGTAGGAGCCAGGCAAGGTGCATTGCCGGTGCAGCATGAGCAGCGGTATGGCTGAAATCGGGACGAAAAGCGGCCAAATCAGGGCATCGCCCATGCACCACGATGCGGCGGGCTCGCATGCGTGAAATTGACAGCCGGCGCCCGCCACTCCTAGCTTTCGCTCCCGCCCAGGCCAGGTTGAACCCCCGGTCATGAACCGGTCGGGGGAGGCGCTCCGATGGATCTGGGTCTGAGGAACAAGGTTGCCGTCATCACCGGCGCCAGTGTCGGCATCGGCTCCGCCGTGGCCGAGGGCCTCGCCGCCGAGGGGGTGGACCTGATCATGGTGGCGCGCGATGCGGCTCGGCTGCAGGCCGAGGCCGCGCGCATCGCCGCCCTGCATGGCACCCGCGCCACCGCGGTCGCCGCCGACGTCGCAACCGGGCTCGGAACCGCAGCCGTGATCGATGCGGCGCAGGCGGCGGGCGGCGTCGATATCCTCATCAACAATGCCGGCACCGGATCGAACGAGACCGTCATGCAAGCGCCGGACGAGAAATGGCAGTCGTACTGGGACCTGCATGTCATGGCCGCGGTGCGGCTGGCGCGCGGCCTGGTGCCAATGATGCGCACCCGCGGCGGCGGCGTGGTGCTGCACAACGCCTCGATCTGCGCCGCCCAGCCGCTCTGGTACGAGCCGATCTACAACGTCACCAAGGCCGCGCTGATGATGTTCAGCAAGACCCTGGCGACCGAGGTGATCGGCGACAACATTCGCGTCAACTGCATCAATCCGGGCCTGATCCTCACGCCTGACTGGATCAAGACGGCCAAGCAACTCACCAGCGAGAGCGGCGGCGACTGGGAAGCCTACCTGCAGGGCGTGGCCGACGAGCACGCGCCGATCAAGCGTTTCGGCACGCCGCAGGAGCTGGCCAACTTCTTCGTGTTCCTCTGCTCCGACAAGGCTACCTACAGTGTCGGCTCCGCCTATTTCGTCGATGGCGGCATGCTCAAGACGCTTTGAAGGGAGACTGCCGTGACCACCGCCCGCGCCCCCGCTGCCCGCGCTCTCGTTCTCGAACGCCAGCACGAGCTTGCCCTGCGCGACATCGAGGTGCCCGCGACGCTGGGCCCGGATGACGTGCGCGTCGCCATCCATACCGTCGGCATCTGCGGCAGCGACGTGCACTACTACACGCATGGCCATATCGGCCCGTTCGTCGTGCGCGAGCCGATGGTGCTGGGCCACGAGGCGTCCGGCACCGTCACCGAGACCGGCGCGAACGTGCGCACGCTCAAGGTCGGTGATCGGGTCTGCATGGAGCCGGGCATCCCCGACCCGAACTCGCGCGCCTCGAAGCTCGGGCTGTACAATGTCGATCCGGCGGTCCGGTTCTGGGCCACGCCGCCGGTGCATGGCTGTCTCACCGGCTCGGTGGTGCATCCCGCCGCCTACACCTACCGGCTGCCGGACCATGTCAGCTTTGCCGAAGGGGCCATGGTCGAGCCGTTCGCCATCGGCGTGCAGGCGGCGGTCAAGGGCAAGATCAAGCCCGGCGACACCTGCCTCGTCACCGGCTGCGGCACCATCGGCCTGATGGTGGCGCTCGCAGCACTCGGCAGCGGCGCCGGCCGGGTGGTGATTTCCGACGTCGTCGATCCGAAGCTGGAACTTGCCGCGCGCTATCCCGGCCTGATCCCGGTCAACGTCTCGCGCGAGACGCTCCGCCATCGCATCGACGCGCTGTGCGGGCCTGATTGGGGCGCGGACGTGGTGCTGGAGGCCAGCGGCAGTCCGCGCGTCTATGACGACGTGCTCGCCTGCGTGCGTCCTGGGGGCACCGTGGTGCTGGTCGGCATGCCACCGGACAAGGTGGCGTTCGACATCGTCTCGGCGCAGGCCAAGGAGATCCGCATCGAGACCGTGTTCCGCTACGCCAACGTGTTCGACCGTGCCATCGAGATGATCGCCTCCGGCAAGGTGGACCTCAAGCCGCTGATCGCCGACAGCTTCGGCTTCGAGCGTTCGGTCGAGGCCTTCGAGCGGGCGGCCTCGGCTCGGCCGACCGACATCAAGCTGCAGATCGTGATGCCATGACCCTGGCGGGCCCGGTCATGATCTCGGCGCGGGCGAGGGTTTCGAGCATGTCGATGGCTTCCTCGTCGGCATTGACGCACGGGATCGCAAAGAACTTCTCGCCGCCCGCATGCAGGAACTCCTGGCGCAGTTCGTTGCCGATCTCGTCCAGCGTCTCGATGCAGTCCGCGAGGAACCCCGGCATCACGACGGCAAGCTTGCGCAGGCCGTGCCTCGCCAGCTCGACCACCGTGGGCGCGGTGTAGGGCTCCAGCCACTTCGCGGGGCCGAAACGCGACTGGTAGGTGAGCAGGCAGGTCTGCTCGTTCAGGCCGAGCGACCGGCGCAGGGCGCGGATCGTACGCTCGCACTCGGCATCGTAGGTGTCGCCCAGCTTCACGTATTTTTTCGGCAGGCCGTGGAACGACGCCACCAGGATGTCGGGCTTCCAGTCGAGGCCGGCGAGCGCGCGCCGGATCGAGGCATCGAGAGCCGCGATATAGGACGGATGATCCGGGAAGGACGGCACGGTGCGCACGGCCGGTTGCCGGCGCAGCCGCATGAGCGTGCGGAACACCTGGTCGTTCGCGGTTGCGGTCGTGGTGGCGCTGTATTGAGGATACAGCGGCAGCACCACGATACGCTCGCAGCCTTGCTCAATGAGCTGGTTGATCGCGACATCGATGGACGGACTGCCGTAGCGCATGCCGTACACCACCGGGATCTGCTCGCCGGCCAGGCGGCGTCCCAGCTTCTCCGCCTGCGCCCGGGTATAGGTGAGCAGCGGGGACTCGTTGCGCTCCGTGTTCCAGATCCGCTGGTAGTTCCGGCCGCTCCTCTGTGGCCGCAGGCTGAGCACCAGCCCCTGCAGGATCGGCTGCCAGACCAGCGAATTCGCCTCGATGACCCGGCGATCGGAGAGGAATTCCGACAGATAACGCCGGACGGAACGATAATCCGTCCCGTCCGGCGTGCCGAGATTGATCAGCAGGATACCGACATTGTGCATGCCGGGCAGGTTACTCCGCGGCGGCGGCCACGTCAGCAGCCCCCCCATCAGCGGCAGTCGTCGGGGCCGAGGCCGGGTCGGTGTGCGTCGCCTTGATCGCCGCCTCGACGCCGGCCGCCCAGGCCGCATCCGCGCGGCGGAAGTGCTCGATCTGTCGCGCGATGATGTCGGGCGGCACGCCCTGCATCGCGGCTGCGATGTTGTCGAAGAACCGGCGGCGCTGGTTCTCGTCGAACATGCGGAACAGGTTGCCCGGCTGGGTGTAGTCGTCGTTGCCGATGCGATGGTCATACCAGCCGGCATCGCCGGAGATGCGCAGCGGCGGCTCCTTCGCGGTCGGCTGCTCGACCGGGCCGTCGAAGGAGTTCGGCTCGTAGAAGTGGTCGGTGCCCTTCGGGGCGTCGAGCCGCATCGGGCCATCGGCATGGTAGGTGTTCACCGCGGAGTGCGGACGGTTGACCGGCAGCATCTCGTAGTGGGTGCCGACGCGGTAGCGATGCGCGTCCGCATAGGCGAACAGGCGGCTCTGCAGGACCTTGTCCGGCGAGACGCCGATGCCGGGGACGATGTTCGACGGCGAGAACGAGGACTGCTCGATCTCGGCGAAGTAGTGCTCCGGATTGCGGTTCAGCGCCACCTCGCCGACCTCGATCAGCGGATAGTCGCTGTGCGGCCAGACCTTGGTCAGGTCGAACGGGTTGTACGACGTCGTCTCGGCGTCCCGCTCCGGCATGATCTGGACGAACAGGCGCCACTTCGGAAAATCGCCACGCTCGATCGCGTCATAGAGGTCGCGCTGCGCGCTCTCGCGGTCGCAGGCGATGATCTGGTTGGCCTCCTCGTTGGTCCAGTGCCTGTGGCCCTGCAGGGTCTTGAAGTGGAACTTCACCCAGTAGCGCTCGCCGGCATCGTTCCAGAAGCTGAAAGTGTGGCTGCCATAGCCGTTGATGTGACGGTAGCCCTGCGGCAGTCCCCGGTCGGAGAACAGGATCGCCACCTGGTGCAGGCTCTCGGGCGAAAGCGACCAGAAATCCCACATCGCGGTCGGCGAGCGCAGGTTGGTGCGGGGATGGCGCTTCTGGGTGCGGATGAAGTCCGGGAACTTCATCGGGTCGCGGATGAAGAACACCGGCGTGTTGTTGCCGACCAGGTCCCAGTTGCCCTCCTCAGTATAGAACTTCACCGAGAAGCCACGTACGTCCCGTTCCGCGTCGGCAGCGCCGCGCTCGCCGGCGACGGTCGAGAAGCGCATCAGCAGGTCGGTCGTCTTGCCGATCTCGCTGAACAGCCTTGCCTTGGTGTACTGCGTGATGTCGTGGGTGACGGTAAGCCGGCCGTAGGCGCCTGACCCCTTCGCATGCACCACGCGTTCGGGAATCCGCTCGCGGTTCTGGTGTGCCAGCTTCTCGATCAGCTGGTAGTTGTCGAGCAGAAGCGGGCCGCGCGGACCGGCGCTGCGGCTGTTCTGGTTGTCCGGCAGCGGCGAGCCGGCCGTGGTCGTCAGGATTTCATCGCTCATCGGATTCTCCGCATTGAAAGTGCAACCCTAGAGCCCGGTGGCTGATCAGGGTATTCGATCGTCCCTGTGTAAACGATAGGCTCTACCTATCATGCGACTTGCGCTTCCGGACCGCCGCCAGCAACCAGCCGGAGCGCCTGCGCCAGACGGCGAACAAAGCCCCCGGCGATGCGTCTGCCCGTCGCGCCGGCAGACGAGAGCCGACGCGGCATGACCCGGACCCATCTGAGCGGCCTCTCCTTGCGTGACCTGGAATATGCGGTCGCGGTCGCGGAGCTGCGGCATTTCGGGCGCGCGGCCGAACGCTGCGGGGTCAGCCAGCCTGCGCTCAGCGGGCAGATACGCAAGCTCGAGGCGCTGCTCGGCACGCCCCTGTTCGAGCGCACGGCGCGACGCATCGAGCTGACCGGCCATGGCGAGGTGCTGTTGCGGCAGGCGCGTCTGGTGCTGCGCGAGGCGCTGGGGCTGCTGGAGATGGCCGGCGCGGGCGCCGATCCGCTGCAGGGGGCGCTACGCCTCGGCGTGATCCCGACGCTCGGCCCGTACTACCTGCCGCTGGTGCTGCGGTCGCTGCGCGACCGCTTCGCCGGGCTGGAACTGCTGCTGCAGGAGGGCCGCACGATCGAGCTGCTCGAGCAGCTGCAGCGCGGCAGCCTCGATGCAATCCTCGCGGCACTGCCCCTCGCCGGCGACCAGCTCGACAGCACGGCGCTGTTCTTCGAGCGCTTCCAGCTGCTGCTGCCCGCACGCCACGCCCTGCTCGACGCACCGGCACTGCGTCCGGAGGACCTGCCGGGACACGACCTGCTGCTGCTGGAGGAGGGGCATTGCCTGCGCGACCAGGCGATCTCGCTGTGCAACCTGCCCGGCCCGACGGGGCGCCAGGCGAGGCACGCCAGCAGCCTGGAGATGCTGCGCCACATGGTCGCCGCCGGCGAGGGCTACACGCTGATGCCGCAGCTCGCCACCCGCTCCACCGACGGGCCCGACACGCTCGGCGGCCTGCTGCGGCTGCGGCCGCTCGATGCCGGCGCGAGCGGTGCGGCAGCCGGCCGGCTGATCGGCCTGGCCTGGCGCGCGACCGACCCGCGCGGACCGCATTTCGCCCGGCTCGGCGCATTCCTGCGCGACCAGGCGCCGGATGGCACCGAGCCCGAGGCCGGTCGCTCGATTTCACCGTGAAACCCAAACCCGCGCCGGGACCATGCAGCAGTCCTTGCGGGCCGTCGCAGGCGGCGGCAGTGGTGGCGCTGATCGGATTTCCCGGTGGCGACGTGCCCGGCCTCGACTTCACCACGCTGCGCGTCGCGGTGGCGATCGGGCTGCAGCCCGTCATCGACCAGGCCTTCGACTTCGACGAGGCGCCCGTCGTGTTCGAGCGGCTGCTGAGTGGGCGGCAGGTCGGCAAGATCGTTATCCGGCTGCCTGGATGACCAAGGCAAAGGCGGCATCCCATGCGGGATGCCGCCTTTGTCGTCTCAGGCCAGGTCGAACCGGTCCAGGTTCATCACCTTGGTCCACACCGCCACGAAGTCCTGCACGAAGGCTTCCTGGCTGTCCGTGCATCCGAACACCTCCGCCACCGCCCGGAGCAGCGAGTTCGACCCGAAGATCAGGTCGACGCGGCTGCCGGTCCATTTCAGCTCGCCGGTCCGGCGGTCGCGGCCTTCGAAGCGGTCGTCGGCGTCGGAGGTCGCCTTCCACGTCGTCGTCATGTCGAGCAGGTTGACGAAGAAGTCGTTGGTCAGCGTTCCCGGCCGCTTCGTGAAGACACCGAGATCGGTGCCACCGTAATTGGCACCCAGCACCCGCAGGCCGCCGACCAGGACCGTCATCTCGGGCCCGGTCAGCGACAGCAGGTGCGCCCGGTCGACCAGGTGGACTTCCTCGTGCTTGCCACGCGCGTCGCCGACATAGTTGCGGAAGCCGTCGACCTTCGGCTCCAGCACGGCGAAGGACTGCACGTCGGTCTGCTCCTGCGATGCGTCGGTACGGCCCGGCGTGAACGGCACCGTCACGGCGTGCCCGGCATCGCGGGCCGCCTTCTCGACGGCAGCGGAGCCGCCGAGCACGATCAGGTCGGCGAGCGAGACCTGCTTGCCGCCGGACTGGCTTGCATTGAACTCGGCCTGGATCCGCTCCAGCGTCTGCAGCACCTTCGCAAGCTCCGCCGGCTCGTTCGCCGCCCAGTCCTTCTGCGGCGCAAGACGGAGGCGCGCGCCATTGGCGCCACCCCGCTTGTCGGTGCCACGGAACGTCGAGGCCGACTTCCAGGCGGTCGAGACCAGCTGCGAGACGGTCAGACCGGAATCGAGGAGGCGCGCCTTCAGGGTCGCGATCTCCGGCTCGCCGATCAGGGGATGGTCGATGGCGGGCACCGGGTCCTGCCACAGCAGCACCTCGCCGGGCACCTCCGGGCCGAGATAGCGTGCCAGCGGCCCCATGTCGCGATGGGTCAGCTTGAACCAGGCGCGGGCGAAGGCGTCGGCGAACTCGTTGAGGTTCGCATGGAACCGCTTGGAGATCTCCAGGTAGGCCGGGTCGGTGATCAGCGCGATGTCCGACGTGAACATCATCGGCGCGTGGCGCTTGCTGGCGTCATGCGCGTCCGGCACCTGGTCGGCTCCGGCGCCGTTCTTCGGCTGCCACTGCCAGCCGCCGCCGGGACCCTTCTGCTGCTCCCATTCGAAGCCGAACAGGTTGTCGTAGTAGCCGTTGTCCCACCTGGTCGGCTCGGGGGTCCAGGCGCCCTCGAGCCCGCTGGAGATCGTGTCCGGGCCGCGGCCGGTGCGGTAGCTGTTGCTCCAGCCCAGGCCCATCTGCTCGATGCCGGCCGCCTCGGGCTCCGGCCCGACATACTCCCCGGCACTGGCCGCGCCGTGGCTCTTGCCGAAGGTGTGGCCGCCGGCGACCAGCGCCACCGTCTCCTCGTCGTTCATCGCCATGCGCGCGAAGGTCTCGCGGATGTCGCGGGCAGAGGCGAGCGGATCGGGGGAGCCGTTCGGCCCCTCCGGGTTGACGTAGATCAGCCCCATCTGGACCGCACCGAGATGGTCGGCCAACTCGCGGTCGCCGCTGTAGCGCTTGTCGTCGAGCCAGGTATCTTCCGGGCCCCAGTTGATGTCCTCCTCGGGCTCCCAGACATCCACCCGGCCGCCGGCGAAGCCGAACGTCTTGAGCCCCATCGACTCCAGCGCGCAGTTGCCGGTGAGCACCATCAGGTCGGCCCAGGAGATCTTGCGGCCATATTTCTGCTTGATCGGCCAGAGCAGCAGCCGCGCCTTGTCGAGATTGGCATTGTCGGGCCACGAATTCAGCGGCGCGAAGCGCTGGGTGCCGGAGCCGGCGCCGCCGCGGCCGTCGCCGATCCGGTAGGTGCCCGCGCTATGCCATGCCATGCGGATGAACAGCGGCCCGTAATGCCCGAAATCGGCCGGCCACCAGTCCTGCGACGTGGTCATCAGGGCAAACAGGTCCTGCTTCACCGCCGCCAGGTCGAGGCTCTTGAATTGCTCGGCGTAGTTGAAGTCCGCCTTCAGCGGATTGGCGACGACCGAGTGCTGGTGCAGGATCTTGAGGTTGAGCTGGTTCGGCCACCATTCCTGGTTGGACCTGGGCCACGCCGTCGAGTTGCTGGGAGCCACGCCCCTCATGGGGCACTGGCCGACGCTGTCTCCGTCCATCTCTCTCTCCCGCTCTGCCACATTGATCTAGAGATTGGTTTACGTCTCAGGCTGATCCAGCCTGAGACGATCAGGCTCTAGCGCGTCGATCGACGCGGTCCATGCCCGGGTCGCCCCGGTGCCACTGCCGGATTGTAGCAACAATGCGGGCGCGGGAAAGAGCCGGGTGCCTCAGGGCAGGGGGTCAGGTCGTCCCGCTGGCGTCCCGTACGGGGTTCGAACCCGTGTTACCGCCGTGAAAGGGCGGTGTCCTAGGCCACTAGACGAACGGGACGCATGGCCCGGGTGGGTAGCGGAGCGGGGCCGGATCGGTCAAGCCACGCTCGGGCGGGCTGCATCCGCGATGAAGAAGCCGGCCTCGACGCGCCCCTGCCACGCCTGCGCGCGCAACTGGCCAGCCAGATGCAGCCGCGCGCCGTCGCGGCTTTCGAGCGCCGCGGTCAGGGGGGCTTCGTTGGCGCGAAACAGCAGCGCCTTGAGCCTCGGACCGCCGCCCTCGCCCTCGACCATCAGCCGCAGCGTGTTGCCCTCCTTGCCGATCCGGTCGGCCCGCACCACCCGCACATTGGGCACCGCGAACACCGGTTCGTCGTTACCGGGCCCGAACGGCCCCAGCCGGCCGACATGGGCCGCAAGCTCGGCGCTGGCGCCCGAGACCCCCAGCACCGCATCCACCGACAAGTCGAGAGCCGCCGGGCGGTGCCGCGCCTCCGCCAGCCGCTCGTCGAGGAAGCCGTGCAAGGCCGCAATCCCGTCCGCGCGCAGCGAGAAACCCGCCGCCATCGCGTGGCCGCCGCCGGTCAGCAGCAGTCCGGACTGCCGCGCCGCGATGATCGCCGTGCCGAGATCGAGCCCGGGAACGGAGCGTCCCGAGCCCTTGACGCTGCCATCCTCCAGTTCGGCGCCGACCAGCGCCGGCCGGTTGAACCGCTCCTTCACGCGCCCGGCGACGATGCCCACCACGCCGGGATGCCAGCCTGGGCCGCTGAGCAGCAGGACGGCGTGGCCAGCCGCCACCTGCTCCGCCGCCAGCGCCATCGCGTGATCCAGGATCGCCGCCTCGACGCCGCGCCGCTGCCGGTTGACGCCGTCGAGGCGCTCGGCCAGCGCCCGTGCCTCCTCGGCATCCTCGCACAGCAGCAGCCGCAGCCCGAGATCGGCTTGGGCGATGCGGCCGCCGGCATTGATGCGCGGTCCGATCGCAAAGCCGCAAGTGAAGGCGTTCGGCGCGTCCCGCGCCATCGCCACCTCGAGCAGGGCATTGATGCCGATCCGCTCGCGCCTTCCCATCACCTTCAGCCCTTGCGTCACCAGCGCCCGGTTCAGGCCGGTCAACGGCATCACGTCGCAGATCGTGGCCAGCGCCACCATGTCGAGGCGGGCGATCAGGTCGGGCTCGGACCGTCCGGCGAACCAGCCGCGCCGGCGCAGCACCCGCACCATCGCCACCGCAGCCAGGAAGGCGATCGCGGTCGCACACAGCGAGCCCAGCCCCGAGGCGCAGTCGAGCCGGTTCGGATTGACCGTGGCTAGCACCGGCGGCGGCAGCCCCTCCGCCTTGTGGTGGTCCAGGATCACCACGTCGGCGCGGCCCAGCACCGCGCCCAGCGGCTCCGGAGCGGCGGTGCCGCAATCGACGCAGACGATCAGGCCGGCGCCGCGCTCCGCCATCGAGACCAGCGCCGGCGCGTTCGGCCCGTAGCCTTCCAGCATCCGGTCCGGCACGTGGGTCAGCACCGCACAGCCGAGCTCGCGCAGCAGCCCGGCCAGCAGGCCGGTGGCGCACGCGCCGTCCACATCATAGTCGCCGAAGATCCCGACCGTTTCGGCGCCAGCCACGGCGTCGGCGAGCCGGTCGGCGGCAGCATCCATGTCGGTGAGGCAGCTCGGGTCGGGCAGCAGGGCGCGCAGGGTCGGCTCGAGGAAATGTGCCGCACCGTCGAGGGTGACGCCACGCGCATGCAGCAGGCGCCCGACGAGCTCCGGCACCCCGCAGTTCTGCGCGATGGCCGCCGCCAGCCGCTCCTGCTCCAGCCCCTCGCAACGCCCGACCCAGCGCCGGCCGCTCAGGCTGCTCGCGATGTCGAGCACCGGCCCCGCGGCCGGTGTCCGAGCCGCGATGATGTTCAGGTCGGGCTCCAGGTCTTGGTGGCGAAGTTGTGCCGGCCCTCGATGAAGCGGACCGTGCCCGATTTCGAGCGCATGACGATGGAGTGGGTGACGCCGCGCTCGGCGGTGCGCTGCACGCCGCGCAGCAGCGCTCCACTGGTCACGCCGGTTGCCGAGAACAGCACGTCGCCGCGCGCAAGATCCGTCAGCGTCAGCAGGCGCCTGGGGTCGCCTTCCCCCATGTTGCGCGTGCGCAGCACCTGCTCGTTGTTCTCGAACAGCAGGCGCGCCTGCATGAAACCGTCGACGCAACGCAGCGCCGCCGCCGCCAGCACGCCCTCCGGCGCACCGCCGGACCCGACATAGATGTCGACGCCGCTGCCGGGCAGGCAGGCCGCGATCACGCCGGCCACGTCGCCATCGGTGATCAGCATGACCCGCGCTCCGGCCTCGCGGGCTTTTGCGATCAGCTCCTCGTGCCGGTCGCGGTCGAGCGTGCAGAGGGTGAGTTCCTCGATCGTGGTTTTCAGGGCGCGCGCCAGGTTGTGCAGATTGCTCTCGATCGACGCATCAAGGCTCACCACGTCGGGCGGCAGGCCGGCGCCGACGGCGATCTTGTCCATGTAGATGTCGGGCGCGTGCAGGAAGTTGCCCTGCTCTGCGAGGGCCACGACGGTCAGCGCATTGGGCGCGTTCTTCGCCGTCAGCGAGGTGCCCTCGAGCGGATCGACCGCGATATCCATCGCAGGGCCGCCGGCCCCGACCTTCTCGCCGATATAGAGCATCGGCGCCTCGTCCATCTCGCCTTCGCCGATGACCACGGTGCCGTCGATGGCGACGGTATCGAAGGCGAGCCGCATCGCCTCGACCGCGGCGCCGTCCGCCTCGTTCTTGTTGCCGCGCCCGGTCCAGCGCGACGCCGCCAGCGCCGCCGCCTCCGTCACCCGCACCAGTTCGAGCGCAAGGTTGCGATCACTGGCCTGGTAGGACTGCTTCTTCTCGGGCATGGGCTGAATCCTCATCAAAGATGGTCTGAGAATGGGCTACGCTGGATGAGAGGCGCCCTGGGCGCCGGCCGGCGTGGCTTTTCGAGCACCGGAGCGGAGCGGCCTTCTGGCCGTGAGCAACGGAGCGCAGAAAAGCCGCGTCGGATCGCCAGCGTAGTGCATTCTCAGACCATCTTTCAGCCGGCTTCGATGCGGATCATGGCCGGCGGCTCGACGACGACGTCAAGGGCGGCAATGAGATCCAGCGCGCGGCGCATCGCGACTTCGCGCGTCTGGTGGGTGACCAGCACGATCGGCACGGCGTCCGGTGCATCGCCGCCGGCCACATCGTCAGGCGCCGCATGCTGCAGCATGCTCTTCAGCGAAACGCCGCTGTCGCGCAGGATCGCGGCGATCTCGGCGATCACGCCGGGCCGGTCCAGCACGTGCAGCCGGAGATAGTAGTCACCCAGGCGCTCGCCGATCGGCACGCTGACGACCTGCGACAACTGCTCGGCATTGGCGCCCCAGACCGGGACGGTGGTGCCACGCGCGATGTCGATCAGGTCCGCGACCACCGCGGACGCGGTCGGGCCGGCCCCGGCGCCGCGACCTTCGAGCATGATGCGGCCGACGAAGTCGCCCTCGGCGAACACCGCGTTGAACACGCCCTCGACGAGTGCGATCGGCGCCGTCTGCGGCACCAGGCACGGATGCACCCGCGCCTCGACGCCGGCCTCGGTCAGCCGGGCAATGCCGAGCAGCTTGATCCGGTAGCCGAGCTCCTGCGCGAAGGCGATATCGAGCGCGCCGATCGCCCGGATGCCCTCGACATGCACGGAACCGAAATCCACCGGCCGTCCGAAGGCCAGCGCCGCCAGGATGGCAAGCTTGTGGGCGGCATCGATCCCGTCGATGTCGGTGGACGGATCGGCTTCCGCATAGCCCAGCGCCTGCGCCTCGGCGAGGATGGTGGCGAAGTCGCGGCCGCTCTCGCGCATCGCGGTGAGGATGTAGTTGCAGGTGCCGTTCAGGATGCCGCCGACCCGCGTCAGCCGGTCGGCCGCGAGCCCTTCGCGCACCGCCTTGATCACCGGGATGCCGCCCGCCACCGCGGCCTCGAAGCACAGCGGCACGCCGCATCGTTCGGCGATCGCGGCCAGCGCCGCGCCGTGGATCGCGATCAGCGCCTTGTTGGCGGTGACCACCGGACGTCCGGCCGCGAGCGCCGCCTCGACCACCTGCCGTGCCGCCCCGTCCGCGCCGCCGATCAGCTCGACCACGACATCGATAGCGGGATCGGTGGCCAGCCCGCATGCATCCTCGTGCCAGCGCAGCCCGGCCAGGTCGATGCCGCGCTCACGGGCGCGGTCGCGCGCGGCCACCGCGGCAATCACGATCGGCCGCCCGGCGCGAGCGGCGATCAGCTCGGCATTGGCCTCGAGCAGGCGCAGCACCCCGACGCCGACAGTGCCGAGCCCGGCGACGCCGATGCGCAGCGGCGCTCGCGCGGGACCGGCGCCCGGAACCGTCACGATATGGCAGCCAGCGGGGCGGCAGCCATCGGGGCATCGGCCGCGATATCGCCGCGCGCCGGGCCGCCATTATGCGCATTCAGGAAGCTGCGGATATTGCGCGTCGCCTGGCGCAGCCGCTGGGTGTTCTCGACCAAGCCGATGCGCACGAAGCCTTCGCCATACTCGCCGAAGCCCAGGCCCGGGGCCACGGCCACGCCGGCTTCCTGCATCAGCAGTTTCGCAAAGCCGACACTGCCGAGAGGCACGAAACGCTCCGGGATCGGCGCCCAGGCGAACATCGAGCCCTCCGGCGACGGCACGTCCCAGCCCGCCGCCGACAAGCCGCGTATGAGCACGTCGCGGCGGTCGCGATACAGCGCGCGCATCTGCTCGACGCACTCCTGCGGCCCGTTCAGCGCGGCGACCGACGCCACCTGGATCGGCGTGAAGGCGCCGTAGTCGAGATAGGACTTGATGCGGGTCAGCGCATTGATCAGACGCGGATTGCCGGCGGCAAATCCCATGCGCCAGCCGGCCATCGAGTAGGTCTTGGACAGCGAGGTGAACTCGACCGCGACCTCCTTGGCGCCCGGCACCTGCAGGATCGAGGGCGGCGGCGTGTCGCCGAAATAGATCTCGGCGTACGCCAGATCGGACAGGATCCAGATCTCCTCGCGCCGCGCGAAGGCCACCAGTTCCTTGTAGAAATCCAGGCCGGCCACGAAGGCGGTCGGATTCGAAGGAAAATTCACGATCAGCGCGGTCGGCTTCGGCACCGAATGCCGGACCGCCCGCTCCAGCGCCCGCAGCATGTCCTCGTCGGGCCGGGCCGGGATCGAGCGCACCGAGGCGCCGGCGATGATGAAGCCGAACTGGTGGATCGGATAGGACGGGTTCGGCACCAGGATGGTATCGCCAGGGCTGGTGATCGCGGCGGACAGGTTGGCGAGGCCCTCCTTGGACCCCAGCGTCGCCACCACCTCGGTCGCCGGGTCGAGCTGCACGTCGAAGCGGCGGGCATAGTACACGGCGAGCGCCTTCAGCAGGCCCGGGATGCCCTTGCTCACCGAGTAGCGGTGCGAGCGCGGGTCGGCCACCGTCTCGATCAGCTTGGCGACGATGTGCGGCGGCGTCGGGCTGTCCGGGTTGCCCATGCCGAGATCGATGATGTCCGCGCCGCGCGCCCGGGCCGCCGCCTTGGCCTTGTTGACCTCGGCGAACACGTAGGGCGGCAGGCGGCGGATGCGGTGGAACTCTTCGCTCATCATGGGCTCTCTGGATGATCTCTCTGGACCGGCATCCGGACGCGGCAACGGCGGCGGCTGTCGTTACTGTACCAGAGTGAGGCTGGCGCCGCGACCGAATGCGTCCGCCTGCAGCCGGATCGCGCGCGCCGGCACGCCCTGGGCGCGCAGCATGTCGGCCACCGCCCGGCCGCGCAGGGTCGCAAGGCTCAGCGCGTCCGCCTGTGCGTCCGGCTCCGACGATGCCGCGTCGCCATAGCCATGCACCATGACGGTGCCGGCGCCGCGCCGGACGGCGATCGCATGCACCAGCCCGGTCTCTCCGGATTGCACGACATCGGTGTTGCCGACGAAGGCGATCTGCGTGCCGGTCGGGGGCGCCACCTGGTAGTCGGGCAGCATCGCCGGCGCCGACGCCGAGGCCCGTGCGGCGGCTTCCTCCACCTGCAGCCCAGGCAGGCGGGGCGACGCGGGCGGCCCGCCGGGGATGGCAGGCAGCGTGACGGTGCCGCTCCCGGCATCCGCCGCGGCGGCCGGCACGTCCACCGCCGGCATGGCGATCTCGGGATCGGTATCCGCCGCCGCCGCGGCAGCGCCGGGAGCGTTGGCGGCCGCAGACGCCGGCGCCTTGCCGCCGGCAGTGGCGGCCGGTGCCGCCTGCGCCGCGTCGAGTGTCGCCGAGGATGACCCGGGCGCCGCGGGGGCCGGCGGAGCCCCCGCGGCCGGCTTTGCCGGATGCGCCGGCAGCACCGGCGGCGGCAGCGGATCGTTGGCATCCACCCGGGTGGTGAGGTTGCGTTGCCGCAACAACGACGCCGTCACCGTTTCGCGCAACGCCGCGGAGGCGAACACCGGGGCCTTCGCCGGCACCGTGCCGACATGCGGATACGGATCGTTCACCCCTGGCGGCGGCGGGCGCTGCTTGGCGATCTCGCCGCCCTGCAGCTGATGCCACCAGTTGACCGGGGTATCCACGGTGTCGCGGCCGCCGCAGCCGTCCAGGGTCAGGGCCGATGCCAGCGCCAGGGCGGGCGCCAGGGCGGGCGCAAGAGCGACCAACGGCCGTCGACGCGCTCTTGGTCCTGGCCAGTTATTGCCCATGTCTGTCCCGATCCCGCTTGCCTGCAGGGTTTAGCGTGGCCCGGCCCGGAAGCAAGCCGCCAGCCTGGCCCGACTGCTTGGACGAGGCGCCGAAACAGGATACCAACAGCGGATCAGCGATCCGGCTACAGGGAGACCAAGCATGAACGGCATGTCGCCGACACACCGTATCCGGATGGACGATGAGGATCCGGAAAACCCTGATGGCCCCGATATCCCGGAGCCGAACGGTCCGGAGCCCAAGGAACCTGGAGACAACAAGACCCTCTCCTCGCCGATCAACGAGCTCGAGAGCCGCCTGTTCGACCAGCGCAAGGTGCTGATCTTCGGAGCGATCAACGACAAGGTGGCGCGCGACGTCACCGGCCGGCTGCTGGCGCTGGCCGGCGCCTCGGACAAGCCGATCGACGTCTATGTCAACTCGCCCGGCGGCCACGTGGAGAGCGGCGACACCATCCACGACATGATCCGGTTCGTGGACAGCGTGGCGCCGGTGCGCATCATCGGCACCGGCTGGGTCGCCAGCGCCGGCGCCCTGATCTTCGTCGCCGGCGTGAAGGAGCGGCGCCTGTGCCTGCCGAACACGCGCTTCCTGCTGCACCAGCCGATGGGCGGCGTGCGCGGTCCGGCGGTGGATATCGACATCGAGGCGCGCGAGATCATCAAGATGCGCGAGCGTCTCAACCGGCTGTTCTCGCGCGAGACCGGCCAGACCTACGAGAAGGTCGCCAAGGACACCGACCGCAACTACTGGATGAGCGCGGAAGAGGCGATCAAGTACGGCATGGTGTCGCGCATCATCAACAGCGTCACCGAGCTGACCTGAGCCCCAGCATCAGCCGGATATTCTGCAGGGCGGCGCCGGATGCGCCCTTGCCGAGATTGTCGAGCCGCGCCGTCAGCAGCGCATGCGCGCCGGACGTGCCGGCATGCACGCTCAGTTCCATGCGGTCGCTGCCGGCCAGCGTTTCGGCGGTCAGGTCCGGTGCGGCCTGCACCACGCTGACCGCGTCGCAGCCGGCATAGTGCGCCTGCAGACAATCCAGCAGATCGGTCGCCGAGGGGCCGCCGAGTTGCGCGAGATGCAGCGGGATCGAGACGATCATGCCCTGGGCGAAGTGCCCGACCGAGGGCACGAAGACCGGCGGCGTGCGCAAACGGGCGTGCGTCGTGATCTCAGGCAGGTGCTTGTGCGCGAGCCCGAGGCCGTACATCAGGAAAGCCGGACCGCCCGTGGCCTCGTGCGCCGCGATCATGCTGCGGCCGCCACCGGAATAGCCGCTGACCGCATTGATCGAGAGCGGCAGATCAGCCGGGATAAGCCCCCCATCGACAAGCGGCCGCAGCAGCGCAATCGCACCGGTCGCATAGCAGCCTGGATTGGAGACGCGCGGCGCCGAAGCGATCGCCTCCGCCTGTCCGGCTGCCAGTTCCTCGAAGCCATAGACCCAGTCCGGCGCGGTCCGGAACGCCGTGCTTGCGTCGAGCAGCCGCGGCGCATCCGCTCCGAGTGACGCCACCAGGCCTGCGGACTCGCGCGCCGCGTCGTCCGGCAGGCACAGCACCACCAGATCGACCTCGCGCATCAGCGCCAGCCGCGCCTCGGGATCGCGGCGGCGGTCCGGCGCGATCGAGCGCACCGTCACCGGCAGGTCCTGCAGGCGGGTGCGTATGCCCAGGCCTGTGGTGCCGGCCTCGCCGTCAATGAAGATGCTGGCGGTCATCGGCCGGTCCCTCCGCTGGAACACCGGATCTACAAGAAAAAGGGCGGAACCCGAAGGTCCCGCCCTGCCGGTTCGGACCCTGAGGCCAGGATCAGCGCTTGGAGAACTGGAACGAACGACGGGCCTTCGCGCGGCCGTACTTCTTGCGCTCGACCACGCGGCTGTCGCGGGTCAGGAAGCCGGCGACCTTGAGGATGCCGCGCAGGCCCGGCTCGTAATAGGTCAGCGCCCGGCTGATACCATGCCGCAGCGCACCCGCCTGGCCGGACAGGCCGCCGCCGGTCACCGTGCAATAGACGTCGAATTGGTTGTAGCGATCGGCGACCAGGAACGGCTGGGTGATCAGCATGCGCAGCACCGGACGGGCGAAGTAGGTGCCGACCTTCTTGCCGTTGACGCTGATCTCGCCGCGGCCGGGCTTGATCCAGACGCGGGCGATGGCGTTCTTGCGGCGGCCGGTCGCGTAGGAGCGCCCGAGCGCATCACGCTTGACTTCGTAGCGCGGCGCATCGTCCGGCGTCACCGCCACGCCGGCGCTGACCGCAAGGTCCTTCAGGTCGGCCAGCGAGCCGGTGCGGGGGGTCTGGGTGTCGGACATGGTCAGGCTCCGATGCTCTTCTTGGCGTTGACGGAGTTCTTGCGGTTCAGGCCGGCGACGTCGAGCGACACCGGCTGCTGGCCGTCATGCGGATGCGCACCGCCGCCATACACATGCAGATGCTTCATCTGCGCGCGCTGCAGCGGGCCGCGGGTGATCATGCGCTCCACCGCCTTGGTGATCACATGGCCCGGGTTCTTGCCCTCGAGCCTTTGCGCGATCGTGCGCTGCTTGATCCCGCCGGCATAGCCGGTGTGGTAGTGGAACAGCTTCTGGCCGGCCTTGTTGCCGGTGAGGCGGACCTTCTCGGCATTGACGACGACGACGTTGTCGCCGCAATCGACATGCGGGGTGAACTGCGGCTTGTGCTTGCCGCGCAGGCGCTGGGCGATGATGGCGGCAAGCCGGCCGAGAACGAGGCCGTCGGCATCGATCAGGATCCAGCCCTTCGTCACCTCCGCGGGCTTCAGCGAGAGGGTGGTCTTCATGGATGATGGGTTCCGTCAGGTGGGCTCGAAGGAGCGCGCGTTATGATCGCGCCGGTCGCCCGCGTCAAGCCCGATGCAGGAAACCCCCGCCAGCAAAAGGATTTTCTGCTGCGGTATCTCATTACCGTAGATCCGAGGGCGGCGGGTTGAGCGACGGGCTGCCGGCGCGGGTGCATGTCATCGGCGCGTCCGGCCGGTCCGGCGCGGCGTTGAGCCGGGCGCTGCTGGCTGCCGGCGCCGGGGTGGTCGCGGTGGTGCGCAGCCGGGAGCGATGGCAGCGGACCGGGCTTGCCGGCGATGCCCGCCTGGCCGACCTCGAGGAGCCTGCCGCCCTGGCCGTGGCGTTGTCGGACGCCACCCACATCGTCTGCACCGCGCATGCGCGCAACGCCGAGCGCGTGATCGCGGCGGCGCCCGCATTTGCGCAACTGGTGTTCCTCGGCAGCACGCGCAAATTCACCCGCTGGCCGGACGCGCACTGCAACGGCGTGCTGGCCGGCGAGCGGGCGCTGCTGCGATCCAGGCGGTGCGGCATCATGCTGCACCCGACGATGATCTATGGCGCCGACGGCGAGAACAATATCCGCCGTCTCGCGTCGCTCCTGCGTCGCCTGCCGGCGGTGCCGCTGCCCGGCGGTGGCCGCGCCCTGGTGCAGCCGATCAACCAGTCCGACCTGACCCGCGCCATCCTGGCCTGCCTGCGCCGGGAATGGATCGGGCCACACAGCCTGGTCGTCGCCGGCCCGGAACCGATCTCCTACCGCGAGTTCGCGGCCGCGATCGCCCGCGCCTGGGGCCTGCGGCCGCGGCCGGTGCTCGCGGTTCCGGCGGCATTGCTGATCCCGCTCTCGATGCTGACGATGGCGCTGCCGGGACTGCCCACGATCGGCCCGGCCGAGATACGCCGCCTGCTGGAGGACAAGGCCTTCGACATCGGCCCGATGCGCGACCTGCTCGGGATCGAGCCGATCAGCCTCGAGCAGGGGCTGGCGGCGATGGCGCCAACCGCTCGGCCGCAGCGGCGAGGTCGTCTGGCGTGTTGATGTTGAAGAACGGGTCGGGGAGGCCGAACTCCACTTCGCGCATGCCGAGCAGGCGGGAGAACACGAACACCGAGCGGCGGTCATCGGCGGCGAGGAAGCTGCGGAGGTCCATGCGGCACTCGACCGGCCAGTGCGCCACCAGATGATGCCGGCGTCCGTCCGACACGGCCACTGCGGGCGCCGGCGACAAGGCGCCCAGCAGGTTGTCCGGGATGAAGGGCGTGTCGCCGGGCACGCTGACGAGAGTGCTGCACCCCGCCGCCGCCGCCCAGTCGAGCCCGCGCAGCAGGCCGGCCAGCGGCCCCTGGTCGGGAACCTCGTCGGCCAGCACCGGCAGGCCATAGCAGGCATAGCGCGCCGGCTCGCCGTTGGCACTGAGCGCGAGCGGCCCGAGCTGCGGGGCCAGCCGATCGATGACATGCTGCAGCAGCGTGCGGTCGCCGAGTTTCAGCAGCGGCTTGTCGAGGCCGCCCATGCGCCGCCCGGCGCCCCCGGCGAGGATCAATCCGGCGGTCATGATGTGAAGGAACTGGGGCGAACGACGGGGCTCGAACCCGCGACATCCAAGACCACAACCTGGCGCTCTACCAGCTGAGCTACGTCCGCCACATCAGGCGCCCGATCTAGGGTAACCACCGAGCCCAGTCAATTGCTGCGCCGGGCCGGGTCAATTGCTGCCAAACAGCGCGGCCAGCCGGTCGATCGCCTCGTTCAGCACCGCTTCGCGCTTGCAGAACGCGAAGCGGACCAGATGCTGTGGCCCGTTGCCGCGATCGTAGAAGGCCGGCACCGGGATTGCCGCCACCCGGGCATGCTCGGTGATGTGGCGGCAGAAGGCGATGGCGTCGCCGTCGAAGCCGAGCGGCCGGAAGTCTGCAATCACGAAGTAGCTGCCCGAGCAGGGCAGCACCGCGAACCCGATCCGCCCGAGCCCGGCGCTGAGCAGGTCGCGCCTGGCTGCGAGGCTCGTCGACAGCGCCTCGAAATAGGCCGCGTCACGCGACAGGCCGAGTGCGACCGCGCGCTGCAGGTTCGGCGGCGTGGTGAAGGTGAGGTTCTGGTGCGCGCGGGCGACGATGGCGGCCAGCGGCGCCGGCGCCGTCACGTAGCCGACCTTCCAGCCGGTCAGCGAGAAGCTCTTGCCGGCGCTGCCGATGCGCAGGCAGCGCTCACGCATGCCCGGCAGCGTCATCAGCGGCACATGCCGCGCGGGGGCGAACACCAGGTGCTCGTACACCTCGTCGCACACGGCGTAGGCGTCGTGCTGCACCAGCAGATCGGCGATGCAGCCGAGCTCCTCCTGGGTGAACACCTTGCCGGTCGGGTTCATCGGCGAGTTCAGCAGGATCGCCTTGGTGCGCGGCCCGAAGGCGGCGGCCAGCTCGGCGCGGTCGAGCGACCAGTCCGGCTCGTGCAGACGCACCAGGCGGGGGATCCCGCCGAGCAGACGGATCGTCGGCAGGTAGGTGTCGTAGAGCGGCTCGATCAGCACCACCTCGTCGCCCGGGTCGATCAGGGCGGCGAGCGAGGCGGCGAGCGCCTCGGTGGCGCCCGAGGTCACCACCACCTCGGTCGCGGGATCGACCGCGAGCCCGTAGAAGCGCCGGTTCACCGCGGCCACGGCAGCGCGCAGCTCGGGCAGTCCGGTCAGCGGCGGATACTGGTTGCGCTGGTCGAGCAGTGCCGCGGCCGCGGCCCGCACGATGTCCTCCGGGCCCTCGGTATCCGGGAACCCCTGTCCCAGGTTGATCGCCTCGTGCTGCACGGCGAGCGCCGACATCACCGTGAAGATGGTGGTGGGCAGGGCGGACAGCATGCTGTTGCCAGTCTTCATTAAATGACACGCTTCATCGGATGACACGCTGCATCGGCGGGCGGATTCCACAGGCTGACGGTTGGCCGGAAGCGGTGGCCCGGAAGAGGTGGCCAAGTTATGGGGTGCGATTGCCGTGCGTGCCACCTTGTGCAACCCTGCCGCCCGGCGGAACCATGCCTCACATGCTTCGCGCCGACAGGCAGTCCGGCTCAAGCCGGCGGAACCGCACCCCTGGCGCGAGCAGCGCCTGCAATGGGTTCAAGGGAGGAAGCCGGGTCGCCGGCGGCGCATGAAAAAGATCGAGGCCATCATCAAGCCCTTCAAGCTCGACGAGGTGAAGGAGGCGCTGCACGAGATCGGTCTGCAGGGCATCACCGTCACCGAGGCCAAGGGGTTCGGCCGCCAGAAGGGCCACACCGAGCTGTATCGCGGAGCGGAGTATGTCGTCGACTTCCTGCCCAAGGTGAAGATCGAGGTGGTCTGCGAGGACCGGGCGGTCGAGCGCGCGGTCGAGGCCATCGTGGACGCGGCGCGGACCGGGCGGATCGGCGACGGCAAGATCTTCGTGAGCTCGCTCGACGAGGTGATACGCATCCGCACCGGCGAGCGCGGCGAGGATGCCGTCTGACGGTGCCTGCACGCTTCGACAACCCTCGTCGCGTGATTGAATTCGAACCGAGCCACTTCCAGACGGCCGCCGCATGCGGTTGTTGCAACAACAGGTAGATCCGTATGGCGAAGAAAGCGTCGGCACCCGCTCCCGTGCCGCCCCCCCGCGCTCCCGCTCCCGATCATGTCAGCAAGGTCATGGAGCTGCTGCAGGAGCATTCGGTCGAATATGTCGACCTGCGCTTCACCGATCCGCGCGGCAAGTGGCACCACACCACCCAGCATGTCTCGACCATAGAGGCGGAGGTGTTCCGAGACGGCATCATGTTCGACGGCTCGTCGATCGCCGGCTGGAAGGCGATCAACGAGAGCGACATGATCCTGATGCCGGACCCCGAGACCGCGGTCATGGATCCGTTTGCCGCCAAGCCGCAGATGATCCTGCTCTGCGACATCGTCGAGCCGTCCACCGGGCAGCTCTACAACCGTGATCCACGCGGCACCTGCAAGCTTGCCGAGCAGTATCTGAAATCCACCGGGATTGGCGACACCGCCTTCTTCGGACCCGAGGCCGAGTTCTTCATCTTCGACAGCGTGAAGTACGGCACCGGCGCGAATTACGGCCTGTACCAGGTCGACAGCATCGAGGGGCCGGGCGCGTCGCTCAAGGACTACCCCGAAGGCAACATGGGCCACCGCCCGAGCGTCAAGGGCGGCTACTTCCCGGTGCCTCCGGTCGACAGCGAGAACGACCTGCGCGCCGAGATGCTCTCGACCATGGGCGAGATGGGGCTGGGGATCGAGAAGCATCATCACGAGGTGGCGCAGAGCCAGCACGAGCTCGGCATGAAGTTCGGTCCGATGACCAAGATGGCCGACCAGCTGCAGATCTATAAATACTGCATCCACAACGTCGCGCACTCGTACGGCAAGACCGCGACCTTCATGCCCAAGCCGATCCACGGCGACAACGGCTCGGGCATGCACGTGCACCAGTCGATCTGGAAGGACGGCAAGCCGGTCTTCGCCGGCAACGGCTATGCCGACCTGTCGGACACCGCGCTCTACTATATCGGTGGCATCATCAAGCACGCGAAGGCGCTGAACGCCTTCACCAACCCGTCCACCAATTCCTACAAGCGGCTGATCCCGGGCTTCGAGGCGCCGGTGCTGCTGGCCTACTCGGCGCGCAACCGTTCGGCCTCGTGCCGCATCCCGTATGCGACCAGCCCGAAGGCCAAGCGGGTCGAGGTACGCTTCCCGGACCCGGCCGCGAACCCCTACCTCGCCTTCGCCGCGATGCTGATGGCCGGGCTGGACGGCATACGCAACAAGATCCATCCCGGCGAGGCGATGGACAAGGATCTCTACGACCTGCCGCCGGAGGAACTGAAGAGCATCCCGACGGTCTCGGGCTCGTTGCGCGAGGCGCTGCGCGCGGTCGAGGCCGACCACGAGTTCCTGCTCGCCGGCGGCGTGTTCACCAAGGACCAGATCGCGGCCTATTGCGAGATCAAGTGGGCCGAGGTCTATCGCTTCGAGCATACCCCGCATCCGGTAGAATTCGAGATGTACTACTCCGTGTGAGAAACCGTCCGATAATGCTACTACGCTGGCAATCCGACGCGGCTCTCTGCGCTTCCGGTGCTCACGGCCAGACGGCCGCTCCGCTCCGGTTCTCGAAAGCCACGACGGCCGGCGCCGTTGGCGCCTCTCACTCAGCGTAGCGCATTCTCAGACGGTCTCTGAACACCGGAGCACTGCTCCCTTCGAGAGGCTTGGCGATCAGGTGGCGCCGAGCGCGCCGGCCCATAGCCTGCGCTCCAGCGCGTCCGGATCATCCTGCACGGCGCTCGTGACATTCAGGATCATCGTCCGCCGCTGGGGGATCTCGTAGCGCGGCCAGTCCGGCAGGCCGGCGGCCGCAGGCGCACCGCCGACGATGAACGCCACCCAGGCCGCATGCATTGTTGCCGCCAGCTCCGCGTCAAAGCCGGCATCGAGCGGGGCGAGGTTCCCGTCGCCGGGGTTGCTCCAGACATAGGCGAGCTCGCTGGCATGCGCCGCGCGTCCGGTGAACACCCCGTCCTGCGCCGCGCGATCGAAGCGGTACATCCAGACGGCGCCCCCGGCATGGCACTGCGCCTCCGCGACCCTGAGCGACGGGATCCAGTATTCCTCCGCGGTCAGCGCCCGCCAGCGCAGCTCGGCAGGGTCGGGCGGCGTGATCGAGGCGTCGTAATGCTGCAGGATGCGCTCGAAGGCGTCCGGCTGCAGGTTGGCCAGATTGCGCGCCTGCAGCGGCTGCGTCGCCGCGTCGTGTCCCAGGAACAAGCGGCTCTCGTCGCGGTTGGTACCGAGCAGCAGCGGCCGCGACTGCATGCAGCCGGCGCGGATCGCATCCTCCGGCATCGCCGGCAGCAGCACGCCGTCGACCACCGGGCGCAGCGGAAAATTGTGCGGCGGGTCCAGCACCAGCTCGTGCTGCGCCTCGATCAGCCGGTCGAGGTCGAGATGCGGCAGCGCCGTCACCTTGTGCGGCGGCAGCGACAGCAGGCGCAGGTACTCGGTGGTGATCTCGCGGGCCGCTGGCATCGAGAGCACGGTGCGACCGCCGCCGCTCTCCAGGATGACGCGCGAGAACAGCGCGCGGGCAGAAGGCGAAGCGGCCAACGCGGCCACGTCCTTGGCACCGGCCGATTCGCCGGCCAGGGTGACCCGTCTCGGATCGCCACCGAAGGCCGCGATGTTTTGGCGGACCCAGCGCAGCGCCAGCCGCTGGTCGCGGATCGCGTTGTTGCCGCTGCCGGCATAGCGGGTGCCGAGCGGCACGCCGAGTTCCAGGAAACCCAGCACGCCGAGCCGGTAGTCCAGGGTGACGCAGATGACGCCGGAGCGGGCAAAGCTGGCGCCGTCATAGATCGGCTCGCTCGCGGCACCGGCGACATTGGAACCGCCATGGATCCAGACCATCACCGGCAGCCCGGTCGCGGGGGTGCCGGCTGGAGCAAAGACGTTCAGGTTCAGGCATTGCTCGCTGGCAACATCCTGGGTGTGCCCGACCCGCTGCACCGCCATAGGGCCAAACCGGTCGGCTTCGAAGACCCCGCTGAAGTGCTGCGCCGCCTGCGGAGGCAGGAAGCGGCCGGGCACTTGGCCGTACGGGATCCCGAGATAGCGTGCGACGCCGTCCACCGCCTGGCCGCGGATGCGGCCGCATGGCGCATGCACCAGCACGCCGCCATCCCCGGTCGCGACCTGTTGTCCGGGCTCGACCAGCGCCCTGCTCGCGCGGGCGTCTGTCGCCAGCAGCCCCACGCCCGCCGCCGCACCGCCCAGGAAACGGCGACGCGAGCAGCCATCCGATGAAGTCACGTCAGGCTCCGATCACGTCTCGCCGGACAGTTCGCGCCGGCTGCGATCGAGTTCCTCGCTGTAGCGGCGCAGCGCGTGCTGCTCGGTCAGCAGGCCGATCACGTTGCGGCTGTCGAGATTGTCCACCACCACCAGCGCGTCGCTCTCGGCCCGCTCGAACAGCGCGATCGCCTCCTTCACGTTCATCTGCGGCAGCAGCATGGTCTCGTCGTAATGCAGCAGTTCGCCGAGCCACGAGACATCCTGGTCGGCCGCATGCAGTTCGGGCACCTGCACGATGCCGGCATAGCGCCCGCTCTCGTCGACCAGCACCACGCGATGTTCGGAGCCGAGCGGAAAATCGCGACGCAACGAGGCGAGCGACGTGCTGGACCGCAGCGTGCGTATCTCGCGCCGCATGATCCGGCCGACCGTGAGGTTGCGGATCCAGCCGACATCGAGCGCGCTGCGTATGCTCTCGCCGCGCAGGTGGAAGCGCCAGGTGGCGAACGAGTAGCCGAAGGTGCGCCGCACCGTCAGCGCCGACACCACGGAAGCCACCAGCACCGCCACCGTCAGCGGCAGGCTTCCGGTGGATTCGAGTGCCAGGAACACCATGGTCAGCGGGCCGCCGATGATCGCCACCGCCAGCGCGCTCATGCAGATCAGCGCGCAGGTGACCGGCGGCAGCGAGTTCGCGGTCAGCAGCCCGAGCAGGTCGCCGCACAGCGTCCCGGTCAGCACGCCGAGGAACAGCGACGCGAAGAACAGGCCGCCGCGAAAGCCCGAGCCGATCGAGATCGCCGAGGCGCAGGCCTTGAGCAGCAGCAGCAGCGCCGCCTGCCTGATGCCGAACTCGCCGTCCAGACCGAGCCGCAGCGCCGCGTGACCCGACGACAGCACCGCAGGCGTCGCCAGCGCCAGGCTGCCCACGATCAGCCCGCCGATCGCCGGCCGCGCCCAGCCGGGCATGCGCGACCGCCGGAACAGGGTCTCGGTCAGCGTCACCATGCGCATGATGGCGATGCCGACCAGCGCGCTGACCACGCCGAGTGCGATGATCGGCAGGTAGTCGCGCCACTCCAGCGTCGCCGGCATCGCAAGGTCGAGCGATGGCGCGGTGCCGTCGAGCGCATGCGTCACCACGACGGCGCAGATCGAGGCCAGCGTGACCGGGGCGAGGTTGGCGAGCGAGTAGGTGCCGATCACCAGCTCGAAGGCATAGAAGGCGCCCGCCAGCGGCGCATCGAAGGCGGCCCCGATGGCGCCGGCGGCGCCGCAGCCGACCAGCACGCGCAGGTCGGCCCGGCGCACCCGGAACGAGCGGCCGATCCAGGAGGCGAACGCCGAGCCGATCTGGGTGTAGCCGGCCTCGAGCCCGATCGACGCGCCGGCCCCGTTCGAGAGCAGCGTCTGGCCGACCACGATCGCGCTGTCGCGCAGCGACATGCGGCCGCCATGCAGCGCGTTAGCCTCGATCGGGTCGACCGGGCGCCCCGGAACGTATCTCGAAATCAGCAGACCGCTCAGGCCGAGCAGCAGGCCGCCCATCGTCGGCACCAGCAAGGCCCGCTCGGGCTCCACCGAGGCAAGGCCGGAAAGCCTGCCGTCATTGTCGAGCGCGAACAGCAGGCGGTGCGCGAGCAGCGTGGCATCGTTCATCGCCACCACGAAGATGCCGGCTACGATACCGACGCAGGCGGCCAGCACCACCAGCCAGATCTCGTCGGCGCGAACCAGCGCCCGCAGCGTATGCGGGGCATGCACCACCCAGCGCTGCACCGGCACGGCATGGTCGCGCAGCCAGACGGCGCTGCGCGGCACCGCCAGGGCGGCGCGTCGCAACCCCGGCTTCTGCGGCCGGCGCGACCTGGTGGCGCGTCGCATTGCGCCGGCGAACATGCCCGGCATGCCTACGCGCGCCCCCTGGAACCTGGATACACCATGCAACTTGCGCCTGCGCCCGGCCGGAGTGGCGGAGAGCCTCCTGCTTGTGACGCCCGCGCCGCCCTGGATCAACAAACTCCGCTGCGGCCGCCGCGGCTGTGGCGCGAATGTCGCCCCGTGTTGCGCTCAGGTCCCACCAGACGACGAAACAGGTTCCACCGAACGACTAGAGCAGGCCAAGGGCTTCGCCCCTGGACCCCATCAAAGGCGAGCCTTTGAAATCCTTGAATTTAAGAATCGGGGTCTGGGGCCCCCACTGCTCCAAGACGGGGCCCCAGCGGGACCAGGGCAGCGCCTTGGCCTTGCCTTTTCAGCACCCTGCTAGACATGCATTGGCGGCGGATCGCGCGGCGGCGGCACCGGGATTGGTGCCGGAGGGTCTCCCCGGGGCGCCGGCGCGTCGTCATCGTCGTCATCGTCGTCCGGCATCGGCGGCGGCGGCGGCGTATCGCTGGCACCGGACAGCGGCAGCCGGAACATGGCGCGGGATCTGGCTGTGCAGGGAGCGAGGAGCATGCAAGGTACCTGATGTCTGCTTTGCAAGAACCGCCTTCGGCGCCGGCGGTTGCTCTGGTGGTGGCGCACCGCAGGATTGCGGATCGCGCCGGCCCACGACGGAGTGGCATGACATGACCCAGGACCATCCGACCACACACCCACAAACCATGCGGTTCATCGGCCGGACCGGCGACGGCGGCCCCGAGGTGCTGCGGGTCGAGCAGGGGCCGGTGCCGCAGCCACGACCCGGCGAAGTGCTGATCCGGGTGCTGGCGGCCGGCCTCAACGGCCCCGACCTGATGCAGCGCCGCGGGTTGTATCCGCCGCCCGCCGATGCGAGCCCGGTCCTCGGTCTGGAAGTCGCGGGCGAGGTCGCCGCTGTCGGACCGGCCCAGGACGATGCTCCTCTGCCCTATGCGGTGGGCGACCGGGTCTGCGCCCTGGTGAACGGCGGCGGCTATGCGGAATATTGCGCGGCCCCGGCTCGCCAGTGCCTGCCTTGGCCGGACCGCTTCGACGCCGTGCGGGCGGCGGCGCTGCCGGAGAACTACTTCACGGTCTGGGCCAACCTGTTCCATATCGGCAATCTGCGGGCCGGACAGACCCTGCTGGTGCATGGCGGCAGCAGTGGCATCGGCACCACGGCGATCCAGCTGGCCCGGGCGAGGGGCGCCATCCCGTATGCGACCGCCGGCACCGACGAGAAATGCGCCATCTGCCGCTCGCTCGGCGCCGAGGCCGCGATCGACTACCGGCGCGAGGACTTCGCCGAGCGCATCAAGACACTGACCGCGGGCCGCGGCGTCGATGTCATCCTCGACATGATCGGGGCCAGCTACTTCCAGCGCAACCTGGACAGCCTGGCCGAGGATGGCCGGCTGACCAGCATCGCGGTGCTCGGCGGCGACGCGGTCCGCGAGCTGAAGCTGTCGCAGGTGATGCGGCGGCGGCTGACGCTCACCGGCTCCACGCTGCGGCCGCGCTCGGCTGCCTTCAAGGCGGGGATCGCCGCCGCCCTGCAGGCCCAGGTCTGGCCGCTGCTCGCAGGCGGCGCCATCCGGCCGCTGATCCACGCTGTGCTGCCCTTCACGGATGCGGCCGGTGCCCATACGCTGATGGAACGCGGGGAGCACTCGGGCAAGATCATGCTCTCGCTGCAATGAGGGTGGGTGCTTTTGAGGCTGAACGTCGTGGAGCGCGGTCCCGACCGGGCGGACGCGGTGGCGGGCAGGCCACCGATCGTTCTGCTGCACGGCTTGTTCGGGCGGGCGCGCAATCTCGGCCATTTCCAGCGCCGCCTGGTGGGGCAGCGCCGCACCCTGGCCATCGACCTGCGCAACCACGGCGAGAGCCCGCACGGCCAGATGGACTACATGTCGATGGCGTTCGACCTGGTGGAGACGCTGGCGGCGCATGACGCGTTGCCGGCGACGCTGGTCGGCCACTCGATGGGGGGCAAGGCGGCGATGACGCTGGCCCTGACCCGGCCGGAGCTGGTGCACAGCCTGCTGGTCGCCGACATCCCGCCCGCCATCACCGGGCATGGCAGCTCCCGGCTCGGCCGCGACATGCTGCGCATCAGGTTCCCGGACTATCTCGGCCGGTCGGCCGCCGATGCGCTGCTGGCGGACGCGGTGCCGAACGCCGACATCCGCCAGCTCATGCTGCAGAATATCCGCTTCGGCGACAATCCCGGCTGGCAGATCGGCCTGGAGGAACTGGTCGCCTCGATGATCAACATCGAGGGCTGGCCGTACATTCCTGAGGGCCATGCCTATGACGGCCCGACCCTGTTCCTGGCCGGCGCGCTCTCGCCCTACATCCGGCCCGAGCATCACGCCGTGATGCAGCGGCTGTTTCCGCGGCACCGGCTGGAGATGATCGAGCAGGCCGGACACTGGCTGCACGTCGAGAACCCGGCCCGCTTCGCGGCGCTGCTGGAGCAGTTCGTCCGCGAGTTCTAGCGGGCTGCGGAACAACCCGAGAACGATGCATTCGCGACGAAACGAAAGCAGGCCAAGGGCTTTGCCCCTGGACCCCATCAAAGGCAAGCCTTTGAAATCCTTACATTTAAGAATCGGGGTCTGGGGCCTCCGGCCCCAGCGGGATCAGGGCAGCGCCCTGACCTTGCCTGCTTCAGCAGCCTGCTAGAGCAGCATCCGGGGGCAGTCCGCCCGGTCGGTCCGTCAGCTTCCACTTGATCGCCTGCCTATCAGACCGGAAGCGAGAGCATTGTAGTCGTAGCAGGTGATTTCGAATGGGTTGCCGAAAGGATCGTCAAAGTACATCGACCATGCGAGAGCGTGGTCCGAAATCTTCGTCGCGCAATCGAGCAACCGATCCAGACGCGCAAGCCAGTCCTTGAACCCGGCGGCATCCACCCGAAACGCAATCGTGGACCGGCATGGCGCGCGCTCTCGCTCGAAGAGCGCAAGCTTCACGCTGCCTGAACGGCTTCCCAGCATGAGTGGGCCGCCATCTGCCCAGACTTCCAGAACCTTGTCGCGACGCAGATCGAGGACGTCACGATACCAGATTTCAGCGCGCGCCCGATCAGCCACATAGACATGAACATGATCAACAATTTCGAGCACAGGAGCCATCGACATCTCCTCCGTCGGTCTGTGGCGGCATCGACGATCCGAAGACCGTGTCTCACCCAGAACCTCATTTCGTCATCGGATTGGCGGCGGCGGGTGCGCGGGCCTCGTCGGCAGCCCGCCAGAGATACCAGGCCGCCGCCGAGCGGCACGGGCTCCAGGGTGCTGTCGCCTCGGCGAGTTCGCGCGGCTTCGGCTGGCGGTCGAGGCCGCGTAGCAGCCGGTAGCCCTCGCGCACGCCGAAATCGTCCACCGGCATGATGTCCGGCCGCCCGAGGCTGAAGATCAGCAGCATCTCCACGGTCCAGCGCCCGATCCCGCGCAGCGCCACCAGACGCTCGATCAGCGCCGCGTCGGTCATGCGCGCCGCCTTGGCCCGCGTCGGCACCAGGCCGGACAGGGCCGCCTCCGCCACCCCGTGCATGGCGGCGACCTTGCTGCCGGAGAAGCCGCAGACACGCAGCGCCGCGAGATCCATTTCCAGCAGCTGCGCCGGCGTCGGGAACGCCGCATGCACGGCGATCATCCGCCCGAGGATCGCCTCCGCGGCGCGGCCGTGCAGCTGCTGGTGCGCGACCGCCCGCACCAGGGATTCATAGGGTTCGCGTGCCCGGTCGACGCGCAGGCGGCACGGCCCGATGCGCCCGATCAGCGAAGCGAGGTCCGGATCGGCAGCCCGCAGGTGGCGCCGCACCCGATCGCGCGGCCCCGGCTGCACCGGGTCGAGCAGCGGCGCGTCCGGCGCGCGCAGGGCCTGCTCGATGTCGGCGTTCGCCCGCTTCTGATCGTCAGGTGTCACGCGATGTATCCGAACGGAGATGTATCCGAACAGACTGGCGGTAGCGAAGCAATGACGGCAATGGCAGAATGACCGCACGGTTCCCGCGGGAACCAGGACTTCGCCGTGGGCGAACAGGCGGAGACCTCCGGCATTTCGATGATCCAGTCCGGCAGCATGGCACGGCGCGATCGGGTCCCACGCTCGGGAGACACCGCCCGGCCCGAGGCACGCGGCGCCGCTCCTGCCCTCGCCGGCCTGCCGCGCCCGGGCTTCGTCGGCGGCCGCACCGATGCGGCGGTCCTGGACGAAGCCGGGCTGCCGCTGGTCCGCCGCGGGCGCCGCCTGCATGACGGCTTCGGCCGACGCGTCGCCGGCTCCGGTGCGGCCCACCTGCTCGTGCTGGTGCTGATGGCGCTCTCGTTCGCGCAACCGCCGGGCGGCGGCAGGCCGCAGGAACAGCAGCCGGTCGACATGGTCTATGAGCGCCCCGGCAGCTCGGGCATGACCGGCCCTTCGGCGCCGGTGCCGGCCAACGCGCCGCCGCCGCCCGCGACCGCGGCCCCGAGCCTGCAGCCGCCGACGCCGGCACCGCCGATGCCCGACCTGGCACCTCCGCCCGACGAGACGCCGCCGCTGCCGGATTTGCCGCTGCCCGAGCCGCTGCCGCAGCCGATGCCGAACCCGATGCCGCAGAGTCAGAGCCAGTCGCGCGCTGCCACGTCGCGGGCGCAGAGCCGCAGCACCTCGCCGCTCTCGCATCCGATGGACCTCTCCTTCGCGCCGGCGACCCGCTCGCCCTCGCGCCGGAGCGGCCGGCCGGCCGGATCGGGCGGCCCGGTCGACCTGTCGCTCGGGCCGCTGGTGCAGAACGGCCATCTGAACACCCCCTATGCCTCGACCAGCAGCATCAAGGGGGTCAGCGACGACTATGCCGACGAGATCGGCGACTGGATCCGCCGGCACATGTACTACCCGGAGGAGGCGGCGCGGCGCGGCGAGGACGGCCCCTCGCACGTGCACGTGGTGCTCGACCGGCAGGGGCAGGTGCGCGGCGTGCGGCTGGTGACCTCGTCGGGCTCATACCTGCTCGACGACGCCACCACCGGCATGTTCCGCAACGCCAAGCTGCCGCCGGTGCCGCCGGACATGCGCGGCAACAGCTTCGACGTGGACCTCACGATCGACTACATCCTGATCAGGCGGTAGTCCGAGGAGGTCGCCCAGGGAGGTGATATGGCGCATCCGGTCCAGGCCCAGATCGGCTCCGGCTTTGCCGAGTACGACGATGCCGACGCGGCGGTGGCCCGGCTGTGCGAGATCTATGAGGAGAGCAGTGCCATCCTGCGCATGGCGTTCGCGTCGCGCGCCACCGGCTCGAACGCCGGCGCCGCGGTCTATCCGTACCTCGCGATCGAGGTGGATGGCGCGTCGCTGCTGACCGAGCACCGGGCGCCGTACGGGGTGCTGCTGGAGCCCGGGTTCTACGGCACCACCCTGACCCGGCCGCATCTGTTCCGGAGCTACCTGCGCGAGCAGATCGGCCTGCTGCTGCGGCACTATCGCCGCCCGGTGCTGGTCGGGCACTCGAACCGGCCGATCCCGCTGCCCTACGTGATCGAGGACAGCGTCACCGACATCACCGAGGACGAGTTGCGCCGGCTGGGCGAGCATTTCACCCTGCCCGACCTCAGCAGCGCCGACGACCGCATCGCCAACTGCCAGCTGCAGCCGGATCCCGCGCAGCCGCGTCCGCTGAGCCTGTTCCCCGCCGAGCGCGTCGACTACTCGCTGGCCCGGCTGCACCACTATACCGGCACCGATCCGGCCGATTTCCAGCGCTTCGTGCTGCTCACCAACTACCAGCGCTACGTCGACGAGTTCCGCACCCTCGGGGGCGCCGCGGGCCAGGACGGCAACGAGTACGAGCGCTTCGTCGAGCCGCACGGCGACCCGCAGATGCCGGCCTACCACATGGTGCGCGCCGACGGCGACGGCATCACGCTGATCAATATCGGCGTCGGCCCGTCCAACGCGAAGACCATCACCGACCATGTCGCGGTGCTGCGGCCGCATTGCTGGCTGATGCTCGGCCATTGCGCCGGGCTGCGCCGCACCCAGCGCCTCGGCGACTACGTGCTGGCGCACGGCTATGTCCGCGACGACCATGTGCTCGACGACGACCTGCCGCCCTGGGTGCCGGTGCCGCCGATCGCCGAGGTGCAGGTGGCGTTGCAGGAAGCGACAACCCTGGTCACCGGCCTGCGCGATGCCGAACTCAAGACGCGGCTGCGCACCGGCACGGTGATGACCACCGACAACCGCAACTGGGAGCTGCGCTTCGGCGCGCTGTTCGGCCAGATCAACATGACCCGCTCGATCGCGGTCGACATGGAATCCGCCACTATCGCCGCCAACGGCTTCCGCTTCCGGGTGCCGTACGGCACGCTGCTCTGCGTGTCCGACAAGCCGCTGCACGGCGAGCTCAAGCTGCGTGGCATGGCGCGCGCCTTCTACCGCGAGCGCATCAGCCAGCACCTGCATGTCGGCATCGAGACCATGCGCCGCCTGCGCGCGCAGGGCGTGGACCGGCTGCATAGTCGCAAGCTGCGAGGCTTCGACGAACCCCCCTTCCGGTGAGGCGGTCCGGGAGCGCGCTGGGCTGGTCATCCCCCGCTTTCCTGGGCGACGCGGCTGCCTGCGCTTCCGTTGCTCACGGCCAGACGGCCGCTCCGCTCCGGTTCTCGACAGCCACGACGGGCGGCGCCGAAGGCGCCTCTGACACAACCCAGCACACTCCCGGACCACCTCACTATCTCCCTCGGGTTGTAGCCTCAGAAGCTCCCCGAGCCGATCCTGCCTTCTATCGGGCGCCGAGGCGACGCAGCATCCTGAGCGCGTTTGCGTTGCCCGGCGTCAGCGTGAGCGACCGTTCATAGAAGGCAATCGCGCGCGGCGTGTCGCCGCTGTCCATGTACGCCTCGGCGAGACTGTCATAGACGTTCCCCGATCGCGGATAGCTCTCGACATTCAGCTCAAAGATGCCGATCGCCTCGGGCCAGCGACGGGCGCTGAGCAGCTTATAGCCAAGCCCGTTCAGATCGGGCTCTGAGAGGTCGTATTCGCGCGACGTGGTGATTCTGATTGCCTCGAAGCGGCGCCGTGCCTCGGCCAGGCCGCCTTGGGCAAGGGCACGCTCGACCGGCTCGGCAACCGAGGCACGATCCTCGTAGGCGAGCGCGATCTCGGGCACGAACAGGGACATAGTGGCGGCCGCTATACCGGCGCCGAGCACCAGCGTCAGCACGATGAGGCCGCATGCCATCGCGACGCGAGGCGCGGCGCCCCCATTGTCGCGGATCCGCCAGTAGAGTTCATAGACCGCGAGCGGAACGACGAACTGCCCGTACGACAACGTCGTCAGGAACGGCCCAGTGGTCGCACCCTGATCGAGGCCAAGCGGGATGGTGAGCACGAAGCTGGCGCGGATAAACAGCGACGCGCTCACCGCGAGGTAGAGCCGCACCGCCCAGCGCCCGTGCGCCCGGAAGTTTGGCGCCAGCGCCTGGCGCAACGCGAAGCCGGCGAACAGCATGACGAGAACGCCGTCGAGACTCTGCCCGACATGCTCCCACACGGTGCCGACCGCGCCGCGCGTCCAGATCATGTCGAGACCCGCGAGGCTGACCGCGAACGCTGCGACAAGGTAGAGGCGGCCGTTCCAGCGGTGCACCCAAGGGGCTTTGCCTCGAATGCCGGGGATGAGCTGCAGCGCGCCGCCGAGGATGACGAGCACCGCGGCGACGAGATGGATCGCCACCATGACATTGCCGAGCGGTTCGCCCGGCACGTAGCCGTGCGTCATCACCCGGTTCCACGCCTCGTAATCGCCGCGCCCGGCCGCCCGGCCGTAGAACGCCGCGACGGCGACCGCGAAGCATAGCTGGCCGACGAGGACAACCAGGAACCAGAAAACCGCTGCCGCCCGCAGCGTCGTCGCGGAATCGAGCCGGATCGTGACGGGATCGGGCAGTCTGGCACTCGCGCTCATGCTGATCTCCGATGCGGCGTCAGATCGGGGCGCGCAGTCGTGCTTTCAACGCGCGATGAACATCCAGGCGAGGAACGAGAACGGCGTCAGGGCCAGGGCCATACCGCCTGCCGCACCCAACAGGTGCTCAAGGGCCCACTCGCCCGAGCGGCTTGCGGCTTGATCGATGGCAGAGGCGGCACGAGTAGCCATCATGGAAACGGAGTTGGGCACAACCGAACGGAAGACGTCGCGATCGGTGGTGCCGGCGTTCATGCTGAGTGCGGTCATGGTCTGGTCCTTCTGCTGGCCGGAAGCTCATCTGCTTCCATGCCAACATCACTGCAGCCGCCGTGCCAGCCTCAGCATCATCACCAGGCCATTGGAATCACTCGACTCTCTCTGGATCGGCCAGCGCAACGAGAGGGAGCCTTGGCCTCTCCGCGCGATGTATGGCGAAAGCAGCCGAGTATTGGCAATCCTGACCGACTCCGATCGGGGCCTCAGCGGGACGTGGTGGGAGAGAAGCGACCGGAGAACCGGTAGCGCGACGCGGCATAGACCAGGCGCACGTCGGTGACCACGACACCCTGCAGCCAGGTGCGGCGATGCAGCTCCAGGCATGCGTCGCCAGGTGCGATCTTCAGCTGGACGGCCAGGTCGGCGCCCGCGTTCAGGCCGGAGATCACGTGCTCCGCCTCGGTCCACGGGACATGCTGCAGGAGCCAGGTGCCCGGGGCGACCGCCGCGAACGTTTCGAAGGCGGCATTCGAGACGGTGCTCAGCACGATCAGCCGCTCCTCCCAGGCGACCGGCACCGCATCCAGCTCATGCCTGCAAGAGACCTCCAGCACGCGGGTCTTCTGAGCCAGCCGGAGGTCGGCACGCTCGCGGCGGGTTGCCGGCCGGTCCTGGCGCTTGAGGATCAGGTGCCGGTAGATCTGGTTGGTCCGCGACGCGACCTCGGCCAGGTCTTCGATCCGCAGGATCGAGCGTTCGCCGGAGGGGCTGGCGACGAATGAGCCGGCCCGGCTCCGCCTGACGATCAGACCGCGGCTGCTCAGGCCGTTCAGGACCTTGCTCACGGTCATCCTGGAGCAGCTGAACTGTTCCATGAGCTGATGCTCGTAGGGGATGCGGCTTCCGGGGGGCCAGGCGCCGGACAGGATCTTGCGCTCGAGATCCTGCTCGATCCGCGCGCCGATCGAGGGCTGCGTCACAGGGCGGCCAGCCGGCGGTTGCATCAAAGGGCGGCCAGCCGGCGGTTGCATCAAAGGGCGGCCAGCCGCCTGGCGCACCGGACATAGACCGCCCTGATCGCGGCGGCCTGGCAATGCCGTCCTTCGGCCACCACCTGCCGGCCGCCCACCCAGACGTCTCGAACCGCCGACCGGTCGCCGCCGAACAGCCAGCCATCGAGAATGGTGGCAGGGCCGCCGGCGGCAAGGCACGCCGCGTCCGGATCCAGAGCGACGATATCGGCCGGCGAGCCGACGCGGATCGCCGGCGCCGGCGCATCCAGGGCGGACGCGCCGCCGGCCGCCGCGGCGGCAAAGAGCGTCTCGCCGGTCGACGCACCCAACCCGCTCGCCATCACGTTCCGTCGCCTCGTCGCCAGCCGCTGCGCATATTCAAGCTGCCGCAGCTCCTCGGCAACCCCGATTGCGACGTTGCAGTCCGTCCCGATGGCGATCCTGCCGCCGGCGTCGCGCCACGCCGTGCCCGGGAAGATGCCGTCGCCGAGCGAGGCCTCGGTGACCGGACAGAGCCCGATCGTGGCGCCCGCGGCAGCCAGGCGGCCGACCTCGCTTGCGTCCATGTGCGTCGCGTGGATCAGGCACCAGCGATGATCCACCGGAGCATGGTCCAGCAGCCAATCGACCGGGCGGCGCCCGCTCCAGCCGAGGCAGCCCTCGACCTCGCGGGTCTGCTCGGCGACGTGGATGTGGATCGGGCGCCCGTCCGCCAGCGCCACCAGGGCGTCCAGCTCGGACGGCGTGACCGCGCGCAGGCTGTGCGGCGCGATCCCGAGTGCCGCACCGTCCAACCCGCGCACCAGCCCGGCGCACCGGTCGAGCAGACTTGCATAGGCATCGAGACCATGCAGGAACCGCCGCTGCCCGCCGAGCGCAGGCTGCGGACCGAAATCCCCGTGCGCGTAGAAGCAAGGCAGCAGCGTCAGCCTGATCCCGACGGTGTCCGCGGCACTCGCGATCCGTGACGACAGCTCCGCCGGATCGTCGTAGGCCGTGCCGTCCGGCGCGTGATGCAGGTAGTGGAATTCACCGACACGCGTGAAGCCGCCCTGCAGCATCTCCATGAATGCCTGCGCCGCGATCGCCTCGACATCCTCGGGCGTCATGCGGTCCAGGAACCAGTACATGATCTCCCGCCAGCTCCAGAAGCTGTCCTCGCCGTGCCGCCGCCGCTCGGCGAGCCCTGCCATGCCGCGCTGGAAGGCGTGGCTGTGCACGTTCGCCATGCCGGAAAGCGCGTAACCGCCGGCGCAGTCGTCCGGTCGCCGCACCGCGCCGGCCTCGACCGAAACGATCTTGCCGCCGCTCATCACGATGCGGACGCTGTCAGCCCAACCGTCGGGAAGCAGCGCGTGCTTGAACAGGTGCGTCGGCACGATGCCCTCCGGCAGGCGTTCTCGATCGATTTGAGTCTAGACATAGGTTCGTCGCGCCGACAATGTATAGACAAGACGCGGAGGCAACGGTGCAGGTCGATACGCTATGGCGCCATGCCCGGCTGGCGACCATGGCCGAGACCCGGCACGGGCTCGGGATCGTCGAGCGCGGGATGATCGCGGCGCAGGACGGGCGCATCGTCTATTGCGGCGACGAGGCCGGATGCCCGACCCTGCAGGCGCGCGAGGTCGTCGACTGCGAGGGGCGCTGGATCACGCCCGGCCTGATCGACTGCCACACCCACCTGGTGTTCGGCGGAGACCGGGTCGACGAGTTCCGGATGAAGCTGGCCGGCGCCCGCTACGCGGATTTGGCCAGGGTCGGCGGTATCCGGGCAACGATGGCCGCGACCCGGTGCGCGACCCCGGAGCGGCTCGCCGCCGACGCGCTGCTGCGTCTCGATGCGCTGATCGCCGAGGGCGTCACGACCGTGGAGGCGAAGTCCGGCTACGGCCTCGACGAGGCGACGGAACTGCGCCAGCTCGCCACCGCCCGCGCCCTGTCCCAGCATCGCCGGATCAATGTCAGCCCGACCTATCTCGGCCTGCACGCCGTTCCACCGGAGTTTGCGGACGATGCCGACGCCTATGTCGATCTCGTCGCCGCCAGCCTGATCCCGCGCATTGCCGCCGAGGACCTGGCCCAATCGGTGGATGCGTTCTGCGAGGGCATCGCCTTTACGCCCGCGCAGGTGGACAGGGTGTTCACCGCGGCCCGCCGGCACGGACTGCCGGTCAGGCTGCACGCGGACCAGCTGTCCGATACCGGTGGCGCCGCCCTGGCGGCCCGCCATGCCGCGTTGTCGGCGGATCATCTGGAACACGCCTCGGAGGCGGGCGTCGCGGCGCTGGCCGCGAGCGGCAGCGTCGCCGTGCTGCTTCCCGGCGCCTTTCTCAGGTTGCGCGAGACCCGGCGGCCTCCGGTCGATGCGCTGCGCCGGCACGGCGTGCGCATCGCGGTCGCCACCGACCTCAATCCCGGCTCGTCGCCGCTCGCGTCGCCGCTGCTGGCGATGAGCCTGGCCGCCAGCCTGTTCGGCCTGACGGTGGAGGAATGCCTGCTCGGCATGACCAGGCAGGCCGCTTATGCGCTCGGTCGCGGGGCGCGGACCGGGTCCCTGGAAGCCGGCAAGGATTGCGACCTGGCGATCTGGTCGGTCGAGCAGCCCGCCGAGCTGGTCTATTGGCTGGGCCTCAACCGCCTCCACCGGCGCGTGTGCGGCGGACGATGAGGGTGGAGCTCAGTCCCGGTGCCACCGCGCTCGACGGGTGGCGCGCGATCTATCGCGGTGCGGAGGTCGCACTTGATCCGCGCTGCCATCCCCTGATCGAGGCGGGTGCTGCCACCGTCAGGACACTGCTCAGCCGCGGCAAGCCGGTCTATGGCATCAACACCGGCTTCGGGCGGCTGGCGTCCATCCGCATCGGCGACGACGACCTGGCGGTCCTGCAGCGCAACATCGTCCTGTCGCATGCCGCAGGCGTCGGCGATCCGATGCCGGTGCCGATCTGCCGGCTGATGCTGGCCTTGAAGCTGGCGTCGCTGGCCCAGGGCGCCTCGGGCGTGCAGATGCGCACGATCGCGCTGCTTGAGGCGATGCTGGCGCACGGGCTGGTGCCGGTGATCCCGGCCCAGGGGTCGGTTGGCGCCTCGGGCGACCTGGCGCCGCTGGCGCACATGGCGGCGGCGATGATCGGGGTCGGCACGATCATGCGCGAGGGGCGTCCCGAGCCCGCGGCGGCGGCCCTCTCGGCTTGCGGTCTTGCCCCTCTGGCACTGGAACCCAAGGAAGGGCTGGCCCTGCTGAACGGGACCCAGTTCTCGTCGGCCAACGCGCTGGCCGGGTTGTTCGAGGCCGAGCGCCTGCTCGGCACCGCGCTGGTCACCGGGGCGCTGGCCACCGACGCCGCCCGCGGCTCGGACGCGCCCTTCGATCCACGGATCCACGCCCTGCGCGGGCATCGCGGGCAGATCGACGTGGCGGCGACCCTGGTCGAGCTGATGCAAGGCAGCACCATCCGCGCCTCGCATCTGCAGGGCGACGAGCGGGTGCAGGACCCGTACTCCCTGCGCTGCCAGCCGCAGGTGATGGGCGCCGTGCTCGACCTGCTGCGGCAGGCGGCAACGACGCTGGCGATCGAGGCCAACGGCGTCACCGACAACCCGCTGATCATGACCGATACCCAGGAGGCGCTGTCCGGCGGCAACTTCCATGCCGAGCCGGTCGCCTTCGCTGCCGACATGATCGCCCTGGCACTCTGCGAGATCGGCTCCATCGCCGAGCGCAGGATCGCCATGCTGGTCGATCCCAACCTCTCGGGCCTGCCCGCCTTTCTCACCCCGCGCCCCGGCCTGAACTCTGGGTTCATGATCCCGCAGGTGACCGCCGCGGCCCTGGTGTCGGAGAACAAGCAGCGCGCGACCCCGGCCAGCGTCGACAGCATCCCCACCTCAGCCAACCAGGAGGATCACGTCTCGATGGCGGCGCATGGGGCGCGGCGCCTGCTGCCGATGGCGGAGAACCTCGCCGCCATCCTTGGCATCGAGCTGCTCGCGGCCGCCCAGGGCTGCGACTTCCACGCGCCATTGCGCAGCAGCGCCATGCTGGAGCGGGTGAAGGGTCTGTTGCGCGAGACCGTCCCGCCTCTCGAGGACGATCGCTACCTGGCGCCCGACCTCGCGCGCGCCTCGGTGCTGGTGCGTGCTGGCGCCGTGCTCGCCGCGGCGGGGCCGATGCCGCGGCTGCAGCTCGCCTGATACCGCGCCCTTAAACGCGGCCTGACGCGCTGCCCGGGCAATCTGACCGGATGACCGATGGAGTTTGCTCGATGAACCGCCGCGATAACGCCCGCACGATCCGCTCGCCGCGCGGATCGACGCTGTCCGCGCGGGGCTGGCTGACGGAAGCGCCGATGCGCATGCTCATGAACAACCTCGATCCGGACGTCGCCGAGCGCCCGGAGGAGCTGGTCGTCTATGGCGGGATCGGCCGCGCGGCCCGGGACTGGAACAGCTTCGACCGCATCGTCGAGACCCTGCGCCGGCTGGAGGAGGATCAGACCCTGCTGGTGCAGTCCGGCAAGCCGGTGGGCGTGTTCCGCACCCATGCCGACGCGCCGCGCGTGCTGATCGCCAACTCGAACCTGGTGCCGCACTGGGCAACCTGGGAGCATTTCAACGCGCTCGACCGGCTCGGCCTGATGATGTACGGCCAGATGACCGCCGGTTCCTGGATCTATATCGGTACCCAGGGGATCGTGCAGGGCACCTACGAGACCTTCAATGAGATGGCGCGGCGGCACTATGGCGGCGACGCCAGCGGCCGCTGGATCCTGACCGCAGGCCTGGGCGGCATGGGCGGCGCGCAGCCGCTGGCCGCGGTGATGGCCGGGTTCTCCTGCCTGGCGATCGAGTGCCAGCCCAGCCGGATCGAGATGCGCCTCAGGACCCGCTATCTCGACCGGCAGGCGGGCAGCCTGGATGAGGCGCTGGCGATGATCGAGACGGCGCGGCAGGCCGGCCGACCCGTCTCGATCGGGCTCCTGGGTAATGCCGCCGAGCTGTTCCCCGAGCTGGTCCGACGCGGCGTGCGTCCCGACTGCGTCACCGATCAGACCTCGGCGCACGACCCGCTGAACGGCTATCTCCCGGCCGGATGGAATGTCAGCGAGTGGGAAGACCGGCGGGCACGCGATCCGGCCGGCGTCGAGGAGGCGGCCAAACGCTCGATGGCCGTACAGGTGGAGGCGATGCTGCGCTTCCATGCCAGCGGCGTCCCCACGGTCGATTACGGCAACAATATCCGCCAGCGCGCGCGCGAGATGGGCGTCGCCAACGCCTTCGATTTCCCGGGCTTCGTGCCAGCCTATATCCGTCCGCTGTTCTGCCGTGGCGTGGGCCCGTTCCGGTGGGCGGCGCTGTCGGGCGATCCTGAGGACATCTACCGCACCGACCAGAAGGTGAAGGAGCTGCTGCCGGACGATGCGCACCTGCATCACTGGCTCGACATGGCGCGCGTGCGGATCGGCTTCCAGGGCCTGCCCGCCCGCATCTGCTGGGTCGGGCTCGGCGACCGGCACCGGCTCGGGCTGGCGTTCAACGAGATGGTCGCCACCGGCGAGCTCAGTGCGCCGGTGGTGGTCGGACGGGACCATCTGGATTCCGGATCGGTCGCCAGCCCGAACCGCGAAACCGAGGCGATGCTGGACGGCTCCGATGCGGTCTCGGACTGGCCGCTGCTGAACGCGTTGCTGAATACCGCCTCCGGCGCCACCTGGGTGTCGCTGCATCATGGCGGCGGCGTCGGCATGGGCTTCTCGCAGCACGCCGGCATGGTGGTGGTCTGCGACGGCACGCCGGCGGCGGCGGCGCGAATTGGCCGCGTGCTGTGGAATGACCCGGCGACCGGGGTGATGCGTCACGCCGACGCCGGGTACGAGGCGGCGATCGACTGCGCCCGGGCGCAGGGCTTGGACCTGCCCGCCATCCTGGGGTGAGCGAGCCGGTCCCCGACCTGGATCTCGCGGCCGGCCCGCACTCGGCACCCTGCCCGCCGAGCCGCTAGCCAACAAGACTGGCATAGGATACCCCCCTATGGCATAAGACCTTATGACCCATACGGCACGGGAGAAGGCCAAGCTGTTGACGCGGGTGCGTCGCATGAAAGGCCAGATCGAGGCGATCGAGCGCGCGCTGGAGGCAGAGGCAGGCTGCGAGCAGATCCTGCACCTCATCGCCGGCGTCAGGGGTGCCATGGCCGGGCTGATGGCCGAAGTGGTCGAGGATCATGTCCGCACCCATCTGGTCGATCCCGTTGCGCATCCGGGCGCCCTGAACATGGACGCGGCCGAGCAACTGCTCGATGTCGTCCGCACCTACCTGAAATGAGGGTCACCATGGACGGTGCCGGAAGCCCGACCCACCCCGGGCACGACCACGTGTTTCTCGGCGCCGGACATGAGCGTGCCGAGCGCAGGACCTGGTGGGTCATCGGCCTGTGCGGCGCGATGATGGCGCTCGAGATCGCGGGGGGCCTGGCGTACGGCTCGATCGCCCTGGTAGCGGACGGGCTGCACATGAGCACGCATGCCGGCGCCCTGCTGCTGGCGGCACTCGCCTACAGCTATGCTCGCCGCCACGCGCAGGACCGGCGCTTCAGCTTCGGCACCGGCAAGCTCGGCGACCTGGCCGGTTTCACCAGCGCGATCGTCTTGGCCATGATCGCCTTGCTGATCGGCTACCAGGCCGTCGCACGGCTGGCCACCCCGGTTGCGATCCGCTTCGCCGAGGCGATCCCGATCGCAGCACTCGGCCTCATCGTGAACATCGGCAGCGTCTGGCTGTTGAGCGGCGGCCACCATCATCACGGTCATGACCATCACGACCACGATGACGAGCATTCCGTCGTGACGCCTGCAGGCCTGTTGCTGCTCAGCGTGTTCGAGGACGGCGTGCCGCCGGTCTTCCGGCTGCGATCGCCCGGTGGGCTGTCGCTCTCGGAGGTCACGATCGAGACGGTCAGGCCCGACGGCACGCGGCAGGTGTTCCACCTGGTGGACCGCGATGGCTGCGTGGAGAGCGTCGAGACCATCCCAGAGCCGCACCGCTTCACCGCCTCCATTCGCCTGCAGGGAAACATCTATCCGGTTCGCTTCGAGGAGCAGGAACACGAGGCGCATGGAGAGGCACATCACGACAACAACCTGCGAGCCGCAATCGTCCACGTTCTGGCGGACGCCGCCGTCTCCGTGCTGGTCATCATCGGTCTTCTGCTCGCCCGCACGTTCGGGTGGCTCTGGATGGATCCGCTCGCCGGCCTGATCGGCGCCGGCGTCATCGCAGCCTGGTCGTATGGGCTGGTGCGCGATACCGGGGCCATCCTGCTCGACATGGTTCCCGACCAGCGCACCGAGAATGCCGTTCGTCGAGCGGTCGAGGCTGAGGGAGACCGGCTGACGGACCTCCATTTGTGGCGTCTGGGACCGGGGCATCTTGGCGCAATCGTCTCGGTGGCGACGACGCGGACGTCGCAGGGACCGGAGCATTATCGTCGCCTGCTGTCGCGCTTCCCCGCTCTCTCGCATGTGACGGTGGAGGTGCAGCACGCCTGATCCACCGCCGTGCAGGCCTGCCGTGGTGCAGGTTGTTTGATCTAGATGCCGGCGCCTAGAGCATGATCCGATCGATCATGCTCAGCTTGTCGTTTGATAGAGCAGCTTTATCCGACACTTGGCATCGCGAAGCGATTCCAAGTGATCGGATGCTGCTCTAGATCGCCGCAATCCCCGGGTGCTCGCTTCTGCCGCGTGCCAACCGACCTGAAGGCCCAGGCCGGCACCCGATAGCAGGAAGACGCAGATGAACCTCTCCAAGGCCCTTCAAGCCGCTATCATGCTGCCGGTCATGGCTGGCCCAGTGATGGCGCAGCAGCCCCGGCCGACGTCAAGCTCCACGATGCCGATGGCTTCGGCTGCGGATACTCGTCCTTCGACGAAGGCATTCAAGGCTGCCGACGACAAGATGATGAGGGGCATGGATCGCCCGATGACGGGCAATGCCGATCAGGACTTCGTGGCCGGGATGCTGCCGCACCATGCCGGCGCCGTGGGTATGGCAAAAGTCGAGCTCAGATACGGCAAAGACCCCGAGATGTTGCGGCTGGCGAGGGGAATCATCAACGCACAGCAAAAGGAAATTGCGCAGATGCAGGTATGGCAGGCGAAGCACCCTGAGCACTGACGCCAGTAGAACCAGCCGGATATCGAGCAGGAAGTCCGCGTTCCCCAGGGCGAACGGCATGGACGGCAGAGCCTGGATGATCTTTAACGGAGGGTGATGGTGGGTATTGCGGGCAAGGTGGTCATCATCACCGGGGCGAGCAGCGGAATCGGTCGCGCGACGGCAATGCTGCTCGCAGCGCGCGGCGCGCTCGTCGTCCTGGGCGCACGCCGGGAGGACGCGCTGATCGCGGTGGTCGACGCGATCGCCGCTGCGGGCGGCAAGGCCGTGCACAAGGTGACCGATGTGCGCCATCGCGGTGACCTCGAAGCGCTCGTCGCGATGGCGATCGCGCTGGGCGGGAGGCTCGACGTGCTGATAAACAACGCAGGGATCGGACCGATCTCGCGCTTCGACGCACTGCGCGTCGAGGATTGGGACGCGATGATCGACGTCAATCTGCGCGGTACGCTTTATGGAATCGCCGCGGCGTTGCCGGTCTTCCAGCGACAGCGATCGGGGCACGTCATCAACATCGTCTCGACCGCCGGGCTCAAGATCCTTCCGACGATGGGAGTTTATGCCGCGACCAAGAACGCGGTCCGAACGGTCAGCGAAGCACTGCGGCAGGAAGCGGGGCCGGATTTGCGGGTCACCGAGATTTCTCCGGGACTGATTTCGACCAACTTTGCCACCTCGATGACCGACCTGGCGGTGAAGGAGGCGATGGCAAAGAGCCTGGGCGATATCGCGATCCCAGCGGAGGCGATCGCTCGCGGCATTGCATACGCGATCGAGCAGCCGGATGATGTCGATGTCGGGAGCATCGTCATACGACCGACCGCCCAGGGCTGAATCGCGCCGCCTTAGACCGCGAGCGCCGGTTCCCCGATGTCGCAGAGCGTGGCGAAGGCAACATTGGCACCGGCGCGCTCCGGCTTCGCTGGACGCTCCGGTTTTGCGGCCGCTTGCTTGGTCAGGGTCTCGTCGCGCAGCGTATAGCCGCGGCCCCAGGCGGTGCCGATCAGGTTTCCCGCCCCGGCGAGCTGGAGTTTCTTGCGGAGCTTGCAGACGAAGACGTCGATGATCTTCATTTCCGGCTCGTCGAGGCCGCCATAGAGGTGGTTGAGGAAGGCATCCTTGGTGAGCACCATGCCCTTGCGCAGTACCAGCAGTTCGAGGATGGCGTATTCCTTGCCGGTGAGGTGGACCTGGGTGCCGTTCACCGAGACGTCGCGGCTGTCGAGGTTGAGCTGCAGGCTGCCCACGCGCAGGGTGGGCTCGCTGTAGCCCTTGCTGCGACGCAGGATCGCCTGCATGCGAGCGACGAGTTCGGACTGGTCGAACGGCTTGGTGATGAAGTCGTCGGCGCCGACCGCGAACGCCCGCACCTTGGCCTGCGGGCGGCACAGCGCCGAGAGCACGATCACCGGCGTGGCGAGGCGGGCGGCGCGCATGCGGCGGACCACCTCGTAGCCGTCGGCATCCTGCAGCATCAGGTCGAGCAGGATCAGGTCGTAGTCATAGCGCCGGACCATGTCGAGCGCCTCATGGCCCAGGTCCGTATGATCGACCGTGAAGCCCGCGCTCTTGAGCACCGAGGAGATCCCACGCGCAGCCGTCACGTCGTCCTCAACCAGAAGCACACGCATTGTCACCACCACCTGAAACACGACCCAACCCGATCATGAACTCACGTTCTCGTGAAAACAAGTCAAAGCTGGGGGCAGCGACGTAGTGAAACAAGTAAACGGCAAATCACCATGCCGGTTAGGTGATCTTTGTCAGTTCCCGCGAGACAAGATTGCCATAATGCGGAAGGATAATGAAAGTCCCGCAGCAACCTTAGTTTTGACGTGTCCGCTCTTTATTTGGAGCAGGCAGTATTCGTGGCTTTAACGCTAGGGCTGAACTGGCAGTGTTGCAACGGGTTAGAGCCTGTTTCGGCTTTGCGCCCAGGTGCGTTATGGCAGCAGCTTCATCACCCGAAGCGGGACTTCAGACTTTCACTGTCGAAGCCCGGTAGATCTCGTCGATCGCGGCCGCGAGGGCCGCATCGAATTCGGCGTCGCTCATCGACTGCCTGAGGTCGTCGATCAGCGCTCGGGAAAAACTTGCGATCATGCCCTGGTTGGCGGCGAGGCGGCGGCAGGCATCCGGGCGCTTGTAGCCGCCCGAAAGTGCCACCACCCTGACCACCCGGTCATGCGCGGTCAGCGGCGCGTAGGCATCGGGCACCTCCGGGATGGTCAGCTTCAGCATCACCCGCTCGCCGTCCGGCAGTGCGTCGAGGCCCTTCAGCAGCTCGGCCAGCAGGATGGCCTCGGCAGCTGCCTTGTCCGGGCTCTTGATGGAGATCTCCGGCTCGAGGATGGGCATCAGCCCGTGCCGGGAGATCTGCGCGCCGATCTCGAACTGCTGGCGCGCGATCGCGGCGATGCCGTCCTGCGACGCGAGGTTGATGACCGAACGCATCTTGGTGCCATAGACCCCGAGCTTCACCGCGCGCTCGAGCAGCCCGTCGAGCCCGGGGATCGGTTTCATCAGGCTGACACCGTCGCGCTCGGCCTCGAGCCCCTTATCGACCTTCAGGTAGGGCACCACGCCGCGCTCCTGCCACAGATAGGACGGCACCGGACGACCCTGCGCCTCGCCGTCCATGGTGGCCTCGAACAGGATCGCCCCGATCACCTTGGCACCGGTGAAGGCCGGCGAGGTGATGATCCGCACGCGCATCTCGTGCATTTTCGCGAACATTTCGGCGTCCCCGCTATAGGCGCTGTCCGGGATGCCGTAGGCTCGCAAGGCCCCGGGCGTCGAGCCGCCGCTCTGGTCGAGCGCCGCGATGAAGCCGGCCTTCGCATGGGCCTGCGATGCCATCCTGCCATCGACCATGATCGTCATCCTCGCTTGCGGTTGCTTTGTGGCGGGGGTGCCGACCAGGGCCGACTGCCTCCCGTTTGGAGGTGTTTTGGCATCCTTCTTCCGGGTCGTGCAATCCTTTGGCCCGTCGCCCCGGCACCGGCCGGGGCCAGGCTCGGGCGGGCTCTCTCAGCGTCCGATCTCGGCACGACCGATCGGCTACGATCCGGGCTATATCGGCCAGGAGCAGAAAACCCTGCAAGCCATCGACAACCCGTTCGGCACGAGGTTGTCACCCATGTCTTAGGAACCCAGTGTCACCCATCTGTCCGGACTGGACCCAGAAGAAGTTGATGCCGGGTGAGGGATTCGGGAAACGCGCTCGACATTAGCGGTCTTCCGACACTTTTTGGATCAGCCGATGCGAGGTTGTCTGCCCAAACTGTGTGCCCGTGCAAGCCCGATTGATCCAATTCTGGTGGTGCCGGATCGACTTGCCACCAAGGCCAGAACGATAGACCATCCCGCCACGATGACCGATCCCGAACCACGCAGTCAGGCCTCGATCGCCGCGAGCCGCGCCGCCCTCGACCATGCGGCAGTCGATAACCAATTCCGCACAGTTGAGCGGCTGCCGTTTGTCATGCGCCATCAGCGCACGCTGGTTCGGATCACCATGCTGTTCGCGGCCGGCGTCCTGGCCCTCGACGCGATCATCTGGTTGCGCGCCAACCCCTAGTCGGCCGGCTTCACCCCTCCACGTCGCCCGACGCCTCGATCTCGGTCAGCAGAACACCGTCGTCGGTCTGCTCGACCAGAAGCCGGGTGCCCGGTCGCCGGCAGGGAGCGTCACCGCCGGACTAGGGCCGCCGCGCGGTTGCGCTACACTCTCGATCTTAGGCGCCAGCCATGACCAGCAGCGTCGAGACTACCAGCCCGGCCGCCCCGACGCCCATTCTGCCGGCGGGGTTCCTTTGGGCCATCATCGGGCTAGCGATGTTCGGCGCGGTTTTGTTTGGCACTACCGGCTACATGGTCGGCACGGCGGCCAGAGCGCATCTCGGCGCCTGTCGAGACTCTACGTTGCCGGGATGATGAGGGCGCCGTCCGGCCCGAAAATCGCTTCGTGCTGGTCGATGCCCTTAAGCATGGTCCCTACCTTCCTGCCGCTCCTGCGATGCCGACACCTACATCATCAATGAAGACAATGCCGGCCCGCTCCAGCGCCCGCTGGAGTAGATGCAGGTCCGTCGCAGGCGGGACGATGCCGCGCTCGCTGGCACTGATCGCCTGCGGCGGCAGGCCGGTCTGATCGGCGAGCCGACTCTGCTTCCAGTTCAGGAAGGCACGGGCTGCACGGATCTGCGGGCCGGTGATCATGGCCGGTTCTCCTGCGCCCAAGTGGGTTTCTGGTCGAACCACGCCGCTCCGAAATCTGGCCCCTCGCCGATCGCACGGGTGCCGGTGTCGAGTGCTGTAGTCGAGACCGTGCACCAGCCGTCTGCCATGGTGACGGACAGGTCGAAGTCAGGTGCGTCCTGCCCGCTGATCACTTCGATCACTTCGGCGAGGGCCTTGTCTTCGGAGATGTTGAATCCAGCCTCACACCACGCGCATTGGCCGCAGCAAGGGCTGCCTTCGTTCAACACCGTCGAACGACAGCCCGATAGGTGATGGTTGCAGCTATGGCAGAGATGATCCCAGCAATGGGTATCGCCACAGGGGATGCAGCAAAGAAGATCCAGACCACAGCATCTCCCATGCCGGAATCGTCGCCCCACTTCCAGTTGACGTACCGGATACAAGCCGAGTCCACGAGTGTCATCAGACAGCAGAATGCGATGATAAACGCGACGAGGGCGGCTGAGGCAGAAAGCAGTTGCCGCTGCCATGAGGGCCTGGGATTGCTCATCACGGCAGCCTAGCGCACCGGCTCCGCATCTGGTGAGCGTTTGCCGAGGTCCTGCCGCCGATCGCGCCGGGACCACTTGCCGGCCGGCGTCATCGCGGTGGACGCAATGATTGAGCCCGTGGGAACCGCTCCTGGACAATGCCGGGGCGTTTCGATAACGGAATGGGCCTAGGAGTAGGGGCCCTGGCTTGAGTGTGCCCGTCGAGTGGTGGGATAGTGTCGAGATCGTCTTGGTGACAGCCGTATGGCTGGCTGGCGTCGCTTGCGGGAGCTTCGCTTGGTCCCAGCGTATTGTCGTGTCGCGTTCACGCTCGCAAGCACCTGGACTGCTACCGAACCGGCGTATCCGAGAAGCTTCCGGAGCCCGCTCGATTAAAAGCGATATTCTCCGGCCGAACGTCACGATCCTCACCCACATCAAGATGGCAGCTATCGGGACGGCAGCGCCGACGTTCGAGGCTTTTCGTCAGTTTTTTATAGAGCGCAGATCACCTCCTGAAGTCTCGTTCAGATCGCTTGAACACAAGTCTCTCAAGCTGCTCTATATCCATGAGGATTAGAATTTGCGGTCTCCGGCCTGTGCCTTTACCCGATCTACCAATGGATGTTGGCCGTCTACAAGATCAGGGTTGCGATTGATCGAAGCCCGCAACCGCTTGAGGGTCCATGCCGGTCGATTAGTCGGCGAGTCCGGCTTCCCATAGCAGGTCCCGCACGGCTGCCCGGTCAGATGCAGCGGCGAGGACCGCGATCGCATTCATGAGCCGGTCGGTCTCGTTGTCGCTGCCCTCCGGCCGCTCGACCGGTGGCGTCGGCTCTGCTGGAGGTGTGTCCTTGCGGTGCATCGGCTGGCTGCAAGCGCCGCAGACCAGGATGGCCCGGTATCCGGCGAGGGCCTTGGTCGCGCACGTGGGGCACACGTACAGCTTCCGGCGCGGGCGCCGCGTCATCTCGTTCGGCTGGATGGTGACATGGAAGCCGTATAGCATCCTATTCGCCGGATGCAGCGCCGGTCAGAGCAGGCGACCGCTGGCGACGGGATGAGCGTCGCCCCTATGAGGTGCGCGGGATATGCTGCCCGCTCTTGTCCGAGTTCATGGGGCGAAGCACGGCACCGCCTGCCGGCCGGCGCGCCCGCTGACATCATCGGGGCGTTGAGCCGCTCCGTCACAACGATCAGGCATCCGGCAATCGACCGTCGAGCAAGTAGCTTGTGCCCGTCAACCTGTTGTATGCCATTGCGTCAGAGCAACGGGGCTCACGGGACATGCTGCGGAATATACTGAAGTGGTTCGGCTTCGTGCTTGCCGTGCTCATCTTGGCTTTCGATACCCTCTTGTCCGCGGTATTCCTGGCTCACCTACACTATGTCGCAGTTGATATCGTTCGGGCTGTCGTCCTGGTCTCGATCGCCGTGGCGGCGAGCTACTACATATCCTGGGTCTTGAGGATCGGTCGAGGAGCACGGGCAGTTCCACTTGCTACCCGAGTGCGTATGTCAAAACGATCTGCCATTGGAGCCGTACTCATAGCTGTTTGCGTGGACCTGCTTGCCACGGGCGCAGCTCGATTTGCTTCCTGGCACCACGTTCGTCCGCTGCGCATATTCTCAGCGCTCCAGTCCAGCTAAACTGACTCGCGGCGAAGAGACGGCTCCATGTTCACGATAAGCATCTTCCGTTGGCTCTGCGCCATTACCGTCAATCCGCCAACCCAGCCTCCGCGATATGAGATCGCGGATGGCTGCCCGGCCGGGGGCGGTGGTGAGAACCGCGATGGGTTCCTATGCTTTCCTTGGCTAGCATGCGCGAGAGCTTCTAGCGAAGTCGGTTCAACTGCATGGTAACCTGATATGTGCCGCCGGCCTGCTCGTCCGTTATTGCCATCATCATTGACCTGATCGTCTTGTCGTCGCGCCCGTCACCTAGCCGTAGCGTCCTGATGCCATAGGGGCCGGCCTTCGTCTGGTCGCCCAGCACGTGACCCTTGCCAAGCGGCGCTGGCAGCCCCGCGACGATCACCGAGAACTCGCGCGCGGAGGCGGCGGGGTCGGCGCGCTCCGCATAGACAGCGCAGCCTGACGGTGGGAACGATGGTCGGGACAGGGGTCCCGGCGGCTTGCGGATGGCGACAACGTAGCGATTGTCGGGGTCACCATCTGCCACGCCTCCCCGTCCGGATCCGCGGTGAAGAGGTTAAGACCCGTCTGGTTGGTCATCCGCGTCAGGTTCTCGTCCCGTGCCCAGGCTTCCACCGCCTCCCGGCCACCGAGATTGGCAATACAAGCCTGCGAAAACAGGTCGCCGACATCTCGAACAGCAAGTCTCTCGGCATGCGCAGGCGATACCGTTGCGAGTGCTACTGCCAGTACAGACGCCGCGCCTCCGACACCTCCATCCCGCCGCATTTCGAGCGCCACATGGTGCCGGTCGTACCGGAAACTCCGATCCGGTCTGCGCGCTCGCCCCCCGGCACGACGTGGTGATCGCGGCGCGCATGTGGGAAGATCGGCCCGCGCTTGTCTGCGCGGATACAAGAGGACGACATGACCGAGAAGGCGCCTACGATCGTCAACATGCACACGGCGCCGGAAATCGCGGCCGAAGTGCCCGCCGCCTGGACGCATTTCCAGCGCGAGTTGACGCCTGCGATGAAGGATGCGGGGCTGGGGCGTTTCGGGGTGGGCCGTCTCGGCATGAACGCGAGAAGGGTGCCCCCGGGCCACAGCGCGTGCCCGGCACACACGCACCTTATGGCCGACGAGATCTTCGTCGTGCTCGAAGGGCAAGGTCTGTTCCGCTACGGCGATCGCGTGCACGAGATCCGCCCCGGAGACTGCATTTCCTGTCCGGCCGACACCGGGATCGCCCATCAGATCGCCAACCCCGCGACCCCGGACGGCACGGGCGACCTGGTCTATCTCGCGATCGGCGCCGAGCCGCCCGGGGAGGTCTGCACCTATCCCGACAGCGGCGCGCTCGTGATCGACGCCCTCGGCCGGCATGGATTCCTGCGCGAGGCCGATTATTACGAGGGGCAGCCACAACCCACGCCGCTTCTGACGCGCGGCCGCGACGCACCCGTCTGATCGGGGCGCGCGGGGTTGGCCCTGGGGTGGGGTCCGGCTCGGGCGCGTCAGGAACGCACTGACGCCTCCGACAGGGTCGCTGCGATCGCATCCCCCTTGGGCGAGCCCAGCCCCGTCACCGGATCCCAGCCGGGACCAGCCTCGAAGCCGTTGTTGTTGCCGAGCGTGATGTCGTTCAAATCACCGGATTTCCGGTACAGGGCCGGCGCCACCAGCCCCGCCGTGCCGCCGTCGCCCGCATTCCTGATTTCCTCGCCCCGCTCGTCGTGGTCATGCACACGTCGCCTCAGAGCGCGAGGTTGCAGCCGACGCCGCCGACCAAATGAGTCCGCAATGAGTCCGCGACAAAGGCTGATCGATGTTATACCAACCCGGTTTCGCCTTAACTCATTGATTTGATTGGTGCCGGGTGAGGGAAACGACGGGCACACATCTAGAATGGCGGTTTTCCGGCACTTACAAAGCCGGCGGGTGACGCAATGTGTGCCCATGAAGGGTGCCCGCGCAAGAACGAAATCAGCTAGCGCGGAAGCAGTCGTCGCTACAAGAAATGGCATCGTGTGGGTGCTAGGTTCTATCAGCAACCGAAGGCTTCGGTCCTTCCTCTAAGCGCTGGGAAATCCAATTCTAGGAACGGTGCAGTAGGCCTATAACAGCAGCAGCAACCGCCCCGAATGCGCCTATCATCGCGACGGAGAGGGTAGTCTTCGGGCTGTCCGGACGATGATTGTAGTGGCTGGTCAGGTTTATGACTGTATCGCGCCCTGACGTCACGCCCTCGACAGACTGTCTTGTTGATGCCGGGCGCCGTGAGGCAGCCATTTCCTCTTTATCCACTAGTTCTCGCACCTCCGTCAGCCTCCTAGTCAACCTCTTGACCGTGTTGACCGAGTGACCGGCCAGAAACGCTAGCACCCATGCTACAAGCGCGGTCGGAGCCAGAAACAAGCCGTAGGGCCACCCGAAGCCAAGTCCATCCGACAGCCATGGCCAAACCGGAAGTAACGCTGGGATCACCCCGAAAATGAGCCTCAGGACGCCTAGGATCGGATCGAGATGTGGATTGTATTGAGCCAGTTGTTGTTCGTGGACGAAGGTTACCTTCAGGATTGTCAGCGCTAGTGTCGGCAAACCAATCAGTGACGCCGCACCAACCAGGAGCACGTAATTGCGCCGGTTCTTAATCACCTGTTGGTAAGTCATTTTAAGCTCTGAATCCCCCGAGCCAGTTACCCTTGCGAATCGGCAGATGACAAGGACGCCTGCTCGTTTGCCGGCTCAGAAACGAACGCGCCTCGCGAAAGGCCCACTACTCCGCACTTCTGCCCTCCTACACCCACATTCGCATCTTCGAAGGTCTGTTGAGTGCCCTAGGTGACGGCGAGAGCCCCCCACGGCCTGATCGGGCAGCTCTCTGGCTAACAGGCCCGGGAGAAGCCCTCGCGCCAGCGGGCGGCAGAGGCAGTCGAGGGTTCGCTGTAGCCTTATCCAACTACCTTCTTACCCATGAAGCTGAAGGCTAGACTTCTCGGTGTTGGCGAGGCGGAGTGAGGCTCACCTCGGGAAAAGGAGCTGGCGGATTGCCTAATATGCTCTCGGAGACGTTACCGACTGCCTTTCAACCCGTTCGGGAGGCGCCCTTAGCTATCTGGAGGCAATGTGCCTATTCCTACCTATGACCTCCTCATGCTTCCGGTGCTTCGCCGCTGCGGCGAGAAGACGTGGATCATGCGAGACCTGGTGTCGCGGATCGCTGACGACTTGAATCTGACCTCAGAGGAGCGGAGCCAGCAGATACCAAGCGGAGGAACAAGTGTCATCGCAAGCCGTGTCCACTGGGCCAAGACCTACCTGAAGCAGGCTGGGCTGCTAGAGCAACCAAAGAGGGGCGTTGTCCAAATCTCGGAGAGAGGCCGAGAAGTCCTGAGTAGAAAACCGGGGCGCATCGATCCCGCACTTCTCCAGCAGTTCGCCGAGTTTCGCGCCTTCCTCGGGCGCGCCAAAGTTGTAGGCGAAGGTGGGGCGGAGCCGATCACGCCGACTCTCGGACCTACAGTCCCCGCGCCCTCGAGTACTCCGGAGGAACAAATTGCGGCGGCTTCAGTTGCCATTGATGAGGCGCTACGCGATGCACTTCTGGCTAGGATACTCGAAGCATCTCCGGCCTTCTTCGAAAAGCTGATCATCGATCTCCTCCTCGCGATGGGTTACGGCGGCTCCAGACTTGATGCCGGCGAGCAGCTGGGAGGCACAGGGGATGGCGGCGTTGACGGTGTGATCCGAGAGGATCAACTAGGTCTCGATCAAATTTACCTTCAGGCTAAGCGTTATCGCCCCGGTAACACCGTCCCAGGCGAAACCGTTCAAGCTTTTATCGGGGCCTTGATCGGGAAGGGCGCTCAGAAGGGCGTGTTCATCACAACATCCACTTTCACAAAATCCGCCATGGGTGCGGCGAACCGCTCAGGTTCGGTGCGCGTGGTTCTTATTGATGGCGGAGCGCTTACCAAGCTGATGGTTCGGTTCAACGTCGGGACGAGGATTGCCTTGAGCGTCGACATTAAGAAGATCGACTTGGATTATTTCGAAGATGTGGAGGTCGAGTAGGATTGAGACCGTGATAGCAACCTACACAGCAATCGTCTCTGCTCTTGTGCCATGTATTGGCCTGTTGATCGGTTTTTACTCAAGCTGGCTCAGGACTCGAGAGTCAGCTCTCCGCAGAGAAGATGTTCTCGAGTGGTCCAAAGATGTCATCAAAGATCTACAAACGTTATGCCTACTGTGCTACCTAGATGAAGCCAACCTGCCGCCGGAAAGGCGCCACATTAAGCTTGAGCAGGTTATTTTCTCCACTTCCGTTCTTGTGGAGCAAGGTAGACTGCTTTTCAAAAATAGGACCGACAACGACTACGGCCGGGAGAAGATTGGGGCGTATCAGGGCTTCCGTCCGCGAATACTGGATCAGATTGTGATGGCGCATCAGATCGCGGTTTTATGGAACGGCGCAGGATCAGATGAGAGATTGCGGATGCGGCTAGTGGCCGAAGATTGCTTGAAGCACTTCGTCTCACTCGCTCAGCTGGAAGTTGGACGTGGTCGCACAGCCGTTTCTGGAACAAATGAGCCAGGTCGAGGAAAAGCGCTCGACTATCATCTCCAAGTGCTTGACGGGAAGAGAATAGAGGGGGCGCGGAGCCGGATGCAGTTTTGAGGTTGATCGTATTCAACAGATTGGCCCTGTCGCGTGTCTGCCCCTATGGACCTGTAGGTAGTCCGCGGCTACGGACGGACGACCATCCGCCGCGCTGGTCTGTCGAGAGGCCTATGCGTGGACCGGAGAGAACTCCGCCGGCCCTCTTGGCTACTCTTCTCCAGCCAGAGCACGTCGCAGACAGAGCGAGGGCTGCGATATTCAACAACAACAACAACTGAGGCCGACTATTTGAAGCCAAGGCTCACAAGACCCCTACCCCGTCGGCGACAGCAGCGGCGAGTTCTCACGCGAGAGAAGCGAGACGCAATGAGATGCAAGTCGATCACAGGTGAAGGTGTCGAAAGAGTAGGCGGCGGTCCCGAGTGGTCGCGGCTGTTTGGTTCGCTGCTGCTGCCTGTGTCTCGCTAACGTATACTCTACCGAGGCGATAGGATGAGACAGTGAAACAGCGGACAGGATGTCTTATTACGTTTCCAGAACGAGTTACGAGGCATCATACAGTCTTGGTCTAGACCCTAACGAGGCACTGACCTATGTCCCAACACCTCTACGGCTATGCCCGCGTCTCCAGCGGCTCCCGGGACCTCAGCCTTCAACAGGCAGCGCTCAAGGCGGCGGGCTGCACAGTCATTCGCGCTGAGAAGATGAGCGGGACGAAGCGAGACGGGCGAACGGAGCTGCAGTCTCTCATGGACTTCCTGCGGCCTGGGGATGCCTTATATTAGTTGTCACTCGGATAGACCGGCTTGCCCGCTCCGTGAGAGATTTGCAGGACATTGTGCATGAGTTGAAGGCCAAAGGAGCGTCGCTGAAGGCAATCGAGCAGCCCGTCGATACCTCCACAGCCGCCGGGAAGGCGTTCCTCGATATGTTGGGGGTGTTCGCAGAGTTCGAAACGTCGCTTCGGAAGGAGCGGCAGCTTGAGGGCATCGCGGCGGCGAAAGCGGCTGGTGTCTACAAAGGCCGGAAGGCCAGCATCGCACCGGAAGCGGTCCTCGACCTGCATCGTCAAGCCGTAGGGGCAACCGAGATCGCGAGGCGGCTGAGCATCGGGCGCGCAAGCGTCTACAGGATTATCGAGATCGCTGAGGGCGTAGGGAAGTAGTCGGTTCGCATGTCCGCCGTATTCTTACGCTGCTTTGAAGCGGCTTCAAAAGTGACACGGATTGCCCTCTAGGGGCTGTTTTGCCTGCTCAGGGCCTCCGTAGCTCCCTGACGCGGACCTTCTAAGCTCTGGGGAAGCAAGCCTCTCCGGGGCATTCTGTGAGGCTCCAGCGGCGTCCTGTGGCCCCCATCGCGTGACAGTGCATTGGTAAAGGGAGGTCTCAAACGAAGCCGGTTGATAACTTTGCTGATCCGTAAGCACAGCATTGGCATGACGCCACTTGTTTATAGCCTGACTCCACGGCAGGTCCTCCCCGGACCTCAGGTTTGAGCCGTTACTAGCAGGAGCAAACGGGGCTATTCACTACCCGTAAGTGTGATTTATCCACGTCCTTCGACTGGAGCCTCGTGAAGAAGACAATTCTCGGAGACAGGAAAGGGTGAACCTTCACGCTATGGCTATGAAAGTGCTGGTGAGGGAGCTTCACGTTCATCTCCCTTTAATAACTATGTTCGGCTCCGCTTCCCGTAGTAGGGTCTTTTCATTCTAGGAGCGTTTCGAGTGCTCACCGCCCTATCATCTCCCTTGAGCAATGACGCTGTTCTGCGGGAACGGGTTGAGTTCATTTCCCTCATCCGAGAGCCGGCGACTGACGCAGCACACGTCTTTTGCGAAGCCATTTCCGAGCTGACCGAACCTCTGTTGAGCAGGAAGCGCCCGTGGGGACCCGCCGGACGCGCCACTCATCGTCGAATGACTGGCTCGATCCTTGCGGGCCTTCTTCAGAACGGAGCTGTTCGGGCCGCTCGTGGCAAGGGGCGTGCTTGGCCAGATGACCTCGAAGTCAGTCACAAAGCATTCTGAGCTCGTATCGATGCACTGGTCAGCCTGGGCCACGTCGAGTCTCGCCTGGGTGTTTCGTTCTTCGACAACGGCGTAATAGGCGGCAGGGCTACATTGTTGGCGGCACGGCCTTCGCTGCTGGCACTGGCATCGAGGTGCGGACTAGGAGCCGGTGCCTTTGACGAACATTGGCACCTGACCGCAGAAGCCCGTTCAAGGCGCCCAAAGCTACCGCCTGAAGGCCTTGTTGAGTGCGTAGAGGTGCCTGCTGCAGAGAGCGAGCTTCGAACGCCCTGTGAGTTCCCACCGGAACAGCACGAGCAGGTCACCTTCACGAGACAGCAGATTGAATGTTTCAACGCTCATCTTGCTTCGTTCGAGGTGACGGGCTGTGTCCCCCCAGTGTTGCGGCGGCGCTTCTTTGCGGACCTGCGTCTTGGGGGAAGGTTTGTTGCGGTGGGAGGGGAGACGTTCCATAGCCGCCGGAAGGAGGCCAGGCAGTTTATGCGGATCGACGGGCAGCCGGTTGCAGAAGTCGCTCTCTCAGCCGCCTTGCTCTCAGTCTTCCTGTCGGTGGCTGGACGACCAATCCCGTTCGACCCCTACCAGGCTGGCGCGCTCGCCCAGCAGCCCCGCGAGGCGGCGAAGGCGTTCTTAAACCAGAGCCTGAACAGCGGGCGACCGATGCGGCAATGGGCGAGAGATACGGACGACGCTGTGCGGCGGGTGGCATTGCGAGACGCCCGATCCGCTGCGCTCTCAGCCTATCCCATGCTCGGTGAACCGATTGCCCTTCTCCCAGACGATATTCGGCAGTTGGCTCCGATCGGTCGTGAAGGTTGGGTATTGGGCCAATGGCTGACAGGTTTCGAGTCAACAGTGATGGCTGGCACGCTTGAGGCGTTGATGACGCAAGGTGTTGCGGCGTTGCCCCTGCACGATGCCGTTCTGGTGCCCCAGTGTCACATAGACGCGGCCGCACGAGCACTCATCAGCTCGTTTGAGAGCCTGCTTGGTGAGACGCCGAGGATTAAAGTGAAGGGTATGCCGCAGTGACTCGTAGAAGCCCGCACAGCTGCCTCGCAACCCTGCAGGTACAGGGTAGCCGGAAGGCCTCCAGACGGCCTCTACGGGCTTCTACGGGGATGTGTGAGGGTCATCAAGAGCGGTATAGCGGCTGAGAAGCAAAGTGCCTCAAACTCGGCGCCGCAGCCACGCTTTTGCTGAAGACGCTTTCCGGCTCATCCAATTCGGCGGTGTTGGCGGCGGCGTTCCGCTCAGCGCTCTTGCTCGGGCTTCCCAACCGATCCGCCGAGGCAACCTGAGTGTTCCTCTATACCGCTGAAGGAGGTCAGACAGCTGATCGGCTGCGTCGAGAAGGCGCCTAAGCTCGTCAGTTCGCTGTTCCAGTCTGCCCTGTGCTCCGACCGGGTCGGAAGCCTCGCCTTCAACCCTGAAGAAGAGGAGCGGATGAGGGTCGAACTCAAGCTCCTCGTTTGCCTTCCGGAGGTAAAAGCCTCCCAAGTTTGCGGTCGCCGCTCCAAAATCGTTAATTGCCTGATACACATCTGTGTCAAGCAGAGCGTGGTCTCTCCACCTCGTGGGATCGAGTTCGTCCGGTAGGTCTATGCTGTCGAACCCGATGCGTTCCGATATCGCTCCCGATCCACAGTGGCCCTTCCAGTAGATGGCAGCCTCCCGTTGATGATGGGCTGCTGACACGACTTGCTCCAGCAACCAATGGAGACGCACGGCGTAAGCTGCGGCCTGACGCCTACGTTCAAGTTTTGCCTGCTTCGACGACCTCCCTGCGACTGAGGCCGTGATGAGCGCGGCGGCTATAGAAGAGACTACCGGGGCCACGGTAGCTATGATCGTAGTCAACCTGCTAAGGCTCTCAGTACAGCTTCCAGCCAAACCTGCCTCCGCTAATTTAGCACCCGACCACGGGAGCGGACTCGGGCCAAGTCTTGACCTTGAGCAACGCCGATGCGAGCATCGTGACGGGGAAGACTGGGGCGGCTGGCAGACCTTTCAGCAGCGGCTCACTAATCAAGCGAATAGCCCAGCAGGCGGTTTGACCTGTTCCACCGCTCTCTGAAGCCTCTTCAGCGCCTCGCCTCGGATGCCGTAGAGCCTCCCTGTAGTCTTTCTCGCGTGGCCCACGACGGCGTCTCTAGCGTCTTCAGGAACCTCCGCTGCACGCATCTCGTCTTCCCAGCGATGCCGAAAGCTGTGGTTCGGTGCTTTGCGCTCGTCATCAATCCCGATCGTGTCCCTGATCCACTTTCCGGTCACGTTCCAGCCCCGTCCGCCTCGGTTGCCGTGGGCGTCCAGGCCCTTGTCTGGGAACAGCGGCGCTGACGGGTCCGGCAGGGAGTGGGCATAGGTCAGGAAGCCCTCGCGGATCAGGGCCGAGTGGATCGGAACGTTGCGGCGCTGTCCGCTCTTCACGATCTTGTCGGCGTCGTCCTCATGCACCGCAATGAACCAGACCCCGTCATCGCTGCGGATGTCCGACCCCGATAGCTGTAGGACCTCGCCAATCCGCATCCCCGAGAAAGCCATCACCCAGGGGCCCAGCGCAGGGACTCCCGCGCTTCGAGCCGAGAGGCCTGGAGGATGCGGACGGTGTCGGCATCGGTGTAGGGCAGCCGGGTAGCGGTCTTGCTCTTCTTCAGCCGTAGGTTGGCGTCTGCAACGTTGGCGGGAAGCCTACTTTCGCGGAACCCCCACTCGAAAACTTGACGGACAAGCGAGAGACGATTGTTCCAGGTGTTGTTACTCAAGCCGCACGCCTTCAGCGCGTCGCGCCACTGTGCGATGTCGTCCCTGCTGACAGAGGCCGCGTCGTTGTGTCCAAGGTGTTTGATCAGGGCATCTAGGATGTAGCGGGTGTCGCTCATTGTCCGAGGCTTCACGACCGCGCTCGCCTTCCAAGCGTCGAACAGGCCTAGCAAGGGCACTCTCGCGGCCGTTGACGATTGCTGCGTGGGCACATCGGCAACCGGCGGCAGAGCGTCCCGCGCGGCCTGTAGAGGCTCCACGGCACGATTTCCGCGCATTCCCAGCGCCTTCAGATCAGCGTCCAGGTAGGCGCACCGGACCACGTCCAGCATCCCGCCGACGAATGAAGACCGGCTTTCCGGCGTTGTCTCGACTCCGACCAGCCGCAGCGCCTCGTCCGCATGATATTCGACCCGGTCCCACATCCGGGCGATGTTCTCTTCCGTCCGCTCCTCGGGCAAATCCACCAGATCGAAGACGTCGCTGTTCTCGCCGTCGCGGTGAAGCGGTGCGCCGCCGGCGATGCACGCTGCCCACTTCGCGGCGATGTCGGCACCCTGCGCGTGGGTGAGCGTCACGACCGTGAGCTTGCGCGTCCACTCGGCTTCCAGTTCCGCCCACCTAGTCAACGCTTCGGCCCAGGGCTGTGCAATCGCCCGCCGGTCCGAGGTCTTGAGGCTGATCTTGATCGTGTCGCCGGCCAGCCCGGACACCGCCTTGAACCGTGCTGGGATGCGCTTGCGGAAGTAGAGGACACCGGTTCGCGGGTCCTTCCAGGGGTCGCTCACGTGGATCGTCGCCATTAGCTTCTGTGTGCCCGCGCTGTGTGCCCACGGAAGCCTCAGAAGTCCAGGAAAACCACCGTTTCCAGCCACCTCAAGGGGCTAGCAGAGGTTGATGCCGGGTGAGGGATTCGAACCCCCGACCCCCTGATTACAAATCAGGTGCACTACCAGCTGTGCTAACCCGGCGGCCTTGACCCACATTATGCCGGGCCGGATTGTATCCGCCAACTGGTCACCGCGCCGGACCGTCACTGACCAAGGGGAGCGGAGCATGCGGCGTCTGGTGCTGGTCGGGGTGCTGCTGACCGGCTGCGCCTCGCAGTCCCGGCCGGTTACGATTGCCGTGGCCTTGGATGAGCTGCAGAACCAGCTGCAGGCGGCGGGCGCCGTCAGTGTCGTGGGTGCCGGGCCGATCCGCTTCGCCGAAGCGGCGCGGGCCGCCCAGTGCAAGGCACAGGCCGCCAACCCTGAATTGCCCATCCTGACACACGACATCACCATCAACCTGACCGGCACATTCACCGCGAGCGGCGGGTTCGCGCTCGGACCCTCGATCACCGGCGGCCCGCCATTCGGCATTTCGAGTTCGCTGGTGCGCGGCCAGACCCAACAGCTCACCCTGCCGCTGACCTTCGCCGCCCTGTCTGAACTGCCCGATGTCGCAGCGGCGCAGCGCATCGCGCTCTTCACCGGACTGCCGGCCAACGCCAGGGCCGCCGGCACCCGCCGCACGCTCGCCGAACGCGACGCCCTGCGCCGGCAGACCCGGCGGCTGATCATCGCATTCGACCTGCGGCGCTGCCCGGCCGGTCCGCGGGCACCCGCGGGCGCCTGGCAACCCCTCCTGCGGGGGGCGCGGGTCCATCCAACCTGAAACACGGCAACGCCTTCGGCCGACGGGGAGCGATGCCAGCGGCGACGGTGTCGGCCGGATCCGGTAGGCCCTGGCGGATGAACGCGTTCGACAGGGTGCTCTTGGCCGGCTCGGTATTGCTCGTGCTGCTGCTGCTCGGGCCGGTGCTGACGATCCCGCTGCATATCCCGATCAACTACAACGAAGGCTGGAACGCCGGCTTCGACACCCGCGCGATGCAGCCGTCTGCGGGACCGCTGTACCCTGGCTCCGACAGCTTCGTGTTCAACAACTACCCGCCGCTGGGCTTCTACATCGTCGGCGTGGCCGGGCTGGTCTTCCGGGACATGATCGTCGGTGGCCGGGTGGTGGCCCTGGCGGCTTTGTTCTGCTGCGCCGGCCTGCTCGGCCTGTGCGTCCGGCAGCTCGGCGGGACCGGACGGGCCGCCTGCGCCGCCGGCCTGCTGCTGCTGCTGTCGACGGCGACCTTCTACCGCAGCTACGTGGCGATGGACGATCCGCAGTGGCTCGCCCATGCCATGATGCTCGGCAGCCTGGCGCTGCTGCTGCGAACGGGGGTCCCGCGCCGGCCAGAACCGGGCGGGCCGCCGCCGGGACGGATGATCCTCGCGGCCCTGCTGATGGTCGCGGGCGGCTTCGTCAAGCACAACCTCGTGGCATTGCCGGTGGCGGTGACGCTCTGGCTCGCCTGGCTCGACCGTCGCCTGGCGATCGTCTGGATCGCCGCCGCCGCGGCCGGAGCCTGCGCCGGGCTGGGCCTGACCGGCGCCCTGTTCGGGTCGGCGGCCTACAGCGACATCCTGCACCATCCGCGGGTCTTTCATGCCTATCGGCTGACCCGGGCGATCGGCGGCCTCGCGCCGCTGCTCCCCATGGCAATCGCGGCACTCGCGCTGCGTCGGCGCGTCGCGGGCGATGGCGCCGTGCTGGTCGGGCTGTTCGCGGGCGTGAGCCTGCTGACCGGCATCGTGCAGCGCATGGGCGAGGGGGTGAACTACAACGCGCATTTCGAGACCATGATCGCGGTCTGCCTCGGCTTCGGGCTCGTGCTCGCGCCGCTGTCCCGATCTCCGCTGCCCATCCGGCGCCGGTCGATCGGGCCGGCCGCCCTGCTCGTCTTCGCCGCCCTGCCGGTGGTGGGCGCGCTGCCATGGCGCCTGCCCGCCGCCTGGCACGAGATCGCCGACCGCAAGGCACGGCAGGCGGCCTGGCAGCCGATGATCGAGCGCCTGGCAGCGTCACGAGGGCCGGCAGGCTGCGAGATGCCGTCGGTCTGCATCTGGGCGGGCAAGCCGTTCAGCGTCGACATCTTCAACCTGACTCAGAGCATCCTGAGCGGCCGGTCGGCGGAGCCGTTCCGCAGGATGGTCGCCCGCCGCGGGTATGCCATGTTCGAATACGACCCGGGCTCCGCCACCCATCGCAACGCGATCCGCAGCCTGGGCCATGATCCCGTCATCGGCCCGTTCGCGGGGATCTACGCGCCGGTGGCGACCGGCCCGAACGGCGCGATCCTGCTTGCCCCGATCGATCGCCCGCTGCCCGCGGCGGCAGCGCCGTAAAGGCGGCAGCCGCATGCCGGGAAGCAGGCCGTCCCACCACGGGTTTGTTCCGCTCGCCAGCATCTGTTATCGCTGCCCGCGATGCTCTCCGCACAATCCGGCCCCGCACGGGCAGCCGTCGCTCGCCGCCGCCATGCGGGGTGGTGGCCGGCACTGATCATCGACCGTTACCTGCTGCGGGAACTCAGCAAGCCGCTGCTGGCGATCCTTGCGATCCTGGTGGCGCTGTTCGCCAGCTACAGCACCGCCAGCTTCCTGTCCGATGCCGTCAACGGCCTCCTGCCTGGCGGTGCGGTCGCCAGACTGACCTTCCTGAAGGTCGTCATCTCGCTCGAGGTGCTGATTCCGGCGGCGCTGTACGTGTCCGTCATCCTGACCTTCGCCAGGCTGCACAGCGACCTTGAGTTCGCCGCCATGTTCGCGCTGCGTCTGACGCCCGCGGTCATGGTCCGTGCGGTGCTGACCCTGTCCGCCGTCCTCGCACTCGTGGTGGGCGGCCTGTCGATCTTCGTCAGGCCGTGGGCCTACCGGAACCTGCACGAGATGGCCGACCGCGCCGCCACGCTGCTCGATGTCGATGCGATGCAGGCCGGCTCCTTCTATGTGAGCCAGCACGGGGCTCGCGTCGTCTTCCTCACCCACCGCGATGGCCCCGGCACGCCGGCGCGGGACGTGTTCGTGAAGCTCGCGTACAGCGACCATGACGAGATCATTTCCGGCCGGCTGGCGAGTGCGGTCCCGACCGGGATCGCGAATGGCGGCTCCGACGTGGCCATGAGCGACGCCAACCTGTACGAACTCAGCCATGTGCCAGGAAAGTCCGACGAGGTCCTGCATGTGCAGGCGATGACCGTCGATCCCAACAGCCGCAATGCAGCGCCGGCCGGCTACAGCAGCGTCGCCGCGAGCACGGCGCAGATCGCGGCCTCCGGCTCCAGCGAGGATATCGCGGAACTGCAGTGGCGCCTCTCCACGCCGCTCTCGACGCTTCTGCTCGGACTGCTCGGCATCCCGCTCAGTCGCACCAAACCACGGCAGAGCAGGAACCTGATCTTCGGCAAGGCCTTCGCGGTCTATTTCGGATACTATCTGCTCTGCACATGCGCGCGGACCTGGGTCCAGCACGGCACGATTGCCGAGTTCCCGGGAATCTGGTGGGCGCCGGGCATACTCGGCCTGTTGTTGACGTCGATGGCCGGACGCCAGCCAGCTCTTGCACTCGGGAAATGACCAGCGGGCGGCATGCTCCCGGCCAGTCGTCGCCCTGAACGTGAGATGACATGGTGGAAGGCTACGTCAGGCGTGCCGCGGTCAGGGCCTTCGCCCTGGTCGCCGCGGCCCTCACCGCATTGCTCAGCCTGCTCGAACTGGTCGAACAACTCGCCTCCGTCGGCCAGGGGCACTACCGCCTGGGCGACGCCCTCGTCTATGTCCTGCTGACCGCGCCCGGCCGGTTCCTGCAGATCACGCCGATTGCGACCCTGCTGGGGTCGCTGCTGGCGCTCGGCGCGCTGGCGCGCAACTCGGAGCTCGCGGCGATGCTCGGACTCGGCATCCCGGAACGCCGGATCGTCGGCTCGGTCCTGACGCCGCTCATTCCCATCGTCGCCATCCTGCTGATCCTGGCCCAGTTCGTGATCCCGCCGGCGCAGCGCCTGGCGCAGGACGGGCGCGCCGCCGCCCTGAATGCGACGCGGGCGGCGTCCGGCGACAACAGCTTCTGGGCACAGAGCAACCGGGAGTATCTGAACATCGAGCGGTTCGACCGCGGCCACACGCCGGTCGGGATCGATATCTACAGCTTCGCCGCCGATGGCAGCCTGCTGAGCATCATCCACGCAGCCCGCGCCCAGCTCCGACCGGATGGACAATGGCTGCTGGCGGACGTGTCCCGCAAACTCGACCGTGGCGCCGAGCTGACCACCGACCATCTGCCCCGGCTCATGTGGCACTCGTTCGTGACGCCGCAGGAAATGCAGGTCCTGACGCTGCCGCTGACCAGCATACCGCCGATGGCGCTGTATCGGGAGGTCCGTCGCCTCGCGCTGAAACACGAGCCGGCGGCGCATTATGAGCACGAGCTGTGGGCGAAGATCAGCCTGCCCTTCACCCTGGCCGCGATGGTGATGATTGCGGCCTCGTTCGTGTTCGGCGCCGGGCGAGCCCAGGGCCCCGGCAGAAGCCTGGCCTTCGGCGTCGGCTTCGGGGTCGCCTTCTCGCTCGGCCAGCTGATCTTCAGCCGCCTGGGCCTCCTGCTCGATCTCAACGCGGCGCTCACCGCCCTGACGCCGGCCGCCCTGACGATCTGGCTGTCGCTCTACCTGTTCCGCTCCGCCAGCCGGTAGAGGCTGTCTGCAGACAGCCTCTCGGGCGGCACGACCTGTTCATCGGCTCCAGCCACTTCCAGGTTGGCGCAGAAGCGGCGGTAGAGCGCGCGCTGTGCTGCCAGGAGCAGCACCAGGACGAGACTTAGGCCGAGGATCTCAGCGCAAAAGTAGTAGAGCGGGATGCCGCATAGCGTGAACAGGAAGATGCCGATGGTGCGGTAGTTCGCCGACATCACCGACCAGCGTCGCACGGCGGGTGCGAAGGTCCTGCGATAGCGCTCCCGACTGGCCGCCGCCCGCTCGGGCCGCGATGCCAGGCTGGCGAAATAGTCTTGCCTCAGGGCCGCGGCCGGGATCGCGGTGAACGATTGCAGCCCGGCATAGGCGCGGTGGAACTGCCGGAACAGCCTGGACGGCGCACCGGTCCCCGGGTCAGTTCCCGCCTGGGCCGACAACCGGCCCCGGCCCCAGAGCACGTACTCCTCGCGCTGCTTCTCGTAGGCGGCGGCCTGGACGGCATGGCACAGGCCGGCGACGATAACGACACCCCAGACCCAGGCGCCGTGACGGGCCGCGAGCCCGACCGCCAGGGCCGCATAGACCCCGATGAACGTCACATAGTCGCAGACGCCGTCCAGGACCTTGCCGAGCTCGGACTGCGAGGCGGTCAGGCGGGCCAGCTGGCCGTCGGCACCATCCATCACGTGCCACAGGATCATCAGGCAGAACCCGGCGACGACGCAGGCCGGTCGGTCATAATGCAGGTAGGCTAGTGCTGCGCCGATCCCGCAGGCCATCCCGAGCAGCGAAACCGCATTGGGCGCAACACCCAGCCGGGCGAACAGCCGGACCAGCCGGCCGGCGACCGGGTGGATGACCAGGCGGTTGGTGAATTCCTCGATCTCCGGCGTGCGCCGGACCGGCTCGGCCGCCTGCACCGCGATCAGAGCCGCCCGTCGGCGAGCAGTGCCTCGGCCTTGCCGAGCGCCACCGGATCGTCGACATCGATCCAGGCCCGGTCGCCGATGTCGAACGCCAACGCGCGACCCTCCCGCGCCAGCACGGTCATCGCGCCCGAGATGCTGTCATCGCCCGAGGCCTGGCTTTCCTCGAGTGCTGCGAACATCGCGGGCGTGCAGAGGAACACGCCGGTATCGAAGCAATCATACGTCTCGATGCCCTTGCCGATCGCCTGGATACGCCCGTCGGCACTGGCCACCCTGGTCACGTCTTCCGGATCATTGAGCGGATCCACGATGTTGAAATCGACGGCCAGGATCACGCTGTCCGGCGGCGGTGGCACCGACATCAGGGCCCGGAATATGCCGGGATCGACCAGATGGTCGCACATCGTCAACAGGAAGCGCCCATCGAGATGGCCCTTCGCCTTGAGCAGGGAGACGCCGTTGGCGCGCTGCCACTCGTCGTTGACGATGTGCCTGATGCAAACGCCGTCCCGCGCGGCGAGCCCGTCCAGGGCGTCGCGCAACTCGTCACCGCGATAGCCGCTCACGACAAAGAACTCGTCCACGCCGGCCTGGCGGGCACGCCGGATGACGTGCTCGATCAGCGGCACGCCGCCCACCGGGACCAGGGGCTTCAATTCGACGCCCACCCTCAGCCTGGCACCCTGGCCGGCGGCGACGATCAGGCACTTCATTGAGCGGCGGTGGCCTCCAGGACAGCGTCGGTCGCGGCCGGGTTCTTCCGGCCATACGCCCGGATGAAGGCCTCGGTCATCGTGTAGGCTACGTCATCGGTGTACTGCACGATCGGGTGCTTGCAGAAATAGGCGCTCGGCCCCTCCAGCACGCCGCCGATGCCGTTCTCGAGGGCAAGCTTGCAGCATCGGACCATGTCGATGACAACGCCTGCCGAGTTCGGCGAATCCTCGACCGACAGCCGCAATTCCAGTTCCATCGGGACATCGCCGAACAGATGGCCCTCGATGCGCAGGAAGCAGATCTTGTTGTCGTTCTGCCAGGGCACGTAGTCGCTCGGGCCGACATGGATGTTCTCGTCCTCGATGCGCTTCTTGGCGACCGACTGCACCGCCTCCGTCTTGGAGGTCTTCTTCGAGGTCAGCCGCTCCTGGTTCTTCATGTTCAGGAAGTCGGTGTTGCCGCCGGTGTTCAGCTGGTAGGTCCTGAGCAGCTTGACGCCACGCTTGGCGAAGAGGTCGGTCAGCACCCGGTGGACGATCGTGGCTCCGAGCTGCGACTTGATGTCGTCGCCGATGATCGGCAGGTTCGCCTGCCTGAACCGCTCGGCGAAAGCCGCGTCGCTGGCAATGAACGCCGGCATGTTGTTGACGAAGGCAATCCCGGCTTCCAGGGCGCACTCCGCATAGAACCGTGCCGCCTGCTCCGAACCCACCGGCACGTAGTTCAGCAGCATGTCCGCGCCGCTGCGTCGCAACTCGTTGACGATTTCTGCCTTCGAGAGCTGGGCCGCGTCGGACCGGATGACCGTCCGATCATCGGAATAGTCCATCATGTGCTCGGAGATGCCGTCCAGGACCTGCCCCATCCGGACGATGACCCCGCTCTGGGGAATGTCCGCGTGGAACACCTTGGTGCAGTTCGGCTTGCAGAAGATTGCCTTGTGGACATCCACGCCGACCTTGCGGACATCGACGTCGAACGCCGCGACGACCTTGATATCGGAGGGCAGGTAGCCGCCGATCTCGGTATGCATCAGCCCGACCACGCCTTCGCGGCAGCGCTCGGGCGTATAATAATGTAGTCCCTGGATCAGGGCGCTGGCGCAGTTGCCGATCCCTGCGATTGCGATTCGGATCGTGTCTCGGTTCATCGTCATCAGCCTTGAATTCGAGGAAGCAGCGGGGAAGGCGGCGGGGTCCTGTTCGCCACGGAAATTACGGCAGTCATACACCTCTCGCGGATGCCGTCGACGCCGGACAGGAGATGCTGAGGTCGCGCACGCTCATGTCGCGTGCGTGAATTCATCGATACTGGCGCAGACCAGAGCACTGTAGAGCTGCCTGTCGCGGTTCCTGCGCACGTAGCCGGGGGTTATGTGAGCCACAAGGGCTTTCGTGCGAACCGAAGCATACCAATGCGCAACCCGCGTCTCCCGCGAGAGCACGTCGCGCAGCCGGATGCGCGACGCGATGCGGAACCAGTGCTCGGAAATCTCCGGAGCCAGCGGATAGAACACCGCCGGCCGATGGATCACGAGAGCCGCATGGTCATACCGGCGGACCACCTCGCGCAGCAGATCGGGGCCCAGCCCATAGCGCCGCGTCTGCTGCTCCGGCGATGCCCTGACCATGCCGACGAGATAATTCGCGACCAGGTCCGACCCGGCCTCGGCACCCATCACCGCGTTGTTGACGCTCCGGGTGTAGAAGCGCTCCACTTGCCTGAACAGCGCCCAGCCGTGCGGGATGCGCCGGCATGCCTTGCGCACCAGGTCGAGCACCAGGTGTCGCGACAGGACAACCGGAGAGCGTGACGTGCGGGCGCGCTGCGGCCACACGATCAACTCGGATCCCAGGAAATGCCGTACGTCCAGCAGTGGCAGTAGCGACGCAATCGTCACCGTATCCAGGTCGAGATAGATGCCACCCTCGCGATACAGGATCGCCGCGCGCAGCAGATCCGAGCGCGCGACCGGACTCTCCAGCCTTCGATACAGCGCCACGAAGGCCTCCGCGAGGCCGAGCCGATCGCCGGTTTCGGCGAGATATTCCGCCGGGTCGATCCGGACCATGCGGACACGGGCCTCGGCTTCCAGCGCGGAACGCTCTGCGCCATCCTCAAGCCTATCGGTGTGGTGGAAGATGATGTCCGGTATCTCGCTGCGCTCAACCGCCGAAATGACCGCAAAGACATACGCCCAGGGGAGCCGCTTGCCGATCCAGAAGAAGTGCAGTCGGGGGGGAATCGTCATCGGGTCGAGCCTGTTGGCGGTGCGGCACTCCCGATCGAAGCTAACTTAGCGCTACCATGAAGTCCAATTCAGGGCGGGACAACCATTGAGTCAGGATCCTGTGCAGGTCTGCAACCCATGCGTGTTGGTCCGACCGAAGAATCAACCTGAGCTTGGCCAAGTCTAGCATGTCAGAGACCGACAGCCCGGACGGAACCTCGCGACCCGAGATCGCCATCTTCCGCAATAATCTGTTCCGGACCTCCGAACCCTTCATCACGCAACAGGCGCAGCGCCTGGAGCACTATTCGCCCTGCTATCTGGGACGGTTGCGCTTCGGTGCCGCGCCGCAGGGCGCAGACTCCCTCGCCCTGCAGGATACAAGCGGCCTGCGCACATGGCCTCGCATCGGCTGGCAGATGCTCACCCGAAACCCGGTGCCGTACCTGCGGCTGCTTGGCGCTCGGAGGCCGGCGCTCATCCATGCCCATTTCGGGATCGACGGCGTCTATGCGCTGCCGATCGCGGAGCGCCTGAAAATCCCGCTGGTGACCACCTTCCACGGCTACGACGCGACCCTGTCGACGGCGGCCCTGTTCACCTCGCCGGCCTGGGTGAACTACCCGTTATTCCGCCGCCGACTGGCCCGGCGAGGCGACCTGTTTCTCTGCGTCTCGTCCTTCATCCGCGACCGGGTGCTGGCGATGGGCTTCCCCGAGGAGCGAACGCATCTGCACTATACCGGGGTGGATTGCGACGCCGTGACACCGCGCGATCCGGCCCAGGAAATGCCGGTCGTCCTGCATGTCGCGCGCCTGGTCGAGATGAAGGGCACCCGATACCTCATCCTGGCCTTCGCCGCACTGGTGCGCGAGCGCCCCGGGTTGCAACTGGTCATCATCGGGGACGGCCACCTGCGACGCCCGCTACAGGCACTCGCGCGATCATGCGGCATCGCAAGCCAGGTGCGCTTCCTCGGCGCACGTCCGCATGCCGAGGTGCTCGACCGGATGCGCCGGGCGATGATGCTGGTGCTGCCGAGCATCAAGACGAGAACCGGCCGCGTCGAGGGGCTCGGGATGGTCCTGCTGGAGGCGGCGGCGCTCGGCGTGCCTGTGGTCGCCACACGGGTCGGCGGCATTCCGGAAGGTGTCGACGATGACCGGACCGGGTTGCTGGTGCCCGAGCGCGACCCGGATGCGCTGCGCCAGGCCATGCTGGCGCTGGTCGACGACGCCCCCCGACGCCTGCTTATGGGGCCTGCCGCGCGGGACTTCGTCGAGCGGCGGTTCGATATCCGCCGACAGAACGCAGCACTCGAGACCTTCTACGCCGCCCTGATCGCCCAAGATTTCCGCCGCCGCGGCATCGATGCTATGCAGCCGGATGCAACTCTTCGCTCCATTCCATGACAGCGCGACGCGAACCTGATGCGCGCGCAGTCACTCGGCCGCCGGATGGCCAGCGCGGCCTCCGGAGCACGGTTCCTCGCACGCGTCGTCGGCTCACGCTACAACCCGCTGCTTGCCCAGGTCGTCGTCACGCGCCGCTGCAACCTGGCTTGCGGCTACTGCAACGAATATGATGATTTCTCGCCGCCCGTGCCGCTGGCCGACCTGCTGTCCTGGGTCGATCATCTCGCGAGCCTGAAGACCGCGTCGATCACGTTGACCGGCGGCGAGCCGCTGCTGCATCCCGAGCTCGACCGCGTCATCCGGGCGGCGCGCGATCATCGGATGATCGTGACGATGATCACCAACGGCTTCCGCCTGAGCCGCCAGTGGATCAACCGCCTGAACGCGGCCGGTCTCCAGGGCATGCAGATAAGCATCGACAACATCAGGCCCGACGACATCTCGATGAAAAGCCTGTCCTCGGTGGAGGGCAAGCTGGCCTTGCTGGCGGCGCATGCCCGCTTCAAGGTGAACGTGAACTCGGTCCTCGGCGTCACCACGGAACGCACGCAGGACGTGGTCGCGGTCGCGACCGCCGCGGCCAGGCATGGGCTGCAGCACTCGGTCGGCGTCCTGCATGATCATACCGGGACCTTGAAACCGCTCAGCGCGGCGCAGATGCAGGCCTACGAGCAGGTGACCAGGATCTCGCCATCCGTCGTGCATGGCCTGAACTACTGGCTGTTCCAGAAGAACCTGATGCACGGCCAGGCGAATGACTGGAAGTGCCGCGCCGGCGCGCGCTACCTGTATGTCGCCGAGGATGGCCGCGTCCACTGGTGCTCACAGCAGCGTGGCACGCCGGGAATCCCGCTGCTCGACTACAGCATCGAGGATATCCGGCGCGAATACCGCACCGAGAAGCCATGCAGCCCGACCTGCACGCTGAGCTGCGTCCACCAGATGAGCATGTTCGACCGGTATCGCGGCGCGCAGGCGGTCGCCGGCACAGCAGGTCACTGAGACGGAAGCGGCGCCCGGCGTCGCTCCCACAGGAACAGGGCGGCGTAGATCAGTGCCGTCGCGGCAGCGACCAGTGCCAGCCGCGCCTTCGGGTCGGCACCCACCAGGAGGTCGCCGCCCGCGACCAGCAGGACCAGGGCGGCAATGCCGATGCAGGGCGCCGCGAAGGCCCTCGCCAGCGCGCCGGGCCTGATCCGCCACCGGCGCCACAGGATCCATGTCGCCCAGAGCAGCACGGGCGGATACAGGCCGAGCCAGATGGCGGCGGCGGCAATGATGCCCGTCTCGGCCTGGAAGGTGAGGCCTACCAGCAGGATCGCCGACGCCAGCAGCAGCAGGGTCGCCAGCGCCAGGCGCGCCGCCATCCCGGGCCGGCCCACGCCCAGCATCATCGTGGAGAACAGCATCGTCATCACCCGCAGCAGGGCGGCAGCCGCGAGGAAGCGCAACGGCGTGGCGGCGGCGATGTAGCTGCTGTTCCGGTCATCGTGCAGCATCGCGGTCAGCGGCCCGGCGGCCAGCACCAGCGCGGCCATCAACGGCGCCACCAGGACCGCGATCTTGCCGAGCGACCAGCGCAGGATCGAGGTGAGGTCGGCCGCCTGCGCCGAGGCGCGGGCGAACACCGGCAGCGCGGTCCGGTTGACCAGCGTGCCGACGGCCATCGCCGGCTCCATGGCGACGTCGAATGCCACGCGATAGACCGCCAGCAGGGACGGTCCGTAGAACCATCCGATGAGCATGTAGTCGACATTCTTGAACATCTGCTCGGAGATGTTGCTCGTCGCGGCGCGCCAGCCGTAGCGGGCAAGCGGCAGGACCGCGGACAGGTGCAGACGCAGCCGGGGCCGATACGGCCGGGCCAGCAGGGCGCCGACCATGATGTAGAAGCCGCTCGCCGAATAGCCCGCGACGAGTGCCCATACGCCCGCACCCCCGGCACCCAGCGCCAGGCGCGTCGCCGCGGCGGCAAAGGTCGCGCAGACATTGACGATCGCGATGCGCTCGAACTGGAGGTTCCGGTTCATCATCGCCAGCGGGATGAGGGCGATGCCGACGAGCGGCTGCTTGATGGCGATGGCAAGGAAGTATGTCGCCATCCCGGGCATGCCGTAGATCGCGGCGATCACCGGGGCCGCCAGAAGCGTCAGCGTGCCCACCAGCACCGCGGCACCCGTCACGTACCAGAACAGGGCATCGACCTGCCGGCGGGAGATGGTTTTCGACTGGATCAACGCCTCGCTGGTGCCGAGCCCGTTGCAGGCCTCGACGACCATGCCGATCGAAAGCACCAGCGACGCGATACCGACCTGCCGCTTGCTCAGGAACAGCAGCATCGTGAGGATCGTGCAGAAATCGATGATCTTGGCGGCGACCGTGGCGCCGCCCAGCCAGTTGAAGCCTTTCCCCAGGTCGCGGCGATGATCCTGCACGCGCTTAGGCAAGCGGTGCGGGAGGCAGCACCCATGCGCGGGTCCGGGCCAGGTGCGCCAGCCAGCGCCCGGATTGCCGCAGCCAGGTCCGCGAGTGTCTGGCGCTCCATTGGCCGTGGCGGCGCGGTTGCGCCGCCGCGTTGGCCGCGATGAGTTCGGCGATCCGGCGCGCCCTGGCATCCCAGGTAAGGTCCCGGCTGTCCAGCCCGGCTTGCGCCGCGATCCGCGAGGCCAGCGCCCGGTCGCCGATCACCGCGCGGATGCCGCCGACCAGCGACGCGACGCAGTCCGGGCGACACAGCCAGGCATTGCACCGATGCGTCAGGACTTCCCGGACATCGGGCGTGTCGCCGCCGACGATCGGGCGTCCGGACGCCATGTACAGGAAGAGCTTGAGCGGGAGCACGGTCGAGCCAAAGGTCGCCAGCGGCTTGTGCGAAGGCGGGATCAGCAGGATGTCCGCCGCGAAGATGTACTGCGCGAGTGTCGCGTCGGGCCGGAACGCGACGATCCGGATGTTGCGCCTGCCGGCGGCCATGCTTTCGATCGGGCCCGGTCCGGTCGAGCCCACGAGAATGAACAGGATGTCCGGCAGGATGCGCGCGGCCTGCAGGACGAGGTCGAGGCCCTTCTTGTGGTTGAGGCGCCCGGTATAGACGACGGTCGCCTGGTCGGGGCGCACGCCGATCTGCCGCTTCGCCGTCTCCGGCGCGACCGGAGCCTGCAGGCGGGCCGGCTCGAAGCCGTTCCGGACGCAGTGCAGCTTGGCCGCCGGCACGCCCAGATCGAGGTACTTCCGCCTGGTATAGTCGGAATGGCAGATGTTGAGCAGGAACCGCGGATGGCAGTGCAGCCGATGGATCCAGAACTGCAGCGGCGGGATCTGGTCGCCCCACGGGCGGTAATGGTCGAACACCACGCGCCGTCGAGCCAGGACCGACATCCAGGCGACCCAGAGATTGCGCGTGTAGATGATGTCGGCTCGCCTGAACTCCCGCCGGAAGATAAGGGTCAGGCCGCAGAGCAGATGCCGCAGCGCCGCCGGCCGGACCGGCGCCCAGGCCCGAACCACCGGCATGCCGGCGATCCGTGCCGCCGGCTCCGCCGCGGTGCCGGCTGCCAGCGGCAGGTGCAGCCAGGACTGCTGCACATGGCGGGCAAGATAGCGCGCCGTGGTGGTGAAGACCTCCGCATCGGCCTCGTTGCTCGGCAGCGGGTTCTCGAACGCGAACAGGACCTTCATGGGCGAGCCCGGCGCGGCGGTTGAGGTCCAGGCACAGGCCATTGCATTGTCGGGACTTGTCGGGCAGCCGTTGACCGCTGGCAAGGCCCGGGCACGTCGGGCCAGCCTGCGCGGGATGTCCCGGAGCAGGCTCCGGGCCGGAGACGGGAGAATCAAGCAGTGGCTCAGGACCGCCTCTACGACCTCGCGCGCCTGGCCCTGGCGGCGACCGGGATCATCCTGGCCATCTGGCTGCTCAAGGACGTGCTGACCGTCGTCTTCGCCGCCTCGCTGCTGGCGGTGATCCTGCACGGGGTCGCGAGGCTGTTGCACCGCCTGACCCGGCTGCCGTACTGGCTCTCCCTGGCTCTGGTGGTGCTGGCCATCCTGGCGACGCTGATCGGGCTCGGCCGGATGGCGGGCCCCGGCCTCGGCGAGCAGGCCGACAAGCTGCGCCAGGCCCTCGGCACGCAGGCGCACGGGCTGCACGACCGTCTCTCGCAGTCGCGCTGGGGCCGGATCGCGCTGGAACAGGTGCCGTCCTCGTTCGGCGGCGACAAGCAGGGCGGGGACGGCGCGGGCGTGCCGTCCGGTCTCGCCGGCTCCGTCGCGGGCTTCCTTGGCTCCGTGTTCGGCCTGTTCGGAACCCTCGTCGTGGTCGTCATCGCCGGGCTCTACCTCGCCGGCGCTCCCGGCACCTACGCGAACGGCGCGCTGCGCCTGGTGCCGGTCGCCCACCGCCGGCGCGCCAAGGGCCTGCTCGAGACCGCCGGCCACGCGCTGTGGATGTGGAGCGCGGGGCAGGCGCTGGACATGCTCGTGGTGGGCATCCTGTCCGGCGTCGGGCTCTGGTTCATCGGCGTGCCGCTGGCCGCGGTGCTGGGCGTGGTCGCCGGGCTGCTGAACTTCGTGCCCTATATCGGCGCGATCATGGGCGCCGTGCCGGCCGTCATCATTGCCTTCTCGGTCACCCCGGCGGCCGGCATCGAGACGATCGTGCTGTACGTGGCGATCCAGGCATTCGAGGGGAACGTCATGGCGCCGCTGATCCAGCGGCGGGCGGTGGACCTGCCGCCCGGCCTGACCATCCTGTCGCAGACCGCGTTCGGCGCGATCCTCGGCATTCCGGGGCTGATCTTCGCGACCCCGCTGACCGCGGCCCTGCTGGCGGTCCTGGCCAAGGCGACGCCGGAGCTCGGTCCCGACGAACGGCTGTGAGGCGACTTCCAAGACCTGGGCGATTCAGGCAAGAGTCGCCCCGACCTGGAGACCGACCGAAATGAATGATGAGCTCCCGGAGCGTCCACGGACGCGCCTTGCCATCCTGCCGCTCGACGATCTCGGCGTCTCGGAGCTGCGGTCCTACATCGCCGAGTTGCAGGGCGAGATCGCCCGCGCCGAGGCGATGATCGGCCGCAAGCAGGACCATCTCGGCGCGGCGGCGAAGATCTTCGGGTCGCGCGGGGGCACCTTATAGGTCCGGTAGCGAATCAATTCTGTCTTGAACCCGCCACCTCGCTTCTCTAGTGTTAATTGTCCGTTAACATGTCTGTGCGGCCGGCCGTTTGGTCAAAGGATGAGGAGCGGCCCATGCCGGTCAGTTGGATGATGGTTTGCGCGTCTCTCAGGAAGGACCGTCGCGCGGTCACCGCCCTGGAGTATGCGCTTATCGCCGGCCTTATCGCCGTCGTGATCGTCTCCGCGGTGAGTTCTCTGGGCACCAAGATGAGTGGCGTGTTCCTCAAGCTTGCCAGCTCCGTCGGATCCGCCTGACGCGGCGGGATTGATCGTCCGGCACGGCTACAGGACCTGGGCGCGCATCCCGTCCATCCACTCGCGGGCCTGCGCCTGGGTGGCCGGCCCATGCACGAGCAGCCAGCGCGCGCCGCAGAGCCAGCGGACATACCAGCTTCCGTCATCATCGGCGAGCAGGCGATAGCGGATTTCGACGGACACGATGCAACTCCCCGGGCGACTGTGCGCCTGCGAAACGTTCCACATCCGGGGTCCCGGCTTCAACCAATAGTTTCCGCGACGGCACAGCCCCGGCCGCTCTCGATGTTCAGAACTGGCGCCGCAGGCTTTCCGGTACTTGTTGCGCTGTCGTCAAGGTCGCCCAATGCTGTTAGGCTCCGGGCACGCGGAACGGCCCGTGCGGGAATTCTCACGGATGGCGACGAAGCACACGTCAGAGGCGCAGGCACCTGAGCCCCGCATGCCGCCAACCGACCCACCGGCTGCCGCATCGCCCGGCCAGACGCCAGCGCGCGGGCCTCCCGGCCTCCGGCGGACCCTGTCGGTCATCGGCATCGGCGCGTCAGCCGGAGGCCTCGACGCCTGCAGGAAACTGGTCGGCAGCCTTGGGGACGGCGAGGGGTTCGCCTGCATCCTGGTCCAGCATCTCGACCCGGCGCATGAGAGCATGATGGTCGAGTTGCTGGTGTCCCACACGGCGATGACCGTGCGACTTGCGGCCAGCGGCATGCTGCTGGAGCCACGACATCTGTACGTCATCCCCCCCGGCACCTTTCTCTCGGTCGCGCACGGCGCCCTGCGTGTGTCGCAGCCGCGGGCGCAGCACAAGGCCAGGCTGCCCTTCGATGTCCTGCTGCTTTCGCTGGCCCGGGAATTCGGCCGCCGCGCCGCCTGCATCGTGCTGTCGGGCGCCGGTTCGGATGGCAGCGTCGGGCTGAAGGCGATCCGCGAGCAGGGCGGCCGCGTGCTCGTGCAGGACCCAAGCCAGGCCGAATATGACGGCATGCCGCGCAGCGCGATCGCCACCGGGCTGGTCGATGCGGTCCTGCCGGTGGAGCAGATCGCCGCCGCCCTGGCCGGGCCGCACGCCACGACGAGCGATTCCGACCTGCTCCCGAATCCGGTCGAGCCGCGCGCGGAGGACCGGCTCGGCGGCATCATCGCGACCCTGCGCGAGACCACCGCGCACGATTTCCGCCTGTACAAGCGGGGCACCCTGCTGCGCCGCATCGAGCGGCGGATGGCGATGGCCGCCATCGAGCCGGCCCGCTTCGACGACTACCAGGCGCTGCTCGAGCGCAGCCGCGAGGAACGCGACCTGCTCGCCCGCGATCTGCTGATCAACGTGACCAGCTTCTTTCGCGATCGCGAGGTGTTCGACGTCCTGGCGGCCCGCGTGCTGCCGGACATGATCCGCGATCATGCGCCCGCACAGCCGCTGCGTCTCTGGGTCGCGGGGTGCAGCAGCGGCGAGGAGGCCTATTCGCTGGTGATGCTGTTCAGCGAGGCGATGATTGCGGCTGATCTCGACCTGAAGATCCAGGTCTTCGCCTCGGACGTCGATGCGGAGGCGATCGCCACCGCCAGGGACGGGCTGTATCCGGACACCATCGAGGCCTCGGTCTCGGACGCCCGGCTCGAGCGTTTCTTCGTCCGCGAACCGCAGGGCTACCGGATCAAGCCGGAGGTGCGTTCCGGCGTCGTGTTCACGGTGCAGGACCTGCTGTCGGATCCGCCCTTCTCCCGGCTCGACTTCATCTCCTGCCGCAACCTGCTGATCTACCTGCTGCCGGAAGCACAGGCGAAGGTGTTGCGGCTGTTCCATTTCGCGCTCCGAACCGGCGGGCTGCTGCTGCTCGGCAGTTCGGAGACCGCAGGCCTGGTCAGCGGGCGCTTCCAGGTCGTCTCCCAGGCCGAGCGCATCTACCGCCATATCGGCCGCAGCCCGCCGGGCGAGGTCGCCTCCTCGCTGCGCGCGAGCGAGATCACCAGGGCGCCGGCGCTCAGCCGGCCGACGCCCGCGCTCTCGCAACAGGCGACGTTCGCGGAACTCTGCCGCCAGCAGGTGACGGAGCACTATGCACCGGCCGCGGTCCTCATCAACGGCCGCAACGAGTGCCTGCATTTCCAGGGGCCGACCGACCATTATCTGCAGGTGGCGCCCGGGCGGCCGACCCATGACCTGCTCACCCTGGCGCGTCCGTCGATGCGCGGCCGGCTTCGCACCGCCATCCATCAGGCCGCCGACCGGAACGCGGCCGGCCGGAACGCGAACGTCATCGTGCGCGGCGGCCAGATCACCCGCGACGGGCGCAATTTCGCCTTCAGCATCGCGGTGCGGCCGGTCGAGCAGGACGGCGAGCGGCTGCTGCTGGTCTGCTTCGTCAACGATCCGGTGTCCGGCCGCGAGCTCGAGCATCCGGACCTTTCCACCGTTGCGCCGCGGATCGCCGAACTCGAACTGGAACTGGAAGCCACCCGGAACGAGCTGCAGGCCGCCCTGCAGCGACTGGAGACCTCGAACGACGAGCAGAAGGCGATCAATGACGAGGCGCTCTCGTTCAACGAGGAATACCAGTCGACCAACGAAGAGCTGGTCACCTCAAAGGAGGAGCTGCAGGCGCTCAACGAGGAGCTCGTCGCACTCAACGGACAATTGCAGGACAGCCTGGAGAAGCAGCGCACCACGTCGAACGACCTCAAGAACATTCTCTACAGCACCGACATGGCAACCCTGTTCCTGGATACCGACCTCAAGATCCGGTTCTTCACGCCCGCGACGCGCGCCTTGTTCAACCTGATCCCGGGCGACGTGGGCCGTCCGCTCGCCGACCTCACCTCGTTGTCCGAGGACGCCGACCTGCTCGCCGATGCCAGGACCATGCTGGGCGAACCGGTCACCGTCGAGCGCGAGATCGAGGCACGCAGCGGGGCGTGGTATCTGCGCCGGATCCTGCCGTACTACACGCACGACAATAGCGTCGAAGGCGTCGTCGTCACCTTTGCCGACATCTCCGAACGCAAACGGGTCAAGCGCGCGCTCGAGGTTGCCAAGCAGCATGCCGAGCAGGCGAACGCCGCAAAATCCCGCTTCCTCGCGGCGGTCAGCCACGATCTGCGCCAGCCGCTGCAGACGCTGACGCTGATCCAGGGATTGCTGGTCAAGCGCGTCGCGGGCGACGCGGCGCAGAAACTGGTGGCGATGCTGGATCCGACGATCGGCGCGATGTCGGGGATGCTGAACACCCTGCTGGACATCAACCAGATCGATGCCGGCACCCTGCGCACCGCCATCGCCGACTTCCCGGTCGCCGACCTGCTCGGTCAACTGGGCGAGGAATTCCGGTATCACGCCGATGCGCAGGGACTGGCGCTGCGTGTCGTCCCGTGCAGCCTCGACATCCGCTCGGACCGCCGTCTGCTCGAGCAGATGATCCGCAACCTGATGAACAACGCGATCAAGTACACGCGCCGGGGCAGGATCCTGGTCGGGTGCCGCCGGCATGGCGCCACTCTCAGCATCGAGGTGCACGATACCGGCATCGGCATCGCGGCCGGCGAGCTCGACGCCATCTTCACCGAATACCATCAGGTCGATAACCCGGCGCGCGAACGCAGCCGGGGACTGGGACTTGGCCTCTCCATCGTGCGGCGGCTGGGCGATCTGCTCGGCCACAAGGTCCGGGTCAGCTCGAAGCCGGGATCGGGGTCGCGGTTCGCCCTCGAGGTGGCGTTGGCAGCGGACGCGCCACGGCCGCCTGCCGATCCGGCGCCGCCGCGGACGCCTGGTGCGGCCCCCCAGGCGTCCGCGGCGCCGCAGCCGGGCTCGATCCTGATCGTGGAGGACGACCCCGAGCTTCGGCAACTGCTGGAGGTCCTGCTCGTCGAGCAGAAGCACCGGGCCATCGGCGCCCCGGACGGGTTGGTTGCCTTGGATCTGGTGAAAGCCGGGACGATGACGCCGGACCTGATCCTGGCAGACTACAACCTGCCGAACGGCATGGACGGCCTGCAGGTCACGGCACAGCTGCGCGACAGGCTGCACCGCCGGATACCGGCCGTCATCCTCACCGGCGATATCTCCCCGGGGACGCTGAAGGAGATCGAGCGCGCCGGATGCCTGCAGCTCGGCAAGCCGATCAAGGCGCACGAGTTGACCAAGGCCATCGCCAGCCTGCTGCCGCCCAACGGCGCGCGGCACGGATCCTCGCCCAGGGCGCGGGACCCCGAGGCCGTTGCCGGTCCGGATCTGCAGGCCGAGCCGGCGACGGTGTTCGTCATCGACGATGACAGGAACGTCCGCGATGCCATCACCCGCGTGCTGGTGGACGGTGGCCATCTGGTCGCCGCCTTTCCCACCTGCGAGGCCTTCCTGGCCGATTTCAGGCCCGGGTCCGGCGCATGCCTGCTGGTGGACGCCTACCTGCCCGGCATGCAGGGGCTCGAGCTGCTGCACCGGCTGGCCGAGAACGGCCAGCTGATGCCGGCCATCATGATCACCGGCAGCAGCGACGTGCCCATGGCGGTGCAGGCGATGAAGGCGGGCGCCACCGACTTCATCGAGAAGCCGATCGGCGACGCGGAGCTGCTGTCGAGCGTGGCCCGGGCGGTCGAGCATTCGCGGGATGCCGGCAAGCTGCCAGGCTGGCAGCGGGACGCCTCGGCGCACCTTGCCAGCCTGACGCAACGCGAGCGCGAGGTCATGGACCTGGTGCTCGCGGGGCACCCGAGCAAGAACATCGCCGCCGACCTGCGCATCAGCCAGCGCACCGTCGAGAACCACCGGGCCTCGATCATGAAGAAGACGTCCTCGAGGTCGCTGCCGGGCCTGGCGAGGCTGGTCCTGACCGCCGGCTATAGGGCGGATGGCGCCGGCCAGGGCGACCCCGCGACGGCGTTCAACCCCGCAAGGCAGCTCACCGGCCGCCCCTGAGCGGGCGGATGTCGGGTCCGACAGCCCTCGCGCAGGCGCCGGCAGTCACTGTTGATCGGTGCGCTGATGGTGCGTATGCGGCCTGGGCCGCTTCGCCTTGGCCGGCGTGGCGGGAGGTGCGGCGGGGGCTTCGTCGGTCTTGCGCAGCGCATCGGTGCAGGCGCCTTCGCCCACGCCGAGTTGCACCGTCGGCAGGATCGCCAACGGTGCGAACAGCACACCCAATCCGACGGCGGCCCCGGCCCGCGCCACCACCTCGGCCCCGGGCCGGATGCTCGGGCTGCCGAGCTTGCCGGTCACGTTGATCGGTCCCGGCAGCGAAGCGACGCTGAAATGCGAGGACCGGGTGGTGAGCGAGTAGTCCAGCGTCTGGCGGCGCAGGTCGATCGTGCCACTGCCGATGCTGCGCGCCTCGCTGGTCTGCAACAGGAAGGTCTTCATCGACAGGATGCCGTCCTTGAGCGGCAGGTCCGCGATGAAGCAGCGCAGGTTGGCGCGGGTCGGCACGCCCAGCGCCGACAGGATGGCGTTGCCGACTTCCAGGCCGGCGATGTCGTGCAGCAGCGCGCTGATATCGCCACTGCCGGAAAGGATCATCGTCACCCCGCCCGAGCCGTTGCCGAGCATCGTCGCGACCGACGAGCCGGTGGTCGTGATGTCGGCCTGTCCGCCGATCACCCCGTCGCCGTTGAAGGCATGCGTCGCCCGCAGGATGCGCGACAGGTCGACATGGCGGAAGGTGATCTCGGCCTTGGTGCGCAGGTCGCTGCCGACCGGGTTCAGGTCGAAGTTCGAATCGATGCTGCCGGTACCGACCTTGAAGTCGAGCGGATGCAGGGTGACGTGCCCGTCCACGATGTCCATCGCGACCACGATGTTGTCGAGCGGGACATACTTGTTCTCGATGTGCGCGCCCTTGTAGGTCAGGTGCACGTCGGCGGCATGCAGCTTGGGGATGCTGAATTTCTGGTCGGGCAGGATGTCGCCGCTCTTCTTCGAGGCGGCGATCTCCTGCTTCTGCTGCGCATTGCCGCTCTTCGCGGTGCCGGGAGTGCCGCCGATGAAGCCGGCAAGGTCGTTCAGGTCCACCTTCTGCGAGACCAGGTCGGCCTTGATGTCCGGCACGCGGGTCCGCGCATCGACGGCGATGCGGCCGCCGAGATCGCTCGATCCGACGGTGCCGTGGAACTTGTCGAACACGATGCGGCGCTGCTGGTAGTCGAGATTGCCGGTCACCTTGAATGGCGGCGTATGCGGGATCGGCACGCCGGTCAGCGGCAGCAGCAGCGCCATGTCCGGCCCGATAAAGACCAGCTGCAGCCGCGCGCCGCCGAAGGTCAGCGGCTGGTCGACCTCGCCGGTCAGCGCCACCCTGGTCGGACCGTTGGCGACATGCAGATCGATCGGATAGGGGCGGGTGCGGTCCTGCAGGGTCAGCAGCGCGCCGCCGACGAAGCGCCCGGTGATCGGCTGGTGCGCGTAGGTCCCGTCGGCGGTCACCACGATGCGGCCGCCATCGGGATCACGGTAGCCCGTGGTGTGCACCTGCAGGTTCATGTCGGTCTTGAACTTCGGGTCGACGACATGCACGTGGCCGTCATGGATGCGCAGCAGGCCCAGCTTCGGCGGCTTGCCGGCGCTGCCCGGGGACGTGCTGCCCTGGCTCTTGAGCGTCCAGTTCGCGGTGCCGTCCTCGTGCGCCAGCGCATTGACCACCGGATGGTCGATGTTGATCAGCGGAATGTCGATGACCCGCTCGCGCAGGTAGGTCAGGACGCCGACGCTGATGCCGAGATGGTCGATGCTCGCCAGCGGCTGGTCGGGCGGGAAGGCATCTGCGCCAACGCCGGGCGGGTTGTCCACGCGGAGCCCGTCCACGGTCACCACCGTGGTCCGCCCGAGACGGACATGCAGGTGCTGCATCGTGACCTTGCGCCCCAGGGCCGCAGAGGCGCGGCTGTCGATCAGCGGGATGAACCAGTCCCAGTTCCACAGCGCGATCAGTGCGATGATGGCGATCGCGATGACGCCGAGGATCCAGGGCCAAAGGCGCCGCCGGCGTGGCTTGCGTCCGCGAGGCGTACCCGGCGATGCACTCGTTCCGGATGCCGTCTGATCCACTGCCAAGCCACTGATCCCCGGGCACGTTAGCCCTGGACAACGCGGCCACGGCGGGGGCGGTTCCGGCGCTATTCCTGGGCGGGCGCCCCCCGGCCGGCGACGTGCGGCATCTGCTGCGCGGCGAGCATCGGCGCGGAAGGCGTACGCGGATCGGCGCGCCGGATCGACGCGATCAGCGCGGCCGGCTGCAGTCCGAGCAGCACGACCACGAGTGCCAGCACGCCGACGGTGATCGCGCCGCTCATCCGCACTCGCGGGAACCTGGCTTGCGTCGTGCTTGCCAACGGCTGCGCCATCACCACCACGACACGCAGGTAGTAGAACAGGCCGATGATGCTGCCGATCACCAGGGCGGCCAGCGGCAGCGTCAGCGCGCTGCCGACACCGGCGGTCATCACGTAGGCCTTGGCGATGAAGCCCATCGTCGGCGGGATGCCGGCCAGCGACACCAGCATCAGGGTGAGGATGCCGGCGAGCCAGGGGCGGCGCCAGAACAGGCCGCGATAGGCCGCGAGGTCGGCAAGGTCGGCCCCGGCGTCCGGGTCCGACAGCAGGCCGATGACGCCGAACGCCCCGAGCGTGGTGACCGCGTAGGCCGCGAGATAGTAGCTGGACGCCTCGATCCCGAAGGTGGCCGGGGCGAGAAACGCCACCAGCAGGTAGCCGAGATGGGCGATCGAGGAATAGGCGAGCAGCCGCTTGAGGTTGTCCTGGCCCAGCGCCAGCAGGTTGCCGAGCAGCATCGACAGGATCGCGAACAGGGCGATCGCCTGGAAGGCGGCGTGATCCGCGCGTCCCGGGCCTGCCACGAAGTAGCGCATCAGCACGGTGAACACCGAGAGCTTGGAAACCACGGCGATGAAGGCGCCGACCGGCGCCGGCGCGCCGTCATAGACATCGGGCGCCCACATGTGGAACGGCACGATCGAGAGCTTGTAGCCGATGCCGGTCAGGATGAGCGCCGAGGCCGCCATGCGGTAGATCCCGATCCCCTGCGCGGCGCCGCGGGTCGACCCGACCAGACTGAACGACAGCGTGCCCTGGTCGGCATACAGCAGCGCGATGCCGAACAGCAGGAAGGCCGAGGAGGTGCCCGCGAGCACCAGATATTTCATTGCGGCCTCCGTCGCATCCGGACGGTGCCGCGAATAGGCGATCAGGCCGAGCAGGGCGACGCTGAGCGTCTCCAGCCCGAGGAAGAAGGTCACGAAATGGTCGCTCGCCAGCATCGCGACCGCGCCCAGCGTCGCCACCAGCAGCAGCAGGTAGAACTCGTCCGCCGGGATGTTGCGCAGGGCGGCGATGTAGCCATAGGACAGCAGCAGGACCGCGAGCGCCGAGAGCAGCACGAGGGCTGCCGCGAACACGAAATAGCCGTCCACCAGGAACAACGGTGCGACCCGCACCGGCAGCACGTTCACCACCGGGAGCAAGGCCAGCAAGGCGACGACAAGGACCAGTCCCGTGGTCAGGGTGGCGAGGAAGTTCGAGCGCCGGATCGCAATCCCGGTCATCACCACGACGGTTCCCGCCGACAGCACCAGCAGCGGCAGCAGGGCGAGGAAGCCGTCGATCCTCATGGCCGGTCCTGGCTGCTGGCGATGCGGACGAGGGGTGCCGCAGCCGCCGTCACCGGCCCGAGATGGCGCAGCGACGGCGCCGCCATGTCGATGACCGGCTGCGGATAGACGCCCAGCGCCACGATGGCCACGATCATCGCCGCCATCGTGAACCGGTGCCGCCCGGACAACTCGCCCATCACCGCCTGCGGGTTGGCCGGCCCGAGCAGGCTGCGTGCGACCAGCAGCAGCGCATAGACCGCCGCCATCACCAGCCCGACCGCGCCGAGCACCGCCGCCGGCGGGCTGACCCGCCAGGTGCCGAGCAGGGTGAGGAACTCGCCGACGAAATTGCCGAGCCCCGGCAATCCGAGCGACGCGATCGCGAAGAACAGGAACACGCCGGAGAAGCGCGGTGCCGCGTGCCACAGGCCGCCGAGCTTGCGCAGGTCGCGCGTGTGCAGCCGGTCCTGCACGGCGCCGACCAGGATGAACAGCGCCCCGGTGCTGATGCCGTGCGCGATCATCTGGATCACCGCACCCTGCAGGGCCAGCGTGTTCCACGCGAAGATGCCGAGCAGCACGAAACCGAGATGGCTCACGCTGCTGTAGGCGACCAGCCGCTTCATGTCGGTCTGCCCGATCGCCAGCACGGCGCCGTACAGGATGCCGAGCACGCCGAGGGCCAGCGCCACCGGCGTGAACCGGCCGGCGGCGTCCGGGAACAGCGGGATGGTAAAGCGGATCAGCCCGTAGGCGCCGGTCTTGAGCAGGATGCCGGCCAGCAGCACGCTGCCCGCGGTCGGCGCCTGGGTGTGGGTGTCGGGCAGCCAGCTATGGAACGGCACCACCGGCAGCTTGACCGCGAACGCAATGAAGAAGCCAAGCATCAGCAGCATGCCGGTGCCCTGCGACATCGGCGTGTTGAGCAGCCGGAAATAGTCGAAGGTGAATTCCCCGGTGGCCTGCCGGTGCACGAACGCCAGGGCGAAGATCGCCAGCAGCATCAGCAGGCCGCTGCCCTGGGTGAACAGGAAGAACTTGATCGCCGCATGCACCCGGCGCTCGTGCCCCCAGACCGCCACCAGGAAATACATCGGGACCAGCATGATCTCCCAGAAAAAGAAGAACAGGAACAGGTCGGTGGCCAGGAACACCCCGATGATGCCGGACGTGGTCGCCAGCAGGCAGACATGGAAGAAGCCGACATGCTCCGTGACCTCGCGCCAGGAGATCAGCACGCTGGCAAGCGTGAGGGCCAGCGTCAGCCAGAGCAGCAGCAGGCTGAGCCCGTCCATGTCCAGGCGCACCGCAATGCCGAGCTGCGGGATCCAGGGTGCGTCGAAATGCGCCAGCCAGCCGGGCGCCAGGCCGGGCGCCGGCACCGGACGCGACAACGCGGCGAGGATCACCGCGTCGATCAGCAGCGCCGCGATCGTCATCCAGCGCGGCCAGTCGGCGCGGGTGCGTCCGCCGAGGCAGGCGACCAGCGCCGCGAGCAACGGGACGATGATCAGCGCCGGCAGCATCATGACAGCACCGCGATGGCCAGCGCCGCCACCGAGCCGGCGGCAAGCCAACCGGCATACCAGCGCACGCGTCCGTTCTCGCTGAGGCTCAGGCCCTCGTGCGCGCGCCGCGCGAGCGCGCCCAGTCCCTCGTAGAAACTGTCGATCCAGTCAGTATGGTTGACCCGCACCAGCCACATCAGCGGCTGCACGATCAGGCGGTCATAGGCGAGATCGAAATCCCAGCCGCGGTACAGCAGGTCGGTGAACCGGGTCTCGAAGCGGCTTGTCAGGCCGCCGCCCCACCAGCGCCAGGCGAGCCAGATCCCGACCAGCGGCACCAGGGATGCCACCAGCAGCGGCGCCACCGCCAGCGCGGCCTCGTGCGACGTGGTGCCGAACACGCCGCCAAGGATGCCCGGCATGATGCCGACGCCGCCCAGCAGCGCCGGGGTCTGCAACCCGCCGCCGATGATGGCCAGCACCGCGAGCACCCCCAGCGGCAATCCGATACGCCAGCCGGTGACGCCGTGCGGGTGGTGGCGCTCTTCGCCCATGAACACGATGAACAGCAGGCGGAAGATGTAGAGCGCGGTCAGGAAGGCGCCGATGAGGCCGGCGCACCAGAGCAGGCGGCCGGAGGGCCCGGCGTCCCACGCGCCGCCGAGGATCGCCTCCTTGCTGTAGAACCCGGCGGTGACCAGCGGCAGCGCCGCCAGTGACGCGCTGCCGATCGCAAAGCTCCAGAACACGCCCGGCATCGCCGTGCGCAGGCCGCCCATGCGGGTGATGTCCTGCTCGTGATGCATGCGCAGGATCACCGCACCCGCCGCGAGGAACAGCAGCGCCTTGAAGAAGGCATGCGTGACCAGGTGGAAGATCGCGGCATCCCAGGCGCCGACGCCGAGGGCCAGGAACATGTAGCCGATCTGGCTGATGGTGGAATACGCCAGGACACGCTTGATGTCGGTCTGCACCAGCGCGCTGCCGCCGGACAGCAGCAAGGTGGCACCGCCGATCAGCCCGGTCGCCAGCAGCGCGTCGGGTGCGAGCGCGAACAGCACGTGCGTGCGCGCGATCAGATAGACGCCGGCGGTCACCATGGTCGCGGCATGGATCAGCGCCGAGACCGGCGTGGGGCCGGCCATCGCATCGACAAGCCAGGTCTGCAACGGCAGCTGCGCCGACTTGCCGAGCGCGCCGCCGAGCAGCAGGAAGGCGGCCAGTGTCGGCATCGCCGTGCCGATCGGCCAGCGGGCGGTGGCGTGCTGCATCAAGGCTGGGATGGCCAACGTGCCGAAAGTCGTCGCCAGCAGGAACAGCCCGCTGATCAGCGCGGTGTCGCCGACGCGGGTGACGATGAACGCCTTGCGCGCGGCGCGGCCGTTGGCGGGATCGTCGTACCAGAACCCGATCAGCAGGTAGCTGCACAGGCCCACACCTTCCCAGCCGACATAGAGCAGCAGCAGGTCGTTCGCGAGCACCAGCAGCAGCATGGCGCTAACGAACAGGTTCATGCAGGCGAAGAAGCGGGCGTAGCCGGGATCGTCGTCGAGATAGGCGGACGCATACAGGTGGATCAGGAACCCGATGACGGTGATGACCAGCATCATCACCATCGACAACCCGTCGAGATGCAGCGTCACGTCCGGGGAGAAGCTGCCGATGCGCATCCAGTGCCACAGCGTCACGTCGAACGGCTGCACCGCCCATCCGGCGCCAGTCCGGGCAAACGCGATCAGGCAGGCAAGCAAGGCGGACAACGCGACCGAACCGACGCCGAGCAGGCGCACGCCGTTGGTGCCGATCGACGTCGAGGCCAGCATCAGCAGGATGCTCGCCGCGAGCGGCAGGGCTGGTACGAGAGCAAGATATTGCTGCATCGCCGCTAGCCTTTCAGCCGGTTGCCGACGTCGGAATCCAGCGTCGGCCGCCGTGTCTGCAGCAGCAGGATCAGCGCCAGCCCGACCGAGATCTCGGCCGCCGCCAGCGTCAGCACGAGGAGGAACATGATCTGGCCGTCCGCCTGCGCCCAGCGCGCGCCGGCGGCGACGAAGGCGAGGCCGGTGGCATTCAGCATGATCTCGATCGACATCAGCATGAAGATCAGGTTGCGCCGGATCAGCACGCCGGCGAGCCCGAGCCCGAACAGCAGTGCTGCGAGCAGGATCGCGCTGGCCGGTGCGACGGCGCCCATGGTCAGCCTCCCCGCCCGCTGTCGCGGCCGAGATGGTAGGCGCTGATCAGCCCGGCCAGCAGCAGCAGCGAGGCGAGCTCGACCGCCAGCAGGTAGGGGCCGAACAAGGCGAGCGCGACCTGGACCGGACCGACCTCCTGTGCCGAGACGATCTCGCCGTGCCCGGCTATGGCGGCATACAGCAGCTCGCCGGCCAGCACGGCCGCGAGCAGAGCCGGTCCGGCCCAGACACGCGGCGTCAGCCACGCGCGCTCCCGCTCGGCATCGCCGCGATCGAGGTTGAGCATCATCACCACGAACACGAACAGGATCATGATGGCGCCGGCATAGATGATGACTTCGAGGGCGGCGGCGAAGGCCGCACCCAGCGTGAAGAACACGGTGGCCACCGCCAGCAGCGAGACCACGAGATAGAGCAGGGCGTGCACGGCGACGGTGCGTGTCACCACCATGGTGGTCGAGACCACCGCGACGATGGCGGCCAGCGTGAACAGCGCATTCATGGCAGCAGGCCGTGGATGTCGACCGGCGGGTCCTCGCGCTCGGCCTCGCCCTTGTCCTTGCCCGGCACAGCAAGACCGGCGACACGATAGAAATTATAGTCCGGATATTTTCCGGTGCCGCTGATCAGCAGGTCCTCCTTTTCATAGACCAGGTTCGGGCGCTCGTATTCGCTCATCTCGTAATCCGGCGTGAGCTGGATCGCGTAGGTCGGGCACGCCTCCTCGCACAGACCGCAGAAGATGCAGCGGGAGAAATTGATCCGGAAATATTCGGGATACCAGCGTCCGTGATCCTCGGTCTTCTGCAGGCTGATGCAGTCAACCGGACACACGGCGGCGCACAGGTTGCACGACACGCAACGCTCGGCGCCGTCCGGGTCGCGCGAGAGAATGATGCGGGCGCGATAGCGTGGCGCCATGTACGGCTTGGTTTCCGGATAGCCCACCGTCTCGCTGCGATGGAACAGGTGCAGGAACGTCAGCCAGAGCGTGCGCACGTTGCTGAGCATGGGCTTGTCCTAGCCGAGCGGGGAGAACACCAGGATTGCCGCCCCGGTCACCGCGACGTTGAGCAGGCAGACCGGCAGCAGCACCTTCCAGCCGAACGCCATCAACTGGTCGTAGCGCGGACGCGGCAAGGCCGCGCGCAGCAGGATGAAGAAGCAGATGGTGGCGACCGTCTTGAGCAGGAACCACACCACCGGCGGCAGCACCGGCCCGAGCCAGCCGCCGAGGAACAGCGTGGTGATCATCGAGGCGATCAGCACGATGCCGGCATATTCGGCAATGAAGAACATGCCGAACTTCATGCCGGAATATTCTGTATGGAACCCTGCGCCCAGTTCGTTCTCGCCTTCCGGAAGGTCGAACGGCAAGCGGTGCGTCTCGGCGATGCCGGCCAGCAGGAAGGTCACGAAGCCCAGGAACTGCGGCACGATGAACCAGACGCGGCTCTGCGCCATGACGATATCGACCAGGCTGAAGGAGTGCGCCAGCATCACCGTGCCGAGCAGCGAGAGGCCCATGAAGACCTCGTAGCTGACCATCTGCGCCGCCGCGCGCATGCCGCCCAGCAATGCGAACTTGTTGTTCGACGCCCAGCCGCCGAGCACCACGCTATAGACACCGAGCGAGGTCATCGCCAGGAAGAACAGGATCCCGACATTGAGGTGGCCGGCGACGCTCCAGCCGGCGGTGACCGGGATTACCGCGAAGCCCAGCAGCACCGTCGCCATGCCGGCGGCGGGTGCGAGGATGAACACGCCGCGATCGGCAAATGGCGGGATCCAGTCCTGCTTGAACAGCAGCTTGATCCCGTCCGCCACCGCCTGCAGCGCTCCGAACGGACCGACGCGGTTGGGGCCGGCACGGTCCTGCCAGAAGCCGAGCAGCCGGCGCTCGACCCAGGTGAGGCCGGCCGCGGCACTCAGCATCGCCGCCAGGCTGACGACGATCTCCAGGATGCCGAAGCCCAGGGTCATGGCGCCGCCGCGACCGCAGCAGGCCCAACCGCTGAAGTCTGGACCGCTGAAGTCTGGACCGCTGAAGTTTGGGCCCATTGCGGATCGGAGAAGCCGGGGAACGGGTGCGCGTGCGCCGGATACCGTCCGACGCCGTCGGGCAGGTTCGGATCGGCGACCACCGCGACCGCATGCACGGCCCCGGTCAGGCTCAGCATCGTCGTGCTAGCGAGCGCCCGCAGCGTCGCAGGCGAGACCGACAGCACCGGAGGATCGATGCGGGACTTTGCCGCCGGCGCCCGGTCGCTCAGCTCCTCGGACCCGAACAGCCGGCCCATCGGCAGCACCAGCAGCGCATCGACGCGTGGTGCGAACGCCGCCGGAATGGTGTCGTGGTAGCGCGTTGCCACCGGGTCGCCGTCGAGCAGCCGGACGCCGGGATCGCCGCCGCGCAGCGGGCCGCCCACCTCGTCCTGGAACTTGTTCAGCGACTGCCCGGAATTCCACGACGGCGCCCAGAAATACGGCCGCAACGCCGCCGGCATCTCGCCGTAATAGCCCTCCATCGTCGTGCTCAACGGCCCGTCCGGATTGGTCTCGGGCCTGGCGTCGCGCACGCTGACATTGGCGTGGATCGCGGTGCGGCCGCTGAACCGGTGCGTCTCGCTGCGTATCGCCGAGCCTTCGATGCGGAACCCCGCATCCGGCGCGGCACGGCGCATGGCGGCGAGGCCCGGATGCGCCGCGCACAGATCGGCGATGACCGCGTCCAGATGCTGCCAGTCCAGGCCCCGGTTGCGCTTGGCGGCCACGGCGCCGTCGCGCAGCCAGCGCCACGCATCCTGCACCGGCGCCACCGGAAAGCTGACCTGGAAGAAGCGCTGTGCCCGTCCCTCGCTGCTGACCAGCGTGCCGTCGGTCTCGGCAAAGGTCGCCGCCGGCAGCACGAGGTCCGCGGCATGCGTGGTGGCGCTGCTCAGATGGTCGAGCACGACGACATGGCGTGCCCGCGACAGCGCGTGCTGCGCCCGGGCCCCCGGCACGCGCCGGAACAGGTCGTTCTCCAGCACCAGCACGGTCCCGATGACACCGGCTTCGAGCGCCTCCAGCGCCGCGTCGAGCGGCTCGCCGCCGAGCATGGCCAGCCCCATGCTGTTGCACTCGGCCACGCCCAGGATCAGCCGGGTCTCCGGCCGTGTCCGATGCAGGGCGGCTGCGATGTTGGCCGCGGCCCCCAGCACCGCCTTGGAGCCGCACTGGCCGCCGCTCACCACCAGCGGCCGCGACGCCGCCAGCAGCGCCTCCGCGATCCGGGCGGCCTGCAGCGCCACCGCCTCCGCCAGCTCGGGCACCTCGGGCGCTGCGGGATCGATGCAGTGCGCGATGGCGTGGCCGAGACGGGCGATATCGTCCGGTGCCAGCCGCAGGTTGGCGACGGCGATGGCGTCGAGGTCGGTCGGCCCGGGCGTTGCCTGGAACAGCGGCGAGCGCGCATCGGTGCCGAGGCTGCGCACCGCGGCATCCAGCCAGAGCGGCACCCGGGCCTGCGCCGCCGCCTCAAACGAGGCCTGCCGCACCGACTGGCGCAGGGCAAGCCCGAGCCGGGGCGCGGTCTTGCTGACATCCTCGCCGAGCACCAGGACCGCATCGGCCTGCTCCGCCTCGTGCAGGGTCGCGATGCGCGCCGGCGAGACGCGCAGGATATCGAGCGTCAGGTCGAGCAGGTCGTGCTCGATGCCGGAGACGCCGAGATGGAAGCTCTGCGCGCCCACCAGCGTGCGCAGCGCGAAGTTCGCCTCCAGCGAGGCGCGCGGCGAGCCGATGCCGATCACCGGCCCGTCGGACAGTGCGCGAGCAAACGCCGCCAGCGCGCCGGGCATGCTCGTCGCCTGCAAGGTGCCGTCCGCTGCGCGCAGCATCGGCGCGCGGATCCGGCTGGCGGCATTGACGAAGCCGGCGCCGAAGCGGCCGCGGTCGCACAGGAAATAGCGGTTGACCTCGCCGTTGTAGCGGTTGAGCACCCGGCGCAGGCTGCCGTCGCGCTCGTTCAGGATGGTGTTGCAGCCGACCGCGCAATGCACGCACACCGAGGGCGCGCCGCGCATGTCCCACTTGCGCACGTAGCGGCTGGAGAACGGCTTGTCGGTGAACACCCCGGTCGGACAGACCTCGACCAGGTTGCCGCTGAAATCGCTCTCCAGGGTGCCGCTTTCCGCCCGGCCGAAATAGACGCTGTTGTGCGAGGCGAATGCCGCGAGATCCTCGCCGCCGGCATAGTCGCGGTAGAACCGCACGCAGCGATAGCAGGCGATGCAGCGGTTCATCTCGTGCTTCACGAACGGCCCGAGATCCTGGTTGCGATGGGTGCGCTTGCTGAACCGGTAGCGGCGCGCGTGATGCCCGGTCATCACCGTCATGTCCTGCAGGTGGCATTCGCCGCCTTCCTCGCAGACCGGGCAGTCATGCGGGTGGTTGGTCATCAGCCACTCGACGACGCTGGAACGGAAATCATGCGCCTCCGGATCGCTGATCGACAGCATCGCGCCGTCCGTCACCGGCGTCATGCAGGCCATCACGATGCGGCCGCGCTTGTCGTCCGGCCCGCTGAACTGCTTGACCGCGCATTGCCGGCAGGCGCCCACCGACCCGAGGTCCGGGTGCCAGCAGAAATACGGCAGGTCCGATCCGGCGGACAGGCACGCCTGCAGCAGGTTGGTGTCGGCGCGGGCCGCGAAGGGTTGGCCGTCGATATGGATCGTCGCCATCAGGCTGTTCCTTGAAGCGCGCCCCTGGCGCGGGGCACTCCTGCCGCCGGCCACGGGCAGCGATGCTGGTGCACGTGCTGGGCAAATTCGCGGCCGAACTTCTGCAGCCCGCTGCCGAGCGGCGCCATCGCGCCCGGCGCGTGCGCGCAGAAGGTGCGTCCCATGCCGAGCAGTCCGACATGACGCTCGAGCTGGTGCAGGTCCTCGTCCTCGCCGTCACCATCCTCGAGCGCCTGCAGCATGCGCTCGACCCAGGGCAGTCCGTCGCGGCACGGCGTGCACCAGCCGCAGGATTCCTGGGCGAAGAAATGCTCCAGGTTGCGGATCATGCCCACCGGGCAGGCACGGTCGTCGAGCACGATCGCGGTGCCGGTGCCGAGCCGGCTGCCGGCCTTTTCGACCGACCCGTAATCCATCGCGATATCGAGCTGGTCGGCGCCGAGGAATCCCGTTGACGCACCGCCCGGCAGCAACGCGCGAACCTGATACCCGTCCTGCATGCCGCCGGCATGCTCCTCCAGGATTTCCCGCAGCTTGGTGCCGATCGGCAGTTCCCAGGCGCCGGGCCGCTTCACCCGGCCGCTGACGCCGTACAGCTTGGTGCCGCCATCCGGCCCGATCCCAAGCCCCTTGAACCAGTCCGGGCCGTTATTGACGATGTGCGGCACGTTGCACAGCGTCTCGACATTGTTCACCACGCTCGGCGCGCCCCACAGGCCGCTCACCTGCGGAAACGGCGGCTTGCTGCGCGGCAGCGCGCGGCGGCCTTCCAGCGCGGTGAGCAGCGCGGTTTCCTCGCCGCAGATATAGCGCCCGGCGCTGGCATGCAGGTGCAGGGCGAGCGCGTAGCCGGAGCCGAGGATGTCGGTCCCGAGATAGCCCGCCGCGGTGGCCTCGCCGATCGCCTGCGTCAGCCGCGCGATCGCGAGCTTGTATTCGCCGCGCACGAAGATGTAGGCGTCGGTGGCGGCAAGGGCATAGGCGCTGACGATGATCGCCTCGACCATCTGGTGTGGATCGCCTTCCAGCAGCAGCCGGTCCTTGAAGGTGCCCGGCTCCATCTCGTCGGCGTTGGCGATCAGGTAGCGACGTTGCCCGGACCTCGGCTTCGGCACGAAGCTCCATTTCTGCCCGGTGCCGAAACCCGCGCCGCCACGACCGCGCAGCCCCGATGTGGTGACGTCGCCGACGACCTCCTCGGGCGTCATGTGCAGCAGCGCCCGCCGCAGCGCCTGGTAGCCGCCGGCCCGCTCGTAGGCCTCGCGATCCGGCGGTGCTTCGCCGGGCCGGATCCTGCCGGTGAGCGGACGCTCGGTCATTTTGCCGCTTCCGGGCGCAGGCCCATTCTCTCCGCCTCGGGGGGCAGGCCCAGGATCGCATCCATCCGCTGCTCGTCGACATCGCCGTGCAGTTCGTCGCCGAGCATCAGCGCCGGCGCATGGTCGCAGTGCCCGAGGCACACCGTCGGCAGCAGCGTGACGTCGCCGTCCGCCGTGGTCTGGCCCGGCCTGATGCCGAGCCGTTGGCGCAGGTGGGCCTCGAGCCGCTCGCGTCCCATCAGCCAGCACGAGACGCTGTCGCAGAGCAGCAGCACCCGGCGCCCCACCGGGCGACGAAAGATCAGGTTGAAGTAGGTCGCGACCCCGTCCAGGTCCGCTGCCGACATGCCGAGCAGCCCTGCCACCTCGCGCAGATGCGCGTCGCTGACCCAGCGGAACTCGCGCTGCACGCGCTGGAGGGCTTCGATGCAGGCGGCGCGCGGATGCGCCTCGTGCGCGCTGAGGTCGAGGATCTCGTCCCGCAGGGCGTCCGGCAGCCGCTCGGCGCCCTGGTCGGTCAGGAACTCAGCGGTCGACATCGGCCATCACAAAATCGATGCTGCCGATGATCGCGATCAGGTCGGCGATGTACGTGCCGCGGCTGATCAGCGGGATCATCTGCAGGTGCGCGAAGGACGGCGTGCGGATACGCGTCCGGTACGACATCGTGCCGCCGTCGCTGACCAGATAGTAGCTGTTGAGCCCCTTGGTGGCTTCGACGCAGGCGCGCGCCTCGCCGGCCGGGATCACCGGACCCCAGCTCACATTCAGGAAATGCGTGATCAGGGTCTCGATGTCATGCATCGTGCCGGCGCGCGGCGGCGGCGTGGTCAGCGGATGGTCCGCCTTGATCGGGCCGCCCGGCATCTGCTCCAGGCACTGGCGGATGATGCGCAGGCTCTGCCGCATCTCGGCGATGTGCACGACGACGCGATCGTAGCAGTCGCCCTTCTGCGCCGTCGGGATATCGAATTCGAGCTGGTCGTAGCAGGAATAAGGCTGGCGGCGGCGGTAGTCCCAGTCGAGGCCGCAGGCACGCAGGCCGGGACCGGTGATACCCCACTCGATCGCCTCCTCCAGGGAGTACGCACCCACACCCACTGTGCGCGCCTTGAACAGGCGGTTGCGCATCACGAGCTTCTCGTATTCGTCGAGCCGCTTCGGCAGGTAGTCGAGGAAGCTGCCGATCAGCTTGTCCCAGCCCTGCGGCAGGTCGGCGGCGACGCCACCGATCCGGAACCAGGCCGGATGCATGCGAAAGCCGCAGATCGCCTCGATGATCTCGAACACGCGCTCGCGGTCGGTGAACATGTAGAACACCGGGGAAAGCTGGCCGACATCCTGCGACATGGTGCCGTAGAACACCAGGTGGCTGGCGAGCCGGAACAATTCCGCCAGCATCACCCGGATCATGTCGGCGCGCGGCGGCACGGTGATGCCGGCCAGCTTCTCGACCGCCATGACATAGGGGAAATTGTTCATGACACCGCCGAGATAGTCGATGCGGTCGGTGTACGGGATGTAGCTGTGCCAGGACTGCCGCTCGCCCATCTTCTCGGCGCCGCGATGGTGGAAGCCGATATCCGGCACCGCCTCGACGATCTCCTCGCCCTCGAGCTGCAGCACGATGCGGAACACGCCGTGCACGCTCGGATGGTTCGGGCCGAGATTGAGGAACATGAAGTCGCTGTTGGCGCTGCGACGCTGCATCCCCCAGGCCTCGGGGTTGAAGCGCAGCGCCTCCTGCTCGGCGAACTCGCGATCCTCGGTCAGGTCGTACGGGCCCATCTCGGTGGCGCGCGCGTAGTGGTCCTTGCGCAGCGGATGCGTGGTCCAGGTCGGCGGCGTCAGGATGCGGCGCAGATCGGGATGGCCGCTGAAATGGATCCCGAACAGGTCGAAGATCTCGCGCTCGTACCAGTTCGCGTTCGGCCAGATATCGACCATGCTCAGCATGGTCAGCGACGCCATCTGCAGCGCAACCTTGATACGCACCTCGCGGTGCGGCGCCTTCGACGCCCGGTCGAACTGCATCAGATGATACACGATGGTGAAATCGGACGCCGGCTGCCCGGCCCGCTGCGTGCGCTGCCGCTCGTCGATGGCGGTGAGATCGAACAGCATCATCCGGGTCGGCGCGGACCGCTTGAGCTTGGTCAGGACGTCGCCGGCGGTCTCGCGCGAGGCCCAGAGCGTCTCCACATCGTCCCGCACGCTCTGGCCAAGGGTCGGGTCGGATGCCGTGTGCTGGACCTTGGGGATGCCCTCGCCACGCGCAACCGCCTGGTCCATCGGCACCCTCCTAGACCGTGTCGGGTGAGCGGAGCGTGCGCATCGCCTGGCGCTCCGGCCGTTTCAGGTCGCGTTGGCTCGGACGCGGAACCCGCTCGACCCCCTGGTCGCCGACCGTCCAGCTCAGCGGCCGCCGCTGCTTGCCGATCTGGCTCTGCAGCAGCATCAGCCCCTCCAGCAGCGCATCCGGCCGCGGCGGACAGCCGGGCACATAGACATCCACCGGCAGGAAGCTGTCGGCGCCCTGCACCACACTGTAGATGTCGTACATGCCACCGGAATTGGCACACGCACCCATCGAGATCACCCAGCGCGGCTCCAGCATCTGGTCGTAGAGATGCTTGATCACCGGGGCCATCTTCACGAACACGGTCCCCGAGATGACGATCAGGTCGGCCTCGCGCGGCGTCGCCCGCAGCACCTCGGAACCGAAGCGCGCGATGTCATACTTGCTGGTGAAGGCGGTGGCCATTTCGACGTAGCAGCAAGAGAGGCCGAAATTGAACGGCCACACCGAGTTCGCCCGGCCCCAGGAGACGAAATCCTGCAGCTTGCCGAGCACCAGGTTCTTCTGCAGGGTCTCGGTGAAGCTGGCACCCTGCCCAGGGAGTTGGCTGCGCCCAGGGGCCGCAGATCGCGGCGCCTCGCCCGGCGTGCTCAGGGACCAGCGCATCGGCTCAACTCCGTTCCATCTCGATGCGGCCGGTATCGGTGCGCTCGCGCCGGGGCATGCCGGCGCGATACGGCCGCGGCCCCCATTCCAGCGCGCCGACGCGCCAGAGATAGCCGAAGGCCACGACCAGCACGAACAGGAACACCATCATGCAGGCATAGCCGCTCCACCCCGCCTGGCGGACCACCAGCGCCCAGGCAAAGATGAAGACGGCTTCCATGTCGAAGATCACGAAGAACATCGCGATCACGTAGTACTGCACCGGGAGCCGCAGCCTTGCTCCCCCGACCGGCAGCACGCCGGACTCGAACGGCAGCCGCATCGACCGGCCGTCTCGCACGCCGCCCAGCACGGACGACAGACCGATCATGACCGCGACCAGGGCGATCGTTGCACAAATGTAGAGGCCCAGGATGAGCATGTCGGCATGTACCAACAGGACGCGACCCCGCTTGCTCCGGAATAAGCCGGTAAACTCGAATACTTTCCGCCTAAATGACCATAATCAGTAACCGCCTCAATTAAAAGGCTCGACTTGTTGTGCGATGCAATATTCGGGTCGCGCGGCTAGTGGTCCGATCCTGACGCTCACTACCCGAGCGGCAGGTGAATCGGCCCATCAAATCAAAGGCTAGCACCGACCCGGACAAAGCGAGCAGCTTTTAGCGGCCGTAGATGCGGTCCAGCACATCGGCGACCTCGACGAGGCCTATGGATGTGGGGTCGAAGCGCTCCCCGGCGGCAAGGCGCGTTGCCCAGGCGGCTGCGGCACGGCCGCCCCAGGGGTCGGGCGGCACGCACAGCGTCTCCCGGTCGGTGCCACGATAGCGTTCGGCGACAAAGTCGTAGAACGAGCCATCGACGTTGCGCAAGCCGACGCCGCCCTCGGTGCCGTAGAAGGCCGCGGCGATGATCGCGTCCTGGCCGGCCTGCAGGCGCCAGGAGCAGGCCAGCCGCACCGAGGCCCCGCTCGCGAGGCGCAGGGTCGCGTTGGCGTAGTCCTCCACCTGGGACGCATTGCGCGGCAATGGCTGCCCCGCCGCGAACAACTGGCTGGCGACCTCGGTGACGGACGGGAAATCCAGCGCCCACAGCGCGAGATCCACGAGATGCACGCCGAGATCCATCACGCAGCCGCCACCGGACAGCGCCGGGTCGTAGAACCACGGCTTGTCCGGCCCGTAGGCGTTATGGAAGGTAAGATCGACGCTGTAGATCTCGCCCAGGCCGCCCGATCGCACGATGGCGCGTATCCGTTGCAAGCTGTCGGTGAAACGATAGGACAGGTCGACGCCGAGCAGCCGGTCCGCCAGCCGCGCCGCCGCCACCGCCGCCTGCACCTCGGCCCGCGTGCGCCCGAGCGGCTTCTGGCAGAACACCGCCGCGCCACGCTGCAGGGCGTGGATGGACTGCGCGGCGTGCGCGGCACTGGGTGTTGCGATCACCACCCCGTCCACCCCAGCGTCGATCAGCCCGTCGAGGTCGGCCACCAGTTCCGCATCGGGGGCCAGCAGGCGTGCCTGCGCCGCCATCTCCGGCGACGGCTCGGCGATGGCGACAATCTCCGCACAGCCGGTCTGCAGGATCGCCTGCAGGCGATGCCGGCCGATCCAGCCGACACCCAGGCAGCCGAGCCGGATCGTCAAAACATCACCAGCGCCTTGAAGAAACCATCGGGACGGTCCCGGGCCGCATCCAGCGCCTCGCCGAGCCGCTCCAGGGGGTAGCGGTGGGTGTAGAGCGGCGACGGGTCCAGCCGACCGCGCGCCGCCGCGAGCGCGGCCTCGCGCACGCCGCGCAGATAGACCGCCGGATCGCGCTCGTGCGCGTTGACCACGTCGAGCCCGCGCCAGTTCCAGAGCTGCATGTTGACCTGCCGCGGGCCATCCTGGTGGTAGCCGGCGACGACCAGCCGGCCGCGCTCGCGGGTCAGCTCGCCGGCCAGGTCGAGCGGCGATTGCTTGCCGACCGCCTCGATCACCCGGTCGCAGAACCGGCCGCCGGTCAGGTCCGCCACGCGCGCAATGATGGCGTGATGGTCGTCCATCGCCATGGTCTCAGCCGCCCCCATCGCGCGCCCGACATCGCGCGAGAACGCCCGCCGGGAAATCGCGATCACGCGGGCGCCGGCGTCGGTGGCCAGCCGGGTCAGGATCGCGCCGAGGAAGCCGATGCCGATGATGGCCACGGTCTGGCCGGCGGCGATCTCGCTGCGCCGGAAGATATTCATCGCGCAGCCGAGCGGTTCGCCCGGGAACGGGAGGCCATCCAGCGACGCCGGCAGCCGCACGACGGCAGCAGCGTCCGCCAGGTCGAACTCGGCGTAGCTGTGCTGCGCGAGCGCCGCCACGCGATGGCCGATCGCCACCTCGGTGACGCCGTCCCCCAGTGCATCCACGACGCCCCAGCCCTCATGGCCCAGCGCCCCAGGCAGGGTCGGGAACTGCATCCAGGCCGGTCCGGCCCAAGGGCCGAGGTTGGAGGCGCAAACCCCGCAGCCCTCGAGCCGTATGCGTACCTGGCGCGGCCCCGGCTGCGGCGGCGGCACGCGATCGAAACGCAGGGCGCCGGCGCCGGTCAGGACGGCGGCACGCATCCCGGGCCCATCGATCGCCGTCGCCATGCCAGCCAACTCATGCTGCTCTCGCGGTGCTGCCACCCGCCTCACGACGCCCGCGCTCCTCGGCGACCAGCTCCTTCTTGGACAGCTTGCCGATCATCGTGCGCGGCAGCGCGTCGCGGATCTCGATCTCGCGCGGCAGCTCGATCCTGGACAGCAGCGGCGACAGGAACGCGCGCAGCTCCGCCACCGTCGCCGCCGCATCCGGACGCAGGACCACGAAGGCCTTCGGGGCCTCGCCGCGATGCGCGTCCGGCACGCCGATGACGGTGGCCTCCAGCACGCCGGGATGCGTGTAGAGCGCCTCCTCGATGGTGCGCGGATAGACATTGTAGCCGCTGCACAGGATCAGGTCCTTGATGCGGTCGACCAGGAACAGGTAGCCGTCCGCATCGAGATAGCCGACATCGCCGGTGCGCAGCGCGCCGTCCACCATGATCGCGGCGGTGTCCTCGGGACGGTGCCAGTAGCCCTGCATCACCTGCGGGCCGCGGGCGCAGACTTCCCCGCGCTCGCCGACGCCCAGGACACGGGTCGGGTCCTCCAGGTCGCGTATCTCGATGACGGTGCCGTCCAGCGGCAGCCCGGCCGAGCCTGCCTTGCCCCCGGAGCCTGGCATGCCGGTGCCGATCGGATTGCAGGTCAGCACCGGCGAGGCCTCGCTGAGGCCGTAGCCCTCGACCACATGGCAGCCGGTGAGCGCCTCGAAGCGCTGCTTCACCTCGGCCGGCAGCGGCGCGCCGCCGGACACGCAGGTCCGGATCGATCGCATCGCCCTGGCCTGGCGTCGCGAGCCACCCTCGACCGCGCTGCTGATCGCGTTATAGAGCGTCGGCACCGCCGGGAACATGGTCGGGCGGGTGCGGCGGATGGTGCGCAGCAGCGACTTCATCTCGTAGCGCGGCAGCAGGATCATCGCGGCCGCGGTCGCCACCGCGAAATTCAGCACCGAGGTCAGCGCGAACACGTGGAACAGCGGCAGCACGCCGAGCACCCGCACGCCCTCCTCGCGCACCTCCGCGCCGCCGATCACCAGGATCTCCTGCGCCGTGTTCGCCGTCAGGTTGGCGTGGGTCAGTGCCGCGCCCTTCGGGATGCCGGTGGTGCCGCCGGTATATTGCAGCAGCGCCACGTCATGCGGGTCGGCCGCCACCGCGTGCGGCTGGCCGGCATTGGCAATCAGGCGCGCGAACGGCACATGCAGGGCATTCGATCCGGACTGCACGAGCTCGCGGCGCTTCAGCAGGCGGAACAGCAATCCCTTCACCCAGGGCATGACATCGGCCAGCGGGCACAGGATCAGGCGGCGCAGCTCGGTGCGTGCGGCCACCGCCACCACCTTGTCGTGGATGGCGGCGACATCCGGGACCACCATCATCGTGGTGCCGGAATCGGTCACCTGCGTGGCCAGCTCAGGCTCCGAATAGAGCGGGTTGTAGTTCACGACGATGCCGCCGGCCTTCATGACCGCGAAATAGAAGATCACGAAATACGGTGAATTCGGCAGGCACAGGCCGACGCGCTCGCCTGGCGTCAGTCCGAGGTCCTGCAGTCCCCGTGCTGCACGATCGACCAGCGTCGCGAGCGTCCGGTAGTCGAGGCGCCGTCCCAGGAAGTCCACCGCGATACGCCCCGGGAACGCCCGGGCTGTCTCCTCAAGCACCTGCGGCACCAGGCGGACCGGGATCTGCGCCCCGGGTTCGCGCGCCGCAAGCTCATCCAGAAGCAACATGCCGCCCTGCCCGATTTCTTGATTTTTGATACCTGCCCAAGGCTACCCGAACAACCCTCAGAAGACCATCATCGCAGCCGGCGTCGCAGCGCGGATGCCTGCCTCCGGTTGCGGTTGCCTGCCGCCCGGGCCGGTGCTAATCCGGTTCCACTGATTGACGTATACGGCAGGCCATGCCTTCGGCGACGCCGAGCCAGGAGACGCAAGCGTGATGCAGAACATCGTCATTGCGGGTTATGCCCGCTCGCCGTTCCATTTCGCGTCCAAGGGCGCTCTGGCGCGGGTCAGGCCGGACGACCTCGCGAGCCAGGTGGTGCGCGGCCTGGTCGAGCGCAGCGGGGTGAAGCCCGAGGATATCGAGGACCTGATCGTCGGCTGCGCCTTCCCCGAGGGCGAGCAGGGTATGAATGTCGCGCGCCTGATCGGGCTGCTCGCCGACCTGCCGCAGTCCGTCGGCGGCGTCACCGTCAACCGCTTCTGCGGTTCCTCGATGCAGTCGGTGCACATGGCGGCCGGCGCGATCGCGCTCGGCGCCGGCGAGGTGTTCATCTGTGCCGGCGTCGAGAGCATGAGCCGGGTGCCGATGCAGGGCTTCAACCCGCTGCCGAACCCGGAGCTCGCAGCCAAGGCGCCGGCCTATATCGGCATGGGCGACACCGCAGAGAACGTGGCGAAGCGCTACGAGATCAGCCGCGAGAGGCAGGAGACGTTCGCGCTCGCCAGCCAGCGCAAGGCCGCCGAGGCGCGCTCGAACGGCCGCCTTGCGGACGAGATCGTGCCAATTCGGAGCAAAGCCGGCATCGTCGACACCGATGGCTGCCTGCGCCCCGAGAGCACGGCCGAAGGTCTCGCCGCGCTGAAGCCGGCATTCCAGGCGGATGGCACTGTCACCGCCGGCACCGCGTCGCCGCTGACCGACGGCGCCAGCGCGGTGCTGGTCTGCACCGAGCAATATGCATCCCGCAACGGCCTGCGCATGCTGGCGCGGCTGCGCAGCGTCGCGATCTCCGGCTGCGCGCCGGAAGTCATGGGTCTCGGGCCGATCCTGGCCAGCCGCAAGGCGCTCGAGCGCGGCGGCGTGAAGGCGTCCGAGCTGGACGTGGTCGAGCTGAACGAGGCGTTTGCCAGCCAAGCGATTGCCTGCGCCGGCGAGATCGGCGTGCGCGACGAGGCGCTCAACATCGATGGCGGCGCGATCGCGATCGGCCATCCACTCGGGGCCACAGGCGCACGCATCGTCGGCAAGGCGGCGCAGCTGCTGGCGCGCGACGGCGGCCGCTACGCGCTGGCGACGCAATGCATCGGCGGCGGCCAGGGGATCGCGACGCTGCTGGAGCGTGTCTGATGGGAACGGGCAACATCGAACGCGTCTGCGTCATCGGTGCCGGCGTCATGGGTGCCGCGATCGCGGCGCAGGTGGCCAATGCTGGCGTCCGGGTGCTGCTGCTCGACATCCTGCCGAAAGGTGAGGGTGCGGACCGCAGCAGCGTGGCCAAGGCAGCGATCGCGCGCCTGCTCAAGACCGACCCGGCGCCGTTCATGTCGCCCGCCGCAGCCAGGCTGGTAGAGGCCGGCAACATCGAGGACGATCTCGGGCGCGTGGCCGAGTGCGACTGGGTGATCGAGGCCATCGTCGAGCGCCTCGATGCCAAGCAGGCGCTGTATCGCCGGCTGGATGCGGTGCGCCGTCCGGGCACCGCGATCAGCTCGAACACCTCGACGATCCCGCTGGCGCAGCTCGTCGACGGACTGCCGGCTGCTCTGCAACGCGACTTCATGATCACGCATTTCTTCAATCCGCCGCGCTACATGCGGCTGCTGGAGATCGTGACCAGCCCTGAGACCGATGCCGCCCTGGTCGACCGCATCGCGCAGTTCTCCGACCACCGGCTCGGCAAGACCGTGGTGCGCGCCAAGGACACGCCCGGCTTCATCGCCAACCGCATCGGCACCTTCTGGCTGCAGCACGGCGTCAATGCGGCGATCGATCTCGGGTTGACCGTCGAGGAAGCCGACGCGGTCATGGGCCGGCCGTTCGGCATTCCCAAGACCGGCGTGTTCGGCCTGCTCGACCTGGTCGGGCTCGACCTGATGCCGCACATCAATGCCAGCATGAAGGCGTCGCTGCCGGCGGACGATGCGTTCCTCGCCTCACTGCGCGATCAGCCGCTACTGAACAGGATGATCGCGGACGGCTATACCGGCCGCAAAGGTAAGGGCGGCTTTTATCGGATCAACCGGACGGCCGGGAAGGTGAAGGAGTCGATCGGCCTCGTCACCGGGGACTACGCCACCTCGTCCAGGGCCACTGTGCCCAGCGAGCTATCCCGAAGCCCGAAGGCGCTGATCGCCTCGTCCGAAAAACTCGGCCGCTATGCCTGGGCGGTGATGGGGGCGACGCTCGCCTATGGCGCGAGCCTGGTGCCGGCGATCGCCGACGACATCGTGGCGGTGGATGCCGCCATGCGCCTCGGCTTCAACTGGAAGCAGGGCCCGTTCGAGCTGCTCGACGCGCTCGGGCCGGCCGCGGTCGCCGCGCGGCTGGAGCAGGGCGGACAAACGGCGCCGGCGCTGCTGAAGCAGGTCGGCGACGGCACGTTCTACAAAATCGAGGACGGCGAGACGCGGTTCCTCGGCACCGACGGGCAGTATCGCCCGGTGCCGCGCGAAGCGGGCGTGCTGCTGCTGGCCGACATCAAGCGCATCCGCGAGCCGGAACTGCGCAACGGCTCGGCGGCGCTGTGGGATATCGGCGACGGGGTTGCGTGCTTCGAGTTCAGCTCGAAGATGAACGCGATCGACGAGCCGATCCTCAAGCTGCTCGAGAAGAGCATCGACCTCGTCAAGCAGCGCTTTCGCGCGCTGGTGATCTACAGCGACGCCACCAACTTCTCCGCCGGCGCCAATCTCGGCCTGGCTCTGTTCGCCTGCAACATCGCCGCCTGGGGCGAGATCGAGAAGCTCGTCGCCAGCGGCCAGCGCACCCTGAAGGCGATGAAATACGCGCCGTTCCCGGTGGTGGCAGGCGTCGCCGGCCTCGCACTTGGCGGCGGCTGCGAGGTGGTGCTGCATGCGGACGCGGTGCAGGCGCACGCGGAGAGCTACATCGGGCTGGTGGAATGCGGCGTCGGGCTGGTGCCGGGCTGGGGCGGCTGCGGCGAGATGCTGCAACGCTGGCGCGATGCGCCCGGTGCGCCGCACGGGCCGATGCCGGCGCCGGGCAAGGTGTTCGAGACGGTCAGCGTCGCCACCGTGTCGAAATCGGCGGCGGAGGCGAAGTCGCTGCGGTTCCTGCGCGAGACTGACGGCATCACGATGAACCGCGACCGGCTGCTGTTCGACGCCCGCGCCCGGGCACTGTCGATGGTCGAGGGCTACACGCCACCGACGCCGCCCGAGTTCAGGCTGCCGGGCGCCGGTGGCCGCCTCGCAATGCGCCTCGCCGCCGAGGGCTTCCATCGCCAGGGCGTCGCCTCCGTGCACGACCTGGTGGTGGCGGATGGGCTGGCCGAGGTGCTGACCGGCGGTGACGCCGACTATGTCGATACGGTCAGCGAAAAGGACCTGCTGGCGCTCGAACGCCGGGCCTTCATGCGGCTGATCCGCACCGGCCCGACGCTGGACCGCATCCAGCACACGCTGGAAACCGGCAAGCCGCTGCGCAACTGAACTTCCTTCCGGTCACCCGGAGCATAGGATTCTTTCCATGCAGACCTACGACGCACCGCTGCGCGACATGCGCTTCAACCTCTACGAGTTGCACGGGCTCGACGCCCTCACCGCGCTGCCGGCCTTTGCCGACCTCAATGCCGAGACGGTGGACAGCGTGCTGGAGGAAGCCGCCAGGATCGCGACCGAGCTGCTGCTGCCGCTGAACGCGTCCGGCGATAGCGAGGGCTGCGTTGCCGAGAATGGCGTCGTGCGCACGCCGAAGGGGTTCCGGGAGGCGTACGGCGTGTTCCGCGACGGCGGCTGGAGCTCGGTGGCCGGCGATCCCGACTATGGCGGCCAGGGGCTGCCGGAGAGCGTCAACACGCTGGTGCAGGAGATGATCTGCGCCAGCAACCTGTCCTTCAGCCTGTATCCAGGCCTGACCCACGGCGCGGTCAAGGCGCTGGCGGCGCACGGCTCCGAGGCGCTCAAGGATCTCTACCTGCCGAAGATGATCGAGGGCGTCTGGTCCGGCACCATGTGCCTAACGGAGGCGCATTGCGGCACCGATCTCGGCCTGCTGCGTACCCGCGCCGTGCCCAGCGAGGATGGCAGCTACCGGCTCAACGGCGCCAAGATCTTCATCTCGGCCGGCGAGCACGACCTCACCGAGAACATCGTCCACCTGGTGCTGGCGCGGCTGCCGGATGCGCCTGCCGGCATCAAGGGGATCAGCCTGTTCCTGGTGCCGAAGTTCCTGCCGCGCGAGGACGGCACGCCGGGCGAGCGCAACGGCGTCGCCTGCACCGGCATCGAGCACAAGATGGGGCTGAAGGCCTCGGCCACCTGCCAGATCGCCTTCGACGATGCGAAAGCCTGGCTGGTCGGCCTGCCGCACAAGGGCATGCAGGGCATGTTCACCATGATGAACGAGGAGCGGCTCGGCGTCGGCATCCAGGGGCTCGGGATTGCGTCCGCTGCCTACCAGTCGGCGGTCGCCTACGCCCGCGACCGCCTGCAGGGCCGGTCGCTCGGGGGTGCGAAGCGTCCCGATCTCGCCGCCGATCCGATCATCGTGCATCCGGACGTGCGCCGCATGCTGATGACCATGCGCACCAGCGCCGAAGGCTGCCGCGCGGTCGGGCTGTGGGTGGCGCAGGCGGTCGATCTGTCGCGTCATGCCGAGACCGACGCGGCACGCACGGCGGCGGCGGATTTCGTCGCCCTGATGACGCCGGTGGTGAAGGCGCTGTTCACCGATCTCGGTTTCGAGGCGGCCAGCCTCGGGGTGCAGGTCTATGGCGGCCACGGCTACATACGCGAGCACGGCGTCGAGCAGTATGTCCGCGATGCCCGCATCGCCATGCTGTACGAGGGCACCAACGGCATCCAGGCGCTCGACCTGGTGGGCCGCAAGATGCCGGCGCATATGGGCCGCTCGCTGCGCACCTTCTTCCACCCGGTGTCGGAGTTCATCGAGGCCCGCCGCAAGGATGCGGCCATCGGCGGCTTGGTGGAGCACCTGGAGCGGGGCTTCGGGGCGCTGCAGCTCGCGACCGGGCAGATCGCGCAGTCCGGCTTGAAGGATCCCGAGGAAGCAGGAGCGGCGGCGACCGACTACCTGCGGCTGCTCGGCCTGGTGGCGATGGGCTACATGTTCGTCCGCTCGGCCGAGATCGCGCATGCCAAGCTGGTCGATGCCGGCCCGGATGCCGGTTTCTACCGCGGCAAGCTCGCCTCGGCGCAGTTCTTCATCGACCGCATCCTGCCGCAAGCGACCGCCCTGTTCCTGGCGATCAAATCGGGCAAGCAGTCGATGATGGCGCTCGCGGACAATGCGTTTTGAAAGCTCTTGGGGAGCTGCTTGAATGCCTGAACTGGACGAGCTGACGGCGCGGGTGCGCGAGACCGCGGAGAAGAATGCCGGCCTGTCGCGGCCAGTGTTGCTGGATCTTGGCGACACGGGCCTGATCCATCTCGACGGCACCATTGTCGGCAACGCGGAGGCGCCGGCGGATTGCCGGATCAGCCTGTCGGCGGACAATCTGGAACGCCTGATGGAAGGCCGGCTGAACGCCACGATGGCATACATGACCGGCCAGCTGAAGGTGGACGGCGACATGGCACTCGCCCTGCAACTGGCCTCGGCGCTGCGGGCGGAATGAGCGACGTTCCTGAGGGCTTCCAGCCGCTGCCACGGTTCGGCGACGATGATTTCTACGTGCTGTGCGGGCCGCTCTGGGTCAAGGCGGATGGCGACGCGCTGCTCGGCGGCTTCAGGGTCGAGCGACGCCACCTCAACCCGGCCGGCAACTGCCATGGCGGCATGCTGGCGACCTTCATCGATGTCCATCTCGGTCTCGCCGCGATGTATGCACGCCGCACCGGCGCCCAGATCCTGCCGACGGTCAGCCTGTCGCTGGACTACCTCGCCCCGACCCTGCTCGGCGCCTGGGTCGAGGCGCGGCCCGAGATCGACCGCATCACCCGCGGCACGGTATTCGCGACCGCGCTGCTGCGCGCGGACGGTGAACCGGTTGCACGGGCGCGGGGGATCTTCAAGATCGTGAGGCCGCCGGAAGAGGCGACACACGACGCGCCGCCGGTCGATACCGGCGACCAGCTGCGCCGCTACCTGACCGGGGCGGCGCACCCTGAGTAGGCCGTTCGACGACCTTGTCGCCGGCCTGCGCCTGCCGGTGCTGGGGGCGCCGATGTACATCGTCTCGAACCCCGCCCTGGTCGGCGCGCAATGCCGCGCCGGGATCATCGGGGCCTTCCCGGCCCTGAACGCGCGCGGGCCCGGCGCACTCGACGAATGGCTCGATCGGATCGAGGCGGGTAATGCGGGGGAGCCGGCCGGCCCGGTCGGGGTCAACCTGATCGTGCACCGGACCAACGATCGGCTGGCGGCCGATCTCGCCACCTGCGTGCGGCGGCGGGTGCGGCTGGTCATCACCTCCCTTGGCGTGCAGCCCGAGGTGAACGCGGCGCTGCACGAAGCGGGCGGCCTGGTGCTGCACGATGTCACCACCCAGCGCCATGCCCGCAAGGCAGTCGAGGCCGGCGCCGACGGGCTGATCCTGGTCGCGGCCGGAGCCGGCGGCCATGCCGGCACGCAGTCGCCGTTCGCGCTGCTCGCCGAGACGCGGCAGTGGTTCGACGGGCCGCTGGTGCTGGCGGGCGCGATTGGGAGCGGCCGCGGCATCCTGGCGGCGCGCATCCTCGGCGCCGACCTGGTCTCGATCGGCTCGCCCTTCATCGCCACCGAAGAGGCCAATGCGGTCGCCGGCTACAAGCGGATGGTGGTCGAGAGCAGTGCCGCCGACATCGTGTATTCCGGCCTCTTCACCGGCGTTGCGGGCAACTACCTGGCCGGTTCCATACGCAATGCCGGCTACGATCCGCACGACCTGCCGCCCGCATCCGGTGACAAAGAACTCGCAGTGAGCAGGGCGGCGACGGCGTGGCGCGACGTCTGGGGCTGCGGCCAGGGCATCGGCGCGATCGACGCGGTCCGCCCGGCGGCGGCACTGGTGGACCGGCTGCTGCACGAGTTCCGGGCAGCGAGTGCAGCCGCCCGTGCCTGACCAGGTGATCCAGAACGCCGCCGCGACCCGGCTCTATACCGTGACCGAACTGGCGACGGCCCTCGGGGTGACCGCGCGCGCCCTGCGCTTCTACGAGGACAAGGGCCTGATCAGTCCGTCGCGGGCCGGTGGCGCGCGTATCTATACGCATCGCGACCGCGGCCGCCTGCAGCTCATCCTGCGCGGCAAGCGGCTCGGCTTCACGCTCCGCGACATCAAGGAGTTTCTCGATCTCTACGATGTCGACCCCGGGCACCAGGAGCAGCAGCGCCGCCTGCTGAAGGCGGTGCGCAAGCGGATCGCGCACCTGAGCAGCATGAAGAACGCCATTACCGAAACGATGCGCGAGCTCGCCGAGATCGAGCGGCAGGTTGCGGCCACGCTCAGGCCGTAGGCCTACCCCGGACGGCGCGCTCGCCTGCAACGATCGGGCATGACCAAGCCGTTCGCCGGGGACTGAGGATCGTCAGAAGATCTTGTTGATCAGGTCGTCGCCGATGCCGAATCCGGCGCCCATCTCGATGGCCCGGCCGAAACCCGAGTTCAGGAAGTTGCCGATCATGCCGCCCGCCGGCGCGGCGCCTCCCATGAAGCCGCCCGCCTGGGCATAGCCCGGCTGCTGCTGCGGGTAGCCCGGCTGCGGCGCGTAGCCCGGGCTCTGACCCCAGTTGCCCTGCGGCGGCGGCGGGCTGGCCTGCTGCATCTGCGCCTGGTTGGCGACGAAGCCATGCAGGGCCTGCAGCAGGTTGGTGACCTGGTCCTGCTCGGAGCGGAACGAGAGCGCCAGCTCGCGCAGGTCGAGCAGCCACTCGCGGGCCTGCTGGTCGCCGCCCGCTGCTGCCGTCTGCAGCTTGTTGCCGAGCGTCTGCAGCGCCTGCACAGTCTGCTGCGACTGTCCCTGCAGCTGCTGGTAGCTCTGGTCGATGGTCTGCACGTCCATGGCGATCTCCTGGCCGCGTTATGATGGCACGACTATGTACGCGCCGGCGCGACACTGCCAGAGCCCATCAGGGACCGCCATCGATGGTGAGGATGGTGCCTGTCGTGTAGCCGGAGCGCGGCGAGGCCAGGAACGCCACGGCGCTGGCGATCTCCTCCGGGGTGGCAGGCCGCCCGAAGGCCATCGTCCGGTAGTAGTCCTGCCAGCGCTGCTCGTCGCCGAATTCGCGCGCCGCCCGGGCGCGCAGCAGCGTCTCGATGCGCCCGGTGCCGACCGGCCCGGGATTGATGCCGACCACGCGCATGCCATCCTTAGGCGCCGCGCGGCCGAGGCTGCGGGTGAACGCCATCAGCGCCGCGTTGCCGGCACTCCCGGTGATGTAGTTCGGATCGAAATACTCGCCCGCAGCACCGATCACGTTGACCACCACGCCGTGCCGTTCGGCGAGGCGCGGATAGAGCGCGCGGGTCAGGCCGATAGTGCCGAACACCTTGAGGTCCCAGGCCGCGCGCCACGCCGCATCGTCGACCGCGTGGAGGTTGCCGGCCGGAATCGCACCGGCATTGTTGACCAGCAGGTCGAGCGCGCCGGCCTCGGCCGCGACGCGCTCCACTTCGGGCTGGCGGGAGAGGTCGGCGGCGATAAGCTGCACGCCGACCTGGCGGCGCGCCCGCACCGCCTCGGACGCCGACGCGAGGGTGCCAGCATCGCGCGACACCAAGACGAGGTCGCAGCCTTCCTCGGCGAGCACGAGGGCGGTGGCGAGGCCGATGCCTTTCGATCCTCCGGTGATCAGGGCGCGCTTGCCGGCGAGATGCAGGTCCATGCTTCAGGCCACCTTGCTGTCGTGATCGGTCATGCTCGCGGCCAGCGCGCAGATACGTTCTGTGACCCGATAGGCATCGCGAAACGCGCTGACCGGCAGGAGCTCGAAGCGCGAGTGGAAATTCAGCGCGCCGGTGAAGTAGTTGGGCGTTGGCAGTCCGCGCGCGGACAGGGCCGAGCCGTCGGTGCCACCGCGCATCGCGATGATCCTGGGCGCAATGCCGACATCGGCAAAAGCCGCCTGCATCAGCTCGATGGCGGTGCGGTCCTCACCGAGCGCATCTGCAATGTTGCCGTACTGGTCCTCGATGATGCACTCGATCCTGGCGCGCGGATGCTGCGCCCGCACCGTGTCCACCGCCATCTCGACGTGCCGCTTGCGTGCGGCGAATGACGCCGCATCGAAATCGCGGATCGACAGGTGCAGTTGCGCCTCGTTCGAGTTCGCCACCACATCGTTGCACCACCAGTAGCCGTCGCGCCCGTCGGTATGTTCGGGCGTCTGGAGCGGATCGAACTGCGCCATCAGGTCGGCGGCAACCCGCACCGGGTTCACCATCACGCCCTTGGCCGACATCGGATGCGCCGTCACTCCGGTGATCGCAATCGTCGCCTTCGCCGCGTTGAAGGTCTCGTACACCAGTTCGCCACGCTCGCAACTGTCGATGGTGTAGGCGTAGCGCGCCGGAAACCGCGCGAGATCCATCGCCTTGGCGCCGCGCAGCCCGATCTCCTCGTCCGGCACGAAGGCCACCGCGATGTCGCCGTGCGGCAGGTCGCCCCGGCTCAGGCGAGCGAGCAGCGTCATCACCACCGCGATCGCCGCCTTGTTGTCGGCGCCCAGCACGCTGGTGCCGTCGCCGAAGATGATGTCCTCGCCGGCATAGGGCGCCAGTTCGGGATGCTCCTCCGCCCGCAGCCAGATGTCCGCGGCCCGGTTCAGGCACAGGTCACTTCCCTCGTAGCGCAGGCGTTGCGGGTGGATGTCCGGCGACAGCCCGACATCGACGGTATCGAGATGCGCCACGAAGCCGATGCAGGGCGCTTCGCGCACGCTGCCGCGCCGGAGCGCGGTCAGCACGCCATTCGCATCGAGATGGATATCCTCGAGCCCGAGCCCGGCCAGTTCGCCGGCGAGCAACTCGGCCAGCACGCGTTGTCCCGGGGTGGAGGGCAGCGTCTGGGCGTGGGCGTCGCTCTGGCTGGTGACGGCGAGGTAGCGGAACAGTCGCTCCACCAGTTCCTGCTCGGGCTGTTGCATGTCGGTTCCCTCGTTATCGTTGCTCATGCCCCCGCTCATGCCGCAGATCTCGGGCGCGTCCCGGGCAGCAGCCGGGCGGCACTGAGCACGGCGCCGGTCATCCCGACCAGGGCGCCGAAGGCGAGGCAATGCCGCGCACTCTCGACCGGCAGCAGCCCGAACACCAGCGCCACCAGCATCGCCCCGATGGTCTGGCCGAGCAGCCGCGCCACCGGGATCATGCCGCTCGCACCCCCCGACCGGTGCATCGGGGCCGCGGTCAGCATCGCCCGGTTGTTGGGCGCCTGGAACAGCCCGAAGCCGCTGCCGGCGAGCGCGATCCGCCAGGCGATGTCGAAGTCGGACGGGGCTGCCGGCATCTGCCAGAGCAGGGTGAAGCCGATAGCTGCGATCAGCAGGCCGACGCTCGACAGGAAGCCCGCGGAGTGCCGGTCAGCGAGGCGGCCGACCAGCGGCGAGATCGCCACGATCGCCAGCGGCCACGGCGTGATCAGCAGGCCGGTCTGTACCGCCGATCGGTGCAAGTTCATCTCGAAGAAGAACGGCATCGCGATGATGAAGAGATTGGAGGCGATGAAGCCGAGGATGCCGACGGTGAAGGCCGTCCGGAAGTCGCCCAGCCGCAACAGGTCAACCGGCAGCAGCGGCTCGCCGATGCGAAGCTGCCGCCGCACCAGCCACGCCAGGCAGACCCCGCCCACGGCAATCAGCACCAGCGACAGGCCGACCGCGCCGTGGTGCGCGAAACGGTCCAGCCCGATGAACAGCGGACCGAGTGCGAGCATGCTCAGCGTGGCACTGGACAGATCGAAACGGCGCGCACCGCGCAGGGTCGCAGGCAGGCTGGTAAAGGCGAACACCAGCGCCGCGCCGCCAAGCGGCAGGTTGATCAGGAAGATCCAGCGCCAGCTGGCGACCGACAGCACCGCGGACGCAATCGTCGGGCCGAGCGCCACTCCGAGTGCCACCACCAGGCCGTTGAGCGCGATCCCCCGCCCGAGCAGCGACTGCGGATAGATTGCGCGCACCAGGGCGGCGTTCACGCTCATGATGCAGGCGCCCCCGAGACCCTGCAGCACGCGCGCCGCGGCAAGCTCGGGCAGGCTGTCCGAGGCGGCGCACAGGGCGGAGGCGACGATGAACACCATCAGCCCGATCCGGCAGATCCGGTCCTGGCCCCTGATCTCGCCCAGGGACGCCAGCGGCAGCAGGCCGATCAGGGTGGCGAGCTGGTAGGCGTTGATCACCCAGATCGAGTCCGCCGCGGTGCAGTGGATGTCGTGCGCGATGGTCGGCAGCGCCACGTTGGCGACCGCGTAGTCCAGGGTGGACAGCAGCACCGACAGCGCGATCGCCAGCATCGCGCGCTGCCGGGCGCGGCCATGCAGGCCGTCCGTCCGCGCCGGCGCCTCCAGCCTTGGCGCCGATGGACGCGGGTCCTCGCTGATCGCACTCGACATGGGATCATGCCGCTACAGGCTGCGCGCCGGGAAATCCAGCCTGTCCCCCCTCCTCACTGGCGATGGGATGCTGCCTTGCAGCAATCCGGTATCTCGCGGTTTGAAACGGCGCGGCGGGCGGCGTAGAGGCTTACCGGTTCCGCAGCATGAGGCATGTCCATGAGCCAGAGCGTCGCCGGCCGGCAGGTTCCGCTGCGCGCCCCGATCGGCGGCACCCAGGGACGCGCCGGCCTGGTACTGGGCACGATCAGCCTCTGCCACATGCTCAACGACACCATCCAGTCGTTGCTGACCGCGATCTATCCGTTGCTGAAGGGTGGCTTCCATCTCTCCTTCAGCCAGATCGGGCTGCTGACCCTGACCTACCAGATCACCGCATCGCTGCTGCAGCCGCTGGTGGGCCAGTTCACCGACCGCCGCCCGCTGCCCTGGTCGCTGGCCGCCGGCATGAGCGTCTCGATGACCGGGCTGCTGATCCTGGCGCTGGCGCAGACCTACGCGCACCTGCTCGGGGGCGCCGCCCTGCTCGGCGTCGGCTCCTCGATCTTCCACCCCGAGGCCTCGCGCATCGCCCGGCTGGCCTCCGGCGGCCGGCACGGCTTCGCGCAGTCGGTGTTCCAGGTCGGCGGCAATTTCGGCACCTCGCTGGGGCCGCTGCTGGCGGCCTTCGTGGTGCTGCCGAACGGGCGCGCCAGCCTCGCCTGGTTCTGCCTGCTGGCCCTCCTCGGGGTGGGGCTGCTGGCCGCCATCGGGCGCTGGTATTCGCAGCGCAGCCGGCTGGCGCGCAGGGACGCCGCCCCGCGCAACACCGGGCTCAGCCGGCGGCAGACCGGCGCGGCGCTGACCATGCTCATCGCCCTGGTGTTCTCGAAGTATTTCTATCTCGCCAGCATCGGCAGCTACTACATCTTCTATCTGATGCACCGCTTCGGCGTGTCCGCCCAGACCGCGCAGGTCGAGCTGTTCGTGTTCCTGGGTGCCACCGCCGCCGGCACCTTCGCGGGCGGCCCCATCGGCGACCGGATCGGCCGCAAATACGTGATCTGGGGCTCCATCCTCGGCGTGCTGCCCTTCACCCTGGCGCTGCCGCATGTCGGCTTCGGCTGGACCATCGCGCTGAGCGTGGTGATCGGGCTCGTGCTGTCCTCCGCCTTCTCGGCGATCCTGGTGTACGCGACCGAGTTGCTGCCCGGCCGGGTCGGCATGGTCTCGGGCCTGTTCTTCGGCCTGGCCTTCGGCATGGGCGGCCTGGGTGCCGCGGTGCTGGGCGTGCTGGCGGACCATGCCGGGATCGACGCAGTGTACGAGGTCTGCGCCTTCCTGCCGGCGATCGGCATACTGGCGCTGTTCTTGCCAAATCTGGAGCGGGCGAAGTCCTGACGGCACCCCCCAGGCTGCTGTTCTCGGACGCGCGGTTCGTCGTCCTGGACAAGCCTGCGGGGCTGAAGGTGCATCCCGGTCCTGGCGGCGGCCCCTCCGTCGAGGACTGGTTCGGGCTACTCTCCCGACGACGCGACGGCCCATGGCTCGCGCACCGGCTCGACGCCGACACCAGCGGCTGCCTGCTGGTGGCACTCCGGCGCACGGCGCTGCACGCGGCGCAGGCCTGTTTCGCGGAGGGTCGCGCCGGCAAGACCTACTGGGCGATGGTTCGCGGTTCACCCGCCGCGCCGGCCGGAATCATCGACCTGCCGTTGCTCAAGCGGAGCACGGCTCGGACGGGTTGGCGCATGCGTGCCGACCCGCAGGGTGTGGCCGCCCGGACCCGGTATCGAGTGCTCGGCCGCGCCGAGACGACGAGTTGGCTCGAGCTCGAGCTGCTGACCGGACGCACCCATCAGGCCCGAATCCATTGCGCGAGCCTCGGCTGCCCGATCATCGGCGATGCGCTGTATGGCGAACCCTCGGGCGAAACCGGGCGAGAGGCGGACCCCTGCCTGCACCTGCTTGCCCGGGCGATCCGGCTGCCGCTCGAGCCGCCGGTCACGGCCACCGCGCCGCCGCCGCCGCATATGCTCGCCGGCCTGCTGGCATGCGGCTTCCGGCCCGACCGATGAGCCCTGGAAATTGATGGTATTTCCGCTCTGAACTGATCGCGGAAACGCTCTACATTGACGTCGTGATCCGCTCCAAGCCGCTCCGCGTCCCGACCCGGCCCGCCCGCTTCTGCTCCGGCTCCATCCTGCGCCACACCTGCGTCATGGCCGGCACCGGATCGATCGGCCTGCTCGCGGTGTTCTCGGTCGACCTGCTCAACCTGCTCTACATCTCGATGCTGCACGATCGGGGGCTGACGGCGGCGATCGGCTTCATCGGCGCCGTCTCCTATCTGCAGATGGCGGTCTCGATCGGCCTCTCGATCGGGCTGGGGGCCGCGGTCTCGCGCCGGATCGGCGCGGGCGCGGTCGGCGAGGCGCGTCAGATCGCCTCCGCGGCACTGACGGTCATGGTCGCGGTCATGCTCGCCATCGGACTGGGGACGGTGCTGCTGCTTGGCCCGCTGCTGCACGCCCTCGGGGCACGCGGCGCGGTGCTGGCGGCGGCCACGCGCAATCTCTCGATCATCTCGCCGTTCCTGCCGCTGATCGCGCTCGGCATGGGCTGCTCGGCGCTGCTGCGTTCGGTCGGCGACGCCCGCCGCTCGATGACGGTCACGCTGTGGAGCGCGTTCCTGCTTGCCTGCCTCGACCCGGTGCTGATCTTTGGCCTGCATCTCGGCCTCGAGGGGGCCGCGATCAGCACCGTGCTGTCGCGCGCCACCGCGGCGGGGCTCGGCCTGCTCGCCGTGCGCCACCATGATTTCCTGCAGCGGCCACACTGGCGGATGCTACCCGCGCATGCCTGGCCGGTGCTCACCGTCGGCTTCCCCGCGGCGCTGACCAACCTCGCGACGCCGGTCGGCAGCGCCTACACGACGCATGTGATGGCGAAGTTCGGGCTCGGCGCGGTGTCGGGCCAGGCGACCATCGACCGCATCATCCCGGTCGCCTTCGCCTTCATCTTCGCCCTCACCGGCTCGGTCGGGCCGATCATGGCGCAGAACCTGGGGGCGCGGCAGTTCCCCCGGGTGCGCGAGGCGTTGCGCTGCGCCCTGCTGCTGGTGCTGTCCTGCGTGCTGGCGATGTGGTTCGCACTTGCGCTGCTGCAGGACCAGGTGGTGGCCTTGTTCTCGGCCACCGGCGACATGGCGATGCTGCTGCACCTGTTCTGCACGTGGACGGTGGCGAGCTTCCTGTTCATTGGGGCGCTGTTCGTCGCCAACGCCGCTTTCAACAATCTCGGCCATCCGCTGCTCTCGACACTGTTCAACTGGGGCCGGGCGACGCTGGGCACCATCCCGTTCGTGCTGCTCGGCATGCGTTACGGCCCGCGCGGGGTGCTGGTCGGCCAGGCCGCGGGCGGCATCGTCTTCGGCCTGCTGGCGGTCGTCACCGCCTTTGCGCTGACCCGCCGGATGCACACGATGCAGGCGCGCGTGCAACCCGTGGCGCCGCTGCCGGCGCTCAGCGCCAAGGCGGCAATGATCGAGATGGCCGAGCTGACCCGAGAGGAAGCCGGTTCGCAGGCTTGAAGCGCTGGACGCGGGATTGTCCGTCGACCGTCTTCGGCAAGGTCTGACTGCTCGCATGACAGATCGCATAGGGGCTGCTAGAACACATCCATTCTGGAGCCAGATCGGAACCATGTCGGTTAATCTGTCGATCAAGAACGCGCCTGATCGGGTTGTGCAGCGCCTTAAGGAGCGGGCTGAACGGCATCACCGATCATTGCAAGGCGAGCTGCTGGCCATCATCGAAGCCGCTGTCGAGGAAGACAGACCGGCGACGCCTGCCGAACTTCTGGCCGAGATGCGTCGGTTGGGCCTGCATACGCCGCGTGAGTCTGCAGCGATCGTTCGTGCGGACCGCGATGGCCATTAAGGTGGTCGACGCTTCGGCGTTGGCTGCCCTGCTGTTCGGTGAACCGGAGGCGGACATAATCGCCGTCCGGCTCGAGGGCGCGCAACTGGTGGCGCCCGCTCTGCTCGGCTTCGAGCTTGCCAATGTTTGCCTGATCAAGAGCCGGCGTCATCCGGAGCAGCGGGACGCGCTCCTGGCAGCTTTCGGCATGCGCGGCCGGCTTCAGGTGGCGGCTGCCACGGTTGATCACGGCGGCGTTCTGGAGCTGGCCAATGCCACCGGTCTGACCGCCTACGACGCTTGCTATCTTTGGCTGGCCCGGCAACTCGACGCGGAGCTGGTCACGCTGGACCGGCAGCTCGCCAATGCAGAGAAGGCGAGCCAGACATGAGCGTCAGAAGGGATGGCACGGCACGTCCGTAACTAGAGCAGCATACGATCAATTGGAATCGCTTCGCGATGCCAAGTGTCAACCCCGACGAGCCGGAAGCGATGTGCCCGACAGCAGCCGGCGCGTCATCGACAGCGACCCGAACAGCGCGACCAGCAGCGCCAGCACCCAGTGCGGGCGGCGCAGGAAGATGATCCAGGCGAAGTCGTAGCCGGCCAGCAGCAGGAAGACGATCGAGACCGCGATCGCCAGCCCCAGCGCCGGCTGTCCGCGCCGGAGCGCCACCACGCAGAGCGCGAGGAACACGCAGAACAGGGCGACCGCCAGCGCGCGCACCACCTCGATGGTCGGCCCGCTCAGGCGGTCGAGGGTGTACTCCGTGCGATCGATCGCCTCGCGCAAGGCCTGTTCCACCGGGTTCGGCCCGGCGAAGATCAGCAGCAGGGCCAGCACCGCGCCGAGCACCCAGATCAGGACAATCCCGTTTCGGCTCATCCGGCCAGCACCTTCTATCCAATCAGGAACCACAGTCTGAACAGCATCGTCTCCGGCCAGGTCCTGCGCGCCAGGGCGTGCAGCCGGAGCAGGGCACGTAGCCTTGCAAGGCGGTCGCTGTCGAGCGCGGCTGCGATGATCGCAAGATCCGCGCGGGCCTGCGGGGACAGTGGCGCCGGCTGGGCCAGCAGCGCCGCCACATGCTGGCGGAACAGGCGCATGAAGCTGTCCGGCCCGCGCCTCAGCGCCATGAGGCCACGCCGGAGCGTCGAATGCGGAGCGCCGACCGCGTTGCGGTGATGCTGGCGGTAGAGCACGACGGCGATCGGATCGACCACGAGCGCGCCGTCCGCGGCGCCGACCAGCAGGTATGACCACCAGTCATGCAGGGTATTGTCCGGCAGCCGGCTGCCTGCCACCAGCGCCGCCGCCGCGGGGTTGAGCAGCACGGTGCAGCCGGTAGCGAGGTTCTGCGTCAGCGACGCCGGGAACGACGGCAGGCGGCGGATCGCCGGCGACAGGCCGATCGAGTGCAGATTGCCATCGGTCAGCACCTGGCGCGCGCAGTACAGCGCCGGTCGCGCGGATGCCGGAGCACCGAGCCCTGCCAGCCCACGGGCCAGCTTGTCCGGCAGCCAGACATCGTCCTGGTCGGCGAACGCCACCACGTGGCCCGGGGGTGCGGCGCGCAACAAAGTCAGGAACGAGGCGGTGATGCCGAGATGGCGGCCGCCCTCGACCGCCCTGCAGCGTCCGGCGCCGGCGGTGCGCGAGAACTCCGCCATGATCGCCGCCGAGCCATCGCGGGAGCCGTCGTCGCGCCAGTACAGCATCCAGTCGGTGTGGGTCTGCGCGATCAGGCTGGCGAGTTGCTCGCGCAGAAAGGGAGCGCCCTCGTAGGTGGAGAGCAGGATCACGACCGGCCGCTGCACGCGAGAAGCTTTAGCCCGCAGGCGTATCGAAGGCTACTGCCCCGCCCCGAGGAGATGATCCACCGTCGCACTGACGCTGCGCCGCCAGGGCGGCAGCCGGACGCCGAACACCCGGTCCAGCTTGCTGCAATCGAGACGCGAGTCCGACGGGCGGCGCGCCGGCGTCGGCCAGTCCGCGGTGCGGATCGCGATCACGTCCGGCATCGGCCGGCCATGCCTGGCCGCCGCCTCCAGCGCCGCCACCGCCAGGCCGTGCCAGGTGGCCTCGCCGCTGCCGGCTGCGTGAAAGATGCCGCCGTATTGCTCCTGCCAGCCATCGGCCTCGATGCGGCCGGCGATGGCCAGGATCCCTGCCGCGAGATCATCCGCGCTGGTGGGACGGCCGTACTGGTCTCCGACCACGCGCAGGGTCGGATGTCGCGTCGCCGCCTCGACCATGGTGCGGACGAAGTTCTTGCCGGTCGGGGAATAGACCCATGACGTACGCAGCACGATGGCGCGCGGGCACGCCGCCAGCACCGCTCGCTCGCCGTCTGCCTTGGTGCGACCATAGACCCCGGTCGGCGATGTCGGGTCGGTCTCGAGGTAGGGCTCACCCTTGTCGCCGTCGAAGACATAGTCGGTCGAGACATGGATCAGCGGAATGCCGGCATCGGCGCAGAGACCGGCGAGCCGCGCCGGCCCGGCGACATTGGCGCGCGCCGCACCGGCCTCGTCGGCCTCCGCCGCATCCACCGCCGTCCAGGCGGCGGCATTCACCACAAGCCGGGGTGCGGCGCGCGCGAAGATCGTATCGATGCTGGGGGGCACGTCGAAATCGAACTCGGGACGGCCGACACGACGAACCTGCTCGCCGCCGATTGCCGCCAGCGACGAGGCGAGCTGGCCGCTGCCGCCGGTGACCAGAATCGGGTGCGTCAAAGCCGGAACCAGCCTTCCGCCTGGGCGAAGGGCGGCGCGAGTTTGTCCTTGTCCGACAGCACCGCCTCGTCGGCCGTGATCGGCCATTCGATGCCGATCTCTTCCGAGTTCCAGAGCACCGCGCGCTCGGCGGCGCGGTCCCAGACGTCGGTGCATTTGTACTGCACCTCGGTGTCGCCGGTCAGCGTGCAGAAGCCGTGCAGGAAGCCGGGCGGGATCCAGAGCTGCGACCAGTTCGCCTCGGAGAGCTCCGCACCGACCCATTGGCCGTAACTCGGCGATCCGACCCGTGCATCGACGGCGACATCGAAGATCGCGCCGCGGGTGCAGCGAACCAGCTTGCCTTGCGGATGCGGCGCCACCTGGCAGTGCAGTCCGCGCACCACGCCGCGCTGCTTCGACAGGCTGTGGTTGTCCTGCACGAACTCCGGTGCGATGCCGGCCTCGCGCATGCGGGCGCGGTTGTAGGTCTCGGAAAAGAAACCGCGCTCGTCAGCGAAACGCGCCGGGGTCACGAGAACGATGTCGTGGATCGCAAGATGCTCGATCTGCACGTGGTATTCTCCTGGATCGCGTCCTGGGACCCTACTTGTGTGCCCCGTCCGCAAGCTCGAGCAGCAGGCGGCCGAGTTCGGTCTTGCTCAGGCCCTGCGCGTGACGGCGCAGCATGGGGCTGTCGATGAACCCCATGCGGAAGGCGACCTCTTCCGGGCAGCCCACGAGCATACCCTGGCGGGACTGGATCGTCTGCACGAACGTACCGGCCTGCATCAGGCTGTCCGGCATGCCGGCATCGAGCCACGCGCAGCCGCGTCCCAGCTTCTCGACATGCAGCGAACCTTCGTCGAGATAGAGGCGGTTGAGGTCGGTGATCTCGAGTTCGCCGCGCGCCGACGGACGGATGCGGTGCGCATATTCGCTGACCCGCGCATCGTAGAAATACAGGCCGGTGATCGCCCAGTTCGATTGCGGGTTGGTCGGCTTCTCGACGACCTCGAGCGCGCGCCCGTCCTCGTTGAAGCTGATCACGCCGTAGCGCTCCGGGTCGCGCACCTGGTAGGCGAACACGGTCGCCCCTTCGGCGCGCGACGCCGCACCGCGCAGCAGCAGGCCGAGATGGTCGGCGAAGATCAGGTTGTCGCCCAGCGCGAGCGCGCAGGGGGCGTTGCGCAGCCAGTCGTCGGCGATCAGGAATGCCTGCACGATGCCGTCCGGGCTCGGCTGCACGCGATAGGTGAACTGCACGCCGAGGCGGCTGCCGTCGCCGAGCAGACGCTCGAACTGCGGCAGGTCGGCCGGCGTGGAGATGATCATGATGTCGCGTATGCCGGCCAGCATGAGAGTGCTGAGCGGATAGTAGATCATCGGCTTGTCGTACACCGGCAGCAACTGCTTGCTCGCCGCCAGCGTCATCGGATGCAGCCGGGTCCCGGAGCCGCCGGCCAGCAGGATGCCCTTCATTGCTGTTTCAGCCTGGGCTGTTTCAGCCTGGGCTGTTTCAGCCTGGGCTGTTTCAGCCTGGGCTGTTTCAGCCTGGGGCGCCTCGGCCTCGGCCGACCTCTGCTCCGTCATGCCGCCGTCCCGAGCCGCTGGCCGGGATAGGTCTTGCGCCGGATGGCCCGCCACCAGTCCTGGTGATCGAGATACCATTGCACCGTGCGGCGGATGCCGCGGTCGAAATCATGGGCCGCGCGCCAGGCGAGACTCGCCTCGGCGTGCGAGGCATCGATCTCGTAGCGAAAGTCGTGGCCTGGCCGATCGGAAACGAAACGGATCAGGCGCTCGCGTGGGCCGGCGGGATCGGGGCGCAGATCGTCGAGCACGCGGCAGATTGTCTGCACGACCTCGAGATTGGAGCGTGGCTGACGCGCGCCGATGGCGTAGGTCTCGCCGGGCACGCCCTGCTCGACCGCGCGCACCAGCGCCTCGGCATGGTCCTCGACGAACAGCCAGTCGCGCTTGTTCGATCCGTCGCCATAGACCGGAAGCTCCCGCCCCTCGATCGCGTTGATGGTGACAAGCGGGATCAATTTTTCCGGGAAATGCCAGGGACCGTAATTGTTCGTCGTGTTTGTCACGAAGACCGGCAACCCGTACGTGTGGTGCCAGGCGCGCACGAGATGGTCCGATGCCGCCTTGCTCGCCGAATACGGACTGCGCGGATCGTACGGCGTGGCCTCGGTGAAGGGCGCATCGCCGTCGCCCAGCGCCCCGAACACCTCGTCGGTCGAAATATGATGGAAACGGAACGACGCTCGGCTGGCCGCATCCAGCGCGGACCAGTAGCCACGCGCCGCCTCGAGCAGGGCGAACGTGCCGACCACGTTGGTCTGGATGAACACGGCGGGCCCGTCGATCGAGCGATCCACATGGCTCTCGGCGGCAAGATGCATGACCGCCTCCGGACGATGCTCCGCGAACAGACGCTGCATGGCAGCAAGATCGGCGACGTCCGCGCGCACGAGCGTATGCCGCTCATGCGTGCGGGCTTCCTCGAGTGCATCCTCGGAGGCCGCGTATGTCATCCGGTCGACATTGACGACGCTGTGCGCCGTCGCGCGGATCAGGTGGCGCACCACGGCCGAACCGATGAAACCGCAACCGCCGGTCAAGAGAATTCGCATTTTGCGGTCCCACTCACCCGGTCGGATAGGCCGGGCGGCGCCAATCTGGCAGCCTCAACGGTGTCAAGCAACACAATGTGAGCCGAGGCTGTTACACTGCACGCTGTTACACGGCACTCTCTTTGCGAGCTGCCGTTTGCGGGCAATGCGTTTGCGGGCAATAAGCGGCACCACCCAACCGGCGGACGGTCGATCGATGTTTGCGGAAAAGCTGAGCACCCAGCTCCTGGCAGCGCTCGACCGTCCGGACCTGCGCGTCGTGGCGGAAGGCCGCCGGATCGACTTCGATGCGTCGCTGGACACCGCCTTTCGCGCCGATCCCGGCGGCGAGGTGGTGCTCGGCGCGGCATGCCTGGGACCTGCCCGCGTCTGCGCGTTCCACATCCGGCACGCGCTCGAGCTGTCCATGCTGCTCGATGTCGCCGCCCGCACCGCGACGGAGCCGCTGCTGCTGTGCGACCTGCCGATCCTGGCCGGCCTGTGCGCCGCCCGCACCGCCGCCTTGTTCTGGCAGCTCGACGGGCCGGCCGGCGAGGCCGCGACCCGCATCGAGCCGGTCAGCTGGCTGGCCGCCATGGCGGCCGAGCGGCCGCCGGATGAGACCGTGCTGCACCGGGTCTGGGCGCAGGTGCGCGGACTGCAGGGCCCGTCCTACCGCCTGCTGCGCGCGGCCTGCCTCGGCGTCGATGACAGCGGGGTGCCCCCGGCGATGGTCCGCCGCCTGGCGGCGATCTGGCACCTGCTGGGGCCGGCCGAGGCGCTGATGGCACAGGGCGGCGACCAGCGGCTCGCGGTCGATCCTGCGACCGGCCTGAACCATTATGGCTGCTCGCACCGGCCGAGGCCGTGGGCGATCACCTTCGCCTCGTCAACCGCCTCCTCGCTGTCGGAGCGCGGCTTCGGCGGCGCCGAACTGGCCCGGCTGCGTCTGGCGGCGGCGGCCTTCAGCGGCCAGGCCGACACCGCGCTCGCGGCCGAGGCGCGGGCGGTGCGCGACGGGATCGGGGCGTATTACGGCCTGCAGGATGATCCGCGTACCGCCGGCAGCGAGGTCGTCCTGGCGGCCTCCGGCACCGACTGCGAATTGCTGGCCCTGGCGCTGGCCGGCCAGGCGGCCGCGGTCAGCAACATCCTGGTGGCGCCCGAGGAGACCGGCACCGGGGTGCCGCTTGCGGCCGCCGGGCGGCACTTCGCCGACGACACCTCCGGACGCCATCGGGTCCGCAAGGGCGACCCGGTCGCGGGCTTCGCCACCGAGACACGGGTGCTCACGGTGGCGATACGCGGCGGCAGCGGATGCCTGCGGGACGCCGACGACATCGCCCGCGATTGCGTGCGCCTGGCGCGCGCCGAGCACGCCGCCGGCCGCCATGTCCTGCTGCATCTGCTGGACCTGTCCAAGACCGGGCTGCTGGCACCGTCGCCGGCCGCCATCGACGCCCTGCAGGTGAGCCTCGGTGGCCCGCAGCCGGGCGAGCGCTGTGACGTGGTGGTGGATGCCTGCCAGGCGCGGGTCGATCCCGGGCATGTCCGCGACTACCTGGCGCGTGGCTGGATGGTGATGATCACCGGGTCGAAATTCTTCACCGGGCCGCCCTTCTGCGGGGCGCTGCTGCTGCCGCAGGCCGTGGCGCGACGGCTGCAGGCCGGGGCGTTGCCGGCCGGCCTCGCCGCCTACAGCAGCCGGACGGACTGGCCGGCGCGGGTGCCTGCGGCGCGTCACCTGCCGGACGCCGTCAATCACGGCATGGTGCTGCGCTGGCAGGCGGCGCTGGCGGAAATGCGGGCATTCCAGGCGGTGCCCGCGGCCCAGCTGCTGCAGCGGCTCGAGCGCTTCCTGGCCGCAGCGCGCGCGGCGATCGCCGTCCATCCGGATCTTGTGCTGATCGAGGTGCCGGCGCCGCAGCGCCAGGCGGCGATCTCCTGGGACCGGCTCCAGACCATCCTGAGCTTCATGGTGCTCGAGCCGTCCGGGGCTGGCCGGCAAGCCGGCGCCGGCGACCGATGTCCGCTGCAGCTCGAACGCGCGCGCCGGTTGTATCGCTGGCTGAATGCCGATGTCTCCCGGGCCCTGCCAAGACATGCGACGCCGGCGGAGCGGGTCCTGGCACGGCTGCTATGCCATGTCGGCCAGCCGGTGCCGGTCGCGCACGAGACGCTGGGCGGCGTGCCGGCCGGGGCGCTCAGGATCTCGGCAGGCGCCCGCGTGGTGTCCGGCGAGCCGTCGCATGGCGGCCTCGGCAGCGACGACCGGATCGCGCGCGAGATCGCCGACATGCGCCGCGTGCTGGACAAGATCACGCTGCTGCTGCGTTACTGGCCGGCGATGGCGCGGGCTGATCCGGAACCGAGCTACGCCCCGCTGCCCCAGCCAGAGCCGTGGCCGCCCGGCACGCCCGGCCCGGGCGACGCATGATGCAGTCGTTCCAGAAGCCGAAACCTCCGTTGCCGCTGGCGATGCTGACGGCGCTCGGCATCGTCTATGGCGATCTCGGCACCAGCCCGCTCTACACGATGCAGACCATCCTGCAGACGACCGGCGGCAATGTCGCACCCGACACCGTCCTGGGCGTGCTGTCGCTGATCATCTGGGCGCTGCTGCTCACCGTGTCGGTGAAGTACGGCATCTTCGTGATGCGGGCGGACCATAACGGCGAGGGCGGCATCCTGGCGCTGACCTCCCTGGTGACCGGCAGCCGGGCGCGGACCGGCAGCGGCATGGCGACCGGCATCCTGCTCTCTTGTGGCCTGTTCGGGGGCGCCCTGCTGTACGGCGACGGCATCCTGACGCCGGCGATCTCGGTGCTGAGCGCCGTCGAGGGGGTGAAGGTCGCGACGCCGGCGCTCGACCACCTGATCATGCCGATCGCGCTGGGCATCCTGGTCGGGCTGTTCACGCTGCAGGTGTTCGGCACGGCGCGGATCGGCGCGGTGTTCGGGCCGGTCATGCTGCTCTGGTTCATCACCATCGGCGGCCTCGGCGCCGTCGCCCTCATCCGGCATCCGGCGGTGCTGGCCGCCATCGACCCGCGGCACGGCGCGCATTTCCTGCGCGAGCATGGCTGGGGCAGCCTGGCCGTGCTCGGCGGCGTGTTCCTGTCGCTGACCGGCGCCGAGGCGCTGTATGCCGACATGGGCCATGTCGGGCGGCGTCCGATCCGCCTCGCCTGGTACGTGATCGTGCTGCCGGCGTTGCTGCTCTGCTACGCCGGCCAGTCGGCGTCGCTGATCGGCCAGAAGTCGCTGCCCGCGAACCCGTTCTACGGCATCCTGCCGGCGGCGATGTCGCATTGGGCGATCTGGCCGATGGTGCTGCTGGCGACGGCCGCCACCATCATCGCCAGCCAGGCCATCATCACCGGCGTGTTCTCGATGACCCGGCAGGCGATCCAGCTCGGCTGGTTTCCCGGCCTGAACATCCGGCAGACCTCCGACAAGGAATACGGCCAGATCTACGTGCCCGCGGTGAACTGGGTGATGATGCTGCTCACCGTCGGCGTGACCGCCGGCTTCGGCAGCTCCTCGGGCCTGGCCGGCGCCTACGGCACCGCCGTCTCGACCACCATGCTGCTGACCACGGTGCTGCTGTTCTCCTACCTGCGTCGCTGCGCCGGCTGGTCGCTGGCGGCGGCGCTGCCGGTAGCCGGCCTGTTCCTGGTCATCGACTTTGCCTTCTTCTCCGCCAACCTGATGAAGCTGCTGCAGGGCGGCTGGATTCCGCTCCTGGCCGGCCTGCTGATGTTCACCGTCATGAGCACCTGGCGGCGCGGCATCGCCGCGCTCCGCGCCATCTCGGGCGAGGGTGTGCTGGCGCCGGAGAAATTCCTGCAGCAGCTCGCCGACGGCGGCATCCCGCGCGTGCCCGGCACCGTCGTGTTCCTCACCCGCATCCGCGAGCCGATCTCGCCTTTGATGATTGCGCATGTCGCGCAGTTCGGGGCGCTGCAGCAGCATGTCGTGACGCTCACCGTCGAGTTCGAGGAGACCCCGAGGGTCGCGCAGGATGAGCGCATCACGCTGAACGGCTATGATGGCGGCCTGTGGCACATGGTGGCGCGCTACGGGTTCGTGGAGATCCCGAGCCTTTCGGCGGCGCTCTCCTTGGCGCAAAGCAAGGGCTGCCCGGTGGTGCCGCAGGATGCGCTGTTCGTCGGCGGCCGGGACGAGGTGGTGCGCGACCGCACTCGCCCACGCTCGCGCCTGCCGGGCTGGCGACGGGTGCTGTTCGGCTTCATGTATCGCAACGCCGTGCATTTCGTGGACCGCTTCGACCTGCCGGCGGACCATTTCGTGCAGACCGGACGGCAGGTGGGCCTGTAGATCGGCCGGCGTGACGCTATACGGTGCGGCGATGACCGAACGCTCGACCTTCCTCGACACCCCGCAACTCGAAGCCGGGGTCACCCGGCTCTGGCTGATCCGTCATGCCCTGGTGGAGCAGAACGCCCGCCTGATGCTGTACGGCACCATGGACGTGGCGCTCTGCCCGGACAGCCTGGTGGCACAGGTGGGCATGTATCAGGGGCTGGCAGCCCGGCTGCCGCGCACCCCGGCCTGGTATGCGACCCCGCTCAGCCGCACGCAGCGCACCGCGCAGGCGATCCAGGAGGCGGGCTACCCGCAGACGCCGCTCGCGATCGAGCCCGGGCTGCTGGAGCAGGACATGGGCGAATGGCAGGGGCTGGCGCACGGCGACCTGCCGGAGCGGCTGCAGTCACCCGCGCATGTGTTCTGGCCACTGGCCTCGGACGAGGTGCCTCCGGGCGGCGAGAGCATGGTCCAGGTCTGCGAGCGCGTCGGCCGGGCGATCGAGCGCATCGCCGACGCGCATGACGGGCAGGACATCGTGGTGGTCAGCCACGGCGGCGCAATTCGGGCCGCGGTAGCGCATGCCCTCGGCGTCGATGCGGACGCCGCCCTTCGGCTGTCGGTGCAGAACCTGTCGCTGACAATCCTCGAGCGCCACCCCAAATCCTGGCGCGTGGTAGCAGTCAACGAAATGCCAGGTGTTTAGAAGCCTCCCGAAAGGCTGCTTGAAAACGCCTGATGCTGGATGAGAGCGGCTCGTAGAGCCGCGCCCGGCGTGCCTTTCCGAGCACCGCAGCGCAGCGGCCTTTTCGGCCGTGAGCAGCGGAGCGGAGAAAAGGCGCCCAACCTTGAAAGCGGGGGATCGCCAGCAGCAGGCGTTTTCAAGCAGCCGCCGCTAGTGTCCTGAACCCGAAGTTCGCTCATTAACTGTATAAGTGGTTCGGGTGCAGAACCTCTCGATGGTTGCGAGGATGTCGTCGGCGGACTTCGTCCAACGGAACGGCTTCGGGTCGGCGTTGTGCTGGTTGATGAAAGTCTCGATCGTCTGGTGGAGGCTGGCGACGCTACGGTGAACGCCGCGTCTGATCTGCTTCTCGGTCAGCAAACCGAAGAACCGCTCGACCTGGTTCATCCACGACGCGCTGGTCGGCGTGAGGTGGATGTGCCACCGGGGGCGCTTGGCGAGCCAGTTGCGGATCAAGGGCGTCTTATGGGTAGCGTAGTTGTCCATCACCAGGTGGACATCGAGCTGGGCCGGAACATTGGCCTCGATCTCGTCGAGAAACTTGCGAAACTCGCCAGCACGATGCCGGGGATAGCAACGGCCGATGACATGTCCGGTGGCGATGTCGAGGGCAGCAAACAGCGATGTCGTGCCGTGCCGTTTGTAATCATGGGTCTGCCGCTCGACCTGCCCCGGCCTCAACGGCAACATCGGCTGGCTTCGATCGAGCGCCTGGATTTGCGACTTCTCATCGACGCAGAGCACAACCGCATGCCGGGGCGGCGAGACGTAGAGGCCGACGACGTCCCGGGTCTTGGCGACGAAATCCGGATCGGTCGACAGCTTGAACGTCTCGACGCGGTGCGGCTGCAGGCTGAACGCCCGCCAGATCCGTTGCACGCTCGTGCTCGACAAGCCCGAGGCGCGGGCCATGCTGCGCGAACTCCAGTGGGTCGCGCCGAGCGGCAGGCTCTCAAGGGTCCGGACAATCACATCCTCGATCCGGGCATCGTCAAGGGTGCGCGGCGCTCCGGAGCGTGGCTCGTCCAGCAGCCCGTCCATGCGATGCGCTGCAAAGCGTCGCCGCCATTTGCTGACGGTGACCTGATCCACGCCGAGGGACGCTGCGATGTCCTTGCCGTAGCCACCATCGGCGCAAGCAAGAATGATCCTTGCACGCATCGCCCGGCCTTGAGCGGTCGACCGCAGCTGGCTTAACGTCAGCAGCTCCGCACGCTCCGCATCGCTCAACACTATGGCGGCAGGCGGTCGACCTCTCATGTTCCGCTCCTCACCAACCAAAGGAGTATCCCATACACAAAGGTCGAGTACAAGAGTTCTCAAGCGAACTTCGGGTTCAGGACACTAGCGTGCCATGAGTACGGTGAGCTGCGCGTTCTCCAGGACGTGGCGGGTGACGCCGCCGAGGATGAGCTGGCGCAGGCGGGAGTGCGAATACGCACCCATGCTGACCATGTCGGCGCCGAACTTCGTGCAGGCCGCCAGCAGTCCGGCACCGACCTCCTTGTCGATGGCCCGGAAGGATTGCAGCGTCGCGCGCACCCCGTGCAGCGCCAGATAGTCCAGCAAGGCGGCGGCATCCGGCCCGCGACGCTGGTAGTCCTCGGAATGCAGCACCTGGACCGCCTCCGCCTGCTTGGCCCATGGCAGGATCGACAGCACCGCGGAGGCACTCTCGCCGGTGCCGTTCCAGGCGATGCAGAGCCGGCGCCCGACCTGCTGCGGCGAGAGCTTCGGCGCGATGACCACCGGCCGGCCGCTGTCGAACAGCACCGCATGCAGGGCCTCCGACGACGAGACCTCCTCGCCGGAATCCGCATGCGGCACCACGGTGAGGTCGGAGAGCCGTGCCGCATAGGCGACCAGTTCGTGCTCGCGGCCGGTGATCGAGCGGAAGCTGGCGGTCGGGCCGGCCAGGTCGTGGGTGCGCGGGTCCGGATCGGGCGGACCGCCGCGCACCTCCAGCCCGGCTGCGCCGACCAGCCGGTCGAACACCTCGCGCACCGCCAGCGATCGTCGGGCCTGCTCGCGGTCGGCGGCGGTCATCATCTCCTCGACCATCGCGCCGGACAGGCCTTCGCCCGCCAGCGGGGCGACCTCGCGGCTGTCGCTGCGGACATGCAGCGCCGCGAGATGCGCGCCGAAGCGCCGGGCCAGGATCAGGGCGGTCGCCAGCGCCGCCTCCCCGTTCGGCGTGCCGTTCAGCGGCAGCAGGATCTTGCGCAGCTCGCTCATCGGCGAGTTCCCTCCTTACTCGATCGCCGAAACTAGTGCACCAACCCAGACAAAGCGAGCAGCTTTGTCTGGGTTAAAGGTGCCCTAGAACATTGATATAGTGCAGCTTTAATCCAAACAGACTGGTTCAGTCTGTTTGGATTGCTGCACTAGCATGGAATGGTCAGGGATAGAGCCGGGTCGTCTGCCAGCTGGCCTCGCTCTCGCGCCGATACACCAGGCGGTCGTGCAGGCGGTGCGGCATGTCCTGCCAGAACTCGATGATGTCGGGCAGCACGCGGTAGCCGGACCAGTGCGACGGCCGCGGCACGTCGTCATCCGGGTAGCGCTGCTGCATCGCCGCCAGCCGGCCCTCCAGTTCGGCACGGTCCGCAAGCGGCCGCGACTGGTCGGACGCAATGGCGCCCAGGCGGGAGTTGCGCGAGCGGCTGGCGAAGTAGGCATCCGCTTCCGCGTCCGTCACATCCTCGACCGGACCCTCCACGCGCACCTGCCGGCGCAGGCTCTTCCAGTGGAACAGCAGGCCGGCATGGCGGTTGGCCGCCAGTTCCTCTCCCTTGCGGCTCTGCTTGTTGGTGTAGAAAACAAAGCCGCGCGCATCGAGGCCCTTGAGCAGCACCATGCGCACCGAGGGCAGCCCCTCGTGCGTGGCGGTGGCCAGCGCCATCGCGTTCGGATCGTTCGGCTCCACCGCCTCGGCCTCGGCGAGCCAGCGCTGGAACAGCCCGATCGGGTCGGTATCGCACTGCAGCGGCTCATCAGGCATGGTCAACTCCTTATCCTGCCGGGCTTAACGTACCGCGCTTAACCCGCCCGACCGATGCCGGTTCGCGCCGTGCCGGGAGCACAGGCTTGTCGCTGGGCAGCGTGTGTGTCAGGACGGCACGCGAGAGGCCAGCCCGCTCAAGCCTGGCTTCCTATCTCTCATCAGGACGAGGCCGCATGCCCGACGGCGCCCACCCCCTTCCCGTGCGAGGCACCTTGATGCAGGGCAAGCGCGGCCTGATCATGGGTGTGGCCAACGACCGTTCCATCGCCTGGGGCATCGCCGCCGCCTGCGCCGCCCAGGGCGCGGAACTCGCCTTCACGTTCCAGGGCGAGGCGCTGGAGAAGCGCGTGCGGCCGCTGGCGGAAAGCGTCGGCGCAGCGCTGGTGCTGCCGTGCGACGTCGCCGACGATGCCGCTATGGACGCGACCTTCGCGATCATCGCGCGCGAGTGGGGCCGCCTCGACTTCCTGGTGCACGCCATCGGCTGGGCCGACAAGACCTACCTGCGCGGCCGCTATGCCGACACCCCGCGCGAGGCCTTCCTGCAGGCGCTGGACATCTCCTGCTACTCCTTCACCGCGGTCAGCCGGCGGGCGGCAGCCCTGATGGACCGCGGCGGCTCGTTGCTGACCCTGACCTATCTCGGCGCCGAGCGGGTGATGCCGCACTACAACGTCATGGGCGTCGCCAAGGCGGCGCTTGAAGCCTCGGTGCGCTACCTCGCCGCCGACTTTGGCGCCGACGGCATCCGGGTGAACGCGATCAGCGCCGGGCCGATCAAGACGCTGGCCGCCAGCGGCATCGGCGACTTCCGCTACATCCTGAAATGGAACCAGCTCAATGCGCCGCTGGAGCGCAACGTGTCGATCGACGAGGTTGGCGGCGCCGGGCTGTACCTGCTGTCGGACCTGTCCAGCGGTGTCACCGGCGAGGTGCACCACGTCGATAGCGGCTACCATACCGTGGGCATGAAGAACCCCAAGGCGCCGGACATCGCCGCCGTTTCGGACTGAGACCCGCTTCGAGAATGCGCTACACCGAGCAAGAGTGCCGCGCAGCGGCACGCCCGGCGTGGCTATCGAGAACCGGAGCGGAGCGGCCTTCTGGCCGTGAGCACCGGAAGCGCAGAGAGCCGCGTCGGATTGCCGGTGTAGTAGCGTTCTCGAGGCGGGTCGGTGTCGCATAACAGCTTCGGTCACCTGTTCCGGGTCACGACGTGGGGCGAGAGCCACGGGCCGGCGATCGGCTGCGTGGTGGATGGCTGCCCGCCGCGCCTCGCGCTGTCGGAGGCGGACATCCAGCCCTGGCTCGACCGCCGCCGTCCGGGACAGTCGCAGTTCACCACCCAGCGCCAGGAGCCGGATGCGGTACGCATCCTGTCCGGGGTGTTCGAGGGCCGTACCACCGGGACGCCGATCTCCCTGGTGATAGACAATCTCGACCAGCGCTCGCGCGACTATGCCTCCGTCGCCGACCGCTATCGGCCCGGCCATGCCGACCTTGCCTATGATCTCAAATACGGCATACGCGACCCGCGCGGCGGCGGCCGCTCGTCGGCCCGCGAGACCGCGATGCGGGTTGCGGCCGGCGCGGTGGCCCGGCTGGTGCTGGGACCGGGCGTCAGCGTGCGCGGCGCCCTGGTGCAGATCGGCCCGCACCCCATCGAGCGCGCGCGCTGGGACTGGGAGGAGGTCGGCCGCAACGCCCTCTTCTGCCCCGATGCGGGCACCGTGCCGGTCTGGGAGGCGTATCTCGGCGCGGTACGCAAGCGCGGTTCCTCGGCCGGCGCCATCATCGAGCTGCAGGCCGAAGGTGTGGCACCCGGCCTGGGCGCGCCGATCTACGCCAAGCTGGATGCCGACCTGGCCGCGGCCCTGATGAGCATCAATGCGGTGAAGGCAGTGGAGATCGGGGCGGGCTTCTCGGCCGCCGAGTTCAGTGGCGAGCAGAACGCCGACCCGATGCGGCTGCGAGATGGGGAGGTGGTGTTCGGTTCCAACAATGCCGGCGGCATCCTCGGCGGCATCTCGACCGGACAGCCAATCACAGCACGCTTCGCGGTCAAGCCGACCAGCTCGATCCTGACCCCGGTGCAATCGGTGACTCGCTCCGGCCATGAGGTCGATGTCGCGACCCCGGGGCGGCACGATCCGTGCGTCGGCATACGCGCGGTGCCGGTGGGCGAGGCCATGCTGGCCTGCGTGCTGGCCGATCACCTGCTACGGCACCGGGCCCAGAATCCAGGCCCGACCCAGAATCCGAGCCAGACTCCCTGCTGAAGCGTGCGCTGCGCAGCCGGGCGATGCTGGCCGTGTCGGCCTGGGGGATCGGGCTGTATCTCGACCTCGCGCTTCGCTCCACCCGCTGGCGGCTGCAGGCCGATGCCGAGACCTGGGCCCTGCTGACCGGCCGCGACGGCCGCACCGCCATCGTGGTGTTCTGGCACGAGTACCTGCCGCTGGTGACGGCGCTCTGGCTGCTGGCCCGGCGCGAGAACCCGCACCTCTCGCTCAACGTGATGATCAGCCGCCATCGCGACGGGCGCCTGATCGCGGACGTCATCCGGCGCTGGCGGATCAATACGGTGACCGGATCCTCCGCCCGCGCCGGCAAATCGGAAAAGGGCGGGGCGGCGGCGCTGCGCCACCTGCTCGGGCTGCTGCGCGACGGGCAGGTGGTGACGATCACGCCGGATGGCCCGCGCGGCCCGAGGCGGGTGACGCAGCCCGGCAGTGCCCGGCTGGCGGCACTCGCCGGCGTGCCGGTGGTCCCGATCGCAGTGTTCTGCCGGCCGAGCCGTCGCCTGCGTTCCTGGGACCGGATGATGCTGCCGCTGCCGTTCGGCCGCGGCACCATACGCTGCGGCACGCCGATCACGGTGCCGCGCCAGGGCTGGCACGCGGGCTTCGACGTGATCGGGCGGGCCCTGGACGCCCTCGACGACGACCAGCCCGGCAGGCGGATTGCCAGGGTGCCCGCACCTCCGGCCAGTGCCCGGCTCTGGTGGCTCGCCGGAAGCTTGGCGGAGCTGCCGCTGCGGTTGCTGCTGCGGCACCGGGTGGCGCGCGGCAAGGAGCTCGCGGCGCGCCTCGGCGAGCGGCGCGGGCGCGCCAGCCTGGCCCGGCCGCCCGGCCGCCTGATCTGGCTGCATGCGGCGAGCGTCGGCGAGACGGTGTCGCTGCTGCCGCTGCTGCAGGCGCTGTGCCGCCTCGATCCGGCGCTGCACGTGCTGATGACCACCGGCTCGCTGACCTCGCAGCGGCTGCTGGCGCAACGCCTACCGGAGCTGGGATTGGCGGCGCGCGTGCTGCACCAGTTCATGCCGCTCGATGTGCCGCGCTGGCTGCACCGGTTCCTGGCGCATTGGCGGCCGCAGGCGGTGGCGCTGGTCGAGAGCGAGCTGTGGCCGAACCTGATCGCCGCGGTCCACCGGCGCGGCTTGCCGCTGGCGCTGCTGAACGCCCGCATGTCCGATCGCAGCACGAGACGCTGGCAGCGACTGCCGCGCCTGTCGCGCGACCTGCTCCGGCACTTCAGCTGGATCACCGCGCGCAGCGACGAGGACGCGCTCCGCTTGCGGGCGCTGGGCGCGCAGGATGTGCAAACACCCGGCGACCTGAAGCAGGCGGCGTCGGCGCTGCCGGTGGACGCGGCCGAGCTCGAACGCGTGCGCGCTGCCCTCGGCGGCCGGCCGATCCTGCTCGCCGCCTGCACGCATGACGGCGAGGAGCCGGTGCTGGCTGCGGCGCACGCTTTGCTTCGTCTCCGCCAGCCAGGGCTGCTGACCATCATCGCGCCGAGGCACCCCGAACGCGGGGCCGGCATCGCCGGGGCCCTGGGTGGCGCGCCGCGCCGCGCACTCGGGGAGCTGCCCGGACCGGCGCAGGCGTTCTGGGTCTGCGACACGCTCGGCGAGCTCGGGCTGCTCTACCGCCTGTCGCCGATCGCCTTCCTCGGCAACAGCCTGCAGACGGCCATCCGGGGCGCCGGCGGCGGCCACAACCCCTTCGAGCCGGCACGGCTGGGCTGCCTGGTTGCCACCGGACCGCTGACCTGCAACTTCAACGCCGCCTTCGAAGCCCTGCACTGGGTGGAGGCGGTGACCGTCACACCCACGGCAGCGGCGATCGCCGACTGGGCCGACGCGATGCTGAACGACCCGGCCCTGCGGGCCAGGCGAGCGGAGGCAGCCCGGCTGATCGCCGCCCCGGCCTCCAGCCTGCCGGTCGACCTCGCACGTCGGCTGCTCGGCCTCACGGACGCGGCCTGATGCGTGCGCCGGCCTTTTGGGCCAGCGCCACGCCCGGGCTGCGCGCGCACCTGCTTCGGCCTGGCGCCCGGCTGTTCGAGGCCATTACCCGGCGGCGGCTCGCGCGGCCAGGCTGGCACGCGCCGGTGCCGGTGCTGTGCTGCGGCAACCTGACCGTCGGTGGTGCGGGCAAGACCACCCTGACGCTCGACCTGCTGTCGCGGCTGCGGGCACGCGGCGTCGTGGTGCATGCGTTGACGCGCGGCTATCGGGGCACGGTGCGCGGCGTCGTGCGGGTCGATCCGGCCCAGCATGATGCAGCCCAGGTCGGCGACGAGCCGCTGCTGCTGGCGGCCATCGCGCCGACCTGGGTAGGGGCGGATCGCGCGGCTTCGGCACGGGCCGCCATCGCCGCCGGCGCCAGGTGCCTGGTCATGGATGACGGCATGCAGAACCCGACGCTGGTGCAGGACTGCACGCTTTTGGTGATCGACGGGGCGGCAGGCTTCGGCAATGGCTGCGTGCTGCCGGCCGGCCCGCTGCGCGAACCGGTGGCGGCCGGGGCGGGGCGGGCGCGGGCCGCGATCCTGATCGGCCCTGACCAGCGCAATGTCGCCGCCTTGTTGCCGGCCGCCCTGCCGGTGCTGCGCGCCGAGCTGGCCCTGTCGGCGGAAGCCCGGTCTTTGCGCGGACGCAGGCTGGTCGCGTTTGCCGGCATCGGGCGGCCCGAGAAGTTCTTCGCGTCCCTGCGCACGCTCGGGCTCGACGTGGCCGCCGAGGCCGGCTTTGCGGACCATCACCGCTATCGCCCGGGCGAGCTGCGCCGGCTTTCGGAGCTGGCCCGGGCACTGGGCGCGTTGCTGGTCACCACCCCGAAGGACGCGATACGCCTGCCGGCCGGGTTTCGTGCCGGGATCGTGGTGCTCGGCGTCGGGTTGCAGTGGGCGGATCCGGCCGCGATCGAGGGCACGCTGGACCGGCTGCTGGAGGCTGGAAACCAAAGCGAGGGACTGGCCTAAAACTTTGATGCAACACCTAGAGGAAGATGACACGGCTCAAAAACACAAGATGGAGTCACAAGGGTTGGAGCGAATCGCAAGAACGAGGCGATTTCGTAACAGACCCTGGCTAAAATGTCACACTGGCCCTGGGTGTGGGAGGTGCTTTTCGGTGAGCGTCAGAATCCTTTTGTCACCGGCGGTGTGGACCAATTAGTTTGGCTCACAAAGTTGCGAGGGACACACCCATGGCCAGACCTGCAGCACAGATCGAGTTTCCCGCGAACTCCAACGTCGTGTCCCTGCGGCTGTCCTTCCTGCCGCGCCACCGGGAGTACCTGCTGCGCTGGCTGCAAGCCGGGGCCTCGATGGGCCTGTGCGACGTCGACGTCTCGCCGCGTGCCGCGTCGAACCGCGAGCCGGTGACGCTCGAGCATGTGCTGGTCTGGGTGCGCGAGAACGCCGACCCGGCATACATGATCCGTCCCGAAGGGATGCGCTGGCTGGTGATCGACCATGTCCGCAACCACAAGCTCGGCAGCTTCGCGAGCTTCGAGGCGGCGCTCTACTGCATCCGGCCCGTCCTCTCCTGCGGGGCCATCGCCGCCGCCTGATCCTGGAAACGCCTGCTGCTGGCGATCCGACGCGCCGTTTTTGCGCTCCGGTGCTCACGGCCGAGAAGGCCGCTCCGCTCCGGTGCTCAAAACGTCACGCCGGCCGCGGCCCTGTGGGCCGCTCTCGTCCAGCATCAGGCGTTTCTATCTTGGTGGCTCTCTAAGTATTCGTGTCGCCTAGCGAGACCGGGGCTGGCTGGATGATGCTGGCGCCGCCGCCGGGCTGGATCTGGAAGATGGCGAGGCCGCGGCGCACGTGGCCGTCCGGCTGCAGGGCAAAAATCCCGTCCACCCCGGCGAACCCGTCCCCGCGGGTCAGCGTGTCGACGCCGTAGCCGCCGCGCTGCGACAGGCTGCCCGCCAGGGCCGCCGCGTCGTATGGGATGTCGGCCAGCGGCCGCGGTGGCTGGCCAAACTTCTTTTCGTAGAGGGACGCAAAGCCGCGCCGGTCGCGCGGATCCGGCCCGGCGAACCAGGCACCTTCCAGCGCATGCAGCTTGCCGGCGAAGGCGCCCCACAGCAGCGGTCCCATGATCCGCACCTGCGACGGCGAGACGTCGTAATAGGCCAGGACCGAGATCACCTCCTGCAGGCCGATGCCGGTATCGGCGAGCAGCAGCGCATCGAACGGCGGCGGCGGGATCGGTGTCTGGCCGAGTGCCGCCGCCGTGGCGCGCACCGCCGGATCCTGGCTGGCCTTGGCGTCCTTCACCTTCTGTTCGATCGCCCCGCGCCGGTCGGCGAAGTCCGACAGCGAGCGCATCGCGGCATTCACGCTCTCCATGCTCTCGCCATGCTGCGCGACCACCGGCGCCGGCAGGCCGGCATCCGAACAGGCCTGCCGCAACGCGTCCGTCATCGAATGGCCCAGCGCGTTGTCCGGCAGCAAGGCCGCGATCCGGTTGCGGTTGTCAGCCTTCGCCGCCGCCACAAGCCGTCGCACCTGCTGCTCCGGTGTCACGCCCATCACCCAGATGCCCGGCTGCGCCTGTGCCAGGTCGCTGGTGAAGGCCAGCATCGGCACCCCGGCGGCATGTGCGATCGGGGCTGCCTGCGCCGTGTCAGCCGAGGTGAGCGGACCAAGCAGGATGCCATCGCCGCCGCCGAGTGCCGCCTGTGCCGCGCGTGCCGCACCGCCCGGGGCGTCCCCGGTATCCTGCGGATCGAGCGCCGGAGCCCCCGGGGCATCCAGTGCTAGTTGCGCCGATTTCAGCATGGCCTGGCCGAGCGGCGCATTGGCACCGGTCAGCGGCAGCAGCAACCCGACGCGGGTGCTGCGCGACCCCGCCTGGTCGGCTCCCGGGCTGCCCTGGTCGAACGGCGGCGGCTGCGACGTGCCGCCGAACATGGCCATCGGCCCGGTGGTGCAGGCCGCGAGCCCGGCGAGGCATGCCAGGGTCGCGACGCGGATGGCGGTCGGGACTGGACGGGGCGTCCCCGTCCGCGCGAGGAACATCCATGTCCGACGAAGCATCCTCGACTCCCCAAAATTCTTCTCAGGTCAACCCTGGCGCGCCGGATCGGGCCGGTCTTCAGTCGGCAGGTCCCCTGCCAGGTTTCCAGTCGGCAGGTCCCCTGCCAGGTTTCCAGTCGGCAGGTCCCCTGCCAGGTTTCCAGTCGGCAGGTCCCCTGCCAGTCGGTCTTGTGCTCGTATCGACACCGATCGGCAACCTCGGGGACCTGAGTTTCCGGGCCATGGCTGTCCTGCGGCAGGCCGACCTCGTGCTCTGCGAGGACACCCGGGTGACCAGTCGCCTGTTCGGGGCGCACGGCATAGCGACCCGCCTCGAGGCGCTGCACGAATATAACGAGCGGCAGCGGGTGCCGCACCTGGTCGCGATGCTGAAGCAAGGCAAGCGGCTCGCCCTGGTGTCGGATGCCGGCACACCGCTGCTGTCGGATCCCGGCTACCGGCTGACCCGCGCCGCCATCGCCGAGGGCGTCCCGGTGACCGCGACACCCGGCCCGAACGCCGCGATCATGGCCCTGACACTGTCGGGGCTGCCGCCGCATCCGTTCCTGTTCGTGGGGTTTCCGCCACCCCGCGGCACGGCTCGCCGGGAGGGCTTCTCGGTCCTGCGGGCCGCCGAGCAGGCCGGCCTGTCGGCGACGCTGATCTGGCATGAGGCGCCGCACCGGCTTGCCGAGATGCTGGTCGACCTGGCCGAGATGTTCAAAGACCGCGACGCGGCCGTGGCGCGTGAGTTGACCAAACGGTTCGAGGAGGTGAGGCGCGGGACGGTGAGGGATCTGGCGACGCACTACCAGGGGGAGCCGGCGCGCGGCGAGATCACCGTCCTCATCGGCCCGGCACCGGCGGCCGCGACCGGCACGGACAAGCTCGACCAGGACCTGCTGCAGGCGCTGGAACGGCACTCGGTCAAGGATGCCGCAAGCCTGGTCGCCGGAGCGACCAACCTGCCGAAACGCGTCGTGTATGCGCGCGCCCTCGAATTGAGCCGGACAACGAAATAGGGCGGCAGCCACCGGCTACCGCCCCTGATCTCGTCACGCGCCCGGAGATCAGCGCTTGAGGCTGTCGGCGGCGTCCCGGAGCGTGTCCTTACCCTTGCCGACGCCTTCCTGGACCTTGCCGCCGGTGCGCTCGACCTTGCCCTCGGCTTCGAGGCGCTCGTTCCCGGTGAGCTTGCCGGCACCCTCCTTGAGAGCACCCTTCACCTGGTGACCAATGCCCTCGGTGCGGTCTTTATCCATCGTCTCTCTCCCATGAGTGGCAGACGATGAAAACAACGCACGCTGGCGATCGTGGTTGCCCCGCCTGAGCCTGGTGGCCTGCTCACTCGGCGGCGGTTCGTCCCTGCTCGCAGGGCAGCACGCGCAGGTCCTCCGGCAGCCCGTCGCCGCGTACCCGCGCCCGCACGGCCCGTCCGAATGCCATGAAGATGGCCCGCGACAGCGGATCCACCTCGAAATCGTATTCCGGGTGCCATTGCACCCCCAGCGCCAGTCCGCTCGCCAGCGTCACCCGCACGGCCTCGATCACGCCGTCCGGCGCCATTGCCTCGACGCTCAGCGGCGCGGCCAGGCGCTCGATGCCCTGGTTATGCAGCGAGTTCACCCGGATCACCTGCTGGCCGCCGGCCAGGCGATGCAGCAGGCCGCCATCGGCCAGCGCCACGTCGTGCGCCTTGCCCCGCCGGATCGCGATATCCGCGTGGTCCTGGTTGGAGTGGTTGAGACGGGCCGGCAGGTCGCGCAGCCGCTGATGCAGCGAGCCGCCCAGCGCCACGTTGAGCTCCTGAAAGCCGCGGCAGATCGCGAGCACCGGCAGGCTGGCGGCGATCGCGGCGCGGGTAAGCGGCAAGGTCACCGCGTCGCGCATCTGGTCCTCCGGCGTGCCCGCCAGATGCGGGACGCCGCCATACTCGCCCGGTGAGACATTGGACTGGCTGCCGGTCAGGATCAGCCCGTCGAGGCGGTTGATCAGGGTCTCCACATCCACCGCCTCGCCGTTCGCCGGGATCAGCACCGGAACTCCGAGCACGACGCGGTCCGTCACCTTCACATAGGTGTCGGACGCAGCATGGTTCTCGATATCGAACGGCCCGAAATACTTGCGGCAGGTGGTGATACCGATCAGTGGCTTCATGGCCCTGATGATGGCCAAGGATCCGGGCGATTTGAAGGTTTACCTGCCGGTGTCGAGCATTTCTGAAGTCTAGCCGCCCTGCTCGCCGATGCTGGTGTCGAACAGGGTCTGCGGCAGCGGCTGACCGAGGCGGGCGTCGTAGAGGTCGACACGGGTCTCGCGGCCCTGCGCGTCGAGCACGCTCCAGGACCGCAGCGCGAGCGGCTGGTCGGAGAAGATCAGCGTCAGGCTGCCGTCGCCGGGCGAGGCGGTCCGCACCAGGGTGATCTGCAACTGGCCGCCGGCGTGATGGAACGCGGTCACGGTGACATCGCCGGACAAGGTCAGGTTGGCGCGCAGCAGCAGGCCGACCGGCGTCTTGTCCAGCGGAACGTCCGTGGTCTGCTTCAGCTCGCTGTCGTTGAACACCAGCTTGCCACCGCCGGCCACCAGCAGCAGCGGGCTCGGCTTGGCGTACTCGAAGCGCATCCGGCCGGGACGGTCGAGCCAGGCGGTGCCCTGCGTGGTGCGGCCGTCGGGCGCGATCTGCAGGAAGCGCGCCTTCAGGGTGGTGATCGCGTTCAGCGTGTCCTGCACGCGCTGCACCCAGCCCCGGTCGGCCGGCGTCAGGCTGGCTGCGACCGGCGTCTGGGCGGCCGCGGGGTCCGGCCTCGTGGCGCCCAGGGCTACGAATAGGGCGGCAAGCAGCACCATGAGCTCCCGGGACGGGCGCATCTCAGCGGCCTCCGGTATGAGCGAGATGGTCCGCGATGCGATCGCACGCGGCCTGCAGGCGATCCTCGGCCACCGCGAAGCAGAGCCGCAGGCAGCCCTCGCCGGCCGGTCCGAAGGCCCGCCCCGGGGCGAGGCCGACATGCGCGCCATGCAGGAGCGAACGCGCCAGCGCCAGGCTGTCCGTGCAGCCCTCGACTGCGAAGAACGAGTACATCGCGCCGCCGGGAACCGGCACCGACACCCCCGGGATAGAACCGAGCCGCGCGCAGGCGAGGTCGCGCATCGCCCGGTAGCGCGCCATGGTGGCGGCAATGAACGGCTCGCCCTGCTGCAGCGCCGCGATGCCGGCCAGTTGTACGAAAGGCGGCGTGCAGGACGTGTTGAACTCGCTGATCTTCCCCAGCGCCGGCATCAGCGTGCTGGGCGCATTGATCCAGCCCAGCCGCCAGCCGGTCATCGCCCAGCTCTTGGAGAAGGAGTTGATCGAGACCAGCCGGTCGTCTGCGTGCGCGATGTCGAGAAAGGCCGGCGCGGCAGGCTGGTCGAACACCACGCGCTCGTACACGTCGTCGGCGAGGATCCAGATCCCCAGGCGCCGGCCATGCGCCAGCAGCACCTCCTGCTCGGCACGCGACAGCATCCAGCCGGTCGGGTTGGCCGGAGCGTTCAGCATGACCATGCGGGTGCCGGGGGTGAGTGCCGCCAGCAGCTCGTCGAGGTCCACCGACCAGGCGGGCGACCAGGCCGCACCGCGCAGCCGCAACGGTACCGTCGCCACCTCGGCGCCGAGCACGCGCGAGATGCCGGCGAGATTGGGCCAGAACGGCTCCGGCAGCACCACCCGGTCGCCTGGGTCGAGCAGCGCCTGACAGGCGAGCATGATCGCGTTCACGCCGGAGGCGGTGACGCAGACGCCGTCGAAGCGGACACTCCGGCCAAGCCCTGACTGATACTGCGCAATCGCGGCGCGCAGTTCGTCGATGCCGAAGTTCGAGTTGTAGAAGGTCCGGCCGGCATCGAGCCCCTGCTTGGCGGCCTCGCGGATGAAGCCGGGCGTCACCACGTCCGGCTCGCCGAACCAGAGCGGAATGACATCCTCGAGCCCGGCGCCCTCGGCGAACACGGTCCGGATGAGCGAGCCGTCCAGCCCCTCCATCGCGGCGCGTGCAACCGCCGGGTAGGACATCAACTGATCCATCATGATGTCCTAATGCCGGAAATGGCGCATGCCGGTGAACACCATCGCGACCCCGGCGCGATCCGCGGCGGCGATCACCTCCTCGTCGCGGACCGAGCCGCCGGGCTGGATCACCGCGGTGGCACCCGCGGCGATGGTCGCCTCCAGGCCGTCCGCGAACGGGAAGAAGGCATCCGAGGCCACCACGCTGCCCTGCGCCAGCGAGACGGCCAGGCCTGCCGCGTGCGCAGCCTCCTGGCTCTTCAGGGCGGCGATCCGCGCGGAATCGACGCGACTCATCTGTCCGGCGCCGATGCCGACGGTGGCGCTGTCCCTGGCATAGATCACGGCGTTCGACTTGACATGCTTGCAGACACGGAACGCGAAGATCAGGTCATCGAGCTCCCGCGGGCTCGGTGCGCGCCGCGTCACCACCCGGAGCATGTCGCGATCGATGCGGCCGCTGTCGCGGTTCTGCACCAGGAAGCCGCCGGCGAGCGAGCGCCAGACCAGTCCGCCGGCTGCCGGGTCCGGCAGGCTGCCGGTCAGCAGCAGGCGCAGGTTCTTCTTCTTCGCCAGCACCGCGCGCGCCGCCTCGGTGGCGTCGGGTGCCGCGATCACCTCGGTGAAGATCGCCGCGATGCGCGCCGCCGTGGCCTCGTCCAGCGTCCGGTTCAGCGCCACGATGCCGCCGAACGCCGAGACCGGATCGCAGCGCAGCGCGTTGTCCCACGCCGTCTCGAGCGTATCCGCCGAGGCGACGCCGCAGGGGTTGGCGTGCTTGACGATCACCACGGTGGGCCGCTCGAACTCGCAGGCGGTTTCGAAGGCGGCGTCGGTGTCGTTGAGGTTGTTGTAGGACAGCGACTTGCCCTGCACCTGCCGCGCGGTGGCCACTCCGGGACGGCCACCGCCGTCACGATAGAAGGCTGCCTGCTGGTGCGGGTTCTCGCCGTAGCGCAGCACCTCGGCACGGGTGCCGGAGAGGCCGATCCGGAGCGGGAAGCCATCCCCGCCCTCGTGCGCGAACCAGGCCGCGATGGCGACGTCGTAGGCGGCGGTGAGGGCATAGGCCGCGGCCGCCCAGGCCTTGCGATCGGCGCTGGTCGTACCGCCGGACGCGGCGAGCGACCGGATCAGCGCCGGATACTGCGCGGGATCGGTCAGGATCGCGACATGGGAGTGGTTCTTGGCGGCCGCCCGGATCAGCGCCGGGCCGCCGATATCGATGTTCTCGATGCAATCGGCGGCCGCGGCTCCGGACGCCACGGTCGTCTCGAACGGGTAGAGGTTGACGCAGACGAGGTCGATCGGAGCGATCGCATGCTCGGCCATCTGCGCCTGGTGCGCCGGCAGGTCGCGACGTGCGAGGATGCCGCCATGGATCTGCGGCACCAGCGTCTTGACGCGGCCGTCAAGGATCTCCGGGAAGCCGCTATGCTCGCTGACCTCCTTCACCGGCAGTGCGGCCGCGCGCAGGGCGCGCGCGGAGCCGCCGGTGGAGAGCAGTTCGGCGCCATGCCGCACCAGCGCCTCGCCGAGTGCCACCAGCCCGGCCTTGTCCGACACCGAGATCAGCGCGCGGCGGACCCGTACGATGTCGGGCGCGGCGTCAGCCGGGACGCCGGCGGCGGGGATCGCGGAACTCATGCAGGCGGCCTTCCGTGGCGCTAGTGTCCTGCCTCCGAAATTCGCTCGCGAATTTTGGAAATGAGCAAGCCACTATCTTGTTGATAAGCCTAGTGTCCCGAACCAGAAGTCCTACGAACTTCTGGTTCGGGACACTAGAGACTGATTCACGTCTCAGGCTGAATCAGCCTGAGACGTGAATCAGTCTCTAGATCAATCTGGTAGAGCAAGACCGGCTCAACTTGAGCCGGTCTTGCTCTAGAAGGCGCCATCTATCCCGCGTGCCCGGCCTGCACAAATGCCCGTCTCGGAACCCTGCCGTGACCGATCCGAAGACCTGGCGCGGCAACGCCGAGCGGAACGACGCAGATGTGTCCGTCCGGTCGCTATGCCGAGAACTCCTCGACCAGCCGTGCGATCCGGTCAGGATCGACCTCGTCGCTGACACGGCGGGCGAACCGCCTGCAATCATCGAGGCTGACCGCGCGTACCGCCTGCTTCACCCGCGGCACCGCCGACGCATTCATGCTGAACGAGCGCAGCCCCAGCCCCATCAGCAGAGGCACCACCCGGGGATCGCCCGCGATCTCGCCGCAGAGCGAGACCGGGCGGCGCAGACGCAGAGCGGCGGCGGTGGTATCGGCGATCAACCGGATCACGGCGGGATGCAGCGGATCGTACAGCCGCGCCACCGCGGACGCGCTGCGATCGACCGCCAGGGTGTACATCGTGAGGTCGTTGGTGCCGATGGCCAGGAAGTCGGCCTCCAGCGCCAGCGCCTCCGCATTGATCGCGGCCGCCGGGGTCTCGATCATCACGCCGAGCGGGGGCGGCCGGTCCGGCAGCTTCACCCCCTTGCGGCGCAGCCGCCGGAACACCCGTTCGTAGATCTCGCGCGCCGTGCGCAGTTCGCCCAGCGAGGTCACCATCGGGAGCAGGATGCGCGTAGGACCCGCGGTCGCGGCGCGCAGGATGGCACCGAGCTGCGTTTCCAGCACAGTCGGATGCAGCAGCAGCAGGCGAAGGCCGCGCAGGCCAAGGGCCGGGTTGAGATCGACATCGCCGGAGAAGAAGCCGGCATTGCCGAGGGCCTCGCTCTGCTTCTCGCCGCCCCAGTCCAGCACCCGGATCGTCGTGCAGTCCTCGCCCATCGCCTCGATCACCTCGCGATAGACCATCTCCTGGGCGGCCTCGTCGGGCAGCGTCCCGGCGTTGATGAACAGGAACTCCGTGCGCAGCAGCCCGATGCCGGCCGCACCGGACTGGGCGATCAACGGCAGCTCGGCCGGAATTTCGAGGTTGGCCTGCAGCTCGACGCGCTCGCCGCTGGACAGCTCCGCCGGCAGCCGGCGCAGCCGCGCCAGCTTCTGCCGGGTGCGGGCATAGGCGGCAACGCCGCGCCGCGCCTCCGCCAGCGTCGCCGGCTTCGCATCGATGACCACGGTGCCGGCGGCACCATCGATCACCGCCGCCGCCCCGGCCTGCGAAGCGGCGGCCCGGGCGGCGGCGGCGACACCGGACGCGCCGAGCACTGACGGGATGCCCAGCGCGCGCAGCATGATCGCCGTATGATCGGCGTCCCCGCCCTCGTCGGTGGCAACGCCGGCCACGCGCGAGGGATCGATCAGGGCCGCATCGGCCGGTCGCAGCTGTTCGGCGACGAGCACGGAGCCGGGCGGCAGGTTGGCGAACGACCGGTATGGCGCATTGGTGAGGTTGCGAACGAGCCGTCGGGCGATCTCGCGCACCTCGTCGGCGCGGCGGTTGGCGGCGGCCGCATCCTCGGTATCCGCGGCCGTGCCGACCGGCGCCTGCAGCCGCTCGGCGAGGGCTTCCGCCTCGGCCAGCACACCGGCCTCGGCGCTGGCCAGCTCCTGCTGGATGCGGCGACGGGTGCCCCGCAGCAGGCGGGAGGGCCCGAGCATCTGGCGGTATGCGTCCAGCAACGGCGCGATCTCGTGCTGGGTCTCCTCGGGCAGCATGGCGAGGCGTGCGCGCACCTTGTCGAGCTGCTTGAGGGAACGTGCGACCGCCTCGTTCAGGCGAAGCTGCTCGGCCTCTTCGCAGCCCGGCTCGATCCGGAGTGCCACGGAGGGGGCCGGTGCCTCGGTCGCCATGGCGACCGGCCCGATGGCGATGCCCGGGTAGATCGCAACGCCGCTGAAGCGGCGCTCCGGCGGAGCCTTGCGCCGGCGCCCGGCAGCCTTGGGTTCAGTCCTGCTCATTGAAGCCGCACTCGACCAGCGCCACCAGCGCGTCGAGGGCTTCGCGCGCATCCCAGCCCTCGGCGATCAGCTCGATCGTCGAGCCGCGCCCGGCTCCGAGCATCATCAGGCCCATGATCGAGCGCGCCGCGACAAGTTCACCCTCGCGCGCCACTTCGATCATGGCCCCGAAGCGCTCCGCGGTGGTGACGAACTTGGCGGCCGCCCGCGCATGCAGGCCGCGCTGATTGACGATGGTGACGATGCGATGGACCGCGTCGCCGCCTGACGCCACGCGAGCAGCCTCATCCTCTCCGGCCACCGGGACGGTCCTCAGCCTGCGACGGGCGCCAGGACCGGTGGCGATTCCGGGCTCACCAGGCTGTTGCCGCAACACGCGGCGCCGCCGAGGCAGCTCGAGGGCAGATGCGACGCCGCCGCGATATACTTGCGCCCGGCCATCTCGGCGATGTCGGTGCATTCCTCCAGGGTGCGCTGCGAGCGCACCTTCGCCAGCTTGACCAGCATCGGCAGGTTGACCCCGGCGATGACCTCGACGCCGCCGCGCTCCATGGCAGCGATGGCGAGATTGGACGGCGTACTGCCGAACATGTCGGTCAGCAGCATGACCCCGTCGCCGGTATCGACCCGGTCGATCTCCGCCTGCAGCGCCTTTCGGCACCCTGTGATCTGGTCCTCGGCGCCGATGCTGAGCGTGCCGACCTGCTTCTGCGGCCCGACAACATGCTCCATGGCAGCGCGCATCGTCTCGCCGAGTTCGCCGTGGGTGATCAGGACCATCCCGATCATGATGTCGTACCCGGCCTGGCCAGTTCACGATGTCTCACGATGATCGGCGACCTGACATGACGGAGAGCTTCATCCCGAACCGGTTGTTCATTCGCATCCCAACTGCCGCGGGCAGGGTCGCCTCTCAGCAACCTCGCCAGCGCCTCGACCAACGCCACAGAGCGGTGCCGACCACCGGAACAGCCCACCGCGACCGTGGCGTATTTTTTTCCCTCGGTTACGAAACGCGGCAATACCAATCGCAACAGCCCATGGATCTTGTCCAGGAACACCTGATAGTCGGGATCGGTCATCACGTAGGAGACGACTGCGTCATCCAATCCGGTCATTGATGACAATCTGGTGTCGTAGAACGGGTTACGCAGGAATCTTGCATCGAAAACCATGTCGGATTCGCGGGGCAGACCTGCGGGAAACGCAAAGGAGGTGAGGGATAGCGTCAGACCCTGTCCATCCTCTTCCGACCCGGCGCCGAACCGCGCCTCGACCAGGCGGCGCAGCTCCGGCGGCGGCAGTTCGGAGGTGTCGAGTACCCAGTCGGCGTCGCTGCGCAGCGGCGCGGTCAGCGCGATCTCGGCGGCAATGCCGTCGGCGACCGCGCCGCCGCGGGCCATCGGGTGGCGCCGGCGGGTAGCGCTGTAGCGACGCAGCAGCACCGCCTCCTCGGCGACGGCAAACACCAGTTCCGGCCGGAGCGATAGATCGGTGCGCAGCATCGCCAGAGTGCCGAGCAGGCTGGCCGTGTCGAAGCCGGTGGTGCGCACATCGACCCCGATGGCGAGCGGACCGGTGCTGCGCTGGATGATGCCGTCGATCGTCGCCAGCGGCGGGTTGTCGACCGCCTCGTGGCCGAGATCCTCCAGGATGCGCAGGATCGAGGATTTCCCGGCGCCGGACAGGCCGCTGACCAGGACGACACTGCGCGGATCCGTCATGCGAAAGCGCCTGTCTGCATCAGTCGCGGATCGCGCAGGCAGGCCAGGGCGCGCGCCACGAACAACGGCGCGGAGGCCGGACGCGGATCGAGGGCCAGGAGCGGAAGCTCGTGGAACTGCCTCGCCATCCGAGGCGGCAGCCGCTCCGGCACCGCCGGCGAGAGCTCGAATGCGAGTGCCAGCCGGACCGGCGCCTCATAGGCGTGCCGCAGGATCCCGAGGCCGCGCATTTCGATCAGGCCTTCGAGACCCGGCACCGGCGCCGCCTTGCCGGCCTCGATCACGACGCGGTCGTCGGCGACCAGGGAGAAGCCGCGATCGAGCAGGCGGAGCAGCAGGTCGGACTTGCCGCTTCCGGACGGCCCGAGCAGCAGCACCGCAGCGCCGTCGAGGGACGCACAACTGGCATGGAGCTCTCTTCTCACCCGCTGAAGCTAGAGCAGCATCCGGGCACATGAAAATTGTCCCGGGTGCCATGCAATCGATAAAGCTGCTCCCGGCGCGGCTCTGCGGCTCCCTGTTCCGGAGATCGCCGCAAGCTGACCAAATAATGATTGCCGTTTCATGAAATGTGACGCAATTGTGAGCTTCCGGCATAGAGGTCCATCATGATGCTAGTGAGGCCGGCGCCAAAAGCCCGGACGGCCATGATGTCCGGGACGTTCGCGCCCGCCGCGATCGAGCATCGGAGCCGCCAGGGCCGGCCACGCGAGGTCGAGATACGCAAGGTCACCGGGTTCGACCGCGGCCAGAACGGCTTCTCGCGCCGGCTGTCGGACCAGTGCCGGCAGGCGCTGCGCAATGGCGCCGACTCCCTCGCCACGACCGGGCTTTCGATGCAGGACGTGGTGCGCGTGGTCTATCTCGTGCACGACGCCGACGCCTTCCCGGCCTGCTTTCCGTATCTGCGCGACGCGTTCGGGGCGGCACGGCCGGCCGCGACCCTGCGGTTCGTCGATGGCTTCGAGATCGCCGGCATGCAGATCGAGCTCGAACTGTTCGCACGGGCGGCCGAACCGTCAGGCTGATCGTATGCCCAAGGCGGCGGCAGCGAGGTAGGCCGCCATGCTGAGGGCGCTGATCAGGAAACTGACCGGCCAGTCGGTGTACCAGGCGATGGCGATGCCGGACCACGCTACCGCCAGGGCCAGCACCGCCGACAGCAGCAGGCCGAGGCCCAGGCGGGCGGTCAGATGCTGCGCCGAGGCGGCCGGTCCGACCATCAGGGCAAACACCAGCAGGACGCCGACGATCTGCGCGCATTCCGCGGTCGCCAGCGCCACGATGGCCAGGAAGGCGACCGACACCAGGCGAAGGCTGACCCCGCGCGCCTCCGCCACGTCGGGTTGCACGCTCGCGAACAGCAGCGGCCTGGCAATGATCGCGAGGCAGCCCAGGCTCAGCGCGCCCAGCCCTGCGAGGCTCCAAAGCGTCGGCCGGTCCACCGCCAGGACGTTGCCGAACAACAGCGCCGTCGCCTGCGTGGCAAAGGCGGTGAAGAAATGCAGGAACAGCAGCCCCAGGCCGAGTGCGAGCGAGAGGACCAGGCCGATGGCGACATCGCGGTTGGTCACCCGCTCGCCGAGCAGGCCGATGCCCACGCCGGCCGCGACCGTCATGGTGACGAGGCCCCATAGCGGCGGCAGGCCAAGCAGCACGGCGCCGGTGGCGCCGGTGAATCCGACATGCGACAGCGCGTGCCCGGCAAAGGCCTGTCCGCGCATGACCAGGAAGTAGCCGACGAGGCCCGAGACCACCGCCACGATGGTCGCGGCGATGAAGGCGTTGTCCATGAACTGGTAGGCGAACATCAGGCACTCGCCTCGCGGCGCACCGGCCGGGCCGCATGGTCGGAGCAGGCATGGCCGGGGCCGCACTGGATGCCGCGCTCGAGGTCGTGCCCGGCGGACATCACGAAGATGCGGCCGCGCACATGCAGCACCTCGATCGGGGCACCGTACAGGGCCGACAGCACCGGACCAGTGATCACCTCGTCGACCGGGCCGAGCCGCGCACTGCCGCCGCCGAGATAGAGCACGCGGTCGAGCACCGGCAGCAGCGGGTTGAGTTCGTGCGCGCTGAACAGCACGGTGATGCCGAGCGCCTGCTGCACCCGCCGTACCAGCGTCACCACGGCGTCCGCGCGCGGCGGATCGAGGCTGATCAGGGGCTCGTCCAGCAGCAGCAGGCGCGGGCGGCCGAGCAGGGCCTGCGCCAGCAGCAGGCGCTGGCGCTCGCCGCCGGACAGGCGGTCCAGCGGACGATCGGCCACCGCCTGCGCATCGACCAGTGCCAGCACCCGTTCGACTTCCTGCCGGCTGGCGTCGCTCATCCATGGCAGACCCCAGCGACGGCCGCCGAGTGCCGCGGCGACGAAGCTGCGGCCGGACAGCGGAAACGGCGCCTGGCTGCGCGTCTGCGGCATGTAGCCGACGGCCGGATTGCCCCGCCGGACCGGCTCGCCGAGCACCTCGATGCGTCCCGCGCGCGGACGCACCAGGCCGAGCACCGCGCGCATCAGCGTGGTCTTGCCGGCGCCGTTCGGGCCGAGCACGCCGACGAACTCTCCGGGCTCGATGCTGAGGTCGACGCTGTCCAGGACCAGGCGGCCGCCCACCGCCAGGGCTGCATGCCGCATGCGAATGGTAGGCTGCGACTGGCTCATGCCGTGCCGTTCACGCCGGACGACTCATGGCTTGATGCTGGGCTCTTTGCTGGGACGCTTGCCGGAGCCGGCCGCTGCGAGCGCCTTTTCCGCAAGATCGAGCTCGCGGAGCATCCAGCTCTGGTATGTCAGGCCGGCGGGCTCCGTCTCGGTCACGCCGACCACGGGAATGCCAGCCGTCCTGGCGAGGCCGAGCAGTCGCCGCGCGGCATTGTCGATGGCCTGGCTGTTGTAGAACAGGACCGCGACCCGGTGGGAGCGCAAGTCGTCCTCGAAGGCGACGACGTCCGAGGTGCTGGGTTCGGCATCGTTCATGACCGCAACCTGGAAGCGCTCGTTGCGCATGACCAGCCCGAGCGCGTTCGACATCAGCCCGAACACCGGCTCGGTGGCGGTGACGCTGGTGCCCCCGAACCGTCTGCGGATCTCGGCGATGCGCCTCGTGACCGGCGCCAGCGACGCCAGGAAGCGGTCACGCGCCGCCGCATGCGCCGCGGCGCGCGCGGGCTCGCAAGCATCGAGGACCTCGGTAAGACCGCCGGCGAACACGACCATGGTCTGCGGGTCATACCAGAGATGCGGGTTGCTGCCAGGGCGGACCCCGAGCAGGTCGCCGACGACGATGTCATGCCGCCCGGCGGCTGGCGAGGCTGCAAGCAGGCCGCTCATCCAGGCGTCGTATCCGGCGCCGTTGGAGATCGTGATGGTGGCCCGGGACAGGGCGCGGGCCACCGAAGGACTGGCCTCGAACAAATGCGGATCCTGGTTGGGATTCGACAACACGCTGCTGACCTGGGCTCCCGCTCCGGCAAGCTGCGAGGCGACGTCTCCATAGACATTCTCGGCGGCCACGATACGCGGGGCCGCCACGATAGGGGGAGCAGCCGGGGACGCGGCGGCCCTGGCAGGCGGGGTGCGTGTGGACAGGACAGCGAACAGGCCGGCCGCCAGGAAGCGGGCAGTGACGGCAGCGGCAATACGACGCATCTTGTCCTCCGGGAAAGCCGCTCAAGATATATTATAACGTTTCATGTGGGAAGTGGTCATGGACAGCTCCGGCTATTCGCCTGAGATCGAGCAGCAGCTCGCCGCGGCGGCCCGGATCTGCGACCGCCGCGAGACGCGCCTGACCAGCCTGCGGCGGCAGGTCCTGGCACTGGTCCTGGACACCGAGCGTCCGGCGACGGCCTATGACCTGCTCGACCGCCTGCGCGAGCACCATAAGGGTGCGGCACCCCCGACGATCTACCGGGCGCTGGACTTCCTGCTCGAGCAGGGTCTGATCCACAAGGTCGAGCGGCTCTCCGCCTACGTGGGATGCATCCAGCACGGGCACGGCCACAAACACCTGGCGGAAGGCGATTCGGTGCATCATGCGGCGCAGTTCCTGATCTGCAGGCAGTGCGGCGCGGTCCTGGAACTCGAGGATGCCGTGATCGGGTCCGCGATCGGGGACGCAGCGCGACGCGTCGGCTTCCGGCCGCTGGCGAGCACCATCGAGATCGAGGGGCTCTGCGCGCGCTGCGCCGCCTGACGGGACCGCTCGGATCGGCCTGTTGCAGGAAGCGCAGGATGGAGGTCTCAAGTGGAGGGCTGATCGGCTACCCACGCATCCGCGCCCGCGCCTGCGGCTACAAGGCGGTCAGGGGCTGCCGATGAAGCTGCTGGCGAACAGGTCGAGCACGCGCGGCACGTCCACTCCCACACAGACGGACTGCGACGGATGCGGGTCCCAGGCGGTCGAGGGATACGGTGCGCGTTGCATCTTCTGGATCGTCTGCCCGGACGCCAGGCCGCCGCAGATGACACGCACCGGGCCCTGGCGGGTGGTGAACAGGGAAGGATCCACCGCATAGGCGACCGCCAGGCTATCATGCGCGAAGATGCCGTCCAGCTTGCGCGTCTTCTGGTGGAAGGCGAGGTAGCTGCGCGACACATCGTAGAGGAAGCGGCCCGACTCGCCGCCGGTATCGCGCAGACGCTCCAGAAGCGGTACGTCCAGCACCACCTCCTGAGTTACGTCGAGGCCGATGATGGTAACCGGCCAATGCGCCGTGAATACCGCGTCGGCCGCCTCGGGGTCGCCGGCGATGTTGGCCTCGGCAACCGGCGAGACGTTGCCGGTGTGGCCGTTGGTGCCGAACGCACCGCCCATCACCACGACGCCCTGCACCAGCCGGGCGATCTCGGGATCCTTGTCCAGGGCGCGCGCCAGGTTGGTCATCCGGCCGACGGCGATGATGGTCACGGTGCCTGGATTGGCGCGTATCAGATCGATCATCATGCGATGACCGCGCCGCCCGTCCGGCCGGCTGGTGATCAGATCCGGGATGGGGATGTCGCCAAGCGCGTTCTGGCCATGCACATGCTTGGCGTGGGTGCCGTGCTTGCCGAGCACGGTCACACCGGAACCCTGCGCGACCGGCGCCGCAAAGCCCAGCCGGTCCTTCAGGAACAATGCATTGCGGGTGACCGTCTCGATATCGGCGTTGCCCAGGACGGTGGTCACGCCGACCAGTTCCAGCTCCGGCCGGCGCGTCAGGAACGCCAGCGCCATCGCGTCATCCACGCCGGGATCAGTGTCAAAGATGACCTTGCGCATCGGCGTTCCCCAGCCAGAGCATGATACGACCAGTCATGCTCTGCTTGTCGTTTGATCAGCAGCTTTATCCATCACGCGGCATCGCAAAGCGATCCCATGTGATCGGATGCTGCCTCGAACGAAATCGACGCATGGCCGCCGGTTCACCCGAGCAAACCGCGATGTGGCTGCAAAGGCAACCGCAGCCTCGCACTTGGTGGTTCACCAACTCGGACGGCCTCCCGGCTTCAGGGAAGCGGGTTTTCAGGATGGCCGCCAGCCATCCGCCTTCAGCACCTCGCCGGCGAGGTAGAGGCTGCCGCAGATCAGGATGCGGCCCGGCTCGGACGCCTCCCGCACGATGCAAGCCAAGGCCTCCGCCACTGTCGGACCCGGCAGAGCCCGGCCGCCGCTCGCCTCGATGATCGCCTCGACGGGCAGCGCCATGTGCTGGTGCGGCTCCACAACCGCATGGATCGTGCGGGCATGACCCAGCAGGGGCCGCAGGAAGCCGGCGGCATCCTTGCTCTGCTTCATGCCGATGACCAGGTCGACCGGCCGGTCATGCCAGGTCGCGAGGACTGCACCGATCGCGACGCCGGCGCCGGGATTATGGCCGCCATCCAGCCAGAGCTCCCAGCCATCCGGAAGACCGTCTGCGAGCGCGCCCGAGAGGCGCTGCATGCGGGCCGGCCAGCTTGTGCAGGCGATGCCGCTCCAGGCTTGCTCCGGCACCTTCAGGCCGGCGGCACGCAATGCGGCGACGGCAAGCCCGGTATTCTCGATCTGATGCGGGCCGCGCAGCGCGCTCGTCGGCAAAGACAGCGCTCCGGCGTCGTCCTCGTAGCGCAGGCCGTCGCCGATGGATGTGATGCGCCAGTCCTGGTCCCGCCGCAGCAGGCGGGCCCGCTGGCGCCTGGCCTCCCGCTCGAGCACGTCCAGCACAGGCTCCGGCTGACGGCCGGTCACCACTGGAACGCCCGGCTTGATGATGCCGGCCTTTTCCGCCGCGATGGCTTCGATCGTCTCGCCGAGGAACGCCTCATGGTCCATCGAGATCGCGGTGATGACGGAGGCGGCGGCACTGGGCAGCACGTTGGTGGCATCGTATCGGCCGCCGAGCCCGACCTCGATGATGGCAAGGTCCGCGGGATGACGCGAGAACAGCAGGAAGCCAGCGGCGGTCAGCACCTCGAACACGGTGATGGCGTCGCCCTGGTTGACCCGCTCGATCTCCTCGAGCACCGACGTCAGTTCAACGTCGCTGACCAGTTGACCGGCGATACGATACCGCTCGGTGATGTCGACGAGATGCGGCGAGATGGTGACATGGGTGCGCCAGCCAGCCGCTTCCGCAATCGCACGCAGGGTCGCGCAGGTGCTGCCCTTGCCGTTGGTGCCGGCCACATGGACAACCGGCGGCAGCCTGCGCTCCGGATGGCCGAGCGCGTCCAGCAGGCCCTGCAGCCGCCCGAGCGACAGGTCGATCAGCGCCGGGTAGAGCCGGTGCAGGCGCTCCAGCACGGCACCGGACCGACCGACGAATTCCGGGCTCGCCCCAAGCGCCGCGGCAAGCCCCGGCGCCTGGCTCATTCTCCCCAACTCAGAGGCCGTTTGCGAATGCGCTACGGGGAGTCAGAGGCGCTAGCTTTGCGCCGTCCGGCGTGGCTTCCGAGAACCGGAGCGGAGCCGCCCCCTGGCGGTGAGCACCGGAAGCGCAGAAAGTCGCGTTGGATGACCGCCGTAGTAGCAGTCTCGAACGGTTCCTCATGCCGCCCGGGTGACCGGCGCGAGGTCCTGAGAAGTCTCGACCGGGTGGTCGAGCTTGCCCAGCAGGGCGATCAACCGGCCGAGCGTCTCGCGCAGCTCGCCACGCGGCACCACCATGTCGAGCATGCCGTGCTGCAGAAGGTATTCGGCGCGCTGGAAGCCTTCCGGCAGCGTCTCGCGTACCGTCTGCTCGATCACCCGCTGGCCGGCAAAGCCGATCAGGGCGTTCGGTTCGGCGATCTGGATATCGCCCAGCATCGCGAAGCTGGCCGTCACGCCGCCGGTGGTGGGATCGGTCATCACCACGATGTACGGCAGTCCTGCCTCGCGCACCATCTGCACGGCGATCGTTGTGCGCGGCATCTGCATCAGCGAGATCATGCCCTCCTGCATGCGGGCTCCGCCGGACGCGGTGAAGATGATCAGCGGCGCACGCTGCAGCACCGCAAGCTTCGCCGCCGCGACGACGCCCTCGCCGAGGGCGGCCCCCATCGTGCCGGCCAGGAACTCGAAGGCCATGATGCCGACCACCGCGTGGTGGCCGGTGATGGTGCCGTGCGCCACCACCAGCGCCTCGTCCAGATGGGTCTTGCCGCGGTTCTCCTTGAGGCGGTCGGTGTAGCGCTTCTGGTCCCGGAAGCCGAGCGGATCGACCGGCGCCTTCGGCAGCTCGATCCGGGTGAAGCTGCCCTCGTCGAAGGTCCAGTTCAGGCGCTCGTTGACCAGCGCCCGCATGTGGTGGCCACAATACGGACAGACCTTGAGAGTGCGCTCGAGCTCCTTGACGAAGATCATCTGGTTGCAGGCGCCGCACTGCGTCCAGAGATTGTCCGGCACCTCGCGCTTGCCGAGCAGGTTGCGTATCTTCGGGCGGACAAACTCGGTCAGCCAGCTCATCTGGTTCAGATCTCCGTGGACGTGAGGGCGAGGCGGGCGGAGCGGACCCCGTCCGCGAGTGCCTTGATCTGCTCCAGCACGCGCTCGACGGTCTGGGGACCGGCACGACCAAACTCGTCGAGCGAGGCTGCAAGGGTCTCGATCAGCGCGGAGGCCACCACCGCCGCGTCGGCGACACGCACGGCGCCGGCTGCCTGCGCCGGCGTCCGGATGCCGAAGCCGATCGCCACCGGCATGTCGGTGGCGGCACGCAGGCGCGGCAGGGCCGCCGCGAGATCGGTGTCGCTGGCGGAGCGGGTGCCGGTGATACCGGTGATGCTGACATAGTACACGAAGCCGGAGGCGCCCCGCAGCACGACGGCCAGACGCTCGGACGTGGTGGTCGGAGCCACCAGCCGGATGATGTCCAGGCCAGACGCCTCGGCCGGCGCTTCGAGGAGATCGGCTTCCTCGGACGGCAGATCGACGACGATCAGCCCGTCCACTCCCGCTGCCGCCGCATCCGCACAGAAGCGGGCCGCTCCATAGCTCTCGATCGGGTTGAGGTATCCCATCAGAATGACGGGCGTCGCGGCGTCGGTGGCGCGGAACCGGCGCACCATCTCGAGCACCCGGCTCAAGGTCGAGCCGCCGCGCAGGCCTCGCCAGGCCGCCGCCTGGATGATCGGGCCGTCCGCCATCGGATCGGTGAAGGGGACGCCGATCTCGATCAGGTCGGCGCCGGCCGCCGGCATGCCGCGCAGGATGGCGAGCGAGGTATCGAAGTCGGGATCGCAGGCCTCGAGGAACGGGATCAACGCACCGCGTCCGGCCCCGCCCCCGGCCTGGGCGAGTTCGGCAAAGCGCGCGCGGATCCGGTGCTGGTGTGTCACAGCGTGACACCCAGGTGCTTGGCCACCGTGAAGATGTCCTTGTCGCCGCGACCGGACAAATTCATCAGAATGATCTCGTCCGGGCTCATCCTCGGTGCGATCTTGGCGATGTGGGCCAAAGCGTGGGCGCATTCCAGGGCCGGGATGATGCCCTCGGTGCGGGTGCAGAGCTCGAACGCGTCAAGTGCCTCCTGATCGGTGATGGCGACATATTCGGCGCGGCCGATCTCATGCAGCCATGAATGCTCGGGACCGATGCCGGGATAGTCCAGGCCGGCGCTGATGCTGTGCGCCTCGGTGATCTGGCCCTCGCCATCCTGCAGCAAGTACGTGCGGTTGCCGTGCAGCACCCCGGGGCGTCCGCGAGTGATGCTCGCTGCCTGCTCGCCGCTGTCCAGACCCCGGCCGGCCGCCTCGACGCCGATCAGCCGCACCGCCGGGTCGTCCAGGAAGGCGTGGAAGATGCCCATGGCGTTCGACCCGCCGCCCACCGAGGCGACCACCGCATCCGGCAGCCTGCCCTCGGCCTGGTGCAACTGCGCGCGGGCCTCGTCGCCGATGACGCACTGGAAGTCGCGCACCATCGCCGGATAGGGATGCGGGCCGGCGACCGTGCCGATCAGGTAGTAGGTGTCGTGCACGTTGGCAACCCAGTCGCGCAGCGCCTCGTTCATCGCGTCCTTCAGCGTGCCGGCGCCGCTTTTGACCGCATGCACCTCGGCTCCCAGTAGGCGCATGCGGAACACGTTGGGCTGCTGCCGCTCAACATCGGTCGCTCCCATGTAGACGACGCATTGCAGGCCGAACAGCGCACAGACGGTGGCGGTGGCGACGCCGTGCTGGCCGGCGCCCGTCTCGGCGATGATCCGGGTGCGACCCATGCGACGGGCCAGCAGGATCTGGCCCATCACATTGTTGAGCTTGTGCGAGCCGGTATGGTTCAGCTCCTCGCGCTTGAGATAGATGCGCGCACCGCCAAGCTCGGCGGTCAGGCGACGGGCCAGCCAAAGCGGGCTGGGACGGCCGACATAGTCCCTGAGATGAAAGTCGAGGTCGCGCCGGAACGCCGGATCGGCCTTTGCCGCCTCGTAGGCCGCTTCGAGTTCCAGGATCAGCGGCATCAGGGTTTCGGCGACGAAGCGGCCGCCGAAGATGCCGAACCGGCCACGGGCGTCCGGGCCATGCCGCAGACTGTTCGCTCGATCGCTACTCGCCAGGTCGGCCAGGGCCGCCGTCACCCCTTGAGGTCCGCCAGCCATCGGGCGCGCCGACGCGGCGGCCGCGGACGCCTGCGCAGGCGCCTCGTCCGGTCGGGTTCCTGTCTCAACCTGCGTGTTCAAAGCGGCCTCCGGTGCAGCGAACTTCCTAGTGGCCCGATCCTGACGCTCACTACCCGAGCGGCATGTTCAATCGTCCCACCAAACCAAAGGCTAGTGGTAAAACCTGACGACCCTTCCGTCGGATTGTTACCACTAGCGCAGCGCGGCAGGCAGGTCACGTGCCTCGCCCGAACCGGCCGGCACGATCAGGCGATCTTGCGGCTCGGCCGTGATCCCGCCAGATTTCCACGGTCCGCGAGGCGATCGTGCGCCGGGCGTCCATGCTTGCGGAGTGTCCATGTTCCTTGCCCACGCAGCCGGCCGGCCGCCTCTTGCAGTGCAGGACGAGCGCGAGACGGACCTGACCGGCTGGCTCGACCTGATCGAGCCGACGGAGGCTGAGCTGGAGCTTGCGTCGCGTCTGACCGGCTTGCGCCTCCCCCGCCGGGCCGACCTGGAAGAGATCGAGAACTCCAGCCGCATGTCGATGGAGCAGGATACATTCTATCTGTCGATGCCGTTGGTGCGCAGGGTCGACGACAACACCTTCGTGACCCCGATCGGTTTTGTCCTGAGCCCGGATCGGCTCATCACGATCCGCTACACGGATTTCAGCGTCTTCAAGACCGTCGCCAGGCACATTGAGCAGCGGGATGCGAGTTGCGCTGCCGATACCGTCATGGTCATGCTCATCGAGGCCATGATCGACCGCCTCGCCGATCTTCTCGAGCGCATGGGCGCGGAACTGGACCGGCTGTCGCGGCACATTTTCCGTGGCGACCGCAATCGCCACGGCAAAGCCGACAAGAAGCTGCGCAGCCAGCTTCGGCATGTCGGACGCACCGAGGGCCTGGTTTCGGACATCCGGGAGAGCCTGCTGGGCCTGGGCCGGATCGCGCTCTATGTGGTGGAGCATGGCGGAGACGCCCTGCATGCGACGCTACGGACGCGCCTGAACAGCTGCAGCCGGGACATCGACAGCCTCAACGACTATATGAGCGAGGTCAGCAACAAGATCCATTTCCTCCTCGACGCAACGCTCGGCTTCATCAACATCGAGCAGAATAACGGGATCCGGCTGCTGACCGTGGTCAGCATCGTGGGCATCCCCCCGACCTTCATCGCCAGCCTCTACGGAATGAATTTCAAGGTCATGCCGGAGCTGAACTGGACCTATGGCTATTACTACGCGTTGGGACTCATGGCGCTCACCGTGATCGCGCCGATGATCTGGTTCTGGAGACGCGGATGGCTAGGAACCCAATGAGCCCATGGCTGCGGGCCGCCCCCTGCGCCCTCCTCGTCCTCGGCGGCAATGCGACAGCACCATGCCGGTCGCTGGCTGCGGGCGTCGCGCCGGGCCCGGAGGCGACCTCGCAAGACATGGCGAGCGCGCCGCTCCGCTACGGCGGCGACCTCGACGGGCCGCTCCAGGGACGCCTGCTGCTGGCGCTGCAGGCACCGGATGCAAACGGGCGTCTGCAGGGTCACGCGCTGCTCTGGTCGGCGGCCGGTGAGACCGGGACATCCGGTACCGTCGCGGGGCTGATCCGGTCCGGACACGTGCCGGGCGGCGCGGCCTGTACGCTCGACCTGTCGCTTGCTGGCGACCATGCGTCGGGCCAGGTGCTGATCCTCGACGGCCTATGTTCGCCGAGCACGCTCTCCGGTGCAATCAGGACCCACGGACCGAGGCCGGGCTGGCTCGCCCGGCAGATCTTCTGGTGGGACAGCGGAGACACCGGCGGCCGCTACTGGCTCACCAGGACCGGCTCGATCGACTCACGTGGGATCGCTTCGCGATGCCACGTGACGGACAAGGCTGCTCTCTCAAACGACAAGATGAATTTGATCGATCGGATCAGGCTGCTAGGCCCTGTAGAGGAAGAATGTTGACGGCGACGGGCGGGCGGCCGTAGAGTCAGACCGTTCTGGATGTGGTCAAACCTTCCGGAGCTCCCTCCCCTCGGGAACGCGTCGGACATCATGAGCGCGGGAGTTTCTCCCGTCGCAGACCGGCTTGCGCTCGGTTCAGGTCAGGAAATCCCCGACCCGTTCCCCCTCCTTGAGCGTAATCGTTCCACTTCTCCTCTCGACCTGCCATTCGAGGCATCACGAATGCATCTCGCCGAACTCAAGGCCAAAACACCGTCCGATCTGCTGTCTTATGCGGAATCGCTGCAGATCGAGAACGCATCCTCCCTGCGCAAGCAGGACATGATGTTTGCCATCCTCAAGAACCTCGCCGAGAACGACCAGGCGATCCATGGCGAGGGCACGCTCGAAATCCTTTCCGACGGGTTCGGCTTCCTGCGGTCCCCGGAAGCCAACTACCTGCCCGGGCCGGACGATATCTATGTCAGTCCGAGCCAGGTGCGTCGCTTCGGCCTTCGGACCGGCGACACCGTCGAGGGCCAGATCCGCGCACCGCGGGATGGCGAGCGCTATTTCGCACTGCTCAAGGTCAACACCATCAATTTCGAGGCGCCCGAGGCGGTCCGCCACCGGATCAATTTCGACAACCTGACACCGCTCTACCCCGATCGCCGTCTCAAGATGGAGTTCGACAACGCGCCGATCCCGGTGAAGGGCCAGACCAAGGACTTCACCTCGCGCGTCATCGACCTGGTGTCGCCGATCGGCATGGGCCAGCGCGCGCTCATCGTGGCACCTCCCCGGACCGGCAAGACGGTCATGCTGCAGAGCATTGCCACCGCGATCTCGCACAACCATCCGGAAGCCTTCCTGATCGTGCTGCTGATCGACGAGCGGCCGGAAGAGGTGACCGACATGGCGCGTTCGGTGAAGGGCGAGGTGGTGTCCTCGACCTTCGACGAGCCTGCGACCCGCCACGTCCAGGTGACCGAGATGGTGCTGGAGAAGGCCAAGCGCCTGGTCGAGCACAAGCGTGATGTGGTGATCCTGCTGGATTCGATCACCCGCCTGGCGCGAGCCTACAACACGGTCGTGCCGTCCTCTGGCAAGGTGCTGACCGGCGGCGTGGATGCCAATGCGCTGCAGCGGCCGAAGCGCTTCTTCGGCGCGGCGCGCAACATCGAGGAAGGCGGGTCGCTGACCATCATCGCCACCGCCCTGATCGACACCGGCAGCCGCATGGACGAGGTCATCTTCGAGGAGTTCAAGGGCACCGGCAATTCGGAGCTCATCCTCGACCGCAAGCTCTCCGACAAGCGGACCTTCCCAGCAATCGACATCACCAAGAGCGGCACCCGCAAGGAAGAACTCCTCGTCGACAAGGCGTCGTTGTCCAAGATGTGGGTGCTGCGTCGCATCCTGTCGCCGATGGGCACCATGGACGCGATGGACTTCCTGCTGGACAAGCTGAAATACAGCAAGACCAATCAGGACTTCTTCGACGCCATGAACACCTGAGAGCCTGTGTGCAAACAGGCTCTCAAGGAGTTCTGCGCAGGGTTCCCAAGCCGGACCTTGCGGCACTGGTCAGTCGGGAATGAGGACCGTGCTGCCGGTCGTCGTGCGTGACTCCATCGCCCGGTGGGCCTGCCCTGCGTCTTGCAGCGGGAATTGCCGGCCCACCGTGATCCTGATGGTGCCGCTGCCGACGATGTCGAACAATTCGAGAGCCGCCTGTTCCAGGACCTCCCGCTTGGAGATGAAGCTCATCAGGGTCGGACGAGTGATGTAGAGACTGCCGCGCACCGCCAGCTGGCTCAGGCTGACGCCCGTCACCTCGCCGGACGCGTTGCCGAAGCTGACCATCAGGCCGCGCGGCGCCAGGCAGTCCAGGCTGGACACGAAGCTCTCCTTGCCGACGCTGTCATAGACCACCGGCACCATGGCGCCGTCGGTGATACGCTTCACCTGTGCCGGCAGATCGGCGAGCCCGATGATGGTTTCCCAGGCTCCATGCTGTCGCGCCAGTTCTGCTTTCTCCGGCGTGGAGACAACGCCGATGACCTTGGCGCCGATATGTCGCGCCCACTGGCACATCAGCAGCCCGATTCCTCCCGCGGCGGCGTGAACAAGGATGGTGTCCCCGGCTTGCAGCGGCCGAACCTGGCGCAGCAGGGCCTGCACGGTCAGGCCGCGCAACATCATTCCTGCCGCGGTCGAGAAGTCGATCGCGTCCGGCAGACGGACAAGACGGTCGACCGGCACGACGCGACGCCTTGCATACCCACCGAAGCTCGAGGCATAGGCGACGCGATCACCCGGAGCCAGAGTGGTGACATCGGAGCCGATCGCCTCGACGACGCCGGCGCCCTCCATGCCGAGGACGGCCGGAAACCCGGGGACCTTGTAGAGGCCGGTGCGATAATAGATGTCGATGAAGTTGAGACCGACGGCATGCTGCCGGATCAGCGCCTCGCCAGCAGCAGGTTCAGGCGTTGGCACATCCTCCCACTGCAGGACCTGCGGGCCGCCATACTCGTGGATGCGGATCGCCTTGGACATCAATCATTCCTTTCGAGGTCGAGCAGGAAGCGCTTGGTGGTGGCGCCTCCCTCGGCAGCGGAGGATCCAAGCCGCCCGGTCTCGACAAGCCGGTGGCTCGGTATCAGGATTGGCAGCGGGTTGCGCGTGCGGGCCATGCCGACGGTCCGGAAGTCCGCGCCAAGGCGCTTGCCCAGCTCGCTGCAGGTGCATGTGGCGCCGAACGGAATCCTGGCGATCGCCGCCCATACGGACTTCTGGAACCGGCTGCCTTGCGGCGCGAGCGGCAGGTCAAAGCAGCGCAACTGCTGATCGAAGTATGACTGCACCTGATCCCGCGCACGGCGCAGCAGGAGTGTCTGCTGCTGGTCTCCGCCCCATCCCCAGTCGAGGGAGACCAATCCCTCGTCTTCCTCGGACAAGGTCAGGCTCCCCAATGGCCCGTGCAGAGACAATTGCGGCACAGCATGGCTCCGGCAAGCACCCGGAGCTCACTATAGAGCACATCGAGCGATGCGACGCCCTGTCGGCGCCGACCTCGCGCCGCACATGAACACAAAGCAGCACCCCGGAGAGCCGTCATGACGAGCGAGCGCACCATCTTTGCACTCGCGACCGGTACCGGTCGGGCCGCCATCGCCATCATGCGCATCACCGGGCCGGAGTGCGGCTCGATCCTCGACCGTCTGTGCCAGGGTCGGCGTCCGCCTGCGCGGCAAGCGGCCCTGCGCGATCTGCATGCCAGCGAACTGCTCGACCGTGCGCTCGTCCTCTGGTTTCCCGGCCCTCGAAGCTATACCGGCGAGGATTGCGCGGAGTTGCATCTGCACGCCGGCCCAGCCGTGGTTGACGCGGTTGCCGACGCCCTGGTGGGGCTCGGTGCCATTCCTGCGGAGCCTGGCGAATTCACCCGGCGCGCCTGCGCCCGTGGCCGTCTCGACCTTCTGCAAGCCGAGGGCATCGCGGATCTCGTTGAGGCCGAGACCCAGGCGCAGCGACGACAGGCTCTGCAGCAGAGCGGCGGGACATTGAGCGCGCTGTATGGCGAGTGGGGAACGCGGCTCCGCCGGCTGCTGGCACAGCAGGAGGCACTGATCGACTTTCCCGACGAGGACCTGCCTGCGGAGGTCGAGGTTGGCCTGCGCCATGACATAGCGGCCTTGAAGCTCGAGATGCAGGCCCATCTCCAGGACGGCGAGGCCGGCGAGCGGCTGCGGTCGGGACTGGTATTTGCCATCGTCGGCCCACCGAATGTCGGAAAGTCGAGCCTGCTCAATTGCCTGGCACAGCGAGACGCCGCCATCGTCTCGGCCGCCGCCGGAACCACACGCGATGCGCTCGAGATCCGCTGCGTGTTCGGCGATGTTCCGGTGACGCTGGTGGACACTGCGGGCCTGCGGGCGACCAACGATCTCGTCGAAGCCGAGGGGGTGCGTCGGGCCCGACGGCACGCGACGCAGGCGGATCTTGTCCTTCATGTTGTCGAAGCCGGACACGGCCGTCCCGATCCCGATGATCGAACGCTGTTGATCTGCAACAAGATCGATCAGAGGCCGGCCGCGGAGGGTTTTCTGGGGGTGAGCGCCCTGACCGGGACGGGCGTGCCGGCGCTCAGGGATGTCCTCGCCGGTGCGGCTCGTCGCCTGACCAGCAGGAGTGCCGGCGTGCCGCCGACCCGCGCAAGGCATCGCGCCGCGATCGTGGAAGCCGCGTCGCACCTGGTCTGTGCAGCGGCCGCGGCCTGGCCGGAGCTGCGCGGCGAGGAACTCAGGTTGGCCATGCGTGCGCTGGGACGGCTGACCGGCGCGGTGCATGTCGAGGATCTGCTAGACAGCATTTTTAGCCAGTTCTGCATCGGCAAGTAAGGCGAGCACGTGGGCGCTGCATCGACCGGGAAGTTCGACGTGATTGTCGTGGGCGGCGGTCATGCCGGCTGCGAGGCGGCGGCCGCGGCGGCGCGTATGGGAGCCCGCACCCTGTTGCTCACGCACAGGCTGGACACCATCGGGGCGATGTCCTGCAACCCGGCCATCGGCGGGATCGGCAAGGGTCACCTGGTGCGCGAGGTGGACGCGCTGGACGGGCTGATGGGCCGGGCTGCGGATGCGGCCGGGATCCACTTCAAGCTGTTGAACCGCTCGAAAGGTCCCGCTGTGCAGGGCCCTCGCGCGCAGGCTGACCGGTCGCTGTATCGCAGTGCGATCCAGATGCTGCTGGCCGAGACCGACGGCCTAATGATCGAGCCGGGTGCGGTCGACGATTTGCGGTTCGATGCGCAAGGTCGCCTGTGCGGCGTGTTGTGCGCGGATGCCCGGGAGTTCGATGCCTCGGCGGTCGTGCTGACCGCGGGGACCTTTCTGCGTGGCGTTGTGCATTTCGGTCTCTCGGCCAGCCCGGCGGGTCGTATCGGAGAGGCACCAGCCGCCCGGCTTGGCGCGCGCCTCCAGAGCCTGGCGCTGCCGATGGGGCGGCTGAAAACCGGCACGCCGCCGAGACTGGCCCGCGACAGCATCGACTGGGCCTCGCTTGCCGAGGATGTCGGCGATGCCGAGCCCGAGCCGTTCAGCCCGCTGACCCCCGCGATCACCAACCGGCAGGTGTCCTGTGGTGTCACCGCCACCAATGCGGCAACGCATGCGGTCATCGTCGAGAACCTGCAGTTGTCGGCGGTCTATGGCGGGGCGCTCGCCGGCCGCGGGCCGCGCTATTGTCCCTCGATCGAAGACAAGGTGGTCCGGTTCAAGAACCGTGGCAGTCACCAAATCTTTCTCGAGCCCGAAGCATTGCCCGGCAATCCGGGCTCCGATCTGGTCTATCCGAACGGCATTTCGACCAGCCTGCCGTTGGCCATCCAGCGGCGCTTCGTCGCCACGATCCCTGGCCTCGAGCAGGCTCGCATCGTCCAGGCCGGCTATGCGGTGGAGTACGACTATGTCGATCCCCGGGCGCTGCTGCCGAGCTTGGAGCTCAAGACGATCAAGGGCGTCTTCCTGGCCGGGCAGATCAACGGAACCACCGGTTATGAGGAGGCTGCAGCGCAAGGCATCGTTGCGGGGATCAATGCGGCACGACGCGCCGACGGCACCGACGGGATCACGATCGATCGCGGCGCCGGCTATATCGGTGTCATGATCGACGACCTGACAACGCAGGGCGTGAGCGAACCCTATCGCATGTTCACGTCGCGCGCCGAGTACAGGCTGTCCTTGCGCGCCGACAATGCGGATCTGCGGCTGACCCGGCTGGGTATGCAGCTGGGGTGCGTCGGCGGTCCGCGCGGCACCAGCTTTTCACGAATAGAACGCGCAATTGCCGAGGCGGTGCAACGCGCTTCTGCTGAGAGCTACGACACCCGCACGCTGCGCAGGGCAGGATTTGCAGCGCCTGGCGACGGGCGCCAGAAGAGTTTGGCTGCAATGCTCTCAGGCGCTCCGATTGCCGACGAGCAGTTGCAAAAGCTCGCCCCCTGGTTCGTTGATCTGCCTGGCCGCGTTCGGCGCCACGTCGAGACGCAAGCGCGCTACAGCGGGTATCTCGGCCGCCAGTCGAGGGAGATCCGGCAGCTCGCCACGGAGACGGCAATGACGTTGCCGCTCGACCTCGATTACGACCGCATCGGCGGCCTCAGCTCCGAGATGCGAGAGCGGCTGGCCGCCGCCCGGCCGGCGAGCTTCAGTGCGGCCCAGCGCGTCCCGGGCGTGACGCCTTCGGCTCTGGTGGCACTTCTGGGGTATCTGCAACAGGCAGGCCGGACAGCGCCGCCTGTGGATAGTTTCACGTGAAACACCAGCGGGATATGCTGAAAGAGGACGTGTCAGAAGCGGTGATCGCACGCCTGACGGTCTTTGCGGACCTGCTGACGCGCTGGAACAGCCGGATCAATCTCGTGGCCCCCAGCGACCTCGACCAGCTCTGGGACCGGCATATTGCCGATTGCGTCCAGCTTTTTGGCCTGATCGCCAGACATGAGGCGGTTACCGATCTCGGGAGCGGAGCTGGTTTTCCCGGCCTGATTATGGCGATCTGTGGCTGCGACGGCGTGACCCTGGTGGAGGCCGACGGCCGCAAGTGCAGCTTCCTGCGGGAAGCCGCCCGTGCAAGCGGCGTTCACGTCACCATCGTCAACAGCCGGATCGAGGATGCCAGACTTCCGGCCGCCGACGTGGTGACAGCGCGCGCGCTCGCACCACTGCCACGGTTGTTGGATTGGGCGCAGCCACTGCTCACAGGGGGCGGCAGATGCCTGTTCCTGAAGGGCCGTAAGGCCGAGGAGGAATTGACCGCGGTAAGATCGCGGTGGCACATGATGGTCGCACGGACCCAGAGTCGGACTGATCCGGATGGCGTGATCCTGAGCCTGAGCCAGATCAGGCGCGTGGCGCCCATGAACTGCTAGCGGCGAGGCCCCCATTCCCCACATCATCGCGATCGCCAACCAGAAGGGCGGCGTCGGCAAGACCACCACGGCGATCAACCTCGCCACCTCCCTCGCCGGAACCGGCCTGCGCATCCTCCTGATCGACCTCGACCCACAAGGCAATGCTTCGACCGGGCTGGGCCTGGAATATGGCGCCCGCAGAACCGGCAGCTACGCGGTGCTGGCCGATCATCAACCGCTCGCTGGCCTGGTGCGCGAGACCATCGTGGAGCGGCTTTCCCTCTTGCCCGCCGACACCGAGCTTGCAGGTGCGGAAATCGAGCTCGTGAGCTACGACCGGCGGGAATTCCTGCTGCGCGAGGCTTTGTCGGCAGATCGGTCCGAGGAACTCCCCTACGACTTCATCCTGATCGACTGCCCGCCAAGCCTCGGGCTGCTGACGCTCAATGCCCTGGTCGCGGCGGATGGTGTGCTGGTGCCGCTGCAATGCGAATTCTTCGCTCTTGAAGGGGTGAGCCATCTGGTTCGGACCATCGAACGGGTTCGCCGGGCCTTCAACCCGCAACTTTATCTGCAGGGGCTGGTACTGACCATGTTCGACCGGCGCAATAACCTCTCGGAACTGGTGGCAGAGGATGCTCGCGGCTTTTTCGGTGCGCAGGTGTTCGAAACGCTGATCCCGCGCAACATCCGCATTTCCGAAGCACAGAGCCACGGCAAGCCGGCGTCGGTGTATGACTCCAAGTCCGCCGGATCGCTGGCCTACGCCAAACTCGCGGACGAGCTTGTTGACCGGCTTCGATCGGATGCCGGTCGGAGCGTCTCCCGGTGAGCCGCAGGAAGGAGCCGCCACCATCGCGTCTGGGGCGTGGTCTGGCGGCACTCCTGGGCGACACGCCGCCCACCCTGTCTCCCAGTCCCGCAGCCGAATCCTCCATACAGCGCCTGCCGGTTGAGGCACTCGAAGCAGGGCCGTTCCAGCCGAGGCAGGCCATGGAGCCGGGGGCTCTCGCGGAGCTGGCGGCGTCCATCCGATCACGCGGCATCCTGCAGCCGATCCTGGCACGTCCCGACCCGGCACGCCCTGGTATCTTCCAGATCATCGCCGGGGAGCGGCGGTGGCGGGCGGCGCAACTCGCCGGACTGCATGAAGTGCCGGTGCATATCCGATCCCTGGATGACGGCGATGCCATGGCAGCCGCCCTGGTCGAGAACCTGCAACGCCAGGACCTGAATCCCATCGAGGAAGCGGACGGTCTGCAGCGGCTCATCGGCGAGTTCGGGCTGTCGCATGACGAGCTGGCCGGTGCGATCGGAAAATCGCGGAGTCACGTCGCCAACACCGTGCGACTGCTGCAATTGCCGCAGACCGTCCGGCGGGAAGTCGAAAACGGAGCGCTGAGTGCAGGCCATGCCCGGGCGCTCCTCGGCCACCCCGACCCCGCAAAAGCAGCTCTGAAGGTCATTGCGCAACGTTTGACCGTCCGGCAGACCGAGGCTCTGGCGCATGAGCAGCATACGGCGTCCCGGCTCATGCCGGATCGGCGGCCACGGCCGGACGACGCCGCGCGCAAGGATCCGGAGATCGCGGCGCTGGAACGGAGCCTGCGGGAGAAGCTCGGGTTGCGTGTCCAGATCACCTTCGACGGCAAGGGCGGCAACCTCAGGATCCTCTATGACAACCTGGATCAGCTCGACGGCGTGCTTGCCCTGCTGAACCAGTAGCGCGGGACCATGATCGCTTGATCATGCCGCACTCCGACAGTCGCATCGGCGGCCGGCACCGATCCGCTCTGCGATCTCGCGTCGACAGCGTGCTTTAGTCTCTTGCGCCCGGCGCAGTCCTGTCCTACTTCCCCTGCCACCGGAGCGAAGCTGGTTGCGCGCTTTCGGTCGCGATCGTGGGCGCATAGCTCAGTTGGTAGAGCAGCTGACTCTTAATCAGCGGGTCGTAGGTTCGAACCCTACTGCGCCCACCACGATCCGATCGGTATGTATCGCAGAGCCCGGGGTCAGCGTCCTGGCAGCTTCAAATCGAACGCCCTGAGGACCGCAGGCGAGAGCTGTGACGCCGAGCGGAAGGCGTGCGCGTCGATGCCGAACCCCATCTGATCGTCCAGGGCCCAGATCGACCAGGGCAGATTCAAATGATCTGCGGACATACGCATGGCCTGCAGATACCGCATCCGGCTGCCCGGATTGATCATGCCCATCGCACCGAGCTCGGTCATTGCGACCGAAACCCCGTGTGCATGTCCCCAGTCGGTGGCCCGACGAAGATTATGCTCCAGCGAGCCCTGATCAGAGTGCAGGGAGCACCAGTATTGCGCAACCTGCTGGGTATGGCTGTCGTGGATAGGCGCGATGGCGCGCTTGCAGACCGGGTCATCATTGGCCGGAAACGGCAGATAATCTGCAAGCTCCGTCTTGTTTGTCGCGGGATCCCAGAAGCCGAGAAGCGTGAACAAGGCTGGGTCATACGTGTGGAAGCTGTAGATGACGTTCCGGTCCGATACCGGCTGCACCTTCAGCAGACCGTCGATACTGCTCCATTCGTCGCCGGTGAGAATCACGGTGGCAGTGGGCAACGACCTGCGAACGACTGCCAGAAGCTGGGCCTGCAGCGCGTCCCACTGCGGCGACTCCTTCACAGACGGTTCATTGACCAGTTCCGGAAATGTCATCGCTGCGGGAAAACGGCGGAGGGCTGGTGCCAGATCGTGCCAGAAACCGAACAGCTTGTCTCGCGCGCCAGCATTGCTGGTCAGATCCCAGTTCTGCATCAATTCCGGGTGTGGCTCCACCATCGCCGCAAGACCTGCACGCTCGATGCGGGCGATCGCGTCAAGAAGCGCCTGCAGCTTCTGCGGATCAATCCGGTTGCCCTGCATGACTTCCTCTGGACCCACCGCTAGCCGGACATAGGTGAAGCCGCTGCGCTGCAAGGAAACAAGCGAGGCCTCGTCGAGATACGACCGCATGGCTGAGGCCGCATTGCTTGGCGGGAAGCGGAACCAGTGCGAAATGTTTATGCCTCGCGCCAGCATGGCGATCCGTGCCGACGGCGCGTCCGCCATGACCGAACCGGTCAGCAGACAGCCGAGCGCAAAAGCCACGGAGACGACGCCGGCCCACCCCCTGAGGAACGTCGATAGCCTCATGAGTGGGCGCCTTTCACAGTTTGCGGGCATCATGCTTTCTGAAACGTCCAAGGCGGGATACGGAACTTCGTCACTGGTCAGAACGGTTGCACGATCGCCATAATGACAATCACCAGCATCAGCACGGTCGGAACTTCATTTGCGACCCGAAAATATCTCTCGGACCTGGTGTTGCGGTCCAGCGCGAAATCACGGCGCCAGCGCGCGCAGGCCCCATGGAAGCCTGCCATCAATAATGCACTCCCCAGCTTCACCCACCACCAACCGGCGTGCCAGTCGACCGCTCCGGGGGTGAGCACCAGCAGCAAGCCGAACAAGAAAGACGCCACCATGGCGGGGTTCATGATCTGACGGAGCAGACGTCGTTCCATCGTTTTGAAGAGTTCACTCTGCGCCGATCCGGCCGCCGCCTGACAATGATAGACAAATAGCCTCGGCAGGTAGAACAGCCCGGCCATCCAGGCGATCACCGCCATCACATGCAGCGACTTCTCCCAAAGCAGATAAGGTCCGAGGGCCGCGATCACGAGACGTGGGTTCCGTGTGGCGCGTGCATCAACAAGGGAGCCAGTTCATCGAGGTGCCTGATCCTGTGGACGATCTGGCCAGGAGCATCGGACAAAGCCGGCACCACGAGGTCGCCATCAGGACGCAGCACGATGCAGGCCATCCCGGCGGCTCTCGCTGCGATCATGCCAAGCGCCTTGCCGGCGAAGCGTTGCCGCATCGCTACGTCAGTGAGGCTGTACCCACAGGCGCGTATCTCCGCGGCGCCCAGCCGGTTTGCAGGCGGCTCGCTGTCGATCAGCACCCCGTCGCCATCGAAGATCACCAGCCGCAACGGGGCCCGTGTCAGGCGCCGGTCAAGCATGCCTGACGGCCTCGACGAGTGCTGCGACATGCTCCGGCGGAGTCTGCGGCAACACGCCGTGGCCGAGATTGAACACGTGCGGACGGCCGCGCACCACGGTGCGGATCGCCTCGATGGCGTCGGCGAGGGAGCGGCCGCCGGCCAGCAGCGCAAGCGGGTCGAGATTGCCTTGGGTCGTGATGCCGGTGGGCAGCAGGGTGGACGCCACCTCCAGATCGACCCCGGTATCCAGTCCAACGGCCTGCACGCCGGTCAGCGTGGCATAGCGCCCGACCGAGACACCGCCGAGACGAGGAAAGCCGATGACCGGGATCTCAGGATAGCTGGCATGGACGGCCTGCACGATCGCCCGGGCCGGAGCGATCACATGACGGGCGAACTCTCCGGGTGGCAGCAAGCCGGCCCAGCTGTCAAACAGCATCACCGCTTCGGCGCCGGCTTCGATCTGGGCGCAGAGCATGTCCGCCGTCGAGTGGATGAGCAGCGCCATCAACCGCTCGAACAAGACCGGCTCCGAGTAGGCCATCAGACGCGTGTGTGCGAACTCGCGCGAGCCGCCGCCATCGACCATGTAGCAGGCCACCGTGAACGGGGCGCCGGCGAAACCGATGAGGGTTGTTCCGCCGCCGGGCGCCACTCCCACTCCGGCCGGAGCATCGAGGGCCGCGCGTAGTCGCCGCAGAGCTTCCATGACCGGCGCGGTGCGCTCGACGACGCGTCGGGGATCCAGCCGGGCCAGGTCCGCTCTGCTGCGGATTGGCTCGAGCACCGGGCCGGTGCCATCGACGAAGTGCAGGCTCTGACCCATGGCCCACGGCAGGATCAGGATATCGCTGAACAGGATGGCCCCATCCATCCCGAAACGGCGGATCGGCTGCAAGGTCAGTTCGGTCGCGATATCAGGGGTCATGCAGCGGGTGATGAAGTCCGCCTGTGCCCGCATGGCGCGGAACTCGGGCAGATACCGGCCGGCTTGGCGCATCAGCCAGACCGGCGGCGGCCAGACGGCCTCCCCGCCCAGCGCACGCAGCAATCGCTTCGTGGTCATCGTCCGTCACTCGTCCCCAGCAGCCTGTCTCTCCTCTAACCAGGAAAGAAGAAGAAAGAAATGGAGTGGTAGGTGTAGGTCCCTGTGGAAGACGGGGTACCCGCGTTTCGCAAAACGTACCCCGACTTCTCCACAGGATGTACAGACCGCGGCGGCTTCTGGAGTCAGACGGGTTGAGGATTATCCAGAAGTTGCCGACAGGCCGCTGTGTACAACCCCCCGTACCAAGCCGGAAGCGTCCCATCAACACGACTCGGTACAACCGGGGCATCACTGCTTTTCATCCCCAAGTACCCCGATATGCTGGACTGCATGTTCAACCCCGATTCTTTGCCAGTACTTGCGCTGTCGCATGGATTGCAGACCCACGGATCCCGCCTGGTGCTGGCAAGCGGATCGCTGGCCCGTGCCGCGCTGCTGCGCAGCGCCGGCATTGTCATGGATGTGCTTCCCTCGTCAGTCGATGAAGCCGCAATCAAGCACGAGGCCCGGTCGGCGCATCGCACGCCGGAAGCGACGGCGCTGCTGCTTGCCGTCGCCAAGGCGCGTCAGGTGGCCGCATCGCACTCCGACACGCTGGTCATCGGCGCCGACCAGGTGCTGGTCAGCGAGCAGCGCTGGTTCGATAAGCCGGCGGACATGGGACAGGCACGATCGCACCTGCTGGCGCTGCGCGGCAGGAGACACGTCCTGCATACGGCCGCGTGCGTGCAGTGCAACGACAGGCTGATCTGGTCGCACGTCGCGCGACCCGCTTTGACAATGCGCGACTTCTCGGATGCCACTCTTGACGCCTACCTCGACCTGGAAGGTGACAGGCTGCTGGCCAGCGTGGGCGCCTACCGGGTGGAGGGTCCCGGTATCCATCTTTTCGATCGCATCGAAGGCGAGCATGCCGCAATACTGGGTTTGCCGATGCTTGCGCTGCTCGCTTGGCTGCGCGAGCAGGGCGTGCTGCTCGCGTGATCAGACTTGCCTCCCGGCGTCGCCCGGACTATATCGCCGCGACCCAAGCGTCTTCCCGAAGGAAGGTTGACCGGAATACCGGGGCCATAGCTCAGTTGGGAGAGCGCCTGAATGGCATTCAGGAGGTCGGCGGTTCGAACCCGCCTGGCTCCACCACCTTCATGACGCAAACGGCTGCGCAGGCTGCCCGACACGGTAGCACCACAGTTCGCGACGGGGCCGAATCGATCCAGTAGTTCCGAGCGGTCGCCAGCCTGCGCTCGATCAGGGGCGCCCTACGACTGGGCCAGGTCTGCTGTCGCAGAGACGTATTCCCCGGAGATCACGAGATGACCAGCATAACCACGCCGTTCACTGTCATTGCAGAACTGGAGGTGGCTCCGGAGCTCAAGGCCGAGTTCCTCGAGATCTGCCGCATGGACGGCGCAGGGTCCGTGACGAACGAGCCCGGCTGCCGCCAGTTCGATACGCTGACCTCCGAAGAGACGCCGAACGCCGTCATTCTGTACGAGGTCTATGACGATCGGGCCGCCTTCGACCACCATCTCACCACGCCGCACTACAAGGTGTTTGCCGCCGCCGTCGAGAAGCTGGGCGTGCAGACGCGGCTGGTACGCTTCCTCGCCCGCGCCCACCCCTGACACGCCGGTGGCAAGGAAGCGCAAAGCGGCTGTGGCCGAGGTCACCACGCGGCCCACGCCCTGGCTCGATGTCCTCGTCGTCTGCCGCAAATGCAGCCGCAAGCTGAAAGGCGGCTTTGGCGACAAAGGCCGCGACGACCTGCGCCGCGCGCTGCGGGACGGATTGCGTGCCATCGGTCGTCGCCGCCAGACCCGGATCATCGAGACCGGGTGCTTCGGGATCTGTCCGAAGGGCGGCGTGGTGGCTCTGCGCGGCTCCGAGCCGCAGCGCATCCTGATCGTACCCGAGGGACAGTCGACCAAGGCGATGCTCGCGGCTTTCGGCTTCACGGTTCAGCCGGAGTGAAGCCGAACACTTCGCCGTAGAACGCAAGCTCCAGGTGCAGCAGCCGACGCGGCGCCTCAGCGTCGTGATGCATCATCACCGGCCTTCTCCTGCGCATGCGGTTCGGCTTGACATGGCCTCCCCGAGGCGGTTCCTGCAACAGCGCGACGGGTTGGCTGTCGTTCGTCGGGCGGGAACGATGTTTCTTCTCCACCATCTCGACCACCTGCTGCAGCATTACGGCTATGGCGTGATCGGGCTGATCGTCATGCTGGAAAGCATGGGCGCGCCGCTTCCCGGCGAAAGCCTGATCATCGGCACCGCGATCTACTGCGCGACGACCCACCGGCTGGATATCGTCTGGGTGGTGATCACTGCCATCGCCGGCGCCATCATGGGCGATAATTTCGGCTACCTGATCGGCCACTCCCTCGGCTTCCGGGCGCTGGCCCGTTACGGCAGGCATATCGGCCTCAACGACCGGCGCCTGAAGCTCGGCCGCTACCTGTTTCGCATGCATGGCGGCAAGGTGGTGTTCTTCGGCCGCTTCATCGCCATCCTGCGCACCTTTGCCGCTCTGCTCGCCGGCGCCAACCGCATGCCCTGGCACAGCTTCCTGCTCTGGAACGCGCTCGGCGGCATCGGCTGGGCCAGCGGCTACGGGTTCGCGGCCTACTTCCTTGGCCGCCAGGTGCTGCGCATCTCGGGACCGCTTGGCATCGCCGTCGGGATCGTCGCGGCCATCGTCGTGGTCGCGGCGCTGGTGTTCCTCAAGCGCAACGAGGCCCGGCTGACGCACGATGCCGAGCGGGCGGCCAACGCCCAGGAAGCATGAATGCAGGACGCCTGATGCGGACAACGCCGGACCGGCGACCCCTGTCGGGCGTCGCACTGCGCGAGGCGAATCGTCGCTTCTACGACACGCTCTGGTCCGACGCCCGGCTGGTGGCACCGGAGCGCTTTAATTCCTGGCCTTTAGTTGCGGACCTGGCGGCTCGCGCGACGCGCCGGCTCGAGATCGCCCCCGGCCTGCGGCCACGGCTGCCGATCGCCGGCACCAGCTTCGTCGATCTCAGCCTGCCGCCGCTGCGACACTTGCGCGCCGCCGGTGGCCATGTCGCCTGCGGCCTCGTCACCGACCTGCCGATGGCCACCGGCGCATTCGACCTGATCTGCGCGCTCGACATCGTCGAGCATGTGGATGACGACGCGGCTGCCTTCGCCGAACTGTCGCGAGTCGCGGCGCCGGGTGCGGCCCTGCTGCTGTCGGTGCCGCTGCATCCCGAGGCCTGGACGCCGTTCGACGACATGGTCGGCCATCATCGGCGCTACGAACCGGTCCGGCTGTTGCAGCAACTCGCTGGCGCGCGGCTCGAGGTCCGGCAGAGTGCGATCTTCGGAATGCAGCCGCGCAATCCGCGGCTGGTCGGCTTCGGCATGCGTTATCTCGAACGCCACCGATCGCGCGCGATGTGGTGGTACAACCGCATCTTCATGCCGCTTGGGCTGTGCCTTGCGAAACCTCTGCATCTGGTCGACGGACTTGTCGAGCTCCCCGGCGTCGATACGGTGCTGCTGGTCTGCCGCAGGATGGACCGGGATGGCGAAAGCGCGCCGGCCATCTCGACGTAGAGCCGGCCCGGCCCCATCTGCCGACGGAACCCACGGAGACAAGCCGAATGCCGCATACTGCCCTCGTAGTCGGAGCCAGCGGCATCGTTGGCGCAACGCTCGCCCGGCATATCGCAGACCAGGGTTGGGTTGTGCACGGCCTCGCACGCCGCCCACGCACCGACATCGACGGTGTCATTCCGCTCGCCGCCGACCTGCTGCAGCCCGGGGCGCTGCATTCCGCCGTGGCACATGTCAGGCCGACGCACGTGTTCTTCAGTACCTGGATGCGCCAGGCCACCGAAGCGGAGAACTGCGCCGTCAACGGCGCCCTGGTCCGCAACCTCCTCGGGGCCCTCGCCGATGTTCCGTTGCAGCACGTGGCCCTGGTGACCGGGCTCAAGCACTATCTCGGGCCGTTCGAGTCCTACGGGCAGGGCGCACTGCCGCCGACGCCGTTCCGCGAGGAGCAGGGGCGGTTGCCTGTCCTGAACTTCTACTACGTGCAGGAGGACGCGGTCTTCGAGGCTGCCGACAAGCGCGGCTTCGGCTGGAGCGTGCACCGGCCGCACACCATCATCGGCTATGCGCTCGGCAATGCGATGAACATGGGCGTGACGCTGGCGGTCTATGCGAGCCTGTGCCGCGAACTCGGCCGGCCGTTCCTGTTTCCGGGCTCTGCGGCGCAATGGAACGGCCTGACCGACATGACCGATGCGCGCCTGCTGGCTCGTCACCTCGAATGGGCTTCGACGTGTGCCGCCGGACGCAACCAGGACTTCAACGTGGTCAACGGCGACATCTTCCGCTGGAACTGGATGTGGCAGCGTCTCGCCGAGTATTTCGGCGTCGAGCCGGCGCCGTATCCGGACCAGCCGGCGCCGCTCGAAACCCAGATGCAGCACGATGCCGAAGCCTGGTCGCAAATCGCCGCCCGGCGCGGCCTGGTCGAGCCTGTACTCGACCGGCTGGTGTCGCCTTGGCACACGGACGCCGATCTCGGGCGCCCATTCGAGGTTGTCACCGACATGAGCAAGAGCCGCCGACTGGGCTTTCTCGACTACCAGCCGACGCTCGACTCGTTCTTCGATTTGTTCACCACCTTGAAGGCCAACCGCGTCATTCCCTGATCCCCCAGGCCTTGATGCAGGGGGCCTTGATGCAGGGGGACAGGTCAGTTCCGGCTTGATCTTTCGCCGGGCGAGGCATGGATGCAGATCTGTCCGTGCCCGCCCTGCAGGATCGGTGTCTCGAAGCCGGCCTGCAGCAGCTCCCTGGTCGCGCTGCCGATGAAGTCGCGCTCGCCGCCCGGCACCGCAATCACGATTCGGCCATGCTGGTCGAGCGCCCACGCCGCCTGTCTGACCACACGCCCAAGGGTGACCAGCGTCACATGCGGCGCCAGGACGAGGTCCGCCATACGGGCGTCGCAACTCGCATCCGGCAGTCGCGCCTCGGCGTTGCGGCATTCGGTATGCATCAACGCGCAGAGTGTCTCGGACGCAGCCGCGCCGAGTACGAGAACGCGGAGGCCGTCCAGGTCGGAACTCTCCCCGAGCAGTGCGGTCGCCGTCGACCGGGAGTCCAGAATCGCGCGCGCATAGCGAAGTCGACGATCGCGAAGTGTCTCGCCCATGTATCTCTCTCCATCGCGGCGTATCGTATCGCCGGTGCAGAAAGAGTTAGATCCCGGGCCATAAAAGATCGATGCGGATCTACGGCCCGCGCATAAAGCCGGCCTAACAGGCTGCGGAGAAGCCACCAGCGCTTGGCGACGCTGCGGGCGCACGCCGCAGGAGGCCTGCTACTGCTGGCGCCCGTTCGCGGTCTCCGGGCCCTTCATTAGGCCAAGCTGCCTGCCGATCAATCGGTCCACGACGCGGCGAGGCAGCGTCGTGGGCAGGATCCAGTTCAGCAACTTGCCCGGAACCGGCGCGTAGCGTGCTCGGGGTTTGGCGGTCGTGAGCGCCGTCCTTACGACCTCGCCGATGCGCTCAGGCGCCAGCACTTTGCGTCCATCCTTTATCATGTAGTCGGTGAACGCGCGGAAAGGCCGTTCCCAAATCGTTCCGGCGAGATGGGCGGATGGCACTGCTTCCGACTTGTCCCAGATCGGTGTTGCGACAGAACCGGGTCCGATGATGACCACATCGATGCCGACCAGTTGCAGTTCCCGGCGGAGGCTGTCGGAGAAGCCCTCCACGCCATGCTTGGCAGCGGCGTAGGCGCCCAGGAAGGGTGGCCCGATCCTGCCGCCGACCGAGCTCATGTTGACGATCCGCCCCTTGGGTCCTGTAAGGGCCGGGTCTGCGCCGAGCAGCGGTGCGAAAGCCCGCGTGACGGCAAACATCCCGACCAGGTTGACCTCGATCTGCTTGCGGAAGTTGGCAACGGTCTGGACAAGCAGAGGGTCGGATAAGGCGATGCCTGCGTTGTTCACCAGTCCGTCCAGGGTTCGGCCGGCCAATCGTGCCCGGACCGCGACCGATGCCGCGATGACGGCGGCATCGTCCGCAACGTCGAAAACGAGCGGGACGAACGCCTCGCCAAGCTCAGCCTGGAGCGCCTGAGCGTCCACATCCTTCCGTACGCTGCCGAAAACCCGCCAGCCGCTTTTGACCATCAGCAAGGCGATGCTCTTGCCGATGCCGCTGGAGACACCTGTTACAACGACAGTCTGCATACCCAAGATCCTCTTGTTGACAGCGTCAACCTGGGCGGTGCGGTTGACGTTGTCAACCTGAACGGTCAAGTTTCCCGCATGGTCGAAAACACCAAGCTGCGCCTTGTCGCGGTAGCGTCCGACTTGCTGGACGCCGGCGGGCAGGGCGCGGTCACGTTGCGGGCGGTTGCCGACATGGTGGGCGTGTCGCATAACGCGCCGTACCGGCACTTCCGCGACCGCAGCGCCCTGCTGGCTGCAGTTGCGGAGCGGGACTTCGACGGGCTGAGACAAGCGTTCCAGGCAGAAGCCGGCAATCTGCAGGATGTCGGCCCGTCACTCGGGGGGGCAGCGAGGGTGCTGATCGCTTATGCGCGGGAACACCCGGCCCGGTACCGCCTGCTGTTCAGCGACCCGGATTTGCCATCGGCAGGCGGCGCCATGGAGATCGCAGCAGTGGGTGCGTTCCAGGCCTTTGGCGCCATTGTCCAGCGGTGCCAGGCGGGCGGAAGCCTCCGACCGATTGAAACGACAAGGCTGACCGGGCTGATCTACGCCACGCTGCACGGCGCGATTGACCTCGAGCTCGGCGGCCGCGCCAGGGAAGCAAAAGGGTTGGGCAGTATCGAAGCGACCGTGGACCTGTTGCTCGACCTGCTTGCACAGGTCAAGCAGATCGTGAATATCTGACAAATCCCGGTTTAACGCATGCCTACCGCCGAGTCCGGGGAACGAAGCTGCTCCGTGGCTATAGCAAATATAGCCTGACTGCGGCGGTATAAGCCCATCCCAAAGCTCGGATCGTGATTGGGGAGACATAGATGGACGACCGCAATTCCGCAGCAGACGTCATCGCAATGCGACCGTTCGTGCCCGCCAAAGACTTTAATATCAGCCTGCAATTCTATACAGATCTGGGTTTCATTACCTTTCGGCTTGGAGACGGGATGGCGTCTATGCACCTCGGCCCCTTCGCCTTCTTGCTTCAGTCTTATGATCGGGACGGCTTTGCCGAGCATTTCATGATGCACTTGCTTGTCAAAGACGTAGAGGCTTGGTGGGCACGCATTGCTGCTCTTGATCTTGCTGCCCGTTATGGCGTCGGCCCGCCGGCCGCGCCGACGCTCCAGCCATGGGGTCTCGTCGTTGCCTATGTGTGGGACCCGACAGGCGTGCTTTGGCACATCGCCGAGGAGCGCCGCTGATTCAAGTGGCGGGGGTATGGTTCGGGGCGAGCCTGGCGTTGTATGCCGTCGGCAACCTGAATCGAACACTCGGGTACGCTTTTACCGGACCCCTAGCGGGCTGCGAAGAAGCAAGCGCAAGGGCTCCGCCCTTGACCCGCTGGGGCCCCGTCTTGGAGCAGTGGGGGCCCTAGACCCCGCTCCTCTAAAAGAAGGGATTTCAAGGCCTCGCCTTGATGGGCTTGAGCCGCGAAGCGGATCGAAGGGGGCAAAGCCCCTGGCCTGCTTTCGTTTCGTAGTGAATGCATAGTTCGCGGGTTTTTCCGCAGCGCGCTCAGGCGGTCTTGGCGAGCTCCGCCTGCAACTCGGGAAGTGCCGCGAACAGGTCGGCGACCAGCCCGTAATCGGCAACCTGGAAGATCGGCGCCTCGGCATCCTTGTTGATGGCGACGATGACCTTGCTGTCCTTCATGCCGGCGAGATGCTGGATCGCGCCCGAGATGCCGATGGCGACATACAGTTCCGGCGCCACGATCTTGCCGGTCTGGCCGACCTGGTAGTCGTTCGGCACGTACCCGGCATCGACCGCCGCGCGCGACGCGCCGATCGCGGCCCCCAGGGCATCCGCGATCGGCTCGATCAGCTTGAAGTTCTCGCCGTTCTGCATGCCGCGGCCGCCGGAGATCACCACCCGCGCCGAGGCCAGTTCCGGACGCTCGGATTTCGACAGTTCGGTCGAGACGAAACGCGAGATCGAAGCCGGCACCTCGCCTGCTTGCACATCCTCGATCGCTGCCCTGCCACCCTCGGCGGCAGCGGCATCGAAATTGGCGGCGCGCACGGTGATCAGCTTCTTCGCGTCCGCGGAGCGCACAGTTGCGAGCGCGTTGCCGGCATAGATCGGCCGCACGAAGGTCTCGGCGTCCATCACGGCGACGATCTCGCTGATCGGCTGCACATCGAGCAGGCCGGCCGCGCGCGGGATCACGTTCTTGCCGGATGCGGTGGCGGCGGCCAGCACATGATCGTAGCCGGGTGCAAGCCGCACCAGCAGGGCCGCCAGCGGCTCCGCCAGCGCGCGGTCGTAGATTTCGGCATCGGCGCGCAGCACGCGGCCGACCCCGGCGATCTTCGATGCCGCCTCGGCAACACCGCCGATCCCGGTGCCGGTCACCAGCACGTGCACATCGCCCAGCGCCGCGGCGGCGGTGACGGCGGAACGCGAGGCCGGCGTGATGTGGCCGTCCACATGGTCGAGCAGGACGAGAGCGGTCATGGTCAGATTACCTTTGCCTCGGTTCGCAGCTTTGCCACCAGTTCGGCGACCGAGCCTACCTTGACACCGGCCTGGCGCACCGGTGGTTCGGCCACCTTCAGCGTGGTCAGACGGGGTGCCACATCGACGCCGAGATCGCCCGGCGACACCGTCTCCAGCGGCTTCTTGCGTGCCTTCATGATGTTCGGCAGCGAGGCGTAGCGCGGCTCGTTCAGCCGCAGGTCGGCGGTGACGATCGCTGGCAGCGTCAGGGCCACGGTCTCCAGTCCGCCATCCACCTCGCGCGTGACCGTGGCGGTGCCGTCCGACAGCTCGACCCGGCTTGCGAAGGTGCCCTGCGACCAGCCGAGCAGCCCGGCCAGCATCTGCCCGGTCGCGTTCATGTCGTCGTCGATGGCCTGCTTGCCCATGATCACCAGGCCGGGCTGCTCACGCTCGACCAGCGCACGCAGCAGCTTGGCCACCGCTAGCGGCTCCGGGCTCGCCTCGGTGAGCACCAGGATCGCGCGGTCGGCGCCCATCGCCAGCGCCGTACGCAGCGTCTCCTGGCATTGCTGCACGCCGATCGAGATCGCCACGATCTCGGTCGCGATGCCCTTCTCCCTGAGGCGCACCGCTTCCTCGACAGCGATCTCGTCGAACGGGTTCATCGACATCTTGACGCCCGCGGTCTCGACGCCGGAGCCGTCGGCCTTCACCCGCACCTTCACGTTGTAGTCGACGACGCGCTTGACGGGGACGAGGAGTTTCATGAGCTCGTTATCGCTTTCGGGAAGTTTCTACATGCCGCCGGGATAGTTCGGGCCGCCGCCGCCTTCGGGCGCCGCCCAGTCGATGTTCTGCGTCGGGTCCTTGATGTCGCAGGTCTTGCAGTGCACGCAGTTCTGCGCGTTGATCTGCAGACGCGGGCCCGAAGCGCTGCCGGCCTCGGTATCCTCCGCCTCGAACACGGCCGCCGGGCAGTACCGGCTTTCGGGCGAGCGGTAGCGCTCCCAGTTCACGCTCTGCCAGCGTGCCGGATCGCGCAGCCTGAGATGGACCGGCTGGTTTTCCTCGTGAGTGGTGTTGGACAGATAGACCGAGGACAGCCGGTCGAAGGTCAGCGTGTTGTCCGGCTTCGGATACGCGATCGGCGGCGACGCCGAGGCGTCGTCGAGCACCTGGTTGTCGGCGTGCCGGTGCCGCAGCGTCCACGGCGCGCGGCCGCGCAGCACCATCGCATCGAAGCCGGAATACAGCGCGCCGCCCAGCGTGCCGAGGTGCGCGAATGACGGCCGCACGTTGCGGACGTCGCGCAGTTCGGTCCACAGCCACGAGGCCCGCACCCGCTTCGTATAGGAGCGCGGCTCGGCCGGCCGGCCCTTCGCGAGCGCATCGGCCACCGCCTCGGCCGCCAGCATGCCGGACTTCATCGCCGTGTGCGTGCCCTTGATCTTGGGCACGTTGAGGAAGCCGGCGCTGTCGCCGAGCAGCGCGCCGCCCGGGAAACTGAGCCGCGGCACCGATTGCAGCCCGCCCTCGGACAGTGCGCGCGCGCCATACGAGAGCCGCTTGCCGCCCTCGAGATGCTGCCGCACCGACGGGTGCGTCTTCAGGCGCTGCATCTCGTCGAACGGCGACAGCCAGGTGTTGGCATAGTCGAGCCCGACCACGAAGCCATACGACACCAGGTTCTCGCCGAAATGATACAGCCACGAGCCGCCATAGGTGGCGCGGTCCAGCGGCCAGCCGAAGCTGTGCTGCACCAGGCCCGGTCTGTGCCTGGCGGCCGGGATTTCCCAGAGCTCCTTGATCCCGAGCCCGTAGGTCTGCGGATCGACGCCCTCCCGCAGGCCGAACCGCGCCATCAGCTGCTTGGCGAGCGAGCCGCGGCAGCCTTCGCCGAACAGGGTATAGCTGGCGCGCAGCTCCATCCCCGGTGCGTGGTTCGGGCCGGGCTCGCCGTCGCGGGTGATGCCCATGTCCCCGGTGGCGACACCGACGATGCGGCCGTCCTCCTCGAGCAGTTCGGCGGCCGCGAAACCCGGATAGATCTCCACGCCGAGTTCCTCGGCCTGCCTGCCGAGCCAGCGACAGACCTCGCCGAGGCTCACGATGTAGTTGCCGTGGTTGTTCATGTGCGGCATCACCGTGCCGAGCATCGGCACCCGGTACGAGCCGGTCGCGGTGAGGTACAGCATCTGGTCCTCGGTCGCCGGCGTGTGCAGCGGCGCTCCGCGCTCGCGCCAGTCCGGGATCAGCTCGTCCAGCGCGCGGGGCTCGATCACCGCGCCGGACAGGATGTGCGCGCCGACCTCGGAGCCCTTCTCGACCACGCAGACGGTGGCGTCCGGCGCCAGTTGTTTCAGCCGGATCGCGGCCGCCAGTCCTGCCGGACCGGCCCCCACCACCACGACATCGAACGCCATCGCTTCCCGCTCGGACACAGCCAGAACTCTCCCTCGCTCCAGCCGCATTCAGGGCTGGAGTGCAGACATGGTCATCTCTTCGGCACGATATAGCCGGTTCCGGCCTTGCCTCAAATCGCGCCCGCCCGCATCCAGCCAACGGCCTCGCGCATCAGACGTTCGCCTGCTCGTCGCGCGGTGGCGCATCGCCCGGCTTGTAGTAGAAGGCTGCGCATTCCTCCGCCAGCACGCCACCGGTTGTCGACATGTCGCGGCGGAAGGCGTCGTGCAGGATGTCCACCACATCGAGATGGCGATCCTCGAAATACATCCGGTGCACGTCCTGGCGGGAGGCGCCGTAAACGATATGCGCGATGCTGCACCAGATGCTCGCCATGCTGCACATGCCGCAGGGCTGCAGCGTCGAGTAGAGGGTGGCGCCGCGCAGATCGTCGCGGCCCAGGCTCTCGCAGGCGCGCCGGATGGCGACGATCTCGGCATGGGCGGTCGGATCGTGCCGCAGCCCGACCTCGTTATGCGCCTCGCCGACGATGCGCCCGTCCAGCACGATCACGCAGCCGATCGGGGAGCTGCCGGGCGCCGTCCGCGCTGCCTTCGCCAGCGCGATGGCTTGGCGCATATGGGCGATGCTGGTGTCATCATGATCCATAACGGTGCAGCGCCCGGGGTGCCGGGGGGTTCGGGCAACTGCCGCGGGGGCGCCGTGTTTGTGGCCCGACGGCGTTTGTGAGTGGGCAGCGTTTGTGAGCAGGCAGCAGGGGGCGGGAGCATGGCGCGCACGAGAGACGGCTGGACCCTGGGTGATGCACCAAGCCTGAACGGCAAGATTGCCATCGTCACCGGTGCGACCGGGGGGATCGGCTACGAGACGGCGCTCGGACTGGCCCGCCGCGGGGCCACCACCATCCTCGCTGCCCGCAATCCTTCGAAGGGCACCGAGGCGGTGGCACGCATCAAGCGCTCCCTGCCCGCTTCCGACGCGCGCTTCGAGATGATCGACCTCAACAGCCTGGCGTCGGTGGCGCGCTTCGCCGACGGCATCCTGGCGGCGCATCCCGCGGTCGACATCCTGGTCAACAATGCCGGCGTGATGGGCTTCCCCGAGCGTCTGCTGACCGAGGACGGCTTCGAGCGGCAGATCGGCGTGAACTACCTGTCGCACTTCGCCCTGACCGGACGGCTGCGCCACGCCCTGCAGAACGCCGCAGGCGGCGGCCGCGTCGCCAGCGTCGCGAGCCTCGCGCACCGGCGCGCGACCCTGGACCTCGGCGACCTGCAGTCCGAACGCAACTACAACCCGTTCCGTGCCTACGGCCGCAGCAAGCTGGCCATGCTGGTGTTCGCCATCGAGCTGCAGCGGCGTGCCCTGCAACATCACTGGAACCTGCTCAGCGTGGCGGCCCATCCCGGCTGGTCGCGCACCGACATCGTCTTCAACGGGCCCGGCCAGGGCGCCCCGGGGCTGAAGGAGAAGCTGATGGCCTTTAGCTTCAACACCCTGGCGCAGAGTGCCCGCGACGGCGCGCTGCCGTCGCTGTTCGCCGCCATCGCATCCGATGCCAGGGGCGGCGGCTACTATGGCCCGACCGGCCTCGGCGAGACCCGTGGCCCGGTCGGCGCTTCGGTCATCATGCCGCAGGCAGCCGATCCCGTCATTGCCTCGCGCCTGTGGACGCTCTCCGAGCAACTGACCGGCGTCAGCTTCGAGACGTGACGGTCTGCTCCGGCCTCGGGCCGGTGGCACCCGGCCGCGGGGATTGCGGCAGCGTATCACCCTGCAGAAGCCCGCTGAGCTCGGCGCTGATCTGCTTGCTGCCCTGGATCAGTCGCTTCTCGTCATCGAAATACGCCAGGCTCTCGTACAGGGTGCGCTCGTCGGCCTCCTGGAAGCGGGCGACAAGCTCGCGCGAGACGGCCCGGTCGTAGCCCAGGCCGTCCAGTACCTGTTCGGTCAGGCGCAGGCTCGAATGGAAGGTCTCGCGCACCAGCCCGTGCACCCCGAGCTGCATCAGCAGGTGGGCATGCCGCCGGTTGCGGACGCGGGCCAGGATGCGCAGGTCGGGGAAGTTGCGTCGGGCGATCTCCACCACGCGCACACTCTCCTCGGGATCGGCCAGCGCCACCACCAGCAGCTTCGCGGTCTCGGCGCCGGCCGCGCGCAGCAGGTCCGGCCGCGAGGGATTGCCGTAATAGACCTTGGTGCCGAACCTGCGGAGGATCTCGATCTGGTCCTGGTCCTGGTCCAGCGCGGTGAAGCGGATGCCCTGGGTGCGCAGGACACGGCCGACGATCTGGCCCACCCGGCCGACGCCGCAGATGATCACCGGCGCGTCCTGGCCGTCGATCTCGTCATAGACCGGCGCCGCCGCTCGGCCCAGGCGCGGGATCAGCAGCCGCTCCGACAGGCTGAACAACACCGGGGTCGCGGCCATCGACAGCGCGATCACCAGCGTCGCGATCTCGGACTGCGCCGGCGCCAGCACCCCGGCCCCGATCGCGGCTGCAAACAGCACGAAGCTGAACTCGCTGCCCTGCGGCAGCGCGGCGGCGAAACGCGCCGCCTCCTTGGCCGGCTGCCCAGCGATCCGGCCGAGTGCGAATACCACGAGGGCCTTGACGGCGATCAGGCCGATGCTGCCGAGCAGGATGGTGACCGGTGCGGTGACCAGCAGGCCGAGGCGCGCCGACATGCCAACCGAGAGAAAGAAGAAGCCGAGCAGGACGCCCTCGAACGGCTCGATATCGGCCTGGATCTCGTGCCGCCAGGTCGAGTTCGACAGCAGCACGCCGGCCAGGAAGGCGCCGAGCGACATCGACAGCCCGACCAGGCTGGCGATCCAGGCGGTGCCGAGCACGGTCAGCAGCGCCATGGCGGTGAACACGTCCGGCGACCGCGCCCCGCCGATCAGCCGGAACAAGGCCGGAACCAGGTAGCGGCCACCGACCAGGATCACGGCGATCGCCGCCGCGCCGAGCGATACGCTCTGCCAGGGGATGGCATGGCTGAGCGCGGTGTTGCCGGCGGCCAGCAGCGGCACCAGGGCGACCAGCGGGATGAAGGCGACGTCCTGCAGCAGCAGCACGGCAAAGGCATCCCGCCCGGCCCGGCCTCCGAGCAGCTCGCGCTCGCCCAGCATCGGCAGCACGATGGCGGTCGAGGACAGCGCGAGTCCGACCGCAAGGACGGTCGGGCCGGCCCAGCCGCCGGTATGCAGGCCGAGCCCGGGCAGCCAGACCATCAGCAAGGCCAGCACGACGCTGGTTGCGACCACCTGCGCCGAGCCGAGCCCGAACACCGCGCGACGCATCACCCAGAGCCGCCGCGGTCGCAATTCCAGCCCTATCAGGAACAGCAGCATGACCACGCCGAGCTGCGAGACGCTGGCGATCTGGCCTGGGCTGCGTATCAGGCCGAGGCCGACCGGTCCGATCACAGCACCCCCGACCAGGTTGCCGAGCACGGCGCCGAAGCCCAGCCGGCGCGAGATCGGCACCATCACCACGCTCGCAAGCAACAGGGCAACGAGCGTTTGCAGCATCTTGCGGCAGCCTCCCGACGTTGATCAGCCGGCCCGGATGAAGCTCCAGTACAACGGCCTCCGTCCCGCAGCCAGCGCCTTGGCCTCGTAGCGGGTCGGCGGCCAGCCATCCGGACGCACAAAAGCAGGCGCCTTGCCGGTGAACAGCGACTGCTCGCGCATCACCTCGTCAACCCAGCTTTGGTAGGTCGGATCGTCGCTGGCGATCCGCCACTCGCCGCCGGGACGCAGCTTGGTCGCGACCAGCGAAATTGTCTGCGGGTGCACGAACCGGCGCTTGGCGTGGCGCGACTTCGGCCAGGGGTCGGGGAACAGCAGGAACATGCGGTCGAGGCAGCCTTCCGGCAGCGCCTGCAGCAGCGTGCGCGCGTCGTCATCCCACAGCCGCAGCAGGTCCGGCAGCGGCGCGGTCGCCTCCTCGCCGTCCGGCACCAGGCGCGTCAGCAGCGAGCACAGCCCGTTCTCGAACACCTCGCAGGCGAGCAGTCCGATGTCGGGATGCGCCGCATGCTGGGCCAGCGTGTGCTCGCCGCCGCCGAAGCCGACTTCCAGCCACAGCGCCGATGGCGGTCGTCCGAAGGCCGCAGCCGGGTCGGCGGCCAGCTCCGGCTTGAAGCGCAGGCGTGGCAGCGTCTCGTCGAGGAGCTTCTGCTGCCTGGGCCGCAGCGGATGACTGCGCTGGCGGCCGTACAGGCGGCCGGGCGGCGGCTTGGCCGCAATCAATGCCCGAAGGCGTCGCCCAGCGTCGCGGCGAGGTCGGTCTGCTCCCACGTGAAGTCGTCCCTGGCAGCATCCGGGGTCCGTCCGAAATGGCCATAGGCGGCGCTCGGCGCATAGATCGGCCGGTTCAGGCGCAGGTGGCGACGGATACCGCGCGGGGTGAGGTCCATCACCTGGCGCAACACCGCCTCGAGCTTGGCCTCCTCGACGTCATGTCCGGTGCCGTGCAGATCGACATAGACCGACAGCGGATGCGAGACGCCGATCGCGTACGAGATCTGCAGCGTGCAGCTGTCGGCGAGACCGGCGGCGACGATGTTCTTGGCGAGGTATCGGCAGGCATAGGCCGCCGACCGATCGACCTTGGTCGGATCCTTGCCGCTGAACGCGCCGCCGCCGTGCGGCGCCGCACCGCCATAGGTGTCGACGATGATCTTGCGTCCGGTCAGTCCGGCATCGCCGTCCGGGCCGCCGATCACGAAGATGCCGGTCGGGTTGGTGTAGAACCCGGCATCCGGGCACATCCAGCCCTCGGGCAGCACGTCGCGCACGATGGCGGTGAGTTCCTCGCGTATCTCGGCCTGGGTCAGGCTCTCCTCGTGCTGAGTCGAGATCACCACGCTGGTCGCGCCGACCGGCTTGCCGTCGAGGTAGCGCAGCGTGACCTGGCTCTTGGCATCCGGCAGCAGGCCGCGCGCGCGCGCATCGCCGGCTTTGCGCAGGGTGTTGATGCGGGCAAGGATGCCGTGCGCGTAGTGCAGCGGCGCCGGCATCAGCGACGGCGTCTCGCGTGTCGCGAAGCCGAACATGATGCCCTGGTCGCCGGCGCCCTCATCCTTGTTGCCGGCGCTGTCGACGCCGACCGCGATGTCGGCGGACTGCTCGTGCAGGTAGTTGTGGAACTCGGCGTGACGCCAGGAGAAGCCCTTCTGGTCATAGCCGATGTCGCGCACCGCCTCGCGCACCGCATGTTCCAGCGTCTCGTTGACACCCTCGGGCCCGCGCACTTCACCGGCGAGAATGATCCGGTTGGTGGTGACCATGGTTTCGCAGGCGACACGAGCCTCGGGATCGGCCGCAAGGTAGGCGTCGAGCACCGTGTCGCTGATCCGGTCCGCCACCTTGTCCGGATGTCCTTCGGACACGGATTCCGAGGTGAACAGGAACTCGCCCTTGTCGCGCATGGTATGCCTCTCGCCGCGTAAGACCCCGCCGCGACGGGAGTAACGTTCCGGCGACGTTTGGGCGCCGGAGATTTGGCGGAATTGGCCGGTGCGGTCAAGGACGGCAGCCGCAGCCCGGTGTGCCTCAGCGCAGGCCGAGAACGTCCCGCATGCTGTACAGGCCCGGTGGCCGGCCGTGGGCCCAGTGGGCCGCCCGGATCGCGCCGGCTGCGAATGTACGTCGATCGAAGGCGCGATGCGTCAGGCCGATCTGCTCGTCAGATGCGGTGAACAGCACCGTATGCTCGCCGACCACCTGGCCGCCGCGCAGCGAGGCAAAGCCGATCGCGCCGGTCGCCCTCGCACTGGTCACGCCGTCACGCCCGCTGTCGCGAACGGCCGCGAGCGTGGTACCGCGCGCGGCGGCGACCGCGTTGCCGATCGCAAGCGCGGTGCCCGACGGTGCGTCCAGCTTCTGACGATGATGCATGTCGACGATCTCGGCGTCGTAGTCCTCGGGCGGCAGCGCCGCCGCCAGGCGGGCAGCGAGGTCGAGCACCAGCGTCACGCCGGGCGAGAAGTTGGCGGCCTGCACCACGGGCACGTGTCGCGCTGCCTGCACCACCCCGAGCTGGGCCGCCTCGGACAATCCGGTGGTGCCGAGCACCCACGCCGCCCGATGCCGAGAGATGGCGTTTGAGTGCGCCGTCACGGCTGCAGCCACGGTGAAATCGACGACCACGTCCGAGACGGCGGCGAGTTCTTCGAGGCTGTGGAACAACGTGATGTCCGGCGCTGGTGCCTGGCGCCCGGCACCGGGACGGTCGAAACCACCGGTGAGCTGGTCGCCGCGCTGCCGGATTGCCTCGATGAGCACGCTGCCGACCCGACCATTGATCCCGGCAACGCCGATGCGCATCACTCAGCCGGAGCCCGCAAAGGCGGCGGCGCGACCGCATCGGCCGCGCCGCCTGTATTTGCCCGAGGTGCGGGTGGGGGGGGGGACGTCACCGCGGACAACTCATTAACTACGACCTCCTCCGAGTGGTTTCAACATCACTGTCAAGCAGAAACTGGTTGTCACGCACTTGCTACAATTGTGACGTGGCCGTCATGCCACAGCTGGATAGCTTAGAGCCTTGTGTGGACGGCTCCCTTGACGCAAGGGCAATTTGACTTCGGCGCCGCGGTCGGGTGCGGTCATGTGTCCGGCCTGTTTGCGCGGCCCATGACCGCTGGCCTTGATGCAGTTCGCGGCCTGGCTCCCAATCAGTTTCGCGCGCTCGGAGGCGCAAGACTCTAAACGGGTTCTGCCAAGCCCCGGGTTCGACCGGTTTGCCATCACGTCGTTGCTGCCCTCACACCCTGCCAGCCGCGGCGTTGGCCGGCAGGGATCCTGTTACGCCGTCAAACCACGGCCGGTGTAGCTGCTGCCGGCGTGCAATAGCTTCCGCCCCGGGCCAGCAGCGCCCAAACGATGCGCGCCGTTTTGTTAGCCTGCGCCACGGATGCGAGCCGTGCCGGGCGACGCTCCAGCACACCCTTCAGCCAGGCCACCTCCGGTGTGCTCTTGGTTCGGGCGTGGCGGATTACCGCCGTTGCACCGAGCACAAGCAACCGCCGCAGGGTTCGATCGCCCTGCTTGGAAATGCCGCCTTGGCGTTGCTTGCCGCCACTGCTGTTCTGCTTGGGCACCAGCCCGATCCAGGCGGCAAACTGACGGGCGGAGTGGAACTGGGTGGGATCGGTGACGGTGGCCACGATGGCGGAAGCGGTGATCGGCCCCACGCCGGGAATGGTCGCAAGCCGGCGGCTGACCTCGTTGTCTTTGTGCCAGGCCAGGATTGCCGCCTCGATTTCCTTTACCCGGATGCCCACTGCTTCCAACTCCGCGGCCAGCCCACGCAGGGCGTGGCGGGCCAGCGTCGGCACGCTCGCCGTGTTCTCCCCCATGAGCACGGCGACCAGGTCCGCCACGCGGCTGATCCCTTGGGGAGCGATCACGCCGAGCTCGGCCATATGCCCGCGCAACGCGTTCACCAGCATGGTTCGCTGCCGCACCAGCAGCTCGCGCGTCCGGTGCAGCATCAGCACGGCCTGTTGTTCGGCCGATTTGACCGGCACGAAACGCATGGTCGGCCGGGTGACGGCCTCGCAGATTGCTTCCGCGTCGGCTGCGTCCGTCTTGCCGCGCTTGACGTAGGGCTTGACGTAGCTTGGGGGCTTGACGTAGCTCGCCGGCATCAGCCGCACCTCGTGGCCCAGCGCCTTGATCTCCCGTGCCCAATAATGCGCCGTGCCGCACGCCTCGATGCCGACCAGGCACGGCTTCAGGCTCTTGAAGAACGCCAGCACTTCCGCCCGCTGTAGCTTGCGGCGCAGCACCGCCTGGCCGGACGCGTCAACGCCGTGTGCCTGGAACACGCGCTTGGCGATGTCCAGACCGATCGTGGTAATCTCCATGGTGGACGGCTCCTTTTGCCCGTTGCCTCAACAGCTACGAGCCTGGCACATCGATGCCGCACAGGAGCCGTCCACCGCATCAGTTTGCAAACGCCTGATGCTGGATGATAGCGGGCTGCAAGCCCGCGCCCGTCGTGGCTTTCCGAGCACCGGAGCGGAGCGGCCGTCTGGCCGTGAGCCGCGGAGCACAGAAAAGGTGCGTCGGATCGCCAGCAACAGGGGTTTGCAAACAAGCTCTCAGACCTTGCCCTCGAAGAAGTCGCGCACCTTGGCGAAGAAGCCGTCGCTCTCCGGACTCGACCGCGCATGGGCCGCCGCCTCGCCCTCCAGCTCCTCCAGCAACTCGCGCTGCCGCTTGTTGATATGCTGCGGCGTCTCCACCGCGACCTGGATATACATGTCGCCCCGGGCTGCGGAGCGGAGCACCGAGAAGCCCTTGCCACGCAGGCGGAACTGCTCGCCGGTCTGGGTCCCGGCGGGGATCTTCACCCGGGTCCGGCTGCCATCGATGACCGGAACCTCCACCTCCGCTCCGAGCGCCGCCTGGGTCATGCGCAGCGGCACCCGGCAGAAGATGTTGGCGCCGTCGCGCTGGAAAATCTCGTGCGGGCGCACGCCGACATGCACATAGAGATCGCCGGCCGGGATGCCGGCGCCGCCGGCCTCGCCCTCGCCGGACAGCCTGATGCGGGTGCCATCCTCGACGCCGCCCGGGATCTGCACGTTCAGGCTGCGCTCGCGCTCGACGGTGCCCGCACCCTGGCAGACCTTGCAGGGGTTGCGCACCACGCGGCCATTGCCGCCGCAGGTCGGGCAGGCCCGCTCGACCAGGAAGAAGCCCTGCTGCGCCCGCACCTTGCCGGCGCCGTGGCAGGTCGGGCAGGTCTCGGCCGCGCGGTCCTTGTTCTCCGAGCCGGTGCCGGCGCAGGCCTCGCAGGCGATCCGGGTCGGCACCCGCAGCGGCACCTTCGACCCGGTGAAGGCGTCGGTCAGGTTGATCTCGACCTGGGCGCGAATGTCGGCGCCGGCACGCTGGCGGCCTCCGCCGCGGCGTCCGCCCATCATGTCGCCGAACACCTGGTCGAAGATGTCGCCGAGGCCGCCACCGCCGAAATCGAAGCCGCCGGCCGCCGCCCCCGCGCCGCCACCCTCGAAGGCGGCATGCCCGAAGCGGTCGTAGGCGGCCCGCTTCTGGTCGTCCTTGAGGATGTCGTAGGCCTCGTTCAGCTCCTTGAAGCGACCTTCGGCGGCCCTGTCGCCCGGATTGCGGTCCGGGTGATACTTCATGGCGAGCTTGCGGTAGGCCTTCTTCAGCGTGTCCGCGGAAGCGTCCCGGGCGACTTCCAGGGTCGCGTAGTAATCCTGCTTCGCCATCCTGTCCTCATCGGCGCAACACGCCTCCCGTCAAGGGACTGCGTGGTCGTCATGACAAAGCGGCGCCCGCCTTCTCACGAAGCACGGGCGCCTCCGCCTGGATCATGTCCGGACCGCTTCTGGCAGGCCCGGACGTCTCGCGTGGTCTGATCCGGTTCAGGCGGACTTCTTCTTGTCGTCCACATCCTCGAAGTCGGCATCGACCACCTTTTCGCCGGACGGCCCGGTGGACGGCCCCGCCGAACCCGGACCCGTGGCACCTGGTCCCGCAGCACTGGGACCCGTGGCACCCGCGCTGGCCTGCTCCTGCTTGTAGAGGCCTTCGCCGATCTTCATTGCCACCTGGCCGAGCTTCTCCGAGGCAGCCTTGACCGCCGCCACGTCGCTGCCGGCGATCGCCGATTTGACTGCCGCAATCGCCGCCTCGGCCTCGCTGCGGTCGGCGGCCGCGACCTTGTCGCCGCTCTCCGAGAGTGTCCGCTCGGTCTGGTGCACCAGGCCCTCGGCCTGGTTGCGTGCCTCGACACCCTCGCGCTTGGCCTTGTCGGCTTCCGCGTTCGCCTCCGCCTCGCGCACCATGCGCTCGATGTCCTTGTCGGAAAGGCCGCCCGAGGCCTGGATGCGTATCTGCTGCTCCTTGCCCGACGCCTTGTCCTTCGCCGACACCGAGACGATGCCGTTGGCGTCGATGTCGAACGTCACCTCGATCTGCGGCACGCCGCGCGGCGCCGGCGGAATGCCCATCAGGTCGAACTGGCCGAGCATCTTGTTGTCGGCCGCCATCTCGCGCTCGCCCTGGCTGACCTTGATGGTCACCGCGTTCTGGCTGTCCTCGGCGGTCGAGAAGGTCTGGCTCTTCTTGGTCGGGATCGTGGTGTTGCGGTCGATCAGGCGGGTGAACACGCCGCCGAGTGTCTCGATGCCGAGCGAGAGCGGCGTCACGTCGAGTAGCAGCACATCCTTGACGTCGCCCTTGAGCACCGCGCCCTGGATCGCGGCGCCGATCGCCACCACCTCGTCCGGGTTCACGTTGCGGGCCGGCTCACGCCCGAAGAACTGCTTCACCGTCTCGATGACTTTCGGCATGCGGGTCATGCCGCCGACCAGGATCACCTCCTCGATCTCGCCGGCCGAAACCGACGCATCCTTCAGCGCCGCGCGGCACGGGCCGAGCGTCCGCTGGATCAGGTCGTCGACCAGGCTTTCGAGCTTGGCCCGGCTCAGCTTCAGCACCAGATGCTTCGGCCCGGTGGCGTCGGCGGTGATGAAGGGCAGGTTGATCTCGGTCTCCTTGGAGGAGGAGAGCTCGATCTTGGCCTTCTCGGCAGCTTCCTTGAGGCGCTGCAAGGCAAGCTTGTCGCGCTTGAGGTCGATGCCCTGCTCGCGCTTGAACTCGTCCGCCAGGTAATCGATGATCCGGGCATCGAAGTCCTCGCCGCCCAGGAAGGTGTCGCCGTTGGTCGACTTCACCTCGATCACGCCGTCGCTGATCTCCAGCACCGACACGTCGAAGGTGCCGCCGCCGAGATCGTACACCGCCACCGTGCCGCCGTTCTTGCGGTCCATGCCGTAGGCGAGTGCCGCCGCGGTCGGCTCGTTGATGATGCGCAGCACGTCGAGGCCGGCGATGCGGCCGGCATCCTTGGTCGCCTGGCGCTGGGCGTCGTTAAAGTAGGCCGGGACGGTGATGACGGCCTGCGTCACCGGCTCGCCGAGATAGGTCTCGGCGGTCTCCTTCATCTTGCCGAGCACGAAGGCGCTGATCTGGCTCGGCGCATATTTCTGGCCTCTCGCCTCGACCCAGGCATCGCCGTTCTCGCCCTTGACGATGGCATACGGCACCAGCCCGCGATCCTTCTCGACGGTCGGATCCTCGAAGCGACGCCCGATCAGGCGCTTGACGGCATACAGGGTGTTGGTCGGGTTGGTGACCGCCTGGCGCTTGGCGGACTGGCCGACGAGGCGCTCGTTGTTCTCGGTGAAGGCGACCATGGAGGGGGTGGTGCGGGCACCCTCGCTGTTCTCGATCACCCGGTTGTCGTCGCCTTCGCGGATCGATACGCAGGAATTGGTGGTGCCGAGATCGATGCCGATAACCTTGCTCATGCAAACTCTCCTTTTCAGCAGCCGGATCCGGCCCGAAGCACCGGAAACGGCCCAATGGATGTCATTTGATGTATTCAGGGCCATCGTTGCCGACAAGCCCTCGGGGTCCGCCCAAATGCACAAAATGCGGGCAGAGCCTTAACAGGGGTAAAGTGACGGGCCTAGACGGTCTTGTCGAGGCTTTCCGTCGCTCCCGTAGCACCGGCATGCGCCTTGGCCGCAGCGCCGGCATGCGCGCGGGCCGCGTCATCCCCGGTCGCCTTCGCGACCACCACCATGGCGGGCTTCAGCAGGCGCCCGTTCAGGGTCCAGGCCGAGGTCCAGGCCTGCAGCACGGTGCCGGGCGGATGATCCGCACTCGGCTGCTCCGCCATCGCCTGGTGCAGGTTGGCGTCGAACAGCGCGCCGGTCGGGTCGGTGCCGGTGATGCCGTTGCGCTCCAGGATACCGAGGAACGACCGCTCGACGCTCTCGAAGCCTTCGCGCAGCTTGCTGGTCAGCGGGTTGTCGTTCTCCGACGCGGGCGGCAGGCTGGCGAGACCGCGCCGCAGGTTCTCCGCCACCTCGACCACGTCGCGCGCGAATTTCTGCACCGCATACTGGCGCGCGTCATCGACGTCGCGCCGCGAGCGGGTGCGTACGTTCTGGATCTCGGCTTCGGAGCGCAGCCACTTGTCCCGCATCTCCTCGAGGCCGGCTTCTAGCTCGCGTATGCGCGCCGTCGCGGCCTGCATCACCGTCTCCGAACCGGCGGCCGGAGTTGGGTCCTCCTGCAGGTCCGCGGGCACGGCATTGGCGCTGGAGGTTGGTTCGGCGTCGTGCGGGTCGGGCATGTGTGCTGACATGGATTCCATATCGTCGTGCTTCATAGGGTCCACGTAGGTGAGGCGCCGAGCGTGGACAAGCGATAAAGCCGCGCGGCTGCTCAGCCCGCCCTTGTGGCGCCGTCCTTCGATAAGATGTCATCCAAGGCCGCAAGTGCCGCATCGGGCGAGGCGATCGGTTGATCGAAGGCGATCCGCTGCGTGACAGCCGTGCCGTCCGGATCGGGGCTGGGCGCCGGGCCGGTATCGTAGCCGTCGGCGTCGATGGCGACGATCTCCGCCTCCGGCCAGCGCGCCCGCGCCGTCTGCAGCAGCGGGGCCTCCTGCTCCGCGAGGTCGATGTCCGGCTGCACCATCCGGCCATCGAGCGCGTGCGTCCGCCCGAAGCCGGCCACCATGTGGATCGCCTGCGGGCGCAGCCGCCACAGGGTGAAATCGCCGAACCCGGCATAGAGCGCGCCATAGGGATGGATGCGCACCCACCGGTCGCGCAGCAGGCTGCCGTGCGGATCGTCCGGCGGCACCGGTTCGGCGGTCCCGGTGACGGTGAGGCGCGGGATCGTCTGCGGGTTGGCGGCCCCGGAACTGCCCGCCATCTCGGAACTGCCCGCCACCAGGAGCGCACAACGCGGGTCGGACCGCAGGTGCCTCGCATGGCGCGACAGGCCCGACACCAGCATCAGCAGGTCGAGCCCGCAGGAGGTCGCGGGCGTGACCAGGCTCGCGAACGGCGCGCCGTCGGCGAGTGTCGCCAGGCTCGCCGAGCGGCTGGAGCGCAGGATGTCGCGTGCGAGCCGAACCGTGCCGGCGTCCGATTTCATTTATTTCCCTCCGGCTACCGGCTAAGGATGCCGCCTTCCACCCGGCCGGCTAACGTCATCCAGGAGATACACGATTGGACGCGATGAAGCAGACGATCGCCCTCGTCGACGATGATCGCAACATCCTGACCTCGGTTTCGATGACGCTGGAGGCCGAGGGCTACCAGGTCCGCACCTACACCGACGGCGAGAGCGCGCTGCAGGGCCTGATCGCCAAGCCGGTGGACCTCGCCGTGCTCGACATCAAGATGCCGCGCATGGACGGGATGGAGCTGCTGCAGCGCCTGCGCAGCCGGTCGCAGCTGCCGGTGATCTTCCTGACCAGCAAGGACGAGGAGGTGGACCAGCTCATGGGCCTGCGCCTCGGCGCGGACGACTACATCACCAAGCCGTTCTCGCAGCGCCTGCTGCTCGAGCGCATCCGGGCACTGCTCAGGCGCAACGATGCGACCCGCGGCGACCCGTCGGGCGCGCCGCCGCCGAGCAGCGTGGTGCGCGGCGACCTGTCGCTCGACGAGACCCGGCACCAGTGCCTGTGGCGCGGCGCCGACATCCAGCTCACGGTGACCGAGTTCCTGCTGGTCAAGGCTCTGGCGGCGCGTCCCGGCCTGGTGAAGTCGCGCGACCAGCTGATCGACGCGGCCTACGGCGAGAACATCTACGTCGACGACCGCACCATCGACAGCCACATCAAGCGCGTCCGCAAGAAGTTCCGGCAGATCGACGACAACTTCAACCAGATCGAGACGCTGTATGGCATCGGCTACCGCTACAAGGAAGAGTAGGGGCCCATCCGAGAATGCTACTACACTGGCAATCCGACGCGGCTTTCTGCGCTTCCGGTGCTCACGGCCAGAAAGGCCGCTCCGCTCCGGTTCTCGAATGCCACGACGGCCGTGCTGCGGTGCGACACTCTTGCTCAGCGTAGCGCATTTTCGGACGGGCCCCTAGCGCGGTGCCGGACACGCTTGCAACGCGGGAGGCAACACCTCCGGGCACGCCGTCTCCCGCCGTGGCCGCGAAACCGGGCGTTCCATCGCCGCGCCGCTCGCGCCGCTGGGTCTCCCCGCTCATGCGCCGGATCCTGCTGGTCAACGCCCTGCCGCTGGCGCTGCTGGTCGCGACCCTGCTCTACCTGAACCAGTTCCAGAACAGCCTGCTCGAGGCCGAGGTCACCGCGCTGCGCGAGCAGGCCCGGATCTATGCCGGCGCGCTCGGCCAGAGCGCGATCGGGCAGCGGGCAGCCGGCGCTCCCGCGACGCCGCATCCACGGGTGGCGCTGCCAAGGGTGGCGATGCACAGCCGCCCGCGCGTGCGCACGGGGGATGCTGCGCACCCGGCGAGCCATCCGGGGGGCGCCGACATCGACGACAACACCGTGCTGGTGCCGGAACTGGTCAGGCCGTTGCTGCTGCGCCTGACCGAGCCGAGCCCGAGCGCGCAGGCTCGCCTGTTCGCGCCCGACGGGCAGCAGATCGCCGACAGCCGCGCCGATCCCGAAGCCGCCGATCCCGAGACCCCCGATCCCAAGCCCCCCGATCCCAAGACCAAGGGGTCCGCCGCGGCCGCCGCGGGCCGGCCGGCCGCCAGCCGGGGCAGCAGCCGGGATTTCGGTGCCATCCTGCAGCGCGTGTATGACCGGCTGCTGAGCCTGCTGCCGGAGACCCGGTTGCGGGTCGCAACCCTCGGGGCCAATGCCGACCCGGATGCGCAGCCGCCCGATACCCCCGACAGCGCCACGGACGGCGACGAGCGCCAGCAACTGCTCATCGGCGACAGCGACCCGTCCGACACGCCGCCCTACATTCGCCGCACCGCCGATCACCGGCTGCTGGTGACGGTGGCCGAGCCGGTCATGCATGACGGCCATACCGTCGGCATCATCCAGCTCACCCGCGAGGCGCGCGACGTGGACCGGTCACTGTTCGCGGTGCGCTTCTCGATCCTGGTGCTGTTCTGCGTGGCGCTGGTGCTGACCGTCCTGCTGTCGTGGTACCTGTCGCTCACCATCGCGCGGCCGCTGCTGCTGCTCGCGGGCTCGGCGCATGTCATGCGCGAGGGCATCGGCCGCAGCGGCAGCGTGCCGCGTCGGCTGCTCAACCGGCGCGACGAGATCGGCGAGCTGGCGAAGGCGCTGGACGACAGCGCGCGGGCGCTGTGGGCGCGCATGGATGCGATCGAGCGGTTCGCGGCTGACGTCTCCCACGAGATCAAGAACCCGCTCTCCTCGATCCGTTCGGCGATCGAGACCCTGCTGCGCATCGAGGACCTCAACCAGCAGCGCCGGCTGCTGACCATCATCGGCGAGGATGTCCGGCGGCTGGATCGCCTGATCACCGACATCTCGGATGCGAGCCGGGTGGATGCGGAACTGTCGCGCGCCCGCGCCGAGCCGGTCGACGCGCTGCCGATCCTGGCGGCGCTGGTCGAGATCCACCAGGCCACGCGGGCCGAGGATGGACCCGTCATGGAAGTGCAGGCGGCAGTCCCGGTGGTGGTGCTGGCGGTCGAGGACCGGCTGGTCCAGGTGCTGCGCAACCTGATCGGCAATGCGGTCAGCTTCTCGCCGCCGGACGGGCGGATCATCCTCGCCACCGCCGAGGCAGGCGGGATGGTGGAGCTGTCGGTCAGCGACGAGGGGCCCGGCATCCCGCAAGCCCGGCTCGACAGCGTGTTCGACCGGTTCTATTCCGAGCGGCCGCCCGGCGAGCATTTCGGCCAGCATTCCGGGCTCGGGCTGTCGATCAGCCGGCAGATCGTCGAAGCGCTCAGGGGCCGGATCTCGGCGGAGAACCGGGTCGATGCCCAAGGCCGGGTGCTCGGCGCGCGTTTCGTGGTGCTGCTACCGAAACCGGCATGAAACTCGCAACGGGCGGCTGCACGGCGCGTTCGCCGCTCGGCACACGGGGTAGGCAGCATGTCGGATCAGACCATTGCGAATGATGCCGCCGCCGTTGCCGAGCGGGCTCGCGTACAGGCGCACGTGGATGCGGAACTGATACGGCAGTGGCTGGCCAAAGACGGCCAGGCCGGGCTTGTCGTCGAGGCGGCGCGCGCCCGCGCGCTCAGCACGCTTTCGGTCTGCCTGACGCTGCTGAGCGTGCTGGCGACCTTCTACACCCTGTATTTTGCCAGCGCGATCGTGCTGCCGTTCGTGCTGGCCGGGGTGTTCAACCTGCTGCTCAGCGGGCCGATGCGCCTACTCAACGGGCGCCTGCGGGTGCCCAAGCCACTGGCGGCACTGCTGCTGATCCTGGTGCTGTTCGGCATCGTCGGCGGCATCGGGGCTGCGATCTCGGTGCCGGCCACCGGCTGGATCAGCAAGGCACCGGAGAGCCTGCCGGCGCTGCAGGCCAAGCTCGCCTTCCTGCAGGGGCCGATCCAGGCGGCGCAGGACGGCATGAAGAAGCTGCAGGCGCTGATGGACCATACCGGCGGGCCGCAGGTGGCCGGCGCCCAGATCATCCAGGTGCAGTCCAGCAACAGCAGCGGCCTGACCAGCGTTGGCTCGTCGCTGCTGCTCGGCACGAGGTTCTTCCTCGGCCAGGTCTTCACCATGCTGCTGATGCTGTTCTTCCTGCTCTACGAGGGTGACAGCCTGCTGCGGCGCTTCGTGGAGATCATGCCGACCTGGGCCGACAAGCGCCGCACCGTGCAGATCGCCTCCGAGATCGAGCGCAACGTCTCGCTGTATCTCGCCACCATCACCGCGATGAACCTGCTGGTCGGCGTGGCCAACCTCGTCCAGTGCTGGCTGCTTGGCGTGCCCAACCCGCTGCTCTGGGGCGTGGTCGCGTTCCTGCTGAACTACATCCCGATCCTGGGGCCGCTGACCGGCGTGGTGATCTACTTCTTCGTCGGCCTGTTCGCCTTCCCCTCGGTGCTGCATGCGCTGCTGGCGCCTGCCGTCTATCTCGGCATCCACTTCCTGGAGGGCGAGACCATCACGCCGATGCTGCTGGCGCGACGCTTCACGCTGAACCCGGTGCTGGTGATGGCCTCGCTGATGTTCTGGGACTGGCTGTGGGGCATTCCCGGCGCCTTCCTCAGCGTGCCGCTGCTGGCGGTGTTCAAGATCGTCTGCGACCATGTCGACAGCCTGACCGCGATCGGCCACGTCGTCGGTGGCGCGCCGAGGGATCGGGGCACCATGAGCTGGCGGGCGCGCCTCTCATCCTGAGGAGCCTCTCATCCTGAGGAGCCTGGCATCCTGAGGAGTGTGGTCCCCGCCTATCTGACGGCGCTGCTGGTCGGGGTGGCAATCGTGCTGCTTGCGTTCCCGCACTGGGCCCTGACCGGCCGCCTGCCGCCGGGAGCGCCGCCGGAACCCGACTTCGCGCAGCACGCGATCGGCCAGATCTATTTTTTCGCGCAGCCGTGGGAGTTTTCGTTCCGGTCGCTGCGCACGCTGCTGGTAGCACGCGGTCTCGACGCCCCGCGCGGCGTCAACATCGCGCTGGCCGACAGCATTCCGCTGCTGACCATCCTCAGCAAGCTGCTCAGGCCGCTGCTGCCGCCATTCGAGCAGACCATCACGGTGTACCAGGCCGCCGCGTGGGTGATGCAGCCTATCGCCGGGGTGTTCGCGCTGCGCAGCACCGGCGAGCGGCGCTGGCTACCGGGACTGGCGGTCGCCCTGATGGCGGCGTCGATGCCGACCTTTCTCTTCAGACTCTGGCACGCCGCCCTCAGCGGCCACTGGATGCTGCTGGTGGCGCTCGGGCTGTATTTCCGGATCGTGCGCGGCAGCCGGGCCGCAACGGTGGCGGGGTGCGTGCTGCCGGTCGTCCTGCTGTTGATCCACCCCTACCTGATGCTGATGGCAAGCTGGGTGCTGCTCGCGGCACCACTCACCCTGCTGCTGCGGCACGATCCGCGCTGGCGTGGGCCGCTTGCGGCCTGGGCGGCGTCCAGCGCGCTGGTGCTGCTGGTCGGGCAGGTGCTCGGATACTGGGGCCAGGGCAGCGATGGCGGCTACGGCTTCTACTCGATGAACCTGGCCGGTCCGTTCTGGCCGACCCTCTCGGGCCTGTTCCCCGGTATCTCCTACACGCCGGCGGACGGCACCGGCGGTCAGGCGGAAGGCTACCAGTATCTCGGGCTCGGGCTGCTTGGCCTGATCGCGGTCTCGCTCGCCGGCTGCCGCCACTGGCCGCAGACTGTGCGCCGTCATCCCGGGCTGCTGATCGCCTGCGTGACGCTGGCCATGGTCGCCGTTACCAACTGGATCTTCTTCCTGCACACCAGGCTGCTGCACATCCCGTTCCCGTCGCTGCTGTTCGCGCAGCTGCGCGGCAGCGGGCGGCTGTTCTGGCCGGTCTCCTATGTGCTGCTGATCGGCTCGATCCTGGCGGTGCTGCGTCTGTTGCCACGGGCCGGCATTCTTCTGGTGCTGGCGGCAGCGCTGCTGCAGGTCGCGGATGCCGGCGAACTGCGCCGCGTCGATCACAACAGCCTGGCGGAGCCGGTGGCGTATCCGTTCGACCAGCCACGGCTGTCGGCGATCCTGCGTGCGCATGCAGCACTCACCGTGCTGCCGACCTTTCCCTGCAACGGCGGCGGCCTGGCACCGAACTTGGATGTGCTCTGGCTCGCGGCGCAGTCGCACCTGGCCATCGCCTCGATGTATTCGGCGCGGACGTCACGCCAGCAGGCCTGCGTTCCCGAAGCCGCCCTGCAGAGTCGACCGGCAGCGGGCGAGGTGCGCGTCGTCATGCCGGGCTTCGACAGGCTGGCGGCGGCCCTGCCCTACAGCCAGACGGATTGCCGCGTCCTGGCACCGTTCATCGTGTGCAGCAGGCGGTCGTCGCTGCTTGACGGGCTGCCGCCTGTCGATCTCCGCACGCTGCCGATGTCGAGGATCCTGCCGACGCGCGCGGGACAGGCAGGCGCCGACGCCCTGCTGTCGGGCTGGACCACGCCGGTCCCGGGCGCACCCGGCCTGTGGAGCAACGCGCCATCCGCGCTGCTGGGCGGCAGGCTGCAGCCGGAGCCCACGGGACCCGTGCGCATCCGTATCAGGGCGTTCGCCATGCCGACGCGGATCTGGCTCGGGCTGGCATCGCCCAGACGCGCGGTGTCGGTCTGGGCGGGGGAGCGCAAGATCGCCGACTGGTCGCTCGGCCGGAAGCCGGGCCAGTTCGAGGCCGTGGTTCCCGCCGACTGGATCCGGCAGCAGCACGCCGTCATCGTCGAGTTGCGCACGGGCCCGCTCGCCAGCATGCTCGATCTCGGGCACACACCGGACCCGCGACGTTTCGGGATCTGGCTGAGCTCGGTAGAGTTCGTGCCGGGGTAGAACAGGTCGGCGGCACCACGATTATGCAGAAGATCGGCATCGGCGTCATCGGCACCGGCTTCATGGGCCGCACCCATGCGCTGGCCTACCGGGCGGCAGCCGGCATCTTCCCGAACCTGCCGCAGCCGGTGCTGGAGGTCGTGGCCGATATCGACGGCGTGGCCGCCGAGCGCGCCCGGCAGCAGTTCGGCTTCGCACGAGCGACCACCGACTGGCGCGCGCTGGTGGCCGACGAGCGCGTGCAGATCGTGTCCATCACCACGCCGAACCTGCTGCACCGGGAGATGGCGCTGGCGGCGATCGCCGCCGGCAAGCATGTGCATTGCGAGAAGCCGCTGGCCCCCTCCGCCCGCGACGCGCGGGTCATGACCGAGGCGGCGGAGGCGGCGGGCGTTCGCACGCAGACCGGGTTCAACTACATCAAGAACCCGATCCTGAAGCTGGCGCGCGACATGATCGAGCAGGGCGAGCTCGGCGAGATCACCGGGTTTCGCGGCATCCATGCCGAGGGCTTCATGTCGGACCCGGCAATCCCGTACAGCTGGCGGCTCGATCCGGCCGGCGGCGGTGGCGCTGTCGCCGATATCGGCAGCCACATCATCGGCATGGCACGCTATCTGCTCGGGCCGATCGGCGCGGTGATGGCCGATCTCGACACGATGGTGCAGCAGCGCCCGGTGGCACTCGGGTCGAGCGAGATGCATGCGGTTGCGGTGGACGATGCGGCGCGCCTGCTGGTGCGCTTCGCGCGCGGCATGGCGGGCAGCATCGAGGCGAACTGGTCGGCGACCGGACGCTCGATGCAGCTCGCCTTCGAGATCAGCGGCAGTCGCGGCTCGATCGCCTTCAACCAGGAGCGCTTGAACGAGCTGCAGGTCTTCAAAGCGGGCGGCGAGGCGGGCCGGTCCGGCTTCACCCGGATCGAGGCGGGCCCGGCGCATTCGCCGTACAGCCTGTTCTGCATCGCCGGCGGCCACCAGCTTGGTTTCAACGACCTCAAGACGATCGAGGTCGCCGAATTCCTCGGGGCCATCCGCTCGGGCGAGCCGAACGGTCCGGATTTCCGCGAGGCCTGGGAAGTCCAGAAGATTATCGAGGCTGCCATACGCTCGTCGCGCGAGCGGCGCTGGCTCGATATTGGCTGAGCCGCGAGGAGGGTGAGGCTCAGACGGAATCGTGTTCCGTTGGCGGCAGCATCCGGCCGAGCACGGCGTCGCGCCTGACCGCAACGTGCCAGACGGTGGCGAGCAGATGCAGCACGATGAGCGCATAGACCGCCCACTGCCCGATGGCGACATGGACCCAATGCGCGTCTGACGAGACGGCCTTGTTGTGCGGCAGTCCGGGCAGCGGGAACAGGCCGAAGAACGTTACCGCATGACCGCCGGCGGCCGACATCACGTAGCCGCTGAACGGCATGCCGACGAGGATCAGGTAGAGCAGCCAGTGCGAGAGGCGGCCGGCTGCATGCTCCCAGGGCGCCAGGCTCGACGGCGACGGGGGCGCCGGATGGGCCGCACGCCATGCCAGGCGGACGGCGACGATCACCAGGATCGTCAGGCCGACCGACTTGTGCAGCATGTAGTAGGTTTCCCGCGAGGCCGCGTCCTTCGGCAGCGCCACCATCACCCAGGCGAGCGGGATCACGATGAACATCAGCAGGGCCGAGACCCAGTGCAGCGCCTGCGCGGTCGGGTTGTAGCGACGTCCGGTGGCTGCGACTGCGGCGACTGACAAGGGGGCGAGGTTCATGCTCATGGCGCGTTCCTGGAACAGGGCGCCAGGATGGCGCAAGACATCCGGAGGGACCAGACCGAAGTCGCCGGAGGCTTGAGACATAGTAACCTGAGCGGAACGTCGTCAACGGGAGCCACGCCGACGCCGCCTCTGCCGAACGACCAGAGTGCCAGAGCATCTGACGATCTGCTGCTGCAAGAGAATATTGAAGTTCTTGCTCGTATTGTCGCCTCCGAAGCTCGTGGCGAGAACGAGACTTCACAAAAAACGGTTGCCTGGACAGCTGTAAACCGCATGAAGAAGCACAGCTTTACCCAAGTATCCTCGGTTTTGGCCCATGGCAATTACTCCCACAGTTCCATGTCGACGCTCACAAGCCTTCAGCTCGCCGACGACATCCTCAGCGGCTGCGCTCTCGATATCAGCCAGGGCGCCACTCACTTCTACTCGCCGCGCGCTATGCCAAAAAGAGGGGACAGACCTTCTTCTAACGTCGACGTGCTCGGGGGGTTGGAAAGCGTTCCTGGCGTAGTAGGCAGGAATGGCCAGCCGGTGGAGAATTACCGTCCTGGCTGGGCAAAGAATGTCTCGCCCATTCGCATTCCCGGCATACAGGACAAAGACTTCAAGTTCTTTCGACTATGAATAAAGCTCTCGTTCTTCTCTACGCAGCGGTCTGTTATGGCGGCACCACTGGACCGATGGCGGCCGCGGCTCCAGTACACGAGTGGAACCCGGATGACACTCTACCGACGAGTGAAGACGTGGCCTCGGCAGCTGCTCGTGCACGCTCGACGCACTGCGAGAGCCCAGCCTGCAAAGCCATTATTTTAATCAATGAGCTGGTCGACATTGAAAAATTCCAGGACGGCGACGCCAATGGCGTTGCCAGTCTCTTTCTTGGGAAACGTCCGCATATTGCGGGGCGCCGCCTGGACCAGGTCTTGCTCACGCGTCCCGCTCTGTGCGACGGGTGCGAAGCTGATCTCGAGGTTCCGGGTTGATGGCCCTGGTGTATATGAATGGTGGGTTCCTATCCAGCTCCTGATTCACAGCGTGGACATAGACCTGCGTGATCACGGACATTGCGCGCGGGATCTTCTGGCGGCGTTGCCCAAGGAACCTGCCAATGATGTGATCCGCCGCAATGCGAGCAGCCTGTGCGCCAATGGTGATGAAAATCACCATCGGCCAAAAGCAGCCTGCGATGCTCTGATGCGAGGTCTCAAGCCTGAGCCGTGATTGAATCGGGGCCCCTTTCACCGCAGCCGGATTACCTCACCGCTGCCGTCGGCGTGGCCGATGACCATCTCGTCGGCGATGCCCACGAACAACCCGTGTTCGGCCACGCCGGGGATTTCGTTGAAGCGCGGCGCGAGGCGGTCGGGATCGGTGATGCGCTGTAGGTGACAGTCGAGAATATAGTGCCCGCTATCGGTGCGGATCGGCTCCTCGGCACCACCGCGGAGTGCGATGCGCAAATCCCTGTAGCCGAACTCGGTGAACAGTTTTCGTAGCTCGCGTTCGGTGCTGCGCCAGCCGAAGCGGATCACCTCGACCGGCACCGGGAACGCGCCGAGCGTGTCCACGACCTTCTTGTCATCCACCACCGCGACCATGCGCTTAGAGGCTCGCGCGACCATCTTCTCCCACAGCAGGCAGGCGCCGCCGCCCTTGATCATCCGGCCGGCATGGTCGATCTCGTCGGCGCCGTCGATGGTGAAATCGAGCTCGGTGATGTCGTTGAGGTCGAGCAGCGGCACGCCGACTTCCAGCGCGAGATCGCGGGTTGCGGTCGAGGTCGGCACGCCGGCGATGTCGAAGCCCTGCTTCACCTTCTCGCCCAGGGCGCGCACGAACCAGTGCGACGTGGTGCCGGAGCCGAGGCCGATCCGCATGCCGTCCTGCAGGTAGGTCTCGATCGCGCGGCGCCCGGCGGCGAGCTTGGCGTGGTCCTGGGGCTGTTCCGGCTGCATGGTGAACTCTCCCTGTTCAGTCGACGAATTTCTCGGTGAGCCACGGCTCCAGCGCCGCGAGGTTGTCCGGCATGGCGCGGCCTTGCTTCAGACCGATGGCGACCACCAGCATGTTGACCACCAGGAAATGGTTTATCCGCGCGGTGAGCGGCGTGTACAGCTCGCTATCCTCGTAGCGCGGCAGGCCGATCACCACGTCGCACAGCCGCGCGAGCCGCGAGCCGGGCGCGGTCAGCGCGATCGTCGCGGTGCCGTGGGCGTGCGCGGCGGCGGCGGCGGCAACAAGGGTGCGCGTCGCGCCCGAGTGCGAGAAGAACATCACCGCCTCATCAGGCCGCAGCGTCGGCGCGATCAGCGTCTGCCGGTGCGCGTCGAGCACCAGACGGCAATGCACCCCGAGCCGGAACAGCTTGTGCTCGGCGTCGAAGGCGACGGTCTCGGACAGCCCGAGGGCGAACAAGAAACTGTTCTTGGCGGCCAGCAGGCGGTCGGCAGCGGCCTCGATCGCGGCCGGGTCGAGATCCTCGCCGAAGCGCCGGATCGCGTTGATCGAGTTCTCCAGCAGCTTGGTGGCGGACGCGGCGACGCTGTCGCTGCCGGTGATCGCCTGGTGGGTGAAGGGCGGTTTCGGCGCCAGGCCCTGGGCCAGCCGGACCTTGAAGTCGGGATAGCCGGTGCAGCCGAAGCGGCGGCAGAACCTGACGATGGTCGGGTCGCTGACCGAGGCGAAGCCCTTGAGGTCGGTCATGCTCATGGTGATGACGTCCTCGGGGCGCGTCAGCACGATCTCGGCCAGCCGCATCTCGGCATTGCTCAGGCCGTCGCGCGCCTGGGCGACCAGCGTCAGCATGTGGCCCATTCAGTCAGGACCGGCTTGCGGCAGCAGGTCGGCGAAGCGCTGCAGCCGTTGCGCGGCGGAAACCTGCACGAGCGGTCCGTTGCCCCAGCCGACGACGCGAAAATCGATGCCGGCGGCCAGCGCCGTGTCACGATCGATGACGGTGTCGCCGATGAACAGCGCGTCGCCGGCCGCCACCCCGAGATGCGCGAGGGCGTGCTGCAACGGGGCCGGATGCGGCTTGCGGTGCGGCGTGGTGTCCGAGCCGACGACGATGTCGAACAGGTGGGCGATGCCGAAATGCCGCAGCACCGCCTCGGCCAGCGACTGCGCCTTGTTGGTGCAGACCGCGAGGCCCAGGCCGGCGGCATGCAGCGCCGGCACGGTCGCTGCCGCATCCGCGTAGAGGGTGGATTCCTCCGCCGGACGTTGCCGGTAATAGGCGAGGTAGATCGCGGTGTCGCGCACCACGCGGCCGTGATCGACGACGTGGCCGAGATGCTCATACAGCTTGGCAACCAGCGCATGCGCGCCTTCGCCGGTCAGGCGCTCGATCGCGCGCACCTCCTGCGCCGGCAGGCCGCGCACCGCGAGCATGCGGTTGATGGCCCAGGCGATATCGGGTGCGCTGTCGACCAGCGTGCCGTCGAGGTCGAAGATGACCGCCCTCATGCGCGCGCGCCTGCCTTGAGCGTGGCCAGGTCCTGCATGCTGCGGTGCAGGCGCTCATGCAGCGTGGCAAAGATCGGGTGCAGCCGGTCGTAGGTGCGGGCGGCGTCCGGACGGGGTGGCACGGTTTCGCATTCCTCGATGACGCCGACGGCCTCGTGCAGGTCCCGCCAGTGCCCGGCGCCGATGCCCGCGAGCAGCGCCGCGCAATAGGCGCCGCCCTCGGCCGCTCCGGTCACCGTGGACACCGCGTGGCCGGTGACGTCCGCGAGCAGTTGCAGCCAGGCCGGCGAGACCACCGCGCCGCCTGACGCGCGCACCGTGTCGAACGCCGACCCGGACCGGCGCACCAGCTCCAGGATCGAGCGCAGGTTGAGCAGGACGCCCTCCAGCACGGCGCGTGTCATGTGGCGGACATCGTGGCCCTGCGTCAGCCCGACCCAGGCGCCCCGTGCCTCCGGCGCCACCACCGGGCAGCGCTCGCCGAGCAGCGACGGCAGGAACAGCAGGCCGCCGGCGCCGGGCTCGATCGCCTCGGCCAACCGGATCAACTCGTCGAAGCCGGCGGCGGCATCCGGCAGCGGCCGCAGCGCGTCGCGCAGCCACGCAAAGGCGCCGCCGCCGTTCAACGTGACCCCCATCACGTGCCACAGGCCGGGCGCGTTGCCGCAGGAGACCTGGAGCAGGCCGCCCTGGTTCTCCGGGCAATGGGGCGCGGCGGCGCCGACCAGTCCCGCGGTGCCGATGGTGACGCCGACGGTGCCGCTGGCGATCACCCCCATCGAGGTGGTCTGGATCACGGAGTCACCGCCGCCGGCGACGACGGGCACGCCAGCAGGCAGGCCCCAGCGTTCGGCGATATCGGCACGCAGGCGGCCCGAGATTTCGTGGCTTTCCAGCGCGTGCGGCACCTGGCTGGCCAACAGGCCGACCACGCCCAGCATCGGCTGCGACCAGCAGCGCGCGGCGACGTCGAACAGGCCGGTGCCGGACGCGTCCGACACGTCCGTTGCGTGCTCGCCGGTCATCAGCAGGCGCAGATAGTCCTTGGGCAGCAGGAAGCGCCGCATGGCCTCGAACAGCGCCGGCTCGTGCTGCTGCATCCACAGCAGCTTGCCGCCGGTGAAGCCCGGCAGCATGCGGTTGCGGGTCAGCCCCAGCAGCGCATCGAGGCCGCCGACGCGCTCGGTGATACGGTCGCACTGGGGTCCGGTGCGGTTGTCGCACCAGAGCATGGCGGGGCGCAGCACGCGGCCCGCGTCATCGAGTGCCACCAGCCCGTGCATCTGGCCGGAGAGCCCGATGGCTGCGACCTCGCAGCCGGCCGGCAGCGCCCGCACCACAGACTGCATGGCGCGGTCGGCGCCATCCCACCAGTCCGCCGGCGCCTGCTCGGCCCAGCCCGGACGCGGCGTCGCCATCGGATATCCGGCGGCGGCGCGCGCCAGCACCCGGCCCTCGCCGTCGATCGCCAGCGCCTTGCACGCCGAGGTGCCGAGATCGAGCCCGACCAGGCAGCGCGTCACGCTATGCCCCGTGCTTCAGCCGGACGTGCTTGATCGCGAGATAGCCTTCCATGCCCTCGCGACCATGCTCGTAGCCGATGCCGCTCTGCTTGCGGCCGCCATAGGGTGCGTTCATGATGCCGGCATCGACCGTGTTGACCGCGATGCTGCCGAAGCAGAGCGCCCGGGTCAGGCCGAAGATCTCGGCAACGTCGCGCGCGTACACGTAGGCGGCGAGACCATACGGCCCGGCATTGGCGAGCCCGATCACCTCGTCGATGCTGTCGAACGCACAAACGCCGAGCACTGGGCCGAACGTCTCCTCGCTCATCACCAGCATGTCGGGCGTGCAGTTGTCGAACACCGTGGGCGCATAGAAATGCCCCTGCTGCATGCCGGCCGGAGGGCCGCCGCCGCACAGCAGCGCGGCGCCGCGATCCAGCGCGTCGGCGACATGGCGCTCGACCTTGGCGATGCCGTCGGCATTGGTCATCGGGCCGAGATCGGCGCTGGGCCGCTCCAGCCCGTCGGCGATGGTGAGCCTCTCGGCGGCGTGCACCAGCTGCTGCACGAAGCGCTGATGCAGCGAGCGGTGCACGTAGATCCGGTTCACCGCGATGCAGATCTGCCCCATGTTGCGAAACCCGCGTCGCAGCGCGCCCTTGACGGCAGCATCGACATCGGCACTGGACGCCACCACCATCGGGCAGTTGCCGCCGAGTTCCAATGACACCGACTTGATGCCGCCCATGGTGCGGAAGATAGTCTCGCCGACACTGGCCGAGCCGGTAAAGGCGATCTTGTCGATCCCCGGATGCGACACCAGCGCCGCACCGGTCTTGCCCGCGCCCTGCACCAGGTTGACGACGCCGGGCGGAAAACCGGCGGCGAGAACGCAGTCGAGCAGCGCGACCGCCGAGAGCGGCGAATATTCCGACGGCTTCACCACCAGCGTGCAACCCGCCGCCAGCGCGCCGCCGAGTTTCCAGCCGATCAGCTCGACCGGATAGTTCCAGGGCGCAATCGCGGCGGCGACGCCGATCGGCTCCTTCTCGACCAGGCTGAGAAAGCCCGGATCCTCGTTCGGGATGGTCTGGCCGAACACGCGCACCGCCTCGGCGGCATAGTATTCGAAGGTGCGCGCGACCTTGCTGACCTCGCCACGCGCCTCGTCGAGCGGCTTGCCCTGTTCGCGCGTCACCGCGCGCGCAATACCGTCGCGCCGCTCGTCGACGATCAGGGCCAGCTCGCGCAGCAGGTCGGCGCGCTTGTATGGGCCGAAATCGCGCCACGCCGGAAATGCGCGGCGTGCCGCCTGCACCGCGCGATCCACGACAGCCGCGTCGGCGACCGCGATGCGCGCGATGGGCTGTCCGTTGGCCGGGTTGGAGAGGGTGAACCAATCGGCGGCGCCGTCCGAGGACCAGGCGCCGTCGATCAGGAACACCGGCGGCTGCGACACGCTGGCACTCATCCTGCGAGCAGCCCGCGGGCCGCGAGGTTGCGCATAAGCGCGCCGATGCCGAACTGCCAGGGTGGCGCCTCGTCGCTGTAGGTCACCACGTTGACCAGCCGCCCGAGCCGGCCTGCCGCGATCTCGACGACGTCGCCCGGCTTATGCGTAAAACCCTGGCCGGGATGGTCGCGATCCTGCGTCGGCGCGAACAGCGTGCCGAGGAACAGCACCATGCCGTCCGGATACTGGTGATGCCGTCCGAGCGACTGCGCCACGAGGTCGAGCGGATCGCGGCTGATCTCGCGCATCGAGCTGCTGCCACGCAGCACGTAGTTGTCGTCGCGGCCGGTGACGGTCAGCTCCAGCTCGAGGCCGCGCACGTCCTCGATGCCGAACCCTGCATCGAACAGCCGGATGAACGGGCCGAGTGCGCAGGACGCGTTGTTGTCCTTGGCCTTGCCGAGCAGCAGGGCGCTGCGGCCCTCGATGTCGCGCAAATTGACGTCGTTGCCGAGGGTCGCGCCGCGCACCGCACCGCGCGAATTCACCGCCAGCACCAGTTCGGGTTCGGGATTGTTCCACGACGAGGCGCGCAACACGCCGATCTCGGCGCCGAGCCCGACCGAGGACAGCACCGGCGCCTTGGTGAACACCTCGGCGTCCGGCCCGATGCCGACTTCCAGATATTGCGACCAGTAGCCGCCTTCGATCAGCACCTGCTTGACCCGGGCGGCTGCCGCGGACCCCGCCTTGACGTCGCCCAGTGCCCCGCCGATTGCGACACTCACCTTGTCGCGTATGGCGGCCGCCTCGCGGTAGTCGCCCTTGGCGCGCTCCTCGATGACGCGCTCGAGCATGGAGCGGGCAAAGGTGACGCCGCAGGCCTTTACCGCCTGCAGGTCGCACGGCGCCAGCAGATGCGGCCGATCGGCACGGTGTGCGAGGCTGTCGGCGATGATTTCAGCCAGCGCAAACGCGCGCGCGTCCGGGATCGCAGCGATCGCGGCGATCGGATCGGCATGCTCCAGCAGGGCTGATACCGTGGGTCCGGCGGCGGTGACATCGACCAGCCGGTCGTGGCGCAGCTGCACCAGGCACGGGCCGCCGAGCGCCGGATCGAAAACGCGCCCGAGCAGGCTGGCGCTCGGGTAATCGCGCGGAAGGATGTCGAGCGGTGTCATGATGTCTCCGGCACTCAGCGTGGGGCGATCAGCGTGGGCTGGACATGCGGACACGCATGGCGTCGATCGCCACGGCCACGAATATGGCGAGGCCGCCGATCATGTCGACATAGAACGACGGCACGTTGACGATCGACAGCCCGACATGGATCACGGTGAGCAGCAGCACGCCGCCGAGGATGCCGGGGACATGGCCGCGGCCGCCGAACACGCTGACGCCGCCGATGATCGGGGCCGCGATCGCATAGAGCAGGAAGCCGTTGCCCTGGTTGGAGGTGATCGCCATCTGCCAGGCCGCCAGCAGGTAGCCGGCGATGGCGGCCAGGAAGCCCGACATGGTGAAGGCGAGGATCTTGATGCGGTTGACGCGTATGCCGGCACTCGCCGCAGCCACGGCGTTGCCGCCGACCGCATAGACGCTGCGTCCCAGCGTGGTCAGGCGCAGGAACACCACGCCGCCGATCAGGGCTGCTAGGAAAATCACCGGCATCAGCGGCCAGCCGAGCACGCTCACCTGGCCGATCCAGTTGTACTGGTCTGGCATGTCGGTGATCGTCTTGCCATGCGAGATGGCGAGCAGCGCGCCCTGCAGGATGATCATCATCGCCAGCGTCTCGATCAGCGACACCATGCGCAGGCGGGTGATGCAGATGCCGTTGAAGAAGCCGATCAGCGTGCCGACCATGACGCCGCCGAGCATGCCGAGCCACCAGGGGACATGCGCGTCGGACACCAGCATCGCGCCGACCACCGACGAAAAGCCCAGGTTGCTCGCAATCGACAGGTCGATCTCGGCGACCAGCAGCGGCATCGATACCGCGAGTGCGAGCAATCCCAGCACCGTCGCCTGGATCAGGATGTTCTGCAGGTTGGCGATGCTGAAGAAGAAACCGTTCAGCAGGCCGAAGATGATGGCCAGCCCGATCAGCCAGAACCAGACCACGTTCTGCAGCATCCAGCGCAGGCCGGGTCGGACATCGAGGGCAGGAGCCTGGCGCGATGGCTTGGCCTGCGCGGGCGAGACATTGCGTGCGGTCTGCTGCGACATGCCGGTCAGTCCTGCCTTGCGCCGCGATCGAAGGCCGCCTCGCGCAGGCGCTGCGTGGTGATCGCGGCCCCCCGCAGCGTCTGCACGATGCGGCCTTCCGAGAAGATGCAGACGCGATCGACGATGCGGGCCATCTCGTCCAGATCGGCGGTGATTACGATGACCGCAAGCCCGGTCTCGGTGAGCGCATCGACGGTGCGGTGCACGTCCTCCTTGACGCCGACATCGATGCCACGGGTCGGCTCGTCCAGGATCAGGATTTTCGGTTGTGTCGCCAGCAGGCGGCCGAGGCAGACCTTCTGCTGGTTGCCGCCGCTCAGTGTGTCGATCGAGACCTTCGGGTTCGGCGCCTTGACGCCCATCTCGGCGAAGTAGCGCGACACCAGGGCGCTCTCGGCGCCCGCATCCATGAAGCCGTAGCGCGAGACCGCGCCCAGGCTGGACAACGCGAGGTTGTCGCTGATGGACAGCAGCGCCACCAGCCCGTCGCGCCGGCGGTCGTCCGACAGGTAGGCGATGCCGCGTGCCAGCGCCTCCGGCGGCCCCGGCGGCAGCCTCGTCGCCGCGGCATCGCCGTGCAGGCGCATCGTCCCGGACCGAGCGGGGTTGAGGCCGAACAGCGCCCGCGCGAACTCCTTGGCGCCCGAGCCGGGCAGGCCGGCGAAGCCCACCACCTCTCCGGCAGCGATGCTGAACTCGTCGATCTCGACGGCGGGCGCCCGCGTGCCGGTGACCGAGAGTGCCGACGCGACGTGGCCGCGCGGCGAGCCGGCGCGATGGAACAGACGCAGGTCGCGGCCGAGCACCAGCTCGGACAGCCGTTCGGTGGTCATGCCGGCGAGATCGTCGCTGCTGCCGGCGAGGCGACCGTCACGCAGCACGCTGACGGAGTCACAGATTTCCAGGATCTCATCATTATAGTGCGAGATGAACACGAACGAGATGTCACGGCGCTTGAGGTCGCGCATGAAGTCGAACAACACGGCGCGATCGTCCAGGGTCAAGGCCGCTGTCGGCTCGTCGAGGATGATCAGCCGGCCGCCGCTGAACAGGGCGCGCAGGATGTTGAGCTTGCGGCGGTCGACGGCGCTGAGATCGCCGGCGAGCCGGCGCGGGTCGATCGCGGTGCCTTCGAGCATCTGCAGCGCCTGGGCGCGCAGCCGGCGCCAGTCGACGAAGGCGCCGCGCGCCGGCCAGCGTCCGAGCATGAGGTTCTCGGCGACGCTGAGCTGCTCGACGATCATCGGTTCCTGGGTCACCAGGAACACCCCGGCTTCCTCCATCGCCTTGACGTCGCGCCCCTGCACCTCCTGGCCGTCGAGCAGGATGCGTCCTGCGGTCGGCGTGCGCATGCCGGCGATCAGCCCGACCAGGGTGGACTTGCCGGCGCCGTTCTCTCCCAGCAGGCCGTGGATGGCGCCGCGGCGGATGTCGAACGACACGTCCTGCAGGGCGATGAGCGCACCATAGATCTTGGTGAGTCCCTCGATCCGGAGGATCGGCTTCTGGGCATCGATCCGGAGGATCGGCTTCTGGGCATCCATCCGGAGGATCGTCTCTGCCGGAGCGGCCTCGGGCTGGGTCTGCGGTGCTGCCATCACGAGTAGTGCATGCCCCACTTGTCATACGCCACGTTGCCCCACAGGCGCGGGTCCTGCGCGTTCTTCTCGTCGATGACGAAGGGCGGGATCACCAGGCTCGGGCCCGACGGCGAGTCGGTGATCGTGCCGGTCTCCCAGTAGTAGTCCTTGTTGCGGTACGGCCCGAGCGGCACCGGCTGGTTGTGCCGCGCATATTTCGCGATCATCGCCACGGTGATCTCGGCATAGGCGATCGGATCCTGCGAGATCTCGGCGTCCATGTAGCCCTGCTGGATCCATTGCAGCGCGATCGGCTCGCCGTCGATATTGACGAAGATCACGTGCCCGTCCTCGCCGCGCTTCTTCCATCGCCCGCGCTGCTGCAGCGCCGTCACGATGCCGCGCGAAGGGGTGTCGCTGGGCGCATGCACCGCATCCAGGTCGGGATGCTCGGACAGGGTGGAGAGCGTCACGCTCAGCATGTTGTTGAGCAGGCCCTCGGTGGGGCGGTCGAGCAGCGTGATGTCGGGATATTTGGCGAACTCGGCATCCAGGCCCTCCTTGCGCAGGCGCCACGCGACGCTCTGCAGGGCGCCGTAGCAGTTCAGCACCTTGCCCTTCGGCGAGCCGTGCTTTGCGCGCAGACGCGCGACGATCGCCTGCGCCGCCATGACGCCGCCCTGGCGGTTGTCGAAATCCACCGTGATGGCGACCTTGCCGCCGGTCGCCGGGGTATCGACGATGCCGACCGGGATCTGCTTGAAGTTGAAGCGCTTGATCGCGCTGACGATGGCCTGGCTGTCGATCGGGTCGCTGACCATGGCGATCGGGCTCTGCAGCAGCAGGCTGGCCCATTGCTGCAACTGCACCGTGTTGTCGAAGTTGGCGTTGACCGCCTGGAAGGACCAGCCCTGCGCCTCGGCCGCCCGCTTGACCGCCTCCTGCTGGACCACGAAGAAATAATAATCGAGGCTCTTGTTGCTGTACGCGAGCAGCGGCTTGCCTTGCGCCGGGGCCGGTCGCGCGGCGAGGCCGGCTGCGACCCCCAGCCCGGCTCCAAGCAGAAGCCGCCGGGACAATGCGGAGTTCTCGATCATCGTCTATGCTCCAGAGGGCGCCGCTTGCTGCGGCTGTGTAGATTTTCTCCATAAATCCCTCTAACCGGGCGCCGGTCAAGATCGAGAGGCCGACAACCGATGAATGAGGAAGATTTTCTACATGGCCTGGCCTCCAGCCGTGGCCTGGGACGATGATGGAGAGCTTCGACGTCGTGATCCTGGGCGCCGGGGCCGCCGGATTGATGTGCGCGATCAGTGCCGGACGGCGGGGGCGTCGGGTGCTGCTGCTGGATCATGCCGACGAGCCCGGGAAGAAAATCCTGATCTCAGGCGGCGGGCGCTGCAACTTCACCAACCGGGAGGTGCGGCCGGACAATTTTCTCTCCGACAATCCGCATTTCGCGCGCTCGGCGCTGGCGCGCTACCGGCCGGAGGATTTCGTAGCGCTGCTGCAGCGGCACGCCATCGGCTGGCACGAGAAGACCCTCGGACAACTATTCTGCGACGGCTCCGCCCGGCAGGTGGTGGCGATGCTGCTGGCCGAATGCGCGGCGGCGGGAATTGTCCTGCGCTGCGGCTGCCGGGTCACCGATATCAGCCGCGGCGACCGCTACCGCATCGAGACCGGGACCGGCAGCGTGACGTCCAGCTCGCTCGTGCTGGCGACCGGCGGCCTGTCGATTCCGAAGCTGGGTGCGACCGGCTTCTCGCACGACGTGGCAGCCCGGTTCGGCCTGGCGCTGACGCCGATCCGGCCGGCCCTGGTGCCGCTCACCTTCGGCGGCGACGACGGTGCGATCATGCACGCGCTCAGCGGCGTCTCCCTGCCGGTGGTGGCGGCCTGCGGCGGCGCCCGCTTCGGCGAGGCGCTGCTGTTCACCCATCGCGGCCTGTCGGGCCCGGCGATCCTGCAGGTGTCGTCGTACTGGCGCCAGGGCGAGTCGATCGCGCTCGAACTGCTGCCGGATGCCCCGCGGCTCCTGCTGCAGCGCAAGCGGGCCAGGCCGCGCGCCGAAGCCAGGACGGTGCTCGCCGAGCTGCTGCCGGCCCGGCTGGCGCAGGCGCTCGCCGAGCGTCACCTGCCGGCGCTGGAGATCGGCAACATCCCGGACCGGCTGCTGAGGCAGCTCGCCGGCCTGCTCACCGCGTGGCGCCTGACCCCCAGCGGCACCGAAGGCTATGCCAAGGCAGAAGTGACGGGCGGCGGCATCGACACCCGCAGCCTGTCGTCGCGCACCATGCAGTCGGAGAAGGTGCCCGGCCTGTTCGCGATCGGCGAGGCGGTCGACGTCACCGGCTGGCTGGGCGGCTATAATTTCCAGTGGGCCTGGGCGAGCGGCTGGGTCGCCGGCGAGGCGGCCTGAAGCGGAGCTGTTCTCCCCCCGACTTGTTCTTCGGTGACAAAATCCTCATCCGCGCTCCATCATCGACCGGGACAGGCCCGTATAGCGTGTCAATTTACCGCGCGGAGACAACGATGATGCTGGTTCCCACTGCCATGCCGACGGCACTCCACGCGCCTGGGCCGCCGGATGTGCTCGTCGCCGGGCCCGCGGTCGCCGTCGCCGCGGCGAGTGGGCCGAGCGGTTTGTTTTCGGCCAGGCCGCCCGGCAGGCTCTATCGTGTCATCCTGCTGCAGCCGGACGCGTCCGGCATCCTGCGTCGCATCGTGACCGAGTGCAGCCTGTGACGCCGCTGTCCCGGCGGCACGCTGTCCTGGGCGCCTGGGCGGTGACGTTCCTCGCCAATTCGGCTCTGGCCGCGGACAGCTTTCTGCAAAGTGCGGTGGAGGCGCCGACGCGAAGCGACAAGTTCAGGGCGCGGGACGGGGCACGGCACCCGGCCGCGGAACTGGCCTTCTTCGGCGTGAAGCCGCGATCGAATGTGGTCGAGATCTGGCCTGGCGGTGGCTACTGGACGCAGATCCTGGCCCCGGCGCTGCACGCCCGCGGCGCCTACACCCTCGCCACCGGCGCGCCCGACGGCGACAAGGAAGAAGCCTATTTCGCCCTGTCGCCGGGGTTCAGGCAGATGCTCGACCAGCACCCGGACGTGTACGGCCGCGTCAAGCTCACGGTCTTCGGCGCGCATCATCCCGACCTGGCGCCGCCCGACAGCGCCGACGTCGTGCTGACCTTCCGCAACCTGCACAACTGGATGGCGACGGGCGACGCGCCGCAGATGCTGGCGGCGATCCGCCGCGCGCTGAAGCCGGGCGGTATCCTGGGGATCGAGGACCACCGCGCCAACACCAGGACGCCGCAGGACCCGAAGGCGGCGACCGGCTATGTGCGGCAGGACTATGCGACGGCGCTGATCGAGAAGGCCGGGTTCAAGCTGGTCGGGTCGTCGGAGATCGACGCCAACACGCGCGATACCGCCGACTGGCCCAAGGGCGTGTGGACGCTGCCACCGGTGCTGGCGCTGGGACAGGTCGACCGTGCGAAATATCTGGCGATCGGCGAGGCGGACAATTTCGTCCTGAAGTTCAGGAAAGTCGGTCGCTAGCCCGCCAGGCGCCAGATCGATACGCGCGCGACGCCGTGCGGGCGTTCGGCCAGGAACGAAGTGGCCGGCAGAGTGTCTTCTCGCCCGGTCTCGGCGGCGATCAGCGCGTCCGAGGTGATCCACCGCTTCTGCAGCAGCGGCGGCAGGCTGCGCGCGACCATGTCGTGACCGTAGGGCGGGTCGAGGAAGACCAGCCTGCACGGCACGTGATCAGGCGGCGGATGCGGCGGCGCCGTCGCGTCGCGGGGGAATACAGTGCAGCAGGGCGCGGCGCCGAGGCTCGCGATGTTCGACCGCAAGGCCGCCAGGGCGCTCCGGTCCGTCTCGAGGAACACCGCGCGCTCCGCACCTCGGGACAACGCCTCGAGCCCGAGGGCGCCGCTGCCGGCGAAGGCGTCGAGTACATGGCAGCCTTCGAGCGGCTCGGCCCACGGCGCGTGCGCCAGCATGTCGAACAGCGCCTGGCGCACCCGGTCCGCAGTCGGCCGGGTGGTGCTGTTGCGCGGCGCTTGCAGTGTCCGGCCACGCCAGATGCCGGCAACGATACGCATCTAGCGGCCAACGGACAAAGGTAAGGCAAGGGCTCTGCCCTTGACCCGCCGGGGCCTGAGGCCCCGAACCCGCTTCTCTAAATCAGAAGATCTCAAGGCGAGCCTTTGATGGGGTCCAGGGCAAAGCTCGTGGCCTTGGCTCTTTCCGCAGCCCATCAATGCCTGGGAGCAGGTGCCAGCCCGGGCACCTGTTCGCGCAGCACCTTGCCCTGCACCTCCTCGAGTTCGCGCCGCGCCAGGGTGCCGAGCTGGAACGGCCCGTAGGCGGTGCGGATCAGCCGCGAGACATGCAGGTTGAGGTCGAGCATGACGCGACGGACCTCGCGATTGCGACCCTCGCGGAGGGCCACCGTGATCCAGGCATTGTCGCCCTTGCGGCTGTCGAGCCCGGCCTCGATCGGGCCGTAGCGCACGCCGTCGATCTCCGAACCGCGGACCAGATCGGCAAGGCGGCGCTCGTCCACCATGCCGAACACCCGGACCCGGTAGCGGCGGATCCAGCCGTTCGAGGGCAGCTCGAGCCGCCGCGCCAGCGAGCCGTCATTGGTCAGCAGCAGCAGGCCCTCGCTGCCGAGGTCGAGGCGGCCGACGCTGACCACCCGCGGCAGCCCGGGCGGCAGGGACGCGAACACCGTCGGGCGGCCCTCCGGGTCGCGATGCGTGGTCACCAGCCCGTCCGGCTTGTGGTAGCGCCAGAGCCGGGCGCGGTCGGGCGCATCGATGACGCGGCCATCGACCTGCACGATGTCACCGGGCTGCACGAAGCTCGCCGGATGGCTGACGAGGGTGTTGTTCAGCTTCACTCGGCCGCCCGGCAGCAGCTTCTCGGCGTCGCGTCGGCTGGCGACACCGGCGCGGGCCAGCCACTTGGCGATCCGTTCCCCCCGGTCTGCATTCGCGTGCGCACTGTCAGCGCCATCCTCGTCCGGCTCGCTCATGACCGTCTCGCCGCCTCGACCAGCGCCGCGAACAGCAGGGCGTCGCCGGGGTCGATCAGGTATTCCGGGTGCCACTGCACCCCGAGGCAGAACCGGTATGCCGGAGCCTCGATCGCCTCGACGATGCCGTCCGGGGCCCGCGCGCTGACCACGGCCGGGCCGGGCTCGCGCACCGCCTGGTGGTGCGCCGAGTTCACCCGCATGGTGTCGCTGCCGACGATCCGGCGCAGCAGCGTGTCCGGAATGAGGCTGATCTCGTGCCCCGCCTCGTGGCGAGGATTGGGCTGCTCGTGCCGCAGGCCGCCCGGCACCTCGTCCGGCAGATGCTGGATCAGCCGGCCGCCGAGCGCCACCGCGAGCAGTTGCTGGCCGCCGCAGATCCCCAGCACCGGCATGTCCCGCGCCAGCGCGCCGCGCACCAGGGCCAGTTCCGCCGCGGTGCGGTCCTGCTTGAGCACCACCGTCTCGTGCAAGGCCGCGTCGCCGTAGAGGCTGGGATCGATGTCGAAGGCGCCGCCGGTGACCACCAGGGCATCGATGCGGTCGAGCATCGCGTCGGCCAGGGCGGCGTGATGCGGCAACGCCATCGGCAGGCCGCCCGCCTGCGCCAGGCTGTCCATGTAGTTGGCGCGCAGGGCATACCAGGGGTAGCGCGAGTAGCCCGCGATGCCGGCAGCTGCGGGCTGCTCGCTGTCCAGGGTGACGCCGATGACCGGTCGGATGATTTGGCCGCCTTGCTTCATGGCGTCTAGCTAGAGGAACTGACGGGGCGAAGGAACCGCGCATGTCCGATCCGTCCCCCCCTACTTCGCCCCTCCCTACTTCGCCCAAGCAAGCGGCGCCCATGCAAGCGGCGCTCGACGAGGCCCGTGCGGCGGCGGCTCGGGGCGAGGTGCCGGTGGGTGCCGTCGTGCTGGCGCCGGACGGCACCGAGCTGGCGCGCGCAGCCAATGCGGTGGAGGCGACGCACGATGCCTCCGGCCACGCCGAGCTGATCGCCATGCGGGCAGCGGCATCCCGGCTCGGCAACTCCCGCCTGGCCGGCTGCACCCTGGTGGTGACGCTGGAGCCGTGCGCCATGTGCGCCGGGGCCTGCTCGCACTTCCGCATCGCCCGGCTGATCTTCGGCGCCTACGACCCGAAGGGCGGCGCGGTCGAGCACGGACCGACCCTGTTCAGGCAGCCACGCTGCCTGCATCGGCCGATGGTGATCGGTGGCGTGCGCGAGCAGGAATGCGCCGCACTGCTGCGCAGCTTCTTTGCCGCGCGCCGCGGATAACCCCCGCCTTGAATAACCAACGTTTCATCGCTGCGTATTGGTGGGGAGTGGCGCCGGACCCCATATTCGGATCGCTCCAGGAACAGGGTCTCGAAAACCCAATCAACATCAGGACGCCCATGCCATCCTTTCCGTCTCGCCTACCGCCGGCTCCCGAAGGCCGCCGCACCCGTGGACCTGGCCTGAAGCGGCCGGCGCTCGCCATCCTGCTGGCGGGCACCATGCTCACCGGCGTCGCCGGCGGTCGCTTCGAGACCGGAACGGCGCATGCCCAGAGTCCGAGTAGCAGCGCCCTCGCCGCGCATCCCGGCGCGATCCAGCCGCAGGCGCCGTCGCAGCGGCTGCCGGATTTCACCGCGCTGGTGAAGCAGGTGAAGCCGGCGGTGGTCTCGATCACCTCGCAGCTCAAGGCCGATACGGTCGAGGACGACGACCAGGACCAGGGCGGCGGCGGCGGTGGTGGCCAGCAGATGCCGTTCCCGTTCCCGTTCGGGTTCCAGATGCAGCACGGCAATCCGCATCGCACGATCGAGGCGCGCGGTTCGGGCTTCATCATCTCGCCGGACGGGTTCGTGGTCACCAACAACCACGTGGTCAAGGGCGCGACCTCGGTCAGCGTGACGCTGGATGACGGCACCGTGCTGCCGGCCCAGGTCGTCGGGCGGGACGCCCGCACCGACCTCGCTCTGCTGCGGGTCAAGCCCGGCGGCAAGCTTCCCTTCATCCAGCTCGGCGATTCCGACGATGTCGAGCCCGGCCAGTGGGTGATCGCGGTCGGCAACCCGTACGGGCTCGGTGGCTCGGTCACCGCCGGCATCGTCTCGGCGCGTGGCCGCGATATCGGCGATGGCCCGTACGACTCGTTCCTGCAGATCGATGCGCCGATCAATCGCGGCAATTCCGGCGGCCCGCTGTTCACGCAGGACGGCAAGGTGGTCGGCGTCAACACCGCCATCCTGTCGCCGTCCGGCGGCTCGATCGGCATCGGCTTCGCGATCCCGTCCGACGTGGTCCGCAACGTCATCGCCCAGTTGCAGAAGCACGGACGGGTCACGCGCGGCTATCTCGGGGTGCAGGCGCAGGCGGTGACGCCGCAGATCGCCAAGGGGCTGGACCTGCCGGCCTCGCTCGGATCGCCGCCCGGCGGTGCCCTGGTTGCCAACGTCACCAATGGCTCGCCGGCCGAGAAGTCGGGGATCAAGCCGGGTGACGTGATCACCCAGATCAACGGCGAGAAGGTCGGCACGCCGCGCGATCTGGCCATCAAGGTAGCGAGCGTGGCGCCCGACAGCCAGGCCAGGCTGACCTACCTGCGCGACGGCAGCAGCCAGACCGTGGACGTGCATGTCGGCAATCTCGGCAAGGATGGCAACGGCGCCGGGGGCAGCGATAACGGCCAGCCCGGCAGCCAGGGTTCGATCGGCGTCGGACTCGCGTCGCTCACCCCGGACCTGCGCCAGCAGCTCGGCATTGATGACAGCGTGCATGGCGCGGTGGTGCATAGCGTGCAGCCGAACTCGGCCGCCGATCAGGCTGGCATCCGGCCGGGCGACATCATTCTCGGGGTCGGCAGCCACCTTGTGAGCAATCCGGCCGACGCGGCGAAGGCGGTGCATAGCGCGCTGCAGCAGGACCAGACCGTGGCGCTGCGCATCCTGCGCGACGGCCAGGACGCGTTCGTCGCCATCTCCCCGAACGCGAACGGCGCAGGCGGCTCGCAGGCGCCAGACGGTGACGAAGACGGTGGCAACGGCGGCGGCCAGGACAACAACCAGTCCGGCTGACAAGCCGGGGCGGTTCCGGAACCGGATGGCTCCGGGGCCGCCTTCAGCGGTGTCCGACCTGGCCTGGCGTGCGCCAGTTCACGCGCGGTGCCGGGGCTGGCGAACCTGGTGAGGATCGCAAACAGCCGCAGGGCCTTCGCTCCGCCACGATCCGCGACCGGTCTCCTGGGGCACGCCCGGTTAAGCAAAGCTTTCGCCCTGCGCGGGGCAGTGCCACCATGACCGCCGAGACGGCGACGCATGATGAGGCATCGGCATGATCATCCGCAGCGACGAGGCCGCCGATCTTGCGACCAGCTCGGGCACCATGCGGCTGCATGTCTTTCGGCCCGCGCTGGCCGGCCGCTATCCCGGCATCCTGCTGTTCTCCGAGATCTACCAGGTGACCGCGCCGATCCGGCGTCTCGCGGCCGTGGTCGCCGGCCATGGCTATCTTGTCGGGGTGCCGGAGATATACCACGAGTATGAGCCCGCCGGGACCGTGCTGCCGTATGACCAGGCCGGCACCGACCGCGGCAACAGCCTGAAATTCACCAAGCCGGTGGCAGCCTACGACGAGGATGCCAGGGTCGGGTTCGATTTCCTGGCGTCGCACCCGCAATCGAGCGGGCAGCTCGGCAGTGCGGGTGTCTGCCTGGGCGGCCATCTCGCCTACCGGGCGGCCCTCGATCCGCGTGTCGCGGCGGCGGCCTGCTTCTACGCCACCGACATCCATTCGGGCTCGCTCGGCGCGGGCGGGCATTCGGGCTCGCTCGGCGCGGGCGGGCATTCGGGCTCGCTCGGGGCTGGCAGGCGCGACGGCAGCCTGTCGCGCATGGACGAGCTTCGGGCCGAGACGCTGTTCGTCTGGGGGCGGCAGGATCCGCATGTGCCGTTCGCCGGCCGCGAGCGTATCCGGGCGCGGCTGGAGGAGGTCGGCGCCAGCTACGAATGGCACGAGGTCAATGCGGCGCACGCCTTCCTGCGCGACGAGGGGCCGCGCTACGATCCGGCTTTGTTCAGTGAAGCCACCGGCTGGATGCTGTCGCTGTTCCAGCGCAGGCTCGGGGGCGTGTTGCCTGAAACGATGACGGCCAAGACGGCGCCGGGCGAAACCGCTCCGGCCAAGACGGCGCCAGGATGACGGCGATGCAGCCGCGCATGTCGACGGCCGAGATTGCCCTGTTCGAGGGCCTGCTGCGCTGTTCGCAGGATTATGTCGAGTTCGGCAGCGGCGGCAGCACGTGCCTCGCCTCCGGGCTGGTGGGACGCTCGATCCTGTCGGTGGATTCCGCCGAGTTCTGGCTGCAGCAGGTGCGCGAGGCCTGCGCCGCTGCCGGCGCCCCCGCTGCTGGTGGCCCCGCTGCTGGTGGCCCCGCTGCTGGTGGCCCCGCTGCTGGTGTCACGGTGGTCCCCGAACTGGTCGGCGTCGACATCGGCGCCGTCGGCAACTGGGGTTATCCGGTCGATCCGACCACGCACGCTCGCTGGTCGGCCTACCACAGCGACATCTGGGCCAACCCGCGTGCCGCGCGCGCGGATCTCTATCTGGTCGACGGGCGGTTCCGGATTGCCTGCGCCATGCAGGTGCTGCGGCGCTGCCGCCCCGACGCGCTCCTGCTCGTGCATGATTTCGCGTCACGCGCGCACTACCACCCGATCCGCGAGGTGGCGCAGGAGATCGCCACGGTCGAGGACCTGTCGCTGTTCCGGTGCCCGCCGGCCCGCGACATGGTGCAGATCCACGCCCTGCTGGACGCCTACCGCTTCGAGCCCGCCTGAGCGCAGGAGACGGCGGCGGGCGCGTCGGAAATAGCTGAAACTCTCCGCATGAGCTGGTAACTTCCGACTTCGCGGCGGCGAACAGTCAGGCAGGACGGCGAGCATCCGACCGAGGCTGTCGAACGTAATCCGGAACATCCCGGGAAAACCCATCGGAAGATGAGCATGACATCACGCAGATCCCTGCTTGCGGGCGGTATCGGCCTCGGCGTGGCCTGGGCCGTTACCGGAGCCTACGGCCTCTCCTGGCCGGCGCACGCGGCGGCGCCCGGCAACGGTGCTGTCGCACACACCGACGCGCAGTGGCGCACCATGCTAACCCCGGCGCAATACGACGTGCTGCGCCAGGCGGGCACCGAGATGCCGTTCAGCAGCCCGCTGGACCATCTGTTCGCCGCCGGCCGCTATGATTGCGCCGCCTGCGACAACCACCTGTTCGCAGCCAGCACCAAGTTCGACAGCGGCACCGGCTGGCCTTCCTTCTTCGAGCCGCTGCCGCACGGCGTCGCGCAGGTCAGCGACGGCAGCCTGGGCATGCAGCGCACCGAGATACGCTGCGCGCGTTGCGACAGCCATCTCGGGCACGTGTTCAACGACGGCCCGCGCCCGACCGGGCTGCGCTACTGCATGAACGGCGTGGCGCTACGTTTCGTCCCGTCTGGGCAGGCGCCGCAGGCGAAGGGCGTGGAGAAGCAGACATGAAGCTGACCCTCAGGGTGCCGTCTCTCAAGGCTGGCCTGCTCGCGGCCCTGCTGCCGGCCGGGCTGATCTTCGCGGCGCCGAGGCTGCATGCCGACGAGACGCCGCATCTGGTGCCGGCGCCGGCGATCGACCAGCCGGCCGCCACAGGGCCCAGGCTGGCCGGCACCGCGCAGCCACTGGACAGCATCGTGCTGTCGGGCGGGTGCTTCTGGGGCGTGCAGGGCGTGTTCGAGCATGTCAAGGGCGTCACCCAGGCGCTTTCCGGCTATACCGGCGGCGCCGGCGCCACCGCCCAGTACGAGACCGTCAGCACCGGGAGCACCGGCCACGCGGAATCCGTCAAGGTCACCTACGACCCCAGCAAGATCTCGCTTGGCGGGATCCTACGCATCTTCTTCTCGGTGGCGCTGGACCCGACCCGCACCGATGGCCAGGGACCCGACGAAGGCAGCCAGTATCGCTCCGAGATCTGGGTCTCGGGCCCGGAGCAGGCGCATGTCGCAACGGCCTACATCGCGCAGCTCGACCAGGCGCACGCGTTCAGCGCCCCGATCGCGACCCGCGTCGATCCGCTGCGCGGCTTCTTTCCGGCCGAGGGCTACCATCAGGACTATCTCGTGCTGAACCCGGACGCCGGCTACATCGCGGTGAACGACATGCCCAAGGTGCAGGCGCTGCAGCAGTTGTTCCCGTCGCAGTGGAGTGCTGCGCCGAGGACCGTCTCGGCGAGCGCCACGACGCGCGGCTGATCCTTGTCTGCGGCTGATCCCTGTCCCAGAGCCTGTTTGAAAACGCCTGATGCTGGATGAGAGCGGGCTGCAAGCCCGCGCCCGTCGTGGCTTTCCGAGCACCGGAGCGGAGCGGCCTCAATGGCCGTGAGCACTGGAGCGCAGGAAAGCCGTGTCGGATCGCCAGCAGCAGGCGTTTGCAAACAGGCTCTCAGGCGGTCCCGGTTTTCGGCGGCTCGTCGGCCTCGTCGCCGGCGCGGCCGAGCAGCCCGTGCGTCTTCAGGTGGTGGCGGAACTGGTAGTAGGTCAGGCCGAGGGCGCGTGAGGCGGTGCGCTGGTTGAAGCGGGCGGTCTCCAGCGCCTGCTTCAGCAGCGCCGCCTCGAAGGCGCGGGTCCTGGTCAGGAAGTCGCCCTCCACCGGCAGCGACGGCTCCGAGACGATCGCGGTGCTTGTCGGCTGCGGGGTGGATGCGGCCGCAGGCGTCGGCTGCTCCTCCGGCGGCGGGCTGCCCGGGAGACGGGGAAACGGGTCGAGCACGATTTCCGCCACCGGCCGGCCGGGATTGGTCATCCGATAGACGCTGCGTTCGACCACATTGCGCAGTTCGCGCACGTTGCCGGGCCAGTCATGCGCCCGCAGCACCGCCATGGCGGCCACGGCGAAGCCTGCGAACATCTCGCGGCCCAGCTCGCGCGTCATGCGTATGGCGAAGTGGCCGGCCAGCAGCGGGATGTCCTCGATGCGGTCGCGCAGCGCCGGGACGCCGATGACGTCGAAGGCGAGCCGGTCGAGCAGGTCGGAGCGGAACTTGCCCTGGCGCGCCAGGGCCGGCAGGTCGGCATGCGTCGCCGCCACGACCCGCACATCGACCCGCTGGGTCTCGTTGCCGCCGACGCGCTCGAAGCTGCCATACTCGATCACCCGCAGCAGCTTCTCCTGCACCGCGGGCGATGCGGTGGCGATCTCGTCGAGGAACAGCGTGCCGCCATCGGCCAGCTCGAACCGGCCCGGCCGCCGCCGGCTGGCCCCGGTGAAGGCGCCGGCCTCGTGCCCGAACAACTCGCTGTCGAGCAGCGCGTCCCCGAGCACCGCACAGTTGAGCTTGATGAAAGGCCGGTCCCAGCGCGGCGAGAGGAAGGCGAGGCGGCTTGCCACCAGTTCCTTGCCGGTGCCACGCTCGCCGATTACCAGCACCGGACGCTTCAGCGGCGCTGCCTGCGAGACATGCTCCAGCATGTCGCGGAACAGCGGCGCTTCGCCGAGCGGTGTCGCATTGTCTTCCGAGGCCGTGGCCGAACGCGCCAAGACTTGGTTCTCCATGCCAAAAGCTGCGGGATCGCAGTGTTGCCGCCAGTTCCCGGCGAGGCAAGCGGTGGCAGAAATACCCTGCTGTTTCAATGTCTTGCGTGAAGGCCCGGCTGTGGCACGGCGTATGCTGTGTAATGTGCGCGAAGCTTTCCCAGCGCGATGGCAGGACCCACAGGATGAGTATCTTCTCCCGGTTGACGGATATCGTGAACTCCAACATCAACGCGATCCTCGCGAATGCGGAAGATCCGCGGAAGATCATCCGGCTGATCATCCAGGAGATGGAGGACACGCTGGTCGAGGTGCGGTCTTCCGCGGTGCAGACCATCGCCGAGCGACGCGAGATCGAGCGCCGGCTGGAGATGCTGGCGCGCGACGAGGCGGAATGGCAGCGCAAGGCCGAGCTGGCGCTGTCGCGCGAACGCGACGACCTCGCCCGCGGCGCGCTGCAGGCCCGCGCGCACGTCACCAAGACCCGCGAGGCCCTGGACCAGCAACGCGGGCAGATCGCGGCGGCGCTGGCGCAGCAGAACGAGGACATCGCCAAGCTGCAGGCCAAGCTTGCCGACGCCAAGTCGCGCGAGCAGGCGCTGGTCTCCCGGCACGGCCTGGCCTCGTCGCGCGTCAAGCTGCGCGAGACGCTGTATGACGAGCGCATCGGCGACGCGTTCTCGCGTTTCGAGCAGGTGGAGCGCAATCTCGATGTGCTCGAAGGCCGGGTCGAGTCCTATGATCTGGGACGGCGGTCGCTCGAGGACGAGCTGACCGGACTGGAAACCGACGACAAGGTCGAGAGCGAGCTGGATGCCCTGCGTGCCAAGCTGCAGCGCCGCGGCAATCCACCCGCCACCGGCGCATGACCGCCTGGAACAGGACGCCTGCCGCGCCGAACAGACCATCGTGAACCGGGATATTTCATGATCGAGAACCTCACGGGCCTGATCGCGGTGATCGCGCCCTTCGCGCTGGTGTTCTTCATCATCCGGATGAAGCATGAGCGCCGGATGCGCGAGATGAACCTGCAGGGGCTCAGCCAGGAGGAGCAGCGGGTGCTGGCCGACATGGGCGAGGCCGCCCGGCGCATGGAGCAGCGCATCGAGAACCTCGAGCGCATCCTCGATTCCGAGCTGGCCGGCTGGCGCAGCCGCATGTCGCTGTAGGAGCGGTCCCGATGAACCAGGATTTCCGGGTCTGGCGCCAGGATCGCGGCGCCATGTTCAGCGGCGTCTGTTCCGGGCTCGCCGAGGATCTCGACCTGCCGCTGCCGCTGCTGCGCCTCGTTGCCGTGGTGTTCCTGGTCCTGCCGACCGGCCTCGCCTATCTCGCCTTGTCGCTGCTGCTGCGGCGGCGCCCGGTCCAGCCGGCGCGCTCCGGACGCGCCAACGGTGAGCGGGCCTTTGCCGGCCTGATGTCCGCATCCGGCGCCGGCCGGCAGGAGCGCGCCGCCGCGATCCCGATGGGAGCCAACCTCGCCTTGCTGGCGCACCGGTTCGAGCGCATCGAGCCGCGCCTCAAGCAGATCGAGGCGTTCGTGACGTCGAAGGATTTCGAGTTGCATCGCGATTTCCGCCGCATGGGCGAGTAGGCGGGCGCTCCCGATGTTCCCGATCACCGATCCCTCGCGCGCCGCCGACATACGCATGCGCCGCCGCCGCGCGGTCTGGCTGCTGCTCGGCACGGTCGTGGTGCCGCTGGTCCTGGTCTCCGGCCGGTCGAGCCACTCCGGCGGCCAGTCCGGCGAGAGCAGCGACTTCCACATCGCGCTGCCCAGCTTCACCATCAGCAGCGACGACGCCAACCAGATCCACGTCGCCCTGCAGCAGATCCCGGACATGGCGCGGCTGGCCTGGATGGTGCAGGGCGCCCCTCTGCCCGACGGTCGCCGCGACGCCTCGGCGCTGAGTGCCACCGGCCACAAGCTGGCGATCGATCTGCCCTGCGCGCAGAGCATCGCGGTGGTGCCGAAATCCGATCTCGGCGACCGCATCTACGCGTCCACCCTCGACGGCTCGCCGGTGCAGGAGGCGGGCCTCGAGTTGCGCGGCGGCGACCAGGACGGCGGCAGGGTGACGCTCGGGGGCACCTGCCGGCATGGCGGCACCGATGTGGTGGTGCAGGCATCGCCGTCCACCGCTCTGTTCCTGACCCTGAACGGCGGCACCAGCCTGCGCACCGGGGGCTTCTCCGGCCCGGTGCGGCTGGTGCAGCGCGGCGGCGGCGATGCGGTGATCGATGCGGCACGCGGCCTGGACGTGGAGAAGAGCGGCGGCGGCAGCCTCGTCGTGGGGCATGTCGATGACGGCCTGCATCTGGTGCTGCGCGGCGGCGGCGATGCCACCATCAATGGCGGCCACATCGACCACGCCGAAATCTCTCTCGATGGCGACGGCGACCTGCATTTCGGGCCGGACGCGCATATCGGCGCGCTTTCGCTCGTCATGCATGGCGGTGGCGACGTGGCCATATCGCATCTCGACGGCTCGGCCGGGATCGAGGCCGCCGGATCCGGCGACGTGGCAATCGCGGATATCGGGGCCGGCGACGTGCATCTCAGCAGCGCGGGGTCGGGAGACATCTCGATCGCGTCCGGCAGCATCGGCCGTCTCGAAGCCGAGATGCGGGGCTCGGGCGACCTCGCGGTGCAAGCCGTCATCGGGGACGCTCATGTGCGGGCCGGCTCCGCCTCCGATATCAGCCTGCCGCACGTCAGGGGACGCCTCGATCGCTCAACATCCGACGAGTGATCCGCTGTAGCATTGACCGATTCGCGCGCGCGCCTCCCGGCTCGCGCACCCGCCCGCCACCTGCGCTTACCCTCGCCCAACGGTGACCGATCATGGCCGACATCGTCACGTTCCCGCCGCGTCCAATGCGAACGACCGCCCGGTTGCCGCCGCTGCCGCGCCTGCATGGCGCGGTCCGCACCCGGGCCAGCCTGCTTGCCGCCGGCTTCTCGGTGCTGCTCACCATCCTCAGCTTCGCGCTGGTCATGCTGGTCGGTGCGGCGCTGCTCTATGACGGCCGCTTCGTCAGCCTGGCGCCGACCGGCCTGTGCCTGGGTGAGCGCGCCTGCCAGTTGCCCGGCACCCAGCCGCTACGGGCGCTGCTGCCGATGCAACGTGACATGCTCGCGGTCGGGCTCGTGCTGCTGTCCGCGCCCGCCTTGATGGTGCTGGCACACCTGCGCGGCCTGTTCCGGCTCTATGCCGCCGGGATCGTGTTCGAGCCGGACAACGTGACCCAGATCAGCCGCACCGGCCTGTGGCTGCTCGCCTATGCCGCCGCACCGATCCTGGTCGACCTGATGCTGCATCGCGCCGGGCTGTCGCCGGGCGGCAACTGGTTCCGTGTCGACGAGATCGCGGCGGTCATCATCGGCCTGTCGCTGCTGCTCGTCGCCCAGGTGATTGCCTGCGGGCGGGAGATGGAGCAGCGCCGGGACCTGTTCATCTAGAGGCGGCTGCTTGCAAAGGCCTGCTGCTGGCGATCCGACGCGGCTTTCCTGCGCTCCGCTGCTCACGGCCAAGGAGGCCGCTGCGCTGCGGTGCTCGGAAAGTCACGCCGGCCGCGGTCCTGCGGACCGCTCTTATCCAGCATCGGGCGTTTGCAAGCAGCCTCTGGGGTCGATCTAGGCAAGCAAGCTGTAAAGTGTTGTGGTTCGCATGGTACGGTCCTCCAGCTCCAGGGAGGTCGGGACCTCGTAGCGGGCGATCTCGCTTAGACCGCGCGTTGGCAGGTAGGCGCGGCCGGGGTCGGCGACCAGCACCTCGGCGGTTCTGGCGCAATGTTGCAGCCAGGGCAGGATGTGGCGGGTCATCGGCGCTTCGTAGCAGACGTCGCCGCACAGGATCAGGTCCCAGCGGACCGGGCCATCCACCACGTCGAGCGCGAGAGCGCCCACATTTACTTGGTTGATCGTGGCGTTGGCCCGGATGGCGGCCAGCGCGAGCCGGTCGATTTCGGCGGCCTCGACGCTTGCCGCACCCGCCATGACGCAGGCGATCGCGGCGATCCCGCCACCGGCCGCGAAATCCAGCACGCGCCGGCCGGCGACCAGCGCCGGATGGTCGAGCACATGCCTGGCGATCGCCTGCCCGCCGGGCCAGGCGAACGCCCAGAACGGCGGTTCCATGTCGTGCTGCGCCACCCAGTCCTCCGACGCCTGCCAGATCGGCGTGATCTCGGTGGCAAGATGCAGCCGGATCTCCGGGACCAGCGGCGCGGTGGCGACTTCGGTATGCTCGGCGATGAAGCGGGCGTCCGCTTCCACTACTTCAGATGTCCCAGCAGCAGCGCCAGCCCGGCGGCGAGACCGACCTCGCGGTTGGCGCGGAACTGCCGCAGGCAGGCCGGCGCATCATCCTTGTCGAGCTGCGCGACCTGCTGCGCCAGCAGACCCGCCGGCAGCAGCAGCAGGGTCCAGAACAGCCAGGACAGGTGCGCGACGAACCCGGCGCCGGCCAGGCACAGCATCGCCAGGCCATAGCAGCTGCCGACGAAGCGTCGCGGCAGGTTCGCCATCAGGCGGGAGGTGGATTTCACCCCCACCACCGCGTCGTCGCGCATGTCCTGGAAACCGTAGATGGTGTCGAAGCCGAGGTCCCACAGGATGGCGGCGGCGTAGATCAGGACAAAGCCGGCATCGATCCGGCCGGTCGCTGCCGCGTAGCCCATCGGGGCGCCGAAGCCGAAGGTGAGGCCCATCATGAGCTGCGGCCACCAGGTGATCCTTTTCGCCAGCGGATACAGCGCCACCAGCAGCAGGGAGCCGATGCCGAGTGCCCAGCAGAGCGGACGCAGGCAGAGCAGCACCGTGAGCCCGGCCAGTAGCAGCAGGCCCAGGAACGCCGCCGCTTCCGGCATGCCCAGCGCGCCGGACGCCAGCGGCCGGCCGGCCGTGCGGGCCACCTGGCGGTCGATGTCGCGGTCCCACATGTCGTTGACGACGCAGCCGGCGGACCGCATCACCAGGCTGCCGATGCCGAACAGCAGGATCAGCCGCAGCCGGGCCGCAGGCGCCACGCCGTTCGGCAGCAGGATGCCCCACAGGCCCGGCAGGAACAGCAGCCAGGTGCCGATCGGCCGGTCCAGTCGGGCCAGCAGCGCGTAGGCGCGCAGCCTCGGCGGCAACCGGCCGACCCATCCGCCCGATACGATGTCGGTGTGCGCCATCGGCACGCCTGGTTTCCCTGTCTCGCGCGGGCCGGTATGGCTGCGCGCCGCCTCCAATGCTGCGGCAGGCTTGCGGCGGTCAACCAGCACGAGGAGCGATAGGATGCAGGACCAGCCAAGGCTGCATGTCGATCCGGATGCGGCCCTGCTGCGGGATGGCGCAAATGTGCCGATGCGCGAGGACCAGGCGCACTATCTCGGCGTCGTGCTGCGGCGTGGTCCGGGCGACGGGGTGCGGCTGTTCAACGGCCGCGACGGCGAGTGGGATGCCGCCATCGAGCATCTGCACAAGCGTGGCCGCGGTGCCTTCAGGCTGCTGCGGCGCGTGCGGGCGCCGGTCGCCGAGGACGGTCCGGCCCTGCTGTTCGCGCCGCTGAAGCGGGATGCGACCGACCTCGTGGTGCGCATGGCGACGGAACTCGGCGTTCGCTCGATCCGGCCGGTGCTGACCGAGCGCACCAATGCATCCCGCGTCAACCTGGACCGGCTGCGCGCCATTGCCATGGAGGCTGCCGAACAATGCGAACGGCTGACCATGCCCGATATCGGCGAGCCGGTGCGCCTGGCGGACCTGCTGGGCGGCTGGCCCTCGGAGCAGACCCTGTGGGCCGCGATCGAGCGATCTGCCTCCGGCCCGTCCCCGGCGCAACCCGGTGCCGGGCTGCTGGTCGGTCCGGAGGGCGGGTTCAGTCCGCACGAGCTGGACTTGCTGCGCTCGCGCCGCTTCGTGGTCGGGCTGTCGCTCGGGTCTCGCATTCTGCGCGCCGAGACCGCCGCTGCGGCCGGCCTGGCGTGCCTGCAGGGCGTCCGCGAACGATGGGGGCTGGTGCCCGAGGGCGCTGCATCGCTATGAGACGCGACCAAGCCTTCTTATCTGCCAGCCGGCTGATGCAAGCGGAGCCCGATGTCGAACCCCGGTGACCAGGATGCAACCCCGATCGAGCCAGGGCCCGGACTGCTCGCGCAGCTTGCCGACCACCTGGCCGAGGGGTGCAAGCCGCGCGCGCAGTGGCGGATCGGCACCGAGCACGAGAAGTTCGGTTTCCGGACCGGCGACCTGACGCCGCCGCCCTATGCACCTGACGGCATCGAGGCGCTGCTGGAGGCGTTCGCCGCGGACCGGTCGCTGCCGTGGGAGCCGATCGCCGATAACGGCCACCTGATCGGCCTCAAGGGGCTGGAGGCCCATGAGGGCGCCTCGATCTCGCTGGAGCCGGCGGGGCAGTTCGAGCTGTCCGGAGCGCCCCTGGCCAGCCTGCACCAGACAGCGGCCGAGATGCACGGGCACTTCGAGGAGTTGCACCGGGCGGTGGACCGCTCCGGCACGAGGCTGGGCTTCGCGCCGCTCGGGTTCCACCCGACCGCGAGCCGCGCGCAGATGCCCTGGATGCCGAAGACCCGCTACGCGATCATGCGCCGCTACATGGCCGAGGTCGGCAGCCTCGGCCTGGACATGATGCAGCGCACCTGCACCGTGCAGGTGAACCTCGATTATGGCTCGGAAGCGGACATGCGACGCAAGCTGCAGGTCGCATTGGCGCTGCAGCCGGTGGCCACCGCCCTGTTCGCGAACTCGCCGTTTCGCGAGGGAGTCCCGAGCGGCTTCATGTCCACCCGGGCGCATATCTGGACCGACACCGACAACGCGCGTTCGGGCATGCCGGCGCCGTTCTTCAAGCCCGGCTTCGGCTTCGAGCGCTTCGTCGACTGGGTGCTCGATGTGCCGATGTATTTCGTCAGCCGCGACGGCGCGCTGCGCGATGTCGCCGGCGCGTCGTTCCGGGGCTGGCTCGCCGGGCGCGAGCCGAGACTCGCGGGGGTCGCGCCGACGCTGGGGGATTTCGACGACCACCTCACCACGGTGTTCACCGACGTGCGGCTGAAGCGGTTCCTCGAAATGCGCGGCTCGGATGCCGGCAGCCCGGCCATGATGCTGGCCCAGAGCGCGCTCTGGGTTGGGCTGCTCTATGACGATGCGGCACTGGCGGCGGCGCATGCGCTGGTGCGCCGGCATGACTGGACGGACTACGTGTCGCTGCGCGCCTTGGTGCCGCGCGAGGGCCTGTCGGCGCGCTGGGGCCGCGGCACCGTGCGCGATCTCGCCGGCGAGATGGTCGCCATCGCCGCCGACGGGCTGCGCGCGCGGAACCTGTCCGGCGGCGGCGCATCGGGAGCCGACGAAGGCCGCTTCCTCGAGCCGCTGCGCGCGATCGTCGCCGGCGCGCCGAACCAGGCGGAGCACTGGCTGGCGCGCTATCATGGCGCCTGGAACGGTGACGCATCCCGCATCTTTGCCGAGGCGCGCATCTAGCTCTAGTGTCCCGAACCAGAAGTCCGCAGGACACTCGGAGGCAGAATCTTGGACGGAGCGATTTCCAGGCGAGCCGTGGTGGCGGGCGTGGGAGGCCTCGCGGCCTTGCACGGGCTGCCGGCGGCGGCCGCGGCGCCGGTGGCCACCGTGAAGCTGCGGCTGCTGGAAACCTCCGACCTGCACATGTTCGTCTATGACTACGACTACTACGCGTCGCGGCAGGACAACACGGTCGGGCTCGCGAAAGTCTCGACGCTGATCACCGCGGCACGCGCCGAGGTCCGCCACAGCCTGCTGTTCGACAACGGCGACATCATCCAGGGCAATCCGCTCGGCGACTACATGGCGCTGCCCGGTCATCTCAGGCCCGGAAATCTCAAGCCTGGGGACGGCCATCCGATGTTCCGGGCGATGAACCTGCTGGGCTACGACGCCGCCACCTTCGGCAACCACGAATTCAACTACGGGCTCGACTTCCTGCATGCCGCGCTGCGGACCGCTCGGTTCGGGTTCGTATGCGCCAACATCGAGACCGTCGACGGCAAGCCGTTCGCGCCGCCGACGATGGTGCTGACCCGCCGGTACATCGACGAGGCCGGTCAACCGCAAACGCTCCGCATCGGGGTGATCGGCTTCGTGACCCCGCAGATCATGGTGTGGGACAGGGCGAAGCTCGAGGGCCGTATTCGCACAGTCGATATCGTCGATGCGGCGCGGCGCCATGTTCCGGAGCTGCGCCGGCAGGCCGATGTCGTGGTGGCGCTCTGCCATGCCGGCATCGCCGCCGGCGCGCGCCAGGGCGGCGAGGAGAACGCGTCGCTGCATCTCGCCGCCGTGCCTGGGATCGACGTGATCTTCACCGGCCACCAGCATCGGGTTTTCCCCGGTCCCGACTATGCCGATATCGATGGCGTGGACGCGGTGCGTGGCACCCTCGCCGGCAAGCCCGCGGTGATGCCGGGGTTCTGGGGCAGCCATCTCGGGATCATCGACCTGACCCTGGAAAAGAATGCAGCCGGGGCCTGGAGCGTTGCCGGATTCAAAGTGGAGCCTCGGCCGATCTACCGTCGCGAGGGACGCGAGGCGATCTCGCTCGCCGCCGCCGACCCGCGCCTGCTTGCTGCCGTGGCGGTGGAACACCAGGCAACGCTGCGCTGGATGGAGCAGCCGGTCGGCAACACGACACGTCCGATCAACACCTTCTTCTCGCTGATCGGCAGCGATCCGTCGCTGTCTCTGGTGAACGCGGCGCAGCTCTGGTACGCGCGCCCGCTGCTCGCCGCAACACCATACAACCATCTGCCGGTGCTGTCCGCGGCGGCGCCGTTCAAGGCGGGTGGCACGGGACCGAACTCCTTCGTCGATATCGCGGCGGGACCGCTCGACATGAAGGACATCGCCAGCCTCTATATGTTTGCCAACACGGTCTGCGCGGTACGCTGCAGTGGCGCGGAGTTGCGCGAATGGCTGGAGCGATCGGCGGCGATCTTCAACCGGATCGATCCGCAAGCGAGCGGGCCGCAGGAGCTGGTGTCAGCCAGGGTGCCGAGCTACATGTTCGACGTCATCTCGGGGGTGACCTACGCCGTCGACCTAACGCCGCCGGAGCGCTACGGGCCCGACGACAGGGTTGCCCGGCCAAACGCGCATCGCATCATCGACCTGCGGCGTGGCGGCCGACCGGTCGATCCGGCGCAGGAGTTCATCGTCGTCACCAACAACTACCGCGCCGATGGTGGCGGCGGCTTCCCGGGCACCGGCGCCGACCGGATCGTGCTGGCGGCGCCCGACCTCAACCGGGACGTGATCGTGCGCTACGTGCTGGCGCACAAATCGATCACGCCGGCGGCCGAGGCGGTTTGGCGGTTCGCGCCGTTGCCGCGGCCGGTCGTGCTGGCGTTCAACGGCAATGCCGACACGGCGAAGCATCTCGGCGAGCATTCCGGGGTCATCCGGCTCGGCGAAGGCGCGGACGGCTATACGCGCTACGGCCTCACGCTGGGCTGACTGGCCGCGCTGGCGCTTTTCTTGCAACCTTTGGTCGGCCTGAAGCAGAGGAGCCCGCGCTGGACCTGCATTTCGTTGATGTCCTCGTGCGGCCGGGCCGGCGTGCAGCACTGCCGGACCCGCAGCCGGGGGATGCGTTCCTCGCAGGCGGTACTTGGCTGTTCTCCGAGCCGCAGCCTGGTCTGCGCCGGCTGGTGGACCTGCCGTCGCTCGGCTGGACGTCGCTTTCCGCTGGTGCAGAAGGGCTCGAGATCGGCGCGACGTGCCGCCTTGCTGAACTCGAGACCTTCGAGCCTCGCGCCGAGTGGGCGGCCGCCGCCCTGTTCGGGCCGTGCTGCAATGCCCTGTGGGGATCGTTCAAGATACGCAACGTCGCCACCGTCGGCGGCAATCTGTGCCTGGCGCTGCCGGCGGCGCCGATGGCGGCGCTCGCGGTCGCGCTCCAGGGCGTCTGCGTGATCTGGATGCCGGGCGGCGGGGAGCGGCGCCTGCAGGCGCGCGACTTCATCACCGGAGCCGGCGAGACAGCCCTGCGGGCCGGCGAGATCCTGCGCGCGGTGCACCTGCCCGCTGCCGCGTTGCGCCGGCGCGCGGTGCTCCGGCAGGCGTCGCTGACCTGCCATGGCCGGTCGGCGGCGCTGCTGATCGGGACGCTGGATGCAGCGGAGGGCAGCATGAGCCTCACCGTCACCGCCTCGGTGCGGCGGCCACTGCGGCTCGATTTCCCGTCGCTGCCGGATGCGGACGGCTTGCAGGCGGCGCTGTCCGGGATGCTGGACCCCGACCGCCTGCATGACGACCTGCATGGCGCGGCCGACTGGAAGCGGCTGATGACGCTGCGGCTGGCCGAAGCGATACGCCGGGAGTTGGCCGCTTGAGGCTGGTGCTGAACGGCGAACCCCGCCGCTGCGAGCCTGCCAGCGGCCAGTGCCTGCGCACGCTGCTGCGCACGCTTGGCTGCCAGGGCGTGAAGAAGGGTTGCGACGCGGGCGATTGCGGCGCCTGCACGGTGCTGCTGGACGGTGAGCCGGTGCATTCCTGCGTGTTCCCGGCCTTCCGGGTCGAGGGGTGCCGCGTCACTACCATCGAGGGGCTGGCGTCCGAAGGCTTGGCGGGCCCGGACGGCCTGCATCCGATGCAGCGCGACTTCCTGGCCGCGGGGGCCTTCCAGTGCGGCTTCTGCACGCCCGGCATGATCCTGACGGCGGCCAGCCTGGACCTGGCTCAGCGCAGCGATCCCGGGCAGGCGCTGAAGGGCAATATCTGCCGCTGCACCGGCTATCGCAGCATCGACGACGCGCTGCAGGGCGTCGCCAACATCGATCCGGCCTGCGCGCCGGATGCGCCCGCATGGGGGCGCAATGCGGCGGCACCCGCGGCGCTGGCGGTGGTGACCGGACAGGCCCGCTACACGATGGATATCAAGACAGCGTCGGCAACGCCGTGGGGGGCTGCCGGCCACGACGAAACTTCGCCGCCGGGGCCGATGCTGCATTGCCGGCTGCTGCGTTCGCCGCACGCGCATGCCCGCATCCTGCATATCGACCGTAACAAGGCGCTCCTGGTGCCGGGCGTGCGGCTCATCCTGACGCACGAGGACGTGCCCGCGACGCTGTTCTCGACGGCACGCCACGAGAACCCGCACGACGACCCCGACGATACCCGCATGCTGGACGACGTCATGCGCTTCATCGGCCAGCGTGTCGCCGCGGTGGTTGCGGACACCGAGCAGGCCGCGGTGCGGGCGTGCAGCCTGCTGTCCGTCCGATACGCGGTGTTGCCGGCGGTGCTCGATGCCGAGCAGGCGCATCGGCCCGGTGCCCCCGTCATCCACGCCAAGGCGCCCCACTCGCGCATCGCCGATGCCGCGCGCAACATCGTGGCCGAGCTGCATGGCGGTGTCGGCGACCTGGCTGCGGGACTGGCGGCGGCCGACGTCACCGTGGACGTCACCTATCGTTCGCAGCGGCTGCAGCACGCGCATCTGGAAACCCATGCCGCGATCGCCTGGCAGAGTGAGGCGGGCGTGCTGACGGTGCGATCGAGCACCCAGGTGCCGTTCCTGGTGCGCGACGCCTTGTGCACGCTGCTGGGCTTGCCGCGCGCCCAGGTGCGGGTGCTGTGCGAGCGTGTCGGCGGCGGCTTCGGCGGCAAGCAGGAAATGCTGGTCGAGGATATCGTCGCCTATGCGGCGCTCCGGCTCGGGCGGCCGGTCGGCATCGAATTCACCCGCGAGGAAGCCTTCATCGGCGCCTCCGGCCGGCATGCGATGCGGGTGCGGGTGCAACTCGGTGCGCGCCGCGACGGCACCTTGACGGCGATCGCGATGGACGTCCTGTCGGATAGCGGCGCCTACGGCAATCACGCGGCGGGCGTCCTGTTCCACGGGTCCGGCGAAAGCGTCGGCGTCTATCGCTGCGCGAACAAATGGATCGATGGCGTTGCCGTCTATACCAACACGCCTCCGGCCGGGGCGTTCCGCGGCTACGGTCTCAGCCAGACCAACTACGCCGTCGAGTCTGCCATGGATGAGCTGTCCGAGGCGCTCGGTCTCGATCCGATCGCGGTGCGGGAACGCAACATGGTCCGGCCCGGCGATGCGATGGTGTCGTTCGACGCGGCGGCGCACGATGTCGAATATGGTAGCTACGGTCTGGATCAATGCCTTTCCCTGGTGCGTGACGCATTGGCCCGCGGCGCGGGTCGCCTGCCGCCCGACGGCGAGGAGTGGCAGGTCGGCGTCGGGATCGCGCTCGGCATGATCGACACCATTCCGCCGCGCGGCCATCTGTCGCAGGCCCAGGCGGCGATCGATGCGGACGGGTGCGTGATTCTTCGTGTGGGCACTGCCGAATTCGGTAACGGCACCAGCACGGTGCATGTGCAGTTCGCATCCGGGATCCTGGCATTGCCGGCCGACCGCATCCGGCTGTCGCAGTCCGATACCGCGCAACTCGGCTACGACACCGGAGCGTTCGGCAGCACCGGCACGGTGGTCGCGGGCCTTGCGACCGTGCGCGCCTGCACAGCGTTGCGCGAACGGTTGCTGGAGATCGGCGCCGACCTGCTGGATGTTCCCCTCGCGGCGTGCGTGCTGCGCGACGGGGCGGTAAGGCATGGCGTGCGCGCGGCCGGATACGACGCGATCGCGGCGCGTGCCGGCGAGCGCGGGGTCCGGCTGCAGGCCCGTGGCGAAACCACCGGCTCGCCGCGTTCGGTGGCGTTCAACGCGCAGGGCTTCCGGGTCGCGGTCAATCGTGTCACCGGGGCCGTGCTGATCCTGCAGAGCGTCCATGCAGCCGATGCGGGGCGCGTGATCAACCCCTCGCAATGCATCGGGCAGATCGAGGGCGGGGTGGCGCAGGCGATCGGCGCGGCGCTGACCGAGCGGCTGGTGATCGACGCCGCGGGAGCCATCGCCAACCCGAGCTTCAGGGATTACCACGTCCCAAGATCAGCGGACATCCCGCGCACCGAGGTGCTGTTTGCCGACACGTTCGACCGTCTGGGTCCGTTCGGCGCGAAATCGATGAGCGAAAGCCCCTTCAACCCGGTCGCGGCGGCCTTGGGGAATGCGATCGCCCGAGCCACCGGCACTCGCCTGCGCGCCACCCCGTTCCGCCCCGACAGCGTCGCCCGCCAGCTGTCAGCCGCGGGGCGGCACTGAACCGTCCAGGACAGTCTTGCGGATCATCGCCGTCGCACGGGTGCCTTGAAGCCGACATATTGGTGTTGTCTGCACGCAACTGGCTTCGGCCGTCGAAGGACCTGGATTGAAAGTGATGGACCGGATGGCGCCCAGGCCCTAAATAGCGCCCTGCTTGCCGTGTCTTTCGCTCTGCTTGCGCCGGGAGCGAGGACCTCTTCTACTATACGTCAGCCGCTTCTATAACAACGATACAATAATGGTTACGGTGACGAATTCGTTATTTTGAGATCAATCGAGCCGCCGGGACCTGTCTTTCTATCCCTGCAACAGGCTTTGAGTTGTCGGATGGTACCCGTTCTGGCCGATGCAGCAAGCAACCGCGCCCTGGCTTGGGAAAGAGTATATGGATTTGCATGATCTGGCTTGGAAAGCGAAGCACGAGCAGCCGGAGGGTGGCAGCCTGCCGCCGCTCGATGGCAGCGTGGAAGCCATGCGACTTCGTATCCTGGGCAAGCTGATCTACCAGGTCGGCCGCGAGCCGCGCACGGCCAGCCCACGCGACTGGTTCGTAGCCACCGCCTATGCCGTGCGTGATACCGCTACCAGCAGCTGGTTCACCGAGCGGGGGGCGCCCGCCGCCGGCGGCAAGCGGGTGTATTATCTCTCGCTGGAATTCCTGATCGGCCGTGTCCTGATGGACACCATCGGCAATCTCGGCCTCACCGGCCAGGTGCGCGAGGCGCTGCTGCAATGCGGCGTGGACCTCGACGACATCGTGGTGGAGGAGCCCGACGCCGCACTCGGCAATGGCGGTCTCGGGCGACTGGCGGCCTGCTTCATGGAGAGCATGTCGACGCTCAAGATACCCGCCTACGGGTACGGCATCCGCTACGAGCACGGCCTGTTCCGGCAGGTGATCGAGAAGGGCCTGCAGCGCGAGCTTCCCGAGACCTGGCTGGCGCACGGCAACCCGTGGGAGTTCGCCCGGGCGGACACTTTCTATCCGGTCGGCTTCGGCGGCACCGTGGTCGGCGAGCCAGATCCGACCGGTCCGCATGGCTGGGTGCCGGACGAGACGATCCATGCCTTCGCCTACGATACCCCGGTGGTGGGCGCCGGTGGCCAGCATACCAACACGCTGCGGCTCTGGGCGGCGCGCGCCGCCGAGCCGTTGCAGCTCGACACCTTCAACCGCGGCGACCATGTCGGCGCCCTGCGTGAGCGGGTGAAGACCGAGGCGATCAGCCGCGTGCTGTATCCCGGCGACGAAAGCTCGGCCGGCCAGGAGCTGCGCCTGCGCCAGGAGTATTTCTTCGCCTCCGCCTCGCTGCAGGACCTGCTCGGCCGCCACCTGGCGGAGTTCGGCTCGCTCGAGACGCTGCCCGACAAGGCGGCGATCCAGCTCAACGACACCCACCCGGCGATCGCCATCATCGAGATGATGCGGCTGCTGGTCGATGTGCATCGCATCGCCTGGGACCGGGCCTGGACGATCACCAACGAGACCTTCAGCTACACCAACCACACCCTGCTGCCGGAGGCGCTGGAGACCTGGCCGGTGGCGCTGATGGAGCGGCTGCTGCCGCGCCACATGCAGCTGATCTTCCTGATCAACATGCGCCACATGCAGGCCGCCCGCGACAAGGGTGCCGACCATCGGGTGCTGGCGGAGCTGTCCCTGGTCGACGAGCTGCATGGCCGCCGGGTCCGCATGGGCCATCTGAGCTTCCTTGGCTGCCACGCCATCAACGGCGTCTCGGCGCTGCATTCGGACCTGGTGCGCAGCCGGCTGTTCAAGGGCATGGACCAGATCTATCCGGGGCGGATCAGCAACAAGACCAACGGCATCACCTTCCGGCGCTGGCTGCATCGCGCCAATCCGGGCCTGACCCGGCTGCTGGTGGAGACGCTGGGCGACGGCTTCCTGGCCGATCCGGTGCAGCTGGAGAAGCTCGCCGCCTATGCCGACAAGCCGGCGCTGCAGGCGGCGTTCGCCGCCGAGCGGCTGGCCTGCAAGCAGCGGCTGGCGGTGATCATCAAGGACCGCACCGGCGTGGTGGTCGATCCGGCCAGCCTGCTTGATGTGCAGGTCAAGCGCATCCACGAATACAAGCGCCAGCTGCTCAACATCGTGCAGGCGGTGGCGCACTACCGGGCGATCCTGGCCGATCCGGGGCGTCAATGGGTGCCGCGGGTCAAGCTGTTCGCCGGCAAGGCGGCACCGGGCTATGTCCGCGCCAAGGAGATCATCCGGCTGGTGCATGACGTGGCCCAGATGGTCAACAACGACCCGGTGGTCGGCGACCGGCTGAAGATCGTCTACATGCCGAACTACAATGTCAGCCTGGCCGAGCAGATCGTGCCGGCGGCCGACCTGTCCGAGCAGATCTCGACCGCCGGGATGGAGGCGTCCGGCACCGGCAACATGAAGCTGGCGCTGAACGGCGCGCTGACCATCGGCACCCTGGACGGCGCCAATATCGAGATCCGCGACTTCGTCGGGCCTGAGAACATCTTCATCTTCGGCCTGACCGCATCCGAGGTGGCGGCGCAGTCGGCCCTCGGCCTGGACAGCCACCACGCCGTGCGGGCCAACCCGGTGCTGTCGCAGGTGTTCGAGATGATCGCGTCGGGGGCCTTCAGCCCGGATGAACCGCACCGCTACCGCAACCTGATCGACGGCACCCAGTCCTACGACCGCTTCATGCTGGCGGCCGACTTCGACAGCTACGTGGCGGCCCAGGCGCGGGTGGACGCAGCCTGGCTGGACCCGCAGCTTTGGTGGCGGATGGCGATGCTCAACACCGCCCGGCTCGGCTGGTTCTCGTCGGACCGATCGATCCGCGAATATGCGGAGTCGATCTGGCGGGTTCCGGTCTTGCAACCCTGAGGCTACAAGGCGGGTTGTAGTCATCGGTCCGCAAGCGCTTCACAAGCGCTCCGGGCCGATAGGCTACCAGACCCGCGCCTGCCCACCCGGCGCCGGCCCGACTATCTCCAAGAGCAGCCTGGCGACAAGAACAAGAAGTTCAACCCGGGGGACGCCCATGATCAATCCGACACAGAACAACGCCGCCTTGTCCCGCAGCGCGATGGCCTATGTCCTGGCCGGCGGTCGCGGCAGCCGGCTGCTTGAGCTCACCGACCGACGCGCCAAGCCCGCCGTCTATTTCGGCGGCAAGATGCGCATCATCGACTTCGCGCTGTCCAATGCGCTGAACTCGGGCATCCGCCGGATCGGCGTGGCGACCCAGTACAAGGCCCACTCGCTGATCCGGCACCTGCAGCGGGGCTGGAATTTCTTCCGTCCCGAGCGCAACGAGAGCTTCGACATCCTCCCGGCGAGCCAGCGCGTCTCGGAGCATGCGTGGTATGCCGGCACCGCCGACGCGGTGTACCAGAACCTCGACATCATCGAGAGCTATGCGCCGCGCTTCATGGTCATCCTGGCCGGCGACCATGTGTACAAGCAGGACTACGAGCTCATGCTGCAGCAGCACGTGTCCTCGAACGCGGACGTCACCGTGGGCTGCGTCGAGGTGCCGCGCGAGGAGGCGAGTGCCTTCGGCGTCATGCATATCGACACCGAGGACCGGATCATTTCCTTCCTGGAGAAACCGCGCGACCCGCCGGGCATGCCGGACCAGCCGGACCTCGCGCTGGCGAGCATGGGCATCTACGTGTTCAACTCGACCTTCCTGTTCGACCAGTTGCGCCGCGACGCTGCGTCAGGGGACAGCGAGCACGATTTCGGCAAGGACATCATTCCGTACATCGTCAAGCACGGCAAAGCGGTTGCGCACCGGTTCTCGACCTCCTGCGTCACCGCGACGTCGGAGGCGGAGCCCTACTGGCGCGATGCCGGCACGATCGATGCGTACTGGCAGGCCAACATCGATCTCTGCGACCCGCTGCCGGCACTCGACCTGTATGACCATGACTGGCCGATCTGGACCTACGGCGAAGTCGTGCCGCCGGCCAAGTTCGTGCATGACGACGATGACCGGCGCGGGCAGGCCACCGACAGCCTGGTCTCGGGCGGCTGCATCATCAGCGGCAGCCACCTGCGGCGCTCGCTGCTGTTCACCGGCGTTCATGTCCATTCGTACGGCAAGATCGACAACGCCGTGATCCTGCCCTACGTCGACGTCGCCCGCGGCGCCAGGCTTCGCAACGTGGTGATCGACAGCCGGGTGCGCATCCCGGAAGGGCTGGTGGTCGGCGAGGATCCCGAGCTGGACGCCGCCCGCTTCACGCGTTCTGCGAAAGGCATCTGCCTCATCACCCAGCCGATGATCAACCGCCTGGCACTCTAGCCGTAAGAATCGGGGTCTGGGGCCTCCGGCCCCAGCGGGTCCAGGGCAGCGCCCTGGTCTTAGAACCGGGAGGCCGACATGGCTGAGCTGAAAAAGGTCGCACTCTTCAGCAAGGAATACCCGCCCACGATCTATGGCGGCGCCGGGGTGCATGTCGAATATCTCAGCCGGGCGTTGGCGCGCCTGATCAAGGTCGAGGTGCGTGCCTTCGGGGATCAGCGGATCGATACCGGGCCGCTGACGGTCAAGGGCTATGAGCAGTGGGAGGAGACCAGCCGCAACACCGATCCGCGCTTTGTCGGCGCGGTGGATGCGCTGGCGCGCTCGCTGGTGATGGCCAAGGACCGCCTCGATGCCGACCTGGTGCATTGCCACACCTGGTACACCGACATGGCCGGACTGCTGGCGAAGAAGCTGTGGGGCGTGCCGTTCGTGCTGACCATCCATTCGCTGGAGCCGCTGCGGCCCTGGAAGGTGGAGCAGCTCGGCAACGGCTATCACCTCAGCGCCTGGATGGAGCGCATCTCCATCGAGGCGGCGGACGCGGTGATCGCGGTGTCGCGCGAGACCCGTGACGATGTGCTGCGGCTGTTCGACGTGCCGCCCGAGCGGGTGCATGTCATCCATAACGGGATCGACCCGAACGAGTATCAGCCGATGGCCGACCGCGATGTGCTGGTCAAGCACGGCATCGATCCCGACAAGCCGTACGTGCTGTTCGTCGGCCGCATCACCCGGCAGAAGGGCATCATCCACCTGGTCAATGCGATCCCGGCGATTGATCCCGACCTGCAGGTCGTGCTGTGCGCGGGGGCGCCGGACACGCCGGAGATCGGGCTGGAGATGCGCGAGGGGGTGGCCAAGGTCGCGGCCGATCGTCCGGGCGTGGTCTGGATACGCGAGATGCTGCCGCGTGCCGAAACCATCAAGCTCTACGCGCAGGCGGCGATCTTCTGTTGCCCCTCGGTGTACGAGCCGTTCGGGATCATCAATCTCGAAGCCATGGCCTGCGAAACTGCCGTCGTTGCGTCGGCGGTCGGCGGCATCCCGGAAGTGGTGGTGCCCGGCGAGACCGGGCTGCTGGTCGATGTCGGGCTGCAGCCCGGGACAGTCGAGCCGAGCGACCCGGCGGCCTTTTCGGACCGGCTTGCGCAGGCGATCAACGAGCTTGCCCGTGACCCGGCGCGACGCGACCTGTACGGCCAGAACGGGCGGCGCCGGGTGGTCAAGCATTTCAGTTGGGACGCCATCGCCCACACCACCCTCGACCTGTACCGGTCGTTGGTGGCGCTCAGGTGATGACGGTCGGCTTGTCGCGTCCGGTGTTGACCTTGATTCCGGCGAGCTGCTCGGCGATTTCGATGATCTGGCCGAGCGCTTCCGCGACCGGGCGGTCCTGGCGCGTGGAGTCCGGCTCAAAGCACTCCAGATAAACGCGCAGCGTGGCGCCGGCGGTGCCGGTGCCGGACAGGCGGAACACAATGCGGGATTTGTCCTCGAACAGGATGCGGACGCCCTGCTTCGTGCTCACCGAGCCGTCCACCGGGTCGGTATAGGAGAAGTCGTCGGCGCTGCTGACCGCAAGCTCACCGAACCGGCGCCCGGGCAGGCTCGCCAGCTGCTCGCGCAGGCTTGCCATCAGGGCATTCGCGCCGGCGGTCTCGACCTCCTCGTAGTCGTGGCGGGCGTAGTAGTTGCGGCCATGGATCTTCCAGTGCTCCTGCACGATCTCCAGCACCGTCTGTCGGCGGACGGCCAGGATGTTGAGCCAGAGCAGGATGGCCCAGAGCCCGTCCTTTTCGCGCACATGGTTGGAGCCGGTGCCGGCGCTCTCCTCGCCACAGATCGTGGCCAGATCCGCATCGAGCAGATTGCCGAAGAACTTCCAGCCGGTGGGCGTCTCGTAGCAGGGAATGTCGAGCCGCTCGGCGACACGGTCGGCGGCGGCACTGGTCGGCATCGAGCGCGCGATGCCGCGTAGCCCGTCCTTGTAGGCGGGTGCGAGATGCGCGTTGGCGGCGAGGATCGCAAGGCTGTCGGACGGGGTGACGAACACGCCGCGCCCGATGATCAGGTTGCGGTCGCCGTCGCCGTCGGAGGCGGCACCGAGATCGGGCGCATCCGGCCGCATCATCAGGTCGAACAGGTCTGCGGCATAGACCATGTTCGGGTCCGGGTGATGGCCGCCGAAATCCGGCAGCGGCACGCCGTTCATGACGGTGCCGGCGGGCGCTCCGAGCACCCGCTCCAGGATGGCGTGCGCGTACGGCCCGGTGACGGCGTGCATCGAGTCCATGCGGATGCGCAGGCCGCCGGCGATCGCGCCACGGATCGCCGCGAAATCGAACAGGGACTGCATCAGCTCGAGATAGTCCGAGACCGGATCGATGATTTCGACGACCGCGGCACCCGCATGCAGGGTGCCGAGGGTTTCCAGGGCAATGTCCGGACCATCGAGCGTGCGGTATTCGGTGATGCTCTGCGTGCGCGCGTAGATGGCGTCGGTGATCTTCTCCGGCGCCGGACCGCCATTGCCGATATTGTACTTGATGCCGAAATCGCCGTCCGGGCCGCCCGGGTTGTGCGACGCCGACAGGATGATGCCGCCATACGCGCGGTGCTTGCGTATCACGCAGGACGCGGCCGGGGTCGAGAGCAGGCCGCCGGCTCCGACCAGGATGCGGCCGAAGCCGTTGGCGGCCGCCATGCGTATGATGGTCTGGATCGCCGCGACATTATGGTAGCGGCCGTCGCCGCCGACCACGAGCGTCTTTCCTACAAAGCTCTGGCCCTCGTACCCGCTCAGGCTGTCGAAGATCGACTGCACGAAATTCTCGAGATAGTTCGGTTGCTGGAACACCGGCACGCGCTTGCGCAGGCCGGAGGTGCCGGGCTTCTGGTCGCCGAACGGCGTGGTCGCCACGATCCTGGACGTCATCCTGATCCTCTCCGATGCCTCTAGTGGTAGAAACCTGACGGAAGAGTCGTCAGACTCTACCACTAGCCTTTGATTTGATGGACCGATTCCCCTGCCGCTCGGGTAGTGAGCGTCAGGATCGGACCACTAGCCTCTGGGGCGGGCCGTTGCGCGATGCTAACCCGTCGCCGGGCCAGCCGGAAGGGCGGCGGCGCGTCACGGATCTGACAGCAGCGCTTGGGCCGTGCGCTGGTCGGTCACCAGGCTGGTGACGTAGCCGCCCGCCAGCACCGCGCGGATCGGCCGCACCTTGTCGGGTCCGGCGGCGACACAGATGCGTTCCGGAACGGCGCGTATCGCGTCCGTGGTGATGCCGATCAGCCGGTCGTCGAAGCGGCACGGGACGGCGCATCCGGCGGCGTCGATGAAGCGCCCGGCGAGGCTCGCGACCGCGCCGCGGGCGATGGCGGGGCCGGCTTCGTGCGGGGCCAGCAGGAAGCCGCCGTCGGACGCGATGCTGATGCTCTGCATGCTGCCGACGCCGAAGACGATCCTGTTGCAGGCGGCGATGATGCGGAACTGCTCGACGAGGGCCGGCTCGGCCATCAGCACGGACTTGACCGCCGGCCGCGACACGATGCCCGGCGCGTGCAGGTAGATGCAGCGGCCACGGACGCGCCCGGCGATGTTGGAGGTGCAGAGCTCCGCGGTGAAGCGTTCGCCGCCGACGGCGCTGCCCATCACCTGGACGACGGACATGCCCGGCAGGTCGAGCTGTGGCATCGCCTCGGACAGCGCATACACCGTGCGGCCCCAGGCGACGCCGAGCACGTCGTCCGGGCGCAGCTGCCCTGCAAGTAGGCGGGCGCCCGCATGTCCCACGCGCTCATGCACCGGACGGCGCCCGGCATCGTTCGGCACCACCAGGCAGTGCGCGCAGCCGTACCGGTCGGCCAACTCCTTTGCCAGCGCCACCGTCTGCAGATGCCGGGGTGCGACCGCGATGGTGACCACCCCGGTGTCGCGCGCGGTCTGCAGCAGGTTGTTGACGCTGGCCCGCGAGATGCCGAGCCGTTGCGCCACGTCGTGCTGCGTGAGGCCCTCCTCGTAGTACAGCCAGGCCGACCAGACCACCGGATCGCCGTCGAACTCCGCCGGGATCCGACGCTCCTGGGCGCCGTGATGGATACGCTCTCCCATTCCAACCCTGCTCAATCGTAGCGCGGCGCAGCATTCTTGTCGTTGTTCAGGCCAGTTTGACATTTGTAAGCAGGCGGCGATAGCGTCCCGCGCAGCTGGACCGGTGGTTCCGGCAAAGGGGGGTCGGCAAGTCATGACGGACGCATCCGATCGTCCCGCGATCGAGTGCCGGTCGCTGTCGAAGGGCTTCGACGGCGTGCCGGTGCTGCGCGACGTCTCGGTGAGCTTCATGCCCGGCTCGGTCAACGTGCTGGCGGGCGAGAACGGCGCCGGGAAATCCACCCTGTTCAAGCTGATCTCGGGGCAGCTCACCCCGGATGGCGGCGAGCTGTGGCTGGAGGGCGAGCGCGTCCGCCGCTTCGACCCGAAGCTGGCGCAGGCGCGCGGGGTGTCGATCATTCCGCAGGAGCTGGCGCCGATCCCCGAGATGCGGCTGTGGCAGAACCTGCTGATCGGCCACGAGACCACCGGGCTGTTCGGCCTGGTCAGGCGACGCGCCATGATCGAGCAGGCGCGCGGCATGCTCGAAGGCGTCGGGCTCGACATCGACCCGGGCGTCACCATGCACACGCTGGGGGTGGCGGCGACGCAGATGGTCGAGCTGCTCAAGGCGACCTCGTGGGACAGCCGCATCGTGCTGATGGACGAGCCGTCCTCGGCGCTGTCGTCGCGCGAGACCGAGCAACTGTTCCGGGTGATCGCGATGCTGCGCGGCCGCGGCGCCTGCATCCTCTATACCAGCCACCGCATGGAGGAGATCGAGGCGATCTCCGACACGGTGGCGATCATGCGTGACGGCGCGATCATCAACCATAAGCCGACCAAATCCTTGACCGAGCGGCAGATCATCGCCGACATGGTCGGGCGCGAGATCACCGAGCTGTTCCCCGACCGCAGCGTCGGCGCCGGAACGCCGGAGCCGGTGCTGACGGTGCGCGACCTGCACGTCTCGGGCTACGACAACCCGGTCTCGTTCACGCTGCACGCCGGCGAGATCCTGGGTTTCGGCGGCCTGGTCGGCGCCGGGCGCAGCGAGATGCTGGAGGCGATCTACGGCCTGCGGCCGGCGACCGGCAGCGTTACCCTGAACGGCGAGGCGCTGCCGCTTGGGCACATGCGAAACTCGATTAGGCGCGGCATCGCCATGGTGCCGGAGGACCGCAAGCTGGCCGGCGTGCTGACCTCGCTGTCGATCCTCGACAACCTCACCTTGCCGCACCTGGACAGTTTCACCGGCCCGGCCGGCTTCATCGACAATGGTGCGAGGCGCGAGCGCTCGCTGGATGTGCTGAAACGCACCCGCGTCGCCTACGCGACACTCGGGCAGCGGGTCGGGCACCTGTCCGGCGGCAACCAGCAGAAGGTGGCACTGGCGCGCTGGCTGGTCACCGAGCGGCCGAAGGTGCTGATCCTCGACGAGCCGACGCGCGGCATCGATGTGGGTGCGCGCAGCGAGCTCTACCGGCTCATCAACGACCTCGCGGCGCAGGGTGTCGCCATCCTGCTGGCCTCGTCCGACATGCCGGAATTGATCAATCTCAGCCACCGGGTGCTGGTCATGCGCGGCGGCGGGATCATGGGCGAACTCGGCCGCGACGAGCTCGACCAGGAAACCATCCTGCGCCTGGCGATGGGCCGTTCCCAGAATGGCGCGACCGATGATGCGACCTCCAAGGATACGGCCCATGTCGCACTCCACTGAGACTGTCGCCTTCGCGCCGCCGCAGCGTCTGGACGCGCGCCGGATCGGGCGCTTCGCGCTGCGCTATTCGCTGGTCATCATCCTGGCGGTGTTCCTCGTCACCCTGGCGGTCTCGAACCGGTCGTTTCTGACCGTCTCGAACATGAACGTCATCCTGATCCAGGTGGCGGCCAACGCACTGCTCGCGACGGGTGCGACCTTCGTGATCCTGACCGGCGGCATCGACCTCTCGGTCGGCAGCATCGTCGGGCTTGCAGGGGTTACCGCCGCCCTGTTCGCGCAGAACGACGGCGCGCTGACCTGTGCCGAGTCGGTCGGGCTCGGCGTGCTCGCGGGGGGCGCAATCGGCGCCTTCAACGGGCTGCTGGTCGCGTTCGCCAAGGTGCCCCCGTTCGTCGCCACGCTGGGCAACATGACGGTGGCGTCAGGGCTCGCCTTCGTGTTCAGCGACGGTCAGCCGATCTCGGGTCTGTCGGACGAGTTCCTCGCACTCAGCGGCAATATCGGCGGCGTCTCGATCCCGGTCGTGGTGATGATCGTGGCGGTGGCGATCTCCTGGGTGGTGCTCGCGCGGACGCGTTTCGGCATGCATATCTATGCAGTCGGCGGCAATGCGCACGCGGCACGCGTCGCGGGCGTCGGCCTGCGGAGCACGCGGTTCGCGGTCTATACCATCTCGGGCGTGCTGGCCGGGATCGCCGGCGTGCTGCTGGCGGCGCGGGCGACGGCGGGCATCGCCAATACCGGCACCGGCTACGAGCTGAACGCGATCGCCGCCGCGGTGATCGGCGGCATCAGCCTGATGGGCGGCCGCGGCTCACTGATCGGCACGATCTTCGGCTTCCTGATCATCGGCGTGCTCGATAACGGTCTCAACATCATCAACGTGTCGCCCTTCTACCAGCTCATCGTGAAGGGCCTGATCATCATCGGCGCCGTGTTCGTGGACAGCATCACGCACCGCACCGAAGACTGAAGCGACAGCAAGAACCAACGGGGATCATGCACATGGCGAAATCTGCACCGCGAACAATACTCATGGGTTGTGCCGCGGCACTGGGCCTGGCCGTGGCGGCAAAGCCCGCTTTGGCCGACAAGGCGCATCCGGTGATCGGCTTCACCGTGTACGACATGAGCTCGTTCATCTCGCTCGGCAAGCAGGGCGCGCAGACGGTGGCCGACGCCAACGGCGCCAAGCTGCTGTGGAACTCGGCGCATATGGACGTGAACACGCAGATCTCGCAGCTGCAGCAGTTCATCAACCAGAAGGTCGACGCGATTGTCATCGCGGCGGTGAACTCCTCGACGCTCGGCCCGCAGGTCGAGGCGGCGAAGGCGGCGGGCATTCCGGTCATCATCACCAACCTCACGGTCAGCGATGCGGTGATGAAGAACGCGGTCTCCTATGTCGGGCCCGACGACGTGAAGGCCGGCGAGAACGAGGCGATCCACGTCATGGACGCAATCGGCCACAAGGGCGGCGTGGTGGTGCTGCAGGGTCCGCTCGGCCAATCCGGCGAAATCGACAGAACCAAGGGCATCAAGAACATCCTCGCCAAGAACCCCGACGTGAAGCTGCTGGCGATCCAGCCGGCGAACTGGAAGCGCACCGAGGCGTACAGCGTCGCGCAGGATTTCCTGTCGCGCTACGGCAGCCAGATCAGCGCCATCATCCCGGAGAATGACGACATGGCGATCGGCGCCATCCAGGCGCTGCGCGAGAAGGGCCTGGCCGGCAAGATCCCGGTGGTCGGCACCGACGGCATCAAGGACGGCATGCGCGCGGTGCGCGCCGGCAACGAGCTCGAGACCAACCTGCAGGACGCGCTGCTGGAACTCGGCATGGCGATGCAGGTCGCGGTGGACCAGGTGCAGGGCCGCCAGGTGCCGAAGCTCGCCATGTTCATCATGCCGCAGATCACCAAGCAGAATGTCGGGCATTATTACGACCAGATGTATGTGCATCCGGACGAGTTCACCAAGGAGCTGCCCGGGCTGATCAAGAAGAATCTGGCAGCCGGCACGTACGCCGACCAGTGAGACCATTCGATAATGCTACTACGGCGGTCATCCGACGCGGCTTTCTGCGCTTCCGGTGCTCACGGCCAGGAGGCCGCTCCGCTCCGGTTCTCGCAAGCCACGCCGGGGGGCGCCTTCGGCGCCTCTGACTCGCCGTAGCGCATTCTCGAAGGGTCTCTCACAACCTTGCAGCATCCATCGGAGTCGCCGCCATGACCGCGTTCAGCTTCGAGGCCGCGTTCGACCTGTCGGGGCAGGTGGCGCTCGTCACCGGGGGCGCTTCCGGCATCGGCCATGCCATCGCGCTCGCACTCGCCGGGCGCGGCGCGCGACTGGTGCTGGCCGATCGGGCCGGCAATGTGGAGACGGTCGCGGCGGCGTTGCCGGGTTCAGGTCACACGGGAGTGCTCCTCGACCTGTCGCAGTTTGCCGGGATCGAGCCCGCGATCGCGCGGATCGTGGCGCAAGCCGGGCGTATCGACATCCTGGTCAACAATGCCGGCATCGTCCGGCTGGGGGCTGCGGCGGAGGCCACCGAGGCGGACTGGGACCTCACCATGGCGGTCAACCTCAAGGCGCCGTTCCTGGTGGCGCAGGCGGTCGGCCGTCGCATGATCGCGCAGGGGCGCGGCCGCATCGTCAACATCGCCTCGCAGGCGGCCCTGGTCGCGCTGCACGGCCATGTCGCCTACGCCACCAGCAAGGCGGCGATCATCGGCATGACCAAGGTGATGGCCTATGAGTGGGGACCGCAGGGGGTGACGGTGAATTCGGTCAGCCCCACCGTGGTGAATACCGAACTGGGCCGGCTGGCCTGGGCCGGCGACGTCGGCACCGCCTTTCGCGCCAAGATCCCGACCGGGCGCTTTGCCGAGCCGGACGAGATCGCGATTGCGGTGCTGTACTTGGCCAGCAACGCGGCCGGCATGGTGAACGGCGAGAACCTCGTCGTGGATGGCGGCTACACGATCCAGTAGGCCCCTGCCAGCGGGATGCAGCCGCGATAACCCTCAATTGCTCCATTCGCCCGCGCGCATCAGCGGCTCGCGTGCGCCGGACCGGGTGATGCCGTCCACGTCGACCTCGCCAGAGCCGATCATCCAGTCGATATGGATCAGGCTGCTGTTGGCGCCGCGGGCACCGAGGGCTGCCGTGTCCAGCCCCTTGGAACCCTGCATGCAGCTCGCATAGGCCTGACCCAACGCGATGTGGCTGGCGGCGTTCTCGTCGAACAGGGTGTTCTGGAACAGCAGCCCGCTGCGCGAGATCGGCGAGGAATGCGGCACCAGCGCCACCTCGCCCAGGCGGCGCGCGCCCTCGTCGGTGCCGAGCACGCGGTCGAGCACCTCGGCGCCCCGGCTGGCATGGGCGTGCACGATGCGGCCGGCCTCGAAGCGGACCGCGATGCCGTCGATCAGCGTGCCCTGGTAGGAGAGCGGCTTGCTGCTGCGCACATGGCCCTCGACCCGGTCCTTGTGCGGCGTGGTGAACACCTCCTCGGTCGGGATGTTCGGAATGCAGGTGATGCCGTTGGCGGCGGTGCCCGAGCCGCCGAGCCAGGCATGGCCGTCGGCGAGGCCGACCGTGAGGTCGGTGCCCGGGCCGCGAAAGTGCAGGGCGGCGAAGCGGGCCTCGTTCAGCAGGGCGGCGCGGGCGTGCAGCGTCTGGTCGTGCGCCCGCCAGGCGGCGACGGGGTCGGGGCCGTCCAGCCGGCTGGCGGCGAAGATCGCATCCCACAGCCGGGCGACCGCGTCGTTCTCCTCCAGGTCGGGAAACAGCGTACGCGCCCAGGACGGCGTGGCGCAGGCGATGATGTTCCAGTTCACCGCGAAGCTGGTGATCAGCCCGAGGGCGGCCTGGTTGGCGCGCGCATTGGCGCGATTGGCCCGGGCGACCCGGTCCGGGTCCTGGCCCGAGAGCAGGGCGGGATACTCGCCGGTGATCGCCAGCCTCGCTGCGCCGCCGCGGAAGGCATTGGCGATGCCGTCCGCCAGCCAAGTCGCGGCGCTGTCGAAGGCGGCATCCGGCGCATCCCGGAAGCGGGCGAGGCGGGTGACCTCGTCGGTGAAGAAGGTGGTGACCAGCGCGGCGCCGGCCTTGTAGGCGTGCTCGGTGATACGGCGCACCAGGGGCACGGCGTCGAGCGGCGCGGTGATGACCAGCTCCTGGTTCGGCGCCAGGTTGAGCCCGGTCCGGACCGCGACCTCGCCGAGCCGGTCCAGCATGGCGGCGGTGCGTGTCGGATCGGGGGCCGGCTGCGTGGGTCCGTCCATCGGGGCTCTCCTCTTGCTGCGTATGCAGGCACGGCTGCGCCGACCGGCCTGTCGCTTGCTGCTATACGGTTGCTAATCGGCGGTTCAGCTCCTGTTGTGGGCTGCCATGCCGGGCGTCGCAACCGGCCAGGACGGGATCGGGACACAGGATGACAGCGCTCTCCCCGCACGATTTCGCCGAGATCGACCCGCCGAGCCGGCTGCTGATGGGGCCGGGGCCGATCAACGCGCATCCGCGGGTGCTGCGTGCGATGTCGGCGCAGCTGCTCGGGCAGTACGATCCCGAGTTCACCGGCTACATGAACGAGACGATGGCACTGTACCGGCATGTCTTCAGGACCGGGAATCGCTGGACCTTCCTGATCGACGGCACCGCGCGCGCCGCGATCGAGGCTGCCCTGGTGTCGGTGATCGAGCCGGGCGATGCGGTGGTGGTGGTCAATTTCGGGCGGTTCGGCCTGTTGCTGCGCGAGATCGCGGAGCGCTGCGGCGGCGTCATCACCATGGTCGATGCCGAATGGGGCACGGTCGTCGAGGCCGACGCGGTGCGCGACGCGGTGCGTCGGGTCAGGCCGCGGCTGGTGGCGACCGTGCATGGCGACACCTCCACCACGATGGCGCAGCCGATCCACGAGCTGGGCCGCATCTGCGCCGAGCATGCTGCCCTGCTCTATGTCGATGCCACCGCGACGCTGGGCGGCATGGATGTCCCCGCCGATGCGTGGGGGGCGGACATCGTCACCGCGGGCCTGCAGAAATGCCTGGGTGGACCGGCCGGCTCGGCTCCGATCACCATCTCCGAGCGCGCCGCGGCCCGGATCTTCTCGCGCCGGCATGTCGAGCGCGGCATCGCGCACCCCATTGCCGGCGCCGCTCCCGCCGTGGCCGGGCGGCGGATCGCCTCGAACTACTTCGATCTCGCCATGCTGATGGACTACTGGTCGGAGCGCCGGCTCAACCATCACACCGAGGCGACGACGATGCTGTACGGCGCTCGCGAGTGCGCGCGCCTGGTGCTCGAGGAGGGGCTGGAGGCGCGCATCGCCCGGCATGCGCTGGTCGGGCGCGCGATGGCGGCCGGGCTGCAGGCGATGGGGCTGCGGCTGTTCGGCGACCGGGCGCACAAGATGGCCAACGTCGTCGGCGTGCTGATACCCGATGGCATCGACGGCGAGCGGGTGCGCGCCCGCATGCGCACGCGCTTCGAGATCGAGATCGGCACGGCGTTCGGGCCGCTCATCGGCCGGATCTGGCGCATCGGCACCATGGGCTACAATTGCCGGGGCCACGCCGCCCTCATCACCCTGGGCGCGCTGGAGGCGGTGCTGCGCGCCGAAGGGTTCGCGTCGCGGCCGGGCGAGGCGGTGGCTGCGGCGATGGAGCTGCTCGACGGCGCCGAGGGATATGCGCCGGTGTAAGAAAAGCACGCGGGCTGGGCGATCGGCGCATGCCGCGACGGATGTGCAACCATCGGAACGCTCCGGCGTCACCACGACGCGCAGGGCCCAGGGCCGGCATCGTCCTGCGTACGGCGAAGGCGAACAGCCGGCCGCAACAGCCGCCATGGAGCGTCCGTCATGTCCATTATCGCCTGGGTCATTCTCGGTCTCGTCGCCGGGTTCATCGGCAGCAAGATCGTCAACAAGTCGGGTGAGGGGCTTCTCCTCGACCTCGTGCTCGGCATCGTCGGCGCCGTCGTCGGCGGCTTCATCTTCAACGAGTTCGGCGCGGCCGGGGTGACCGGCCTGAACATCTACAGCCTGATCGTCGCCGTCGTCGGCGCCGTCGTGGTCCTGTTCATCTACCACGCCATCGTTGGCCGCCGAACGATCTGAACCGGCCCCTCGACCGCGGAGCCCGTCGGAGCAATCAGCCGAACAGCCTGGCCGCGGTCTCCGCGACATGCCGGCCCTGGAAGCGGGCGCCGGCGAGTTCGTTCTCCGACGGCTGCCGCGAGCCGTCGCCGGCCGCGATCGTGGTGGCGCCATACGGGCTGCCGCCGGTGACCTCGTCCAGCTTGAGCTGGCCCTGGAAGCTGTACGGCAGGCCGACCACCACCAGGCCGAGATGCAGCAGGTTGGTGATCAGCGAGAACAGGGTGGTTTCCTGGCCGCCATGCTGCGACGCCGTCGAAACGAACGCGGCGCCGACCTTGCCGTGCAGCGCGCCGCGGGCCCACAGGCCGCCGGTCTGGTCCAGGAAGGCCGCGAGCTGGGACGAGATGCGCCCGTAGCGCGTCGGCGTCCCCAGGATGATCGCGTCGTAGGTCTCGAGTTCGGCGACCGTCGCGACCGGCGCCGCCTGGTCGAGCTTGAAGTGCCCGCTGCGGGCGATCTCCTCCGGGACCGTCTCCGGCACCCGCTTCACCGAGACCTCGGCGCCGGCCTCGCGGGCACCGGCCGCCACGGCCTCTGCCATCTGCTCGATATGGCCATAGGTGGAATAGTACAGCACGAGGACCTTGGGCATCGGGATCTCCTGACGTGTCACGGCTGAAGCTTCGACGCCTGCGGCCTGGGTGTGTAGTGGGATAATCCTGGCGGACCTGTTCTACCCGGTTGGCAAGCTCGCCGTGTTTCTAGCCCTGCAAGGCAAGACGCCGGATCAGCCAGCTCGCAGCGGGTCCGGGCGGACAATCGGTCCGGTGGATCGCGCTGAAGCGGTAGCGCGTCGGCGGCAGATCGGCGAGGTGCAGGCGCACCAGCCGGCCGGTATCCAGGTCGTCTTGCACCATCAGGGCCGGCATGTTGCCCCAGCCGATACCGGCCAGCAGCAGGGCGTGCTTGGAGCCCAGGTCGGCCAGCCGCCATGTGCGGGTGCCGACGACGGCGAACTCCTGGCCCTCGGTCAAGGGTGACCGGTCGGACAGCACCAGCTGGACGTGGTGGCGGGCGCCGCGACGCGGGCCCGAAGCGGCAAGCGGGTGATCGGGGGCCGCCACCGGGATCAGGTCGATCTCGCCGATTTGTGTGCTCTCGAGGCCGTGCCCCTGGAGGTTGAGCGGGCCGCTGACTCCGACCCGTGCCCGTCCATCCAGCACCATCTGCATGACCCCGCCGAGCGCCTCGACATGCAGGCGCAGGGTCACCGTCGGGAAGGTGTCCTGGAACGCCTTGAGGGCGTCGACCAGCCGGTGCGTCGGCAGCATCACGTCGACCGCGAGCCCGACTTCCGCCTCCAGGCCGCTCTCCAGGCCACGCGCCTTGGCGCGCAGCCCGTCGAGGCCGTCCAGGATCAGCCGTGCGTCGGCCAGCAGCGACCGGCCGGCATCGGTCAGCACTGGCCGCCGCGTGCCGGCCCGGGTGAACAGCCCGATGCCGAGCTGCGCCTCCAGGGTGGCGATCGTGTAGCTGACCACCGAGGTGGCCCGGTTCAGTGAGCGCGCCGCCTGGGCGAAGCTCCCGGCCTCGACCACCGCAACGAACACCTGCAACTGGTCCAGAGTGGGCGTGCCGATCGTCATTCTGCCCTCTTCCGATGACCGAGCACGTGCCAAGATGGTGACAGCCTCAGCGGAGAGAGACGATGGCAGAGCCGGCGAACACGATCACCCTGCTGCACGGCGAGTACGGCCTGATTGTCGGCCAGGATGGCAACCGCATGTCGGTGCGCGTGGAAGGCGAGCACCTGGAGGACGAGGAAGGCCTGCCCGTCTCGGTGGTCTTGGTGACCGCCCTGGCAAGGCGCCTGCTGGAGGACCCCGACTTCCACGACGAGATGCTCGAATGGTACGAGGAACACGAAGAAGACGACGACGAAGTCGTCGGCACCGCCTAATCCAGGGCAACTGCAGGGCGCGCTTGCAGATGCGCTACGCCGAGCAAGAGCGTCGCATCGCGGCGCGCCCGGCGTGTCTTTCGAGAACCGGAGCGGAGCGGCCTTCTTGGCCGTGAGCACCGGAAGCGCAGAAAGGCGCGTCGGATTGCCGGCGTAGTAGCATCTGCAAGTGCGCTCTACGGGGTTTCGTCTAGTAGGGTCAGGTCGAAGACATAGTCATCGGCCGGTGCGTCGGGCTCCGGGGAGCCGGTGCGACGCAGTTCCTCGAGCAGGTCGGGGATCCGCTCTGCCGACATCGCCCGGCTGAACAGGAACCCCTGGATCTCGGTGCAGCCCTGGCGGCGCAGCTGGTCGAGCTGCTCCACCGTCTCGACGCCCTCGGCGGTGACGACGACGCCTAGATCGGCTGCCAGGCCGACCACCGCATGCACCACCGCGGCGCTGCGACGGTCATGGATCATGTCGCGCACGAAGCTCATGTCCATCTTGATCTTGGAGAAGGCAAAGCCGCGCAGGAAGCCGAGGGACGAGAAGCCACGGCCGAAATCGTCGAGCGCGATGCCGACGCCGAGGTCGCGCAGGCCTTCCAGCACCCCGAAGCTCGACGTGTCGGCATCCATGAAGATGCTCTCGGTGATCTCGAGCTCCAGCCGGTGCGGCGCGAGACCGGTGCGTCGCAGGACCTCGGACACCTGCTGGATGAAGCTGCGTCCGCTGAGCTGGCCCACCGAGATGTTCACGGCGACCTTCAGCATGTCCGGCCACGTCGCCGCCTGCTGGCAGGCATGTTCCAGGATCCAGCCGCCGAGTTCCTCGATCAGGCCGGCTTCTTCGGCCAGGCGGATGAAGCGGTCCGGCGAGACCGAGCCGCCGTTCGGGCGACGCCAGCGGGCGAGGGCCTCGAAGCCGCGTATGGCGTAGGTCTGGGCGTCGACGATCGGCTGGTAGGCCAGCACGATGCCCTTCTCGGCGATCGCTTCGCGCAGGTCGCGCAGCAGGGCGCGCTGCTCCTGCGCGATCTGCTTCAGTCCGGTATCGTAGAATCGGAAGCAGCCGCCGCCGTCATGCTTGGCCTGGTAGAGCGCGAGGTCGGCCGCCTCCAGCAGCGCCTCCCCGGTATCGCCGGCGAGCGGCGCCATCGAGACGCCGATGGAGAGACCGATCGAGGTATCGCGCTCGTCGATCAGGAACGGGTGCTCGAACTGCTTGAGCAGGCATTCCGCCAGGGTCTGCATGGCGGTGACCGTGGTGTTGCGCTGCAGGAGCATGAACTCGTCGCCGCCGATCCGGGCCAGCAAGCCCCCCCCGCCGATACAGCCATCGAGCCGCCGGGCGGCGGCCTGCAGCAGCACGTCGCCGGCGGCATGCCCCATGCTGTCGTTGACCGCCTTGAAGCCATCCAGGTCGATGCTCATCAGCGCGAAGGCCTCGCTCCGGCGGCCGAGCTCCTTGAGCGCCGCGCGCAGCGCCTCGGTGAAGGCCTGGCGGTTCGGCAGGCTGGTGAGCAGGTCGTGCCGCGCCTGGTGCGACGCGCGGGCCTCGGCGCCACGGGCCTCGGTGATGTCGGCGCCGACGCCCCGGTAGCCGATGAAGTGCGCGTTCTCGTCGAACACCGGGCGTCCGGTCAGCGACCACCAGCGCAGGGTGCCATGCCGCCGGACCGGAGCGGTGATGCTCCGGAACACGACACGGTCGCGCATGCACTGGGCCAGCTTGCTGGCGTCGGTCATCTCCACGTCCATCCCGTCGGACTGGTAGCGGGGGGCCCGCACGATCTCGATGAGCCGCCGGCCCTCGACCCAGGCGAGCGGCCGCTCGAGGGCGTCCCCGAGGCCGGGCGTCACGAATCGCAGCCGGCCCTCCGCATCGGTCTCCCACAGCCAGCGGCTGACGCGCTGGTCCACGTCGCCCAGCAGGAGCTGGATGATGTCCTGCTGGTCGTCCTGCTGCAGGCGCATCAGGGTGTAGCGCTCGAACAGCAGGCGGATGGCGTTGGTCGCCAGGATGATGAACACGGCATAGATGCCGAGCAGCACGGCGAGCCACTGGAACAGGACGATCCCGGTCCGGTGCAGCGCCAGGAACGAGCCCAGGATCAGCGGGATCGCGAGCGCTTCCGAGGCCGCGAAGATCGGCATCATGACCAGGCTGGTCGCGATCAGGCCCGCGCAGGTGCAGGCGATCATCACCCGCATGTTCGCGTCGGCCGGCCCGAACAGCATCACCGGCATGGTGCTCCAGGCCAATCCCAGAGTGAGGCTCAGCCCCATCAGCATGCGGATGTGGACATCGCGGTCGCGGTCGCTGATGCGGCCGCGCAGGGCGCGGTGCGCGCGCCATGATGTCAACCAGGCCAACGCCACCACGATCTCGATGATCGCGGTTAATCCGTAGCGGTAGGGGATGAGGCCGACGCCGAGATTGGGCAGCAGGACCAGGGCCACCATGCCGCTGGTCAGCATGCAGTAGGGTGTCAGCCGGGCAGCGGCGCGGAGCGTCTCGTCGTAAGCGGCGGCATGGTAGCGGCTCGGGGCTGGCTGGCGCCGCACGATCCGCACAAGCCTGTCCCGTGCTGCCTGCAGCAGACGCATCCGATCTCTCTCAGCATAACAGAAGTCTGGGTCATCTCGGGGGCGTCGGCACCTCTGGCGCCACCGCATCGCGGCGGGACGCTAGCACGCGCATAAATAGTCAGCCGTGTAATAAAGCAGGGCCGGGTTGTCTCCTGGCCGTGCCTCACGAGAATGTTCATCACACAACTGTGAAAATAATGATTCGTTTCATGCAGGCGTGAGCGCCAGCTTTTCCATCACGTCGGCCGCAGCCAGGCCGAACAGTTCCTCGCAGCGCCTGATATGCGCGAACAACGTGGCGCCCGCGATAACAGGGTCGGTGGCCGGGTGATAGGCCCGGGCCAGATCCTCGTCGATTTCCAGATGCGACGGACCGTCGTGCTCGTCATCGAGATGGGCCAGGCCCCAGACCCAGCGGCCCGAGGGGAACGCGCCAGTGAAGGCCGGTGCGTGACACAGGTAGGCCGCGAGTTCCTCGGCGATATATTCCGTTCCGGCAAGCCAGCAGAAGAACTCGACCGGATCCTCGCTTTCGGCATTGGCGAGCAGGTTCCGCACGCCCTCGACCATGGCGGAGTCATCGAGGTCGATGTTCATTTCATCGGCGGCGCGGCGCCAGAGCAGCTTGTGCGAGCCCTCCTCCTCCTTCATTTCGCGCACCGCCTCGCGCGCCTCGTTGAAGAACGCCCGCACTCGGCTCTGGCCGAAACGCTGGACCAGCGGGCGGGTCGGCAGGCGTCCGACGCGCACGTCGATGGCGCGCTCGAAGGCCGTCACGAAGGGCCAGAAGCCGATCAGAAGGGCGCGGATCGCCTCCCGGTCGCCAGCGGCGCAGGCCCTGATCAACGGCGAGCAGAAGACTTCTTCCCGCGCATGGACACGCAAAGCGTGTCGGTCGACGGAAGGTTCGGAAAACAGCAATGCGTACATGATGCCCTCAATTTTTGAAGAGATCGTTCCGGGAGAGACGCTCCTGTGAACGACTGAGCCTCAATAACCGCTGGGTGCGTCCAAAAAACGAGAAACTGCATGAGATTTATGCAGGGCAGTTCCAAAGATTTAGCTTGAAAATATAATTTGAAACCGAAAGAACCTGTAGGTTTGGCTTTCGACCTCCTGCTCTGAGCGGCAGGATCATAAATGCGAGGTTGGCATCATAATTCCGCACTCGTCCGGAAATTGATCCTCGACGATCTGCGGGGGCTCGTCAAAGCCGCCGAGGCCGCCGCTGCGACCGCGACGGCCGGCGGCCGGTGTCCGGCGGCGGCGCGTCAGAACTGGAAGTAGAGGAACCGGCTCGGATCATCGAGGTGGCACACGCTGCCGATGAGCAGCGCGCCCAATGCCACACCCCAGCCGAGGCCGGGATGCCAGCGCACCCGGCGCCAGAGGAACGGCCTGACCGGTCCCTGGGCCGGCCGGTAGTCCACCATGATCTGTTGCGTGTTCGGCAGCGTCCAGACCATGACGAAGCCGATGCCGACCAGCAGCCACTGCTTGAGGTCGTTCGCCGTGTCGGAGAGCGCCACCAGCCGCAGATGCACCAGCCACGGCAGCACGCCGTGCGTGCGCCCCATGAGCCATGCCGGGAACAGGATCGCTCCCTTGGCGGCATGCAGCCCGAGCATGCCGCCCAGCATCGACAGGGCGCCGGACGTCGAGCCGGCCCGGAAGAACACCTGCGCGACCACGACCGACAGGAAGGTGAGCGCCACCGAAACCGCCACGACCGACCACGGCGCCTCGGCATCCCCGGCCCGACGGGGCGGGGATACGAAGATGCGCCAGGCATGGTTGATCGTAAGGTAGGTGGCGTGCAGCAGGCCGAAGACCAGGAACTGCAGCCCGGCACCGTGCCAGATGCCGGCCAGGGTCATGGTGAAGACCATCGGCAGCAGGATCATGCCGGCGAACGCGCCCGGCTGTCGCAGGGCCTGCCGGGAGGTGCCGAGGCCGCGCGCCATGCGCCAGCGCGCCACCGCGAGGGCCATCGGATTGTAGAGGTAGAGGGTCAGGTATCGCGTCAGCGTCATGTGCCAGCGATGCCAGAAATCGATGATCGAGCGGCTCTTGTACGGCGAGTTGAAGTTGAGCGGAAACACGATCCCGAACATGCGGGCGACGCCGATCGCCATGTCGGAGTAGCCGGAGAAATCGAAGTAGAGCTGCAACGCATAGCTGAGCACGGCCTGCCAGGCGCCGTAGGCGCTCAGCGCGTGCGGCGTGGCGAAGCCGGCATTGGCGGCAACCGCCAGCGGGTCGGCGATGATCACCTTCTTGGCGAGGCCGATGGCGAAGATACTGAGCCCGACGCTCAGGTTCTCGGCCCGGAACGCATAGGTCCGAGGATCGGCGAATTGCGGAATCATCTCCTGGTTGTGCAGGATCGGCCCGGCAATGAGGTGCGGAAAGAAGGTGACGAACAGCGCGTAGTCGAGCAGCCCGTGCTGCTCCACCACGCCATCCTTCTCGTCCATCAGGTAGCCGATCTGGGTGAAGGTGAAGAACGAGATCCCCAGCGGCAGGATGATCCGGCTCGCCCAGCCTGCGGGCAGCGCGTGCAGCAGGCCCAGGAAGGCGAGCGACGCCAGCAGGTACTTGTAGAAGAACAGCAGCAACAGGTTGCCGGCGACGCCGGAAGCGAGGAGTGCCGCCTGCAGACGGGGGCGATCGCGCGTGCGGTCGATCAGGCGGCTCATGGTGTAGTTGCAGGCGATCGAGCCCACCAGCAGCAGCAGGAAATGCGGGTTCCACCAGCCGTAGAAGAACAGCGAGCACAGCACGAGCCACGCGGCCGCCAGCCGGTGCCGGATCAGGCCGGCGAGGTAGAAACCGACGACGGAGACCGGCAGGAAGGCAAAGATGAAGCCGTAGGAGTTGAACAGCATGGCCCTCTTCCTGCGCTATTCGACCTTCAAGAAGAGCATGATGCATGCATCATGCTCTGGGGAAGGATCGCGTTCACGAGGGCCGCTTTCGGAGCGGCGACGCGGCGTGCAGCGTTCCAGGGCGGCCGGCGACGTATGGCCTGAGGAACTCCGCCACCTGCGCGGTCGCCTCGGCGGCGCCTTCCCGGGTCAGGTGGACGCGCCAGCCATCGTCAATGAAGTCGGGTCCGGGCAGCGTGAGCGGCTTGTTGTCCGACACGCCGGCATAGGACCGCACGATCGAGGCGTAGGACGGGTCACAGACCGGCACTGGCGCGACATACACCAGCACCCGGCTGCCGTGGCCCTGGTAGGCCTGCCGGAACTGCTCGATCAGCGCGCGGTCGGGCGGCGCCAGCGGCTTGGCCGCCATCGCGCAATGCTCCGGCAGCGTCGGCCGCTGGCCGGGACCCAGCATGGTGAACGGCTTCCTCGGGCGCAGGATGTCGGCCCAGCCACGCTCCTTCTGCATCTCCGCATAGGCCCACACCCACCATTTCTCGGACGGGCTGAACTGGCGGACGCCCTGCTGCAGCACGATCACCGGCAACTGGATCAGCCGTCTCGGGTCCTGCCAGAATACCTTGCGGATGTCGGCGAACGTCCCGTGCCGGATCGCCACCCGGGCACCGTCCGCCCAGAGATGCTCGATGTCCGGCTGGCCCTCGACCAGGGTCCAGGGACCGACATACAGCACGATCACGCGCGGACGCCGGTTGTGGGCGAGATAGTCGTCGAGCAGCAGGCCGGGCGAGAACAACACCGCGCCGGCGGAGAGACCAAGATTATAGGCGCTGAGATGGTCCGTCGCGTCCAGCAGGGTCGGCCGCACGCCGAAGGTCAGCGAGGAGTCGCCGACGAAAACGACCCTGGCCTGCTGGTTCGTGAGGCCGAATTTGTAACAATCCGTGGCATCCCAGAACACCGTGCTGTGCCGACAATAGAGCGCGTCCGACCTGATCACGCAGTACGGCAGGATCAACGCGGCGGCGCACAGCAGCAGCAGCGCCAGCAGGAACCGCGCATGTCCATGCAGGATGAACCAGCTCCGGCAGCCAGCCATGCGACGGGCCGCCGAGGCGCGAGCGGACATGCCGGGAGATGAACCGCGTGCAGACATCGACCCCCATCCCAAGCCAGATCGGTGCATCCCTTCCCGAGGGAGGCGGGCGTCTCCGGCCCGGCCCTCGGATCGCGGGAGACTAGCGCGATCCGTGCCGTCGATGGGTGCTGTTTTCCTGCTCCAGCGGCGCAGTTCCAATTTGTTGCGAAACGGCGCCGCGCATCACGGCTTCGCGGCGAGGATCGTGTCCAGGCTCGCCTGGCCGCCGCCGGCACGCACGAGGTGCGGGTATTGCAGGCCGGTCCGATCCTCGACCTGCACCGCGCGGTAGCGCCTGCCCGACGTCACCAGAAGCTGGATCGGCGCACCGGTCTGCCTGGCCTGGGTGATGGCATCGGCGAGATCGTCGGCGCCCTGGAAACTCGACCCGTCGATCCCGGCGAGCGTGTCGCCCTCGATCAGGCCCGCCTTGTAGGCCGGGCTGTTCCAGGCCACCGACGCGATCTTGGCGTCCTTGAGCACCAGGCCGATCGAGAAGCTGAAATCGCGTATCTTGCGTCCCTGCTCGAAGGACTCGAAAAGCGGCGACTTCTTGTCGGTCATCACCAGCCGGTAGCCGCCACGCGTCAGGCCGTCCAGCGGCGCCGAGCCGCCGCGCCGGTCGAGGCGGGCGTGCAGGAAGCCGGCCCAGTCATAGGGCAGCACGGCATTGAGCGCATGCACGACATCGTCGAAACGGTAGGTCGAGGTGACGAAGCTGCCGTCGTTGGTCGAGAACAGGCCGCGCGCGACATCGTCGAGCGATCTCGCGCCGTGGCTGCGCGCGCGGATCAGCGTGTCGGCGTCCAGCCAGAGCAGCACGCCTTCGAGATAGTAGTCCTCGCCGCGCTGCCAGTCCGGCCAGGGCAGACCGCGCCGCCGCACGAAGATCGCGCTGTTGGTGGTGTCCTCGAGCGGACGCCAGGCGCGTCCGACCTCGGCCCGCATCAGCGCGGCCTCGACGGCGAGCATGTCCAGCGCCTGGTCGCGGCTCCAGAGCCTCGCCCGCGCCGCGAGCACCTGGCCCCAGTATTCGGTCATGCCCTCATAGACCCAGAGCAGGCTGTCGCGCTCGGGCAGGCTGTTGAAGTCGGGCGACCAAAGGTCCGCGGGACGCAGGTACTTGCCGTTCCAGGAGTGGGTGTATTCGTGCGTCAGCAGGTCGCGTCCGTCGGCGGTCTTGTCCCATTCGCTGAAATAGTTGCCGGCGGTCGCGTTCTCGCTGGACCGGTGATGCTCCAGCCCCTCGTCGGTGAGTTCGTCGCTCAAGGCGAGGAGGAAATCGTAATGGTCGTAATGGTGCGAGCCATACAGCCGGTACGCCTGCTGCACGATCGCGCGATGCGCCGCCAGCTGTGCGGGCGTCACGGCAAGCTCGGAGGGCCGGTCCGCGACAATATCGAGATGCACCGGTACCTTGCCGCCCGGATCGAGGTCGAGGCGTTCGAAATAGCGCCCGGCATAGAGCGGGCTGTCGAGCAGCGTCGAGAACGGCACCGGCGCGAACTGCACGCGTCCGGTGGCCGGATCGGCGGCGCCGGTTGCGGCAAGGGCGGTCGCGAACTGCCAGCCCGACGGCAGGCGCAGCGAGGGCGCGACCTGGATGTCGCGCGCGAAATAGCCGGCCGGGTAGAGGGCGACGATGTTCCATTGCAGGTCCAGCATGGCGGGCGTCATCACGACGCGGCCCTGGTTCTCGATGGCCGGCGACAGGAACTGGAAGTCGACGCTGATCGAGGCAGCACCCGCCGGCACCGGAACATGGAAGGCATACATGTCCACCGCATCGCGACGCCAGTCGAGCAGCGCGCCGCCGGCATGTGCGGCAAGTCCGGCCAGGAGCTCGATCGGACCGGTCGGTCCGTGCGCCCCGGGGATCCATTGCGGATAATGCAGGATCAGGTCGCCGGCGCGGGCGACCGGGATCGTCTCGTGCACGGACATGATGTGATGCGCAAGGTCGGTCGCATCGACGGCAAGGGTGATGGCGCCCGGGTACGGCACGTCCCGCGGCAGCGGGACCGCGGGCGGCATCGGCAACGGAGCGGGGGGAGGCTGGTCGGCCTTGGCAGGCAATGCCGCGAGCGAGAGGAGCGACAGAGTCGCGAGCAGGGAGGCAAGGCGGATCATGCGGCATCCTGGATCATCGCGCACCGGTTTAGGCAGATCGCAAGACCGGTCAAGGTCTCCGCCGCGCTCAATCCTCGGCGTCGCGACGCAGCAGCACCTCGCGCTTGCCGACATGGTTGGCGGGACCGACCATGCCCTCCTTCTCCATCTGCTCGATCAGCTTGGCGGCGCGGTTGTAGCCGATCGACAGGTGGCGCTGGATGAACGAGGTGGAGGCCTTGCCCTCGCGCGCCACCAGTGCCACGGCCTGGTCGAACAGCCCGGCCTCGCCGTCGAAATTGCCGCCGTTCAGGCCGTTTCCAGAAGCGCCGGTATTGCCGCCGCCCGACTGTGCGCCGACCGCATCCTCCTCGAACGGCGACGTCACGTCGTCGAGATAGGACGGCTCGCCCTGCTGGCGCAGGTGGCGCACCACGTCCTCGACCTCGGCATCGCCCACGAACGGGCCGTGCACGCGGGTGATGCGGCCGCCGCCCTGCATGTACAGCATGTCGCCCTGGCCCAGCAGCTGCTCGGCGCCCTGCTCGCCGAGGATGGTGCGGCTGTCGAACTTGCTGATCACCTGGAAGCTGATGCGGGTCGGGAAGTTGGCCTTGATGGTGCCGGTGATGACATCCACCGACGGCCGCTGCGTCGCCATGATGACGTGGATGCCGGCCGCGCGCGCCATCTGCGCCAGCCGCTGCACCGTGGTCTCGATCTCCTTGCCGGCAACCATCATCAGGTCGGCCATCTCGTCGATCATCACCACGATGTAGGGCAGGTTCTCCAGGGTGAGCGGCTGTTCCTCGAAGATCGGCTTGCCGGTCTCCGGGTCGAAGCCGGTCTGCACGCGGCGCATCAGCACCTCGCCGCGCTCGCGCGCGACCGCGACCCGCTCGTTGTAGCCGCCGATATTGCGTACGCCGAGCTGGCTCATGCCGCGATAGCGCCGCTCCATCTCGCGCACCGTCCATTTCAGCGCGGTCACCGCGCGGGCCGGCTCGGTCACCACTGGCGCCATCAGATGCGGGATGCCGTCATAGATCGACAATTCGAGCATCTTCGGGTCGATCAGGATCAGCCGGCACTCCTCGGGCGACAGCCGGTACAGCAGCGACAGGATCATCGCGTTCACCCCGACCGACTTGCCGGAGCCGGTGGTGCCGGCGATCAGCAGATGCGGCATGCGGGCGAGGTCGGCATAGACCGGGGCGCCGGAAATGTCCTTGCCGAGTGCGAGGCACAGGCGCGACGGGTTGGCGTGCCAGGCCTCGGAATCCAGCAGCTCCGAGAAATACACCGTCTCGCGTCGGGCGTTCGGCACCTCGATGCCGATCACGTTGCGGCCGGGCACGGTGGCGATGCGAACCGCCGTGACCGACAGCGAGCGCGCGATGTCGTCGGCGAGACCGATGACGCGCGCCGAGCGGATGCCGGGCGCCGGCTCGAGCTCGTACAATGTCACCACCGGGCCGGCATGGATCTCGCCGATCGCGCCCTGCACGCCGTAATCCGACAGCACCGTCTCCAGCAGCCGCGCATTGGCCTGCTGGCTTTCCGGCGACGGGCCGGTGGCGGCACGCGTCGGAGCGGCCTTCAGCAGGGAGAGCGGCGGCAGCGTCCAGCCGTCGGCGTCCGGTTCGGCGATGCGGCCTCGTGGCGTGGCCGGCTGCGGCGCGCGGGATGCGGCCGCCGCGTCGGCGGTGGAACGGGCCTGAGCGCCCGGGGCGCCGGTGGCAGCGGGCTCGCTACGGCCGCCGAGCAGCTTGCGTATCGACATCAGCGCGCCCTCCCGGAGCGGCACCGGCACCGGATCGCCGGCAGGCTGGCCGGCGGCTCGCCGCTCCCGGGCGGACGGCGCGGCGGGCGAGGCCGGCGCGGCTGCATCGGCGGCACGCCGGGCCGCGGCGCGGGCGGCCGCCGAGCGGAGCGGCAGGATCGGCACCTCGTCATGGTCGTCGCCGGCACCGGGCGGCAGCATGTAGCCGCCGCCCTGCAGCGACGGCCCGGCGCCGGATCCGGGCTGCAGGTTCGGCTCCCGCCGGTCGCGGGCGCTGCTCCGCGAGGATGCACCCGACGGCGGCACCACCGGGTCACGCCGCATCAGCGCCGCGTGGCCCATGCCGGTGCCCCCCGGCAGCCCGGCCTCCCGGGCGCGCACCGCGAACGGCGAGGGACCCGGTGACGCCCGGTCCAGCAGGTCGGCGTCGCGCATCGTGCCGTCACCAAAAACCTCCGGCCGGCGCCGTAGCCATGCCGGCAGCTCGAAACGGCGGCGGTCGGCGCGCGCGCGCCGGGGCCGCCGTGCGGGTGCGAACTCGTCCTGGCCTCCGAAGCGCAGGCTCGGGCGGGTGGAAAACCGCGCCGCCTGGCGCGCACCGCGCCCGGCCGCGCGCCATTCGCCGGCGGACAGGGCAAGCGAGAGCGGCGAGAGCACCAGGGCGAGCATGGCGCACAGCACCCAGGCGACCGGAGCGCCGGCCACGCCGAGCATGTCGTGTCCGGCCCTGAGCGCGATGCCGGCGAGCGACTGGCCGATCGCGCCGCCGAGCCCCGCCGGTCCGGGCCAGCGCAGCGCTGGCGTGTGCATCAGCACGGGCAGCGCCGACAGCGTCGCGGCGGCTGCGGGCAAGGCGCACAGCAGCGCGATCACCCGCAGGGCCAGGCTGCCGAGGCCACGATGCGAGCCGATCCGCCAGGCCCAGCCGAGCAGGGCGAGAGGCGGCAGCGCCGCGGCGAGGCCGAACCCCTGGATCAGCAGGTCGGCCAGGATGGCTCCGGGAGCGCCGGCGAGATTGGAGGGCGCCGCGCTGGTGGCGGTATCGAGCGAGGGGTCGCGCGCAGTGTAGCTCACCAGGGCGACCAGGGCGGTGATCGACGCCAGCGCAAGGCCGATCGCCAGCACTTCCGCGACGCGGCGCCTGGCGATCGCCTGCATGCGCGGAGAGGCCAGTCGTTCCGAGAAGAAGCGGCTGCCGAAGGCGACGGTCATCAGGCTGTATCCAGTGTGTTCCGGAGCTTACCTCAGACCAAGGGTGAGAAGGAACGGCTTCAGTAGGTTCGCGTGCCGGACGCTTCCGAGGACACCGCCCCATACCCGGCGGCCAGGGCGCTGCCGGAACGCGCGAGCAGGCCGACATCCGTGCCGACCGCCACGAAGCGCGCACCCAGCTCGATGTAGTGCCTGGCCAGCGCCTCGTCCCCCATCAGGATGCCGGGCGCCTTGCCGGCCCGGCTGATCCGGCGGATGGCGTCCTCGATGGCCGCCTGCACCGCGGGCGCGGTCGGGTTGTCGAGAAAGCCCAGCGACGCCGACAGGTCGGCCGGCCCGATGAACAGCCCGTCCACGCCGGGGGTAGCGGCGATCGCGTCGAGGTTGTCGAGGCCGAGGCGGGTCTCGATCTGCACCAGCAGGCAGATCTCCGCTCCCGCCGCATGCAGGTAGCCGGGCTGCCGGTCGAAGCGGGACGCGCGCGCGATTGCGGCGCCCACCCCGCGCACGCCCTCCGGCGGGTAGCGCGTGGCCGCGACCAGGGCGGCGGCCTGCTCGGCGGTCTCGACCATCGGCACCAGCAGCGTCTGGGCGCCGATATCCAGCAATTGCTTGATCATCCAGGTCTCGCCGACCGGCGGCCGCACCACCGGATGCGACGGGTAGGGCGCGATCGCCTGCAGCTGCGCCAGGATGGAGCGCAGGTCGTTCGGGGCATGCTCGCCATCGACCACCAGCCAGTCGAAGCCGGCGCCGGCGCAGATCTCCGCCGGGTAGGCGTCGGCGAGCGCCAGCCAGAGCCCGATCTGCGCACCCGGTTGCCGCAGGCGTGCCTTGAACGCATTCGGGATCGGCTGCATCGGGTCTCACCCTCGTCGCACTCGGAGCGGCAACCGGAGCAGAGCCGGCCAGCCTTGTCCAGCCAGCCTTGTCCAGCTCGGCTCAGGGAACCGTGGCCCGGCGCCTGCCGCCGGGCGCCGGCTCCGGCCGGGCCAGCGGCTTGCGAGCCGACGCGCGCCGGACCGCGATGATCGGCGCGGCATCCGGGGCCGCCCCGGCGAGCGCTGGGAGCGCCGGTTGCCAGCGACCGGACAGCACATCGAAGACCCGCGCGCTGCGCACCGGATCCGGCTCGACGAGGGTGCTGGCAGCAATCCGGCCGTCGCGTATCTCCAGCCGCCAGCCGGTGACCTGCAACGCCGCGAAGCCGGCGACGCTGTTGACCAGCACGCACTCGAAGCGGCCGTCGCGCCAGCCGCCGCCGCCCAGCGAAGCCCGCACGCGAAAGCCGGCGCACAGCGGGGCATCGGGGAAATGCGCCGGCAGGTCGCCGCGCAGTTCGCGTGGCGCCGGCAGCACGATCTGGATGCCCTGCTCCGGATCGACCAGAGCCACATACAGCCGGCCGGCGAGGCCGGCGCCGGGGGCGAACGCCCAGCCGTCGATGCCGAACCCGGTCGGGTCCGCTTCCCCGCTTATCTGACCGCCATTCTGGCCGCTGATCCGGTCGATATGGTGGCGCAGCCCCTGGTCGATCCGCCAGGCACCGGGCGCGACCGGCACCCGTGGCAGGCCCAGTCCGGGCTCCTCCCCGGTCTGCGCCGCGACCCGGTAGAAGGCCCGGGTGACGGCCTCGTTGGAGGGTGCCCGCTGGGCCGCGTCGACGATGCGGCCATCCTGCACCGTGACCGAGAGGCCGGTGAGGCAGAAGGCGGCGCGGTCGCCGAAGCTGTTGATGATCGCGACCAGGTAGCGTCCCTCGCACCATTTGCCGCGCAGCGTGAGGCACGCGGTGAAGCCCGACCGCCGAGGTGCCGTGGGAAAGCTCGCCATGATGTCGTCGCGCACGTCCCGCGACGCCGGACAGAAGATCACCGCCGCCTGCAGCCCGGGCGCGGCAGTCGCCTCGCCGACCAGCGCCAGTTGCACCTGGCCGTCGAAGCCGAGGTCGGGGACGAAGCTCCAGCCGCTCACCAGCAACTCGGCCGCCGGCGGGAAGCGGCCCTGCGCCAGCATCGCGGGCGCGACGCCGCAGACGGAATCGATATAGACCTCCGAGCCCTGCACATGGCTCCAGTCCTGGATCGACGCCGGCAGTTCCAGCCGTATGCCGGAACGCCGGCTGGGATCGAAGATGTGTCGCGGCGGCGCCAGGCTCTTCCAGGTGGCGTGCGGCAGCAGGTGCAGCTGGCCGGCATCGAGGCCCAGCCTGGCATCGCCCAGCGGGCGCGTTGCGGTCACCGAGCGATAGGTTTCCAGCAGCCGGGCCGCGTAGTCGGAGGCATCCGTCCACAGATGCGGGCCGAGTGCCGCGCGTATGGCGCGCCGCAAGGCCGGGCTCGCCCGCAGCAGTTCGAGCGTGTCGAGCACCGCGCTCGTATCGCCGACCCGCACCTTGAAGCCGTTGACGCCATGCTCCACCCGGTCGCCGAGCGCCCCGATATCGCTCACCACCGGGATCAGGCCCGCCTGCCAGATTTCCGAGAGTGAAATGCAGTAGGTCTCGGGCCAGATCGACAGGTGCAGCGCGACGTCGGCCTGTGCCAGCGGGCTGGTGTCGCCCGGCGCATAGCGTCCGTGGCAGGTGACGTTGGGCCGGTCCAGCCGTGCCAGCACCTCGGAATATTGCGCCTCCGCCGCGCCGAGCAGGTGGAACCGGAACAGCGCCGGGTTCGCCTCCTCGATCAGGCTCATCACCATGTCGGCGCCCTTGGCGCGCAGGAAATTGCCCACCACGGCGATCACCAGCCTGCCGTCCGGCGCGTCGGCATGGCGCCGCGGCACGTCGGCCGCAGCCCCGCGCGGCATCGGGATGCCGAGCACCAGGCGCCGGCGCCGCGCCAAGCCGGGATAGACCTGCAGCATCAGCCATTCGGAATAGGGCGTACCGAACAGGAACACGTCGATCGCGCTGATCACCTCGACCATGAAGGCGCGGCGCGTCTGCTGGGCGCCGGCAGGCAGGTCCTCGGCCTTGCGCAGGCAGATATCGCATGCGCTGATCGCCTTGTGGCCGATGTCGCAGAACACCTGGTCGTGGTTGAGCAGCGTGTAGCGCGAGCAGACCAGGAAGAAGTCATGCGCCGAGAACACCGTCCCGACCCCGCAGGCCTTGGCGATGATCGGCAGCGACGCCGCGTGATGCCCGAGATGCTGGAAATGCACGAGATCGAAGCCATACTGCCCGAGCACGTTGGCGAAGGCCGCCTCCTCGGCGGCGTCGGTCAGGCTGTCGAGCCAGCCGATCGGATGCATGTCGAAGCGCTCGAGAACAAGTCCTGCGCTGTCGACGAGCTGGCACTGGCCGTCCCGGCGCAGCCAGAACAGGATGTCGGCGTGGCGCTCCAGCATGGCGGCGACGGTCTGCTGGTAAACCTCGACACCGCCCCACTCGTTGCTGTGGATCGTGGAGTGCGTGCACATCAGCACGCGGAGCCGACGCGCGACGGCAGTCGAGGCTGCGGGCAGCGTCCGGACGCCGAAATTGCCCCCGGTGATCCCGCGCAGGGCTTGCAGCCGGTGCGTGTACAGCTGCGAGCTCAGCGCGCAGTCCTGCGCCGCGATCGCCTGCGATGCGCGCAGCAGCGGGTCATGCAGGAGGCGCCGCACGGCGCCAACGAGCGCCTCGCCGCTGCGCACGAGGTCGATGCCGTGCAGGGCTTCGAAGCGGCCGGACTGCATGGCATCGCCGCATTCGACGACCTGCGCCGTGCCGCTGCAGGCCAGCTCGAACAGGCGCGGGCCCGGTGCCGTCGCCTGGCCGATGTCGCCGTGGCTGGCGTATTCGCGGAACATGGTCAGCGTGACCCGGCTCGCATTGGCGAAGTCGATGAAAGAGGCGTGGCTGACCGGCCAGGGGATGGCGAGGCGCGCCAGATCGCCCGGCAGCGGCGGCAGGTATTCGTTGGTCGGGCAGACAAGCTTCAGTCGGGCATCGGGGAACGCGGTCAGGATGCGGCGCAGGCTGCGCACGCGGTTCGGCCACATGGTGCCGGCAAAGAAGATGTCGTAGTCGAGATCGGCATCCGGCTTGATGCTGCGGTGGTGGAACCGCAGGCTCGCCGCGAGCGGCATGTAGTGGCCCTTGGCGCCGTAGGCGGCGGTGCAGCTCGGGTCGTTGGTCAGGACGAAGTCGAACAGCGCGATGTTGCGAAGGTTGTAGTCCAGCATGAACGGATCCTCGAACAGCCAGAGGATCATCGTCGGGAAGGCATGCCGGACGCGGCGCAGCAGGCCCTCATGCAGCCTCTGGCCGTCGAGGCAGATCAGCACGTCATGCAGGCCGCCCGCCGCCAGCGGCGCCAGGGTGCGATTATCCGCCAGCACGACATCGGTGTTGCCGAACACCTGGCGCGCGGCATCCATCACCGCCAGCGTCAGGTACGCGTTCGGGTTGTGGGTGAAGTTCGTGTTGTAGATGACCGTCATGCCAGGCCGCTCGCCTTCAGCATCTCGACGACATGATACGCGCGATGGGCGTAGGTGTGCTCCGACAGCGCGCGTCGCTGGGCCAGTTCCGCGGTACACAACCCGCGTTCGTCGTCACCCAGATACGTCGAAAGCAGTTGCCCGAACTCGGTCTGGTTGGAAAAGCCAGGAACCTCGTCGGCGGTGAAGTACCTGCGTATTTCGTAGGTGTCCTCGTGGAAGAACTGGACCGTTCCCGCCAGCGCCGCCTCGAAGGTGCGGGGCCCCGGCGAGGACGGGGTGATCATGTAACGCCGGTTCTCGAAATGCAGGCTCCGGCCCAGGTTGAGCACGATCCGGGTCTGCCCGTAGAGGTCGATCAGCTGTTCGTTGCCGATCCGCCGATCGGAGAAGCCGTGGCCCAGCTTACCCCATCCCGGTCCGATAAAGCACAGGTTGAGGCCCGCGAGCGTCGCGCGCAGGTCGTCGACGATCTCCAGCCGGCTGGTGAATGCGACACCGCAGAACAGCACGTCGATCTGCTTACGGCGCTCCGCATCGATCGGGACGTAGTGCCGCTTGTGGCACCCGGCTAGCGGCAGGTGGAAGGCGTTCGGATGGGTGTAGAAATTCACCCCCCAGCGGTCGCACGAGAAGATCGCGTCGAAATCGTGCAGGATGCGGTAGTTGGCATCCTGCTCATACGGATCCTCGGTGGCCCAGAACAGGGTGGTCTTGCCCAGCCGATGCGCCTCCCGGGTGACTTCGCCGAAATACGTGCTCTCCGGCAGGTAGGAGCCGATGCCGATCACGAGGTCCGGCCCGGTCGCGGCGATCACCGCGGCGGCGCCGCTGATATTGGCGCTCATGACGTTGTCATGGCCGAGGCACTCGATCCAGCCATCCATGATGCAGCGTCGCACCTGGGCGTTGGCGTCGGACTCATGGCGCCCACCGCTGCAGATCAGCGCCTTCATCCGGCGTGCGCCTGCAGGATGTCGGTTTTCAAGCTGGCGGTTTTCAAGCTGGCGGCTTGCGCGAGGTAGGCCGACCAGCGCCCGACATAGTACTCGTAGCCGGACCGGTCGACGGCGAACCAGTGCCGCCAGGTCTGGAACACCGGGTCGTGGCACCGGTAGTCGGCGTCGTGCAGCAGGCGCAGGCTGGCTGCCGGCTTCGGGCCATGGAAGTGGACGATGCGGGCGCGCGGCTCCGCACCCCAATAAGGCTTCCAGTTATAGACCGGTGAGAGCGGGTCCCAGCGCTGGTTGTAGAAGAGCCTCAGCAGTTCCTGGTCGTAGCCGGCGACGCGCGCGAAGTTTTCGCACATGAACTCGATCAGCGCGGCGCGATCGCGCTTCAGGCGTGCGACATTGATGACCATGACGCCGCAATTCATGTCGTCGAAGAAGCTGCCGGTGCTGAATTGCGGGCCGGCTGCAAAGATCTCCGGCCGCAGGTGGTCGATGCCGACCGCCGCCTCGAACATCACGTCGCAGTCGGTATAGAGGACGAAGTCTTCCTCGTTTTCCAGTAGCCCTATATCGAGGCGCATGAACGCGCCGGCGGCGGTGTCCATGTAGTCCGGCCATTCCGGCTTCTGGAGCTGCTGCGCCGCCCGCAGCGCGGCATAAAAACCCAGGCGGTGCAGCCGCACGGTGACGCCGGCGGCGCCCATCTCGGCGGTGAACTCGTCCTCGATCCCGTCGTACAGCATGTGCGGGCGCAGGTCGGTATGCCTGCGCGCCGAGGCAACGGCGGCGCGGATGCAGTCGCGGAAGCCCTGGTCCGGGTCCGCGTCCAGCGTGGCCCGGGTGATTGCGAAATACCATTTCGCACCCGTCGCCGGTGCCAGCGGCGGGTCATGCTCGCGGGCGAACGCGATCACCTTCGCCGCCAGGCGTTGATAGACCAGCCGTTCGTAGTGCGTCGGGCCGATGAGGTCCTGCGGTGCCAGCACGAACTGGTCCATCGGCAGCATCGTCACCGACGGGAAGTCGGGCAGCACGTCGAGCAGCCAGCGGTTATGCTGCACATGCAGCCGGGCGAGGTCGTCCATGCCGGGAAACGGCCGCTCGCCCATCAGCAGCACCAGGATGCGGGTCGCCGCCGGAGCCGCGCCCAGGATGGCGCGGACGTTCTCCTTGAAGCCGGCTTCGTCGATGCGTCCGGCCGCCTCGAATTGGGTGCGCAGGGCGTCGATCGCCGCGGACGCCTCCGGGGTCGGCTGTCGGCTCTGCAGCTCTTCCGGCGGCAGCGTCATCAGGTTGGCATGACCCAGCGCCGCCGGCGAGAACGGCACCAGGTCGCGGGTCTGCCGGTTGCGGTAGAGCTCGTAATAGGCGTCGGCCCAGAAACTCAGCAGCCACACCGGCGCGGCCAGCAGGCCGGGCGACAGCGGCGCAAAATCGTCCTGTCGGTAGCCAAGTGCCAGCATCGGCTGCAGGCGGGCGTGCGAGATCCCATCGACGGCGTAGCGCAGGATCTGCGTGTGGTCGCGGCGTACCTCGATCCCGGCCCGGCTGGTGTTCAGGCGCAGGTGCAACTGGCCGGCCTGGATGTTGACGTAGTGTGCCACCGCTTCCAGGTCGCAGCCGCCGCCGATGAACATCGTGCCGACGCTGGGGGCAAGCGCACCGGCGGCGTGTTCGGGATCGTGCAGACTGATCCAGTCACAGGGCACGCTGTCGTCGTCGAGATCGGTCAGGACGTCGCCGGACAGCTTCAGGTTTGGGCGCCCAAGCCTGCGGTACAGCCAGGTCTCCACATACATGCCGAGGATGCGGCACGAGAAGCAGTAGTACGCGAGGTCCTGGAACGCGGCGCCGCGATGCTGCAGGAAGAAACCGACAAACCCATAGTCGCCGTACCGGTCGCGCACGCGCACGAGGCCGGCCTGGACGAAGAAGTGGCCCAGGTGGTCGCGGAGCGCGCTGCGGGCCGCCTCGATCGCCTCCGGCAGCCGCGCCTTGATGAAGTTGAGCTGGTTGGTGCGGTTGACCAGCTCGATCGCCCGGTCGAGATGGGCCTCGACATCGTGCTCGATCTCCACGGTGATGCCGCTGCCGCGCAGGAACTCATAGACGTCCGAGCCCGACGACGACAGGTCGGCATGCCGCGCCTGCAGCAGCCGGTACTGGGCCAGACGGGTCAGTGCGGCGTCGTCCTTGCCTGCGAAACGGGCATCGTCGAGCATCGCGCCGATGACGGTCTCGCCGGCGGTCAGCAGGCCGGGCACGAAATGCGCGGCTTCCTTGCGGTTCATCGGGTTGTCGTCGATGAACAGCACGGTCTCCGGCCTGAGCTGGATGGCACCGACCAGCGCCCGGATGCGCGGCCCTTTCGCCTCCCAGTTCACGCTCGGAAAGACGAAATACTCCCACAGGCCCCAGTCCGCGAGGATGCGCTGCACCGGCTCGAGGTCGTTCTTGGAGCAGATCGCACTCACGATGCCTCGGCCCGCGAGGGCCACGACGGTGCGCACTGCAACCTCGTTGCGGGTGATGCCGCCTTCGGTCAGGGTGCCGTGCCAGAAGGTCTCGTCGAGGTCCCAGATGACGAGCCTGATGCCTTCCGGCGCGAGTGCTCCCGACATGCAGATGGACCTCCGCGGGGAAATTCTTTCCCCGGCAGTTCGCGTTTCCTACACGATACGGTGCCGTTTCGCGACTGCTTCCGTATCGACAAGGGATTTCCTCGCTGCCGGCCCGCTTGCAAACACGCACGCAAAGCACCGCAGGACGGTATCCTCGTCGCAGCGCCCGCGTGCGATTGCCACCACGCCGCTATCGGCGATCTGCGTGCGCGTGTCCGACAGCTGGAAGCCGGCTGCGCCGTTGACACGGACGATGATGCCGATCGCGTAATGGCCGTCTGCCCACTTGCCGCGCAGGGCGATGCCGGCGCTGAAGCCGGAGTGCAGCGTCGCATCCGCGAATCGCGCCTGCACGTCCGCCCGTGAAAGGCGCTGCGCGTCGAGGAAGATCACATGCGCGCCGCCCTGCCGGATCAGGCACACGGTGGCCTGGGCCGCCTGGCTGCGCGTGCGCGCAGTTGAGCCGGTTGCGCCCTCTTGATCAGGACTGGTGTCGCATCACGTGGCGCGCGCTGTCACGAATGATCCGAAGCCGGCGTGCGCTGGGGACGCCGCATCCCGGTCAGCCGGGCGTCGGTCCGGCTGCTTGCCTCTGCGCCAACCTTGGCTAACCGGGCCAACCTTGGTTAGCCGGATTGAAAGCTGCCGCAAACCAGCGGCAGGAATGCTGCCGCGGACGGGCCGTCGGCAGCATGCCCCGTCGTGACCTCAATCGGCCTTCAGGTTCACCGCAGAGATGCGGCCCTTCTGGCCGGATTCCAGGTCGAAGCTGACCTTCTGTCCGTCATTGAGGCTGCTCCAGCCGGCGCGCTCGACCGCCGAGATGTGCACGAACACATCGCTGGAGCCGTCGCTGGGCTGGATGAAGCCGAAACCCTTGGTCGCGTTGAACCATTTCACGGTGCCGCTTGGCATGATCCGTTCTCCTGAAATTCGGAGGCCGTCACGGTGACAGCCCATATTGCTCGCTCACAGGAAGAAAGGCCGCTTTGGAAGACGAACTACCCGGCTGGAAGAAGCACCGAGCCCGCATTATGGCCAAGCGAGGTGCTGCTGACTAGATGGCGCCGCCGTGGAGGGTGACCCGCGGGCCGGGCCCGGGAGGCTGTGGTTGCGAGGGCGCTGCAGGCGGCCCGGAACCCCGGTGGCGCTCGACCGGCGGTAGCTTCGCGACATGCTTTAGCCATTGGTTAACCCCACCGGAGGTAGAAGTCGGTCCCGCCCGCGGATCGAGGCTGATGCAGACGTTCGATGCGGCGGGTCAGCAGTCAGGCGGATCGATGCTCCATTTTCTCAGCCGTTTCAGCATCCGTGTCAAAATCATCGTCGTCCTCGGCACCCTGCTCAGTTTCAACCTGGGGCTCGGGCTGTTCGCCATGCGGCAGACGGGTGTCCAGAGCGGTCTTTCCGGGCTCATCGGCACCAATGTCGTGGCGTCGAGCAATCTCAGCCACGTGGCCCAGGATGGCGAACGCCTGCTATCCCTGGCGGTGAACCAGCACGATGCCTCAACCGACGCCGGCAGGCGCGACAGCCTGTCGACACTTGGACAGATGCGCCAGGACATTGGCGCGCGCTGGGCGAGCTACGAACGCAACGGCGTCGATCCGGGCGAAGAGCAGCATCTCGCCGACCTCGAGCAGGTGCAGTGGAAACTCTACGACGCCAGCCTGCAACGGGTGCTCGCGCTCGACCGGAACGGCGCGCACCAGGAGGCGGCGAACCTGCTGGCAAGCCAGGCGCCGGCGGCGGCCGAGCGGTTCCGGCAAGCCATCGGTGCCAGCGTCGCCTTCCAGGATGCGCAAGGCACGCAGGCCGTGGCCGACGCCGTCGCCGGGGGCGCCAGGTCGAAGCAGCTGATCGGGACCGTGCTCGCAATGCTGGCCGTCGCCGCCTGTGGCATCGGATGGCTGATGATCCTCAACATATCATTGCCGATCGCGTCGATGACGCGGGCGATGCGCCGCCTGGCCGAGAAGGACCTTGCGGTCGTCATCCCCGGCGTCGAGCGAGGCGACGAGATCGGCGGCATGGCGGCCGCGGTCCAGGTGTTCAAGGACAACATGGTCGAGACCGAGCGCCTGACGGCCGAACAGGTCGCCTTGCGTGTGGCCCTTGCGCGCCGCCAGGACGCGATGGAGCAGGAGACCGGCCGGTTCGGCAACGCCGTGAACGCCGTCATGATCCGGCTGAGCTCCTCGTCCAATGAGATGAAGCGGGCGGCCGACGCGATGACGGACGCCGCATCCGCCGTGCATCGGGAAGCCTCGAACACGTCGGCGGGGGCCGAGAAGTCTTCGCACGACCTGCACACCACCGCCGCCGCGGTGGAGGAGCTGACCGCCAGCTACGGTGAGATCGCGCGTCAGGTGTCGTCCGCGGCGGCCACCTCGCGGCAGGCGGTCTCGCGAGCGGAGGCCAGCCAGGTCACCATAGGAGGTCTTGCCGCCGCCACGGTTCGCATCGGGCAGGCCGTAGGCCTGATCAACTCCATCGCCGGTCAGACCAACCTGCTGGCGCTCAACGCCACCATCGAGGCGGCCCGCGCCGGCGAGGCCGGGAAGGGCTTTGCGGTGGTGGCCAGCGAAGTCAAGGCACTGGCCCAGCAGACGGCGCACGCCACGGCGGAAATCGGCAAGCAGGTGGAGACCGTCCGCAGTGCAACCGACGCCACCGTCATCGCCGTGAACGAGATCTGCGAGATGATCCGCGGCATGGCGTCCACCACCACCTCCATGGCTGCCGCGATCGAGGAGCAGAGCGTCACCACCCACGAGATCGCCGGGTCCGTGCAGGCCGTGTCCGGCGCCACGGCACAATCGGCACGCGCGATGGGCCAGGTTGTCCAGGTCGCGGGCCACGCCGGGTCGGCCAGTCAGGTCGTGCTGGTCGGGGCGACCGCGATCGGCACCGAGACCGGCACCCTGCGCGAGGAGGTCAACCGGTTTCTGACGGCCATCACGTCGGAAGCCAGCTAGTTGGAGCGGCGTGGCGCGGCGGTGGTGGAGCTGAGGGGAATCGAACCCCTGACCTCCTCATTGCGAACGAGGCGCTCTCCCAACTGAGCTACAGCCCCGCCGTGCAGGCGGCGGAAAGTAGCCAACGTCAAGATCAAGTCAAGGGTCATGCCGCGACCCGGCCGACGGACCGCAACGCCGGATTGCCTAGACCTGCCGGCGTCGCTAGGTTCCCGGCCTGTTCGGGAGGCGCTGTTCCTTGCTCTTGGCCAATCTGTTCGACCTGGTCATCCTTGTGATACGGCTGTTCAGCTGGGTGCTTATCCTGTCCTGCGTGTTCAGCATGCTGTTCGCATTCGGGGTCCTTGACACACGAAACCGCGCGGTCTGGACAATCGGCAACTTCCTCAACCGGGTGACCGACCCGGTCCTGGCGCCGGTCCGGCGGGTGATGCCGAACTTCGGCAATATCGACCTGTCGCCGCTCGTGGTGCTGCTACTGATCCAGTATGTCGTGATCCCGTTGATCGTCTCGCTTGAATACCGGGTACTCGCCGGTGGCGTCGGGATCGCAGGTTGAACGCCCGTTTCTGGTCGAAGCTGCCAGACTGTCATTCAAGTTTATCACTCTGACTCAAGTTAATTTCGCTTTACCCGCCTGCGGCCACCTGCTTCTTTTTGCAGCGGGCGTCGGGGACATCAGGGGCACGGCATCCGCATCCGTCCGGGCGGTTGCGCCGCACCGCGCATCGGGACACCTCTGCGAGCGGGAGAGCACCATAGTGCGCCACGAATTCCCTCCGGCCTCCAGTCCCGCCGCATGACCGCCCAGGACAAGGCGATCCAACCGGCCGAGATCCAGGCCGGCCATACGCCGCTGGCCTTCGACGGCCCCTTGGGCCCGCTCTCGCCGGGACTCGCCATCGTCGGCGCCGGGTTCAGCGGCACCCTGCTGGCCCTGCACCTGCTCCAGCGCGTGCCGCCGCAGACGCGCGTGGTGCTGATCGAACGCAATGCGCAGTTCGGCCGCGGGCCAGCCTACTCCACCGGCAATTCCTCGCATGTCCTGAACGTGCCGGCCGGCAAGATGAGCGCGTTCCACTCCCGCCCGCTCGACTTCCTGCAATGGCTGCAGGGGCTGCCGCCGGAGGAGCTGTCCGGGGTGGAGGCGACCGCGACCACGTTCGTGCCGCGCCGGATGTTCGGCCGCTACATACGCCACCTGCTCAACCAGGAGGTGAAGGCGCGCAACCATGGCGACCAGTTCGAACTGATACGCGGCGACGTCACCGATATCGCCCCGAACGGCGGCGGCCTCAGCCTGACGCTGGATCGCAACCGCAGTGTCGAGGTCGACCGCGCCGTGCTGGCGATCGGCAACTTCCCGCCGGCCCCGCCGCCGGTCGCCGACATGTCGTTCTATGACAGCCCGTCCTACCGCCCCGACCCCTGGGCCGCCGACACGCTTGACGATCTCGATCCGGACCTGCCCGTCCTGCTGATCGGCACCGGGCTCACCACCATCGATACCGTGATCTCGCTGCTCGACCAGGGCCATCGCGGCCCGATCACCGCGCTGTCCCGGCGCGGCCTGGTGCCGCACCGCCACGCCTCCAGCCTGCCGCCGCCCGACATGCCGGAATCCGACAGCTTCCCGACCCGGGTCAACGAGCTCGCGCGGGCGCTGCGCGACGGCAGCAGGCGGTGCCGGGAGCTCGGCGGCAACTGGCACACGGTCATCGACGAGCTGCGCCCGATCACCACCGAGCTGTGGCAGGCCATGTGTACCAGGGACCGGGCGCGGTTCCTGCGCCACATGCGGCCGTGGTGGGACGTGCATCGCCATCGTGTCGCTGGCCCCGTCGCCGACCGGATCGACGCGGCGCGGGCCAGCGGGCAACTGCAGATACGGGCCGGCCGCATACGCGAGTATCGCCAGCGACCGGACGGCCTGATCGGCATCGACTACCGGCCACGCTTCGGTGACGGGCTGGACAGCATCACCGCGGGCCGGGTGGTCAACTGTGCCGGCCCGGACGCCGATTACAGCCGGATCCGCGATCCGCTGGTGCGCTCGCTGCTGGCCAAGGGGCTGGTGCGGCCGGATCCGCTCTGCCTGGGCCTCGATGTCACGGCGAACTGTGCCACCCTCGGCAAGGACGGCTCGATCTCGCGGCGGCTGTTCGCCGTGGGGCCGGTGACCAAGGGCACATTCTGGGAAATGACCGCGGTGCCGGACATCCGGCAACAGGCCGAGTTCCTGGCAGGCGGGCTGGCATCCCTGACCAAGCCGGTGCGCGGCCCGGACGCCCCCCCGAGCCCTGGAGCAGCGCGCGGCCGCTGATTCCGACCGCACTGCACAAATACTTGAATCCGCGGCCTGAAGCCGTTACATACGGCTGCGACGCACCGCGCGCGTCGTAACGATCCCTTGAAGGGTGTGCCTGGCGCGGACGGCATGCCGGCACAGAGCAGCACAAGGCTGCTCTGTCACACCCTAACAAGGAGCATGGTGCAAGCACCGTGCTCTGGGGAACAGCACGAACGACTGCACAGACCAATTGAGCCTGTCGCCCGGCATCCCTGCCTGCGTTCGTGCTCGTCCAGCCGGTGGACCCCCTGTCCGCCTGATATTCCTCTCTGTCTCGATGGCCGGCCCGACCGCACTGCGGCGGAAGCCTGCCTGAGCCCGGCGCCAGGAGGCGCCCCGAATGACAAGTTTTGCCGACCTCAAGCTTTCCGAGCCGTTGCTGCGCGCCCTGACCGAAGAAGGCTACACCACGCCCACGCCGATCCAGGCGGGCGCGATCCCCTACCTCATGCACGGCCGTGACCTGCTCGGCCTCGCCCAGACCGGCACCGGCAAGACCGCGGCGTTCGCGCTGCCGATCCTGCACCGGCTCTCCACCCATCGCCATCCGGCGCCCGCGCGTGGGGCCCGCGTGCTGGTGCTGGCACCGACCCGGGAGCTGGCGTCGCAGATCGATGCGAGCTTCGTGACTTATGCGCGCCATATGCGGCTGTCGCATACGGTGGTGTTCGGCGGCGTCGGCCAGGGCCGCCAGGTCGATGCCATGCGTCGCGGTGTCGATGTGCTGGTGGCGGCACCCGGCCGTCTTCTCGACCTGATCGGGCAGGGTCATATCGACCTCTCCACGGTCGAGGTGCTGGTCCTGGACGAAGCCGACCGCATGCTCGACATGGGCTTCGTGCGCGACATCCGCCGCGTGGTGTCGATGCTGCCGAAGGAGCGCCAGACGCTGCTGTTCTCGGCCACCATGCCGCGCAGCATCGCCGAACTCGCCGGCGGCCTGCTGCGCGATCCGGCGCGGGTCGAGGTGACGCCGCCTTCCACCACCGTCGAGAAGATCCGCCAGGCGGTGATGTTCGTCGACGACGCCAACAAGAAGGCGGCGACGTTGATGCTGGTGCAGTCGCCGAAGGTGGCGCGTGCCATCGTGTTCACGCTGATGAAGCACGAGGCCAACAAGGTCGCCGAGTTCCTGGTCAAGGCCGGCGTCTCGGCCGAGGCGATCCACGGCAACAAGTCGCAGGGTGCCCGCGAGCGGGCGATGGCCGGCTTCCGGTCGGGTGCGGTGAAGGTGCTGGTGGCGACCGACATCGCAGCCCGCGGCATCGATGTCGACGATGTCAGCCACGTCTTCAACTACGATCTGCCGAACGTGCCGGAGAGCTATGTCCATCGCATCGGCCGGACGGCGCGTGCCGGTCGCGAAGGCTGGGCGGTTTCGCTGTGCGATGCCGAGCAGCGCGCCTGGCTGCGCGATATCGAGCGCGAGATCGGCCAGTCGATCGCGGTGTTCGCCGACCATCCGCACCATTCGGAGGCGGCGAGGAATTCGACGCAGCGGCCGCCGGTGCTGGGCGGTGGCGGTGGCGGTGGCCGCGGACAACGCAGCGGCGGTGGCGGCGGCCAGAACCGCAGCAACAGCAACCGCGGGCGTCCCGGGGCACGCCGGGCCGCCTGAGGCGTCGACGCCAAAAAACTTTGTGCGGCGCAACAAAGTCGTTGACTCTCTGCGGAGCGATGTCCATAATTACAATCGTGGCGTTGCTCAGGCGCGCCACATCTTGGACGTTTCCTCCCTAAACTTGGGCGGCGCCTCGTGCGCCGCCTTTTTTTTAACTGCTCCGTGGCGCCCCGCCGGTCGATGGCAGTGCCGCCGCCGGCGTGAGCACGGGGCGCGGCGAGAGACCGACCGGGGTCCTGGGCCTGGTCGCCTGGTTCGGTCCGGCGTTCGGATACCAGTCCGGCACCGTCGCCCGGTCGTCGTTACGGATCGCGTTGACCTGCGACACCCGCAACTGCCGGTAGAGGCTGCGGAACGTCGCATAGGGATCCAGCGCCCCGGCCTTCACCTGCTCGATATCCTTGAGGTGCGCGGAGGTCTGGTCGAGCGCGCCCAGCCCGGCCTGTGACCAGCCCAGCGAGTTCGAGCCGTCGAAGGACAGCCAGGTGAACGGGCTGTAGGCCGCATCCATGCCGCGGCCGATGCCATCGCGCAGCCCAGACGGGCCGAATACCGGCAGATAGAGGTACGGGCCGGCCGGAACCCCCCAGAGCGCCAGCGTGGTGCCGCCGTCGGCATTGTGGTCCGGATAGCCCGCCTGCTTTGCGACATCGAGCACGCCGCCGATCCCGACGGTGGTGTTCAGCGCGAACCGCATGAAGGTGTCGCCGGCGCGCCGGGACTTTGCCTCCAGCACGTCGTCCACGAACTGCACCGGCATGCCCATGTTGTTCAGGACGTTGTGGATCCCGGTCCGGACGGGTTGCGGCACCAGCGCCCGGTACTGCCGCGCGACCGGTGTCAGCGCGTAGGTCAGGATGCCGTCGTTCACCGCGTAGAAGAAGCGGTTGGTCGGCTCCAGCGGATCGTTGGTCGACTTGAAATCGGCAACCGCGTCGGGGTCGCTCGCCGCCGGCGGGGTGGCGCAGCCGGCGATCATCGCAAGCAGCGACAACAAGGAAACCGCCGGACGCAGGTGCCGGCGGCTGGGGTTCGATCTGGGCTGCATCCGGTCTCCGATGTCGTTCCCGTGCCGTACGGGACAGGCTGTCATTTGGGTCTCGCAAGGGACCGCGGCATCGATACGTGCATCTGTCCAGGCGCACCAGTGCCCGGCCGCTGCAACTTTGGCGCGTGATCCCGGTTGCAAACTGGTTTCGCTGCATCTCCGCGACCGATTGGATCCCCAGTGACCGAAGCCCCGCGACCGTTGGATCGCTCAGGTCCGGACGAGGCCTCCGCGACCGGCGCGCGCTCGAATCGCATCGAGGCCTCCGCGCGCGGCTTCGCGGCCCTCGTCGAGCAGTCGGCCGACTTCATCGCCATGGCCTCACCCGATGGCCTGGTGGACTATCTCAACGAGGCCGGGCAGCGCCTGATCGGGCTGACCGATCCGGCGTTGCTGTACCGGCGCCGGCTCGCCAATCTCGTGATGCACGGAACCGGGGCCGCTTCGGGTCAGGCCTTCGAGGGTCACGTCCTGCCGGAGGTGCAGGCTAGCGCTGTCTGGCGCGGCGATCTCGGCCTGCGCCGGCAAGACGCCGCCGGCGCCGGCATCGCGGCGATGGTGTCCGTCTCCTGCAGCGTGTTCCCGCTGCGCGACGCCCAGGGTCGGATCGCCGGCTTCGGCATGGTGGCGCGCGATGTCACCCAGGCTCGGCAGGTGGCGCTGCGCATGCAGGCCCTGGTCGAGCTCGGCGACCGGATGCGCGAACTCGACGATCCCGCCGACATGGCTCGCGCCGCGGCCGAGATCATGGGCCGGACGCTGGAGGTCAGCCGGGCCGGCTACGGCACCATCGACGCGGTGCGCGAGACCATCACCATCGAGCGTGACTGGACGCTGCCAGGAACCTCCAGCCTCGCCGGCACGCTGCATTTCCGCGAGTTCGGCTCCTACATCGAGGACCTCAAGCGCGGCGAGACGGTGGTCTTCGCGGACGCCGAGACCGACGCGCGCACCACGGTCGCGGCGCTCGAACGCATCGAGGCGCGGTCGCTCGTCAATCTGCCGATCGTCGAGCAGGGTCGCTTCGTGGCGCTGTTCTACCTGAACAACAAGGACCCACGGGCCTGGACCGAGAGCGAGCTCGGCTTCATACGCGAGGTGGCCGACCGGGCGCGGGACGCCATCGAGCGCAGGCGCGGCCAGCACCAGCTGCGCCGGCTTGCCGACGATCTGCAGCGGCTGGTCGCGCAGCGGACCGCCGACCGTGACCGCATGTGGCGGCTGTCGTCGGACGTGATGCTGGTGGTGACCCTCGAGGGCGTCATCGAGAGCGTCAACCCCGCCTGGCGGCGCGTCCTGGACTGGAACGAGCCCGACCTGCTGGGCATCAACTGCGCCGAGCTGATCCACCCGGACGACCTGGCCGCGACGCGCACCGAACTTGCCCGGCTGGCGGACGGCCGGGTGACCCAGCGCTTCGAGAACTGCTACCGCCATCGCGACGGCAGCTATCGCTGGCTCGCCTGGACGGCGGTGCCGGAGGCGGGACGGGTGCATGCCGTCGGACGCGACGTCACCGCGGAGCGCGCGTCGGCCGAAGCGCAGCGCGTACTCGAGGCCCAGCTGCGCCAGTCCCAGAAGATGGAGGCGGTGGGCCAGTTGAGTGGCGGCATCGCACATGATTTCAACAACCTGTTGACCGGGATCACCGGCAGCCTGGAGTTGCTGGGAACGCGTCTGACGCAGGGGCGCCTGGAGGGTGCCGACCGCTACATCACCGCGGCGGTGGGAGCCGCCGGACGCGCCGCCTCGTTGACGCATCGGCTGCTGGCGTTCTCGCGCCGGCAGACGCTCGATCCGCGGCCGATCAACCTGAACCGGCTGATCGGCGGCATGGAGGAGTTGGTCCGGCGCACGGTCGGCCCGATGATCACGGTCGAGGTGGTCCAGGAGGGCTGCCTGTGGATGACGCTGTGCGATCCGAACCAGCTCGAGAACGCCCTGCTCAACCTGTGCATCAACGGCCGCGACGCAATGCCCGACGGCGGCCGGCTGACCATCGAGACCGCCAACAGCCGGTTCGATGTGCGGGCGGCGCGCGAGCGCGACCTGCCGACGGGACAGTATGTCTCGCTATGCGTCACCGACACCGGCACGGGGATGGAGGCGGAAACCGCGGCCCGGCTGCCGCGCCTCGGCAGCGGCGAAACTGTGCTCGTGGTCGATGACGAGCCGACCGTGCGCATGCTGGTGACCGAGGTGCTGGAGAATCTCGGCTATGCGGTGATCGAGGCCCAGGACGGGACGGCCGGGCTGCAGGTGCTGCGGTCCGATGCGCAGATCGACCTGCTGGTGACGGATGTGGGGCTGCCCGGAGGCATGAACGGACGCCAGCTTGCCGATGCCGCCCGCGCCAGGCGCCCGGACCTGAAGGTGCTGCTGATCACCGGCTACGCCGAGAACGCGGTGATCGGCAACGGCCTGCTGGCGCCGGGCATGGAGTTGCTGACCAAGCCGTTCGCCATGAGCACCCTGGGGACGCGCATACGCGGCATGATCGAGTCTTGAGCGGCGCGAGCCTGGAGGCGACCGGCGCGCCGCGCACCACCCCGCCGCAAATTACCGGGCGCCTGACCACCATCATGGCGCTGGCCTGCGGCGCGATCGTTGCCAACCTGTATTATGCCCAGCCGCTGGTGGGCCCGATCAGCCACGCCCTGCGCCTGCCGGTGCGCCTGTCGGGCCTCGTCGTGACGCTGGCCCAGCTTGGTTACGGGGCCGGCCTGCTGCTGGTGGTGCCGCTCGGCGACATGCTGGAGAACCGCCGCCTGGTGGCGATCATCCTGACGGTGGCGGGTCTCGGCCTCGCGGGCGTCGCGCTGTCGGACTCCACCGACACCTTCTTGGTGGCTTCGTTCGTCGTCGGCTTCGGCTCGGTCGCGACCCAGGTGCTGGTGCCGCTTGCGGCGCACCTGGCGCCCGACGCGCAGCGCGGGCGGGTCATCGGCAACGTGATGGGCGGCCTGATCGCCGGCATCATGCTGGCGCGGCCGGTCGCAAGCCTGGTGGCCGCGAGCTTCGGCTGGCGCACGATCTTCTACGCCTCGTCGCTGGCCATGCTGCTGCTGGCGATCGTGCTGCGGCGGGTGCTGCCGGTCTGGCAGCCCCAACTTCATCGGGCTGGCCCCGCGCCGCATTACGGTCAGATCCTGGCCTCGATGCTGCACATGCTGCGGCTGCGCACGCTGCAGCGCCGGATCGCCTACCAGATGCTTGCCTTCGCCGGCTTCAACCTGTTCTGGACCGCGGTGCCGCTGATGCTGGCGTCCCGGTTCGCCCTGACCCAGCGCGGCATCGCCCTGTTCGCCCTGGCCGGAGCGGGCGGGGCGCTGGCCGCACCGCTGGCCGGCCGGCTCGCCGATCGTGGCCTGGTGCGCCCGGTGACACGCGCGGTGCCGGTGCTGATGGCCGCCTGCTTCCTGGTGTCGCGCTGGGGTTTCGATGCCGGCAGCCTGCTGGTGCTGGGCCTCACCGCGATCCTGATCGATGCCTGCGTGCAGACCAACCAGGTGGTCAGCCAGCGGGTGATCTACGAGCTGCAGCCGCACGCGCGCGGCCGCATCACCGGCGTCTATATGGCGCTGGTGTTCGTGGGCGGTGCGTGCGGCTCGGCGCTGGGCTCGTTCACCGTGGCCGAGGGCGGCTGGCCGCTGACCGCACTCGCCGGCGCCGGCCTGGGGCTGCTGTCACTGGCGCTGGTGGTGACCGAGCGTTCCTTGGCGCCTCACACCCTGAACACGTAGCGCGATCCCGGCGCCCGCTCGATGTCGGGCGGGAACGCCACGCGCTTCTCCGCGAAGTAGCGGGCACGATGGTCGCCTGCCTCGGCGAGGTTGTAGGTAAGGTAGAGCACCCGTCGCGGGGCATCCGTCAGGTTCGGCTTGCTGGCATGGGCCACGTAGCTGTCGAAGAAGATCACGTCGCCCGGTTGTGTCGGCACCGCGACCAGCCCTAGCTCGTCCTCGGGGAGCGGCGCCCATTCCTCGCCGATCAGGCCGCGGGCGCGCGGCGCGGTCGCGATCTCGAGGCAGCCGTTCTCGATCGTCGCGGCATCGATGGTAACCAGCGCGGTGACGAACAGCGGCGCGTAGCGGCTCCAGCCGGCAGCCTGGTCCTGGTGCGCCTTGAAGCCGTCGCCGCCCGGGTACTTGAAGTTGATCTTGTCCTTGAACAGCACGGCCGGACCGCCCATCAGCCGCCCCAGCCAGCGGCTGATCGCACCAAACCGGGCCACCTGGTCCATCCGCTCGTGGTGGCCGCAGAAATCCTCGATGCGCTGCACCACCCGCCGGCCCGGCTCGATCAGGCTGTCCTCGCGATAGACCATCTGGCCGCCGATCACCTCGGGGCGGCTGGCGATCTCGTCGGTCCAGGCGACCAGGGACGCGGTCTGCTCCGCGCCGAAGAAGCCGGGCACCACCAAAGTCCCGGTCGCACGCATGGCTGCGGTCTCGGCCTCGGTCGGGAGCCGGTTGGCGGGAGGCAAGAAGGTTGTCGTCATGATGCGAGGCTCGGCAGCAGCGCTTGGGCCTTTTCGACATCGTCCATGACATCGATCTCCGTCCAGGGCAGGCCGGTCACGTCCTCGAACCCGAACACGGTGCCGTCCTCGTCGGCGCGGATCAGGCCGCGGATCGACGCCTCATACTCTGTCATGTCGCCGCCGGCCGCGACCAGTGCGCGGGCCGCGGTCGCGACCTGCACCGCCAGGCGCGGTGCGAAGCGGAAGAAGCCCACGGACTCGCCGTGCCAGTCATGCGTCACGTCGGGGCGCTTGGCGAAATCGACGATCCGTTGCAGCCCGGCAACACAGATCTTCACCGGCTCGTCGCCCGGCTCGATCTCGCGGTCGAGCAGCAGGGTGCCGGGACCGCAACCGCCGAGCAGCCGCTCCAGCAGCCGGTGGTCGTAGATGACGTCGCCATCCATCAGCACCACCGGTGCCGCGCCATCGAACAGATGGCCGGCACGATCCAGCGAGACCACGCTGCCCTGCTGCCAGGCCGCATTCTCGATCAGATCCACGCTCCCGCGCCGCCCGATCCGCTCCAGCTCGGCTTCGATCGCCTCGCGACGATAGCCCACAACGAGGCTGACACGGCCGGCTCCGGCCCGTTCGAGCAGACGCAGGTGCCTGGCGAGCAGCGTCTCGCCGCCGAACCGGAGCAGCACTTTCGGCGGCTGCTGGTCGCCACCGCCAAGCCGGCGCCCGCGTCCTGCCGCCAGGATCAAAGCGCGGAAGGCGGCCCGAACCGGAAAGTCAAGGGTCATTTATATGTAGCCGAGATGTAGCGCATGGTGCAGTTCTGTAACCGGTTTGATGACAGGTCGATGAGGATTGAGCAAATTGCAGAGAGACCGAACAGGCTTGCGGGCCGCGGCACGATCCCCTGACGGGATGGAGACCGCCGCCGCCGGCGACCTGTCGTCCCCAGATTTGGCGCCCCGGGACCTGGCGCATCGCGAGCCGGCCGCCACGCAGAGCCGCTTCCGCCGCCTGCGCGACCTGATCGAGGGACCCGAGCTCGGCTTCCTGATGGAGGCGCATTCCGGGTTGTCTGCCAAGCTGGTCGAGGAGGCGGGGTTCGCCGGCATCTGGGGGTCCGGCCTGTCGATGTCGGCATCCCTTGGGCTGCGCGACAACAACGAGGCCTCCTGGACCCAGGTGCTGGAGCAGGCCGAGTACATGGCCGATGCCAGCAGCCTGCCGATCCTGCTCGATGGCGATACCGGGTACGGCAACTTCAACAACGTCCGGCGCCTGGTGCGCAAGCTGTGCGAGCGCGGCATCGCCGGCGTCTGCATCGAGGACAAGCTGTTCCCGAAGACCAACTCGTTCATCGGCGAGGCGCAGCCGCTCGCCGACATGGAGGAGTTCTGCGGACGCCTCCGCGCCGGCAAGGATGCCCAGCCGGACGACGATTTCGTGCTCGTCGCGCGCGTCGAGGCGCTGATCTCCGGCCATTCGATGGACGAGGCGCTGCGTCGCGCCGAGGCGTACCATGCCGCCGGCGCAGATGCGATTTTGATGCATTCCAAGAAACGCCATGCCGGCGAGATCCTGGCCTTCATGGAACGCTGGGGCGGACGCTGCCCGGTGATCATCGTGCCCACCATGTACTACTCCACGCCGACCGACATGTTCCGCCATGCCGGCATCTCGACGATCATCTGGGCCAACCACCTGGTGCGGGCGTCGATCACCGCGATGCGCGAGACCGCATCGCGCATCCATCGCGAGCAGAGCCTGGCCGGCATCGAGGCCGAAATCGTCTCGGTGAAGGACATCTTCGCGCTGACCGAGAATGACGAGCTCGAGGCGGCCGGCGAGCGCTACCTCCCGGCGGCGTCGGTCCCGGTGCGCCCGCCCGGTCCCAGCACCCGTCCGGTGCGCGGGATCGTGCTGGCGGCCTCGCATGGAGCGGCGCTGGGCGCCTACACCGCCGACAAGCCGAAATGCATGGTCGACCTGCGTGGCCGGCCGCTGCTCTCGCACCTGCTTGGCGTGCTGGCCCGCGCCGGCGTGCGCGACCTGGCCGTGGTGCGCGGCTACTGCAAGGCGGCGATCGATCCGGCTCGCCTCGCCGTCGGCGACCTCACGCTGCTCGACAATGACGAGCATGCCAGCACCGGCGAGGTCGCCTCGCTGCTGTGCGCGATCGAGCGGCTGCGCGGCGAGAGCGTGGTCGTCTATGGCGACGTGCTGTTCCGGCGCTACATCCTCGATGCGCTGCTGGCGGTCGAGGCCGACATCGTGATTGCGGTCGATGCACTGCGCCAGCGTGCGCCGGGCGGCGGCAGCCGGCATGAGCCGGACCCGCGCGATGTCGTCGCCGCCGACAAGCCGTTCTCCGCGAGCTATCTCGACGACCAGCCCGCGCGGCTGGTGAGCATGGGGGAGCTGGCCGTGCCGGAGGCCTCCGGCGAGTGGATCGGCCTGCTGCGCCTGAGCGCACGTGGCGCCGACCTGGTTCGCGACGAACTCGCACTGATGCAGGCGGAAGGCGTGGCCGGGACCGCAGACCTGCCGGCGCTGCTGTCGCGGCTGAATGCGCGCCATCCGGTGGCGGTGCACTACATCACCGGGCACTGGCTCGATGTGGACACCATCACGGACCTCGCCGACGCCCGCAACTTCTCCTGAGAGGCTGTTTGCAAACGCCTGCTGCTGGCGATCCGGCGCGGCTTTGCTGCGCTCCGCTGCTCACGGCCAGACGGCCGCTGCGCTGCGGTGCTCGCAAAGTCACGCCGGCCGCGGCCGTTCCGGCCGCTCTCATCCAGCAGCAGGCGTTTTCAAACAGCCTCCGCGATCGTCATTGTCCATATGATTGAAGCATCTGCCTTCATCGATGCGGCGGCGGGACAGGGCCTGAACTTCTGGTCCGGGGTGCCTTGCTCGTATCTGACTCCGCTGATCAACCGGGTTGCCAGCACGGCGGGCGCGGGGCTGGACTATGTTGGGGCCGCGAGCGAGGGCGAGGCGGTGGCGATCGCATCCGGCGCGTGGCTGGGCGGACGCGGTGGGGTGGTGATCTGCCAGAATTCCGGCCTGGGCAATGCGGTCAATCCGCTGACATCGTTGAACCACCCGTTCCGCATCCCGCTGCTGATGGTCGTGACCTGGCGCGGCCAGCCCGGCTTCCCCGACGAACCGCAGCACGCGCTGATGGGCCGCATCACGCAGGACCTGCTGACGTTGTGCGACGTGCCGAACCTGCCCTTCCCGCGCGGCAACGATGCGATCGCCACGGCGCTGGCAGCGGCACGGTCTCGGTTCGAGACCGACAGCCTGCCGTTCGCGCTGGTAATGGAGCAGGGCAGCGTGGCCGACGAGGCGCTGTCGGAACCGGCACGACGACTGGCACCCCGTGGACTGATGCATGACCTGCGGGCGCATGGCGAGCGTCCGGCGCGGATTGCCCTGCTGGAGCGGCTGCTCGGGCTGCTGCCGGAGCAGGCGGCGGTGATCGCCACCACCGGAAAGAGCGGCCGCGAGCTGTTCACGCTCTCGGACCGGCCGCAGCATCTGTATCAGGTCGGCTCGATGGGCGGTGCCTCAGGCATGGCGCTCGGCGTGGCGCTGTCCCGCCCGGAGCGGCGCGTCGTGGTGCTGGACGGCGATGGCGCCGCTCTGATGAAGCTCGGCAGCCTGGCGACCATCGGCGCGCAGCAACCGGCCAACCTGCTGCATGTGCTGCTGGATAATGGCGTGCATGACAGCACCGGCGGCCAGGCCACGGTGTCCCCGAGCGTGGATTTCGCGGCAGTGGCCCTGGCCTGCGGCTATGCATCCGCCTGGTCGGTGGACGACGCGGACGGCTTCGAGCAGGCGATGCGGGCGGCCCTGGACCGCGACGGTCCGGTGCTGGTGCATGCACGCATCAGCCCCGGCTCGATCAAGGCACTCGGCCGCCCGACAGTGCCGCCGCACGAGGTCGCCCGCCGGTTCCGGTGCTTTCTGGCCGCAACCACTGAACTTGCATAGTCGACGTTGTCAGCTCGTGATGCACATCTCGGGGCGGGGTAGGGAGACCAAAATGGCGGTATCACGCATGAAGGCGGCCACGATATTCCGTGGCGCCCCCATCGTCTTCGGCTTTGCTGCGATAGCTTCGCCGGCATTCTGCGGTAACGCGCCGCCGCCGGCCCGAGCGTCTCGTGCTCTCGGTGATCACCCGAACCAGCCGGCGGCCGCCCCTCGCGACGTCTCCTCGATCAACGCAATCGTCACCGCGTTTGCCGAAAGCATCTCCGCGCCAGCCGGCGGCATGATCGACCGCAAGCGCCTCGACTCGCTCTTTGTTCCCGGCGGCAGGATCGCCATCGGCGTCGATCCGAAGCCCGGGCGCGCGCCGGACGTGGCGTTCGTCTCTCCGGATTTTTACGCGGATCTGGCCGGTCGAGGGTTGAAGACGACCGGCTTCTTCGATCGCGTCATTGCAAACCATGTCGAACGGTTCGGGATCATGGCGCATGTCTATTCTTCCTACGGATCACGCGAGAGACCGGATGATCCCGAACCCTTCAGGCGAGGGGTCAAGTCGCTAGAATTGCTGCAGAGCGGAGGCCGCTGGTACATCGTCGAGGTCTTCTACGACTTCGAACGTCCCGGAACCCCGATCCCGCCCGAGTATCTGGTTCCGTCACCTTGACCGCCTGACGAGATAGGGTAATCGAGAGGCGACCTTGCTTGGCGCGCTGTCCATCCAAGGAGAGAGACGGTCATGAATCAAGACGCAGGCGAGGATGTGCACAAGACGCGTGCGCTTGAATTGTCAAACATCGGTATTTGCTCGGGGGCCGATGGCAAACACGAGATTGCGCGAGATGCCTGGCAGGAAGCCTTGGCGTATGCGCAGCAGCATCTGCCCGGCAACACCATGATACCCTGGATACAAGCCAGCCTGGGCAATGCGCTTTTTGAGTGCGCCGATTACCCCGGCGCTCTCGAGATCGCGGGCGCCGCGCTCACATACTGCGCTTCCGTGAGAGCGCCCCTCGCCGCTCTCACGATGGCGAAATCCTATCTCCGGCTGGACGATGTGCAGCGCGCGCGCGAGTACGCCGGGCAAGCGTATCGATTGCGTGGTCCGGCGGTGTTGAACGCGTTCAGTACGGCGGATCGGGAAGAGTTGGGTCCGTTCGCGCTTTCGCAGGACCCTGCTCCCGATGAGAGGGAGTTCGACGACAAGCTGAGCCTGATCGATCGGATCAGGCTCTAGGTGCCGCGCCCCGGCGCGAACGGGCTGTTGCGCGAGTGCACGAGGAAGCTGACCAGATAGCCGGCCGCCGCAACTGCGGCCAGGGAAAGCAGCGGCTGGCGCTCGGCGCTCTCGCTGATCGAGCGGCCGGCTTGCAGGCCGGCATCCGCCGCACCCTTCGCGTAGTTCCCGACCTGCGATGTCGCCGTGCGTGTCGCGTCCCGTATCTCGCCCGCAGCCTGACCGGTCAGACGCGAACCGCTCGCTGCGAGATCCGCCCCCTGTTCCTTGATGTCGTCAAGCGTTGCGCCGAACTTGCGCTCCAGCTTGCCGGAGGCCTGGTCGATCTTGCCATCCAGCTGCGTGCCCGGCTTGCCGGTCACGCCGCCGAAGCCGTCCTTCACCTTGCCGATAGCGTCCCTGAAGGCGCCTTTGGCTTCATGTTTGTCCATCGATCATTCCTTTGGTGTGCGATTGCGGGGCGGGGGAGAGCGGCGTCACGAACCGGCCTGCAGGTCGTCGCGTCGCGGAGAGGCGATGAGGCCGCCGCCGGTCGCGGCAAGCGCTCCGATCAGCAGGCCGACGAAGGCGATGAACGAGGCGTGTGACGCAGCGCTCGCGCTCGCGTCCGCCGCGCGGGTGGCCATGTCGACGGCACGCTGACGGGTCTGGTTGAGCTGGGCCTCGGCATTGACCACCCGTGCCTGTGCTTCCTGGGGCGTGATGTGCGCCTGGGCCGCGACAATCGCGGTGATCCGTTGCCGGGCGACGTTCGCCTTGTCCGGCGCCGCGAACAGGTCCGGAAATTCCTGGCCGATCGCGCGGGTGGCGTCGGACGCCGACATGGTCGCCGGGTCGGCGGGTGGCGGCGTGTTGATCAGCGCCGACATCTGCTTTTGAATCGTGTCCGGCGTGATGCCGGCCGCCTGGGCCGCCTGCGGCGCCGCCGCCTTGACACCGTCGCCGAGCGCCGATGCGGCGCCGCCGACGACCGAGGTGGCCGCGGACAGGGTGCCCCCGAGTGCCGACAACGCACCGCCGAGCAGGCCGCCGACGGCCGTGGTGATCAGGTACACGGTCAAGAGCAGTGCCAGTCCCCAGACCACCATGCCGTGCATGGCGCCGTCGAGGCGGCATGCCACCCCGGCCAGCCGGGCCGCCACATAGCTTCCGGCGATGAGCGACAGGATCGTGCTGACCAGCCACCAGATCCCGGCACCGCTGCCGAGACTGGAGGCACTCGCGCTGTCGGCGTGGCCCGGGTTGATCAGGCCGAGGCCGACCCCGGTGCCCAGGATCGCGAGCGCGATCTGGATCGCGACCACCAGGACGACGCCGCAGAAGATTGCCGACCAGGAGACGCGGACCCGCGCGCCGTCGGCCCCGGCCGGCGTCGGGCCGATCGGTCCATAGAACAGGGACATGCTCGGAGGCTCCAGGAATGCGTATGCAGGATCGGTGCGTGCCGACCGGCTTATTCGGCGACGCTGCGCGCCTTGTCCTTGAGCTTGCCGGCGGCACTCTGCGCCTCGCCGGCTGCCTTCTCGGCCTTGCCCTCGGCGGACGTCGCACGATCGCCGGTCACCTTGCCGATGGCCTCCTTGAGGGAGCCCTTGACCTGACGCGCGCCACCTTCGATGCGATCCTTGTCCATATCGTCCTCCTGTTCAGGCAGCTGCCGCCGCGGCGGCCGCCTTCGTCTGCCTGCCATCGCAAACGAGGGTTGGATAATCGGGTTTCCTAGTCAAACACCTGAAAAGACGAGTTTTTCTCTGAATTCTTTGGTGCTTTCGACCCAATTTGCTGGTTGTTTCGCACCTTCCGGACAGCGCGTCGGCCGGGTCGCTTGGGCGCGCTCGTGCCATCCAGGCCGCGCTCGCGGGCCCAGATGATGGCGGCGCCCCGGCGATTCACGCCGATCTTTCCGTAGCTGGCGGCCATGTGGTTGCGCACCGTCACGCGCGACAATCCCAGCCGCGCCGCGATGGCGGCGTCGTCGAGACCACCGGCGGCCAGCGCCAGGACTTCACGCTCGCGCACGGAGAGGTCTGTCGATTCCACTTGAGGCTGCAGCCTCTGGCCGGTGCGGGCGAGGTTGGCAAGCTTCTCGACGATCCGCTGGCCGAACCAGGAGGTGTCCTGCATCACCGCCTCGATCGCCGAGAGCAGCTCTTCCTGCGACCGCTTGCGCGCCGTGATGTCCTGCATGACGCTGAGCACACAGGGTTCGCCCTGGATGGTTCCGGTCTCCGCCGACAACAGGTAGTCGACACTCTCGCCCTGCTTGGTGCACAGCCGCACGTCCAGGCTGTGGACATGCCCCTCCCGTCGCAGCGCATCGTAGATCTGCCGACGAATCCCGTCCTCGCCCCAGAGCTGCAATTCCGCCTCGGTGCGGCCGAGTGCCTCCTGGCGCTCATAGCCGGTGGCTGCGATGAAGGCGTCGTTGACGTCGAGCGTCCGGCAGTCGTCCAGGGTGCTCACCATCATCGGCCCGGGCGCCATCCGGAAGGCTTTCGAGAACCGCTCCTCGCTGTGCTTGAGCGCTTCCTCGGCCCGCCGTCGCGCCTCCAGGTCGGCGAAGGTGAACAGCATGCAGGCCTCCTCGCCGATCTCGATCGGCTGCCCGGCCACGATCACCAGCTTGCTGCCGCCATCGCCGAGCCGCAGCGTCGCCTCCATCTGCGGGATGGTGCGCCCTTGCTTGAGCCGCTCGACCGCCAGATCGCGATCGCATGCGGCCTCGAGCACGTCGATGTCGTACAGCAGGCGGCCGAGCAGCTGCTCGCGCGCATAGCCGGTCATGTCGACAAAGCCCTGGTTGACCTTGACGTAGCGAAGATCGTCCAGCCGGCAGATGATCGCCGGCGCCGGATTGGCCGCGAAGGTCTTCTCGAAGCGCTCCTCGGCGCTGAAGCGCTCGGTCTCGTCGTTGATGATCAGCACCAGGCAGTCCGGCCGGCCGTCCGGCGTGGTCAGCACCAGGCTGCGCAGCCGGTGGGTCCAGCGTGCCGGCTCGCCCGGCGGTCCGACCTCGACCACGACCTCGTCGAAGGCTTCGCCGGCCATGATCCGGTCCATCGGGTACTCGCCCTCCGGCACCTTGTGGTTGTTCCGGTAGCGCAGTTCGAAACGCGCGCGGTATTCGTCGATCGTCCCGCCCAGCGCCTCGAGCTCAGTGACGCCGTGCATCTCGAGCGCCGACTGGTTGGCCCAGGCGATGGTCTGGTCCGAGTCGATGATCAGCACGCCGTCATTCAGGCCCAGAATGATCTGCTGCAATTGCGTGCGGTCGGCCCGCCGGTGCGGGATGGTGTCCGGCATGGTCGTGGCTTCCGGGGCTGCGTCTTGACGGCTCATGCGGCGTGAACGCGACAGGCATCAGGAAGTGCCGTGCGCCGCGGGCGATCGGCTTTTGCTGCACCGCACTCGCCAAGGCGATCGCGGCCGGATAGCGTTTCGCGGCGCAGAGGCCAGATAGCGTCTCGCGGCGCAGAGGGAGGACAGGATGCGGCTCGGCTCGATGAAGACAGGCCTGGCGGTGCTTGCCTGCATGACGATCGCTCAGGGTGCCGTGACACGTGGTCTCGCAGCCGATCGCGGCGCGCCGGCGACGGCGGTGGAGCCGGTGACCGACAGCTACCACGGTGTTGCGATCCGCGATCCGTATCGCTGGCTGGAGGACGGCGGCACCCCGCGCGTCGCGGCATGGTCGATGGCACAGAACAGCCGGACCCGCGCCACCCTGGACCGGCTCGCCGTGCGGCGGACGCTGCATGACCGCATCATGCAAGCTGCCTCGCAGACCTCGCCGTCGTATCATTCCTTGACCATGGCGGGCGGCCGGCTGTTCACGCTGACCGTGCAGCCGCCGAAGCAGCAGCCGATGGTCACCGTGATGCCGCCTGGCGCCGATCCGTCGCAGGCGCGCGCGGTGGTCGATCCCAACACGCTCGATCCCTCCGGGCAGACCGCGATCGACTGGTTCGTGCCGTCACCGGACGGCCACCGGGTCGCGGTCTCGCTGTCGCGCAACGGCAGCGAGGACGGCACCGTGCAGGTGTTCGACGTGGCAAGCGGCAAGGAGATCGGCGAGGCGGTGCCGCGCGCGCAATATCCGACCGCCGGCGGCTCGCTCGCCTGGAAGGCGGATAGCTCCGGGTTCTGGTACACGCGCTATCCGGGCGCCGAGCGTCCCGAGGCCGACCGGCATTTCTTCCAGCAGGTGTATTACCACCGGCTCGGATCGGACCCTGCCGCCGACAGCTATGTGCTGGGCCGCGACTTTCCGCGCATCGCCGAGATCCAGCTCGACAGCCGGGAGAACCCGAACGCCGTCCTGGTGTCGGTGGCGAACGGCGATGGCGGCGAGTTCGAGCACTACGTGATGACGGCCGACAAGGCGGGCGCCCAGCACGTCACCCAGGTCACGCACTTCGCCGACAAGGTCGTCGCCGGCACGATCGGTCCCGACGATATCCTGTATCTGGTCTCGAAGCGGGACGCTCCGCGCGGCCGCATCCTGTCGCTGCCGCTCTCCGACCTCGATCTGTCGCATGCGAGACTGCTGGTCGCGCAGGGCGACGGCGCGATCCAGGGCGGCGGCGAATTCGGCGGCGAGGCGGTGGCGGTGACCCGCGATGCGCTCTACCTGCGCGAACTCGTCGGCGGTCCGTCGCGGGTGGCGATCTTCGCGCATGACGGCACGCCGAAGGGCGAGATCAGGCTGCCGCCGGTGGCCGCGGTGGACGAGCTCGAGCCCGGTGTCGAGGGGCACGTGCTGTATGGCGTGCAGACCTACCTGCAACCGTATCACGTGCTGTCGTATGACGAGGCGAGCGGCCGGTCCGCGCCGACCGGCCTCGCGGAGACCAGTCCGGTCCGGTTCGACGATGCCGAGGTGGTGCGCCTCTTCGCGACCTCGAAGGACGGCACACGGGTGCCGGTCACCATCATCCGCCGCAAGGGCGCGTCCGCCGACGGCAGGCGTCCGACGCTGCTGTACGGCTATGGCGGCTACGAGGTCTCGATGACGCCGCGCTTCGCGGGCGAGGCGACACGGCTGTGGCTCGATGCCGGCGGGGTATGGGCGGTCGCGAACATCCGTGGCGGCGGCGAGTATGGCGAGACCTGGCACAGCGACGGCGCGCTGACCCACAAGCAGCACGTGTTCGACGATTTCCTGGCCGCCGGTCGCGCCCTCATCGCGCGGCGCATCACCTCGCCGTCGCACCTGGCCATCCTCGGCGGCAGCAATGGCGGCCTGCTGATGGGGGCGGCGCTGACCCAGGCGCCGTCGATGTTCCGCGCCGTGGTGTCGCTGGTCGGCATCTATGACATGATGCGGATCGAACGCGACCCGAACGGCGCCTTCAACGTGACCGAGTTCGGCTCCGTCACCGACCCGGCGCAGTTCAGGGCGATGCTGGCCTATTCGCCCTACCAGCATGTCCGGGACGGGGTGAGGTATCCGGCGGTGTTCATGGCGACCGGCACGCATGACGGACGGGTCAATCCGGCCCAGTCACGCAAGATGATCGCGCGGCTGCAGGCGGCAACAATGTCCGGCTACCCGGTCTATCTGTCGATCAGTGACAAGGCCGGCCACGGCATCGGCAGCGCGCTCAGCGTACGGGTGGACCAGCAGGCCGACTATATGGCCTTCCTGTTCGACCAGCTCGGCATGACGTTTTCGTCGGGAAGCTGAGCCGCGTCGAAACGAAAACCGGCTCCCTATTCGCAGGGAGCCGGATCGTTATCCTCCAGAAGCCGCAGACCGGACCTACTTCTGGTAGCCGGCCTGGCGGATCGTCCGGTTGGTCGAAGCCTGCGCCGAAGCCAGCGCCTGATCCACCGTCTCCGAGCCGGCGAGGGTCGCGGCCACCGTCTGACCGACACTGGTGCCGATCGCCTGGAACTGCGGAATGCCGACATACTGCGCGCCTGTATAGGGGCGCGGGTTCTTGGTCTGGCCGGTCGGGTTGGAGTGGTTGATCGCGTCCTCGACGAAGCTCGAGAACGGCGCGACCTGCTTGTACTCGGCGGACGCGAACGAGGTGGCGCGCGTGCCGGGCGGGATGTTCACCCACCCATCGGTCTTGGCGACGAGATCGATATACTCCTTCGAGGTCGCCCAGGTCACGAACTGGCGCGCGGCATCGGCATGCGTCGAGGTCTTCGGGATCGCCAGGTTCCACGACCACAGCCAGGTCGGTCCGCCGGTGAAGCTGCCGGTGGGCAGGGCCGCGAAGCCGACGCTGTCGGCGACGGTGGACTGCTTCTTGTCATAGACCGTGCCGGCGGCCGAGGTGGCGTCGATCCAAATGCCGCAATGCCCGCTGGTGAACAACGACAGGGTTTCGTTGAAGCCGTTCGAGGACAGGCCCGGCGGGCCGTCCGCCTTCAGGATGTCGTCATAGTAGGTGAGCGCCTGCTTCCAGGCGGCGGTGTTGATGGTCGGATGCCAGTGCATGTCGAACCACTGGCCACCCATGGCGGTCACCAGCGTCGAGAAATACGCCATGTTCTCGCCCCAGCCCGGCTTGCCGCGCAGGCAGATGCCGTAGATGCCGTGCGCCTTGTCGGTGATCTTGTCGGCGAACTCGCGGATCTGGTCGTAGGTCGGCGCCGCCGGCATGGTAATCCCGGCCTTCTTGAACAGGTCGGTGCGGTACAGCGTCATCACGCTCTCGGCGTAGAACGGCAGCGCGTAGAGCTGGCCCTTGTAGCTGATGCCCTGGCGCACCGGGGCCAGGATATCAGCCACGTCGAAGCTCGCCGGCAGGCCATCCATAGGCACCAGCCAGTTCTGCTTGGCCCAGATCGGCACTTCGTAGTTGCCGATGGTGAGCACGTCGAACTGGCCGCCATGCGTTGCGATGTCGGTGGTGACGCGCTGGCGCAGCACGTTCTCCTCGAGCACCACCCAGTTCAGGTGGATGCCGGGGTGGCTCTTCTCGAACACCGGTGTCAGCTTCTGCATCTCGATCATCTGCGTGTTGTTCACGGTGGCCACCGTCAACGTGGTGTCCGCCTGCGCCGACGTCGCCGCCAGCGCCATTCCGGCGACCGCCACCCCGGCTACGAACCCGGTCTTCTTGTTCTTCATCATCAACGTTTTCCCCACCCGGCGGTCAGCTCATCCGGTTGCCGCCGTCTATATTGTATGTCTGCGCAACGATATAGGCCGAATCCGGGCCGGCAAGGAAGAGGGCCCGTCAGGCAACCTCGTCAGGATGCGCCATCGTGATGATGGCGACTTTCCCCCGCAGGATCATGCCTGCGCCTCCTGCGAGGCTGATGTCGATGGCCTCCGGGGCCGGCAGGCGCGGCCGTAGGCGCGCAGCACGTCGCGCACCGTCTCGATCAGCAGCGTGCGGGCGTGCGGCCGGATGGCGCCGAGCATGACCCGCTCGTGCAGCCGCGGCAGGTGCTGGCTGACCAGCGTCGCCGGAATCGGCGCATCGCCGAGACGATCCAGCAGCGCGCTCACCGCCGCCCGTGCGGCCGGCGCCGGCCAGTAGTAGCGGATGCGGTCGCTGTAGCTGTAGTGGCGCAGCACGCGCTGCTCGTCCGCGGTGCCCGGATAGTGGCTCTGCCAGTATTTCGGCTCGGCCAGCATCAGCGCTTCCATAATATCCGGCAGCCTGGGGGTATCCGGCAGCCTGGGATGGCCGGGATGCAGGATGGCGTCGATCGCATCCAGGCCGTAGAGCGCCTCGCGCAGGGCGAAGGTCAGGCCGGGCCCGACCTTGAGGATCGCAAAGCCGTCCCGCACCAGGCGCTGCAGGCTTGCCTCCGGCTGGTAGTCGGTGGAGTGCGCCTCGAACACCAGCCCGGGCATCGCATCGAGCGAGGCGGTCAGCGCCAGCGCCCGGTCCGGCGCATACACCGCGACATCCTCGTGTCCGAACTCGACGCCCGGCTGCACCACGATCGCCAGCACCCGGCGCCACGCCTCGCCGCCCGCGACATTCCGGAAGGCCGCCTCATGCACCGCGTAGGTCGCAAGCACCGCGCCGGCCTCGGTCGGCTGCAGGTGATCGAGCGCCTCCAGCGCGCCGCCCGGAGTCGGGACCTCGGTGCCGATGATGTACACCGCCTGGCCGGGGGCCGACCGCTCGGCGGCTGCTGCAAGCCTGGCGGCGCGCTCGGCGGTGAGTGCGTCGGCAAGGGCGGCCGGTTCAGGGCCGCAGCCCATGCTGGCGTCGAGATGCAGCTTCACGTAGCCGGCGGCGGCATAGTCCGCGATCATCTGCTCGGCGCGCGCCATCGCCGCGTCCGCCGGCAGGTGCTTCCAGGGGTTCGGGCCGAGATGGTCGCCGCCCAGGATCACGCGGTCCCTCGGGAAGCCCACCGCATCGGCGATGCCATACACGAAGTCGCGGAACGCGGAGGGCGTCATGCCGGTATAGCCGCCCTCCTGGTTGACCTGGTTGCAGGTCGCCTCGATCAGCAATTCGGTGCCATCGTCGAGGGCCTGCAGCAGCGCCGCCTCGATCACCAGCGGATGCGCCGAGCATACCGAGACAATGCCGCAGGGGGCATGCGCCGCCCGCGACGCGGCGAGGCGGGTGAGAGCAGGGTTGGTCATGCGGTGTCTCCGATATCGTCGACCCCGCGATGGTCGATGATGAAGGCATCGAGCTCGGCGAAGCTGCAGGCGCCTTCCATCGGTCCCCGCACGCCGACCGCGCGCGCGCCGCTGGCACTCGCATAGCGCAGGCTGTCCGGCACGCTCATGCCCTGAAGTCGGCAGGTCACGAAGGTGGCGCCGAAGCAGTCGCCGGCGCCGGTCGGATCGAGCTCGGCGACGCGAAACGCGGCCATGTGCCGGGCGCCGTCGCGGTCGTAGTGGCTGGCCCCTCCGGCGCCCCGCTTGACCACGATCTCGGCGACTCCGAGCGAGAGGATCTCGGCGATCGCTCCCGCCTCGTCGGGGGCCGCGGTCAGCAGGGTGAGTTCCGGACCGCTCGGCATGAAGATGTCGCAGGCGTGCAGCATCGCCTCCAGGGCCGCGCGCATTTCGGGAATGCGCAGCATCTCCTTGCGCACGTTCGGGTCGAACGAGACGGTGCCCCCGCGCGTGCGCACCTGGGCCGCAGCCTGCCTCGCCGCCTCGATCAGGCCGGCCGAGAACAACGACGAGCCCATGATGTGCAGGTGGCGGCAGCCCTGCAGCAGCAGGCCGGCGGCCGCATCGATCCGCGTCCGGCCGCTGGCGCTGTGGCGGATGTTGAAGACGAAGTCGCGTTCGCCATCCTCGCGGTAGCGCACGAAGGCGCTGCCGGTGGCCTGCTCGGGATCGATGCGGATCGCCCGCACATCGACCCCGTCCCGGCGCAGCCGCTCGACATTCAGCCGGCCGAAATCGTCGTCGCCGACGCAGGCGATCATGCCGGCCGCAGCATCCAGCCGCGCCACCTGGTCGATGAAGATCGCCGGCGCGCCGGACGGGAACGGCCCGCGCAGTGCCAGCGGCTCGCGAAAGCCGTCGCCGCGCGTCTCGGCCATGATCTCGACCAGGATCTCCCCGATCGTGACGATTGTTCCCGAAGATGCGGTCCCGGGTGATGCCGCCTGCATCGAGTTGTCCCTTCTGTTCGGCCCGCTGAGGTCCCAGGGCATGATCCGATCGATCATGCTCTGCTTATGATATGATAGAGCAGCCGAGGCTGCTCTAACGTTTTCCCAGGCAGACCGCGAGCGCGCGGGAGGCTTGGGAGGAACGATGGCAAAGACCGGATCACGCAAGGCCTTCCACCCGGTTCGCGTCGGCATTGGCGGCTGGAGCTTCCCCGAATGGCGCGACAATTTCTATCCGAAGGGGCTGCGGCAGGCCGACGAGCTGGCGCACGCGGCGGCCCGGCTCGGCTCGATCGAGATCAACGGCACCTTCTACCGGACGCAGACGCCGCAGACCTTCCGCTCCTGGCGGGCAGCGGTCCCGGACGGCTTCGTGTTCTCGGTGAAAGCGGCCCGCGGGGCGGCGCAGCGCAAGGACGCCGCCGAGGCCGCTCCGTCCGTCCAGCGGTTCCTCGGCTCCGGGCTGACCGAACTGGGGTCGGCGCTCGGGCCGATCCTTTGGCAGCTGCCGCCGGCACGCCGGTTCGATGCGGACGGCTTGGCACGCTTCCTCGATCTGCTGCCAGAGCGACAAGACGGGATCGCCCTGCGTCATGTGCTGGAGGCCCGGCACGAGAGCTTCGCGACCGAACCGGCGCTGCGTCTGCTGGCCGAGCGCAACGTCGCCCTGGTGGCGCTCGACCTCGACCCGGACGCACCGGGTGCTGCGGCCGGGTTCCCGCTGACCGCGGACTTCGCCTACCTCCGCCTGCAGGCGACACGTGACGAGCAGGCGCTGGGCTACGCGCCGTCCGCGCTGGACGACTGGGCCCGGCGCCTGCGAACCCTGTCGAAGCAGCGCGAGGTCTTCGCCTACGTGATCGCGGGTGCCAAGCATCGCGCCCCGGCGGCGGCTCAGGCGTTGATCCACAGATTGGAACCGTGAGTTGCCGGACATCTTGCGTAACCGGCAGTTCGCCCCTTAATGAGAACCATGCCGGTCATGTTGACCGGTTGACGACGTTCTCAGGGCGGGGTGGAATTCCCCACCGGCGGTAATTGCATCCGGCCTTTCGGGGCCTGCCTGTATCAGCCCGCGAGCGCCCGCCGCCTCGATCGGTGGCGGGGTCGAGCAGATCCGGTGTGATTCCGGAGCCGACGGTATAGTCCGGATGGGAGAGAACGCGGTCGGGCATGCCTGTCCCTGCCGGGATGCGCGCGTGCCTGGCGCGCCGTGCCCTCCTGTCTGCCTCAATCCCTGGGCGCGTCCGCAAGGACGGTGACGATGCAGCGCGCGCGGGTGCAGTTGAAGAGTGGGACCGGCATCGCGTCGGCCTATGCGGCGGCGATCGCCGAAGCTGCGCGCTTCGTCGGCGCCACCGCTCCCAATCCGCCGGTCGGCTGCGCGATCCTCGATGCGGATGGCGAGATCCTCACGGTGGCGGCGCACCACCGCGCCGGCGCCCCGCATGCCGAAGCGCTGGCCCTGCTCCAGTGCGAGGCGGCCGGATCGCTGTCCCGCGCGGCCACCGCCGTCATCACCCTCGAGCCTTGCAATCATGTCGGTCGCACCCGACCCTGCACCGACGCGCTGCTGGCGAGCCCGATACGCGATGTCTGGATCGGCGCCGGTGATCCGAACCCGCGTGTGACCGGAGGCGGTGCCGCCCGGCTATGCGAGGCAGGCCTTGCAGTGCAGGTCGCGCCGCCGGACAGCCCGGAGGGACGGGACTGTCTTGCGCTGATCGCACCGTTCACCAGCTTCATCCGGGGGCTGCGGCCGTGGATCACCGTCAAGCAGGCGCTCGATGCGGAAGGTAGCATGATCCCGCCTGCCGGCGCGCGCACCTTCACCGCGCCACTGTCGCTGCATCTCGCGCACCGGCTGCGCCGCGCCACCGACGCGATCATCACCGGCATGGGCACGGTGCTCGCCGATGCGCCGCATTTCACCGTGCGCCATGTCGCCGATCATGCGGACCGGCGCCGCATCATTGCCGTACTCGACCGCACCGGCGCGTTGCCTGCCGCCTGGCGTCAGGAGGCTCAGGCGCGCGGCTTCCGGGTCGCGACGGCGCCCGACCTCGGTGGCCTGATGCAGCTCCTGCTCGACGAGGGCGTACTCTGGGCGATGGTCGAAGGCGGGCCGCGCCTGCTCGACATCCTGGCCCGCGCGTCGCTGTGGGACGATTGGCTGACCATACGCCACCGTCCGGAGGGCGAGGATCTGGTGGGCATCCGGGCCCGCACGGCGATCACGCCGTTGCGCCTGGTCGAGGGAATGCCCGCGGCAATGACGGTGGAACGGGAGGCCGTGTGTTCTCCGGCATCATAGAGAGTGTCGGTCGGGTTCGTATCGTCGAGCCGGGCGAAAGCGACGTCCGGCTGGTGCTGGATACGACGCTGGCCGATCTCGATCTCGGCGAGAGCGTCGCGGTGAACGGCGTCTGCCTCACCGTGACCCAAACCGATGCCTCGGGCATCGCGGCTTTCTTCGTAAGCCCCGAGACGCTGCATCGCACCACGCTGGGCCGCCTCGGCGAGGGCGACCGGGTCAACCTTGAGCGTGCGGTGACGCCCACGACCCGGCTGTCCGGCCACATGGTGCAGGGCCATGTGGACGCCACCGCGACCCTCGCCTCGGTCGCGCCGCAGGGTGATGCCTGGGCAATGCTGCTCGACGTTCCGCGGTCGCTGCGTCGCTACTGCGTCGAGAAGGGCTCGATTGCGCTCGACGGGATCAGCCTGACCATCAATGCGATCGGCACCTCCGTGGTCCCGGACCGTTTCAGCCTCTCGCTGATGATCATCCCGCATACCTGGGAGCACACCACCCTCGGCCAGCTGGCCGCGGGAGCTTGCCTCAATGTCGAGGTGGACGTCATCGCCAAGTATGTGGAGCAGCTATGCCAGCGCCCGAACTGACCCCAACGCCCGTGGCCCTGGCAGATGCCCCCGTGGTCCTGGCAGATGCGCCGGCGGCACTTGCCGATGCGATCGCGGCACTCCGGGATGGCCGCATGGTGATCATGGTCGATGACGAGGATCGCGAGAACGAGGGCGACCTGGTGCTGGCGGCCGAGCATGCGACGCCGGACGCGGTGAACTTCCTGGTCACGCACGGGCGCGGCCTGGTCTGCCTGGCCCTGGAGGCGGAGCAGCTCGACCGCCTCGGCCTGCCGCTGATGGTGCGCAACAACACTGCGCCGCGCGGCACCGCCTTCACCGTCTCGATCGAGGCGCGCGAAGGCGTCGAGACAGGCATCTCCGCGCGCGACCGCGCCCGCACCATCCAGGCCGCCGCCGCCGCCGATGCGTGCGCCGAGGACCTGGTGTCGCCCGGCCACGTGTTCCCGTTGCGCGCGGTGCCGGGCGGCGTGCTGGCGCGAGCCGGCCATACCGAGGGCTCGATCGATATCCTGCGCCTGGCCGGGCTCAAGCCGTCGGCGGTGATCTGCGAAGTGATGAGCGCCGACGGCAGCATGGCCCGGTTGCCCGAACTGCGCGAGTTCGGCGCCCGGCATGGCATCCCGATCGTCAGCATTGCCGAGCTGGTGCGCACCCGGCTTGCCCTGGCGGCGCGCGGTGCGGCGGACCTGTTCACGCCGGTGCCGGACCGGCTCGACCCGGTCGGCAGCGCGCGGTTGCCGATTTCCTTCGGACAGGACGGCGCCTTCGGGCAGGACGGGGCGCTCGGGCAGGAGGGGGCGCTCGGGCAGGAGGGGGCCTTTACCGTGCATGCGTTCCGCGATCCGCGCGACGGCATCGAGCACCTCGCTTTGGTCAGCGGCGACCTCGCGGCGTGCGATGCGCCGCTGGTGCGGCTGCATTCCGAATGCCTGACCGGGGATGCGCTCGGCTCGCTGCGCTGCGACTGCGGTGGCCAGCTCCGCCGCGCGCTGCAGATGATCTCGGACAGCCCCGGCGGGGTGCTGGTCTATCTGCGCGGCCACGAAGGACGCGGCATCGGGCTCGCCAACAAGATCCGCGCGTATTCGCTGCAGGACCAGGGCCTGGATACGGTGGAAGCCAACCACCAGCTCGGCTTCGCCACCGACGAGCGCGACTGGGGCATTGCCGCGCGCATCCTGCACCATCTGGGTGTCGAGCGGCTCGACCTGCTGACCAACAATCCCGACAAGATCCGCGCGGTGCGTGCGAACGGGATCGAGGTGCTGCGGCGGATACCGCTGGAGATCCCTTCGAACCCGTACAATCGCGCTTATCTCGAGGCCAAGGCGATACGCATGGGCCACGACCTGCATCCGGCCAGCGCCGCCGCGGCGCAATAGGGAAGACAAGGTCGGATGAGCAAACCGGATGCGCTGGGGGCAGCGCCCAGCTTCAGTTTCGCGACGCCGCCGCGGCTTGCCCTGGTGGTGAGCCGCTTCAACACCGAGGTCACCGGAGGCCTGCGTGCCGGCGCCACTTCGTGGCTGGCCGAGCATGCTATCGGCCTGCGTGACGAGGATCTGTTCGCGAGCCCCGGCGCCTTCGAGCTGCCGCTGCTGGCGCAGGCGCTGGCCCGTACGCGGCGCTATGACGGTGTGATCTGCCTGGGCTGCGTGATCAAGGGCGACACCGCGCATTTCGAGTTCATCAGCCTGGGTGCGGCCACCGGACTGATGCAGGCCTCGCTCGCCACCGGCGTGCCGATCGCCTTCGGGGTGCTCACCACCTACACCGAGGAGCAGGCCATGCTGCGCTCGCGCGACGACGCCCACAACAAGGGCCGTGAGGCGGCAGCCGCCTGTGTCGAGAGCATTGCGCTGCTGCAGGAGATTGCGCGCGGGGACTGAATTCCTGTCGACTTTTCGCCGCTTGCTGCTCGATAGTCCTGCTGGCTAGAGGGGATTTGGCGGCGGGAGCAGCTTGTGTCCGTTCTCTTCGACCAGTGGCTCGATTTTGCCTTGCATCACTATGTCTGTGTCGGCCTGTCCGCGATCGCGTTGGCGGTGCTCCTGAACGTGGCGCTGCTACGCGGGCCGGACCTGATCGTCTCGATGCGCCACCTGCGGCATTAGCACCGGCGATCAGACCAGCGCAGGACTGTGCTGCAGCTCGGAGACCATCTCGAAGGAGTGCCGGCGCGCGGCGTGATCGTAGATCTGCGCCGCCACCAGCAGTTCGTCCGGGCGGTGCTCCTCGATGAAGCGCGCGATCCCGTCGCGCACCATCCGGCGATCGCCGACCACGGCGGCGCTCAACGACCGCATGATGCCGGCCGCCTCCATCGGCGACCAGAGCTCGTCCATGCTGTCGACCGGCGGCTGCAGCCTGACCGGCTGGCCGCGCCTGAGCATCATGAATTGCTGCTGCGCCGAGGTGAACAGCCGGCGCGCTGCATGCTCGGTGTCGGCGGCGAACACGTTCACTCCGAGCATCACGTACGGCGTGTCGCGTGCGTCGGACGGTTCGAAGCGGTCCCGGTAGAGCTCGATGGCGGTGTCCATCAGGTCGGGCGCGAAATGCGACGCGAAGGCGAAGGGCAGTCCGAGCATGGCCGCGAGCTGGGCGCTGTACAGGCTCGAGCCGAGCAGCCAGATCGGCACGTCGAGGCCTTCGCCCGGAACCGCACGCACCGCCTGCCCTGGCACCGCCGGACGGAAATAGGCCTGCAGCTCGACCACGTCGTTGGGGAAGCGGTCGGCGCTGCCCGGATCGCGGCGCAGTGCCAGCATGGTGCGCTGGTCGGAACCCGGGGCGCGACCCAGGCCGAGATCGATGCGGCCGGGATGCAGCGAGGCAAGGGTGCCGAACTGCTCCGCGATGGTGAGCGGCGCATGGTTCGGCAGCATGATGCCGCCGGAACCCACGCGGATCCGGCTAGTGCCGCCGGCGACATGGGCGATCACCACGGCGGTCGCCGCCGAGGCGATGCCGGGCATGTTGTGATGCTCGGCCACCCAGTAGCGCCTGTACCCCAGCGTCTCGGCATGGCGGGCCAGGTCGAGGGTGTTGCGCAGCGCCAGCGCCGCGTCGCCCCCCTCGATGATCGGGGACAGGTCGAGGACGGAGAACGGGATCATCTTCGTAACATGGTAGGGCCTCGCGCAGGTGCCAAGTGGCGGCCTATGGTCGGATTTGTGCAGGCGTCGGAGAGAGGCATCGCGATCGGCTGCGGCCTCGCACTGGGCTTCCTGGCATCGCCGGTGCTGGCCCAGACTTCCGGCACCGGGCCCTTCACGCTGACGGCGCCTGCCCCGAGCGCGCAGGCGCTGAGCCTGACCGACAGCGTTGCGGCGTCCTCGGTGCAGACCATCATCCCGCGGCTGACGACCCCCGAGCCGCGGCGCGAGGTGCTGCACGACCCGCAGACCGGCAGCAAGACCGAGGAGTTCGGCACCGCCTACAGCTACGCGAACCCGCTCTACGGCACCAACCGCGTCGCCACCGACGGCGTCGGCGGCACTGGCGGTGGCGGGGCCGGAGTCCCGAACATCCTGAGCTTCGTGGTGGCGCGCTGGGGCTATCCGCCGAAGCCGCTGCCGAGGATCGCGGGTCTCGATACCGATCCGGTGCCCCCCGATGTGCCGCTGATCCGCTACCTCATGCATGCCGAAATCGGCCGCTTCCCGGACCAGGACGATGCCCGCGTGATGGATCTCGTCCTGCACGGCATGGGCCGGGCCACCACGACGCAGATCGACATCATGCCGGTGCAGCTTGCGTCGGACGCGGCCGCGCGGGCGCAGCTGTTGCGTCGCATCGCGCTGGCTCTCGTGCATGCAGGGGTGCATCCGGCCGCCATCCTGTCCGGCGGCGTGCGCGTCCTGCCGCCCGGCCGGACCGAGCGCGGGTCCCCGGTTCCCGGCCACCGGATCAGCCTGGTCCTGGGAGGCGGCGGCGCGGGCGGCTGAGCCGGCCACGCGCCATGCTTGCGGCTCCGTTCTTTAAGTGTGACATCGCCGCCACCGGCACGAGGCGAGGTGGACGCAAGACCGGCTTGCCTCCACTTTCCGGCACTACCGACCGGTGCAACAAGGAAACCTGCCGATGGGCAGTCGCCTGCCTTCACGTCTCGCCGCTGCCCTGATGCTGCCGATGCTGGCGCCCCCGGTGTCGCTGCTGCTGCTGCCGGCCGGAGCGAAAGCCGAGGATCCTGGCCTGCACTGGCATAGCGTGAGCGGCACGCTGGCCGATGGTCGCAGCTACTGTGCCCTCAAGTTCGACCAGAGCGGCGAAGCGACCCTGGCATTGCGCTACGACGAGGGCTCCACGCAGCCGACGCTGTCCTTGAGCGTGGCGCGCTGGCCGGTGCAGTCCGATCGTCCGACGCTGAGTTTCGACCGGACCGGCTCGTTCATCCCGGTCGGCGATGCGGGGCCGGTGGGTGTCACGGCGCCGATCTCGATGGCTGATTTGGCGCGCTTCATGGACAGCGACCAGGCGGTGACGATCTCGGCGTCGCAATGGCCCAGCCAGGCGATCCGGATCGACATGCAGCCCGGGGACGACGCGATCCAGAACTTCAAGCTGTGCGTGCAACTGCATCAGCCCCCGGGTGCATCAGCCCCCGGCGCCCCCGCTAGTGGCGGGTGAGACACCGAGCCGCGCACGACGAGGCGCGGCTGATGCACGGACGAGCGCGGGGCGCCGCGATACCGGCCGAGGATGCGGTCCAGCAGCCAGGTCGACGCGGTGCGGCCCATCGCTTCGAACGGTTGCGCCGCGACCGTCAGCCGTGGTGCGAAACCAGTCGACCAGGGGAGGTCATCGATCGCCACCAGCGAGATGCCGGCGGGACAGGCGAGGTGCCGCTCCGCCAGCGCGCGCATGATGCCGACCGTGGTGTGGTTGCTGGTGGAGACCAAAGCCGTCGGCGGTGACGGCAGGTCGAGCAGCGCCAGCGCGGCCCGGTGCGCGCCATCCTCCTGGAACTGCCCGTAGCCGATCAGCGTCGCGTCGACCGCCAGCCCATGCGCCGCCAGTGCGGTCCGGTAGCCCGCCTCGCGATGCCGCGAAATCCGGATGTCGGGGCGCCCGGCGACCAGGCCGATCCGGGTATGACCCTGGGCGATCAGGTGCGCGGTGAGGATATGCGCCGCCTGATGGTTGTCGAGCAGCACCGCATCGGCGTGCAGGCCGGCGATCGTGCGGTCCAGCATGACAGCGGGCGCGGTGATCGCGGCATTCAGAAGCGCTGCATCCACCTCGGATGGGCCGCCCGGGATGAACACCAGGCCATCGACACGTTGGCGCTGCATGAGGCGCAGTTGCCGCAACTCCTTCGGATGATCGTCCGACGTGCTGCACAGGGTCAGCATGAAGCCTGCCTCGTCGCAGGCCGCCTCGATGATGCAGGCGAGGGCCGCGAAATGCGGGTTGGTGATGTCCGGCATGACCAGCCCGATGGTGCCGGTGCGCCCGAGCTTGAGGCTGCGCGCGACCGCATGCGGCACGTAGCCGAGGTCGTCCACGGCCTGCAGGACGCGCCGGCGCAGGGCCGGGCTCACCGGCGCCGAGTTGTTCAGGACCGACGAGACCAGCCCGACCGAGACGCCGGCGCGGGCCGCAACATCACGAATGGTTGTCACCAGGGCAACCCGTTGCAACAGGGAAAACGGTGCGTTAGCCTACTTTGAAACGTTTCAGGCTCACAAGCTCTGGTCTGCGCGGAGCCAACCGCCCGGCGTGCCGGGTCGAGCCTGGACACGTCGCCCTGGATATGCCGCAAGGGGAGGAACCATGCGAACCGAGCAAGTGTCTCGCACCGCACACGCGACCATCGGCCGCCGCGATGTCCTCGCCGGGGCCACCGGCGCGATCCTGGCAGCCCCTCTGGTCGGCCGGGCGCGCGCCGCCTCGGGTCCGATGACATTCTGGCAGCCGCATGCGCCCGGCGGCCCGGTGCCGACGCAGGCGGCCTGGTTCGAGGCCACCGTGCAGCGCTGGAACAAGGAAAATCCCGAGCAGATCGACCTGGTCTATGTTCCGAACAGCGAATACATGAACGGGTCGAAGCTGCAGACGGCGTTCGCGTCCGGCGAAGGGCCCGACCTGTTCATCATCAGCCCGGGCGATTTCCTGCGCTACTACAATGGCGGCATCCTGCAGGATCTGAGTCCGTTCATCGATGCGCAGGCGCAGGCCGATTTCCCCGCGAACGTGATCGCGACACGCCGTGTGGGCGGGAAGTTCTATGGCGTCCCCATGGAAGTCGAGCCGATGGCGATGTACTACAGCGTCGCGGCGTTCGAGAAAGCCGGGCTGAACGAGCACGATGTTCCGCAAAGCTGGGACGCGCTGCTCGAGCTCGGCCGCAAGCTGACCTCGGCCAGGCAGTATGGCCTGCTGTTCGAGACCACGCCGGGCTACTACCAGAACTACACCTGGTATCCGTTCCTGTGGCAGGGTCGCGGCGACATCCAGGCCAACAACAAGAGCGTGTTCAACAGTCCGGCCACGGTGCAGGCATTGCGCTTCTGGCAGGACGCGATCAAGTCCGGCAGCGCGCCGCGCAAGCCGCTCGGCGGCGGCGGCTGGGACATCGTTCCGAATCTCGCATCGGGATACTGCGCGATCCAGAATTGCGGTATCTGGGGCATCGCGGCGTTGCGCGGCGGCGCCAAGGATTTCCGCTATGGCGTGTTCCGGCTGCCGGTGCCAACGGGAGGCCACTACATGACCATCGGCGGCGGCTGGGCGTTCGTGGCCAACGCACGCGGCCGCAATCCCGAGGCCGCGGCGAAGTTCTGCGCCTGGGCGCTTGCCTCCTCGAAGCCGGATTCCGTGCAGCGTGTGATCGACTGGTGCACCGTCGCCAAGAGCGACATGCCGCCGCGCAACTCCGCCTTCGTGCAGGGCGCCCGCGCGTTCGATACCGGTTTCCTCAAGCTGTTCAAGGACAGCATCTATCCGAATGCGCGGGGCGAGCCGCGGGTGCCGCCGCCGATCTACCAGGCGATCTCGCAGGCGATCCAGGCCTGCCAGCTCAATGGCGAGGACCCGGCGAAGCAGGCCGACCTCGCCTCGCAGCAGATCGACGGGTTCCTGGGCACCTATAGCGGTGCCCCAATTCTTTGAGAGACCGGATCCCTTGACCGCGACCCGCATCCAGCCGGCGCGTGGCGGGACCGGGCTGACGCTGCGGCAACGCGAGCGGATCGCCGGCGCGCTGTTCGTGCTGCCCGACCTGCTGGGCCTCTCGCTGTTCGCCTTCCTGCCGATGCTGCTGGCGCTGGGGATCGGCTTCTTCACGGTGGATGGCTTCGGCAGCTATCGCTTCATCGGGATCGCCAACTATCGCCGGATGCTGCACGACCAGCTGTTCCTGCAGAGCCTGCGCGTAACGCTCGCGTATGTGGCCGCCCTGGTGCCCGGGCTGTATCTCTCCGGGCTCGCGCTGGCACTCCTGGTGCAGCGACGATCCAGGCTCTCGGGCGTCCTGCGCACCATGTTCTTCATGCCGCAGATGGTGAGCCTGGTTGTCGTCGCCATCATCTGGCAGGTGCTGCTGGTCGACAAGCTCGGCATCGTCAGCCAGGGATTGTCGCTGTTCGGCATCGTCAACCTGTCGCTGCTGGGCGATCCGCGCTTCGCCCTGGCGTCCCTGGTGGTGATCAGCGTCTGGTTCCTGATGGGCTTCTACATGCTGATCTTTCTCGGCGGCCTGCAGGATATTCCGCGCGACTATTACGAGGCGGCGCGCATGGACGGCGCGACCCCGGTGAAATCGCTGTTCTACATCACGCTGCCGCTGCTGAAACCGACGAGTTTCTTCGTGCTGCTGGTGTCCGCGGTCGCGGCCGTCGCCGGCAGCCAGGCCTTCGACCTGGTCTATGTGATGACCAAGGGCGGACCGGCAAACTCGACATCGTTCGCGATCTACTACATCTACCAGCAGGCGTTCCAATATGGCGAGTTCGGCTATGCCAGCGCCATGGCGACCACTTTGGTGATGATGCTGATGGCGATGACGCTGCTGCTGTTCGCGCTCACCCATGGCGGCCGGTTCGAGCATGGCTGACCGCCCGCTTGAGAATGCTACTACGCCGGCAATCCGACGCGCCTTCCTGCGCTTCCGGTGCTCACGGCCAAATGGGCCGCTCCGCTCCGGTTCTCGAAAGCCGCGACGGGCGTGCCCCGGCGCAGTCGCACCGAGGCACTCTTGCTCGGCGTAGCACATTCTCAAGCGAGCGCGGATGCGACTGAGGGTGGTTCGTCCCCGCCAGTCGGTGCTGCGGCCGCGGCACGCGCTTGGAGCCTGGTCGGGCTGGCGCTCGCCCTGCTCACGGTCGCGCCCATCCTGTGGATGTTCGTCACCGCGTTCAAGCCACAATCCGACGTGTTCTCGCTTGGCGTGACACCATCGCACCTGACGTTCGCCAACCTGGTCTATGTCTTCACCCAGGTCGATTTCCTGCGGTTCCTGTTCAACACGTTCTTCGTGTCGGCCACGGTGACCGTCGTGGCCCTGCTGTTGCACTCGATGGCCGGCTACGCGCTGGCGCGTCTGCGCTTTCCCGGGCGCGAGGTCATCTTCCTCGGCATGTTCTCGACCTTCCTGATCTCGCTGCCGGTGATCATCGTGCCGCTGTTCATCCTGGTGAAGTCGCTCGGCCTGCTCGACAGCTATGCCGGCCTGATTATCCCCTCGATCTTCAACGCCTTCGGGATATTCCTGCTGCGGCAGTTCTATCTCTCGTTCCCGCGCGAGCTGGAGGAGGCGGCGCTGATGGATGGCGCCAGCTTCTGGCGTATCTACACCTCGATCATCCTGCCGCTGAGCCGTCCGATCCTGGCGGCGCTGGCGATCCTGTTCTTCCTGGCAAACTGGAACTCCTTCCTGTGGCCGCTGACGGTCACCAGCAGCAAGAACCTGTGGGTGGTGCAGGTCGCCATCGTCAGTTTCCAGGGGCAATATTCCGGCTCCTGGAACTACGTGGTGGCGGCGTCCTCCGTGGTGACCATTCCCACCATGGTGCTGTTCCTGCTGTTCCAGCGCAGCATCACGGAATCCATCAAGACGTCCGGGCTCAAATAGCATGAACGACTTCAACGGTCTCGGCTGCAACATGGGCAACCTGTTCCGCCTGTCGAACGCTCGCACGCGCTCGATCTCGCCCGAGAACTTCACCGGCGAGAAGGGCGGCGGCGGGCGCGCGGAGGACGGGACCGGCGCGATCCATGCCCGCGGGCTCGGCATCGGCTGGAAGGTCTCGCCGTCGATCCGGATCGAGCCGGGCGAGACGCGATGCCTGGCGGATATCGAGGGCCCGGGCGCGATCCAGCAGATCTGGATGACGCCGGCGAATGCGCAATGGCGCGACCTGATCCTGCGTATCTTCTGGGATGAGCAGGAGCAGCCCTCGGTCGAGGTGCCGCTCGGCGATTTCTTCGCATGTGGCTGGAACCGCTACGCGCAGGTGTCGTCGCTTGCGGTCTGCGTCAATCCCGGTCGCGCCTTCAACTGCTACTGGGAGATGCCGTTCTGCGGCCGCGCCCGGATGACGCTGGAGAACCGCTCACCGGAGCAGCACGCCATCCTCTACTACCAGATCAACTACGTGCTCACGCCGCTTCCCGAGGATGCAGCTTATTTCCATGCGCAGTTCAGGCGAAACAACCCGCTGCCGTACAAGCAGGACCATACGATCCTGGATGGCGTGTCGGGCGCCGGGCAGTATGTCGGCACCTACATGGCCTGGGGGGTGAACAATGCCGGATGGTGGGGCGAGGGCGAGATCAAGTTCTTCCTCGACGGCGATACCGAATACCCCACCATCTGCGGCACCGGCACCGAGGACTATTTCTGCGGCGCCTACAATTTCGACAGCGGCACCGTCGACGAGAACTTCCAGCGCTCCTATGTCGAGTTCACGACGCCCTATGCCGGACTGCCACAGGTCATCCGGCCCGACGGCACCTACAACTCGCAGCAGCGCTTCGGCATGTATCGCTGGCACATCCCGGATCCGGTCCGGTTCCAGGCCGATCTGCGCGTCACGATGCAGGCGCTGGGATGGCGCACCGAGCGGGCACAGCGGCGCTACCTGCCGCTGCAGGACGACATCGCCTCGGTCGCCTACTGGTACCAGACCCTGCCGACACAGAAATTCCCGGCGCTGCCGGACCGCGACACTCTGGAGATCATCTGATGACGGTCTCGCGCCGCACCCTGATCGGTGGCTCCGCCGCGGGGATGGTGGCGGCTTCTGCCAATACCGGCATGGCCGGTGACGCCTTCGGGCAGACGACCGCCAATCCGCCCGCCGCAGAGGGCGATCTCGCCGCCATCAAGGCGTTGATCGATGCCGCGCGGACGCAGGCACCGGAACTCGGAGTCCTGATGGCCCGGCAACTTCCCGGCCTGGCGCGTGGCGGTGCCGCGTCCGTGCACCGGCCCGCGCAGCCGCCGATCGCGGGTACCACCACGGTGCCGACCACGGCCAGCGGCGACGTGGCGGCGGTCTGGGGGCAGGAGTTCCTGTTCGCGGTCGCGGCCGGTCAGCCGGCTTCGCTGTCGATCGACTGGCAGCCGCCGGTGCCGATGACCAGGGTTGCCGGCACATCCTACTGGTTCTCGCTCGAAACCCTGAGGCTCGGCACCACGCACACCTACACGCTGATCGCGGGCGGCCACGAGGTAGGCACCGGCGGGGTCGCCGCCTACAATCCGGACAGCTACGAGCAGCCGGGGGTGCCACGCGGCACCCTGTCCGAGCGGCACACCATCCACAGCCGCATCTATCCCGGCATGAGTGCCGACACCTGGGTCTATGCGAACCCCGGTCTCGATACCACGCGCGGTGCGCCGGTGATGGTCTGGCAGGATGGCGCCCGCTATGTCGGCGCACTCGACCTGGTCAACTACCGGCTGCAGGTGGTCACCGACAACCTGGTGGCCAAGCGCCTGATCCCGCCGATGGTGCATGTCCTGGTGGCGCCCGGCACCGGGGGCGAGCAGCAAGTCATGCGCTTCGACGGCGACACGCAGGCCAACGAAATGCGCAGCCTGCAATACGACACCGTGTCGGATCGCTACGGGCGCTACATCCAGGGGGAGGTGCTGCCGCAGGTGGAGCGCACGCACAAGCTCAGGCAGGATGCCTACTCGCGCGCCGCCGCCGGCTTGTCCTCCGGCGCGATCTGCGCCTTCAACATGGCGTGGTTCAATCCCCAATCCTTCAGCCGGGTGCATTCGAACATCGGCAGCTACACGGCACTGCAATGGCATCCGCAGCTGCACCAGGACGGCGGCAACCTCACCGCGGACCGGGTGCGGCGCGAGCAGCGGCGCAATATCCGCATCTGGATGTCGGACGGGATGAACGACCTCGAGGCCGACAGCCACGGCCGAGCCGACCTGTTCGGCGCGGGGAGCTGGCCGCTGCACAACATCGCGCTGGCCAACGCGCTGAAGCTGCGCGGCTACGATTTCCACTTCCGCTTCGGCGAGGGCACCCATTCGACGGCGCAGGGTGCCATGGACCTGCCGGAGTCACTCGCCTGGCTCTGGCGCGGCTACGATCCGGACCGGGTCGAGCAAGAGTACGAGCAGGAGCCGGCGGAGCGCGCGAAACCGATCTTTCGCGTGCGCGTCGCCAATCGAGACGCATGGTGATACGCCACCAGAAAGCAGGATGAGGCGCAGATGAAATACCGCAAGCTTGGCGACAGCGACATCACCGTGTCCGAGATCGCATTCGGGTCATGGCTGACCACATCGGGAGGCGTCGAGAAGCAGACCGCGATCGCCTGCATCCACCGCGCGCTCGACCGCGGCATCACCCTGATCGATACCGCGAACATCTATGGCCGCGGCATCGCCGAGACGGTGCTGGGCGAGGCGCTGGCCGGCCTGCCGCGCGACAGCTACGTGCTCGCCACCAAGCTCTACTTCCCGATGACCGACACCGATCGCGGCCTGTCCCGCGCGCAGGTGCGCAAGCAGATCGACGCGTCGCTGGCGCGCCTGAAGGTCGATCATGTCGACCTCTACCAGTGCCACCGCTATGACAGCGATACGCCGCTCGAGGAGACGATGGAAGCGCTGAGCGAGGTGGTGCGCTCGGGAAAGGCGCGCACGCTCGGCTTCTCGGAATGGCCGGCGGACCGGATCAGCGCGACGCTGGCGCTGCCCGGGGTGGAGAAATTCGTGTCCAGCCAGCCGCAATACTCGCTGCTGCACCGCACCCCGGAGGAGCAGGTGATCCCGCTCTGCGCCCGGTCGGGCATCTCGCAGATCGTCTGGTCGCCGCTCGGACAGGGCGTGCTGACCGGCAAATACGCGCCCGGCGCCGCTGTGCCGTCCGACAGCCGCGCCGCCAACGACGTCATGAACACGGCATTCCGCCGGCAGTGGCTGGAGCCGCCCGTGCTCGAGGCGGTGCAGGCGCTCAGGCCGCTGGCAGCGCAGGCTGGCCTGACGCTGGCGCAGTTCGCCATCGCCTGGGTGCTGCGCGAGGCGAACGTCGCCGCCGCCATCATCGGCGCCTCGCGGCCGGACCAGATCGACGAGAACATCGCCGCCTCCGGCCGCGACGTGCCGCCCGGTCTGTTCGCCGAGGCCGAGCGGATCATCGCCCGCGTGGTTTAGGCCGCTTGCTGGAGCACCGCGCAGCCATAGGGCTCCAGCACGAGCCGCCCGCGATCGAGCACTCGGCCGGTGACGAGATCGGTTCCGGCCGGAACCGAGGCGAGCGCCACGGGACCCGCGCGCGTGTTCAGGATGAAGAGCAGTCGCGAGCCGTCCCGCTCCCGGCACGTCACCTCGACCCCCGGCGGCAGATCGGCGAGCAGCGGCTCGACGCCGGCTGCCTCGAACAGCGGCGCGAACAGCGCGGCGGTCAGCTCCGGGGTCAGCAGGGTTCCGGCATACACGACCGTGCCGCGTCCGTTCCGCCGCCGCGTGATCGCCGGCGTGCCGGCCAGGAAGCGGCTGTTCCAGCGCCCGAGGATCTCGGTGCCGTCGTCCGGAGCAAGCTCCTCGTACCACCAGCCAGCCGGCACCTGCTCATGGCCGATGGTGATCGCGTGCCGCCTGCGCGACGACTCCGCCGGCCTGCCCGCGGCATGGGCAGGAGTGTCGATATCGGACTGCAGGGCCGGCGCATCCGGCGGCGGCAGCGGCCCGAACTCGACCACTGCGGTGCCGCACAGGGCACGCAGCTCGCCCGGCGGCGTGTCCGCGATCATGTGGTTGTCCGGCGTGTGCGCCCCTGTGCGCGCGCCCACCACCAGAGTGCCACCGTCCTCGACGAAGCGGGCGAGGAGCGGCGTCCAGCGCGGTTCCCACATCACCCAGTGCGGCACGAAATAGAGCTTCAGCCGCCCGATCGCGTCCTCGGGATGCACGAAGCCGCACGAAATTCCCCGCTCGTAGCAGTAGCGATGCAGCGGAATTGCCGCATCCTGCGGTGTCGGCAGGCCGAGGGAGTAGGCCTTGATCGCCTCCTCCTGTTCGAAGTCGGGGCCGGCGATTCCCACATCGAGACTGACGCTGGTGCCGAGGACCGCCGAGGCCATCCGGCCGACCTCGTGCGCGAACCGGCTCGCCTCGGCGTAGCGTCGTCTGCACTGGTCGTCGTGGTCGAGGATCCCCATCCAGTAGATCTCGGCGCCGAAATGGGCGGGACGCCAGCGGAAGAACATCACTCCGTCGGCACCGCGCGCGATCGACGAGTAGGCCATCCGCCGCATCTCGCCCGGCTCCGGCACCACGGTCGCGAAGCCCGGCTGGCTGCCGAACCCGCTCTGCTGCTCCGGCACCAGCATGTTGCCGGCGGCGCCACGGACGAGATCGATATGCAGCGCTTGCAGGAACGCGTGGCCCTCGCGCAGCCGCTCGTCCTTGAGGAACGGATAGATGTCGTAGCCGAGGAAATCGAGGTCGCGCGCAAAGTCGCCGCGCATGTCGATGTCACGGATGACACCGATATTGTGGGTGATGAACCAGTCCGGGTTCACCGAGCGCAGGATCTCGACCTGGTCGCGCTGGAACATGGCGGTCGCATGCGCGAGGTAGCGGTGGTAGTCGAGCACTTGCGTCGGATTCGAGGCCACCGGCGTCATCGGGTACGGCAGCTCGACCTGCTCGAAGTCGTCGTAGTCCTGCGCCCAGAACCGACCGCCCCAGGCCAGGTTGAGACGCTCGATCCGAGCGTAGCGGTCGCGCAGGAAGCTGCGGAAGCCGGCGGTCGCCGACGGCGAGAAGCTCTCCGAATACGACGTGTTGAGCTCGTTGTCGGTCTGCCACCCGATGATGTCGGGATTGGCGCGGTAGTGCTGCGCCATCGCGCCGGTGATGCGCCGGCTATGCTCGCGGAAGTGCTGGTTGGTGGTGTCGGCATGCTGCCGTGACCCGTGCCGGTGCGTGGTCCCCGCTGCGGTCACCCGGAGCAGATCGGGTTCCGACGCCGTCAGCCATCGCGGCGGGGTTGCCGTCGGTGTGCACATCAGGGTCCGCACGCCACGCGAGCCGAATACCGCGATCGCTTCGTCAAACAAGCCGAAATCGAACTGCCCGAGCGCCGGCTCGAACAGGTTCCAGGCGAATTCGCCCATCCGGACGACGTTGAAACCGGCGTCCGCGATGCGGTCTGCGTCGCGCTCGAGAAAACTGCGATCGACATGCTCCGGATAGTGCGGCACGCCCAGGAGGAACGTGTCGAGCGGCATCGGCCGCCAGGCGGAGAGGCTTCGTTCGGTCTTTTTCATCTTTGTTCCGTTGACTTGCTTCATTTGACGCCACCGGCGGCGAGGCCGCCCTGCCAGAAGCGCTGCAATCCGACAAAGGCGAGCAGGACGGGAACCACCGCAAGCAGCGAGCCCGTCATGACCAGCGGGAAGATCGCCTGCGACCCGCCGCCAGCGCTCGCCGCCTGGTACCAGGAGGCGAGGCCGACGGTGGCCGGGAACAGGCTCGGCGTGCTGAGCACGACGAGCGGCAGGAAGTAGTTGTTCCAGGTGGCAACGAAGGAGAGCAGCAGCACGGTCACCGCGGCAGGCGTCATCAGCGGGAATGCGATGGTCGCGAACACGCGGAACTCGCCGGCGCCATCGAGGCGCGCGGCATCGAGCAGGTCCTGCGGTACCGCCTGCTCGACATAGACCCGCATCAGATAGACGCCGAGCGGGAACACCAGCGACGGCAGGATGACCGCGAACGGCGTATCGACCAGTCCGATCTTGCTGAGCAGGAGAAAGATCGGGATCGTGAGCGCGGTCTGCGGGATCATGACGGCGCCGAGCACGATGGCGAACAGCAGCGACCGTCCGCGAAAGCGGTAGCGCGCAAAGGCGTAGCCGCCGGCGCTGCAGAGGATCGTGGCCCCGATCGCGGCGACGCCGGAATAGAGCGCCGTGTTGGCCAGCCAGCGGGCAAAGATGCCGCCGTCGAAGCGGAACACGTCCCGGATGTTTCCGAGCAGTGCAAACCGGTGTCCGAAGGCAAAACCGAACGTGCCGAACAGGTCGGTCTGTGTCTTGGTCGAGGCGATCAGGAGATAGCCGAGTGGCAGCATCGTGTAGAGGGCGAGGAGAGAGAGGAATGCCGTCCCGGTCAGTCGCGAGCGCCGATAGCCGGCGGAACCCGGCGAGGCGCCGACCATCGTCATGCGGACGCGTCCTTCTCTCGCGTGCCCAGCATGAAGATGTAGGAGATCACCGCGATCAGGGCGCCGAGCACGAAGGAGACCGCGGCGGAGTAGTTGTATTGCTGATCGGTGAAGGCCAGCGCATAGGCATACAGATTCGGCGTATAGTGGTCGCCGATGACGCTCGGTGCGACGGCATGCATCAATTGCGGCTCGTTGAAGAGTTGCAGCGTGCCGATGATCGAGAAGATGACGGTCAGCAGCAGCGCGCCGCGGATTGCCGGCACCTTGACCAGCAGTGCCGTCTGCCATGGCGTTGCACCATCCATCGCGGCCGCCTCCGGCAGTTCATGCGGAACCGCCTGCAGCGCCGAGTACAGGATAATCATGTTGTAGCCGGTATATTCCCAGGTCACGACGTTGGCGAGCGAGCACAGCATCCAGCGCGACGACAGGAAATCCGGCGCGGTGAGACCCGCCAGCTGGGCGGCCTGGGCGAACGGACCGAAGCTGCGTCCGTAGAGATAGCCCCAGATCAGGGTCGCCACGACGCTGGGCACGGCATAGGGAACAAAGAAGGCCAGCCGGAAGCTGCGCCGCAGAAAGACCGTGCCGCGGTCGAGCACCAGGGCGATCGCGAGCGCCAGGCCGAGCATCACCGGCACCTGGAGCGCGCCGAACAGGAGCATGTGCCAGACGCCCTGCCAGAAGGCTCCGTCCGAGAGGACGTCGGCATAGTTCGCGATGCCGCTGAACCGCGTGCCACCGGCCAGGGTGTCGCGGTAGAGGCTGAGGAACAGCGCGTAGCCGAGGGGAACCACCAGGAACGCCGTGAACAGGAGCAGGAACGGTGCCAGCAGCAGGAACGGGGCCGCCATCGATCCGGGCTGGCGCGCCCATGCGGCCATCAGCTCGTCACCGTGAAACCCTGCTGTCGGGCGAACCGCGTGATCCTGGTCTGCAGCCGGTCGAAGGCCGCATCCAGGCTCCCGCCGCCACCCGCGGCCGCCCCGCATTCGTTGCCGAGCTGCGCAATGAAGTAGTCGTTGAACGGGCACCACTGGAAGTCGGTGCCGACCTGCCGCGAGGCCTCGGCGAAGACGGTGTTGATCGGCTGGTTGCCGTAGAAGGGATAGGGTGTCCGCAGGAACCTGGGTTCGTCCAGGAGGCTGTTCAGCACCGGGAACAGGAACTGGGTGGTCGCGAACGCCTCGCCCGGCGCCCTCTGCCCGAGCAGCCACATGACCGCCTTGGCCGCCGCCGCCTTGTGCGGGCTGGTGGCAGGCACCGCCAGCGTGGAGCCGCCGTAATTGCCGTTCGACGGCTTGGCCGCGTCCCATTGGGGAATGCCGGCGACGCGCCATTTCCCGGAGCTCGCGCCGGCGAACTGCGACAGGAACAACGGCCCCCAGGCGGCTGTCAGCCAGATCGCGTAGCGGCCGCGCGCCAAGGACTGGTACCAGTCGGTGGTGAAGCCGGGGGCCGTATCGACCGCCTTTGCATCGATCAGCTTCTGCCAGTAGGCGGCAAAGCGCGCCGATACGTCATCCTTGATCCGGATCGCGATGCGGTCGCCATCCACGGTGAATGGCCGCCAGCCGGCCTGCCACAGGAGCCCGGTGATCCAGCCGCCGTCCGAGAACGTCGCGTTGGTCAGCAGCACGTCCTTTGACGATTTCGCAACGCGGAGCGCCGTGTCGGAGAACTCGGCCCAGGTCTTCGGCGGCGTGAAGCCGGTCGCGCTGGCGATATCCTCCCGATAGATCTGGCCCATCGGCCCACTGTCCCATGGCAGCGCGTGAACGCGCTTGCCCTCGGTCGCCTGCTGCCAGGCATAGGGGACGTAGTCGCGGCTCATCGTGGCGGCCCCGTACGGCGCGAGGTCGGTCAGCCCGCTTGTCTGGGCGAAGCTCCGTACCATGCTGAGCTCGAGCTGCACGATGTCGGGCGCCCCGGTTCCCGCCTTCAGTGCGGTGCGAAGTTTCGCATATTCGGGACCGGCCTGACCTGCGTTGGTGACAGTGATGCGGATGCCGGGATTGGCCGCTTCGAACATGTCCAGCTCGGTCCGCAGATGCGGCACCCAGCTCCACATGGTCAGGGTTACCGGGTCGGCAGCGGCACGTGCGGCGAGCGGTCGCACGAGCGGCAGCGCAGCCACCGCGGCCGACCGGCCGATAAACCTGCGCCGCGACCAGGGATGCATTGTGGATTCGTCTGTCATGGTTCGTCTCCTGTCTGGTTTTTGGTGTCCCGCGCGCCGGTTGTTCCGGCGTCCGCGTCTTGCTGGTTTGGCCGATCAGCGCACCGATCAGGTCTGCGGACGCGGGGGCGCCGTGCTGTCGCGCCGGATGAGGCGCGGCGTGGTCATGACCCGCAATCGATCCGGCGGAACGGCGGCCGGGTCGTGGATCAGGTCGAGCAGCAGGTCCACGGCACCGGACGCGAGCGTCGCCGGCCCGATATCGATGGTTGTCAGCGCCGGACGCATCTGCGCGGCCATCCAGATGTCGGTGATGCCGATCACCGACAGGTTGGTGGGCACGGGCACGCCGAGTTCCGACGCCGCCTGCAGTGCGCCGATCGCGAGCAGGTCGTTGGTCGCGAGGATTGCCGTCAGCTCCGGTGCGGCGCGTAGCAGGAGGCAGGCGGCCTTGCGCCCGCCGGCGATACTGTCTTCGGACACCGCCAGACGGTCGGGATGCGGCCAGCTTCCGGCGTCCCGCAAAACTCTGCTCGCGCCGGCAAGCCGGGCAGTCTGATAGACGACGCCATTGCGGCCGCCGACGAGCAGTCCGATCCGGCAATGACCGAGGGACAGCAGATGTTCCGCGGCCAGCTCGCCGGCGCGCACGAAGTCGACGTTGACGCATGGCGTGGTCGGGTAGTCGCTGGCATTTTCCCAGGTCGAGAACACCGTCGGCACGTCATCCGGCAGCATGGCGAGGAGGTCGGCGCCGCCGGTATCGCTGCCGAGCAGGATGAGCCCCCCTGCCAGGCGTCCGGCGACCGCGCGGATATAGGCCGTGTCGAGGACGCCGCCCTGGGCGGCAGCGTTGCAGACGAGCAGGAAATGGCCACGCCGTCGTGCCGCCTGCTCGGCCGCGTGCGCGAATTGCGGGTAGTACGGGTTGAGGATGTCGGTAAAGAACAGCGCGATCGTCGGCGCCCGGCCCTCGGCCAGGGCGCGGGCCACGAGGTTGGGCCGGTAGCCGAGTTGCCGCGCCACCGCCCGGACGCGCTCGGCCGTCCCGGCTCCGACCGAGCCCTTGCCGCGCACGACGTTGGACACGGTAGCTGTGGAGACTCCGGCGAGACGGGCGATTTCGCCAAGCGTCGACAAGATGCACCGTGCCTCGGAGTTAAGCGCTTAACTTGAGGCGGCGAGGCGCGGACTGTCAATCGCCGTTCGGTCGGGACCAGCGGCGGATCAGCGATCTCTCCGGATCGTGAGGATGCGGGCGATGTCCGCGGTCAGCCGGATATCCGGATCGCGTCAGCCGAAACTGCGCCCTCGACACAGCAGAACGCGATCGCACCCTGCGCAAACGCGGCATCCTGCGCCTGCAGTTGCACCTGCTCGTCGGCCGTCCCCAGCAGCACGTCGCCCTGTGCCTGCAGTGCCAGTTCGACCGGCTCGTCCAGCCGCCATCGCAGCGACGCCTCGGCCAGCACCACCCGCGTGTCGTCGAGCACACGCACGAGCCGGATCATCTCGCCCGCTTCGAGCAGCAGCGCATAATACCGGCGCAGGCCCTGCACGCGGACGGCGATGCCGCCCGAACCGAGATTGACTACCAGGCGGGAACTGACCCGGATGTCGCGCCAGTCCCGGGTGCCATAGATCAGCAGCCCGCTGCCCTGCTCCTGCGACAGCCGGTACGTCTCGGGGTAGGGCTCGCCGGCCCAGCTGGTCACCGCGTCCACCCAGGCGCGCCGGTAGAAGGTGCCGGGGATAGCAGGCCGCGTGAGCAGCAGGTCGGGGGCGCCGCTCCAGTCGAGCCACTCGAGCAGCAGGACGGCCGCGTCTGCGCCACGCAGAGCAATGCCGGCCTCGGCGATCGGCCGGCTGCCGAGATCCGGAACCGTCCAGGTCAGGACGCTGCCGCCGGCGCCCACCGCCTCGAAGGCGCCGGTGATGGTCTCGAGCGCATCGCCGGCGCCATAGACGCTCAGCGTCAGCGCCGCCTGAAGACCCGGCGCGTCCGCCGCCGGGAGCGAGACCCGCGCGCGCATGATCTGCCCGGCATTGAGTGTCGGGGATGCCATCAGCTCGTAGGTCCGCATGCGTGCGATATCGGGTGGCACGAAGGTCGGGGTGCAGATCCGGGCGAGCTCGAAGGGAATCTGCGGCCGGTATTCGACCGCAAGGGCGCGCTCGCCGAGGTGGCTGTGCCGCACCCTGGCGGTCGCGGTTGAGCCGAAGGCGGGCGCGAAGCCCTGCACGCTGCCCGGCAGGCTGAAATGGTAGCGTGCGCCCTGCTTCGGCGCCGGAGGCACCGGCTCGCCTGACAGGGTCAGGCCGGCGCGCGCGATCGCGTAGGTCAGGCCGACAGCGTCCGCGATCGCGGCGCCGCCATCGGCGGAGGACAGGTAGAGCCGGTCGGCCACCGGGCCGCGCCAGTCCGGACCGGCATCGATCGCGTCCAGCCCGAGCCTGATGCCGTTCAGGCAGCCGACATTGCCGGCATTGCAATCGGTGTCCCAGCCCGCGCTGTTGGCAACCATCTGGCTGCGCTGGAAATCGTCGCCGCCGTACAGCAGGCTCATGATGATGACCGCGTGGTTCGGCACGACGTGGCAGTTGCCCGGAAAGCAATGGTAGCCGTAGCGCGCCTCGATCCGCCGGAACGTGTCCTCCCAGCGCGGATGCTCTGCGTGCCAGCCGCGAATATCCCGCACAACCGTGGCGATGAGACAATCCGGCGGCAGATGCGAAAGTCCGGCATCGAGCAGGCGGTCGATGTCGCGCTCGACGAAGGCGAGGGCTTCCATAACGGCCAGCAGGACGGCCGCATGCACCGCCTCGCCATCGTGGCTGACGCGCGCCGCCTCGCCGGCAAGCCGTGCCGCCTGCGCCGGATTGCCCGGGCTGACCATGGCCCAGCCATCGATGAAGATCTGCGCGCCGATCTGCTCGGCAACGGTGCGGCCGTTCATCGCGATCGAGCCGCTGCGCGGCGCCTCGATGCCGGATTTGAGGCGCAGGTAGGCGGTATGTTCGGTGGAGTTGCCGTACCCGCCCCACCAGAGGATCGAGCGCCGCTCCACCAGATAGTTGAGCCAGCTATTGCCGATCTGCCGCGATCCCAGATTGCGGTCGTAGCCGTGATCCTCGAGCGCGCGCAGGAACACGAAGGTGCCGGCGATGTCGTCGTCGGTGACCACCAGCGGGACACCTAGCCGGTCATGCACATAGTACTCGATGGGGCCCAGCGTCCGCAGGATACGGTCCCGGGTCCATCCCTCGAACGGGCGGCCGAGATACACGCCGATCAGCTTGCCGAGCACACCGGCATAGACACGGGTCAGATAGTCAGGCGGCACAACCTAGGTGTCGCTGCCAAGGACGTTGTCCCTGGTGAGCCTGGAGATGGGTGGCTTGCCTGCAAGTGCGGCCCGTGCCGCGTCCGCCAGAAAGCGCGAGCGATTGGGACTGACCCGATCAATCTCCGCAATCAGGTCCTTCGGCAGCGTGATGTTGACCCGAATTGCCGATGAGACGCGCACCGGCGCCTCGATGAGAACCGCGACTGTGCCCTCGTTAATCGGATCCCGCATCACGGTCTCCAGGGCAGAGGGATTGGGGATCTCGTCACCATCATCGACGAGCCCCTGGATGTGCAGCGCGAGGGCATCGCGCGCCATGCGACGTGCATCGTCCAGGTCGGTCCCTGCAGTGACGCAACCCGGAAGGTCGGGGAACTCGACGCCGTAGTCACTGGTCGGGTCCTTGCGGATCAGGGCGATGTAGCTGGTCATCGGCTCACCTCAGTTTCACCCCGGCCTGCTTATCTCCAAAATTCGCGTGCGAATTTCGGAGGTAGGGAACGAGGTTATTGTTTTCGTTGGTGCCCGCCGCCGGACTTGAACCGGCACGCCCTTCGGACTGCGGATTTTAAGTCCGCTGCGTCTACCATTCCGCCAGGCGGGCATTCAGCATGGGTGGACAGTCCCAATACATCACAAGCAGGGCATGACCGATCGGGTCATGCCTCAGCCCATCCGCAGCAGCGCCGCGCCATGCAGGCGCAGCCATGCCTCCGCGCGCGCGCGGTACGGAGTCAACGTTGCCACCAGAGCCCAGAAGTGCGGGCTGTGGTCGAGATGGCGCAGATGCGCCAGCTCGTGCGCCACCACATAATGCTGGATCTCGGGGGGCGCCATCACCAGGCGCCAGCTGAACATCACGACCGCATCGGACGAGCAGCTGCCCCACCGGCTGCTGGTGTCCTTGATGGCCAGCCGCCTTGGCCGCAGCGGACCGCCACCGGTATCCGACGTCTCGGCGATCTGCCGGACCAGGGTGCCGAGCACGTCCCGCGCCTCGCCGCGCAGGAAGTCCAGCACCCGGCGCTGCAGGAAGGCCCGGTCGCCGCTGACCCGGATTTCGCCGGCCTCCACCCAGACGCCGCGACGCGCCTGAGGATGATGGCGGATGACGTGCGGCACGCCGCTCAGCGAGACCGCCGCCTCGGCGTCGAAGGCGATGTGGCCGGGCAATGCCGCGAGCTTGCCGGTGATCCAGGTCGAGTGCGCGTGCAGCAGGGCAAGGCCGGCCTCGCGGCTGGTGCGCGGCGGCAGTGTCACCACCACCATTCCGGCGCGCGGATCGATCCGCAGCGAGACCCGTCGCGCCTGCCGCGACCGTTGCCAGCGTATCGGCGTCTCGCCGCCGGCGAGCAGCAGCATCTCGGGCGGCGGCGGCATCCCGGTGCGCTTCAGCCGGCGAGCCGCGACGCGGGTCATGCTCCCGGCCCGGTGACCCGTTTGCGCAGCTTTCGCAAGGTTGGCGGCGTCGACGGGGTGGCGGGCTTGCCGATGGCGCGCGGCGCCCGTCCCGGCCAGTCCACCACATGATGCTCCAGCGGTCCGGCCTCGCGCTCGCCAATGATGCGGCCGCGTGCGGAGATCCCGGCTTCATGCACGGTCTCCGGCCGGCCGGACACGAGCGGGTGCCACCAGGCGAGGTCGCGGCCTTCCTGCAGGCGGCGGTAGCCACAGGAGGGCGGCAGCCAGTCGATCTCGGGCAGCGTCCGCGGCGTGAGGCGCACGCAGTCCGGCACCTTGCGCTGACGCCGCGCATAGTCGACGCAGATGCAGGTTTCCGTGTCGAGCAGCCGGCAGGCCACGTTGGTGAAGATCACCTCTTCGGTGTCCTCGTCGCGCAGCTTGTGCAGGCAGCAGCGGCCGCAGCCGTCGCACAAAGACTCCCACTCGGCCGTGGTCATCTCGTCGAGGCGCTTGCTCTTCCAGAAGGGCTTTGGCTCGGGCATCTGCGGGCAGGATAGGGCGACCGCAGCGCGGCTGGAAGAATGCAGGCTAGCCTCTCGCAAGAAATGCGGCGGCCGCAAGCAGCAGGGCCAGAAGCAGGCTCGCGGCCAGTCCCGGACCGAGCTGCGGGAGCCAGATCCAGCGCAGGCGGTCGAACCGGCCGGCGCCGAGGCCGGTGGCGGCGCGCGCCTGGCCGGCCTGCACCTGCCGGAGCGCGGCCAGGATCGGCGTGACCAGGATCGGCAGCGCCAGCGCCGCACGCCAGAGCCGCAACCCGAGGCGTCCCGGCGGATGGCCGAGCAACGCCGGGAGCAGGGAGGCGGTGATCGCGCCAGGCAGCATCAGCGCGATGGCGGCGACGACCGGCCAGCCCTTCAAGGCGTGACGCCCGGGCTCACTTCGAGCCGATCCAGGCCTCGAACCGGCTCCGCAGCGGCTCCAGCCGCGACGCCCAGAAATCCTCGTCGAGCATCAGCGTGTCGTCGCGATGGGTGGAGCCGGACGGCGCGTCGGCCGACCCTGGCGATGCGGTGGCTGGCGTCGTGGCTGGCGTTATCTGGGCAAGGTAGGCTGCCGAGAAGGCCTGCTTCTGGTCCGGCTGCTGGATGAAGGCGAGCAGCTGCCGGGCCGCCGCCCGCGCCACCGGGGTCGCCGTGCGGGTGATGCCCCAGTCCAGCACGTCGCCGAGGCTCTGGGCCCACTGGGTGCCGAAGCGGTGGTTGCCGACGCGGTCGGCGGTGGCGATCTCGCCACTCGGCGCGCTGGTCATCAGCACCGCGCCGCTCTCGATGATCTGCACCGCCTCGGCCGGGGTCTGCCACCAGACGATATAGGGCTTGAGCTGGTCCAGCTTGCGAAAGGCGCGGTTGATCCCGTCCGGGGTCTGCAAGGTCCGATAGACATCGTCCGGGGCGACGCCATCGGCCATCAGCGCGATCTCCAGCGTGCCGCGCGGATCGCGTTTCAGCCCGCGCTTGCCGGGCCGGCGCGCGACATCCCAGAAATCCGCCCAGGTGGGCACCAGATCGACCCGGCTCTTGTCCCAGGCGAGCACGATGCTCTCGCGCCAGGCGGCGACACCACATCCGACGCCGGGACTGTCCGGAGCGGGCGGCCCGGCGCCCGCCTGTTGTGCGCCAGTCTGTTGCGCACCAGTCTGTTGCGCACCGGCTTGCTGCGGGTCCGGGATGAACAGGCCCTGCCGGCAGGCCACGCGCAGCGGCGCAGCCTCCATCAGCACGAGGTCCCAGCCATCCTCGCCGGCGGTCGCGCGCTTCTGCAGGGTGGACAGGCTGCCGTCCCACCCCTGGACGTGCAGGCTGGCGCCGGTCTGGTCGGTGAAGGGCTTGAACAGGGCGGCCTGCTGGGCGTCCTGAAGGCCGCCGCCCAGGGTTGCGACCTGCAACGGCGGTGCATGCACGGAGGGCTCGTGCGGGCCTGGTCTCCTGGACGCGCCCGGCGGCGGCTGATTCTGCGGCGCCGCCGCGCTTTCCGCATGCTCCTGGCCGTGCGCAGGCTTCGAGGTCTGCGCTTCGGCCGCGCCGACCAGCAGGCCGAGCAGGAGCCCCAGCGCGAGGGCGGGCAGGCATGGCGAGCTGTTCGCTGGGATCATCTCTCGGAGGTCGCGACGGCAGCGCTCAGGACGTGAACTCTCTCTCGGCGAGGCAAGCGGGATGCCGCGGCTTAGTCCTTAGAGCAATATCCGACATGCTGAAACAGGCCGGCAGCGGTGGCTTTGCGGCCCTACCGGTCCGGTGCCGGGAATGCGATCGCATGCGCCGCCTGCCATGCGAGCTCGGCCGGCCGGTCGCGCTTGAGCTGTGTGGTGGGCTGCGCGGCCGGGCGATGCACCAGCAACTCGCCGCCTCCGACCAGCCTAAACCGGAGCCGCAGATGGTCGCCCAGATGCGCCATCTCGACCAGGCTGGCCGGCAGCGCGTCCGTGGCGAGCGCACCGTCCCCCGGCACGGCCGACGCGGCCGCCATGAAAGCGACAGCAACCCGTTCCGGCCGGACGCAGACGACGCAGAGCATGCCTGCAGTCAGACCATCGGCTGCCATCGCCTCCACCGTGGGACCGGCACTCAGCCGCACCCGGGCGATGTCGTCCTCGATGTCCTCGACGTGCCCGGTGAGGCTGTTGGCGCGCCCGAACACGGTCGCGACCTGCTCGTCCATCGGCCGATCGAGCAGCTCCGAGGCCGTGCCGACCTGAAGCAGCCGGCCCTGCTCGAGAATACCGATGCGGCCGCCCATCGCCAGCGCCTCCTCGCGGTCGCGGGTGGCGATCAGCAGCGCGAGGCCGCGTGCGGCGGCGAGCCGGCGCAGCAGCGGGTGCATCTCGCGACGCGTGGCCGGATCGAGCAGCGCGAGCGGGTCATCCAGCAGGAGCACCGCCGGATCGGCGGCCAGCGCACGCGCGATCGCGGTCCGGATTGCCTGCGCCGCAGCCAGGCGACCCGGCTTGAGATCAGCCTCTGCCTCGAGGCCGAGCAGAGCGAGCAGCTGGTCGACGCGGTGACCGCGCGCCGGCTCCGGCACCCGGCGTGCCGCGAGCGGGAAGGCGATGTTCCGCCGCACGCTGAGGTGCGCGAAGAGCGGGTCGCGGGCGGAGACGAGGCCGATACGGCGATAGCCGGCGGCCGAGGCGGTGACATCCAGGTCGCCGACGAGCACATGCCCGGCGGCGGCCGTGGCCTGGCCGGCCAGGGTATCGAGCAGATCGGAGGCCCTGCTGTCGCGCAGGCCCAGCACCGTCATGCTCTCGCCGGCGCCGACGGTCAGCGAGAGCGTGCCGTCGCGCGGGGCTTGCGGGGCGGCGTCCGGGGCGGATTTCAGCCGCAGATCCCGCACCTCCAGGCCCCCGGCCAGCCTCATCGCACAGGTGCAACTTGTCTAATTGCAACACGTTCGACCGGTGCATTCATCAGGGGGCTCACCATGGCTGTTTCCGACAAGGTCAAAGACGCTGCGCAGGATACCCAGGAACAGCTGCAGTCCCTACGTGCCCAGGTCGAGCAGCTGCTGAACGAGCGGGTGACGCCGGCCCTGGCCGATGCCGCCGGCAAGGCTGAGTCCGCGGTGACCAGCGCGCGCGACCTGACCAACACCCAGGTGAGGAACGTCTCCGAGCAGGTTCGTGGCCAGCCCCTGATCGCGATCGCAATCTCGGCCGTGGTCGGCTACTTCCTCGGCCGCATCGCGCGCTGAACCGGCACCGGGCATGAAGGTTGTCGAGCTCGCCAAGACCGCCGCGGCCTCGGAAGGGCTGCTCCTGCAGAGGACCGCGTTGCGCTTTGCGCGGCGTGCCGCCTTTCTCGTCGTTGCGGCGGCATTCGGCTTCTTTGCGCTGATCTCGGTCCATGTGGTGCTCTGGACCCTCTGCGAGGGACCCTGGCATACCGGCAAGGTATGGGCATCGGTGATCATGCTTGGCGCCGACGTCGTGTTCGCCTTGGTGTTCGTGCTGCTGGGCCGAGGCAAGCTGCCCGACCCGGTCGAGGTGGAGGCCAGGATCACCAGGGACCGCTCGCTGCACGATCTGCGCAACGCGGTTGCCCTGACGGCGGTCACCGGGACCATCATGGGTCCCGCCGGGCGCTATGCCGGCCGTGGCGCGATCGGTGCGGTGCGCGGCCTGCTCCGTCGCCGGAAGGTCCGCAAGCCCTTAAGATGACCTGGGCTGCAGGGCGAGATCGTCGAACTCCCGTTGCAGCCTGAGGCCGGCCTCCAGGTCCAAGGCAACGCTGCGTTTCTCTATCAAGGTCTCGACCGAGCGGTGCGCCGCCCGGGACAAGGTGAGCACGGCGCGTGCGTGGTCGACCGTGGCGTTCGCCGCCTGCTGGGTGGCGAGTGCGGCCGCGATGGCCCTGCGTCCGACCGGCAGCCAGCGTGCGAACGCATCGACCCGCGCGTCATCCTCGGCTGGACTGAGCGCCGCGGCGGTCTCACGCGCCAGCGCGGCTTCCTCGTCGGCGAGCCGGAGCCCGGCTGCGTGTTCACGCGCCAGCGCGTGGGCCACATGCTGCTTCGCCTCGTCGAGCGCCGTCGCCCGGATGCGCAGGAGGGTGGTAAGCGGATCGCGGCTCATGCGGCTTGCCCTACGGCGAGCGACTGCTCGAGGCGGTGGAAGCATTCATCGAGGCCGGTGGCATCGTTGCGATCCTGCCGCAACAGGCTCTCGAACCGTGGCGCGAGCAGCACGGCTTCGTCGACCGCGGGATCGCTGCCGGAGCGATAGGCGCCGAGGCGCACCATGTCGGCCATGTCGGCATACAGAGCGAGCACCTGCCTCGCCTTGCGGGTCAGCTGGTTCTCGCGGGCATCGTTGCAGCCGGGCACCGCGCGTGACAGCGAACGCAGCACGTCGACTGCAGGATAGCGGCCGGTTTCGCCGATCTTGCGGTCGAGCACGACATGTCCGTCGAGGATGCCACGCACCGCGTCCGCAACCGGTTCGTTGTGGTCGTCGCCTTCCACCAGGACCGTGAACAAGGCGGTGATATGGCCCGCAGTGCCATCCGGCAGGATCGGTCCGGGACCGGCGCGCTCGAGCAGTCGCGGCAACTCGGCAAATACGCTGGGCGGGTAGCCACGTGTCGCGGGCGGTTCGCCGGCGGACAGGCCGATCTCGCGCAGCGCCAGGCAGAACCGGGTCACGCTGTCCATCAGCAGCAGCACCGACTTGCCCTGGTCGCGGAAATGCTCGGCGATGGTCATGGCCGAGTAGGCGGCCTCGCGGCGCATCAGCGGCGGCGTGTCCGAGGTCGCGATGACCACGACCGACCGCGCCAGGCCGTCCGGACCGAGATCGTCCTCGATGAACTCGCGTACTTCGCGGCCACGTTCGCCGACCAGCGAGATGATGGTGACATCGCATTTGGTCTGGCGCGCCAGCATCGACAGCAATGTCGACTTGCCGACGCCCGACCCCGCGAACAACCCGAGCCGCTGCCCGGTGCGGCAGGTGGTGAACAGGTTCATCACCCGCACGCCGAGGTCGATCCGTGGTCCGAGACGGGCACGCTGGGTGGCTTCGGGAGGGCCAGCCCGCACCGGGCGCGAGACGGGCCCGACCGGAAGGCGTCCCTTGCCGTCCATCGGCCGCCCCAGCGGGTCCATCACGCGGCCAAGCCAGGCGTCGGTGGGCGCGAGGCGGCCCGGCAAGGACGCTGCGCCGATGCCGTAGGTGGCACTGCTGCCCGGGCCGATACCGTCCAGCGAAGCGTAGGCCATCGCACGGGCGAGGCCGCTCTTGAACCCGATGATTTCAGCTGGAACCGCCTCACAAGCGCGCCCCCGCAGCAGGATGCGGTCGCCGACGGCGACATGCCGGTCCAGGCCCGACAGTTCAACCGCAAGTCCGCTGATTCCTGAGACCTGGCCGGAAACCTGGCAGGCCGGCACCTCCGCAAGAGAGGCGCGGACGCCTTCGAGGCGGGCTTCCAGGTCATTCGGCGCAGACACGGCACTTCTCCCGGGCTCGGCAGTCGTCTCCTTTTGAATACCGCCTACTTGGTTAATTTTTGATTATCGAAAGATTTTAGACGCGGTTTCACGTTTCTCTATCGACATAATGCAACCTAAGGTGGTAATTAATGGTCAACGAAAACCGATGGTGGTGACAATGCGTGTGCTTCTGGTTGAGGACGACGTGACGGCTGCGCGTGGGATCTCCTCGGTGCTCAAGAGCGCGGGCTTCACGGTCGATCATACGGACCTGGGCCATGAGGCGCTCGACATGGTCCGGCGCTATGACTACGACCTGATCCTGCTCGACCTGATGCTGCAGGATGCCGACGGCTACGAGGTGGTCCGCCGCATGCGCGCCGCCCGCCTCGCCACGCCGGTGATCGTGCTCTCGGCGCTGTGCCGCCCGCAGGCCAAGGTGCGGGCGTTCGCGGTCGGCGCCGACGACTTCATCACCAAGCCGTTCGACCAGTCCGAACTCGTCGCTCGCATGCAGGCGATCCTGCGTCGCAGCAAGGGCTACAGCGAGCCCACCCTGCGCGTGGGCAGCCTGCAGCTCAACCTCGACAGCCGCGACGTCTCGGTGAACGGCACCCAGGTCCACCTCACCGGCAAGGAATACGCCATCCTCGAACTGCTGGTACTGCGTAAGGGCATGGTGCTCACCAAGGATGCCTTCCTCAACCACCTCTATGGCGGCCTCGACGAGCCGGAAATGAAGATCATCGACGTCTTCGTCTGCAAGCTCCGCAAGAAACTCCAGCTCGCCGGCGGTGCGGCCAACCTGATCAGCACGGTCTGGGGACGCGGCTACATGCTGCGTGACGAGGAGATGCGGGCGGACGCCACGCCGCAGGTCACTGGCCGGCCGGTTCTGGCGGCACCGCCCGCGATGCAGGTGCTTTCGGCCGCGTGACTGCCTTCAGACCGTGAACTGCTCGACGATGATCCGCTCGGACAGGCTCTGGTCCGGATCGAATAGCACGGTCGTCTTGAGGCTGCGATCCTCGCTGACGGCGACCGACGCCACGTCGCGGACTTCGGTGAAGTCCGCGACGGCTGCAACCGGGCGTTTGTCGTTCTCCAGGATATGGAACTCGACATCCGCGGAGCTCGGCAGCAGCGCACCACGCCAGCGTCGTGGCCGGAAGGCGCTGATCGGTGTCAGCGGCAGCAGATTGGCGGACAACGGCACGATCGGCCCGTGCGCCGAGAGGTTGTAGGCGGTCGATCCGGCCGGGGTCGACACCAGGATGCCGTCGCAGACCAGCTCCGGCAGGCGCACCCGGCCATCGACCTGGATCCGGACCTTGGCCGCCTGCCTGGTCTGCCGGAACAGGAACACGTCGTTCAGGGCCAGCGCCTCCTCGACCAGGCCGGACTGGGTGACGGCGTGCATGCGCAGCGGATGCAGCACCGCCCCCTGTGACCGCACCAGCCGGCCGGGCAGGTCGTCCTCGACCAGCGGGTTCATCAGGAACCCGACAGAGCCGCAATTGATCCCGTAAACAGGTGTTCCAGCGAGCAGGACGGTGTGCAGCGTCTCGAGCATGAACCCGTCGCCGCCCAGGCAGACGACGACCTCCGCCTCCGCGACCGGGACGTTGCCGTAGCGCTGCGCGAAGCGCTGCAGGGTGTCCGTTGCCATCTCGTTGTCGGCCGCCACGAAGGCTATCCGTTGCAGGACCGTTCCCGCAGGCCAGACGGCGTTGCCCTGTGGGTCGGCGCCGGTGTTCTCGCGAATGGCCGCGCGCTCGTCGAACTCGGCCAGCAGCGCGTCATCGAGCGCATCGTCACCGGGGGGTGCTGCCTCCATCAGGCGAGCCGCCGATGGTCCAGGACCGGGATGCCGGCGCGCACGCTTGCGGTCCGGGCCGCAACGAGCGTGCCGGTCGCCCATCCCGGGCCGTCCGCGGCCTGGGCCACGACGGTTCCCCACGGGTCGATCAGCATTGAATGCCCGTATGTCATCCTTGGCGCGCCGGTCGCGTCGAGATGCCGGCCGCAGGTCGCAGACGCCGCAAGCCAGCATTGTGTCTCGATCGCCCTGGCGCGCAGCAGGGTCTTCCAGTGCGCGGCTCCGGTCTCGGCGGTGAACGCGGCGGGCAGGATGATGAGCTCGGCGCCCTCCCGGCGTAACCGCAGGAAAAGCTCGCCGAAGCGCAAATCGTAGCAGATGGCGAGGCCCGCCCGCACCGAGCCGACCTGAACCGTTATGACCGCGTCACCCGGCCGGTACGTGTCGCTCTCGCGATAGCCCTCGCCGCTCGGGGTCACGACGTCGAACAGGTGGATCTTGCGATAACGGGCCAGTTCGCGGCCGTCCGGCCCGAAGACGAGGCTGGTGTTGCTGATGCGCTCGCCGGATCGCTCGCCGATCGATCCGGCGTGCAAGGTGCTCCCGGTCTCGCGAGCCAGCGCCTGCATGGCGCGATAGGCTGGCCCACCGGGGCTCCCGGTACGCGGATCGGGGAGGTCCTCTGCCGCCTGGAACTTGATCGCCTGGGTGCCCCCGAGGCAGCTCCACATCTCCGGCAGGACGACAAGATCGGGTCTGTCTGCCTCTGCGGCTGCCCTGATCAGACGGCTGGCCTCGGCGATGTTCTGGTCCTTGTCGCTGGTGGGCGACATCTGGATGACGCTGATTCGCAAGCGACGGCTCTCCGGTCAGAGGCTTGCCGAGGCAGGTTCCAGGCTTTGCCCGGAGCGACCTCGCGTCCCGTCAGGACCGGGCCGGATCAGGCTCCTGCGCCTGCGCGATCAAGCGCAGCAGTTCATCCGGGACCGGCTCGCACAGCGTCCTGTCATACAGTCGCTGCAGGTCGGACTGCAACCAGCCCTCGAACAACGAGGACGCTCTCCGGGACGCACAGGGGCTGAGGGACGAATTATTCATGACAATACCGGAGCGTTCGGGAGGCGGGGAAGGTTGCATGCGCCGCAGCATCGGCATGCGAAGGCATCTTAGCCACGCTGGTGACGCAGGGCGGAGGCGAGACGACCCATGTCGGTCGCGGCGGCCGTATTGGGGTAGCGCGTCAGCAAGGGCGTCTGCCGACGGATTGCGTCGCGCACCGTCGGGTCGCGGCGGATGATCCCGGCCAGCGGCGGCGTGCGGCCAAGGAAGTTGGCGCAGGCCCGTGCCAGGGTTGCATAGGTCTTCTCGCCGCCGATCACGGTGGCCGCCTGATTGACCACGATCCGAGCATCCATCTCCACGGTGCTGTCGCCATGCATGGTCTGTCGGTCCCTGGCATGCAGCTTCAGGACGGCATAGGCGTCGGTCAGGGCCGTTGGCTCGTCCGTTGTCACAACCAGCAGCGTATCGGCCCAGGCCGCCAGCCGGCGTGTGGTGCGGTCGATCCCGGCCCCGAGATCGAGCACGATGGTGTCGTAGGCGGCGAGGCCGCGCAGGGCTGCCAGCATGGTGTCGAGATCCGGCACCGACAATCCCGACAGCACCGGGGTGCCGGAGCGGCCTGGCAGGATGCCGAAGCGCCCGGTCGCCGCCGCGTCGCCTGCGGCCGCGAACTCGAAAACCGCCCTGGCCAGGATGACGCGCCCGGCGGCAACATCGGAAAGATCGTATTCGGGAACGAAGCCCAGCTGAATATCGACGTTCGCCAGGCCGAAATCGCCGTCGAACAGCAGCACCCGGTGGCCGCGCATGGCCAGGCACTGGGCCAGCGTGATCGAGAGCCAGGTCTTGCCGACGCCACCTTTGCCGGATGCGACCGCGATGACCCGCCCGGCCGCGATCGCGGCGTCGGGCTCGAGCGTGGCCGCTGCGTCTCGGATCATGAGCTCGTCGTCCTCAACTGCGCGGCGTGTTGCGGCGCTGGGCCGCGATGTGAAGCGGCAGGGCAGCATGCACCAGGACACGGGTCGCCTCGGGCTCGGCGCCCGGGGGTACGGCGCGCGGCATGGCGGAGGGCGTCGCCGGTCCGCCGCGCCGCAGCCGTTCCGCCAGGAAGGCGGGCGTCACACGCGCCAGCCCGTCGGCGGCGGAACTGCTGATCCCGGCTTCGGCGAGAGGAATGCCGGTGACGGCGCAGGCGGACAGGATGCCGCCGAGACGACGCGACACGTCGGTTCGTGTGGCGATCAAGGCTCTCGCATCGAAGGCGGCATGCACGGCCGCAATGTCCTGCGCCTCGCCCGGATCGAGCCCGCAGGGCAGCACCAGCGCCAGGGTCGCACCGGACGCCTCCAGCAATGATCGCAGATCGGCAGCCTGCTGCGGATCGCCCGGATCGAGCCCCGGCGCATCGATCAGCACCGGCTGGCCCGGGTCCCGGCGCTCGAGCGCGCGCGCGAGGATCTTCGGCGCACCGGCGGCAACCAGCGTCAGGCCGAGCAGGCGCGTGAAGGCGGCAAGCTGCTCGACGGCACCGGCGCGCTCGCCGTCCGCCGTGATGACCAGCGGTCGCTGCCCAGCCAGCACGAGACGGGTCGCAAGGCGTGCCGTGGTCAAGGTCTTGCCGCCGCCGGCCGGTCCGGCCAGCAGCAGCGGTGCGTCATGCGCGCCCAGGGGCAGTTGCGTGAAACGGAACACGCGCGCGCACTGCGTATCGAGCTGTCCCTCGCAGAGGATAGCGGCGAGACTGGCCGGCACGCCATGCCACGCCAGTGCCGCGGCGAGAGCCGCGGCCGGCGTGCTGGCCCGCCGCGCGACGGGTCCGGGCGGCGGGACGGTCGGCAATCCGTTGGTCGGCTGGCGCGCACGGATGATGCCGGGGCTGAACGGCTCGAGGTCATGCAGGCCGGGCGGTGGCAGCGCGCGGGCGCGCAGCCTCGGTGCCTCGTCGGTTTCGAGGGCCGCCGTCACCTCCACCTGTCCGTCGCGGCTGCGGTCCGACAGGATCAACGCATCCGGTCCGAGTTCGGCGCGTATCTGCGACATCGCCGCAGCCAGCGTCGCGCCGCGGAAGATCCTGACCCGCATGGCCTCAGGCCCCGCCTTGGCTAGGCAGGGGGGCTTGGCGAGGCAGGGGGGCTTGGCCAGGCAGGGGGACCTGGCTAGACCGGGCGAGCCGGCCGCGGGCTGCAACAGTCATCAGATCGTGCTCACGGTGCGGATCCGCGCGCGCGCCGAGATCTCGGCCTGCGACAGCACCGCCGTCGCCGGTCGCAGGCGCTCGATGATGGCGCGCATCGGCGCCCGCAGCGTCGAATTGACCAGGATCACCGGCTGTTCGCCGGTTGCCACCGCGCCGTCCAGGGCCGCCCGCAGCCGCACGATGAAATCGTTGAGCCGGCTCGGCGCCATCGCCAGCTGGCGATCCTCGGGGGGCCCGACCAGGCTGTCGAGGAAGGCACCCTCCCATTCCGGACCGAGTGTCACCAGCGGGATGTAGCCGGACGGTCCGACATGCGCCTCGCTGATCTGCCGCCCCAGCCGCATCCGCACGTGACCGGTGATCAGCGGCACCGCGCGAAGGCCGGCGCCACAGGCCTCCTGCACGCCTTCGAGAATGGTCGGCAGGTCGCGGATCGACACCTTCTCCGCCAGCAGCGCCTGCAGGACGCGCTGGATCGCGCCGGTCGAGATCTGCGACGGGATCAGGTCGGCGACCAGTTTCTGCTGCTCGCGCGGCAGCTCGTCGAGCAGCTTCTGCGTCTCCGCGTATGACAGCAGCTCCGCCATCGTCTCGCGCACGACCTCGGTCAGGTGGGTGCTGAGCACGCTCGCCGGATCGACCACCGTGCAGCCGCGGAAGATCGCCTCCTCGCGGGTCGAGGTCTCGATCCACAGCGCCGGCAGCCCGAAGGCGGGCTCGGTCGTGCGCTCGCCGGGCAGGTCCGGGACACCTCCCTTCGGGTGCATCACCAGCAGCCGGGTCGGCCGCAGCTCGCCGCGGCCGGCTTCGATCTCCTTGATGCGGATCGAGTAGCTCTCCGCGCCCAGCTGCACGTTGTCCTGGATGCGGACCGGCGGCAGGATGAAGCCCATCTCCTGGGCGATGGTCCGCCGCAGCGCCTTGATCTGCTCGGTCAGGCGGGGCGTCTCGCCACCGGCCAGCGGCAGCAGACCGTAGCCCAGCTCGAGGCGGATCATGTCGATGCGCATGGCATCGGTGATCGGCGGCTCGGCCGGCGAATGCGAGACGATCGATGCCGCCGCTTCCTCGGTCGGCACCGTCAGCGGGTTCTTGTGGCGTATCCAGGCAGCGCCGCCCGCCAGCGCGCCGAGGGCGAGAAACGGCAGCGCGGGCAGGCCGGGCATCAGGGCCAGCACCAAGGCGGCGCCGGACGCGAGCGCCATCGGCTTCGGGTTGCCGCCGAGCTGCCGCATCAGCGCGACATCGGCCGCACCCTCGGTGCCGCCCTTGGTGACGACGATACCGGACGCGGTCGAGACCAGCAGCGCCGGGATCTGCGACACCAGCCCGTCGCCGACGGTGAGCGTGGTGAAGGTCGCGGCGGCGTCGGAGAACGCCATGCCATGCCGGATCAGGCCGATCGCGAGGCCGCCGATGATATTGATGACCGTGATCATCAGGCTGGCGATGGCATCGCCGCGAACGAACTTCGCAGCACCGTCCATGGCGCCATAGAAGCCGCTCTCTTCCTCGAGCTCACGCCGGCGGACGCGCGCGACCTTCTCGGTGATCGCGCCCGCGGACAGCTCGCTGTCGATGGCCATCTGCTTGCCGGGCATGGCGTCGAGGCTGAAGCGGGCCGCGACCTCGGCGATGCGTCCCGAGCCCTTGGTGATGACCATGAAGTTCACCACCAGCAGGATGGAGAACAGGATCAACCCGATGACGACGTCGCCGCCCATCAGGAAGCCGCCGAAGGCCGCTACGACATGCCCGGCGGCAAGCGGGCCCTCGTGCCCGTGGCTGAGGATCAGGCGGGTGGTCGCGACGTCCAGCGAGAGGCGGAGCAGGGTGGTCAGCAGCAGCAAGGTCGGGAACGAGGTGAAATCCAGCGGCCGCTTGAGGAACAGCGCGACCATCAGCACCAGAACCGACACGGTGACCGACAGCGCCAGCCCGAGATCGAGGATGATGGTCGGCAGTGGCAATACCAGCACGGACAGGAGTGCCACCACGCCGAGCGCCAGCCCGACATCGCTGCCCGGCGCAAAGCGGCGGACCTGCGGACCCAGGCCGACGCGGTCGAGCAATCCGGTGAGGCCGCCGGACTTGCCGCCGGATCCGACGGGCGCTGCGAGCAGGGTCTCACCCACGACTCAGGCGGCCCAGGGGCCGGCTTGCGGCGGCGGCACCGGCAGACCCTGGCCGACATAGTCGCGCAGCTTGTTGCGCAGGGCGCGTATGGAGATGCCGAGCATGGTGGCGGCATGGGTCCGGTTGCCCAGCGTGTGGTTCAAGGTCTCGATGATGAGGGCCTGCTCGACATCCTCCATGCGCCGTCCGACCAGGCTGCAGACGGCATCGCCGTTCCCGATCGCCACAGCCAGGTCGAGTGCCGCCCCACCCGGCGCGGCATCGGCAGCCGTCTCGGGCGGCATGTCGAGCACGGCGGCATCGATGCGCGACCCCTCGGCCAGCAGCACCGCGCGGTGCATGAGGTTCTCGAGCTCGCGGACATTCCCCGGCCAGCCATGGCGCAACAGCCGGGCGCGTGCGTCCTCGGCCAGGTGCTGGGACGGCAGACCATTCTGGTCGGCGTAGCGCCGCGCGTAATGCTCCGCCAGCGGGATGATGTCGTCCGGGCGCGCACGCAGCGGCGGCAGGGTGAGTCCGATCACGTTGAGCCTGAAATAAAGATCGCTGCGGAATCGCCCGGCCGCTGCCTCGGCCGCAAGATCACGGTTCGTGGTCGCCAGGATGCGTACGTCCAGTTTCACCGGCACCGAGCCGCCGAGCCGGTCGATCTCGCGTTCCTGGATCGCGCGCAACAGCTTGGCCTGCAGCCTGATCTCCATCTCGCTGATCTCGTCGAGCAGCAGCGTGCCGCCTTGTGCCGCCTCGAACTTGCCGATCCGGCGCGCAACCGCGCCGCTGAAGGCGCCCTTCTCGTGGCCGAACAACTCGCTCTCCAGCAGGTGGTCCGGAATGGCCGCGCAGTTGACCGCAATGAACGGGCCGGCCGAACGCGGCGAGCGGCGGTGGATATGCCGCGCGATCACCTCCTTGCCGGTGCCGGACTCGCCGCTGATCAGCACCGAAGCCTGGGCACGCGCGACCTGTTCCGCACGCCGGATGGACGCCAGCATGACCGGATCGCGCGCGATCATGGCGTGGCTTTCCCCGGACGCGGCCTCCAGCATCGCCGCGATCAACTCGGGATCCGGCGGCAGCGGCAGGAAGTCCTTGGCACCTTCGCGCACGGCGCGCAGCGCCTGCTCGGACCCGCTCTCCAGTCCGCAGGCGATGACCGGGACCGAGATCCGTTCATGCGCAAGCGCCCGCACGAGGCTGCCGATGTCCTGGCCGACCTCGCACAGCACGAGCTGCACCCCGGCATTGCGACGCAGATCGACCAGGGCCGCCGCGATATCGTCCGCCTGATCGAGCCGGGCGCCGCGCGCGGCGGCGATCGTGGCCGCGCGGCCGAGCTCGCCGGCCAGCGAACCGATGATCAGGACGCGCACTGTCAGAAGCCCCGGTCGGCCTTGACGATCTCGGTCATCGTCACGCCAAGCCGGTTGTCGGCCACCATCACGACCTCGCCGCGCGCCACGAGGCGGTTGTTGACGTAGATATCGATCGCCTCGCCGATCTTGCGGTCCAGCTCGACAACGGCGCCGCGGCCCAGCTTGAGAAGCTGGCTTACCTGCATGGTGGACTTGCCGAGCACGGCACTGACCGTGACCGGGATGTCATAGACCGCTCCGAGATCGTAGGCGCTGCGTGCCGGAGCGGACTCCGGGACGCCAACGCTGTCGGACAGCTCGGTAAGGTCGATTTCATTGGTCATCGCAAGGCTCCGCCAGCTTTGTTGTTTCAGGGTCGAGCATCGACAGGACGGCATCGCGGATCGCAACACCGATGGATGCCGTGTCACGCAGGGCGGTCCCGTTCTGCCAGGTGATTGCGATGTCGCCCGCCGCCAGCGTGGAGGCTTCGATCCAGGTCACCTCGGTTCCGGAGTCGAGCAGCAAGGGCCCGACCTGCTCCTGCAGCGCCGCCCGCATGGTGGGGTGGAGCCGGATGCTCAGCGCCGGGATCTGGCGCATCGGCGGCAGCACGCGGCGCATCAGCGCGTGCAGCTCGCCCGCAGAATGCCGGCGGCACAGCTCCGGCACCGCGGCCGCCAGCAGGGACAAAATCGTCCCCGCCAGCCTATGCAGAGCCTGGTCGACGGCGCGCGTCGCCTGAAGCTGGGTTTCGGTCAGCTGCAGCATCAGCGCCGACAGGGCCAGGTCACGCTGTGCGGACGCCGTCGCGGCGGCCTCGCGACGCTCGATCAGGCGACCCTGCTCGTGCGCGTGCGTCGTCGCGGCCTGCAATTCGGCGAGGCTGTAGCTCGGCACGATCAGCTCCGGCTCCACCGTCTCCGGACGGCGCGCAGCACCCTGTGCGATCGGGATGACGGGGGCATCGAAGTCCTCGGCGTAGAGAACGCCCGAGACCGAGCCGGCTTGTTTGCGGTTCTGCCACATCTCAGAGCACCATCTGCTCGTCTTTGCTGTCGGAGATCTCGATCTCGCCGCTCTGCGCCAGCTCCTTGGCGAGTGCCACGATCGCGCCTTGCGCCTCATCGACGTCACGCAGACGGATCGGGCCGAGGGCAGCGATCTCGTCGCGCAGCAGCTTGCCCGCGCGCTCGGACTGGGTGGACAGGAAGAGGTTGCGTATCTGCTCGGAAGCGCCTTTCAAGGCGGTCGGCAGCTTGCTCTTCTCCACGACCCGCATGAGCTTGCCGATCGCTTCGGGCGGCAGGCGGCCGAGGTCGTCGAAGGTGAACATCAGCGATTTCACGCGCTCCGCCGTGTCACGGCTGCGCTCCTCCAGCGCCGACATGAAGCGTCCCTCGACCTGGCGGTCGAGGTTGTTGAAGATGTCCGCAACCAGCTCGTGGCTGTCGCGCCGCGTGCTGCGCGCGAGATTGGACATGAACTCGGATCGCAGCGTCTTTTCCACGCTGTCCAGCACGTCGCGCTGCACGCTCTCCATGCGCAGCATGCGCATGATGACCTCCATCGCGAACCCGTCCGGAAGCAGCCCCAGCACGCGCGCGGCGTGGTCGGAACGCACCTTGCTCAGCACCACCGCCACGGTCTGCGGATACTCGTTCTTGAGGTAGTTCGCGAGCACCGCCTCGTTGACGTTGCCGAGCTTGTCCCACATGGTCCGCCCGGCCGGCCCGCGGATCTCCTCCATGATCTGCGCGGCGCGCTCGCGCGACAGCGATTTCTGCAGCAGTCTCTCGGTGCTGTCGTAGCTTCCGACCAGCATGCCGCTGCTGCCGAGGCTCGACGAGAAGTCGGAGCACAGCCTCTCGACGGTTTCCGCCGAGACGCTGCCGAGCTGCGTCATCGCGAACGAGATCTCCTTGATCTCGTCCTCGTGCATCATCTCGAACAGCTTGGAGCACTGCTCGTCGCCCAGGGCCAGCATGAAGATGGCTGCCCTTTCGGCGCCGTTCATCGAGCCGGCATTCTTCTCCGCTGCCATCAGCCCGCTTCCCGCTCATGGCCGAGCCAGCTGCGCAGGATGGTGAGGCTCTCCTCCGGATGCTTGCCGACCAGGTCGACGATCTGCCTGATCGACGAGGCCCTCAGGCGGCCACTGATGTTGGCGATGCTGATCAGGGCCTCCTCCTCCGGATCGACCTGGGGTGGCGCGAGGAGTGCCTGGCCGCCGCCTGCCCGCGGGCCACCGATGGCAGCCTGGCCCGCGCCGCTGGCGAACGCGACATCTGTCAGCATCGCGTTGCCCTGGGCGCCGCCACCGGCCAGTCCGACCGTCGGGCCGGTCAGGCGCAGAACCATCGGCCGCACGACGAACAGGAGGGCGAGCAGGACGAACAGCCCCAGCAGCCCGTTCTGGCCCAGACGCACGATGTCGTCCCGGCCCAGATGCACACCCAAGAAGCCGGGCACGTCGGCGACGAGCAGGCTGCCGGCATCCGGGGCGGTGAACGGCATGCTGACGATGCTCACGCTGTCGCCGCGTTTCGCATCGAAGCCGATCGCGCTCTTGACCAGGGTCGAGATCTGGTCGAGCTGCGCCTGGGTGCGTGGCTGCCAGGCGAGCTTGCCGTCGCTGCCGCGCACGTTGGTGCCGTCGACCATCACCGCGAGGCTGACCCGCGCGATGCGTGGCTGGTCCTGCACCAGGATACGGACCGTCTTGCCGATCTCATAGTTGTTGGTCTCGTCCTGCTTGTCCTCGGCGCTGCCGCTCTGCGGCTGGCCCGCACTGGCGTTGGGCAGGTTGTTCTGCACCGAGGTGCTCGCATCGGCCTCGGTGTTGTGGCTCTTGTCGGAACTCGTCTGCTGGGACCGCAGGACCTGCTGATCCGGATTGTAGCTCTCCTGGGTCTCGTGCACCTGATCGACATTCATCGTCACCGACGCCTCGGCACGCACATGCTCGGCGCCGAGCGAGGGCTCCAGCATTTCTTCCACGGCATGCGCCAGGCGGATCTCGGTGGCCTGGCGCAACTCGTCGACGTTGCGAGCCATGCCTTGCGCACCGGTCGGCTGGCCGGCGCGCGCCAGCACGTTGCCGCGGCTGTCGATGATGGCGATGTTGGCCGCCTTCAGGCCGGGCACCGCCGCGGAGACCAGGTTGACGACCGCCTGCACCGCTTCCGGATCGAGCCGGCTCGATCCGGTCATCGACAGCAGCACGCTGGCCTGCGCCGGCTGCTCCTCGCTCGCGAACGGCTCGCGATGGGGCAGCACCAGATGCACCCTCGCACCCCGGATTCCGTTGATCAGGCGGATCGAGCGGGCCAGTTCGCCTTCGAGCGCGCGGGTCTGGTTGATGGTCTGCTCGAACTGGGTCGCGGTCAGGCTGTCGCCGCGGTCGAAGATCTCGTAGCCGACGGAGCCGCCCGACGGCAGGCCGTTGCGTGCCAGCAGCAGCCGGGCCGCGGCCACCTGGTCGCCGGGCACCATGATCCGGTCGTCCTGGCCGCCGAGTTCGTGCGGGATGTGCGCCTTGTCCAGCGTTTCGGCGATCTGGCCCGCTTCGCGTATATCGAGGTCGCCATACAGCAGCGCCATGTGCGGCGTGCCGCCACCGTGCAGCGCCAGCATGGCCAGCATGGCCATCATCGCCAGCGCGACGGCACCCATCGCTGCCAGCCGCGCGGGGCCGAGTGCGGCCAGTCCGGCGAGCAGCGCCTTCACGCTGGCTCCGACACGAACGATGCGGCGCGGGAGAACTGGATCATGCACTCGTTTCCGTGGGAGGGCTGAGAGCCTGTTTGGAAACACCTGCTGCTGGCGATCCGACGCGGCTTTCCTCGCTTCGGTGCTCACGGCCATCAAGGCCGCTCCGCTCCGGTGCTCGGAAAGCCAAGCCGGCCGCGGGCCTGCGGCCCGCTCTCATCCAGCATCAGGCGTTTTCAAACAGGCTCTCACGCCACGAACGCGATGATGACGGTGTCGGCTTACCGAAAGGTTAAGCGCTAGGCAGATTGTGCCGGGTGCGACGATCGCTTCCCTGGAGCGACGTCAAGCGGAAGAGCCGATGCCGGTGACCGCGTTCATGTCGACGCTCTCTGCGCCCATGTTGAGCATCACGTCGCCGCTGGCGGCCTTGGAGACCGCGGTGATGGTTCCCTTGACGGTGAACGGGATGGCGAGCGGATTGCCGTTCGCGTCCTGGGTTTCCACGGCAACACCGTAGGCGCCATCCGGCATCGTGTTGCCGGCATTGTCCTTGCCGTCCCAGGTCCAGCTGTTGCTGCCGGCGGAGGATGTCTCCTGCACGGAGCGGACCACATTGCCCGAGCTGTCGGTCACCGCGATCGCGACTGGTTCGGCGCCGGTCGTGGTGAAGCTGATGTTGCCGGTTCCGGACTGCAAAGGCATCTGCGCCGAGGTGGCACTTGCCTGCTGACCGACCAGGCTGTTGCCGCTGACCACCTGCCCGCTCTGGGTGATCGAGATGAGCTGGTTGAGGTTGGTATTGGTGTTCACCTGCTGCTGGACACCGGCGAACGTTGCGATCTCGCTGGTGAACTGGTCGGCGTCGGTCGGCGCGCTCGGATCCTGGTTCCGCAGCTGCGTGGTCAACATGGTCAGGAAGGAGTTGAAGTTATCGGCGATCGACGACAGCGCCGTCGATGATGAAGCGGCGCTGGCAGCGCTGGCGCTCGAGTTCGCCGCGATCGCGTTGGTCTTGGCTGCCTGCGCCGCAGCGGAAAGCAGGCTGGTCTGGTTCGAGATACTGCCGCTCACGGTGGTGTCCTTCGCTGTTGCTACGGGGGCTTGCCCGTCAGGCTGTGATGTTCAGGCCGCTGGCGATCCAGCGCCTGGCGATGGTGGCCGGCGAGGCGCTCCCTGCGGTGGCGCTGCCGGCTGCGGAATTCCGGCTGGCGCCATCCCGGCTTTCCCAGGCCGGTTGCCGCTGTGGGCTGTTCTGCCCACCGCCGCTACCCTGCGGATTGCCTCGACCGGCGGTCCCGGACCCGTCGTCGGCCGAGGGCGACAAGGCGAAGGCCAGCGTGCGGTGATCGGTCGGGATGTTCGCGGCGTCCAGGGCCTCGTGCAGGTGATGCGCGTTCCGCGTCAGCTGCTCCAGCGTCTGGGCGCGATCGGCGGTGACGGTCAGGCTGGTGCTGCCGTCTTGTGCGCGGACCAGTTGGACCTGGACCGCGCCAAGCTCGCGCGGATTGAGCGAGACCGTCAGGCTGCTGGCGCCGTCCTTGGTGCTTGCAAGCGAGACGATGGCCGGCGCGGTCTGTTGGACTTCCGGCGGCGCGGTCGATGTTGCCGATGCGGCTGCGGCTCCCCCGCTATGCATCGCCATGCCGGCTTGCATGGCCGCAAGCGGCAACTGGGCGAGACCGGCTGGCACCGCTGCGGCTGCGGCTGCGGTCGCGTCCGGACTGCCCGGTGCCGACATGATCGGCTGGAGAGCCTCGAGCGGATCGGTCGGTGGCTGTGCGTCCGCAGGCAGACCCGATGCCTTGGCGTCCGGACCCCGCGACCCCTGCGCGGGCACCGCCGCCCGGGACGGGGCATGCAGCCCCGGTCCACCTGCGCCGGTGCCGACGGCCGGAGCCTCCGTCGCGCCATCGCCATCGGCTGTGCCGTCCGCCGGTGCGACGGGCTGGGCAGGCGTCTGGGGCATCGGGATTGCCGCGGCGATGGGAGCGGCCGTCGCCTGACCCGGCAGTGCCACGGATGCCGCGTCGGCCGCCGTCGTGACGCGATCGCCGACGCGAGCATGGGCCTGTCCCGTGTGCGCGGACCGGGCGCCCTGCGGCGAGGCTTCGGCAACGCGGCGATCCGGCGGAGCAACGCCCTGGGGCCGGTCAGGCGGCGCCGAAGCATCGGCCGCCTGCGTCGGGTCAGGACCGTCGGCCGCCTGCGTATCGGCGCGCGGGGCCGATGTGCCGGCGGCCGGCGGCGGCGACGGATCCGCAGGGCGCGCCGAGGTGCCGCCCGCATCGCCGGGCAAGGGGCTCGCCGACATTCTAGATGGGCTCGGCGGCTTTGGCGCCATGCCGGATTTCGCGCGGGTTGCGGCGCTGGTCGGAAGCGGACATGCGCTTGCTCCTGTTGCCGGTCTGCCCGCCGACGCTAGGGAGGATTGGTTAATATCGGGTGAAGCGACGGCACTGGCCTGCAGCGCGGTCGCGAACGCGGCGCCCGAACCGGCGGCATCGGCCGCCACCGGGTCACGCGGGCCAGTTGATGTTGCAACCGGAACAAGGAGAACGGATGGGATGCTGTTCATTTCGGAACCACAACTTGCAAGCCTGGGGCCAACAAGCCTGGGGCCAACTTCCGTCGGCCGGGAACCCGGGTCAGCGGCCATGCAACTGGCAGGATTTGCCGCTGCCCGGCAGCTTCAACCCGGCAGAAGTTGCAGGGCGGCACTTATGCGTGGGTGAATTGCAAGGACAGACGGCCCTGATCCGCCCTCTGCGGAGTGGCACGGTTCATGCTGTCGAGTGTGCATCGATCCGCCAGGAGCAGGTGTGCATCGATCCGCCAGGAGCAGGAACACACGCCATGTCGATCTTCAGCGCAATGGACACCGCGGTCAGCGGCCTCACCGCCCAATCGCTCGCCTTCAGCAACATAAGCAATAACATCTCGAACAGCCAGACGGTCGGCTACAAGGCCACCAGTACGAGCTTCGCCGATTATGTCGAGGCGTCCAGTGCGATCGCCGGCCAGTCCAGTTCGGTGGTCGCCACGACCCAGTATGCGAACCAGGCGCAAGGCACGATCACGGCCAGCAGCGCCAACGGAGCGCTGGCGATCAACGGCTCAGGGTTCTTCGCGGTGAACGAGATCAGTGGCGCGTCCACCACCACGCAACCGGCCTTGAGTGCGACGCAATACTATACGCGTACCGGCGATTTCCAGAGCAACAACGATGGCTACCTGGTGAACAGCGCCGGGGAATATCTGGACGGCTACGCAGTGACGTCAGCCGGCGGGTCGAGTACCACCTCGAGCACGCTGGGGCCGATCAATATCAACAACCTCACCTATACGCCGACGGCGACGACGGAGGTCACCGTGGCGGCAACCCTTCCGGTCGCCGGCGCGACCGCAACGCTGCCCTCGGCCGTGGTCAACTCGGCAGTCACTGCGTACGACAGCAACGGCATCGCCAAGCCGCTGACGATGCAATGGCAGCAGACCGCGGCAGCCAACAGCACCGTCACGCCGGCGACCGGTGGTACCTACACACTGAGCGTCAGTGGAACGGCCACGGCATTGCCGACGGCGCAGGTCGTGTTCAACGCCGATGGGACAATCCAGTCCTTCTCTCCCGACGCGACCAACCCGGGCGCCACCGCAGATCCGTCGAGCTACAATATCGGGCCGGTCGGAGCCGACACGACCCCGATCACGCTCAATATCGGCACGTTGAATACCGGTGTCGGCACCAACATGGCGACCGCCACCTCCACCGCCTTCAACGCCGGCAATCCGACCCAGGATGGAACGGCGGCCGGGAAGTTCAGCTCCTTTGCGATGGAGACGGACGGCTCGGTGGTGGCAACCTTCGACAACGGCGAGTCGCAGGTGTTCGCCAAAGTGCCTGTGGCCACGTTTGCCAACGCGAACGGTCTCCAGGCTCAGGACGGCCAGGCCTACACCGCGACCACGCAATCCGGCGCCGCCAGCCTGCAATTCGCCGGGCAGAATGGCGCGGGCAGCTTCCAGACCGGTTCCGTTGAAGCATCGACGACCAACCTCGATACCGACCTCACCCAGCTGATCGTGGCGCAGCAGGCCTACGGAGCCAGCGCAAAGGTCGTCACAACCGCAAACGACATGCTGCAGACCGCGCTTGGCATGAAGCAGTAGGCTTTACGGATCCTTAACTGGTGCCGGTGCAGGGTCGTACGGGACGCACACCGGTCACGGCGGATGAGACGACGGACGCATGAGCCTCAACACTTCCCTGTCGATCGCGTCGAGCGGCCTGAATGCGGTCCAGTACCAGCTGGCCGTGTCGTCGCAGAACGTATCCAACGCAAGCACGCCCGGCTATGTGACGGAGATCGCCAACGTTGGGTCGCGGGATGCGGACGGCGCCGCCAGCGGCGTCGTCGTCCAGCCCACCACGCTTGCGTTAAACAATGCCCTGCAGAACAGCCTCTATGTCGAGAATGCCTCGGTGGCCGGCCTGGGTGTGACGGTGAATGCCCTCTCTGCGGTAAGCGCCGCGCAGGGCTCGACGACCGACGCGACCGACAGCAACACGCTGACCAGCCTGGTCGGCAACCTGCAGGATGCGTTCACCACGCTGGACAGTGACCCCTCCAGCGCCGTGCAGCAGCAGACCGTGGTCGACAGCGCCTCGGCCCTGGCCCAGAGCATAAACAGCCTTTCGGGCACCTACCAGAGCCAGCGACAGGAAGCACAGGCGGCGATACCGGTCACCCTGGATACGATCAACAGCAACCTCACCACCATTGGCACCTTGTCCGGGCAGATCATGGAACTGCAGGCAACGGGCGGCGATACCGCCGACCTGCAGAACCAGCGCCTGGATGCGATGACGACCTTGTCGAGTTCGCTCGGGGTGGTTTTCACACCGACCTCGACCGGTGACATGCTGGTGAGTACGACCAGTGGGCTCGCGCTGCCGACCCGGCCGACCGGCGGCCCGCTGCTCTCCGCCGGCGCCGCTCCGGTCACGGCAGCGAGCGGCTATGTCGCGTCCGCCGCGCCGGGTGCCACGACGACCATTCCCCCGATCACCCTGAACGGCCTGGATGTCACCGCCTCCCTGACCGGTGGGACAATCGGGGCCAACATCGTGCTGCGCGACACCACGCTTCCCACCATGCAGGCAGAGCTGGATGCGTTCTCGACAACGCTTGCGACCCGGTTCAGCGGGGCGGGATTGAACCTCTTCACGAATGCCGGCGGCTGGTCGCCGGACCCGAACGCGGCGACTGACCCGACGCAGGCGCCCGCCGGCACGCCCTGGGACAGTACCTTGGTCACCGTGCCGCAAACCATCCCCTTGCCGGCCAATGGCGAGCTCGGCTTTTCGGCCGAAATACAGGTCAACCCGCTGGTGACGGCGTCGCCCACCCTGGTCCGGGACGGTCAGGACAGCGCGGTCACCGGAGCCGCGACATTCCTCGCGAACTCGGCGGGTGGACCGGCCGGCTTCACCACCCTGATCGACGGCATCCTGAGCAGCACGTTCGGGACGCAGACCATTACCGGAACAAGCCAGGCTGCATCCAGCACGGCAGGGCTGGGACTCACTGGCGCCCTATCCGCGCCATATGCCGGAAGCGGCGACCTCGGATCGCTGGCCACGACGCTGACCAGCAGCCAGGCGGAAACCATCGGGCTCGCGACCACGCAGCAGAGCACCGGGACCGACATGCAGACGACGCTGCAGGCTGCGCTGACATCGAGTTCGGGTGTTTCGATCGATGACGAGATGTCCAAGATCGTGGCCCTGCAGAACGCCTACGAGGCGAACGCAAAGGTCGTGACCAGCGTGCAGTCCATGTTCTCGGCGCTGCTGGCCGCCGTCGCTCCGGCGGCATAGTAAGGAGAGCGGACGATGTCAGGCGCGATCGGCAATGGTTTCGGCATGATGCCGACCCTCATGCGCACCATAGACAAGCTCAGCGCGCAGAACGTTTCGCTCACCGCGCAGTTGAGCAGCGGGATTGCCGCGGACAGCTATGCGGGCTTCGGCGCTGATAGTTCGGCAGCAATCAGCCTGCAGCCGCAGCTCGATACCATCGATGCCTGGCAGACGAATATCTCCGCCAGTCAGACCAACCTATCGGTGGCACAGAACGCGCTGTCGAGCATCAGCAGCATGGCCACCAGCCTGCAGTCCGCGCTTACCGGGCTGCAATCCGTCACCTCGCCGGCGGCGGTCGCGGCGTTGTCCAGTACAGCCACCGCCGACCTCAGTGAATTGACGTCACTGCTCAATACCCAGAGCAACGGTGGCTACGTGTTTGCGGGCAGCGCGTCCGACCAGGCGCCGGTCACCGGCACCGACCTCAACCTGAGCAGCCTCGTCACCGGCATCGCCGGCGCGGTGGCGCAGGTCGGAACCTCAGGTGCGAGCGCTGTCGAGAGTGCGACGCTGGCGGCAGCGGCCGGCAACGACGCGGCGAGCCCGTTCTCCGCGCCGTTGTCGGTGTCGCCATCGGCCGCCGCAGCCCTGGTTCCCGAGGTCAGCGTCGGGTCGGGTCTGTCGGTCCCAGCCGGGATGGTTGCGACACAGGGCGCCGATATTGCGCCGGCCGATACCGCCGCGACGAGCACGGGTTCGTCCATACGGGACCTCATCCGCGTGCTTGCGACGGTGAAGGGCCTGGCGGGAGCCGACAGTAGCACGGCCCAGTTCAGCACCTTGCTTGCAGACACGTCGAACCTGATGCCGGCCATCAACACCGCGCTCGCCAACCAGTCTGGCAGCCTCGGTGCGCAGCAGGCAACCCTGACCGCACAATCGAGCAGCCTGTCGGACATGAGCGACGCCCTGAACACCCAGCTCAACACGGTCATGGATGCCGACCCGACAACCGTCCGGACCCAGCAGGTCGCCCTGCAGAACCAGTTGACGGCAAGCTACAATTTGGTTGCCGACGAAAAGACGCTGTCACTCGTGGACTATATCTGACGCCCTCACCGCCGCCTTCACCCGGCGTTAAAGCCTCGCTGCCATGATGCCTTCGGGCCTCGCGCAAGACAGCGCGCGACGCCAGGAAAGGGTACGGAGCGGCATGGCGAACCTGGTCCTGGACCTTAAGCCGGGCGAGATGATGGTGATCAACGGAGCCGCCATCCGGTTCCGGACGCGCAGCCGCCTCGAGTTGCTGACACGAGCCCGTTTCCTGTTCGGCAAGCAGATCATGTCGAGCCTCGAGGCCATCAGCCCGCTCCGCCGCATCTATTGTGCGTTGCAATCGGCCTATGTGGGCGGCGAGGCGGACCGGGCACCGGCGCTGGAGCAGGCGCGGCTTCTGATCGAGACGCGGCGGCGGGTCAGCGGGTGCGAGGAGGACGTGGCGATCCTCGACCGGATCGAACAGCATGCGGTGGCGGATGACCTGTATGCCGCATTGCGGCTGGCCCGCGGCCTCATCGACCGGGAAGAGGCGGCGCGGCCTCCCGGCGACGCAGCAGACGTGGCGGCGCTGGCCGGCGGGTGACCGAACCGCCCGAACTCGACCGCCCCGTGCACTCGGCGGCGGCCAATCGACAGCGGCCGCGACTTCCTGCACGCTCGACCTCGCCATGACCGAGTACGCAACACTCCTGCCGGGGGATCCAGGCCCCTGGTTCCGTCAGCGTTGCACGACGGTGCACGGAACCTACACGTTCGACATGTCGGCCGGACGCCATGTCCTGCTGTTCTTCTTCCGGTCCAGCCTGGAGCCGCAGACGGCGGCCGATCTCGCTGCTCTCAAAGCCAGTCGGGACCTGTTCGATGGGCGCACGGCGATCCTGTTCGGTGTCAGCGCCGACCCCGAGGATGAGAGCCATCGGCGGGTGGCGCAGGATCTCCCCGGAACGCGGTTTTTCTGGGACAGCGACGGGCTTGCGGGGCGCCTCTACGGGGCTCGCCGGTTGGATGGCAACGATGCGGCGGGCATGCGACCCTGCTGGGTGGTGCTCGATCCCATGCTGCGCGTGCTGGGGGTGACAGAGCAGGCACCGGGCCGAGCGGCGCAGGTGATCGAGGCGTTCAGGCGCCAGACGGCGCAGCCGGTCCCGAATGATCGCGGAGCGCCGGTGCTGTCATTGCCCGGGCTGTTCGAAGCCGAGTTCTGCCAGCGGCTGATCGCCTGCTACGAGGCGAGCGAGAGCGTGGCGTCCGGCGTCTTCACCGAGACCGACCTGGGGCGGTCGAGGGCGGTCTCGGATCCGGGGTTCAAGCGCCGCCGTGACTGCACGTTGCACGACCGCGTACTGGTACAGCAGGTGCAGGCGCGCATCATCCGACGCGCGGTGCCCGAGATACGCAAGGCGTTCCAGTTCGAGGCGTCCCGGCTCGATCGTCTCATCCTCGCCTGCTACGACGCCGCGGATCGCGGATGCTTCGGGCCGCATCGCGACAACACGGTGCAGGCGACGGCGCATCGTCGCTTCGCCATCTCGATCAACCTCAATGACGACTTCGAAGGCGGCGAGATCGGCTTCCCGGAGTTCGGGCCGCGCACCTACCGCCCCGCGACCGGGGGCGCCCTGATTTTCTCATGTTCGTTGATGCATGCGGTCTCTCCGGTCGAGCGAGGCCGGCGATACGCCTGCCTGCCGTTCGCCTATGACGATGCGGCTGAACAGCTGAGGCAGGCGAACCGCTCGATCATCCGGGAGTCGGCCCCCCGCGCCTGAGAGCCCCGCCTGAGGGCCCCCCGCCTGAGAGCCCCCCGCCTGAGAGCCCCCCGCCTGAGAGCCCCCCGCCTGAGAGCCCCCCGCCTGAGAGCCCCCCGCCTGAGAGCCCCCCGCCTGAGAGCCCCCCGCCTGAGAGCCATCGTGTCCGCCGGCTGTCGCAGCCGCGGCACCCTTGCCTGCGTCGCGCGGCATCACCAGTTTTATCGCGCCTGGGCTCAAGAGCGCGTTGCCTGGCCAGGGACGTCGCTCAGCCCCCGCACCATCGGGCCGGCCGCCAGCCTTATCGGGGGCGATCGGCAGCAGCCTGATCAAGAGGGGCAACAGCATGGACATCGAGAAATTCACCGAGCGGTCACGTGGCTTCCTGCAGGCCGCGCAGACCATCGCGATCCGCGACTTCCATCAGCGTCTGGCGCCCGAGCACCTGCTCAAGGCGCTGCTCGACGATGAGCAGGGTGCCGCGGCAGCTCTGATCAAGGCGGCCGGAGGCGATCCGCAGGCGGCGAAGACGGCTGTCGAGATCGAGCTGGCGCGTCAGCCCAAGGTGCAGGGAGGCGGTGCCGGCCAGCCGCAGGCGACGCCGGACCTGGTGCGCGTGCTGGATAATGCGCAGACGGCGGCGACCAAGGCCGGCGACAGCTTCGTGGCGCAGGACCGTCTGCTGGTGGCCCTCGCGGCCTCCGATGGGCCGACGGCCAATGCCTTGCGACAGGCCAATGCTCCCGCCCAGGCGCTCGAGCGGGCCGTCGACGAGATACGCAAGGGCCGCAAGGTGACGAGCGAGAACGCCGAAGCCGGCTTCGATGCGCTCAAGAAATACGCCCGGGACGTGACCGAGATTGCGCGGAACGGCAAGCTCGATCCGGTCATCGGCCGGGATGAGGAAATCCGGCGCGCGATTCAGGTGCTGGCACGCCGCACCAAGAACAATCCGGTGCTGATCGGCGAGCCCGGTGTCGGCAAGACCGCCATCGTGGAGGGGCTGGCGCTGCGCATCGTCAATGGCGACGTGCCCGAGGCGCTGAAGGGCAAGCGGCTGCTTGCTCTCGACCTCGGCGCGCTGGTCGCCGGGGCCAAGTTTCGCGGCGAGTTCGAGGAGCGGCTGAAGGCCGTGCTCAAGGAGATCGAGACCGCCGCCGGCGAGGTGGTCCTGTTCATCGACGAAATGCACACGCTGGTCGGTGCCGGCCGCGCCGACGGCGCCATGGATGCGTCCAACCTGCTCAAGCCCGAACTGGCCCGCGGCACCCTGCATTGCATTGGCGCCACCACGCTGGACGAGTACCGGAAGTACATCGAGAAGGATGCGGCGCTGGCGCGGCGCTTCCAGCCGGTCTTTGTCGGCGAGCCTTCGGTGGCGGATACGATCTCGATCCTGCGTGGCATCAAGGAGAAGTACGAGCTGCACCATGGCGTGCGCATCACCGATGGCGCGCTGGTAGCCGCTGCAACCCTGTCCAATCGCTACATCACCGACCGGTTCCTGCCCGACAAGGCGATCGACCTCATGGACGAGGCCGGCAGCCGCCTGCGCATGCAGGTCGACAGCAAGCCGGAAGCGCTCGACGAGCTCGACCGTCGGCTGATCCAGCTCAAGATCGAGCGCGAGGCGCTCAAGCGCGAGGACGATGCTGCCTCGCGGGACCGGCTGGGCAAGCTGGAACAGGAGATTGCCGATCTCGACGAGCGATCGGACGCGATGAGTGCGACGTGGCGCAGCGAGAAGGAGCGGGTCAACACGACCCAGAAGCTCAAGGAGCGGCTGGATGCGGCGCGTTCCGAGGTCGAGATCGCGCAGCGGCGCGGCGATCTCGGACGGGCCTCGGAGCTGATGTATGGCGTGATCCCGGCGCTGCAGAGC